>JAYFMW010000030.1:0-701506 GCA_042408215.1 Microcoleus sp. | reverse complement strand
AAGGGGGGTTAGGGGGGATCGAATTCTATGCAGCTTCATAAAAAATTGGTATTACTCCACAAACTTGTCCCCCCCTTAAGAAGGGGGACGAAAGATTGGACTCTTGTCCCCCCCTTCTTAAGGGGGGTTAGGGGGGATCGAATTCTATGCAGCTTCATAAAAAATTGGTATTACTCGACAAAATAGCACAAAAAACAGACATTGTGCCAAAATTAATCTTAATCTCCACCCATCCACCTAAAACCGATGATTCCCCCAGGTACAATCCTCCGCAACCGCTACCAAATAATCAAATTCTTGGCGGGTGGTGGCTTTGGCGACACCTACCTAGCCAAAGATTTAGACTTACCCGGAAAACCCCACTGTGTCGTCAAACACCTGAAACCGAAAGACAATCGTCCCGTTGTTTTACAGCTAGCCCGAAAGTTGTTCGATATCGAAGCACAAGTTTTGTATAATTTAGGTAATCAATGCCCGCAAATTCCGACTTTGTTTGCTCACATTGAAGAAAATGGCGAATTTTATCTAGTTCAGGAATTCATAGATGGACATGATTTAAACACAGAGATTGTTCCCGGCAAAAAGTTAAGCGAATCCTACGTTATTACCTTATTAAAAAACATCTTAGAAGTTTTAACAGTTCCTCACGAACACCAACCAAATGCCGTTATTCATCGAGATATTAAACCAGCTAACTTAATGCGCCGCCGTCAAGATGGTAAAATAGTCTTGATTGACTTTGGTGCAGTTAGGCAAATCAATCAATTAATTGTGAATGTTAATGGAGATGTAACGACAACAATTGCTATAGGCACTCCCGGTTATATGCCCAGCGAACAAGCTAAAGGTAAACCAAAATTGTGCAGCGATGTCTATGCTGTGGGAATGATTGGGATTCAAGCATTAACAGGAATTGGGCCGCAACAATTGCAGGAAGATCCGAGAACCGGGGAAGTAATTTGGCGAAATTTAGTGCCAAGAGTTGACGCTAGATTTGGTGATGTTTTAGATAAAATGGTGCGCGACCATTTCAGTCAGCGTTATCAGAATGCAGGGGAAGCTTTGCAAGCACTTTTATCTTTATCGACGAATCCTTCCGGGAGCAAAGTTAAAACAATTCCTGTGATTCCACAGCACACTTGGCCGTTACCGACTAACACAACCAGGCGAGGTTTATTGCAATTAGCGGGTTTTGCTGGGGGAGGATTTGCATTAGCCGTGCTGAGTCAAAGTTTGTTGAACAACAAATCTTCTTCATCTTCACCAAGTCCTTCACCTCCATCAGATAATGAGCCGCCATCTCCTGAATCATCGGCTCAAAAATCATCCCCAGAACCCATAGCAGAAAGTCCATCACCTGAAGCATCTCCAAAACCATCACCAGAAACTCCAGCCCCAAAAGCATCGTCAAATTCCCTAAAAACTTTTGATTTTGCAACAGTAACAGTCAACTCAACGGGGCAGATTGCTAACCGCAGTCAAGGACAAGCACGGGTTTTTACAGATAATCTCGGTGATGGCATCACTATAGACATGATAGCAATTCCAGGTGGCAGTTTCGTGATGGGTTCCCCCAGTACGGAAGCAGGGCGAAGTAGCGATGAAGGGCCGCAGCGTACTGTTACTGTGGCCCCTTTTTTTATGGGTAAATATGAAGTCACTCAAGCACAATACCAAGCGGTGATGGGAAACAACCCTTCTAGTTTCAAAGGTGCGAAACGTCCTGTGGAAAATGCTACCTGGGATGAGGCTGTGGAATTCTGCCGCAAACTTACTCAAAAAACAGGGAAGAGTTATCGTTTACCTTCGGAAGCCGAATGGGAATATGCTTGTCGCGCCGGAACTACAACACCTTTCTATTTTGGTGACACGATTACGCCAGATTTAGTTAATTATGACGGCAATTATCCCTACGGTGCTGCGCCGAAGGGACTTTACCGTCAACAAACAACAGATGTGGGGAGTTTTCCGCCTAATTCGTTTGGTTTATACGATATGCACGGGAATGTTTGGGAATGGTGCAGCGATAAATGGCACGATAATTATAGTGGCGCACCGACTGACGGAAGTTCTTGGGAAACTGGTGGATCAGAATACCGAGTGCTGCGTGGCGGCTCCTGGGCTAACCATGCGGTCCATTGCCGTAGTGCCGGTCGTACCTGGGCTTCGGCGGGCGATCGTAGCTCGGACATCGGTTTTCGCGTAGCTCTGGTTTCCGCGTAGTCTCTGGTTTTTGGTTCTGTGCTGTAGTCTCCCCGCGAGGACTCTTCTCTGCTCTTTTGCCCTTTTTCCCTTTTCCCTCTTTCCTCTTTACCCTTTTGCGCGCGTCAGCGCGCTCGAAATTTTTTTTGGGAAAATGGGGGTGAATCAGATAGGGCTTACGCGCGGGGATTCAAGAAACCGGGTTTTTCAGCGAGATTAAAGGTGGGAATTAAATATTGTGGTAAAAAACCCGGTTTCTGGTTTGGGCGCGGGGATTCAAGAAACCGGGTTTTTCAGCGAGATTAAAGGTGGGAATTAAATATTGTGGTAAAAAACCCGGTTTCTGGTTTGGGCGCGGGGATTCAAGAAACCGGGTTTTTCAGCGAGATTAAAGATGGGAATTAAATATTGTGGTAAAAAACCCGGTTTCTGGTTTGGGCGCGGGGATTCAAGAAACCGGGTTTTTCAGCGAGATTAAAGATGGGAATTAAATATTGTGGTAAAAAACCCGGTTTCTGGTTTGGGCGCGGGGATTCAAGAAACCGGGTTTTTCAGCGAGATTAAAGATGGGAATTAAATATTGTGGTAAAAAACCCGGTTTCTGGTTTGGGCGCGGGGATTCAAGAAACCGGGTTTTTCAGCGAGATTAAAGATGGGAATTAAATATTGTGGTAAACAACCCGGTTTCTGGTTTGGGCGCGGGGATTCAAGAAACCGGGTTTTTCAGTGGGCGCTGAAGCTACTTGGTCTGGGACTACATTATATGACGCCACAGATTCCCATGATGCTATGATATGTCAATCCCACAAAAAAGTCAAGTAAAATTGCTGTCATAATCTGTAAAGTTTTCTAAACAAAACAAGGACAAATCAACCGGAATAGATCTGGCTAACCCATAACTAATAACCCATAACTAATAACTATGATTTTAGGTTTCGATCCAGGTAAAGATAAGTGCGGTGTCGCCGTCATGGGTACAGACAGAAACATCTCCTACCATCAAGTTGTACCCTCCGAGAGTGCAATTTCGACTATTCAATCTCTGTGCGAACAGTTTCCTATTGACTTATTGGTGATGGGAGATCAAACTACTTCTAAGAGTTGGAAACAAAGACTTACTCAGAGTTTGTCGCCCTCGACTCAAAATTATTCAGATTGACGAGAGATACAGCAGTTTGGAAGCAAAGGAACGTTACTGGCAAATGTACCCTGCGACGGGACTTAATCGCTTGATTCCGCTGGGAATGCGGACTCCGCCACGGCCGGTAGATGATATAGTGGCGATCGTCCTGATTGAACGGTATTTGAATAAAAGTGAGTAAAATGCGATCGAATTAATGGTCGATTGTGAACGGTTTGTAGTCAGGAATTTAGTCTTTTCCAGCTATTTTTTAAATGACTGAAGTCCTGACTACGAACCGGTAATTAACCAACCGATGTTAACTGTTTCTCCTTAATTTCAATCGGCGCACTCAAAGCATCTTCCAAATCAGCACAACCCAATTTTTCCTCCAAAATTGCCATCACTTCGCGGCCGAAATCATTGGAATTTCGCTGCCAAGCTTCCAAACAAATTTGACCGAAAAACGAACCCAAAGGCTCAGGATTCCACAGCAATTTCCGCGCTGTCCAAGGCATCAAACTCATGGGGTCATAACCAGGTTGCAGAATCTCCTGTTTAAAGGCGTATTCTTCCAAAATGGTGTGCGGCTGCAACCCGATAAAGAAAATCGCGGGTTCTACTTTATCGGCTCCGAAAATTCGCTCTAATTCCCGGTGATAAGCAATAGTTTGGCGGATGGTTTCAAAGGTTTCATCCATCACATTAAAAGAGTAGTTTACGGAAACAACATCCTTGAAACCGGCGGCTTTTAAATCGCGGCAATTTTCCAAAACTACTCGCAAGTTGTAACCCATTCGCATTTTGCGAACTAATTCTTGGGAACCGCTGGTGATGCCGATTTCAAAGTAATTCATTCCCGTTTTTACCATCAAATCGCACAATTCTGGTGTGAGATTGTCCGCACGGATGTAAGCAGCCCAGTGTATGTCGTCCATGCCGGCGGCGAGGATTTTTTGCAATAATTCAACGGCGTCATCGATGAATTTGCGAGCAGGGATAAATTGAGCATCGGTAAACCAGAAATTGCGGATACCTCGATCGTACAATTGTCTAATCTCCGCCACCACCTCATCGGCTGGATTGATCCGCACTTGCTTACCTTCAATCACCGTGTAAATGCAGTAACAGCAGTTGTGAGGACAGCCGCGCTTGGTTTGCACGCCGATGTAAAAATCGAGATCCTGTAGATAATAGGAGAATTCCGGCCAAATGGTCTCGATGTACTGATAATTACAAGCAGTTTTCTCGATGTTGGCTGGCTTTTCGTGAATTAGTCGATCGCGCGGCACAGTTTCTCCCACGACATAACACCTTTCCTGAGCCAAATCTTCGCCTTTAATCAACTTCTCCAGCAAAGCCTCGCCTTCCCCCACCGAAACTACGGTTCCCTTCGGTAAACTGCGTCCCAACTGCTCATAAAACACGCTCACAGCACCCCCACCGACCACTGCACGAGCTTCGGGACGGTATTTCCGGGCCCGATGCAATCCGCGCTTCACCAGCCCCAAATTGCGCCAGAGCTCCGTATAGTAAGACACTGCTAAACGCAATCCTCCAAATGCTCCCCGCATTTTAATTAGGGGATTGTTGGCGTAGTAAAACTCGAAGGCATTTTGTAGGGGATTGCCGCCTCTACCGCCCACAGGTGCGTAAATTTGAATGTCTCGCCAGGAGAAAACTAGGAGCGTGGGCTGAAATTCGTCCACGGATGCATCTAGAGCCTTAGCGTAATCCAGCGGTGGCACCGCACCTAAATCGAAAATCCGCTGTTGGACATCGGGAAACAGCTTGTGGATGTGATCCGAAAGGTACACAACTCCGATCGGGAAAATGGGATTACAAGGGAGGCGAACGTACAGAACTCGGTTTTCCATGATTACCAGATCCTAAACTGCAAGTTTTTCAGTATTGTTAATATTCTTTTAATATAACTTTACAATCTCTCTAATTTACCAAAAAATAATGGGTTTAAAGCCTTGCCCTTTAGGGCATAAGAAGCTATGGTATAAATCATACGTTGTCGGGGCATCGACCGTTAGGTTAGGTGATGTAAGACGGGCTGCGCCTGCGATCGCTGTTTGACCCTAGAATCCTCTAGGCTTTAGCCAGAGGAGTATGTCAATCATCTTAACGTTAAATATTTTGAAATTTTTCTCATCGGCCAAAAGCTGAGCGTGTTGGCTTCTGGACGCGAAAGTAGCATAAAAGGGCTATTTTTTCAGTAAATGCAGCGTATATTCGCCAAAAGTGGGGGCCCAAAGTCAAAAATTAGAGATTTATCCCGTAAACAGGTATGATTATTTTATTTATGTCATGGAGTTGGTAGTCGGCTTTACAGCAAGCCGGGATCGCAAGGTGTTAGCTTAAAAAGATAACTAAAACTTTTAGGCAAGGCTCCCTAGCAATTATGGCTCAGATTCTCGATCCCATCCCCTTGGACGCCCACAGCAAGATTCTCTGCTGCTACGTCAACGCTACCAGTCAGATTCAGGTTGCTCGCATCGCCAACATTCCTAACTGGTACTTTGAGCGAGTGGTGTTTCCCGGTCAGCGCTTAGTCTTTGAAGCTATGACAGCCTCGGTTTTGGAAATTCACACTGGGATGATGGCCAGTGCGATTTTGTCAGATAATATTCCTTGCGATCGCTTGCAGATTAATGAAGGCCCCTATTCTGCCATTAATCCTACCAGCTCCAGAGCGGAAGTTAAGGGCGATCGAACATCAACTACAGGCCGCCCCAAATCCAGAGAAATCTCAGAACCTCTGACATTACCTGCGCTAACAGCCGTTGATTAAGGCGGATAGTGGCCGATGAAAGCCAATAAATTTTGCTTTTAACAATAAGTCTTGTACAAAACCAGCCCTTACCCGAATTTGTAGGGGCTGATTTATTGCAAATTTAGTTTAGCAATTTCAGTCGTGGATACACCAACAACTTAATTTTGTCATTCTGAGGGAACCGAAGAATCTCAGAATTACGTTGAAATGCGTCCAGGACTATTTATATAAAACCCGCCCTTACATCAGCCATGTCTCTACAACCTATGGAATCACCATTCTCCTCAACTCCCATATTTGAGCCGGCGGTATTCCGGCTTTCTCCCCTAATTAGAATCACACTTTTGAGTTTGTACGCAGCTTTGACAATTCCCTTACCTTTTTTGTCGGAAGTAACTTCAGCACCGGTTCCTCCTAATGTTATATGGGCGGGAATTGTGGTCGGCGCTGCGGGTTTGTACGGAGTCCTCAGCGAAAGGGTAATTGTGAACGAAGAGGGAATTCAAGTAACATATCCTAATTGGTTTCCCCGAATATTTCGCTCAGGTTGGTCGCTACCTTGGACAGAAATAAAAGCTCTCAAACCTCGCTCGACAGGTCAAGGAGGGCTGGTTTATTATTTTTTGAGTCATTCGGGAGCTGGTTATTTACTACCAATGCGGGTGGCTGGATTTGCTAAATTAGTTGGTTTGGTAGAAGCAAAAACAGGTATTGATACTAGAGATGTCCGCCCTTTGTCTCAGCCTTGGATGTATTTTATTTTGCTGGGATGTACGCTGCTGTTGCTGTTGGTGGATGCGTGGACGATTACAACTGCGATCGGGCTTAAAGGTAATATGTAAGGTACGGATTGCACACCATAAAAATCCAATGTCAGCGGGCAATTATAGCAAGCGCCTTGGCTATAGGGTCATTGAACCCTTGGACACTTCGGCGAGCGTGCAACGCGAAGCTGAGCGGGTTCAATGACCGTCCATGCTCTAACTGCCTTGGCGGTTGCTATATCTAAGCATTTGGTGCACATTGCGGACCCTACAAATTGAATTCAAAACAAGCCCAAAAATGAAAAATCCGGTTTCTTTAAAGAAACCGGATTTTTGGTATTCTGTGTTTTATTGAAGCTACTTAACTTCAGTCGATCGCCGAGTGTGAGGCGATTCGTAGTAAACTCCCGAACCTGTATCGGAGACAAAGTGACAATCCCAGTAAGAGCGAATAAAGCTCTTCCAAATTGGATCGGTTGACTTGCGATAATAATCGCCCAACACTGGTTTAATGGCTTCTGTTGCTTCTTTCAAGTGATAGTGGGGGATGGTCGAGTAAATGTGGTGGGCTACGTGGGTGCCGATGTCGTGATGGATGGGATTGATGAAGCCGTAGTCGCGATCGATCGTCGATAACGCACCTTTCAAGAAATACCAGTCATCTCCGCGATACCAAGGAATATCCGCCTCAGTGTGGTGCAGGAATGTTACCAAATCCAGCCACATCACGAAAATTACATAGGGAACTAAGTAGAACTTGAGTAAAAACAGCCAGCCAAACTGATAGGTTAGGGCACCTAAAAATCCTACCATCACTACTAAGGATGCTGTGCTAGTTAATACATCCCATTTTTCCGAAGGACGGAAAATCGGGCTACCGGGCATAAAGTGAGAACCTACCCGATCGGGCGATCGACGAAACAGATAAATTGGATAGGCAAATAACATCAAATAGAAGCGTCCCAGCTTTTCATACCAGGGCATTTGATTGTACTTGCTCTCCGACACCGGATACCAGCTTTCGTCAGTATCTAAGCTACCTGTATTGGCGTGGTGGGTTCTGTGACTGATCCGCCAACCGTGGAAGGGGACGAGAATTGGGGCGTGGGAAAGGTGTCCGATCAGGTTGTTGAGCCATTTGCTCTTGGAGAAAGAACCATGTCCGCAGTCGTGACCGACTACAAACAATGCCCAAAACATGGTTCCCTGCATTAACCAGAATATGGGATAAAAGAACCAGGAATCAAGAGTGTAGGCGATCGCATACAAACCTGCGATGATTCCGAGATCCAAAAAGAAGTAAGCAAGGGATTTCCAGACTGAGGGTTCAAAACAATGGGCTGGAATGGCTGATTTGATATCAGCAAGAGTAAAAGGTAACTCTGTTGTACGAGATGATGAGCTTTTATCGCTCGGCTGATTGAGAACTGTATTTGATTGCACGAAGTTTCCGATTTGAAGCTGACTTGAGAAACCGCATTTCGTTACTTATCAGTCGCTAGGGGCTCTGGGGAGCCAGAATTTATACTCAGTAAGGGTTTCTAAAGTTATTTAGTTCGCATCAATAGCCCGCCCGTGGGTTATCCTCCGGCCCAGTGGCTTGGGGAATGCTGGTATGGGGAAAATTTGTGCGATCGACCCTGTTATCTGAAAAAATCTCCTGTGTCCGTTGGAAGTGCGAAATGCGACTTCGATCTGAGAGTGAGGTTTTGGAAGCAAAGCTTCCAGTCTGCCAATGGCAAAGCTAATTTAATTTAACATTTCTACACACAGTCTGGCAACGAGTTATGGCATCGGGCATCGGGCATCGGGCCGAAGAGCATCGGGCCGAAGAGCATTGGTAGCAATTAACAAATGACTAATGACTAATGACTACTGACTAATGACTAATGACTTCTTCTAAGTTGCAGCTTTTTCTAATATTAGCTTGGCTCGTTTCACGAGTTCTGGCACTTCGATCGGATAATTTCCGGTAAAACACGCAGAACAGAAACTTTTCGGATCTTCATTAGTCGCCATCAGCATTCCTTCCCAACTCAGGAAAGCCAAGGAATCAACCTCAATTTGGGCGGCGATTTCTGCGACAGACTTGGTAGCAGCAATCAATTGATCTTGATTATCGGTGTCGATTCCGTAGAAACACGGATGAGTCACCGGCGGCGAGGAAATTCTCATGTGTACTGCGGTGGCACCGGCATCCCGCAAGGCTTTGACAATTTTGCGGCTGGTAGTGCCACGGACGATCGAATCATCAATAATAATTACCCGTTTCCCTTTCAACACATCTCGCAGAGGGTTGAGTTTCATGCGGATTCCTGACTCCCGCATTGTCTGAGTCGGCTGAATAAAAGTGCGTCCGACGTAGCGATTTTTAATCAATCCTTCGGCGTAAGGAATGCCGGAAGCTTGAGAAAAGCCGATCGCCGCCGGGATTCCAGAATCGGGAACGCCAATGACTATATCAGCATCAGCGGGAGATTCTGCGGCTAATAAACGCCCGATTCGTAGTCGGTAGCTGTACAAACTTTCACCTTCCATCATGCTATCTGGTCGAGCAAAATAGATCATTTCAAAGATGCAAAGTTTGCGCTTTTGTTGCTGACTCCAGTGGAAGGAAGCCATCCCAGCCTCTGTAATCCAAACTAATTCTCCCGGTTCCACATCCCGCAAAAATTCAGCACCGATAATATCCAAGCCGCAAGTTTCCGATGCCAAAACATACCGTACCGGATTTGTGCCGAGAGTGCCAATTACCAGGGGGCGGACTCCGTGGGGGTCGCGGACTCCCATGACGCCTTTGGGGGTGGCGATCGTCAAACTAAAGGCTCCTTGGCAGATCGCAAAGGCACTGATGGCTGCTTCGAGCCAGTCTTTGCCTTTGTCTACCTCGTAGCCGATCGCCACGGCGATCGCCTCTGAATCCGTCGTACTCACAAACTCGCAGTTCCGAGACAACAATTTTTCCCGCAATTCTTGGGTATTGACAAGATTCCCGTTATGTGCTAATGCCAGACTTCCCAAACGAGTTTCGACGACCACAGGTTGAGCGTTGATCACCCGCGACGAGCCGGTAGTAGAGTAGCGAGTGTGACCTACGGCTAAGTTACCGGGTAAGTGACCTAAACTGGATTCATTGAAGACTTGGGAAACCAGTCCCATGTCTTTGTGCAGGTATACTTGGTCACCATCAAAGGTGGCAATCCCTGCGGATTCCTGACCCCGGTGCTGTAATGCATACAGACCAAAATAGGTCAATTTGGCGACATCTTCGCCGGGAGCGTAGATACCGAAAACGCCGCAAGCTTCCTCGGGCTTGTCGGGTTTGCTAGAATGCTCGTCAGCCTCGACAGAATTGTTGGGGATCATAGATGGGTGGGCTCCTAATGGACGGTGGGTTAGCGGGAAAGTTTCACCGGGAAATCTTGTTGGCGATCGCGTCGCATAACTTAACAATCCCTTAATCTTGCCACGGATCGAACATGAATTTCAAGTTGTTTGGCATTCTGGCTCTTGCTGTGGGGCGTTTAATGGCATTGTAGTATCGATCGCCCATATTTTTAATAGTAGCGTTGATTCAGGGCGGGCGATCCTGTTCTGCAAGCTTCGCTAACGGGCCCAAAACCCGCAGAAGTAATTCGGGACTCGCAACTCGATGGATTTTGTGGGGTCAATAGGTCTTTTTCAAAGATTAGGATATCAAGGGCGATTCCCTAGGGGATAGCTACGCTTCATGGGCTTTTTGAAATATTAGAATTTAAGGCCGATCAACCCTTGACTTTTCTTGGGAATTGACATATTATATTATCATGGGAATCTGTGCGGCCATGTAAACTCATTTTGGGCGCGGCAAGTTATGTCAATTCCAGTTAAACAAAAGATTCAGGCAAAAAACAGACTGAGCTATCAATCATTCAAAATGTGCGAAGTTAGAGCCGATAATTCGGGGAATGTTTAGGGGGTGGGGTTATGGGAATTGAGGAATTGCTGAAGTCCAAGCGAGACGATATTCTGAGAATTGCCACTCAGCATGGTGCGTTAAATGTGCGCGTTTTTGGTTCGGTTGCGAGGGGTGAAGCCACAGCAGATAGTTAACCCCCGCGCGAGAATCAGAAACCGGGTTTTTGCCAAAATATTTAATTCCCATCTTTAATCTCGGTAAAAAACCCGGTTTCTTTAACCCCCGCGCGAGAATCAGAAACCGGGTTTTTGCCAAAATATTTAATTCCCATCTTTAATCTCGGTAAAAACCCGGTTTCTTTAACCCCGTGCGAGAATCAGAAACCGGGTTTTTCCCAAAATATTTAATTCAAACCTTAGATTGAAGTAAAAACCCGGTTTCTTTAATCCCCGTGCGAGAATCAGAAACCGGGTTTTTTCCCAAAATATTTAATTCAAACCTTAGATTGAAGTAAAAACCCGGTTTCTTTAATCCCCGCGCCAAAACCAGAAACCGGGTTTTTATCCAAAATATTTAATTCAAACCTTAGATTGAAGTAAAAACCCGGTTTCTTTAATCCCGCGCCAAAACCAGAAACCGGGTTTTTATCAAAATATTGAATTCACACATTAGATTGAAGTAAAAACCCGGTTTCTTTAATGAGGCTAGAGAGCAGAGAAGAGTCCTCGCGGGGAGACAACAGCACAGAACCAAAAACCGGAGACTACGCGGAAACCAGAGCAACGCGAAAACCGAAGTTCCACCACCTGCTGTCCGCCGAGAGGTAGCTACGATTGGCACCACGGCAATAGACCGCACCGCTGTACCAGGCACCACCACGCCGCACTCGGTTATTATCTGTTCCAGTTTCCCAAGAACTTCCGTCAGTCGGTGCGCCATTGTAGTTATCATGCCATTTATCGCTGCACCATTCCCAAACATTGCCGTGCATATCGTATAAACCAAACGCATTCGGCGGAAAACTCCCCACATCCGTTGTTTGTTTGCGGTAAAGTCCCGTTTGGTGCAGCACCGTAGGGATTATTGCCGCTATAATTAACTAAATCCGGCGTAATTGTCTCGCCAAAATAGAAAGGCGTTGTAGTTCCGGCGCGACAAGCATATTCCCATTCGGCTTCCGATGGTAAACGATAACTCTTGCCTGTTTTTTGAGTAAGTTTGCGGCAGAATTCCACAGCCTCATCCCAATTGACATTGTTCTACTGGACGTTGTCTTGCACCTTTGAAATGAGATGGGTTATTTCCCATCACCGCTTGGTATTGTGCTTGAGTGACTTCATATTTACCCATAAAAAAAGGAGAGATATTCACAGTATGCTGCGGCCCTTCATCGCTACTCGTCCTGTTTCCGTACTGGGGGAACCCATCACGAAACTGCCACCTGGAATTGCTACCATGTCCAAGATTGCACCGCTACCTAATTTTTCACTAATAAATTGTGCTTGATGGCGTTGACGGTTAGTTATATTACCCCGTGCATTAACTGTCACCACTTCAAAGTCTATTTTTTGTAAATTTATGCTATTTTTGGGCGTTGACTGACGTTGAAAATCTTTTAAAACTTCCTCTGCTGACTGATAGCGCTGCTCGATATCTTTTGCCAACAACTTAGATAAAATCAATGCCAATTCACTGTCTATAGGACTCTTCAAATATTGCTGCCAATTTGCAGTCCAACTATAACCATGTTCCACCCACAAACTAAAAGGATATACCCCCGTCAGTAGATGAAAAGCCGTCACCCCCAAGCTAAATAAATCGCTGGCTGGATAAGCTTCACCTCCTTGCATTTGTTCAAGCGGTGCATAACCATCCGAACCAATTCGTGTTCCCAGTCTCGACATCACTGTTCCAGACAACTGTTTGGAAACTCCGAAATCAATGAGCATGAACAAATTATCGCTGCGACGGCGCATAATATTCTCAGGCTTGATATCGCGGTGAATGATTTTTTGTTCGTGAATAAACTTGAGAACAGGTAAGAGTTCGAGTAATAGTTGCTTAACTTGCTTTTCTTGCCAAATTCCCCGATTTTGGAAAAGCTTTAATAAATTATCACCATCGACAAACTGTTGTACGAGATACAGATAGTTGTCTTGTTCAAAATAGGCATCTAGTGATGGAATTTGGGGATGTTGTCCTAGCTGTTGCAGTTGTATGGCTTCTTGCTTAAATAATTCTACCGCTTTGTTAATCGCCCAAGTTCCCTGGACATTTGGTGCTAATTGTTTAACGACACAGGGTAGATTTAGTCTATCAATATCTTCTGCTAAATAGGTTCTGCCGAAGCCACCTTGACCAAGAAATTTGATCGTGCGGAAACGGCTTCGCAGAATTGGTACGAGTTTGACGCCACAATCGATGCAATATGTATGCCCGTCGGGGTTTTCAGGCTTTTCGCAGTTGGGGTTGATGCAGCAAATCATTTGTTTTATGAATGATACTGTTTATATTATATAGGACTACATGGGGCCCAGCAACCGGGTTTTTTATGAAAAGACTTGTTGTAGCTCGCAGATTTGGTAAAAAACCCGGTTTCTATCCGTCGGGTGAGGACTTACATGGGCCCAGAAACCGGGTTTTTACGAAAAGACTTGTTGTAGCTCGCAGATTTGGTAAAAAACCCGGTTTCTATCTGTCGGGTGCATCCAGGCGTCGTGAATTTTGTAAGAAGTCGGGGCTCTAGGGTGTGTTTTTAAACCCGTTTTAAACCCGGAGATCCCCCCTAGCCCCCCTTAAGAAGGGGGGGACAAGAGTATTCAAATTCCCCGAAGGGGGGGACAAGAGTATTCAAATTCCCCGAAGGGGGGGACAAGAGTATTTAAATTCCCCGAAGGGGGGGACAAGAGTATTTAAATTCCCCAAGGGGGGACAAGAGTATTTAAATTCCCTGAAGGGGGGGACAAGAGTATTTAAATTCCCCGAAGGGGGGGACAAGAGTATTTAAATTCCCCAAGGGGGGGACAAGAGTATTTAAATTCCCCAAGGGGGGACAAGAGTATTTAAATTCCCCCAAGGGGGACAAGAACACTCAAAGTCCCCCTTTTTAAGGGGGATTTAGGGGGATCGAAACTTCAGGTTGTCAGACAGATGCAATTCGACGCTCGATCGCATTATAGAATCGATCGCCCATATCAACCATCCCCACCTCAATCAACCCCAAATTATCCGCACTCACCACCCGCAAAGGCGAATCAGCACCCCCAACCACACCGATTTTCTGCCACATTTTAGCCAAATGTTCTTGCAGGTAAGATTCCCAACTCTCTTGATTTTTCGGTGCGATTGAAACTACAATGCAATTCCCCATTTCACCAAACAGAATTTCATCCCAGCGGCTGACATTTGCTGAATTGAAACTGAGATGAATCTCCGCACCCAGTTTACCAGAAATACAGGATTCCGCCAGGGCGATCGCAATTCCTCCCTCCGCAGAATCATGGGCGGAACAAACCCAACCACTGCGAATTCCATCGCGACAAACCGCTTGCACTTTCCTTTCCAATTCAAAATTGATAGTTGGCGGTTTCCCCGCTACAATCCCGTGAATTGCCGATAAATATTCCGAACCTCCCAAAGTAGGATAACTTTTGAATTTCAAGCTTTCAGATAACGAAGACTCACCCAAATCCATCCGTGTATCCGTGTCATCATCCGTGTCGTGCCGCCCAATTCCCAACACATAAATTAGATCCCCTTTCTTTTGCCAACCTTGACCGCAAATCTTCGTTAAATCTGGAATTAATCCCACCATTCCGATTACCGGAGTTGGATAAATCGGTTGCGGATTACCATCAGAATCTATGGTTTCATTGTACAGAGAAACATTCCCGCCAGTCACAGGTGTTTTCAACTCCCGACAAGCATCAGCAATCCCGCGACAAGCTGATGCTAACTGCCAATATCCGATCGGCTTTTCGGGACTGCCAAAATTGAGATTGTCCGTAACTGCGATCGGTTCCGCACCCACACAACTTAAGTTTCTGGCTGCTTCCGCTACGACTGCTTTTGCACCTTCGTAAGGATCGAGATAAACGTAGCGGGAATTGCAATCAACCGTCGCCGCAACTCCGGGAATAACCCCCCCCGGCGAGGGCGGGCACGGGGGCACCGCCCCTACAAGGGGGGGAGAAAATTCGGCAGTTTCTCTTCCTTGTGCCTTTTTAAATAAGGGGATAGCCTCTGCTTCCTCTTGAAGCGCGGCTGTGACCAAGGGCGGATTCTTTCTCTTGTAGCCCCCCCTGTAGGGGCGGTGCCCCCGTGCCCGCCCTGGGTTGGGGGGGTTCTTCTTGACACGGTTCCAGCGGCCGCAATCGAACAACCGCAGCATCAGCACCTCCCGGCAAAACAACTGTATTATTTTGCACTTGATGGTCGTATTGACGATAAACCCAGCGTTTAGAAGCGATGGTGGGAGTATCTAAAAGTTGCAGCAAAATCTGATTCCAACTTTGCAAATTCCCATCAATTTCGATGCCTGCAACTGTACATTCCGGCAAGGAATCCGCCTTCCATTCCCAAGCTTTTATAGCATATTCTGGCGGTTCTGTCAACAGTTCTCGGTGATAAATTGGCGTATTATCTGCTAAAGCCGTGGCGGTAATTTCGGCTGCAATTTCACCTTTAAAGAGAATGCGGACGATCGGCTCTTCAATCACTGTCCCCGCTACTACCGCCTGCAATCCCCAGCGATGAAAAATATCGATTAATTCCTGTTCCCGTCCTTTCTCTGCCACAAATAACATCCGTTCCTGGGATTCTGAAAGCAGGTATTCGTAGGGAATCATGCCGCTTTCTCGCACGGGAACTTTGTCTAAATCAAACTCAATTCCGACTCCTCCTTTGGCGGCCATTTCTGATGTGGAACAGGTGATGCCGGCTGCACCCATATCTTGCGCTGCGACGACTGCACCGGTTTTGAATGCTTCTAAACAAGCTTCAATTAAGGATTTTTCTAAGAACGGATCTCCTACTTGCACTGCGGGACGATCGTCCATTGATTTGTCGGTCAATTCTGCACTGGCAAAACTTGCGCCGCCCATGCCATCTCGCCCGGTGGTAGAACCGACGTAAAGCACGGGATTTCCGATGCCGGAAGCGCCGGATTTAACTATTTCTTGGGTTTCCATTAAACCCAAGGCCATGACGTTAACTAATGGGTTGCCGGCATAGGCTGGATCGAAGTACACTTCGCCGCCGACTGTGGGCACGCCGATGCAATTTCCATAATGGGAAATTCCCGATACTACTCCTTTGAATAATCTCTGAGTTTTCGCATCGTCTAGGTTTCCGAAACGTAGGGAATTCAAAAGTGCGATCGGGCGTGCTCCCATTGTGAAGATATCGCGGAGAATTCCACCGACTCCAGTTGCGGCACCTTGGAAAGGTTCGACTGCTGACGGGTGATTGTGGGATTCGATTTTGAAGGCTAATTGCAATCCGTTTCCCAAGTCTATAACGCCGGCATTTTCTCCGGGGCCGACGAGGATGCGATCGCCCTCTGTGGGAAACTGTTTTAATAGCGGCCGCGAATTTTTGTAACAGCAGTGTTCGCTCCACATGACGCCGAACATTCCCAATTCTGCTTTGTTGGGATGGCGGTTGAGACGCCGTACAATGTCTTCGTATTCTTGAGGCTTAATGCCTTCGGAGGCGATTTCTTCAGGGGAAAATGGGGATTCGGAGATGGGAGACATGGAAACTCGGTATAAACCACAGGCTTTATTTTAAATGGCTTTGGTTTGATAATCTCAAATCTGGCACTATTGTCAATTTTGGGAGATTTTTTGTGGGTGGGGGCGGGTTTATTTGAATTGTCTGTATTCTTTGAAGTTTTGGGCGAACCCGCCCCTACGGGATGGTGGGAATGGTATTATTTTGTGGGTTAATCTAAAATCTAAAATCTAAAATCTAAAATCGCTATGACTGAATCTCGAAATCTCAATTTTTCTAACCAAGACTTGCGAAATCGCTCTTTTAAAGGGCTGGATTTGTCAGGGGCGAATTTCAGCGGTTCCGACATTCGAGGCTGCAATTTCGCCGGGGCGATTTTGACGGGGGCAAATTTTCAGGGTGCTCGCATGGGAGAAAGCCGGAGACGGGTGAGAACTTTGATTGCTAGGGCTGGGGTGACTGCGGTGGCGGTGACGATGGCTGGGGCTTTGATGGGATTGATTCGGGGTGCGGATGCGGGTGCGGCGGCGGTGGCGGCGGTGGCTGCTACTGCGATTGCTACGACTAGGGCTGACGCGGGAATTGTGGCTGGGGCTGTGGCTGGGGCTGCTGCTGCGATCGGCGCTAGCGGGATTGTGACTTTTTTGGGGGGAGATACCATTAGGGGAATTGTGTTAGTTTTGGTTTCTGGGGTAATGCTTGGCTTGACTGCGATCGGTTTTTTTATAGCTGTTGAAGAGATCGAAAAATTGTCGGTGACATCCTTTAGAAAAGCGGATGTGACTGATGCTATATTTGAGGAGGCTGCTATGCTAAATGCTGATTTTTCGGATGCGCGAGGTTGCGATTGGTAAAGCAGCAGAAAGTTCGGCAACGGATTATGTAACGGATTTAACGGATGTTTGGAATAAAATCAATCGTTTTGGTCGTTGAGAATTTTTCAAGCATCTTGGCGATTGCTATACTTTTAAAATTCAAAATCTAAAATCCAAAATCTAAAATCCAAAATCTAAAATCCAAAATCGGATGACTAAGTTTCCCCACGATCGGTTTGCTAAAGAATATCTTCAAGAGTTATTATCGCCCCTCGGAGAGGTAGAAACGAGTAAAGATGTCACCGCTGAAGTTAGAGAAATTGATATCTGGTTTCAACCTACTTCTTTTGAGGGGGAATACATACAAAGTTTGGGTTTGTTAGGTAAAATGGCTGCGACTGCGGCGATAATTGAACCGTTTCGCAATCCTGTCAATGCTGAGGGCATTTTTAGTTGTGTGGTTAAATTATTAAATAGTAGGGCCGAATTGGAGCGGCGGGCTAATCGAGAAGATCAGTGTTTGGAGGAAAGACAATTACCGAGGTTGTGGATTCTGACTCCTACTGCTTCGGAGGCTTTATTAAATAGTTTTGGTTTTCGGACTCCTGAAGAGTCTCAGGGCTGGGGGAGGGGAGTTTATTTTTTATCGGAGGTTTGGAGAGTTGGGTTAATCGCCATTCATCAGCTACCGAGGACTCCAGAAACTATGTGGTTGCGGATGCTGGGTAGGGGTAGGGTCCAGCAAGGGGCGATCGCGGAATTAACTGCATTGCCTCTTGATGATTCGCTCCGGGCTAATGCGCTACAATTACTTTACAACTTGCAAGCAAATTTGCAGGCGAATACACCAACTAATCCCCCAGGGGATGATGAAGATCAGGAGTTAGTTATGGCGATCGTACCCCTTTTTCAACAACATTTACAAGAAGCACAACAACAAGGAAGGGAAGAAGGAAGGGAAGAGGGACAGCGGTTGATTTTGGAGAGCTTCTTGCAGGTCAGATTTGGGGAGTTAGACCCCCTAACTCTCACCTTTTTGCGCCCTATATCTGCTCTACCTACGGCAGAGTTTACGATGTTGTTAGTGCAATTGTCTATGTTGCCGATCGCCCAAATCGATCCGCAACAAGTGCAAATTTTGCTGGCTGAAAGTGTTTTGAGCAACCGCTTCAGTGCATCAGCACAAGTTGAACAACGCCCGGTTAATCTGATTCCAGATTTGCTGGCGTTATCTCCAGAAAACTTATCATTGCTGCTGTCAGAATTGCCTCAATTATCGCTGGAAGATCTGATGGCGAGATTGTCAGAGCGATCGACTTAAAAGTTAATAATGTGGCTAGATACCTGACTTATTTAAGAAGTCGGGTATCTGGGTGTATAATCATAGACTGTGGTAATTTGTCCTTAGCCGATGAAGTTGCGATCGTTCTTCTATTTCCTAATTGCCGGTGTATTGGCGCTTTTAGCCATGAGTACAGGCGGTTTTTACTGGCTGACAACTCAAACTCCCCTCAACTTACTCGCCGGCGGGCCCACAATTAATCCCGCTGCGGCTGTGTTTGTCTCGAAACAAGCACCTTTTTTAGCATCCATGCTGGTAAATCCCGATCGCCTCGAATCCCTACGACAAGTTTTTGCTACTCCCGCAGAAAGAAGTCGATCGCACGCGGAATTTGAACAAATCAAAAAAAGCCTCCTCGCCAATACTGGCTTGGATTACAGTCGAGATATCGAACCTTGGATCGATGACGAAATTACCTTCGCTATCACTGCGCCGGATTTCGATCGCGACAGCAACAACGGTAAGCAAACCGGGTTTCTGCTAGCGGTTTCCTCCCAAAATGTCGATCGCAGCCAGCAATTTCTCGAATCCTACTGGAAAAAACAATCTCTGGCTACTAAAACAGTACAGTTTGAACAATATAAAGGCATCAAACTAAGTTACAAAGAATTACCCACAGTCAAGAAAGAGTCGGATTTTATCTCACCGTTCAATCGGCTTGCTCTGCCAAGTTCCAGTTTACCATCAAGCTTCGCTACTGCATTAATCAGCAGCAGTTCAACTTCGGAAAATAACCGCAGTTTTGTTTTATTTGCCAATAATCCGAAGGTGCTCAGAGATGCAATTGATCGCGTCGAAGCAGCTAACCTAAATCTCAACAATACTCCCGAATATCAAAAAGCGTTGCAGCAGCTAACTCAAGGGAGAATAGCCTTAGCATTTGTAAATCTCCCCCAGCCAGAAACAGAGAAAAATCCGCAACTTTCCCTGAATTCTCTAGCAGTTGCTGTCGGAGTAAATAGACGGGGATTAGTCGCTCAAACTGCTTTAGTGAGCGATCGCGAAAAAACAACAATTCCCGCACTGTCCGCACCTGTACAAGCCTTGCAATACATCCCCTCAGCTAGCCCTTTTGCGGTCGCCAGCACCAGTTTAAACAATTTTTGGACTGAATTTTCATCTGCTATTGCTACCAATGCAGAAGTGTCAAAATTAGTCGCTCGCACGATCGCAGATCTTCAGCAAGCTTGGGGCATCAACTTACCACAGGATATATTTAACTGGGTAAAAGGAGAATATGCTTTAGCTGTGCTTCCCGGTGCGTCTAATAGTAGCGATTGGATTTTTGCCGCCGAAACATCTGCTGATTCTCAAAGGGCGATCGACAAACTTGACGAAATTGCCCGCAGCAAAGAATACAGCATCGGCAGTTTCACTCTCAGAAACCAAAAAATTACCGCTTGGACGCAGTTGACAACTCACCCGAATTATGGTAAGGAAAATAAGAGGAAAAGTGCGATCGAAACCGAAGCAAAAGGAGTCCGAGCTACTGTTGGTAAATACGAAATTTTTACCACCTCAGTAGAAGCAATGGACGAAGCACTCAAAGCGGCCGAAACAGGCTCTTTGGTGGCAAATCAAGACTTTCAAACTAGCATCGAACCGCTACCGACATCTAACGACGGCTATTTTTATTTAGATTGGCCCTCCAGCAGAGCCATTTGGGAAAAAAAAATCCCGCTGTTGCGGTTAATTGAACTTTCGGCAAGGCCATTGTTCGACCATTTGCGATCGCTAACCATCACCACTACCGGAGAAACAGCAGGAATTCGCAAAGCCACAATATTTATGCGATTGAATTAGTCATTAGTCAGTAGTCATTAGTCAGTAGTCATTAGTCAGTAGTTCAGAAGGAAAAAGGAAGAAGGAAAAACAAGAAACTATGCCGAATTCCCAATTCCGAATTCCCAATAACTAAGGACTAAGGACTAAGGACTAAGGACTACTGACTAAGGACTAATCTCTACTGACTCATCCACCTTTTTAGGTGGTTTACCAAAATAGGCTTGAAACACCTCTTTGGCGATCGGGGCCGCGGCCATAGAACCAAAACCGCCATTTTCCACAATCACGGCGATCGCAATTTCCGGCCGATCCGCAGGCCCGAACGCCACATACAGTGAGTGATCCCGCTGTCCGATGACCTCCGAAGTCCCAGTTTTGCCCCCAGTCAGCGGAATCGAACCGTCATTGAGTCCCCGTCCCGTACCCTCGGTAACCACCGCTACGAGTCCCTCCTTAATCACCTCAACCGTCCCAGGTTTCATCCCCGTAGGCACCGGTTTCATCTCAGGTTTGCCAGTCATCGAAGCCAAAAGATGGGGCTTCACCCGATTACCACCATTGGCGATCGAACTCACCATCACCGCCGCCTCCAAAGGAGTCACCAACACCAAACCCTGGCCGATGGCCGTCGTCACCGTATCCCCCACATACCAAGGTTCCTTATAGATTTTCTCCTTCTCCTCTGGCGTCGGGATTTGACCGTGATCCCCACCGCCCAGTCCCAAAAGCTTCAAATCCGTATCCTTGCCAATTCCCAAGCGGTGTCCCCACTTAGAAATTTGCTCCGGCCCAGCACTCATCCCCACTTGATAAAAGAACGTATTGCTGCTGAAAGCCAAAGCATCCCGAAAGCCGATGTCGCCGTAACCGCCACTGTGTTCGTTAAAATTAATTCCCCCCACAGTAATGTAAGACGAAGTACCTACAATTGAGTCTGGCGAAAACTTGCCCGATTCCATAGCAGCGACGGAAGTCACAATTTTAAAAGTGCTGCCGGGGGGATAGCCTTGCATAGCCCGATTCAAAAAGGGATTTTCGGCGTCTTGAAGAGTTTCCCACTCCTCCTTTGTGATTTTTCGCGTAAACAGATTGGGGTCAAAAGTGGGGTGGCTGGCTAAAACTAATACCCCGCCGGTTTTCACGTCCAAGGCCACTACTGCCCCCCGCCGATTTCCCAGGGCCTTTTCGGCTGCTTTTTGCATCTCCAAGTCTATAGTTAGCTGCACGGTTTCACCGGGTTTCGGAGGTGTCTCTCCCATCATCCGCAATTCTTGATTTTGGGCATTCACCTCGATCAGTCGATCGCCCCAAATGCCCGCAATCTTGCTGTTAGAACTCGCTTCTATGCCCATTTGACCCACAATCATCCCCATCGGATATTCTGGATGAGCTTTGAGGTCTGCTTGGGTAGCTTCGCCAATATATCCGAGAACATGAGCAGCCAAACTACCTTCGGGATAGTAGCGGTTCGCTTCGGGCCGCACTTCCACTCCCCGCATTTGTCCCACCTGTTCTGCTAGTGGCACAAACACCTCTGGCGGCATTGCTTGTCTGAGCCGCACCGGTCTATAGGATAGAGGATCGACCTGTTTTAATTTTCCTAAAATTTCCTGAGCAGGGATTTTCAAGAGCGGACTCAATTTGTCTGCTGTGACTTTCCACTGTTGTGGCGTTTGTTCTTTCGGCCACAAGTATACCGATCGAGCTAAATTGTTCCCAGCTAGCAGTTGACCTTTGCGATCGATAATGTGTCCGCGATTCGCAGGCATTGGCACTTGGCGAACCCGATTGTTCTCCGCTCGTTCGCGGTTTTGCTTCCCATCCACCAATTGCAATTGCACCAGCCGACTGACGTGCAGACTCAGCAAGCCAGTTGATATCAATATCAACACGATCGCCCGGTGTATCGGACGCGACTCTTTCTTAGGAGTTTCCCCTAGGGTTTTGTCAAAAGAGCGAAATCCAGAGTTACCAAAAAATTCTCGTTGCATCATTCTATAGGTAGATTTCAAATCCCCGATTTTAGATTACTGATGGTTAATACCGAAGGCCTTCGTCATAATTTTTGATTCTGACTAATGACTAATAACTAATGACTACCGACTACTGACTACCGACTACTGACTCATGACTAATCCTCCAAACACCAGGAAATACCTAGCAAAATTAAGGTCAGGCTCAGCCAATCCGGGAGGTGGAGCCATCCGAACCAACTTATAGGTAACAATACCAAAACCTGTGTGAATAGGGAACCGAGCGACAACAGCAAGATCAGAAGTATCAAAAGCATCATCTTTTCTCCGTACTATCTCGGAGCAGCGCCGATCGCGTGTGGTACAACTGTGAGTGTCCGGTGCGATCGCACCCGCCAGTCCCCAGACAGAAATAAGGAACAAAAGCCTGGAGGTGTTGAGTTAATCAAAAAAAATATTCCTCCTAAATTCTGATTTTGGGGGCTGCAATGGTTGACATACTCACCGCCCGGTCGGTGCGGTGATTCTTGACGCTTCATCGGGTCTTGCTAGCAAGCCAGTCTTACAGTCCCTCTGCGCCCATTTAGAGTCGTGGCAATGCCCTATCCCGACTTTCTCTATATTTCTAGCAGCATTTTCGTCTCTATCTTGTTCTGTGCCACAGTTTAGGCAAAGTACCGAACGAATAGATAAATCGATTTTGCCCCACTTGAAACCACAGCCTGAGCAGATTTGGCTAGTGGGTTCCCATCTGCTAATTACCTTAAATTCTCTGCCAAACTTCTCCGACTTAGCCTCGCAAAGTGTTCGGAATTCGTACCACCCCTGCTGGCTAATTGCACGAGAAAGCTTCCGATTCTTGACCAGGCCTGACACCTTGAGGTCTTCCAAAACAATCACTTGGTTTTCGTTGACTATTTTGGTCGACAACTTGTGCAGGAAGTCTTTGCGGGTATCGGCAATTTGATTGTGCAACTTGGCAATTCTAATGCGAGTTGCATTCCTTCTTTTGGAATCTTTTGGTTGGCGAGCTAACTTGCGTTGCAGTTGGCGAACTTTTCGGTCTAGCTTTTTGTAGCTAGGACTTTCGGCTTTTTCGCCATTGCTCATTACTGCAAAAGTTTTGATTCCTAGATCGATTCCGATGCTTGGATTCTTGGCTTCAACTTGAACTGGTTCTACTTCTACAACAAAACTCAAGAAATAGCGATTGGCACAATCTTTGATTACCGTAACAGAACTAGGTGTTGATGGTAATTCCCTCGACAATATTGGGTTAACAATTCCAATCTTGGCTAAATAGACTCCACCGTTTTTCTTCATGGAAAAACCACGAAGGGTAAACCTAGCCGATTGACTGTTGGTTCTTTTTTTGAATCGAGGATAACGTACTTTTCTTCCTTTTCTTTTTCCCCTGGCAAGAGTCAAATAAATTCTGAAAAGCCGTTTCTAAATCGATTACAGACTGCTGCAAGGGAACGCATGACACATTCTCTAGCCAATTTCTTTCCTCAGCCTGTTTCGCCTGAGTGATTACTATTTTCTGAAGAAGAGCTGATTTGGGCTTTTTCTCAGACTGTTTACAAAGTGCAAGAGCATCATTCCAGACTACACGAACGCAACCAAATAACTGAGCCAAGCTCTGTTTTTGTTGGTCGGTCGGATAGATTCTGTAGCGATACCTTGCTTTCATTTCTTTTTGGTTGTATTCTTGTTCTATTATACTAGGTTCTGCCAATAAAATTAGGAATAATTAAAGCCGTCCTAAAAGGACGGGGCTTCAGCCCTCCGCTTCGCTCCGCCCAATTCTTTGGTGAATTCACAGTATTGATCGAGGAGCATTACCATGTTATTTAATCGATCGACCCATTTCACCAGCGGTACTATCTTAGCTGCGATCGCGACGATCGCCACCATACCAGTTTTAGCAGAAACAGCCAATTTCGGCACTTTAACTCGATCGCGAGGCTTTCAGTCCCCCACAGCACTTTTGAGAGGCTCCACAGGCGGATCATACTCTCTATCCGCCATTGCCAACGTCGATCGCCACAACAACAAATGTTTGGCTTTTGCGACTCCAACCCCCGACCACATCATAGTTTTGCAACAAAACTTTTCCTTTCCTCACAATCCAAGTCAACAGCAGGGGGTAACTAATGTTTGCAAAAATTTACCTAAAAATTCCTAAACTTACCTACTAACTGCGTTAAAATGGCTACATGAGTAAGTTAAGCATCTCTGAGGCCGCTAAACTAAAAGGCGTAAGCGCCTCAACCTTGAGGCGATGGGAATCCGAAGGTAAGTTAGTCCCAGAACGTACAGCGAATGGTCATAGACGGTATAGCATGAATCAGCTTTTAGGTATAAAACCTGATGGTGTTTTGACCGTATGTTATGCCAGAGTTAGCAGCTATGACCAAAAAAGCGACTTAGAACAGCAAAAACAAGTTTTGGAGTTGTTTTGTTCAACTCATGGTTGGCAGTTCCAAGTAATTGAAGATTTAGGCTCTGGACTCAATTATAACAAACGAGGTTTGCAGCGATTAATTAAAATGATTACCGATCGTCAAGTAGAGAGGTTGGTACTTACCCACCAAGATAGACTGTTAAGATTTGGTTCCGAACTAATTTTTAGTTTATGCGAACATTTTGGGACGGAAATCGTAATTATTAACAGAACCGAGGATGCTTCTTTTGAAGAAGACTTAGCTCAAGATGTGCTGGAAATTATCGCAGTATTTTCCGCCCGTCTTTACGGAAGTAGAAGTCACAAAAACAAGCAAATAATTACAGAACTCAAAGAAATTGCTCAAAAATTGTAATCAGATATGTACGCCATCAACCTAGAACTCAAACTAAATAACAAGGAACGTACCTTGATGGCGCGACATTCTGGCTAGGCAAAATTTTGTTACAACTACGCTTTAAGTCTTTACCAAGAAGTAAAAAGCTTCCCTGGTGGTAGCAGCAAAAAAGTAGCAGCGATCGAAAGAGTTTTCACCAATCACGTCAAAAAGATACCGGAATATCAATGGACTAAAACCCGATCTTCCAGGGTTTGCAGAATGACATTCCGGCATTTTAGCGAGTTCTTATCCCGCTTCTTTAAAGGATTAGGTAAGTTTCCCAAGTTCAAAAGGAAAAAAGATGGTGATTCGTTTACTGTAGATGCCACTGATGGGAATCATGCAGTTTTATTGGCGGCGAAGAAGTCGATCAAAATCCCCACTCTCGGAAAATTTAGGCAAAAAGAATCAATACCATTCCCCTGCGTAGCACAGACATTCACTATTTCACGCACAGCAGATAAATGGTATATTTCCTTCGCAATCAAAGCCGAAAAGATGCCACCGCTTTTCCATCCAGTTGCTGAACCCATAGGGATTGACTTAGGAGTATCAACTTTTGCTACTCTTTCGGATGGTAAATTTTCTGAGTCTCCCCGTCCACTCAAAAAAGCGAAAACCAAGCTGAGTAAAGAACAGTGGAGAAATTGGAAAAAGCAATTAGGTAATAAAAAGTTAGGTGTAATACCAATTTTTTATGAGGCTGCATAGAATCTGATCCCCCCTAACCCCCCTTAATAAGGGGAGTAGGGGAGTAGGGGGTGTGGGACAAGAGGGTGGTCAAAGTCCCCCTTATTAAGGGGGATTTAGGGGGATCGAAATATATGCAACGACCTATTAAATTGGTATAAGAGCAGCTCACAACGATCATAAACACTATCGTAGAATCGCTAAAATTCACTAAAAAACTGCCAATCAACGCCGAGATTTCTTGCAAAAAACTACGACAAAAATTAGCCCACAGATTTGAAGGTGAGCGGTATGGCTAACCATAAGTTAGCAGCAGCTATTTCAGATTGTGGCTGAGCTGAATTTCGTCGTCAATTGGAATATAAGTCGGAAATGTATGGCAGGAAAATTGAGCTGTAGGGACAAGGTACTGCCTTGTCGGTACTAAATAGATGGTTTCCTTCTCTAGAACCAGGAGTCTGTTGTCTGTTGGCGATAGCACTGTGGACTGTTGGCGGTACGACTGTTGTCATTAGTTACCAATTCCCAATTCCCAATTCCCAATTCCCAATTCCCAATTCCCAATTCCCAATTCCCAATTCCCAATTCCCAATTACCAATTACCAATTCCCAATTCCCAATTCCCAATTACCAATGCCCAATTCCCGATGCCCCAGGCCGCAGGCCCCAGGCCCCATCCCTCCGCTTCGCTTCGCCCAATTCCTCAACTCAAAACTCAAAACTATTCCCCCATTCTCCCCTCCCCTCCGATCGGCAGCTAGTTTCCCCTATCCGTTAAAATCAAAAGTGGCGTGTTTAACCAAAATAGGTAAATCCGAAAGTGCTAAAAACCCTTAGAGCTGACTTCAATATAATTTTCGATCGCGATCCGGCTGCTCGCAACTGGCTGGAAGTTTTGTTTTGCTACCCTGGTCTTCAGGCCCTGGTATTCCACCGCATCGCACACTGGCTATACTTGCTAGGACTTCCCTTCATCCCCCGCTTGAT
This sequence comes from Microcoleus sp., assembly GCA_042408215.1. Lineage (GTDB taxonomy): Bacteria > Cyanobacteriota > Cyanobacteriia > Cyanobacteriales > Microcoleaceae > Microcoleus. Next base: position 674,569 of record JAYFMW010000030.1, on the reverse strand, counting down.
GTCCCACATGGCTCGCTTCTTCACTGGAATCGAAATTCACCCAGGGGCGACCATCGGCAAAAGCGTCTTCATTGACCACGGAATGGGGGTTGTCATCGGCGAAACTGCGATTATCGGCGATTTTGCCCTGATTTACCAAGGGGTCACCCTCGGCGGTACTGGCAAAGAAGGCGGCAAGCGTCACCCTACCGTCGGCGAAAACGTAGTTGTCGGTGCCGGTGCCAAGGTACTCGGCAATCTGCAAATTGGCAATAACGTCCGCATCGGCGCAGGTTCCGTCGTGCTCAGGGACGTACCATCTGACTGCACAGTGGTAGGGATTCCCGGCCGCATAGTTTATCGATCGGGAGTACGGGTAAATCCCCTAGAACACGGCAGTTTACCAGATTCCGAAGCCGTGGTGATTCGCTCATTGCTCGATCGAATCGAATCCCTCGAACAGCAAGTCAAAAGTTTAGTCAACCAACCATCTGTCTCCTTAACTTCTGTTTCCAATTCCCACAATTTCTACTCAGTATCAGAAGCTTTAAACCAAGCCAGCAATGTAGCCATAGCCGAAAAAACCCAACTAATTACAATCCCTAGCTGTCAGTTAAAAGATCAAGCAATTCAGGAATTTTTCGATGGCAGCGGCATCTAAAAATAGTTTTGAATTGGGCGAAGCGAAGCGGAGGGATGGGGAATTGGGAATTGGGCGAAGCGAAGCGGAGGGATGGGTTATTAGTTATTAGTTATTAGTGATTAGTTATTAGTGATTAGTTATTAGTTATTAGTTATTAGTTACGAACGCCAACAAAGAACAACCAACCAATAACAAAGAACAACCAACCAATAACAAAGAACAAATAACCAATAACTAATGACTAATGACTAATGACTAATGACTAATGACTAATGACTAATGACTAATGACTAATGACTTCTTCTTTCACGGATTCACCGATCGCACAGACCAATTTCCAGCCTCATCCCGCAGATAAAGCCACCTGTTCTGCGGTTCCCCTCGCAACTCCAACAAATCCACCGTTTCCGGTTCCAACAACAACAAACAAAAATTCGCCCCAGGCTCGATCGCATCTGGGGCAGCAGGTTCAAAAGCGCTGGAAACAGCCCTATTTGCCCCCGGATGCGGCCAAGCAAACTGCACCCGCGCCGCCTCAGAAAGCTCCTGCCAAGCCCTTCTACGCGACGCACACAGTGCCGCATCTGGATATTCTGCCCCTACCAAAACCAGCTTTCCAGCAATCCGAAATTGTTCGCGAGTTTTAGGGAAATACCAGCAAATCTCCCCCCAAGGATAGACATTAATTTCCTCTACCTTTTGACTGCGAATATCTGTAATAAACTGTAACTGGTTGGTATCTTCCAAAAATCCTCGAAACACAACCGTGCGGTTAGCCGGACGCCCGTCAGCCCGGACAGTGGCCAGTTGTAAGTAGCGGGAAACAGGAAGACTCCGATTGCGATGGAGAGTACCAGCAAGATGCGATCGCCAAAGTGCTAAAGTCATAATTAATCTTCTATCATATGAGGAAGGAAGAAGGAAGAAGGAAGAAGGAAGAAGGAAGAAGGAAAAAACAGTTATCCGTGAATTCCGTGTCGTGATATTGGTAATTTTATGTCAAATCCACTCTCACAACTCAAAACTCTTGAAACTCCCCACAGCGGCTACCACTGGGACAGCAGTACCCGCCGCTTTTTTGAAGGTTGGTACTATCGAATCACCTTACCAATCCACCAACAATCCTTTGCATTCATGTATTCCATCGAAGACCCCAGAGGCGGTCAACCTTACAGCGGAGGAGTCGCTCAAATTCTCGGTCCAGAAGACAAATATTTGTGCCGCACATTCCCCGATGTAAATAAATTTTGGGCCCACCGGGAAAGCTTAGGTTTAGGACATTGGGGCAAGACAGATTTACAAATCAAACCCGAATATTTAGAACCACAAGTATTTGACAGCCACATCGAAGAAGGCTATCAAGCTACAGCCACTGTGCATCAAGGTTATTTGCACGACCCAGGAACAGGAAATCACTGTTATTGGCAGTATAAAATTCAACCAATTTACGGCTGGGGAAACTCAGATTCAATCCAGAAATCTACAGCGGGAATGCTATCTTTTTTACCCGTATTTGAACCAGGATGGCAAATTTTAATGGCCCAGGGTTTAGCCACAGGCTGGATAGATTGGAACCACCAAAAATACGAATTTAAAAATGCTCCAGCTTACAGCGAAAAAAACTGGGGCGGTGCTTTTCCTCAAAAGTGGTTTTGGATTAATTGCAATTGTTTTCAAGGCGAAACAGATTTAGCGATAACTGCTGGTGGTGGCAAACGAGGCGTTTTGTGGTGGATGGAATCCGTGGCAATGATTGGCATCCATTATCGAGGGAAATTCTACGAATTTGCGCCTTGGAATTCCCAAGTAAATTGGCATATTGAACCTTGGGGAAACTGGAAAATGCAGGCAAAAAATAGCCAATTTGAAATAGAGTTAACTGGCACTACCAACAATCCGGGTACCTATGTCCGAACTCCCACACCACAAGGTATGGCTTTTTGCTGCCGAGATACAACCCACGGCAATTTACGCCTACAACTGCGAGAATTATTGGGTAAAAATATTGACAAAAAAGGCAACCAACGTTATAGAATTATTGTAGAGGCTCAAAGTTCTTTGTGTGGTTTAGAAGTTGGGGGCGGACCTTGGGATGAAACTTGGCAAGTCAGTCAATTTTAGATTTTAGATTTTAGATTTTAGAATCATATCAAATCCCGTTGTATCGGAATTATTCATCTCTCTCTTTTCCTCCTCTGCGTCCTCTGCGGCCTCTGTGGTTAAATCATTCCGGTTCATAGGTACAAGCGATTTCAATCGCCGGAGTTAGTAAAATTTAGCTAATCCTTAATCTCATGATCAAATCACTTCGATCGCAATTAGTGAAATTCTACCACAGCCAGCGGTGCCAACAAACCCTCAAGCTAATTTTAGGGCTAATTCTCTGTTTAGGCACCATCTCAATCCCTGCGGCTGCCAATGCCGCTGATTTGTCACGCCAACCCATAACAGAAATTACTGTTAGTTTGGGTAGCGAAACTGGGGAACTAAAATTTTTTCCCAATCAGCTACAATTTGAGTCAGGAAAGCGCTATAAATTAGTGCTGAAAAATCCCAGTCCGCAGAAACATTATTTTACTGCTAAAAACTTTGCTGATGCGAGTTGGACTCAAAAAGTTGAAGCTGGGAAAGTGGAAATTAAAGGAGCTATTCACGAGCTGGAACTTAAACCCGGAGCTATGGCAGAATGGGTATTTATCCCGATGAAGTCGGGAACCTACAACCTACGCTGTACCGTGGCTGGACATACAGAGGCGGGGATGATTGGCAAAATTGCGATCGCCTCTTAAATCCCAGTTAATACATCAAGAGATTGACTAATTTTTGGGTAATCGGAAAACCAGTCTGACGCTCAAAATGTCTGAACATGGGACTAGGATTTGCCTCCAAAAATACATACTCACCCGTTGGCTTGACACGCCAATCAATAGCAGTCCATTCTAGCATAAATGCCTTTGATATTGCCAAACATTGTTTTTTAACTAATTCTGGCAAATCTATCGGAATTAGCTCGGACTCTAAATCTTCCCGAAAGTCCAAAGCTGGACTGCGAATTTCCGCAGAATAGACTGATTCACCCATGACATAACTGCGAATGTTTGTACCAGGAATATATTCTTGTATTGTGACAGGAGAAATTCTCAAAGCCAAGTCCAGCCGATTAGGTTCTAAATGCGCCTCTGTCACCAACTGCGTATGAGCACCACCATAAACAGGCTTAAAAATTACTTGTTTCTGAGCTTCGACAAATTCCCTAACTTGCTCTGGATTGTTACTGATTAAAGTTTCAGGAATCGTCACTCCTATTTGTTTTGCTTTGCTCAGTTGTAGGGGTTTTTCTTTGTGAAATTGGTAGGCCGGCCACGAATTAATCCAGCGAGCCGGACAAGCTTGCATTAGCGATCGCACTGTACTCATTGAATCATTCAATGCAACTTGCTGTTGATTTGGATCTTTTAAAGGTGGAATGTAAACACCGGAAAAATTCCGCCAAAATACACTGTGAATATCTTGGAGATGCAACTGACGACCGGACGGTAGAGTTAAGCATCCTACCTGAGTATCAGGTCGCCAAGACAGACGTAACCGTCTTGGAAATAGGTAGGTATCCAAATAATCTACCGCTGCACCGGCTTGGGTGAGAGCATCCTTTACATGAGCAGCATGAGCATCTGAAGCATCACCCAGAATTAAAATGTTCATGGGAAATTTGATAATTAAAAATGTGGTAAAATCAAGTACAGTTGACACTCCCCGGTCTGAAGACGCGGGGATTCTTAAGGATAAACTTTGGGGGATGAATCCGCCCAAAGTTTAATTCTTAAAGGGTTAGTCAGCAACCCGCTACCCACTCGCTCAACAATTGAGTCTATGGCTACTTTTGATTTTCGGATGATGTTGGCTGCACCGTTAACATCTGCATTCAGAGTTAATCCCTGAGCCGAACGGTACAAACCTCGTTTAATTCTTTTACCTGATGGTTGCCAATTGTCAGGTTTTTCACCGACTGTCACTGGCAGTAAATCTCGGTCTAAGAAGCTGGCTTTTGAGGTGTAAGATTCATCTTGTTCTACAAATCGCCAGCCCCTTAAGTCACATTCCTGTTGCAATCTATCTTTGACTTTAGCTGTGGGTATTTGGACAAAGTTTTGATGGGTCACGACCCCCATATTGACTTCCTGCTTCTGCCCCTTATTCCAGCCAAAAACTATGACGTTAATTTGGTGGTCTTCGCAATGTTTGATTATGGTTCTGACTGCTTTATTGATGGCATCCCGCATCCTTCTGGCGCGAGTTTCTGACAACTGTTGCAGCCTTTTTGAAGAGAAACCTTTGGGTAACTTGCATTGAGCGTGAGTCGATTGGACGAGGGCTTTTTCCTTGTTAAACCACTGATTCCAAGATTTCAGTTTCTGACCATCAATGATGAATGGCTTACCATTGCTAGAAACACAAGTTAACCAGTTGTTGATGCCGTGGTCAATTCCCAAAACTCCCGTTACTTCCAGACTACAACTAGGAGCTTGTTCAGTTAGACTTTCGTGGACATACTCAACCCAGACCTCGCCATTTCTAGGGATTAGTCTGAGTTCTTTAATCTGGCATTTTTTCAGCCGTTCTGGCAATGTCACCCAAAGAGCATCCGTCCCAAAGTGTTCTTTTCCTCTGGTTCCCAGAGGTAGCCTTACCCGATTGCCGACTATTTTTAAAGCTTGCCCAGGATATGAAACCTGGTACATTGCCCCCTTAGTTCGGTACTTGGGCAGTCTCGGTTTTTGGTTAACTTCTCCTTGCTTCGCTAACTTTTCTAAGGCTCGGAAAGAGCTAAAGGATTCAGCGACAGATTTGAGGGATTGTTGCGCCACTTGCGAGTAGAGTAACCCGTAATTCTCGTTGGCTTTGGCAATTTTGTACAAGTCAGGGTATTTAATGGCACCTTTGTCCTTAAAGTACCGTTGCCGACTTTCGTAAGTCCCAACATTAAACAGGTTGTTTGACCATCTCAACAGTTGCTCGACAATAGTTTTGTCAAGTCCCGTTAAATGCCAAACATCTTTTTGCACTGCATACATCTGTTTCACCTCCTTGATTAAGTTTACTATATTTTGGTAATATTTGACTGGCAGGATAAATCCTGCAACGCCCTTTCATCCCTGGACTAAAGTCGCAGGGTTTTCAGGGTATTCTTTTATAAATATGAAAATTAGCATCACTTGTTTTGAGAGTGTTGCAAATTTTTATATATTGAAAAAACACTCAAATGAGGCTGAAGCTTTGAAAGTCCCATTACAGAAACAATCTGAATAGTTCAGGAATTAGGCCGAATCTCTACAAGTTTCGGCACTAATGAGATTAGTAAATCATCGGACCGCCACCGCATTCAGACCAAGCTTTCGTGTAAGGTCCTCCACCCTCTTCACCTATAGTCATAGTGGTCATCGGAGGGTCAATGGGAATGGGCTTGGGAGGAAATCCTCCTCCTGTTTCACTTCCCGGACATGGAGCTGAGATACACTGTATCCCACCACCTTCTTCACCTACCATCATAGTGATAGCCATTCGTCCACCTCCGATGTCAGCGGTCTGCTCATCAGTTAGTGGCTCTTCAAAATCCAAATCCATTGCTAACAGGTCAGCAGTATCTAGATCAAAAGGATGATGCATAAAATTCCCCTAATTGCGTAAAAGATTATCGGTGTTTATAAATAATCTAAATCAAGAGAATCGAGTGATGTTGCCATTTTGGCAAGTTTCAAATTGAGCTAACGGGACTTAAACAAGCCTTCAACCCTACAAATTTTTATGCGGACTCTAACGGTGCCATTGTCAGTCCAGCACGGCTCAATTGCATATGATAAAGTTCTGCTTGCTCTTGTGGGCCAACCCAAACAGTAGCTTGTCCTTCGTTGTGGATTTGGTTGGCGAGTTTCCAAGCTCGATCGCCCGTCATCCCTGGAATATACTTAGTCAAACAGTCAACAACGTGCTGAAACGTATTGAAATCGTCGTTGAGAACAATTACCCGATAATTTGGATAAGGCTTGCGGGTAACTTGACTCGATCGAACGGGAGCTATAGTCGGTGAAGAAGTCATCGCGCGAACAGCCACTGAAACTACAAAAATCATAAAATAGTCACCAATACTATAATAACACAATCTCAGCCGATTTTAAATTTTAAATTTGAGATTTGAGAATTACTCCCACGGCTCAATCTGGGCTTTGAAGCTGACAAAAAGGCAGCCACTTCTAAAGAGTGACTACCTCTAGGACTATTTTAGACTTTTGCGAACAGCGCGATCGACTGCCACAAAATTTCTACTAAGCCGCAGCCAAATTTGCGGCCGCAAAATCCCAATTAGCCAAGTTATCCAAGAAATTAGCAATGTAGTCAGGACGGCGGTTTTGGAAGTCCAAATAATAAGCGTGTTCCCACACATCCAAAGTCAGCAACGGGATTTGACCATGTGCTAAAGGAGTGTCAGCGTTGGCAGTTTTGGTAACTTTCAAAGTGCCGTTATCTAAAACCAGCCAAGCCCAGCCGCTGCCGAACTGAGTTGTCGCAGCCGTCTTAAATTCTGCTTTGAATTCGTCGAAGCTGCCGAAGTCTGCGGTGATTTTGTCAGCTAAATCTCCAGTCGGAGTGCCGCCGCCACCTGCTTTGAGGGAATTCCAGAAAAAATTGTGGTTCCAGACTTGGCCTGCATTGTTGAAAATGCCAGCTTTGGATGGGTCTTTGGAAGATTCCTGCACAATTTCTTCGAGAGATTTGCTCGCAAGTTCAGTACCTTCAATCAATTTGTTGAGGTTGGTCACGTAAGCAGCATGGTGCTTGTCGTGGTGGAACGAAAACGTATTGGCCGACATATGACCAGACTCTAGAGCGTCAGCGGCGAAGGGTAACGGTGCAAGTTCAAATGCCATTGTGTTCAATCCTCTCTCTTGGTGGCTTGTGGTTTTTGGGTTGACTGTAAGGCTTTTGTATGACTAGAGCCTAGAGTCGCTAGCTCGATCAACTCAAGCTATGTAAATGATTCTTTACAATTTTCATATTGTATAACAATTACAGCATTTCAGCATTTTGACTTTTGGCTTTTAGCTGTCAAAAATTCTAATCGCCAGCCTTTAATACCATAAACCTTGGCGAAATGTCAACCCACCTGCGAGGCAAATAAAAGTTTGTGTAAAATTTTCAACTGAGGGAAGTTTTATCATGGTTATAAATAAATTAAACCCTTATATTGTCACACTTCAGCTCAATTTAACTTAAGCTGTAAAAAAGTCAAACAAGTTGCAGGAGCCGTCAATGCAAAAGCCTTTAAACAACTCGTCCAGTACCCCCCCGCAATGGTTGAATCTGAGACTAATCGTTAGCGCTCTGGAAACAGTCCAAGACTTAATTGTAATTTCCTTGTGTATCGGTTTGTTCTGCTTCATGGTGCTCGAACTGCGAGAAATGTTTTTCTCGCTGCTTCCTCCTTTGAATTTCAAGCAAGTCACAGCAGACATTCTATTTCTCTTAGTTTTGGTTGAGTTATTTCGGTTGCTAATTATTTACTTGCAAGAGCAGCGCGTTTCGATCGGCGTAGCTGTGGAAGTTTGTATTGTATCAGTTTTGCGAGAAGTTATCGTGCGGGGAGTGCTGGAAACTCCCTGGGTTCAAATCTTATCAACCGGTGGATTTTTGCTAGTTTTGGGAATGTTGCTGGTAATCCGAGTTTGGTTGCCGCCAACCTTCGAGGGAATTGACCCCGAACGCCGCATTTCTAGCAGAAAGAGAAGCCTGTCAGACAATTAATCTGTCTAGGATGGGGCCCAGAAACCGGGTTTTTTACCGAATTTGTGGGCTGCCACGAATTTTTTAGCAAAAAACCAGGTTTCTTACCGAAGTTGTGGTCCCGAAGTTTTTAGTAAAAAACCCGGTTTTTTACCGAAGTTGTGGTCCCGAAGTTTTTAGCAAAAAACCCGGTTCCTTTGGTTAGAAAATCTCAAACATCCGATTACCCCTCAGCCTGCAATTCCTGCAACCTGGCCAGCACTTCTTTAGAGTGAATCGCCGGATTCACCTTGACAAAAGTTGCCCGCAAAACGCCCTTTGGGTCAATAATAAAACTGTGCCGCGCTGAGATAAAACTCATCCAAGAACCGTAAGCTTTACTCACTTTACCGTCCGTATCAGCTAACAGCGGAAATTTCAAACCTTCAGAATCGCAAAATTCCGCGTGGGAATTGACATCATCAGCGCTAATGCCGATAATTCGAGTATTCTTTGCCAAGTATTTCGGCAAGTCTTGCTGAAATCTGCGCGCTTCGATCGTACAACCAGATGTAAAGTCTTTCGGATAGAAATAGACTACCAGCCACTTACCGCGATAATCAGAGAGGGAGACTTGTCCGTCACCGCTGTTAGTCGGCAGAGTAAACTCCGGTGCCGCTTGATTCACCTGCGGAAGCTTGCCGCCGAGGGCTGAAGCCGGGGCGGCAAAATTGAAGCTTAGAAAAACTAGACAAATGGCCAATAAAGTGCTAAAAAAGTGGCGACGGGAGAGCATAAATTGAGAACTAGAAATGTACTTAACACAAGTTTACAGTTTTCTGATTAAATGGGTAGGGGCAATTCGTGGATTGTTTTGACCAATTGTTCCTAAAACCCAAATATTACTCACTAAAATAGCAATTTACCCATGAGCACTGCACTCCCGTTAACCGGCAAAGCTACAGTAGTCCAGGTAATTAACGGTCAGCCCGTTATTATAGAAGTAGATGGCATTAATGCCCCAATTACTGCCGGCAATTTTGTTGACTTAGTTGAGCGTGGCATCTACGATGGGGTGATGTTTCACCGAGTTGTGCGTCAGCCCACTCCTTTTGTGGTGCAAGGAGGCGATCCGCGCAGCAAAGATACTACAATTCCAGCAAGTCAATTGGGAACGGGTAATTTTGTTGACCCGGATACTAATCAGGCGCGTTTTATTTCTTTGGAAATTAAGCCGCAAGGAGCGACGGAACCTGTTTACAATCAAGTAGTAACGCAAACTCCGCAGTTGCAGCATACTATCGGGGCTGTAGCAATGGCTCGTTCTAGTGCTTTGAACTCGGCTTCTTCGCAGTTCTATTTTGCTTTGGATGATTTGGAGTTTTTGGATGGCAATTATGCTGTTTTTGGCTACGTTACTCAAGGTTTTGATACGGTGAATGCGGTGCAGCAGGGCGATCGCATTTCGAGCGCAAAAGTCGTTCAAGGCATTGTCCCCAGTCGGGTTTCTAGCATCATTAGCGATGTTAATGTGCTCAACGATTTGATTAACAGTACCAATTTCGTAAATCTGCCTTTGCGATCGCTCAGATTGCCAAACACCCCCAATAACTATCAAGTCACTTCCCAAGACTCTCAGCAAAATCCCAGCGGTGTACTGGGAGGTAGCGGCAACGATCGCATCGTCGGTTCACCCACTGATGATGCAATTAATGGCAGCCAAGGTAATGATACCATCAGTGGCGAAATTGGTGACGACTTTCTCAGAGGTGGCAAAGGTAACGACTTAATTAGCGGTGGTGTTGGCAACGATATTTTGACTGGAAATCTCGGCGACGATACTCTCAATGGCGATGCTGGTAACGACTTTTTGCGAGGCGGCAAAGGAAACGATGTTTTAATTGGTGGCGATGGCAATGATATTTTGATTGGAGATGCTGGGAGCAATACTCTCACTGGCGGTGCAGGTGCTGATAGTTTTGTTCTGATTGCCGGTCAAAATCTGGCTTTGGATACTCTAAGCGATATACTTCTTGATTTTAGGCCTGGTGAGGGCGATCGCCTTGGGATTACTGGCACTTTATCAAGCGTCGCATTCACTGCATCTGGAAGCAACACTCTGATTCAATTGGGAGGGGCAACTTTGGCAACAGTTCAAAATGCCACCCCCGCAGCAGTTCAAAACGCCGCTTTTGCAATTAACTTTTCTACTGTTTCTCGTCCCAATGACTTGCCAGTCGGTGATGCCGCCTTGAGAATTGGCTAATTATTAAGTAGGTGAAGTTGAGCGAATAGGAATGTTTTTTTAACCGCAGATGAACGCAGATAAACACAGATGAAATTCCCTCGGCGTTTATCTGTGTTCATCCGCTGATATCTGCGGTTAAAAACTCCCTATCTAACTCAGTCCTGGACGCAAGTGTCACAATTAGTAAGGTGCTCTACTATCTCAAACCCTTGGTAATCCGTTCATAATGAAAGTAGTAGAGCACCCGACAAGTCGATGATCCCGATGCCCGTTGCGTCCAGGACTAAGATTATTTGCTATGCTATAATTATACAAGAATCTATTGCACAAATTACGGCCCATGAAAATAGTTATGAAGTTGAAAAAAATAGCGGCGACTGTATTGGCGATCGCCCTGTTCACTCTTTGTTTAACTCCTCCAGTTATGGCAGCCAATGCTAAGGATCTGAGTCAGCTATTAAAAGATAATTGGTGCGTCAGCTTTCTCTGGAAGCAGTGCGATTTGAGTGGGGTCGATTTGCGAGGTGCCAATCTCCAAGAAGCTAACCTCAGCGGGGCTAATTTAAGCGGGGCTAATTTGTCAGGTGCTAACTTGAAAAATGCAGACCTTTCTGACGCAGATCTCAGCGGTGCAAATTTAGCAGATTCTGATATTTTTGGAACAGATCTCAGCAAAGCTAATTTGACCGCAGCTAATTTAAATCGCACCAGATTGTGGGATGCTAATCTTACTTTAGCCAATCTTACTTTTGCCAATTTACAAGATGCTAACGTGTTATATTCTAGACTTTGGGGAAGCAATCTCACCAAAGCTAATTTAACTGATGCGACGCTCCACGGTGCTGATTTGCAATATGCCAATTTGGGGGACAGTAATTTGACAGGTGCGGACTTACAAAGCTTCTTTTTTAGAGGTTCCAAACAAGTCACAAACCTGAGCAATGCTAATTTAGAAGGTGCTGATTTAACGGGAGCAAATCTCAAAGGTGCGGTCCTGGCTGGGGCAGTTATGCCTGACGGATCTATCAATGAAGAAATGGCCAGTAATTTCAATTCAAGTTCCTTTGATTAATGTCAATGAAGGTATCAAATTAAATCGGGGTGTGGCCTACTTTTTTAATATTAGCCAGTTCATCAATTTTAGATTTTAGATTTTAGATTTTAGATGGAAGAAAGCGACCTAACGGATAAATCAGTTAAGTAAATCCACCTAATTAAACGTAAGATACAGGTGGATAAAAAGCTTGCTATCTGAGCATTCTTCCGACTTCCATTTCTCGACTTCCATTTCTCTTCTACTTAGCAGGTTTATAGGATACCACGTTTTTTATCGATCCGTCCTGAGTCTGCGAAGGAATGAGTCCAGGGGCTTGTACTCTAGATGCTTTCAGTCAATTTAACTAAAATTTCCAATTTTTAACCGACTCACCCCGTATCTGTTACAATTTTAAATAGAGTCAGAACAGCACCAAACACTCGCGATGGAAACCCTGCAAACCAAACTTTACGAACTAGCACAATTTGCTAATACTTTAGTCAACACTCAACTGACACAACTCAGTTTAGTTAGCGTCGGAGCGATCTTTCTGGCTGGGTTGCTAACTAGCTTAACTCCCTGTATGCTTTCAATGTTGCCGATTACGATCGGCTATATCGGCGGATACGAAGCAAAAAGCCGCCTCCAAGCCGCCACCCAGTCGGCGTGGTTTTCCCTGGGATTGGCCACCACCCTTGCTGGTTTGGGCATTGTAGCATCCTTTGCTGGACAGGTTTATGGTAAAATTGGCATAGGTTTGCCGATCGTTGTCAGCACGATCGCTATTTTAATGGGGCTGAATTTGCTCGAAGCTTTGCCTTTGCAAATGCCCTCTTTTGATGCTGTGGGATGGGTGCCAAAGAATTTGCCTGCTGGTGTGCGATCGTACTTATTGGGCTTAACTTTTGGTTTAGTAGCTTCTCCGTGCAGCACTCCTGTTTTAGCTACCCTATTAGCTTGGGTTTCCAAGACGGGAGATACAATTTTAGGTGGTGTATTTTTACTGTTTTATGCTGCTGGCTACGTGGCTCCGCTGATTATAGCAGGCACTTTTACTGCGAGTATTAAAAAGTTCTTAGAATTGCGCCGCTGGTCGAGTTGGATTACGCCTGTTAGCGGTATTTTATTAGTAGGATTTGGTGTTTTCTCGCTAATTTCGCGAATACTTCCAGCCTAGGGTTTGTAGTAAGGACGACCGTCCTTATTTAGAGTTCTAGGAATCATTGCAGGCTTCGCAAACTTATTTTTTAACGAACCGCGAAGACGCGAAGAACAGGAAGAAAGAAAGAAAGAAAGAAAGAAAAGAGAAATAATTCAAGATTGATTGAGAATTGCTAGATAAAAATAATAATATTTTCTTCGTTTTTTGTTTTTCCCTCCTCTTTCTTCCTTCTGACTTCTTCCTTCTGACTGACCTCCGTTACATCCGTTACATCCGTTACATCCGTTACACAATCCGTTGCCGAACTTCCTTCATAATTACCAATGACATCAAAAGAAGTATTTCTATCTAAACTATCTGACTGGGCGACGGCCCCTCAAAAGTTTTTCAAGCGTGAAGTCTTACCCCTGTTAGCGGATTTGCGGCTGGCTATCATCTTGTTGCTGGCGATCGCATTTTTTAGCATTTCCGGTACTGTCATCGAACAAGGTCAATCCGTAGACTTTTACCAATCCAACTATCCCGAACATCCCGCCCTTTTCGGTTTCCTAACTTGGAAAGTTTTGCTAATTATAGGACTCGACCACGTATATCGCACTTGGTGGTTTTTGTCAATCCTAATTTTCTTCGGAAGCAGCTTGACAGCCTGTACATTTACCAGACAATTTCCAGCCTTAAAAGCCGCCCGCCGCTGGAAATTTTATGAAGAACCGAAGCAGTTTGAAAAATTAGCTCTCAGTGCTGAATTAGAAACAGGTTCTTTAACTTTCTTAGAAGAACTTTTGCAGCAAAAAAGATATCTGATCTTTCGAGAAGGCGACAAAGTTTACGCCCGCAAAGGCATAATTGGCAAAATCGGCCCGATTATTGTTCACGCCAGTATGCTAATTATTTTAGCTGGGGCGATGTGGGGCGCAATGACTGGTTTTCTCGGTCAAGAAATGGTTCCCAGTGGCGAAACATTTCAGGTGAAAAATATCACGGATGCGGGGCCTTGGGCGGCGCCGCAAATCCCGAAGGATTGGTCGATGCGAGTCAATCGCTTCTGGATCGATTATACTCCTAGTGGTGCGATCGACCAATTTTATTCTGATTTGTCAGTTTTGGATAAAGCAGGCCAAGAGGTCGATCGCCAAACCATTCATGTCAACCAGCCACTAAAATACAGAGGAGTGACTTTTTATCAAGCAGATTGGGCCATAGCGGCCGTGCGAGTTCGCCTCAACAAAAGCCCCGTTTTTCAACTGGAAATGGCTCAGTTAGACACTCAAGGTAAAGGGCGGATTTGGGGTACTTGGATTCCGACTAAACCCGATTTGAGTGCGGGAGTTTCTCTGCTAGCAAAAGACTTGCAAGGAACGATGTTAGTTTACGGTATGGATGGCAAATTGTTAACGACAGTTCGCGCCGGTACAGCAGTTGAAGTGAATGGAGTGATGCTGACAGTAGACGAAGTTGTTGGTAGCACGGGCTTGCAAATTAAAGCCGATCCGGGAATCCCGATCGTCTATACTGGCTTTGGGTTGCTGATGCTCAGCGTGCTGATGAGCTATCTGTCTCATTCGCAGATTTGGGCGTTGGAAAAAGACGGCAAACTTTATGTTGGTGGGCGTACTAATCGCGCTCAGGTAACTTTTGAAAGAGAAGTTGTGGAGATTTTGGACAAGTTGGCAGAATCGAAACAAGAGGAAGGAAAGGGCGAAATAGCGCCGACTTCTCTAGCCAATCAAAATTAACTGTAGGGTGCGTCAGCAGCGCGTTATTTTCGATCCAAACCAACAATTTCACAACTGACGCACACAAAAAACGGTGCGTCAGAACCAGACTTTTCCTGCTGATTGAGAATCTCAAACCTGACGCACCCTACCGCAATAAGTACCAGCATAAGAGAGTATAATTTTCACTCAGATTAGGTCACAAAAACTCGCTCAAAAAACGGGTTTAGTTACCGCCACCATAACAGTCACCAACCTAGTCGATGAAATTTTGCAAGAAAGAGGCTTTATACCAGCCGAGCAAGTTCGTTCTGTCACCTTAGAAAATGTGATAGTTGATACGGGTGCTACGCGCCTCTGCTTACCCGCATCAACGATCGCTCAATTAGGTTTAACACTGGATGAAGAAATCGAGGTTAAGACAGCAGCCGGAGTCCAAAAAGCACGTCTGTTTAAGAGATTGAGTCTGGCTGTGGAAGGGCGAAAAGGAGAGTTTAATTGTATGGAATTGCCAGGATGTGAAGACTCCTTGCTAGGTTTGATTCCTTTAGAAAGTTTAGGTTTGCAACCAGATATTATCCACCAACGATTAATCGTTCTGCCCGATCGCGGTAGAAATACTTATCACTTGGCTTTGTGAATTTCTTCCAAGCACAAGCCCCGGAACGCACATCTAAAGGCTCTACCTATTACTTCTCGTGCCGCACCTCAACCACAGTGTGCACATTCCCTCGCGGCAAAAAATCGCCCTTAATCGTCGCTTCCAGCGGCGCGCAAGCTGCGACAAAATCATCTAAAATTTGATTGATCGATTCTTCGTGAGAAATGTAGCGATCGCGATAACTGTTAATATACAGTTTCAGCGCCTTCAATTCCACCACCCGCTCATCGGGCACATAAGTAATATGAATCGCCGCAAAATCGGGATAGCCCGAAAACGGACACTTGCAAGTAAATTCCGGTAAAGTAATGTTAATCGAGTAGCGCCGCCCGACTCGCGGATTCGGGAAGGTAATTAACTCCCCTTCCAAAATCTGGCGTTCGCCGTATTTCATTTCCTCCGCACTTGACTTTTGTGACATACTTTGTTCGGTTGGATGGTTGTTCATAGCGATCGACTGAAAACTTCTAAGATTTAATTAAACTGACTATCAATATCTGTAATACCAATTTTTTATGAGGCTGCATAGAATCTGATCCCCCCTAACCCCCCTTAATAAGGGGAGTAGGGGAGTAGGGGGTGTGGGACAAGATTCCGATCAAAGTCCCCCTTCTTAAGGGGGATTTAGGGGGATCGAGATATGTGCAACGACCCATTAAATTGGTATAACAAATATCTTGACGAATCCTGTGGCGATCGATCGCATTGCAAATACTCTCAGGCTAAACTAAAAAAGTTCACCCTCCCTATCTACAAATTATGCAAAATACTACCTTACCTGACAATAACTCCTCCGCCAACTCAAATAACTACTCTCCATCAGTACCCATTTCCCTCTACCGAGAAGTCACCGCCGAGTTGCAATCCGCCCAAGCAATGCTTGACTCTCTCAAAACCCACAATCAGCAATTAGTCCAACAAAATCAACAACTGCGGCGAGAAGTAGAAACAGTAGTTCAAGCATCCATATACCTACAGCAAGCAGTCAACTCCGCTTATAGTGTCAGCCAGATAGGGATGCCTCAAATGCCCCCAGTCAATTTCAACAATTTCAGCGCCCAAGCGCCTCGCCCAGCGCCTACAACCGAGCAGATGAACTATGCTATACCGGAAGTAACCCCCGCAGCTCAAACGGTTGCATTCCCTTTCCCAGCACCAGCATCGGAAGCAACGGACCCGGTGATTCCCGATCAACTTCCAGAAAAACTATTTACAGAAGTACCCGAAACTCCTTACCGTTTGCGTTCTCAACCAAAAAAATCTTCAGACTTAAGCGGATTGTGGTTAGCGATCGCCATTTTTCTGATTGTCATTGCCGCTTTCGGCGCTGGTTATTTAGTTGTCCGCCCTTTATTGATCAAAAAGTAAATTTCAAAAACAATCCCACGACTCGATCCGTGGGATTTTAACCAACACCTAGCATAAAATAGTCAAAGTTACGCTCATTGGCTCATCATCCTCGGACAGCACTCGTTTCTACTAAACGAGGCGCATACTGCTCTTCGGAAGCAATACCTAAGATGCCCACCCCTGGCTCGAAACCGCGCGTGAACTCGGTGAGTTTTACCTGTTTAGCTTCCAGAGCTGTCTGTAGCACCTTCATGGCCTTGTGAGGGTCGCCGGCCCCGCAGAAAAATAAGTCTGCGGCAAAATAACCGTGTTCAGGCCAAGTATGGATTGCTATATGAGACTCGGCCAAAGTAGCCGTAGCCGTCACTCCGTGAGGACTAAACTGGTGTACGCACAAATCGATGAGAGTAGCTCCTCCGGCTTCGATCGCATCGAGAATAGCGCGGCGGATACGTTCAGGATCGTTGAGCAGGTCTCCAGGAGACTGCCAAGCATCAGCGACCAGATGGGTTCCCAATTGTTTCATTCTGCGGGGTTTTACCTTTATTGATGTTAAGTCTCAAACCTTTTAACAATAGCACGGTGTTTAAAATTTTGCAAGTAGGTTTCCGAAAAATTTTACAAAAAGTAGCAAAGAGCGATCGAACTCTCGCAGTGCGAGCAAAGAGACCCAGAGGATCTCAGAAACCGGGTTTTTGCCACAATACTGCGTTACAGACGACAGATGAGCGTAAAAACCCGGTTTCTTGGTTGGAGTGCATAAATCGAGATTGATTTAGGTGAAAGATCGATCGTCCTTTGGTATTTTTAGGGAAAGGGTGATGGCTGGGATCCCCGCAAGCTACGGCTTTTTTATCAGTAGGTATGGATTCTTAATCATCACCCTACATCCCCCAGAGATGTTGCGCTAAAATAAAAACTAAAGTTTTTCCAAGACTTGAAAAATTGAGAAACTCTCAAACTCAACTACCACCAAACTGCAATTATATTCGCAAACGGAAGTTGCATCAATGACATCCCACACCTTAAACTTACCCGTTCAGCTACAGCAAGAAGCTGAAAAATTGGCGACACTCCAAGGCATTTCCTTCGATCAGTTTATTCTCTGGGCTGTAGCCGAAAAAGTCGCTACCCTCAACCAGCGGAATGACGATCGCGCTTTTCCTGAAATCACCTATGTGCGCGGCGCTAGCGGCGAACTCGCGCCCGTTTTGCGCGGCACTCGGTTGCGGGTGCAAACAGTAGTTATCGCAGCGCAGAAATGGGGTTTTTCTCCAAACCAAATTGCCACTGAGTATGACTTAAGTGAAGCTCAAGTGAACGAAGTTCTCGCTTTTTATGCGGCTCACCATCAAGAAATAGACGCATCTATTGCCGCTGAGCAAATTATCGAAGCTGCTAATGTCTAAACCACTATTGCATCTAGATGCCGATACCTCTATTAAAGCTTTGCAAGCCGCCCTTTTATCTCGCAGTCACGATGTCACTCGGACACCGACTGAGTGGATGGCTTTAGATGCTAGCGATGAGGCTCAATTGCTAGAAGCAACAGCGCGAGGGCGGTGTATTTTTACGTTTAATATCCGCGATTTTCAGGTTTTAGCTCAGCGTTATCCCGAACATGGTGGCATCATTTTGGCTGCTCAAAACAGTTGGACATTATCTAGTCTAATTGCTTCCCTCGATCGCCTGCTTTCAGAAACACAAGCTGCTGACTGGAAAGGGCAAGTCCGCTGGCTTAATCAGTGGCGAACCTAATCAGGACTTACGCAAGCACACTATATACATTTATCCACCCAAACGCGAAATAGTTGGACAATAATGCTCCACTTGCCATCAATTTCCCAAACTACATCGTGACGTATCAAAGAATCAAGTGCTGGCTGTAAATTTGTCTCGTTCATACCAGTAATTTCAGCTAGCGTGTTGATATCGAGTCCTTCTCGGTGAGGTGCGATCGCTCTTAATACCTCTTGTTGTCCGGGAGCACCCCGCGCCGCCTGACCCCAAACGCCATCAAAGTAGTAGCGTCCCCGCTGAAAGAATTCATGGTCATTAATAACGGCCCTCACATCTTCTACCGTAAAGACCGGATCGCGAGCATTTCCCATCTCAAAAACTTGGTCATTGTAGCGGCGAACTAGCTGAAATCCCACTAGCTGAACTAAATAAGGCTGTCCATTAGTCCAAGCATAGATTGCAGATAACGCTTCTGGCGCGTAGTCAAGAAGGAAATCTTCCTGTGGATTAGCAAGAATCTGACGGGTAGCTGCACTTTCCATGAAGCTAACCTTGATATTAATAAAACTAGCAAAGAAAGGGTGAGAGTAATCCCCAGTCATCTCGTCTAAAGTATGCAAACCAGCCAAAGCAAAAGCTATTTTAGGACTCATTTGTACCATCCCGCGCAGAACCTCCATAAAGTCACTGTCAATCTTTCCCTTCTCAATCAGTTTTTCAATCTTCTCAAACTCATCTAAAGCAATAATCAAACCCGTTTCACTCAGATTTGCCTCTACTTGTTTCAAATAGCGCCGAAAAGTACGATAGGGAAGATTCAGCAAATCCGCATCGGCAGGAGGTGGAATGTTGACAGCATCAGAAATTTTATCGCTAATTGCCATCAGCACATCTCCAACTCCTTGAGGACTATCTCCCACTAGCAATAGATTGACATAGGCTACTTTTACCTGTGAACCTAGGGAATTAGCCACGTTAAGCAGAATAGAAGTTTTGCCCATGCGTCGATGACCGTAGATAACCACAGACTGAAGTTGATTTCCTGTCGCCACCCACAATTCCTCTAGCTGTCTGATGATATCTTTGCGACCGACAAATAGTTTGCCTTGGACTGGATCGCCAACAACGTAGGGATTGCGTACTGGCTCAGCGATGGAATCTTGCCTCTGCTCACTAGCTATCTGTAACAAATCTTCTTTCCAAGCCCGAGCAATGTTAATAATTAGCTGTCTCTCTGGTTTTGGCAAGGTATCTGCTGTTTCTAAAAGGTTTTTAATTTCTCCTAATGCTCGATTGAGGGCGATTGCTCTAACAGAACGAGACACGCTGCGCTGAACGACTTTGACATCTTCAACTACTCGACTCAGAGAGGCGATCGCTTGCCAGGTAGATGGACGCAGAAGAGGTTCATTGGGAACAGCAAACAATTGGACTTCAGCGATAAGAGGAATAGATGTCGAGTCGTTAAGTAATCTCAAGTTGCCAGCCAGAGCCAACATTTCCTTTCCATAGGGGAGACCAAACACCTCTTGAAAAGCTTCACAAGCTTGAGCTGGTTTCTTTTGATACAAGTACCAAAAACCAGCAGCAGCAGCGCGAGCAGGTGTATCCAGACGAGTTTCTGTATCTTTAGACAAATTTATTGTTTCCATCAGAGTTGCTGAAGCCGAATACAGCAGCCGCCAAGCATGAGGATCTTCGGCTAATTGGCTCACGCGATAGATGACTTGCTCTTCGGGTGTCAGTGCTAAAACTCGGTTGATTGATTGGATAACTGGAATGAATTGGAGAGAATAAGCAAGTAACTGGTTGGCATTGTAAATACCTGTTTCCCAATCGTGCTGCAACCAATTTGTCAACTGAGAAGAGAGTCCCGGCATAGGAATAGGAGTTACATGGGGAACCCGCCAGTATTTCCGAGCGGGCGATCGCACACCAAACAGTAGACTCAAACACCAATTTTCAGGACGGAGTATAGCCAGCAAACCTGTCGCAGCGGCAGCTAAGAAGATTGCCACCTGTAATAAGCGCGCGACAATAGCTGTCACATTGCCCATCAATAAGTTTACGGCTAACCAAATCAATACAAGACTAATAAAAATTACCTTGAAAAATGGAGATATATCTATAAAAATTGCCCCTTCAGGTATCTTGTTCTCTGTCACATCATCTGTTTCTTCATCTGCTGCACGGGTTCCCACGCTGAGGGCTAACGCTAACAACAAGCCCAACGCCAAGCCAAATGGCAAGCCTAATGCCACCCCCGGTAATATCACCTCAACTCCGATATTTAATAAGACACCTAGTAAAAATCTACCATCCCAGCCTGCAAAGAAGTATCTGCGGATGTATCCCAAAGCATACGCTAAGCCTGATGCTACACTAAACGTTACGGTGAACCCTACGCCAGACACCACGCCAAATGCTACGCCCAACCCGCTTCCAAATGTCAAACAAACCCATAGCCCCGATGCTACGCCCAACATCACGCTAGACGAATAGGGTAGAATTCCTATTTTATGAAAAATGATATTCACAACCAAAAATGTAATCACTGTCAATGCGAATCCTTGTAAACACAACTGACGCTGGATCGGATTCTGGCGCAGCAACTCCCATGATTTTCGCCAATTGATTTTATTTTTAGGAATATACCCACCCCCGAAAGTATCTACATACCACCGCAAGGCTTGGGGAAAGAAAAACACCCAGTATAATAACCGCAAGTAATCAATGGGCTTTGATAATGAAAGAGGTCGCTTTAATTTAGGAGCTAAGTCTAAACGGGGAACGTCGGTGTTGCGATCGCTCATTTTACATCCTCCACATATCGCGCATAATTTTGATAGCACAACTGCATCAGTCGTCGTGGATGACCGCCACTTTCTTGTACTAGCTGGCTTATTTCCTCTTCAGTAAAACGCACCAAAGTCACAGCAAGACGAGCTTTAATAAATGCACCAGAAATTGCTTCATCCCAACGCTTAATATTCTCTTCTGGGCAAATACCCGCAAGCGGAGATGTTTTCCCTTCATCCTGACTGTCATTAAAGAGTTTATCGAGAGGTTCGCTAGCAGCTACAATCAGTTGCAAAGGTGCATTTTGCCCCTCAGCTAAACCCCGCAAGTGATCTCTCACTCCACGGGTAAAACCGTCCCAAGTCATCTTTCCAACATTATCTATAGCCAGCAGCACTTTATGGTTTTTCAAAGCACGAGTGAGCATATATCCATTACTTTTAGAGATGCCAACTTCTTCACACAAAGCTGTGTAGAAGTCATCTTCATCTCTGACTCCATTGAGGTCTAAGTAAATTGGTCGCCGTGATGAGAATAGGAGATTTTTAGCCTGTTGACAAATAGCCCATAACAGAGAAGATTTCCCGATGCCTTCTTCTCCTATTAAAGCTACACTGTCATTGCTGTTAAGAACCTCGAATACTCGCCTAATTTCCCGATCTCTGCCGAAAAACAGTTGCGGGTCGTCAATTTTACCAGTCTGAGGAATAAAAGGGTTAGAGGAAATAGCAGGGATGCGATCGCCTGTACTGAATGCACTCCTTTGACTTGACACCCAGTTTGAATACTGGGGTTTCAGCCAATCTAGAAGTGCACGCTCTTTCTCCCGGCTACTTCTGTCGTTATAACCCAAAAAACCTTCCCGGTCTTCTTTTGGACAGAAACGCTCATTGTATATCGTCCACATTTGCCGCCGAACATTCTCAGGGTCGATCGGGATGTCAGAATTTTCTTCTGTGATTCCTCCATCTGCAACCTCTCTGTTACTCTTGACCGTGTTTTCATCGGGAAACTTAGCCAGAAGAATAGCTGTCTCTGTCCGACTCAAGCCATAATCAGTAACTATTTTTAATCTTAAAAAGCTTTGCCATAAGTTCACAGTCCCAGTCACCTCAACCCCTCTCAGAACTTGGTGTCTCTCTTGTTGACTTTATCATAACTAGCGCGAAACTTGAAAAATTTTCCGCTTCTTTGAACAATCGGAAAAATATTTCCGGTTATTTTTATGATACCGGAAATATTTTTCTTGGACTTTTTTGAAAGTAGCTTATAAGCTGTTATTTAGTGCTAAGCCTTCCACCGCAAACTTTGAAAAAGCCAGAAGATAAATATGACACAACTAATTGAGTACATCCAGACAGCTAAAGAATTTGCTGATGCTTATGGCATAGCACATCTAGATCGCCTGCTAGCATTAGCTGAAACTGTCTCCAATTCTCCGAAAACTCAACCATCTACTTTTAAAGTTATGTCTAATCCAATTTTGGAGCAAGTGGAAATGGCTGGATTTCAGCTTAACCCTTGGCTAAAGACTTTGATTCTAAGTAACAATGTTGAAGTAGTTCGAGATGCGATATTTGTAGTTGAGGAAAATCGCCGCCGGGGAATAGTGCGGAACGGCGAAGGGCTTTTGGTACAAGCTATCCGCAACCAATGGAAACCCCATATTTCAGCTTAAATAGTTGATAGGACTTACGCGCTCCGACCAAAGAAACCGGGTTTTTTTCATTAAAACGTGCTGTAACGCGTCTTCTCAGCAAAAACCCGGTTTCTGACCACTCGTGCGTCCAAGGCTATAAATAAACCCGCTCCGACTATACTAATTGAATGGCGATCGCCCCCAAACATAATTGATATCCTCCCCGCCCTTTTTAGGGCGGGGATTTCCTAGCAATCGAACAGGTGTAACCAAAACTATTTTCGGTTAATCAACCCATCAATCGCGACTGTGAGTAGCTCCATTCGGCAAAATTGCCCCGCCCAAAGCCGCTTCATTTAAATTAGCAACATTCAAACTCGCCCCAATCAAATTAGCCTCGGATAAATTAGCCCCTGTCAAATTTGCTCCCGCCAAAGAACTCAGCAGCAAACCCGCTCCCGACAAATTAGCACCGCTCAAATTTGCCCCCCGCAAATCCGCTTCCAGCAAGCTAGCTCCCGACAAATTAGCACCGCTCAAATTAGCTCCCCGCAAAGAAGCTTTGTTTAAATTGGCAGCCCTCAAATCAGCGTTTTGCAGAATCAAACCATTCAGATTAGCTTTACTCAAATTAGCGCCTTGTAAGTAGGCACCGGTCAAGTTAGATCCATTTAAATTAGCGGATTGTAAGTCAGCACCGCTCAAGTCAGCACCGCTCAAATTAGCAGCACATACACAAGCCTCCCGCAGACTTGCTTCGCTCAAATAAGCTTCAACCAAATTGATACCGCTGAGATTTCCACGATTGATATAAGCCCGAATGAGAGTCGCTCCACTCATATTTGCTCCGCTCAAATCAACCTCGCTCATAATCGATCTAGTCAGATTTGCTTTGGTTAAATCAACCCCGCTCATAATTGCTCGGCTCATTGTCGCCCCACTCAAATTAGCCTCAGTTAGTTTCGAGCCATTAAGCAAACAAGCTCCTACTAAACTCGCTCCAATTAAAATAGCTTTGCTCAAGTCAGCATGAGATAATATCGCTCCCGTGAGATTGGCTCCGCTAAAATCCGCTGCGATGGCAATAGTTCCAGTTAAACTAGAACTGCCGAGGTTAGTTTCAATCAGTTTAGCTTTAGATAAATTCGCTCCGCTCAAGTCGGCTCCGTTCAAGTTGGCTGCAATCAGTTTGCTTCTGATTAAGTTCGCCTTTTTTAAATTAGCGTTGCTCAAATTTGTCCGACTGAGATTAGCTTCCATTAAATGAGCTGCCATGAGGTTAGCCCCTCGAAAATCTCGTTCCCCGTTTCTATGTCTAGTTAAAAGTTCATCAGCACTTAAAAGCTCAGTGAAATTCATAAAAAAGTTGCGTTAGTTTCCTTAATTTTTCGATTGTTTCTGCTGTCTACAAACTTTTTTAGTTCGAGTTTGCCAGTCAGTTTTCTCAAGAAATACTGACGGCAACAGCAAGAATTTACCAAAGTGGTTTATTGACCGCAGCACCCTGCGATTCGAGTCTTATTATGCTAGTATTTAGTTGTCGGTTGATGTTATTTTTTAGCTGTTAGCTGTATTTTTTACTAACTGCTAACGGCGAACTATTAACTACTAACCATTTACCAAAATACTGAGAATTTGTCGATCGCTCGTAGACAAGAGCGATCGAGTATTGGTAGTATCGCTGACGACATCAGTGCCGCATTCTGACCCGAAAAGCCGATACAGGCGATCGAATTTATTAGTACCAGAAAGAAACAAGGTATCGGAACTTAAACCATTCTGCCTTCTACCTTCTGCCTTCTAGCTTCGAGTGACCTGACCCAGCAGCGCCCGGCCAGCTCAGCTAGTGTCACCTCCCCCCACTGTGTAGTGTTCCAGTGAAAGCCAACAGGAAGGTTGTTTTCCTCTGAGTGCTGAGCGACTCCCAGGCGAAGCAAGCAAGACACTACCTCTGGGCTGCGATTTCGCGAAAAAATGCGCCGCGAGCCGTTCCCCTGCTCCCGCGCTTCTGTGCTTGCTGTTAATGTCTCGTCGATCCATGAGCGCTTGCGGTTCTAATTAACAGAACACCTGACACCAGACGCACTCCCGGACATAAAAGCTGTTCCTGGGCTTCTCAAATGATTCGCTAAGGCATTCCCAAGAAAACTGTATTCCTGTAGCAAGTCTTGCCAACGGCAATTCGGCAGCCCAATCCAACTGAGATCTTGCACCATTGTCAATAAGGCTTTCACGGGCGGGCAGGATGCCCGCCCCACAAGAAAATTCACTTTTTGTGGAACAGGCATCTTGCCTGTTCCTGACAGAGGTGCAAGAATAAGTTGTTGAAATTAGCTGCCCCATAACTTAAAGATAGTCGCTGGCGGACTAACCGAGCAAGATCTGCTGTAAAGTAATTCATAAAATTTGATCGTACTGGGTAGTTGGGAATCGAGCAGTAGTGAGTGATACAGATACAAAAGCCACTGCGGATTTGGGGTGTAAAAATTAATTTGACGAATTAATTTTACTGTCGAGCCGCTTGCACGGAACAGGGTTTGCCGGGCCCAGAACGCCAATCAAAATAAAACTTTTGAACGTGCAGTTTTTTTAGTTTCCATAACCAATCAAAAGTCGGCAATTTCTCGGAAATTGCCGACTTTTGAGATTATTTGGCGCTTCAATCTCGATTCGCAAACGCTGAGGTCACTTACCGCCGACGGCTGCTGCTAACGCCCTGATTTGGGTCGTAAATTTGACATACTCCCCGACCTAAAGGTGCGGGGATTCCTTGACGCTTCATAGCAACGCGCTCCGCAAGCGGTAGTCTTACCGTCGCTCCACGTCCGTTTAGAGTCTCCCAATGCCCGCTCGGCGACTATCTGTATTCTAGCAAAAAGCCGTCCTAGAAGGACGGGGCTTGTATCCCAGTTTTTTGGTCAGCCGTGGTATCAACACCAGGAGCGCCCGGAACACCGTAATCGCTGCGAGCGGTATCCACACTGGGATAGTCGTAGATACTCCAATTCTGAATGCCGGAGCGGCCGAAAATTCTTTCGGCTGTGGCGACCTCTGCCTCAGTTCCGTTGAGCAGTACCAGGTAATCTCCGCGAGCTACCCGATCGCTGTATGCTTTAGCTTCTGCCTCGGGAATTCCCAAACCGACTAGAGCTCCGATCAAGCCACCCGCAGTCGCTCCCAAAGCTGTACCAGCAAGTGTAGTGGCGATCGCCGTAGCTTCAGCTCCAGCCAGCATAATCGGCCCGATTCCCGGAATTGCCAGCAAACCTAGACCCACCAACAAACCAGTCAAACCGCCCAAAGCGCCGCCTGTGAGGGCGCCCTTGGTGGCACCTTCATCAACCTTGCGATCCGCGCTGTCTTCCACATCAATCCCTGCGATTTCGCCTTGGGAGTCAGCATCCTTGGCGATGACAGAAACCCGATCCATGTCGAAACCAGCAGTTCTAAGCTCTGTGAGCGCTTGTTCCGTCTCGCGGCGGGTGGAAAATACGCCCACAGCGCGTTTGTGGCGGCCCGAAGCTCTGCGATGGGTGTGTGCCGGTACGTCGTAAATACCCCAATCTTGAATCCCCCGCACCCTGAAAATTGCTTCGGCTGTGGCGATTTCGGCATCTGTTCCTTCTACGAATACCAAATATTCTCCGCGCGAGATGCGATCGCTGTAAATTTTAGCTTTGTCTTCAGGAACTCCCAAAGCGACCAAACCGCCAACTAAACCTCCCGCCGCCGCCCCAATCGCGCCTCCTAAAGCAGTGTCGGCCAGCAGAGTTGCAAGAGCGCCCGCCGCCATCACCGGGCCCACTCCCGGAATCGCCACCGCACCAATACCTCCGAGCAACCCAATCAAACCCCCAGTCACAACTCCCGCTGTCGCCCCTGATGAGGCGCCACCGCCAACTTGTTCCTCGCTACTCTTGCTGACGTTAGCACCAGCAATTTTGCCTCGATCGAGATTTTCCCCGACTACCGAAACTTTATTCATCGGAAACCCTGCACTTTGCAGTTCCCTGAGAGCGAGTTCAGTATCTCGATAATTAGAAAATGATCCTACAGCCCGCTTGTGTCTACCTAAAGCCATTTGTTTTCTCCTTAATCAAGTTTTTTTACACAACTACAGAACTTTTTTTCTGCTTACTGACCTTGCTACAGTTAGTCATTTTTGCAAGGAATTTTCATCAGTCGCTGGGGGTAACTGCTGTCTCTATCTTCCGGCTGAACTTCAACTACTTTTCATGAATTGGTTAATTGTTAATTGTTCTTGGTTAATTGTTCTTGGTTAATTGTTCTTGGTTATGGTGAGTTACTACCAATTACGAATTCCCCATTCCCAATTCCCCATTCCCCATTCCCAATTCCCAATTCCCCATTCCCCATTCCCCATTCCCAATTCCCAATTCCCCATTCCCAATTCCCCATTCCCCATTCCCCATTCCCAATTCAAGCTCATTTCGGTGTAGATGGGGCTACAACAGCCGTAACATTCACCTTTTTGACACCTTTAATCTCTTTAGCTAGGGGCTCAATTTTAGCTAGGTCTTGTTGAGAAGGAACAGTGCCTCCTACGGTGACAAGCCCGTCTTTTGCTTCAATTGTTAGCTGACCTTTGGTAATATTTACTTCCAACTTAGAGCGGACTTCACTTTTGAGGTCGCCATCAGCTCTGATGGCATCACCACCAGTCAAATTGTTCCGCTGTTCTCGCGCCCTGATATCAGCATTTGCTTGTGATCTGCGAACATCGCTAGTTGCATCGCCCTGAGTTTTGTTAACTGTCTTGGCTGAGGGAGGACTAGCGGTAGTTTGTGTGGCAGAATTAGGAGCATCAGCGCTGGTTTTCGCACCGTCGCTGCAAGCAGCGGCTCCAAATAATAAAATACCTCCGAGAAAAATTGGTGTTAGTTGGTTCATAATATTTGAATACCCTACAGGTAAGTTTTAGGTGATAGGACTGATTCTTCGTTTGTGCTTGGTGGGATTTAAAAAACCTGATATTCAATATAAATAATTGGGTAAATAGCTACATCGCTCCACAGGTGTAACTGGGATCTATGTCGTTAGATAGAGTACAAAAATCCCAAATTGGGAATGGGGAATGGGGAATGGGGAATCGGGAATGGGGAATTGGGAATTGGGAATCGGGAATGGGGAATCGGGAATCGGGAATCGGGAATCGGGAATGGGGAATCGGGAATGGGGAATCGGGAATGGGGAATCGGGAATGGGGAATGGGGAATTACTAATCCTTTCCTTTTCCTAATAACGAATAACGAATCACCAATAACGAATAACGAATAACCAATAACTAATGACTAATGACTAATGACTAATGACCAATAACTAATGACTAATGACTAATGACCAATGACTAATGACCAATGACTAATGACTAATGACTAATCACCAATAACTAATAACTAATGACTAATGACTAATGACTAATGACTAATGACTAATGACTAATGACTAATGACTAATGACTAATGACTAATGACTAATTCCTTCCTTAATAAAGACGAAAAGATTCTAGAAATCTTTGAGCATTTTCTGGTTTTGGGGTAATGGCGACTAGCCCGTAAATTCGCCGATCGACTAAAAATACCTGACCGATACCTACAGGTGCGTTGGGGGAAAGCGACTGAAACTCAAACTCTTTTCCCGGATAGCTACCCAGGGAAATATCGCGCACTTGCAGCAATCTAGCATTGGCACCCACGACAAAAAAATCTACGGCATTATTTAAAGTGATTTTGATATTAGTATTGCTGAGGGGAAAATCTAGGTCGAAGTATTGAAGTAAATAAGTTTCTTGTTTTGTTAAGCTCGATCTGTATGTATAAGCGGTAATTTGAGTTGAAAAAGTTTCGGAATTAATTTTAATATTTCCTGGCATACCGATCGCAAAAAAACCCTCAGCCGAGCAG
The DNA here is from genome assembly GCA_042408215.1 of Microcoleus sp. Lineage (GTDB taxonomy): Bacteria > Cyanobacteriota > Cyanobacteriia > Cyanobacteriales > Microcoleaceae > Microcoleus. The sequence goes on along the minus strand of JAYFMW010000030.1, from coordinate 645,918 downwards.
AATGGCTGCCAATCTGGTTGAGGAAGTGCGACAGGTAGGGGGGCTGGTTGAGCTCTTAGGGGACTGGCAAACTTGACAGGCGATACCAGTAATGTTGCAGTAACTAGGAGTAAATGCAGGAGGTTCATTTTTGGAAAAATTATATTTGCCCGATCGATCTGCGCTAGCCTAGAAATATATCCGCAAACGAGGGATTTATGCTGAATATTATATTTACTCAAGGGCGAGACTCCTCAGAGGGGCGATCGCCAGCTAAAACCAGTAAAACCAATATACTCGCTACTGTAAATACTTGGCTGGCTATCTGTCTGCTGGTTTCTGTGACAGCTTGTGCAAACAGCCCCAACAGCAAGGCCCTCGAAGAATCTTTAGCCGCCGATCCCAAATTAAAAGAAAATCCCGTGGCTTTCACGAATCCGCCACCAGCGAAAGCAGTTGACACCAGCACAACCGCCAAGCTACCAGGGGACTTCCCAACAGAGATTCCTCTCTATCCTAATGCTCAGTTGCTCGAAGTTACAGAGCCAACCGCCCCGTCGCCAAAAAATGTGCAGCTGCGCTACGAGAGCACCGATCCGGTTAATTCCGTTCAGAACTTTTATCAGAATGAGTTTCAGCGTCGCAACTGGGAAATAATCAGCCGCCCAACCACCGACGGACAAGGTTCTTTAGTAGCAAGGCGAGATAATTTACGGGTAACAGTGTCGCTTTCTCCTACTCAGAAAGTAGGAGGTGTTACAGAATTTGGGATTGAGTACGGCAAGGGAAGCGGAGAAATTGCTGCTACCCCTCAACCTAGTAATTCTAAGTCTAGCACATCTCCTTCACCGCTACCGAATGCACCTAATGCAGGTGAAACTAATTCAACGCCATCGCCTGCGCCAAAATCTCAAAAAGTCAGCGAACAAGAGGGCCAAATTCCTCAACAGTTGCGGCAGTATGTGGCAGATTTGGCTGAGTTGGAAGTGCTGAAAGTGCGATCGAAATCCGGTGCAAATTTAGAAACTGGCAACACTTTACCCGAACCCAACAAAATTGTCACTCGTCGCGAATATGCTCGCTGGTTGATAGCTGCGAACAATCAGATTTATGCTAGCCGTCAAGCGAAACAAATTAGATTAGCAGTAGAGTCTAGTGAACCGGCATTTTCTGATGTGCCAAAAACAGACCCAGATTTTCCAGCAATTCAAGGTTTAGCAGAAGCAGGTTTAATTGCGAGTTCGCTTTCAGGAGAAAGTAAAGATGTTAAATTTCGCCCGGATGCACCTTTAACTCGCGAAACAATGATTCTCTGGAAAGTACCTTTAGATACTCGTCAAGTTTTGCCGACAGCTAACATTGACGGGGTGAAAGAAAAGTGGGGTTTTCAAGATGCGTCTAAGATTGACTCCCAAGCATCGCGGGCAATTTTAGCTGATTTTAACAATGGAGATTTGGCAAATATTCGCCGGGTTTTTGGTTTTACAACTTTGTTTCAACCAAAGAAATCTGTTGGTCGCGCCGAAGCTGCTGCTAGTTTGTGGTATTTTGGTGTTCCAGGTGAGGGATTGTCGGCTAAGGATGCACTGCAAGCGAAGTCTCAACCTACTCAGTAGACAATTAGACATCTCCAACAAATAATCTCAAGCCGTTTGAGCGAGATTTAGGGGTGAAGCATCAGTAGTAAGGCGCTTATGGGTACACCCTACAAGTAGAGTCTGTGCGTAATTCCTATGAATATACAGCAGTTCCCGCTGTTATGAAACACGGTAGGGACACTCCAAGAGCCGTGTCCCTACGAGGATTGAACGATAAGTGGGCGTACCTCATAACAGCGGTTTCCGCTGTATTGTTCAACCCAGCCGTGGGATGTGGCGGCCCAAGATGCGTGCGTATATTAACTAATACTTTCGGGAACTCTCAGTACGATTCCGGATGCGACAACAGCCGTAATGATAAATAGAAAAGAGTGTTTGAGTTCTGGGAGAGCGTTTTTTGATGTACGATCTGAACCAATTTACCTCGAAAGATCTGGCGAAATGCAGCTTAGTGCTCCGCCAGTTCGGTAGAGATGCTGCTAGTATGACTGAAGCCAGCGAAAAGATTGCTAAGTATATTTACGAACATTTTTGCGATGCGCAAACGGGAGCAAAATCCTGTGCCTTGGTGCGTGTGTTCACAACTCATCCCTACGGGGAATTAAAAGAGTCATTACCAGAATCTTTCCTCCGCTTGATCGAGGGCACTTCCCCTCAAGAGCAAATGAAATGCTGGAGGCTGCTAGCAGCAGCAGGAACAAAACCCGAATGGAATTCTTGGAACACAGCAGAAAATACAGCTATTTCCTTAATTAGCGAAGACTTAGTTGCTCAAATGCCAATGATTTCAGAACGGCTCAGGCCGTTGGGTTTAGACATCCCTACATTCCTTGGAATCGATCGAGAAATCTTGCGGAAATTAGATATAAAAATATTTGATGTTTTTTACATATCCGAGGCAGAATACAGCCCGTTTATTCTCGAAAAAAAATTTTTAATTATCCCCTACGAAGTCAAGTCTGTCTTGGGATTTGGGGGATTTTTACCATCTGGTAATTTCTTTTTTGTCCTCATGTTTCTGAAAGTTAAAATTCCCTATACTACAGCAAAAATGTTTAAAGATTTAGCACTCGCAGTCACAACAGCCCTATTGCCTTTCGATGGAGGAGTGGTTTGTGAACCCTCCGAAATTCGCGCTTATCTAGCAGAATATGCCATGATTAGCGTCGCTAAAAATCAAGTAATTCAGCTTTCAATTCAGGGGCAGCAAAGTTTTTGGGTTCCCACGCATGATAGCGCTGATCGATGAAATTTCAACCTATGTTTGAACCTATGGGTGCAATTTAAATGCTGGTTAGCTGAGTTCGGGATGCTAAGATCAAGCCGTACCATTTATCTATTGGTATTTGCTTTTTGATCTGAAATCCTAAGTTTTCAATAACTTGTCGAGTTTCGGCGTGGCTGTGTCCAGACCATAAGTGATATTCTAAAGCCAGGTTTTGCACGAGTTGCCAAGTATCTGTATCTTCAAATAGCAGCCATTCTGCACCTTCGCAGTCTACTTTAGCTAAATCGACGCGGCCGCCAATTCGCTCGATCGCCCTTTTCAACGATACCATCGGAATGTCGCCGCTTTCGCTGACAGTCGATCGCGTTTTGCCAGATACTTCCCGGATGTCAAGCGTTACTTTCCCATCTTGGACTCCTACCGCTTCCATGAAATATTCAAATTTGGCTATTTCAGATTGATGTTTGAGGTAGCTTTCCAGGTTAGGATTGGGTTCATAGGCGTGAATGACGGCTTGGGGAAATCTATTTCTGGCTGCGACGGGAAACAATCCGACATTTGCACCAATATCTATAATTTTTAGCAGGGACGGAGGTAATTGCTCTACTCCGTAGCAGTCATCTAAAAGCACTTCGATAAATTCTCCGTCCATGCCTTTTTCTGAAGGCAAGTTTACATTTTGGCGCTTTCCCAGTACCATGAGATTGTCGGGCAAATTAAAGTTAGCAACTCGATTAAACTTGAGTCCTAATTTTTTAGCCCGAGTTCGTCGTTGCAGAAGTTGAACAAGTTTATTGAAAAACATCATAAATATCTAGTTATAGGAACCTGAGTGGCGGTTAGGATATCCTTAATCGCTGAAACTATTGCTAGTATTGCATTTTCCTTCCGCCTTCTGCCTTTTGCCTTTTACCTTTTACCTTCTGCCTTCAGCTATATGTGTGTAGATACCGCATTTGGCGATTTTCGGGGCATCGAACCCCTCAATCGCCGCCCATTCCTCCCGACACCTTTCAGGTAGAGCGCGGGACTCCTGCGGTGCTAGTTGAAGTTTTGAGTTTTGAGAACTTTCTCAAATTTGGTCTACGCTGTCAATCGATTTGAGAATTGAGATTTGAGATTGAAGAGTCAGGATTTACTTCTTGACACTCCTCGGCCTGAAGGCACTCTTGATTCTTGGTTCAGTCAGTCGGCTTGCTCGTTGATGCTACCACCAACGAGTAGAGGTCGGTCTGTCCCCAAGCGTTAATTTCGGTGTGCCCCACCGTATTTAAATTGATTCCTACTTGCCTCAATCCTTTCGCCAAAATATTCAAAGCTGCATTATGGTCGCGGTCTAACACAGTACCACAATTACAAACATGAGTCCTGACTGACAGCGATTTCTGAACTAGATTCCCACAACTTGAACAATCTTGGGAAGTATACTGAGGAGCAATAGCAACTACTGTTTTACCGTACACTTTTCCAAAGTATTGCAAATAACGATCGAGTCTGTGACCATGCTGCATCGCTAATTGATTTAGCAAGTTTATGGTTCTTCACCATATTTCTCACTTGAAGATTTTCGTAGGCTACGAAATCGCTAGATTTCACTACGCACAACGCCGTCTTAATGGCGAAGTCTTTGCGCTGTCTACTGACTTTCAAATGTTTTCTACCTAACTTATTGATAGCTTTCTTACGATTGCCCGAACCTTTCTTTTTCCGAGAAACTCGTTTCTGTAATCGCTTTAAAGCTTTTTCAGTTTTACGGAGATGTCGAGGATTTGGAACCGTTGCCCCGGCACTGTCGGTGTAGAAATGGTTTAAACCTACATCCAACCCTACGGCTTTGCCAGTAGGAATTGTTTCCTCTGTCCGTTCCACGTTGATACAAAACTGAGCGTAGTAGCCATCGGCACGACGGATTACTCTGATTCGTTTGATTTCACCAGGTGCATAGAAGTGCAAATCTCGACTACCAAGTAGCCTAAATGTTCCAGCGGCAAAATCATCCGTGAAAGTTAGACATCTTTTGTCTGTAGAAAGCGACCATCCTGAAGTCTTATATTCTACAGAACGGGTGTGTTTCTTAAACTGCGGGTAGCCCTTTTTTCCTGGCTTCTTAGTTTTACAATTTGAAAAAAAACGTTGGATAGCAAAAATGGCGCGTTCAGCAGAAGCTTGACGTGCCATCGAGTTAAGTTTTCCTGCCCATTCAAACTCTGAGGCCATGATGGCGCATTGTTTGTATAGATCGACTAGCTTAACTCCTTGATTGTCGATCCAGTGTCTAAGAGTTTTGTTTCGGACAAATTGAGCTGTGCGGATCATTTCGTCGATAATCCGGTATTGCTGCGCTTTGCCCTTTAACTTAAACTCTAGTACAATCATGCCATTATTCTCTCATTTTTACAAATCACTGTGTTTAAAAAGTGCGTAGGTTTAAGAATTATTTACACTTTCTAGAAATTAAAGCCGTCCTAGAAGGACGGGGCTTTAGACCCATTGTCTTGGTAAGTAGGTTTGCAGAGGTTCGGAGGGAGCGGTAATACCTATAGGAGATGATACTAAACGGCAGTTTCATCGACGTTTCCCGACATAACGCCTGTTGAGTAGAAGGAGCCGATTCCCTAGGCAGACACAGGAGGTAAGTTTTAAGTGTCCGAGATGTTATTCTTGTCAACTTTATGTCAATCTTATGTAGCAGGACAATTACCATTGCTAGTCCTGGGCATAGCCCTGCTAACAAACTCACCGGACAATTAAGCAGACAGAGAAACCAAATCTATGGTTACATTAAAAGAACTCCAAGTCATCTTTTGAGCCTCCGACTTTTGCTAAGGTCGAGGAAGAACGCCGTCATCGCAAGCAGCGCCTTGCAGCAGCATTACGTTTGTTTGGACAGTTTGGGTTTAGTGAGGGCATCGCAGGGCACATTACCGTCCGTGACCCTGAACACCTGGATTGCTTCTGGGTCAATCCCTTGGGTAGACACTTCAGTCTCATCCGGGTCAGCGACCTGCTCCTGGTGAACCATCAGGGTGAAGTTATAGAGGGGAACAAGCCTATTAACACGGCGGCTTATGCAATCCATTCTCAAATTCATGCAGCCCGTCCTGATGTCGTAGCAGCAGCACACGCTCATTCAATTTACGGCAAAAGCTGGTCTAGCCTAGGTCGTCTCCTCGACCCCCTCACCCAAGATGCCTGTTCCTTCTACGAAGACCACAGCCTGTTTGATGACTACACGGGAGTAGTTCTTGAACTTGAGGAAGGTAAGCGCATAGCCCAAGCACTAGGGGAGAAGAAAGCCATTATCCTCCGCAACCACGGTCTACTCACGGTGGGTCATTCAGTTGATGAAGCGGCTTGGTGGTTTGTCGCAATGGAACGTTCTTGTCAGGCGCAGTTGATGGCAGAGGTGGCGGGCACCCCCATCCTCATCGACTCCGACAATGCTCGTCTGACGCAGCGCCTGGTAGGCTCACATCAGCTAGGCTGGTTTAGCTTTCAACCGCTTTACGAATTAATGGTACATCAACAACCTGAACTGCTAGAGTAAGGTAGGTTTGATGAATTTTGAATTGAGGAATATTTAGAAATATCAAGGCATGGGCACTGATATTGTCAACCACGCTCTGTACAAAATAGAAAATAGCTAGGAGATAGATATGAAGGTAAATACACAGCTTTTATCAGAAAATGTTGGTCAACAAATCATCAACAGGGATAATATCAATATTTTCGACCTGGACAGGGAAGAAATTATTAACCTGTTTCAATCTTATGGTGTCTTGCTTTTTAGAGGGTTTGAAAATAGTGTTGACACTTTTACCCAATTCACTAACTCCCTTAGTAAAGATTTTCTGGATTACACCGGAGGCCTATTTAATCGCCGAGTAATTAATGGGAATGCAACTATTTTAAGCGTCAATGATTTTCAGGATGAGATTAAATTGCATGGAGAAATGTACTATCAGCAAAATATTCCGTTGATGGTTTGGTTCTTCTGTGCTCATCCAGCATCACAAGACGGTGAAACAATAATATGTGATGGCAGGCAATTGTTTAATGAACTCAGTAGTCCACTCAAAGAGTTATTTACTAATAAAAAATTAAAGTATAATTTGGGTCATTTGGATAAGGAGGCTTGGCAGAAACGCTACAAAACTGATGATTTAAGAGTCCTAGAACAGACCTGTAGAAGCAATAATTTAATATGGCAAATAAACGCCGATGAATCAATCGATCTTCAATATATTTGTCCAGCAATACATCCAAGTAGATGTGGAAAATATCCGACGTTTATCAACAGTTTATTGCCAGTAAAACAGGCAGCTCCAAACGCACTTCGCTTTGATGATGATGCAGAAATTACTGAGGATATTGTTTCTGAGCTTAATGAAGTGGCTGACAGAATAACTACAGAGATATCCTGGCAAACAGGGGATATCCTAATGGTTGACAATACTAGAATCATGCATGGCAGAAGAGCTTTTTCTGATACTCAACGGGATATTTATTTGCGGTTATGTTCTCCAGGGTTTCCCTTCTAAATGCAAATCAGATTCGACATCAAATCTCACAGCGATGCACCCTACCGTGGAGTAGGGTGCGTCGCCACCCTTAAATCTGCAAATCCAATATAAAATCTCACAGCGACGCACCCTACAGTGGAGTAAGGTGCGTCGCCACCCTTAAATCTGCAAATCCAATATAAAATCTCACAGCGACGCACCCTACAGTGGAGTAAGGTGCGTCGCCACCCTTAAATATTCAACTACGACATAAAATCTCACAGCGACGCACCCTACAGTGGAGTAAGGTGCGTCGCCACCCTTCAATATTCAACTACGACATAAAATCTCACAGCGACGCACCCTACAGTGGAGTAAGGTGCGTCGCCACCCTTCAATATTCAACTACGACATAAAATCTCACAGCGACGCACCCTACTTGGCGCCAGCCTACAAATATAATTCTCCGCCAATATCTTCAGGAATTAACGGTACTTCATTCGCGCCCCAATCTTCAGGATAAATCCCCTGAGCAACAAATCGATGAAAACTAGAAAATTCCCAATCCTTCGGAGACCGACACAAATTATGTTTAACTGGATTATAATGAATGTAATCGCAATGGTGAGCGTAATCATTTTCATCGCGAATAACGTGTTCCCAATATCTACGCTGCCAAAGGTTACTTTCCTTACGTTTTTTACGAGACTGACTAATTTCTGCTTCTATTCCCAATTTATGCCCGTAATATCGGGTTACAAAATCTTTAATTAACCTCAAACGAGTGGGGTACTTGCTGTCGCCATCCGGCAAAGTCAGCATCATGTGAAGGTGATCCGGCAAAAGCACGATCGCATCAATTTTAAAAGGATAGAGTTTTTGGACTCTCATTATAGATTTTCGCAGCCCTGCGCGACCGATATCGCTTGAAAGCCAAGGAATCCTTTTGTATGTATTTAAAACGAAAAAGTAAGTACCTCCCGGTACAAATGCTCTACGATAATTTGACATAATCGTTAGTAGGGTGCATTGCCATAGTGTCATTTTATCATTGACAACAGTGGAGTCAGGTGCGTCACCACTACAGTGGAGTAAGGTGCGTCGCCATCGATAATATTCAACTACGACATAAAATCTCACAGCGACGCACCCTACAGTGGAGTCAGGTGCGTCACCACCCTTCACTATTCAACTACGACCTAAAATCTCACAGCGACGCACCCGACCGTGGAGTCAGGTGCGTCACCACCCTTCAATATTCAACTACGACATAAAATCTCACAGCGACGCACCCTACTTCTTAATGCTGTAACTAGAAACGGTATTTTCTAACAGCATAGCGACAGTCATCGGGCCGATTCCTCCCGGCACCGGGGTGATAAATTCGGCTACTGTTTTAACAGCATCAAAGTCCACATCTCCGGCCAAACGGCTAGTACCGTCTGGCTTGACAACGCGGTTGATACCGACATCGATTACTACTGCTCCCGGTTTGACCATATTAGCTGTAATCATTTCTGTGCGGCCGACGGCGGCGATTAAGATATCGGCTTGGCTGGTGATTGATTCTAGGTTTTGCGATCGCGAATGAGCTACTGTCACCGTACAATCGGCTTCTAACAGCATCAGCGCCATCGGTTTACCCACCAAAATACTGCGGCCCAAAACTACAGCGTTTTTTCCTTTCAAATCAATCTGGTATTCTTGCAGCAGTCGCATCACTCCGGCTGGGGTACAACTTCGCAAACCTCGATCGCCCCGCACTAGGCGGCCTAAATTTATAGGGTGGAGTCCGTCTGCATCTTTGTCGGGAGCAATTTGATACAGTAGGGAAATTGCGTCTAAGTGTTCTGGTAGCGGCAGTTGTACTAAAATGCCGTCTACTCGATCGTCCTCGTTGAGTGCATGAATTGCAAGTTCTAGTTCGGCTTGAGTGGCGTTTGCTGGGTAATGCTGACCAAAGGAGGCTATGCCAACTTTAGCGCAGGCTCGCTCTTTATTTCGCACGTAAGCTGCGCTGGCTGGGTTGTCCCCAACCATGAGCACCGCAAGGCCCGGAGGACGCCCAATCTGGGTTTGTAGGGAACGAACTCGATCGCTCAGCTCGCTTTGAATCTTTTGGGCTAAAGCTTTACCATCTAATATGCGAGCAGTTTTGGCTTCCATTGTAGACTCTGGGTTAGGGGCTGACGATTTTAGATTTTAGCTTAATCCCCGTCAAGGACTGTACAGCAGTCTCTTCTGAGTTGCGATCGATTCTGGTGATTCTGTTAGAGTAAGTCGTATCTCCAATCTCAAATCATTTGACTAATGACTACTGCAATTAAGCAAGTTTGGGTTAAGTTTTTTATCAAAGAGGGCTGCATCGGCACATTATCGCTAATATTCGCCAGCGCTTTGTTCAGTTGTGGCAATTCACCTATGTCTCAACTTAATCTTGGCTTGAATGTGGCTAGTATTGGCGAAGTTCAACAAAAGCGGCAAGTGGATGCGGAAGTTTATCTCCGGGGAAAGGTGGAAAATCGCGCTCCGTTTGTGGGGAATGCGGCTTATCAACTTCAGGATGATACCGGCAGTATTTGGATTTTAACCAAGCAAGTTTTGCCACAACTAGGCGATGAAGTGTTGCTTAAGGGCGCAGTCCGGTATAAAACTATTAAGCTGAAGGATTTGGCGGGTAAAGATTTAGGTGAGGTTTATGTTGAGGAAATTGAACAGCTCAAGCGTACACCCGCCGCAGACAAGGGGAAATAGGCATTTGGGAATTGGGCATCGGGCATCGGGCATTGGTAATTAGTAATTGGTAATTGGAATTGGAGGCTGAGCCTGGAAACAAGGATGTAATATCAAATCCTCTCTTCATCGGAATAGTAAATTCGAGTTAACAGTTAACTGTTAACTGTTAACTGTCAACCGTCAACTGTCAACCGTCAACCGTCAACAATCACCTGACGGTGCAACCGGAATTGATCTAACAAATAACAAATAACAAATAACAAATAACCAATCACAAATAACAAATGACTGAAATTCACGTTGCGATCGCGATTTTGTACCAAGACGGCAAGTTTCTCTGCCAGTTGCGGGATGATGTTCCTAATATTAGGTATCCGGGAAATTGGGCTTTGTTTGGCGGACACATGGAACCGGGGGAAACGCCGGAAGTTGCTGTACTGCGGGAATTGAAAGAAGAAATTAGTTATATTCCTGCAAGTGTTTCTCTTTTTTGTTGCGCTACAGAAGGAGATGTTGTTCGCCACGTTTTTCATGCACAACTTAGTGTGGATGTCAAGGATTTAGTTTTGCTTGAGGGTTGGGATATGAAGTTGTTGACACCGGAGCAGATTCGGGCTGGAAAATGCTTTTCTGAGCAGTCAGGAGATGTGCGATCGCTCGGTCAGCTTCACCAACGTATTTTGTTAAATTTTATTGAGTCGATCGCTACCGTGGATCTGAAATAGCCTACAGTACAATCACAAAGAAACCACAGATGGGACGTGGCTAGGGCGACGAGAATGCTCGCCAACCGCCACAGCTCAGCCGTTGGTCGGCAAAAAATAGCAAGAAGACTCAACAGAAGGTTACGCGCAGATCATGCAACCCTTTAAACTGCCAGATTTTTATATGCCTTGGCCGGCAAGACTTAACCCCAACCTGGAAGCAGCGCGAGTTCATTCCAAAGCATGGGCTTACGAGATGGGGATACTTGGTTCAAAAGAGGAAGTGCAAGGAGAGCCTATTTGGGACGAACGTAAATTCGATGCTCACGACTACGCTTTGCTTTGCTCCTATACCCATCCAGACGCGCCAGCAACGGAGCTTGACCTAGTAACCGATTGGTATGTGTGGGTATTCTTTTTCGACGATCACTTTCTGGAAATCTATAAGCGTAGTCAAGATATGATTGGTGCGAAGGCGTATCTTGACCGATTACCCGCATTTATGCCAGTATATCCTACGGAAGCCCCTCCTGTTCCTACTAACCCAGTCGAGCGCGGTTTGTCAAACCTTTGGTTTCGTACCGCTTTTACTAAATCTGTAGAATGGCGACAAAGATTTTTTGAGAGTACCAAATATCTCTTAGAAGAATCTATGTGGGAATTGGCTAATATTAACCAAAATCGGATTGCTAACCCGATTGAATATATTGAAATGCGTCGTAAAGTTGGTGGCGCACCTTGGTCAGCCGACTTGGTAGAACACGCCGTATTTATCGAAGTTCCGGCTAAAATTGCGGCTACTCGACCCATGCGAGTTTTGAAAGACACATTTTCTGATGGAGTACATCTACGCAACGATCTATTTTCCTATCAAAGAGAAGTAGAAGACGAGGGTGAAAATTCCAATTGTGTGCTGGTATTTGAGAAATTTCTGAATGTTAACCCCCAAGAGGCTGCTAATCTTACTAATGATTTGCTTACCTCCCGTTTACACCAGTTTGAGAATACAGCTATCACCGAACTACCCTTACTTTTTGCTGAGTATGGCATAGACCCCGTAGAACAAGCAAATGTGCTTTTATATATCAAAGGACTGCAAGATTGGCAATCTGGCGGCCACGAGTGGCATTTGAGATCAAGTCGCTATATGAACGAAGAAGCCGAAACTTCCCCAATAACAGGAAGATTGGTTATTGGCCCCACGGGTTTAGGCACTTCTTTGGCGAGAATTTTCGATTTACCAAGAGATACCAAGCGTCCAGGAGGATTAAAGACAGAAAAACAAGTTAAAGACGATTTCAACTACGAATTTGAATTTCCTAACTTCTATATGCCTTTTTCTGCCCAAGTTAACCCCCATTTGGAAGCAGTTAGATTACATATTAAAGCTTGGGCGATCGCCATGGGTATGTTAAGCCCTGGGGAGGATAGTCTAAATCTTGGTATTTGGGATGAACGCAAGTTTGATTTAATGAATCTCGCTTTTTTTGCCTCAGTTACTAACCCAGATTTGACAATTATACAACTAGAAATAGTCGCTGATTGGTGTGTTTGGATGTTTTTTGAAGATGATTATTTTCACGAAAGATATAAACGAACTCGTGATTTAGTTGGTGCGAAAGAGTTTATCAAAAGAATACCAGCTTTCATGCCAGTGGACTTAACGCCTCCTCCTGTGCCAACTAACCCCTTAGAAAGGGCTTTGATTGATTTATGGCCGCGCACAGCCTCCCATCTACCTTTAGCATGGCGACAAAAATTCGCCAATTATATGCAAAGTTATATTGAGGCAGAATGGTGGGAAATTAGCAATGTTGTCCAAGATCGAGTGCCTGAACCAGTTGACTACGTTGAGATGCGTCGCCGGACGGCTGCGGGAGATATTACGATCGCCCTGGCTCAATACGGACTGAGCGAAATAATTACGCCGGAAATTCACTCTAATCGACAGATACAATCATTAAACAACATCACAATTGATTGGATCGGTTTATCTAACGATATTGTTTCCTATCGCAAAGAAATGGAGTTTGAAGGTGGTATTCACAATAGTGTATTAGTTTTCAAGCGATTTCTTGACTGTCCTTTACAGGAATCTGTCAATATTGTTAATAATCTTTTGACTGCTAGGCTCCATGAGTTTGAACACATTGTTGCTGAATTACCAACTCTTTTTGAACAACTAAACCTAGACCAAAATACACGCCAGCAATGCTTTGAGTATGTCAAAAGATTGGAAATTTGGATAGCGGGTAATTTTGCTTGGACGAACAAAACCCGTCGCTATAATGACTTTCCTGTCCCTAATCTGCCGAAAGCAGAGCCAGTAGTCAGCAAAACCCCATTTTTGGGAAATTCAGCCTTCAAAATCGGCTCTTTAGTCGGTACAAGCAATCCTTTTGTCAATCAACGCTAGAAAATAGATACAAATTATGCAACCATTTAAACTGCCAGATTTTTATATGCCTTGGCCGGCAAGACTTAACCCAAACCTAGAAGCAGCGCGAGTACATTCCAAAGCATGGGCTTATGATATGGGTATACTTGGTTCAAAAGAGGAAGCCAATGGTGAACCAATTTGGGACGAACGTAAATTTGATGCCCATGATTATGCCTTACTTTGCGCTTATACTCATCCAGATACACCAGGTACAGAATTAGACTTAATAACAGACTGGTATGTGTGGGTATTCTTTTTTGACGATCATTTCTTGGAAATCTACAAACGCAGTCAAGATATGGTAGGGGCTAAGGCTTATCTTGACAGATTACCCGCATTTATGCCCATTTTTGCCGATGAAACACCGCCTGTTCCCACTAACCCAGTCGAACGCGGTTTATTAAACCTTTGGGCCCGCACTGTTTTTACTAAGTCGGTGGAATGGCGACGACGCTTTTTTGCGAGTACCAAACATCTTTTAGATGAGTCGATGTGGGAACTTGCTAATATTAATCAGGATCGGATTGCTAACCCCATTGAATACATTGAGATGCGTCGTAAAGTTGGGGGCGCACCTTGGTCAGCCGATTTGCTAGAACACGCTTATTTTGTCGAAGTTCCGGCTAAAATTGCGGCTACTAGACCAATGCGGGTTTTAAAAGATACATTTGCCGATGCAGCACATCTATGCAATGACTTATTTTCCTATCAAAGAGAAGTGGAAGATGAGGGCGAAAACTCGAATTGTGTGCTTGTAGTTGAGAAATTTTTGAATATTAGTACCCAAGATGCGGCTAATCTCACTAACGATCTACTTAGCTCCCGTTTATACCAATTTGAACATACGGCAGTCACTGAGTTACCTTCCCTATTTGAAGAATATGGAATCGATCCGGTGGAGCGTGTTAATGTTCTTTTATATATTAAAGGACTTCAGGATTGGCAATCTGGCGCTCACGAATGGCATTTGAAGTCAAGTCGCTACATGAATAAGGAAGCGGATAATTCGACCACTTCGACGCTAAATTTAGGACTGACGGGTGTAGGTACATCAGGGATACGGTTTGAATCTTTATACGCTACTTTGGGTTTAGGACGGTTTAATAGTTTTACTCACGTCCCCTACCAAGCTGTGGGACCAGTGAAATTACCTAAGTTTTATATGCCCTTTTCCACCACTTTGAATCCTAATTTAGATGCTGCGAGGAAGCATTCTAAAGAATGGGCGCGTCAGATGGGAATGTTGGCGACCTTACCTGGTATTCCTGATGCTTTTATCTGGAATGACCACAAATTTGATGTGGCTGATGTAGCTTTATGCGGTGCGTGGATACATCCCAATGGTTCTGAACATGAACTAAATTTAACAGCTTGTTGGCTGGTTTGGGGAACTTATGCTGATGATTATTTCCCCGCCATTTACGGAAATATACGCGATCTAGCGGGTGCAAAAGTGTTTAACGCCAGATTAGGTGCTTTTATGCCTCTCGACGATTCTACACCCCCTGCTGTGCCAACTAATCCCGTAGAAAAGGGTTTAGCTGATATTTGGTCCCGCACGGCTAGTCCCATGTCTTCTACCGCCCGAAGTGAATTTCGCCGCGCTATTCAAGATATGACTGATAGTTGGGTGTGGGAATTGGCTAACCAGACTCAAAATCGGATTCCCGATCCTATAGATTATATTGAAATGCGTCGCAAAACCTTTGGTTCGGATTTAACGATGAGTTTGTCTCGACTATCCCAAGGTGGCGAGATACCAATGGAAATTTACTATAGCCGACCAATGCGATCGCTGGAAAATTCTGCGGCTGATTTTGCCTGTTTCACTAATGATATTTTTTCCTATCAAAAAGAAATTGAATTTGAAGGCGAAATTCATAATTGTGTGTTGGTGGTGCAGAATTTCCTTAACATTGACATACCGCAAGCCGTCGAAATCGTTAACAATTTGATGACAGCAAGAGCGCAACAGTTTCAACACATCGTTAAGACTGAATTACCAGCCCTTTTCGAGGATTTTAACCTGGATGAAAGTACCCGCGAAAAACTAATGAAATATGTGGAAAAACTGGAACAATGGATGTGTGGCGTACTTAAATGGCATACAAAGGTAGATCGTTACAAAGAGTTTGAATTGCGTGATAGTGCTTCACCAATAGTGCGAGCGATCGACACTTATAAAGGGTTTGATACTTCAACATTACAAATCGGCTCATTCATAAGTAAAGGTAATCATTTTGTCAAAAATGGATAAAATTTGATTCAAATTATCTCTGTTTGTCAAAATTATGTTGAGATTGTATATTTTTGTAAAAAAACAATCTCATCGTAACCTTTTTACCAGATAATCTTTCTTGTCCACTTTGGTTTTTCTTGATCGGTATTTGGTAAAGTGAAACCGCATTGTTTTTTAGTAACCAGAAAGTCGAGAGCTAAATTATGACCTATTCTAGTGATTCAGGTTCAGATCTTGAGAATCAACAGGTTCAACAAAGTTTAAGTACAGCCGCAGCCCGTAATCTGGCAACAACCACCAAATCTGCACCACAGATGCAGGAAATCACCTCACGGTGGTTATTAAAACTTTTACCTTGGGTACAAACCAAAGGTGGTGTCTATCGCGTTAACCGTCGTTTAAGCTATACCGTAGGTGATGGACGAGTTTCTTTTACCAACACTGGCGCAACTGTCCAAGTAATTCCCCAAGAATTGACTGAATTGCCCTTGCTGAGAGGTTTTGAAGACACGGAAGTTTTAACCGCGTTAGCAAGCCAATTTGTACAGCAAGAATTTGCAGCCGGGGACACGATCGTTGAAATAGGTCAAGCAGCCGATCAAGTATTATTGATCGCCCGTGGTAAAGTTAACAAGATTGGTCTTGGCAAGTATGACGAGCAGGTTGTTTTAGATGTACTCGCGGATGGCGATCATTTCGGTGATGAGTCTTTAGTACAGTCTCAAGACACCTGGCAGTATACCCTCAAAGCTGTCACCCGATGTATCGTCTTAGCATTACCTCAAAGTGCGTTTGAGCAACTCGTTAACCAGTCCGAAGCTTTACAAAGTCAGGTCGATCGGTTCCGTGCTCTCCTCAGCCAGCCACAAACTACTGAAGGTGAAGCTGCTATTAATGTGTCTGCGGGTCATCGCGGCGAGACTGAATTGCCTGGTACTTTCGTTGATTACGATCTCTCACCCCGTCAATATGATTTGAGCATCGCCCAAACCGTTTTGCGGATCAATACTCGCGTTGCGGATCTGTATAATGAACCGATGAATCAGACCGAGCAACAATTGCGTCTGACCGTTGAGGCATTACGGGAACGTCAAGAACACGAAATGATCAACAACCGCGAATTTGGGTTGCTGCATAACGCCGACCTCAAACAACGCATCTATAGCAGCACGGGCGCACCTACACCCGATGATATGGATGAATTGCTGGCTACGGTATGGAAGGAGCCGGCGTTCTTCCTGGCTCATCCCCGTGCGATCGCAGCCTTCGCTCGTGAGTGTAACCGCATGGGCATCTACCCACAAAGTGTTGAGATGGGCGGCAACCACGTTCCAGCTTGGCGTGGTGTACCAATCTTTCCCTGCAACAAGATCCCCATCAGCAATGCTCGTACCAGTTCTATCCTCTTACTCCGCACTGGTCTTGAAAAACAAGGCGTTATCGGTTTACATCAAACTGGTATCCCTGACGAATATCAACCTAGCTTATCTGTCCGCTTCATGGGCATCAGCGAAAAGGCAATTATGTCTTATCTCGTCACAGCTTACTACTCCGCAGCCGTCCTAGTTCCTGACGCCCTCGGCATCCTCGAAGATGTAGAAGTCGGTCGTTAATTGGTTCGGAGAGGTTAAGGTAATTGATTTTTGTCAATTGGTAATTACGCTCTATTTTTAGGGTTAAATCCAGTAATTTTTGACAAAAAATTGATTACTTTGACCTCTCAACTATTTGATACCAAATTCATAAAACACTGCTACAAAAACGATCCCCCTAAATCCCCCTTAAAAAGGGGGACTTTGAGCAAATTTCTTGTTCCCCCCTTAAAAAAAGGGACTTTGAACAAATTTCTTGTTCCCCCCTTAAAAAAAGGGACTTTGAGCAAATTTCTTGTTCCCCCCTTAAAAAAAGGGACTTTGAGCAAATTTCTTGTTCCCCCCTTAAAAAAAGGGACTTTGAGCAAATTTCTTGTTCCCCCCTTAAAAAGGGGGACTTTGAGCAAATTTCTTGTTCCCCCCTTAAAAAGGGGGACTTTGAGCAAATTTCTTGTTCCCCCCTTTAAAAAGGGGGACTTTGAGCAAATTTCTTGTTCCCCCCTTAAAAAGGGGGACTTTGAGCAAATTTCTTATTCCCCCCTTTTTAAGGGGGGTTAGGGGGGATCAACCCAATGTAGTAAGAATCGATGAAATTGGTATTATTCAGCATTTTTGTGAGTAATTAGAGGATGAGATAATGACATATTCTAATGATTCGAGTTTGGAGGTTGAGAATGGACAACCTCAACAGAGTTTAGGTACAGCCGCAGCCCGTAATTTGGCAACAACAACTAAATCTGCACCGCAAATGCAGGAAATTACCTCGCGGTGGTTGTTGAAGATGTTGCCGTGGGTACAGATCAAAGGTGGTAATTATCGGGTAAACCGTCGGTTAACCTATACCGTAGGTGATGGGCGAGTTACTTTCACCAATACGGGAGCGAATGTCCAGGTAATTCCCCAAGAACTTTGTGAATTACCCTTGCTGCGAGGGTTTGATGATGTTGAAGTTTTGACGGCTTTGGCCAGTCGGTTTGTGCAACAGGAGTTTGCACCCGATGACATCATCGTACAGTCAGGTCAGCCAGCCGATCGGCTTTTTCTGATCGCTCATGGTAAAGTTAATAAATTTGGTATTGCCAAATATGAAGAAGAACCTTTATTGGGCGCGTTAGCCGATGGGGATCATTTTGGCGATGAGGTTTTAGTAGCGTCTCAAAGCAGTTGGAAGTTTACCGTTAAGGCCCTCACCCGATGCACAGTATTAGCCTTACCACAACAAGCGTTTAGGGAAGTGCTAAACCAGTCGGAGGCTTTGCAGTCTCATATTGATCGAGCCGTAACTCGCGCACAATTACCACAGAATAAGCAGGGTGAAGCGGCTATTGCTTTATCTTCAGGACATACTGGAGAAACTCAATTACCAGGGACTTTCGTTGACTACGAACTTTCTCCCCGGGAATATGAGTTAAGTATTGCCCAAACTGTGTTAAGGATCAATACTCGCGTGGCTGATTTGTATAATGAACCGATGAATCAGACGGAACAACAATTGCGTCTGACTGTTGAGGCATTACGGGAACGTCAAGAATATGAGTTGATCAATAACCGTGAATTTGGTTTACTGCACAATGCTGACCTTAAACAGCGTCTTCACCCCCGCACTGGTGCGCCTACTCCTGATGACTTAGATGAATTGCTGACTCGCCGCAGAAAGTCGAAGTTTTTGTTAGCCCATCCTCGCACTATTGCAGCCTTCGGTCGCCAATGTAACCGTTTGGGCATCTATCCACAAAACCTCGACATGGATGGAAGTAAAGTTATTGCGTGGCGTGGTGTACCTCTTCTTCCTTGTAATAAGATACCCATCACCAAAAACCAAACCAGTTCTATTCTTGTGATGCGTACTGGTGAAGAAGATCAGGGCGTGATCGGTTTACAACAAACAGGAATACCCGACGAATATCAACCTGGCCTATCTGTTAGATTTATGGGTATTAGTGAAAAGGCGATTATGTCCTACCTTGTTACTGCATATTACTCCGCAGCCGTGCTAGTACCTGACGCACTTGGTATCCTTGAAGATGTTGAAATTGGGCGCTAGGAGGGTTAGGAACTCTGTGATTCATAGCTTGTAAAAGTATAGTCATCTATTACATGACATGGGAGGCATTGAGTCCCTCCCCTTTCTTTTTTACTTTGAGCGGATTGACCCGCCTGGGCCCAAGTACAGGACCTATCCCATTGCACAAGGCGTTTGGGATTGCTTTTCGCATAATATTGTAAGACCTATCAACAAGCGCCATCATTCGCATAAATGGGAATCGGAGCTGCCTCATGACTATATGATACTACTATTGCTTGTCAATGCTTACAATCTTAATGAAGTTTTACCATACTTTCACTCAGCAACGCCAGAACTACCACACTACTCTAGCAAGTATCATTACTTGTTAGGCACTACCAACTTTCAAAATTAAAGTAGGCGGAAATCAATACAAACAAAATCAAGAAACCCGGTTTTTGTAGGCAATCCCCCCGTGGTTGCCATCGGGTTTCTGTAGGGGCAATCCCCCTGTGGTTGCCCTCTTTTACCGAGCGGCAATCATTCCCGTTTGGCGCGCGTAGTCAAACAACCCTCCGGCATCAATGACGGGCTCTACTTCTCCTAAAGGTTTGAGGGAGTAAGTTCGATCGAGAGTGTGGTTGATGATTCGCCCTGCTGTAAAATCGATCGTCACTTCTTGGCCCGTAGCAAATAAGTCACAGAGTCGATCGACTGATTCGATCGGGTACAATTCACCAGTAGCTGAGCAATTGCGAAAGAAGATGCGAGCGTAAGACAGAGCCACCACAGCTGCGACGCCAGCGGCACCTAGAGCGATCGGAGCGTGCTCTCGCGAAGAACCGCAGCCAAAATTTTCGCCAGCGATTATAATCGAATACTGGGTTTTCTGTTCACCAGCTTCGATAAACTTGCCATAGCGATCGGGCAACCCAATCATCGCGTAACTGCCTAGTTTCTCGTACTCGTCCGGCTTTGAGGGAACCAGGGTCAGGTATTCGGCAGGGATAATTTGATCTGTATCGATGTTGTCGTCTACAACAAAAATTTTACCGCTAATTACTTTGCCCATAGTTTATTTCCTGTTGGTCTCTGAGATGCTGTTGCGATGTTTGTGAAGTCGGAGCAGTATGCAAGATTTACACTTGTCCATTTTAACCTGGGAGTGTCAGCGATCGCCTGTATAGGTGAAAATTCAGATCCGAGAGGCGCAATTTAATCTTAACTTAGCCGGACATATACGGACATAGTGGTATAATGCTCCGGTCGCTAAATCTCGATCGCTGATTCTGTAGACAACTTCTGACTTTCCTCGTTTAGTTTCTGTTCTCGTGACGCTCGCAATCGGTTGTGTTAACATCAAAACTAATTAAATTATTCACAGACTTGTGCTGACTTCCCTCAAAACCAAGCTTAAACTAACCGATGCCCAAGCCGTGTTAATGGCAAAACACGCAGGTATTGCTCGGTTTACATTTAACTGGGGACTAGGAATCTGGAGCGCACTCTACTCCCAGGGATTGAAGCCTAATGCTTTGGTTTTAAAGAAGTTTTTTAACAATCACGTTAAGCCTGTCTATCCCTGGATCAAAGAACAAGGCATTTGTCAAAAAGTAACTCAGTATGCTTTTGACCATCTAGGCAAGGCATTTGGGAACTTCTTTTCTGGTAGGACAAGTTATCCCAAGTTCAAGAAAAAGGGCAGACACGATAGTTTTACCATCGATGCTAGTGGCAGACCAATAGCTGTAGGCGGCCCTCGCTTGAAGTTACCCACAATTGGCTGGGTATCTACATTTGAAGGCTTGCCCCACGTCACCACAAAAACATTTACCATTTCACAAGAGGCTGGCAACTGGTACA
This sequence comes from Microcoleus sp., assembly GCA_042408215.1. Lineage (GTDB taxonomy): Bacteria > Cyanobacteriota > Cyanobacteriia > Cyanobacteriales > Microcoleaceae > Microcoleus. Next base: position 625,032 of record JAYFMW010000030.1, on the reverse strand, counting down.
TCAGCTTTAGTTATGAAATAGAGCCAGAAGTGACGCCGAAGTCGCGGGATTTTGTGGGTGTGGATGTGGGAATTAAGCAGTTGGCTACCCTATCTAGTGGCGTTGTGATTGCCAATCCCCAGGCTTATGGGAAAGCACGTCAGCAACTAGCGCGGATGCAGCGTCAGTTGCAGCGAAAACAAAAGGGTAGTAATCGATATCGACGACAAAAGTTAAGGTTAGCTTCAACTCATCAGCGAGTGAAAAACATCAGACTTGATGCGACTCATAAAGCTACAAATTACATTTGCAAAAACCACGCGGTTGTAGCGATTGAGGATTTAAACCTGTCTGGGATGATGGCTAACCATAAACTGGCGGGTGCTGTGGCAGACGCTAATTTCTACGAGTTTAGACGACAAATTGAGTACAAAGCAGAGCGTTATGGTTCCTGTGTTGTTAAAGTCGATCGCTGGTATGCTTCTACTCAGTTATGTTCTAACTGTGGTGACAAGCAACCGATGTCGTTGAGCGCAAGGATTTACGATTGCTCTGCTTGTGGACTTTTAGTTGACAGGGACTTCAATGCCTCTATTAATTTGGAAAAATCTGCTCGGATGGCTAAACCGAGTCTGGACACAGAGGGTTAATTGCGCCGTCGCTACCTGATGAAGTGTCAACTAATATCCGGGTTTGTCCGGGTTTTAGATAGCAGTTTAGGTTAACAATTAACAGCTTGCTAAGCTTTAATATATTCCGATGACGAATCAAATAGATAATATTGCCAGACAGGCTCACGAGGGCTCGGTGGCAGCGATCATTCAAGTTCTCAATGACAAACTCGCACAGGTAGGTGTCAGAACCAGGGCTGTGTTTGCAGATGGGGTGCTGCAACTGCTGTGCGAGGCTGCAAAAGTCGAGCTGCTCGAACAGTCTCACTTGGTCGATCGGGTGCGGCAAATTTTGGAGGGAATTTCGCCCCGCAATATTCGCCGAGTCAACATCAATAGCCGCCTGGTTCGAGAACACCAATTGCTGTGGCTGGAAGAAATTAGTCGCGATCCGGAAAATCAACTGCTGTGGTCGCAAGAAATTAAACTGATCAAACCCAATTTTTGGCAGCGTTTCGCTCTAGCTCAAAAGGAACGCCAAGAGAGAGGCCCGAAACTGGCTTTACCTAGAATGGGGGCACCTCGTCGATTTATGCAGGAACCGCGGCAATTTCAGCGTGGTATCATCGGTGGCGTCTGTCTGAGCGTGGTGTTGCTCGCAGTGGTGGCCACCATCTACAAAGGACTAAATTCCCAAGTTGCAAACAGCACCTCAGTCACAACCCAAGCAGTGGCGTCTCCCGCCGGCGAGGTAACACCTGCTCATAAAATTTCTCAGGAGACTGCTAGCTCTAATGTTGACTCTTTTGCACAAGCTGTGCGGCTGGCTGAGCAAGCAGCCAGAGAGGGCAAAACAGCCCAATCTCGCGAGGATTGGTTAGTAGTAGCTGCTAAGTGGCAGCAAGCTTCGGATTTGATGGCAGCAGTCCCTGGACAGCATCCCCGCTACACAACGGCTACTAACCGGACGGCTCTTTACCGCCAAAATAGCGAAAAAGCCCAACAGGAAGCCGAAAATAAGTAACTCAGGCAGCCGCATAAATTTATATTTAGGGCGGTCTGAGTGCCTCAATAGCAGTTGTAAATTGCAATTTTTGATTTTCAAGTCGGAAGCTATCTGATTGAGCGGAAACTTTTATTTTTCTAGAGGGAATTTTGTGCGATCGGCGTCACCAACACGGCACTGTGGTATCACAAAAGAAATTTGCTAAAATCACAAACTTAAATAGAAAACATCACAGGTTAGGGACAGGGGTGTCACCAACCAGTCTCTAGCAAAGCTGAATACTAATAACTGTCAACAAACCCCCGCTAACCCGTAGGGTTAGCGGGGGTTTGATAGGTTCTATGCTTTGCAGGACTCGCAGGCTCAAACACATTAAAATAAAGGTTTGTCTGCTATGACTAACGATCAGGGAAATCCAGATTTGGCTCCGCTCAACCGGGCGACGTCAGAGTCTTACCCATTACATCTACCGCAAATCGCAGAACCCTTATCAGTCCAAAAATTTCTGGATCGAATAATGCAGTACCAGGTCGATCCTGCCTTTGGAGGGCCACAAATTTGCCAAATTGTCGCGACCAGCCCCGATCGAGAAATGCTGCTGCAAATAGCCAATACTTTGGGCGTAGCATGGGGGGCTGATTGTTGTTTGGTTGCTGCTGTAACTGACAACAGAGTCGCAATTCCGAATGCTTGCTGGCACATTGGGAGCGATCGCCCTTTATCCTCCGATACCGCAGCAGATTTCACTCAAACACCGCAATTCCACCAAACCACAATCTTAAACTCGCCCTTAATTTCACCAGTCTTAGCTCAGGTGCTGACAGATGGCGAGGTGGTGGTGATTTCCGATATTCAAGCTCAAAGGGCTGCAAACGCGCCGAATGCCGCTGCGACACCGATCGAGGTGCGGGCTATTTTGGCAGCGCCTGCACGATTCGGGGGGGCGATCAATGGCATTATGATTATTGTCAAGTCGCAACCTTACGAGTGGTCTGCTGCCGATCGGCAGCGCGTCGAAGCAGTATCAGACGCGATCGCCTGCGCGATTTCTCACATTCAAAAAACTCAAGAAATTGCCAGTTTAAACCAACAGTTGCAGCAACAAGCTAAATATCAACATCTCCTCCGCAGAGTTGCTTTATCGATCGACAGGAGTTCAGAAATCGATCTAATTTTGCAGCGAGTTATTGAAAATACCACAGATATCCTGGAAGTAGATCGAGGTCAAATCCTGCTCTTGCAATATACAGACCCACTCTTAAAAAGTAGATCCTCCACTCAAACTCCCAAAGCAAAAGTCGTATTAGTTTGCGAATCCGAGCGCCAAAAAGATCAAAGCAAACAGGCAATTGAACAAAGCGCAGCGGGGAAAAAAAGCTCGAGAGCCAAAACCAAAAACAAGGATAAAACTGCTAATTCCAAAACCAAAATCCCCAACTCAAAATCAAATAATTCCCCGGCTTTTTGGATGTCGGAATCTAGTTTGTGTCTGGAAGCATTCAAGAGCGCACCTAAATCCCTCGCCCTGGCTGACGCAGGTGAATCGATCGGCAATGAACACCAAAAGCCCGCAGAAATCTTGAATCTCAAAGGCATTCGCGCCTGGGTGCTGGTGCCTCTAGTGGGCGCGAGGGAACCAGACACCGTGTTGGGGTTCTTGATGTTGCAGCACTCCTCGCCCCGTACTTGGAGGCCTGAAGAATTGGAAGTTCTAGAATTAGTCGCTGCTCAAGTCACCCAGGCGATGCTCCAAACTCAGACGCTCAAGGACTTGCAAGCTATTGTCGAAGACAGAAACGTTCAGTTAAAGCAAAGTCAAGATGTCCAAGGGCAGTTATACGAGCAATCTGCCAATCAACAAGAGCAACTGCGCCAGTTGAAGCAGATTCAAGACGAGTTTCTCGCCGTGATGAGTCACGAGTTGCGTACCCCTTTGACAATCATGAAGCTGGCAATTCTGATGCTCAAACAAGTTGAACATTCGCCGGCGAGTCGGGCTAAGTATCTCGACATTCTAGAGCAGCAGTGTTCTAGGGAAACCGCTCTGGTTAACGATTTGCTGGCGCTCAAGCAATTTGAGCCGTTTCCAGTCCCTATTTCTATACTGCCGATCGATCTCAAGGATTTAATTCAAGATTTGGCCCTTGATTGTGAGCAAAACTGGGCAGACAAGGGATTGACTCTGAAGGTGGATTTGCCAAATCCATTATCTGCTTTGCAAACTGACCGGGACAGCCTCAATCGGATCTTGCTGGAACTGCTGACGAATGCCGGCAAATACTCGGCTTCTGGAACTGTGGTAGTTTTGGAGGTGTCCGCAGCAGGGGGCTACTTTGTCCTCACAGTATCTAATTTCGGGTGTGGTATTTCTGCTGCTGATTTACCACACATCTTTGAAAAGTTCCGCCGCGGCACTGGTATCACTGACCAAGCTATCCCCGGCACCGGTTTGGGTCTGACTCTGGTAAAGTATTTAGTACAGCACTTGAATGGTAGTATTGATGTTGATAGCCGTCCGTCCGAGAGTTCTGAAGGCGATCGGTTGTGGCGTACATCTTTTACTCTGACTCTGCCACAATTTCCAGGGGAACTCTCTAGTCTGGAAGAATAAATAGGCCCAGAAATGGGCAATTAGTTATTTTTCTAATTGCTGATGACCTAGTTAAACTTTTTGCGGTGCATTGAACTCGATCGTGAATATTATGCTCACAAAAACTGCACCCAAACTCCTACGTTGGCAACGTTCTCAATATTCGCCGCTAGCACGACAAATAGATGTTTTTGCAGCGGCGGGAAAGTTTTTGTTTTATTTGTGGTGGGATGGACTGCTGCAAAATAAATCTGCCCATACTAGAAGAATTCGCGCTCATTGGTTGGTCAATACTTTGTTGGATTTGGGCCCGACTTTTATTAAAATCGGCCAGTCTCTTTCGACTCGCGCGGATTTGCTCCCCCTTGAGTATGTCAAGGAACTCGAACAGTTGCAGGATCGGGTTCCTGAGTTTAGTTCCGAAGAGGCGATCGCCCTGGTAGAATCTGAGTTGGGCAAAGATATTTATACTTTGTATCGCGATTTTGACTCGTTTCCGATCGCAGCAGCAAGTCTCGGACAGGTACATAGAGCTAGATTGCACACTGGGGAAGATGTGGTTGTGAAGGTGCAACGTCCGGGATTGTCCAAGTTATTTGATTTGGATGTTAAGGCCGTTTACCAAGTGATCCGTTTTTGCGATCGCTATTTTCCTTGGACGCGCAAGTACAACTTGGAAGCTATATATCATGAGTTTTTTAAGATTTTATATCAAGAAATAGACTACGTGCAAGAAGGCAAAAATGCCGATCGCTTTGGCGATAATTTTAAAGGATATCCTCGGATTATTGTCCCAAAAGTCTATTGGCAATACACTAATAAAAAAGTGATTACTGTAGAATATGCTCCCGGTATTAAGGTGGACGATCGCATTAGTTTAGAGGCGATTGGAGTAGATATTCAGAAACTCAATCAACTCGGAATTTGCTGTTATTTGAAGCAGTTGTTAATAGACGGTTTTTTTCAAGCTGACCCCCATCCGGGAAATTTGGCTGTAACTGAAGATGGGAGCTTGATTTTTTACGATTTTGGGATGATGGCAGAAGTTAAGTCTTTGGCTAAAGACGAAATGGTCAAGACTTTTTTTGCTGTGTTGAGAAAGGATACTGATGGGGTACTCGATACTTTAATTGCGATCGGCTTAGTTGACCGGATGCCGGATATGATGCCGGTGCGGCGGCTGATTACTTTTCTGTTGGATAAGTTTATTGATAAGCCGATCGACTTTCAAGCTTTTAATGAAATTAAGAACGAACTTTACATCATGTTCGAGCAGCAGCCGTTTCGCTTGCCTGCACAAATGATGTTTATTGTCAAGTCATTGACGACGCTCGATGGCATTGCCAGAACTCTCGATCCTCACTACAATTTCTTAGCATCTGCTCAGCCTTTTGTCAAGAGTATTGCGGTCAGTAAAGGGCGGGGAAGTGCGATCGGAGAATTAGCCAGACAAGCGCGAAATTTTATTACATATAAGTTACAGCAGCCCAGTAAAGCGGAAGTTTTTTTCAAACGTTTAGAGCAGCGGATAGAAGATGGCGAACTGCAAATTAGAGTGCGAAATATAGAGAGCGAAAGAGCCTTGAAACGCATTAATTTAGCCCTGAAAACTCTAATTTTTGCTGGTCTGACTGGTTTGATGTTGCTGTCGGGTGCAGTGCTGCTGGTGGGGGGATACAAAATGGGGGCGATCGCAGTTTTTGCTCTCTCAGGATTCGGCGGTTTATTTATGTTGCGTTCGTTGTTAGATTTGTTGGTTAAGGAACAACTCGATAAAATCGCTGAAAAATAAATATACTTGGGAATGGGGAATGGGGCATGGGGAATGGGGCATGGGGCATGGGGAATGGGGAATGGGGAATGGGGCATGGGGCATGGGGCATGGGGCATTGGGAATGACAACATTCGTACCGCCAACAGCCAACAGTCAAAAGTCAACAGTCAAAAGTCAACAGTCAAAAGTCAACAGTCAACAATCAACAATCAACAATCAACAATCATTCCGGTGCAACCGGAATTGATATGATATCGTTTCCGGTTGCATCGGAATGATTTAACCTTTCTAGGGCGCAGAGGGCGCAGAGGGAGAGAAGAGAGAGATGAATAATTCCGATGCTACCGGATTAGATATGAGTCCTGATTGAAAGGACTCGCATTCCTGACTAGAAACTGCCGGAAATTCGATCGGCTAATATTAAATCCTCTCTTCATCGGAATGATATAAACGGAGGACACGGCAGTGCCCATTGGTGTCAACTTAACGTCAAACCCAGTCAGAGAATTCTGTTTGACTATTAAGGCCAGATCCCCCCGGCGCCCCCCTTAAGAAGGGGAGTAGGGGAGTAGGGGGTGTGGGACAGGAAGCCTCTTTAAGTCCCCCTTCTTAAGGGGGATTTAGGGGGATCTAGACTCAGCTAAAAACGAGAGATTCCAAGGCTTTCAGTCTTAAGTTGTCACCAATGGGCAGTGCCGTATCCCTACAATTAATGGGGTAGGGACTAAGGCCAAGCCGTGTCCTCGGTATCATTCCGATGCAACCGGAAACGATATAAGTCGATCGCGAAAACAGCTTTTGAAAGTGCCTAGATGTTCTACAATCGGGAAAAGTTCAGCGAGGCTGCACAACTGTTTGAAGATTGTGTGCGGCTAAATCCGGCCGGGTAGCTACAATTTATCTCGATCGATGCCGACAACAATTATCAGAGTAAGACAGCCGACAGTTGTACCGATGTCACCGAGTCCAAAAATACTCATTAAACGACAGCGATTTTCAATCATCCAAATTTCTAGCATTTGCAGTTCCTCTGGACGACCATAAAACCGGGAAAGGTCGATCGCTTCACCCAAATCTTGCTTAGCCGATTGCGATTGTTGGTAGCGACGCAAAACAGCTTGAATATTGCTCTTGGAGACTGGTTCGCCCAAGATTTGGGAGAGACTTCGCCACAACCGAGAACCCACTTGTTTGATGTAGTCGTATTCGTAACCTAACTGCTGAGCAATTTCCGAATAGGAATGTTCGGCCCAAGTTTCCAGAAACACAGCAGATTGCAGATCGTTGAGTTTTTGTCCTTGGTTAGCAGCTTGTAAAAGTCGATCGATTATGGTAAGCGCTTCTTGTCCACTCATCGCTACTACCTTGACCTATTATTTTAGGTTTACAGGCTTCTAACCCGCTTACCAGTAGCCTTTCAGGAAACATTATAAAAACTTTACAAAGATCGCTCACTTTTTCTCACCGACAGGGCGATCGGGTTAAGGTTATCAATTTAATAACCAGCTTTTAAAACAAGCTGTACTTACTTGGGGTAAATTATGGCTATTAATCATAAGGTTCCGTATTTCAGTCAAGAAGATAACGAGATTGATCCTTGGCGCACCTGCGGTGCTACAAGTTCAGCAATGTGTTTGAAGTATTTTAAGGTTCCAGATTTAGGTTCCTTCCCACAGTACGAAGATGATGTTAAAAAACGTTTTGATAGACTTGGCATAGATCACGGTGCTCCCGATGGAATTAGGATGTTGTTAGAAGGTTTAGGGTTAAGAGATGATTTGACACTGAACGGAAGTCTTTCAAACATTACTCGCTCTCTTGATTCTGGGAAAATATGTATATTGCATGGCTATTGGACGGCTTCGGGGCACATTTTAGTTATTCGTGGTTATCACAAAAACGGTGATTTTTTTGTAAACGATCCCACAGGAGAATGGTTCTACGATGGGTATCTTAAGAATTCACCATCCTCACCAGATAACAAAGGTGAAAATAAACTATACAGTCGCAGGTTAATATCTTCCGCTGGCAATGCTTTTAGCTTGGATCAAGCTTTTGAATTTTATGACACCTGGGATAGTAGCAACATCGAATCTACTGCAACAATGTGGCTACATAGAGTTTCTAAATAACGCCTCAAGTTGTTTGTAAGGGTGGCAGACTGTTTTTGATGAAAATCCATGATTAAGGAGAACTAAATAAATGTACGGTGTAGACACTTTGTTTCGCGTAACTCAGCCCAGAGATATTCAAGATTCGACTGATGTACTGGGCACAAAACCTCTGTTTTGGGGACGCTATTTTAGCGGGATTGATTATCAGGGAGATGGTGAATATTTCCGTAAAGAAAATCCTCCATTACACCTGGCGGGGATTCGAGTTTTGCCTATTGGTAGGTACACTACCCAAGTAGGACTTGGCAAGAACGAAGGGCTACGGGATGGCACCGATCAAGCAAAAGATGTTGTTTTTAGCTTTGGAGAGGACTACCTTAAATCACAGGGAGGTGAATACTACATATTTCTAGACGTAGAATCTGACACTCCACTTTCGACAGACTATTACTTAGGTTGGTCAACAGCAGTGCGTAGCTTGAGTAGTAAGGTAAAGCTTCTTCCTTGCGTCTATCTAAATGCAGGGGATTCTACAACTTCTGAAGCTTTGAATTCAGCTATCCGTAATGGGAGCTAAGTGTAATGGATTATGGATTGCTAACTACGGAAATCGTTTTAGAGAACCCAGTTCGCCGAAACTCAACTTTAACTCAGCAGATGCTTCGCCAGCAACATCTATTCCTGGTGTACCAGTGCTACTTTGGCAGTATGGAGGTGAGATAGGTAGGGATTTCGATCTAAATGTCTCCAATCCTCAAATTAGAGATCAAGATATACTCAGTCGTCTTATAGTGCCACCTGCTGGCTAAATATTAGAAGTGGACTGGGGACTGTAGATATTGTTGGCTAGGGTGGAGTTTTATAAGAAATACCCTGAAAACCCTGTGACTTTAGTCCAGGGATGAAAGGGCGTGGCAGGATTTATCCTGCCTGTTCGTAAGTTTCAATATAACATAATGTTTAACCGTCCCCGGACAAATACTTCTAGCAATTGAGACAAAGGTAAAGATTTGTGGAGTATTAATTAACTTGTTAATTCACGATATATACTAAACCTAGTGTCACCATAGCCAGTAAGTTAAATGTACGCAGTACAAAAAGATGTTTGGCATTTAACGGGACTTGACAAAACCATTGTCGAGCAAATCCTCAGATGGTCAAACAATCTATTTAATGTCGGCACTTACGAAAGTAGGCAACGGTACTTTAAAGACAAAGGCGTAATTAAATACCCAGACCTGTACAAAATTGCCAAACCCAACGAAAATTACGGTCTACTCTACTCGCAGGTCGCCCAACAATCCCTGAAGTCTGTTGCTGAATCCTTTAGTTCTTTCCGAGCCTTAGAAAGGCTGGCTAAAAAGGGGCAACTTAATCAAAAACCGAGATTGCCAAAGTACAGAACCAAGGGAGCAATGTACCAAGTTTCATACCCTGGGCAAGCCTTGAAAATAGTCGGCAATCGGGTAAGGCTACCTCTGGGAACCAAAGGCAAAGAACACTTTGGGGCAGATGCTCTGTGGGTGACTTTACCAGAAAGGCTGAAAGATTGCCAGATTAAAGAACTCAGGCTAATCCCTAGAAATGGTGAGGTCTGGGTCGAATATGTCCACGAATCCCTGACTGAACAAGCCCCTAGTTGCAGCTTGGAAGTAACAGGGGTTCTGGGTATCGATCACGGCATCAATAACTGGTTAACTTGTGTCTCTAGTAATGGTAAGCCATTCATTATTGATGGACATAGACTCAAGTCTTGGAACCAATGGTTTAACAAAGAAAAAGCGAGAATTCAATCAGAACACACAATACATAAATTACCCAAAGGTTTCTCGTCAAAGAGACTGCAACAGTTGTCAGAAACTCGCACCAGAAGAATGAGAGATGCTGTCAACAAAGCAGTTAGAACCATCATAAATTATTGCGAAAATCACCAAATCAATGTCCTGGTTTTTGGCTGGAATAAAGGACAAAAGCAAGAAGTTAATATGGGAGGCAAAAATCACCAAAACTTTGTCCAAATCCCTACCGCCAAAGTTAAAGATAGATTACAACAAGAGTGTGACTTAAGGGGTTGGCGATTTGTAGAGCAAGACGAATCTTACACCTCAAAATCAAGTTTTTTAGACCGAGATTTGTTGCCAGTGAAAGTCGGTGAAAAACCCGACAATTGGCAACCGTCTGGTAAAAGAATTAAACGAGGTTTGTACCGTTCTGCTCAGAAATTAATTCTGAATGCAGATATTAACGGTGCGGCAAACATCATTAGGAAATCAAAAGTAGCCATAGACTCAATAATTGAGCGAGTGGGTAGCGGGTTACTGACTAACCCTTTAAGAATTAAACTTTGGGCGGATTCATCCCCCAAAGTTTGTCCTTAAGAATCCCCGCGTCTTCAGACCGGGGAGTGTCAACCATCCTAGCTTTAATCATTAAATAACAGGAGATGAGGGTGGAAGATGGGATTTTGGCTCAAGATTAACTCCCCGCTTTGTGTTCATTGGCTACGCGATCGCACTCAGCGTCTTCCGTCGCAATATCAGCATCTATCTGCTGTTTATTGGCGTAGTATAGCAATCCTAAATCATTTTCATAATTCTTGTAGGGGCAATCCGACCCCTACTCCCCGTGGTTGCCCAATCCCTCGGAGAGGGCGGGCACGGGGGCACCGCCCCTACATATCTGCATGAATGATTTAGGATTGCTATAGTAAGCTAATGCTGCATGAACTTGTGCTAAATTTAAGTGGGGAATTTATGCAATAATTTCTTCTGGTTTCATCCCCATTTTGTACCAAACGGCGATTCGTTGAACAGTTATTCTAGTCCCTGCGATGCGGGGGCGTTTTCCACAGGTTTCTGGTGTGGAAATGATGAGAGTGCCAAGATATGTTAAAGTTGGCATAGGTGAATGTGAGGTGAAAAATTAGAATTTAAGTATAGCATGAATTTATTAAATTTTTGAGCTATACTAAAATCAATCTTCCCTAAGTGTTCCACAAGATAAGAAGCAAGAGGATTTGCTATGTCAACTACTGTTCGAGAAGTTTACGATCGCGTTCTCTCTACCCTTTCGCCAACCGATAGATTACGCTTGGCAACTCTTATTCTCAACGATTTGGTGCAGCAAAATCTATCTATCGTCGATGAAAGTGAGACTTGGAATGAAGAAGATAAAATTGATGTTACCACATTTTCTTTGCAGTACGCCACCGCCCTTTTTCCTGAAAACGAGGAGATGTAATTCTATCATCAGTTATATATAGCAATCCTTGCAGGAGTCGTAAAGTTTTTTACCCCACCCCAACCCTCCCCTTATTAAGGGGAGGGAGTAAGAAATTCACAAATGATTTAGGATTGCTATATAACACAATCCGCTCTGATGTAATAGCTGGACTCATTACTACACAGACAACTGCTTTAGGTTCAACTGATTATATTCTCCAAGATTGGGCCGCAGCAGGTTTACGAGTCGCTTCAGTTTTTCGCAGTTTTATTGTGACTCTACCGCCATCTTCCAATTTAGTTCTAATTGGTCATTTGTCGGAACGCGATTGGAAGGAGGTTCGTGCTTGCTTGAAAGTTGCTCTTGCGGATTTGGAATGATATAGTTGTCGTTTGACAAATATTGGTGTATTAACGCTACATTGCTTCTACATATTCACAAAGTGTAGTTGCTTCGGGAATCGGTAAACCCTCTTCTCGCAATCCTTCTAAGTGAAATTCGATCGCTTCTTGAATTTGTTGCTGTACTTCCGCAAGGGTAGCGCCTGTGGCTGCACATCCGGGTAAATCTGGTGGATATGCTGAATAGTTATTGGGTGTTTTTTCAATGACAATGGCATAACGCATTAGTTGAGATCCTCATCTTGATGATTGGTTTCGACTTCGTTAGGTTTTTGTTGCTCTTTAACTTCTTTGAATTGAGCTTGTTTGAGAATATTATTGGATGTACCAGGAGCCAAATCGTCAGATAGTTTACCCGGAACTGTAACTAAACCTGATTTGGTAGGATGTTTGTACTGGCGGTGACTCCCTCGTGTTCTAGCTAGATACCAACCGTCTGCCTCTAGTTGTTTAATTATATCTCTGACTTTTATTGGCATTGATTATTAATTTAAGTAGCAGGTAATGAAATGACCAAAAGCCGATAACTTCGTAGAAAAAGGTTCGAGAAAAAAGACTTGACAAAGGGCTGAAATCGCTAGAGATTACAGCTTACAGTTCTCGATGCGAGAGAAGAGAGAACCACACAACCAACCCCAACCACCCCAACACCCCAACAACCCAACCCAATCCTCCTCCCTCCCACGCAAACACACGCGCACACGACGGGAGGTGTCCCCGTGGTGCTTGCTTTAGATTAAACGTCAGGTCATCGTACTTCAACCAATCTTTCCTCCCCTTTCTCCTCTTTCGCCAACCGACACGATCGCCCAACTTGCATTCTGTATCATAATCAACTTTACCGCCTACTTCCAACCAGATTTTTTTCTGGACGCTAAAGCCAAAGTGACCCTGACTGTATTTTACCCACAATTGGTCGATCGTCCGCAAATCATCGCAAGGAAAATTCTCGATCGATTCCCTATTAAAATAGCTTTCCTTCTCCCGTCTAGCAGCTTTTAACATCACCTTGAGTGTTTCCTCATCCGCTTCTTTCCACTCCCCTGTGGCCAATAAATCCCGGAGACGAGTATAGTCAACACCCCGCGCTGATTTCAGGGAGTCTGGTGGCGGAGGAGATACTTGAGGTGATGGTTGAGGTGATTGAGAAGCAATAGCCTGCAACACTTCAGTAGCAGATTGATAACGTTTCTTAATAGCAGGTTGAATCATTTTATCTAAAATCTGACCCAATTCTGAACTAACAGACGTTTTTAAGTGTTCTCGCCACACCCACTCAAACTCGCTCACATCGAATAATTCAAGCGGTTCAACTTGAGTTAACAGACATAGACAAGTCACACCTAAACTATAAATATCACTAGCATAAATAGCTTTCCCTGCTGCTTGTTCCGGTGCTGTATATCCAGCACTTCCGATTATTGTTCCCGTTACCGCTAAAGCTGTTTGAGTCGCATATTTTGCCGCGCCAAAGTCAACTAAAACTAATTCACGATTTGACCTCAAAATAATATTTTCTAGCTTGATATCTCGGTGAATGACTTGGCGAGAGTGAATGAACTCAAACACTGGCAATAAATTCTTAAGCAAGTCACGAATCTGCGTTTCGCTAAAATATCCCTTAGTTTCTAGTGTTTTGGCTAAATTTTCACCGTCGATGAATTCTTGGACTAAATACTGCCGTTCATCTTGACTAAAATATGCTAATAATTCGGGAATTTGAGAATGTTTACCCAACTGTTCTAGGCGTACTGCTTCAAGCTCAAATAACTCAGCAGCTTTCTGGATACTAGAAGTGCCTTGAAATTGAGGATAAAATTGTTTAATAACGCAAGGAGGTTTTGAGGGTTTATACTCGTCAATAGCCAGAAAAGTGCGCCCAAATCCCCCTTGTCCAATAATTTTTTGGGCTCGGTAGCGATCGCCCAATAGCAGTTTATTTCCACATTTATGACAGAAGTTAGTACCGGATGGGTTTTGGTTGAGACAATCAGGGTTTAGACACTGGCTCATCAGCATGGCTGGTTACTTAAATTTTCTCTAATTGCTAATTACAATAAGCTGTTCCGCCTCTAAAAAGCAATAAGATGAATCAGTAACAGGACTTACGCACTCCGACAAAGAAACCGGGTTTTTTACCGAATCTGCTGGTGACAACCAAGTATTTCGACAAAAACCCGGTTTCTGGCTACCCGCCAACTAAAGAAACCGGGTTTTTACCTAATCTGCGGGTTTTGATGGGGGATTTTTCGACAAAAACCCGGTTTCTGGCTACCAGCCAACTAAAGAAACCGGGTTTTTTACTGAATCTACCGGTGGCGACGAAGTATTTCGTAAAAAAACCCGGTTTCTGGCTACCCGCCAACTAAAGAAACCGGGTTTTTTACCGAATCTGCTGGTGACAACCAAGTATTTCGACAAAAACCCGGTTTCTGGCTACCCGCCAACTAAAGAAACCGGGTTTTTACCTAATCTGCGGGTTTTGATGGGGGATTTTTCGACAAAAACCCGGTTTCTGGCTACCAGCCAACTAAAGAAACCGGGTTTTTTACTGAATCTACCGGTGGCGACGAAGTATTTCGTAAAAAAACCCGGTTTCTGGCTACCCGCCAACTAAAGAAACCGGGTTTTTACCTAATCTGCGGGTGACAACCAAGTATTTCGTAAAAAAACCCGGTTTCTGGCTACCAGCCAACTAAAGAAACCGGGTTTTTTACCATTAAATTAGGTTAAACTCAACTCAAGCCAAAATATAAACACATTGATTATGGCCACCAAAAAATCAAATTCTCGAACAACTCAAAATTTTAGAAGCACTCTATAACCGAGGCGAAGTCAGTGAATTCCTAGAACTTTCACTCTCCAAAATCATCGCCCACGAAATTGCCATTGCTCAACAACAAGCCGCAGAACTAGAAACAGATTTACAACAATTTGAAACCCAGTATAAAATGCCATACCTTGAGTTTTACCAAAAATTTAGGGCGGGAGAATTAGGAGATGATATCGATTTTGTCGAGTGGAGTTCTTTCTATCAAATGTCATGTTCTGTGCGAGAACGCTTGCAGATTCTTCTCTCTAACTCCCAAGCATAAAAAAAAGAATACCCCGATACCCGACTTATTAAAGAAGTCGGCTATTTATAGGTTGACCTATTGAGAAAAAGATTTGCGCCCTTAATCATGTCTTTCTTCTACAGTCCTCTCGATCCCCCCTAACCCCCCTTAATAAGGGGAGTAGGGGGTGGGACAAGAAGCACTCAAAGTCAACCCCTACTCCCCAAAACATCGGGGGGACAAGAAGCACTCAAAGTCCCCCTTCTTAAGGGGGATTTAGGGGGATCTAGACTCGACTACGAGCGAGATTTATCATGAATTTAAGTCTTAAGTTGCACCAATGACTGCGGATTGGAAATGTCTAACCAAAGACTAAGTTTCTGCCGAACCCCAAAAGCAAAAATTATACCTAGCAAGAAGGGCTGGCAATATGCCAACCCCACAGTTGCTTGATATCATTTTGATATCGGAGTTAAATTTTCAATACCCCCAGGGGAATTCGAATCCCCGTCGCATCCGTGAAAGGGATGTGTCCTAGGCCTCTAGACGATGGGGGCGCGTGGCTTGTTTGTTTCGCACCTTTAATACCATAACTAATTTTTTCCAATCTGTCAACTACTTTTGGAAAGTTTTTTTTCTATTCGTCCGAAAGCTCGTTGCAGTAAGCTTTGAGGATACGAGCGCAATTGTCGATCGCCCCCAAGTGAGCAATCTCGAAACCGTGGGTATTCTGGGTGGGGAAAGCTAAACAAGCGGCGCGGGCGACATGGCCGAACTTCATGGCGATCGAAGCGTCGCTACCAAAACCGCTAATAGTCGCCAACTGCACCTCCACGCCCGCGCGAATAGCTGCGGCGCGCAATTCCCCGTTTAACCCTTCATCGTAAATCCCGTAGCCGTCCTGAACCAGCAACACCGGGCGATCGCCGTCTGCGATCGGATATTCTGGAGCCAGGGGGCAAATTTCCAAAGCAATCAGCGCGTCCAACGGCTGCCGCTGGGTGAAATACAAAGCGCCGATCGCCCCAACCTCCTCCTTCGCCGAAGCCACCAAATAAACATTCACCGCAGGCTCTTTCAAACATTGGGCCAAACCCAGCAAAATCGCGACTGAAGCCTTGTTGTCGAGGGTGTAGCTTGCGATCCAATCTTTCAAGCGGATGGGCTGTTTGCGGTGCTTTCCGACCACCATCCGCGTTCCCGGCCGAATTCCGGCCTCGGCTAATTCCTCGGCGGTACACTTAGTTTCAATCCAGGCATTTTCCCAATTCAGCGGAGTTTTTTCCTGCTGAGCTTTTTGGGGTGATTCGTGGGATACGTGGCGACTCCCGAAGCTGAGAATGCCGCTAATTGTTTGTTTGTCGCCCAACAAATCGACAACGCCTTCGCCGTACACCCAGGGAAACGCGCCGCCCAATTTGCGAACTTCGACGCGCCCGTAGTCACCGATGGTTTTGACGATCGCGCCTATTTCGTCTTTGTGGGCGGTAATGGCGATCGACTTTTGCCGATTGCGGCCCGGAATTAGGGCGATCGCATTATCCGCGCGATCCAACCAAGCATTCACACCCAGGGCGGCGAATTTTTCCATCAACCGCTGGTTAATTTCTGACTCCACACCGCTGGGCGAATGCAGCATGACTAATTCTGCGATCGTTTGGAATAGTCGATCGAACTCTAACATTTTTGATTTTCTGGTTTGCTAGGGCTGGTTAATATACCGATCGCAATTTTATTTCAATTGGACACTAGATTTTTTTGAAGCCAGATGTCGTTTTGAGGGTTGCTGAAAGCCCGTGCTGTAAGGCCTAAGCGGTCAGTGTCGGGTAGTTTACACAAGTTTCTGTGCCACAACACCGGTAGAATGATTAAATTGAGTCTCAGATTGCGATCGATCGCCACCGTAAAGTCGGGGCGATCGACCAAAACAACTCAGAGTATCCTTTCGTCACATTAAGTACAAGAGAGCAAGGGATGGTATTTGCAACAGAAATGGATGAGTCCCAACCGGAATCCGCTTTCGACTTATCTACTTACCTAGTCGAGCAAAAAAGGGCGATCGAGATAGCTCTCGACAGTGCGCTACCGGTCATCTACCCAGAGAAAATTTACGAAGCCATGCGCTACTCGCTGCTAGCAGGCGGCAAGCGGCTGCGTCCGATCCTGTGTCTGGCTAGCTGCGAACTGGCTGGCGGCACTGCCCACATGGCAATACCCACAGCTTGCGCTTTGGAAATGATCCACACCATGTCGCTGATCCACGATGATTTGCCGGCAATGGACAATGACGACTATCGGCGCGGCCAACTGACTAACCACAAGGTCTACGGCGAAGATATCGCAATTTTGGCTGGCGATGGTTTGTTGAGCTATGCCTTTGAATATATCGCCACTAAAACTGAGAACGTACCCCCCTATCAGGTGTTGCAGACGATCGCCCATTTGGCGCGGGCATCGGGCGCTGCTGGACTCGTAGGCGGTCAGGTGGTTGACCTGGAATCGGAAGGATTGAAAGATGTTTCTCTAGAAACTTTGAATTACATTCATGCTCACAAAACCGGCGCGGTGTTAGAATCCTCGGTGGTTTGTGGGGCAATTCTGGCTGGGGCTTCTGCTGCGGATTTGCAGCGGCTTTCCCGTTTCGCTCAAAATATTGGGTTGGCTTTCCAGATTATTGATGACATTCTGGATATTACTGCTACTGCCGAAGAACTTGGTAAAACGGCTGGGAAAGATCTTCAAGCCGGAAAGGTGACATATCCCAGTTTGTGGGGAATTGAGGAGTCAAGGCGTCAAGCTCAACAACTTGTTGCTGATGCTAAGGCTCAACTGGCAGTGTTTGGGAATAAAGCCCTACCGCTGCTGGCGATCGCCGATTATATTACCAGCCGCAGTAACTAGAAATGCCAAATACTATGCAGGAAATTTGCAGCGGCATCTTAAACAATCATGTACTGGTGATTTCTTTAATCGCTTGTCTGGCTGCTCAAGTATTGAAATTGCCGATCGAATTAATCAAAAATCGGAAGTTTAATCTTCGGAATTTAGTCACAACTGGCGGAATGCCTAGCTCTCACTCGGCTTTTGTGGGTGCTTTGGCTTCTGGGGTGGGACAAACGCTGGGATGGGAAAGTCCAGAGTTTGCGATCGCTACGATTTTTGCGATTATTGTCATGTACGATGCTGCTGGCGTCCGCCAAGCTGCCGGCAAGCAAGCTCGCATCCTCAATCAAATTATTGATGAGTTTTTTGAGGAAGACCACAATTTTAATGAGGCTCGTCTGAAGGAGTTGCTAGGACATACTCCTTTTCAAGTGTTTGTCGGTTTGGGGCTAGGAATAACTATTTCTTGGCTGGCCGGGCCTGCTTATTAAGTTTGGAGTTTGGAGTAGATTTGGGGAAGTGGTGTTTTTTGACGAGTTGGAGGTAAATGTCGGCGGCAGGGATTAATAGTTCGCCAACTAATCCGTCTCTAGCTCAGAAAAGCACCCGAACTTTTTGGAAGTTTATGGCAGTGCCTATTCCCTAATTAAGCAGATCAAAAAGTTCAAAAAGTTTTTTCACTTCCCACTCCTTGGAGTCGTTTTGCTATGATCCAAAGACTATATATAAACAACTTCAGATGCCTAGAAAATTTTGAACTGAACATACAGGGGACGCCATCCGCTCTTTTGATTGGAAAAAACGGTGCAGGTAAATCAACTATCGCCATTGCATTAGAGGTACTTCAGCGCATCGGTCGAGGAATAAATAGAGTTGGACAACTCGTCGGGTCGAAAGATTTCGCTCGTGGAAGGTCTGATGTCCCGATCCGGTTTGAAATAGAAGTATTACTGGAGGATAAATTATACAAATATGTCCTTGCCTTGGAGTTGCCAGAAAAATTTAGAGAGCTTCGAGTTTTTGAAGAGCAACTGCTAGTTGCAGGAGATCCAATTTACTCTCGAAAAGAAGCCCAAGTCACTCTTCACACCAGCTCGCAAAATCGTGAAGCTCAGTTTCTGGTGGATTGGCATCTTGTTGCCCTTCCAGTAATTCAGGAGCAATCTGAGACTGATCCGCTTCATATTTTTAAGATTTGGCTTGCTCGCATAATCATTTTAGCCCCGATTCCCAGCTTGATGACTGGAGACTCCAGCGGCGAAACTTTAGAGCCAAAGCGAGATGGTTCAAACTTTGGGGAGTGGTTTTCTGGGTTACTCAGTCGCTATCCTGCCGCCTACACACAGGTAGACCAATATCTCCGAGAAGTTATGCCTGACATTAAGGATTTTCTGAATGAACTCATCGGCAAAGACTTCAAAAGCATGATTGTTCGGTTTGAAGAAAATAATGCGAATCTGAGTGTTTACTTTAAAGACTTATCAGACGGTGAGAAATGCTTTTTTCTTTGCGCTGTCGTCTTGGCTGCCAACAAATCCTATGGCCCACTTTTTTGCTTCTGGGATGAGCCTGATAACTATCTATCCTTATCGGAGGTTGGACATTTTGTCATGTCTCTGCGACGCTCATTTAAAAATAGTGGTCAAATTTTAGTGACCTCGCATAATGAGGAAGCAATCCGCAAGTTTTCAAATGAAAATATCTTTGTATTAGATCGAAAAAGCCACTTAGAGCCAACTTTGGTCAGATTGCTCAGCGATCTACCTGTTAGAGGCGATCTTGTAAATACTTTAATTCGTGGCGATATAGAGCTATGAGTAATAAGTATAAACCGCACATTCTGGTGTTGCCCGAAGACGAGGCTAATATCCACATTGCAAACGGATTTGTTCTCCATCCAAATCTTAATGACCGTGCTATTCAAGTCCTGCCACCTCTTCGTGGTTGGAAAAACGTTGTTAAGTCCTTCACGGACGATCATGCCCCTGAAATGCGAAAATACTCACACAGAAGGATTGTTTTGTTTATTGATTTTGATGATGATGAAAATCGGTTGAGTTATGTAGAAAGTCATATTCCAGATGACCTAAAAGCAAGAGTATTCGTGCTGGGAGTGCTATCTGAACCAGAGCATCTAAAAAGAGAGAGCAAAAAGACTTTTGAGGAGATTGGTGAAGCTCTTGCCAAAGATTGTTCAGACAACACAAGTAAGTTATGGGGACATAATCTTCTCAAACACAACAAACCAGAACTAGATCGTATGGCGACCTGTATCAAACCATTTCTGTTTAAATAAATAGACCTAAGAGTAGCGCACCTTACTTAAGTTTCAGGTGCACAACTGCCAATAATTTAGCGGAATGTCTATCGCCTAAAAGTCGCGCACCCTACAGTCCAAATTCAGCTTGCAGAAGATCGTCATTGTCATCGGCGATAGTCGCGACAATAGTAATAGCGCGAGAAATTTCCCCAGTCGAGATTTCGGCGATCGTCCGAGTAGAAATTACTGCAACTTGATTATCAACGATCGCAAAATGAGATTCCAAAGTAGACAGCCAATTCATTTCCAGAAGTTTCCGCATTAACTGAGCTTCATTCTTAGCCGGCAACTGAAGCACAAAAGCCCATACAGTCAAAGTATCATCTTCCGTTTCGCCCGTGAGTTGCACCAACACTTCGACACTACCGTACTTGAATTTCCAAAGATGTCCGCCAGCTTCATTTTGACCGACCATGACTTTTTGGTCTACAGCCATGCTGGCGATGACAGTTTCAATTTCTTCTGTATAACTGACTGCTGTGGCTGTTTCGACCTGCTCAGAGGCGATCGCACTTTCACTTGAGAGGCTTTCAGTGGAAACTGTTTCTTGGTTGGGTTCGCTGGTAGTCATGGTTGTAATTAGATGGAAACTATTCCAATCATCATTTTACCTTAACTGGTTCCTGGTTCCCCGACTCTACCTGGGAACCAGTAGAACGGAGGAGACGGCAGTGCCGTTTCCCTACCCCAAAATAATCAGGTAGGGAAACGGCACTGCCGTTTCCTGATTTCAACCCTTGCCGTTTCCTGATTTCAACCCCTGCCGTTTACTGATTTCAACCCCTGCCGTTTACTGATTTCAACCCCTGCCGTTTACTGATTTCAACCCCTGCCGTTTACTGATTTCAACCCCTGCCGGACTTATTTTCAAGCCCTAGGCTTAGTCGCCGCCGGCTTCTTCTGGTTGTTATTGAGCCCATTGAGAAACATCGGCACAAACTTCTCCACAAATGCCTGGGGGTCACGGTTCCAGGCCCGCTGAGCCACATTAACTCTAGTCATTTGCAAATCCGGGGCCAGCAAAGTTCCAGCCAACCGTTCCATCAAGTATTGGGGCCGTTCCCACATAGGCATCGTGTTAGCAATATCCACCAAGCGAGTGACACGGCGCAGTTCCGCCCCCAGCATGATATCCATTCCCGATGCAAATGCAGCTTGTTCGATCGCCACATACTTCCGCTTAGCCTGTTCTACTTTCTGTGCGTGGGCGGGGCTTTCGGCCGCTATTTTTCCCAGCCAGCGATTCCCCCAGCGGACGTGGCCTGCTTCTTCGGGAAAGATCTTTTCGATAGTTTCGCGGATTTTGACGTTTTCATCAGTTTGCGGAGCGTTTTTCAGGGCGTGGATGTGCGCTGAGAAGTATTCGCAGCCCCGCTTTTCGGTGACGTTAATTGCGGCTAGGGAAGAAATTACAAAGTCTTCCCGGTCTTTGGCGGGGTCTTTTTGGTCGCTGTCGAGGAGTCTTTCAAACTCGTCGATGTAGGATACTCCCGGCGGCTTACCAATGTCACAGCCGATATCTACCAGCAAGTCAGTCAGCCACATGGCGTGTCGCGCTTCATCAGCAATGTGCCGGGAGAGGTCGCGGACGAGTTCGGCTGGTTCCCCGTCTAGCTGTTCGATCAAGTCGGTGAGGTCTTTGCAACTGCGCTGTTCGCTAAAGCGGTAGCGGTTGAGGGCGATCGGGTGAATTTCGCGATCGCCCACGACTTGAGCTAAAATTTCACGGGCTCCCATGCCATTGCGAAGCTTGCGGGGATAGGCTACGGTCATTGTTTTATGTTTTTTTTTGTAAAGATACCTTTAGGATTGTAACGCAGTTTTTGGGATTCCTAATTCACTCGCCAGGTAGAAGTTGGTTGGTAAAACAGGCATCCCTTCGATTTCGGGCTCGGCCACCGCCGTCCTGTTTTGCACAGGCTTTTTTGGAGATGTTTACGATCAGAAAAATGGGTTTAAAACCCCGTTACTTCGATGCAGTTTATCCTGAGCCCTTCGAGACTTCGACGGAGTTTATCCTGAGCGTAGCCGAAGGGGGAGCGTGCGCCGCGACGCTCGCGGGTAAACTGCGCCGAAGGGCTCAGCACATCGCCTTTTCGGATGGCTTTAATTCAAGTAGGTCGGTAAATATTTCAATCATTGACAAATTAAGAATTGCGACAATTCTTGAATCAAGTAAGTTTTTAGTTTAGAATAAAACCAGTTCACTCTTCAAAGAAAAAAAGGTTTGAACGGTTCTATTTCTGATGCTGGGAATCATCTGTTTAGGAGTTTAATTGCTGTGAATTATTGGAAAACTTGGGTGATTTTGACGGCTAGTGCTACACTTCTTGGTTGGCAAGCATATGGGGCGATCGCTAGTGTCTCTAATTTATCATATCCTGTACCGAGGGAGCGGCCCGGCCACCCGCAAGTAGCAGGAAAGACACAGCCAAATTTGAGCAATTCCAAAGGCACATTAAAAGAAGGCAGTGCCATTTCCATCGATCCTGATGAAGTTACGGGCATACCAAAAGCCGAGGCTAACCAGCGTTTTATTCTCAATAAAATATATCGAATTCAAGAAGGCACTACCGCTAACGATTTGTTTATTGTTGATGAGAAAGCAAATAAATGGGCTGTAGAGGATGTCTCTGAGGCTACAATGGGCCCTACTACTCACAGCGTTGCCCAGATAGTGTCGGGTAACGGGAGAGTCTGGGCCCCGATCCAGCAGTTCTAAACTCAAAAAGAAGCCGCTTTTAAGGGCGGCGTTCTTTTTAATTAAAAATCCTCGGTTAAAAATGGTATAATTACCATTTTTAACTTTTAATTTTTAATTATTAACTTATCTAACAATCGTAGTACAAAGCAAACTCGTAGGGGTGAGGACGTAACCGCATCGGGTTGACTTCATTGTCGAGTTTGTAGGAAATCCAAGTTTTGATGAAGTCTTCGGTAAATACGCCAGTTTCAGTCAAGAAACCGTGGTCTTGTTCCAAAGCTTCCAAAGCACCTTCCAAGGAACCGGGAGTCGAAGGAATTTTGCTCAATTCTTCAGGGGAAAGGTCGTAGATATCCACATCCAAAGGTTCACCGGGATCGATTTGATTCTTGATGCCGTCTAGGCCCGCGCACAGCATGGCTGCAAAGGCTAGATAGGGGTTAGAACTGGCATCGGGACAGCGGAATTCTAAGCGTTTAGCTTTGGGGTTGGTTCCCGACAAGGGAATCCGTACTGAGGCCGATCGATTTCCTTGAGAGTAAGCTAAGTTTACAGGCGCTTCAAAACCCGGAACCAACCGTTTATAGGAATTAGTTGTGGGATTGGTGAGTGCCAAAAGTGCTGGTGCGTGCTTGAGAATACCGCCGATGTAATGCAGTCCCATTTGACTGAAACCAGCATATCGATCGCCAGCAAATAGGGGTTGACCGTCTTTCCAAATTGACTGGTGAACGTGCATCCCGGAACCGTTGTCGTTAAACAAGGGTTTGGGCATAAAAGTTATGGTTTTGCCGTATTTTTTGCCGACGTTTTTGATGACATATTTGTAAGTCAGCAAATAGTCAGCGGCTTTGACTAAAGTGTCAAAGCGGAAGCCGAGTTCGCACTGGCCGCCGGTGGCGACTTCGTGGTGGTGCTTTTCAATGGGTACGCCGCATTTTGCCATTGTCAGCAGCATTTCCGTTCTCATGTCTTGAGAGGTATCGGTTGGTGCAACGGGGAAATAACCTTCTTTGTAGCGAGGTTTGTAGCCGAGGTTGCCGCCTGGTTCTTCTTTGCCGGAATTCCAACGTCCTTCTATTGAGTCTACATAATAATAGCCACTGTTTTGGGTTTGGTCGTAGCGAACGTCGTCAAAAATGAAGAATTCTGCTTCCGGGCCAAAGAATGCGGTATCGCCGAGACCGGTGGTAACTAAGTAGTCTACGGCTTTTTGGGCTATGGTGCGGGGACAGCGGCCGTAGGGTTCGCCTGTGCGGGGTTCTTTGATGCTGCAAATGAAGCTGAGGGTGGGTTCTGCCATGAAGGGGTCGATCCAAGCGGTGGTAGGATCGATGACCATTGTCATGTCTGATTCGTTGATGGCTTTCCAGCCCCGTATGCTGGAACCGTCGAAGGGTACGCCGTCTGTGAATGCGGTTTCGTCGATTTGGTCGTGGAACAGGGATAGGTGTTGCCAGATCCCCGGCATATCAATGAATTTGAGGTCAACGATCTGGATTTTATTTTCTTTTATGTAGTTTAAGGCTTCTTGGGGTGTCTGGAACATGACTTACTCCTGATATTGGTTTGGTCTGGGCGATCCTCTTCGAGGGCTTCGCTAACGGCAGATTTCAGACTATTTCGGCGATGATAGGCATTCAGTACCTAGATTATTGTATCTCTCGATACAAAATTTGCCAAGGGGCATGAGGGTGGCCGAACAGTTCGCTAGTCTTGTTCTGTGGATTTTTCGGCTGAAGATACAAGTATTGGGCAGAATTTTGGTGATTCTGCCGGGATTGACTACCTGGAGTGAAGATCTCATCTCAAATCTTAATCAAATGCCGATTTGTAGTAGTCTACAATAGGCGGTCTGTCTCAGATAGCAAAGTATTGATAAAGATTTTTGGGAGAGAAACTTATGCGGGATGCAGTGACGAGTCTGATTGAAAATTATGATGTTGCTGGTAAGTATTTAGACCGGGATGGTATCGATCGGTTGAAATCTTATTTTGCAACGGGTACAGCACGGGTACTTGCTGCTGCTGCAATTAATAGCAATGCTGCGGCAATTGTCAAGCAAGCTGGTATTCAGCTATTCGCTGAACAGCCAGAACTGATCCGTCCTGGTGGAAATGCCTACACGACTCGTCGTTACGCGGCTTGTCTGCGGGATATGGACTATTACTTGCGCTATGCTACTTACGCCCTGGTGGCTGGAAGTACAGATGTGCTTGATGAGCGGGTGCTGCAAGGTTTGCGGGAAACTTACAATTCTCTGGGTGTACCCATTGGCCCGACGGTGATGGGGATTAGTATTATGAAGGAGATGGTTAAGGCTCAAGTGGAAGCTGCTGGCTTGTCTGTGGGGCCTTTTCTGGAACAGCCTTTTGATTACATGATTCGCGAATTGAGCGAACAAGATATTTAAGTCAATTTGCTAGTTGTTGGTGATTGGTAACTGGTAATTGGTGATTGGTGATTGGTGGTTGCTATTTCCTATTTGCCACCCTGAATCGTCGATTGTTAATTTTTGTCAATTTTGATTGGATAACTAGCAATTTGAGTTAAGGGATCGCTTTTTTGGGCATCGAGCGCAAAGAAGCGGTCTTTTTTATTTGTTAAAGAACGTCTACATATCCCCAAACGAGGCATTTGTCAAGGGAAGTTTTAGTTTTGAGGAAATCAATTTGATCGACTGTGGCGGCTTCTACTTGGCCGTTGGGGTAGAGAATGTGGATGATGTCGCGGCTGACGATGGCGATCGGATGTTCTGGATAATGGTCGGGATTTCTGATGGGAAAGTTATAGTTTTTCATGGCCGATTGTTAGTATTTTATTTGTCGTGCTTTGACCTGTTCTACATCATCTGCTAGTCCCGCAAGTTTTGGTGTGATGAGAGGAAGGTCTTTTTGTGATAAAACTCAACAAATCCAGTGAGAGAACTCACATAAACCGGGGTGAGGCCGATCGCCCATCATCGGATTTGAGATTTGAGATTGCTCCCACGACCGCGTTCCGGGGACTTGCGATCGTAAGTGCTAATCTGGTACTGTCCTTTACTCGATCGGTACAGATTAAAAACCTTGGCTAAACAGCGACTAGATACTTTATTGGTCAACCTAGATTTGTGTACTTCTAGACAACAAGCTCAAGCTTTGATTCGGACTGGGAAAGTCACAGTCAACCAGCAGCTAGTTGACAAACCGGGCACTGAGGTTGACATGGCGGCAAACATTCAGATTAAAGAGCGATCGCGCTACGTTTCTAGAGGCGGCGAAAAATTAGCTAAAGCTTTAGAAGTTTTTGCCATTTCCATTACAGAGAGAATTTGTCTCGATGGTGGCATTTCCACAGGCGGTTTTACCGACTGTTTGCTGCAAGCCGGTGCAGCGAAAGTCTATGGGATAGATGTTGGCTACGGTCAAGCTGATTGGGGCTTGAGGAACGATCCGAGGGTAATTTTGAAAGAACGCACCAATTTGCGGTATATGACGGCTGCTGAGCTTTATGGCGACTCGACCCTAGCAGATTTGGCGGTAGTAGATGTGTCGTTTATTTCCCTGGATAAGATTTTACCGGCGCTGTGGGAGTTGTTGGCGCCACCGCGAGAAGTGGTGTTGCTGGTAAAGCCGCAGTTTGAGGTTGGGCGCGATCGCGTCGGGAAAAAAGGCGTAGTGCGAGACTCAGCCACCCAAGCCGATGCGATTTTCCAAGTGTGGAAAGCAGCCATTGCTTTAGGATGGGAAGAACGGGGCTTAACTTGGTCGCCTTTACTTGGCCCGGCTGGCAATATCGAGTATCTTTTATGGTTAGGGAGCGATCGACAACAGCAGTCGGAGCAAAATGCTGTGGAAGAGAGTGTGATGAAAGAACGGATCGCACAAGTCACACAGGCGGCCAGGCGGGGACTGATCGATCCTGCTTCTCACCTTTGAGTTAGTGAATAATATGCAGCAGTCATTCAAACAAGTTCGTTCGCTTTTATTGTACCTGTTAGGTGGCATCGGCTATGTAGCGAGTGCAGCGATGATTGTGGGCATTTCAGTCCTGATCAAATTTGTCGCCCTGATGTTGGCAGACAAAATATTATATACAATTTTAATTCTGGGCGATTTGTTGAGAGGCATCGAAATTATTGAATTATTAAATATCTTAATCTTTGCTTTTATTGGTATGGGATTTGGTTTGGCTACCAGACTTTTAAAGCCTCAATACGGTCGCCAAGTTAGTGCTATTTTGTTGATAGCGATCGTTCCCTTGGTTTTTATGAGTACGCCGATTATTAGATATAATCATTGGCTGGAAAAAGTAGAAGAATTGGACAAATTATCGCCGGCTGAAACTACAACATTAACTGACTCATTTTTGAAAAAACAGGTAGGAATGCAGGGTTTTCTTGGCTATTACTTCTATACCGGTCAGTTTCCGGTGATTCCTACGAATCAATCTGAGATGAAAGACCTCGATCGCTTTGAAAAAAAAGTTAACTCCAGATTCGTGCAGTTGACAGGGCTAGCTCCGACTATTGTTTCTTGGTCGATGCTCATTTGTTTTTGGCTGATTAGAATATTTTACTTTTCTATTGCTGTAATTGCGACGATCGTTCATTTTAGGCAGGGTATTGCGATCGCTAGGAGGTAATACCATTTGCGATTTTCGATGGGCGATTAAAGAATTGGGAATCCTATCGTTTCCGGTTGTATCGGAATGATTGAACCGCAGAGGACGCAGAGGACGCAGAGTTAGAGAAGAGAGAGAATTGACACTCCCCGGTCTGAAGACACGGGGATTCTTAAGGACAAACTTTGGGGGGATGAATCCGCCCAAAGTTTAATTCTTAAAGGGTTAGTCAGTAACCCGCTACCCACTCGCTCAATAACTGAGTCTATGGCTACTTTTGATTTTCGGATGATGTTTGCTGCACCGTTAACATCGGCATTCAGAGTTAATCCCTGAGCCGAACGGTACAAACCTCGTTTAATTCTTTTACCTGATGATTGCCAATTGTCAGGTTTTTCACCGACTTTCACTGGCAACAAATCTCGGTCTAAAAAACTTGATTTTGAGGTGTAAGATTCGTCTTGCTCTACAAATCGCCAACCCCTTAAGTCACACTCTTGCATGAGTCTATCTTTAACTTTAGCTGTCGGTATTTGGACAAAGTTCTGGTTGGTCTTACCTCCCATATTGACTTCTTGCTTCTGTCCTTTATTCCAACCAAAGACTAAGAAGTTAATTTGATGATTTTCGCAATAATCAATGATGGTTCTGACTGCTTTGTTAACAGCATCTCTCATCCTTCTGGCGCGTTTTTCTGACAACTGTTGCAGTCTTTTCGACGAAAAACCTTTGGGTAATTTATACCGTGCGTGTTCTGATTGAATCCGGGCTTTTTCCTTGTTAAACCCTTGGTTCCAAGACTTTAATTTGTGACCATCAATAATAAATGGTTTACCATTACTAGAAACACAAGTTAGCCAGTTATTGATGCCATGATCAATACCTAAAATTCCCGTTACTTCCCAGCTACAGCTAGGGGCTTGTTTGGTTAGACTTTCGTGGACAAATTCGACCCAAACCTTGCCATTTCTAGGGATTATTCGAAGTTCTTTAATCTGGCAATTCTTCAGTCTTTCCGGTAAAGTCACCCAGAGAGCATCTGTCCCAAAGTGTTCTTTCCCTTTGGTTCCTAAAGGTAGTCTCACCCGATTACCGACTATTTTCAAGGCTTGCCCAGGGTAGGTCACCTGGTACATTGCTCCCTTGGTTCTGTACTTGGGCAATCTCGGTTTTTGATTAAGTTCTCCTTTCTTGGCTAACCTTTCTAAGGCTCGGAAAGAGCTAAAGGATTCAGCAACAGATTTGAGGGATTGTTGAGCCACTTGCGAGTAAAGCAATCCGTAATTTTCGTTGGTTTTGGCAATTTTGTACAGGTCTGGGTATTTAATTGCGCCTTGGTCTTTGAAGTACCGTTGCCGACTTTCGTAAGTTCCGACATTAAACAGATTGTTTGACCATCTCAACAGTTGTTCAACAATGGTTTTGTCAAGTCCTTTTAAATGCCATACATCTTTTTGCACTGCGTACATTAATTTCACCTCCTTTGATTAATTGTACTATATTTAGAAGTATCTAATTGGGAGACTAAAGTCTCCCTCGCCCTTTCATCCCTGGACTCAAGTCGCAGGGTTTTCAGGGTATTTCTTATAATTCCGATGTCAACATTTGATATAACTTGTCCTCGTTGCACTTTTGACGCTGTTTCGGTAGATCATTCCGGCGCAGCCGGAATTGAGATCACTGATGACTTTTGAATTCTTGCTGTAGGCGATCGATAATTGTATCTCGTTCTATGGTGCCGAGAATTTCTTGAATTACTGTATCTTGTCCCAGGGGACCCCAAGTGCAGCCTTTTTCTAAATAAACTTGGGCGGCGCGACCGACAGCATAGGTTCCATAAGCTGCTAAACTAGCTTGAGTAACTGCAACTCCTGCAAAAGTAGAAAAGCCGATTTGGGGAGCAGCAATGGCTGCACTTTTGCCGAATCCCAAGAGAAAACTGCTACCCAATTCTCCCAAAAGTACGCCACCAGCACTAGAGAAAATAGTTTGCCAAAGTTTCCCCGCTTCGTAACCAGTCATGGGTAAACCGTAAAGTCTGGATAAAGAGCGAATTAAGGCTAAATCGGCGACAGTTGCTCCCATGACGTCGAGGAAAGCAATGGGATTTAAGCCAACAGCTAGAGCTTTATATTTGGCAAATTGCCAGATTAAATCTTCGGCTTCTGTTTGTCGCAATTTGAGAATTTGATGGGCTATATTTGCTTCAGCATCTCTAGCTTCCATTAAAGCATTGAGAGCTAGGAGCGATCGACCTTCTCGGTTAAGAATCGTCAAAATTTTCTGTTTGAGCTCGTCTACCTGCGGTGGCGGCGACTCCCATTCGTGAGTAATTCTGCCATCGGGCCATTCAATTCGTACCTGCATCGGTGCCGGTTCCGCAGCTATCATCACTATTTCTAAAGATTTGGCATTTTTAGGAGCGGATTTTGTAGGCGATTTTGTAGCAGATTTAGGTGAGGGATTGTTTGGGGACAAATTTTCGCTATCTGATTTATCTGTCACCGCATCGGCTGCTAACTTTTCGGCATTTCCCAGGGCTTGCAAACTTTTGTAAATAGCTTTTCTGTCTAATTCTGGATAGAGGTCAATTTTATTAAAAACTAAAATCAGCGGTTTTTGAGCTGTTTGTAATTCGCACAGTGCTTGATATTCAGTGCGGGTGATATCACCGGCAACAACAAACAAAATTAAGTCTGCTTGACGAGTTACTTGTTTCGCCATTTCCCCGCGCACTTCGCCGCCAACTTCATCAATTCCGGGTGTATCAATTAATTCGACTTGCACTGCGGATGACTCCCCGTTATTCAGGGATAAAGGCACTGGCCAGCGCACGGATCGCGGCCATTGGGTAACGCCATTGAGAGGGCCTGTTTGCAGAATTTTTTGACCTAAAAGTGCATTTAATACTGCTGATTTGCCGCGACTAACTAAGCCGAAAGTAGCGATGCGAATGACGCTGTGGTCGAGTTTTTCGGAGGTGTAAGTTAAGATATCTAACTGATTTTGCAGTGCCGCTTCTAATTCTGTATTCGAGTCTGTATTCGAGTCTTTTTTGATTTGGCGTAGGTGAGAATAGCGCGCCAGGGCGAGGCGCAAACTGGCGCGGGCGAGGGATAAGCGATTTTCTTGAATGGAATTGTCAGCCATTGGAGAAGTTCGGCAGCGGATTGTGTAACGGATTTAACGGATGGATGTTTGAGGCGAGAGGCTACTCGCAATTTGGTTGATGAAAGATTGCAAGAAGGAAATTTGCTGATTTTGCTTAAATACTGCTTGCAAAGTTTTAGTCAACTGGTCAATATTTAAGCTACCATTAACAGAATTTTCCAGGGATCGACTTTGGAAATATTCAATTAAACTTAGTCCAGCGATTCTGGTAAAATAGGCTGCACTAATTCCCTGCACTGCGCCTCCGGCGACAAAGGTGACGGCATTGGTTTTGAGAAGTCCAGTAATAGTTTGAGTTGAGAGTTCTACTAATCCCAATTTGAACATTTGGCTTGCCAAAGTTGCCGCTACTGCCTTAGCTTGGTCTAAGGAAAACTTTTGCTGGTAGATAGCGCCGAGGTCGATTACAAGTTGGGTGCTGATGGCTGTTGTTGCGAGCAAGTCTAAGGCGGGAACGGGATTAGCAAAGACGGCGGCGGCTGCGATGTACTGATATTGTTCGATGATGGGAAAAGCTCGATCGCCTCTGACTGCATTTAATAGAGTTTTCGCCTCTAATTTGACTGTTGCTGCCGATCGCACTGTGTTAGCCCAGACCAATTGTTGACTTTCTTGAGTTAAGATTTGAGTCAATCTTGCTGTCAGCGGCTGAATTTGAGAGACTTGATTTTCCATCCGTTCTTGAAAAGTGCCGTCCGGTTGGTGCTGCCGCACTTTAATCGAATTGGGGGAAGCTGCGATCGCAATTATATCTTCTGTACCCAGTATTCCTTGCATTCTTTGCTGCAAAGAATGCAAAATTTGCGACTGCTGAGTCGGTAAATATTGGTCTTGTTTGTTCCACACTAACAGCAAGCGCTGACCGGCGGAGGCTAGCTGAGATAATGTTTTAAATTCTGAATCCGTGATGTCGCCAGATGTTACAAACAGCACTAAATCATCGCTGATTTTGGCATCGGCATTCGTCGTATTAATAAATAGCGGGGCTGTTTCTTGAAAACTCAGTTTTTGTGAGTGTTGGGATGCCCAATTAGAATTTAAAACTTGAATTAAGGCAGTTTTGCCTACAGCTTTGCCGCCAGTGATGCTAATCCGCAAATCTTGTCGGTCTAATTCGGCGGTTAGTCGATCGAGCTGTGCTTTTAGATGAGCAGGATCTGGGGAGTTTTGAGCTTCTGAGGCTAGCAAATTAATTGCAGCTTCTGAAGTCGCGATTGCTTTTTCGGCTGCTTCCCGACTTGCCAGGGGTTGCGGGAGTGCGAGTTCAAGTTTGGGCGATTGTCGCTGCCACCACCAGTATCCCGCACTAGCTGCCACCAAGCCGATGAGTGCCGTTTCGCCCATTTCTGAGCCAGAGTGCTGTAGACTTTCCAACAGCCACAGTGCTGCTGAAAGTCCTATTCCGCCAATTAAAACCGGTCGCCGCAAGTTAAGTGTCATTTTTCCCTTCCTGTGGGTATTCTCGCCAAGCTTAACCGTACCAGGCCTGGCATCCTCCCTAGGTTCCATCGTACCTCTGTGGCATCAAAACTGACAGGCGGGCGATCGAACTTTCTGGAAAGAGGCTGTTTACCAAAATCTTACTTGGGATTGAGGCGCTTAGAAATCTGATTAATAATGCCGCTCAGAATAGCGCCACCCATGAGAATTCCGAGGGCGGGATTAAATACGGGCTGCCACAGACTGTACCACAGATCGAAACCGAGATTCACGCCGGTCGATCGACCTAATACTGCGATCGCAAACCACGCAAAGCTAGCAAAGACGAAAAATACGTCAGCGACTAAAAATATGTTGAGCCAGTTAAGAAATTTATCTTTCATTATTTTAGTGTTCCTTTTGAGTGTATATGTGTCAACTTTTGGCAAGCGGTTAGCCAGTTGGCGGGATTGATAGCTGCAACTGGCGATCGAATAAAGATAAAATATCATTAATTGTTGTCGCGCACAGGCTATCAAAATATGGTTCGCTATACACTTCCTC
Source organism: Microcoleus sp. (assembly GCA_042408215.1). GTDB lineage: Bacteria > Cyanobacteriota > Cyanobacteriia > Cyanobacteriales > Microcoleaceae > Microcoleus. Next base: position 592,613 of record JAYFMW010000030.1, on the reverse strand, counting down.
AAAGCCCCGAAATTATTTTAACTGTCAAAGGGAAAGATTCAGCCAAAGCCCGCGAAGAAGCGATGGATAAGCTGATGGAGCTCATGGATGCTGGTCAACTACCTACGGATCTCAAAGAAGGATTTGGGCCAAAACAGTTTGTCGAAGTTAAAGAGATGGAAGATGCTGCGTCTGAAGGCGAAGACGCGATTACTGAAGCAGTACAGATTCTGAGCAATTTGGCAAGTCTCAAATTGAAGGTAATGGAATCCCGCGAAGAAGCACTGAAAATCCGGGCTGCGATCGACATTTTGTTTACAGATGAGCCTGTAAATGCTGAGGAAATCAGCAGTCTCAAAGACGGTTTCAAGGTTCTCAAAAACTTCGCTCAAGCTCAAGTCCGCTATCGAGATGCTAGGAGTAAAGCCGAGGGGGCCCGTGCAATTCTTGACGAAGCTTTGCAATCTCCAGAACCTGAAAACAAAGCACATAAATCGGCAAAATAAGGACTTTTTTTCACCGCAGATATCAGCGGATCAACACAGATGAACGCCGATGGAATTGCATCGGCGTTTATTGGCGTTTATCTGCGGTGAAAAAATCTTATGAACACTTTATTCCTGATTCCTCCTTCCTTCGGCTATAAACTTAAAAAAGGCACATTTACCACTTCCCCATAAATTTCTCCCACCTGTACTTTCAATCCTTCGCCTCCAGCCTTTGTGCGGATGTAAGCCAGACCAAAAAAGCCAGATTCTGTTTCAGTAAAACTGGTAATTTTTCCGACTTTTTCCTCTCCGATTGTAACTACAGTACCCGGTTCAACAGCACCGCTCAATTGCACGCCCCAAAGTTGCTGTTTGACTCCTTTGTAGGTGTTCAATCGAGCAATTGTTTCTTGACCAATGTAGCAGCCTTTATCATAGGTAATCGTGTGTAAAAGTCTTGCTTCTAGGGGGTTGTAATCATCTGTGAGTTCAAAATCTACTGCGGGGCGGCCTTGTTCTATTCGCAGTTGTTCCCAGATGCGATCGCCCATTGGTACGGCCCCAGCTTCGACTAATTCATGCCACAAGTTAGCTGCATCGCTGGCTGACGCAATTAAGGTGTATCCAGGAGATGCTAAACCGCTACCAACAGCAACTCTGACGTCTCTTCCTGCAAATTTTATTAATTTGTGAGTAGCATAGGGTTGATTTTCCAGTTCGCTAACTCCGAGTTTTTCGAGGAACTTAATACTTTCCGGGCCGAGGAGACTGAAACTAACAGTTGTATCAGTTAAATCTGTTAATTCTACGCGATCCATTGGGAAAATATAGCGATCGAGTAATTCGAGCAATTGTTGGCGGCGGTTGGGAGAAACTAACAGCAGCACAGCATCTTCTGTAGCATAGGCGGTGGCGAGATCGATCGTGCGCGCGGTGAAAGTCACGAAAACGGTGTCGCAACCTTGACCGGGTTTGAGTATATTGAAATTATTAGTAGTTTGATTGTGCAAAAACCGTAGGCGATCGCTATCAGAAATTTGAATGCGTCCCCAATAAGTGCGATCGCACAAAGCTACACTTTCTTTAGTTGCGGCGATGGCGGCTGGATCATTCCCAAAAGTAACAGGGACTGTTTCTCCGGTTGTTAACTCACCAAAGATAGCACCTGCGGATGCTTGAATGTCTTGCAATTCCTGAATCAGCATAAGATTTTGTTGACTGTTGACTGTTAACTGTTGACTGTTGACTGATGACTAATGACTAATGACTAATGACTAATGACTGATGACTGATGACTGATGACTAATGACTAATGACTGATGACTGATGACTAATGACTAATGACTAATGACTGATGACTAATGACTAATGACTGATGACTAATGACTAATGACCAATGACCAATGACCAATGACCAATGACTAATTAGCCAAATTAGCGAATATTTCCTGTATTAATTGGCTAGTTTTAGCATCTAGACGAATCCAATCTACATCGCCAGTATCCTCCTCAATCAAAAGAGGATCAATTTCAACTTCCTGACTTTGCATATCAGAGTGAGCTGGTTGGTAGTTAACAAAACAGACTCGATAGCAAAGTTCCCAAATATCGACGCACCTTCGATCGCCTTGTCGCTCTAAAATTAGTTGATAGCCAGGAAATGGAGTGTGCACCTCTTGATAAGTCCCTGTCCAAACAGACTCTTCTAGTTGTTTGCGGATATTGTCGAGCACTCGAATCAGGGCGGGCTGCATCAGCAGTTCAGCTTGCTGCCATGCGATCGGGCTAGTTATTTTCGGCTTCATATACAGGATTGTAAAAAAGAAAATCAATGAATTAATTAATTTTCCAACATCGAGTGCCAACTTTGCTGACATCCGCCACAGAATGTTGAATTTACAGCCGAAGGAAGAAGGAAGAAGGGAAATGCAATTCCCAGTAATGGTTTCAGCAATTAAGACGATCCGGTGGCACCGGGCGCGGTTGCTATAGTCATCACCAAATCCAACTGATATCGTTTCCGGTTGCATCGGAATGATTTAACCGCTCCAGCGCCAGAGGGCGCAGAGGGAGAGAAGAGAGAGATGAATAATTCCGATGCTACCGGATTAGATATGACAACACCCAAGCATCACCAGTCAACCGTCATCCAATACAATGTCAGCCGTTCTCCGCTGGAGGGCGAAAAACGGCTGAAACTGTAGATATTGAGTTATCGGATGGGCGATGTAGGATTTGAACCTACGGCATCCTGCGTGTAAAGCAGGCGCTCTACCACTGAGCTAATCGCCCATTTGCACTCACAAGGATTTATCATATCACAGTATCTCAGAAAAATCAAATAAAAAAATCCTAAACTTTAAATGCCCTCTGGCTACACCCACGATCGCATAACCCTGTGGAGTTTGCCCTTTGTAGCAGCACTCACATTTGGCCAGACTCAAAGCAGCAATCTGACTTTGCTGGTTTCCAGCAGCTTTTTATTTGGCGGGCTGATGTTTGGGCCAGACTTAGACATCTACTCCTGTCAGTATCAGCGCTGGGGATGGTTGCGGCCGATTTGGCTCCCGTACCAGAAAAGCCTGCGCCATCGCTCTTTCCTGTCTCACGGCCCTCTAATTGGCACTGCTTTGCGAATATTGTACCTGACTACCTGGATCGGGTTTGTGGGGATATTTGGATTGACAATTGCTCAAACAGTCGGAAACCCTGGATGGAATTGGGAGGAAGTGGTTTTAAGTTGTTGGCGATCGATCGCTCAATACCACATTGAACTTTTGACGGTTTACATCGGCTTAGAATTGGGCGCTATGAGCCACTATCTAAGCGATTGGGGTGGCTCTGCTTACAAAAGATTCAAAAAGAAAGGATTGAGCGGGTGGCGGCCTCCAAGCCCAATTAAGAGGCGCAAACGCAAAGCTCCCATTCACACATCTAGCAAATCCATAGTAGAAGTCAGAAAGAAAAAGGAAGAAGGCCCGGGGAATGCGCTCAGAGTACAAAGAAGGAAGAAGCAATAAAATCAATGGTTTGGGCGATTAACAATGTCCTAAGCGGCGAGAAGGTTGCTAGAAAAGGTAAATAAGGTAAATTATGATGTCTAATTCTGAAAGTCGATCGCTCATAGCAGTGGAAAAATTAATCGAAGTTGTAGCAAAATTGCGAGATCCCGAGGGCGGATGTCCTTGGGATTTAGCCCAAACGCCCCAAACCCTAATTCCCCATATTATCGAAGAAGCTTATGAAGTCGCCGATGCGATTCGTCGGGGGGAAAAAGATGCGATCGCCGAAGAATTAGGAGACTTACTCTTACAAGTAGTGCTCCAAGCTCAAATTGCCAGCGAAACCAGTCAATTCACCCTCGCAGAAATCGCCAATGGGATTACAGAAAAACTAATTCGGCGACATCCCCACGTCTTCGGCGATGTCGAGATCAAAAGCGTAGATGAAGTCAACGAAAACTGGGAAAAAATCAAAGCAGCAGAAAAAGGCGAAACCTCGCAAAAGCCAACTGTAGCATCAAAAATGAGCCGTTATGCTAGCACATTACCTCCGATCGCCGCCGGGATGAAAATCTCTCAAAAAGCGGCAGAAGCGAGTTTTGATTGGGACAGAGTAGACGGTGTTTGGGATAAATTTCACGAAGAAATGGCAGAATTTGAACAGGCTCTCAAACATGAAGACAAAGAAGCGCAGCAGTCAGAATTAGGAGATATTATGTTTGTGTTAATTCAACTAGCTCGGTGGTATGGTTTAGATGCGTCGTCAGCTTTACAGGGGACAAATCAGCGGTTTGTGGAGCGGTTTAGGTTAGTTGAAGAAAAGTGCGATCGGCCGTTATCCGATTATCCAGTAGAAGAACTAGAAGAAATTTGGCAGCAAGCCAAAGCAAAGCTGGCCAAGAAAAAGGGCAATAAGTAATATCAAATCCGCTAGTATCAGAATGACTAATCTCTCACTTCTCCTCCTCTGCGCCCTCTGCGCCCTCTGCGGTTAAAAACTCCAAATCCAACTAAATAAGTAGTCCGACACAAATAAAAGTAACCATGTCATTGTTAGTGATTAGGAGATATTATGTTTGCGTTAATTCAACTAGCTCGGTGGTACGGTTTAGATCCATCGTCAGGTTTACAGGGGACAAATCAGCGGTTTGTGGAGCGGTTTAGCTTAGTTGAAGAAAAGTGAGATCGGCCGTTATCCGATTATCCAGTAGAAGAACTAGAAGAAATTTGGCAGCAAGCCAAAGCAAAGCTGGCCAAGAAAAAGGGCAATAAGTAATATCAAATCCGCTAGTATCAGAATGACTAATCTCTCACTTCTCCTCCTCTGCGCCCTCTGCGCCCTCTGCGGTTAAAAACTCCAAATCCAACTAAATAAGTAGTCCGACACAAATAAAAGTAACCATGTCATTGTTAGTGATTAGGAGATATTATGTTTGTGTTAATTCAACTAGCTCGGTGGTACGGTTTAGATCCATCGTCAGGTTTACAGGGGACAAATCAGCGGTTTGTGGAGCGGTTTAGGTTAGTTGAAGAAAAGTGCGATCGGCCGTTATCCGATTATCCAGTAGAAGAACTAGAAGAAATTTGGCAGCAAGCCAAAGCAAAGCTGGCCAAGAAAAAGGGCAATAAGTAATATCAAATCCGCTAGTATCAGAATGACTAATCTCTCACTTCTCCTCCTCTGCGCCCTCTGCGCCCTCTGCGGTTAAAAACTCCAAATCCAACTAAATAAGTAGTCCGACACAAATAAACATAACCATGTCATTATTCGCAGTGCGTCGCAATGACATGGTTTATTTTTGTCCAGTAAAATCAACTACTCATAGAGCTTCGCGTCATTATAAGGCGGATGTTCGCAAGCGATGTAAAGCGCATTTGTCGGTTCGAGGGCTTCTCCTGTCACCGGGTCGATCGGCTTAAGTACAAAGCATAACAAACTGAGCGATCGCCAATCCAAACTTTCTAGCTTCCCGCGTTCGTAGCGACTAACAGTAGCATTACTAATACCGACATCTTTTGGTACAGGATCTCCTGCGGTCCGAAATAGAGCGGCTTCGTATTCTTTTGTGACCATTTCTGTTTCAATGATTGACCAGCCACGAATCCCTCTAGCTGCGTTCAGAAGTTTACCCAATCTACCACGTCCCGTATCCGTGAATCGCACAGGGCGTAGTTTTTCCTGCTCGACGACAGCCTTAAAGTCAAGAAATCCCGACATTTTACAAACCCAATTTAAGTCTTAAGCTAGCTGTACTTTTGCCTTGCTGGCAGCAGACAGGGTTTTAGCATTACACATTTAGAAACATTACTGCAACTTACTTTCATTCGTGTAGAATGATATGATCTAGTAAGAACAAAGCACGAACACCAACTAACTCACCCAAGTTCAGGAGTGACTCAGCCATGACACCTCTATTTCGCCGGATTCAACCATCGAAAAAGCTCCGCATCACCGTGAGGTCGATCGCCCGACTCCTGAAAATTCCCCAAAATCTAATTCAGCGGGTGGAATCTTGGGCTAATGTGGTGTTTGTGCATCGGCGCGATCGAGGCGGACAATTTATCTCGTACCGCAGGCTGGAAGAATGGCAAAATGCGATCGCCCACCAGATCCAAACTTCCCCCAACCTCTCGGAAATCTGCCAACTCGCCACATCGATTCAACAGGACAGCCGCAAATTCAAAAAACAATATTGCCAAAAAACCCTTGACTTTTTGCGACAAATGTGCATTCAACGCCAAGACACTCTGGAAAGTTGGGAAACTTTGAACAGTGTGGCATCTTAAACAGGAATTAGGGGCCTTTCCTGCGATCGGTAGCTTGTCGTTTCGACCCCAAAACTCAGTTCCGATCGACAGCAATTCCTGCAAAGCGAGCAAAAGCTAACCTATGGCAAATCAACTACTCATAGAGCTTCGCATCATTATAAGGCGGATGTTCGCAAGCGATGTAAAGCGCATTTGTCGGTTCGAGGGCTTCTCCTGTCACCGGGTCGATCGGCTTAAGTACAAAGCATAACAAACTGAGCGATCGCCAATCTAGATTATCCAACTTCCCGCGCTCGTAACGGTTAACTGTAGCAGCACTAATACCGATATCTCTAGGTATGGGTTGATTGGTAGCTGTAAACAGTGCTTCTTCGTATGCTTTCGTCTTAAATTCCGTTTCGCTAACAGACCAGCCTGTTTCCTGTCTTGCGACTTTCAAAATTTTGCCCAAACGCATCCGTCCGGTTTCAGTGAAGCGAACTGGACGCAATTCCTGCTCTTTGTTTACCACAACTTTGTTAGAGAGTCTTGACATTTTTCCCACCTACCTTAACTCTCAAACTAGGACAGTACCAACGATTGAGGATTGCACGATCGACATCCGAGTTTAAATATAGTTTTATTTAAATAAATTCCTTGCACAAGTGCAATAAGAGTCTGATATGTCGTAAAATCTAATTCAGAAACACACAAACTTCTGTCTTCAACCCAAAGTATACAGCCATGACACCACTATTTCGCCGGATTCAACCATCGAAAAAGCTCCGCATCACCGTGAGGTCGATCGCCCGACTCCTGAAAATCCCCCAAAATCTAATTAAGCGAGTGGAATCTTGGGCTAATGTGGTGTTTGTGCATCGGCGCGATCGAGGCGGACAATTTATCTCGTACCGCAGGCTGGAAGAATGGCAAAATGCGATCGCCCACCAGATCCAAACTTCCCCCAACCTCTCGGAACTCTCGCAACTCGCCACATCGATTCAACAGGACAGCCGCAAATTCAAAAAACAATATTGCCAAAAAACCCTTGACTTTTTGCGACAAATGTGCATTCAACGCCAAGACACTCTCGAAAGTTGGGAAACTTTGAACAGTGTGGCATCTTAAACAGGAATTAGCGCCTTTCCTGTTGACCAATATTTGACACTCCTAGGCCTCAACGTTTGGGTTCCAAAATTCTGTTCCGATCAACAGTAAGTCTTCCAAAGTAAGCAAGCGCTGCTCTACTGGGTGCACTGGTTCGAGAACATCGAGAAACAGCCACAAAAGATCCGGTGCTGGCTTGTTGTAATAGCCATTTTCGATTCTCGAAATCCCTGCAATGCTGACCCCCAAAAGTTTCGGCAAAGGCTCTCCCCCCAGAATGTAAAATTGAGCCTCATGCTGCTTGGTCTGTTCGCTCAATTCGTGAACGCTCCAGCCCCTAGCTTCCCGCCACGATCGCAGCAATTTACCCAACCGCCGCAGCCCGGTATCAGTAAATCTTCGTCTTAAGTATTCTTTTTCTCGTTTAGCTTCTGCTACAACCATTAGTCATCCCCTATCTGCATACAGCTAAGTTACCATGCCTGATTCTAGTTTCGATTTTTAAGTTGGCAACTTTCATTATTTTTGTTACAATGTTAGCATCAACGCTCGACCAGCAGCCATGACACCACTATTTCGTCGCATCCAACCCTCGAAAAAGCTCCGCATCACCGTGAGGTCGATCGCCCAAATGCTCAAAATCCCCCAAAATCTAATTAAGCGAGTGGAATCTTGGGCTAATGTGGTGTTTGTGCATCGGCGCGATCGAGGCGGACAATTTATCTCGTACCGCAGGCTGGAAGAATGGCGAAATGCGATCGCCCACCAGATCCAAAATTGCCCCAACCTCTCGGAACTCTCGCAACTCGCCACATCCATTCAACAGGACAGCCGCAAATTCAAAAAACAATATTGCCAAAAAACCCTTGACTTTTTGCGACAAATGTGCATTCAACGCCAAGACACTCTGGAAATTTGGGAAACTTTGAAAACTTGCGCTTCCTAATAGAAATCAAGCAGATTTCCCGAACCAAACAGAAGCGAAACATTCACGAGTAATTGCGAGACAAATTCACCCCAAAATCACGCGCAAATGCTTCGCCACATCGGCCACAAAAGCAATTAGGACATGGCCTGAGCGATATAATCAAAATAAGGAGCAGCTTCCTTCGCATCATCCTGATTGAGCAAAGCCAAAGAAGCTTCCTTCAAACAGCGGATAGCTTCCACCATTCCAGGAACAGGAACGCCCAGAGAATTGTACATTTCCCGAACGCCAATCAAACCAATACTTTCGATCGGCTCCTTGTCACCCGCCAAGATACCATAGGTAATCAGGCGCAAATACCAGCCGTAGTCGCGCAGACACAAAGCCCGTTCGCGTTGACCGTAAGCATTACCTCCGGGGGAGATAAAGTCAGGGCGCTTTTTCCAGAGTTTTTTGCTAGCTTCATCAACAATTTTTCTCTCACTGTCAGAAAGCGCAGTAGCAATGCGTACCCGCTGTTCGCCCGTTTTCAAGAAATCTTTGATGCTTTGAAGTTCGCCGGTACTGGGATAGCGAAGTTCATCGTCGGCTTGGAGAATTAGTTGGCTAACTACGCTCATTGTTATTCAAAAAATTTGAGGATATTTGAGATTAACATTAATTGACATTCTCATCCCTGAAAGATGAGATTCTTGGTTCAGCGATTTACCTTAATTCTAACATTTATCAACAAGAGAAGTAGAAGATAAATCTCCGCAAGCGTTATGCTTAGTAACTAAGCCAGTTTCCTTGTGTCCCAAGGTACTGCGGGGAAAATTCAAAAACTGCGATCGAGAGTTTGAATCTCGATCGACATTTGGACTCTTTGACGAGTTCTGTCTGCGTCCCCATAGCAGATCTCAATATTTTGTGTTGACACTCCTAGACCTAAAGACCATAGGATTCTTAAGACTTTTCGGTCTTAATATCCCTATGGCGCTTAGTTCCCAGGCTGACCACGTTTGCACGTAAGTGCGTAGTCATGTCTCCTCTGTGAATGTTTTGGGCGTAGACTTTCCCCCAGTCCGGGGGTAGGTTTTTAAATCTTGTCTGATGTACTGATTCTACCATATTCATTTGTTGAGATAGATGTGTTACATTACTTAACAATGGCAAAAGCCGTCCTAAAAGGACGGGGTTTTAACCCTCCGCTACGCTCCGCCCAATTTTGTGATAATATTGAGTATTGTAAAACTTCATTAAGATTGTAAGCATCAATAGACAATGGTAGTATCATATAGTCAGAAGGGTCGATTGATTAACGCCGATGTTAACGGGTCTTACAATATTTTGAGAAAAGCAATCCCAAATGCGTTTAGCACTCTTGATAGAGAGCTGCGTAGTTCAGCTTTAGAAGGGTTAATCCGCTCGAAGTGAAAGCGAAAGGGGAGGGACTGAACGCCTCCCACGGCACTGTAATAGATGACTATACTTTTACCAGCTATACAGGAAAGGTAATCAACCTGTGTGACGCTCCCACACCAACCGCAAGCGGTATGGTTTGGGTTCCACTATCCTGTTAAGGATATCTAGAACTTCCTTCAAGGTACTCACATTTGTTTACCTCTACGGCGTTTTATAGTGAGGAATACGCCCCGCCCCACTTGTGGGATGAAAAGTTTCCGATCTAGACCTAGATTGTGATTCTGCGGTTCAATATCTGAGGATTTTACCATGATTATGGCAATGAATCCTCGTCTCGTTGCCACCCTCCGCAGTAATGCGAATAGGGTAGGGCATACCCAAATTAATGCTTGGGGAGAGTCCCACCTCGCTTGTTAGACGCTGCCAGGTATCTAGTCTAAGTGGTCTCGCTGAACCAAGAATCCCCGCTCAGGAAAGGACGGGGAGTGTCAACATAGTGAATTATACCACAACTACTTGTGACCAAATCAAATTCCCCCATCCTCAACCCGAAACCAGCAAACCCTTGCCAGCAAGGTCAACTGATTGAAATAGAGATTACCGACTTAGCAGACACAGGCGACGGAGTTGGTCGTTTTGACTCCTTGGTGGTGTTTGTACCCGATACGGTTCCGGGCGATCGAGTTCTCGTCCGCCTCGTACAAGTCAAATCCACCTATGCTACAGCCAAGCTGGAGACACTTCTCGAAGCATCGGAACACCGCATCAGACCCAACTGTATTGTCGCCGACAAGTGCGGCGGCTGTCAGTGGCAGCACGTAAATTATGACTATCAGCTTAAAGCCAAGCAAAATCAAGTAATTCAAGCCTTAGAACGAATTGGTGGCTTTAGCGATTTGCGAGTGGATGAAATCTTAGCGGGGAAAATAGATAATTTCCCCCAATTCTTGGGATACCGGAACAAAGCCACCTATCCTTTAGCAAGATCGGCGGCTGGTAAAATCCAAGCTGGTTACTATCAAAAAAGCACTCACAAATTAGTTAATTTGAATCAGTGCCCGGTGCAAGATCCGCGCCTCGATCCTTTATTAAAAGAAATCAAAGAAGACATACACTGGATGAAATGGCCAGTGTACGATGAAAAGCAACATACTGGAGAATTGCGTCATTTATCCTTGCGAATCGGACGACGCACGGGGGAGATGCTGCTAACTTTAATAGCTAGGACTGGAGATTTGCCGGGATTGGAAACGCAAGCATCTGATTGGTTAAAGAGCTATCCTAAACTTGCGGGTGTTTGTTTGAATATCAATTCTGCGAAAACCAATGTAATTTTTGGTGCAGAAACTCGCTGCATTGCCGGTCGTGCTTATCTGCGAGAAGAGTTTGCTGGTTTGGATTTTCAGTTAAGGGCGGATACTTTTTTTCAGGTGAATACAGAGGCGGCTGAGGGTTTGTTGCAGGCGATCGCATCTGAATTGAATTTGCAGGGAAATGAGGTTTTGGTGGATGCTTATTGCGGGATTGGGACTTTTACTTTGCCGCTGGCGAAACAAGTGCAAATAGCAATAGGTTTGGAAGTGCAACGGGAGGCGATCGCCCAAGCGGAGTTAAATGCTGAGTTAAATGACTTGACAAATGTGACATTTCATGTTGGAACTGTGGAAGATTTGCTGCCGCAGTTGGGGGTGAAGCCGGATATTCTGTTGTTAGATCCGCCGCGTAAAGGTTGCGATCGCGCGGTTTTGGAAACTATTAAGGAAATACAACCGAATCGGATTGTTTATGTTAGTTGTAAGCCGGCTACTTTGGCTCGTGACCTCAAAATCTTGTGTGAAAATGGGGATTATAAATTAGTGCGGGTACAGCCGGCTGATTTCTTTCCTCAGACTTCTCATGTGGAGTGTGCGGCTTTTTTGGTACGGTGAATTAAGGTGGGGTGGGGCGGGTTTATCCTAAGTATTTCGGAAAAAACCCGGTTTCTGAACCCCACGCACTCCGACAAGAAACCGGGTTTTTTACCAAGTCTGTGGGTAACAACGAAGTATCTCGGAAAAAACCCGGTTTCTGAACCCCACGCACTCCGACAAGAAACCGGGTTTTTTACCAAGTCTGTGGGTGACAACGAAGTATTTCGGAAAAAACCCGGTTTCTGAACCCCACGCACTCCGACAAGAAACCGGGTTTTTTACCAAGTCTGTGGGTGACAACGAAGTATTTCGGAAAAAACCCGGTTTCTGGACTTACACTCCGACAAGAAACCGGGTTTTTTACCAAGTCTGTGGGTAACAACGAAGTATCTCGGAAAAAACCCGGTTTCTGAACCCCACGCACTCCGACAAAGCACTGAGCGAAGCCGAATGTGTTTCACCAAGTCTGCGGGTGACAACGAAGTATTTCGGAAAAAACCCCGGTTTCTGAACCCCATCCGTAACACATCTAGTCTTTTTTATCCAAGTCTTCGGTTTTTGGAGTTTCTGAAGTTGAGGGGAATGTTAATTGAATGTTGATATCCATTGATATTGTACTTTCTTCTCAATCACACCTATACCAACTATCTTTATTAATGCTTCTGTAGGTACTGAATTATTTAGTTTCAATTCAGGAGAAGACTGACTTTGATATCCGGCTTCCTGTAGCCGATCGCAAATATTGCGCCAATTTCCTACAGGTTCGTTAGGTACATCTGCGATTTTTTTAACATATTGGTATAAAGTTTTACATAAATAAACCTCTGCACTTTTGGAAGTCTGAAGGAGTTGGCGAGCGATTTCGGCGGGACTGCAACCGGAAAGCAAGCCTCGGAGGTAGAGTTTTTCGGTTTCTGTGAGTCCCCGGCGCGATCGGGGTGAGATTTGCCGTTTAGCTTCTGCAAAAGCTTGGTAGAGTCTTTCTAAGTCCCAGTTTTTGGCGGCTTCGGTAAATAAGTCTTCCTTTGGTATCATTTTCGGGTGTGTTGAGATTTGACTAACGATAGCATAACCGAAATTGCTAGCGTTTGTTAGTTGCTAGCTAGCTTTAGCTAGTGTAGTATTTTACTAACGACTAAATCTATCAGTGTAGATACTTAGATAAACGGGAGGCGCGATCGCTTCATGTTACCTCAAAGCTACTATATGCGAACGTCTGAGGGCGCTAGGTAAAGTTTTGTAACAAAAGACCAGTATTTTGCATAAAACTTGGGGACTGAACCTGATAGATAAATAGAGCTCTAGAATTACCGCTACTTTTGCGGTGCGTCGGGGCTCAGGGTGGATTAGGGCGATCGCTCTAATTCAGCTCAAACCTACTATCTGTCAGGGTTAGGAACGGATTATGTAAAGTTTTGTAACAAAAGACCAGTATTTTGCATAAAACTTGGGGACTGAACCTGATAGATAAATAGAGCTCTAGAATTACCGCTACTTTTGCGGTTCATCGGGGCTCAGGGTGGATTAGGGCGATCGCTCTAATTCAGCTCAAAGCTACTATCTGTCAGGGTCAGGAACGGATTATGTAAAGTTTTGTAACAAAAGACCAGTATTTTGCATAAAACTTGGGGACTGAACCTGATAGATAAATAGAGCTCTAGAATTACCGCTACTTTTGCGGTGCATCCGGGCTCAGGGTGTATCAGGGCGATCGGCCGATCGGCTTTGATAACAAACAGTTTATTTAATCTCAGCAAACATAGGGCAAGTCTATGTACTTGTCTCTAATCAACAGGGGAGAATAACGTGTCTAATTTTTTTACGCCTGAATTTAATAACGAAAGTGCGATCGCTCCTTGGAATGCCAGCCTAGAACCGACTAAGGCTATTATCCCGAAGCTAGATGCTAACCCTGTGCTAACGGGGGGTATTGGTCAGGAAGTTAATATCCCAACTTTAACGCCTCAAGCCTATGACAATATCATTTTGCCTGACGCTGCGCTAACCCGGATGGCTAGTGCAGTGAGCACGCTGACTCCAACAGCAGTTTACCGGATAGCTCTGTCGATTTGCTAACAGGTCAGGCGATGTCAGAGGTTTATGGGGATTTGAGTAAGTTTGCGGCCGATCCAGATTTCGCGGCTAAGCTGAATGTGCCTTTTGGGGTAAACTGGGATGCTGGGGCTGCGAAAACCTTAGCTGAAGCATGGTTTCAGGGAGATTTTAGCGATATCCCGCCGGTGAAAGTTGTCTCGTCTGCTGAGATTGGTGGGGCGAATGGGGCTTTTGCTGAGGCGACGGATACGATTTATTTATCGAGGGAATTATTGGCTGGGGGGAATTTGGGGGCGATCGCGGATGTGTTGCGGGAAGAGGTAGGGCACTCTGTTGATGCGCGGTTGAATGTTACGGATTCACCGGGAGATGAGGGAGCGATTTTTGCGAGGGTTGTTCAGGGTAAGGAGTTGAGTGAGGGTGATCTTCAGGGGTTGAAGGATAAAAATGATAGTGCGACTGTTCTCTTCAATGGGCAAACAATTTCCATTGAGAAGGCTGATGACTACTATGCTCAAAACTGGGGAGGCGAAATTTTTGATTGGAGTTCAGGAATCACAAGTAAAGGATTTTATAAATTTACTCTTAATGACGGAAATGCTATTAGTAGTAGAAACGCTATTTCCAGAAATTGGGGTGATGGAGCTCCTCTTAGTAATTTAGGCTTAACTGGCTCAGATAAATTTGGAGTTAACTTCTATACAAAAGCAGATTTTGAAGCAGGTAAAACTTACGAGTTTTCAATAAAAGCAGATGATTCTTACAGAATAGGAGCTTTTCCCGTTAACGGGAATCAATGGGTTAACATAAGTGGTCAAAATTGGAATTGGTTAAATGATGCTTACGGCGGCAAAAAATACACTTTTACTCCGGGAACTACTGGCAAATATTGGGTCTATGGTGGATATAAAGAACAAGAAGGTGCAGCCAGTTTTGCCCTGTCTTGGGATAAAGTATCTAATCCCATATCTGGTTCGGGTACAGCCACTAAGGGAAGTGAGTCTAAACCTATAGAATTTAAGTCTGTAGGTCGCCCATTATCAGAGATCGCTAACCGTCCTACTTGGGTACTCACTCATGGCTTTAATGATAGTTCAGATGATGATAAAATTCAGTCTTTAGCCAAGGCCATATACGATAGGTATCAAGACAGAGTTCAGGTATTGATTCTTGATTGGAGGAAAGCTGCTAATGCTGGCATTAATTTATCAGAAGCAGCTTCTTGGATTGAGCCTGTAGCAGATGCTACTAAAAAGAAACTATTCGATGAATGGAAAATAGATCCTAGCAACATTAACTTAGTAGGTCACAGTTTAGGGTCTTATGTAGCTTGGCAAACTGCTAAAGATCTCGGAGGAGTCAATAAACTCATTGCTTTAGATCCTGCTGCAACTACAAATGGCGGATACCAAGAAGGAAATGTGAACTTTTCAGATTACTCCAAGTGGGCATGGGCATTTTATGGCAGTGCATTAGGTAATTTTGATCGTGCATATACCGCTGATGAGTCTTTTTATTTGAAATTTAATTCTGTTGTTCAGCTTCTCGAAACCGATAAACATATCGCTGTTGTCACAGCTTTTGCAAAAATGATCGAGAATAATAATGAAATAAATCCTGACCAAATCAGCAAACTATTTAATTTAGACCAGATGGGTTCGTCTGCTGGTAAGCCCTGGCGTCCTGGTCCTGAGTTTGAAGCAAAAATAGATTTTGATTCTCGGTTAGTTCCATTGGGGGGGAAATATAGTAGTCTTGAGTATGCGTAATTCCTAGAAGAAATTCGCAAATAAACATATAGTTAACAGAGCGATTACCCTTTCCTTTCTCAACCGCGATCAATCTCCCATCACCCTTATAAAATCCAGTACAATTCAGATTTGAAAGCGTCAAATATGGCATTACAACCTAACGTAGTAAACGGAATCTCTCGATTTATCGGCGATAACACCTCTGAATTTATCACCCTATCCCCCGGACAACTAGCAAATATTCCAGGTGGCGCGTGGTTTCTCGGTGGCAATGATACAGTCATAGGCTCTGCTGACAGCGAATTAATTTTGGGAAACGAAGGTCAAGATAGCATTTCAGGTGGTGCTGGTAACGATACCCTGATAGGTGGTAAAGATAACGATTTCGTAGATGGAGGAATTGGCAGCGACTCTATCCGAGGCGATGCCAATGAAGATATCATTAGAGGCGGAGACGAAAACGACAGTTTATTTGGTGGTAAAGGCAACGATCAACTCTTTGGCGATGCAGGAGATGATTTCCTCTCAGGCGATCAGGGAAATGATACCCTCACAGGTGGACTGGGAAATGATAGATTTGTACTGTCAACAGGTGGCGGTTTAGATATCATCACCGACTTTGGAAATGGGAGCGATTTCATCCAAGTACCAGCAGGTGTAAATATCAGTGACATCTTGATTCAAGCCGCAGGTGTTAATACCCTACTTAGTGTTAGAAGCACAGGTGAACAATTAGCCCAACTGAATAATGTTCCAGCTTCCAGTATCACAACTACAAGGCTTTTGTTGCCTAATCAACCACTGCTTGAGAGTCCTGGGACTGTAAATACACCAGGGCAACCTCCACAGCCTTCTGATCCTATTCCTGTGTTACCTAATTTGCCACTGCCCGGTATTTCACTTTGAAATGTAGTGGTATCGCCCCTTTTATGCTTAGGGGCGATAGTCTTTTTTCCCAAAGTGCGATGCTACTTTCAGTGTCGGCCTCTATGAGGACTGGTCAAAGTGCGATCGCCCTTTTCGCCCAAATAAGCAAAAGGGCGATCGCGCTTATCGAACTTTTACTCCCCTCACATTACTAAGCAACTGCAAGTTCATATTGCAGAACTAAAATTTCATCTGCCTTCAAAATAGCCATAGCATATTCAATCCCTTGACTATCAGAAAACTCCACTAAATACTGACATTCCTTTCCCGTATCATACACTTCGACAATAGTTCCCACAAGTCCTACTGGCAAACTAGAAACAGATTCGTATTCCGGTTCCACTAGCGTTAATCGCGTATTTG
This sequence comes from Microcoleus sp., assembly GCA_042408215.1. GTDB lineage: Bacteria > Cyanobacteriota > Cyanobacteriia > Cyanobacteriales > Microcoleaceae > Microcoleus. The sequence goes on along the minus strand of JAYFMW010000030.1, from coordinate 575,951 downwards.
AAACCGGATTGAGAATCGCCACAGAATCCAAAAGTCTAAAGTTTTTTATCATGGTTTAAAAAAGCTGAAATCAAACGAGGGTTAGAATTAGTCCGAGTAATTTCCCAGATTGTCCGAAGCTCAATCCCCGCTGTATCGGGTATAGTCCAATCAACTTTAAACTGTTGCCCAAAATCAGTAGTATTTTCTTGGACAACTTCACCTTCAATGGCTGCTTTTTGAATAAGCTCTTGCAAAACTTCTGCATTATTAGCCGTGATTCCCAAAACCGATGCAAAGACTCTGGCTTTGTGTTTTCCGCTCTTATTGCTCTGGATTTAAGCAGTAGCCGACTAGCTTTTGCAGAGAAACTTCAGCCCGATCACCATTGGGTAGTTTCATTATAACTCTTGCTCACCCCCTAATTAGTTTCAATTTTTATTGTAAGGTAGTTGCAAATAGTTTCACAGTTTTTTCATGGCAGCTTTCACAGCAGGATGAATCAATTCTTCAGGAATTCGATTGCGCTCAATATAAGTATTTATTTCTTCTTGGTTATCCAAATAAAAGCTCAGTGCGTCAAAAATTTGAGCTAATTTCAGATGAGGTAAGTGCATCGGGATTTCTTCAGGAGTAATACCTAAACGCCACAATTCCACGATCGCACGAACAGAAGTTCTCGTTCCTGCGATAATTGGTTCCCCTTGCAAGATTTCAGGGTGACGTGCGACATAACGCGAAGCAGATTGTGTAGTCATTGGGAGATTAACCGGACACATCGATCTTGATTATAACTTACGCTAAAACGCCGGCAGGCTAGTTGTAGTTTAACATAACCTAATTTTCACTGCGATCGGTATAATTGAAAAATCAACATTAAATACAGTCAATTAATGCCATGATTGCTAATTTACCCCTCAAACTGCCTCACTTACCCAACAGTTTACCCAGCGAAGGTTCTGTCCACATTGAATTAGTCAACGGACTCTTAATATTCAGCGCTTCCATTCAAACCCAGGAACGAATTAAAACTTTAACAGCTCAACAACAAGCATCAAATCTAACTTCCGAAGAACAAACAGAATTGGATGGATATCGAGAATTCATTAGCTATCTAAATTTGGTAAATGAAACCATGAAAAATACTTTTCTATATCCTTTGCGCGGTACAGTTATTGATTATGATGAACCGTTTGAACCTGCGGTTTCGTTGGAAGATTGGGAAGTGTTGCAATGATTCTACTAGATACTAACTATAATTGATTGATATTTGCTATGATAGGCTTAACAAATAACTGAATAAATGTATGAAAATTAGAGCAATCATTCATCCAGCAGAAGAAGGTGGCTATTGGGCAGAAGTTCCCGCACTGCCGGGGTGCATTACTGAAGGAGACACTATCGAAGAAGTGATGATTAATTTAAAAGATGCTATGGTCGGCTGGCTCGAAGTTGCTAATAGTCGTGAAGCAGTTGCCTCCACAGATAAAATTGTGGAGATTGCTGTATGAAATCTATTTCTGGCAAACAACTTTGCAAAATAGTAGAGCAGAAAGGTTGGGTTTTGAAAAGAATTACTGGCAGTCATCATATCTATGAAAACCCAGAATTAGAGCAAATTTTGTCAATTCCTGTTCACCGCAATCAAGATTTGAAAGTTGGAACCTTGAGAGCCTTAATGAAAATAGCCCAGCTATCTGAAGAAGATTTACTCTGAACAATGCAAAATTTTTGCAGTAATTTGAGTGATGCCGTCAAGCTTATGCTTATCAAGGGTCATAGCTACCTTGGTAAGTGCTGTAGATGCGGTAGCCCGGTAATACTAAAGCAATGCCAAAGCGTCTCATAAGCCTGAATATACGCTTCTAGAGTCTCCTCTTGTGGCACACCATCAGGCCAATAAAATTGCTCTCCAGGTATCGGTTTCCACCAACGATCGTCTTCCTCAGCAGCCCATGCAAAGCAGTTATATTCTTGAGATTTGAGACTGGTAACTTGATAATCCGTGCGAGACAAATTGGGCCACTTAAATTCAAATTCTGGTCTTCTATACATTATATTCAATCGCGTAGCCTTGATTTCTCCCCCAATCTATCCAAGCTGATGCCATCTGTTTTACCCTTCCCCTTTGTTCGGGCTTAATGGGATTTTCGCCCGTAATTGCACTCAACGCCGATAACCAGTAAAGGGGATTTCTTTTCAGTTCCGATAGCAACAGCGGCACGATTTTACGGCCCATATTAATAATTTCCAGATACGCCGGATGCTGAGACATTTGGGCAGTTGAAGAAAGTCCAGCAACCTCTTTTTCCCAATCCGAGGCTAGTGCATAAAATCTGTCAACTACCTCTGCGGAAATTTCCGCACTTTTGTTGAGGATATTTTGAGCGGGATTTGGTGCAGAAACTTCTGACTGTGCGAGTAAGTTTTCTATGCCTATTAATACCAACTCTTCTATTGATAGATTCAGGTCGTTGGCGATTTTTTGTAACTTCAGGAGGCGCTCATCTGAAAGGGCGATCGCGCTCGTGTTCATCTGGCTTACAAACTAGGATGATACCTTAAGTATAGCAAATAAATTACCCTACGAACGGCATTTCGATCGCCCTCATACCAATTTTATAGGTCGTTGCATAGAATCTGATCCCCCCTAACCCCCCTTAATAAGGGGGGGACAAGATTCCGATCAAAGTCAACCCCTACTCACACCCTACTCCCTTCTTAAGGGGGATTTAGGCGGATCGAAATATGTGCAACGACCCATTAAATTGGTATCAGTGCAAACTAGATGCAAACTAGATGCAAACTAGATCCAGTCCGGGCGGAATCCCTAGCACTCCAGAAGTATAGAATAGAAGTTGCGGAACCGGCACACCGCCCGATCGCGCCCCCCAGCAATTTGCTATTCTCAAAATAGAATCTCCCCTCCCTCGAACTCCCTCCCATGAACAACGCTTCTCCCCTGATTCAAACCGTCACACCCGAACGCTGGGCCGGCTTAAGCATGGACTTTATCGGGGCCGGTTACGCGGGTTTGCTGGTCAAAAACGGCCGCGTCGTGCGTACCCTGAAAGCGGGGCGGCATTTCACCTTTGCCCTTCCCTTGCTCGAACAGTGTCAAATTGTTCTCGTAGACACCAAACTCCGCAACTTAGACGTACACTCTCAGGGCGATTTTTTGTCTAAAGATCGGTTTTTAATTGATGCTACACTGACAGTTATTTATCAAGTTATAGATCCGAAAAGAGTAGCATTAGAATTGTCCGATCCGATCGCTGCTTTAGCAAGTGCAGTTAAAGATTGCATGGGAGTTGCGATCGGGCAAATTCCCCTCAACCAGCTTATCAGTCAAGGACGGCTGTTGCTGCGCCAAAACTTGCTCGATCGCGTCCAAGACTTCTACACATTAGGATTTAACTTAGAAGATGTGCGAATTGGCGATGTCAGCTTTCCCGAAACTAACGGAGTTATTCGCCAAGTTGAAGGAATGAGCGCCAGACAAGAAGCCGAAAACTCCGCCGCCCTACAAATGAGAATAGCCGAAGCAGGGCGGCCAATTCTGCCTCAAGCTCCCGTACAACAGTTAAACTTAATAGCAGCTCAATCTCCTGCAAATCTGCCAGCTTCTGATACAGCAGGATTCGATCGCGATTTAAGACAACTCACAGAACAACTCGCTCAAAACAGTCTCCCACCTGCGAGAAATCCCCCCCAACTTGCACCGACGGTATTAGCAAGTAGCGATCGCCAAACAACCGCATATTTAGTATACAAACTTTCTGGACAGGCGATCGCCCTCACAGCAAATCCCTTTACAATCGGACGGGAACCGACTAATACATTAGTGTTACAAGATCCGCAAAGTTCCCGCCACCACGCTCAGATCCGCCGGGCCAATGACGAACAAGGAAAACAGCGATATCAACTTGTAGATTGCGGCAGTTCCAACGGCACTTTTGTCGGTGGACAAAGACTGGCCGCTAACGAACCTTTCTGGCTAACTTCCGGCTGCGAAATTGCGATCGGCGACCAAAGATGGACGTTTCAAGCTTCGTGAGTGGGAGGGTTTTTGGGATTAAATTCATGGTCTATCCGTTTTTTGACTTACGGGTATTTTATTATACTAAATTGGCAAATGTGTACTTAGATAGTTGATGTCGATATCGGGGTTGTCAGTAATGCTGAAAATTGGATGACTGATACCCAGAGTGAGAAGTTACATTATGCTGAGAGTCAATCAATACAATGGTTTCAGACAATATTGAGCATCAATAAATGTTTTTTTTGACTGAGTTTGAGCGATCGAAATGTCAGTAATTCAGGCGATCGGCTCTGTTCAAAACATTGAAAAATCTAAGTGTTATTTTATACTAAAAAACGGTTCACTGTACGAACCGTTTGAAAATCTGAAAATACAAGGGAGTGGGCGGTTTCAACCGCTCATATCGTGTCCGGTTGCATCGGTATGTCCGAGGTCTCGGCAGTGCCGTGTCACTACGCCAGTTGTCAGGGACACGGCAGTGCCGTGTCCTCAGTTTACGACCATTCCGATGAAGCAGAGGATTTAATCCCAAGAGTCAACCGAAGGCTGCCAAGGCCCAAGGCCCAAGAGCCCAAGTATGCCCAACTGACGACTGACACAGCTTGCCCAATCCTCCCAATCCCAATTCCCAATACTCCCAGGTAGAATTCTCTAACCAACCCTAGGGGGGATATCTCCACAAGCGTTTCGATCGACAATCTGTCAAGATTGAGAATATAAGTAGAGGACAACGCCGTCAGTAACCCAGCCCGCTCCGGGACTGAGCTTGTAAGAGCAATCAAGCAAGCTGTATTGACCAGCCTAAGTCTTAAATGGCTACGTTAATTAGGTCAAGACACCCTGGGATGCGAAGCTAGTTCCATGCTCTGTCGCTACTTGTTAAACAGTTCTAAGGTCACTGGAACAGTGCATTTAGCCTCACAAGCCTAGTTAACTTTGGCGAAGCTAACATAACCCCGAAAGGGAGAGCGAAGCAACCATACCTCACCGGAGGGGGAACCATACCCCTCCAATCCTGAAAGGGAAAGGTCAGATCCAATACTGACGGCGGTTAAAACCCCACGCGAAAGTTTCCCTCTCAGGTCTGAAGACTCTGAGTTTCCCACTTACCGAGCTTTTTTTATGAACTTTTCAATACAATCTGTTTACAATTGGTACCGTGACACGATCCGCAACCCCAAATACCGCTGGTGGATTATTCTCGGAACCCTAGCATATCTGGTAAGCCCGATCGACATTGCGCCCGATTTCCTACCCGTTGTCGGACAAATTGACGATGTGGCGATCGCAGTGCTGCTGATTTCCGAAATTTCCCAAATGTCGATCGACTATTTTAAATCCCGCCAGACTCAGACAAATTCAACATCCCAAGCCACCGACAGCCCTTCTGAAGCTAAAACCAGCACCGTTGACGTCGATGCAGTTTCAGTCCAATAACTGCCAAAAATAATTCCTGTTAGAGCCCCGACTTCGCAGAAGTTGTCGGGGCTCTTGTTATTGTGTAGCACTTACACATGGGGCCCTAGAAACCGGGTTTTTTACGAAAATACTTCCTTGGAGCATCGCAGACTAAAGAAAAACTAGAAACCGGGTTTTTTACGAAAATACTTCCTTGGAGCATCGCAGATTAAAGAAAAACCCGGTTTCTTTCGTCGCGGGGCCCTAGAAACCGGGTTTTTTACGAAAATACTTCCTTAGAGCATCGCAGATTAAAGAAAAACCCGGTTTCTTTCATCGCGGGGCCCTAGAAACCGGGTTTTTTACGAAAATACTTCCTTGGAGCATCGCAGATTAAAGAAAAACCCGGTTTCTTTCGTCGGGTGGGACTGTTTTTTTAATGCCAACTGCTCAGATAGTGCTCCAAACCTGGTAATTTTAACAGTGGTGAATCTCTGTTAATAGCGAATTTTTATAGATGAAGTTTAGCGAAATAGTAAAAAAACTTAATTTAGCCAGCAGTCGCAGCCTCACAGCGTCGGTTGCTACCGATCCAGAAATTACTGGGCCCGCCCCAGTTGATGAAGCCCCATCGGGGACAATCAGTTACATAGAAGGTGCTAAATTTGCCTCTCATACAGCCTCGACAAATGCTTCGGCGTTAATTCTGCCCTTAGATGAAAGCCTCCAGGCTGAATGTGACGATCGCAATATAGCTTGGATAGCCGCAGCCGATCCGCGACTGTTATTTGCTCACACGATCGCCCTTTTTTATCAACCCTTTCGCCCAGCAGCAGAAATTCATCCCGCAGCCACCATTCACCCCGAAGCACAAATTGGTGAAAATGTCTATATCGGCCCCCACGTCGTTATTCAAGCCGGAGTCAAAATTGGCAACAATGTTTGCATTCACCCAAATGTGGTAATTTACCCAGATGCGGAAATAGGCCCCGGCACTGTTTTACACGCTAACTGTGTGATTCACGAACGTACTCGCATCGGGGCAAATTGCGTGATTCACAGTGGTGCGGCGATCGGGAGCGAAGGTTTCGGGTTCGTGCCGACAGCCTCCGGGTGGGTAAAAATGGAGCAGTCTGGATGCACGGTATTGGAAGAGAGCGTTGAGGTGGGCTGCAACAGCACCATTGACAGGCCTGCTGTTGGAGAAACCCGCATCGGTCAAAATACCAAGATTGACAATTTAGTACAGGTAGGTCACGGCTGTCAAGTGGGGAAAAATTGCGCTTTTGCTGCTCATGTTGGCATGGCTGGCGGGGTCAAAATTGGCAATAATGTGATTTTGGCTGGTCAAGTGGGAATTGCTAATCAAGCCAAAATCGGAGACGGGGCGATCGCCACAGCCAAAGCGGGAATTCACAGTGACGTGCCCGCAGGTGCGATCGTGACTGGTGTGCCGGCAATTCCCCACAAACTATTTCTGAAAGCCGCAGCCATCTACAGCCGCCTCCCAGAAATGTACCAATCTTTGAGGCAAATTCAGCGTCAGCTCGATCGGTAGCCATTAGTTATTAGTTATTAGTCAGTTGTCATACCAAATCCGCTTTTCTTACCCGTCTTTTATGCAGTCGGCGCTGGAGCGAACGTCCTATGTGTAGTAGGGGATTTCAATCGCCGAGCGATCTAAAAGAACAGCCAGATACCCGATTACGTTTAATTAGAGCGACCTACTTAAATATTTTTAGTAAAACAGGTGACATTAAGTATATATTATTTATAATTCTACAAAAAAGTTTGATGACAGAAACTGCAACAACTCCACTGACAGGAAAAGCCCTGCTTCAAAAAGTAAAAGAACTCGAACACTTGCGCCGGCGAGAAACCGCAAAGCTCTGTGGCTATTACTCGACTACAAAAAATCAACAGATCCGCGTTAATCTCACCAGTTTTTACAACGCAGTCTTGGCGGCCAAGGGTATTCCCTTAAGTCAAGAAGGCAGGAAAGATGGTCGAGGTAGAGAAGCAACTTATCGAGCCATAGTCCACAAAAACGGTCAAATTGTGATAGGTACGACTTACACCGAATCGATGGGGTTAATACCTGGAGACAAGTTTGACATCAAGCTGGGCTACAAGCACATTCACTTGATTCAAGTGGATAGCGATCGCACTTTGGACGAAAATAATGGCTCGCTGGAAGAAGCAGAGGCCGATAATTCCGAGGATTAAAGCTTGCTCGATCAAAAGCGGTGCCCGCTCGCGTAGCCGAAGGGTAGAACATAAATTAATAAATCATGTCATGTCGGAGATCAAAGAAGGAATGCCGACATGAGATCAAAAGTAACAACAAAATCGTTATACTTTGTTGTTACTTTTGTTGAAATCGATCGGACTGACGATCGATCGTCCCATAATCTGTTCTAGTTGCGAGGCGATCGCCACCCGTTAAATGTGGAATAACATAACTAACCTGCGACTGCTGTCGCCGTCAATACCAGCAATTGTCAAAATAATCTGGTTTTTCTCAACTTGGGTTGGTTTGTGGCTTCCCGTAGCGATTGCGCTAGCGATCGCCCTCAAATGGCATCCACCCCAACCCTTGGGAAACAAAAAACTACCTTTACTCGGTTCCCTCTACCTGATTGTCCCCCTGATTTTATGGGTAACAACCAGGATCGAAAATACATCTTTTGCTGACTGGGGTTGGTATTGGGAACCCGCAGTTGTGATGTCATTACTGCGGGGATTAGGAATCGGAATAATCAGCTTAGTAATTTTATTCAGTCTGCAATTAACCGCCGGCTGGATTGAGATACAAAGGGGCGAAAAATCCACCGAAACAGGCGAAAAAATCATTAATCCTTGGCGCTTAATCCTGAGCCATTCTAGTATCCTGACTCTGTTATTAGCACTGTGGATTAGCGGCACAGAAGAGTTAATCTTTCGTGGCTGCTTCCAAACAATACTCCAGCAAGATTACTCAGTGCTAATAGCAGCAGCGATCGCCAGTTTAATTTTCGCCATCGCCCACCTAATTTGGGAAACAAAAGAAACCCTACCTCAACTACCAGGATTATGGCTAATGGGGATGGTATTAACACTAGGTCGCATAGCAGACAATGGCAGTTTAGGATTAGCGATCGGCATTCACGCAGCTTGGATTTGGGGTATAACTACCTTAGACACAGAAGGCGCAATTAAGCCTACTTCCAGCGTACCCGAATGGATTACAGGAATAGCAGAAAAACCCCTAGCAGGTGCAGCCGGAATCCTGTTATTGCTAGCAACAGCAGCCGTGCTTTTGTCAATAAAAAATTAAAACATAATACCCAAAACCCCTGAAAAAAGACCCATTCACTTCCTCACTTCCTCACTTCCTCTGCGCCCTCTGCGCCCTCTGCGGTAAAAAAAAAGAATAGATTCAACTAAGCGAGAACAGAAACCACAAAAAAACACAGATAAAACAGCCATCAACCTGCATTAAATTGCAGTAAAAATTCCGACATTAATCTAACCGATCGATCGTCACAATCGCGATCGGATGCAGCGCCTCAAAACCAGTCAAATTACCCACAGGTATAGAACGCGACAACTGCACCTGCACAATCCGGTAACTCCAGTGCGGTTCCCGGCGCACCCGATCGTCCATCCAACTCAAAACAGTGCCAATATGTTCCAAAGTAGCCAAAGCCAGGACCATCGAACCCCCAGGTAACAGCCGCAAAGCGCAAACACCCAAAATTTTAGTTAACCCGCCACCACTACCCCCAATAAAAATCCGGTGCGGGGGGCGCAAACGGTGCAAGATTTCCGGGGCGCTACCGTGAATCGAGGTCCCATTTTTAACCCCAAAGCGGCTAAAGTTAAGTTCGATCGCACAAGTACCAGAAACCGTTTTTTCGATCGCGTACACCTGAGAATCAGGAAACAAGCGAGCAATTTCGATCGACACAGAACCATTTCCAGCACCCACATCCCAAACAACCTGTCCCGGTTGTAGAGCCAATTGGGCCAACACCAGCACCCGCACTTCCCGTTCTACCGTCAAACCCGGGCGATCGCCGCAACCGATAAAAGCTGCATCCGGTATTCCCAACAAAGGCAATTTCGTCAAATCCAAAGGGACCGCCGCGATCGGCGACGAGCGCAGCATCACCACCACGCTCAGCGGTGCAAAAGACTCTCTCAGCAAAGCTTCCAGAGGCGATCGGCTTACCCGTTCATCAGCCCCTCCCAAATTTTCGCAAACCCAAAACTCGTAGCGTGTCGGCAAATCTAGAGCTTTCACCAACTTTGCCAGTGCAGCCGGAGTATGATTTTCGTCCGCCAGCACCGCAATCTTCTCCGCACCAGCCTTCAGCTTCGCCGTCAGCTCCTCAAAATAGCGTCCTTGAGCTCCTATACAATGAGCATCTTGCCAAGGGATTCTCAAGCGATTAAAAGCCAACTGTACACAACTGACATGGGGGTGAAAAGTCAATTTTTCTGGCGGCAATTGGGCAATTAGTAACTTTCCCCAGCCGTAGAACAGGGGATCGCCGGCCACCAAAATCACAATTAGTTGAGCCGAGGGCCCAGGGGAGGATTCTACCGTCTCCGCAGCAGGCTCTAAATCGGTTCCAGGAGCCAACCAGCGCCGAATTTCCAGAATTGCCTCGGTCAAATCTGACAACACCCAGCGCTCTGCTGGTGCGGTGGGAAAATAGCTCAAATGCCGATCGCTCCCTACTAATAGAGCGGCCATTTCTACAACCAGCCGCGCCGACTCACTCAGCCCAGCAGCTCCATCTAAACCTATACCAACTACGTGTACTGTCACTTTTTCAGCTCAAAGCAAAAAATCAGAATTACTAATTTTTCCTGATTTCTCATATTTTTTTTACTTGATCTCAAATCCGTTAGCATAAAAATTGTAAAATCGAGTTAACAGATACTTCAAACCCGGATACTTGAGGATTTTTCCGGGCCTAGCGTACTGAATACAATCGCATCCAGTCCGGCAATATCTCGCAATGCTTTGAAGAAAATCCCCAAAGCGCCATTCCAGTCTCTAGGCAGTCCGTGTCCACATTTGGGACATTTAAACTTTTTAGAGCCACCTAATTTAACGTGGATATGACCGCATTTCGTGCAAGTTTTCGAGGTAAACTCTTCCGTAACATCTAACAGGGTTGCACCACGCTTAAAGGCTTGGAATTTTAATACTTGTTTGAAACGATAATGTGACCAATTCAGCATTTGGCGAACCGTCTTAGAATTAATCTTTCTCGGCTTGACCCCACTCTTGGCTACCATTTGGGAAGTCTCAAAAGTCGGGAGGAAGATTAATCTATATTCAGTAGTTAGCCATTTAGCTACTTTTTTATGACACTCATCTATTAGGTGGCGAACACGGAGCAACAAACTATCAATCTGACGCTGCTTCCTGTGGCGTTGTCGTTTATTTTTCCGTCCTTTTAACAGGGATTTATGAGAAATCAATCCATCAATAAAACGACACAACCTATATATTTTGGATATGTCATTATTGCCAATGTCAACGAACTTGCTACCATCAAATCCAGTCAAGAAAGACCTAACTCCAGGATCTAACGCTATCATTGTTTCTTGGTCTGAGTAGGTTCTTTCAAACTCAACAGGAAATATGGCAAACCAACGTTTCTTGTCATACACGAGCTGAGTTGAGGCATTCCAGGATTGTTGGCGAATACGAGGTTTAAAGGATTTGTCCTTTTGTTTGGCCTGATATTCAATGTCTAAAGTTGGTAGTGTCTCAGAAGCTTTAAACTTTAAATCCTTGGTTTCATGGCAATACCAAGTGCCATTGGAGTAATTTTTTGGTTGAAATTTGAGCGCTCGTTTACTATCCCGCCAACTCCTAAATCTACCTGCTTCGGCTTGTTTGGTTCCGTGCTTACTGCTTTCAACAAAAGCATCATAAGCATCTAAAACTGCTTCACCTTTAGGATTGTATGGACATTCTTTAACCCAATCCTGTGCATGATTGAGAATTAGTTTCCTTAAATCATATTTAGATACTTTACCGTGCTTCCTTAAGTGTACAATTGATTGGTTGTAACAATATTTAGTTGCTGCTAACCATTTTTGCCAAATTTGATGGAGTTTCGGCTCTGGGTAAATCCGGATCTTTAATGATTTCAGACTTGTACTTTCTAAGTCCATACAATCTGGATGAGAAGCAATGGAGGATGGCAAGGATGTCTTCAACCATTTCGCGTTCGGGAGATAATTCAACTTGGTTGAGAACCACGATTTCGCAAGAGTTTTGGACACAGAGCCAAGCGAAGAAATCAAACCCAAATCTGGCGAGTCGGTCTTTGTATGCGATAACAATGCGTTCGACATCTCCTGACATAACTCGTTCCAATAGGGTGAGAAACTTTTTCCGCTTGTAATTGAGTCCTCCGCCAACTTCTGAGACAACTTCTGCTGTAGGGTATTTAGATTGTAAATATTCACATTGACGCTGTAAGTCGTCTCTTTGCTTGGGGCTTGAGACGCGGGCGTAGATGATCGTAGAGCGGAAAGACTTAGTTGTAAATCCTGAGATGTCGTAACGTCTTTTGCCCCCTGGTGTTCGGAACGCTGGGATTTTACCGTCCTCTTCCCAACGTCTAAGGGTTCGTTCGTTGACTCCCAAAGTTCTAGCCGCATCTGCTGGTGTGACATATTTGTCGGACATGGTTATTCTTTCTACAGACTCCCCCAGTATACCTTAATATCCGGAAAAGTCCAGCAAAAATTTTATTTAGTTAAACAGTCAACCATCATTCAGTTTTTTGACCCCGAGTCAACAGTCAACAGTCAACAGTCAACAGTCAACAATCACCTGACGGTGCAACCGGAATTGATAGGACTTTGTTGCCAAGCCAAAATAATTAAACCATTTAATCTGCCACCCTAAGACTTACACTCAAAAATCCGGTTTCTTCTCAGAAATCTTTGGTTTGGCGATGCCTTTGCGGGTTGTTTTGAGTTGTCCGTTTTTCGTTCAGTGAATTTGTCAACTCAAAACTCAAAACTTCCAACTCAAAACTTACCTTCGACGATCGGCTCAAAACTCCAAAACAGGCCAGTCTGGTTCCCGATAGTAGCTCATCATATCGTCAAACTTCCGCAGTTCGGCTCGGTGCACGACAAGTTCTTGGGGCGTGTCTAGCCATTGATCGTTTAACTCATTTACCAGAGAGCATAAGCGCTCTCGTTCTAGGTTTGGCCCGATGTCCCCAAAATAGCCCAGAGTAATGTGCGCCGTCAAATGATATTGCTGTTCAATTCCCAAGGCAATTAAATCGGGATTTTGATAGATCGATCGGCGCAACTCCAGAATTTGCTTGTAAGCGTTTTCATCGGTCGGTGCCAAACAGACACCCACAGCTCTCGTCATCACAATGAAGCCCAGAACTATCCAGCGAATCTCGGAGCCACTTACCAGGGCTGGTTTTGAGGCCACGAAACAATCAGCTATCTGCGATCGCAGTTGCTCCTCAAATTCAGGATTTTGAGCGGTGACATCTCGATAAGCGCTGTTCCAAATTAAATCTGCCACTGTTAAATGGAAGCTATCAGGTGGTAGCGCCACGATCGAGCCGGGACTAAGTTCGTGCAACAGCCGTTGTTGGCAGGACTGCAAGTTAGTATAAAGTGCAGCATTTTCTACATCTTCCGCCGCAGGTGGCGTAATCACCGAATAGCCGGGAAAAGGTACAGGAACTCTGACACCGGCTTCGTCTGGTTTAAACTTGGTAGATTCCTGAATGTGTTCTACCTGGGACTTGTAGGAGTCCAGCAGCGTCATGCGCGCTACCCTATTCACGTATGTTTGATATGTATCGTCCAATCTCGATTTCCTCGTGGTAATTAATAGCTTTGGGCACTTACTCGACTTGAAAATTGTTAGGGCTGGCGCCGATCGCGAAAAATCTATGTTTAGAGAGAGCGCGTGCTGTTGACTGTGACAGAAGTTGTCACGATCGCACAAATCCTAACTTCAAATTCTAGATAGTTGAGAATAGTGCAAGATGTAAAAATTATCGAATAGAATCTTTAACTATTCGTAACAAACTTTATTTGACACTCCCCAGCTATCAAGGCGTGGGGATTCTTTGTTCGTAGAGCTAACGTGCTGCGGACAGGATTTCTCCAATCAGAGTAGAGGTCAATTCTCCCAAAGCGTTGCTCGGATCTAGTCCGAAAGTGACCGTATCCCTACCGTACTCAATCCTCGACTCAGGATATTTCTAGCTGCGTTTTCATCCCTGTCAAGAGTGCATCCACACTTGCAAACGTGCGTCCTAGTGGATAGCGTTTTCTTCACAATTGCACCGCAGCTAGAGCATTCTTGGCTAGTGTATTGCGGATTTACCGCCACCGTAACTCTTTCAAATACTTGACCGAAATATTCAATCCAGATACGGAAATGATACCAAGAAGCATCGTTAATTGACTTAGCCAGACAATTATTTCTCACCAGATTTTTAATTCTCAAATCTTCGTAAGCTATCAAGTCGTTTGACTGAACTACGCACCGCGCTAATTTCACAGCATGGTCTTGGCGTTGCCTACTTATTTTGAGATGGCGTTTTCCTAAAATCTGTCTAGCTTTGCCTCTATTTTTTGAACCTTTTACCTTCCTAGATACACGACGATGAGAACGTCTGAGAACTTTTTCACCTGTTCGGAGGCATCTCGGATTTTCAACCATCACTCCGTTGGAATCAGTGTAATATTCTTTCAATCCTACGTCTAATCCAATGGTATTTCCAGAAGGCTCTGTGTTTTCCTTTCGATCGACATCGACACAGAATTGGACATACACGCCGTCTGCACGTTTTACCAATCTTACCCGTTTGATTTGGGCGATTTGATAGAAATGCAAATCCCGTGTTCCCTTTAATTTGAGTTTACCAATCCCTTTTTTGTCGGTGAATTTGATTGATTTTCTGTCATCCGCAAGTTTCCATCCAGTTGATTTATACTCAACTGAGCGACAGTCTTTCTGAAATTGTGGATATCCTTTTTTACCTGGAATTGACTTTTTGCAGTTCTCGTAAAATCGGGAGATAGCAGACCAGGCTCGTTCAGCGCTAGCTTGTCTAGCTTGAGAGTTAAGTTCGTCGGCAAACGGGAAATTCTTGGCCAGCACAGCACAATATTTGTTTAAATCGTACTTATCTATTTTTGGGTTGTCCATCCAATAGCGTAAACAGCTATTGCGGACAAATTGTGCTGTACGAATCGCTTCATTTACTGCTGCAATCTGACTGGATTTTCCGTAAGCTTTGAACTCAAAAACTAGCATCGCCTTACCTCCTGCCTTATGCTAGATATTTCAGCACAAGATTGGCTGGTATCGTAACAAAGGTTTACAATTAAAGCCGTCCTAAAAGGACGGGGTTTTAAACCCAATTTCCTGATAATACACCATTACTGGGTCGCTTTGTGCTAGAAATGCAAATTTACCTTTTTTGGGGGGAAGACGACTTTGCTCTTGCCCAAGCTGTTACCAGTTTGCGCCAAACAGCCCTTGACCCCAACTGGGCTAGTTTTAACTATGACAAAATTATTGCCGATCGAGCGGACGCCGTGGTCGAAGGACTCGATCGAGCCTTAACGCCCCCCTTTGGTACTGGCAGCCGTTTTGTCTGGCTGGCAAATACGACTGTAACGCAGCAGTGTTCTCCAGAACTTTTAGCCCAATTGGAACGGACTTTGCCAGTTATCCCCGACACCACCGTGCTGCTGCTGACATCGGTCAAAAAACCGGACAGTCGGCTCAAGTCTACCAAGTTACTCGTAAAGTCCGCCGCCGAAGTGCGGGAATTTTCTCCGATTCCGCCTTGGAATGACAAAGAATTAGCCCAACGGGTGCGCCAAGTCGCTGGCGAACTTGGAGTAAAATTGACCGCGACGGCGATCGAACTTTTGGCCGAATCCGTCGGCAGCGATACCCGTGGGCTATATAGCGAACTCGAAAAATTGCTGCTGTTTGCGGGCGATCGCAGCCAACCTCTGAACCCGGAGGAGGTAGCAGCTTTGGTGCACTGTCACGCCCAGAATACTTTCCAGTTAGCCGATGCTATTCGCTCTGGAGATACCCCCCTAGCTTTGGAGTTATTGGCTGGCTTAACGAGCCACAGCGAGCCTGGTTTAAGGATTGTGGCTGGCTTGACGGGTAAGTTTCGGATTTGGCTGTGGGTGAAGGCGGCGATCGAATCGGGCGATCGCGATGATAAAATTGCTCAAGCTCTAGACCTCGGCAATCCCAAGCGAGTATATTATTTTCGCCAAGAAGTCAAGAGCGCCAGCTTAGAACAACTGCAAAAAACTTTGCCTTTACTGCTAGAATTAGAAGCCTCTTTAAAGCGGGGGCGAGAAGAAATATCAACCCTGCAAACCAAAGTGATAGAACTCTCTAGCTTGTTTCGCTAACGGCGCTATAGCGCGTCACGCGCCAACCCCGGTCTTTCCCGCAGGGTATGAAACGCAGTTGCAGCCTGATAGCTGCCAGTATTTTGTGTTAAACTTGAATTGTGCTTAACAAGTGTATCAACTACGTGCTGAACCATTCCTAGAACGGTGAGATTCCGGGCAGTAAGACACCCTCAGCGTTTTCGTCAGAGAAAGACGCTTGGCACTGCAAGCAACGCAGGATGGTGAGCGTACCGAACTGGCTTAGTGTTGAGGCATTGCGAAGGAAAGCATAAACCAAAAGTAAGCGTAATTGCAACACCGAAAGGTAGTTGTTTTGAACGTCTAGAGGTGTCAAGACAGCGCCTTTAAGAGTGTCAAAACTGCTTAAGAATCTCCGTACCTTTAGGTCGGAGAGTGTCAAATTGAACGATTCCGCCGGTCATGGTCTCTTATATTTTTGTTAGGTGGGCGGGTGGTGTGTCAAATCTAGGGTCGTTGGGTTGAGTTGGGATTTTTTCTCGGTGTGTCTTGGCAAATATTCTTGGATTATTTCTGAACTCTGGTTTTTCATAGTTATGGATGGCGTTTGTGTTGACAGGGTGGTATTTTTCTGCTAGGTTTGCTACAAGGCGGTGTTGTTTTTTAGATGGGCAAGGCTACAGATTCGATCGGTAAGTAATCTGCGATCGATTCAAAACTAACCAGCCTATACAAAGGTCGATCGGGATACCACGATTTGTTAATTTGGTTGAAAATGGTTAGAACAATGGTTAAAAGCTTTAAAAAAAATATATGACCATGTAAAATAGGGTGATGCTCCGCCCAAATTTACGCCTGTGGACAACAGTTGCGGATCGACTCCCTTGGTGAAACCAGAAAGCAGCCTCTCTAGAAATTACTTCTAGTTGCATGGTGAAGCGATTTGATAAGTTTAGCCAAGTTTTGTATAGCAGCGCCAGCCATGACACAACAGAATCTGCGGGAACTTCTCAAGCAGGGCGATCCAAAAGCGATCGCATCTAGCATCAACGGTACACTCCAACCCAAAGGCATCAACGCCGAAGTGACCCGGGACAACGGCTGCCTCCACATAACTCTGGAGTCAGGCAAAGTACCGAGTCAAATGGCATTGGTCGATTTCATCCGTAACGGGATGACGAAGTTGGGAGTCGAATCCATTCACACGGTAAAAGTCTACGGGCGTCGGGCGGGCGATCGCTCGCCAGCCTGGGAGGACGAAATAGAGCTGATGCCGGCGCCGGAGCCAATGCTTTATCCAGACGAGGGTTCAAGGCCTAAGGACTCCTCCGGTTTAGATGATGACGAGTCCGAAGGCTCAGAATATTATCAAGAGGAAGAGTTCGATCGAGACGAGGACGAAGACGAGGACGAAGACGAGGACGAAGACGACGAAGACGAGGAAAATCCGCCTCCGAAACAGCAATTCCCCAAATGGGTAATACCTGTGGGAATCTTAGTGCCTCTTGTGGCGATCGCAGGACTCTTCTTTACTGGTAATTTACCATTCGTGAGCAGATCGACCTCAGAACCAAGCGCCCCGGAAGCAGCTTCGCCCAAGCCCAAAGCCTCACCACCCGCGTCTAAAGCTGCCACACCCTCTCCCGGTGAATCGGTCGCCACTCCACAGCCAGCCTCAACAGCGCCGGTCGCCACTCCTAATGCTGCTAAGCCGGCAAGCCCAGCGGCATCTGCCACACCCAAGCCAGCCTCTGGCGTACCCAAAGCCACCGCGCCCAAGTCTGACCCTTGGAGGGAAGCGGTTAATCAAGCTCAGAGTGCAGCAATTCTGGCCCAGACGGCTCAGTCCCAAACTGAGTGGAACGCAGTAGCAAGCCAGTGGCAGAAAGCAGTTGGGCTGATGAGATCCGTGCCACCAACTAGCCCGAACCATCAAAAGGCTCAGCAAAAGGCGGCAGAGTATCAGGCAAATCTGGTTGTCGCCAACCGTAGGGCGGCGGCGGCACCTTAGAAGTTTTGAGTTTTGAGTTGAATACTCAATGTGTAATATCAAATCCGTTAGCATCGGAATAGTAAATTTGAGTTAACTGTTAACTGTTAACTGTTAACTGTTAACTGTTAACTGTTAACTGTTAACTGTTAACTGTTAACTGTCTACTGTTAACTGTTAACTGTTAACTGTTAACTGTCTACTGTCAACCGTCAACCGTCAACCGTCAACCGTCAACAATCATCTCCAAGAGTGCAACCGGAATTGATATAACCAGTCAAAAGTTAAAAGTTGAGACTAAAAAACCTTGTTTTTACTGAAAGCTTTCTTACTTTTGACTTTTTTAAGTTTTACTAAAAAATCTCAATGACTCACATCAATTCCGGTTGCACCGGAATGATATAGAGAGAGGACACGGCAGTGTCCTTGGACTACCGTGATTAATTGTAGGGACACGGCACTGCCGTGTCCTGGCTGTGAGTAATATTAATTCCGATGCTACCGGATTTGAGATCACATCATCTTCGGTAGCTTAGTTCTTAGATTCAGTTTGAAACCATCACCCAACTTGAACAATAATAAGTTTTATTACATTTTTTATTCAAAATAACATTCATGTGAGATAAATAGTTCTGAGAAATACAAAAGATATTTTATGGCTCAAACAGTCAGGAACCCCGCCCTTAAGGGACGGGGCTTGCAAGAGTAATCAAACAAGCCATTCTGACCAGCCTAAGTCTTAGCTGACTACGTTTTTTGAGTCAAGACACTCCTTGAATGCGACGCTAGTTTTCCGCTCTGTCATCTGCAATTAAACAGTTTTAAGGTCACTGAAACAGTGTTGCAGGTTTAAAAAGCTCTTAAAACATTGGCGAAGCGAACTTTACCCGAAAGGGAAAAATGGAGACAACCATATCTTCCTAGAGGGGCAACCATACCCCTCTACCCCGAAAGGGGAAATATAAAACCGTCTTAGAAAGACGGGTTTCAACCCATTTTTTGATAGCTATGGATTTTGAAAATATTCATGGGACGCTAAAGCATCCCGTATCGCTTTTCCTCCCTAGGCTCAAGCCACTGGGTTTCCAAGCTCCCGTGAGGTTTTTATGATTTTACCTGGCACTTACGTTGAAGTGCGCCCCGAAGGCTTAATTGCGCCCAGTGGAGTTGCTACAGGGAATATTGGTATTGTTGGTACTGCCAGTCAGGGTACTGAGAATGAAGTAACATTACTCAGTAGTCTTTCGGAAGCTAAAGAAATTTTTGGTGAGAGCAATGAATGGCAAGGCGGAGAGCAAGACGAACTAACTTTAGTTCGCGCCTTGGAATTGATTTATAAAAATGGCGGACAGACGGTTTATGCAGTGCGAACTTCGGGAGCAACCACTGATGCTTATCAAGAAAGTTTAGCACTATTAGAAAACAAAATTGTCAATATAGTTGTCCTAGCGGGGCAAGATGCTAACCAAGCTGGGATGGTAGATGCCCTCAAAGGACATTTGAACACTACGGCCGAAATTAAACGCGAAAGAATTGGAATTATTGGTAGTGGGTTTAAAAACGGTAAAGACGATTTAGAGCAAATTAGCGGCCACAATCTCAGCGACGATCGAGGTCGGCTGATATTTACAGCACCCGGAATTTTGTTAACGGCTAAAGGCAAGCAACACAAACTTCCTGGGGGTTATTTAGCCGCTGCTATAGCTGGCTTAATTGCTTCTTTGAACGTGCAAGCTAGCCCCACTAATAAAACTCTGAGTATTGAAGGGATCACCACTGAGTTTAACAATGCTCAGCTAAAAGAACTGGTGCAAAAAAAAGTCTTGACGGTAGAAGCCCGCAGTGGATATCGAATCGTCAAAGGCATCACCACAGCCGATAGTCCTTGGAATCAAATCACCACGCGCCGCATTGTTGACTATGCAATTTATGGAGTGCGCTCCTCTTGCGATCCTTATATTGGCAAGCTGAATAACGATCGCGTGCGAGGAGCAATGAAAGCCACCTTGGATGCGTTTCTTACCAGTATGGTAGACAGCGAATCTCTGGTAAGTTATCAACTGGAAGTTTCGGCTACCCGCCGACAAGAAATTGCTGGGGAAGTTGCCGTGAAAATGATTCTGCAACCGACGTTCAGTATTGATTTTATTCAAGTGACAATGTATCTAGGATAAATCAAGGATACATCGATCGCAAAAACGGGAATTTCAAGAATTTTTGCCCTGAATAGAAGAGAAAATTATGCCTAATGTCAATGTTTTTCGCGGCTCGGATGCTTCGCTGGTTTTAGCTGTCGATAATCAAGAATCTGTTGAGGGGAAATTAGCAGAAGCTTTGATCGGGAAGTACGAATTATCTAGCGTAGTGGGACGTTTACAAAATGTCCAGGTTAAGGTAGAAAACGAATTACGACCCTATCACGAATTAGGAAAACGCTTTGCTACAGAATTACGTCCGGGTAATATTAGCGTTTCGGGTTTTATCGATCGCGCGCACATCAATGGAGCCCTGTTACACTTACTCCTAGGTGATGGGGCGACGAGTCCTCCTCCTACCGGCGCAATTCCTCAGCCTTCTTTTAATATTGTCATCTCGCTGAAAAATCCAGCTTTACCAGATAACAGCAGTACACTGACAGTCTTTGGGGTCAAGTTTGAAAGCTGGAGTTTTACTTTACCTGAAGATGATTTTGTGATGGAAGGAGTGACGTTTAAAGCTTTACGCATTAGTTCTGAGGAGACAGGTTGATAGTTTACCTATCAACAACAGAAACCAGGTTTTTTACCTTGGGTGCTGGCTCGATCGCATATTTTCGTAAAAAACCCGGTTTCTGAGTCCCCATGCGTCCAGGACTAATCTAGTGACAACTATCACCTCGGTAAAAAAAACCGGAACCCTTGACTTTTTCTGCGTAATTCCTGACTTAAACTTTTCCTAAATCCTCACCCTCAAATGCAATTTTTAACGCCGGAAGAACTGCTAGGTGGTTCAGAAATTATTTTTGATGTCGCGATTCCCCCAGAGGTATTGGAACATAGCACAAGTAGCACTAATAAAGAGCGGGAATTAGTGGTGCAATTGCGCCCGCTGACGATTGGGGCTTTTGGGCTGATTATGAAAGCAGCGAAAAGCGATCCCGCCCTGATTCCTTTGTTGATGATTAAAGAATCCCTAGTACAACCTAGTCTCTCCTTGGAACAAGTTAAAAGCATGAATCTAGGATTAGTTAACTTTCTGATCGGTGAGATTCGGCAAATTAGCGGATTGACGGAAAAAAAAATGATTTCGAGTTAAGTAATTCGCCACTGGTGTTAGCTAGCTTTCGATTAGCGCGTGCTTTTGGTTGGACTCCTCAACAAGTGGGATCGATGACAATGGCGCAGGTGTCAATGTATCTACAACTGTTAGATGAGGAAAATCGCTCGGAAAAATGAGGGGATGTGGCGATGTGGGGATGGCTTTTTTTATAGGACTAAGGCCAAAAAAACCCGGTTTCTTTGAAAATCGTGGCTTGAGCCGAGAGATATTGATGTAGAAACCGGGTTTTTGGCTCCGCGTGCGTAAGTCCTGTTTTTTATGAGGCTGCATAGAATTTCGATCCCCCCTAATACCTGTTTTTTATGAGGCTGCATAGAATTTCGATCCCCCCTAACCCCCCTTAATAAGGGGGGGACAAGATTCTTCTCAAAGTCCCCCTTGTTAAGGGGGATTTAGGGGGATCGAGATATGTGCAACGACCCATTAAATTGGTATAACCCCCCTTAATAAGGGGAGTAGGGGAGTAGGGGGTGTGGGACAAGATTCTTCTCAAAGTCCCCCTTCCCCCCTTGGGGGGGAGCTAGGGCGATCGAGATATGTGCAACGACCCATTAAGATCGGCCCCAGCCCCCCTTAATAAGGGGGGGGAAAGAGTCTGGAAGTCCCCCTTTTTAAGGGGGATGTAGGGGGATCTAAGATCTTAAGGCGTAGTCTGAAAGTCACGCCCTAGGGGAGGGGGGGATTTAGGGGGATCGAGATATGTGCAACGACCCATTAAATTGGTATAAGTCCTGTTTTAGTGAAGTACAGAGGAGCGACAAAGTGAAGATGGGTGATGAAAGTTTAAAAGATCTTGGCATCAATCTGAGCAATGAATTTCAAGCTTTATTGTGTAACTATACGAGTGGATGGTTGACTGACAATCTTTTGAGTAGCGAAGATTGGGCGGAAATCGCGCTTTTGTATCAGGAAACTGAGCGATTCGAGGTAGTCATCAATGAATCTAAAGTTTGGGAAAAATTGCTGACTACAGGGTTTATTCCGCCTGATTTGGGAAGTTTAAATAATATCAATCTAGGGGAGGAAACTACATCGGACGATCGCCCAAAAATTCATCCTTACTTAGAAACTTGGAGAAGATACGAGTCTTTGGTTAATCCCGATCGACCAATCCCTACTGCTAATAGCCAATCTAGTTATGCAAAAAGGCGATCGCCATCTTTATCTCTGGGGGATACTTCGTCAAAACCTCAAGCGATATCCCAGAGAGTTGTGGCGCCGGGAGAAGGGCAAAAAAATCATCCTGCGCTGGGGAATTATTCAGATTCTGTGGCAGAAATTCCCCTGGTAGATACAAGGATTAATCCTAGGGATTTAGGTTTTGATGAATCTGATGCTGAGGGAGGCGATCGAGTTTTATCTCAGGAATTAGCCTTCTATAAATCTGATTCAGACCCAACTTCAGAAGTTTTGTCTGTAGTGGATGAACCAAGGGAAATAAAAACACAATTTGCCCAGAATGTCAATCTACCAAAATTGGATAAGGCGACAGAACAAACAGAGCACATTCAGAGGGATTTTGCCCAAAATTCACTGGGAATGAAAGGCTTAAAAGATTTGTCGGCTTTTTTGGTATCGCAGCCCAATCAAGAACATATAATTGAGGCGGATTTCCTCAAACATGATTCTTCAGAAAATCTCCTGTTTTCCGAAAGTGAATTAGCCGATTATCAGATGGAAACATCGGAAAAAATGAGTTATGTTTCGGATATTTCCGAAGAATTTGTAGCAGCCAAGGGTGGATGGCTGGAACCACAGGAGAGTGAGGTGGAAAATAGGACGAAAATAGCTGATGATAGTAGAAATAGGTACGCTATGGTAGAAGCATCTTTGCATAGCGATCGCCATCCCGAACTAGAGATGGAGACAATTTTAGAGGCGATCGCCCAAGAAATAAATCGAGAATATCGCCGATTTTATGGGGAGTAATTATGGCCATCAAATTAGGAAAAGTTGAACTCAATAAAGTGCATAAAATTGTCACCCTAGAACAAGCGGATTGGGTGACTCATCGGATTCCTGGTAAATTGGGAAATCTGGTGCAAGATTTGGGAAGGGATTCGGTACAATTGGAAATTAGCGGAATTTTTTACGGACAAAAAGCAGGGGATGATTTAGATTTTCTGCGAAAAATCCACAAACAGCGAAAAGCCGTTGACTTTGTGGCGGAAATAGTCGGTCAAGCCTATTTTAGCCAAGTTGTATTAGAAAAAATGGAAGTGTGGCAACTTGCGCGATCGCCCGATGAATTTAGCTATCGACTGATTGTTCAAGAGTATGTTGAACCTCCCAAACCCATTGCATCCCCAGGAGTTTCTAATCTAGATCAAAAAATTAAGCTTGATGCTGCTAAACTGATGGATGTTGTGAGTCTGACTGATGCTTTGCAAATGGGGAATTTGCCAGAAATTACTAACCCGATCGCACCTTTGAAAACAGGTTTAGAACCTGTGAAAGAAGCCACTAAAAACTTTGACCAAGCGACTGCTGGATTGAAAGCACTTTTTAAAATTTAGTGCTGAAATATTCAAGTAGACCTAGGAGTAAATACCAGCCACCTGTTAGATTTCAATTGTTCCCCGAAAATCTGGAAATCTGCTCAAAAAAAAACATTTTATCTTTACCTTGGGAATTAAATTTATGGCACTTTCTCTCTTAGAAGATTTAAATTACATTAACCCTGAAGCGACCTTTGCTGATTTCACAAATCAACTTAGTCACCCGGAAACTATTCTGGGCCAAGTAACACCGCAACTGCCAGATTTTGATGAATTCAAAAAGGGCATAAATCTGCCAAAATTAGATTTAAGCAATATAGAAAAGACAATTTCATCAGTTCCTTTGTCAGCCAATGAACTGAAAGCAGAAGTAACTACTAAATTCCATCAACTCACTACGCTGAATTTGGCAAGTTTATCCGCAGCTATTCCAATTCCTAGTGCTGATAGTTTTAAAAATATAGATTTGGTGGGTGAAGTTAAATCAACAATTGTCAGTTTGACTCAAGATTTGAGCTTCAGTATCAGCCTTGGCGATTTGCCACCTGTTGCTAACTCGATATTTAGTGAGTTTAACGAATTCCTGAGTAAGGCCCAAATGTTGCCAGTGCGGACATTTAATGCTTTGTTAAAGGTGTTTCAGAAATTACTCGATCAACTATCTAATCCTGATGAATTACTCAGCCAACTGGGTTCGGCTAGTTTAACCAGCCTTTTTACAGCTCAAGTTTTATCCTTAAGCCAACAACTTCCTTCCCAGGCGATTCAGAGTATTGAAACGAATATTCATCAGCGTCGCGAATATTTTGGTGAATATCAAGCTATTCTGAACCAGTTAGAAAATCCCAACAAACTCGACAAATTATCGATGGCAGAGTTGCGTCAAAAAACTAGGAAACTTTCTCGAAATATTGAGGAAAATGAAGCGAGAATTAAAAGGGCGATCGCTAATTTAAATAATTTTACTATCGAGAGTTTCAATACTGCTTTAGTTCAACTTTCGCAAGTAGCCGCCAGCGATGAAAATACGCTTTCCTTAGTGCCGCTATTTAATCAGCTTCAAGTTTATATCGACACGATCGATCGAAAAGTTGCAGAGATTACGGCTAAACTGCGACAGTTTACCCAAAAAATCCCTCAACTGATTGATACTGCTATTAGCAAGGCGGAGGAATTGGCCAGACAAGCGACTACAGCCATTGCTCAGGCGATCGACAAAGGTAAGGACGTTTTAAGTCAAATCAAAAGTTTTCTGTCTGATGCAATCCGGGAAATTAAAGATTTCATTGACAAAATTTGCGCGGAATCAATGGAGTTGGTTAAACCTCTAAAGCGGAGTTGCAACGAAGCCTCAACATTTGTGGTCAATAATATTAATAAAATTTCGGTGGAAATTCACAAAACAACGGAGGAAGTAAGAAGCAGTATCGGGGGATTAAACACCAAAATTGAAACTAATCTTAACAGGCAAGCTTTAGAGGATAAAATCAATCAATTACTCGATCGAGTTACGCAAGTCTTAGATAATCCCCTGGTAGAACACAGTCTCAAAGAGGCAGAAAGTGGGATTAAATTGATTACTGATAACTTAGGAAAAGTATCACTTAAACCTGCATTTAAGGCGGTAGTTGATAAAACGGGCGATCTAGAAACTAAGTTGCGCGGGATTGATGCCGCTAAGCTTATTACCCCAACTAAAGTGGCTCTGAAAGTGGGGACGACAATTATTAAAGAGGTGGATGTACCGGGGATTGTCAATCCAGAATTGAACTTGGCTTTTGCAGAAATTCTGGAGCCGATAGAAGACTTGGTAGGATTGATTCAGGGAGAAGTTGATAAAATTGATGCAAAAATTCAATCTTTTCAACCGGGAAGTTTAATTGAAAAAGTTGTCAAACCTTCTCTAGATACGGTGGTAGCGAAAATTGATGAGTACAAACCTTCGATTTTGCTGAAACCAGTTAAGGATTTTTATGATGAAATGCTTGGGAAGCTGGATGCGATCGATCCTCAGCAGTTAGTTGATAAGTTAGATGAGCTTTATCAAAAACTGGTGCAAATTATTGAATCTTTGTCTCCAGATAGGATGACTGATTTTCTGAAGGAGCAGTTGGCAATTGTGACTAAAAATTTGGATGAGATTCCGGTAGAAGCTTTAGTAGCAAAAGTGAATGAGGGATTGAATCAAGTTGATAAGTTGATGGCGAGTGTGGGTTTGGCAGATGTGGTGCAATCGGATTTTTGGCTGACGTTAGAAAATATTTTGAGCTACAGTTTTGCTGACAAAATTCAGCAAATTGAATCTCTGCGCGATCGCGTGGTTGAGCGAGTTAATGCGATCGGTACAGAGCAGTTAACGGTATCTGTAGGAGGATTGAAACAGGCAATTACAGATTATGTGAAAATTCAGAAAAACCCGAATGTTGGTTTTGATTTGAGCAGTTTGCAAGCGGCTGTCAGCGAATATGCTCCGGTGATGGTTGAAGTGCAGGTGTTGTGGGAAGCAAAGCAATTGACTTTGGCTCAATTTAGTCCCCAAGCAGAATTGGCGGTGGATTATCAAGATTTGCGCGATCGCCTACAAAGACTTTATGATGGCATCAACACCACCAATCCGCAGTCGGTTTATGAACGAGTGGAGCAATTGCTGACAACAGATGGCGATCGACTCAAACCAAATCTACCCAACAGTATTGAAGTGATTCAAAACTTTAATACCGAGCAGATGCTTACCAGTTTCAAACAATTCTTACCAGAGGAATTGGATCGACAACTGATTAATCCGATCCAAAACCTGCTCAATTCCCTAGATAATTTACTAGCACAACCTCGTTCCGTGCTTGGTGATATCAAACTGGTGATTCAAAAATTATCAGAAGCACCAGGAAGATTAGCGGATATTTTGAGCAATATTGCCACGAATTTAGGCGCTCAAATACGCGATGCTATTAATGCAGTGAAAGCTGTAATTAATAGTCTAGTTAGCGAAGTAGTGACGGCATTGCAAGGAACCTATAACAATGTTTGGGAGACTGTAAAATTCCTCAGCCCGCACCGAATTATTAATAGTTTTGAAGACAGCGATTTTATCAATTTTGATAAGTTTCTGGAAAAACTGCGGGAATCTCAAGACAGTCTGACTGTTTATATCAAATCTCAATTGACTGCGAATACTCAGTCTTTGCTTGCTGTCAACTCCCCCGGCACAAAACTAGCAGTAATTCGGGATTTGAATCGCTTACTGTTGGATGAAAACCTCTATAAACCAGACCAATTACAGGGAATACAACTGTCTCCTGAAGCGCAAAAGTTATCTCAAGGTGACTATCGAAATAATATTGTTCACTTCAACCGGGTGTTGATAGAATCGAATTATGCCGGGGAATTGGTGATGAATATTGAGTCAATTTTTCCCTATATCCAGCAGCAATTAGCAGAAATTTATCCGCAAAAAATTGTCGATGAATTGGATAAATTGCACGCTAAAATTATTCAATTGTTCCACGATCTTCTGGGTGCTGTCGCCAGTAGTCTCGACGGTCAGTATCAGAAAGTTGTCAAGAAAACTGAAGCCCTACGGGAGGCAATTAATAAGTTGTTTAAAGACTTAAGGGCGAGGCTGGAACAGCTAAAAAGTGAACTAAATATTGGGTTAGAAGATGTGGAGGAAGCTTTCGATCGCCTGTTAAATGCTTTACCAGTATAGGGGGTGATTTTGATGTTAAAGTAGGGACAAAGGCTTTCGCCCATTAGTGTCAACTTAAGCCTGAAACCCTTGATAAATATCGCTTTTACCTGAGTCTAGATCCCCCTAAATCCCCCTTAAGAAGGGGAGTAGGGGGTGACTTTGATCGGACTCTTGTCCCCCCCTTCTTAAGGGGGGCTAGGGGGGATCTAGGCTTAATAGTCAAACAGCCGTTTCTGACAGGGTTTGACGTTAAGTTTACACCAATGAGCATTGCCGTTTCCCTACGGGGATCGCTCGCTCTGGGATGTACTTCATAAACCTGCAATCTGCTGTAAATGCTTTACCAGTATAGGGGTGATTTTGATGTTAAAGATTAGTTACAAAATCCAACTCGGCAGAACTACCTACACGGCGAATGATGGAACGCTGTTACTCGATTTGCGATCGCAAGCTTCTTTGCATATTCCCGTCAACACTTGTCGGATTGTGTTAGGTATCCCGAAAAATGTGGAGGTTTCTCCCAAAGATCCGGTATCTATAGAAATCGGTTACGAGAAACAAACTACCTTAGTATTTACAGGTAGAGTGACTTGTGTAGATTGGGAAATCGATCGCGTTCAGATTGAGGCGGCTAGTGCTTTTACTGATTTAACTTTGCTGCGATTGAATCGGGTTTATGAAAAATCTCATGGGGGGGATATTGTTAAAGATATTCTCAGACAAGCGAAGTTGACTATTGGTAAAGTTGAGAATGGGATTAAATTTTCGGTTTATACGGTGGGCGATCGCCAAAATGCGGCCGATTGCTTGTATAACTTAGCTCGACAATGCGGTTTTGATGTTTATGCTAACGATCGCGATCGGGCAATTTTTTCCCAGTACACTCCTGCTGTAACTCATACTTTTACTTACGGTCAAGATTTGCTCAAATACTGCTCAAAACAACCGCAAAAAGGCATCGAAAAAGTAGAAATTTATGGAGAAAGTCCAGCCAGTCAAGGACAAGGAGAACAGGCTTATTCTTGGTTGACTAAAAACGAAGTGAAAGCCACGGCGGGATGCGGGTGGAAACGTTCTGCGACTGGCCGATCCCACCGCACGCAGCCAAGCTGTTGCTCAAAGTATTGCACGGGGGGTGCTAAGTCATCTGAAACAAAAGCAACGGGGACAGATCGTGGCGATGGGTGCAGCCAATGTCAAATTAGGCGATGGTATCCAAATCACAAAAATGCCCATTAGCAAGCAAAATGGCAGTTTTAAAGTGACTGGAATTAAGCATATCCTGAACCGCCATCAGGGTTTTTTAACCACGATTGATTGGGAGGAAAAATAATGGATTCAATTATTGGGGTAATGCAAAAAGTTGCCCAGCAAGAAGCACAAAAAATTTATACTACCGAACTTGGCATCGTGACGGCAATATTTCCCCATGCTTCGGATAGCGATAAAGATAACTACCAATGTTCCGTAAGATTGAAGAATAAAAAGCAGCCCGATGGCAAAGATTTTGAATTGCGGAAAGTGCCAACTGTTACGCCCCATATTGGACTGGCGAATATTCCCAATGTGGGAGATTTAGTCTTGGTGACTTTTATTGGAGGCGATATTAATGCTCCGATAATTATTGGGCGGTTGTATAATGATGAAGACCAACCTCCAGTCAATAAAGAAAAGGAATTTTTGCTGCAACACGATCGAGAAAAAGGGGGCAGTTTAAAAATTGATAAAGAGGGATCAATTACCGTCACTAGCAAAAATGAAAAGCACGTAATTACGGTTAATGATGATAAAATTGATCTGACGAATGAGAAATGTCATTTAACTTTAGAGGGGGGAGATGCTACGCTCAAAAATGAACAATGTAAAGTAGTTTTGAGTGGTGGCAACATTACCATTGATAATGGTACTTGCAAAATTAAAATCGAAGCTGGGGGCATTACTATTGACGCTGCTAGTAACAATGTCAGTGTCAAAAGTATGGGTAGCATTAAAATTGGTGATGCTGCGACGGGTTCGATCCAAGTTGGCGGCCGATTATTAGCTAATGCAGTGGGCGATGGTGATGATATTATTCTCAGTATGCACACTCACATGGGGAATTTAGGTGCGCCTTGTCCGGTGATGGTCCCAACTGAAAAGATTAATTCTATTCAAGCCAAAGCTAGAAATACTCAAGTCGGTTAATTGCTCCATTCCTGGACGCAGGCGGGGCCAAAAACCCGGTTTCTGCCTGGATATCTCTGGTGGAGAGCCACTATTTTTCTAAGAAACCGGGTTTTTTTGCCTTTATCCTATGCTCGTTTGTTCAGTCAACTTTCCACCCCAAATATTAAGAAGATGGTCAGAATTAAAGGTGCTAATAGCGATTATATTTATGATACAGGGAGTCAAACGATTCAGGAAAAGCCCAATGCCGATCCGTTATATTTAGAGATTTTTATCTGTCCCAACGATATGCCGAGTCGGGTAGAAAAACCCCATGCTAAGGGTTTTTGTCAGGGGACTGATGAAACTTGTCCAGAACCCGAAAAATCCGGTCATGCTAAGATTTGCTTAGACCAAAAAGATGGCATTTCTTTTGTGACTAAGAATCGGATTGTGGCTCAAGGTAATTTTGCTGTTGAGCATGATGGCAAAAGAGCGATCGAGGTGACAGAGCGATCGATTACAGTTAGCTTTGGTGGTACTATTATCAAAATTGCCGATGGTGACATTCAGTTATCTAGTCAGAATGAGAAACCCATTCAAATTTCTGGTAATTTAGCGATCGCTGGGAATGTCAAAATCACCGGAAAAGTTGACTTGAGTCAAGCCGATGTAACGTTTTCTCAAGCAACGATTGAACAAATCAAAAAATCGTGATAAATTATGGATGATGATTTACAAAAGTTCGATTTAAAACTAACTCTCTACTCCAGAGATTTAGAATCGCAGAATCGTCAATTGCTCAGAATTGCCGATTGGAACAACGTAGATTTAGAAGCCGAGAATCGCGACTTAGCAACGGTAACAAAAATAGATAATTTAAGTCAAGCGATTTTAAATCGACTTTATACCCGCAAAGGAGAACTAGCTAGTTTAGGACATCCCGATTATGGTTCGCGCTTATATCTGTTGGTGGGCGAACTAAACAACATAAAAACCCAAGGTTTAGCCAATATTTATATCCGGGAATGTTTGCATCAAGAAAGCAGAATAGATGAGATAATTGATATTGTTTTTGAACCGCCATCTCGCTTGAAAGACCCTAACACTTTAAAAGCTAAAATCATCGTAAAAGTGGTAGATTTAGATACACCGCTGACTCTGAATATATCGATAGTTGGAAATTAAGAAGTTTGATTATGGTTTTTGAACAGAAGAATTTTACCCAAATATTTGAGGCGATGCGCGATCGCACCGTCTCCACCGTCAGCGACTTTCAAACCGGAAGTGTGGTTCGCACCCTGTACGAATCCTTCGCTTATGAAATGGCGATTTTGTACGAAGAAATGCAGCGGGTTTACCTATCTGCTTATGTGGATACCGCCGCCGAAGTGGATCTAGATAAAGTAGTCGCGATTTTAGGGATTAAACGCGGCGAACCAGATTATGCTACCGGAATAGTTACTTTCGATCGCGATTTGGGACTGGATGAAAATATCACGATTCCCATCGGAACATTAGTCACCACAGAAGATAAGGAAGAATCACCGAAAAAAGCTTACAAAACCATTGAAGCGCAAATTATTCCCCCCACGGAAACATCGATCAAAGTGCGGGTACAAGCCATACAGCCAGGAGAAACAGAAGTTACAAAAGCCGGAACTGTAAAAATCATGCCCCAGCCGATACCGGGGGTAAAAACAGTTGATAATCCCGAAGCAATTGTCTTTACTGGTAAGCTGCGGGAGACAGACGAACAACTGCGGGAACGGGCTAAAAAAGCTTTGATTGCTGCTAGTAATGCCAATACAACATCGATTGAAAATGCCCTGTTGAGTTTACCGGGAGTTAGGGAAGTTAAGGTTAGAGAAAACTTTCATAATGCGAAAGGAAAAGTCAGTCTGTCTAGTACGCCAGTATCAGCGGAAAAATTGCCCCTTCACATTCCCAGAGGGACAGAATTAACTATTGTTCTGGAAACCACTACTAGAAAACAATTTATCACAACGGAAAGCATCAATTTTACCGGTGAAACGGTAGAAGTGAGTGTTCAAGCATCGATACCGGGAAAAGCCGGAGAATTAAACCAAAGTTATACTACGCAGTGGGAACCATTACGCAAGGATCTTAGTTTTAATCTCAGTAATAGTGAACCGATCGAGTTGCGGGAGTTTGGTGTTATTGAAGTATTCGTCGATGGGATAGACTTTGAAGATACCAATAAAGTTAGCCAAATCAAACAGGAGATTGAACGGGTAAGGGCTGCGGGAATTTATGCGATTTTAAAGCCAGCGAATGCCATTGAAATTGATGGTGTTTTCCGCATTGAATTAAATTCAAATTTGCGGATATCTGCTGCGGAAAGGATACAAATTGAGGAACAGGTAGAAAAGGCGATCGCCGCCCACCTCAAAACTCAGAAAATGGGACAACCGCTGTTGATATCCCAACTTACTCGCAAAATTTTAGACTGTCAAAACGTCAGCGATTTATTAGATTTTGCTCTGAAAACGACGCGCCAAGTAGGGAAAAAACCAGAAGTCGATTCCTATGCTTCCACTGTGAAGACTGTGAAGCGATTGGAAGCAGATATTCTGGAAAAATTCACTGTTAAATCCATCCGCGTTGCTTCGGAAATTAAATCTTTAACTGTAGATGTGCAAGTAAAAGCCACAAGTTTAACCCAGGAAACTCACAATACTTTCCTCGAAACACTGCAAACCTATTTCCAGCGTCTATTAGTGGGTGAAAGTATTAGTGTCAGTGCGATTAAAGCTCAACTAAATGCCGAAGTCGAAGTGTGGATGAATCCCCATTTATGGAATCCCAAAATGAGTTTTGATGACCAAACAGTAGAGGTGAGTTTTGTTGAAAAAGGCAAGCTAGGAAAAACTTTTATATTCTCTAATTTCCTGAGAATTAGTGGTGCGATTAAACTGATATTGCCGCTTACCATCACTGCTTTGGAAAAACAGACAGTATTAACCAAAGTCAGACAAGAATTGAGCGATTATCTGGAACAGCTAAAGCCGGAAGAAAATATCGAAATTGAAAAATTTGTCAATCGGGCACTTGACGTTGAATCGGTGCTTGATGTCAATTGGAAATTAGGAGATTTTCAGGTATTAGATTTAGAAAATGCTCGCGATCGCCTAGATGTTCAGAAAAAAGAAATTCGGGTGGAACCATTTGAAAAAACCCAGTTGGCCACTGATTTTGCGATCGATAGTGATGTCCAGGTAGTGCCGATCGCCATTAGCAAGTTAAAACTGAGACTGAATACCACCGGATTACCACCGGAAAATATCAATCCAGAACAGCTAAAAACCGCCATGAAAGAGACTTTAACCAGTCTGTTTACCCCCAGTTTTACCCAACAGTTGCCGAGTTTGAATCTGGGCGAAAATCTCGACTACGAGCAATTGCGAACTAACTTGCTATCATTAATTCGCGATCGGGCTAACAATCTTTCCCTAGCCACCTTGCAAACCTTGATTCCTGACGGTGACAACAAAGCACAACTCATTGATGTTACCCGAATTTTTCTGCGGGGGGCAGATTATACCCTAGATACTTTAGAACTTACGGCGCGGGAAAGCATTTTTACCCAGCAGGATATCCCGATGCGGATTATCGAACGCGCCCAACTAGAACCCCTCAATCTCAGCGGGGATAACCTACAAATTATCGTGGAAATTACCGGAGGTTAATTGTCATGGAAAAACTCGGTAAAACCCTCAACATCGCCAGTCGCTTACCCCACTTTTACGACACCCAAAATGTCGAAAGTGTGCTATATCAATTTATCGATGTTTTTGGCTACATCATCGAACAAGCAGAAACTGACTTATTGGATGTGATGCACGCCCATCATGTAGATACCGCTACTAATGAAGGTTCTCAAGGTTTTATTGGTCAGCAAAAAGGCGATTTAGATAAATTACTTACCATCTATTTAGAAGCCTTGGGTGGTACATCTCAACTGATTCAGGTTAGCGATCGCTTTAGCATCGGTTCCATCAAAAATGTTGATAGCTTCGTCGCGAAACTGCAAACAAATACCGACATAGTATCCCAGGAGTTACGCAAAAATCTGACTCTCGAAACTAACCAAATACTCGATCGCTACCAAGTAACTCAGCCAAATTTTCACCAAAATTCCTTTAAAAATCTACCCCAATTAGCAATTTCAATTCTCGTCGCCCAACATCCTGTCAGTAAGTATCTCCACTCTCAACTAAATTCTGAAAGCCAACAACTTTTAAGCCTATATGACGGTAGCGAATCCGTACCCCAACCCCTACAAGAAATACTCTTAACACTACTCAACCAGCAACTCACCCAACCCTATTTTTATGCCAAAAATAAGGCATATTTCCAGAGTCAACTACTGCTGGAAAGCGTTAAACAACTCATAGCAGCGCCCACTAATCACGACGATCGCCTGCGACTGCACCGACTCCTATTAGAAGCAGCCTATCCCGAATATATTGAGTCTAGCAACATTCCATCAAAAGGTGAAGTTGAACAAGCCTTAATTGCCGAACTAAATCGCTTTTTAGAATCCTACAAACCCGAAAATGATCCCCTAGATACTACCAATCGCATCAAACAAAATCGCCTGCTGTTAGAAGCCACTTATCCCAGGGAACTAGAAAAAAGTTATGCCCCTTATCGGGAAAGACTGAAAGGGATTATCGCGATTTTGCGGCAAGGTGCAGCCACTCGTCAAGGGATTCTCGATTTAGTCGCAGCTAACTTGGGAATTTTAGGCGATTCAGAGGCTGCTTTAGCGGCCAAAAAGCAAATTCGGATCGAAGAATTTGACCCGGAAAAAACCTGGATACGTCCTCCGAATACTTCCTTCGGTATAATCGCCTATCACTATCCTTTAAGGTTGTTTGAAGAGTTTGTCGCCGCCAGCCTCAACCCCCAACCATCGGAAATTGAAATTTTCTTAGAAGTTCCACCAACTTTACCTGTGGAAGGGTTGTATAATCCCCGAATAGTTCATCTCGATACGGGAAATTTTATCTGCTACCAAGGCAGGATAAAATCCGGTGATAAGTTATTATTTCGAGGGAATACCGTCTTAGTCAATGGACAACCTTTTCACACTCAAGAAAACACGCCATTACTACCAATCAGTAACTCTCGGTGGCGCTTTGAAGCCCAAATTATCGGGGATTATCCTGTCGGCTTATTCGATCGGCAAAAGTTTGATTCCAGTACCCTAGGTTTTGCTGAAGTCGCCATCCATTTAGAGATGCGAATTTACAAACTTAATCCTGGGATGTTTGAGGTGACAATTCCTTGGGATATTCCCGGATATTCTGATAAGTTTGGTGAAGCGTCAGACCATCCGCGACACCAAATTGCTAATATCATCGATCGTGTGAAAGGTGCCGGTGTTTTGGCCCTGATTAATTATGAAAAAGTTTTCCGAGAAACCCAGGATTTACAAATCAGGTTAACCGTCGTGCGATCGCCTTTTATGGAAACTCACATAGCCGAAGAAAAATTTAATCTTCTGGGCTTAAAAGTTCCCTATCCCGACGGCATTAGACACGAAATGAGTGAGAAATTATTAACTACTGGAGTGTTTGATTATGCTATATTTGACTATGGCGATCGCTTTCCCTCTATCCCACCACCCGCCCCTGACGAAAATTACCATGAAATGACCGATAATTTCTTAATCTCCGGTGTATTTGATTATACCGATTTCGACTCAGGTAACGGCTTTGAATAACTACCAATTGAGGAAACTAAAACTATGAAAATGGCTGATGCAATGGACATGAAAGGACGATTGATTATCCAACAATTTAATCCCGCAGGTGAACTTGTCGATGAAGTTAAAGCCAATAATTTCATCGTCTATAGCGGACGAGATTTAGTTGCGAAAATGTTTTTAAATCAAAAAATCGAGCCGATCCGTTATCTGGCGATCGGTACTGGGAGTAATCCGGTGAATCCAGTTGAAGATACCGCATTGCAAAAAGAAGTATTTCGCAAAGAAGTCAAACCCCTGGATCTTGCCAGAGATTTAAGCGATGCCGATGAAATCCCGATTAAAGTTGAAAGCGGAACCGTCAGACAAAAAAATCGCAAGGTGAGATTGTGCGTTGACTTAGACTTTGCCGAACCCCCCAATCAACCGCTAGCTTTGACTGAAGCCGGACTATTTAATAGCGCCCAAGGGGGAATTATGTACAATCGAGTCGTATTTCCCAACATTACTAAAACGGCTGATTTCAAGCTGACTTTAGTTTGGGAAATCATTTTTTAAATTGGCGATTCAAAAATTCAGGATAGGTAAAAATAATGACTACCAATAACGGCAAATTTGCTCCCCAACATAAAAAACCAGGCGATTTAATTTTGTCTGATGAATGGAATGCGGGAATGCAGGAAACAGTCCGCTTAGAGAGTGCGAAAGTTAACCGAAAGGGCGGGGATTCTTTACAGGGCCCTCTGACGATCGAATCGGCATTAGCAGTTACTAGCGTGCAATTAGAAGTTAAAGGTGCTTTAAAGTTGGCCGATGGAGTGGCTGTCAATCAGTTTTCTAATGATGAGAGTCTCAGCAATAATAGAGATACTATTGTTCCGACTCAAAAAGCTGTTAAAGCTTATGTAGATAGGGCTGTTCAAGGGAGTGAAAATCAAGATTTTAAAGCCAAAGATGTGCGGGTATATGGCAAACTTACCGTGGACGGAGAGGTGATATCGAAAGATATCCAAAAGATGGAGGGCAATGTCGAACTCGGTAATGAAGATAGAGATCTGATTACTGTTTTTGGCACAATCAGTTCAAGACATTCTACAAAGAACTTGGTTGTGAATAATGCGATCGTCGCGCCAGCTTTTATTGGTGACGGTGCGATTGTCAAAGGAATAATTGTGATGTGGTCCGGGCCTGTCGAGCAAATTCCTACAGGATGGGCGCTTTGTAATGGTCAAAATGGCACACCAGATTTGAGAGATAGATTTATTGTAGGTGCTGGTAATAGTTATGCAGTAGCATCTACAGGTGGTGCTGCTACTGTAACTCTTACCGTTGCACAAATGCCCGCCCACAGTCACAGATATTCACACATTGTCACATCTATCGATGGGGGTGGGAATTTCCCAGCAAATAATAACGATTCTCCCCTCTGGGACTTCGATACTACTACTGTAGGTGGTAATCAAGCACACGAAAACAGACCTCCATATTATGCCCTTGCTTTCATTATGAAGCTATAAATAATGACCAACAATAAGTTAAATAATTAACAATTTTGGGAAAATCCAACAATGACCAACAACGGCACTAAATTCACACCCGAAGTCAAAAAAACAGGCGATCCAGTTCGATCGGCAGACTGGAATGCAGCCATGCAGGAAATCGTCCGGCTAGAAACGTCCAGGATTGACCGATACCATTAATCGGGCGATGGTTACATCCGAGCGAAGACGATGGCTGGGAGCCCTCTGCGAGTGCTACGATTATTTTGGAGTAGGGAAACGGCACTGCCCATAGGTGTCAACTTAAGCCTAAAACCCTTGATAAATCAGGTTTTTATTCGAGTCTAGATCCCCCTAAATCCCCCTTAAGAAGGGGGACTTTGATCGGAATCTTGTCCCACACCCCCTACTCCCCTACTTCCCTTCTTAAGGGAGTAGGGTGTGAGTAGGGGTTGAGTAGGGGGCAAGAATGCGGGGGATCTGGACCCAATCGTCAAACAACACTCTCTGACTGGGTTTGACGTTAAGTTGACACGAAGAAGGGCTTTTGGAGTGTCCAGAGTTGCTATCATTCCGATGCAACCGGAAACGATATGATGTAGGTAATTGATGTAAAACTGTGATGAAACAACAACTCCAACAACGTCTGCAAGAACTCAAAGCCGAATACGAATCGGGTAAAAAAGTCCTAGCGGATTTAGAGGCAAAACAAGCCAATGTGAGAGATACTTTACTTCGCATGGCTGGTGCAATTCAAGTGTTGGAAGAAGAACTGGTCAAAGCTGACAGCAATACAATCCACACTCCCTCGGAAAATACTTATGCTCTCGATTCTGAAACCCCCGCTAGAGAAGTCTCTCCCCAAAGTAGTCAAAGCTAATTTTGATTGATTATGATTTATAAGCTACTGACGGCGATCGCCAACCTGCTGAAAACCGAACTGAGTGCAGACATTCCTCAGTCAGACCAACATTTTACCACTAAACAGTTAAGGGAATCTCCTTCAGAACCATTTCCCCAAATTAGTGTTTATTTAGGTAAGTTTACCCTAGATCAAAGCATGAGAAACTTAAAATCTCTCAAGCAGTACCCAGAGGAAAACCGCCAAGAAATAACTGTAATGCGGGAATTTGAGCAAGAGTTTTTTATTGAGATCTACGACACTAATTTAGAAAATGTTGAAAAATTCGCCTCTCTCATCTTTGGGATTATCTTAACTAACTCCGAAGACTTGCTGCAAGAGTATAACATTACTGCCTCTACTAGCTATCAAAGCCAAGAAATCACAACGGTTCACATAATTAATCAGATTAACGTGCTAGAAAGCATTTATAAAACGACCGTAGACACCCAAAGTTTTGAATTAAAATTGCAAGCAAAAGGTCAATTAAAACTGTTAAGAAATATTAACGGTGAGCTGAGTACGATTCAAAACATTAACATTCAATCCCGCCTTCCGCGGGAGATTTTAGAACTTCAAGTTAAGAATTACTCCCGTCTTGAGTCCGCGAAGGAATCAGAGCAATTCCGTTGACATCGGAATCATGGAGCTCTCTGTTCTCTTCCTCTGTGTCCTCTGTGTCCTCTGCGGTTTAATCATTCCGGTTCAATCGGATGCGATCTAATATCAAATCCTCTCTTCATCGGAATAGTAAATTTGAGTTAACTGTTAACTGTTAACTGTTAACTGTTAACTGTTAACTGTTAACTGTCAACCGTCAACAATCATTCCGGTTCAACCGGATGCGATCTAACTCCTGATGCACAAATACTCGAAAAAGTCAAGCGCTTGTGGGAGAGGGAAAATTATTATTGGGTAGGGAAAAATCTACAGGGAGTATGGGAGTTGTTGTTCCGTTCGGCTTGCCAGAAGCAGGGTCTGGCTGGTACAGTTGGATGCGATCGCGCCCAAGTCTTTTTGCTTGGTATAGGGCTTGGTCAGAGGCGGCAATCAGAATTTCGGCTCCCGATTCAGATCCAGGAACCACACTCGCTACGCCCAAACTGAGGGTGACGTACTGACTGACCTGAGAACCTGCGTGAGGAAGCTGCAAAGCTGCGATTTTGAATCGTATGCGTTCGGCTACTTGCACAGCCCCTTGAATCTTAGTATTCGGCAAAATAACGGCAAATTCTTCGCCTCCGTAGCGAGCCACCAAATCGGCGGGGCGATGGACTGCATCGCCGATCGCCCGGGCGACTTGTCGCAAACATTCGTCTCCACCTGGATGCCCGTAGGTATCGTTATAACTCTTAAAATAATCAATATCGCAAAGAATTAGGGACAGGGGTGTTTGTTCCCGCAACAGTCGGCGCCACTCTGTTTCCAGATATTGGTCGAACCGGCGTCGGTTTGCTAGCTGCGTGAGTTCGTCCGAAGTGGCCAAGCGCTCTAATTTGAGATTGGCCGCCTGCAACTGCTGGTAAAGTTCTGCTTGCTTGATGGCGATCGCCAACTGGGCGGCCAAAGAAGACAGCAACTCGACCTCCAACTGGCTCCACTGTCTGGGGCTGCACTGGTGAGCCATCAGCAGCCCCCACAAATCCTCCCCCTGTACCAGCGGCACTACTAAATAAGCTTTGACATCAAATTGTGCGAGCAAATCAATTTGATATTGTGGTAAATCGGCGGCGCAGATATCTGCGATCGGTCGGATCGCCCGATGTTGGTAAGCTTCCAAATAGAACTCGTCAAAACAGAAATTTTCCAGCGTTTCCCCCAGCATCGGCCGGCAGTTAGGAGCTACAGATTCCACTGTCACCGCCCCCGTTGCCGGCGCCGCGCAGAGGCTGCCTGTACAGGGGTTAAAGCGGACGATCATCACCCGATCGGCTTGCAGAAACTGGCGCACTTCGTTGACTGTCGTGCTGAGCACTTCGCCTAAATCCAAAGACTGGCGGATGTGCTGAGTAATCGTCGCCATCAACTGTTCCCGTTCCTTCTGCTGTCGCAGCGCCTCTTCTGCCCGCTTGTACTCTGTGATATCTTGAGCAGTACCAAAAATTTGTTTGGGCCAGCCCTCGGTTGTGCGGGCGAAAACTTGGTCGCGACAGCGAAAGTGGCGCCATTCGCCCGATCGATGTTTGAGGCGATACTCCAACTCCACAATGCAGCCGTCCTGGGCCGAGGGAAATTGTTCCAGGTGCTCGGACATCCTCGGCAAATCTTCTGGGTACACCAAACTGGAATACAAAGCCGTTTCCATCTGTAGAATTTCCTGTGGCGTGTAGCCCAGTAACTTAGAAGCTTGACCGTTGACGTAGACGTTGCGCTGTTCGGTCAAGTCGTAGATATACAGCAAATAAGGCGCTGCGTCAGCAATCTGCTGGATGAAATGCTGGCTCGATCGCAATTCTTCCTCTACCCGCTGGCGCACTTTCACTTCTTCCAAAGCCTGATCCCGCATGGTGCGGTAAGCTTGGATGCGTTGCGTGAGGTCGGTCACGTCCTGAATCACCAGCAGCGCGTAGAACGATTGGGAATTAGTCACCGGGCAAGTTGGAGGCGGGCACGGCAATGCCGATGCCCCTACGGGTGGAGATTCCCAATCCAAAAAAGCAGTTGTTGGTTCTCCGACTCCGACAGTAACGTCTGGTTCCAACTCCAGAGTCGATCGAACCAAGTCTCTAATCTCCTGTTCTGCAACTATCGCCTGCCCAGCAGGCACTGCCGTTACAGTAGTTTGCTGGATGCGCTGCTGGCCGTCTTGCCAAGTTGCCGGAATCAGGTATTTGTGAATTTGAGAAGAAAAAATTGTTGGCGGGCCTCCTGCAAAGATTTGCTGGAAGCGATTTGCGTACTTTAGCTGGTTTAGGTGAGGAAAATGGGTTGTGATCTTGGTTCCCAAGATTTGGCTGCGGGGAATTTTTGTCCAGTCTTCCAGACAAGTGTTCCAAAACAGCACCACAAAATCATCTCGCAGCAAGCAAGCGCCGACTGGTACGCTGTCGAGCACCCCAAACTTGTCCTCAATAGTTTTGCTTTCTTGGCTCATAGACCCCCGGCAAGTTGATCGATCGCAGTCAACAAGGTGTCAAAGGAATTGACATTGAAAATGAGGATGATATCTCCTTCAATGTGAAGCCTTTCAATAATGAAACGAGTCTGGGCTAATAAAACGACTGTATCAGTAGATAAGCCACCTGATGTCAGCAAGGTAGCGATCGTCCCTTCGGTATAACTGGGAATTGAGTAGTTCAAGCGCTGCTGAAGTACATTGCTGATAGCACCCATAACCCCGTTGATTACAATATTTCCCACTTCACTCAGCGTACCAATTTTGACTGAATCCAGGTCGTGAGAGCCGATTTCTTCCCCAGTCAGCATCGTCACCAGCATCGCTGCGCTATTGGTGGGAAAGACTAGCTGAGCAATGCCTCCAAAGGAACCTGTGAATTTGAGCTGGACGGCGGCGATTTGCTCGCCGTCGAGGTGGATCTCTAACTCTTCTTGCACATCCGTGGGAGACAAGATTTGGAGGTAGGGGATTTGCAAGCGAATGGGGGAGTCGATCATATCGTTCAAGATCCCTGCTGCTTGACCGATACCGATGTTGACGAGTTCCTGCAAAGCATCGAGCTGTCGAGCGGTCAATTTCATGGGGCGCTCTCCTCGCTAGCAC
Organism: Microcoleus sp.; assembly: GCA_042408215.1. Taxonomy (GTDB): domain Bacteria; phylum Cyanobacteriota; class Cyanobacteriia; order Cyanobacteriales; family Microcoleaceae; genus Microcoleus. The sequence continues at coordinate 534,628 of JAYFMW010000030.1, read as the reverse complement.
TGAGGGCTTTTTTGATCCAGCCGATTAGTTCGTCTGAGTTGGGCATTTTGTGAATGACTGCTAGGGCTCCGAGTTCCATGCACTCGGAGCGGGTGGTGGATTGGATGTCTGCGGTAATTACGATCACTGGTATTTTAAACCCCTTCTCTCCCATGGCTTGCAGGACTTCCCGACCTTCCATCTCCGGCATCAGCAGATCTAACAGCATACAGTTTGGGGTCTGAGTGCTGAGCATTTCTAAAGCTTCTGGCCCGCAAGACGCTTCCCAAGTCTCGTATCCTTCTGCTCGCAGGATTTTGCAGATTACCCTGCGAGTCAACCACGAATCTTCGACAACGAGAATTGATGTCACTACGTTCTCCTCCTTTAATTGTTTAGGACTGACCGATGTTGCAGGTACTGCTTTTATTTTGACAGCAGTTTCAACGCGCGCGGGCAAAAGTGCGATCGCCCGTTGCGGAATTCCTGTTATTAAAAACTAATACCAGTTTTTTATGAGGCCCCGTAGAATCTGATCCCCCCTAACCCCCCTTAATAAGGGGGGAACAAGATTCTGCTCTTTCGTCACCCCCTACTCACACCCTACTCCCTTATTAAGGGGGATGCGAGGGGGATCGAGATATATGCAACGACCCATTAAATTGGTATAAGCTGTTTGATTGTTTAGGATCTTTGAATACGGGAACAAAAAAACCCGGTTTCTGAATGAAACCAGGTTGGCGGGGTCTGTATTTTTGCAGCGATCAAAGAAGTCTGCCTTCAATTAGATATCACTAACCGCTTGCGGAGTGACTCTACTCGCCGTTTGGCCGTATCATTGTCTGGTTCGTAGATGAGGGCTGTTTCGTACATTTCTAAGGCTTGAGCTGTTAATTTTTTCCGCTCGTAGGAGTGCCCCAGATTGTTGAGAGATGTAACGTATTGTGGCTGCAATTTGAGGGCTTCTTTGTATTGGCGGATGGCTATGTCGTACTGTTCTTGGCCGAAGTGTGCAAAACCGAGGGCGTTGTAAATGATCGCTATATTTTCTTCGCCTTCCAAGTCTGGGGCTTTTAGGGCTTTTTGAAAGAGTAGGATCGCCTGGGAGTAGAGATTTTTGTCTAAATAAATACTGCCCAATTCGTAGTATTCCTGTGCTTTTCCTTGCTCTTGAGTGAGCTTATTTTCTAAGCGTTCTAGGGACATTTCCCGCTTGCGAGTTTTGAGGATCTGGCGCACAATAAACCAGGCACTACTGCCGAGGATGGCTAGCAAGACTGATAAGTAAATAATGAGCAAATTGCTATCCATGTTTTTTAAATTAGGTAGGTATAGCCGAAGGAAGAAGCAAGTTCGGCAACGGATTCTGTAACGGATGTAACGGATGTAACGCCGGTCAGGAAGAAGGCAGTTCGGCAACGGATTCTGTAACGGATGTAACGGATGTAACGGATGTAACGGATGTCAGGAAGAAGGCAGTTCGGCAACGGATTCTGTAACGGATGTAACGGATGTAACGGATGTAACGGATGTCAGGAAGAAGCAAGAAGCAAGAAGCAAGAAGTCGATGCGATCGGGCAATTTCCCGCAATGATTTCAGCAATTAATAACGTCCGGTGGAACCGATCGGGTTTGCTATATGTGGAAGCTTTTCTTTATTTTAATTCGTTAGGAATCGCGATCGGGCGAGCCTGTGAAATTTTACAAAAAGCGGGAAAAGCGGGAAAATGGCGATCGCAATTGCCCAGGAGCCAATTTTGAAACAGCCAGAAGCCAGAAGTAAGAACCAAGAAGGAAAGTTGGTATCCTGCTTCTAGATTAATCAGAACAGTCTTCCTTCTCTGGCAGATAGCGGGATCATTTAAGACTTATGCAACATCGCCTAAAGTAGGGGGTTTTCACCAGAGATTACCCCTACAAATTTCTGACTTCTGAAAACTGCTCAAGTTTTCACGCTTTGGCTCGATTGGCCATTTCCACGACTTTACCAAATGTTGCCGGGTCAATGATTGCCATTTGTGCCAGCATTTTGCGGTTGATTTCGATATTGGCTTTCTTCATGTTGCCGATGAGTTGGCTGTAACTCGTGCCGTGCTGGCGCGATGCGGCATTAATCCGAGCAATCCACAGGCGGCGGAAATCGCGTTTGCGTTTTTTGCGATCGCGATAACCGTTACGCAAAGCCTGCATCACCCGCTGGTTAGCTGTGCGGAACTGTTTGGACTGTGCGCCTCGGAATCCCTTGGCTAATTTGAGAATTTTTTTGCGGCGTCCTCTAGCGACGTTACCGCGTTTTACCCGTGTCATCTTTAATTTCCGTTAAACTTTACAAGTATGGAAGCATTAACCGCACGTTAGCGTCGTTGGTCTCATCAATGACGACCAATTTAGATAAGCGGCTTTTGCGGGCTGAACTTTTGTGAGAGAGCAAGTGGCTTTTGTAAGCTTTGCGGCGCACAATTTTACCGGTGCCGGTCGCTCTAAAGCGCTTTGCGGCTGCTTTGCGAGTTTTGAGTTTTGGCATGGATTGGTGTTATTTGGACACAATATCCAAACATATCACATTTTTGGTGCTTTCTGCAAGCGGGCTTTGCGGGTTGGGGGCGGCACTGCATTTATTTGGGGCAATATACAGGATGGGCGATCGCCCGCGTGGGGAGATCCTATTGTACGATCGTCTGTCCCTCTGTGGTGCAAAGCAAGAAGCAACAAGCAAGAAGCAACAAGCAACAAGCAATTATGAAATCACCAATTCCCAATTCCCAATTCCCAATTCCCAATTCCCAATTCCCAATTCCCAATTCCCAATTCCCAATTCCCATTATTCCCATCTTTGTTATTTGTTATTTGTTATTTGTTATTTGTTATTTGTTATTTGTTAGTTGAGTTTATGCATTCCCAATGCCCTATTCCCAATGCCCTATTCCCAATGCCCTATTCCCCATGCCCTATTCCCCATGCCCCATGCCCTATTCCCCATGCCCCATGCCCCATGCCCCATGCCCCATGCCCTATTCCCTATGCCCTATTCCCTATGCCCTATTCCCTATGCCCTATTAAACAAAAAAAATAGGCTAGCCATATTTCACAGCGCCTATCTCAATCAATTTTTTTAATGGCTCCCCGCAACGCCGTCTTACCTCAGCTTTTGACCTGGTATTTTACCAGGTGGGCACCGTTGGCTCGGACTTAAAGTTTCTGGGTACAAGCCCAGTTTACTGCTGTCCAAACATCTTGATTCCCTAGAGTTAAGAGTTATAGATCAAAAAAACATTATTGGCAGTCACCAACGTCGCAGTGGAACCTTTATTCAATATACAGCAACTAACTAGATTTTGGCAAGCTTCGAGCAATTTAAGTTGCACGCCAGATAGATTCAACGGTTCGAGCGATCGCCTGTGCTGGCGATCGTCCATTTTCCACCGCTTCCTCATCCAGCAAAACAGTAACGTGACCCAGTTTGCGGCCGGGACGCGATGCTTTCTTACCATACCAATGCACAAAAGCACCATCGATTTGTGCCAGTTGTTTTCGTTTGTCTAAATAATCAGACTCAGCCGACTCATAGCCAAGTAAATTTACCATGACAGCACCAGCAGAATTTAGATCGCAATTGCCTAAAGGCAGTTGACAAACTGCGCGCAAATGTTGTTCAAATTGTGAAGTTTCGCAAGCATCTATGGTAAAGTGTCCCGAATTGTGGGTGCGGGGTGCAATTTCATTTACCAATAGTTGATTGTCGGCGGTTAAAAATAGTTCAATGCCGAATACGCCGACAGCTTGTAAGCTATTCAGGAGAGTGCGGGCGATCGCCTCAGCTTCAGCTTTCACCTCTAAACTAATCTGGGCCGGCGCAATCACCAGGCGACAAACCTGATTTTCTTGCTGAGTTTCGACGATCGGATAAATTGCAATTTCACCATTTGCCGATCGAGCCACGATCGCAGCCAACTCGCGATCGAAAGGCACAAATTCTTCCACCAACAAAGCCAGACCTTTAAGCTTAACACAAATTGACTCAAAACTCGCCGAATCTTTCACAATAAAAGTACCTTGACCGTCATAACCGTGGCGGCGCACCTTGACAACAAACGGAAAGTCAATCGGCAAATCCTGGCCACAATCCCATTCCCAAAACCTCGGAGTTGGCAAACCCAAATCTCGCAAATAACAGCGCTGGACGTACTTATCCAACAAAGGATAAAGCGACGACAAACTCGGCTGAAATAAAACACCTTGCTTTTCTAGTGTTCGCAAACCATCCAAATCAACAAACTCATTTTCAAAAGTAATAACATCGCAGCGATCGGCCAATTCAGCAGTAGCATTAACATCATCAACTGCCGCCAAAACAGGATCGGCAGCAATCACAGTTGCCGGGTCAGTAGCATGGGGAGTTTGCACCACCAATTCAATACCCAGCCTACTAGCAGCAGCCCCCATCATCCAAGCTAGTTGACCGCCGCCGACAACACCCACCCGCTGAATTTTGGAAGACGGATTAGCAGCGGTTTGACTTGATTTCATCTGAGTAATTTTAATTAGGTTAACCAGACTATTTTATAGCAAAAAGTACCGCAATGAATATCCTGTAGGGGCGGGTTCACCAACAATATATAACAAGTACCAAAAATCGCAATAAACCCGCCCCCACCCAACAGTAAATCGCAATCTACCTCTTTTAAGATACAAGGGGCGGGTTCACTCTTGAGCTTTAAAGAATGCAGACAGGTTAAATAAACCCGCCCCTACCCCGCGCGAGAGTCTGCGATGGATCTGGGTGCAAGATGTAAGTTGAAATGCGTCCAGGACTGTGAGAGTAATTACAGAATTAATCAACCAGCAACAAGTTAAATAAAAGTATTGATTTAAGGAATAACCGCAGAATCCTGGAGCTGCGAAAGCCTCTAATTCAGTCCTGGAAGCACAGCATCTACATATAGCGTTTTGTAGGGGATCTTGGCCCCGTGGTTGCCCCTATCCATACGATTCTTACCAAAAAACTGGGCGGAGCGAAGCGCAGGGCTAAAGCCCCGTCCTTATAGGACGGCTTTAATTCGAGTGTAAAGATTCTTGAAATAGTCGATTTATAGCAACACCTGCTCGTAAACGTGATAGAATTATTCCATGATTGTACTAGAGTTTAAGTTAAAAAACAAGCCACAGCAATACCGGATCGTAGACGAAATGATCCGCACAGCTCAGTTTGTCCGAAACAAAGCTCTCAGATCTTGGCTCGACAATTCCGGAGTTAAATTGTCCGCTCTCTACAAACAATGCGCCATCATGGCCTCAGAGTTTGAATGGGCAGGTAAACTTAACTCAATGGCGCGTCAGGCGATGGCCCAACGGACAATTTTTGCTATCCAACGTTTCTTCGCTAATTGCCAAGCTAAGAAGCCAGGGAAAAAAGGAGATCCACAATTCAAAAAGCATACCCGTTCGGTAGAATACAAAACATCAGGATGGGCACTTTCCACCGACAAAAGATGCCTGACTTTCACGGATGGTTTTGCTGCTGGAACCTTCAGATTACTCGGTAGTCGAGATTTGCATTTCTATGCACCCAAGGAAATCAAGCGAATCAGAGTAATTCGTCGTGCCGACGGTTACTACGCTCAGTTCTGTATTAACGTGGAACGGACAGAGGCATCTATTCCTACTGGTATTGCTATTGGAATAGATGTAGGTTTAAACCATTTCTCTACCGATAGTAGCGGAGAAACAGTTCCGAATCCTCGGCATTTGCGTAAAAGTGAAAGAGCTTTAAAGCGATTGCAGAAACGAGTTTCTCGGAAAAAGAAAGGTTCCAGTAATCGCAAGAAAGCCATCAATAAGTTAGGAAGGAAACACCTAAAAGTCAGTAGGCAACGCAAAGAATTTGCCATCAAGACGGCGTTGTGCGTAGTGAAATCTAGCGATTTCGTAGCCTCCGAAAATCTTCAAGTGAGAAATATGGTTAAAAACCATAAACTTGCTAAATCTATTAGCGATGCAGCATGGTCACAATTTGCCCAGTGGTTGCAATATTTTGGGAAAGTGTACGGTAAAACGGTAATTGCTGTTGCTCCTCAGTACACTTCCCAAGATTGTTCAAGTTGTGGGAATCTAGTTAAGAAATCGCTTTCAGTTAGGACTCATGTTTGCAGTTGCGGTGCAGTTTTAGATCGCGATCGTAATGCAGCTTTGAATATTTTGGCTCTCGGATTGAAAGCCCGTGCTGGAATTAATTTAAATACGGTGGGGCACACCGGAATTAACGCTTGGGGACAGACCGACCTCTACTCGCTGGTGGTGACATCAACGGGCAAGTTGACTGGTTGAACCAAGAATCCCCGCGCGTTCACGCCCGGGAGTGTCAAAAAAACATCTAATCATGGGACAAGCTGAGCCATTGCCAAACAGCAGCAAAGCCCCGCCCGTCGAGACAAGTGCCACATCTAGCCATTCCCTAGCGCCAAGCATGGCATAATTGACAGCAGTGCAAAAAACAGATAGATAAGTACAAACACTGCAAAGTGGCCATTCAGGCAAAAAAATTATAGGTGAGGATACTGTGAAAGTTTTGGTTGTGGGGAACGGAGGTCGCGAACACGCGATCGCAAAAAAACTGCTAGAATCAACGCGGATTAAACAAGTCTTCTGCGTACCAGGCAACGGCGGCACAGCTACCACCAAAGGCTGCCAAAATTTGCCACTCAACATCGACGACTTCGAAGGCATGGAACGCTTTGTGATGGTCAACAACATCGGACTTGTCATCGTCGGCCCCGAATTGCCCCTATCACTAGGCATCGTTGACTACTTCCAAAAGAAAAAACTGATGATTTTCGGCCCCACCAAAGCCGGAGCCCAAATTGAGTCGAGCAAATCCTGGGCCAAAGAATTGATGCTCGAAGCAGGCATCCCAACGCCCAAAGCAGCCGTATTTACAAACGCAGAAGCAGCCAAAGCATACGTTGTGGAACAAGGCTCCCCAATAGTCATCAAAGCAGACGGACTCGCATCAGGCAAAGGAGTCACCGTTGCCACCACCGTCAAAATGGCTCACACCGCCATCAACACCATTTTTCGTGGCGAATTCGGCACCGACAACATCCGAGTCGTAGTCGAAGAATATATAACAGGTCAAGAAGTCTCGATTCTCGCCCTCACCGACGGCATCACAGTAGAACCCCTGCTGCCAGCCCAAGACCACAAAGCCATCGGCGAAGGCGACAAAGGAGCCAACACGGGTGGCATGGGAGCCTACGCACCAGCACCCATTGTCACCCCAGAGCTGATGGAAAGGATTCAAACAGAAATTCTCGAACCCACCCTCGCAGCTTTGCAAAAACGCAAAATCGACTACCGGGGCGTACTCTACGCAGGTTTAATGATTACAGCCGAAGGAGAACCCAAAGTCTTAGAATTCAACTGCCGCTTCGGAGATCCCGAAACCCAGGCTGTTTTGTCCCTGCTGGAAACCCCCCTCGAAGATTTACTGCTAGCCTGCTGTAAGCAGCGTTTGGGAGATTTTTCCAACATTCGCTGGAAGTCCGGGGCCGGAGTTTGCGTAGTTTTGGCCTCTGGCGGTTATCCTGGAAATTACCAAAAAGGCAAAACTATTACAGGCATCGAGGAAGCCGAAGCCAAAGGAGCGCAAGTCTTTCATGCCGGCACCCAGTTGAAGCAGCAGCAGTTAGTGACGGACGGCGGCCGGGTTTTGGGCGTCACCGCTGCGGGAGAAACTTTGGAACAAGCTATTGCTAAAGCCTACGAGGCTGTAGATTGTATTGAATTTGAAGGGGTCTACTGTCGCCGCGACATCGGCCGCCGAGCTTTGGCAGACAAAAATTAGGAATTACTATCCGCGCCCGCCATCCAAAAGCAAACCAATCTCAAAGTAGAAGTGTCACAATAAATCTGGCATCTTTGCGGTGGCGGCAGTGCACTCATTCACTGTACAAAATCTGAGGAAAAGCTAACTTAATTAATTCTGCTTTTAAATTTTAACTGGTGAAATGTTGGCCATACTAAACAAAATCGGAGAAATCATTGCCCGCTGGTGGTCGGAGTTTACCCTCCAGACTCGCCTGATGGCCGGTGCTACCCTCGTAGTCTCGTTAATTATGAGCGGTCTGACCTTCTGGGCCGTCAATACTATCCAACAAGACGCCAGACTTAATGATACCCGCTACGGTCGTGACCTGGGTCTGCTGTTATCGGCTAATGTGGCTCCGCTGATTGCGAAAAACGATCGCTCAGAAGTGGCTCGCTTTTCCCGTCAATTTTATAGCAGCACCTCTAGCGTCCGCTATATGCTCTACGCCGACGAAGCGGGGGATATTTTCCTGGGGATACCTTTTTCGGAATCGGAGGTGCAAACTTCCTTGACTCTGCGCCGTCAGATTAAACTCCCTGATAATTTTCTCGCCGATATTGAGGCGAGAAATTTAACTTCTTTGCCTTTGGTGCGGCAGCACTTGACTCCTGACGGAGAAGTCACTGATGTATTTGTTCCCTTAATTCATGAAGACAAATATTTGGGAGTTTTGGCGATCGGGATTAATCCCAATCCGGCTGCTGTCATCTCTTCAAATTTGACTAGAGATGTCACTTTAGCCGTATTTGTCACAATTTGGGTCATGGTAATTTTGGGAGCTGTATTTAATGCGCTGACAATTACTCAACCAATTAAACAATTAGTTTTGGGAGTCAAAAACATTGCCACTGGAAATTTTAAGCAGCGAGTAGACTTGCCTTTGGGTGGAGAATTGGGCGAGTTGATTGGTAGTTTCAATGAGATGGCTCAGAAACTGGAAAGTTATGAAGAACAAAATATTGAAGAACTAACAGCGGAAAAAGCTAAGTTAGAAACTTTGGTTTCAACGATTGCTGATGGGGCGCTTTTATTAGACGCGAATTTGCAGGTGATTTTAGTTAATCCGACGGGTAGACGGATTTTTGGATGGGAAGGCAAAAATGCGATCGGAGTTAATCTCCTGCACATTTTGCCCCCGGAAGTGCAGCAGGATTTGACCAGACCATTGCAGGAAATAGCGGCGGGCGATCGGGAAGGCGGCGAATTTCGGATCTCCATGAGGGAACCTGTAAACCGCACAATTCGGATTGTTTTAACTACTGTAATTCTCCATAAAGCGCCCGGAGCAGAATCGCTGTGCAAAAGCTGCATCCGCGACGAGGAAAATACCTGTAACGACTCCGAACGGCCGGAGGTTGTGGAATGCACTTTCTATGAACAAACCTCAAAACATCCAGATGCATCGCAATACCGCGAGAGTCTTAAAGGCATTGCGATGACTGTGCAGGACATCACTCGCGAAGTAGAACTAAATGAAGCTAAAAGCAATTTTATCAGCAATATTTCTCACGAATTGAGAACGCCTTTGTTTAATATCAAATCTTTTATTGAAACTCTCTACGAATACGGAGAAGACCTTCAAGAAAGCGAGCGCAGGGAATTCCTGGAAATTGCCAATCGAGAAACCGATCGACTCACCCGTTTAGTTAACGATGTGTTAGATTTGTCACGGCTGGAATCCTGTCGAATTTATCAATTGGACGCTGTTGACCTCCATCAAGCTGTGGAACAAACCCTGCGGACTTATCAGTTGAATGCTAGGGATAAAGGGATTGAACTGAATCAAGAGGTTGACCCGGACTTGCCATCGGTTTTAGGTCATTATGATTTGTTGTTGCAAGTGTTGGCAAATTTGGTCGGAAATGCCTTGAAATTTACTGAATCCGGGGGTCAGATATCTATTCGAGCTTACGTGCTAGAGTCGGAAACGACGCAGCACAAAGACTCTGGTTCCGGGAAATACAACCAGTCACCTGCTGCTCAACATTCGCCTCTGGTGCGGATCGAAATTTCTGATACTGGGATTGGCATAGATCCCGAAGACCAACAGGCAATTTTCGAGCGTTTTTTCCGGGTAGAAAACCGAGTTCATACTTTAGAAGGAACGGGTTTAGGTCTTTCTATTGTCAGAAACATTATTGATAAACACCACACTAAAATTAATTTAGTTAGTGAGGTTAATGTTGGTACGACTTTCTGGTTTGATTTGGCAGTTTATCAGCCAAAAACAACTCTCTTAGTTGAAAATCCTTGGCCGGTGGAAGCAAAGGTTGAGAGTGAAACAAGTTCGAGTCATGTTATGTAAGCCCACTTAATTCAACTTAAAACGCGATCGCTGTTAGAGCCCCGACTTCTTAAAGAAGTCGGGGCTCTGCGTATGCTGTTTAAAGATTCCCTAATACGCCTGACCAAATGCTGACATCATCAATGTTGATTATTCTTCGCTGTCGTATCTAAGCTCAATTTTACCGATAAAACTACATACCAGCACCAATAAGTACCAACCCCAAATAATCCACCCTCAGTCAAATTAGTCATGAGCATAAATGTTAATAGATACAAAGGCAAAGCAGACTCTGGAAAACTTTCTTGAGTCATGTACTTTACACCTCTAAATATATTATTCAAAAAGGACACAACAAACAACAACAAGCCGCCCCAACCCAGTTGGCAAAGAAGATCAATAAAACCATTGTGGGAGTGGGGTGGCACAAAACCGGATTTAGCTACCATAATTCCGTAAGCTGGGTTTTCCAAGCCCCGCCAAGACTGCCAAAATCCTACCACTCCATAACCAAATATGGGACTATTTTGATTAATTCGATCAATAATTAAAGGCCAAAAGTCTGTCCGACCCGTTAAAGTCATATCTTTTCCCAAACCATCCACAACAATAGCCTCTAAATTATTTAACACCAAAATACCCATACCTATACTGCCCACCAAAAATAAGATAAAGTAGACAAAAGCCCATTTTACAGGTAATCTTTTTAAAACTCCTAAATAAACCCAAAAACTGATTAATATCACCGTCAAAATCCGACTAGCTCCACTACAACCTTTTTGCAATCCTACTAAAGCTATTAAAGTGATAAATAATGATAAATATCGATATTTACGCTCCTTAAAAGCATATAAAATCCATAAAGAAGCCGTATTAGCCATTTGAAAAGAAAAAGGGTTTTTATGACCTAAAACTCCCGACCAACAACCGTCTGAACCTGCATTTGTTTTTACCACTCCCCACAAAGCTAATAAAACAGTTAGCCATCTCAATAATCCATAAATTTCCAACCAAGTATACTGTTTTCCTACATAAATAGAAACCAGTGTTACTCCCCAAATAGCAAAAATAGCCCGGCAAGTCATTTCAGGAGTTTGTGACCACAACCCAGAGCAAGTCATCAGCAACAAAAACAAACATAAACAAGGGTCTCCTGAGATCCATTTAATGAGTACATAAACAAAGTTTTTGGTAGTTTTACTTAAGCGGGGAAATAACATTAAGATCATGCCACCATAAATGGCTATTTGACCAATAATCGTTGGGGGTGTAGTTTCTAAGTTGTAGAAAATGTTAGGATGGAGTTTGGTAAAGGGCATGGCCGTGATCCCCGAACCACCAGTGATGGTAAAAAAAAGTATCCCCACAAAAATTTTTTCTAAGGTGGCTGCAAATTTGCGATGGCGGGCGACTAAAATATAAATAGTCACAAAGGCGATCGCGGCAAAACACAAAAGCATCAACGCAAACATCGGCACCTTTAAAATATCTTTCATGGCTTTACTTCTATCATCAAATTTGTTACTACCTATGAAATGGCTAACCCTTCCTGCTTTACGCCAGCCACTGCTGGTGCTCGTACTCGCTCTCTCCTACCCTCAAACCAACCTCGCTCAGTCCCGTTCCCCCACAATCAGCATTAATACTGCGTACTATCTAGGTGGTGGAGACAACATTCGAATTGATATCTACGATCTGCCCCAGTTTAGCGGCGATTATCAAATTCCCGCTGGTGGATCTATTCAAATCCCCATTATTGGTAGCGTTTCCCTCCAAGGATTAACTTTAGAACAGGCCGCCCAAGCGATCACCAAAGCTTATGGCCGCATCATCAAAAGACCATTAGTTACCATCAGCTTACAAGCTGCCCGCCCCCTCAATATTTGGTTATCTGGTGAAATAAGTCGCCCCGGCTCCTACTTATTACCCCTCGCTAATGGAGGCGGAACTAAACCATCAGTTCAGTTTCCTACCCTTCCTCAAGCCTTAGAAAAAGCTGGGGGTATTCGAGCTAGCGCTGATATCCGCCGAGTAATTATCCGACGTCGCCTCAATGCTAACCAAGAGGTGACTATCACTTATAACCTGTGGGATTATTTACAAACTGGTCAAACAGCCCAAGACATAACGTTGCGAGATGGCGATCAAATATTGGTTCCCCCTCAAGAAAAAATTAACTTAGCAGAAATAAATCAACTTAGTGAATCTACCTTTTCTCTAGCACCAGATCAACCCCGTACTGTCTCAGTATTCGGAGAGGTGAAGCGCCCCGGTAGGTATGTAGCGATCGGTGGTGATACCCAAAATGGTCAAAGAACCAGCGGACAAACTACGATCATCCGTGCTCTACAACTAGCAGGTGGCATCACCCAAATCGCCGATATTCGCCAAATCCAACTCCAACGTTATACTAGAAGTGGCAAACAACAAATCATCACTCTCAACCTTTGGCAATATTTGCAAGAACAAGATACTTCTCAAGATACTATACTGCAAGAAGGGGATATCATCTTTGTCCCGACAGCGACGGCGATCGACCCAGCAGAAGTTTCTGTTCTAGCTACTGCTAGCTTTGCTCCGCCGACTGTGCAAGTGAGTGTTGTAGGAGAAGTTAATGCTCCGGGGGCGATCAAACTACCTCCCAATACTACCTTAAATCAAGCGATTATGAGTGCTGGTGGTTTCAAATCAAATCGGGCTAACTCTAGCTTAGTGGAACTGATCCGGCTGAATCCGAATGGCACTATATCCCGTTCTCAAGTACCAATTAATTTGAATCAAGGGATCAATGCTCAAATTAACCCACTGATTCAAGATAATGACATAATTGTAGTGGCGCGTTCGGGGAAAGCTGTGTGGACAGACAACATTAACACTGCTCTCACACCAGCTAATAACATCATTGGTGCAATTCTTGTTCCTATCAGATTCATAGAGCTGCTCAAACTATTAGGAAATTAGGAATTAAATAAAATTTGCCCTATGGATAAAAAGCTGTTTTCTCCCCTCAAGGATGACCTTAATGGTCAATATCTGTCCGCCACATCCCCTAACTACGCAGCTAGTACCCCAGAAGGAGATGACCAAGTTCTGGATCTGACATGGGTAGTAGCTGTGGTCAAACGTCGCCTTCTGGTGATGGCCATAGTAGCTGCAAGCATAGCTACTTTGAGCGGTAGTTTGATTCTCAGGGCTGCCAAAAAATCTATTACTGAGTACGAAGGAAAATTTACAGTTTTAGCAGAACCCATTACGGCTGACGATCGGCTATCAAAGCTCTTTGTCCAAGCTCAAAATAACAGTTTAGGCATCACAGACTTGAACAAAATTAAATCCTCAGCGGAAGAAGGTTCCTCGGTGGATTATCAAAGTTTAGCGCGGGTTTTAAAAAGCCCAGAAGTGCTAATACCATTAGTTAATAAATTGCAAGAAAAATATCCAAACTTTGAGTATAAAAATCTGAACAACCGCTTGACTATCCAACGTGTTACTTTCTTGCGAGATGGGAAGCAGGGGGGTACTAAACTCTTAGATATTACTTACCGCGATCGAGACCCCAAGCGGATCAAATATGTGCTGGAAGAAACGGCAAAATATTACCTAGAATATATGCGCCAAGAGCGGTTAAGAGTTAGCAAAAAAAGTATTGACTTTATCGATAAACAAATGCCGCCACTCCAGCAGAACGTAGATAACTTGCAACAAGAATTACAAACCTTAAGAACTAAGTATAACTTTAATCAACCAGAACTACGCAGCCGCAGCCTATCAGATCAGCTAGATAGTTTAACTAATCGTCGCCTAGAAGTGCAAGCACAACTAGCAGAAAGTATGCACCAATATGAAAGCTACAAACAAAGATCGTTAAGGGGTGATAATCGTTGGATTGTTGATATTAGCCCCAAGTCTTATGAAAGTTTAATGGGAAAAGTAAATGAAATAGAGTCGCAATTAGCTTTAAGCTCTACTCAATTTTATGAAAATAGCCTTCCCATTCAATCTTTGCGGGAAAAGCAGAAAAGTTTGCGCGATTTAATGCAAAGAGAAGCTGAGTCTGTCCTCAGGCAGATGAAATCACAACTAGAACAGTTGAAAGTTCGCGAGCGAGTGGTAACTAATAGCCAAAATTTACTACAAGCAAAAATTACTCAAATGCCCCAAGCTCAACGTCGCTATGATGACATACAATTAAAACTAGAAGTAGCTAAAGATACTCTCAAACTGTTCATAGACAAACAAAAAACTTTACAACTAGATGCTGGTCAAATTGATGGCTCTTGGCAAATTATATCTAAACCACAGTTAGTCACAGACGAAAATGGTGCTCCCAATCCTGTAACAACAAAACCCACCCGGCGCCAGCTAACGATCGCGATCGTTATTAGCAGTTTACTAGGTATTGCTATAGGTTTCCTAGTAGAAGTTTTAAATACTGTTTTCCATACTCCAGAAGAAATTAAATATGCAACTAAACGCCCTATTTTGGGAGTAATTCCGATCGCCAAAGGGATGAAGATTAAATCGCGTAGAGGGGACAGTGTAGCACCTAAATTCACTAGCATAAGCTCAACTAATAGCAGTGCAATTTCAAGACGAATAATAGTGTCAAATCAAAAAGATTTTCCTTTAATAGAGGCTTTTCACTACCTATACACCAACATTCAATTATTAAGTGCTGAACAGCCTATAAGTTCTTTAACCATCACTTCGACGGTTAAAGGTGAGGGTAAGTCTACTGTAGCAGTTTATCTAGCTAAAACTGCTGCTGCTGTTGGTAAACGAGTATTATTAGTGGATGCCAATATGCGATTTCCTCAACTGCACACATACCTTGGCGTATCAAATATTAGAGGTTTAAGTAATACTTTGACTTCTGATTTAAGTTTAAATGAGGCAATTCAGCGATTACCCGACGATGAAAATCTTTTTGTCCTCACTGCTGGTAGCAGTCCCCCAGACCCAATTAAATTACTTTCTTCCAGAAAGATGCACTATTTAATGGAACAATTCCTAGCCTTATTTGATTTAGTAATTTACGATACGCCACCTTTAATTGATGTAGCTGACGGTCACTTACTAGCTTCTCAAACTAATGGTACTGTGCTGATAGTCAAGATAGAAAAAACCGATCGGGACATGGTAAGCAAAGCCTTAGATCAATTAAATATAGCGGATCTTAGAGTATTTGGAGTAGTAGCTAATGGCGTTAAAGCACGATAAAATGGGGTTATATAGCCTTTCTCAGTAACAGTGCGGTGCAGGCTTGATATAGGGCATAGGGCATAGGGCGGAGGGCATAGGGCATAGGGCATAGGGCATAGGGCATAGGGCATACCTCACTTTCTTGAGAACCGCTATATATAGCCGAAGGAAGAAGGAAGAAGTCGAGGTTAAAATGCCCTAAAAGGAATGATTTCAGGAATTAAGAACTCCTCATAACCAGGGCGGTTGCTATAACATTTGGCAAAAATTGGCAACAATCAGTAAGCCCACCTGAAAAAACAGAATACCCAGATCCCCCCTAGCCCCCCTTTTTAAGGGGGGAACCGGAGCGGAGCATTCTCTCGTCACCCCCTACTCACACCCTACTCCCTTTTTAAGGGGGATTTAGGGGGAGCTCCGACTGTAAGGAGGACGAGGTTCTCAAGACTTAAGAAAGGTTTTTTCTAGCACGTTCCGATCGCTCTTCTGCGGTATCCATCACCTCTGCCATCTTTTCCACCATTTCCCCTGGATAATTTTCCAAAATCCGGGTAGAAAGGGAAATTCTGCCCCGACTTTCATCGAGGTCAATCACCAGTGCTTTCAGAATTTGACCGGGAGAAAATAGCTGAGAAAGGTTTTCAATATATCTTTGGCTGACTTGCTTGATGTGCAGCAAACCGCTAATTCCTTCCATGTCTATAAACACGCCAAAAGGCTTAATGCTGCTAACTTTTCCTTCTACCAACTGGCCGATTTGTAACTGACTGAAGGCAGAAGATTGAGTTGCTAGCCGCTGGGAAAGTACCAGTTTTTGTCGTTCTCGATCGACTTCTAAGAAACTCACAGTCAAAGCTTGACCGATGAGCCCTTCTATGTTGTCGCGATCGATTAAGTGCGATCGGGGAATAAAGCCGCGCATTCCCTGTACATCGACCGTCACCCCGCCCTTATTTGCGCCCGAAACCCGCACCTGAAGGACTTTACCGCTTTCCTGCAATTCGATTAGCTGTTCCCAGGCTTCCTGAATTTGTAGCTGTCGCAGAGACAGAGTAACTTGGCCATCAGCATCTTGTTCGCGGATAATTAAAAAGTCCCGTTCCTCTTCCAAAGGAACGACTTCCGACAAATCCGCGATCGTTCTCAAAGCAGCCTCTTCGATGGGTAAAAACGCCGAAGACTTGCCGCCGATATCAACATACGCACCATTTGAGTCGTGTTCGAACACCTTCCCACGCACTATTTGTCCCTTCTGAAACTCGTAATTGTGCTGTTCGAGGGCTTTAGCAAAATCGTCCATTGAAAAGGATGCTTTTGCGCTTTGAGAACCTGTAGATTTGGAATTCATGTCAGTTGTCAGTTATTAATTGTCAGTTGTCAGTTGTCTGTAGAAAAATTTTCCCACTCTCCCCATCTCCCACTTTCCCCATCTTCCCATCTTCCTCTCTCTAACAGAACTTACGCATTTCAACTCACATCAGGGGCCAATATCAATAAATGGCTTTTTTGTGGGTGGGGGCGGGTTTATTTCACCTGTCTACACCCTTTAGGGCTTTTGGTGAACCCTTCGGCTACGCTCAGGACATCGCCCGCCCCTACAGGTTTTTGAGAATGGTATCCAGGACTGTCTAAGCTGGTTGAAGTTCCTGTTGAAATAGGTGCTTGACTTGCTCCCACGACTCGGCTGCTGCGGTAGCGTTATAACTGCCGCGGTGGTCGCAGAAGAAACCGTGATCGGCATTGTAGCGGAAAATTCGGTGAGAAATATGATGTTTTTGCAGTTCGGCTGCAATTTGGTCAACTTGTTCTAAGGGAATGCTGGCATCTTGAGTCCCATAAAAGCCATAGAGAGTGCCTTGAATCTGTGCTGTGCGGGTGATGGTGGGGGCACCGACACCGGGGGTTTGGGTGGCGATACCAGCGCCGTAGAAGGACGCTGTAGCCTTGATTTCGGGTAAGGTGGCGGCGAGGTAGGCGACGTGCCCTCCAAAGCAGAAGCCGATGCAGCCAAAGCCTGGTTGTTTGACAAATGGCAAGGTTTTGAGGTAGTCGATGGTGGCTTGGATGTCGCCCAGGAGTTCGGATGCGGTAGTTTGTTCTTTGTATTTTTTGCCGATTTTGATGTCTTGGGGGGTGTAGCCGGTTTCAAAGCCGGGGGCTTGGCGTTGGTAAATTGCTGGGGCGATCGCCACATATCCTTCTTTTGCTATTCTTTCGGTAACTTCGCGGATGTGCGAGTTGACGCCAAAGATTTCTTGAATGACGATGACTGCGGGAAATAGCCCTGCTGCTGCGGGTTGGGCTTGGTAGGCGGCGATTTGCAAATCCCCGTTGGGAATTGTGACGTTTTTTGTGCGAATTTCTGAGTTGGTCATAGCAATCTTAATTTTCTTTGTGAATGAGATTTTTTTTAACGAACCGCGAAGGCGCGAAGCACACGAAGGAAGAAAGGAGAAGTTTTTTCTAGATTTTGTTGGTATTATACCAAGATTTCGGGCTAAACCTGCCCCTATATGTTTTTTTGCTAATGCTTCTTTTCTCAAACTTCGCGTCCTTCGCGTCTTCGCGGTGCGTTCCAAAAATTTATCTTAAAATATCACATTACCGGGAAAGTGTTGTTTCAAAACAGGCATCACCGGACAAGGTTTGAGTTCCTGCAATTTATCTGGTTTATTCCAAGTAAAAGGCCCTTTTTTCTCCGCCGACATCCACAGCAAGCTTTTGGCTCGTGTCATCGCCACATATAGCAATCTAAACTCTTCTGCTGTTTTCAAATATCCTGCTTGTTCCCAGGCTTTACCCAGATTTTGGAAAGCATCTTTTTTGTGCAAACTAGCGCGAATTTGTGCTCTCGCTACTTCTGCTAAAGTAAAGTCTCCTAAAAATTTAGATTGTGGCAAAACTCGCAAACTTCCGGGGATTGTTTGTTCGTGCAAAAATGGGATAAAAACGCAATCCCAATCCAATCCTTTTGCTTTGTGCATCGTAATAATTGTTAGTTGACCTTTGCTGGTGTAGCGTTCTTCTATTTTCTCTTCTGCTTCCACTGGTTCAAATCTTTCGGAACTGACAATTTCGCCGATCACACCCAAAATATTGCTCATTGAATTGTTCCCGACTGTTTGGATTGCTACTCGTTCTGCTAATTTCTCTGCTGTGGCTAATTCTGTTTGGTCGTATTGCAGTGCTAGGGCGAGAAATGATATAATTTGATAGGGTGGAAGTTCTAGGCGTGCTTGTAACAAACCGCAGCAAAAATAGCGACATTTGCGAACAGGATCTGACTGCTTTGGATCGAGGGGGCCTGGGTACAGAAATTGCTCTGGGCTAGTGGCAAAAGCATTGTAGTCTTGTTTGGGTATCAGTTGGCGATCGCTCAAAATCTTTAATGCTGCTTTCAGGTAGTCTGGTGAGTGGGGGCGATCGAGAAATTGCAGCAATGTTAAGATTTCCCAAGGTACTTGAGAATGCCGATCGCGTTCTCCGATATCCTCAATTTTAATCCCATATTTGCTTAAATCTACGCTCAAACCGTGTTTTTTAGGATTTTCTAGCACCTCTTTAATAAACTTACCCTGTTTATTTTCCCGTACCAAAACAGCCATTGATTTCAGATGTTCTAATGGCAATTTTGCCTGGTTTGCCACATCGCTTACTTCCCCGCCTAATTCGAGTTTTTTATCATGTATTCCCCATTCAAAACCAGCGGGTAAAAATTGCTCAACTAACTCTATTACCCGCTTGCCAATTAACTCAATTGTGTGGTAAGTGTCGCGGGGAGTATGCAATTCTAATCCGCGTCCAAGGGGTGCAGGATTCGCATCTAACTGCGGGTCTTCGCTGCTAACTGCCTTAATTTTTTGGTCGCGAAAAGGCTGTTCTGTTCCCGCCAATTCAGATTTATTTACCCAGGCTAAAATAAAGTTAGCTGCATCAATAATCACCTGGGTGCTGCGACCTGCACTATCCATTGTTGCTAACTTATTGTCCAATTCGCACTGTGAGCAAAACTCCCTAAAATAAATCGGATCTGCCGGGGTAAATGTAGAATTAATCGCTTGATTTGGGTCGCCAACTCTGATAAAATTAGCAGGTAAGTTAGGATTTGTTGGATCTTGAGCTAATTTTTCCAAAAGCTTCGTCTGCAAAGGTGTAGAATCTTGCGCTTCGTCTTCAAAAACAGCAAATACTTGTTTTTGCTCGTTCGCCCTCGCCTTCGGATTGTCCAACACCCGCAAAGCTGCTAAAATCATTTCGTCATAATCAATGAATTCCCGACTCCGCAACAAAGCTTGATATTTTTGATATAAACCGCCCGCTACAGCTAAAATTTCATAACTATCTCCAGGGGATTTATCGCTAATTTCTAACAAATCTTCTGGAAAAAAACCAGAAGATTTCGCTTCGTGAATTACAGTATTAGCTAACTGTGGCAAAACCTCGGTGCGTAAAACAGACTGTCGCCGCAGCCTCTCTGCTTCTTCGCCATCAAATTGTTGCCCTTCCAACAAAATTTGATATCTGCGGGGATTTTCAGCTATCCAAAGTTCTACACAAGTGCGAATTAATCGGTGATTTTGAGTCGGAGTAACTAAAGTGAAATTTTCTAAATTCAAACCGGATAAATCGGGATGCCGCATCGCTATATTCAAAGCCAAACCGTGCAAAGTGTGTACGACAAAACCACCTTGTGGTAAAGATAATTCTCGGAGATTTTCGCGAATTTTAACTTTAATATTAGCAGCAGCCGATCGCGTAAAAGTCACAACTACTAACTGGCGACGGCTGTGAAGTCGATAGCGGGCGATCGCAATTGCCGCAGCAGCAGCCATTCCTGTAGACTTCCCGGACCCTGGAACCGCCGAAACAGCAAGGGGGCCGCCTTCCCAATCGGCCATCTGCTGCTGCCCCTCACGCAAGCTGTCGCGCAGTTTACGGAGAGCTTGTTCCCGCACCACGGCGGAGTCAGACGCGGAGGAAGTAACATCCGGGCGATCGATATCGGCGATCGAGGGAGTAAAATTAGGATCAAATTCGTCTGTCATGGGATTTGAGATTTTAAATTTTAGATGAGAAAAATATTTTTCACCGTTTCCATTTTAGGATCAGCTAAACTAACACTATCCACTCCAGCTTAAATCCAAACCAGTATAACATTTAATACCCAAACGTTTTTAGAGGACAAACCACCACCGAACTTTTTTTATGAAAATTTACCTCACCACCAATTCCCTGCCACAAGTTAAGCGAAACCTGAACCTAGCAAAGAAAAGCACAACTCCCTTTGCTATGGTGGCATTTTTAACTTTATCCTCTACCGCTTTACCAAGTTGCGGAGCTCCACCCAACAGCCTTGAAAACCGGGTTGCGGGATCGGCTCCACAAGCCTCTCCCGCACCCGCGCCCGGATCAATAAGAGGAGAAGCCGCAGACTCAAAAATGGCTGCTGCACCAAAACAAGCCTCTTCAGAAACTCCGGTAACTCGTCCCCAATTGATTAAAAAAGCCGCACTGAGTTTAGTTGTCAAATCTATTGATTCCAGCACTAAATCTGTTACCAATATTGTCGAAAAACAGCAAGGCGATATTTTGGCTTTTCAAAATGAAAAGCCGCCAGATCCGAGTATCCGGCAAACCGCAACTGTGGAGATTCGCGTGCCTCAAGAACGCTTAGAAACTACTTTAGATAGTTTAGCAAAACTGGGAACTGTACAGAATCGTGCTCTGACTGCGGAGGATGTTACTACGCAATTAGTGGACAGTGAAGCTAGATTGCGGAACCTTCGTAAATCGGAGGAAATGGTGTTAAAAATTATGGAGCGATCGGGCTCTGTAGGCGACGTGCTGAAAGCTGCTCAAGAATTGAGTAATATTCGGGAGTCTATAGAACGGATTGATGCTCAGTTAAAAAGTTTGCGAAATCAAGTGGCTTATTCTACTATTAGCCTAACTTTAGAAGCAGCAGTATCATCTCAACAAACTCCTGAACCTGCTCTCGGTTTGCGGATGCAGGAAACTTGGGGTAAAGCTACTCATTCTGTAGGAGAATTAACTTTAGGTTTGTTTGATTTCGGTATTTGGTTGTTGGCTTACAGTCCTTATTTTTTGATATTGGGGGCTGGGGTTTATGGTTTTAAGAGGTTTAAGAAACAGCAGTCTGTTCCGCCAACTCAAGAACCGAAATTACCTGATTAGTCATTAGTCATTGGTCATTAGTTATTAGTCAGTAGTCATTTCCTGTGGCATCGGAATAATATATTTGGATGATGTCAGCGCGAGCGAGGACGCTCGCACTCTCATAATTCAGATATCATCGGATTTGATATAATTCACCAGACATGATAACAACTAACAACTAATGACTACTGACTAATGACTACTGACTAATGACTAATGACTAATGACTGATGACTAATGACTACTGACTGATGACTACTGACTAATGACTAATGACTACTGACTAATCGTCAATTTGCCATCCATCTTTGGTATAGTCTTCATCCAGAATCTTTTGCGGACGCATTACTAGAACAACTCTTCCTAAAATCTGAAGCTCCGGGGATTCTTCAAACCAATACAATTCTAAATTGCCGCCATTGTCTGCAAAGAAATAACTCTCAGCATCCCATTGCCTTTGGGAGCGATCGACAATAATCAAAATTTCTTCAACTTTGCCTTGTAATGGTACCGGCAGTCGATCGCTCATTTCCAAAACCGCGATCGGATCTTCAGCATTCAAAATTACCTGCCACCCCGGCAGAGCCACCCAAGCTCCCTCGCCGGAAAATTTTACCATGCGGAAGGGCGCGATTTCCTCCGGCAGAGGCACTGCCTGCAAATCTGTCGTAGACAGGGGCAATTTACCCACCACGGGGACAATGCGGGGCGATTGTTCTTCAGCAGTCGAGCCGATAGAGGGGCAAGCGCGGCGCCAATCGCCTCGGAACTACGGTAAAATCGACGAGCAACTGCTCGACTTGCTGTCGCGCGGTTTGGCTGCTAGCTAATTTTAAACCGCGAGCAATTAAGCGCGATCGCTCTTGCAAGTCACTGTTTTGTCTGGCCAATTGCCAGCACTGGTAAGCCATAGCATCGCCAGCAGTGTCTGTGAAACCTTGGGGGAGACTCCCGAAGCGGGAAAACTCCTTCATGGCTTTAGCGACATCACGAGCGTCGTCAAAATCCAAATTGTGGGCGAGGATCAAAGCCGCTGCGGCGGATCGTTCTGCTGGAGCGAGAATCCGAAACTCGTACAAAATATCACTACCTTTGCGCCGAAAGTGCGATCGAACTGCTTCGGAAGTTCCAGCGTTTACCATGCTGGTGTACACTTGGGCTGCGACGCCAACTTGATTTTGCTGAATTGGCTCAAAACCAGTTTCCTCAAAAATCCTCTGAGAGTTGTAGCCAGCTTTTTGCAATTCCGTGCATGCTTGTCCCCATTCTACCCAACTGCCTTCTTTGCGGCGGAGCGATCGGACTAATGTTTCGACATCCACAGCATTAATAGAGGCTTGAGATGCGGGGGGCGAGAAATCTTGCGGTGTGTCAGTCATAATTGTGTCAAAAACCAGCGCTAAGTTATGTTTGATTAGATACCAGCAAGGCTCATGTCGCGGCAGAGCTATTGATTGATACTATGTGAACGATCAGACTATTGTTGCAGAATAATCCCTCGCCTGAATTTGGGGAGTTTATCGTATTGTTATGGATAATGCCATTCCAGAGCTAGATCAAATTAAACGCCAGCTCATGACCCTACACCGACCGAAAAAGCCCAAAATGCTGGTAGTAGACGACGAACCAGACAATCTGGATTTACTCTACCGCACTTTCCGACGAGATTTTAACGTGCTCAAAGCTGAGAGCGGGATTCGCGCCCTGGAAGTCTTGGGCCTTGAGGGCGAAGTTGCTGTCATCATTTCCGATCAGCGGATGCCAGAAATGAAGGGAACCGAGTTTCTTAGCAAAACAGTGCCTCAGTTTCCGAATACGGTCAGAATTATCTTGACTGGTTTTACGGATATTGAAGACTTGGTGGATGCGATTAACTCTGGACAGGTTTACAAGTATATCACTAAGCCTTGGGACCCGAACGAATTAAAAATGGTGGTGCAAAAGGCTGCGGAGACTTATGAAGTTCTCAAGCAGCGGACTGAGGAGTTGCATCGCGCCCAAAATCAAATACAACTGTTAGCAACTATCATGCAAACGGCTATGGAATTTCCGAGTTTGGAGGCAACTTTAGAGCCAATTGCTACTGCTATTAGCGACAATTTTTTGGCCGATGCTTGCATTTTGCAACTGGTGGAAGGGAATGTTTTAATGCCAGCACAAGGCATTCACACCAGCGGCCAAACTGTGGAAAATTGGCTGGCCGATGACCCCCTGGCTCAAAAGGCGATCGCCTCTGGAACGATTCAGGGTGCTGTGAACATTGCCACCGACACAGCCTTAGCGAGCCTGCCACACTATCAAAAATCCGGCATTCAATCCCATCTGAGCATCCCGGTGGTTCACGGAGGTCGATCGATCGCCCTGATGTCTCTCCAGTGGAAGCAGCCCTGTTCTCTCCGCCCAGATGAAATCACAACCCTTCACCTCGCGGCTCAACAAGTTGCTTTGGTACTGACGAGTTTGCAGGGTCAGTAGTTATTAGTCATTAGTCATTAGTCATTAGTCATTAGTTATTAGTTATTAGTCATTAGTTATTAGTTATTAGTCATTAGTCATTGGTCATTAGTTATTAGTGGGCTGTCAGTCTTGATGTGAAAATGAGAGCTGACCAATGATTCAAGAGAAAAGATAACCGATCGCTAACAGATAACAATACCTTAATCACTAGCGACAGTACGACACCAATGAGCGGATTAATTATTTATTTCTCCGGATTCATGACCGATCGCCAATACAAATGACTAATGACCAATGACTAATGACCAATGACTCATGACTAATGACTACTAACTAATGACTAATAACCAATGACTAATAACCCAGAACAAATTAAAACTATATTTAATCGAATTGCACCAGTTTACAACCAAATGAACGACTGGTTGAGCTTGGGGCAACACCGGATTTGGAAGCAAATGGCCCTGAAGTGGAGCAATGCAGGCCCCGGTAATACTTGTTTAGACTTGTGTTGTGGTAGCGGGGATCTAGCTCTACTTTTAGCACAGCAAGCAGGCCCTACCGGTTCTGTATTTGGAGTAGATTTTTCCGTCGCACAATTGGCCGTTGCAGCCCGTCGCGATCGACCTTTTCTCACCCCCTCAAGTCCCATTTCCTGGGTAGAAGCTGACTCCCTAGACTTGCCTTTTCCCGACAACTACTTCGACTGCGCGACAATGGGCTACGGCCTCCGTAACGTGACTGACATCCCCCGCAGTCTTCAGGAATTGCACCGCGTGCTCAAACCCGGTGCAAAAGCAGCTATTCTCGACCTCCACCGCCCCAGTAATTCCCTGATGCGCAGTTTTCAGCAGTTGTATCTGGAAACTCTCGTAGTGCCGATCGCTCAGCAATTTGGCATGACTCAAGAATATGCCTATATCAATCCTAGTTTAGAAAAATTCCCGATCGGCCCGGAACAAGTCGCGATCGCCCACCAAGCCGGATTTACCACAGCCACACACTATCCTATTGCTGGAGCTATGATGGGAGTATTGGTCATTAGTCAGTAGTCAGTAGTCAGTAGTCAGTAGTCATTAGTCATTAGTCATTAGTCATTAGTCATTAGTCATTAGTCATTAGTTAGTTGTTATTGGTTAGTTGTTATTGCTTGCAATGCCCAATGCCCAATGCCCAATTCCCAATGCCCAATGCCCAATTCCCAATGCCCAATGCCCAATGCCCAATTCCCAATGCCCAATTCCCAATTCCCAATTCCCAATTCCCAATTCCCAATTCCCAATTATTGATGAACCAGTCTGATATTTGGCTGTTTTTTGCCCCACCTGTAGTGGGAGGAATTATTGGCTATTTCACTAATGATATAGCCATCAAAATGTTATTCCGCCCCTATCGAGCTATTTATTTCAAAGGCCGGCAATTGCCATTCACTCCCGGCTTGATACCCCGCAATCAAGAGCGCTTAGCCCTGCGAATTTCTGACACAATTATGGGTTCGCTGCTGACGCCAGAGGAGTTACAAAATTTAGCCCGCCGCCTGCTGCAAACAGAGCGAATGCAGTCGGTGATTCTCTGGTTATTACAGTTAGCATTAGATCAAGTTAAAGCAGACGCAGAGCAAAAAACTGCTAAAATTCTCGCTAACATTCTGCGAGATTTACTGGGGGAATCAGTGCCAAGAATTCTCAAGGTTTTTGCGCGCCGGGAATATTTTTTAGAAGCTCAGCTCAATCAAATTTTTGACCAAGTTTTGCTGGAAATTCAACTCACTGAAGCTCAGGCGGGTCAGTTGGCTGATTGGTTATTGCAGGTAGTAATACCGCCGGAAGTGCTGCGGCAGACTTTGATTGACTTTTTGACCGATCGCAATATTTCGATCATCGATGAAGGGTTTCGAGAAAAAACCAGCGGCACTTATTGGGTAGTCGCCAATTTGTTTGGTTTGCGGAACACTTTAACTCGCCTGCGGACTTTTTGTCTGGATGACAAAGAGGCGACAAATCAGCGGTTAGCAGAATTAACTATTGCTTTGGGAATTCGCGGGCGGATTCAGGAGTGGCTGCAAAATTTGTCGATGCAAAACTTACCAGTTTCGACAGTGCGACAGTTGCGAAAAACTATGCGCGACAGCGTTCGCAGCTATGTTCAAGAACGGGGTACAGATCTACTTCAGGGATTGAGCAAGTCTATTGACTGGGAAAATATTTCCAAGTTAATTCTGAATCGATTGCAGACTTCAGCAGTGATGAATACTTCCCTGGGAATGATCAGCAAAGAACTGGCTTTGGTTTTAGAGCGCTATCTGGAGCGGGATTTAGAAAATATTGTGGCTCAGGCGATCCCGATTTTAAATATCGACCAGGTAATTGTCGATCGAGTTAAAGGTACTTCTCCTGAAGACTTGGAGTTAGCAATTCAGGGAATTGTGAAAAGCGAGTTGCAGGGAATTGTCAATTTAGGTGGGATTTTGGGTGTTTTGGTAGGCTGTTTGCAGACAGTTGTGCTTTTGGTGCAGCGATGATTTATTTTGACTTTTATGAGATATTTGTTTTAGCGTAATATTCATTTATTTCATAAATCCATGCCAACTCCCAATTCGCCCGATCGCCCTTACAGCCCAAAAAACCCCCGCCACCTCACTCCCCAACAATACGAGCGTTTAACAGCAGAGATGGCTGCTCCTTATCGGCCTCTGCGACAGGTGGTTTATGTAGCTTGCGGGGCCTCTGGCTTCATCGGTGGCTTGGTTTTCCTCGCTAAAATTGCCTCCGGGCGGGAAGTTAGCTCCGCTTTGCCCAATTTTGCCCTCCAAGTCGGAGTCGTAGCTCTGATGGTGCTGCTGTTTCGTCTTGAGCAGCGCGCCGGCAACCGATCCCCGAAACTTAAGTAACAAAAATTTACAAATCGAAATAAAATTATATGTGAGGTAAGGAAAAGTTATAAAGATAAAGAAATTATTACGAAATCCTGGTTTGCGATCGATCCCTGTGATTATGGGTGTATGGATTCAATTGGGGTCAGCCAATTTAAAGGCCCTAATCATACATCCTTTTTAGTCTGTTCAATAGGGGTCAGCCTTGATAAAGACCCTAAATATACAAAATAACTTTAAGCCCCGCGCCAGCCTTCATTTATAGAAGAGCTGGCGCTGGGTGTTTGTGTGGGAATCTGGGATTGGTGCCAGTTTTAGGTGGGATTTTATACCTGTGTACTGAGGCTCACGAATCCCGAAGGCGTTTCCCGAACAGATTTACCGGTGCAGTCATTAATTAGATGTCGCTATAGTCTAAGTAGAAACAGATGTTTAAGGAGTTTTACTATGGGCTGGTCATTGTTCAAACGGCGGTGGACGTTGTTTTTAGCAGCAGGCGCGGGAATTGTATTTTACAGCACTGCTGCGGAAGCCGCCGAAAAGGTAGTGCTCAAATACAGTGTGATACGGATGACTTTACCAGTCAGCGAATTAGAAATTTTCGCCGAAACTGGACAAATGTCGTCTGGCTTAGAAATGCTCTTGGGACAAGCCAAAAAAGACCCGGAAGCGGTGCGCCGCAATCTGACGAGACCGGTGAAAGTCAGTCACAGGTTTTTGGATCAAACTTTAAATAGTAAAGTAGGGGAAATTGTTCTCGATCAGGTGGGTCAGGTAATTCATACTCCTTCTGGGAATGCCAATAGAGAGGCTTTGCGCGCGGCTTTGGTGCTGTCGGCGAGTAATGATAATGAAATTACATTGCTCGAAACCATCAAGAATTATCCGACGACCGAGGTTGACGTTGAGGGCGATCGCTTAGTTGAAGCTTACAGCAAACTTGTAGCTGTGTCAGAAGAATTGGGCGGAGTCTCGGAACGGGTACAAGACATTTTGCATAAAATTCGCCTTCCTAGATTCTAGGAAATTATCTCAGCGCGCCATATATTTATTCTCCAAAACTATATTTTTTGTGTAAGTTTCTCCTGATTTAAACTTGGCTGTAAGTTAAGTCTTGCGATAGATGTTAGATGTTTAACAAATTTTGTAAAATAAAATCTCCGTATCTTTACTGAGAACAATATTTGATCTAAAAAAAGCGGGCAAAGCAAGTGCTACTGTAGCCGTCATAAACTGAAACATTGTGCTGTAGACATTGCTGATTATTTATCTTAAGATCGAGAAATGCTGTGAAAGTAAGGCCGTTGCCAAAAAAAACAGCTTGTTAGTGGTAATGTCCTGCCACAACAGATGCTAGGACGCAATGCCTAAAGCATCTGGGTTGAAAATAAGACCATAGTTAGGGTAGTACATTTTTAGCAGATAGACTTTATTTACTGGGTAACAACTAGCAAAATGAACAATCCTATTCGTTCTAAAGACCGTTTCCTGGTTTTCGGCGCTCCTGCGATCGAAGATGCTGAAATTCAGGAAGTGGTAGCAACCATGAAAACAGGCTGGTTGGGTACAGGGCCTAAAGTCATGCGCTTTGAAAACGAATTCAAAGCTTATAAGGGCTCTCCCTATGCGGTTGCAGTCAATTCCTGTACGGCGGCACTGCACTTAAGTATCCTCGCTGCTGGGTTGAAACCAGGGGATGAAGTCATCACTACTCCTATGACTTTTTGTGCCACAGTTAATGCGATTATTCACGCAGGGGCCACACCGGTACTGGCGGATGTAGACCCGCTGACAATGAATATCGATCCGGCGAAAGTCGAAGCTAAAATAACTCCAAAAACTAAGGCAATTTTGCCAGTTCACTTTGCAGGCCGTCCTTGCGATATGGATGCGCTGTGCGCTCTGGCTGAACGCCATAATTTGAAGTTAATCGAAGACTGTGCTCACGCCATCGAAACAGAGTACAAGGGACGGAAAGCAGGCACATTTGGCGACTTTGGATGCTTCAGCTTTTATGTCACCAAAAACATCACGACGGGCGAAGGCGGCATGATTTTAGCTCGCAGTCAAGAAGATGCCGATCGCCTGAAAATATTGGGGCTGCACGGGATGAGCAAAGATGCTTGGAAGCGCTTCAGCGACTCAGGTTACAAGCACTATCAAGTAGTGGAAGTCGGCTTTAAATACAATATGATGGATCTGCAAGCTGCGATCGGCATTCATCAACTGGAACGAGTCACCCCTTATTGGCACCGCCGCGAGCAGATTTGGCAGCGCTACAATCAAGCATTTGCCGATTTGCCGATTACAGTACCAGCAGATCCAGAACCAGAAACTATTCATGGGTATCACTTGTACACGATTTTAGTTGATGAAGCGAAAGCCGGTATTAGCCGTGATGCTTTTCTAGGCGCGATGACTGCTGAAAACATCGGTATCGGCGTTCATTATCAGAGCCTCTCCGAACATCCTGTCTATCAGGAAAGATTTGGATGGCGGCCGGAAGACTATCCGAATGCGATGCGGATTGGACAGCAAACAGTGAGTTTACCCATTTCGGCAAAATTAACAGATGCAGATGTTGAAGATGTGATTGCTGGTGTTAAAAAGTGTTTGGCGATCGGCAAAATTCAGAATCCAGTTTTGGCAACAGCAGGCTAAAGTCCTGAAATAGCTTGTCATTAAAACATCCTAGCTGTTTTTTCAGAAAAGCAGCTATGATGTTTTTTTTCGATGTTTTTTTTCGATGTTTTTTTGATCCACAACGCCCTTTACAAGGTAATGATCGGCAAGTCGCTTTAATTAAACGTAAAATCCGATCGCTTTTAGAGTCCCGACAACTGCGAAGTCGGGGTGCTGGGTATTCTGTTTTTTTACGTGGGCTTACTTACCAAATCCTGGCTTAACACCCGGTCAGTTTTTTTAGTCAGTAATATCCCGGAGGAGACTATGTGTAGCAGAAATTTCAATCACTCAGTTAGAACACAGGGTTGAAAACCCCTATTAATTAGGACGCTAAACATAGTTAAAAAATTTTAACTGCGTTTTGGCTGCTACACTTTAATCATTTACAGCCAAAATACATAGTTTTTTCTCAGGGTCTTGTCAGTGATTTTACTGAAGTGTTATACTTGCAGAATACAATCACATTCAGGTTACGGAATCTGCTTTTAAATAAAACGAGACTGCTCTGCAAACTGAGCATCACTGTCCAATGTCAATGTTTAGATAAAAACCGAAAAACTCTAGTTAATAGAAGATTAATGCTATGTTAAAACTGAGTGCTTTATTCCCAATTCATTGCAGTGACCGAGCCATTAGCCACGTATTTTTTTCAGTGTGCAAAGAATGGCACAACTCTGAGCTGAATGCTCGCATGGTTGTCCCGAGTTGCGATTGCTCGTGCCGCGGCTCCAATATGCTTGAAGCAATTCCGTCATTTCTGAAAAAACTGTATTACTGTAGCCCTACTCTTCCCAAAATCAAGGCAGAGAAGCGTTTTCTCAAAGATCTCAAAGATTTTGATGTTGCCTACTTGTGGCCCGGTACCTCATCTGATACTGTCAAGAGCGTTAACAAGCACAACAAGCCGATTTTTTTGGAGCGAGTTAATACTTGTCAAAGGCAAGCTAAGAGTATCCTTGACGATGCTTACTCTCGCTTGGGATTGCAACCTCAACACGACATTACCCCAGAAAAAATTCAGAAGGAAGAGCAAGAACTTAAGGTAGCTGACTTTCTGTTTTGTCCTAGTCCGACAGTAGTAAAATCCTTTCAACAAGCCGGAGTTTCTGAAGAGAAACTGCTTTTAACGACTGAAGGTTGGTCGCCAGAGCATTTCCCCAATTATAAGAAATACCCTGAAAACCCTGCGACTTTAGTCCAGGGATGAAAGGGCGTTGCAGGATTTATCCTGCCCATCTTGACAAACTGATTTTGGTTTGATAAAGTTGTTGAAACTTAGTTGGTGAAAAACCCGACAGTTGCAAGCCGTTAGGCAAAAAAGTAGCCATAGACTCAGTCATGAGCGAGTGGGTAGTGGGTATCTGACTTACCCTTTAAGCATTCAACTTTGGGCGGATTCATCCCCCAATGTTTGTCCTTAAGAATCCCCGCGTCTTCAGACCGGGGAGTGTCAACAATCCCACAAACCGCCCTCAGAGGAAATTAACGTCCTTTTCCTCGGTTATGCCTGCGTCCGCAAAGGGGTTATATGATAAGCTGTCACGCATTTAAATTGCATATTCAGGGCGGGCGAGACGCCCAACCCCTACTCCCCACAAGACTTAGATTATTTTTTTACATTCAATTTAAATGCACAAAAGCTTAGGACTAGATATACAGCATATTCGGTGGTTCATGAAGTACAGTAGCAGCTATATTATGTGGTCTTAATCGGTAGGGTGCGTCGCGGCTTCATATTTGATAAAGATTGCAGATTGACGGGTGGTAACGCACCTTACTCGCGTCTCTCTTCTTGTGTGTACCACATATACATGGAATATGCTGTAAGTCCTACTCAAGTTTAATTAGAGCGACCTAATTATTAACTTGGTCTTGAGTTGTAGGCCCCAGAAGCTAGTCGTTGTTCAAATAACCACTGTTTGCTTTCAGGAGCATCATCCAGCCAGCGATCGATCAGTTGTACCCCTTTGACGGGCAGACGCAACTGATGCCACGTTGCATGAGAACCTAGAGAAATATTGCGGTAAAGCGGTGCATCGGAAACCAGTTTTTCAATACATTCTGCTAAAGCCTAAGAGTTCCCAGCCTCAAAAATCATGGCATTAGCGCCGGGGTGCAAGTGGGTTGTAAACATCGGGCGATCCGAAGCTACGATCGGCGTTCTCGTCCGCAAAGCGTGCTGAATTGTCAGGGGAAAACCCTCTGGATATTCGTGCCTGCTAGTAACTAGGACAAGATCAGCTTCTCTCATTAAAGGTTCTAAAGTCTGAGTTGGCACTATTCCGAGAAACTCTACAGAATCTTGAATTTGCAACTGTTCCACTCGCTAGGTCAAAAACTCTTCTTCGCCTTTACCAGCCCGTTTTAAATGCACTGATATATTCTGGTCTTTCAACTTTGCTACCGCTTCTAAAATATCACCAACCCCCTTACTTTGTATTAACAAACCAGCCTAAAATAATTTCAAACTTTTGACGCTATCTGGTGGTTCTTTGGGTGGCAAAGAGCCTGGGTCACTATCTATGAGAAAATCCCAAGGCATGATTGTATTAGGTTTAACTCCGATTTCTTGGAAGAGTAGGGAAGAAGTAAGACCGTAAGTACCAACCCATTCTATTTGCTTGTTATTCAATAACTTAGCAAGTACATAGTTGCGGATTTTATTGCGCCAAGTGGTTGTAAAAAAAGATTCGGCAAAGGTCGCGATCGTTCTAACTTTATTTGTGATAGCCCAATTAAAAACTTCTCTAACAGGTGTGCGCATGACGAGATGAGTTGGATTTTGCTGCGCTATTAACTCGATTAATTCTTGAACCTTCAATTGTTGATTAAATCCTGCACCTATCGCCCGTACCCCGTTTTCTAGAACCTGATTGTAAGGTTCTGGAGGTCATGCACAAATCACCGCTACTGACTCAACTCGTTTCCCCATCTCGGTAACGGTATCAACAGAATATTTTTGAGCGTAGTATGTTTCACGGCCACCTTTAGCTGCTCATAGGCTTCTCGGTAATCGACTGCATACTGAACTATCACTAAATGCATTTTGCTTAACTTTTGCTCTAAAATGTCTAATAGGACTGATGGTACAAAATATTTGTATCAGATTGATTTTGACGGTTTTCTTCACCGCTAGTCAAGCGCTGTTACTGTTATTTTGCTTCAGTCCTATTATCAAGAGTTTGGGTAAGATACGGGTGAGTCGAATTCCCCCGCATTCGTTTTACGTCGGGGGTTTCCGGCTTTTTTTATGGATTTTTTCGCTGGTGTTGGAATTAAGGTGTTTGAATTAGTCAAGACTCCGTAAGCAGAAATATTCTCCCCTGCAATTTGAGTTCCGAAGTTACGCACTCACGATCGCATCTTGAAGGGGATTCGGCGGAATTTGACGGTAAAATTTACAAACCGTTACAGGAGCTAGTCTGGCTGCACTCAGTAAGCCAAAGTTTCTAAAGTTTCCCGCAGATAGGAGCGAACCTGGTGGTCGATGCTGACCGGAGCCTGCTGACTCTCAAAATTGAGTTCTAGCTGCCAGCGTTGAAATCCAGAACTAGCACCGATCGCTTTTTTGAGACTGGCCCAGATTTGAGAATCTTCCTTAAGATCGATCGGCTCTGCGACTTGAGGTTCTGGTGCGATCGTTCGTGAATTCGCCATATTTTTATACCTCTGTTTTAATCCCCTATGAGGATTTAAATCTTACCTGGACAATTCCCATTATATATTCTCCTCTCCAAATAGCCAATAAAAAATACAAATAACCTCCCATTGAAAATTTGATATTAAATCTTAATAATCTCAATAAATCTCTCTTAATAAGTATTGATTTTCTAGCACAATAGCCTTAAATCCGCAGTATCTTTAAATACAATTTAAGTCATTCGTCATTAGTCATTAGTCATTAGTCATTAGTCATTTGTTACAAATGCCCGATGCCCCATGCCCCATGCCCGATGCCCCATGCCCAATGCCCAATTCCCAATTCCCAATTCCCAATGCCCCCTAGTTGATAATTCTGCCTTCTACCTTCCGTCTTCTTTGATCTCGCCGACAAAATTCGGCAAAATTCGATCGACTGGCCAGCCTGCGATCGTAAAATCCAGCCCAATTTTTTCTAAAACATCAGGCTGTATCGCTGCAAATTCTGATTCCGGCATCAGCAAAACAGCAATGACACTCACAGGCACCTGCAAGAACAAATTGCTAGCGAGAAAAGCTAAGGCAGCCAACAACAATCCAGCTAATCGCCATTGAGGAGGAAACGGAGCCAATAGGGCAGCGAGGGGAGCAAATCGGTATAGTTGCCACAAAATTACTGCCAGCACAACAGCCACAAACAGAGCTAATCCCTTATTTAAGCGAGATTTAAACCCAGCAAGAATCCGCTGCTGTGCATTCGTTAAATTCTGGGGTTTCACCGCCACCACTAAAATACTAAAAATGTAAAAAGGGCGAAACCACTGCATCCACAGCACAGGAGCAATACCGATCGCCCCAACTAAAAATAGTTCTACCCACACAGGGAGTAGCGGAGAACCCACTGCCAGTCCCAGCAAGCACAGTCCCAGGAAAATCGGCAGTGCCGCCACCCCAGCCAGGTGAATCCACAAAAAAGGTTCAGACCAAAAATAACGCACTTTAAATAGTTTTGAGTTTTGAGTGAGCGAGTCAGAGAGGGAGCGAATTTTAAGTGATGAGTTTTGAGTTGTGAATTTGAAGTTGGAAATTTTGAGTAAAAAACAAGTTGCGAGTGATGAGGTTTGCAGTATTGAGAGAAGAGAGTAGTTACGAGCTCACGGCAATTTAGTTCCGAAACTCAAAACTTCTCTTCCAACTCAAAACTCAAAACTCATCACTAGCAACTATTGAGATAGAGTCCGGCGTTTAGTCACCATCCGGTAGGCTTCAATCAGGTCGCCTTCCGCCCAGTCGCTAAAGCCACTCAAGGAAATACCGCATTCGTAGCCAGCATTGACTTCCTTGGCATCTTCCTTCATCCGTTTCAGGGAGTCTAGGATACCTTCGTAAATGACATTGTTGCCCCGGCGCACCCGCACCTTGCAGTTACGGATGACTTTGCCAGAGAGTACCATACATCCAGCCACAGCCCCACGACCGATCGCGAAGACAGCGCGGACTGACACTTCACCCAGAGGTTCTTCCACCAATTCAGGTTCCAGCAGGCCTTCCATCGCCCCTTGAATGTCATCCAAGAGGTTGTAGATGATGCTGTATTCCCGCACGTCTACCCCTGCTTGGTCGGCCGCTTGGCGAGCGCCGGTGGCGAGAGTAGTATTGAACCCGATAATCACGGCATTACTAGCGGCTGCGAGGTCAATGTCGGTTTCTGTGACTTCCCCAGGAGCAGATAGCAGCAGTCGGAGTTGAACTTCTTTTTGAGGAAGTTGGGTCAGAGCGCCGACAATTGCTTCGAGGGAGCCTTGGACATCTGCCTTCAAGATCAAGTTGAGTTCCTTGAGAACGCCTTCCTTAGCTTGTTGAGAGAAGCCGCTGAGGCTGATCCTGCCGCCTTGCAGCAGACGGGAATCTCGTTGGGATGTAGAGCGAGCAGAGGCGATCGCCGCCGCCTCTTTTTCGTTCCCGAAGACATCGAACTCGTCTCCGGCGCGAGGAACTTCCCGCAGCCCCAGCACTTCCACCGCAAAGGATGGAGTTGCTTGATCGACGCGATCGCCGCGATCGTCAATCATTGCCCGCACCTTACCCAAGGCCGAGCCTGCGACCACAATATCGCCCACTCGCAGAGTGCCATTTTGCACCAGCAGAGTTGCCACAGGCCCCCTTGCCTTGTCGAGGTGAGCTTCAATTACAGTACCCTTAGCCGCTCGGTTCGGGTTGGCGTTGAGGTCTTCCATTTCCGCGACTGTCAGAATCATTTCCAACAGCGTATCGAGGTTTTCCCCTCGGATAGCGCTGACAGGAACCATCGTGACATCGCCGCCCCAGTCATCTGCAACCAAGCCGTACTCTGTAAGCTCTTGCTTCACCCGTTCCGGCTGAGCGCCCTCCTTGTCAATTTTATTAATCGCCACAACAATTGGCACTTTAGCCGCTTTGGCGTGACTGATAGCTTCAATTGTCTGGGGTCGCACACCGTCATCGGCCGCCACCACCAAGATAGCGATGTCTGTCACCCGCGTTCCGCGAGCCCGCATCGCTGTAAAGGCTTCGTGACCTGGAGTATCCAAAAAT
The DNA here is from genome assembly GCA_042408215.1 of Microcoleus sp. GTDB lineage: Bacteria > Cyanobacteriota > Cyanobacteriia > Cyanobacteriales > Microcoleaceae > Microcoleus. Next base: position 498,895 of record JAYFMW010000030.1, on the reverse strand, counting down.
ACGACCTGCTGGCTCTTGCCTTCGTGTACCACATCCACGTGGTAAGCACCGATGTGCTGGGTAATGCCCCCAGCTTCTCCTTGAGCCACCTTGGTTTTGCGGATCGAGTCGAGCAAGGTAGTTTTACCGTGATCCACGTGACCCATAATCGTTACTACTGGCGGACGGCGCTGGAGGTATTCCATATCTGCCTCGTCCAGCATCTCGATGACTTTGATAGCTGGGGCTACTTTTTCAGGGGTTTCCACCTCTATGCCCATTTCTTCAGCTACCATTCTCACCGCTGCAATGTCCAGGGTTTCAGTAATGTTAACCGCAATGCCTTTAGAGAACAGCCGCTTGATAATTTCGGTTTCGGGAACAGCCAGAGTACCTGCGAGTTCCTGAACGGTCATCGGCCTGCTGAGTACCAGTGTTTCTGGACGTTCTACCTTAGCTTCGGCTGTTTTGCCACGGCTACCACGTCCGCCGGTCGAACCAGACGAGCTTTTATCGTGAGAAGGGCCCGGTCTCTTATTTTTGCCACTGCTGCCGGGTGCGCCCGGAGTTGGTGTTGATTTGGGTGCTGCTTGTGACTTCGCCTTAGCAGGTCGGGCTAGGGACAGGCTGACCATTACTGGTGCTGGCATATCCAAGCCATTTTCTAGGTCATCGTCGTCTTCGTCTATGGGTTTTAGTCGAGAACGCTTGACCTTGCCAGCCTTGGCGGCTTTGGCAGCATCTGAGTTTTCTTCGTCATCTTCTTCCCAAATGACCTGAGTCTTTTTGGCCGGACGAGGGAGGGAGGGCCTTTCGAGGAGAGTAATCCCCAGCAACGGCGTATTATCTTCTTCATTATCGTCACTGTCATCCCCAGCCGCTCCGGTGTCACCACCGCGGCTACGCAGCCCGGTAGCTGACGTTGCCGGGGCCAGGCTCCGCCGTGGGCCGCCACCAGGCTGGGGTCGAGCGGCAAGTTGAGTTTTGACGCTTGCGGGCCCATCCAGGCGCGGTCTTTGCGGGCGAGATTCGGTACCACCGGGGGCGGGTCGGCTCGGTCGAGTCGGTTTAGCAGGTGCTTCCAGACTTTCTGCCTGTTCTGATTGTTCTTGCTCAGTTTTGGCAAGTTTGAGTACCGGCCGATTCCCCTGATTCAGTTGGGTGCGGTTAGCCGACTCTCCGGCGGGTCTGACTGGTGGCGAGGTCAGTTTTGCCGACGGCCCGGGAGCGATCGCCATGCGCTCTTTTCGTTCGGGAGCCTTTTCCGACGACGGTTGGGGTGCTGTCGATGCAGCAGCCTGGGTGTCTGTTTCTAAGGCGATCGCACCTACTGTTTCTGACACTGTTTCTGACACTGTTTCTGACGAAGCCGTTGCTGATGGAACAGTAGGCTTCGACAGTACGGGTCGATTGATATTTGGTTTAGCCGGAGGCTGGAGCTGTTGAGCGACGGGTGATTTGGGAGGAGTGGCGACGGTTGCCTGCGGTTTTTTTCTCTCCTCATTCCCCGACTGCTGGGAGTTTGCACCAGCCTGGGGTCGTACTTTTGGACTGCGTATTTCTAAAATTTGCTGCTTTTTTTGTTGATCGTTAGGATGAGGGCCAGATTCTCTCGATGGCGCTGCTGCTCTCTCAGAAGGAGCTGGCTTGCCGGGGGAAGAGTGGCTGGCGACGTATTTTTCCGCTGTTTTGCGAATACGTTCTGCTTCGGATTCTGTAATTGTGCTGCTGTGGCTCTTGACTGAAATATTGAGCCGCTCGCAAACTGCCAAGATGTCTTTATTATCCAAATTTAGTTCCCGTGATAATTCGTAAATTCTTACTTTGCCGTTGTTCATCCACTCTGCCCTCTTTTGTGCCAACCAGTTTTTACATTGTGATTTTTTGTTCTAATGACGACATCATTCGCTGTTTAGATTCAGTGTCAGGAATCGGGGTTTTGGTACTTGCTCAGCAGTTTGCTCTAGAAGATGCAACCCGCTGAAGTCTGCGTTCGGAGAATTCTCAAGTCTGTTTGGGAACTTATAAATTAGAAGTCTGAGTTTTGGCTCAAGCCACTCTCTCAAGCTTCAAAGTTCGCCTTTCCACTTTGAGGATACCTCTGCTAGTACCCTACCCTTATCTAATCTGACACAAATCTTTCCAGACTGGTGGGCAGATCGGATTGGGGTTTTAGTTCTAGCCGCTTATAAAAACCTACGCATATCTAGGCGCTAGTCCGCAAATATGGGTAGAGGAAAGTCAGCGGTGTATAAGAGGCCTCGATCAAGCGCCAGGGGGCTTACCGATTACTCAGTTTGACCTGATCTTCCCAGTTAGAGATTGCTGTTAACAGCAAAGGACTGAAGGCATTAAGTTATTTGGATGATTAGTTTGTGTCAAGTGTTTCTAGGTTTTCACACTCCTCTAAGCTTTAACAACCCGCACTAATCAGGCGTAATCCCATGTTACAACTAATATCTAGGCATTTATGCAGATAATTGCCTAAATATACCCAGATATTAATCAACAGATACATTTAACCCGGTAAATCCAGGATTGCGCCTAAATCTACTGTGTATGGCAGATCTATCAAGCTTTTAGCCTGACGGATCGGGAGGTATCTCTCAAAGCTGTCAACAAAATACTGAAAGCGCTATATAAAAACGGTAACAGAGCGAAGTCGAAGTTTTGGGGGCACAGCCGTGGCGCTGACTACGAAACTTTCTTAAAAGCCCGATGCTTCAACGCGGTCATTTTAAACGGTAGCGTCCATAGGACATACTACCAATTTCTACCGCTGGTCACGCTCGCGAATTCGAAGTGCTCGGAATTTACAAAAATTCGTTTACTATAGGCCAACAGTTTACACGCTCACTCTTGTCGGCTTTAAGCCGGGAGCTGGTCATGTCTGATCTGGCTAAACGCTGCCAAAGTGTTTGGTAGAGTTCGTCAGACACAGGTGCTTTGAGCGATCGCCCAAGTCGATTTTTTTTCTGAGCTGCTTTGAGGCATTCTACTTGCGGACAAAGGTAAGCTGAACGACCCATGCCACTATCTAATTGTACCTGATGAGAAGGATAGACCCTGACTACTCGCCAAAAATCTTCTTTGAGAGCTATTTTGCGACAACAGGCACAGCATCGGTAGTTCGGTTTCATCACTTGGGAGGGGGAGAGGGGGAATAGTCCGTGATCTCGCACAGTTGGAGGAGAGTGGGGGAGTGTGGGAATGGGGGAGAAGTCCTCCTGGTCTCCCCCTGGGGCAAGTCTTGTAAATGTCACAGGTTTTTAGATCCCGGCTGCGGTTTCGTCCATTGCTGTGGCTTCCTCTGCCTCAAATTCTGCGGTTTCTCTGTCTCCCTCAAATTCGGCGGCTTCCTCCTCTGCGGCTGCTAGTTCCTCAAGCCTGGTCTCTTCTGCTGCTAATTTGCTATCTTCGGAGGCGCGATCGTACTTGGCAATATCTTTGATATCGATTTTCCAACCGGTCAGGCGGGCTGCGAGGCGGACGTTCTGACCTTCTTTGCCAATGGCGAGACTGAGTTGGTCTTCAGCGACCAAAATGTGTGCCCGTCTGCCTTCTGGGGCAACTAAACGCACTTCATCTACCCTAGCTGGACTCAGAGCGTTAGCAATATAAGTTGATGGGTCTGGAGACCAGCGGATCACGTCGATTTTTTCTCCGCGCAATTCGTTGACTACTACCTGAATCCGCGATCCCCGCGCTCCGATGCAGGCTCCTACGGGGTCTACGTCGCGATCGAGAGTATCAACAGCTATTTTAGTCCGGGGGCCGACATGGCGGGAAGGGGGATTTGCCTCTCTAGCTACGGCAACAATTCTCACCACTCCGTCTTCTATTTCGGGGACTTCATTCGCAAACAGGTAAACCACCAAACCTGCATCGGCTCTAGAGACGAGTAACTGTGGGCCTCTAGTAGAGCCTTCGCCTACTTGTTTGAGGTAGACCTTAAATGTAGCGTTGGCGCGGTAATTGTCATTGGGCAACTGTTCACGTTTGGGGAGTTCGGCATCTACTTCTGGCTGACCGAAACTGCTGGTGACTGCTAAAATTACCGACTGCCTCTCAAACCTGAGAACTCTTGCTTGAAGAACAGTTTCTTCTAAATCTTTGAATTCTTCTTGAATCATTTTGCGCTGTTGGTCGCGCAGTTTTTGAGCCAGCACTTGTTTAGTCTGGATGGCAGCCATCCGACCAAATTCTTTTTGATTGGGTGTTACATCTACGAGAACAATGCTACCCGGTTGAGCTTCGGTGGCCACTTCCTGCACTTCAGAGAGTGCGATCTCGTGATCGGGATTGTTAACTTCTTCAACAATAGTTTTGTTGGCTAAAACGCGGAAACCTTCTTGTTCTGCGTCGAGTTCTACATCAAAATTGTCGAAGTATTCTTCGCTGAAGTGGTCGAGTTTTTGGGTACGGCGGTAGCGTTCGTATCCTTTGAGCAGGGCTTCTCGCAAGGCTGCTTGGACGGCGTGTTTGGGTAAATTGCGATCTTTGCTAATACCTTCGACCATTTCTTTTAGTCCGGGCAGAGGAACCATTGACATATAAAAAACTCCTTTTTGTAATTGGGTAATCGGCCAAACAGGGCATCGGTCATGGGGCATCGGTCATCGGCAATTGCCGAGGGTAAATTATGAGTGATGAGGGATTAGTAGAACTCAAGACTCAAAACTTCCTTTTACATCTCCTTTCCTTCGTCTAGTTCTACTTGGGCAATCAGAGGGCGGGGAATTTTAATCTGTCGCCCTTTTTGATTGAGATAAACTGTTGTTTCATCGCGGCAGACCAGTTGTCCTTTCCACTCTTTGATTCGCGAATCCGGTTCGGCGGCTTTGACTGTCACCGGGAAACCTTTAAAGGTAATGAATTCTCGATCGCTGCTGAGCAATCGGGATATACCGGGACTGGAAATCTCTAGCACGTAGGCGTCGGGTATGATGTCGGCTACCTCTAATTCGGCTTCGAGGGCTGTGCTCATCCGCTCGCAGTCGGCTAAACCGGTGTCTTGCTGGAGGTTGCGAATATCTACCCGTAAGACGGGAGGATTTTGGTTGGTGTGAAACACTGCTCCCACTACTTCCAATCCCAGTGTTTCGGCAACGGGGGTAGCTAAGTCAATGATTTGTGGGATTAGGGGATGAGTCATATGGAATTTTTGAGTTAAAACAAGCAAGGAAAAATCAGGTCTTGGACTCGCAAGTGTGATGTACTCAGCCCTTTTCCTGCGATCGATGCAACAAAAAAAAGTGGGCTTGACCCACTGCTCTATAAAACTTATCTAGACTTGTTCAAAGTTAGACTTTGAACAATTAGTGTTTACTTCCTGCGCTGTTGGGTGGTCGGCCATCCCAAGATCGGCAGGCTATCCCCCTCAAGCCGAAGGTTCCCAGTTTAAAATGTTCAAACTGGCATTTAAGTCTCTGTCAATCGATCTACCACAAACAGGGCAATCATAAGTCCTGAGACTCAGTGGCAGATCTTTTTTGTGTCCGCAGTTGGAGCAGGTTTTGGAACTAGGAAACCATTGGTCTACTAGCACTAAATTTGCTCCATACATCTGACATTTGTATTCGAGTTGGCGCTTGAATTTGTAAAAACCTAAGTCCGATATGGCTCCGGCAATTTTATGATTAGCCATCATTCCCTTCACGTTTAAGTCTTCTATCTTAATTCGCTTGAAAGTTTTCGCCAAGTAAGTTGTTAACTTATGGAGGAAATCTGAGCGGATCGCGGATATCCGCGAGTGAATGCGGCTAATTTTATCTTCAGTTTTGCGCTGATTGTTGGAACCTTTTACCTGTTTTGAAGCCTTGCGTTGTAATTTTGCTAGCTTGGTTTTCGCTTGCTTTAACGGTTTGGGCGCATCAAACACTTGATGGTTTGACAGGGTGGCAAAGGATTTAACTCCGACATCAATGCCTACGGATTCTTGCAGTTGCTTCCCGGGCAAGCGTTCGGCGTCAACGCAGAAGGAGACGAACCATCGACTTCCTTCTTTTGACAGGGTGAAAGTCTGGGAAACAAAGCTACTTTCCAGTGGTTCGTGCAGTCGGAATGTTCCGAGGGTGGGAATTTTAATTGTATTTCCAGCAGCAAGTAAAACTTTTCCGTTTGATGAATCTACTGTGAAGGATTGCCCGTTTCTGCGACTTGCGAATCTTGGATGACCTGACTTTCCGGCTCTGTAACGACTGAACGCATCTTTCAAGTCGATTAATGCGTTTTGATATACTCGGCTGGATAGTTGATTCATCCAGTTAAATTCAGGTTGTTTCTTGACGTGATTGGTCAAAACTTTTTTGACTTCGTTAATTACTTTTGAGTCGGTAAGCTTGCCTTCGCTATACATTTGAGTCCGCAGGGATAGTCCCATATTGAAGACGACCCGTCTGAATCCTGCGTGTTTTGCCAGCAAGGTGCAAGCTTGGTTATTCAATTTGAGCGCTCGCTTGATGGCAAACATACAAACCTGTTTTTACGATTGACTATGGATAAGTTTAGCAAGCTTTTTGGCGATTGAGTCTGGCTCCTAGGTGAAACAATTTCTTCCAAGAAGTTTGAAGGCTTCCTCCGATCGAAGTTTTCCTCAGTCCTCAGTTTAGCTCGATCGCCCGCCCAGTGACAAACCTCTTCGGATCTCGCCCATTCGCGGAGGGGGAGTGGGGCATGGGGCATGGGGCATGGGGCATGGGGCATGGGGCATCGGGCATGGGGCATGGGGCATGGGGCATGGGGCATGGGGCATGGGGCATAGGGCATGGGGCATGGGGTATGGGGCATGGGGCATGGGGCATGGGGCATGGGGCATGGGGCATGGGGCATGGGGCATGGGGCATGGGGCATCGGTTATTGGTTATTGGTTATTGGTAACGGATCATTCGTTATTGGGAGCAACTCACAAATAACTAATAACTAATAACTAATAACTAATAACTAATAACTAATGACTAATGACTAATGACTAATGACTAATGACTAATAACTAATAACTAATGACTGCTTCCTAACGCGGAGCTATTTGTTGCAGTTCTTTGGCTTGTTCTAAAATTTTCTCGAAGTCTTCTTCGCTCAACCGCTGGATGTAGTTGATTTTGAACTCTTCTAGGAAGTCGCACAGTAGTAGTTGTATTTCTTGCCAGGTTTGCTGCTGTTGCAGTTCAGCTCCTAAAGCTTGCCCGAAATGTTGGACTAGCTGGTTTGAGAGTTGGATGCCTTTGGGATCTTCGCTAGCGATTTTGAAGGCTTCGTAGGCATTTTGCGGGCCGAGTGTGGCTAATTTTGACAGTTCTGCAACTAATTGCTCTGCTAGCTGTGCGGGGAGGTTTCCGAGTCCGGGTACTTGCTGGAATCCTTGATAGAGGGGGGATTGTTTGAGAAACATTTCTATATTGTAGCGGAGGAGAGCTTCTAGGTCGGGCTGGAGTTGAGGGAGGACTTTGTAAACGGTGATTTGAACTAAATGGGTGGCGATCGCTTCTATTTCGTTGATATTATTAATGTCTAAATATCGCTGTTTTTGAGATTGGAAAAGTTGCTTTGCTAGTTCGCCGCTGCTAATGGATTGTTGCATCTGGTTGATCAGTTGAATTACTACTACTTCGGTTAATTCTTGGGCGAAGTTGGCGACGAAACCTCGGCTGATTTGACTGCGTATGGGTTGGAGATCGGGCATTTTTGCTTGGTGGATGCGAATTGTGATGGTTAATACTCGCGATAACCGCCAGAATGGGAGGAGCATGAAGATGTCGTACCACCGCCAGAGCATGGCTTGCCGCCATGTGACGCTGCGGTGGCGGCGGCTGATGAAGTAGGTGCGGGCTAGAAATTCGATCGCAAATATGGCAATAAATGGCAGGTCAATGACCCAAAAATTGTCGATGAATTCCCCGTTTTCTCCGATTTCGCGGAAATAGTTGATGGCGATTAATGGCTTGATTTTGCGCTCAAACCAGTTGATTTCTTGTGGCCAGCCTTTTCTGGTTAAATAGTCTTGGCTCCAGAATGTTTGGAATGATTGTTTGGCGGAGTCTTGTGGGTTCGGAATACGCTGGCGGAGCCGGTCTTTGATTTTTTCGAGGCTACCACTTTTTGATGCTACTCGAAAGGGGTCTTCGTCGATCATTTTCGCGCTGAGATTGTCTAGTTCCTGCAATTTAGCTGCTACTTGGGGAGAGGGTAAGCCTGTTTGCACTACTTGAATTTTTAAGTCTTCTAAGGTTTCTAGATATTTCTGGGTGTCTCGGTGAGGTTTAATTCCTTTAAATGGATCGTATATTTGAGTAAGGACTGGCAGTTTCCGGAAGTAGAAATCTCGCCAAGGGACGTAGCTGATGTCAAATAATACTAGGCTTAAATTTCCTAGGGCTACCAAGGCTATGAACCGCTCGAACCAGGGTACTTTGGGAGATTCTTTGCGGGAATTTGGAGTGGGAGAGGGCTGAAGTTTTGGTGTCACTGGTAGTTCCTAATTAAGTAGATCGGTCAAATTTAATGTAACTGGTGATGGCTGTGGTTGGAAATCTGAAAAACTGGCTAATTATTGGGTGGCGTTCTGGTTGAGGTCGGGTTGAGTTCGAGCGGCTAGTCTTTGATTTTCATGTGCGTTTATTTGGGGGTTTTGGATGGTTGATTTCGCCTGGGTTCGGTGTAAAAATTTTCCAGGGAAAATATCACGGGGGGATTCCCTTCGGGATAGCTTCGCTCGCGTGGACTTGACGGAAGCTGTGGTCGAGTTAGACAGCTTCTCTCTGCTAGTAAAATTATATCTCAGGCGGAATCCTAAGTTTCTTTGAGAAGTTGCAGAGGTAGCTGGGCGGTAATAAATTACTATCGATCAATTAGTTGACTTTGTTTAATGTGCTTGCTATGTTACCTCTTTGTCGAATATACAGCGGAAACCGCTGTTATGAGGTACACCCACTTATCGTTCAATCCTCCTAGGGACACGGCTCTTGGAGTGTCCCTACCGTGTTTCATAACAGCGGGAACTGCTGTATTGTGTCGATCGCAGTTTGAGGTGAGACTGACTCTTCGAGTTTGAGGTCAAACCCTCTTGAGAGTTATACTTGCTGTGGGGCTGTCTGGCTAGAGTTCCCCTTCTGCTCGCTCAGTCGCTGCCGCCCAGAAGAGGCTCCGGGTTTCGCCTCGACAACAAAAGTTCGGGCGATCGCTCCTGAATAAAATGACACCCTAAGTATAATTTTGTGCACCTGTTTTTAATATATGACATACTGCCTTAATCTCGATTGCCCAAGAGACAAGCGTCAGAACCCACCAGGCACAAAGTATTGTCTTAATTGCGGTTCAAAGTTGCTGCTAAAAGACCTTTATGCAGCAACTGAACCGCTGCTCGACGGGGGATTTGGCAGGACTTTTATAGCTGTTAATCACGGAAAATTTGAGGAACTGTGCGTGATCAAACAGTTGTCGCCACCGCAGGAATTTCAGCGGAATACCAGTCATTTTAACAAGTATGTCCGACTGTTTGAACAAGAGGCAAGGCGACTTTATGAACTGAAAAATCCGCAAATTCCTCAGTTAATTTCTTATTTTGAGGAAGACGGGCGATTGTATTTGGTGCAAGAGTTTATAGACGGTAATAATTTAAAGGATGAGTTAGAAAAGTACGGTGCTTATAGCGAAATTAAAACTAGGGAACTGCTGTTAGATTTGTTGCCTTTGCTGAATTTTGTGCATGAGCGCAATGTAATTCACCGGGATATTAAGCCTGAGAATGTGATCCGCCGCCATCGCGATCGCAAATTGGTGCTGATAGATTTTGGGGTTTCTAAACAGGTAGTAGCTGCTGCTCCGAGCCAAGCGGGAACTAAGTTGGGAACTCCCGGCTATGTGGCTCTAGAACAGCGGTACGGGAGGGCTGTTCCTGCTAGCGATCTTTACAGTTTGGGGGTGACTTGCATTCGCTTGTTGACTTCTGTTATGCCTTATTTGGATATCTACGGGGACATTCACGATGACCTTTATGACCCGCTGGAAGGTCGCTGGCTGTGGAGGGAGGCTTTGCCGAAAGGCACAAAGATTAGTGAGGATTTAGGTCAGGTTTTGGACAAGTTGATTCAGGAATATGTTAAAGACCGTTACAAGTCTGCTGAGGAAGTTTTGTCAGCTTTAAAACCTGCTGCTGTTGTTGAACCGCTGCCACAAAAGTTGCAGGAGGTGACAGTGGTTAGTGCTTCTGTACCGACTCAACCTGTTACTCAGACTCCCCTAGTTTCGGTGAAGTTAGAGTCGGAAAAAGGGATTGATTATTCTGACTTAGAAAGACTGCTGGCTGCTCAAAAATGGCGTGGGGCCGATCGGGAAACTTCTGCTAAGATGCTGGAGGTGATGCAGCAAGTTTCCCGAGGTTATTTGACTGAGGAAGATATTGGGAAGTTTCCGGCTAAGGATTTGCAGACTATCGATCGACTTTGGGTGCGGCACAGTCACCGCAGGTTCGGCTTTTCTGTGCAAAGGGGTTTGTGGCTAAAGTCAGGGGGAAAGCCGGGAGTTTACGATGCTACAGTTTGGGATAAGTTTGGCGATCGAGTGGGCTGGCGGGTCAATAATCAGTGGGTGTACTATTCTGATGTGAATTTTACTTCTAAGGCTTCGCCGGGACATTTACCGGGAGGGACTGTTTTTGGGTGGGAAGGTGGGGTTTTGGGTGGTGTTTTGGGTTTGGGTGGGATCTGGTTTCTGCTGTCGAGGGGAGATTGGTAGTCATTAGTCAGTAGTCATTAGTCAGTAGTCATTAGTCATTAGTCATTAGTCATTGGTCATTGGTCATTGGTCATTAGTTATTAGTCATTAGTCATTAGTCATTAGTCATTAGTCATTGGTCATTAGTCATTGGTCATTAGTCATTAGTCATTAGTTATTAGTTATTAGTCATTAGTCATTGGTCATTAGTTATTAGTCATTAGTCATTGGTCATTAGTTATTAGTCATTAGTTATTAGTTATTAGTCATTAGTTCGTTGTTAGTTGTTAGTTGTTAGTTGTTAGTTGTTATTCCCAATGACCAATGACCAATTCCCCAATGACCAATGACCAATGACCAATGACCAATGACCAATTACCATAAATGATGTGTTATGTAGAAAATAGCTATAAAAAAATGAAAAATAAGATCTAATCACAAACTATTTTTTTTGTGATATGTTTTGAGAGAAGGGCAAGTTTATCAAGTCAAAAGCCAGTATTCTGCCGTGGCCAAGCATGGTTGACTGGCTTTGGCTCCAATTCAAAAAGGAGATATATCTATTATGCTGCAAGAAAAACGTCTCAAGCCGTGGACTGTAGTTCGAGCGCTTCCGAATCTGGAAAAGGTGGTTGTGGGTCAGTTTCGCAGTTGGTCTGATGCAGACGGTCACTTGCAAATTCTCAAGCGGATGGTTCCGGCCGATCGGTTGACTGTTGTGTTCGATCCGGTAATTCAAGCGTGATATTCCTGCTAAATTGATTTGGTGCTATCCGCCGAACTTAAGACAAAAGTGGAAAACACGATCGTTTTGAGGAGAGATAGCCAGCCTATGACCGTGAAAAGGTCTACGTTTGTGGGTGATTCACCAAAAAAATGGGCGGAGCGAAGCGCAGGGCCCAAGACCCGTCCTTCGCTTGACCAATAATTTCAAAGGTGGTACAAGCCCCCGGATTGATCCGTGGAATCAATCCAAAATCCCAAATCTAAAATCCTCAAGCCCCCGCATTTATCCGTGGGGTAAATCTAAAATCTAAAATCTAAAATCTAAAATCGATTGACGGCTTCGTGTTAGAATATTTAGAAAGGCAAGTAAGAACAACTATCTACGTGTTGAAACAATTTCAAAAGGTGTAACTCCTGATTTAGCTCGCCTCGACTCGATCGAGTCTGGTTAAACAAGTAATAGTGAATTGTTGAGCGTACCTAACTGGCGGGCGTGATGGACTCTGAAAGTATAAAAAGATCAAAGTAAGCGCAATTGCAATACTTCTCGTGTTAGTAGTTGTTTTGAGCGTGTAGAGGCGATTTGTCAGCGCCTTTAAGACTCAAATTGTGGTCTTAAGAATCTCCGTGGCGTTGATTCCCGGAGAGTGTCAAACTTGCCCACATTTGTCCAATAATTCAATAGACATCTCCCACAAATAAAATATCGCGTAGGAGTGCGATCCCCGCTTTTGGGGAGGGTGAAGCATTTGGGCATAAAATAAGAGGTTTTCAATAGGAATTGTCGCCCCCAAGCTTCACCCATATATCTGTAAAAAAGCTTGAGATTATTTGTGGGAAATGTCTCAGGATTAGAGGCGATCGCGATCGCCCGATCGGACAAGTTTTGGGAGGCGAGATCGCAACTTGAATTATTGTCCTTGAGTGCGGCGAATTTCTGTAATTTGGTCGGCTACATCCAAAATTCCTTGCGGCATAGATGGCCCGGTAAAAATAATCTCTAAATGGTGTGGCTTGCTGTCAATCAATGCTAATACTTCTGCTTCGGGAATCAAACCCAAATTAACCGCTAAACTCAATTCGTCGAGAATGACTAGGGCGTAACGGCCTTGGCGTACAACATCTTGAACATACTGCCACAATTCCCGAATCGATCGCATCTCCAGCTCGTCTAAATCGGCTTTGTCAATGCAGCGTGGCAAATCGCACCGCACCCAATCTAAATTCTGCCCTAGCCGCACCGGATGCTTGTGTCCTTGATTAATTCCTCCTTTGAGGAACTGCACCGCTAGCACCGGAGTCCCCTGTCCTGCAATTCGGAGCGTCTGAGCCATGACAGTTGTAAAAAAGCTGCGGTGCGGGCCTGTAAAGACTTGCACCAGCCCTTCAACAGTGTAGGGCAAGCTGTGGGTTAAATTGAGGGTAGGGGTTTTTAACTGGGCAATCATAGGGCAATATCTAATCAGCAACTAAGTCTTGGGGGCGGCTCCGACCTTGACGAGGATGAAGCCTGATTGACAATATATAGTGTACTGGACTTAGTGTACATCCGATCGCACGCTAGATATACAAATTGTCTAAAGCTGGCTGTAGTGGCGATCGCAGCCATTTTGCCCGATCTATCTCAATAACGGGTAAACTTTGAATGTCGCAGCGCTAGGAGCAGAGCACAGTGAGATTGGTGATTCTGGGAGGGCCTGGAGCGGGCAAGGGAACTCAGGCTGAACTACTGTGCAGTAATTTGAGCATTCCTTTGCTGGCTGTGGGGGACATTCTGCGGGGTGCGATCGCCTCTGAAACAGATTTGGGCAAGTTGGCGATGCCTTATGTGGAAACAGGGGAATTAGTGCCCGACGCCACGATGATTCAATTCTTTCGCCAGAGACTGCTGCTGTGGGATGTCTTTAATGGCTGGGTGTTGGAGGGCTATCCGCGCACGGCTTTTCAAGCTGAGGAGTTGGATTTTTTGCTCTTTGATTTGGGACAAGAGCTAGATTGGGCGATTTGGTTGAAGGTGCCGACGGAGGTGTTGTTGAGTCGATCGAGCGATCGATCGCGATCGGATGATAGTCCAGAAATTTTGCAGCGCCGGCTCGATTTGTTTGAGGAGCAAACGCTCCCGATTTTAGATTATTACGAGCATCGCAACAAGCTGTTAACTGTCAACGGCGATCGATCTCCTGAACAAGTGCAGCAGGATATTCTTAAAGTTGTTAATAATTAGTTGTTATTAGTTAGTTGTTATTTATCGATGGATACCCAATGCCCAATGCCCAAGGAGTGTCAAGTTAAGACTAAAAGCCTTGAGAAATCTAGTTTTTACCTCAGTCTAGATCCCCCTAAATCCCCCTTAAGAAGGGGGACTTTGAGCAGACTCTTGTCCCCCCCTTGTAGGGGCGGTGCCCCCGTGCCCGCCCTCTTGGCGTCGGGGGGATCTAAGTTTAATAGTTAAACCGCAGTCTGTGACTGGGTTAGAAGTTAAGTTGACACCAATTCGCAATTCGCAATTCCCAATTCGCAATTCCCAATTCCCAATTCCCAATTCCCAATTACTTATGTCCATAAAACGTGCCGATGGTAGACAACCAAATCAACTGCGTCCGATTAGTTTCGATCGCGAATTTACCAAATTTGCTAGCGGTTCGGTGCTAGCGAAAAGTGGCGATACTCAGGTACTGTGCAGCGTTACGATTAAGCCGGGAGTGCCTAGGTTTCTGGAGAATACCGGAAAAGGTTGGCTGACTGCGGAGTATCGAATGTTACCGGGATCTACGCCGCAGCGACAAGAGCGGGAATTTATGAAGTTATCGGGGCGCACTCAGGAAATTCAGCGGTTGATTGGCCGGAGTTTGCGATCGTGCTTGGATATGCAACTATTGGGCGATCGCACAATACTTGTCGATGCTGATGTTTTGCAAGCGGACGCGGGGACTCGGACGACTTCTATTAATGGCGCGTTTCTCGCTGTGGCTGATGCTTTGAATAAGTTGGTGCAAAAAGGTGATTTAGTGCGATCGCCCCTTGTGCGTCAAGTGGCGGCCGTGTCTGTGGGTCTTTTGGAAGGTGAGCTATTTTTAGATTTGAATTATGTGGAAGATGTGGCGGCGGAAATTGATTGTAATGTGGTGATGAATGGGGATTTGAATATTATTGAAGTTCAGGGAACTGCGGAAGAGGGAAGTTTTAGTCGGAGTCAGTTGAATCAAATTTTGGATTTGGCGGAAACTGGGATTCAGGAATTGTTGGAGGCTCAGCGGCAAGCTTTGGGGGAGTAGGTAAATCTAATTCATGATATATTTAGTCGCGATTTTCCGGTAAATTTGCTTGGAGTTTTTGTACTTCTGTTAATAGTGGCAGCTTGAGATCGAGACAAATGTTTTCCGCGCGATCGCAGTAATCTTGGATAGTTTCTAAAGGGATTTTATTGATGAGTAAACTGGTTTTTGCTAATTCCAACAATGACTCAGCCTCATAAGCACGAGTACCTATTTTATGAAAAATATTAAGGCTTTGGTGAAAATACTCTAAAGATAAATCATGCTGTCCTAATTGCAGATAAGTCATGCCTATTTGATATAAAGCCCAGGCTTCATCGAATTTAACAGCAATTTCCTTGGCTCTCTTAAACCGTTTGTCAAAATACTCAAAGCTTTGTTGTAAATCTTCAAAAAATCTGTAGCTAATGCCAAAAGAAATAAATGAATCTGTACCGCAATTTTTTCCAATATTTCCCTCTAAGCGTAAAGCTTCGTTAGCAAATTTTTGGGCTGTTTCAGCTTCACCCTTATTAAAATATATATTAGCTAAATAGACTTGAACTTCTTTAAGAGAGCTGATTCCTTTATATGAATCAGGAAGAGATGAATATTTTTGAATATAGTCAAGTGCTGATTGATAGTCACCTAAAACATTATAAAAGAAAGCTAAATCCTTAAGGCTACTTCCTTCTATTTCAATATACCCAATTTGACGTGCTATTTTTAAAGCTTGCTTGTAGGTGGCTCTACCTAGATAGTAATCTCCTAAATAATATTGGTTAGTTCCTTGATAAATCAAAGCTTTACATTCTATTTTCTTAGCTGTAATTTCTCTAGCTATGACTAAGCTTTGTTTTAAATAGTCTAAAGATATTTGGTAGTCTCCTGTCTCTATGTAAACATCTCCTATCTCGCATAATGCTGCTGCTTCACCTTCGCGATATCTAATTTTACTGGCTGTAGACAAACTGACAGATAGATATTCAAGAGCCGCTTGATATTGACCTAAATAAATACAGGCTACTCCCAGGTATCGGAGAATATCTGCGTGAACTTCGGGAGAGGTGACTAATTGTTTACCATCTCTCCAGTCAGGCGGGATTGGTTTGGTATATAAATCTTTCAAAAGCTGAAATAAAAATCCCAGACGCAGGAAATCATAGACTCCCAAAATTGCCCCTGTCGCTTCATCCCAATCTTCTGCACAACAGGCGTGATAGTGCGCTCTCAGAAGTGGTTTAATATCCTCAATTTCTTGCCATTCAGCTTCAGTTTTGAGTTGGATACTGAGGAAATAGCGATAGGCTTGGCGATTAGCAATTTGACATTCTGAAGTGGCAAATTTTGGATCAGGGCGTAGGACGCGATGAGCCTTTTCTTGAATTAACGGGTGCATTTGATAAGATTCTTGCTGATCGTCATAGTCTAATAATTGCCTGCGTCTAAGTCCTTGAATAATGCTCTCTTCTAACTCATACTTGCTTACCTCTGGCATCTGCGCTGCAATTCCGGCTGTATCTAGTGGATATTCCGATGTTTGATAAACAGAAATCCGACTCAAGCAAGTTCTTTCTAAGTCACTGAGACGAATAAAAACTTCATCAATGAGTCGATCGATGGTATTAATCAATAGCCATTGACGATCGCCTAAAAATTTACCTACTTGTCCTTTAAATTTGGGTTCATCCCGAATCAAAGCTGAAACTACTTCCAAGGCTTTAGGATGTCCTTGATAGCGTTCCGCCAACTGTGCTAATTCTTCTGAAGTCGTTGTCAAATTCAAACATTGCTGATGAGATTCCAGCAAGTTCACGGCATCCTCTTTTTCTAGTCCTTTGAGAGGGAGTTCTCTAACCGCGATCGCGGACAATTCTGCCAAACTTTCCCGACTGGTAAAAATTACTTTGCTTTGATGTTCCGTTTCGACTAGCTGGTTGAATAACCACTTATACTCAAGACAGTCATCGGCAAAATACCCCGTTTTTTGAGCTTGCCCAGTTTGCAATACAGTTTCGACATTATCTAGTACAACTAGACAAGGTTTTTCCTTTAGTAATCTCACCAAAATTTCTGTTTTTTGGCGATAGTCATTTTGAGTAGTAGCCGCAGAAATTTCGCCATGAGAAAGAGTGAGCAATAGGGAATCAATAATGCTATCAAATTGAGGTGCTTTGCCCGTGGGCGATCGCAGAGTTTCCCAAGCAGCAACGGCAAAAGGGGCGTTTTCCGCTTGTAGCTGGCGGATTAGCTGACTGGCGAGAGTGGTTTTGCCAATTCCAGCTAAGCCTACCAGACAAACGGCGGTGATGGTAATTGCTCTAGTTTCTGGATCGAGGATCTGGGATTTGAGGGTGTCGATTTCACGCGATCGGCCTACCCAATTCCTGACTGGTGCGATTTTTTCAGGAAGTGCAAAGGGGTGAGCAGAGGTAGGGACACGGCAATGCTGTGTCCCTACGGGGATATGACTATCATCAAAAATATCTTGCCAGTTTGCATCTATAACTGTGCAAATTTTGACAAAATTTTCATAGGAAATTGGCTGTTTTTTCCAAAACCTCCTTAAAGTAGATTCTGAAGTATATGCCAACTCATACCAAGCCTTTTCTCTTTTTGACCAGCCTTTGATAATTCTAAGGCGATCGATCTTTTTTAACCCCTTGTCAGAAGCTCTGAGAGTCACAGCCATAAATTATTTTCTACTTAGGTTTTTTCTTTGTTTTGTTCTGGTTCACTTATCTAGCACCCAAAATGACCAAATAATGACCTAGATGTGACCCCGAAAGCCTTTTGGCCTGCCTCATGCTGGAATTATGGAGACAGCAGTTAGCGCTAACTCGTTTGTTCCCTACTCAAAAAATTGACTAGGTGACACGAGAATGAATTGCAAAATCTTGATTTCCTGCTTATTTATACTAATTTCGGCGATCGCCCCTTCGACTTTGGTATTGGTCAAAGTTGCGACGACCTCAACTACCCCAAGAGCTACAATGAAGATGATGTTGAAGCATAGCGTAGCTCAAAACATTTGCATAGACAAGCATGGCAACACATATCACTGTCCTTAATTAATAGATTCCCATTCTTCAAAAGGGGGGAATGCGATATTTTTGGCGATTGTGGGTGAATTAATCCCACAGGCGATGATCGCCCAACCATCCAAGAAACCGGGTTTCTGCGAGCATTTACGCATCCTCACCAGATGTTCCGAAGAAACCCGATTTCTGAACCCCGCCCCCAATACAAGAAACCAGGTTTCTAGGAGCATTTACGCATCCTCACCAGATGTTCCGAAGAAACCCGGTTTCTGAACCCCGCCCCCAATCCAAGAAACCGGGTTTCTACGAGAATTTACGCATCCTCACGAGATGTTCCGAAGAAACCCGGTTTCTGAACCCCGCCCCCAATCCAAGTGCGCTTTTCATTTCATTCCCCTGACTGAATCCTACTCCTCACCCACTGCCTAAACCCTCGAATCATCGATGTTTCTCCCACATCTTTTTGCGTTTCCACAAATCCCATAATCTCAGAGGGTGACAAAAAAGGAAAGTGGGGAGAAACCTCTCGTTCTACATATTCCTGACCTTCTAACTGATAGAATATTAAACGCGAACCGTCATAACGCCAAAGCTCTGGTACGCCCAAACTCGCATACAATTCCATGCGGTTAATAGAACTGCTAGTAATGTCAATTTCAATTACTAAATCGGGTGGCGGATCTTGATTCAAGTCAATTTGCTTGAGGCTGCGGACAATTCCCTCATTCTCAATGTAGTAGCACTGATCCGGTTCTAATCCGCGTTCTAAATCCTCGCGTTTGCAAGTTCTCGAACCCAGGCTGCGAATTTCTACATTCAATTCTTCGGTGACAGTTTCTACAAAACGTCCTAAGATTTGTTTGTTCCCCTCATGTGGATCTGATGGAGTCATAATTTCTAATGTACCTCGATCGTAAGTTAAACGAATTCCCCGCTGTTCTGCTAGCTCGTTTACCAGAGATTCGTAAGTTTGCCAGCTAATGTTTGTAAGCAAAACTCCAGAAGTTTGACTTTGAATTAGGGTGGCTGTCATGGCTACCTGCTTGCTTTTTAGCTTGTTTATTTAGTCTTCGACGCACTGGTGGTTAGAAACCGGGTTTTTGGGAGATACTTCGTCACAGCTTGCAAAAATGGCTAAAAACCCGGTTTCTTGGATTTTGATGCGTCAGTCTGATTACATCTTAGCAAAACTCAGCTTAATTGTCGATCGCACTTATTCCACTTTTTCTATGAAATGCGATCGGCATCTTTTTGTCATTCTAGTGTGGTGCTAAATTGTAGGGTGCGTCGCCCTATGATAAAAAATGAAACTTGGAGATTCTCTAGGGCGACGCACCTTACTATATTCGCCCTGTCTTTCTTTCCTTCCTTACAAAACTTGCTTGGGGGCGATCGGAATTTCAATAATAAACTCACTCCCCTCACCCGGTGCAGAAACACAAGTCAATTTACCACCGTGAGAACTAACAACAATCGAGTGGGAAATAGACAGCCCCAAACCAGTACCAGAACCCACCGGCTTAGTAGTAAAAAACGGGTCAAAAATCTTGTGCAGCACCTCCGTCGTCATCCCAGGCCCCGTATCCGCCATTCTAATTCTCACAGAATTCCGGTATGTCACCTCCGTAGTAATAGTAATAGCAGGCTTTTGTTGATAATTTTCCGGGTAATCCCTCGCCAACAGCAGCGCATCGATCGCATTTGTCAAGATATTCATAAATACCTGATTCAACTGCGACGCATAACAAGTAATTAGCGGCAACTTCGCGTAATTTTTAATCACATCAATCCCCAAACGCCCGCCCTGTTTTCTCAGACGCGGTTGTAACAGCATCACCGTACTATCTATCCCTTGATGGATATCAACCGACTTCATTTCCGCTTCATCAAGTCGCGAAAAATTCCGCAAACTCAGCACAATATCGCGGATTCTTTCCGCTCCCACTTTCATAGAAGCCAGCAGTTTCTGCAAATCTTCTATCAAAAAGTCCAGTTCAATTGTTTCTATTTCCTCGGTAATTTCATCCACCGGTTCTGGATAGTGCTGCTGATACAGTTCAATTAATTTCAGTAAGTCTTTGACATATTCGCTCGCTGGCGTAAGATTGCCGTAAATGAAACTTACAGGATTATTAATCTCGTGAGCTACACCTGCTACCATTTGTCCCAAACTCGACATCTTTTCAGTTTGAATTAATTGAGCCTGAGTCAGTTTCAGCTCGCGCAAAGTTTGTTCTAAACGCTCGTTCTTTTCATTTAACTCCTGCGTCCGATCTAGCACTTTCTGTTCGACTGAATTATAAAGCAGAGCATTTTCTAAAGAAATAGCAACTTGGGAAGAAAGCAGCCTTAAAACTTCCAATCTTTGGGCAGTAAATGCCCCGATAGTTAAGTTATTTTCTAAATAAAGAATGCCGATCAGTTTGCCTTGATTCACAATTGGCGTACACAAAATAGATTTGAGTTGCTGTCTGATGACATAAGGATCGGCGGTAAATAGTCCCTCAGCCGCCGCATTGCTCAACACCAGGTCCGATCGAGTCCTTTCCACATAATTAATCACCGTCACAGGTAAATCTTGACATTCTTCAAGAGGTGTAAATGGCAACATCGCTACATCTTCATCAAATACTGATGCTTTCGCTAAAATTAAAAGTTTGCCATCTTTAACTAAAATCAAAAAACCTAATTGAGCTCCCGCATTTTCCAGGGATATCCTCATCAAAGAAGCCAGCAACTTGTCGAGAACAATTTCGCTCGAAATCGCCAGAGATGCTTTCATTACCGTCGCTAAATCCAGCACTCTCGCATCGCTACCAGTAGAAGTATGAATAGTTGTTGTAGTTTCGTTTTGGGCAAAACTTCCGCTCAAAGGCCTCATTTCCCGCAACTGCGGATACTTCTCTTCTAAATCTTCAACTTTTCGGAATGCACCCCAGCGCAAGTAGCACGAGTGAGCTTCGCGCAAGTGGATTTTGGCATATTGATATTTGCCTTTATTTAACCAATATTTGGCTGCTAATTCATTAGCCAAGGCTTCATTTTGGACAAACTCATTGTCTTGAGCTAAAGTTATGGCGAAGTCGTACAACTCTACAGCTTCTGAGTCTTTCCTGGAAATTCTGGCTATTTCTGCTTGTACTAAAACGTACTTGTGTAGAAAATTTTCGGGACAGTTGTCTGACCAAATTTTCATTTGTTTTTGATTTGTATCTAACTTCTCCAAATATTGCTTTTTCTTGTCTTGAGAAACATTGGGATAGACAGCGAGTAAGACTAGAGAAAAGAAAAAATTCCATTCGGTAGCCGGTATTGCTCCTGTAATAAAAGAGAGCTGTTTTTCCACTTGTAAAGCTAGTTGCAATGCTTCATTAAAGTTTCCATACAAGTACAATACCTGACATTTGCGAATCTGATAAAGGCAGAGCGAGTACAGGTTTTGATGGACTTGGCAGTTATGTACATATTGCGATTCGCTGATTTCTTCGTTTTCAAATACAAACTTTTCAGGAGTAAGTTTGCTCAAGTTACGTAGAATTAATTCTGCCCCTAATAATGTATCGGTGACGAGCTGATTTTTGGTTTTTTGGCTGAACTGCAAAAATCTGCTTGTATCGGCAAGAACTACCGCGATTTCTTTACCTTGAAAGAATGAATTGGCTATGCGGTTGGATAGAATATAACCTGCATATTCTAAATCTCCTGATTCTAAAGCTGCTTGATATCCTTCATTGCTAATAGCATGGGAATCTTTGATATGGTTGAACCAGTAATAAAAAATACTGACTAGCGATGAACAAGCTCTGCACTTCAACCCGATATTTCCAGATTTTTCGCTCACTTTTAGGGACAGCAATGCAAATTGATAAGCTGCTTTGTAGTCTCCCGAAACTGCGTTTAAGAACATACCGTAGCCCGCGTAGCAAAGAGATGCTTCGGGAACCAAACCGTATTTGAGAGAAAGATTCAGTCCTTTTAAAACGCTGAGTTTCCACAAATCTGGATTGTTGAGGTACGCAGGTGTTAACAAGTTTGTGATTAATTTAACTGCAACTTTTTTGTCGGGTACTGTCATGGCGGGTTCGTCGATCAGGGAAGCAATTTCTCGATCGCCTAAAATAGATTTCGCGACGGCAAATTCTTCAGAAATCACTGTTTCCAGCCCGTCTAGGGGCAAGTCAATGCCTAGTAAATTCAAAGCTTTGATGCCGGCTTTGACTGCTTCCTCGTACTTGGCGCGCAGGGTGTACTGTACGATGAGCAGGTTGTAAATTTCTACTTTTTCTAAGGGCGATCGGGCTTTTTCTAAAGTTATATTAATAAATTCTTCTGAATTCTCGAAATAGCCGTTTAAATACTCAACGTTTGCGCGCTCTATGTGCAGTGCAAAGGCTAAGTCATAGTGGGAGTCCCAAATATCATCGCTCAAACCGTCCATTCCCGCTGTCAAATATTGCAATGCAGCAACATAAGCTGTGGCATCTTTTGCTCTGTGAGCCGCGTCTAAATTCAGGGTTGCTAGTTGGATTAATTCTCGATCGTCCATAATGAGCGATCGAGCCACATTCAAATGATCGACTAACTCAAAGATTCTGTCGGCCCGGTACTGGGCCGGAGTATTTTCTAGTATTTGTCTCCCGATTTTCAGGTGAACAGCTTTTTTTTGCGAGTCGTCAATCAAAGCATAAGCTGCTTGTTGTACCCGATCGTGCAAAAATTTATAATTGAGAATTAACAGCGGAAAAAGTACATAATCTAATGACTTACTTTCCAATTCAGAAGTTGGCAAGATTAATCCAGACTTAATTGCTGGCAGCAAATGCGAAAAAGTTTCTGAGGCTTCCTTTTCATTGATGAGAGACAGAGTGTTTAAATCAAATTCATTGCCCAAACAAGCAACTAAACGCAAAACTTGCTGAGTTGAAATGGGCAGTTTCCTCAATTTTTGTACCATCAAATCTACTACATTGTCAGTGATGGCACACTGCTCGATTTGATTCATATCCCAATGCCAGCCGCCCTTGCTCCCCGACTGTGGCGGGTGAAAAACTAGCAGGTTTTCCTGATACAAGGTTTGGAGAAATTGATTAACAAAAAAAGGATTCCCGTCAGTTTTGCTGACAACCAGTTCAGCCAAAGGTTTAACAGATTCTCGATCGCTATGCAAAGTTTCTGCAATCAAATGAGCGATCTGTTCCACTCCCAGCGGCGACAAAGCAATCTGATTAATAATAGCTGCTTGATTTCGCAGCGTCTCCACAGTCATCATTAAAGGATGAGTGGGACTAACTTCGTTATCCCGATAAGCGCCAATTAAAAACAGATATTGCGTCGCTTCATCTGTCATCATCAATTCGATCAGCTTGAGAGTAGCAGAATCAGCCCACTGCAAATCGTCGAGAAAAATTACCAGGGGTTGTTCTGGCTGACAAAATACGCGAATAAAATTTTGAAATACTAAATTAAAGCGGTTGAGAGATTCCGTCGGTCCCAATTCAGCTACAGGAGACTGAGCCCCAACAATCAGTTCTACTTCAGGAATTACATCAATAATAATTTGCCCGTTTTGGCCAAAGGAAGTGCGGAGTTTTTCGCGCCAAACTGCTAATTGAGCTGCGCTTTCAGTTAACAGTTGTCGCACCAATTCGGAAAAAGCGCTGACAACAGCAGAGTAAGGAATAGTCCGTTTGTACTGGTCAAACTTGCCCGAAATAAAATAGCCCCGCCTGCGGGTAATAGGTTTTGCTAAAATCTTGACCATTGCCGATTTTCCAATACCGGAATAACCGGCAATCAGCATCATCTCGCTGCGGGATTTATGTTCCCCTATTGTTCGCACTGAATGGGAAATTTCGCTGGCAAATTTGAAATTATTTTTGGTTGCATAAACTTGGGAAAATTCCAGCGGGTAAGAGCGATTATTTGTGGCTGCTACCCGTTCAAATGCGGCTAAAAGAGTTTCGACTTCTCGCTGTCTGCCGTAAAGTTTTTGAGGAATTTGAAATTTATCAGAAATATCTTGACTGCCGAGATCAAACTCGGAAATAAACCCGGATGTCTGCAACTGAAACAGACAAGATTCCAAATCTGCTTTCATTCCCCAGGCACTTTGATAGCGATGTCCTCAGCGGTTTTGGCTAGCAATTTCATCACAATATCTGAAACAGCTTTAGGAATTTCAGGTGCTATTTCATTGAGAGGTACTGGCTGTTTGGCGATGTGACAGTGAACTAACTCCATTGGATCGGAAGTGCTAAAAGGAAGTTTTCCTGCCAGCAATTCATAGAAGGTGATGCCGAGGGAATAAAAGTCGGTGCGGTAATCTATTACCCGGTTCATTCTGCCCGTTTGTTCGGGCGACATATAGGCTAAAGTACCTTCTAAAAAATTTGGATTTTTATTGGGAATGTTGGCCTGCTCTGATGCTGTTGAAATGCTAAAGTCGATGAGTTTTACTTGTCCTGTAGCCGGATTAAAAACGATATTTGAGGGGTTAATATCTTTGTGAATTACATTGTTTGCGTGAATTTCTCCCAAGGTTTCAGCAACTTCGATCGCAGTAGTCAGAAATCCTAAAATTGTCAATTTTTGGGAAGCCATGAATATTCTTAAAGATTCGCCGCCAAAATCTTCTAAGATCATTGCCAGACTGTTTCTAACAGGCTGCAAATTGTAGACTTTAACAACTCCCTCTAGGTTTAAGTTGGCAGTAATTTCATGTTCGCGTCTGTATCTATTCAGTTCTTCAGGAGTCGGATATTCTTCTTTGATCAGTTTGATAATAACAGGTTGATTGTCCAGCTCATTGCGACCACGGTAAACTAGGGAGGTGCTGCTTTCATAAATAAGAGCGAGAACTGCAACGCCGGGAATTGCCATCATAAAAAAAGTTCTCTCAAATTAGGTGCTTGGTCAATATCATCCTCCATTATCGCTCAAGAGTTATCTTTTGGGATGTGTGGGAAAGGCCTTGACAGCAGACGGCGAATGCTGCTGTCTGCGCGCGCTGTTGATGAAGTCGCAGTTATGCAGTTGGGTAAAGAAAGCTACAAATATAGGAGTTGTGCAAGGGTTTACTGTAGCGTATCGATCGCCAAGCTGACCACAAAACAATCTCAGCTTTCAGGAAATTGCTGGATTGAAGACCGATCGCCACCATATTACATGAAAATACGCAAGTCATGAAATATTAATTTTGTGGACTGAATTATTAGCCAATTGCCAAGGTTAAACAGCCGAGGGATTTGAGATTTGAGATTGAAGATTTGAATATGAGAATATGGGAAAATTCTGCTTTCACTAATGGTCTATTTTGTGTTGTCTCATATCGTTGACCGTTGCATCGGTATTGTTCAAACCATCAACAGTCAACAGCCAACAGTCAACAGCCAACAGTCAACAGCCAACAGTCAACAGCCAAAAGCCAACAGCCAACATCACCTGACGGTGCAACCGGAATTGATATCAACTATCAATACAAACTCAGCAGCGGAAAATCTGGCAGTAAACTTGACTTTGACTGTTAATTGTGCATCGGGCGGTGACAGGCGGAAAATTGACAATAAATTAAGAATTATTGCAGTAAAACAACCGCAAAGTTGTTTTAGTGTGGAGTCAAATCCCTGTTCAGCAAAGGGTTTGAGCGATCGCAGCCATCTGTAAATCTTCAGAAAGTCATTATTTCTAAAGGATTCATCCGGTGAGAGAATCAGAAACAACTCTAAAATCTAGCAGTAATAGCCCGATCGGGCAAATCTCAACCAGCATCAGGAAAAATACCTGTCAGTAACTCAGCCCTAAAGGGACTGAGCTTGTTAGAGCGATCGAGCAAGCTGTGCTGACCAGCCTAAGACCTTAGAGGTCTACGTTATTTGAGTCATGACACCCTGTGGATGCGAAGCTAGTAAAGAGCCCTGTCATCTGCAATTAAACAGTCTTAAAGTCACTGAGGCAGTGTTGCAGGTCTAAAAAGCTCTTATAACATTGGCGAAGCTAACATTACCCCGCAAGGGAGATCGAGGCAACCATACCTCACCGGAGGGGCAACCATACCCCTCCACCCCTCGCCGGAGGGGATTCAAGGCGGTTAAAACCGCCAAGTCGTTTTCCTCTCAGGTCTAAAAACTCTGAGTTTCCCACTTACCGAGTATTTTTTATGAAATTGGCTTATTGGATGTACGCAGGGCCAGCCCACATCGGCACTCTGCGCGTTGCGACTTCCTTCAAAAACGTCCATGCGATCATGCACGCACCCATCGGAGACGACTATTTTAACGTCATGCGTTCCATGCTGGAGAGGGAACGGGACTTCACCCCGGTAACTACCAGCGTCGTTGACAGACACGTACTCGCGCGCGGTTCCCAAGAAAGAGTGGTGGACAACATCACCCGCAAAGACAGAGAAGAACACCCAGATTTAATCGTGTTGACTCCGACTTGCACTTCCAGCATTCTGCAAGAAGACTTGGAAAACTTCGTGGAGCGAGCTCAATTGGAAGCCAAAGGCGATGTTTTGCTGGCGGATGTTAACCATTATCGCGTAAACGAACTCCAAGCTGCCGATCGCACTTTGGATCAAATCGTCCAATTTTACATCAACAAATCCCGCAAAAAAGGCGATTTAGTAGAAGCCAAAAGCGAAAAACCATCTGTCAACATCATCGGGATGTCAACGCTGGGTTTCCACAACCAGCACGACTGCACTGAGTTGAAGCGTTTGATGGCAGATTTGGGCATAGAAGTCAACGAAGTTATTCCCGAAGGTGCTTCGGTTCATAACTTGAAAAGACTGCCGCGCGCTTGGTTTAATCTGGTTCCTTATCGGGAATTAGGGATGATGGCCGGGGAGTATTTGCAAAAAGAATTCGGCACGCCGATGGTGGATATTACACCGATGGGTGTGGTGGAAACTGCGCGCTGTATTCGCAAGATTCAGCAAGTTTTGAATGCTCAAGGTGCTGATGTTGATTATGAAGATTTCATCGATCAACAAACTCGATTTGTGTCGCAGGCTGCTTGGTTTTCGCGATCGATCGACTGCCAAAACTTAACAGGCAAAAAAGCGGTCGTATTTGGCGATAATACCCACGCAGCGGCGATGACGAAGATTTTGGCTCGCGAGATGGGAATTCACGTTGTGTGGGCAGGAACCTACTGCAAACACGATGCTGATTGGTTCCGGGAAGAGGTAAAAGGGTATTGCGATGAAGTGCTGGTGACGGAGGATCATGGGGCGATCGGAGATGCGATCGCGAAAGCGGAACCTTCCGCAATTTTCGGTACACAAATGGAACGTCACGTCGGTAAGCGGTTGGATATTCCTTGCGGGGTAATTGCTGCGCCGATTCACGTCCAAAATTTCCCGATCGGCTACAAGCCATTTTTGGGTTATGAAGGCACGAATCAGTGCGTAGATTTGGTGTACAATTCCTTTACTTTGGGCATGGAAGACCACTTGCTGGAAATCTTCGGTGGCCACGATACCAAGGAAGTGATTACTAAGGGAATTTCGGCTGATTCTGATATGAATTGGACGAAGGATGGACAAGCTGAGTTGAATAAAATTCCTGGTTTTGTGCGCGGGAAAGTCAAGCGAAATACTGAGAAGTTCGCGCGCGATCGGGGGATTGCTCTAATTAATGCTGAGGTGTTGTACGCGGCCAAGGAAGCGGTCGGCGCGTAGTTTGGATTGCGGAGTACACAGACGAGTCTAGAAACCGGGTTTTTGACGATAATATCTGGTAGGGTGCGTCGCTATGAGATTTTCGATTTAGTTCGGAGATTTTCGATAGCGACGCACCCTACGGTATCTGTTGAGGTTTCCTGAAATAAATGCGCGATCGCTTTTCTAGTGGTAGCTAAAAGGTTCAGCGAAAAATGACAGTTATGAAGTCTGCAACCTTGCTTCTTTTTGACTACTCTACCGGATAGAAGCTCCGTCTGGTATCGTAGCCAGAACCGGACAATCAATAGTATTAACCCCTTTCCCGTTAAAGTTATTCTTATCCATAACAGTTGGAGAGGTGACGTGCCTTTTTGTACCCTCGTCTAAAAGGTATATACGGTTTTTCAAAGGATGTCCGTTTTCTCCACAACGGACAAGTCTGTTATCATTTGTTATAGATGGTCCGGGTTCAATGACATCGGTTTCTAAATAATCTCGATGTTTGGGTACAAACAATCTTGTATATATACTGGGACCTGCGATATGGCGGCGCTGACCACGGTCAACCCAGAAAATCATACCATTACCCGGATTTCTAACTAGCAGACCGTTTAAATCGGGGCGATTACGTTGGAATGACTGAGCGTTAACACTTTTATAAAAAGTGCTTTCAGTTGTAGCAAGGAGGAGAACAGACGAGAGGAAAACGAAGGGAAATAACTTGTTCATATTGACAAAGTGAAGTAATAGCTGTTGGCTATATCAATTCGGTATTGTGGCTGACGCTCCAAATATACCCATCGATAATTCGGCAAGTAATTTAATCAACTTGATACTACTTATAATGTCAACCGATCGCAGCTTTGGCAAGTCGGAAAAAAGCGGATAAAGTCGGAAAAAAACGGGTTATACTAAAATAGTTTTGTATTCAGATATGCTGATGGATACCCAAGATGTCTTAAAGTCTATTGATGAGCTAGTTTTTTCCAAGACTGGCAAACACCTCGACACCCTGCAAGTAGCAATCCTCAAAGGAGTCTTGAATAATCGGAAATACGCGCAAATTGCGGAAGAATATCACTGTAGTCAGGGTCATGTAAGGGATGCTAGCTATGAGCTATGGCAGATACTCTCAACTGCGCTGGGCGCAGACATTAACAAATCAAACTTTCGCGCTACGGTAGAAAGATGGCGAATAGTAAATTTCTCAAATAGTGGGAATCCGGTACAAATTGGGCATATTAATTTTTGTACCAATCCCGCACAAGAATCTGAATCACTTTCGTCAGAACGATCGGCATCAGACAATAAAAGTGATAATGATGTCAAAGGATATCCAAATTATCAAAAACTTTTAGAAGAAGCCGAACGCAAAGCTAAGTTAGAAGCAGTCCCTAAATTGGCAAAACTGGGTTTGAGTGCCGAACAAATTGCAGAATCTTTAGAACTGCCGTTAGCAGAAGTGAATCGGGTAATTCAGAGATGAGCCAATGTTGCTCTCATCAATATTGCTACAATAAAATTAGTCGATCGCCATTTTATAACAAAACAATGTCAACACCAACCGATACCCCAACAAAAATAGAGTTAACCCTCAGCCAAACAGATAAAGAAATCCTAGAAAAAGCAGCCGCAGCAAAGTCTATGAATCTAGGTGAGTATCTGCTAGAAATCGCTCTGAATGCAGCCAAACAGCCACCTCTAGAAGTAGAGCAAATTGTATTGAGCGATCGCGACTGGGAAATCTTTGCATCCGCCATCGAAAATCCACCGGAACCTAACCCCGCCCTCAAAGCAGCTATCAAAGAGCATCAGGAAAAGTACGGGAACTGGTAAACAATGAAATGGATTTTTTGTGCAATAGATGATAGCCGATTAAAAAGAGAAGCTTTTGACTGCGGTATACCAGAGTTAAATGAGTACCTCAAAAAATATGCCCGACAGAATGATAGAAGAGGAATCGCTAAAACCTTTGTGGCAATTCCAGAAGATGAAACTGGAGATGTAGCAGGCTATTATTCTGTCAGTACGGCCGAAATTAAACGCGAATCTTTACCTGAAAATTATCGCAGAGGATTACCTCGCTATCCAGTACCAGCAATACGTCTAGGCAAACTTGCTGTGGCTATCTCAATGCAGGGGAGAGGATTAGGAAGAGAACTGTTAATGGAGTCATTTCGATCTTCAGTTCGCCTCTCCTCTGAGGTGGGGATATTTGCGGTGATAGTCGATAGTAAAAATCAGCCAGCTAAAGAATTTTATTTGAAATATGGTTTCATACCGTTAGAAGATGATGAGCTTTCACTGTTTATCCCGATCGCCACCATCATCAAAGTGCTTGAATAAACCAAGAGCGATCGCCCTTATTCCCCCTCACTCTCTTCTGGTTCAGTTTCCTCATTCTCCGCCTCAAAATCCACCTTTTCATAGACATCAGCCAGCGGCACTTCAACCTGAAAAAAACTAAAAACTAGCGCCGCATCCTCCTCATCATACTGACGATACGACCACCGCTTGTTTGCCAACTTACAATACTGTTCTACATAAACCTGAGATTGGTCAATCAGAATATACTCTTGAAATGTCGGAATCGTTTTTAACATTGCCCAAAAGTGCGATCGCACAATCAACACCCTAGGGACAGGATATCTCCTGTCCCTACTCGATCTCTTAGTCTGCGGAGGCAGAATTCCTTTGTGTAGTTGCGGTTTCAACCGCCACACGATCTGAAAATAAAAAAACCTCCCCAACAAGGAAAGGAAGGGTAAAAATAGAGTGAGAAATTAAGCTTTTTGGAGAATCAACAATAAGGAGTCACATCCTCACCACACTCGTCAGCCAAATAACACAAAGCTCGAAACCGAAGCCCCACCACTTGTTCGTAAAGCGGATTTAACTTGCACAGCGGCGGAATGCGAAATAAAGTGCGATCGCCAATTTTAACTACCCGCTCAAAAGGACACTGGCTAGGAATAAATTTACACAACAATCGAGCCAATTTTTGACTTTGAATTTCTCTGTTATCCAGCCACTGTTTCAGCGGATATAATAAGTCAAAGCGCGGCTTTTTACCGTAAGGTTGAGAATTTGTAGCGACACTAACGGCGGTTTCTTGTTTGCCAACCCCTAACCAAATTGGCAGATTTAGGTAGGGCACTGTATGCTCAAATACATTCATTTTACTCTGTTCCTCTTTTACAACGAGGTGCCTAGAACTCTCTGTAGAGTTGCGAGATTATCTACAATCAGTATCTACAGCATCCCGTTTTGCTTTACCGGATTGAACTTCTCGAATTAATGACTTTCTGCGAAAAAATTAGTTCCTTGAGTTTGTAACGTATCTTTAGTTTACTCTCCTCTTGCAGTTCCTTAATGATTCTGACGCATTTATGTGAATTATTCCATACGTGAAAATGCGGAATTTTCTATAAAAGTTATAACAGTTACAAATACAAGCTCTACTGCAAAAACCCCTGAAACCCCGCCCCAACTCTTCCCTGAGCGATCGCCAAAAACTCATACAATTATAAATAACCAAAGTACCGCAACCACGCCTGACGGTTAGGACGTTCTTAATTTCTGAAACCATTGCTATTGTTGCATCTTCCATTTCCCTTCTTCCGACTTCCATTTCCCTTTCCTTCTGTTATACCGCCCTCACAAACCATGAGCAACCCAGAAACCAAAACTATCACCAGCGAATTGCAAAGCCACGCCGCCATTCTCGGCGGCTTCGTCGCCCTACTCTGGATGATAGAGATTGTCGATGTATTCCTCTTCCGAGGCAGGCTGAATTCCTACGGAGTGCACCCCCGCAGCCTCGACGGACTTCAAGGCATCCTGTGGATGCCTTTTCTGCACGGCAGTTTTGCCCACTTAGCCAGTAATACCCTTCCTTTTTTAACATTTGGTTGGTTGATTATGCTGCGAAAAATTAGCGACTTTTTTGTCGTGAGTGCCGTCACAATCCTAGTTAGCGGATTGGGAGTTTGGCTGACAGGCGCGCCCCATTCCGTGCACATTGGTGCCAGCGGATTAATCTTTGGCTACTTCGGCTTTTTGCTACTGCGCGGCTTATTTGAACGTAGCTTTACTTCAATTTTAATGTCTTTAATTGTCGGTTTCTTCTACGGCAGTTTCATTTGGGGAGTTTTGCCATCCCAGCCCGGAGTTTCTTGGCAAGCACATTTCTTTGGCTTTGCCGGCGGTGTCTTAACAGCTCAACTTTTGGGGCGACAAAAACGGGAAATTCCCAATTAAAATAAGTTGGTAGTGAGGAATTGAGGGCATCTTTTCTTGTCTTTCCAATCAGAGCCATATCCCCCTAAATCCCCCTTAATAAGGGCGACGAAAGAATGCTCTTGCTCCCCCCTTATTAAGGGGGGCTGGGGGGGATCTCCGGGTTTAAAAACACTCCCTAGTTTTCTCTCTTTAATTCAACGCGCGCCGGCAAGCGCACAGTAAAAATAGAACCGAAACCTAACTGACTTTCGACTTCCATATCGCCACCCATCATCAAGCAAAAGTGACGGCTAATGGTTAATCCCAAACCCGTGCCGCCATACTTGCGCGTAGTTGAGGCATCGCCCTGCATGAAAGCTTGAAATAAATGCTGCATTTGTTCGGGGGGAATCCCAATACCTGTATCAAATACACGGAAAATTATCCATTCGGAACACTCTTCTGGTTTCTTGCAGCTTTGAGCTTTCATTTGTAACTCTTTCAACGCTGATTTTAATAGTGCCACCTTCCGTAAATTTGGCTGCATTGCTCAGCAGGTTGAGTAATATTTGCCGAGTTTTGGTAATATCAGCATTCATCAATCCCAAGTCGCTAGCACAATCAACTTCAAACTTATTAGAATTTTTCTGCACCAGGGATTCGACAGTCGAAACTACGTCATCAATTAAATGAGCAGGGTTAAAAGTTTCCAAATAAAGTTCCATCCGCCCCGCTTCTATTTTAGAAATATCGAGGATGTCACTAATTAAAGATAGCAAGTGTTTTCCTGCTGTTTGAATTTTCAGCAAATCGGGGATAAAATCTTCGCAGCCTAAATCCTCAGCATCCTCTTTGAGCAGATCGCTGTAACCGATAATCGCGTTGAGGGGAGTTCGCAATTCGTGGCTCATATTGGCTAAAAATGCGCTTTTTGCTTGGTTTGCAGCTTGAGCGGTTTGAGCGACTTTTTGGAATTCTTCTGCTAATTTGCGCTGGGTAATGTCTTCAGCAATACCGACGATGCGGTAAATTTCTCCTGTTTCGCTGCGTACCGGAAATGCCCGATCGCGCACCCAACAAATCGAGCCGTCCGTTGGCGTAGCCCCCGTAGGGGATCGCACTACTCGATACTCCTCATCATAATCGCCCCGCACCTGTTTCTCAAAAGCAGCCTTGACGCGATCGCGATCCTCCGGGTGAATCGCATCCCAAAAAGATTCCGGTTCTGAGTACAAAATCTGACTGCTCCGATTCCATATTTTATCACAAGCAGGACTCACATAAACTATCTGTTTGTGATGGGGTTCTCTAATCCAAAATACCTCATGAATATTTTCTGCTAACTGGCGAAACCGCTCCTCGCTAGCCCGCAACTGCTCCATAGCAATGTGAAAATCAGTCACATCTTGAACCAGGGATGCCACTCCGATTATACAACCATTAGCATCGACCAAAGTCGTATTGTACCACTCACAAAGAATAATTTTGCCATCTTTTCTGACGTTCTCGTTAATGCTACTAATTCCTCCTTGATTAGTTAGCAAATTTATCGAGAGTTTCCTGACATACTCCTTAGCACTTTCAGGAACTATTAGATCTACTCCGTGGCGTCCCACAGCTTCCAAACGGTTGTATCCAAAAATTCTTTCCGCTGAAAGATTCCAGTCCGCTACTTCAAAATTTAGATTCCATTCAATCGCCCCCAAAGGAGTTTGATGAAGGTGGAGAGCGAGTTTTTGCTGCGAGTTTTTCAGAGAGCTAATTAATTGATTTTTGTCAGCGATCGCCGATTCTACCCGATCTTCGAGAGTAGTAAACGACTCTTCCAACTGACAAGCCATCCGATTAAAAGAGCGGGCCAGAACACCCACCTCATCCCCCCGCTCTACAGACGCCATCAACTGCGGATATAGCGCCGTCGAGTCCCATTCTCCCCGCGACAAAGCCTCCGCAGCCTTGCTCAGGCGCTGAATCGGCACCACAATCCACCTCGAAGTCAAACAGCCAATTCCGATCGCCACCACCAAAGCACCGAAACACAGCAACACAGTGTAGCGAGTGTTGCTGTGAATTCTTTCCATAAAATCGGCTTCAGGAACCGCCACCACAATCAGCCAGTCCAGGCCCCTCCCGTCAGACAGGGGCGTTACTTGCAGAAATTGCCGTTCCCCGTCGATCGTAAAATCTAGCTGATAAGTGCCATCAATCTTGCTCAAATCCCCGAAGCGTTTTGTCAGATAGCGAGCAGTCGATCGAATCAAAGCATTATTGCTGCTCGTTGCCATAATCCGTTTTGCCACACCGTTACTAATAATAAATGGCGGTTCTGGAGTAGAATTGGCCACCAATTGTCCCGACCTTTCTACAATAAAAGTCTGTCCCGACTTCCCAATTTTTAGACTGTCCAAAAATTGATTTATTTGGGAAAGTAGCAGGTCACAACCCACCACTCCAATTAGTTTATTGCGATCGTCATAAACCGGTGCAGCCGCCGTAATCGCCAGTTTTGGTAAGTCTAAATAAGTATAAATCTTGCTCCACGTCGGTTTACCTGCTTGCACCGGTGCTGTGTACCAGGGGCGGATGCGGGGGTCATAGTTGGGAGTAATTTGTGATAGCTTGGTTGGTTCCCCCAACTCCGACGCTGCGTAAGTCTGAAAGTTATAGCCAGTAGATTTCCCAGAAACCTCTGGTTGTAATTTACCGTCATCAAGGCGTTCAACTCCAATAAAACCTTTTTGTTCCGAACCGAATTGAATGTAGCTAATTTTATTAAATGTTTTAATTTGTTGAGCAAAGTAGCGCCGCAAACTAGCGGAATCCTGCACCTTCAAAATGCCGAGACGGATGGCATCGACATTTAGCTGATTGACTTGGTGTGGCGTTTCAATATAACTATTAATATGTTGCTGGATACGCGATGTGACTTCTGCCCGCAGTTGTGCAGCAACATCATTAACTGCTATGCGCCCGTTCCGCAGCGACAGCCACCCCGTCAGCCCTACAGCGGCGAAAGTCTGGAGGGCGAAAGGCACAACCAGGACGATGCGAATTGGTACTTTTCCCGACATTTTTAACATCTGGTTGGTCAGATATTTAATTGGCATGATCGAGCATAACTATTACTAAGCCACAACGGAGACGGCAATGCCCATTGGTGTCAACAACCAGCTCAAACCCAGTCACAGATTGCTGTTTGACCATTAAATCTAGATCCCCCCTAGCCCCCCTTAAGAAGGGGGGGATAAGAGTCCGATCAAAGTCACCCCCTACTCCCCTTCTTAAGGGGGATTTAGGGGGATCTAGACTCAGCTAAAAACGAGATTTCTCAAGGCTTTCAGGCTTAAGTTGACACCAATGGGCAATGCCGTATCCCTACAGATGCAGCAGATTTTGAAGTTGAGATAGTTTTTTGTGGCAATTTGCTGTTAAAAACTCGGACTTGGTCACTTGCTATTAAATTTTTCAAATTCAGCCACAGTTATCTTAGCGCGATCGAGAGCTTTCGGAACAGAGGCGATGCCCTCTGGGATAGCTTCGCTGCACCAGCTTTCCTAGCAGTTTTCCCATTGTTGCAGCTTAGCACGCTCCACCGCATCAGAAATATTTTTTTTGTGGAACAGGCCCAAAAGCTCGCGGGTGCTAATCTCAGTTTCAAATGAGATGCTTGCACCATTGTCAATCAGCCTTTGACTGGCGGGCTAGGAGGGCCCACCCCACAAGAAACTTGATGTGTTGTGGAACAGGCCGGAAAGCCTGTTCCTGACTTGCCCACCCCACACACAATAAAATTCAATCTTTGTGAAACAGGCATCCTGCCTGTTAAGCGAGAATGGTGCTCTTCGGTGAATTGAAATGGACATGAATGTCTCAACTAGCCAATACTTTTGATAGATCGCAACTGCTTTCCTGGTACAATCAGAATATGAGGATGCAACTAGCGGAGGGATTGATCGTGAACGCAGTTATTGCTACTCTTGGCACTGCTCTGGGACTGAGTTCCATTTTAATCGGTTTGATGCCTGCTGTTCTAGCCCAACCAAGACTGCAACCAGTGGCTCAAAGTTCGGAAACAACTTTATCTGGGGATTCCCTCAGAACTGTTGAGGACAGAACCGTAGACTCCGATTATCAAAACTTTATTGGTCAATTAGAAACATCGGGTAATTCTGTTAGAAGAGATAACCGCTTGCGTGACGGATTTCGCCTCAAAATCGATCGCGAATTTGAATTTATCACCACTCCTTCGGACGCCCAGCGTCAAGGAAATCCTTTACCTCCCAAACCAAGCGACAGTGGCACAGAAGCGGGAGTTCAGATTCAGCTAGGATTGTAGGAATTTTCAATCAATAAATAGATGGGGAAAATTCAGCATAAATGCCTTCCCCCGAATGACGAAACGATGACCATCCGGTATCTTGTGATGGTGATCGCTTTTTTCTATGAGTATTATCACAACTTGTGTAGGTTTTCCATCACAGCGGATTCCCCATTTTTCACCTAAAGTTAGGAATATTAAACTTCTGACTCAACCCAAGGAGCTACAGAGCTTTACAAAAGAGTATAAAACTGGCGGTTAAGGTGATGGCAAAGGCTCAACTAATCGATTATTTGCAGGGAGAGTTGGCGATCTCGAATTCGGCGATCGCAGTTGCTCTCCGACACGGGGAACAAGATGCCAGCCAACTGCCTCTGGTTCTTTGGCAGTACGGGTTGGTTACACTAGAACAGCTAAACCTAATTTTTGATTGGCTCGAAGGCCAGCCGATTTAGCAATTGGCAACTTGTCGGGAACTTTAAAAGATGCAATCAAACAATGTCATAAAACAAGCCTCCACAACCAAAAGTTGTCGAGGCTTGTCCGATCGAATTTGGTGGCGGGAAGTGGATTTGAACCACTGACCTTCGGGTTATGAGCCCGACGAGCTACCAGGCTGCTCTATCCCGCGTCGCT
Source organism: Microcoleus sp. (assembly GCA_042408215.1). Classification (GTDB taxonomy): domain Bacteria; phylum Cyanobacteriota; class Cyanobacteriia; order Cyanobacteriales; family Microcoleaceae; genus Microcoleus. The sequence goes on along the minus strand of JAYFMW010000030.1, from coordinate 462,346 downwards.
TTGTCTTTCTCTAGTGGTTTCCCAAAACAAAACCCTGAAACCTTAACGATTACAGGGTTCGCTTGAATTTGGTGGCGGGAAGTGGATTTGAACCACTGACCTTCGGGTTATGAGCCCGACGAGCTACCAGGCTGCTCTATCCCGCGTCGCTTTATCTCTTCTCTAATATAAACACATCTTTCTGAAAATAGCAACCCCTAAATCAAAAAAACTTTTGAGATTGTGGGAGGGGTTGCTGAAATCGGCTGACAATCAGGGTTGTACTAGAGCATCGACACTTCGCCGACTACCTCCAAGCGCTTGAACTCGCTGAGAGTGAGGTAAGTTTCCGAGAGAGTTTCGGCGATCGCCGCAGTGATCCACCCCAACTGCTTGAGCAAATGAATCGCCACAGCATATTGAGCCCGCTTTGCCCCATCAGTGACCTTAATTGCCAAACCCATGCCTTCGCCAACCCGGCCAATGCACTGCACGCCTTCGGCACCGGACTTGCTCACCAACTCCCCTTGGGTCAATTGCATCAGTTCCGTGTCAAATTTGCCCTCACCAGCCACCATCATCGGGTGATGAGTCATAGCGCGGACAATCCGCTCCATATCCACATTGTCGCCACTGGCCAACTTAGCGTAGAGAGAGGCCATTTGCCCCAACTGCAATAAATAGGTAGGAGCGCCGCAGTCGTCGCGAGCGCTGATAAACTCTTCGGCTGGCATTGCCAGTAAGTCAGCCACCTTGCCCAAAATGAGCTGCTGGACGGGGTGTTTGCGGCGCAAATAGCTTTCCAGCGGCCAGTGCAGTTGCTGACAGACAGCGAGCATTCCGGCGTGTTTGCCGGAACAGTTGTATTGCAGGGAACTTTTTTTGCCTTCTGGAATCGGGCATTGAAGTTTAGAGGGGTCAATGTCGCAGCGCCACAGGACGTTAAATACTTGTCGCGATTGCTCGATCGTACCTTGATGAGAACTGCAAATAATCGCTAAATCTCGATCGGTGAGTTCGTAGCGTTCTAAGGTGCCGCTTGCAGTCACAGCCAAAGCTTGAAAAGGCTTGAGTGAAGAACGGACAAAGGCGGCCGTTTCCGAGTTACCAGCAACGGACAGAACGCGGCCACGATTGTCACAGACAGCGGCCTGGACGCGGTGCTTAGATTCCACAATACCTTCGCGCAGCAATCTGACTTCCAGTTCTGGAGCTTGGGTTCGTTTTCCCCTTGTCATATCAATTTTAGATTTTAGATTTTTCATTGTAGATTTGAGCTGAGGAAGTGATGAGTTGTGAGTTGTAATTGATGAGTTGCCAGTTGCCAGTTACAAAGTCGATTCTTGCTGCCAAAACTCATAACTCATAACTCCCCTGTTTCCATTCCTGATTACAAACAATTCCAAATTACTCCCCCGGCAACCAGAAATACCGCCAAACCATAAAATGTCTGCCGCAGACGCCCCAGAATGGGTTCTAGTTGATAGTTGACAATCAACTGGTCTTGAAGTAAGACTTCGGGAGTTTTAGTCCAGGATTGACCGTCATACCAGCCGGATTCTTCGTAGACGACTGTGGGATTGGATAGGCGCGATCGCACGTAGAACCAACCCAAGTACAGCCGTAGCAAAGCTAATCCTAGAATAAAACCGGCACCAGCTATCGCGCACAGGACAAACTGAGCTGGATATTTGACAGGAGAAAAGCTAGCCGCAGCTATCGGCCCGGATACCAGGCAACTCCAACCCCATACCCAAGCAAGTTTTGCCAGATACTGGGGCCAATGGAGAGTTCCCCAACTAAAAAACCAGGATTCTTTAAGTTCTTGGTATTCATTGACCGGTCGCTGTTCTTGGGGAACAGGACAAATAGAAACAGAAGCGTCTTTCACATAGCTATCCTCTGGGCTCGGTGGAAAAGTTAATGCGTTCGGCGTGCCCCCAGAACGCTTCTAGATTGTAGAATTCGCGTTCTTGAGGTTTCAAGATGTGGACGATCGCATCGCCATAGTCCATCACCACCCAACTTGCATCTGATTGCCCTTCTGTGCGTAGTGGTAAGCGTTGCCATTCCTCTTCTACTTGGTCTGCGATCGCTTGGGAGATGGCTCGTACCTGCACGTTGGAAAATCCGGTCACAATCACAAAGTAGTCTGCTAAGTAGCATACTTCTGATACCCGCAGCATTAGGATATTATCGCCTTTGCGGTCTTCGGCAGCTTGAGCAATTGTCAAAGCTAGGGGGCGGGTTTGATCCGGGGATGTGCCGGCAGTTGAAGGCGAGTTGGTGGTGTATTGGAGTTGGGTTTGATCTAACATTAATTGTTTGAGTTCCTAATTGATACAATTGATACAACTGTCTTAAAGTTGGTCATCAGGACGAAGAGTCCTGAGTTTTAAGTTGGTATTGACATCTCCCCATGCCTAAAGGCGTGGGGATTCATGTATTCCACAATTTAAGTCTTACAGGTGCTGACAAGTCACCTCTACCAACTCCACTTAGATCGAGTCCAAGTATTGTTGCTACTTTACGGCCAATATTTGCACAACCATTGCAATCTGCATTAATTAGCCACCCCTTCCCCGTCCGATATAATCCACGTTTAATTCTCGTTCCCGAAGCTTTCCACCCCTCGGGTTTTTCGCCGATTTTAGGCAGTGGATCGGCATCGAGAAAAGAAGTTTTTGAAGTATATGATTCTTCGGTTTCGACGAATTTGATTCCGGACTGTTCGCAGAGTTGAGCAATTCTATCTTTTAACCTGCCCGTGGGAATCTGAACAAATTTTTGATTGGTCTTTGTACCCAGATTTATTGAATCTTTCTGATTCTTGTTCCATCCAAATATGACTGTACCAATCTTGGATGATACACAATGATTGACGACCTTACGAGCAGCTTTATTAACTGCATCCCGCATTGTTCTATTTCTGCTTTCGGTCAGCCGTTCCAGTCTTTTCGACCAGAATCCATTGTTTTTGACCGACTTCAAGGTTGCCACTCGTTTGTTGTAGCCTTGGTTGATGGACTTGAGATGCCTTCCGTCTACGATGAATGAAGTTCCAATATTGCTGACACAAGTTATCCAGTTGTCCATCCCGTGGTCGATCATCAATACAGAATCAACGTTGACATCGGATTGAACAGCTTCTTTTTGGTCAACCAATTCTAGATAAAAACATCCGTTTCTGGGTAAAATTCTGTACTCTCGAATAGAAGCATATTCTAAGTTAGATGGCATCGTCAGATAGAACGCATCTATGCCAAACCAAGCTTTAACTTGCTTCCCTAAAGGAAATCGCAACATTCCATCTTTTAATTTGACCGATCTACCTGTAAAAGTTACAAGTGCTAATCCGCCTTGTCTGTATCCAGGAAGTCTTGGATGTTGCGTCACTGTCCCTTCTTTGATTCCAGCTAGCAAGCCCAAATAGGATTGGAAAGATTCAGCAATGCTAGTCAGTATCTGCTGTGCGGTATCTGAATAGAAAGCCTTATAATGAATGTTTCGATTGTCCGTTCCTAAAACTTTATGTAGCTTGGCTCTACTCGGTATCCTTCCAGTTTTGAAGAATAGTTGTCTGGCATAATAAGTTCCACAATTAATTAACTTTGAGGCTTCACTACACAAGAATTCTAAGACTGCTTTTAAGTCTTTGTCTGGACTAATTAGATTTTGCTGGCATCCATACATTCTGTTTTCCTCCTTGGTTTATATTAGCATAGTATTCTTGATTGAAGATGCAAATATGACTACAAAACAACCAATACCAAAAAAAATATAGAAGGCGGTTGAAACCGCTACCGACTTCCTCCCCATGTCTAAAAGCCAGGGGCACGCCGGGCTCGTTTTTCGGTGAAAACGAAAAGTCCTCCGTCGGCGGCAGTCCGGCCACTGAGGACTAAAGTCCTGACTACAAACCAGTTTGATTGCAGGTGGCGATCGATTCCCTCGTCGAATTCCCTGTTTCTTTCGATCGAGCCATTTGCAGCGCCCAATTGCGGGTGAGTACGCTGCGCGGGTGGATGTAGCACCGAGTTTCTAGCAAGAATTTCAGAGAATAATCACAGGTTTGCCAAACTGCCGCATAAAGATTTTGCACGCTCGCCTGCCGCAGTGCTTCTAGTTCGGCTGTGTTGCCACGGCTCGGCTCTATAGTGTCTGCTATAAATACGGTACAACTGAGTTGACTCATGTTTGGTCTTCCGAGGGTGTGATTGGCGATCGCTTCCAAAATTTCTCGATCGACCACCCCGAATTCGGATCTGGCGACGATCGCGCTCGCGTCTGCGTGTAGCAGGTGCGGGTGTGCTTCCAACACTGAGTCTAACTCTAAACCTTCGGCTGCGGCTATTTGTAGCAGCAATTGAGGTTTGAAGTATTTTGCCAAATCGTGCAACAATCCGGCCGATCGGGCTTTAGCTTCATCGAGGCCGTAATGGCGAGCCAAGTCACCTGCTACCTGTTCGACTCCGAGGATATGTGTGATGCGAGCAGCAGGAACGCGGTCTGAGAGCCAAGCTAGAACGCTTTCGCGCTGGGGCGGTGCAAGTGCCAAGAACTAACTCCGAGATTGTAGGATGTCTATTACTATTTTAGCGTTTTCTTCTGTCTGGGCTGCTGGTTTGGGTTATTTGGTGTTTGGGGAAGTGCCCGCGCCGGTGGTATTGGTAGTCGCGATCGGCACTTTTGGAGCAAAATAGTTAATATGAACTTAGAGAATAGACAATTAATATGAGGTCTTGCCAACGATAACTTTTAATGATGTAGTTGAAGCGATCAAAGATATTTCCACAAATGAAAAGCAGGAAATTCAACAGTTGTTGAACCAATATATCCGTGAAGAACGCCACGATCAGATCTATCAAAACTTCAAGTTATCGCAGGTATAACATCAAAAAGGTGAGGTGAAGTTTTTCGACCATATTAGCGAACTGAGACAACTGATTGAGGAATCATCGTGGAAGTTAGTTTTAGTTCCGCTTTCAAACGCACCTCCCCAAAAAACTATTTGAGACTGTGGCAAAAAAATGTTGATTCCAGAGAGAAAATTTGATGCTATTATTTATAACTATCCCGATCTATTCGACTAATAGGACTTATACCAATTTAATGGGTCGTTGCATATATCTCGATCCCCCTCGCATCCCCCTTAATAAGGGAGTAGGGTGTGAGTAGGGGGTGACGAAAGAGCAGAATCTTGTTCCCCCCTTATTAAGGGGGGTTAGGGGGGATCAGATTCTACGGGGCCTCATAAAAAACTGGTATTACGCATTAACAACGTAATTATCTCATTCTGAGGGTCGCGAAGCATCTCACAGGTTCGGACTTCGGCGCGATCGGTCGAACGCTGAGCTCACGGCCGAAGCCCTTACAACACCATTACAATGCGTAAGTCCTGACTAACATATCATGGGTTCTAAGAGTAACTTTACAAAAATGAGAACAGTAGATTTATTTGCAGGCTGTGGAGGCTTATCACTCGGATTTCAAAATGCTGGATTCAATGTAGTAGCAGCTTTTGACTACTGGCATCCAGCCATTCAAGTATATAAAGAAAACTTCCAACATCCGATATTTGAGAAAGACTTATCACAAGCAGATGTCTGTTCATCGATCGGTGATTTCAGTCCAGATATCATTATTGGTGGACCTCCATGCCAAGATTTTTCCAGCGCCGGTAAAAGAGATGAAAATCTTGGGAGAGCAGATTTATCTTTAGCATTTGCGAAGATTATTACTAGCATTAAGCCTAGATGGTTTGTCATGGAGAATGTTGCCAGAATTCAAAAAAGCCAAATTTTAGAGGAAGTTTTAGAAACATTTAGAACCAGTGGCTATGGTTTAAGTTCTTCCGTTTTGAATGCCAGCTATTGTGGGGTTCCCCAAGCTAGGAAACGATATTTTTTGATTGGTCAATTGGATGGAGAAGATGGTGTTTTGAGTTCTTATTTAACCAAAAATCAGTCTAAAACTCCTATGAATGTTTTTGAATATTTAGGTGATGATTTAGGTATTGAGTATTTTTATCGGCATCCGAGAAGCTATAAGAGAAGGGGAGTTTTCAGCATCCACGAACCTAGTCCGACAGTTCGAGGTGTTAATCGTCCAATTCCCAAGACGTACAAGAAGCATGAAGGAGATTTGTGCGATATTGATGAGAGGTTACGCCCTTTGACGACTATTGAGCGGAGTTATATTCAAACATTTCCTAAGACGTTTAAGTTTCAGGGAAATAAGTCTGATTTAGAACAAATGATTGGTAATGCTGTTCCTGTCAAGCTGGCTGAGTATGTGGCTGGCTGTATTATTGAGTATATTGAGGATAGTTATAGTTAAAGTAGGTAGACACAATCCATAGTTGAATTTTAGGATAAGTAGGTCGGCGCGAAAAAAACCAACTATGTTAAAACAAGTAAATACAGAGAATACGTCTACTGAGGTAAATCAATATATAGCCCTTCTCTGTTCAATGAGGTACGCTTGGGGATTGGGCTAGGGCTAGGGCGTGTTTTCAAACTACTGATTATGAACCGAATCTCTCGAAGATCCCCCTCGCATCCCCCTTAAAAAGGGAGTAGGGTGTGAGTAGGGGTTGACGAAAGAGACTCTTTCTCCCCCCTTGTTAAGGGGGGCCGGGGGGATCTTAGAGTTTGAAAACACGCCCTAGGGCTAGGACATCGATCGGCTTGTACCTCATGCGGTTGAAAACCGCTATATGATCACAAAGCTTGCATTTACGCCTTGCAAATTAATGTTGAGCTATCTCAGAAAAATTTGTGGCGCGCGATTGAATTGGAACCGGAAGAATATCGAGAGTTAGCGAAAACTAATGCGGGTTTTGATGGGATTCGGGGTGATGTGCGGTTTCTGGATTTGTTGGGATAAGATGGCGTGTTTCGTAGATTCGGCGGTTGGAAACCGCGTCTACACAAACGTCCGTGTTATACCAGTTTTTTATGAGGCTGCGTAGAATCTGATCCCCCCTAACCCCCCTTAATAAGGGGGGAACAAGATTCTGCTCAAAGTCAACCCCTACTCATATCGTTTCCGGTTGCATCGGAATGATACCGAGTGACAAGACAGTCGTGTCCCTACCCCATTATATCAAATCCGTTGGTATCGGAATTATTCATCTCTCTCTTCCTCTGTGTCCTCTGTGGTCTCTGCGGTTAAATCATTCCGATGCAACCGTAAACAAGATCACACCCTACTCCCTTATTAAGGGGGATGCGAGGGGGATCGAGATATATGCAACGACCCATTAAATTGGTATTACTCGGCGGTTGGAAACCGCCGGGGAATCTAATCATCCTTATTTGTTTCTAGCGACACAAAATATTGACTATAAACCACACTATCCGGTGCCCAAAGAGGCCGCCAATAAACATTTTGAATCACCGCTTTCTCCCCATCACCATCAGCAGGCCACTGAAAACTGACGATCGCAATATTGCTATATCCCACAATCTCATCACCCTCTTGCAGCCAGCGATTGCGCCACAACAGCGATATAATCTGCCACAACCTTTGCACCAATGAAAATTGCTTATTTTGGGCAGATTTACTTGACAAAATCCCACTTTCATGCTGCAAGAATAGCCGAGCTTTTTGTCGTTTAATCCAATCAATCCGATAGCCCCAATCAGGCAGAGATTGTCTGTTTCTGACAGCAGCCGCGATCGCCTTCTTTCTGTTAACCCTCGAAACCTTCATTAATTCCAGTGGCTCATTCCATCCCAAACACTCATGCGATCGCTCAGGAAGCAGCGACTTAATCTTAGTATGAATTAAATGCGTTTTCCACTCCTCATTAATCAAAGCACTAGCAGTCAACTGCGCCAACACAGAAGATTGAAAATTTGACTGAGAATTCGCCCCATTCAAACCCAAAACTCCCTCTTTCCCCTCTGCTGTGGAACAGGCGTCCCGCCTGTTAATTTCTGTAGGAGAATCCCCAAAATGACGCTCGGACCAATAACTCAACCGCACAGCAGCAGCATAGTGAATATCCCCCGTCAACACAATCACCCTCGCGCGCTGTTTAAAAAACTCCGCCAACAGCTTCACAAAAGCCAACTCATGAAAATTCCAAGCATCCCCCGCGTCACTATTAAAAACCCTCCCGTGCTCCACTTCCCACTTTTGAACCGCATCAATAATCCACAAACCCACCAAATTTGTCGGTACAATTACCAACGTCGCCTCAATATCAAACTCCCCAGTTTTATTCAATAATTCAGTCTCCAGCAAAGGCTTCTGAATTTGCTCCTCAAAAGCTTTGTGAGTCAAAAGCATCGGCGGATCGATCGCCATTTCTGTCGGATATCCCCGCCAAGTCCGCGTATCCAGCACAATCACCTCATGCTTAAAACTTCTCACAGTAAAATGCCAATCCAAAACCTCATTTACGCCCTCGCCATCCCGATCAAAAATGAAAACATCTTCATCTAATTTAAACTTCGGCAAACCAGTCTCAATATCAATTCCCGGAATTCCCAAATACGAAGCCGCCTCTGACCAAACAGCAACATTAGTACCAGCCGACTCAGACCATTTTGCAGCAGTTGTTAATAATTTATCTCCCACTTCTCCGCGATCGAACTGTTCCGGCGTATTTCCCCAAGCCTGAAACACAGCATAAGCCAGCAAAGCATTCTGCACCACCCGCCGGCCCAGCGGCTTACCCAGCACCCGGTAACACCATTCTCGATTCAAATACCAGTCATCACTAACATCGTGGTCATCGCAAATGGTATAAGTAGGAATATTGGCGATCGCCCTCCTGACTCTCCACAAATCCCTAGCAAAACTTTCAAGTTCAAAAGCTTCTCGATCCCAGACTTTTGCCTGCTTGACATTTTCACAAATATCCTTACCCTTCGGAAAACTATCGCACCAAAGTATCGGCGACCAAACTAACAAATACATCGCATAATATTCCCCCAGGCTAAACAAATGACTTTTAGCCTTGTCGGGTTTATTCACCAACATTGCTGTAAAGCCACCAAAATCTCTCGCAATATCGCAGCGATTCCCAGGCTTTAATTGAACTGGTTTTTTGTATTTAGACTCAGCATCAGCCTGCTTGTGAATTGGTGACTCACTAGAATTTTCCCTTGTTTCGCGAATGATCTTTCCCTTTGCCGGATTTTCAGGTATACTGGTACACAAATTATTGTTAATTTGGGCATCATCCATCAGGGGCAAATTCTCTTCCCAGCCCAAGAGTGTATCCCCAGCATCAGTCAAAGCCCACAGCATCGGATCGGCTACGTCATCGCCGTAAATTTGGTCGCCCGTTAAAAATAGTTGGTGAGGCCTGGAATTTGCCATACCTGCGAACTGTTCGATCGAACTATCCAAGATTGGGAGTGCATCTCGTCCCCCTCCGTGAGGCTTGCGACAAGAACCATGAACAATCCGCAAATAGTTTAAATCGTCCGGTGGCTGAGCAAAAGTGGGCAACTGGTGATCGAAATAACTGATTGTCTGTGGCTGTGGCGGCGATAACTCAGGGGTGGCTGGCCACAGACAAGAAATGAGATTTTCTCTCTCATTTTCGAGTCCTGGAATTCCCGATCGCGACTCGCGACTATCGGCCAACTCGATGTCATAAGCATAAATTTGCCCGGATGTCAAGCAATTGCTATCGATCGGTATAGCAGTCACGGCCACTACGTGCAGGTATTTGCCCAGTTGCACAGTAGAACCTGTACCTTGGAGTAAGGGCCGATCGACAATTTCGCCAGTTCCGCCCTCCGTCGAGTAAACCTTGAGTTTGACTTGGCGAGGTGCTTTGAGAGCTAGCCAAACTGTCACAGCCTTCCTTTCTGTCCGGCGTAAAATCGGGCCAGCCAGAATGAGCGGCAAATGATGAATCCGGTGACTTAAGGGTGTCCACGACATAAAAATTAAAAATTAACACTTCGGCTTCGCGAGCGTGACCGCTCTTTGGTGGATGGGTTTTGCTAGAAATGAGATTTGAGGCGATCGAACATCTTTCACCTACTACTTCAGACTTACTCAGGAACCGGGTTTATGAACAAAAATTCTCTGCTTGAAGCCAAACGCTAGACTCAAAAACCCAGTTTTTTCATAGCTTTTGGATATAGCAACCTTCTCGGTAATTAGGGCGTTTTTAATTGCTGAAACCATTGATTCTATAGCATTTTCCGTCTTCCGTCTGCCTTTTTCCTTTTTCCTTTTTCCTTTTTCCGTCTTCCTTCCGGGCGTTACATCCGTTACATCCGTGGAGCGAATCCGTTGCCGAACTTCCTTCTTCCTTCAGCTATAAGTCTGCCCAGAAAATTCCTCGAAATTGTAACAATTCATTAAGAAAAATTAAAAAAAAACTATGCTACAGGAACAAAAATTGCAGCATTTCCTAAATTTCGACCCACAACAACCAACAATTAAATCATCAGGCCCAGCCATCGAACCGAAAACTCGCCCCCTCTACTCGTCACCTTTAGATGGGGCGATCGACCCTAATCCCCTAATAGTTACTCCAGAAACTCCGATCGCCAGGGTATTGGCTCTGATGAACCCGATGCGCGTCTCCTGTCACATTTCGGGCGATCGACAAAACCCAGTTGTCAGCGCCGCCAAACGCAGTTGCGTCTTAGTAGTCAAAGAATCGCGGCTAATCGGTATTTTCACTGAGCGGGATATCATCAAGTTAACCACGGCCGAAGCTTGTTCGATCGGTCTGACGATTGGTGAGGTGATGACTCCATCGCCCATTACTCTCAGACAATCGGAGGCTCCAGATATTTTCACCGCGATCTTCCTATTGCGCCAACACCAGATCCGGCATTTACCGATAGTGGACAGGGACGATCGACTTTTGGGAATCATCACCCGCGAAGCAATTTACGAAGCTCTCCAACCAGTTAACTTACAGAGCAATTTGCGAACTGTAGCAGATGTCATGACTCAAGAAGTCATTTACGCCCCAAAAACTGCCTCAGCCCTCGATTTAGCCCAGCTTATGGTCAAGCATCAAGTCAATTACATCGTGATCGTCGAAGCAAAAATTCCCCATCCACAACGGGCGATCGCAGCCACCGAAAATAGTCAATTTCCCACCAGCAATTCCCCACTATTAATTCCTGTGGGTATAGTCACCGAGCGCGACATCGTACAGTTTCACGCCCTCGAATTAAATTTCTCCCAAATATCCGTGGCCCAGGCCATGAGTGCGCCCCTATTTTGTTTATCTCCCGCCGATTCCCTGTGGAAGGCGCACCAGGAAATACAGCGGCACTGCGTGCGCCGTTTGGTAGTAGTTGGTACTCAGGGAGAACTGTTGGGCGTTGTGTCTCAGGCGAGTTTGCCGCCAGTTTTTAATCAATCTGAAATGTACGGGACGATCGAGATTTTGCAACAAGCAGTGGACGATAGAGCCTCCCAACTGCAACTCGCCAACGAGCAATTACAGCAAGAAATTTTCGAGCGCCTGCGGGCAGAAGAAGCCCTACGCCAAGCTCACGACGACTTGAAAAGACAAGTTGAAGAACGCACTGCTCAACTTTTAGAATCCAATGAATTGTTAAGACGAGATCTGATTAAGCGGCAGCGAGTCGAAGAAGTGCTGCGACTCTCGCAAACTAGCTTGAAAAATCAAGCGCACCAATTAGAGGAAACTGTGCGGAAGTTGCAGCAAACTCAAAGTCAACTTGTGCAAACTGAAAAAATGTCTTCTTTGGGACAAATGATTGCCGGCATCGCCCATGAAATTAACAATCCAGTTAATTTTATCTACGGCAATCTTTCCCACACCAGTCATTACATCAAAGAATTAATTCAACTGTTGGGACTTTACCAGAAGCACTATCCCGAACCAGTGTCGGAAATTCGAGCAGTAGCAGCAGATATTGATGTCGATTTTTTAGTGGAAGATTTATCTAAAATTCTGTCTTCCATGCAAGTAGGAACCGATCGCATCCGTCAAATAGTTTTGTCAATGCGTAATTTTTCGCGATCGGATCAAGCTAACATCAAGCTAGTGGACATTCACGAAGGGCTTGACAGCACTTTGCTGATTTTGCAGCACCGCCTCAAAGCTTACGGTGGACATTCAGCTATTCAAATTATTAAAGAATACGGCGATTTGCCCCGCATCGAGTGCTGTGCCGGTCAGATAAATCAAGTGTTTATGAATATTATCGGTAATGCTATTGATGCTTTGGATCAGGAAATCAAGAATGGTAAATGGGCAAGGGAAAATGGGACAAATCCACTGGGGCCAATTGTTAGTTCTCAATTGAGTGTTCCCTCTGTTACAATTCGCACTGAAGTTATTGACTGCAATTTTGTGGCGATCCGCATTTCCGACAACGGCGGCGGCATACCTGCTCAGATTCGCAGTAAATTATTTGACCCGTTTTTTACTACCAAACCTGTCGGTAAGGGCACTGGGCTGGGGCTGTCTATTTCTTACCATTTAATTGTGGAACAACACGGGGGGCGACTGGAATGCGTTTCTGAGGCTGGAGTGGGTACTGAGTTTGCGATCGAAATTCCGATAGTCAGTAGTCAGTAGTCAGTAGTCAGTAGTCAGTAGTCAGTAGTCAGTAGTCAGTAGTCAGTAGTCAGTAGTCAGTAGTCAGTAGTCAGTAGTCAGTAGTCATTAGTCATTAGTCATTAGTCAGTAGTCATTGGTCATTGGTCATTAGTCATTAGTTATTGGTTATTTGTTATTTGTTACTCCCTTGGGGCTGCTAATAACCAATAACGTTAGTCAACATAGTCCTGGACGCATGGGGGCCCAGAAACCGGGTTTTTTACAAAAATACACAGGTTGCATCCCGCACACTCGGTAAAAAACCCGGTTTCTTTAGTCGGAGTGCATCCAGGACTGTCAACCGTCAACCGTCAACCGTCAACCGTCAACCATTCCTAAAAATTCACAATATTTTACAAAATCCCAGAAAGCCAATCAAAATCACTGGCGATCGCTTTCTGCTAACTTAACTTTGCCTTCGGCAGACCCAATTAGTCGAACTCACTCCGAGTTAGCCCCATCCATCAGCCCCTGTTTACCCGTAGTAATTCCCCACAACAGTCCCCAACTGCCTCCATCCTAGACTCAAAGCTCACAGCCCTGGTTTCAGAAGTAAACTTTTATTTTATTTTTGTACCTCTTTATTTAAAAGTAGTAGTGTAAAATCAATTTAAAATCTAAAAAAAACCTAAAAATAGACTGGTAAATTGAAAACTCAGCTAAGATTCCCAAAGATGCAAAATAACGTAATTTACTAGCGTTTTCATTTCGGTGCCCCCTTTCTTTTCCCAGCAAGTTAGCTAATAATGCTTTCAACGAGCTCAAAAAAGCCGACTCCCAAATTGACAGACAAAGCATTGCAGTTGGGCATGGCAGTAAGGGCATTGGAGTTGGGTATTGCAGTAAGGGCGATCGCAACATCAAAGCGCGAAAGCCCAGCCCCCGATCGTTTTCAGAGAAACCTATAGGAGAACAAACAGTGAAACTCGCAGTTTACGGAAAAGGTGGAATCGGTAAATCAACAACAAGCTGCAACATCTCCGTTGCTCTAGCCAAGCGTGGCAAAAAAGTTCTGCAAATCGGTTGCGATCCAAAGCACGACAGCACATTTACCCTCACGGGCTTCCTGATCCCCACAATTATTGACACCCTTCAAGAAAAGGACTATCACTACGAAGACGTTTGGCCCGAAGATGTCATCTACAAAGGCTACGGTGGCGTTGACTGCGTAGAAGCAGGCGGCCCCCCCGCAGGAGCTGGTTGCGGCGGCTACGTCGTCGGAGAAACCGTCAAACTGCTAAAAGAACTCAACGCCTTCGAGGAATACGACATCATCCTGTTCGACGTGCTAGGCGACGTAGTGTGTGGCGGTTTTGCCGCCCCCTTGAACTATGCCGACTACTGCATGATTGTGACAGACAACGGATTTGATGCCCTATTTGCCGCCAACCGCATCGCCGCCTCAGTCCGCGAAAAAGCCCGCACTCACCCCCTGCGACTCGCTGGTTTAATTGGCAACCGCACCTCCAAGCGTGACTTGATTGACAAATACATAGACACAGTACCCATGCCGGTGCTGGAAGTGCTGCCCCTAATCGAAGACATCCGCGTTTCTCGCGTCAAAGGCAAAACTTTGTTTGAAATGGCAGAGTCTGACCCATCCCTCAACTACGTCTGCGATTACTACCTCAACATCGCCGACCAAATCTTGGCAATGCCCGAAGGAGTAGTGCCCAATGACACCCCCGATCGCGAATTATTCTCCTTGTTGTCAGATTTTTATTTAAATCCAGTTCAACCTGTGGTCAAGAAAGAGGAAGATGAGCTAAACCTGATGATGGTTTAATACGTCTAGCGATCGGGATGAGGATAAAGAGGTTATGGCTTTTTTTGATACTTTTTCAGTGGCCCTCAAACAGAAGTGGTTGGACTACTACCAGGCAAATCGGGCTTGGCTGCTCCTGCACATGACGGCTGACAACACGGTCGCTACACCCGACGGCGGGAAAAGGCCTGTTTCTTACCTCATCCTGGGAATTGCGGCTGCCCTGGAGCCGGAACTCCAGCAATTAATGCTGCCCTTCTCAAAACTCAAGCCGGATGCAGACAGCCTGATCGAAGTGCTAGGGCTAAATTTTGACCCTGACATAGCCCTGGGTATGCCCTCACCAGCAGTCAAACCCGCTGTGGTCTCTGCTGCAACTGTCGCAGTATCCCCACCCGCAGCAGCGACAGCCCCCGCTCAAACAGCACCTGCGGCCCCCCCAGTGGCCCCTGAGCCAACGGCCCCCCCAGTAGCCCCTGAGCCAACGGCCCCCCCAGTGGCCCCTGAGCCAACGGCCCCCCCAGTGGCCCCTGAGCCAACGGCCCCCCCAGTAGCCCCTGAGCCAACGGCCCCCCCAGTAGCCCCTGAGCCAACGGCCCCCCCAGTGGCCCCTGAGCCAACGGCCCCCCCAGTGGCCCCTGAGCCAACGGCCCCCCCAGTGGCCCCTGAGCCAACGGCCCCCCCAGTGGCCCCTGAGCCAACGGCCCCCCCAGTGGCCCCTGAGCCAACGGCCCCCACAGCCGCCAAATCTAATCAATTAGGCGGTGCGGTCTTAGCAGCAGCCGGATTAGTCGCCGGAGTAGCCGGTGCCGCAGCAATAGCGTCAGCACTGAGCTCGTCTGATGAGGAATCCTTGGAGGGGTTTGAGGATGAAGAAGAGGCTGTCTCCGACTTCGACATGGGCGAGGAAGAGGAAGAAGAGGCTGTCTCCGACTTCGACCTGGGCGACGAGGAGGAAGAAGAATCTGTCTCCGACTTCGACCTGGATGAGGAAGAGGAAGAAGAGGCTGTCTCCGACTTCGACCTGGATGAGGATGAGGAAGAAGAAGCTGTCTCCGACTTCGACCTCGGTGAGGATGAGGAAGAAGAGGCTGTCTCCGACTTCGACCTCGGTGAGGATGAGGAAGAAGAGGCTGTCTCCGACTTCGACCTCGGTGAGGATGAGGAAGAAGAAGCCTCTGCTTTGGACGCTCTCGACCTCGGTGATGACGAGGAAGAAGAAGCCTCTGCTTTGGACGCTCTCGACCTCGGTGAGGATGAGGAAGAAGAAGCCTCTGCTTTGGACGCTCTCGACCTCGGTGAGGATGAGGAAGAAGAAGCCTCAGAATTTGGGACTTTGACTTCTGGGGCGATCGCCACTGGGATATCCGATCCTTTTGGGGAAGAAGATGCAGATTTTGTCGCAGAACAAATACCCGACCCGTTTGGGGAACCGACCTCCGATGACCTAGACCTGGATCTGGGCGATTTGGACGACGAAGACGGTATTGACGATTTCTCTGTATCCGATGACGATGACCTCGACGATTTGGGACTTGACGATTTGGGAGAAGCAACAACTGGAGATCCTGATGAAGATGATTTAGATGCTTTAGGTCTCGGCGATTTGGATTCCGACGACGACGATGAAGAAATTTCGGGCTTTTTGTCGGATTTTAAGTAGGGTTTTTGCGATCGACTTTCGTCTCTCCTAATCTTCAGGGTTCCCGCTCTAGTTGCGAGTTGTGAGTTGCGAGTTGTTAATTTTTAATTAGCTCAAACTCACAACCGTCCCAAACCAAAATGCCTGTAGCGTTGAGAAACACTACATCCAGGGATCGCCCAAAGTTTTTTAGCTAAAATTTTGGATTCTGTTACTGCGGGAATATTGAGTTTGCTGCATTTATTCTTGATAGGAATTACGCAGAAACCTTGCACGCTCGCAAAGCCGAATGTGAACGTATTCCTGTCGCTAGCTAAGGAAGCAAATCAATCGCCTACAGGTGTTTCCTCGCTGCTAAGTAAGTCACGTTAAAGACGAAATACAATTTAAAGGGAGAAGATTTGAGATATGACTGCTATTACTACTACTGCACCCGAAGCTTTAAACTTTGAATGCGAAACAGGGAATTATCACACTTTTTGTCCGATTAGCTGCGTGGCTTGGCTTTATCAAAAAATTGAAGATAGCTTTTTCTTGGTCATCGGTACTAAGACTTGTGGCTATTTCTTGCAAAATGCAATGGGTGTGATGATTTTTGCTGAGCCTCGCTATGCGATGGCTGAGTTGGAAGAGGGCGATATTTCCGCTCAGTTGAATGACTATGACGAGTTGAAGCGGCTGTGTTTGCAAATTAAGCGCGATCGTAACCCCAGTGTAATTGTTTGGATCGGCACTTGCACCACCGAAATCATCAAAATGGACTTGGAAGGGTTAGCACCAAGGCTGGAAGCCGAAATTGGCATTCCCATCGTCACAGCTCGCGCTAACGGTTTGGATTACGCCTTTACCCAAGGGGAAGATACGGTTTTGGCCGCTATGGCTGCTAAATGTCCTGAGAAAGCGCCGGTGATGGAATCTCAGAAGCAAGAACGTAATGCTATCTCTCAACTGCTGAATTTTGGCAAGAAAAAAGAGGAAGTTGCAGCAGATGAATCGGAATATGTCAAGCACACGCCGCTGGTACTTTTCGGTTCTTTGCCCGATCCGGTTGTCACTCAGCTAACCTTAGAATTGAAGAAGCAAGGAATCAAAGTTTCCGGCTGGCTTCCTTCCAAGCGCTACACTGAATTGCCAGTTTTGGAAGAAGGCTATTATGTATCTGGGATGAATCCGTTCTTGTCGCGTACTGCTTCTACTTTGATGCGCCGTCGTAAGTGTAAGCTAATTGGTGCTCCATTCCCGATCGGACCTGACGGAACTCGCGCTTGGATTGAAAAGATTTGCTCAGTGTTAGGAATTGAACCAAAAGGTTTAGACGAACGGGAAGCACAAATTTGGGCTGGTTTAGAAGATTATCTGCAAATAATTCGCGGCAAATCAGTCTTCTTCATGGGCGACAATTTGTTGGAGATTTCTTTAGCACGTTTCTTGATTCGCTGCGGCATGACTTGTCCTGAAATCGGCATTCCTTACATGGACAAACGCTATCAGGCGGCCGAATTGGCTTTGTTAGAAAAGACTTGTCACGAGATGGGAGTTCCTAATCCTCGGATTGTCGAAAAACCGGACAATTACAATCAGTTACAGCGGATTTATGAGCAGAATATTGACTTGGTGATTACTGGTATGGCTCACGCTAATCCTTTGGAAGCGCGGGGGATTAATACTAAGTGGTCCGTTGAGTTTACTTTTGCTCAGATTCACGGCTTTGGAAATGCGCGGGATATTCTGGAGTTGGTGACTCGTCCGTTGCGCCGGAATAATTCGCTGAAGGATTTGGGTTGGGGTAATTTGGTGAAGAATGAGGCTAAGGTTTAGTAGTTTTTAGCCTTGAATTAAAAACCCGGTTTATTTAATAAACCGGGTTTTTATTAAAATATTATGGACTCTACTTTGCCAGCCCAATTGGTTATAGAATTGAGAGTGATGGTAGCCAAATTCCTTTACATTACGGTGAAATTAAAGTGATAGGAGATAAATATCATGTCATCCCCCGTACCCAACCTAGCAAATAACTGGCAGTTTACAGAAATATGGGTTGACCCGACCTCTGTCCCTCCTTATGTTTTGATGTTGCTCGGTGATGATAAAAATAATTTTTGCATTTTTGATCCGACTGAAGACTATAAGATTGTTTTTGCTTGTTCTAGCTATGAGGAAGCCAGGCTTTGGCTGCTTGAAGATGAATATGAGCGGGTTGAAGGGCGGCTCAATGTTGAGCAAGTGGCTTAAGTTATTGATGAAGTTGAGCGTTACAAAATCTTGTGTATGCTCTCAACAACTTGCTCAAGAAAATCAACCGCTTCATTAACTAATAGTTCATCAATCGGCCAGCGATTCCCTAACGATAAAGTAGGATCTATATCTGCTTCATGTGCTATCTTATTTCGGCGATCGACAATCAGACTTAGTTGTTGTTTTGTATCTTTAGCAGGGCTACCCATGTTAATAGAGACTTCTTCCCACAACTTTTTATCGCAAATCAGCCGGACAGCATCAGCTATAGCATTTGGCTGCTGAAAACTTTTGTAGCTGTGGCGTTGGCGAATTTCATCTTCTAACCAGGAATCAATATTTTGTCCTGCGTTTATACCTGCACGAGCGTTACCCAGTGAAATTTGAAACCCCGAAAATGCTGGAGGTTCAGGACGTTGCCCCCGATGAATTTCTAACATTCCTATCCTGACAACTTCGTGGATATAGTAGTCCAAAGCGCTAACGGCTAGAACAAGTGCAGCTCTCAACATATCTGAAAGATCCAGAACACTGCTAGCTTGAGCTTTTAGAGAATTATGCACAGCAATCAGATCCCGAACGCGAGCAATACTGATGCGAAATAGATCAATTGCTGGCTGCATGGCACGTTAACCCAATAACTCTGTCCGCCAGTGTTGAAAAAACTTTTTTGAACTCTTCTTGTGCTCCTAAAGTACCTTTCAAAACTATACCAACCTGTTCTATTTGCTCAGATGTGAGGGCAAAAACTGGTGTTTGATACTTTTGAGACTTAGCAATAAGGCTGTTAAAGTCAGAAATTTTTGCAAGGCATAAATCACTGCCAATTCCTTGAGAATTGTACATTTGATTACTTAGTAGCATATTATTTGTTTGCAAAGATGGTACTAATCTATTAGAAACAGCTTCTTGAATTTCATTTATCCAATTCTGAAAAGCAGCAGCGGGTTCTTGACGTATTATTCGATAGTTTTGAACTACAGTCCCAAGCAAGCGCGGTGTAACTTTGGGAAATGGATAGTCGGCATCTTGCAAAATCCTCATTTCAGAAGCTTTTTGAGCCCAAGCATACCATTTTGGCAAAATTGTTGCCAAAGAATCGATCGCCATTACTGAAAAGAAGTCAGGACTTGTGGGAAGTATGAAAAAATCACTGGTCATCAGCAGGTTCTGATTGATTGAGCTTAAACTTGGACTCATATCAATCAAAATATAATCAGCCTCAAATTTATCTGCTGTTTTTTGCAAAAGATATGAAATTGAACCAGGTAAGTTTTGCAGTGTTTGAATTGAACCACTTAGCTCTTGTGCAATGCCTAATGTTACCTCATATTCAGCAAATCCCACATGACCGGGCAACAAAAACAAACCATCGCACCCTTCTACTGGCAAACAATCTACAGCCTCAATTAGCTTAGGTCTTGATTCAAATGCAGGTGCTAAGCCTGATTTAATATTCTGGTTTTTTTGATATAATCCCTCTAGTTCTTCCTTAGTTGAAAATCCCAAAACCATCCCTGTCAGGTTACATTGCGGATCGGCATCAACTAAGATTACTTTTTTTCCCTTGGTGGCTAACATCCATCCTAGATTAAATGTAGTGGTTGTTTTGCTAACGCCGCCCTTGTGATTAAATAGAGCTATTTTTTGAACCATTTTTTTATACTTTTGGGGAAGTCAGTACCTGAGCATTATAACTGAGGCTATGACTATTATACAGTCAGGGATGAAAGGTCGATCGCACTTTTTCCCCAACCCTTCCAGAATCCCAGGCCACAAGCCCGTAACACAATTCAGGAAGCGCCGCCTATAATCGAAACTAGCCATTAGTTCTCATCAATTGAGCAACCGCCATGAGTCAAGACAAGGAAAAAATTAGCTATTCGGAGAAAACAGAACGTCTCAAGGCGATCGCTCAGTTGCTCAAAACTGTGACACCCATGATTTGGACGAGCGTAATTCTGGTGGTAATTATTCCCCTGTTAGGTAATTTTATCATTTCCAAGTCATTCACAAATACTCCAACCACAACAGTTGTAGTCTCGCCGCCGCAGGATTTTAGCAAAGTTAACCAAGATGTGAAAAATGCCATCCAAAAAGCTCATATAACTGCTGAGACTTTCGCCTCTCAAGAGTTGGACAAATGGGAAGCCGAAGTAATTGCGCGAGTTGACAACAGTTTCCTCGATTGGTACTTCGATTACTTCAACCAAAAAAAGATGGAGTTTACCGTACCTTTCAATTTCGTGAAATCAGCCGTAATCAACAGGTTTGATATGAATGCAGCTTCTCAAGATGTTTCCGAAAAATTAACCGAAGACTTTCAAAGAGAATTTGCCAACCGCGTGCTGATACCAAGAAACGCTCAACTGCGGTTTCAATTAATCACTCAAGATACGGCTAACTTGTACATAGCAGAAGTTAGCAAGAATGTGAAAGTAGTTCAAAACAATTATAACATACCTCAAGCACAGTGGGATAAATATCTGAACGATATCGCCATCACAATTAGCGATAAAGGAAACGTCTCGAATTTATCATTAAAAGTATTAGTTGGCGGTAGCGGTTACTTAGTTACTAAGCCATTAATATTGGGAGTTGCTAGCAAGATTGGCAGCAAAGTTACGGCAAAAGTGGCCAGCAAAGCCGCCGCCAAGATGGCCACAAAAACAGGCGGTACTGTTGCGAGTCAATTAGGAGTAAGTTTAATCGATCCGATTGTTGGTGTTGGAATTATCATGTGGGATTTGTGGGATTACGATCGCACCGTGAAAGTAGAAAGACCAATTTTGCGGGAACACATTGTAAGTTACTTGAAAGATGTCAAAACATCCCTGCTAAAAAATCCAGCAACCGGAATTATGGCAGCAATTGACCAATTAGAAAGCGGTATTTTAAAGTCACTTCCATAGGAGTTACGCACGGGGTTCAGAAACCGGGTTTTTTACGAAAATACTCCGTTTTTACTCGCAGATTCGGTAAAAACCCGGTTTCTCTGTCGGAGTCCGTCATATCAAATCCTTTCTTCATCGGAATTATTCAGATATCTATTCTCTCCCTCTGTGTCCTCTGTGTTCTCTGCGGTTAAATCATTCCGATACAAGACGTGAAGATAAACTTTCCCTTTAATTATCTCACGTCCTCAAAAACAATTTAAACCTCGTAAACACCACCACAATTAACGCCACAATCGCCGTATATCCAAACCCCCTCAAAAAACCCATAAACGGATCAGTTGAAGTCATTTCTATAATCACCGGTTCCCATTTATTTAAAACCAGAATCGGCCACACAATATTCGCAAATCCCACGTAGCCAATCATCGGATTCACCCCGTTATCAATAAACAACTGCAACCACCATCTTTTTTGAAACACGTCGATAATTATCGTCAACCCAATTAACATAAAAATCGCCATTCCAGTCGTTACAAAAAAGTAACTCATAGTTGCCGAATCTTTCTTGATTCCGCCTTCATAAGGCTCAAATAGCAAACCCAAAACCAGCCAATAAAATCCCCATTTGTAAAGGCGGTTTAATAAATTTTCCGTGACATTGCCGGGATTTCTCAACAAAACTAAACCGCACAAACACAGCACAAAAGTCACTAGCGAAGTCTGCCATACCAATCTAGCTTGCAGCCCAACCAACAAAACTAAATTGACAGCCAACATCAAAATCATAATGCTGAAATAGCGCCGACTCTTCCAGTTAGAATCCCTCGCCTCTTCTGGGGAATAATACTGTATCCACCGACCCAGTAAATCCCCGACAATAGTACCGGGAATCAGAATAAACAAATACTTCAAATAATCAAATTGAAAAATCCAAGGTGCAGGAGAGGCTGACCAAATTAATTTAATCCAACCATCTGTATGAGATGCGAGTCGCATCGCGAATACAAAGCCCAAAAATCCCACTCGCAACCACGTATTTGAACGAGTAAACAGCCAAATTATCGAGCCGAAAACAGCCATATTAGCAAGCACAATCAAGATAATATCGCTGCGGTTAACATCAAATCCAATTCCGTTGGGATATTTGATGCGAGATACGAAGCCAACCCCAGCACTCCAAGCAGCAACGGTTATAGCTGTTCGCAACCAGGAAAACTTCTTAGTTGGCCAGCGAACGAACATGAAAAATAGGATTAAAAAGCCACAGATAGCTAGCCACCATTTGTGCGGGCCCGGTTCGTTAGGGTCGATGACAGTTGGTCGAATATGCTGGAGAAATATCGCAAATGAACCTAATAGAAACCCTCGGATTAAAATAGAACCAATAACTTTTTTTAGATCCCATCCTTTGGCGATGCGGCGTGACAAAGCTAGGGGTATAGCGGCACCCATTGCAAACAAGAAGAAGGGAAAAACTAAATCAACCCAAGTTAATCCAGCTAGTTGAGGATTGAAGGCATGGATGGGTGGCGGTTCTTGGGCGTGATACATCCATGCAGGCAATGTTTTGCGGGCTATTGTACCGGATAAAACCATCGCCAAAACTGCTAATCCGCGCAGGGCATCCAGTGCGTCTGCGCGTTTGGAAACTGCTGCATCCGCGACAATATTTTCGTTGTTTACCATGTGTTGTTACCGTGATATTATCGATTCCAATGCACTCACCAATTCTTTATTTAATAATTATAGAATCTTGGGAGCTGATTTGCCAACTATTTTGTGCAGCCAGTTGCCTGATGCTAGGCGGATTAGTCTTTTTGTTGAGTGTTTGCTGTTAACTGTCAACCGCGAAATTCGGTATTTATTGGGTGGAAAAAAGCGGAGTTTGAATTTTAAGCTGTCGTATAAGTATCCTGATGAGTAGTATTTGGCAACAGATTTGTCAACTTGTTTGTTGACAGCGCCAAAGGGGTAGGCTATGTGAGAGGCAACTCTTTGATTTGGGTCTAAATCTTGGGTGCATTTTCTCAATCTAATTCGATCTTCAGCTAACTCTCTGTCTAAAGCTTTAATGGAAATTTTTGTTAAATTTTCATGATTCAGTCCGTGAGATTGAATATCATAAAAACCTTTTTGAAATCCATCTCTCAAGTCTTGACAATTGACTTTTTTTATGAGTGAATCTGGACGACCTAAAAAGCCGGAGTTGACAAAGACAACTACTTTAATTTTTTGGCTGTACTTATTTTCTAGTTTTTCTAAAATAGGTAGTAAATGTGTATAAATGCTTTTATTTCCGTCGTCAAAACTAATCATGACTTTTGGGCGATCGCGATATTCAGCGGGTACTATTTTCTTGGGTTTTGCTAAGAAGTAATCGTCAAAATCTTGGGTTGACAAAAACCAATAGTTATTGGCAACTAAATACTCTAAAAAAGGTTCTAAGTTTTGCTGGCTGTAGTCGCCGGGAAAGTCTCTGCGCTGCGGTGGTATTTCTTGGGGATTCTGAATGTCAACAATATCGTGAAACCCGAAAATCGGAATTTCAACTGTGATGATTTCTAAGATTACTTGAGAACTAATTAAAGTTAGGAGGAATGCTAGCAAAAAGCTAATGATGCGTTTTTTTCGGATGGTAATGGGCTGAAAATACTCAGGCAATTTATCAACTAAAAAATTTACCATTGACAATTACGACCTAATGAGGTAAAGAACTTAGCTAGAAGGGTGAGGATTTTTTGGCAAGGTTGCGTTTGTATCTAGATTGTAGATCGATCGCCCTTATTTTAGGTAAAAATGAGCTAGGTCAAGTCCTGCATGATACAGTTTAGGCGATCGCACCGCTCCTGCAAACCCAAGCCCACAGTTGACAATCACTATTTCTCGCCCCAAGTTTTCCCTGTAATTTTTGTACTTGTGATTTTCTCCCCGAAGTGGTAGCATAACCCCTGCGAAAGTCCCAGCCAATAACAATGATGAAAATTGCAGTAATTCTGCCTGTTTACAACGAAGCAAATTGCATAGAGCAAACTTTTGACAGAATTTTAGAATATTCTCAAAGAAATCACGCTTACAATTTTATCATTGTCAATGACGGATCGACAGACGATACACTGCAAATTATCGAAAATAAACTAAAAACCTTCCCCACACATCATATCAAACTAATTTCTTACAGTCATCGCCAAGGCAAAGGTTATGCCGTCAAAAAAGGCAGCGAATATGTAGATGCTGACTGCATTTGCTTCATGGATGGCGACTTAGCTTACTCCCTCGAACACCTCGAACCATTAGTAGCAAAATTAGAAGAATTTGACGTGGTAATTGGTTGCAGAAACCTCGATCAAGACAACTTCCGCAATCTTACCTTAATTAGAAAAATCTCAGGCAAGATATTTAACTTTCTTTCGCGAAAAATTCTCAATCTGCCCTATAGAGATATGCAGGCTGGACTCAAAGGATTTAAGAAAATCCCTGGCCAATAACTCTTCAAGCAGCAGACAATCACTGGATTTTCCTTTGATGCAGAACTACTTTTTTTAGCCCAAAAGAAAGGATATACAATCGGCGAAATTCCTGCCAGAATTTCCGAACAACACTTATACAAAGCTTCCCAAGTAAATATAGTTAAAGATTCTCTACAAATGCTCTCATGCTTGTTAAAGATTCGCTCTAATAATCGGGCTGGAAACTATGAATAAATACATTTTGTTGAGCTTTGATATAGAAGAATTTGACATTCCCGAAGAATACGGTCAACCGCTGGCAGAAGACATCAAATTTGCAGTCTCTAAAAGAGGCTTGTTAAATGTTATTTCACTGCTGGAAAGATTAGAAATCACTGCTACATTTTTTGTGACTGCGAACTTTGCACTCCACAACCGAGAGATAATTAAGCAACTTTCAGAACAACATGAAATTGCCTCCCACGGCTTTTACCACTCCCAATTTTGCCCGGATGATTTACAAAAATCCAAGCAAACCTTAGAATCTATAACTAACACTAAAGTCACCGGCTTCAGGATGGCCCGACTTCAGCCAGTTGACGACGCAGAAATAGAAAAAGCAGGCTATGAATACAACTCATCCATGAATCCAACCTACATCCCCGGTCGATACAACAACCTATCTAAACCTAGAACTGCATATTATACGAATAAACTGCTCAACCTTCCTATTTCAGTTACTCCTCTGATCCGATTTCCCCTATTTTGGCTGAGCTTTAAGAATTTCCCCCTGTCAATGATACAATTAGCAGCCAAGCTCACCTTAGAAACAGACTCGTATCTGAACATTTACTTTCACCCCTGGGAATTCACCGATATTTCCCAGTTTCAACTCCCCGGTTACGTCAAAAAAGACTCAGGTAGCAAAATGGTTAACAAATTAGAAAAATATCTGACTTGGCTGAAAAACCAAGGAAAATTTATTTCTATTTCCGACTTTCAGAAGAACTTCAGTTCACCTTAGCTAAAAATTATCTGATTCCGCCAAAAATTATGAAATTCAAACCTCTCGACTACTGGCAAAATAAAACAGGATTGCGTCAAGTTATAATCATAGCAGCCACTTTTTTTACAGTAGTCTTAGCTTTTAGTATAATCCACTACGAGAGCTTTTTAATCACCTACGACCACGGCCTATTTAACCAAGTATTTTGGAACAGCGTACAAGGTAAACTATTTCAAAGTTCCCTCTCCTCAGCCGCCTCCAGCGCCTCGCTGATGGACAGACAACTGTCCTATCCATCCTACGTCCACTTAGGGCAACACTTTGTCATTGATTTTTTACTTTGGATGCCACTTTATGCCCTATTTCCATACTCCTGTTACGCTGATTGTATTGCAAGTAACTTTAATCGCTGCTGCGGGAATAGTTTTATATTTTTTAGCAAGACACTATCTGTCTGTTCCCATGTCAGTAATGATAGTAGCTAGCTATTATGGAGCCAATGGTGTCATCGGGCCGACGCTGGGCAATTTCTACGAACACTGCCAAATTCCTTTATTTGTATTTAGCTTGCTTTTAGCATTAGAAAAGCAGCGTTGGGTGTTATTTTGGATTTTCGCAGCTTTAACTTTAGGAACTCGCGAAGATGCGGGAATTACCTTATTCGGAATCGGAGTATATTTAATTTTCAGCCGCCGTTACCCACGCACTGGTGTAGCTTTGTGCGCCGTCAGCTTCAGCTACGTCACGCTGATAACTAATACAGTCATGCCGATGTTTTCGGTTGATAGTTCCAGACTGTACTTAGCTAATTACTTTAGGCAATTTGTCAAAACAGAAACTCCCTCAACTCTAGAAC
The DNA here is from genome assembly GCA_042408215.1 of Microcoleus sp. Lineage (GTDB taxonomy): Bacteria > Cyanobacteriota > Cyanobacteriia > Cyanobacteriales > Microcoleaceae > Microcoleus. Next base: position 435,952 of record JAYFMW010000030.1, on the reverse strand, counting down.
TGCTCTGGGCGATTATCAGCCAACCTCAGATCATAATTCAAGTATTGTTCACCAACTTCAGCAAACGCATTTTATACCTTTTAGGTCATTGGTTGCCGCTAGCATTTGTACCAGTGATTACTCCTAGCGCCTGGATCATGACAATTTTTCCTTTGTCGGTTCTACTGCTGCAAGTTTTTAATCAGTCTGCTACTTCAATCAATACTCGCTACACCTTAGCTGTAATTCCCGGCTTATTTTACGGTACAATACTGTGGTGGTCACAACATCAAGAAAAATTTAAACCCAGGCTGCACCGCTTCTGGATTGGGTGTATCGGTTTGTCAATACTGCTGACCTACACTTCTAATCCGCATCGAGCTTTGTATTTCATTTCTCCTTACTCCATCCAACCTTGGGTTTATCAATCTTTAAGCGCTCAATTGGAACACGCGGCTGACTTAAAAACAGTTTTTAATTCGATTCCAAAAGATGCGAGCATTTCCACCAGCGGTTACATAGTTCCCCACCTCTCCGGGCGCCGGAACATAATTCGTTTAGAAGTGATGCAGATGAAAGATGAAAATGGAAAAACAGTCGATGTTGATTATGGATTGCTAGATTTGTGGCAGTTGCAGCAGAATAATTTAAAAGCTCCGGTCGATCGAGGTAGAGTTAGGGGGGGAGTACGTTTTGCAGACGCAGCTCTGCGACAGGGAACTTACGGAGTTGCTCAAGTGTTAGATGGAGTGGTTTTGATCCAAAAAGGTATAACTTCTAAGCCAGAAGTTTTGTCAGCTTGGTTGAAATTGCGACAAGAAATTCAGCCGTTTATGTAAAAGTAACAAGAAAAGAGGTCTGTAGGTAGGTAGTGTCGATCGCCCTTTGCGAGTAAAATTTTCAGTAAAGCTCGATCGACCCCCTGTTTTAATTCTGCGTTGAGCATCTAGCAGCCCAGAAAATCATTAAGAATTATAACCTAGGTCAGTCGATCGGGTGATGCGGGCTGGGGAATATTCGCGACCATACTCGAATACAAGGCCCAAAAGGTTTGCTATACTTCAGAATATAGAAGCAATTAACCCTTTGAAAAATTTCAGGCCGGAGCTATGACATCCTATGCAACCTCCACAGCAAGAGCCGAAATGAGTGAAATCCGGCGCTTGAAAAATATACTGCCACCAGAACTACAAAGTTGGGTAACAGTAGAAAAAACCATAGAAGTTAATCCCACCTTGATCCGCAGCGAAGAAATCGGCAAAGATCAAGTAGAAATACAAATAGACCTGATCCGCTGGGAACAACTAGCAATGGATCAGCGCAATCTCCTGTTTTGGCACGAAGTCGCCAGAATCCAAAACGACACCATCCCCAGAGACGGCTGGGAAATGGCTGCCCTCGCCATCGGTTTAGGTGGCGCAGTCGGCGAACTTTGGGTGCAAGACGGCTTGCTGCTGGTACTAGCCCTATCCCTATGTGGCATCTCCGGCTGGAGGCTGTACCAGAAAAACAACGGAGAAAAAAGTTTAAAAGAAGCAGTAGACGCGGACGAAAAAGCCCTCGCCCTCGCCACCCGCTTCGGCTACACTCTCCCAAACGCCTATAAAAGCCTCGGTAGCGCCTTAAAAACCCTGATCGAGCAAACCTCCAAAAAGCAGCAGCGAGCCAAGTACGAAGCCCGTCTCCAAGCCCTCAAACGCAACGCAGCCAAAGCCAAGGCCAAAGTCAAACCCCTGGAGCGCGAAACTTCCCAGTCAGAGAACGTCTACAATTCGTAAGCTCTCGTAAGTTGTCTCGTCGCAGCAGCAATTCTCAGGAGTAATCTTGGGCATCCCCCTCAGAGTCGGTATTCCGACTCATCGGTGGGAAGATGTCAACTAGGCACTGTTGATCCTTCGACATCTCCTAGTTGGCAAGCAGATTGATACCTAAACCATCGATCGGTTGACCTGTTAAAATATAAAGTTTGTATAAAGCTGGCCTTGTGTTAACAATAATGTTTGGTAAAAATCGCTCGGCTAGGACAGAATAAGCTAGATACATCAGCTTGAAATTTGAAACCAGGACTTCATGGTCAGTCAAACCCCAGAGGCAGATTTTCGGGTAACATATTTGGACGAGATTCCCTCGGTTCACATCCCCGTGCGCTTAAGCGTACTTGAAGCGGTAAACTTCAAGACAACCTGCCAGCAACTTTTCTCTGGAAGCACCGTTCCCAGTAAAATTGTCCTAGACTTCAGTCAGACCACGTTCATAGACAGTAGCGGGATCGGTGCCCTCGTCGGCAATCTCAAATTTGCCAAACAGCGGGGCAGCGACTTAGTGCTCCGAAGCCTCAAGCCACAGGTGATGGCAGTATTTGCTCTTACCAGCCTAGATCAAGTGCTGACGATCGAGCAGCCCTCTGCAACCTCCGCCCCGAAAGAGACCAACCGAGCGGACAATCAGCTACCCATGACCCACCCCTCAGTGCGATCGTGGGTGAAACGGCTCATAGATATCGTCGGGGCAATAGTCGGTTTGATAATTACAGGAATATTGTTCATACCCATAGTCGCAGCCATCACAATCAACGATCCCGGCCCGATCTTTTTCGCTCAAACCCGCTGCGGCTGGATGGGAAAAAAGTTTCGGATTTGGAAATTTCGATCGATGTGTACCAACGCCGAAGCCCTCAAATCCCAAATCAAAAACCAAGCCTCCGGCGCATTTTTCAAAAATGACAACGACCCCCGGATTACCAAAGTCGGGCAGATTTTACGCAAAACCAGTCTCGACGAACTGCCGCAGTTTTGGAACGTACTCAAAGGCGAAATGAGTCTAGTGGGCACCAGACCACCTACCCCAGACGAAGTGGAGCGCTACGAAGTACCCCAGTGGCAGCGTTTGGATGTCAAGCCCGGGATGACCGGCGAATGGCAAGTCAACGGCCGCTCTCAAGTGCGCGACTTTGAAGATGTCATCCGCCTCGACTTAAAATACCAACAAAACTGGAGCCTGATGTATGACCTGAAACTAATTGTTAAAACCGTAACCATCCTGTTTCAGAAAAATAGTGGCGCTGTATAGATTAATGAAAGACAAGCAACCAAAGGCCGAGTCGCACCTTCAGGTTGAAACAGACATGAAGGCTTTAACAGAAGTTTTGGAATGGTTGGAAAATATCGTTTTGCCGCTGCTACCTGGGGATTTGTGGTGGCAGTGTCAACTGATTGTCAACGAAGGCTTTACAAACGTTGTCCGCCACGCTCACCAGAACTTACCCAGAGCGACCCCCATCGACCTTGAGGTCAAAGTGTTTGCCAGTTACTTAGAAATCAAGATTTGGGACAGGGGTCAACCCTTTGACTTGGAAGCAAAGCTGCACTCGATCATGGAAGAGCAGCGCGATCCCTTGGACAGAGAAGGAGAAAGGGGGCTGGTATTCATGCACCAGCTCACAGACGAGCTGTACTATAACCGTACAGACGACTCCCGCAACTGCCTGCTAATGCGTAAAAATATTATGTGAGGGCGGGAGGTTTCAAACCGCAGAGGGCGACTTTTTCCCGCGTCTCAGGTATCGACGCCGCCCCTTGCTGCGTTGCCTGGAAGCCAACCAAATCCCCGGCAATTAACAGGGTGTTGCTTCGATCCCGTGCGAGACAGGAAAATTTGCTTCAAACTAAATATTATGCGTATTCTGATTTATTCCTATAACTACTACCCAGAGCCGATCGGCATTGCTCCCCTGATGACAGAACTAGCCCAGGGCCTAGTCAAGCGTGGTCATCAAGTTCGAGTCGTCACAGGAATGCCCAACTATCCCCAGCGCCGGATTTATGAAAAATATCGGGGCAAATTCTACCTTACCGAAGAACACCAAGGCGTCACCATTCAGCGCAGCTACCTGCGCGTCAACGGCCCCCACCCCAGCCTCCTAGACAGACTGCTGCTAGACGGCAGCTTTGTCGCCTCCAGCGCCGTCCAAGCCTTCAGAGGCTGGCGTCCCGACGTGATTTTCTCAACCATGCCCCCATTGCCGATTTGCGTCCCAGTGGCCCTCTACGGCTGGATTCGCGGTTGCCCGATCGTCCTCAACGTTCAGGATATTGTCTCAGAAGCAGCCGTGCGCGTCGGCTTAGTGAAAAAAAACGGAATCCTAATTCGGATTGCTGACGCTTTAGAAAAATTTGCATACCAAACTGCGAGCCAAGTTAGCGTCATCGACGGCGGTTTTGTCAAAAAATTGCACTCTCAGGGAGTACCCCCGGAAAAAATAGCTTGCGTTCCCAATTGGGTGGATGTGAATTTCATCCGCCCTTTACCGAAGGAAAATAACTCCTTTCGCGAAACTCACAATCTCCAGGGCAAATTTGTCGTTCTTTATGCGGGCAATATTGCCCTCACTCAAGGCCTGCAAACTGTTGTCAAAGCTGCGGCTCGTTTAAAACACATACCCGAAATCGCTTTTGTAATTGTCGGAGAATCAACTGCACTGGCGCGCTTGCAAAAAGATTGTAAAACTTACAAAGCGACTAATGTGATGTTGCTGCCCTTTGAACCGCGAGAAAAATTACCAGAAATGCTAGCTGCTGCTGATGTTAGCTTGGTGGTACAAAAGCGCCGCGTTACTAACTTCAATATGCCTTCAAAAATTCAAGTAATTCTCGCCAGCGGCCGGGCTATTTTGGCTTCGGTTCCTGAAACTGGTACTGCCCATAAAGCAGTGCTGCAAAGTGGCGGCGGGGTGGTGGTGCCGCCGGAAGATCCGCAAGCTCTAGCTGATGGGGTTGAAGATTTGTATTTGCATCCTGCTAAGGTGGATATGTTGGGTTTGCAAGGCAGAAGTTATGCTGTTGAGAATTATGGATTTGAAGAAGCTTTGAATCATTATGAGGCTTTATTTGCGGCGGTTGCAGCTAGTCATTCCGATCGACTATTGGAGCCTTTGCCAAAGTAATCAGTATGGGCGATCGCTCCTGCAAATGAAATCGATCTAGTTGAAAATATAAAATTAATAAAACGGGTTTTGGCGATCGTATTATGGTTTTGACACTCCTCGGCCTGAAGGCACGAGGATTCTTGGTTCAGTCAGTCGATTTGCTCGTTGATGCTACCACCAACGAGTAGAGGTCGGTCTGTCCCCAAGCGTTAATTTCGGTGTGCCCCACCGTATTTAAATTGATTCCTGCACGGGCTTTCAATCCTTTCGCCAAAATATTCAGAGCTGCGTTATGGTCACGATCTAATACCGTGCCACAACTGCAAACATGAGTTCTAGTTGATAGCGTTTTCTTAACACTATTGCCACAGGTTGAGCAATCTTGAGAAGTATACTGAGGAGCAACAGCAATTACTGTTTTACCGTACACTTTTCCAAAATATTGCAACCACTGAGCCAACTGTGACCAAGCTGCATCGCTAATTGATTTAGCAAGCTTGTGATTCTTAATCATATTCCGCACCTGAAGATTTTCGTAAGCTACGAAATCGCTAGATTTCACTACGCACAACGCCGTGTTGATGGCGAAGTCTTTGCGTTGCCTACTGACTTTCAGGTGTTTTCTACCTAACTTATTGATTGCTTTTTTGCGATTACTAGAACCTTTCTTTTTCCGAGAAACTCGTTTCTGTAATCGCTTTAAAGCTCTTTCACTTTTACGCAAATGCCGAGGATTCGGAACTGTTTCTCCGCTACTATCGGTATAGAAATGGTTTAAACCTACATCTATTCCAATAGCTTTACCTGTAGGAATAGATTCCTCTGTCCGTTCCACGTTAATACAGAACTGAGCGTAGTAACCGTCGGCACGACGAATTACTCTGATTCGCTTGATTTCCTTGGGTGCATAGAAGTGCAAATCCCGACTACCAAGTAGCCTAAATGTTCCAGCGGCAAAATCATCCGTGAAAGTTAAACATCTTTTGTCGGCAGAAAGCTTCCAACCTGAAGTCTTATATTCTACAGAACGGGTGTGTTTCTTAAACTGCGGGTAGCCCTTTTTTCCTGGCTTCTTAGTTTTACAATTTGAGAAAAAACGTTGAATAGCAAAAATGGCGCGTTGGGCCGAAGCTTGACGTGCCATTGAGTTAAGTTTTCCTGCCCATTCAAACTCTTTCGCCATGATGGCGCATTGTTTGTATAGATCGACTAGCTTAACCCCTTGATTATCAATCCAGTGTCTAAGAGTTTTGTTTCGGACAAATTGCGCTGTGCGGATCATTTCGTCTATGACCCGATATTGCTGCGCTTTGCCCTTTAATTTAAACTCTAGTACAATCATGCTATTATTCTCTCGTTTTTGCAGAGCATTGTATTCACAAAGTGCATATATTTAAGAATTGTTTACACTTGGCAGAAATTAAAGCCGTCCTAGAAGGACGGGGCTTTAGACCCATGTTTTTGGTAAATTTAGGAATTAGCTTGACAGACGGGAATCCCCACACTATACCGATCGAAGGTTAGTGTGGGATGAAAGACGCGCTCCTATGAGGATTCCACCCGTGGTAGGTGAGCCCTTCGGAAGCACTCAGGGTAAACTCCGTCGAACCGTTCACAATCTCAGAAGCACAGCTTTGAGCAGGCGATCGCTGGTTGAGTGGGGCGGGTTGATTAAGATTGTCGGTGGGTGACAGGAGCGATCGCTGAACCAGCCCCTACAAATTTTATTAGATAGCCAGGACTTACGCACCCAACCAAAGAAACCGGGTTTTTTTACGAAAATACTTCGTGACCCACATATTCTCTAAAAAACCCGGTTTCTGGGGCCATGAGTGTAAGTCCTAATAGCGATCGCCCTTAAACCAACTCTACATCACAATAACTGAAAATTCCCAATGACTGTAGGGGCGGGTTCGCCCAGATATTTGACACCCATCGACAATCCTAAAAACCCGCCCCAACCCCACGAAAAGATTAAAAATTAATTAAATTTAATGGTTATTCAGTGATAGTTATTCGGGGTTATTCGTTGGGTGGGGGCGGGTTTATTAAGATTATCGGTGGGTGACATAATTGGTCGGCGAACCCGCCCCTACCACATTTTATTAAATATTGAATTAATCGCCCTTAAACCAACTCTACATCACACTGAAATTACAAATGATTCCTGTAGGGGCGGTGCCCCCGTGCCCGCCCGATTATAGCCATTATCACCGCCGTGTCAAACCCTCTACCGAACTAACCGTATAGACATTAGGTAAAATGTTATTTATACCATTTGGCGCTGCCAGAAGATCGAATGATTGTTGACGATAATTAACAGTATCAAATAGTTGTCCTCCCCCTCCAGTCCCAATCGTAACGTCTAAGAAATTCTTCAGGTTTGCACTACCCGGTCCTCCTAGCTGTGTGCCGCCATTCGTCAAAGTGAAATTAAACTCTCCTTGACCTTTTTTATCTTCTGGAATTAGAAATGTGGGATTTCCAATACCTTTTCGACCAGTACCCGAAATCTCTATATTTGTGCTGTTGTTGCTTGGATTCACGTATTTGACATTCAGGTTAGCAGTCCCCAGATAAGGGATAGCAGACGGTGTTATCTCTATTTTCTTGAAGGGAGTGGATGGTGTTGGTGGAGGCGTTACAGGAGTAGTCGCAGGTTTGTCGCAGAAGTCAAATGGAAAATTATACTTTTTAGTAAGAAACTTTCGGATCTGAGGCAAAAAGTTAGTTTTAGAAGGTTCTGTCGGCTTCTCTTCCCCAAAAAATAAATCAATGAGATCCTTAGTAGATGAAGCTAAATCTAAACTACCTCCTATAACTTCTCCTGCAATTCCTGCTGATTGGATAATTTTCCCAACTCCTATTCCAGTCAATTCGTCAATTACCGCATCACCAAGGTCTTTATCGCTACCTGTAAGAAGTTTGCAACTGTAGTCAAGGACTTTAAATCCTGTAGACGCGGCCTCCATTGCTTTGTTAACAACCCTAAAAGGAGGCAATACTAAAGCACCAACGGCTGACGCAGCAGCAGCAAAATCAACCACTTTAGCCAGTTTTGCAGTTCCTTCACAGAAGTCTTTAACCGACTGACAAGCTTTCGCAAAATCTGGTTGACCAACGGTCGGAGTCGTTGGTTTTGGTGGCTCAGGATTAGTAGGTACGGTCGGCTCGGTTGGCACAGGAAAAGTTACAGTGTCAACAATCTGACCATCTTTGATCCGCGATATAACACCTTGATCCGGCTTTCCAGGTTCTTTACTCGGTTGATTCTCAACTCGTACAGTTTCATTAGATCCTTCAAGAGTGACATCCGCCCTTGTACCATCTCGACTCATGCGCGTTGTACTACCACGAACACCAGTTGTACGATTGGGTACAAATATAACTGATTCTACGAAACGTCCGTCAGCATCATCTTGAAAAACTACTGTATATTTGCTACCATCACTCGCCGGAAATTCCATCTGAAATTTGTTATCAGATAGCTTTTTAACTTCCGGTAAATCAATTGTGACTTTATCTTCAGGACGATCTGGTTCCACATCATAAGGTCTGAATCGGCCTTTTAAATCGTCCGGTGTAACTCCCAAAACAGTACCTAACAAAGCCCCTGTTGCAGCTACTTTAATATCCACAGCAGAACCACCAGACGGCTGCACTTTCGATTCCAAAACAATATCGGATTCCTTAAGATTTGTGCTAAGTCCGATGAAATCAATTGTTCTTTGAAAGTCGGTGATTAAGTCAAACGTAGGAGAGCCTAAAGCCGCCTCAGAGCGCAGAAAAAATAGATCTTGACCCGCACCACCAGTCAGGGTGTCATTGCCAAAATCGCCAATCAGAAAGTCATTGCCATCTTCCCCATTGATAATATCGTTACCGCGACCACCCCGCAAAAAGTCGTCTCCGCCTCCACCGAAAATTACGTCATTACCTGCGTTTCCGTTGACACCATCGGCACTTTCACCACCCTGCAAGGTGTCAGCACCCGCACCGCCAAGGAGACCATTTTGGCCCGCACCGCCGCTCAGAAAATCGTTTCCCAAGCCGCCGTAGAGCAAATCAGCACCACCTCGACCCTCAATTCGGTCATTTCCTTCGTCGCCATAGACGATATCCCCAGATTCCGAACCCGTAATCGAATCCGCACCGCCTAAACCCCGCAAACCGCCGATGAGAGTATCGAGCAAGCCAAGGGGAATCGTAAATGTGTCGCTTCCCTCGGTTAAAATATATGCACTACCATCCCTTGAAAGTGAGCCACCGCCGACTTGGGAACTCGATCGCGACTCATCCCCACCAGCCGGATCGAATATCAAGTCGTTTCCTGTGTTACCATTGGAAAAGTTATCGTTTTTGTCCAACAGAGCTAAATTGTCAGGCATTGTGTTACTCACCTCATGCTGGTGAAAATAAACTGATTCAAGAACTTTACTTGACCTGTCTCACATCTGTCTTGACCAAAAAAGCCCGAAAAAGACTGAAAAAGCCCGGAGTTTCACACAATTTTATTTTGCCCTTACTCAACCCATGCAGCCCAACGACGATCGCCCGTTGCAAGCCGTCCCTGACGAAAACGAACTGCTAAAATTAGTTGATGGCCTCATCTTCGAGAAAACTGGGAAGCATCTCAACACGCTGCAACGGTTACTGTTTCAGGGAATGTATGATGGCAAAACCTACGAAACGATCGCCCGCGACACCCGCTACACTACAAAATATGTCCGAGAAGTCGGCTACAAGTTGCTTAAAACTCTCTCCGTGGTGATGGATGAAGAGATGCAAAAATCTAATCTCAAAGCTGCTTGCGATCGCAGAAATATCAGCAATACCTCAAACTTCGGCAGAGATTATATTCAATACGTCGAATACGTCCACACCCTCAACCTCAACCCCTGTCTTTCACCGCCTAGCGACTCTGACAATAATCACCTCACTGACTCCAGATTCAAAACTCAGATCGAACGGCTCGAAATTGATGTTGCTGATGTTGTTTGTAAATTGCACAGTCAAGGTATCGAACCATGCCAAATCGCTTTGGTGCTTGGTTTGTCCGATTTGGCGATCGAAACCATATTGCGTGAATTATCATAGCTAAAAGAGCGGCCGGGGCGGGTTTATGAGATTTTTGGTTTGAGCGCGATTATTTTTGGTAAAACCCGCCCCTACAGGAAATAATACCAAATTTGGGTTCGTTAGTATTGGGGCCGGGGCGGGTTTATGAGATTGTTAGTTTCAGGCGATTATTATTCGTAAAACCCGCCCCTACAACATCGCAAATATCAACTATAAAATTGCAGCAACAGTTGACATCAGCAACCCTTGAAACAATTTCATCCCATCAGTTTCGCCCAACATGGTATCGGATGCCCGTTCAGGATGCGGCATCATTCCTAACACATTTCCCGCCCGATTGCAAATACCCGCAATATTATTTAACGAACCGTTGGGATTCCCAGCATCGCTAATTTCGCCCGCATCCGTGCAGTAGCGAAACAACACTTGATCGTGTTCTTCTAGTTCTGCTACAGTATCGGCATCGGCATAATAGTTGCCTTCGCCGTGGGCGATCGGCAAATCGATGATTTCTCCCGAACTATAAGCCGAAGTCCAAGGAGTATTACTGCGTTCGACTTTCAACGAAGTGCGATCGCAAATAAAATTCAATCCCGCATTCCGCACCAGAGCACCGGGGAGTAAACCAGCTTCAGTCAGCACCTGAAAACCGTTGCAAATACCCAGTACAAGTTTGCCTTTGTTCGCGTGTTCCGCAGTAGCCCGCATCGCCGGAGAAAAACGGGCGATCGCGCCGCACCGCAAATAATCTCCGTAACTGAAACCGCCGGGAACTACCATAATATCGATATCCGAAATGTCGGTATCTTCGTGCCAAATCATCCGCGTCGGTTGGTGGAGTAACCCTTGAGTTACCCATACCACATCGCGATCGCAATTTGAACCCGGAAAAACAATAACTCCAAATTTCATAAGCACAAAGAAAGTTCGGCAACGGATTTTGTAACGGATGTAACGGATGGATAGAAGAAGGAGAGGTGTCAACTTAAGACTGAAATCTTATGTTTTTCTCGCTTTTATCTGAGTCTAGATCCCCCTAAATCCCCCTTAAGAAGGGGGACTTTGAGTGTTCGGAGTTCTTGTGTCTTTAACAGAGACTCTGAACACTCTTGTCCCACCCCCTACTCCCCTTCTTAAGGGGGGCTAGGGGGGATCTCCGGGGCAAAAAACACACCCTAGGGGCGATCGAATTTATGCCGCCACTGTCTCGACAGCAACAGGAATTTCAGTCAAATCAAAGCGATAATTCTCAATCACTGGATTGGCCAAAAGTTGGTCGCAAATGCGATCGAGTTGTTCGCGGGCCTCCGACTCACCAGCAGCAGTCAGCGTCAATTCAACGTACTTCCCGATTCGCACACGCTCAACATTGTCGTATCCCATGTGTTGCAAACCAGACTGTACGGCAGTGCCGGCCGGGTCTAAAACCGAAGGGCGGAGGGTAACATAGATTTGGGCAAGATATTTTTGAGTCACAGCAATGTTGCGGTAGGTGATGCGAAAGTTATGGCCATCTTATTCTACAACTAGGCTGGACACCGATCGCCCTTTCCTGACCCCAAGTGAGCTAGCCTAGAAACAGGGAAAGATTTGATTCCAGCAGATTACACAATAAAATTATGAGAACTAACCGCACCCGCAGTCAGGAGCGTATTTTACACTTACTCAAGCACTTTAATCGATCGCTCTCAGCGCAAGATATCTACTTAGAACTGCGTAACAGCGACCACAGCATGGGCTTAGCAACTGTTTACCGTTCCCTCGACGGTTTAAAACGAGAAGGGTTGGTTCACGTTAGAACCCTCCCTAGCGGTGAGTCTCTTTACGGTGCCGCCCACCAAGACCAACATCATTTAACTTGTCTGGAATGTGGCGCGTCAATTACCATTGACGAATGCCCGGTTCACCACTTAGAAAGCCAATTGCAACAATCTCATTCTTTTAAGATTTACTATCACACTTTGGAGTTTTTTGGATTGTGCGATCGGTGCACTCTCGCTCACGAATCTTAGGGAAGGAAGAAGGAAATAGATTGACCCTAATTCTCCTAGGGGCGGGTTTTACAAACCATATTTAACGCATACAAACAATCTAAATAAACCCGCCCCCATCACAGATAATATAAATCAACCTTTATTTTTATTAAATGCCAAAAATTTACGCGGGCATTTACCGTGGGGTGGGGGCGGGTTTGAGAGATCGTTAATTATTGGCAATTATTGTTGGTGGAACCCGCCCCTACAAACACCATGTAAATAGATATCTATGGCCCGCAACAATATCTTTAAGACAACTTTTTCACCTCATTATTATTACCTTCCCCAACAATCGATCGCATTCCTTCAAGGGTAGCGGGAATGCTGCGCGGGTCCATAAACATCACCTTGCTGCTGCCGCTGGTGCCAATTTTCAAGCCCATATCCAAATAGTTTTGAGCTAACAAAAATTGTAAAGCTTCCCGGGCATTGGGGTCAGTTTGCAGAGTTTTACCGATAATTTGCAAGGCCTCAGAAGTAGCTTGAGCTCTCAAAACCTGACTTTGGCGTTCTGCTTGAGCTTTCAGGACGATCGCCTTTTGTTGAGCTTCTGCTTCCAAAATAGTCGCTTTTTGGCGCGCTTCTGCATCCAAAACTTGGGCTTCGGCTTTACCTTTGGCGCTGTTAACCGCTGACTCCCGTTCGCCTTCGGATGTCAGAATTGCCGCCCGTTTACGGCGATCGGCTGCCATCTGCAATTCCATCGATTCCTGTACAGTTTTAGAAGGGATAATATCGCGCAATTCAACCCGCGTCACTTTCACTCCCCAAGGATCGGTAACAATGTCTAAATCTCTGAGCAAGATTTCATTAATTTGAGAACGAGCAGTAAAGGTTTGTTCGAGGTCGAGTTGACCCATTTCGGCGCGAATTTGGGTGAGCACCATATTAACCATTGCTGACTGAAGATTTTCTACCTTATAACAGGCTTTTTCCAAGTCCACAATCCGCCAATAAACGACAGCATCAACGGTGAAGGAAACGTTATCGCGGGTGATACAAGCTTGGGGGGGAATGTCTAAGACTTTTTCCCGAATTGTTTGCTCGTAAACGACTCGATCGAGAAATGGCATTACAAAATTTAAGCCCGGTTCGAGTTTCTTGCCGCTGTATTTACCTAAAGTTTCTACCAACGCTTGATTTCCCTGATTGATAATCTTGACGGAACCTGCGAGGGCAGAGCCGCCTAATGCTAAAAATACTAACAAAAAAAACTGTTCCACGGTCGTATCCTAATAATTGTTGATTGTTAACTGTTAGCTGTTAGCTGTTAACTGTTAACTGTTAACTGTTGGTTAGTTCCAATGCCCAATGCTCTTCGGCCCAATGCTCTTCGGCCCAATGCTCTTCGGCCCAATTCCCAATTCCCAATTCCCAATTCCCAATTCCCAATTCCCAATGCTCTTCGGCCCAATTCCCAATGCCCAATTCCCAACTACCAATGCCCAATTACCAATTTCGCATTTTTTTCATGAATGCAACAAATCTGGCACTACTATCAAAGTAGTGCCTTTCCGTCCGACTACAATGACGTTTTGGTTGGCGGGGATAGCTGCGTCGCAATCTTCACAACGCGCTCGCCAAGAATTGCCCTCATAAATCACTCGTCCCGCTTCTCCGGGGGGAATTTCTGTTAATGTTTTGGCTTCTTTGGCATCTTCGATCGCCCTGGCCTTGCCTTTTGGTATCAAACGCCTGGTAGCTAGCACAAAAAAGGTCGAAAATACCAACCACAGGAATATTTGTAAATTAACTTGACACTCCTCGGCCTGAAGGCACGAGGATTCTTGGTTCAATCAGTCGGCTTGCCCGCTGATGCTACCACCAACGAGTAGAGGTCGTTCTGTCCCCAAGCGTTAATTTCGGTGTGCCCCACCGTATTTAGATTGATTCCTGTTTGTTTTAATCCTTTTGCCAGAATATTCAGAGCTGCATTGTGATCGCGATCTAATACCGTGCCACAACTGCAAACATGAGTTCTAGTTGATAGCGTTTTCTTAACACTATTGCCACAGGTTGAGCAATCTTGAGAAGTATATTGAGGAGCAACAGCAACTACTGTTTTACCGTACACTTTTCCAAAATATTCTAACCATTGAGCAAACTGTGACCAAGCTGCATCGCTAATTGATTTTGCAAGTTTATGGTTTTTCACCATATTCCGCACCGGGCGGTTTTCGTAGGCTACAAAATCGCTAGATTTTACCGCGCACAACGCCGTCTTTATGGCGAAGTCTTTGCGTTGCCTACTGACTTTCAGGTGTTTTCTTCCTAACTTATTGATAGCTTTTTTACGATTGCCAGAACCTTTCTTTTTTCTGGAAACCCTTTTCTGCGACCGCTTTAAAGCTTTTTCACTTTTACGGAGATGTCGAGGATTTGGAACTGTTACCCCGGTACTATCGGTATAGAAATGGTTTAAACCCACGTCCAACCCTACGGCTTTGCCAGTAGGAATTGTTTCCTCTGTCCGTTCCACGTTGATACAAAATTGGGCGTAGTAGCCATCGGCACGACGGATTACTCTGATTCGTTTGATTTCATCAGGCGCATAGAAGTGCAAGTCTCGACTACCGAGTAACTTGAATTTTCCAGCAGCGAAGCCGTCTTTAAACGTCAAGCATCTTTTGTCGTTAGAAAGCGCCCAACCTGACTGTTTGTACTCTACTGAACGGGTGTGTTTCTTAAACTGTGGGTATCCTTTTTTCCCTGGTTTTTTAGCTTGGCAATTCGAGAAAAAACGTTGAATAGCAAAAATGGCACGTTCAGCCGAAGCTTGACGTGCAGTTGAGTTAAGCTTACCCGCCCATTCAAACTCTTTGGCCATGATGGCGCATTGTTTGTATAGATCGACTAGCTTAACTCCTTGATGATCAATCCAGTGCCTAAGAGTTTTGTTTCGGACAAATTGCGCTGTGCGGATCATTTCGTCTATGACCCGATACTGCTGCGCTTTACCTTTTAACTTGAACTCTAGTACAATCATGCTATTATTCTATCGTTTTTGCAGAGCATTGTATTCGCAAAGTGCATATATTTAAGAATTATTTACACTTTATAGAAATTAAAGCCGTCCTAGAAGGACGGGGCTTTAGACCCAAACTTTTGGTAAAGGTTTGTGACAAGTCTGCCCGATCGCGATTTTTCACGCGATCGGTGTCAGCTTGAGGTCGCCGCGATCGGACTCAGGGTTCCTACGCTGCGCCCTCGAAGCGGATCGCCCTCAACACCAGAGTTTTAGTAACTTAGATTACAGTTTGAGCCGATCGACATTGGCGACAACGACAATTTCTAGGAGTTAAGAAAGTGATAGGGGCTAAAATCAGTTTATTCTCGCCCTCATGAATTTGGGCTAGCGAGTTATAGATCTTCAGAATGTTTTTACACAAAAAATCCCTATGATCAACAGTTTCTCCCAACCCATTTATTGCCAGAATCCTAGCTGTCCCGAACCCCGCAATACCTTTGGCAGCCAGCACTGTGCAGCTTGCGAAACCGAGTTGATTTATCGATATTTGTGGGTGGTAGAGCCTTCTGTTGAGGAGATACCGGCGGGTACAGTCATCGCCGATCGCTACTTTGTGATTGCGCCCCAAATCTGGCTAGAGAGCCGTCCAGATTTGCTTCCGATCGTCCCAGAAGAACTGCCGGATGCGATCGCGCCTTACCTTCACTTATACCCCCAACGGCTGCATACGCCTGAAGTATACGGTTTTTGTCCACTGGGGGAAGCAGCGGAAACAGCGATCGCCCTATTGTTAGAAAATGTGCCGATCGACACTTACGGTCGCTTGTATCCTTCTATTTTAGAAGCTTGGTCTCACACAACCGCCGTGCGCCAAGTTTACTGGTTGTGGCAAATGATCCAATTGTGGACACCACTGTCGGAACAGGGAGTAGCTTCGAGTTTGCTAGTCCCAGAAAATTTGCGAGTAGAAGGTTCGCGGGTGCGGCTGCTGCAACTACACAAGGGCAATTATCAGCCGACGCTACGGGATTTGGGAGATGTGTGGTCGGGTTTGGTGGAATCGGCTCGGCCCCAGGTACAGTCGAGACTCGGAGAGATTTGTCTGTTTATGCGCCGCAGCAGCATGAATTTGGAGGCGATCGCCCTCGAACTCAACGAGTTACTGTTAGAACAAGCAGCTCAATTACCTTTGGATTTAGATGTATTTGGCCTGACGGATACCGGCCCTCAACGCTCCCATAATGAAGACAGTTGCTATCCGACTCCATCCGATTTGAAATCTAGCAAAACAGCGGGTAACGACAAACTAATTCCTTATTTAACCATAGTTTGTGACGGGGTTGGAGGCCACGAAGGGGGAGAAATTGCAAGTCAACTAGCCGTCCAGTCTCTGAAAGCTTTGATTCAAAATTTCCTCGCAGAAATCGCTGAACAAGATGAATTGATGACACCGACAATGGTAATTAAGCAACTCGAAGAGATTGTGAGAGTTGTGAATAATGTGATTTCCGCTCAGAATAACCAGCAGGGAAAAGAGTTACGAGAGCGGATGGGAACAACTTTAGTGATGGCTCTCCAGTTACCTCAAAAGGTAAAAATTATGTCCGAGGATTTGCTCCTGAATAACAGCCACGAACTTTATTTAGTCAATGTCGGAGACAGCCGCGCTTATTGGATCTCCGAAAATTCTTGCCAGCGGCTGACAGTCGATGATGACGTAGCATCCAGAGAAGTGCGACTCGGACACAGTTTGTACTGGGAAGCCCAAAGCCGAAACGATGCAGGAGCTCTGACTCAAGCTTTGGGCACACGAGACGGCGATTTCCTACACCCGACGATTCAGCGATTTATGATCGAAGACGAAGGCTTATTGCTCCTGTGTTCAGACGGTTT
This sequence comes from Microcoleus sp., assembly GCA_042408215.1. Taxonomy (GTDB): domain Bacteria; phylum Cyanobacteriota; class Cyanobacteriia; order Cyanobacteriales; family Microcoleaceae; genus Microcoleus. The sequence continues at coordinate 419,073 of JAYFMW010000030.1, read as the reverse complement.
GAGCGACAACAACTGGGTTGAGCAATCTTGGGCAAGTTACGGCCCTGCGGTACTCAAAGGCGAGATGTCTTTAGAGGCGGCAGTTCAGTCTTTGATTCAGCTAGCCAACGAGAAAAACGGTTACGACAACACCTCTGTAGTTGCGACTCACTGTCGAATGTCACCAGAGAGATTGGTACTATTTGACCCAAAATCAGTATCAGCACCTGTGTCAGCACCGACTACCGCGTCGATATCACTGCCCATGTCAGGGCCCATGTCAGCCAGCATTCCAGAGTCTCAAATGTCAGAATCTTCCAAACAGTTGCTCTACCCGGAAACCAACACTCCCCAGGAACCAGCTCAAAAACAGCAGCGGTTAAAGCTTTTACTATCGGTGTTAGGGCTGTTGGGGCTGATGTTAGCTGGCCTGGCTTTAGGTTTGTGGGTACGCAACCGCCCAACCCCAGAGCCAGTACCGGAGCCACTTCCGCCACCGCCTGAAAGTCTCGCCCCAACTCCACAGCAGAGCCCATCGCCGACTGCGGAAACTCCGCAGTCGTCGCCATCGCCGACTGCGGAAACTCCTTCTCCCTCGGCGGAAATTCCCTCACCTTAAAATTACTGGTTTTGCTCGTTCCCAGTTATCAGAAAATTGCAGGTTTATAGGTACTATCAATATCGCCCTAGGGACACGGCACTGCCGTGTCCCTACAAGAACTATGTACCTCATATCAAATCCGGTTGCACCGGAATAATAGAGGAGACGGCAATGCCGTGTCCCTACCCCAAAATAATATTGTAGGGACACGGCACTGCCGTCTCCTAATTTCGGCTAATATTAATTCCGATGCTACCGGAATTGAGATCACTCAATTTCGGAATTGCCATTGAATAAATTTGATTTAGAAGTCGGGTATTTACCAGAAATCACGGCTATAAAATACAGATACTTTCCGGCGGCACAGCGACAAGAACGCTGTCGCCGACTCTGTGCCGCTGCAAGTCATCTCTGTGCAAATTTTGTCGGCGAATTGCGATCGAACTTTTAGCAGTCAATCGCACAATATACCGCGTGTCAGTACCAATATAAATTGCCTCTTCAACAGTTCCCGGCCAACTATACTCAGCCTCATAATTAGCCGGATAAATAGCCACTTTTTCTGGCCGCAACACCAAGGTGACAACTTTCCCCGCCGGCATATCCTCCGCCGTCGCCACTAACACAGACAACTGTCGATCAACTAACACTACTACTTTACCATTTTGCTTTTCCACTACTCGCCCGCTTAAGAAATTGCTATCACCGATAAAATCAGCAACAAACCGCGTTTTCGGATATTCATAAATATCGATCGGCGTTCCCACTTGTTGCAATTTTCCTCCCTCCATCACTGCAATTCTGTCCGACATTGTTAATGCTTCTTCTTGATCGTGAGTTACATAAATAAACGTAATTCCCAATTGTCGCTGCATTTTTTTTAATTCTAATTGCATCTCCTTTCGCAATTTTAAATCAAGGGCTCCTAGGGGTTCATCCAAAAGCAAAACAGACGGCTGCTTCACTAATGCTCTGGCCAGGGCTACCCGCTGCTGCTGTCCTCCTGAGAGTTGGCGCGGATAGCGTTTTTCTACATCCGTTAACTGGACTAACTTTAAAGTTTGAGAAACGCGATCGCGAATTTGTTGTGCGGGCAAATTCTCCATTTCCAACCCAAAAGCAACATTTTGTGCTACTGTCATGTGCGGAAACAAAGCATAATTTTGAAAAACTGTATTCACTGGGCGGTGAAATGGCATCCGATTTTGCATCGGTTGATTGTGAATATAAATTTCCCCCACTGTGGGCATTTCAAAGCCCGCAATCATTCGCAAAGTTGTAGTTTTCCCACAGCCTGAAGGGCCAAGCAAAGAAAAAAATTCTCGATCGTAAATTTGCAGATTGATATTGTCTACAGCCAAAAAATCTTGACTGCGGGCACTTTTAAATAATTTGGAAACGTTTAAGACTTCTACTGCGTGCATTGTGTTGACAGTTATGAGTGAGCTATAATTGTAGGGTGCGGAGCGCGATTAGCCGATCGTTTATGGCTCAAATAACCCTCTGCTGAAGCACCCTACAAATTATGTGTTTTCTATCTATTTCCCAGCGCCTGCTTTAACTTCCGTCCAAGCTCGATCGTACAATGCAGTTGCTTTCCCAACATCCTGCAAGAATTTCATTTTGCCAAACACCTCAGCCGGCGGATAAATTTGAGGATTGGTCAAATCTTTCGGGTCAATTAAACCTTGAACTATCGCCGCTTTGTTCGGCGAACCATAGTGGGTAAAATTGGAAATTTTCGCCCCAACGTCTGGCTGCAAAACAAAGTTAATAAATTTCTCAGCCAACTCTTTATGAGGTGCACCTTTGGGAATTGCCATGTTGTCAGAAAAGACAATAGTTCCTTCTTTCGGAATAGCATAGCGGAGATTGGGATTCTCTTTCATAACTTGGAAAAGATCGCCACTCCATTCCATTGTCACATTAACTTCTCCTTGATCGAGCAGAGCTTGACCCGTGTCCGGGACAAAAGCTGCAATGATATTATTACTTTTAATCAACAAGTCTCGCGCTTTGTTAATCTCTTCAGGATTAGTTGTATTTGGATCAAAACCTAAATACATCAATACGGCTGCAAAAGTGTATCTGGCATCATCTTGCCATGCTATTTTTCCAGTATATTTCGGGTCAAACATCGCCGCCCAACTATTAATTTCCCCCTTGGTTGCTTTGAAATTGTAACCAATTCCCATTGTTCCCCACTGATAGGGCAAGGAATATTTATTACCTGGATCGAATGTTTGGCTGGTAAAGTTTGAATCGAGGTTTTTTTGGTTAGGAATGTTCGGCAAATTTAGCGGTTCAAGTATGTTCTCCGATACCATAATTCTCACCATGTAATCGGCGGGAAATATCACATCATAACCAGGATTTCCCTGTTTGAGTTTGGCGTAGAGTGCATCGCTATTCTCGAAAGTATCATATTGAATTTTGACATTATTCTCTTTCTCAAATTGAGCTATAGCTTCCGGGGCGATATAACTTGAATAGTTGTAAATGCTGAGCACTTGCTGCTGGTTGCCACCTGTGCGGCTACAGCCGAAAGGCAGCATTGCACTGAGCATGAACAAAAGTAGGAAAGTCAACAGTCGTTTCATAAGTTTTATTAGTTGTACGTGACAATTATGACACATAATGCAATTATTTTACCCTGCTATTTTCTCCGTTCCTTCTTATTCAAGTTTTTTGAACTCTCAGCGACGATACAACCAGCAACAAAGAAGCCAACAACATCAAAGTTGAGATGGCATTAATCGCTGGTGTCACAGCAAATTTGATCATGCCATAAACAAATAGTGGCAAAGTCATTGAACCGACGCCCGTGGTAAAGAATGTCACGACAAAATCGTCAAGAGACAGAGTAAAAGCTAGCAGTGCGGCGCTGAAAATACCAGGCAAAATTAGAGGGAAGGTGATCCGCCAAAAAGTCCGCCATTCGTTAGCGCCCAAGTCAAAAGATGCTTGTTCTAGTGTCGGATCGAGTTCTGCCAAACGCGCCCTGACAGTAATAGTAACAAAGGAAATATTAAAGGCAACGTGACCAATAATTACTGTTGGTAAGCCGAGATTAAGGCGAATACCAGTGAGATTTTCAACTATCCGAAATACTAGGGTAAAAAAAACTAGCAGCGAAATGCCGATCGTAATTTCTGGCATAATAATCGGCAAAAATAGTAAAGCTTCTACTGCTTTGCGTCCGGGAAAATGAAAGCGTTCTAGGGCTAGGGCGATCGTTGTACCGAAAATTGTTGCTAGCAGGGTAGAAATAGCTGCAATTAGCAAACTGTTGTTGAGGGCTGTCCAGATTCCAGCACTGCTACTGCTAGCCATTAAGGCTGTTGTTCCGACTCCGAGTGTGCCGGCATCGCTGAATAAGCTGCGATACCAATCGAGGGTAAAACCGCGCCAAACGGCGTTAAATCTAGAGGCGTTGAAAGAGTAAATAATTAAGATCAGAATTGGCAGGTAGAGGAAGGCAAATGCTAGTGCAGCTTGTATCCAAAGCCACCTTTTGCCGATCGCACGAACGAGTAAATCTAGTTTAGTCATTGGTTATTCGTTATTAGTTATTAGTTATTAGTGATAGCGTTTCTCAATTATAGGTAGTACAAAAACGATCCCCCCTAGCCACCTGAGCCCCCTAACCCCCCTTAAAAAGGGAGTAGGGTGTGAGTAGGGGTTGACTTTGACGCTCATTCTCCCCCCTTATTAAGGGGGGCCGGGGGGGGTTCTTCTTCGCAACAGACAGGTAAATATAGACTTTGAAAACACGCCCTAGTCGCCCGATCCCCCCTAACCCCCCTTAATAAGGGGGGAACCGGAAAAGTCCCCTTAATAAGGGGGATTTAGGGGGATCATTTATGTACCTCACCAGACAGAGAAACGCTATATTTGTGCATCTTACCCTAAATGTATGGTGCTTATGGGCGCACCTTACACTTATTACCTTGATTCGGTTTCATCAGACACGCGAAAATAAATTAAAACTGGGATTAATACTATTACCGTCAACAGCATAGAAAGCGCCGAACCAAAAGGCCAATCGCGGGCTTTGAGAAACTGATTTTGAATCACATTCCCTACCATAATTGTTTTAGAACCGCCCAAGATATCCGGTGTAATGAAAGCACCAACTGCTGGCACAAAAACCAGTATTGAGCCTGCAACAATGCCGCGAGTTGTCAAAGGTAAAAATACGCGCCAGAAAGTGCGGATGTCGTTTGCCCCTAAATCTTGAGCGGCTTCTACTAATGAAAAATTGAAGCGTTCTATGCTAGAATATAAGGGCAGAACCATGAAAGGTAAATAACCGTAAATTAGACCGATCGCCACAGCGAAAGGTGTAAACAGCAAGTTTAATGGTTCATTAATAATTTGCAGGCTTTGCAAGGCTGTGTTAATGACTCCTTCGCTACGCAGCAGGATAATCCAGGCGTAGGTTCTCACTAAAAAATTAGTCCAAAATGGAATAATTACTAACAATAACAAGGCATTTCGCCAGCGGGGAGAACGGGTGGCGATGAAAAATGCTAGGGGATAACCGACTAACAAGCAAGCAGCAGTTGTCAGGAAAGCCAGCCAGAGCGATCGCCAAATTACCCCTAAGAAAAGTCCGCTGAACAAACGCTCGTAGTTACTGAGTGTAAATATCCAAGTGATACCACCATAAGTACCGCGTTCTAAGAAACTGTACAAAAGTACAATTAACACTGGGAAAATGAAGAAAATTATCAGCCATGCGGTGGCGGGAAATAATAGCAGCAACAGGTTAGTTTGTTGACGTGTTTTGATGGTCATTATTCAGTAGGGACAAATTCTGTACACAATGCCAAACATTTTAGATCAAATTAGCAGAATTTACCCCTTTATTCTTCTAGTCCCTCTCTGCTAGGAATTGAGAAAATTAGTTGTTAGTAGTTTTTCAAATAACAAATAACAAATAACTACCGCCAATAAGGCCGACCTTTCCAAAAAACACCCACCGCAACACCGATGAGTGCAGTTTCCGATAAACTTGCTAAAAAAGGAGGTATGGGCAGGAATGACTTTAACAGCAAACCTAGGAGTATGCAGAAAACTAAAACCCACAAACTAATTCGGTTGAGCAAAAACTGCTGCTGCCAATACTCTAAAAAGTAAACTGCTAAAGCCCCCATTCCCACTGCTATAGCGAAAGGTATCAACATCCCCAGCGAGGAACCGAAGAGAAGCTTCAAGACGTTGCGGAATAGTTGCGACTGGATGAAACCCCACCCTAGAAATAACTCCAATCCAACCACGATGGAGTTGACGAGGGCGGAAATTTGCAGCATTTCCCGCCAAGGTAAAAGTTTGAAGCGGCGCAGAAAATTGCTCATGCTGGGCTGATTAGATAGGTTGGTTCAATTTTATAACAATTTGGCAGAGCCGATCGACATCTTCCTCCTCTTTAAGTAAAATAAAGATCTAGGGTAGTCTCTTGACAAATTAACCCAGAGTACCTACCTATTAGTTGTTGGAACCCTGAAAGGAAAAAAGTTATGGTGGAGAACACTATCGATTGTGCTGTAGCTTGCGTCAACGGTTGCGTTTTGGGCGACAAGTGCCCGAAGCGAGAATATGCGGCGGCAACGTCAAGTTTTATTGAAAATACTTCTCTCGACAAAATGCTAGAAATAGCAGAGGAAGCGGTGAGAAAGAAACGCCGGGAACCCCCAAAATGGGTAATTCCTGATTTCCCAGAATAGAATTAGCCAGCCCATGAAAAAGCGATCGCCTGTCAAAAAGGGCGATCGCTTTTTATCTTTCTATTTAACAGCAACTTCCGCATTTTTGGGCTGAACTTTCTCGAAGTTGCTGTTGAATTGGCAGCCCAAGATTGCAAATTCAGTCCCTTCGGAATAGAAACGCACCGCCAGATCCCCCCGTATTTGTCAACTACAATATGCCAGCTAATTGACAGCCCAATTCCCGTACCTTTGCCGATCGACTTCCTAGTAAAAAATGGGTCAAATATCCTCCCCCGCACTTCCTCACTAATTCCCACCCCGCTAGCGGTTGCGAGGCTGTCGCAATTTAATATTTGTCATAAATCTTAATCCTTTCGAGCTAAGCCTTGAATGCTAACTTGCAAAATAGACAAACCCAAAATCAGCAAAAACAAGACCAGCCCGATCGTACAAGCATAACCAATTTCCAAATCCTTAAAAGCCCGTTCATAAACATAATAAACAACAGTCTTAGAACTATTGCGAGGCCCGCCTTGAGTCATAATATAAACTTCTTCAAAAACCTTAGTAGCAGAAATCGCCGAAATTACCGCTACCAAAACTAAATAAGGCTTCATCAGCGGCAAAGTAATATCCCAGTGCTTCCCAAAACCATCAGAACCGTCAATAGCAGCCGCTTCGTAAAGTTGAGCCGGAATAGCTTGCAGCCCAGCCAAATAAATCACCATGTAATAACCCAACCCTTTCCAGATAGTAACAACCATCACGCTAAAGATTGCCAACTTCGGATTAGCCAGCCAAGAAACAGCAGGTAAACCAAACAATTCCCCCAACTGATTCAGCAATCCATTTTCTGCAAACAGCCACTTCCAAGCAATACCAGCCACCACCATTGAAATTACCGCCGGCGTGTAGTATGCTGCTCGAAACCAGTTCATCCCTTTGAGTTTTTGGTTGCACAAAATAGCCATTCCCAAAGGCAAAATAACCAAGACAGGCACAACGCAGGTGAGGTATAGCAGCGTATTGCTCATAGTTTGCCAAAAAACTCGATCGCCCGCCAACCTCTCAAAATTCTTCAAACCCACCCACTGCGGCGCTTGAGTTAAGTCATACTCATAACTGGTAAAACTCAAATAAAAAGCCTGCAAAGCCGGCCACAAAACAGTCAAACTCAGAACAAATAAAGCCGGAAGCAAAAACAAATAAGGCGTGGAGTATCGTCGCAAAAAAGTCAAAGACATAATGGGCATTGGTTATTAGTTATTAGTTATTGGTTATTAGTTATTGGTTATTAGTTATTGGTTATTAGTTATTCTACTGGTTCCCAGGCTGTGCCTGGGAACCAGTTAATTTCTTGTCCCCCCCTTGTTAAGGGGGGTTAGGGGGGATCTAGACTTCGACCCCTACAAACAATTGTTATTTAACACCAGAAAATAAACCCAGCCAGTCTCCAGGAACACTGCCACTTTCTCCCTCTTTCACCTCAAAAGTAACATTGCAAGCTTGAGGCCGATCCAAAGCTTGCACGCACAATTCAGCAATATCTTCCCGACTGACTTTACCTTTAATATTGTCTCCTTGGTCGAACATTAAAGCTTTACCCCCAGGCTCTTCTGTCAAAGCGCAAGGTCTGACAATAGTATAAGGTATGCGACTCGATCGCACGCAATCTTCCCCTTTCAATTTCCAAGTCAAAATTCCCCCCAACATCTCATTCATTCTGACTGCGGGCGGTTCCTCTTCCAAATTAATTCCGGGGCGGCCAGGGCGAGTAACTCCGGCTGAACTCACCATCACAAATCGCGGCAAAGCTATGCCGTCACAAGCTGCGACAGACTCTAATTGTAGTTGAAAAATACCCGGTCTAAATTTTGGGTTTAGCGCGCCATCATATTCAAATTTGCTCAGCATTAATTGGAATGAATAAATGCCGCTAGTGTCTATTTTTGCACCAGATTTTACTGTTTTGGCGCGAAATACGGGAATTAATTTGTCTAAGGGAATGGTGACAGTAATCCAGATATTGTAAACGGTGTCAAAAGAATAGCAATAGCCAATTCCGTCCCATTTAGCTTCGCTGCGAATAATAAACTTGTAGCGTTGGCCGTCGCCTTTAACGCGCAGTTGGATGCCGCTAAATCCTGTAACATCGATGGGCGGGTCAAAGTTGCGAGTGCGAACCGAAGCAAAGCCGCCGGAATTGGCAGTAGAAACATTGCCCGTGAATAAGGCTGTATTGTCTGTCAGTCGAATCGAACTTTCGCTGACGCCACCCATCACGATGTCGTCGAGTGCTCCCCAAGTTTCTTTTAAATCTTGGCTGGGTTTTGTGAAGTCGAAAATGGTTTTTTCGCCGGATTTTATGAGCTGGTTGCGAACAGCTTTGACTAAATTATTGAGGCCTTTATATTCGACTATTTCGGGAACATCGACAACTTCTGGCATATAAAATTTGATGCCTTGATAGTATTTTTCGCGGGTTGGGGTGTCTCCTTCTACGGGTTGAACTTTGGTGCCCGTGCAGCAGATAACTGCTTCTACGCCGTTTGTTACTAGCGGTGTAAGTGTTTCTGGTAGAGTGATATCTGCCTCGACTAATTCGACATTTTGACCGAGAATTTCTTGAGCTCTTTTGGTATCTCTAACGAGGGCTCTTACTTTTATTCCCCGCTGTTGCAGCCGCTGCACTACTCGCTTACCAACACCGCCGGTGGCACCGGCTACCAGTACCAATTTGGGTTGTTCTTTTTTACTTTTGCGGCTGCTTCCGAAGAGTTGTTGCAGCCAGCTAATGCATGGAATGACGCCGAAATAAGCTAGGGTTTTGACAAACCTGCGGGCATCCCATTGGGCGGTATTTTTTTCGGTCACTGTCGCTTCCTCAGAATTTGCTCAAATCTACTTAGCTGTTTATATTTTGACACTGTTGTAGGGAAAAGTCTCTCTCGTTTTTATCGAAGTTTCGATCCCCCCTAGCCCCCCTTAAGAAGGGGGGGACAAGAGTGTTCTTTCGTTTCCCTAGCGGTATTTTTTTCGGTCACTGTCGCTTCCTCAGAATTTGCTCAAATCTACTTAGCTGTTTATATTTTGACACTGTTGTAGGGAAAAGTCTCTCTCGTTTTTATCGAAGTTTCGATCCCCCTCGCATCCCCCTTAAGAAGGGAGTAGGGTGTGAGTAGGGGGTGGGACAAGAGCATTCTTTCGTTTCCCTAGCGGTATTTTTTTCGGTCACTGTCGCTTCCTCAGAATTTGCTCAAATCTACTTAGCTGTTTATATTTTGACACTGTTGTAGGGAAAAGTCTCTCTCGTTTTTATCGAAGTTTCGATCCCCCCGCATTCTTGCCCCCTACTCCCCCTTAAGAAGGGGGGGGACAAGAGTGTTCTTTCGTTTCCCTAGCGGTATTTTTTTCGGTCACTGTCGCTTCCTCAGAATTTGCTCAAATCTACTTAGCTGTTTATATTTTGACACTGTTGTAGGGAAAAGTCTCTCTTGTTTTTATCGAAGTTTCGATCCCCCCGCATTCTTGCCCCCTACTCCCCCTTAAGAAGGGGGGGGACAAGAGCATTCTTTCGTCTCCCTACCTGCAACCATTTAGAGAATAATTTTTGTATAAATACAAGAAAGCTTCTACTTCAGCGGCGGTTGGTTGGGCTGTAATTGCCCCTGGTTTCATCGCTGTCATCGCACCTACTGCACTCGCATAAGTTACAACTTTTTTAGCTATTTCTCGATCGGCTAAACTCTGAATTCCTTCCTTGCACAACTGGCTGACTAAACCAGCCACAAAACCGTCGCCAGCACCAGTTGTATCCTCAACATCTACAAGGAAAGCGGGGATTTTTCCTTCATTTTCCGAGATACAATAGGAGCAACCTTTATCGCCCCCAGTTACCAAAACACCTTCTGTGGAATCGAGGCGGTAGGTAATAGCTCCTGCGTCGGTAGTTTCAAATAACCATTCGGCTTCTTCTTCAGATAACTTGAGAAAATCCACTTTTTTTAAGAGTTCTTTAATCTGCGGTTTTGCTGACTCTGGATTTTGCCAAAATGCGGGTCGCCAATTGATGTCAACTATAATTTTTAGGTTGTATATTTCTGCTAGTTGAATCGCTTTTTCTATCGCCGCTCGACTGTCTGGATAAGCTAATTCTAAAGTACCTAACACTAGAAATTCAGCATTCTCGAACAGCACCTCCGGTATTTGGGCAGCGAGGAGGTGACTGTCGGCAAACTCCGCAGTATTCAATTCGCCAAAACCGGCAAAAGAGCGATCGCCCGCTTCATTTCGCAATACATAAACTTGCCGCGTCGGTGCTGTCGGATGGCGCTGCACTCCTGTAGTGTCAACCCCTATTTCTTGCAATACCTGCACTAGGGAATTGCCCAATTCATCCCCACCTACAGCACCAATAAATCCCGCAGGAGTACCCAATTTAACTAAGGCACAGGCAACATTTGCAGGGGCGCCGCCCGGATAGGCCGTCCAAGACTCTACTTCTTCTAAGGAAAGTCCCGATCGAGCCGCTAGACAGTCAAATAAAATTTCACCCAAACAGAGAACGCGAGGATAAGTCATATTGATTTTAGATTTGAGATTTTAGACAAGCAGCAGACTGGTCAATAATTATCTCTAAATGCGTCGCCTACTTTGAAAATTTACGAAATATTGTTTAATGCCAACTCCGATCATATCAGACTTACTGTAGTTGCCCTAACTAGATCAATTTATCGAAACATCTCTTAAACTCCCGTTAATCAGGTGTTACGCTCAAGGCCCAAACTACAATGGTCTGTATCTCAGAGGCTTCCAAAGCATTGGCGAATAGTTGGTTGATGGGGGGTTTCTGGGCGGCTTCGGTGGAATGCGCCCTAACTAGGCGATCGAGTTTGTAGTTGAGCCGCCACCCAGAGCACAGGAATTAAGGGCCTGCACTTGCACCCTGTGTCGGGAGTGCGCTCTTTAGGGCGCGATCCTCGATCGACCAGAAGAACCTCACGCAGGCAACTATAGCACAAAAAGATTTAATTTTCTCTTCATAGTTCATCCTTCATCCTCTAGAATTGTAGATAGGTAAATATGCACACATAGGAAAAATTTATGAGTGGGAGCGTTTCTCAGACCCCTGTCACCTTGTCAGACAGAGAATTGCAAGTGGTAGAATTAGTCGCGACGGGATTGACCAATGAGAAAATAGCCGAAAAGTTGGAGATTAGCAAGCGTACAGTTGACAACCACATTAGTAATATCTTGAATAAGACGCGGGTTGACAATCGAGTTGCACTGGTGCGCTGGGCTTTGCAGTGGGGAAAGGTATGTTTAGACAATATTAACTGCTGCCCTCTACCAAGACCGATCGATAAAGAAGTATCTTAAGTAGGGCCCAATGTTGCGGACAGACAAACAGATGATGCAAACGGCACAAGAAAAACAACTGCGCTATCAAATTCAATGCCCTGGATTGCCACTGGCGGTGTATCGCGAAGTGGCGGCCCATTTGCGTCAAGTTGAAGGGGTGGAAACCGGTTTAATTCCGCAGCAGTCGCAGCGGTTTGATTACAGCGACAGCCAAGTTGGGGCTTTGTGGATACAGTATCCTGAAGGGTTCGATTTGGCCGATCGCCAACGGGTCGATCGCATTTTGGCTTATTATGGCGATCGATATGGATCTTGGGAATCATTAGTTATTAGTCATTAGTCAGCAGTCATTAGTCATTAGGTAAGAGTTAAGGATTGAGAACTAATAAATACAAAAGTTATTAGCTTTTAATTAAGACGTTAGTTGCTAAAAACCCAATACCAATGACAAATCTGAAATTACCAAGGACAAGACTAATGACCAATAACTAATGACCAATTACTAATGACCAATGACTAATGACCAATGACTACTGACTACTGACTAACAAAATGAGTGCAATTAAAACTTTACCGGGAACGCGGGATATTTTGCCCGATGAAATTCGATATTGGCAAAATATCGAAGAAGTCGCTAGAACAATTTTGAAAAAAGCGGCCTATCGAGAAATTCGGACACCTATTTTTGAACAAACATCCTTATTTGAACGCGGCATCGGCGAAGCTACCGATGTTGTGGGCAAAGAAATGTACACTTTTAAAGATAAGGGCGATCGATCGACTACTTTGCGGCCAGAAGGAACAGCCGGAGTAGTGCGAGCTTTTATTCAAAATAGTTTGTACGCGGCTGGTGACGTGCAGCGTCTGTGGTATACTGGGCCGATGTTTCGCTACGAACGCACCCAAGAAGGCAGACAACGACAGTTTAATCAAATTGGTGTGGAAGTCTTGGGGAGTGCGAATCCCCGTGCGGATGTGGAGGTAATTGCGATCGCCTGCGATATCCTGCAAACTCTTGGTTTAAAAAATTTGCGCCTCGATATTAACTCTGTCGGAAACAAGGAAGACAGACAAAATTACCGACAAGCATTAATCGATTATTTTACACCATACAAATCCGAATTAGATGCCGATTCCCAAGACCGCTTGACTCGCAATCCGCTGCGGATTTTGGATAGCAAAAATGAGCGCACTCAGGAAATTGTCAAAGGTGCGCCGAGTATTTTGGAATATTTGGGCGATGCCTCGCGATCGCACTTCGATCGAGTGCAGCAAATGCTCACCAACTTAGGAATTAGCTATCAGTTAAATCCCCGATTAGTGCGCGGTTTAGATTACTATACCTACACCGCTTTTGAAATTATCTCCGACGATTTAGGTGCCCAAGCCACAGTTTGCGGGGGTGGCCGCTACGACGGTTTAGTAAAGGAATTGGGCGGCCCGGATACGGCGGCAGTCGGTTGGGCAATGGGTGTAGAAAGGTTGATTATCCTGTTGCAAAAGTTGCAACCTTTGCCCAAACCAAAGTTAGATTTTTATTTGGTATCCAGGGGCGAAAAAGCCGAACAACAATCGGTATTGTTAGCACAAAAATTGCGAATTGCGGGGTTTAGTGTAGAGATAGATTTGAGCGCTAGTGCTTTCGGGAAACAGTTTAAAAGAGCCGATCGCAGTGGTGCTGTTGCTTGCTTAGTTTTGGGAGATGCGGAAGCGGAAAACGAGACGGTACAATTGAAGTGGTTGGCGAGTGGGGAACAAAGTGCGATCGGACAATCAGAACTGCTAGCAATGACAGACGAACTACAGCAGAAGATTCAAAACCCTTAGAACGATCGCTTGTAGCCAAGTCTCGATCCCCCTAAATCCCCCTTAATAAGGGGGACTTTGACCAATAATTTCAAAGGTGGTACAAGCCCCCGGATTTATCCGTGGAATCAATCCAAAATCCCAAATCTAAAATCCTCAAGCCCCCGCATTTATACGTGGGGTAAATCTAAAATCTAAAATCTAAAATCTAAAATCGATTGACAGCACTCTTGTTCCCCCTAATTGAGAAGGGCTTTGACGGCACTCTTGTCCCCCCCTTATTAAGGGGGGTTAGGGGGGATCTAGACTTCGATACAAACAAAAGAAACGGCCATTTCCCTCGTTACCAGGCTCTGCAAGGTAACGCATATCCAGAGGATCTGCCTCGCAATTAAGCCATTAACATTAATCCCAAAAACTAAGAGATATAATTTAACCATTAAAACCACTAACTCCGATCAACTATGTCTGTAGCAACTAAAAACCCAGCAACAAAACTCACAATCACCTGGCCGCTACTACCAGAAGATTTCCAACTACCAGACGACCCCGTGGAAGACGAAAGCCAACCATTATTAGCCGCAGCTTTGCGCCAGCCACTAACAGCATTTCCTGAATTAATGCAGAATGCCTTAATAGTTTCCAACTTTGCCCTTTGTGCCGGCATAAGTTTCCCAGGTTCAACCAGCGGCGAACAGCGCATTATCTGCAAAGCACCAGATTGGATGTACGTGAAACCCGTCAATCCCAAAAATGTCTCGCAAATCCGCCGCAGTTACACGCCACACACAGAAGGAACCATCCCCCAAATCCTGATGGAATTTCTGTCAGAAACCTACGGAGAAGAATACTCTGTTGAGTTTACCTCGCGGGTGGGAAAGTGGTTTTTTTACGAGCAAGTAATCAAAGTCCCCAGATACGTCATTTTTCGGGCAACTACCGCTCATTTAGAAGTTTATGCTTTAGAATCAGAGCGTTACAACTTGCAAAAACCCGATGAAAATGGACGTTATTGGATACCGGGATTAGACTTATTTTTAGGAATTTGGGAAGGAACCCACGAAGGGAGAACAGGCTGTTGGCTGAGGTGGTGGAATGCAGCAGGCGAGTTATTGTTGTGGTCGGAGGAACGAACAGAACAAGAACGTCAGCGGGGCGATCGCGAACGCCTCCGCGCTGAAAAATTGGCCGAAAAACTGCGTCAAGTGGCGATCGAGTTAGACGATGAAGAGTGAAATATCAATTGCAGGACTTACGCAAAAAACCCGGTTTCTGAGCACAATCTTGCATCCCTGCGAGAAATATTGACGTAGAAACCGGGTTTTTAGCCCGACGATGAAGAATGAAAGATCAATTGATTAGTCGAATTCGACTATATTTTGGTATAATTACTATCTTGTGGTGCCGGCATTCAGCCAGCCCTTGTCCTACTGCGAACTAATATGTTAATCGAACGTCTCAAGCCCATCGCCTGGAAAACAAAGCCCCAACTGATCTCATTATTTTCCGGTTGCGGCGGCATGGACTTACCATTCCACAAAGCCGGATTTGAGGTAGTTTGGGCGATCGACTCCAATAAATACGCCTGTCAAACATTCAGTAGAAACATTGCTGATGTCATCGTCAACGACAACATAGAAAATATAGACATTGCACAAGTTCCCGAAGCAGAAATATGTATAGGAGGCTTCCCTTGTCAAGATTTTTCTATGATTTGGAAACGCCCCGGACTCGAAGGAACCAGAGGCAATTTATATACATACTTTCTCGATTTTGTCAATAAGAAAAAGCCCAAAGCTTTTGTAGCAGAAAATGTCAAAGGCTTATTAAGTGCCAATAATTATCAAGCAATAAAACAAATAATTTCCGACTTTGAAAGTATCGCTCCGGGCTACCTAGTCAAACCTAAACTCTACAACTTTGCTGATTACGGAGTTCCCCAATTTCGCCAAAGAGTGTTATTAGTTGGCATTCGGATGGATACGGGATTTAACTTTGTGCATCCTCAGCCAGAATACGGTGAAAATCGCAAATATCCCTATCGAACAGCAGGTGAAGCACTCAAAAATGTGGAAAAAGTCGAACATAATCAGGAACATCAAAAAATTCAGCCTCGAACCATTGAAATTTTGAGTCGGATTAAACCGGGAGGGAATTTTACTGATATTCCGAAGGATAGTCCATACTATGTAAAAGGCATGATCAGTCACGTTTATCGGCGAATTCATCCAGATAAACCCTGTGCTACAATTATTGCTGGTGGTGGTGGTGGTACTTGGGGATATCATTATCCTGAACCGCGTTCATTGACAAATAGGGAAAGAGCAAGGTTGCAAAGTTTTCCCGATGATTTTGTTTTTGAAGGTTCTATTACTGAAGTAAGAAGACAAATTGGCAATGCAGTTCCGCCAGATGGAATAGTTGACGTTGTTGAATCACTGATTCCGCTATTTAAAGAGGATTATCCGAAAGTAGATTTATACAAGTTAAATCAAAAGTTGCAAATGATGTCAATTAAGGAACGATTAGAACACGCAGAATTAGAGGCTTCTGAACAGCAATTACAGTTAACATTTACTTTTTAGTGAAGTGAGGTAACTTAATGTCCATACCAGCCATAACTCCTGAAACGCCCTATGTGGATATATCTTTATCCAGGGTTAACGATCAGCAAAAATCCAATCTCAATGCTTTTTTCGGAAAAGGAAGAGAAAGTAAATCCACGGGGAAGGTGATCCCTAGAGACTGGTATGAAGTTGAGATTATAGTAGATACAGAAACAACAAATAATCCTGTTTATCCCCAGGGGGATTTTACAGCCCATACTGATGATGGTTCAAAATTTACCTGTCGCACTCAAGGCGATCATTACAAAAACCTTAGATCCAAGGAGGACTTAAAAATTCTAGGTCGCTGGATCAAAGGTAAGTTAGAACAAAGTGGTGCTCTGAAACAATTTGAACCCGTTACTAGCGAGACATTGCAGAAGTACGGTAGGGACTATATCCGTCTGTATAAATTATCTGATTCTGAATACTACCTAGAGTTTGATGGATATATTCACCATAAAATGCTGAAAGAACTTCACCTCAAATGGGTGGGTTCAGCCCCGCAATTCGATGTCGAATTTGGTGAACGGATCAATTTATTTACGGGAGATAATGGTTTGGGAAAAACCTTTCTGTTGGATGTTGCGTGGTGGGTACTAACCGGAAACTGGTCTGATCATCCCGCTTTTCCCCAACAAGTAGAAGGAGAAACACCAGAAATTATATCTCTTTTGAGCAATCAAAAAGACTCTGAGGAATATAGAAGTCTATTTAGTTATTCCGATCAGAAATGGCTCAATCTGCGAAGGTCTCCCAGCTTGAGAAGCTTGATTATTTATATCCGTGTTGATGGATTTTCAGTGCTCGATTCAACTCGCCAGCCGTCAAGTTCTTATCATTTTACTACCGATAGTCTCTGGAATGGATTAAGAGTAGGTGATAAAGTCCTATGTAATGGTTTAATTCACGATTGGGTGAATTGGCAACGTCAACCCGATCGCTCTAAATTCCAACTATTATCTCGCGTCATTCGACAACTTTCTCCCCATGCTGATGAATGGATGGAACCGGGAGAACCAACCAGGGTTTCTGTCGAGGATGTGCGTGAGATTCCTACACTTAATTTACCTTACGGCACTGTCCCCGTCATCTACGCATCAGCAGGAATAAAACGTATTTTAGGACTAGCTTACTTGCTGGTGTGGGCTTGGTACGAACACACGCTAGCATCTAAGCTGCGACAGCAAGAACCTGTGGATCACATGATTTTGCTGATGGATGAGGTTGAAGCTCACTTGCATCCTCAGTGGCAACGATCTATTCTGCCCGCCATCTTAGAAGTAGCTAGAAGTCTCCAGAAACAGATAACGATTCAAGTAATAGCGACAACTCATTCTCCTCTGGTACTTGCCTCAATTGAGCCTCAATTTGATGAGGGACAAGATAAGTTATTTTTGTTTGAATTACAGGGTAAAGATGTAACTCTTAATGAAGTTCCTTGGACAAAACATGGCGATGCTGTTGGGTGGCTAACTTCAGATATTTTTGGGTTAAAACAGGCTCGTTCCCGCGAAGCAGAAATAGCGATTGATGCCGCCTATACCTTCATGCGAGGAGAAAGCATAGATGCTTTTCCTGAATACCTGAGAACTAAAGAGCAAATTCATCAGGAACTCCTGCGAGTTTTACCAGAACACGATCGCTTCTGGCCGCGATGGATTGTCAGCACCGAGGTAGAGTAAAGATGATACAATTTACTCCGCCACCGGAACCAGCAAATTTTGAGGAAAAAGTGCGAAAAGCAGGCAATAATTGGTTAGTTAACAATCCTGGGAAAGAACCAAAGGATTTTTGGTCTACCTTAAAACCCGCATTAGCTAAAGGGTTCCAAAATCTTTGTGGCTATTCAGTTATGTATATACCGAGTCGGATGGGAACTGTCGATCATTATTTGAGTAAAAGTAAAGCAGAAAACCGCCATTTGATTTATGAATGGAAAAACTATCGCTATGCTTTGCAACGGGTAAATAGCTGCAAAGGAACTTACGATCGACAAATTCTCGATCCGTTTGAAGTGGAAGATAATTGGTTTGAGATTATCCTACCTTCTTGTCAGTTGGTTTTGACTGATGCGGTTCCTTCCGGCGATCGCGATCGAGCCGAATTTACCATCAAACAGTTACAGCTTCAGAATAGTGAATGGGTGATTGAACAACGTCAGGAGTGGTATCGGATGTATCTAGAGAATGAACTTAATTTAGAAGGGTTAGAAAAAAAAGCACCTTTAATCGCTCGTGCGGTTAAAAAACAGCTTAATTAGTTAATTAAGCTGTTCGGCATTTAAACTCCTGGCGTAGGGTGCGTCAGTATCTAAGGTTTTCCGTTTCAGCGTAAGGGTTCTAGCTGACGCACCCTACTAGCCTCGTTACTGGTTTAAATGGAGAACAGCTTATCAATCTGGGATAATCAATCAGGCACCATCAAACCCTTCAATATTCTCCCCTTTCCCCCCTCCCTCAACCCCTTACACTGCACCAAAACCCCAAAACCCCCCAAACCCATCGGATCGATCAACCGATGCAAAGCCTCCCTGCGCCGCAACAACGTTGCCACATCTAATACACTTGTGGATAGAGAAGCAATCCGATCGCCCAAACCCAACGCCATCAAAAACAAAGCCTGCTGAGTAAACCCTACCACATCCAAACCGCACAATTCACCCTGCTTTTCCAACGCCGTAAAATTGACATGAGCCGTCAAATCCTGCCGCCCCACATTAATATAAGGATTATTGTGATATCGGTGCAGATAATAACACTGTAGCGTCCCCTCCCTGCGCCTCGGATTATAATAGCGGTGCGCTGGATGGCCGTAATCAATAGTTAACAAATATCCCCGCTGCAACTTTTGAGCAACTGTACTCATCCAATCCAAAGCCGCCAAATTCACCTCACTGCGATAACCATCCCCGTAAACACTCGCCGATAAATCTATGCCTAGAAAATCAAAATATTCAGCAATTTTAGGTGTAGATACTTCGCCAAGTACCTCAACAAATTCGATCTCTTTTTGTTGACTTTTTGGGGATTCTGTGGTAATATAAATTTCCATAACTTGCCCTTGATCCAGAATGAATTGATGCACGGGGAAAGCATCAACTAATTCATTAGAAAAACAACAGCCGACAATTGAATTATCAACTATCTCGTCCCACTGACACCATTTAACACACTTGATATCACCTAAACTTTGCCGTTGTTCTGCTTGCAGTATTGGCGAAATTTCAACAATTATGTATGTTAAAGTTTTAAATAAGTCGGGATGTTGCCGTTGCAGGTATTGCAGCACATTTTTGGCGAAAGTTCCCCGCCCAGCGCCCATTTCTACGGTTGTGAAGTTTTGAGGGCGATCGAGAATTTCCCACATTTCCACAAATTGCTCCGCCAAAACCTCGGCAAAATCAGCACCCCAATCAGACGACGTGATAAAATCGCCTTGTTTGCCGATCGCCGGGCGATCGCTATTATAGTAACCATACTGCGGATGATATAATGCTAAATCCATATATTCAGCAAAGGTAATTCGCTGCTGCGGAGTTGCGGCAATTCTTTCGCAGATTAAATCGCAGAGTTCCGGGTTGCTGTCATTGATATCTAATTTCTGAAATGTCATAGTTTATCGAAGCAAAGATGAAATAAAGATTTTTTTTACCGCAGAGGGCGCAGAGGGCACAGAGGAAGAGAGAAGAGAGAAATATTGTTAATATATACAGTCCCAGATTTATGGGTAGTCAGAAACCGGGTTTTTACGAAAATCTTTCGTTGTAGCCGACAGTTGAAGTAAAAAACCCGGTTTCTTTGGTATTATGTGCCCTGGACTTTATCTGATGCAAAAAAGGGCGTTAGCGAAGCCCTCGAAGAGGATCGCACTTTTTTGCTGACAGCCCTAAAATGCGATCGCCTTTTTTTCTACCTATCCACTGAACCCATAATAATGTCGATACTTCCCAAAATCGCCACCAAATCCGCAATCTTCACGCCGCGCACAATGTGAGGCAAAATCTGCAAATTATTAAAGTCCGCAGCCCGAATCTTCCAGCGCCAAGGAAATGTACTATCGTCTCCGATAATGTAAATCCCCAACTCACCTTTGCCGCTTTCAACGCGGACATAATGTTCGCCCTTGGGAATCTTAAAAGTCGGCGCGACTTTTTTGCCAATAAACTGATATTGAAAACTATTCCACTCGGATTTTGGCCCGCTTTCGAGTCGCTTCGCTTCCAAATTCTCGTAAGGGCCGCCGGGGATTCCTTTCAAGGCTTGATAGATAATCTTCACTGACTCGCGCATCTCCCGAATTCGTACCAAATACCGGGCTAAACAATCGCCCGCAGCTTCTGTACAAACTTCCCAGTCGAAGTCGTCATAACATTCGTAATGGTCAACTTTCCGCAAATCCCAATTGACGCCGGAACCGCGCAACATGGGGCCGGATAGTCCCCAGTTAATCGCTTCGTTGCGAGAAATAGTACCCAGCCCTTCAATCCGGCGGCGGAAGATAGGATTGTTGGTGATTAAACGTTCGTATTCGTCAATTTTGGGAAGGAAGTAATCGCAGAAATCTTCGCACTTATCTACCCAACCGTAGGGTAAATCTGCCGCAACTCCGCCAATGCGGAAATAGTTATTATTCACCATGCGATAACCGGTGGCTGCTTCCCATAAATCGAGAATCGGTTCGCGATCGCGCATAGTATAGAAGAAAGGAGTTTGGGCTCCCACGTCCGCCAAAAACGGCCCTACCCACATCAAGTGGTTAGCAATCCGGTTCAACTCCAGCATAATTACCCGAATATAACTAGCCCGTTTGGGGACAGCAATATTCGCCAACTTTTCCGGTGCATTGACTGTCACCGCTTCGTTAAACATCCCCGCAGCGTAGTCCCAGCGGCTCACGTAGGGCACGTACATCACGTTTGTGCGATTTTCGGCAATTTTTTCCATCCCACGGTGCAGATAGCCTAAAACAGGCTCGCAGTCCACTACGTCTTCCCCGTCTAGGGTGACGATTAACCGGAGTACCCCGTGCATGGATGGGTGGTGCGGCCCCATGTTCAGCACCATCGGTTCGGTTCTAGTCTCAATTCTTGACATAATTAAATGAATTAATGATTACTGACTATTGTTGATTTTTGTTTCGCTTTTATAGATTTTGACACTCTCAGGTCTTTCATACGCTGAGATTCTGCGGACAGAACTAGGCTTGGGTAATACCCAAAGTCTAACTCTCGCTACGGTCGTCAAACAACGTCTACCCAGTTGGTTTAAGTCTATACCTAACTTACTGGCTACTTTTCTCAGAATGTTGGCAGCACCATTTAAGTCTGCATTCACTACAGTACCATTAGCTGACCGATACAAGCCACGTTCAATCCGCTTTCCAGACGCTTTCCACCCAGATGGTTTTTTACCATATTTGGGTAGGGAGTCTCCATCCAGAAAACTAGCTTTCGATGTATACGCTTCTTCGGTTTCAACAAACCTGATGCAGTGCAAATCGCACAGTTCTTTTAACCTATTTTTCAGCTTACCTAAAGGCATTTGAACAAACTTTTGATTATTCACTTTGCCTAGATTACTATTAGAATTGAAACCTTCATTCCACCCAACTATCAGTGTGCCAATTCCAAATTTCAGACAATGGTTGACAATTAACAAAGCTGATTTGTTAACACCGTCACGCATTTGGTGATTGCGTTTACGGGTTACACGATCTAACCAATTGTCCCAATAACCTTCGGATTTTCCTTCTTTTCTAGTTGCTACTTTCTTGTTCCACAATTGATTCATCGCTTTCATGGCACGAGCATCAATTAAGAAGGAGTTTCCTAGTGTATCGACACAAGCTGCTAGATTGTCAGCAGTTCCCAAGTCAATTGATAACGCTTGATTAATGTCCAGATTATGTTGTTCTTTTTCGACTTCGTAGGACATTTCCAGGTAAAAAGCACCATTCTTAGGAAGAATCGTAAACTCTTTAACCTTGGAAAAATCAAGATTTGATGGCATGGGTAGAAAGAATTCAGGAATTCCAAACCATCGCCTCACTGTTAAACCCAAGGAAAATTTTAACTGATTTCCAACAAGTTTAGGTCTTAATCCTCCAGAATTTGGATAAGCTACTTTGAACAGCTTAGACCCTTTCAGATATCCCGGTGGCTTGGGCTTAAAATGCAATTGACCTTTCCTGTACAAATCTCTTAATTCTTTAAAAGATTTGAAGGCTTCTGTGACTGACATCAATGTTTGCTGCATTGGTGTTGATGGCAACGATTTAGCAACCAGTGATTTTGACACTGACGATTCAACAGACAAGTCAAATTTTCCAGTCAACAGTTTTTCTGTCTTAAAAAAAGTCTGACGAGCCAAATAAATACCACTGTTATACAGTTTACCAGATTGTTGACAGAGATACTCCAACAATGCTTGAACTTCTTTGGTTGGAGACAGCAATACTTGCTGAACTCCCATAATTCTTTGGGTTTTATTCACCTCTGCTTTCCTGAAGATTGGTTGATCTTTTTAGCTTAAACGATTATAGTGGATACGTCAAATAGAAGACATACACTATTCGGCTAAGAAAGAAAGAACACGGGGACTGAAGTCCCCCTTAGAGCTTCCCTAGGAAGGACTAAAGTCTCGCTCGTTTCCCGGATCCCATATTATTATTATGAAGGATATTGAGCTTTCTGAGAAGGACACCCTTGGATCAGATGTCAGTGTTGACACCTATCACGTTCCAGTTTTGGGTCAAGAGTTAATTGCGGGTTTGGGTGTGCGCCCAGGCGGCCACTATTTGGACGCGACATTAGGAGGCGGTGGACACACTGGTTTGATTTTAGCGGCGGCGGCTGATGTTACAGTGGTGGCGATCGATCGCGATGAACAAGCCATCCGTTTTTGCCAAACCCGATTTGCTAACGCTCCCGTCGAGTTTTGGCACGGCAATTTTGCTGACTATCACTCTCAAGATTCCACATTTGATGGTATCATAGCAGACTTAGGCGTTAGCTCGGCTCAGTTCGATACACCGGAACGTGGCTTTAGTTTTCGCCATCCAGCTAAGTTAGATATGCGTATGAACCAACAGCAATCTTTGACGGCTGAAGAGATGATCAATCACTGGGATGAAGTTAAACTAGCGGAGATCATTTATAAATACGGCGAGGAGCGACTGTCTCGCCGCATCGCCAGGCGGATTGTGCAAGGGCGTCCTTTTGACAGTACAACAGAACTCGCTGGTGCGATCGCCAGCACCTTCCCACCCAAGCAGCGTAATGGCAGAATCCATCCAGCCACTCGTACTTTCCAAGCACTAAGGATAGCCGTCAACTCGGAACTGGCTTCTCTAGAAACTTTCCTCAACCAAGCGCCAAGGTGGTTAAAACCCGGTGGGAGGCTCGGAATTATTACTTTTCACAGTCTCGAAGACAGACCGGTTAAGCACCAACTCAGAGCCACAGACTGTTTGCGCGTACTGACAAAAAAGCCGATTATTGCACAATCGGAAGAAGTAAGTAGAAATCCCCGCGCTCGTTCTGCTAAGCTCAGACTGGCAGAAAAATTAATTTGATTCGGCCCGGCCATGCGATCGCGAGTTGCAAAGTTTGAGGTGGTAACAGCGATGCACGTTCGCGTAGCCGAGTCCCACCGAAAGTGCATTACAAAAGTACACTCCTATCAAGCAACTCCCGTGTCATGCTAAAGAAAGATTCACGGCGGTTTCAACCGCTCGTGCGATGCCCTTCCTCGTAGTCGAAGGGTCGTTTACCTCTCAGGTCTTTAGACACTGAGTTTCCCACTTAACGAGAGTTTTTATGAGTCGGGGAGATGGAAGCAAGCTGAAACTAATGGTAGTCGATGACGAACCCGACAACTTGGATTTGCTGTACCGGACGTTTCGACGCGACTTTCAAGTTTATAAAGCAGATAGCGCCCTCAGTGCCCTTCAAGTTCTAGACGAACAGGGCGAGATGGCGGTGATTATATCTGACCAGCGGATGCCTGAAATGAATGGCACTGAATTTTTGGGCAAAACAGTCGAGCGCTTTCCCGATACGATTCGGATTCTCTTGACGGGATACACTGATGTTGAAGACTTGGTGGAGGCCATCAACTCAGGTCAAGTTTTCAAATACATCACCAAACCGTGGAATCCAGAAGAACTAAAATCGGTTATTAATCAAGCCTCAGAAACTTACAAATACTACAGGCAGCGGAACGTCGCACTGCGTCGCGCTTTACGCAAAGAATCTCTGTTCAATGAGGTGATGAGCGTGATTCGCGGGTCGCTAGATTACTCTAGTATGGTACAAACTATTGTCCAAACCGTAGGTCAAACTTTTGAGGCCAGCTATTGTATGCTACGGCCAGTAGAGGGCTCACGCTTATTGCCGAGCACTTTCCCCTACCAATCCCAAACAGCAGAAACCACCAGCTTTTCTTTTAATGAAGATTTGCTGATTCAAGCCGTAGCCAGCCGCCAAACTCAACTGCAAAGCGGCAGTAAAAATGACGGTAACTCGGTTGAGATTGCGGTGCCACTGACTTACCAGCAAGACATTCTGGCGGTACTTGCACTGTGCCAAGTTGGCAATAGCAATACTTGGTCGGCGGAAGATATAGAGTTAATCGAAGGTGTAGCTGCTCAAGCTGCCCTCGCTCTCTCCCAAGCTAAACTCTACCAGCGGACTCTGGATTTAGCCCAGCAGATGCAAAATGAGTTGGAGGTGGCTCGCCAAATCCAAACAAACTTGTTGCGTCAAAGTTGGCCGGAT
The DNA here is from genome assembly GCA_042408215.1 of Microcoleus sp. GTDB lineage: Bacteria > Cyanobacteriota > Cyanobacteriia > Cyanobacteriales > Microcoleaceae > Microcoleus. The sequence goes on along the minus strand of JAYFMW010000030.1, from coordinate 394,230 downwards.
TTTGAAACGGTCAGAGTCCAAGCTTGCTGCTATCCTGCACGGGAAGTTGGTGGCGACTTTTTTGAAGTCTACGTTCACTCCCAAGGGGATATTTGGATCGCGGTGGGAGATGTTTCCGGTAAGGGTGTTCCGGCTGCTCTATTTATGGCTAGTGCCATTTCGGTAATGCGACGGGAACTCAGTGTAGAAATTTCTCCCGAACCAAGCCAAGTCATGCTGAACATGAATAGCAGTATGGCTGATGACTTAATTGGTAACAACCATTTTATTACAATGGTTGTAGCTCGTTACACGCCCTCCACGGGACACCTGGCTTTTGCCAATGCTGGTCACATCTATCCGATAGTTTGGTCTCACTCGGAGGTGAAAGCTCAAGCCGCTGGCGGTGCAACACCGGTAGAACCGAATTTCCTCAAAGCTCGTGGCATCCCCTTGGGGATACTGCCAGTGTGGAAGGGAAAATCGGGTACGATCGAACTAAAATCAGGAGATGTATTTCTGCTGACGAGCGATGGGATTACTGAAGCGACTGTCACTAATCAGGCGATCGCAGGGGGTCAACAAACTCGTTCCATGTTACAACAAGAAGGGCTGTGGCAACTCCTGATTGAGGAGCCTGGTTGCTTAAACTTGGACAACTTATTGGCTCACATCCGAGCTGATAATCCAGTGCAGGAAGACGACCAAACCATACTCTCTCTGGAGGTTCTCTGAATCTGTCAAGAACCCCCAACTAGAAGTCTGGGGCTTCGGGCCTAAAAAACTGAAGCCCTAAGTTGACCCTCCTCAATTGAGCATCTCCCCTGTAGCAGCAAATATTCACGCCGAATCAATTCGGCACCGCGTGTTTCATCCCTGGTCGGAAGACACAGGGTTTCCAAACTTACAGGATTTTTTATGAATACTGAGCTTCATGTGCCAAGCGACTTGCGGTTTTTAACAATTGTTGAAAATTGGTTGCTTAGCAGTTTAGAAGTTGAACTAGGAGAGCACGTCGATTGGCCTCGTCAGTCGAATCGTTTGCGTTTGGTGTTAGCAGAAGCCTATTCTAACGTGATCCGCCACGCTCACAAAGATCAACCTAATTTGCCCGTGTTAATTCGTTTGAAATTAAAAGATAGGGACATTGGTTTAGAAATTTGGGATTACGGTAAAGGTTACGAAATGGATACTTACAGTCCCCCGCGGCCGGAAGCTAAACAGGAAAGTGGCTATGGCTGGCTGATTATGAGCAGACTTATGGATCGGGTAGACTACAGTTTGCAAATAGATGGTCGTAACTGTCTGACGTTGGAAGCGAGTTTACCTGAAAAAATTAATTAGTCTAATTAATCAGAAGTCATTAGTCATTAGTCATTAGTCATTAGTCATTAGTCATTAGTCATTAGTCATTAGTTGTTAATTAGTTGTTATTGGTTATTTGTTATTGGTAGCAACTAACAACTGACTCCTGACTTCTGACTTCGGCTTTCTAGATCGGTGATGAAAGCAACGAAAGAGAGTTATTGGCCATCAACTTTTTGACAAGCCAGCAATTTGGTCAAATAGACATCTCGAACAAAATCAAAGATTGCATAGGAGTCTGAACTCAGAGCGAAAGGGATGGTGAAGCATTTGGGCCTAAAATATCCGGTTTTCAACATCAATTGTCGCCCAGTTGTCTAAGTCCTAAAGAGCTCAGTAGACCAGCTTAAGCATTCCTCTGGCGAGTGGGGGACTTTTCAGGGTCGATTCATATCAATTCCGGTTGCACCGTCAGGTGATGTTGACTGTTGGCTGTTGACTGTTGACTGTTGGCTGTTGACTGTTGGCTGTTGTATCGGAATGATTTAACCGCAGAGAACACAGAGGACACAGAGGGAGAGAATGGAGATCTGAATAATTCCGATGAAGAGAGGATTTGAGATCAATTCCGGTTGCACTCTTGGAGATGATTGTTGACGGTTAACTGTTAACTGTTAACTGTTAACTCAAATTTACTATTCCGATGAAGAGAGGATTTGAGATCGCGATCAAACCCAGACACCTTTGGGCATCTGGGTTTCTGTAGAGTCCTGTTTGACTAACAGAACTGGAGTTTCTATTTGCGGATCAAGTTTAGCAATTCTTTGGGAGATGCTAACAAGTCGATCGCCACAAAGAAAATTTGACCTTGGGGATCAAGCAAGAAGCGCCATGCAATGTTCATACCCACATTCGAGCCAAACCAAGGAGTTTCGACTTTACCTGTCACTTTCACTTGGCGGTAGCCATCTTCTGCGGGTTCGGATACGCCTTGTTGTGGCATCATTTTGAGTCCGATGCACTCTTCTCGCATATAGTTGAGGATGGCTTCGCGACCCACAATCGGCTTTTGGAACGGCGGTTGCAGAGCACCTTCTTCGGCAAATAAAGCGACAGCAGGAGTAAAGTCGAAGGCATTCATGTTGTCAATGTAGCTAAGCACAGTCTGCTCGCTAATACCTTCAATCTGGGTTTTAACCCGCTGCTCGACAGCCGTAGGAGTGCTGCGAGGGGCTGACCGTTTGCCGTATTCTTGGCTAAAATCAGGATCGTAGCCCATGTGAACTACGGTGTTACGCAGTACGGTAATTTGCTGACCGGGATCGAGTTTTTTGATGGTTTCAAGGACTGTGGTGGCTTCGGGAGACATTTGATAGCCAGCGGGGATCGGAGCGACAAGGCCTTGTTTCATCAATTGTCCTAGTTCGTACCAGAAACCGAGTTTGGTATTGACGCGCAAGGAGGTGTAGATGCGGCCGATGGTTGTGTCAGCATTGCTAGCCAAGTCGAACATGGTTTTGCTTTGAGCAGCCGGCGACATTTGCTTAATTTCAGTAAGTATGCCTTCGACAAGGGCCATGCTGGCTACTCCGGGGGCGGCTGCGGTAATGGAAATGCCCATTTCGGTGTATGCATACCACAGCAAGGCTAGTTGGTCTTCAACGCTGAGTTTGTAGAATGCTTCCGTGGTAGACGGAACAACGCTAGCAATCTCGGTGTTGGAGAAAATAGATTGAGCCGATTGAATACTAACTGCCATGTGTATTTTGTGAGATTCGCGGTTTTAGTGAGGTACGGTCATTGGCGAACCTGGATTTCCCTTGATTAAAAGTATGTAACATTTTGTTAACAATTGCCAATATAAATTACATATAGCTGAGTTACAAAACTATAATCAATGGTTTGGTAAATTGCGATCGCCGTCACTAAACTATAAACAAAATTAGTATATGTAGAAAGTCGATCGTTAAAATCGCTTTTTATATCATATAAAGTTAAAATTGTCAATACTAACTTAAATATTTGCCCGGAGTCAAATGAAAGCACCAATTAGCAGTATTTTGGTGAAGCAAAAATCCCTAGAATTGGGATTTCACAAGGTTGGGATAGCTTTGGTAGACTGCGGCACTGACGAGGAAGCACAAAGGTTGCAGAGGTGGCTAGACAAGGGTTATCAGGCGGATATGGGATGGATGGCTAACCCGAAACGTCAGGATATTCGTGCTTCTATGTCAGAGGTGAAGTCCTTAATATGTGTCGCCATCAATTACTATACGCCTCACCAACGCCCGGGCAGTGCCGAATATGCCAAAATCTCTCGCTACGGTTGGGGACGGGATTATCATAAAATTCTGCACAAAAAACTGAAGGTTTTGGCGGATTGGGTGCGATCGCAAGGCGAGGGCATTGAAGCGCGGTATTATGCTGATACCGGCCCAATTCAGGATAAGGTGTGGGCGCAGCGGGCGGGGATTGGCTGGATTGCTAAAAATGGTAATGTAATTTCGCGGGAATACGGTTCTTGGGTGTTTTTGGGTGAAGTTTTGACGAATTTGGAGTTAGTGCCAGATTCTGGGCATACTCAACATTGCGGAACCTGCACTCGCTGTATTGATGCGTGTCCGACGGGGGCGATTACTGAGCCTTTTGTCGTTAATGCCGATCGATGTATAGCGTATCATACGATCGAGAATCGAGCCGAAAAACTGCCAGACGAAATCGCATCTAATTTACAAGGTTGGGTAGCAGGTTGCGACATTTGTCAAGATGTTTGTCCTTGGAATCAGCGTTTTGCAAAAGCAACTGATGTGGCGGAATTTGAGCCTTATCCTGAAAATATAGCACCGACACTTGCAGAATTGGCAGAAATTTCCGATGAAGAGTGGAACCGCAGATTTACTGCTTCCGCATTGCGGCGAATTAAACCAGAAATGCTGCGGCGAAATGCGAGGGCAAATCAAATTATATCAATTCCGGTTGCACCGTCAGGTGATTGTTGACCCTTCGACTTCGCTCAGGGAAACGCTGTTGACTGTTGGTTGTTGACTGTTGGTTATTTGTTAGTTCCAATCATGCCCAATGCCCCATGCCCACAACGTAGTTTAAATGCTCAAAGTAATTATTTTTGATTTTGACGGTACGTTAGCAGATACAATAGATGTTCTTCTAAGCATAACCAATCGTTTGTCAGTAGAATTCGGCTTTAAGTCTGCCACCAAAGAGGAACTCGCTCAACTGAGCAATTTAAATTCTTGGCAAATCTTGAAGTATTCGGGAATTTCCATCTTCAAATTCCCGCTGCTAATTAGAAAGTTGAAAGCAGAGTTACGGAGTGAAATTACCAATATTCATTTATTCCCTGGGATTAAAGAAGTTTTATTAGAGTTAAAAAACGGCGGTTTTCAACTGGGTATTATCACCTCTAACTCTAGAGAAAATGTTGTGGTTTCCATGAAAAAAAACGGTTTAGAAGATACCTTTGATTTTATTGAATCCGGCACAACTTTTGGGAAACATAAAGTAATTAACAGGTGGTTGAAAAAACAGAATATCAATCCCGAACAAGTCGTTTATGTGGGAGATGAAATTAGAGATATAGACGCGGCTAAAAAAACTCGAATTAAGGTAATTGCTGTAGGTTGGGGTTTTAATTCTCAGGAAACTTTGGCGGCACACAATCCCGATTTTTTGATTGAAAAACCCCAGGAATTAATAGAAGCGATCCATAATCTGAATGAATTGTAATGTTGTTTTATGTAATGTTACGAAACGTTAAGTAGTAAAAACTTTGTGGGCGATCGGTTGAAAATATCGATCGATGCTGATATAAATAATAGCAAGATTCCTTTAATTCACCAAATGGGAACACCCCTATGTCAGCATTTGAGACTTTCTTGACTTTTAGCTTGGCTTCAATCTTCGCGGTAGGCACTTTGGCAACTTGGTTGCGCTTGACCAACCCTCCTTCTACTGCTAAACGCCATTAGAAATTGTAGCCCTGTCGGTAATCACGAGAACCCCCTACAAAAACGGTTAATCTGCTTCGCCCCGTTTTAGTGCTGCTAAAACTGCTTGCTGGCTAACTGCTTGGTAAATTTTGGCAAAATGCTGCTTGAGCGCCTCAGATGCAGGGGATGATTTGCTGGCGGTTCCTTTACCTTCAGTTGTTAGGGGAATTGGGCCTAAAATATCTAAAACTGTTTCGCTGCTCGGTGGGGGTACAATTACTACTAGAGATGATTCTAGTTGCTGGTTGTATTCCCAAAAGCGATCGACTTTGGGCAATTGAGAATTAGAATTTGGGGAATTCTCGCCCGATTTGAGTTGTGTATTTTCGCCTCCTTCCATACCTCGCCTTTGGCGGAGTGCTGTCAAGATTTGCTCTTTAGTTCTGCCGCGCAGTTGAAAGAGTACGAAAGGGTCTTCGCTAAAGCGATCGCCCAATAAGTAGTATACTGCACTGATGTGTTTGCAAGGATTTTTGGGGTCAGGACAGCTACAGCGCGATCGAATATCCGACAAACTTAACGGAAATAGCGTTTTGCCGGCGGCTGCGAATACATCTTCTATATTGTGCGGCATTTCTCCTGCTAATAGTTTCGCAGAAAAAATAGCTCTTTGAGACATATTTTCAATCACATAATCCCAATCTTCATCGCTCAATGTATCGAGTCCTAAAGAAACTTGATAAGGTTTTGGATCGGTACCTTGAACGAGCGCGATTACTTCTTGGTTGGGAAATTTAATGCTGAGAACCTTACCTTCCCGCGCGTATTGCCAGCCGCGCTCTAAACGCTTTTTGAAGCGGTAGGTATTGATTAAATCAAGCCATTGTTGCGTCCACCATTCTCTGTCAATCATAAGCCGAAGGAAGAAGGAATAAGGAAGAAGGAGTAAGGAAGAAGGAAGAAAGCTTGATCGATCTAGGAGAGTCAGAAACCGGGTTTTTACGAATAACTGGACTATCACCTTTAATCCTGGTAAAAACCCAGTTTCTTTGGTCGGGTTTTTACGAATAACTGGACTATCACCTTTAATCCTGGTAAAAACCCGGTTTCTTTGGTCGGGTTTTTACGAATAACTGGACTATCACCTTTAAGCCTGGTAAAAAACCCGGTTTCTTTGGTCAAAGTGCGTAGTTATTCTTCTTCCGTTTCTATGATAGCATTGCGATCGAGAATTAGTAAATTGCGAAGTTGGTCTGTATCCAACTCGGTAATCCAGTTTTCCCCAGCACTGACAACTTGTTCTGCCAAGGCTTTCTTGCTTTCAATCATATCATGAATCTTTTCCTCTAATGTACCAGTACACACAAATTTATGTACTTGAACATTGCGAGTTTGACCAATGCGAAATACGCGGTCAGTTGCCTGATTTTCTACTGCTGGGTTCCACCACCTGTCGTAGTGAAAAACATGAGTTGCTCGCGTTAAATTGAGGCCCGTACCGCCAGCTTTTAAAGATAATATCATAATCGGTGGGCCTTGGGGGTCATGCTGGAAGCGATCGATCATTTCTTCCCGCTGCTGCTGCTTAATTCCGCCATACAAAAACAGAATTTCTCGACCTAAATGCTGTTCTAGATGCGGTTTGAGCAGTTTTCCCCATTCCGCAAATTGAGTGAAAATTAAAGAGCGATCGCCCTCAGCGACAACCTCTTCCAACATTTCCAACAACCGCTGCAATTTCCCCGACTCCTGACTCTTAATTCCCAAGGCTTTCGGGTTTTGTTTAGCCGTCAAAAGAGCCGGATGATTGCAAAGTTGTTTGAGTCTTACCAACAAAGCCAGAATCATGCCCCGGCGCTGAATACCTTCGGCAGATTCCAATTCTGCTATTGACGTTTCGACTATTTGCTGATATAATGTCGCCTGTTCAGTCGCCAGTCCGCAAAACACAGTCATTTCCTGTTTTTCGGGCAAATCTTGGATGATTGATTTGTCAGTTTTCAGGCGGCGGAGGATGAAAGGCCGAACTAGCGATCGCAAAGTCTGCAAAGATTCGCGATCGCCATATTTCTCGATCGGAATTGCAAACCGGCGCTGAAAGAAATTGCGTGGCCCCAAATACCCCGGATTCAGAAACTCTAAAATTGACCACAATTCTTGCAGTCTATTTTCCACCGGAGTTCCTGTCAGCGCAATTTTAAAAGATGCCTCGATTTCTCGTACTATTTTCGACTGCTGAGACTCCGAATTTTTAATATTTTGTGCCTCATCCAAAACCAATCCTTGCCATTTAGTACCTTGAATTTCCTTCGCATCGCGAAACACTAGGGCGTAACTGGTAATGATTAAATCTTTTCCCTTAATTGCAGTAGCAAATGCTTTGCCTTTAGCGCGTCGATCTCCGTGATGCAGTAATACTTTTAGTGTCGGGCCAAACTTCTTGACTTCCCGTTCCCAGTTACCCAATACCGATGTCGGACAAACCAGTAATGTCGGCCCTTCCAAGGAATTGTTTTCTTGTAAATGCAGGAGAAAACCAATTAGCTGAACAGTGTTATGGCACAAAATATTATTGGCAACAAAATTGTGATGTTTGCCAACCTCAAAATCATAAACCCACCCTTCATACTCAAACTCCTCAATTTCTTCAATCCGACAATAAAATACTTCTTGGTCGAGAACAACTTGTAAACTTTGTCTGATTGTCTGTAGCTGTTGTGTGTCTAAATTTGCATAAGCTTCTAGAGTCTGATTCGTCCACTTTGAAAGCTTTAGCTGACGGTATTCTTGTTCTGCGGAGCCATCTAGAATATTGTCCATCCCAGCGACTACCCTTGTCAGACTCGTGTGTGAAAATTGCTGGGAACCGTTGATATAAACCGGGTTGTGCATTCCAAAATGGCGCAATGGTAATTTTGTAATTTCCACTGCACGAGCGACGATATCAGAAACTGGAATCCCTTCAACATTGGTGTTGCAAGTCGCTTCGCAAATCAGATCTAATTTACGCTGTTTTTCTGGATAACCAAAACCAATTTCATCCAAAAATATGCGAACTGAGTTCCCACCAAAAGTACCGATATAATAGGTGCGAAAAATACCGCTGCCATTGGTGGCACGTTTTTGTTTAGCGCTGATTCGCAGCCAAATTCCAAAGCGCCGCAGCAGTGTAGAAAGTTGCTGAATTAGTAAAGGCGAAGCGCTACTAATTTCGATATTTCGCGTGTTAAGAAGGACAGAACCTTCAGCATCAAAGTAGTTTTTAAGAAAAATTCTGATGCTATCAAGATTGGCTTGCATGATGAATTGTGGGAAGCTTTTCTCGGCTGACAGTTTCCCCCACTCGTAGCCTTTAGACTCAAGAAAGGTTTGGTATTCTCGACTGCATACAGATAAATATGCTACTCTTTGCTTACCGGGAGTACGAACAGCAGGATTATTGATTTTTATCCCATACTTTTTGCTTAAATGATGAAGGGTGAAACGCAATTCTTCAAGAACTGCCACATCTTTTTGTCCTATGGTGAGCATGGCCCGATCGCGATTCTCGTATCCCTCAGCAATCTGCCAAGCCAGAAACTTCACTAAATCAGGATCTTCCGGCTTTCCTTCCCAATACAATTTAGCAGGAACACAAACATAATCTCCAACCTTAAGGTCATTTGTCCAGCTATCCCGTACTAACAATTTGTGGCTGCGAGTAATGGTGATGCTGCTACCATCTTGTAGTTTGATGGTTCGCAACTTTTCTTGCACTTGCTGGCGGTAAAGCCGTCGAATATTCGCCTCGACAATTTTGCCTGTTTCCTGATTGATGGAATTCACCAGTAATTGCTCGTTAGGTTCAGCCCAAAACCCCTCACCATCAAATTCTGTCTTGCCGGCATAAGCTTCCCAGATTTGTTCAGCTTTTTGTAAAAAACCATTGACAAAAAGAATATTTTGTGGTAAAATACATTTACCGCAACCCATGTCGTCCGCGAGACAAGCACCCAAACCCCAGCGTTCTAAGAAGGCCAACCAGCCAACTCCTAGGGCTTGATATGGCCGCAATTCACCTCGGAAACTAGCCGGCGCGATCGCACTTACGGCCTCATTATTATTTAAAGTATTCAACAACTCCTGAAGTTGACCAGTAGCCTCAAAATTCACCACAGGCAATTTCTCAATTGTCTGAGAATCACCCGAAGCCAAACGCAAAGCATCTTCCAAAGAAAGAGTCATTTGCTCTTTGCGACTAGCAAAAAAAGTTTGAGCAGCCCTCACATCCGGCGCGCGCAATTCCACCCACTCACCGTTAATTTCCACCAAAGGCGAATTCAACTCTACCAGCCTGTCAAATTCAGCCTTAGAAATTCGCTGTCCGCCGATGGTCAATTCCCACTTAAAACTTAACAGACTTTGCAATCCTAACCCCCCCTTGCCCCCCCTTACTAAGGGGGGGTTAGTTTCTCCAGCGCCCCCCCTTAGCAAGGGGGGGTTGGGGGGGGTTGTTTCCGCTTGAATACTCAAACCCAAACGACTCGCCCAACCATCTGTCTTGGTCAAACTCGGCGGCAAAACTACACCCAATCCACTGTCAGTAAACCGCCAAGCCACAGACTTGATAAAATTGTAAGCATCTAAGGGTTTTAAAAGACAATATTGAGGGCGCTGTGCTTGCAAACTCGGTTCAATTAACGGATAAAGTTTTGAGGCTAAACCCAAGCCACTGAGCAAAGTTTCTTGAGGTAATTCTATAGTCCTGCCTGCATAATTGAAACGCTCGACAGAGTTGTTCCAAACAGTTCTTGCATCTACCAAAAATTCATTTTCATCTGCTGCTTGCAAACAATAATTTAAACTCCATTCAGCTTTTCCTGGCGCTGGTGGTATGAGTTGAAAACAAGTGCGAAATTGATGTTGTTGAGATAGTGCATTTTGCAGCGGTGCTGTCCAAGAACTCAGCTTGGTTGCCAATTTTTCCAAGGCGGCGGCTTCTGCTTGAAAAATACCAGATTCCTGCTGCAAAGATTGCAGCCATTCGCGGGTAGGAGAAACTGTTTTGATTTCTAATGTTGAGCCAAGATTTGAACTAATAGCCGATCGCACTTGACTGTCTACAACACTGCTCAAAAATCCCAACACCAACTCCTGGGCCCCCACCGGCAAATCCACCGCCATATCCCGTACCTTGCTCGCTGCCGAATTTCCTCGTCTTGCATCCGTTAAATCCGTTACTAAATCCGCTGCCGAATTTCCTTCTTCCTGCCCTTGATATGTTCGACAAGCCGTCGGCATTTGCTTGCTAAAAGTAGCGAGTCGGAGTTGATCTGTAGAACTATCTAACAGAGGCTGCCATTTAGCAATAGCCGAACCGTCAGACTGTATTTCTAATGCTGGTAAAAATTTGCATCTCGCCAACAAATCTAAACTCCACCTAGCAATATAAGACCAAAAACGCAAATCAGAACCGACAAAAAAGTCAGCTTCTGTGCTGTTAAGCGGCAGTGCTTGCAAGAAAATAAAAGCTGCTTGAGGATTGAGACAAAAACCCTCAACTTGCCAGGGATAAAGGTAAATCTCTTCGATTTTTGCAGGTGATGAAAGTGCTGCTGCTGAGTGCTGCGGCATCACCAGATTTATGTTAGATTCGGAGATTTGGGTAGGAAGTGCGATCGCCCGAATTTCCCTGCGAATTGATGAGTTTTCCGCTGTAACTTCTGGCTTGTGATTTTTTGCCGATCGCCTAATTTTTTTGCCTTGTTCCTGTGGTGTTTCGGCGGTTTCGGGGAACAGCCAATTCAGTTTACCCGACTGCTGCAAGGAAGTTAGGAAAGTCTTTAACTCAGCTTCGGTCATTGCCAAGGGAAGGCGAAGATTCATCCCCGATTCTATGGTATCGATCGCCCCAATTTTCCGCCAAGTTTCCCCCCAAATAAATAAGCCTTTGTCTTCTGTATCGAGTAACCAGCTACCGTGTAAAATTGCCATTTTATTTAACTCAGTTATTAGTTGTAAGTTATTAGTTATTAGTTATTGGTTAGATTTAAATTACCAATCAATCTAAAATCTAAAATCTAAAATCTAAAATTGTCCAATTCCCTATGCCCCATGCCCCATCCCGGAGCTTCGCTGCGCCCAATGCCCTAGGCCCAAACGAAAGTCAATCGTACCACCTATTTCAGGTATTGGGCGATCGCCCCATCGACCAGACCATCTCAACAATACCTAAACAACAGAGTATAATTACTCATAATTTCAGCGCCAAAACTCGATCGAACAGGGGATTATCCCTGTCTTTTGGCTCTCGTCCCTCAAACCCCTGTGGTTAATGCTACGATCCCGACAGAGAAAGAATGTGGTAGATAAGGAAACAGTGCTACATGGTAGAGATAGACAAGTCAATATCCTTTGATGGACGGGATATTAGACTGAAGATTGGTTTACTGGCGCCTCAAGCAGGCGGTGCAGTTTTGATTCAGTCAGGTGAGACGGCGGTTTTAGTAACAGCCACCCGTTCACAGGGGAGAGAGGGAATTGATTTCCTACCCCTGTTGGTGGATTACGAAGAGAGACTGTACGCAGGCGGTAAAATTCCCGGTGGATTTTTGCGGCGGGAGGGACGGCCCCCAGAAAAAGTGACTTTAACAGGTCGTTTGATCGATCGCCCCCTGCGTCCGCTATTTCCGAGCTGGCTCAGAGACGACATCCAAGTTGTAGCGACAACGCTGTCGATGGACGAACAAGTCCCCCCAGACGTCTTGGCGGTGACGGGCGCTTCAGTGGCGATACTGCTGGCAAGAATGCCGTTTTACGGGCCGATGGCGGCGGTGCGAGTCGGTTTGGTAGGGGATGATTTCATCATCAACCCCACCTACAGCGAAATCAAAGAAGGCGAATTAGATCTAGTGGTGGCGGGTTCTCCTGATGGAGTAATCATGGTGGAAGCCAGCGCTAATCAATTGCCCGAACAGGATATCATCGAGGCGATCGACTTCGGCTACGAAGCAGCCTGTGACTTGATCCAAGCCCAGCGCGAAATTATGGCGGAATTGGGAATAGATTTGGTGGTGGAAGAACGGCCATCCCTAGACTCAACCCTAGAAAACTTTATTCGCGATCGCGCCTGTGCCCCAATCCGCTTTATTTTGTCGAAATTTGAACAAGACAAAAATCAGCGGAATGCAGCTTTAGACGAAGTTAAGGCAAATGCAGTCCAAGCTGCGATCGCCGAACTCTCAGAAGACGACCCAGTAAAACTAGCCGCCACCGCCAACAGCAAGGCGATCGACAACGTTTTCAAGGACGTCACCAAAACAATGATGCGCAAGCAAATCGTCGAAGATGGCGTCCGTGTAGACGGCCGCAAGCTAGACGAGGTGCGACCCGTTTCTTGTCGCGTAGGGGTGCTCCCGTCGCGAGTACACGGCAGTGCGTTGTTTAATCGGGGGTTAACCCAAGTCTTGTCCGCAGCCACCCTGGGAACCCCAGGCGATGCCCAAGACCTAGGAGACGACTTGCACCCACAGCAAGACAAACGCTACCTGCACCACTACAATTTCCCGCCATTTTCCGTGGGAGAAACCAAGCCAATGCGATCGCCAGGACGGCGAGAAATCGGTCACGGAGCCCTCGCAGAAAGAGCTTTACTCCCCGTGTTGCCATCCAAAGAAGACTTCCCCTACGTGATTCGGGTAGTCTCAGAAGTCCTTTCCTCAGACGGTTCCACATCAATGGGTTCCGTTTGCGCCTCAACGCTAGCATTAATGGATGCAGGCGTACCCCTGTCCCAACCCGTCAGCGGCGCGGCAATGGGATTAATTAAAGAAGGCGACGAAGTACGAATTTTGACCGACATTCAGGCAATTGAAGACTTCTTAGGCGACATGGACTTCAAAGTAGCAGGTACCGACACCGGCATTACCGCTTTGCAGATGGACATGAAAATCAAAGGTTTACCCTTAGACGTGATAGCCAACGCCATCCGCCAAGCAAAACCAGCCAGACTGCACATTTTACAAAAAATGCTGGCAACCATCGACACTCCCCGCAAGGAAATGTCACCCTTTGCACCGCGCTTGCTAACCCTGAAAATCGACCCCGAATTCATCGGTTTAGTAATTGGGCCAGGCGGCAAAACAATCAAAGCCATCACCGAAGAAACCGGTGTCAAAATCGACATCGAAGACGACGGAACAGTGACAATTGCCGGCAACGACGGCGAAAAAGCCCAGCGGGCTTACAGCATTATCCAAGGCATGACACGCAAGTTAAATGCAGGAGACGTGTATGTTGGTCACGTTACCCGAATTATTCCGATCGGCGCTTTCGTAGAGATTTTGCCAGGAAAAGAAGGAATGATTCACATTTCCCAGCTAGCCGACTACCGCGTCGGAAAAGTGGAAGACGAGTTAGCTGTCAACGATGAAGTGATTGTCAAAGTGCGAGAAATTGACAACAAAGGTCGGATCAACTTGACCCGATTGAATATTCATCCCGACGAAGCGGTAGCCGCCCGCGAAGCGTTGAATAAATAGTTGACAGTTGGTAATTGGTAATTGCTTTTGGAGTAATTGCTAATTGCTAATTGGCAACAGATAATTAGTAATTAGTAGTAAATTCTAATTGCTAATTGAGCTTAAATCTGAGGATTTCAGATAGATTTTGGAGTAGAGTGCGCGACAGCGACAGGTCAAATGCGATCGGCTGTAGAAGTTAATACATTCGCGCACTTTCCCCTCAGTATCATTCGGCGGTTGAAACCGCGTCTACACAAACGAAGTCCGCCTACGCGGACTGAAGAAAATATAAATCAATGCCAAAATGGTTGATTATTTTCAAAACAGAATCGCTTTCTTCCCCTGGATGGGAGGATAGATTGCTTTCCCATACAGGTGCTCTCACGAGTATCCTAGCAGAACACTACGACTACTCAGGTAAACCGCTGCCTCAAACGGGCGATCGCCTGCGAAACTTTGCCCAATTTAAGGAGATCGCTTTTACTCTTAGTCCGCGGAGGCGGACATTGTTTGTGTAGACGCGGTTTCAACCGCCGAGTTTTATTGCTGAATTTAAATCACAGCAATACAATCAATTTCAACTAACACATCCTTCGGTAAACGCGAAACCTCAACACAAGCCCGCGCCGGTGCAGTTTCCGCATCAAAATACTTCGCATAAACCGCATTAACAGCGGCGAAATCATTCATATCCTTAAGAAAAACCGTAGTTTTCACGACATCTAACCAAGTCGCGCCAGCTTCTGTCAGAATAGCTTCGAGATTTGCCATAACTTGTTCGGTTTGTTTAGCCACATCGTCAGTGTAGACAATATTGTTTAGTCTAAGGTCGATCGCAATTTGGCCAGCTACAAACAGCATAGTGCCCGTAGCGGCGATCGCTTGATTGTAAGGGCCCACCGGTGCCGGAGCTTTGTCAGTACGAATAATTTTGCGCGTCATAGCTTTTACTTGTTGAGATTCTTGTTGATTGGTTTGCGGTTTGTAAAATTCTCCATCGGGCATGATTGTACCAGTGAAGTCTGCATTTTTAATATTCCAACCATAGATTTTAGCATCAGTCAAGTCGGCTTTCCAAAAGTTTGCTCCCTCCACATTTGCTTGCATCAAATTAGCTCCTTGAAGACCTGTTCTTTCTAAATTTGCACCCCGCAAACAAGCGTTTCTCAGATTTATTGCTATCAATTCGGCTCCAGCTAAATCGGCTTCTGCTAGATTGATACCCGACAAGTCCTTTTGAGACCAATTGACACCGCGCAGCTTGGCTCCCTGAAGATTAGTATCTTTGATTTTTATGCTAGTTATATCTGCCCGACTTAAGTCTGCTTCAGTCAAGTTTGCTTTAGTGAAATTTGCGCTGTTGAGTTTAGCTCTACTCAAACACACTTCAATCAAGGATGCTTCAGTGAAGTTTGCACCAATTAGTTGGGCATCACTTAGGTTTGCTTCATGGAAGTTGGCATTACTAAAATTAGCAGAATTCAAATTGGCTTTACTCAAATCAGCACCGCACAAATCTGCATCAGTGAAGTTTGCAGCAGAAGCTGCTACTAACCCGCTCAAATTTGCACCTTTCAGAGATGCCTTGGTGAGGTTTGTACTACTAAGCGTTGCTCCCGTTAGGTTGGCCTCATTCAACTCTGCTGCTGTCAAGTTTGCAGAGCTTAAGTCTATCCTACTTAAATCAGCACCTTTGAGGTCTACGCCTCTGAGCATAGCTGAATGAAATTGTCGTTCACCTTTAGCGTATCTTTCTAAAAGTTCTTCAGCATCCATAAATAACCCCGCCCTCCGCTACACCGTACATTCCCAGCCTACCACCAAAACCCAACACGCGCTCATCTGAGTCAAGCCGCGTCAATCCACTCTTTAAAAAACTACTATCTGCTACCAGAAAATCCCCTTTTTTCACCGCAGATAAAGACAGATAACGCTGATTAACGCAGACAAAGTAGGACACCCTTCCCGATAAAAGACCATCCACTTCTTCCTTCCTCTTCATTCTTCTTCCTTCGTGTCCTTCGCGTCTTCGCGGTTCAATAAAACTAATTCTTCCGGCTCAAAACGAGCCAAAAAAGCCAAAGTACCATCAAAACCCAACGGGCGCTCATTCATCTGCGTTAATCCGCGTCAATCCACTCTTTGAAAAAATACTATCGGCGGTTAAAAAGAGAACTTTAACTCAAAACATGAAATCAAATCACAGCAATACAATCAATTTCAACTAACACATCTTTCGGTAAACGCGAAACCTCCACACAAGCGCGCGCCGGTGCAGTTTCCGCATCAAAATACTTGGCATAAACCGCATTCACAGCAGCGAAATCATTCATATCCTTAAGAAAAATCGTAGTTTTCACCACATCTAACCAAGTCGCGCCAGCTTCTGTTAAAATGGCTTCGAGATTTGCCATAACTTGTTGTGTTTGTTTAGCCACATCGTCAGTGTAGACAATATTGTTTAGTCTCAGGTCGATCGCAATTTGGCCAGCTACAAACATCATATTACCCGTAGCGACGATCGCTTGATTGTAAGGGCCAACGGGTGCCGGAGCTTTGTCAGTACGAATAATTTTGCGCGTCATAGATGTCACTCTCTTCGACAACATACTAGACGCTTGTTGAGAAATTTGTTTGCTGTCGATTTGGCGCTCGGAGCCTCTTCGATCGCCTACGGGCTCGTAGATTTCTCCATCGGGCATTGTCGCACCAGTGAAGTCGGCATTTTTGATATTCCAACCATAGCTTTGAGCATCTGTCAAGTCGGCTTTCTGAAAGTTGGAATCCTCCAAATTTGCCCTAATCAAATTTGCTTTTTGAAGACTCGCTCTTTCGAGATTTGTCCCTTCCAGATCGGCTTTTTGCAAATTAGTTCCTGTGAGATTTGCTGCACTAAGATCCGCCTCAGCCAGATTCACCCCTGATAAGTTCAATGCTGACAGATTGACTCCTCGGAGTTTGGCTTTCTGGAGATTGGAATCTTCGAGACTAGCACCCTCTAACTTCACTTGACTCATTTCTGCTCCTGTCAAGTTTGCACCAGTCAAATTTGAATTGCTCAGATTTGCTCTATTCAAATTTGCGTTCTTCAAGGTGGCTTTAGTTAACAATACAGAGATTAATTGAGCACCACTCAGGTTGGCATTGTTCAGCTTAGTATTACTCAAATCTGCCTTACTGAGGTTTGCCATACTCAAGTCAGCACCGCTGAGGTCTGCCAAACTGAAGTTGGCATTACCATAGGCCCCACTTAAGTTGGCTCCTAGCAGGGTTGCTCTACTGAAGTTTGCTCCTTGGAGGTTTGCATTGTTCAGATTTGCATTGTTCAACTCAGATCCCGTCAAATTTGCATTGTATAGGTCTATGCCACTCAGGTTGGCTCCTTTGAGGTCTATCCCACTTAACTGCGATCCCCGAAAATCCCGTTGTCCGGCTGCGTATTTTTCTAAAAGTTCTTCAGTGTCCATAAATAACCGATCGCCTTCTCGCTATACCCCACTTGACCAGCGTACCACCAAAACCCAACGGGCGATCGAACATCTGCGTTAATCCCCGTCAATCCACCTCTTTGACAAAATACTGCAAAAATACTATCTGCTACCCAGAAAATCCTCTGTTTTAACCGCAGATAAAGACAGATAACGCTGATTAACGCTGATGAATATCCAAATCTGCGTTAATCCGCGGCAATCCACCTCTTTGACAAAATACTGAAAAAATACTATCTGCGGTTAAAAATCCCCCTTTTTTAACCGCAGATCAACGCAGATAATCGCAGTTGAATTAGATACAGCAGATTCCACGTTTATGAAGTACACCCGCCTATCGATCCCCCTAGGGACACTCAAGCGTGCCCTTCTTTGTGTCAACTTAACTTCAAACCCAGTCAGAGACTGCTGTTTAACTATTAAACTTCGATCCCCCCTAGCCCCCCTTAAGAAGGGGGGGACAAGATTCTTCTCAAAGTCACCCCCTACTCCCCTTCTTAAGGGGGATGCGAGGGGGATCTAGACTCGGCTGTGAACGAGATTTCTCAAGGCTTTCAGTCTTAAGTTGACACTAAGAAGGGCATGGCCTGGTCCCTACTACACTTCATAAACCTGGAATACGCTGTATTAAACAACAACCGGAGCCCCGACAACTTCACCTTTGAGCATCCGAGAAGCAGCATCCATCAACTGCTCCTCCAAATAAGGCTTAGTGAAATAGCCTTTCGCGCCCAAACCGTATGCCATTTGGCGATGTCTGTCTGCTCCGCGACTTGTTAGCATCGCGATCGGCAATTCACACAAAACCGGATCTTTCTGCATCCGAGAAAGCAACTCTAAACCATCCATTCTCGGCATCTCAATATCGCAGAACACGATATCGCATGGTAAACCGGATTTCATTTTTTCCCATGCTTCTTTACCGTCGCGAGCCTCTTCAACTCGGTAGCCCGCTTTTTCAAAGGTAATCGACAGCAGCGATCGCACCGTAATGGAATCATCCACAATCAACACTGTGGGCTCAGCCTTTTCCTCGATCTGCTCCACAGGGGCCCGCTCGCCCTCATCCCAAAGAGTACCCGGTGTATCCTTCCGCAACTTCCCTGTAGCCAAATCAATCAGTTCCAGAACATCTGCGATCGCCACAATCCGGCCATCCCCAAGCACCGTAGCCCCAGCAATTCCCAGGGGCTTAGGGACAGGCCCTTCCAACTGCTTAATCACGATTTCCTGTTCTGTGGAAACCTGATCGACTTGTACCGCCAAGAAATTACCAGCCGATCGCAACACAATCACCGAAATCATATCATCGTCAGTATTAAACCCATAAACACTGCCCCGGCCCAGATGGCGGTGGTAAGCCAGCAATTCGCGCAGTGGCCGGAAAGGCAGAGTCGAGCCTCGCCACTCAATACAAGGCTGGCCATCAGCACCTGTAGTCACTTGATCCCGTGGCACATCAATCATGTCCTCTACGCCGTCCATCGGGAAAGCAATGCGTGCTCGATCGCTAATACAGCAGAGAGCCTTAGAAATGCTCAATACCAGAGGTAAGCGAATCGTAAACACAGTCCCCTTACCGATAGTAGAATCAGTCCCCACAGTACCCCGAATCTCCTGCAAAGAAGTCAGTACGACATCCATACCAACTCCCCGCCCCGAAAATTCTGTAGCTTGTTCTTGCGTGCTGAAACCGGGTTTGAACAGTAAATCGTATACTTCCGAGCGAGACATCCGCTGAGCCTGAGCAGCCGTCAACAAACCCTGCTTAATCGCCTTCGCCTTCACTTTTTGTGGATCAATTCCGGCCCCATCATCAGACACCGAAATCACCGTCTGATTACCTTGGTGGAAAGCCCGAATCGTAATTCTACCTATCGCTGGCTTACCAGCAGCCAGACGCACTTCTGGCGGTTCAATCCCGTGAGTAATCGCATTATTCACCAAGTGAGTCATCGGGTCATAAAGTTGATCCACAATCATTTTGTCGATCAATATTTCCTTACCCTCAACCTGCAACTGAGCCTGTTTCCCACACTTAATCCCAATTTCCCGCACAGCCCGGAACAGCCTGTCAGTCGTTTCTGCAAAAGGTTTCATCCGAGCCTTCGTCAAACCTTCTTGCAGTTGAGTTGTGACTTGCCGCAATTGGCGAGTTACCTGATCCGCTTCATCCACCAAAAACTCGATATCTGCCGCTGACTCCCGCACTCGGACAATCAACTCAATAATCTCTTGAGCCAGACTGTGGAAGGGGGTAAATCTGTCCATTTCTTCTGGTCTCCAGGCACTTTCCCGGTGGTGCGATGATTCTTCCGATCGCCACAGCGATCGATGTCCCTGACGGTTGGCGAGCAAAGCAATTTCCAAAAGACTCCGCTCGTAGAAATCCTGAGTCCGTTGGCTGACATCGCTCAATAGAGTAACTTGGTGCAGCAAATTGTCCAAAAACTGCCGCATCCGTTCTTGGTCTTGTTCCAAGCTGTTGCGGTTCACCACCAGTTCCCCCATCAAATTACTGAGGTTGTCTAGCTGCTTGACCGGCACCCGCATCGTCTGGTCGCCGAAGCCGCCGGCACGGGGACTGCGCCTCTTGACAGCAGACTGCACGATGTTGCTTTCGCCTTGGCGGCTGCGGTCATCTGGCGTATCTTCTAGTAGTTTTTCTAAATCCTCGAAATTGTCGTCATTCTGATTTTCCCCAGCAGCCTCAGTTCTGCTTGGAGTTTTCGGTGCTTGCTCGTGGATTTCGGGCATTGTTTCCCTCTCGCTCAACAATTCTTCGAGTTCTGAGAAGATTTGGCTACTGACAGGAATCGTTTTTGCTTCCTCAGAGCGGTCTATTGCAGCCCCAGACCCATCTGCTATCAACAGCGCTTCTAATTCGTCAAAATTGCCTTCGTCTTTCTCTGAACTCGCTTCTGTGGTGTCAAACAAGTCGGAAAGATCCATGCCTTCTAGTTGTGCAGAGTCTGATTCTTCTGGCTGGTCGTCTGTTTCCCAAAAGCCAGTGCTTAGTTCTGCTGTCACTAGGGCTTGTGCATCTATGGAATCTAATAATTCATCGAAGCTTTCTAGTTTTTGGCCGTTGAATGTTGCTCCCGTTTCCAGTCCCGACCATAAGTCAAGGTCACCCCCCAATTGCTCATCCGGTTCTGTTAAAAAGTTTTCTAATTCGCCTCCTGCATCCTCTGTTTCTAGCGCATCAAACAAATCGTCATCGCCCTCGTCGAGGTTCATGGTGTCTGTTTGAATTCTATCTGTCAAGTCCCCGCTGCTCCAATCTATTAAGCCGGTGGGATGTTCAGTTGAGAATTCTTCAGTAGGAGAGGTTTTGTCCTCGATGTCTCTTCTTTCGCTATCCGTCAAAAGAGAGGGTATTTCGCTAAACATTTCCTCCAAAAAATCGAAGGCGCTGCTCTCATCGGCTGCCGCTGTTGAAGTTTCAGAGCCTCTGCGATCGGACAAGGACTCAAGTTCAACTATTTCTAAGTTTTCTAGCTGTTCATCTGAGTTCTCGACTTCAGGGCCGGAGAATAGGCTCTCCAAGTCGTCATCTTGTAGTTTTAATTCTACGTTTGGCGATTCGGCGTCGCTTTCAAAATTCAGCCAGTCCTTGCCTAATTCTCCTGATATTACCGATTCCTCCTCGCTCTCATAACCTTCTGTACCGATAGGTATGGAGTCGAATAGTTCTGCTAAATCTGCCGCTTCTTGGGATGTGGGGCCCGTCAGTGGGAGCTTGAGAGCCGGCTGTGAGTCTCGATCGCTGGAAATCGGGTCAGAGGTGATGCTTCCAAACAGTGCGTCTAGGTCTGCACCATCTAGTTCTAGGTTGGTTTGGAAGTTTGACTCATCTTCTAGACCAAAAGCACTTTCCAGCCAGTTTGGGTCTAAGGATGCCTCTAATTCCGGGTCTAATTTTATCTTCAGGGAGTTGTCAATTGCTACCTTTTCTGGGTGGCGAGCTGTTGGGTCTCGATCGTTTCGCAGTTTCTGGGGTTGGTTCTCTGCTGTGAGGAAACCGGAGCTGATGTCTAATAAATCGCTGAAGTCTGATTCGTCCCCGGAGGTGGAGAGCGACGAGGAATCTTCTATTTCTAGTAGATTGAGTGCTGCTTCTGCATCCCAGCCATAATTTTGGCTGCCGCCGTTCTGCTCGAAAGGTTCATTGGATTCCCTATCGAAGGTGTCTAATTCTAAATCGGGTAAATACTCCGATGTGTCTGTTAACTCTTCTTCTGCAAACTCTGAAGAACCTAGGTCGCCTAAGAATTGGTCTAAATCCCTGTTGTTCTGGGTTGTGGTTGAGCTTTGGGCTGCTACTTCGTCTAGCAGTGTACCGAGGGAGTCTTCTTCTGGCTGGTCGTTGAAGGAGTGGGAGTTTCTACTTTGGCGATCGAATTCCCTAGGCTGATTATTTTTTGCGGGCTGTTTTCCAGCTATAGGCTCTCTGAAATCTAATTCTTCTCTACTGGTAGTTGCTGCAGAATTACCAATTTCTAAGAGTAGAAATTCTTCGCCAAATAAACTGGTGAGGTCGTCTATCGGAGGCTGGGCCTTGGCTTCTGAGTTTTTTGTACTGTATTCGTCAAACAGCAAATCGGTGAAATCGCCGGAGCTATCGTCGTCGTCTGACGACAGCATTCCCTCTGTGGACATCCTAGAAGATGCTCCATAGTCGAGGTCTTCTGCTTCTTCCCAGGCGTGGTCGAGTTCAGGGCTGTCGCCCTCGAACAGGTCTGCTAAGGTGTGGAGTTCTGCTGCGCCGACTTCCGGGCCCATGCGTGTTGAGCCTCTGAAGGAACCTATCTCGATTTCTGATTCTCCAAATCCTGGGGAGTTGTCAAATTGGGGTGATTTACCACTGTTGTAGTCGTTCCCGTCGCCGCTGTCTAGTTTGTCGAATAGTTCGTCTATACTGAGTCCAGAAATAGTTGGCATCATTTGTTCGCTGGCACGGGGGCTGGTGATGTTTCTGAAATAAAGGTCTACATCTTCGGTAGCGCCCTGGTTTGCTTCTCTTGTCCTGGGCTGAGCGAAGGCTAGTAGGTCTTCAAAGTCGGTTTCTGGTTCTTGTTCTACTGGTAGTAGGGATTGGAGTTTTGCCCCTACTGCGATTTTCACTTCTTGACCGGAGAGTACCAGTTCTTGGGCTTGTTTGATGTCTCTGATGATTGTTGGGGCTAAGGTAGGGTAGGTATTTTCTGGGTTGGCGATCGCTTGTTCTACTGCTTCGATCAATACTGTCCAATGTGGCAGTTCAAATTCCTCGCCTGCTATTTTCAAGTTCCGACAAATGCTCTTTAGCAGCCGTCGGCTTTGAACTCCCTCGGGCTGTTTAAATGCTTGCAGCATTTCCCGCATCCTCGCCGGCACGTCTGAGTCAAAGACTAGGTGAAGTGGGCTATCTTCTTCTATGGAATCTGTGTATCTCGAAGTGTATCCCGCAGAGGCATCAACAAAACTGTTAGATGAATCTCTTGTCCCAGCCTCCCTCCCAGCCATATCTTGTCGAAAATCTTGTGGAGGTATCGGCTGATGGTTGCCCTCCTCTAGGTCCTGTCCACAAAGTCCTGTGAGTCCTCCCAAGTGACCGTTGAGTTCTTCAAATACTGGTTCTAATTCTCGAACCATCTGTTCTCCCAATTCCTCTGTCAGCCCAAAAGGGCCTGACAGTTGCTCTAACAGCCCTTGCAGGGTATCAAAAATTCGCAGGAACAGGGACTCTAGCTGTTGGTCTACTTTAACGCTGCATTCTTTTAGGACTTTAAAACTATCTTCTAGTCTGTGGGCTGTCTGTTGAATACTTGTCAGCCCCAGCATCGCTGCTCCTCCTTTCACTGAGTGAGCAGCCCTAAATACTTCGTTCACCAGTTCTGGGTCTTCGATCGTCGCTTGGAGGTTCAGCAAGCCTTGTTCGATCGTATTGAGGTGGTCTTTTGCCTCCTCAATAAAGTAGCCCATGATCCTCTGTTGTTGTTCTGGCTGCATAGTTTTATTCCTTATTTTAATCGTTATTGTATTTGGTCTATTTTAGTAGAGTCTTAGAGCAGGTCTCTTTGACACTCCCTGGCGTAAACGCGCAGGGATTCTTTATTCTACGAGCTAACTTGCAATGACCGGATTTCTCCAATCAAAGTAGAGGTTAATTCTCCTAAAGCGTTGCTCGGATCTCGTCCGAAAGTTCCGGTATGCCCTACCGTACTCAATCCTCGACTTAAGATGTTTCTAGCTGCGTTTTCATCTCTATCCATCACACAACCACATTTACAAACGTGGGTGCGAGTGGATAGCGTTTTTTTCACAATTTCACCACAGTTAGAGCATTCTTGGCTGGTATATGCTGGGTTGACAGCAACCGTGACTCTCTCAAATACTTTACCAAAATATTCAATCCAGACACGGAACTGATACCAAGAAGCGTCGTTAATCGACTTAGCTAGACAGTGATTTTTCACCATATTTTTTATCCTCAAATTTTCGTAAGCTATCAAGTCGTTTGACTGAACTACGCACCGTGCTAACTTCACAGCATGGTCTTTACGTTTCCTACTTATTTTGAGATGGCGCTTTCCTAAAATCAGCCTAGCTTTGCCTCTATTTTTTGAACCTTTTACTTTTCTAGATAAGCGGCGCTGACACCGCTTTAGAACTTTTTCGCCTGCTCTGAGGAACTTGGGATTTTCAACCATTACTCCGTTTGAATCGGTGTAATATTCCTTCAATCCCATGTCTAAACCGACAGTCTTTCCTGTTGGTTCAGTATTCTCTTTTCGCTCAGCGTCAATACAAAACTGAACGTATACTCCCGTAGCCTTTTTTACCAATCTCACCCGTTTGATTTGGCTAATTTGATAAAAATGCAGGTCGCGAGTACCTTTTAGTTTAAGCTTGCCTATCCCTTTTTTGTCGCTAAAGGTTATAGACTTTCTATCTTCAGCGAGTTTCCATCCGCTAGTTTTATACTCGACAGAACGACAGTTTTTTTTAAACTGTGGATACCCTTTTTTGCCAGGGGTTTTCTTCTTGCAGTTGTCGTAAAACCGAGAGATGGCAGACCAAGCTCGTTCGGCACTAGCTTGTCTTGCTTGAGAGTTGAGTGCGTCAGCAAATGGAAATTCATGAGCCAGTACGGCACAGTATTTCTGCAAGTCGTATTGCCCAATCTTGTTGTTGTCCATCCACAGCCGAATACAGCTATTGCGGACAAATTGTGCTGTACGAATTGCTTCATCTACTGCTACAAATTGACTCTTATTTCCGTAGGCCTTAAACTCAAAAACTAGCATGGTTTGACCTCCCACCTTATATTACTCCAGCAGATATAAGATTTTTCTCTATGTTTGCAAAGCTTTACAAAGCCGTCCTAGAAGGACGGGGCTTTAGACCCAGTTTTTCGGTAAATCTCTCCCCTTCCCAACAGAATAATCTGACTGCGAGATATTGCAAATGTCCTGGCTATTTCTCTTTTCGATATCCCCTCACCTAAAAGATCCCGAATCTGCTGCACCTGTTCGGGTTTTAGTTTGCGGTTAGGACCTATCTTGCCCGGAACGAAAGGAAAGCGGTTTTTTTCTATAGCATCGCGGGAGTTATCGGCGGGAGTTCCTTCCCACAAATGGTCGGGATTGACACAGCCGCGATCGTCGCAACTGTGACACGCAAAATAACCCGGTTTGATCGGTCTTCCCAGTTTGTTTTCCAATACCAGTCTGTGAGCGTAGAAACTTTTAGTTTTACCATTAATTTTAGTACCCTTAATGGCGTAACCATCACTTCTTTTAGCCAAGATACAAATCATGCAGCCATTCGGCTGTATTTCAGCCCGAATGCCGGGAATTACTTCTCTGCCTCGCGGTAGTTTTTTAGGTTGAGGCGCAGATGTACTTCCTACATCTTTAATCCGTCCTTTTCTAAACCTGTCTTGAGAATTCTCCAGTCTAGAACCTTCCCATAAATGGTTAGGATTAATGCAGTTGCGAACATCGCAACTATGGCAACAAAAGTATTCTGGTCTAATCGGACGACCTAAGATATTTTCTAATACTAAACGGTGAACTGTAAACGTTTTCCATTCACCGTTAATCCTCAGTCTTTTGTTGGCATAGCCACTGCTAGATTTGGTGAGAGTAGAGATAATACAGCCCGTCGGCTGAATCTCACCAAAGATGCCAGGAATTACCTCTACTATGTTATCGTTCATCTGTGCAACTCCTAGTTTATTTAGGTGCTGGATTGGTTTCCCCGCAGCGGTTTTAATGCTGCGAGGTTGCTTTTTGCCTCTTATTATTTCCAAGCCAATGTGCTTGTAAATCAGCAAGTAAAAAAAGCATTAAACAATCAATTATTGTCTTTCTGCTGTTTCTACTCGGAACCTTTCCACCGATGTCAAAAGGTCGCGCGCAACGCCTACCAAATTTTGCAAAGCACCGGATACTCGCTGCGCTTCTTGGGACGTTTCCTGAGCAGTTAGCTCGACTGCTTGCATCACACTGGCGACGGAACGAGCTGTTTCATTCTGTTCTACAGTGTCCGCAGTAATCGATCGCACTAACACGTCAATTCGATTAGTAACTTGAATGATATCTTCGAGGGATCGCTTCGCTTGTTCTGCCAATCTTGTCCCCTCAATTACCTGCTGCGTACCTTCTTCCATCGCCGTCATTACTGAGCCGGTTTCGCTTTGAATTTGCATCACGATCTGTTCGATTTCTTTCAAAGACTTAGCCGATCGATCTGCCAATTGTCGCACCTCATCTGCCACGATCGCAAATCCCCTGCCCGCTTCCCCAGCTCTGGCCGCCTCGATACTGGCGTTGAGGGCCAACAAATTCGTCCGCGAGGCGATCGTCGCAATTAAGGCCACAATCTTAGAAATTTCTTGAGAAGCTTCGGCCAACCTCTTGACTTTGCGCGTAGTTTCTGCTACTGTTTCTCGAATTTCCAAAATCCCAGCCACCGTCCGCTCCACAGCCTCACCACCTTTCAGAGCAGTTGCCGCAGCGCCCCGGGCCACTTCTTCAGCCTCTCTAGCACTCTCTGCGACCCGCTGAATCGCGTCTGTCAGCACTTGCACCGAATTCAGCGTTGCCGCCAGTTCCTCAGCTTGTCGCAGGGCGTCAGAAGACAAATCCCCCGCAAACTTGGCACTATCCGTAGCGCCCTTGCTGACTTCCCTAGCCGCCTGCTTCACCTGGTGAACGATTTCTCGCAGGTTTTGAATCGTTAAGTTAAACGAGTCAGCAACAGCGCCCAACACGTCCGCCGTCACTTCTGCTTGCACAGTCAAGTCACCGCGGGCGGCCCCTTCCACATCGTCTAGCAAGCGAATCACTTGGCGCTGCAAGTCTTCTTTTGCCTGTTCCTGCTCGTCTGATTTGCGCCTCGCATCGCTAATCGTCGCCTGCATTACTTTCACCATATGGTTGAATTTAGCAGCCATTTTGCCAAATTCATCCTCGGAGTAAATTGTAGAACGAGCGTCCAAATTTCCTTGAGCTACCGCATCAAACTGAGCTTGCAAATTGTCCGAGGATTTGCGCACCTGCTTGGCGATCAACTGGCCGATGCCCCAAGAAGTCATAAAGCTCGTAAAGCCTGCGGCGGCCGTCATTACCCAGCCAGTTTGGCGCAGGTAGACGATCGCCTCCGGTTTCTCTTGTCGCTGCGCCTGATAAGAGGCGATGTTGGTTACGAAAGCCACAGCTACCAGAGAAACCAGTCCGGCCCCGATCGCCGTGTACAACTGTTTGGTAAACAAAGGGGCATTTTCCAAGAAAGCCAGTCCCCCCTGCTCTACATTCACTGAAGTGTCGATCTGTTCTACGTCATTCGAAGTAAAAGTTGAGACTGACGAGTCAGCGGGGCCAGAAATGCTAAAGATCTCGTCGTCCCGAATTGCCGAGCCGTCACTGTTGTCAAAGTCCAGGTTGCTGCCAGTCGAACCCATCATACCGATGGTCGAGTTACCGAAATTGTTGTTACTTCTAGTTAGGATCGAACCATTGATGTCTTCTGAGATATCAAAATCCGGCAAATTGCCCAAATCGTCAAAGTCATCAAATTCGTCCAAGAAGCCACTGTGTTGTTCTTCAGATTTTCCCATTGGTGACGACCAGTCGCTGATTTGCTTTTCCCCCGATCCGAAAGATGTCGCTTGCTCATCTTCGTCTATAGAGAAAGCATCGCTGAAAGCGTCTTCCTCAAAAGCGTCTAAGTCGAAACTGTCTGGCAGGTCCAATGCCTTGGGCTGCGAGTTGCCGTAACCATTGCTCGAAGATCGATCGGCCGAATTAAATTGTCCCTGGCTCGACTTTGATGAGTGAGAATTGGGGACAGCACCTCCCATCAACAGTGTTTCCTCGACCCCCTGCGAATACTTCGACGAATACTCCGAGTCGATTTCGGGATGCCTGTTTTGAGGTGGCTGACCAAAATCTTCCAACATCGGCGAGGCGAAGGGGTCGGCATCTTCTGCTGATGCTGCTTTCCGGCTGTAATTCTGACCTGTCTGGGGCGAAGCAGAGTAGTCATCTGGGTCGCCGGGCCGCTCCAGTTCATCTGGAAACGACCGCGGCGCAAAAGCTTCGTCAAAATTGTCACTTAGCCCATTGTCCAAGTCTAGTTCGCCCAACTCGATCGAGTTGCCGATTTCTGCGACAGGAAAACTCCGACCGTTGAGAACCTGAGTCGGGGCTTCTGAAAACAAATCTCCGGGGTCCAGTTCTGGATGACCAAATACCTTGCTGTCTTGAAAGTTGTCTTGAAGAACACCAGGATCGAACCCGGCCTCGTCGAAACCAAAAGGGTCTTCAAAGCCAGAGCCGAGATCCTCGTCTAGGGCCGACGACTCCTCAGCATAAGCTGCCATCCCGCCACTATCCCCTGTAAAGGGGTTTGAGTGCCCAGTTAAATCGGACGCGACCCCTTGATTCTCCTCTTCTGGTTCCCAGCCCAAGCCGCTCATGCCCAGGTCTGCTAAATCCCCATTTTCCAGTTCAAGAGGCGATTCACTTGGAAAAGACATGGATGGAGAATCCCCTTGAAAAAGTCCCAGATCCAGGTCTTCTAACCCGGACTCAAGAGATATGTCTGAATAGAATTCCAATTGAGTTTCAGCAGACAAAGCCTCTAAATTTTCCTCTGCCAATTCTCCCGATGTAAATTGGTCTGTGTAGCTAATGCCACTGTGAGCGTGTTCGATCAAGCTCGGGTCGTCGCTCAAGCCGAGCACCACCGTGTATTGTTCCCGCGCCACCTCGTACTGTTGCAGTCCATAGCAGTAGATGTGTCCGCACAACAGGCGGGCGCTGGGGTCTTCGGGAAAATCTTCTACTAATTGATACACTAGGTTTGCGGCTTCTTGGTAGTTCCCATCCATGTATGCCGCTTCTGCCCGTTGGTAGTCCTGCTGAAAATTGGTACTTGTTGTCATTTGCCCCCCTCTTTTGATTTTAGATTTTAGATTTGTGATTTGTGATTTTTATCTTGACTGTTAGATGCGCGCCTAGCGTGACTTTTTGTGATTAGACCCCAATCCAAAATCGCAAATCTAAAATCGATTTCACGCTGCCCACCGCGCCGATCGCAGAATTTTCACTTGATCTAGCAGTCGGAGCACTTGATTTGCTTGTTCACCTAACATCCATTCTCCCCTCAGAAAAGGCATCATGCCGTCTGGTGCATTATTCTGGGAGTGCAGTTGCTCTACGTCGAGCCAGTGCATCCCAACAATTCGATCGACTGCTAGCCCCAAAATCGTATCTTGGTCTTCAACAGCAATAATCGGGATTTCGGGTCTATCCGTATTCAGGGGTGTTTGGTCTCCCAGAAATTGGCCGAGATCTGCCACCCAGATCACTCGTCCTCTCATGTTTAGCGTACCTAACAGCAAGGACGAAACGTTGGGTATGGGTGTCATCC
The DNA here is from genome assembly GCA_042408215.1 of Microcoleus sp. Lineage (GTDB taxonomy): Bacteria > Cyanobacteriota > Cyanobacteriia > Cyanobacteriales > Microcoleaceae > Microcoleus. The sequence goes on along the minus strand of JAYFMW010000030.1, from coordinate 365,085 downwards.
GGTCTGGGGACGGCGAAAGTACCTCTCTAATTCCTGTGGCTGGCAATGCGAACTCATTCCCCGAAGGAACATAGAACCGCAGGTGCAGCTCACCTTCGGGAGTTTCTAGTTGTTGGAATTCCGGAGCTTGATCTACACCTAGTCCTGGTAATATAAAATCTGGGCTGCCTATAGTCATAATTTTGACACCTACTTTGCTACCAATTTACTATAATCATCCAGATCGAGCGTTAGAAACGCCTTGGGCTGGGCAAAACCGAGTGTTTTTACGCATATTGCTCTCCATTTTTTCGCTCCAACTTTTTGAATTTGTCAAGTGTTCCACCTATTCCGAGTTGGCCGCAGACGATCTATAATCGTTGAGCAGAGAGGATTACGAGTAACCCATAATTGGAGTGAATCGGAATAAATCCCAAGGTTCCAATTAGGGTTCACTTTTTCGACTCCTCTGTAGTCGCTTCCTTCAGCTTGTGGGACTCGCCCAACCAAATAGAGCGTAGTGAAGTAGGAATCTTTAGGCAGTTTACCCAAGCCTCGTACAATCTTTCGTGGAGTCGCTAAACACCGTTCTAGTTTGATTGCACACCTAAAGCATTACTGCGTCTAGCTTTTCAGATTAAGCGTAGCCTCTGGGATGTTACGCTTGATTGCTTTTAACGCCACATTACGAGCCACATTTAAGCCACTGCGCCGATCTATACCCATCAACCGTTGCTACTAATGCAGCACCATTTTGATAGCCATCAAATTCAAGTAGGGTTGAAGGGAATTTGCATCCTCTCCACAGTTGCTCACCCCACGGGGTAAGGCGGCTTGTATTCATGGGACTAATATCGTTTCCGGTTGCATCGGTATTGTTCAAACCATCAACAGTCAACAGCCAACAGCCAACAGTCAACAGTCAACAGTCAACATCACCTGACGGTGCAACCGGAATTGATATAACGCGAGTTGTGAGGATGGCATAATCTTGGTAAGCAATTCGTTTCACTTGTTCATAGATTTTGCCTTTCAACCAGTAAGCACGTTTCTGATTTTAACGCCTTGAATACTTCTCGCGTTTGGGTCGCAAACTTCCAAGGTATTCAAAACTAATTACATCAGACCGCCAATGATTTGCCAACTCAACAAGTTCACGAGATACAGCCCTAGAATATTCAATCTCTCTAGCAGATAGAGAGTCCCATGCTGTTTTAGCAAATCTACGGGAAATAATCCCTGTGGAGTCCATTTTGATTGCAATCTTTCCTAAATCCCGCTTCCTAGGAGCTACATGACGCGAATCGGGAAGGAATTACGAATTAGGAATTACGAATTCCTCCAAAAAGCAACTCGTAATTCGTAATTCCTAACTCCTAACTCCTCACTCCTCACTCCTAATTTTTAATTTCTAATTTCTAATTCCTAAGTCCTCCAAAAAACAACTCGTAATTCGTAATTTTTAACTCCTAACTCCTAATTTATCAGGGCTAATTCCTAATTCCTAATCCCTCCAAAAAACAACTCGTAATTCCTCATTCCTAACTCCTAATTTCTCAGGGCTAATTCCTCCAAAAAACAACTCGTAATTCGTAATTTTCAACTCCTAACTCCTAATTTATCAGGGCTAATTCCTAATTCCTAATCCCTCCAAAAAACAACTCGTAATTCCTAATTCCTAATTCCTCCAAAAAACAACTCGTAATTCGTAATTCCTAATTCCTAATTCTTCCCAAAAGCCACTCGAAATTTGTAATTTATCCAAACAACCACTCGTAATTCGTAATTCGTAATTCCCAATTCATCCTCTTTCCACATTCCCTCATCCTACGGAGGGTTAAAGTTGAATTTTCTGGGATGAACAGGTGGCTTGTGGTGCTTCATTCTCTTGGGACGATTCAACCATTTTTGATAGGTTGAGTTCCAACTTTGATAAACACCAATCGCTTGCCTAATAGCGGCTCTTTTCATCCCAGAAGGAAAGCCTTTCACAAAAGGCTGATTAACCGTGAGGAGCTCGTAGTAACGCCAGCCCCCATCTTCTTTGGTCGGAATGCTAATGCCTTGAGGATTTTATGCAATCAGCAAGAAATAGAAATGAACGAGCTCGTTATAAGCAGCTTTGGTGGGCTGCATATCAAAACTAGAACGAAGCAATTTCGCCTTGACCGACTTGGTTGTAATGGAAAATCCTGTTTGACCTTTGACCATCTTTCGACCAATGATGTTTATTCAACTACTACGATGACAATGGAATGAAACTCATCTAGGGACTTGCTCCATTATACTCCAATATTTGCGTTTCTAGTAATTAGACTCGATCGGGGTCTTGCTACCTACTGGGCATCGACCTTTACCGGAAATATTTGACACTCTCAGGGCTGAAGCCACTGAGATTCTGCGGACAGAGCGGATTTGGGTAACATCCAAATTCTAACTCTCGCTACGGTCGTCAAGCACCGTCTACCCAGTCGGTCAAGGTTTACACCCAACTTACTGGCTACTTTTCTCAGGATATTGGCGGAACCATTTAAGTCTGCATTCATCACTGTTCCATCGACAGACCGATACAATCCACGCTTAATTCGCTTTCCAGATGCTTTCCACCCTTCCGGTTTTTCACCATATTTGGGCAGGGAGTCTCCATCTAAAAAACTAGCTTTGGACCTATACGCTTCTTCGGTTTCTGTAAACTTAATACCGTGCAAGTCACACAGTTGATTTAATCGGTCTTTCAGCTTTCCCAAAGGCATTTGAACAAACTTTTGATTGTTCTTTTTTCCCATATTGACATGGGATTTGAAACCTTGATTCCCACCACAAATAATATTCCCGACGCTGTATTTCAAGCAATGGCTGACAATCAACTTCGCAGCCTTATTGATGCCATCACGCATTTGGTGATTGCGTTTGCGAGTTACGCGGTCTAGCCAGTTATCCCAATAGCCTTCAGGCTTTCCTTCTTTTCTGGTTGCGACTTTTTTATTCCACAATTGATTCATCGCTTTCATGGCACGAGCATCAATTAAGAAGGAGTTTCCTAGTGTATCGACACAAGCTGCTAAATTGTCAGCAGTCCCCAAGTCAATTGATAATGCTTGGCCAAGATCCAGATTATGTTGTTCTTTTTCAACCTCCTAGGATATCTCAAGGTAAAAAACTCCATTCTTAGGGAGAATCGTCAACTATTTCACTCTCTAAAAATCCAGATTTGACCAATAATTTCAAAGGTGGTACAAGCCCCCGGATTGATCCGTGGAATCAATCCAAAATCCCAAATCTAAAATCCTCAAGCCCCCGCATTTATACGTGGGGTAAATCTAAAATCTCAAATCTAAAATCTCAAATCGATTGACGACATAGGCAGAAAGAATTCGTCAACTCCAAACCATCGCTTTACCGTCAATCCCAACGAGAATCTCAACTGATTGCCGATAAGTTTAGGCCTTAAACCTCCAGAATTAGGATAAGCTACTTTGAACAACTTAGACCCTTTCAGGTATCCCGGCGGCTTGGGTTTAAAATGCAATTGACCTTTGAGATACAAATCTCTTAATTCTTTGAAAGATTTAAAAGCTTCTGTGACTGACATCAATGTTTGCTGCATTGGTGTGGATGGCAAGGACTTAGCAACCATTGACTTTGAAATTGATGGTTCAAAGGACAAGTCAAACTTTCCAGTCAACATTTTTCCGGTTTGAAAAAAAGTCTGACGAGCCAAATAAACACCACTGTTATATAGCTTGCCTGATTGTTGACAGAGATACTCCAACAACGCTTTAAGTTCCTGATTGGGCGACAGCAATACTTGCTGAACTCCCATTGCTTTTTTGGTTTTAGTCACCTCTATTTTCCCGAAGATTGGTTGATTTGTCTAGCTTAGGCGACTAGAGTGGATACGTCAAGCTAGATCGACAAAATATTTATGTTGCCACTACCTGAATACAAAACCCACAACCACGTCAAGTTCTTACTTAACTACCACTTCGTCTTTATCCCTAAGCGCCGCAAGAAAGTTCTAATCGGGAACGTGGCAACTAGAACCCGCCAAATATTTCTGGAACTGTCAATTGAAAAAGGTTGGGACATTCTGGCGCTACTTCTAGCGCCAGACCATGTACATCTGTTTGTAGCTGTTAAGCCAACGGATACCCCTGCGTTAGTCGTTAAATTATTTAAGGGTCGTTCTAGCCGTTATTTGCGGGCAGAGTTCCCGCAACTAAAAAAGCTGCCATCTTTATGGACGAGCAGCTATTTTGTGAGTACGGCAGGTAATATTAGTAGTGAAGTGGTAAAAAAATATATAGAAGATCCACATCACTCGGCCAACTAAAGAAAGAACACGGGGACTGAAGTCCCCCGCGCCGCTTCCCTAGGAAGGACTAAAGTCTCGCTCGTTTCCCGCATCCCGCATTAATTCTTATGAAGGTAACATCGTTTCGACTAAATATTAATTGCACCTTCTATACAACTAGAGGTTATGCTTTCACGGCTGCACCTGCAATTCGGGACTTGCACCCTCCTATGAAAGTCTGTTGTCAAGATTAGTGAATTGAACCAAGCTCACCGCATCTAAGTATTTATGCTCATTTAGGTTAAACGAGTCACTGGAGAACAAATATAGAACCCATTTGACATCTTTTAGACCGCAAGCCTTTTAACCATCAGCCTAATAAAACAAAGATTTACCTTGGCAGTTGCATTAGCTAAAGTTCTCTCGAAGTTCTTAACGAGTATTTTGCATCTTTCCATCCAACTATTTGACCGTTCAATCACCCACCTTGCCCTAACCGGAACAAATCCCGATTTTCCCTCGGCTTCTTTTTGTGGTTTTGATGGTTTTTTTGAGAGTTCAAACTTAATTTTGGTCAGAATTTGTGGAGAAATTTTCTTGAACTCAATAGTCAGACGTTCAGGGTGATAACCGTCGCCCGTGCAATATTGTGATTTTGGGAATATTGACTGGTTTAGACTTGAAATAATCGATGTTTTTACTCAACATTTCAATCCAACCCGCATCATCTGATACATGGGCTTTTGTACAATGAGTAAAGAAGGGAAACCCAAGCGTATCAACGGCTAGATGCCTTTTAATACCATTCGTCGATTTGTAGAAACAAAATCCTTTCGATGCAAGACTGGCATTACAGGTGTTTTTCACGGCTTGTGAGTCGAGAATGATCAACGTAGTCCACTTCGGTTTTTTTTGACTTGTTCGCGTACTTGAGAATGTAAGACTTTCATCAAATCTTCAAGCACTCCTTCTGAGCGCCATTGCTTGTAATACCAATATACAGTTGAGTAGGGTGGTAAGTCTTTAGGTAAGTCTTCCCAATTACACCCATTCTTGAGTTGATAGAAGATACCATCTAAGATTTCTCTTTTAGTCCAGCTAGGAGGTCGAGTTGGCTTTTTAACGGGTAATATTTGATGTAGTAGAGGCTCGAGAATTTCCCATTCGGAGTCCGTTAGGTTACTAGAATACGGCATGATGGCTTTCGGGTCTTTTTCTGGTAATTTTACCTCAAAACTTGATGGGGGACAACCAACTCGAAAATCTATCGAGCGCGCTCTTTTAAACCGAACCACCTCAAAAAAAGAGCTTTTCTGGGCGATCGTGAAGCCGATCGCCTGCTGTGAAGCCGATCGCCTGCTGTGAAGCCGATCGCCTGCTGTGAGCGATCGCCTGCTGTGAGCGATCGCCTGCTGTGAGCGATCGCCTGCTGTGAAGCCGATCGACTGCTGTGAGCGATCGACTGCTGTGAGCGATCGACTGCTGTGAGTCGATCGCTTGCTGCGGGCGATCGTTAAAAGATCTCAAATGGGTTCTATATTATATTTGCACTTTGAACCCTTATGCTGAGTAAAGTCAATTCTCTTCTAATTCGCGATCGAGTTCCTGGGTTAATAATTTGGACGATGGATGGAGTTCCGGGCAACCAGGGCCGATATATTTTTCTACCAGCATTAATAACTCGCTTTCGCCAAACGGTTTGGTAAAGTAGTCAGTGGCTCCCGCCATCCGGGCCTGAACTCGATCGATAAATCCGTCGATACCAGTCAGCATGACGATCGGCGTCTGCCGGAAAGCGCTAGAATTGCGCAGCATAGCGCAAATTTCGTAGCCGTCGAGTTCGGGCATGGCGATGTCGCACAGAATTAAATCGGGTTTGAGTTTAAAAACTAAACTCAAGGCTTTGAGGGGACTGCTGATGGCAGTAGCTTCGTAACCGTGTTCGTTTAAAATTGACTCGACTGTTTTGCGAATAACATTGTCGTCGTCAATACAGACAACTTTGGGAACTTTAGTTTCTGGGGACGACCATTCTTTTTTGCTATTGGCAGGGGCAACAGAAGGCTCGTAAAATAGTTGCACCAATCCCTGCTGCACGAAGGGGTATATCGCCTTAGCGACACTCAGCACATCTCGGTTGAGGTAGCGAGCCATTTGACGGATCGAAGTGTGCCCGTCAGCCCAGCGTCTGAGAGTATTAAAAGTATTGACAGGCAATGCCACTTGCAACTCGGCGGGGTCTGAAATCACCGGGCATTGGTTGGGCGACTGAATGTGAGGGTGAAACTGCTTCCACTGCTGTACCTGTTTGACAATCTTCGCCAGCAGGGAGCTAATTTCTAAGCTGGTTAATTGAGGAGCTAAGGCAGACCCCATTTCAAAGGTGAAGGAACCCTGGTGGAGACTGAGCAAGTCAAAGAGGGTTTCGTGGATCATGCTGTGGATGATGTTGCGCCCTTGAGCTGGGGTGAGGATGTGGTTTTCTAGCAGCGCCCACAGGTAGCCGTATTCTGGCGCATTGGTAGAAGCCATGTAGGGAACTTGGATTTGGTCGAGGGCGGTGTCTGCTTTGTAGCGACGCAGGTAGTCGCGCAAGCGAAACAAACTGCCCGCACTCTGGGTAGCGTAAATAATCTGACCATTGAAGCAGAAGACAAACCAGGATTGTCCTGCAAGGGAGCGCTGGGTAGGTTGAGTACCAGTGCTGCTGACGATGGAGCTGTAGGCCTCTACGAACAGTTCTCCTGTTCGCTGACCTAACTCAATCAGTTGCAGGATGCTGCGGATGTCAATTTCACTCAAATTTCCCTGCATGCAGCTAAAGTGTTCTCCTTAAAACCGTGTCTGAGTTGAAAAAGACTAGGTGCGCGTCAACCGACAATCAAGGCTTTGTACTGTAATAAGTGTCGCAGATCTGCCTGATTGTTGGCATAGTGCCAAAAAATCTAGACAAATATCGAACTCGCCTAAATTTAATGTTTGTACGCTTTTATCGGCTGCTGTTAAACCGCTCGTTAACTACAAAACCGCCCACCGCAGTGTCGTTAACTTGTGACCAATATTCAAACAACCATTCCCATCAGCATTGATTAGCCGTCCGGTTTTGGTGCGTGAATACTTTTTTGCTCGCCTGCTACTCACGCGCAGGCGCTTGGCATTCCCCTATTCTAAGGTAGCGCGGTTCAAATCCCTACTTTACCTGTGGCCAGCAGAGCTTGGGTTGAATTGACGGAGACCAGACGACCTGCAACTCAAGGCATGGGGGAGCGCCTGCTGAAGTGCAAGGAGCGATCGCCCTTGGGTGAGCAGCGCCTGTAGCCGAAAGCCAGCCTTCTACCTTCGGTTGACTTGTTTCGGCTTTGGGGTGCTAAACTAGATCAGATAATCCCTGGATTTTACCGCACATTACCGGACACAAGCCCATAAACTTTTCTACCTCCATAAAATATGATGGTTGTTGAAAGAGCTAGTACCTAGCTAGTGAATAAATAAACAAAGTGGTACACTTGCCGACAAACCTCTTACGTGTACCATGTTCAAACCACACGAATTCGCAAAAAAGCTTGGGCTATCAGTAAAGACCCTCCAGCGCTGGGATGTCGCGGGGAAGTTGCCAGCCAAGCGCACCCTGTCAGGCCATCGCTTCTACACAGAAGACGATCTCTTGATAGCCAACGGTCTGAAACCCATAGAAGCCAACCGAAAGACAATCGTTTACTGTCGAGTTTCATCTAACGGGCAGAAGCCAGAACTGAAAAATCAGTTACTTGCTATGGAAGCTTTTTGCCTAGGTAGAGGACTGACGGTTGATGACTGGGTATCGGAAATTGGTGGTGGGTTAAACTTTAAGAGAAAAAAGTTTCTAGCAATCATGCTGTCAATGCTCAAAGGCGAAATATCAACAATTGTAATTGCACACAAGGATAGGATGTGCAGATTTGCCTTTGAATTCATTCAGGAGCTTGCGATATCAGTGGGATGTGAAATTGTAGTCGCCAATCAAGAATCACTGTCTCCGCAACATGAATTAGTAGAAGACTTGATGGCGATAATCCACTGTTTTTCTGGCCGTTTGTACGGTTGGCGAAATTACTCCAAGGAAATCAAGGAGAATCTGAAAAAGGCTATTGACAAACCCGTACAAGACCTGTCAGAATTGAGCAATCAAGAAATCCAGTGTTGAGGTCGAACAATGCTTTTGTCCATCAAAACAAAGTTAAAGCTAAACAAGAGTCAATCAACGGTCATGAGTAAACACGCTGGCATAGCGAGGTTTACTTATAACTGGGGACTGGCTACTTGGTGTTACCTTTATAAAGATGGATGTGCGATTCGTTTAACCTAAAATAAGCTGAAACGCTTATGGGACGGTTAGCCTAGTTGATAAGACTGGTGATAACTGATTACATTTGGAGGTGAACCGCCGTGCGGTAAGTCCTTCCCCTCAAGTGCAGAGGTGAAAGCATAACCCCTAGTTAATTGGGTAGCAACCAATTAACTAAAGCGGGGTTAAAAGGTAGAACTACTAGAAGCCAAATCTAGTAACTATCGAGCAAGAGTCCATGCGTAGCGAAAGCAATGATGTGTTTGAACCATCGTAATGATAAATGGTGAAATGGCTGACCAAGGATAAATCCGTTGAAAATGCGGTAAAACTTGATAACACCAAGCCAAAAGGCAAGGATAGGGCATAAGCGAATGTCCATTCGACTTATAAGCACCGCCCAATAAACCCGGTGGAAAACATCACGCTAAAGACTCAATCAATGTGTAATCGGAACGAAGTAACTCTCTTAAACCTCTGGTAAGGTCGATAACCAGTAAGTAGCTAACGAACGGTGTAAGAGAGCGGGATGGTATCAAAAGCGGAATGCCCTCGGTAATGCGGGGGATATGCTAACAGATACTCGGTAATTCCAAAGGAGTTGAACAAGTAGCAATGAACATATCTAAAACGCTGAACAATCAGACGGTGGAGTGGAAAGACATCAACTGGCGCAAGCTAGAAAGGGTGACTTTTAAGTTGCAAAAGCGAATATTCCAAGCGAGTGAACGTGGTGATGTTAAAGCAGTTCGCAAACTTCAGAAAACCCTGATTAGGTCTTGGTCTGCAAAGTGTATCGCGGTACGTAGGGTGACACAAGATAACCAAGGAAAGAATACGGCGGGAGTGGATGGTGTAAAAGCATTGACCCCAAAGCAACGTATCAACCTGATAGGCAAGTTAAAGTTAACAGGTAAAGTAAAACCCACTCGTAGGGTTAATATTCCTAAACCTGGTACTACTGAAACTAGACCATTAGGCATCCCAACGATAAACGACCGCGCACTGCAAGCGTTAGTGAAACTAGCGTTAGAACCAGAATGGGAGGCAAAATTTGAGCCTAACAGTTACGGTTTTAGACCAGGACGTTCCTGCCACGATGCGATTCAAGCAATATTCGACAGTATTAATAAAAAAGCCAAATATGTGCTTGATGCTGATATTGCTAAATGCTTCGACCGCATAGACCACAAAGCGTTACTCTCAAAGATAAAAACATACCCCACTTTAAACCGTCAAATCAAATCATGGCTCAAAGCAGGGTATTGTGACCAGGATTCTTTATTCCCTACTAATGAGGGTACACCACAAGGCGGGGTAATATCACCCCTACTTGCAAATATCGCCCTACATGGTATGGAAGAAAGAATAAAACAATACGCGGAAACACTAAAAGGAAAAAAACGGGAGAACCGTATAGCCTTAAGCCTAATCCGCTACGCCGACGATTTCGTGATAATCCACAAAGATTTAAACGTAGTCAAGAAATGTCAAGAGATAATCGCTGAGTGGCTACGTGATATGGGACGAGAATTAAAACCAAATAAAACAAAACTAACCCACACCCTCATTAAGATTGACGGTAACGTAGGGTTTGAGTTCCTTGGATTCCATGTACAGCAGCACAAAGTAGGTAATTACAGAAGTGCCAACAGCTCACAAGGGATACAACTTGGTTTTACAACACTAATCACACCATCAAAAGCCAAGGTTAAGACTCATTTAGCCAAGATTGCCGAAGTAATAGACACTCATAAAACCACCTCCCAAGCTGCTTTAATCAGCAAGTTAAATCCAATCATCAGAGGATGGTCGAAATATTACTCGACACAAGTTAGTAAGCAAACCTATTCAAGGGTAGATATGCTGACATGGCAAAAATTAAGAGCCTGGGCTAAATCGAGGGGAAAAGGTAGCATCAATAAGGACAAATACTGGAGAACAGTAGGTGACCGCAATTGGTGCTTCAGTACCGAAGATGGATTAGAACTACTCACTCATACAAATACGCCAATCGTAAGGCATACAAAGGTCAAAGGTGAGGCTAGTCCGTACAATGGAGACTGGATTTACTGGAGCAAGCGAAGAGGCGAGTACCCAGAAACTCCTAACAGAGTTGCATCATTAATCAAACGACAAAAGGGTATTTGTACTCACTGTGGTTTGTATTTCACAAGTACAGACATTGTAGAAGTTGACCATATTAAACCAACATCGTTAGGTGGAAAAGATACCTACGATAACCTACAACTTTTGCATAGACACTGCCACGACGCAAAGACAGCAACAGACGGGTCAATACATTCTAAAGAAGATGTCAAAACCCGATAGTTAGTCTTGAATCGTACCTGTAACAAAGGTGGGATTATTGAGGAGCGGAATGATGCGAAAGTATCACGTTCCGTTCTGAAGGAGAGGTTAGGGGGGCAACTCCCTAATCGACTCTAACTAAAGCCCAACAAATACCTACTCAAGAAATTCTTCAACAATCACGTAAAACCTGAGTTTGCCTGGCTCAAGGAAGCCGGAATCTGCCAAAAGATAACTCAATACGCCTTTGACAATCTTGGAGATTCTTTCTCTCGTTTCTTCTCGAAGAAAGGTGGACATCCCAGGTTCAAAAAGAAGGGGCATCACGACTCTTTCACAATTGACGCAGGCGGTAAACCAATACCTGTCGGCGGTACATCTATCAAGCTACCAACAATCGGCTGGGTAAAAACTTACGAAGGATTGCCTCACACGACTTGCAAGTCAATCACTATTTCGCGTACCGCCGACAGTTGGTTTATTGCTTTTGCTTATTCGCTTGAGCATGAACCTACCATCAAGAGTCATGAAGTTGTGGGAGTGGACTTGGGGGTGAAAGAGTTGGCTACGCTTTCAACTGGCGTAGTATTTCCGAACCCAAAACACTATAAAGTGCACCTGGCAAAACTCAAGAGACTATCCAGAGTTCTTGCAAGAAAAGTGAAAGGCTCCAGCCAGAGATTTAAGGCCAAACAAAGGCTAGCAAAACATCATGCCAAAATAGCAAACCTCAGAAAGAATACTCTTCATCAAATCACTACTTACTTCTGCAAAAACCACGCAACGATAGTAGTAGAAGATTTAAATACTTCTGGGATGCTAAAGAATCACAAGTTAGCGCAAGTAATAGCTGACTGTGGATTTCATGAATTCAAGCGTCAGCTAGAATACAAGGCTAAAAAGTTTGGCTGTGAAGTGATTGTTGCCGACCGATGGTTCCCGTCAAGCAAAACCTGTTCAAATTGCGGACATATTCAAGATATGCCATTGAAAGAAAGAACTTACAACTGTGGAAGTTGCGGTCATGGGATGGATAGAGATTTGAATGCAGCGATAAATTTAAGCCAGTGCGGTCTTGGGGTTTCCCCAAGTGGAGCAACTGGCGTATCGCGGTTGGCTAAACCGTGAAAGCTTACTGAGGGATAACTGCTCCCATGCTCCCGATGAAGTAAGAAGCAAATGTCTAGGCTTGTCTAGTATTTGTATAGCAGATTACATAGACAGACAGCATCAGTTTTTTCAACGGTTCGATGAACGATCATTCCTGTCAAAAAATCTCTACAAGCATGGTAACTATTGGGTGAGGCAACACTTTTTTGGTGTGTTTTTTTTGGGCTTGGGTCGAGGGTGGGATTTGCTTTAAGTCTAAAACAGTTATATGCGATCGTCAAACCCACAGACGACTATAAATCCTTACCAGCAAAAGTTAGCAATCAAGTTCTCAAACAAGTTATTCACGATTGGTCAGCTTGGCCAAAGGCGAGGGGGGCTTATTACCGGGATATCCATCTATTTTTAGCCCGCCCCTACATCCCCAAATACAAACATAAAGCCTGCGGACGTAACTTGTTAATTTATGATAACCAATCGATAGGACAAAGGGGGAAACAGAAAAATAACGGGCGACTTCATCGAGCTCAAACTGAGATGATAATTGCTACAAAAGCACTCTTATGTCAGAGAGGTAAGGAGAGTTCCTGCAACAGCTACCTACATGGTTGAGGTGGTTTATGAAAAGCCTGTTACCATTGTGGATTTAAACCCCAAACTCATAGCAGGTATAGATTTATGCTTCGAACGCCTCGTGGGTTTTGCAGCGAAAAAGCCAACATTTATGCCAACTCTTTATGACGGAAAGCATCTCAAATCAATCAATCAAGGTTTCAATAAGCGCCGAGCATTTTTACAGTCGCAACTTGAAAAAGGGAAATATACCACGCGCCCAATTCAGCAAATCACCTGGAAGCGAAACAAGCGAGTAGACAACTACCTTCATCCAACCAGAAGTTGGATTGTCAAGGGGTTGGTGGACGAGGAAATAGGGCAGTTAGTAATTGGAAACAATGTGGGGTGGAAACAAAATTTAGAGTTAGGGAAAAAAACGAATCAGACCTTTTGTTGAATGCCTCATGCCAAGCTGATAGAAATGATGACCTACAAAGCTGAGTTAGTGGGTATCAAGGTAACACTTACAGAAGAATCTTATACAAGTAAGTGCAGTTTTTGGGATTGAGAGCCTGTCGGTAAGCAAGAGTATTATCAGGGTAAGAGAGTTTTTCGCGGGTTGTTTCGGTCAGTGCGTGGGACTCGGATCAATGAGTAGTGTGAATGCAGCATTAAATATAATTAGAAAAGTAAGCGGAAACTCACCCTTTGAGGGGTGCAGCAACCGTTTAGAGGTGTTTGCAGTTTCACCTGTGCGGGTCAATCCTGTACGAAAAAAGCCACAAAAAGTCCGGTAATGTCAAGCATTGCCAGGTTTTTTGTGAACTGTAGCAGTCCCCCCAGTTTTGCTACTCTTGATCAAGTGGCATTGATACTGTAAACCTGAAGTTGAGGCGATCGATCTCCGGCAGTGCTTTCTGGACGCTCCTGAGTCAGGTAGTGCGATCGCTTGCTGCTAAAGTTAGGAAGGGGTGCTATCCAGGGATTGGTAAAACAACATCAAGCGAGAGGACGATCAGTGTGCTGTATCTAGCAGAAGTACAAAAACAGAGAAGTGGCTTTGGCCTCGGTGGCGGTAAGGCTGAACTGAAACTGCTAGCTTGTCAGCGGGGTGAACACAATTGGAGCGCTGTCCCGGTCGATGATGTGATTCCAGTGGAGGAAGCTAATAAGTTTAACGACGGCACCTTGGTGCTGGTGGAGTTGAGCGCTAGCAAGCAAGTCCAGCGGATTCAGGAGGCGGCCCGCCAGTTGGTGAGCATTCTGCAAAATTTCTCGCGGTTACAGGACAAGTTTAAGGATAAGGAAGAAGAAATTGAACAGTGGAAGGCTTCTCTGACGTTTTCGAGTCAGGAACTCAATCGCCGGGAAATGGAAATGCAAGCCCGGGAAGAGCAGTTGGCTCAAATGGAGGATGAGTTGGAGCGGCTGGAGGCGCAGCGCTCGGAAATCGAAAATACTCGAGATGAAGCTAACCGATTGCGGGATGAGGTCGCAAGCAGCCGTCAGGAAATTGAGAGGGCTTGGGAACAGTTGCGGGGCGAGCAGCAGCAGGTGGCGATTCAGCAGTCTCAGGTGCAGCAGGGGGCGGTTGTCGATGCACAGCAGGCCCAAAGGATTCAGGAGCTGATGAACAGGCTGGGTGAGGCGGTTGCTTCGGCACAAGGGGTTCGAGAACAACTGAATCAGTCTTTTGCTGTTGTGGGGACTCAGCAGGCAATTCTGGATGTACACTGGCAGCAGTTGGAGCAAAAACGGGCAAATGCTCAGCAGCAGCAAGAAGAGGTCGATCGACAACATCAAAATATCCAGAACCGCTGGCTGGAGTGGTATCAAGCGGCTGATGCTTTGAGTATGGCCAGGGCAGATCGAGCCAGGCAGCAAAGTACCCTCAGCGCTAAGGAGGAGCAGGTTCAGTCGATGGAGGAGCAGGTGCGCGCAGTGGAGAAGCTCAGAGATCAAGTTTCGAGGCTGGCATCCGATCGGGGTCCTGCTGGTACGGTGCAACAAGTAGTAGATGTGCAAGCTCTGGAGAAGATGCCAGTTGACGAGTTGCAGGGGCTAGTCAAAAATCTGCAACACGATTTAGAAAAGGTGTTTCGGTTTGTTAATGACCAAGAGGAGGAGTTGACGCTTCAGCAGCAGACGATTGAGGAACTGCAAGAGAAAATTCAAGCCGCTAGCGAGTACGATCGCATGGCTTTGGAAAATGAAATGGCAGATGAGCTGGAAAGTTATCAGATGTTGAATGAAACTCTGGTGGGACAGCGGCTGAGGTTGCGGGAACGGGAAGATGTTTTGAGCCAGCATCAGACGTTACTGTGGCGCAGGCTGGGTACTGCGAATCCTCAAAAACAAGATCGAGAGATGGATTTGGGGCCGATAATTGCACAGCTCGATACTCAGCGACAACAACAGGGGAATGATTTGCAAAGGCTGGAGAAGGAAATTCAGCAGTTGCGAGATGTCATAGCTCAAATTGATGGTAATGTCAACCGCCAAAATGGGGAACTTGAGGCGAAGCGCTATGAAATTAAACAGTTAGAGCAGAATGTGTTCAACCAGAAAGGTTCTGTGGCGGAACTCTGGGGCCGGGTGAATGTTTATCAAGAAATGTTGCAGCCGATGCAGGATAATTTGAGGGGGCTGCGCGAAAAGCTGGAAGGGATGGCGGGGACACTCGATCGATCTGTGCAAAGTAGTGAGCAGGAAGCTCAGGTAGTTGCTCAGTTGCGGGAAGTTCTATCGGGTTTGATCGATCTGTCTTAGGTGTGAGTTGGAAGTTCACATTTCAGATCCAAAATGATCGCAGGGTGTTCGACTCGAGCGATCGCTCCTCCGGGAAATGGATCGGTTTGCGATCGATTGGGGGCTAGGATTAAGCCTGTCAGTTTTTCTACGCTTTCAAAGCTGGGTGCGGTGGGTAATATTTGTTGTAATAGTTGTCGCATAGCCCGTCGCTGTAAGGCTTGGGGTGCTTCGCGCAAAATCAGGCGGTTTAATTTAACTGGCAGTTGACAATTGACCTGTTCTGGTTCGTTAATTGCCAAAATTGCGCGCTGTAGCAACTCGCTAGCTGCAAGTTCTAGATATTCGACGTCGGCGCGGAGGATTTCGGCTGTTTGAGCTAGTGCTTGTTGGACTTTTGGGTTAAAATGAGTTTCTAAATAAGGTAATAATTCACCTCGAATGCGGTTGCGGGCATATTGTAAATCTTGATTTGTGGAATCTTCCCAAATTGGTAGTTTTTGCTCTTGACAAAATTGACCTGTTTGCGATCGAGTTATTTCGAGTAGGGGACGAACTAAATAAATTTTGGATTTTGGATTTTGGATTTTGGATTGGGGATTGTCATCGAAATTTTCCAATTGAAAATCGGCAAGGGGGCGAACCCATGTGAGGGCTGAAAGTCCGTCTGCACCGCTGCCGCGAATCAGGTTGTAGAGAAGAGTTTCGGCGCGATCGCTCTGGGTGTGGCCTGTAACAATGTAGGGATAGTTGTGGGCGATCGCAATTTTGGTTAAACTGTGATATCGCCACTGTCTGGCGGCGGCTTCTGTTGTAGCGACGCGATCGGCGGTTTCCAAATAATAGGATATTCCCCAATTTTTAGCTAATTGTGCGACATGATTGGCCGAAGCTTCTGAATCGGAACGCCAGCGGTGATCGCAGTGGGCAATTGCGAGATGCCAGCCCCATTTTGGCTGCAAATCTAGCAGTAATTGGATTAAGCACAGAGAATCTTGTCCGCCGGATACAGCTACTAGCGATCGCTGATTTGGCGGCAATATTTTTCGGTGCCGAAGTGTCCGATGTAGTTGAGCGTGGAGGTTTGTCCATTGTCCATTGGGCAGATAGGGCATAGGGCATTGGGAATTGGGCAATGGGCATGGGTTATTCGTTATTAGTTATTGGTTGTTTTTTGGTTATGAGTTATTGATTATTATCAGGAAAAAACTAACAATCAACAACTCACCAATAAATAACAACCAACTAATGACTAATGACTAATGACTAATGACTAATGACTAATGACTTTTAACTCCACATTCCTACACTGTGAGGGTGATTGTCTGGATACCTAGAACTAGGAAAATCATTAGTTATTGCTGTTGAGTCGCTGATATTTAATTCGTCATCTGTATCAGTTTCGTCTGAGCTATCTGCTGGATAGTTTGGCGCGATATCTTGTGCGTCGGAGGCTGCGGTGGTTGGTGAGCGAAGTCGAACCATCAGGGCTTTTTGTGCCGGCACATCAGGCTCGCTCTGGCAGAACTCCAAACGCAGCCTAATTTTTCCTTTTCTCCAAGCTTTTCCTGCACTTAAAAGTTCGCAATCCATACCGTCGGTAAACAACTTTTCTTCTGGCAATTTTGACTGCATAATCGTCAAAAATTCGCTGACTTTAAAGGTGCATTGATACATTAAAGCGCTGACAGAAGTAGACAAAACATCGTCTTCTTTGAGAAAATTTTGCGAATCGTCCATCTCAATTGTCCTTTCAGGAAATAGTTGACAGTTGACAGTTGACTGTTTGCTGTTGTTATTGGTTATTGGTTATGTATTAGCAGTTATTGGTAACTAATAACTAATAACTCATAACCAATAACTGTCAAGTGTTTTTATTAGAAAAACCAGCCGTAGGAATGTAAACCCTTGCCTAATAGATTAACTCCTAGATAGCAAATCCAAACTACCAAAAAACCTGTGGCGGCTAAAATTGCTGGGCGTCTTCCCTGCCAGCCGCGAGTAATGCGGGCGTGGAGGTAAGCAGCAAAAATCAACCAAGTAATCAATGCCCAAGTTTCTTTCGGGTCCCAACTCCAGTAAGAGCCCCAAGCTTCGTTAGCCCAAACACCGCCGGCAATAATGCCGATCGTCAGTAAAGGGAATCCTAAACCGATGATCCGATAGCTAATGTTATCAAGAGTGGATGCTAGATTCAAGCGCTGGGGCGAGAGAAGTTCTGCGGTTTGAGATTGAGCGGTTGAGGAGGTTTGAACTGTTGCCAATTCGAGCACTGCGGTGTTACTGAAACCGTTATTGCTGGAGTTGAAAGATGGTTCAATAAAAGCTAATCCGCTGTCGGCGACGGTTTCTAAGCTTTGAGGTTCGGGGTTTTGAGGGCGTTGGAGGCGGTAGTTGCCGTTGCGGGTGCTGCTGGTACCGAAGGAACTGCCGGTGAGTTCGATGTTTTGGCCGCGGGTGACGATCAGGAATGCGATCGCCAGTAATGCTCCTACCATTAAAGTTGCGTAACTGAGCATCATGACGCTGACGTGCATCATCAGCCAGTTGGACTTGAGGGCGGGTACTAGGGGTTCTGATAACTGCATGGTTGCGGGCAGTGTCAGGGCGGCAAAGGCGGAAATTGCCATTGCTACGGGGGATGTCGCTACTCCCACTAAGCGCGATCGGCTCATGTTTTCAGCGACTAGGTGGATGGCGGTAATTCCCCAAGTCAGGAAAAATAGGGATTCGTAAAGATTGCTGAGAGGGAAGTAGCCGGCTTCGATCCAGCGGGAACCGAGTAAAGCGGCGATCGACAGATTGGCGATCGCCATTCCTGCGGTTCCCAAGGCCGACAAATAGGGAATGCCAGGAAAAGCTGCACCAGCCCAGTAAATCAGCATTGTCGAGAACAGGATGGCAAAAGAGATATTGTCGAGCCAGTTCTGGAGTACAACCAGATCCATAAAAAATCCTCCCGTAAAGTTTTTACTTATTGATGCTAGATCGATCGTACTGGGATTCGGGAGTTTTGGGTTTTGAATTATAGCCGAAGGAGGAAGGAGGAAGTTCGGCAACGGATTCTGTAACGGATGTAACGGATGTAACGGATGTCATATCTAATCCGGTAGCATCGGAATGATTCATCTCTCTCTTCTCTCCCTCTGCGCCCTCTGGCGCTGGAGCGGTTAAATCATTCCGATGCAACCGGAAACGATATCAGTCAGAAGGAAGAAGGAAGTTCGGCAACGGATTCTGCAACGGATGTAACGGATGTAACGGATGTCAGTCAGAAGGAAGAAGGAAGTTCGGCAACGGATGTAACGGATGTAACGGATGTAACGGATGTCAGTCAGAAGGAAGAAGGAAGAAGGAGGAAGGAAGAAGGGAAATCCAATTCCCCGCGATCGACTAATCTTGACTACCAAGGATTGCCAATCATTCTAAAACCAGCCCAATAATAGGGATGGGAGAAATTCGGACTGGGTGTGTTGGCCAAGGACGGTGGCAGTGGCTGGTTTCCAGAAGAAGTGTGCAGCATCCCGCCTTCAATGCGGACGGTTTGGCGCAACATCGCTAATTGCGCTTGCCGCAGGGCTTCTGACTTAATAGGAGCATTTCTTAACTGGCCGTAAAACTCGGACATCAATCCCAAACTCCCCTCGTCGCTAACATACCAGAGAGTCGCCAAAGCCGATTTAACACCTGCTTGCACGGCTAAACCGCCAAAGCCCAACTCTGCATCCCGATCGCCCACAGCAGTCTTGCAAGCACTCAAAACCAAAAGTTCAACTTGCGGGCTGTGCCATCTCATTTGGCGCAACTGATCTAAGCGTAATTTAGTATCCCACAATTGAATGAAAGAATTGCTGGGGTCTCCCGACCTAAATTCGGCGTGGGTAGCAAGGTGAATTATGCCAAAGGGCTGCTGCTGGCGCTGGGATTGCAAATTTGCCAGAGTGAAAGCTTGGTTCAAGAAAGACTTACCGGGCCACTGCTGCGGAGTGATCGAGGATACTTCTAGTTCCACCGCAGGTAAAGGACTCATATCTGGAAATTGCGACGCCCCCATTGCCAGAAGTTGGGTATTTTTGAAATTGGCGGTGCTGGTATCGGTCAAAGTCAGACTGGGCATGGAGCCGACACTGTAACGCTCAATCAGAAAGCCTTTGCCGTCGTGGAGGGCGGCGATTGGTATCGATCGCAGCCCCGCATCTGAGATCAAAGATAAGTTGTTAATGCCTCGCGCTTGGAGATCAGATTCGATCGGCGCTAGGATCATCCGATAAAGCTGCTGAGCCAAAGGCAAATAACTTGTAGTATTGCGCTTGATCGGATTAGTCAGTTCATTGCGAAATCTCTGAACTAGGGCCATGACTTCGGTGCGGGAGGTTTGGGGGACCCGCACGAGAACGGGATCGCCTGAAGCTGTTACCACTATCAGTTCGAGTTCCTCGCTGGCTTGAATTTGCTGTTCCACGCGCAAGATGGACGAACTGGTGTAGTCGCGAGGGACGGTTGAACCTTTGGGTAGAAAGCTGATATAGATCAGAGCTGGTTTAATGCCTGTGGCTGTTTGGACGCGGCTCAGTGTATTTTGGGCATCTGCTAGGGTGGCGATCGCATTTGGTGATGGTAACTTCAGATAATCGACAAAATCCCTGGTAAATCTCTCCTCTACGGGAAAAACAACCGAGCCGACGTCGCTTGGCAATTTGTTCATGTTGATATTCTGGGTCAATGAGGGTAAATTGCCCTGTTGCAAGGAATTAGATATCTCACGAAGCGGTTGTGAGTTCGGGGAAAATAGAGGATTTGTGTTCGGTAGCGGACTCACTGGGAGTGCAGGAGCAAGATCTGGTGTCGCTACCGGTGCGAGATTAATTGGCGCGACGGGGGGCGCAACAGGTATGGGATTGACTGAAACTGGGGGAGGCGACACTGGTGCTGCTGTTACAGGTGGAATGGTGGGGGCGATCGGCACAACTGTTACGGGTGCTGGTGTGGGTGCGATCGGGGCGATCGGCACAACTGTTACGGGTGCTGGTGTGGGGGTTTGAATTATCGGGGCGATCGGCAGGACTGTTACGGGTGCTGGTGTGGGAATTGTCGGGGCGATCGGCAGGACTGTTACGGGTGCTGGTGTGGGAATTGTCGGGGCGATCGGCACAACTGTTACGGGTGTGGGGGTTTGAATTATCGGGGCGATCGGCACAACTGTTACGGGTGTCGGGGTTTGAATTATCGGGGCGATCGGCACAACTGTTACGGGTGCGGGCGCGGGAGTTGGCGTTAGCGTTTTTGCGGGTGCGGGAGTTTCTGGGGGTGCTGGTGCGGGAGTTGGCGCTGGTGCGGGAGTTTCTGGGGGTGCTGGTGCGGGAGTTGGCGCTGGTGCGGGAGTTTCTGGGGGTGCTGGTGCGGGAGTTGGCGCTGGTGCGGGTGCTGGTGCGGGTGCTGGTGCGGGAGTTGGTGCGGGTGCTGGTGCGGGAGTTGGTGCGGGTGCGGGAGTTGGTGCGGGTGCGGGTGCGGGTGCGGGAGTTGGCGCTGGTGCTGGTGCAGGTGCGGGTTTCGGTGCGGGTGCGGGCGTCGGTGCGGGAGTTGGCGCGGGTGTCGGTGTCGGTGCGGGTGTCGGTGTCGGTGTCGGTGCGGGCGTCGGTGCGGGCGTCGGTGTCGGTGTCGGTGCGGGCGTCGGTGCGGGAGTTGGTGCGGGAGTTGGCGCGGGCGTCGGTGTAGGTGCGGGCGTTGGTGTAGGAGTTGGTGCGGGCGTCGGCGAAATAGGAGAATCGCTAAGCTTAATTGTGGTCGGCCCTATTTTCTGTTCTTGAGGCTTAGTATTACTGTAACTTCCGTTTTTAATCGTATTTGGTAGAGAACGCCCTCCCGTGGCGATGATGCCGGCGGTACCGTTGACTTGGTTATAGTCGGGGCCGACGCTGAAAAGAGTGTTCGAGGCTGCGTTACCGTGGCGAATGGTGATATCGCCAGCGTTCGCACTGGTGCTTGTGGAGGCGGAAAGGCTGCAACCTTGCGAGCAGTTGGGTTCTGATGTGAAAGTGCCTGTGGCGAGGAAATAACGGCCGACGGTAATGTCAATATTTCCTCCGCCTGTTGCGCCTTCGGTGTTGATGTAGGTGACTTCGGTGTCGTTGCGGGCGGTGAGGGTGACTGAGCCGCCTTGTTTATCTTCTGAATGGGCGTCTATGTTCCCTGTTTGAATGCTTAATTCTGCTTTAATTTCAATGTCCGCGGCGTTGCTGTTTTTGTCGCTGGAGGAAGAATTGATGTTGCTTGTCTGTACTTTTCCTGTACGGCTGGTGACGGTGATTTTGCCGCCGCTGTTGTCGGTGGAGTGGGAGTCGAGATTGCCGCTGCGAATGTCGCCCTTGGCTTTCAGGTCGATCGGGCCTGCTTGGGAACTCGTCAGGTTGCCAGTTGTCAGGTTGTTGGCTGCTTGAATGGCGATCGCGCGAGCATTTGCACCTTGTACTGCCACGTCGCCGGCTGCTACTACTTGGTTGGACGCTGTGAGTACAACTTGACCGCTAGCATTGACGCTGACACCTGTAGCGTTAGTTGCGCCGATACCTGTGAGTAGTTCTGGTAAGGATGCGATCGGCAATGTCGAAGCTGTTTGCGCTGTTGCTGATGGCGGCTCGATTTCCAAACTCAGCAAATTGCCTTGCTGGCTGAGGCGCACTACATTTTGCCCGGCCAGGGAGGCTACAGTAATTTGACCGTTTGGGGCGCTGAGAGTGCCACTGCTGACAACAGTACCGCCCAGCAATGTTAAGTTTTGACCAGACTTGACTGCTAAGTCAGCCGTGTTGATAATTCCTCCTGGTTGACCGGCACCGAAGGTGAAGGAGTTGGGCGCGCCTGTGAGGGAGGTGTAGTCGTTAATACCTGTGGCGTTAAATGAGTTAGAACCAAATCCTATGGCTGTGGCGGTGGTTGCGGTGAAAGCAGCGGGCAGGTTTAAGCTGGCATTGTTGCCAAATATAATCCCGGAGGGGTTCATCAGAAACAGATTAGAATTGCCGCCGGTCACTTGAATTAAGCCATTAATAATAGAGGGGCTGCCGCCGCCTATGCGACCTAAGATGTTGCGAATGTTGGGGTTTGATATAAAGTTGGCAATCTGATTTTGTGATAATCCGAATTGTTCAAAGCTGTGGAAGAGATTTTGCCGATCGCTCGATAATTTTCCGCCTTCGATGTCAAAGCGAGTTGTCGGCGCAGGGGTTCCGGTTTGGGTTGCCGGTGTAACGGTAGTGCCCGTTCCGTTGGGAGATGGAACAATGGTTTGGGCTTGTGCTTTTGCCGATAAAAAATAAATATTAATCGGGACAATTTGCAGAAGAATTGCCATCTGAGTTATGCTTTTTTTTGATAGCAATTTCGGAGTCTTTTGAAGGTTTCTTGTGGTTTTCATTGTCTATTAAAAACTCACTTAGATAATTTTTGAGTAAAATTGGTGTCAGCATTTGCACTTTCCTGATCGGATATTTTCTCTAAGAATCTCAGTATAACTCGCACTGCCTAGAGGCTGTATCTACCCCATGACATATAGCCCTTCTCTGTTCAATGAGGTACGCTTGGGCATAGGGCATAGGGCCTTGGGCCTAGGGCATCGATCGGCTTGTACCTCATATCAAATCCGGTAGCATCGGAATTATTCATCTCTCTCTTCTCTCCCTCTGCGCCCTCTGCGCCCTCTGCGGTTAAATCATTCCGATGCAACCGGAAACGATATCATGCGGTTGAAAACCGCTATATTTAAAAGGGCGAAAGGAAACAGAAAGTTAAAAATTATTTGGTTTCTTTTATAAACAACAAAAAATTGGCTTCGGCCCTTTCCTTTTGTACAAACAAAAAAGCCGGCTTCTGGAATTGCCGACTTTTAAAATGCTATAGCCGAAGGAAGAAGCAAGAAGCAAGAAGCAAGAAGCAAGAAGTCGATGCGATCGGGCAATTCCGGGCAATGGTTTCAGCGATTCAGAACGTCCTAACCGTCTTGGCGGTTGCTATATATGAGGGTTTTTCAGGGGGATGGGGATGGGGATGGGGATGGGGATGGGGATGGGGATGGGGATAAGGATGGGGATGGGGATGGGGAAGAAGGAGTCGCAGAAGAGGGAGTTGGGGAAGATGAACTAGGAGACAAGGGAGTTGGAGAAGGAGTCGATGAAGGAGTGGATTGTTCTGATTTTTTGAGGTTGACAAAAGCGTCGTAGCGGGTGGTACGATCGCCAATTACTGAAGCTGTAACGCCGATGGATCGCATGGCGTCTATCCAGATTTTTTGACTGGGGGGAAATTCCGGCAAAGCTAAGTTTTTCGGGTTGAATGCAGTCTCTGTGTCGATGAAGAAATTGCCGTTGTGGGGCTTAAGTTGCGATCGCACTGTTTTTTGGAACAATTCGCTGCTTAAAAGCGGACTTTTCGGTGCTGGAACGATCGCATCTAATACAGGTGCTCCTACTGTTAAAAACGCTACATCTTTCATCCAGCCACGAGTAACTGTTATTCCTCCAAAGCGCGATGTCCATTTAATCGCGGGTTGGCCGCCGGCTTGAATTTCCTCGACTCTAAACCCTTTAGTTCTCATGATGTCATCAAGCTGTTTGAGGGATTTGTCGGCAGCGCGACGGTTGTTTGTTTCTACCATAAACACAAATCCAGCAGCAAATTTGTCTTTGGGATTCGACGCGGGGGCTGGTATTAAAGATAAAGAAAATTCCCCAGCCATCCAGTTGATTAAGTCTTTGTCTAAATCCATACCTGTGGTGGATTTTAGGGCTGTTCGCAAAACTTGGGGATCGATCGGGGCGATCGGGTTAGCACCAGAGCCTAATACGTAATCTTGCCACAAACGCTGCAAGTTGCCACCGGATACCATCATTATTGTGTTATTTGGCAGACGGTTAGCCATTTTTTCAGCGTTGTTTTCTACTGCTATTTTTTTCTTGCTGTCGGGTTTCAGCCAAGAGATTGATTTGAATCCAATTCCATCGGTATCCAGCGTAACTGTGGTGGCAAATCCCTGATTTTGTTGCAATTTTTCGAGGTTTTCCGGCGAAAATTCGCGGGCTGAGTTGACGGCTGCAAAGGCTGCTGCAACGGGGATGTTGACGTAGATTTGACCGAAGGCGCCTGGACTTTTTATTTGTTCTAGGGCGTCTCCATAACCGGGGGTTTTTGCTAGGGAAGGTTCGCCTTTGTAGGTGTCAATTATTCTGTCGGTGGCGGTGGGATCTGTGGTGACTGCTAGATAGTTGGTACCGAGTACGGCGACTGAGAAGTTGCGATCGGGTATGCCTTGAGTTTCAGTGACTTGCACCCCTTTGTAATTGCGCTCAACCATTTTTCCTTGGTTGAGGGGTCTGGGTTTTGCTAATAATTCTTTGGCTCTAATCGGGTTGGCAATTGGCAGAATAATTGCTACTGACTGTTGGATTGGGGGAGGCGGGGGCGCGTTGGGCGAGGGCGGGGGGACTGGTATTGCTACTTTGTTTCGCAGAAAGGCAACCATGATCGTGTTTCCCACCCACGGTTGGATGTCTTGTTGGTAGCCGTAGCCGTTGGTTGTCAGGAGTCGATCGCGCACTTCTGCTAAAAATTTTTCAAAGGAGGCTTTTGACTCCGGGGTACCAAACTCTCGCAGTCTTTTCCACTCCGATTCCTGGGTGCTGATGGAGATGGCCATCATGGTATCTTGGGGAACAACCGTTGCGCCGGCTGGCAAATCTTTGCCGGGCCCACGGGAGATGACGATCAAGTAGGTGATGAAGCCTAAACCGATCAGCAGTGTGGCTGCTCCGATCGTGAACAGCAGGGAAGATTTATCTTTCTTAAACATTATTCGTCAGGTTAGGTTGCTCGCAACATGATAGATTATATTGGGCATTGGGCATTGGGCATTGGGCATTGGGCATTGGGCATTGGGCATTTGTAATTTGTAATTTGTTATTTGTTATTTGATATTAAAAAAACCACTAACAAGTAACCACTAACTATGCCCCATGCCCAATGCCCAATGCCCCATTCCCCATTCCCTTATTTTAGTTTCTCGCCTTAAAGTCTTTAAAGATAGTTTGAAATGAGTACATCAATCGATTCACATCGTTTGTGGCTCTAGGAAATATCTTATGTTCCCATTTTTTGCGGGCCATTGTCAGCAGTTTGGCGACTGGTTCTGAGGAACTGTTGGAAATGAAATAGCTGCCACCTTCGTAGCGAATGTCTGACGCTAATCCGATAAAAGCACCGGCCATTTCTAGTTTAAGTTCCGAGGTACTGTGCTGAGATTTTACTGCTAAAATGACTTGCGAATGCCGGGGTTCCCGGTTGAGCAAACGGCACATATTCGCTTCTTTTTGGTACAAAATTAAGATGTTGCAGTTATGTAGAACTCCGGCTCTACCTTGGACTTTCACTCCGAGATGAACTTCGAGGGGTGGTTTGTCGGCAAATTCCACTACCGCGTAAGTATATGGATGTGCAGTACCGTGAATTTTCCCCGCTGTTTTTCTAAATGTTAAATATTTCGGTGTTTCGTCTAAAATATTGTTATAATATATGGTGGCTCCTTCATTGGCAATGGCTTTTAAAAGTATAGTGAACAGGTAAACATCAAAGATGTTTGCTTGTTCGGTAACTCCGTTGAAATCGGGATTGATCGAGCTAGTTAGTTTACTTTTAATCTCGGAATTGGTGAGGTAGTTGCGAGGCTCTGATGGCAGTTTTTCGAGCAAGTCTTTGAGGGCGATCGCCTGTTTGTTGCGTGGGGCTGTAAGATGAGAGGCAAAATCGATTGTTTTGGCTACTTCAGCACCTGATGAGGCAAATGTAATTTTTGTGCCGAGGGGAGAGGTTTCTGATTCTACTTTTAAGAAATAAGCAATTTCGTCTTCCATTTCGGAAGTATTGACCGTCGCTTGTTCTATGGCATCAATTAACAGCAAAAGTTGTTCTTTTGCGATATAATCTTCTATCTTGAGCAGGGGTGTTTTTCTTTTGGGCGATCGCTCTTCAATGGTTTTGCCAATCTCTACTGTATCGGCTACCTGTTGAGCGACCCAACCCAAATTAAATTCATTGAGAATTGCGGCCAGTTCTTGATAGACTCTGGCATACTCTATCTCGTCCATAATTGTTTCTGCGCTGCACACTATTCTAATTATACAAGGTGGTTGATTTTTTTGTCAATGGTCGGATCGATTTGAGATTTGAGATTGGAGAATTGGGAATTGGGAATTGGTAATGGGGAATTGGTAATGACAACAGCCAACAGTCAACAGTCAACAGTTAACAGCCAACAGTCAACAGTCAACAGTCAACAGTTAACAGTCAACAGTTAACAGTCAACAGTCAACAGTCAACAGTCAACAGTCAACAGCCAACAGTCAACAGCCAACAGTCAACAGTCAACAGTCAACAGTCAACAGTTAACAGCCAACAGTCAACAGTTAACAGTCAACTACCAATTAGCAGTAAGCTATTCTACGACTCTCAAACGATCGCAAAAATGGCAACTATCAACGACAACTACCTCAAACTCAAAGCCGGCTACCTGTTTCCCGAAATTGGGCGCAGGGTGAAAGCCTTTGCAGACGCGAATCCCGATGCACCCATCATCCGGCTAGGGATTGGCGACGTCACAGAGCCCCTACCCGAAGCTTGTCGCCTCGCGATGGTGGCGGCGGTAGAGGAAATGGGATCGCGGGATACATTCAAAGGATACGGCCCGGAACAAGGTTATGACTGGCTGAGAGAGAAAATTGCCGAGCACGACTTCAAGTCGCGGGGATGCGATGTGGATGCTTCGGAAATCTTTATTTCTGATGGTTCTAAGTGCGATTGTGGCAATATTCTGGATATCTTTGGAAACAATAACACGATCGCAGTTACCGATCCAGTTTATCCGGTATATGTAGACACGAACGTGATGGCTGGACACACGGGAGATGCGAACGAACAAGGCGAATATGGCGGCTTAGTTTACCTGCCAATTACAGCAGAAAACAATTTTACAGCCCAAATTCCCACAGACAAAAAAGTCGATTTAATTTACCTGTGTTTTCCCAACAATCCGACGGGAGCAACTGCAACCAAGGAACACTTGGAAGCTTGGGTAAATTATGCTAAAGCTAACGGTTCGATTATTTTCTTCGATGCGGCTTACGAAGCGTATATTTCCGATCCGAATTTGCCGCATTCTATTTACGAAATTGAGGGTGCGCGGGATTGTGCGATCGAATTTCGTTCATTCTCCAAGAATGCCGGTTTCACCGGTACTCGCTGTGCGTTAACAGTTGTACCGAAGACTTTGACTGGAAAAGCAGCAGATGGTTCCGATGTCGAAATTTGGAAGTTATGGAATCGCCGTCAATCTACTAAATTTAACGGCGTTTCTTACATAGTGCAGCGCGGTGCAGAGGCTGTTTATTCCGAGGCTGGCAAAGCACAAATTCAGGCATTAGTCAATTTTTACATGGAAAATGCTGCGATTATTCGCGAGAAATTGACAGCGGCGGGAATCGAGGTTTTTGGTGGCGAAAATGCGCCCTATGTGTGGGTGAAAACGCCTCATGGTTTGTCGAGTTGGGATTTCTTTCAGAAGTTGCTGGAAACTTGCAATGTGGTGGGAACACCGGGCTCTGGTTTCGGTGCGGCGGGTGAGGGTTATTTCCGCATTTCGGCGTTTAATAGTCGGGAGAATGTGGAGGAGGCGATGAGACGGATTGTGGAGAAGTTTAAGGTTTAATATGATGTCTCGCTTAAACCGAAAGTCCGCCAGGGAATTAATTCCACGGGGCTTTTAGCGAAAGTCCTCGCGTATAGGACTGAAGAACTCATTAGTCCTCTGAAGCGAGGACTTTCGCTTTGAGGCAGGGGTTGAAACCCCTGCCGGACTTGGTGCGGATGAATATGCGATCGCGGGCGATCGGGTTAAATTTCCGGAAACTTGGCTGATTCACAAGCTTACAGTTATATTAAGACGTATTCACTTAGAAAGGCAGATTCATATGTTGTCAACACTCCTCGGATTATCAGCATTAGTTCTAGCAGCCGCCTTGACATACACGCAACTGAAACTAGCAAAACATAAAAAGCTTTTACGTAAATATGATTCACTCTTTTCCAAAGAAGACTTTGAAAAGCAATTAGATTCTAACATAAATCTCAAACAAGGGGAACTCGACCAACTTGCAAGCGAACAAGCAAAACTAAATGCTAAAATTAGAAACCTCCAGCAGAAACTCAGTGAGGTAGAAGAATCAGAATCAGTTCAATCTTTCGGATTTTATAAATCCAAGTATAACTTTGGCAGTTCTGAAGAATACAAGCGCCGACTTGACCATATTAGAAGCCAACAAAGTAAAATGCTGAAAGATAAGACGGCGGCCATCTGTCATGTACCGTGGGAAGTAGAGGGAAGCAAGAAAAAAGGCAAAAAAATGACCGATGACTTTCTGACGCTAATACTGAGAGCATTTAATGGCGAGTGCGATGCTGCAATGCTTCAAGTTAAATATAACAATGCCATTAAATTAGAAACCAGGATCAACAAAGCTTTTGAAACTTTGAATAAGCTATCAGAAACTAATCGCTGTGCGATCGTGCCTAGTTATCGTTCTCTAAAACTAGAAGAACTATATTTGACTCACGAGTTTCTGGAGAAAAAACAGGAGGAAGCTGAAGAACAGCGGAGAATCAGAGAGCAAATGCGCGAAGAAGAAAGAGAGCGCCGGGAGATAGAAAAAGCCAGAAAAGATTCGGAACAAGAAGTAAAAATTAGAGAACAAGCTTTAGAAAAAGCTCGCCGAGAGGTCGAACAAGCTACAGGTCAACAGAGAGAACAATTAGAACTTAAGTTGCAACAAATGAATCTACAACTTGAAGAGGCTCTTGCCAAGCAAAGAAATGCGATTTCTCGCGCTCAGATGACAAAATCAGGATATGTCTACATCATTTCAAATGTTGGTTCTTTCGGAGATAATGTTTATAAGATTGGGATGACGCGAAGAATTGAACCAGAGGAGCGCATTAAAGAACTAAGTGGAGCATCTGTGCCCTTTCCCTTTGATATTCATGCAATGATTTTTTCGGAAAATGTTCCAGAAACAGAGAATTTATTGCATCAATATTTTCGAGATAAAAGCGTCAACAAAGTTAACGAGCGCAAGGAGTTTTTTAAGGTGACATTAGATGAAATCTCTTCGGCAGTTGAAAAAATTGCAGAAGAAACTAAAACTGTAAAAAAAGCTGAAATTAAATTTACCAAGGTTGCTGAAGCAGAACAGTATCGCAAAACGCTAGCTATAGAATTAGGTGAAACTCAGCCTCCAAACCCAACTTATACACCGACATGGGATGAGGAGGAAGAAGAGTCCGAAGCAGATGAATAAGCAATTCAAAGGCTATGGAGTCCACACAATAGGACAAACTATCCGAAAACCAAAGCGCTTGACTCGATCGCCTGAATCCCAGTTGTAACGATGAGCCGATCGGCAATCTGTCGGAGCATTTAACCAAGATCCGCCTCGTAACACCCGCGAATTATTGTTACTGTTAGTCAACCATGCACTTCCATTTGTGGGTGCTTCGTGATAGCTTTCATGCCAATAATCTAAGCACCACTCCCAAACGTTGCCGTGCATATCAAACAATCCGAAAGCATTGGAAAATGCAAAATTTTTGACAGTATTTGTTTGCTTTCGATAGCTTCCTTTCGCTTTTGGCCCAGACTTATAGCTGTAGTTGCAGTCATAGTTTGCCACATCGGGGGTAATAGTTTCTCCAAAATGAAAAGGGGTTGTAGTTCCAGCGCGACAGGCGTATTCCCATTCTGCTTCTGTTGGGAGACGATACTCGCGTCCTGTTTTTTGGGAAAGGCGATCGCAAAATTCAACAGCATCGTACCAAGAAACTTGTTCCACAGGCCGATCTGCACCTTTGAAGTGGGACGGTTCGAGTTCAATATCTCGATTCACTTTGTCAAAAGCAGCAACCGCTTTCCACTGTGCCTGGGTAATAGGGTATTTGCCTATTAGAAAAGGTTGGATGGTTACTGAATGTTGAGGCTTTTCGTTGTTCATTCTTCCTGACTCAGTTTCCGACGAACCCATCAGAAAAGTACCGCCCGGTATCAACACAGTTTCTAATGCAATCTCATTGCTAAGTTTTTCTATGCGGTGTTCTGCTATTTGATGACGACGATCTATTGTTTGTCCTTTTTGATCGATCGAGATTACCTCAAACTCAAAAGTGTGGGTAGTAGCAGGAGAAGGTAAATTTTCAGAGGATTTAATTTGTTTGTTATTGGAGATAGATGGAATAGCAGCAAGATTATATAGACAGGACTTACGCATTCCGACCAAAGCACTGAGCGAAGTCGAATGTGTTACCGAATCTGCGGACTGCAACAAAGTATTTTCGTAAAAAAACCCGGTTTCTGAACCCCCATGCGTAAGTCCTAATAGAATAGCTTCTGGCGGTAGCTCTAAAGCTTTGCAGATAATTTCAAATGTTTCACAATCAATTAGCTCTTGTTTCAGGAATCGAGAAATTGTTGATTGAGTGAGACCGCAATTTTGAGCAAGGGCTTTTTGGCTCAATCTTTTTTGTTTCAAAGCAGATTTAGCTACTTCTACTCCTGTTGCAGATGCACGTAATTTCCTGCTAGGAACAGGAGAGGATCGCACCGAACTGACAGGTTGTACCTCGGATGGTAAGGATGTTCTGCTGCCGGAGTTGGAACTATTTGGCGACAGCACAGATGGTGAAACTGAATGCGCTGCCTTCATTTGACCAATCTTTTGAAAAGCCTCAAGCGCCTCCATATCTCGACCCTGTGCAGCCGCATTCACTCGAATCCACAACTGTTCGGCTGCATCCAAATCATAATTCATGGATCGATAAGCTTTCATTTTGAGCGTGTTGATATCCGTCTCCGTTGCGTGCTGAGGCATCAGGAGCAAGTAGCGCTTGTCAGCCGGATCTACAGCAGTGCGGGGATTTTGTTTGGGGTACTTGCCATACTTCTCGCACAGTTCTGGAACACGGCGACGCAGATGTAAATCGAGCCTTTCTACCGTGGCACAGTTGAGTTCTCCGCGCATTCGCAACCCTTCTAAAAGTGCATAGGTAAAAGCTCCATGTTGCAGTTCGTCAATCTCCCAAGCTGTTTGTGTCGGACTGCACGAAGAAATGACGATCGCACCCTGCTGCGACTCACCACCAATTCCAGCAGCACCGCGACTTCCGTCTGTGCGACAAGCATCCAGAATTAGAATTACATTGTCTGCACCCGATCGGCTGAGCCGTTCTCGCACGTAGTTTACCGGAATTGCTGTCCGCTGGATCGATCTCGGATTGGCATCCTGTGGCATCAAGTAATCCTGGTTGACGTGTTGCTTCCCGTGTCCTGCAAAAAAAAACCAACAGTTGTCCCCAGCAGACAGAAACGGTTTAGTTTCAAAGCCATCGTGCAAAAAAGAAATCAGGTTGCCATAAGTTGGCTGATTAGGAATTGTATTGCCCTTCCATAGAAAGTCCGCCGAATCATCTGAAAAAAAACAGACTTTATCAAACTTTGCCTCGCGCAGAAAGAAATCTCGCACGGATTCTGCATCTTGCTTGGCATACTTCAGAGATGATAAGTTGTTGGGGTTGTAGTTATTGATCCCAATAACGATCGCCAAATTTTTTGACATCTCGCCGTACTGTTTTAATTAGTTTTTTCTGTTTTAAACTTCAGCGTTATCGCACCCTTTCCACCCACTTTGCCACCGCTGCCCAGCAAGCTCAATTTCCCTTCGCCATTAACTTCTACCGATAGTTCAATTTCATCTAATTCCATTCCCGGCAAATCTCCGGCTGCCTGCTTAGCACGGCTAAATACGCGCCCAACCAGTTGCAGGAACTCAGTTACCCCTGCTTCTAGTTTGTCCACTTTCACGGGAACAGCCCGTCTGCTAGAATTCTCAGTCTGTTCCACTTCGTCATCAAATGGGTTTCTCCGCTGCCCATCCCTACTGCCAGACGGAACGGCGACCAAAGGAGCGCTATCCGTCACAACCCATATCACATCGTCTGTCATAGCTATTTACAACTCTCTAGTTGCTAGATTATCTGATTCTATTTTATCTGAAAAGGTTAACTCTTTTATTTACAGTTTTTTTAGAGAAGCGATCGCACTTTAGCAACTGAGTCAAAAGTGCGATCGCAATTATTTTGATAAAATTCTTGTGGGGTGGGCGGGACGAAAAATATAATTTAGATGCGGGACAGTTTAACACCTATTTCTGCCAAATTGTCAACCCCTAAAGGTCGATAAATTGTATCTCTTTGCTGATAACTCCGCCCCAAAGAACTAATCGCATTTTGCAAATCTTCGACAGATTGACAACCGCCGCCAACTGCACCGGCCATTGTAGTAATGTGCTCTTCCATCAAAGTGCCGCCGATGTCGTTGCAGCCCCATTTCAGCGCTTCTGTAGCTCCTGCTAAACCTAATTTTACCCAACTCGGTTGGTGATTGGGAATCACATTTCCCAAGAAGATTCTCGATACTGCGGTGAGTAACAATGTATCTGCTAAAATAGGTTGGTCGCGGCCGACTCGACTCCGTAAAGGTGCCGGTGCTGATTGTCCGACAAATGGTAGTAAAATAAATTCTGTAATGCGCGCTGGATAGTTTTTGTCGATGGCACTTTGTTGGAGCGATCGCACTTTTTCTAAATGCAAAACCTGCTGTTGGGCCGTTTCAATATGCCCACAAAGCATTGTACTCGTTGTCGGCAATCCCAAACTGTGAGCCGTACCGACAATTTCCAGCCAAGTTGCCGCATCTATTTTTTCCGGGCAAATAATCCGTCGTACCGCATCGTCGAGAACTTCCGCCGCGGTTCCCGGCATCGAACCGACTCCCGCATCCCGCAAAGCAGAAATTACATAGCTGAAACTAACGCCGTCTTCCCTAGCAATGAATTGTATTTCTTGGGGCGAAAAAGCGTGCAAGTGTAACTGAGGAAACTTATCCTTAATAGTTTTTACTAATTGCAGATAATAAGCCAAGGATGTTCCATTTAACTTAGCTTTAAGATGTAATCCCCCCTGCATACAAATTTCCGTTGCACCCCGCTGCACTGCATCAGTTGCTTTTTCGAGAATTTGGTCTGCGTTTAACCAAAAAGCGCCCCGATCTCCCTCGTCACGGCGGAATGCACAAAAACTGCAATGCTGCTCACAAATATTGGTGAAGTTAATATTGTGGTTGATCGCATAGGTGACAGTATCCCCAGATTGTCGGCGACGAAGCAAGTCAGCGGTTGTTTGAATAGAGGCGATCGCATTTGGCTCTTTTTGTTGCAAAAGTACCAACGCATCTGCGGTTGAGATGTTGTATCCTTGTAAAGCTCGATCGAGAATTGCATCCACAGTTTTATTTTCCGGTTCAATTACAGAATCACTACCTAGAATTAAAGGCGTTTTTATATCTTAACAAATCAACTCTGGATGAAACATCTTCTCAAGTCTAAAATCATAACAAAATATATTTTACTTTCGGAAAACTGGAACTATGAGCCTCAACCAACCAAATCACCTCGTACCAGTGCCGTCAAACCCTTTACAAATTCCGGCTGCACCGACTGTAGCTTCAACTTCTGCTACAGACGCAGGCGCATCCCCCATTTATTTTTCCCTAATAATTCCCACCTACAACGAGTGCAAAAATGTCAAGATTATTGTGGAAAAATTGAGCCAATTGCTCGATGGCACTATTCCCGGTCACTACGAACTGATTGTAGTTGATGACGACAGCCCCGATCGCACCTGGGAAGTAGCCCTGTCCTTAACACCCGACTATCCCCAATTGCGGGTGATGCGGCGCGAGCAGGAGCGGGGACTTTCTACAGCCGTGATTCGGGGGTGGCAAGTAGCGCGGGGCGAGGTTTTGGGCGTCATTGATGCCGACTTGCAACATCCCCCAGAGACGCTGTTGCAGCTTTTAGCAGAAATTAAGCGGGGAGCCGATTTAGCCGCTGCTAGCCGCCACGTTGCCGACGGAGGTGTGAGCGACTGGAGCTTTGTCAGGCGATTTTTATCGCGGGGAGCTCAGATTGTGGGATTAATTATACTACCGGGAGTCGTGGGCCGAGTTTCGGACCCGATGAGCGGCTATTTTATGGTACGCCGCAGTTGTATTGCTGGCAAAACGATGAATCCGACCGGTTACAAAATTTTGATTGAAGTGCTCGGCAGAGGCGACATACGCTGGATTGGAGAAGTTGGTTACGTGTTTCAGGAGCGCCTTGAAGGGGAGAGCAAAGTTACCTGGAAACAGTATATTGAGTATTTGTGGCATTTGCTGAGGTTGCGGTTGGCCCGCTGGCCGATGGGTCGATTTCTGCGCTTTGGCGCGGTGGGTTTCAGCGGGGTATTTGTGGATCTGGGGGTTTTTTATGTATTGCGGACTGTCCTCGGTTTCGCGCTGACTCGCAGTGCGATCGTTTCTTCTGAAGTAGCAATTATCAGTAATTTTTTGTGGAACGATTTGTGGACTTTTGGGGATATTTCTAAGCGGCAGCCAGGGAAACGCCAGCGCTTGAAACGGCTCTTGAAATTTAATACTATCTGCTTGATGGGTTTGATTTTGAATGTGCTGCTGGTTAATTTGCTGTTTAATGTTTTTGGGATGAATGAATATTTGGCTAAGTTGATTGCGATCGCAGCCGTGACTCTGTGGAATTTCTGGATCAATCTGAAGCTGAGCTGGCGGGTGACGGACGTTAATTAGGTAATGGAGAATTAATGATTAAGAACCAACAATTGTTATTGCTATTACTGTGGACGGCGATCGCCTTGATGTTGCGCTTTGCCAATTTGGACTCGAAACCGCTGTGGACGGATGAGTTTTCGACTCTAGTTTTTAGTTTGGGAAACAGTTTTCGAGGGGTGCCGATCGATCGGGCGATCGATCTTTCTACTTTACTAGAACCGCTGCAATGGAGCCCCGATGCCGACACTACCGACGTACTCAGCAATTTGTTGCTAGAAAGCAATCATCCACCAGTGTATTTTATGCTCGCCCACTGGTGGATGCGACTGTTTGGGCCTTCTGGGGATAGTTTAGTTTGGATTGCGCGATCGCTCCCAGCATTATTGGGTGTAATTTCAGTTCCAGCTATTTACTTTTTGGGCAAATTTGCTTTCAATTCTAGTTTAGTTGGTCAATGTGCGGCCGCGATGATGGCAGTTTCTCCCTACGGCATTTATCTCGCTCAAGAAGCTCGCCATTACACCTTAGGGATTTTATTAGTTATTGCTTCTCTATTTTGCTTTATATTAGCTGCAAAACAGGTTAAACATCGCGAGTCATTGCCAGTTTCGACGGTGATATTATGGGTATTTTTTAACTGTTTTGGTCTGGCAGTACACTACTTTTTTGCCCTGACTTTGTGTGCGGAAGCAATAGCGTTAATTGCTGTGTTATCGCAGCAATTTAATTGGAAATTATCAATTTTAAACAGTGAATTTGAAGCTAACAAAAATCAGCCTAATATTTGGCAATC
This sequence comes from Microcoleus sp., assembly GCA_042408215.1. Classification (GTDB taxonomy): domain Bacteria; phylum Cyanobacteriota; class Cyanobacteriia; order Cyanobacteriales; family Microcoleaceae; genus Microcoleus. The sequence goes on along the minus strand of JAYFMW010000030.1, from coordinate 329,204 downwards.
TCAAATCCTCTGGCGATTATTGGCAGTTGCGATCGGCACGGTTGCGGGCGGTTTATTTTGGATGCCGATATTTTTATCCAACAAGTATGGCAACGAATTAACCAATTGGATTGTGAGTAGCGATAACTCGTGGTTAGATTGGATAAGTCCGATTTTTCAAGCTGTGGCGGGATGGATTACTGTGATATCTTTGCTGCCCGTTGAATCGCCAAATCTCCCAGTAGTAATTGTGTCTTTAATCGCCATGACAATCTATTTTATCTGGGCGCTTCCCCTGCTGATTGGCGGTATTAAAACTTCCTTAAAAACGGAAGATAATCGTTTAGGCACAGTGATTTTCGGCGGATTTGTACTAGCAGCAATTGTGCTATTTTTTAGTTTTACATATATTCTTGGTATTGACCTAACTCGCGGCGCTAGATACAATTTTGTTTACTTTCCAGGGGTAATCTTATTGTTAGGTTCAGCCTTGGCAGTTATTTTTAACACACCTACAGTAAAAAGTCAATGGTTTAATTTACCTATCAAAATTGCTGGCAAAAAAGCAGTTTTGCTAATTTTATTAATGGGTTTGATCGGCGGTGTCACAGTAAATTCTAATCTCGGTTATCGGAAATATTACAAACCGGACCTTTTAGTTCCGATGATCCGCGAAGTATCGAAAGTTCCCCTGTTGATTGCTACTACTCAGAAAACTCATGTAGAAATCGGAGAATTGATGGGGATAGGGTGGGAATGGGAAAGTTCGGCAACGGATTCTGTAACGGATGTAACGGATGTAACAGAGGTCAGGAAGAAGGAGGAAGTTCAACTTTCGGATTCTCCTCTATTTCTTTTGGCTAATCATCAAAGGAAGACACCGGAATTAGTAGCAGCGACTCTTGACAAAACACTTAGCAAATTGCAACGTCCGCTAGATTTGTGGTTGATTAATTTTCGCGCACCTGTCAACTTAGAAGCGCAAAAGTGTCAACTTGAATCTCGTGATTTGCCATCAGTAGATGGGTATGAATATCAAGTTTATCATTGTGATTAAATCGGCGAACGACCGCGATTAAAAGCCGGGGCTGGTTTTTGAGATCGTCAATTATTGGCAGATATTGTTGGCATCGCTCGCCCCTACCATATTAGGCAGAACTTACGCAAAAAACCCGGTTTCTGAGAGAAATTCTGGATAAAATCGAGAAATCTTGACGTAGAAACCGGGTTTTTTGCCCCCCGCGCGTAAGTCCTGTTAGGGTTAATCGACTGGAGATGATATGATGAGTTGTTCAGATGTAGGGTGTACAGTGCACACCTTACCGCTATCAATACGATCGAGACTGTTCGATCGAATGCTAAGAGTTAGCGGCAAAATATTTAATTAAGAGGCTCATCACTTCACCGGGATTTTGAGTTGGGATAAGGGGACTCCAGTCAGAAACGCAGGCAAAATTATCGCGGTGAAAAGAATGAATGACGCGGGAAACAACAGGAGGAGAACTGATAATGAAAAGTTTCAAGAGTTCTCGGTTAACTGAACTTGGCAAGTTTTGCTCTTTAGCAGGGGGCTGAATGAGTTCGTTAGTTGGATTTTCTAGCCCAACCTCGAAAGCAAGTATGAATTCGCTATTGGGTAGCAGTTCCCGGATGGCTTTCAGGGAAGATTCTGCTTCACTGCGGCTGCGAAATTGCGCGACGGGTAAGCGCTGAAAGTTGGGCAGGAGTCGGTAAATAATCCAAGCATTGGGAGTTTCTGGGGTGTTCATGGCTGTATTGTAAATTGGGTATGTTTGCTCATAGGACTGTGACAGACTTGCACGCGAGTGCGAGCGCGATCGAGTATCGAGCTACTGCAATAAATATGTGTCCTAACTGATGATTTTTTCTCGATTGCCGGAGGGCCATCGGAAACTATATCGAGTTGAGCAATGACGTTATCTTAGGACGCAAATCAAATTTGAATTCATTATTTTACATAATTTAATATTAAAAAACTTGCCATAAATTTTTATTTAATTGCTCAAAATAAACGTTCAAAATAGGCGTTTAAAATGCAAATACAAGCACTAAAAACCGTTATGAAGTGCCGAAAACAAACAGTTACGCTCAAAATTCATGTAAGGTTTTCAAAAAAGCTGCAATGTTAGTAGCATGAATGCTAAAATTAGAGCGATAGAACATTTTTTTATAAAAAATATGACTTTCGAGGCAGTTTTTAGTCTTGTTAAGTGCTGTAAAGGACACGGCAGTGCCCATTGGTGTCAACTTAAGGCCAAACCCTGTCACAGACTACTGTTTGACGATTAAGGCCAGATCCCCCCTAACCCCCCTTAAGAAGGGGGGGACAGGAGTCCGATCAAAGTCACCCCCTACTCCCCTTCTTAAGGGGGATTTAGGGGGATCTAGACTCAGGTAAAAACCAGATTTCTCAGGGCTTTCAGGCTTAAGTTGACACCAATGGGCACGCTTGAGTGTCCCTACAAATGGTACAATAAATATTAATCTGTAGGGACACAACACTGTTGTGTCCTTTGGCTGCGGGACTCACGATTGTTTTTGAATTGGCTGTAAGTCGTTAAATATAATAATTCTTATCCGATTTCCTCCAAGGACACGGCAGTGCCGTGTCCCTACAAATGGTACAATAAATATTAATCTGTAGGGACACAACACTGTTGTGTCCTTTGGCTGCGGGACTCACGATTGTTTTTGAATTGGCTGTAAGTCGTTAAATATAACAATTATTATCCGATTTCTTCCAAGGACACGGCAGTGCCGTGTCCCTACAAATGGTACAATAAATATTAATCTGTAGGGACACAACACTGTTGTGTCCTTTGGCTGCGGGACTCACGATTGTTTTTGAATTGGCTGTAAGTCGTTAAATATAACAATTATTATCCGATTTCTTCCAAGGACACGGCAGTGCCGTGTCCCTACAAATGGTACAATAAATATTAATCTGTAGGGACACAACACTGTTGTGTCCTTTGGCTGCGGGACTCACGATTGTTTTTGAATTGGCTGTAAGTCGTTAAATATAACAATTATTATCCGATTTATTCCAAGGACACGGCAGTGCCGTGTCCCTACAAATGGTACAATAAATATTAATCTGTAGGGACACAACACTGTTGTGTCCTTTGGCTGCGGGACTCACGATTGTTTTTGAATTGGCTGTAAGTCGTTAAATATAACAATTATTATCCGATTTCTTCCAAGGACACGGCAGTGCCGTGTCCCTACAAATGGTACAATAAATATTAATCTGTAGGGACACAACACTTTTGTGTCCTTTGGCTGCGGGACTCACGATCGATCGTTTGTGAAATAGTATTTTCAATCTTTCCTAACACTATCGGGCACACCCACCGCCGAAATATTCGATATCACCTTTAAGTTTTGACACCGAATCAACTCGTTAAAATCCAAACTGCGCTGTTCAATCTGCGCCACAGCTTCAATCGCTGACAACAAATGTCTGGCGGCTTCTCCTTCGCTGTAACCACGCCTTAGAGCCACGCGAATCGCCGTTTCATCCGCATCTAATTCTACTTGAGAACTGCGGTTGTCGCGCCAAATTCGAGTCATCGCCAGTCCCGTCAAACCGCCCGCGATCGCAATTCCCACCGGATCGCTTTGCCACAATTCTACAACGGTTCCGACAATTCCAGCTAGTGCAGCCCCTTGATAAACATCCAGTTTAAACCACTTAAAATTGCCGAGGAAACTTACAGTACGCAATGTCAATAAATCCCGCTCCGGCTTAGACAAAAGCCTCCACAGGTCAAAATTAATGTAAATTGGGCGATCGCGATTCCAAGGTAAAGGAAAATCGCACTCAATTACCGTCGATTGTTGAGGCTTATTAATAATTTTACTCATCATCCTGCCCGAGGCGGGCATGAGATCTAATAGGCGGCGAATTTCAGGTTCGGGATTCATAAATTTTCGGGAATTGGTAATGGGGAATTGGTAATGGGGAATTGGTAATGGGTAATGGGGAATTGGGAATTGGTGATTGCATCCGCATAAAAACAATAATATATGTCAGGGGCTTGTAGGGGCGGGTTTCACCTACAATATTTGTCAATAATTAACAATCTCTCAAACCCGCCCTCACCCAAAGATAAATCCCCGCTTGTAGGGGCGGGTTTCACCTAGAATATTTGTCAATAATCGACAATCTCTCAAACCCGCCCTCACCCAAAGATAAATCCCCGCGTACATTTTTCACAGAATTGTAGGGGCGGGTTTCACCTACAATATTTGTCAATAATTGACAATCTCTCAAACCCGCCACTACGGAGTTCTTAGAAGATATTAAGGGCTTTTCTTGGATTCTGGAGAGGGAGATTTACTATTAGCTTTTGGACTCGCTTTTTCACCATTAGGGGAGGGCTTCGGACTGGCAATTGCTGGAGCAACTGACGGCGTTGAATTAACGCCTTGGGGTGCCGGCGGTTTTGGGGAAACTGGTGCTGTTAGCGGGGCAGCGGGGGCTGTTTTAGCGCCTAAAATGCTGGGGTCTCCAGTGTCAAATAAGCCGGCAATACAAGCAATCATCATTGTGGCTAAGGTGCCGACAAATAATGCTTTCCAACCAAGTTCGGAAATGTCTTTCCGGCGAGAAGGAATTAGGGCGATTGTGCCGCCGACAAATATGCCGACGGAGGCGAGGTGCGCGAAGCCGGAAAGGGCGTAACTGACAATTAATACTGTGCGAGAACTCACCAGTCCTTTCGCCGCCGCTTCTGCTAAACTTTGGTAAGGGGGAATCGCTGTTTCTAATAGTCGCCGTCCGATAATTACTGAAGCTATCCAAGAATCTTCAAGGGGAACTCCGGTTAATAAAGTCAGGGGGTAAAATAAGGCTCCTTGAATGTTTTGTAGGGTGACAAAACTGAAGATTGTGCCGATCGGCTGCAACAGTATATTCTCTGAAGACTGCAAGCTAGCTAAGGCTCCAAAAGCTTGATTTACCAAGGAAACCAAGCCTAAAATCAAAATCAAAACCGCTGCGATCGCCACTGCCATCTTTACCCCGTCTAAGGCGCCGATGATTGCTGCATCCAAAGGGCTAACTCGTTCGATTGGTTCTCCACCAACTGTCTCTTGTTTATGGTTATTGCCGTCATTTTCGGTAATTTCTTCACCGATAAACTCGTGGCCTTGAGGCTTTCGTTCTTCCTTGGGAATGCCGCCCATTGTCAGCGGCACGCCTGTTTCGGGAACTAAGATTTTAGAGAGGACAAAGCAAGCCGGAATCGCAATAATTGAAGCTGAAACTAAATGCCCTAAAATATTTGGAAAAACTGGCTTGAGGAAACTGACGTAAATTGCTAAAGTTGAAGAAGCAGCCGTCCCAAAACAGCAAGAGAGAATTGCACAAAGTTCAGAACGAGTCATGTCTGCCAAATAAGGCTTGACGACAATTGCTGCTTCTATTCCTACGAAAATATTGGCAGCACCGCTGAGAGCTTCTGCACCGCTCAAACGCATTGTCAGATAAAAGATTTTGGCGAAAACTTCGGTAACAATTTGAATGACGCCGATGTTGTAAAGCAAAGCCATTAATCCCGAAAAAAAGACCACTGTTGGCAAAGCTCGAAAGGCGAAAATATATCCTAAATTAACTGGCGGGTCTTGACCGGGTATTGGTACAATGTTTTTGCCGAATACAAATCTTGCTCCAGCGTCAGCAGCGGTGAATACGCCGTCTAGTAAGCTAGTAAACCCCTCTAAAGCAATGCGAGTTGGGGGAAACAGGAATATGAAAAATCCCAAGACTAATTGCAGGCCAATACCCCAGATGATGACGCGCCAGGGAATATACTTGGACTGTCGGTTTTCTGAAAAAATCCAGGCGATCGCGCACAAGCCAAATATGCCCAGAAACGAGATAAAATTGTAGATACCCATGCGCCCGATCCTTGAAATAACAATTAAGAGTGTTGGCCGATGCCTTGTATCAAATCAGTTATACTCTTGATTTGAGAGTAAATGTCAAAAAAATTAACTGTAATCGGGATTATGCACTTAACAGCAGAGTTATGCGATCGCGAGCTTGCGTCAAGCAATGGCCACCCTTGATTTGCTGTAACATTTGTGCAATGCCTGTGTAAATGTGGCGATCGGGTACTGGTAAAGGTTTAAAATAGACCAGTGATATTATAATTGATTTCAACTTCAAGATTTGCTTTTCTGTCAGCTTAACTGTTGGCAATAGTCTTGAAAGCCTCAAACAGTTAACTACCAACAGTTTAATTAGAATCTCTAACACATGGAAGCTTTTGCTCCACATCCTCCCGAATGGGCTGCGGCGGCGGTTCACGCTACTGAGTTTTGCTGTCCCAAGTGCGGTGCCACCTGCACGGATGCGCTGGGTGTCTGGATTAATCGGCGATCGCCAGTATACACTGAGTCTAACCGTCGCAAGTGGCAGGAATTTTATCACTGTCAGTGCGGTTGCGTGTGGTGGGCTTGGAGTAGCGATCGACCCCCTTCTGAACTTGTGCGCCTTGATGAGACTTCAGATGAGGGCCCAGATGAGGATTTTTGAAAGTTTAGGTAGTGATTGTCTGAGATATTACAGCAGAAGTCAGTAGTCAGTAGTCAGTAATCAGTAGGAAAATGTTAGATCCCCGACTTCTTTAAGAAGTCGGGGATCTGGCTATTATTAATACATTACATCGAGGATTCCCTTGACCACTCCCTCCATGATTTTTTCTATTAGACTCAATTCATTTTCGTCGATGGAATCATTTAAGAGTGCTGACTGAATCTTTTGTCTGTCAGCACGGCTCAGTTCGCCTGTCGCAAATATGCGACTAACTATTTGTTCGGTGAGAAATGGGGAAGTTTGAGTCTGCATGGTTGGTATCTACAAGAGTCAATATTTTGTTTTTAACTGTTTTTTAACTTCAGAAGCGCTAGTTTTTTGGTGGGACAGTCTACGTCCTCATCAAAAGTTTTACTTATTTTATCACTTGGGGGGTATTTTGTCAAGATGTAGACAGCACCTAAATGCAAAATATCAATAATTTTGGACATTCTGGCGGGTGCTTTCCGATTTCGATCGACAATCTCAAATCGCCTGACTCAGCCGATTGAGACGTGGTGTCAAACTCCTTGGCTTTCCAGCTCGACGGGCGCGGAATTTGACAGCTTAAAAAAAATCTAAACAACAGGAGATGAGAATTGGGCTCTAGCGTTGCTCCGGGATGGGGCATGGGTAATTGGTAATTGGTAATTGGTAATTGGTAATTGGTAATTGGTAATTGGTAATTGGTAATTGGTAATTGGTAATTGGTAATTGGTAATTGGTAATTGGTAATTGGGCATTTTGTTTTTAGGATATTGAAAAAGTCGATCGACTTCATCCAAGCCTAACACCAGCCAATTCTTTTTTTGCAACTTTCAACTCAAGCAGAAGGCAGAAACAACCTCGCAGATCAATCTTCAGGCTGGAAAAGGCGGCAAGAAGTCGAGCGCCGATCATGTCAGATAAAATCCTCTCTTCATCGGAATAGTAAATTCGAGTTAACAGTTAACTGTTAACTGTTAACTGTCAACTGTCAACCCTCAACAATCACCTGACGGTGCAACCGGAATTGAGATCGTGGAAAATTAGCTGGGATTAATTCTCTTCACTCTGCTGCAAATTGCGCCAAATTTCTTGATGACATACGTGCCAAAAATACAGCGCTAAATTGAGCAGAGCTAATAACTTAGTTCCATCTTCTAACATTGCGTGGACTCCTTGACTTTGGGCGGGAAATATATCTTCAAATCTGGAAATTGCAAATAAAATAAATGCTGCGATTAATGGCAAGTAAGAAGTGGTGATGATGAACCTCCAAAACTTAACTCCGTAAACGATGATTCCACTCGCATAACATAAATAAATTAATTTCTTAGATACCCCCAAACCAGAAAGAATCAAAGTCATCCGAAATCTGTCATCCAGAAAAAACACTCCCAGCAATAAAGCACTAAAAAATAAGAAGCTCTCGGCTCGAATGCGGGATTTGTTTTGGCGAAGCACTCCGAAAGTAAATGCACAAGTTGTGACGGCGACGCACCACAGGACTTCGGAAAATCCTGTTAAAATGCCTTCGTAAGGGAACCAGAAATTAAACGGATCGCTAAACAGGCGTTCAACTCCATCTCCCTGGTTTTTGAGTTTGGCATATATGCTCAGTCCACCCAACATTAGTATAGTCAGAGTGTTGAAAGCGACCAAAAATGGGACTCTAAAAAAGTGTTTTTTGATAAATTCTAAAGAATTTGAAAAATTGGAAATTTTATCAAATAAAGGCTGGTGCTTCATAGAAAATGTCTCCAAGTAATAGAGCGCTTTACTTATTAAGCGGTAGCCAAACCACGAATGTAGTGCCGCGATCGGTTGGGTATAAATGAGACCCCACAGAGGGTAGCCATTCAGGATTGACTGGGGAAAATACTTCTATGTCTCCTTGCATTTGGCGGACTAAATCGCGGGCGATCGCTAAACCCAATCCTGTTCCGGGAATTGCTGTCTGCGCTTTTTCTCCCCGGTAGTGCCGCTCAAATAAATGCTCTAAATCCTGCGGGGGAATTCCCGGACCGGTGTCGCTGACAGCAACTGCTATGGCCTGCCTTTTGCTGTAGGCGCTGCGATCGCCGAACACTGTCTTGTACCCTACTTTAATATAAATTTGGCGGTCGGCGGGGGTGTATTTCAAAGCATTGTCAATTAAATTGCTCAAAACTTCCCGCAAAGCTTTAGGATTAGCCCTGACTGGTAGCAAATCCACAGGAATATCGGCCAGCAATTTCAGGTGTCTTTCATTGGCGATCGCCTCGGCTGAAATTAACAGCGGTTTTAAAACTTCTGCAACCGAACAGGATGCCTCTACATTCGCCGCAGGTGACAGCGACAGAGGAGAATGGGGAATTAATCCAAGATTGGACTTTGCCCTGTCTGAAGTACCAGATGGCAGTCTCTGATTCGCTTCGCCGGTGTCCACGGTTCGATCGAACTGTAACAGCAAATCTTGCAAGCGATCGCTCTCCCGGACAATACTAGAAGCTACATCGCGGTTTCTGTCTTCCGGCACCAGCCGCCTCATCAACAGCTTGCCAAAAGTTCGCAACGCTGTCAGCGGACTTTTGAACTGGTGCAGCAAATTGTGCATGGTGTCGTAAATCTGAGCTTGGAGTTGATGCTGTTGGCGCAATTCCTGCTGCATCCACTGCGATCGCTGGTCTAAAATGCACGCTAGGGCCAAGGTGCGAGCAATTTGTTGCATAGTCGCCTCCTCTCGCTCGTTCCAAGGCCTGTCTTGCCTACCGCTGACCAGAAGTCCCATCACTGCTCCCTCGTGAATCAGAGGTGTCACAATTTGCCGACGTTGCAGCCACACATTCTCCGGGCCTTGGCACTGATTGGAATTGCTTTGAAAACCGGGCAGCGACTCTGGGGCGATCGCCCCCATCGTTGATGCTTCCTGACTCCGATCCCTCGACGCCGGCAGCCTTGGCATCGGCGACGAGGCCGAGGGGACGGGAGATTGTAGCCTCAACTCCTGATTTTCTTCCCCTTGGACAGAGGTTTCTGGATAAACCGCGATCGGCACCAACTTGGCCTCGCTGCCTTCTACCAGTTCCTCAGTCAAGTACACCGCGCTGAATGTTGCTCCCAAACTGACGGAGATCGCCACCTGCGATCGGCAAAGCTTCACAAATTCTGAACTAGCTGGCATTACCATGAGCGCCACATTAAGATATCTAACGGAATTCTCAGTAAATTACAACTTGTCAATCGCCGATTACAGATGAGAACTGCAAAATTCTAGGTTTCTGCCGCTCCCTGACTGGTGAAGCCTCTCGATCGCGTACTGAGCGCGAGGGGGACCCTGAGCAATGGCCAACCCTCTCTAAGTCTACTTTTCACCACTACCCAACCTTTTTCTGGTTTGAACTTTCGGCCCTCCTCACCTCAACAGCAACACTTTTGTGAATAATTACCAATGTTCAGATTGTGTCGATATATTAAAACAAGTTGATCTTTAGAGCAAAAACAGATATACTGGCCTCGGATTTGGTAGCTATCATTACAACCTGTCTGCTCACAGAGGAGGTAAAGAAATTGGCCAGGAGACGCAAGCGCAAAAGTCGCCGCCGACAAGAAGGACGCAGAATTTTAGAGTGTGTCCCTCAATATAGCATCGAGAGTGGCGAAGATAAACCCGTAACAGCAGCCCGCAAGTTTATCCATGCCGAAGGCATTGCTCCCCCAGCTTTGCTGTTGGTCAAACGAAACGAGCATACCACCGATCGATACTTCTGGGCTGAAAAAGGTTTATTTGGAGCTCAATACGTAGAAGAAAACCATTTCTTGTTTCCCAGCTTAAAGCTGATGTTGGAATCCACCGCAGAAAAAATCCCTGCGGTGTCAGCTAGTCGCGCTTAGCTGAGTTGTTTATCGAAGAGGCCGTTCTCAAAACATTGACAGCAATGTTTCTGTAACTTTTCCTTTCAAAGCGCGGAAATGTTCATTGTCTCGAGGGTGCCACCTGCAAATCAGAGCGAAAAGTGCTTAGAAAAAAAGCGTGTAAGGAGCGATCGCAGCAAGAATGATCGTCCTTGGGGCGATCGTCACAGTGGGCACTCTCAGGATAGTGACTTTTTTTCGATTTTTTGTGGCTGCTCGCGAGCAGCCAACTTAGACCCGAAAGCCCGGAGCTGAGGATAGAGTAATTAAAGGAGGACTAGAAACCTTAAAAAAAGCCTCAGCTTGTATAATTGAAATATCCATAGATCAACTTTATGAACAGGCAACATTGAGAGATATTGTTTTATTCCTTGAGGATTTAGGTTATAATTATCAGAAAATTGGGTCTAAAACCCCGTCCTTCTAGGACGGCTTTTAGTATTGTATTTTTCCCAGATATTTGTGGCAGATCAGTGTAATATATTGTACAATAAAAACGAGGCTTACAGATTTTCCGATGAAAGCAAGATATCAGTACAGATTCTACCCCACAGACCAACAGCGATTGAGCTTAGCTCAGTTGTTTGGTTGTGTGAGAGTGGTCTGGAATGATGCCTTAGCTTTGTGCAAATCTGCTGACAAACTGCCAAACTACAACCAACTATCTGCACTATTAACCAGTACCAAAAAGACCGAAAAAAGAGTTTGGTTAAACGATGTTTCGTCTGTTCCTTTGCAGCAGTCTTTGAGGCATCTAGCCAAGGCTTACAAGAACTTTTTTGATTCCCATAAGGGCAAGAGAAAAGGGGGGAAAGTTGGAGCGCCTAAGTTTAAGAAGAAGACCAACAGTCAATCTGCCGAGTTTGCTAAGTCTGGGTTTTCCCTTAAAGGAACTCAAGTTTACTTGGCAAAAATAGGGGTGGTCAGTCCTATTAGGTCTAGGGAATTGCCCTCAGAACCTAGCTCGGTAACGGTAATTAAGGACTGTGCAAATCGATATTTTCTAAGTTTTGTAGTAGATGTCGAACCTCAATATTCAGAGCCCATCAATCCTTCAATGGGCATTGATTTGGGTATAAAAACCTTCGCTACTTTCAGCGACGGAACCCAGCTTAAAAGTCCAGAATACTCAAAATCAGAGCGTAAAATCAGGAAGTTGCAGCACAGGTTAGCTCGGCAACAAAAAGACTCAAAACGCCGTTATAAGACCCGCATTCAAATTGCGAAGTTGCACAATCAAATTGCCGATACCCGCAAAGACTTTTTGCACAAACTATCAACCAAAATAGTCAAGGAAAACCAAGTTCTTGTTTTGGAAGACCTCAATGTGTCGGGCATGGTTAAGAATCGGCGCTTAGCCAGAGCGATTAGCAGGCAGGGATGGAGAGAATTTAGAGTCCTTTGTCAAGCTAAATGCGACAAATTTAGTCGGGAGTTTAGGGTAATTAGTCGATGGGAACCAACCAGCCAAGTCTGTTCTAAATGTGACTATCGATGGGGTAAATTAGACCTCAAAGTCAGAACTATTACCTGTTTAAACTGCGGTACAACTCACGATAGAGATGAAAACGCAGCCAAAAATATAAACAAAGTCGGGATAGGGCATTGCCACGACTATAAATGGACGCAGAGGGGACGTAAGACTATTTCGGTAGCAGACCTCAAAGAAGCGTCAAGAATCACCGCACTTTTAGGGCGGTGAGTATGTCAAGTAGGAAACTTAGATCAAATGCCAGCCAAAAATGGTCATGTGCGTTATTTGAATGTCGTAGGTAGAAAAACTTCAGACAATTTCCTCTCTCAATTATCCTTGTATAGTATAATTTAATTAACCAAATCCCCCTGATCTTGAATATGCGTGTTGAACCCTGTTGTCAGTCATTATTAGCCGAAATTCTCCCAATAGTCGATCCTAGTCAAAAAGGTGTTTGTCTTGATGTAGGAGTAGGAACATTTGCTTTTTATTGTGAAATTTTTGCCAAATTAGGTTTTTATACTATTGCAGTTGAACCTTTACCAGTCAAAAAGTTACGTCAAATTTGCCAAAATAACAACATTAATTTAATGGAAAGTTGCCTGTCAGATCGGAATGGCAAGCAAACATTATATTTAGGTAAATTTGCAGGTATATTTAATCAAAATTTTAATTCATTATCACCGGAATGGTTTGGTTCTTCTACCGAGTCTAAAGAAGTTCAAGCCCTAACTTTAGCTGAATTGCTGAACAGAATTAAAGCCGAAAAAGTCACCTGTTTAAAATTAGATATTGAAGGTTGGGAATATTCAGTAATTAAACAATTACCAGAATTATCAGAATCTTTACTTCCCTCAATCATCATGTTTGAATATGGAGGAGGAGTCAACAGACGCAAAGGTGATAAAGGTTGGGCTCCTCAGTTTTTTGATGGTACTAAAGAATCATTAAAGATCTTAAGAAAATGTGGTTATAGTTCTAGTATAATGATAGATTATGCCCCCAAGACTCAAGAAAAACTCTTTGATTTACAAGCCATAGATTTAGATATAGATGCCCTTTTTCCTCCTGATGCAGTCTATGGTAATATTATCAGTTTTCGGAACTGTAATTATCCAGAAAATAAAATTGCTCAAATCTGTAGTTCCTATTACAATACAGGCTTAATTGATCGGTTAGTTAATAAAATAGTTTCCAGATAATCAAGCAAAAAAAAGTAATCTTTTTCTCTCAAATTCTCTTTTAGAGGAGCATCAAGAAGAGAAAAAGCGAAAATTTTCTCCCTGATTCGCCCATTAAAGCCAAAATACAAGAAAATCAAGTAGAAGCCACGAATACTTCACCAAGTTGTGTACTTGTATTGGAAAACGAGCATCGATCGGCTTCTCTGTTTAAAGTCTAAGTTAGGGCATAAAGCTGATCGGAAAATGTTCGGCGCTAAACTTTTAACTGGACAGACGGGAATTCCCCCGCTATAGGTGTACTCACTGTCTTCGGCGGGACGGGCGGCTCGTGAGAAGACGATTGCACCGCCGACCAAATCGACTTTTCGTCGAGAGCGACAATCATGGGCGGTGTATGAGGAAACGAACCCTTCGACTACGAGGAAGGGCATCGCAAATTCCTTGTATTTTCCCAGCATCCTTGGTACAATATTAGCAGAGATGTCGATAACTGATAATGTATCAAGCCTACAAATTCCGAATCTACCCAACAACCGAACAGCAGACGTATTTTGCGGGTGCTTTCGGTTGTTGTCGTTGGTTCTGGAATTACAGCTTGAATCTGTGCCAGCAAACCTACAAAGATACTGGTAAAGGACTAGGCAGAAGTGCGATTCAAGGATTACTCCCTGCTCTCAAAAAGGAATACCCTTGGTTAACCAATGCTTATTCTCAATCACTCCAAGTAGTTGCGCTGAACTTATCTACTGCTTACAAAAACTTCTTTGATAAACGAGGTGGTTTTCCTAGCTTCAAATCGAAGCATGGTAGACAGTCTATTAGTTATCCTCAGAACGTTAAAGTAGGTGATAGCTTCATCAAGTTGCCAATTATTGGTGAGGTGCATTGCCGGATTCATCGACCGTTAGATGGCACGGTCAAAACCGTTACCCTAACCAAAAATACTGATGGTAAATACTACGCTTCGATCTTGGTTGATGATGGACAAGATGCACCAGAAACTAGAGAGGATGGTAAGGCGATTGGCTTGGATGTAGGCTTGATTGATTTTTGCGTTACCAGTGATGGCAGTAAGTATGTCAACCCTAAGCATCTCAAGAAACACAGCCGGAATCTAAAGCGCAAGCAGCAAAAACTAAGTCGAAAACAAAAAGGGAGTAACACCAGATACAAGGCTAAAAGATTAGTAGCCAGAGTTCATTCAAGAATCAAGAGGGTCCGGGTCGATTTTCTGCACAAACTATCCCGCAAGATAGTAGACGAAAACCAATTTATTGCAGTAGAAAATCTCAAGGTCAAAGGTATGGTACGCAATCACTGTTTAGCCAAAGCAATTAGCGATGCTGCATGGGGAATGTTTGGGACAATGCTCAAGTATAAGGCTGAGAAATTAGGCAAGATCTACATCGAAATAGATCGCTTTTTCCCGAGCTCTAAGACTTGTAATAATTGCTTCCACAAAGTATCAGAAATGCCTTTGAACCTGCGTCATTGGGATTGCCCTAAGTGTCATAGCAGTAACGATAGAGACATCAATGCGGCGAAAAACATTAGGGATGAAGCCTTGCGGTTTCTGGCATTAGGAACTAGTGCTGCTGCCAATGGACGGAATGTAAGTCAACCTGGGAAGATTTCGGTCTTCCTGGATGCTGTTCCGGTTGAAATTGGAAGCCCCCGTCATACTGGTACGACCGTTGACGGTGGGTAGTTCACCTTACGGGTTTCAAATCCAAAGCCTTTTGCATCGCTGCTAGTTCGTCGCGATGAGCTCTGACAGTAATTAAACTCTTGGTTTGGCTTCCCGACTCAGCAACTGATTCGAGTTTGAGAGAGACTTGCTCGGAGCGTCCAGCTTTTTTCCAGTAAAATATTCCCGCCAGCGGGGACAGCAGTACCAAAGCGAGAAAAAATTGACCATTCTGGGGAACTAGCATTGCCAAAACCAGTCCCAGGCACAGAGTACCGCCAGCACTCAGCATGGTTAAAAAAATAGCTAAAAACCAACTCGGCCGCACAAAGCCTTCAAAAGTGACTTGGTAGTTAGGAGCATCGACGGCTGCAACTCGGTAAGCTCGATCGGAAAAATACTGTTGTAGCTGGGTTAACAGTGACTCTTGGGCACTGTCGGAAGAGAGTTTGACTTGTTCGGTTCGGTCTTTGACAGAAGCCTTGATGAAGAAAAACAAGCCTACAGCCAACAGCAGCGTCAGCACAAAGGTTGATGGAAGAACAGCAGTATTCATCAGGTATAAATTTGTGTAATTGGAATTCTCTACTTTGAGTTTACATAAATTTACACAAAAAGGCCCAAGGATCATCGTTGAGGGTCTATGAAAACCTATTCACCTCTTCGACAACAACCCGCGATCGCGCGCGGGTAGCACTCTCTTTGACAAACAGCTAAGGGTAAGCTGAAGCACATCTAACTCTTCGACAACTCTCTTTGACATCACTTCGGTTCCTGCCCTTCGACTACGCGGCGGTAGGCGCGTGCGTAGTCGAACCATTCCTGCCCTTCGAATACGCTCAGGAACCGCGGAGCCGAAGGACAGTCAAGTTTGTTGACATCCTCCCCGCCGTGAACGGTCGGGGATTCCCAAACCTCACGATTTGAGTTTCTGCGACCTAGCAACTGCCTCCACCCACAAGGAGTTTTATGGTCTTATGTTCGCTCCACAGACTATTCCCGCTAGCGAGCGCGGTTCTTATGTATCGAATACCAAAAAGGAATTCTCTGTTTTAGTTTGATTCAAGGGGTGGACTGCCCATTGCCCTCTCCTCTTTTCCCGGTCTACCGATTTTTCTTCGCCGTTGCTAAGTTGATAGCAAACTTTGGTGTTAAGCTTTATGTCTCCATCGTCGCGGGTTGGTCAGTGACCATGTGTATTCTAGCACAAAACGTAAAGCCGTGCTACAAGCACGGGGTTTCAAACCCAAAATTGTGATGAAATTCTTGTGGGGTGGGCACTCAGAGCCTCGCCCCAACTCTTCGATAACAGGTTCAATTTAGATGCGGGACAGCTCATCCTTATGTAGCAGAAAAGTTTTGAGAATTTACGCAGACACCTCTTCGATCGCATACTGGCAAAAAATCGCAGAAAGCGCTCTTTGATAACATCTCCGCTCCCCGGTAACAGAGCGTAGGATGTAGGGGCATCGGCACTGCCGTGCCCTTTTTGGCGTTTACCTTCTTCCTTCTTCCTTCTTCCTTCTTCCTTCGACTTATGACATACTGCGGTGGCGACGCCCAGAAAGGCCACTTCCCTGACCGATGTAATCATGCCAGAGACGAGCGAGGTCTTGAGCTTGATGTCGCCAATCGGGGAAGATTTGATACATCCGGCGGGGGCGGCCACGTCCTTCTACTTTTTTCCAGTAACCCGTGATGACCGCTTCATCTTCGAGGAATTTGAGAGCGCTGTAGAGCACTGTGTCAGAAAGTCGGTAGATGGGGAATTCCCTCTCTAGTTGTCCGATCAGTTCTGTTCCGTAGGAATCTCCGCGCAACAAGACGGAGAGAATGTAACAGACTGCTAGTTCCTTGTTTAGATAAACAGGAGGGGGGTCTTGAAAGAATTGATAGATATGTTCAAATTTCATCTGTTTTTTTCCGCTGGAAACTCTCGTGATACCGTCAGGTTAACGGGAGAGGAAAGCGGGGCGGGGTGTGCCGCTTCCTAAGAATTAAGTGGGAAAGTGGGGAAACAGAAGTGCAGTATTTCCCCGTTCCTGTTGATAGCCGGAAACGCCTATCCTGCACGATGCGATCTTCGCCAGAGCCTGTTTGATGGTCACTGACGTAACTAGCTGACTAACTTCCTATCCAAACCTATTTAAAGCAGAGCCCTAAATAGATGGGTGTCTAATTCCTGTTTCAAGGTAGGGGAACGGCCCCTTCTACGAAAGGGGCCTCACTTCAGGACTAGCCATCCTTTCTTAATCTAGATCTCCTCTTCCAATCTATCGCAGTGACTATTGGTAAGTGTGCGATCGCCAAGGAATTGGCTGTTAATTCGGGAGTTGGTGTTTTAACTCAAAAATCAAAATTCGTCAATTCCCCTCTCCCGCGATCGACCAGAGGCTGGCTTCTCTCTTGTCTTGGTAATCTGACTTGTCTGCCTTTTTTCCTGTTCAGCTTCCCCTTAAACCGGGCTCAAACCTAACATAGCCCGCAGTGTAAAAGTTAGAAAGACGAAGGTGGCTACGATCGAACTCACAAGGGCGATCGCAGTGGCGGGTCGAGCGAGCAGAGGTTTGAGTCGCTCGAACAGGAAAAAGAAGATTCCGAGACAGATTGTAATGAAAAACCGGGGGTAACGAGAGACGTTATTAATAAAATCTTGCATGGGCTTGGTGGGTGAAGATGTCACAGTTTCATCTTTAACTGGTAACACTTATGAGCGAGTTCGACAAGTTTAGCAAAAGTCGGAGCTAAATTAGTCGGTTAGAGGCGATCTGGCAGTTGGCTCGGAATGGCTTCTCAACCCATATCTATGTAGTAAGGTGCAACTATCAGCACCCTACAAGTAGAGTCTGTGCGTAATTTCTACTACTTTTAATCTTTGAACTGTGACAAAATCCAACTGACCCAGCTTCGGACAGTACAGTAACGCCTTTCTATAGTTGTATCCTGGATTTGTAAGTGATATTTTGATATTACTTGACAAATTGCATCTTTTGACGGAATTTCTCCCCCGTCGAACGTTAACTCAAATACTTGATGAAAAACTTCATGTTCGAGAATCTTTTTAATTAAAGCTAGATATTTTAGCTTGTGCCTCATACCTAATATTGACCTACCTTCATTCGTTAAACCAAAAGTCACTTTACGAGTTACGGGGTTTTGATATTTATCGATCAGTCCAATATATCGACCAGCAGCCGTGTAATATTGCGTCTGCCTGACATTAAACTCATAATTTTCTGTAATATCATCCTGAGTTAAATCTTTTTCTAATAACAATGATAGTAAATCTACTACTCTCTCAAATTTATCAGCTTGTGGCAAGGGAACATCAGGCTCTGCAATTACTTCAATATTATTGAACACATGAGCAACATCATTGCGTAGTATTTGTTCGGGAGCGATCGTATAATTCTTTTGTTCTCTCAGTCTCAGAGAGTTATAATCTCGATCGTTGCTAAATTCATAAATAAAAAAACTAAAAACATCGTTAGAGTATGTCATCAATACTGGAATCACTTTTTTCGTGATTTTTTTTGACCACAATCTGTAGGGATAGTAAAGTTGTCTAATCAAAAAATCGTCTATGGCATAGTTCTTAGCTTCGATCAAAACAAAATATTTGTCACTTTCAAATCCTGCATCTATCTCACACTGAGAATTTTTCACCTTGATTGAATATGGTTTGTTGGCGGGGTGATTTATGTTAAAATCAAAAGACTCTGTAGACATTCTCCCAGAAACAGTATAAGCTGTTTTTTCACCGACTAAATCATCTATAATACCGATATTAAATGCACAGTGCAATGCCGAACTTTCAGAATATAAATTTGTGTAATCTATACTCTCTATCTCTGCTGGAAATTCAACAGGTATTACTTCTATTTCACGATCGTATCCAACTTTCAAGTGTGTAGCAAACTTCCCGATCGCATATTTAGAGCGAGAAATTGGCAAGATTGATAAATGATTGTCTCGAAATATATCTGGCAAATTAACAGAGTGATCGAACTTGGCCATCAGCCTGCTTTCTCTTTCCTGATTAATTTGAGCCGATTCTATTTCAAAAAAACCATTTTTTTCTACCTCTTCTAATATCTTATGCCTTTCAAACAGTGTTTCCCAAGCTCGATCGTTTGCTGTTTTCTTGTTTTTACTCATATTTATAGTCCGAGAGGCAACTGGCACAGTCCAATCAACTTGTAGGGTGCGTCAGACTTTGATTATGAACGGATGATCGAGGGTTTGGGAGCTGACGCACCGAGAGGCAACTGGCACAGTCCAATCAACTTGTAGGGTGCGTCAGACTTTGATTATGAACGGATGATCGAGGGTTTGGGAGCTGACGCACCGAGAGGCAACTGGCACAGTCCAATCAACTTGTAGGGTGCGTCAGACTTTGATTATGAACGGATGATCGAGGGTTTGGGAGCTGACGCACCGAGAGGCAACTGGCACAGTCCAATCAACTTGTAGGGTGCGTCAGACTTTGATTATGAACGGATGATCGAGGGTTTGGGAGCTGACGCACCTTACCAGTTGTGACACTTGCGTTCTGGACTGATTTATTTATCCTAAACTTCATAATTTAAAACTAATACTTCATTAACCATACCTCTTTTCAAGGCATTTGAGTTGATACTTCTCGTAGCTCTAACTTTTTTGACCTGATAATCCTGGTACAAATCCAGAATAAAATCCGTACAAGAATTACTCATCATCACCTTACAACCTCTTTGAGTTAGATCGTCAAAAACTTTTTTGAGTCGTGATTGTTCGTTTCTATTAAAGCCATTCACATCATATCCAGTAAAAGAAGCTGTTTCCGAAACAGGATCGTAAGGAGGATCTAAATAAACAAAATCTCCTTGTTTGGCATCTTCAACAGCTTCTTGAAAATCCTTGTTGGACAGTGCGATATCATTGCTATTTAAGTATTTGTTTACAGAGCTTAAAACAGCGTCATCTAAAAAATTTGGATTTTTATATCTGCCAAATGGAACATTAAACTGACCTTTAGAATTAACCCTAAACAAACCATTATAGCAGGTTTTATTTAGATAAATGATGCGTGCTGCTTGTTGCACTTCAGACAATTTTGCATATTTTTTTGAACAACGATCTAAGTCTCTCATCTTATAATAAGACGTTTCACTATTGCTGTATTTATCCTTGCTTAATTCCTGCATCAGCTCATCTAATGAGTCTCGGATTACTTCATAGCAGTTAATGAGTTCTTTGTTGCGATCGTTGATCGCAGCTTTTGGGGGTTGTAACTCAAACAAGAGTGCGCCTCCACCTATAAAAGGCTCATAGTATGTATGTTTATTTATATGCTTAGGAATATACTTAAGAATTTCTGGCAATAATTGCCTTTTACCTCCAGCCCACTTCAAGAAAGGTCTTACTAACGGATTAGTTTTTACTCTTACGGACGTATTGCTCACTCAGATACCTCTAATGCTACCTATCAAAGAACAATACATTGTACGTTGAATTTTAGTTCAAGTCAAGAGGTAATGCTGATATTTATAGGACTTACGCAAAGAAACCGGGTTTCTCTGAAAAATCTAAGATTATTAACGAGAAATCTACGAATAAACCCGGTTTCTGACCACCCGTGAAGTCCTAATTTATTTAAGATGAAGTCGCAGTTAAATATATCCAACAAAGACAGCTTGACATAGTTCTATTTATCTGATATGTCTGGAAAAAGAATCTGAATTAAGCCGATCGCACTTGAATCACTCCCCGGTCAAAAACCCGCTTGTCAGTACCAATCGCACTCACAAACATCCGGTCTTCATAAACATCAAACGTCGCAAAACTCAAGCGACTAGCAGAATACTCCGTCCATTCAGAACGGCCCACCGGACGAGTACCGCCGCCAGCACCACAAATTAGATAAGTCGTGCCATTAATCGATCGAGTTCGTTCATAACTGTGCTCGTGTCCATTGATATAAAGCTGCACGCCGTACTTTTGAAACATCGGCGTTAAAGTCTTAATAAAAGGTTGATTCAATCCGTATATACCAGAAGAATAAATTTGATGATGACCGAACACAACTTTCCAAGGTGCTGTGCTTTGACTCAACTCTTTTTCCAGCCAAATTAGCTGATTTTTCCAAGCCGCATTATCATTAGTATCTAAAGCAAAAAACTGTAGGTCATCGCGCCGAAAAGTGTAGTAGCGACCTTGCATATTAAAACCCGGATATTTAACTTGCGGGTCGCCGTTAGCTGTACGGATATCGTGATTTCCCAGACAAGCATAAAATTTTACGCCTTGCTGCAATAACGACTGATAAGGGCGCTCAAAAACAGCATTAATTTTATCAATTTCGCCGTTATTATAGATATTGTCGCCGGCGAGAATAGCCAGATTAAAAGGGTTTTGCTTGTGATATTGCGTCATCGCCTCAGCCACAGCATACTGACCCTGGGCACCGGTACCTGTGTCTGCGATCGCCATAAAGCGTAAAATAGGTGGTGTGGTGGGTAAAGGCGCGATCGCCCTTTCTCCCTCAACACCAGGAGGCACAGCAGCATTGGCGTCTGTACCCCAGGAAGTCTGAAGCTGAAACATTTTCCAGATTCCCGCCAAACCTAAGCTGCTGAGACTGCCTAAAATCAAAAAGTGACGACGTTTGATGCTCATAACTAATAAAATGATAAATTAAGACAGAGATAACTCAACTAAAATTAATCCCATTTAAGTATATTTGCAAGGCCCAGAGGCAGAAAAAATGTCAGAAGAACAAACAAACCAGCCAACTCCAGAACCGTCTCAATCTCCAACACCGGAGATTGACTCGGCCCCAAAGTCTGCAACTGCTGAAACTGTTGCAGCAGAAATTAACGCCGTTCCCACACCAAAAGTTGCTGTAAAATCCGATCGTAAGTCTGTAGCAACAAGCACTCAAGGCAGTTTTTTAGAGAAAGTCGGTTTACTTTGGCAAAGTATTGTGAAGCTAGTGCGATCGATTTTGCCCGCATCCCTCAGTCAGAAGCTATCCGAGCCAATTTTGAATGCAGCAATAGCAGCAATTGCGATCGTTGCAGTCGGTTTAACTCTGAATATTTTATCGGGAAAACCAGCGGCTAAAATAGCGATCGAATCACCGGCAAATTTGCCCGATATTGTTTCACCTTCAGCGCCACAATCTACCGAATTTAAAAGCAATTTACCCGATTTAGTAGCACCGACAGCACCGAAACCTGTAGAAATTGCCTCGCCGCCACCACTGACACCGGAACAGTCTCTGATTGCTGGGATTCAAAATCAAGTTGCTGACATTACGAATCGACTTGGCGGCGGTTTAGTTAAGTCGTTTGAAGCTAATTTTTCCAGCAGCATTTTGACAGTGAAATTAGCTGAAGATTGGTACCGACTCAGCGAAGCAGAGCAAAATCAGCTAGTAAATCAAATGTTTAAAGAAGCTAATTTACTAGATTTTAGTAAGTTAGAAGTTCTGAATCTGGAAGGAAAACTAATAGCTAGAAGTCCGGTGATTGGTTCGGAAATGATAATTTTGGATAGAACTGGAAATTAGTTAGTAGTGATTGGTTAGTAGTGATTGGTTATTAGTTATTGGTTATTAGTTATTGGTTATTGGTAACAATCAACGAGTAACCAATAATATCAAATCTGGTGGCATCGGAATTATGTAGTGCGAGCGGGACCCTCGCGATTTGGGTAGCGAGCGTCCCGCTCGCACTAACATCATCCAAATATATTATTCCGATGCAACCAGTAACCAATAACACCTAACAACCACGAACCAATAACAAGTAACCAATAACAAGTAACCAATAACAAGTAACCAATAACAACTCACTCCTGACTATTAAGGCTTCTTAGTAGGTTTAAAACCCTGCTTTTGGAAATAAGTTCGGAATACCTCCTGAGCAATTGGTGCCGCCGAGACAGCACCAAATCCGCCGCCTTCAACTATAACTGCGATCGCCACTTCCGGTTTGTCAGCAGGAGCAAAACCCACATACATAGAATTGTCCGCATGGCCGGGCATTTCCACCGTCCCAGTTTTGCCACCACTCAAAGGAATAGTACCATCATTCATGGCTCTGCCAGTACCTTTTAGCACCACGTCAATCAATCCTTGGCGAACGACATTCAAAGTTGCAGGCTTAATACCTGTGGGAACTTTTTTGGTAATAGGAGTGTTGGTTTGAGAAGCCAATAAATGCGGCTGAACTCGATAACCGCCATTAGCAACAGTTGACACCATCACAGCCAATTCTAAGGGAGTACAAAGTACCAAACCCTGACCGATCGCCATTGTTACTGTATCGGCCACATACCAATCTTCCCCATACATTTTCTTTTTCATTGCCGGTGTCGGAACTTGACCGTGATTGGCCGCATCCAACCCCAAAAGACCTAAATTAATACTGCCGCCAATCCCCATTTCCTTAGCCCATTTCGACATTTGTTCCGGCCCCGCAGCCATGCCTACTTGATAGAAAAACGTATTGCTGCTGTAGGCTAAAGCATCGCGGAAACCGATCGCGCCGTAACCGGCGCTGTGTTCGTTAAAGGTAATTCCGCCGATGTTAATTGAAGCAGAACTTACCAAAGTCGAACTAGGAGAAAACTTACCCGACTCCATCCCCGCTATAGCAGTGACAATTTTAAAAGTGCTACCGACTGGATAACCTTGAACAGCCCGATTTAAAAATGGTTTTTCTGGCCCTTGCAGCCGATCCCATTCTTTTTGACTTACCCTGCGGGTGAAAATATTTGGGTCAAATGTCGGCCAACTAGCCATTGTTAAAAGAGCGCCGGTTTTGACATCGATCGCCACAACAGCACCCAGGCGATTACCCAAAGCTTTTTCAGCAGTTTTCTGCATATTTAAATCTAAAGTTAGCTGCACAGACTTGCCGGGAATAGGCTCTTGTTCACCTAAATCTTGGATGTCTTCGCCCTTAGCATTTACCTCAATCAAACGGCTTCCCCAAACACCCTCTAAAGTGGGATTAACTAATTTTTCAACTCCCATTTTACCGACGATCATTCCCATCGGATATTCAGGCTTAGCTTTTAATTCATCTAAACTAGCTTCACCGACGTATCCCAAAAGATGGGATGCTAATTGCTGATTAGGATAGTCGCGATTCGATTCTACGCGAATTTCTACTCCCCGCAAAGTGTTAGCTTGTTCTTTCAAAGCGACGAAAGTACCAACATCTATATCCTTACTAATTCGCACTGGTAGGGCGGATTTATAGCCTGCCTGGTCGATCTTTTTGACAATTTCGGCGGCAGGGATGTTTACTATGGGGCTGAGGGTAGCGGCGGCTTTTTGCCACTCCTGGGCCGATCGCTCTTTTGGCCACAAATATACCGATCGAGAGCTGCGGTTGGCCGCCAAAATTTTGTTTCCCCGGTCTACAATTTGACCGCGGTTCGCTGCTACTGAAACTGGGCGAATCCGGTTATTTTCTGCCCGTTGTCGGTTATAAGCTCCCTGTACCAGTTGCAGTTCGGCTAGACGAAATAGGGGCAATGTGACTAAGGTAGTGACTATCAGCATAAAAACCATGACTTGGAGCGATCGACTGCGGCGCTGTGCAGTATTATCCAAGCCATTTTTGTCTAATTTGACTTGAGATTTAAAAGAAAAGTCACTAGCCATATTACTAAATCTACTCTGTTTTTTCAACTAACAGGTTGAAGCGGTTCCCATCCGGGAAAATTCACCGATGACCGATAAATTATCCCTAGACAGAGTAAATCAGACACAGATTCTGGCGATCGACAAAGGAATCAGGGTTTTTTTGAGATTAAGATAAGTTTAAAAGTCACAAAACATAGTTATCATACTTTTGTCCGACCAGGCCCTAGGGCGTGTTTTCAAACTCTAAGATCCCCCCCGGCCCCCCTTAACAAGGGGGGAGAAAGAGTCTCTTTCGTCAACTCCTACTCACACCCTACTCCCTTTTTAAGGGGGATGCGAGGGGGATCTTCGAGAGATTCGGTTCATAATCAGTAGTTTGAAAACACGCCCTAGGCCCTAGGCCCTAGGCCCTAAGCCCATGAGCACTTGATTTACCTGAGAAAGGCTATATATGCTGCCACCTTGATATCAATTCCAGTAATATCGGCGCCAACCACCACAGCAGTCGCTCCTAAATCTAATGCTTTTTTCGCCATTTCGGGGCTAGCTATGCCACCTTCACAGATAACTGGAACCTTGAGTTTTTCCACCATTTGAGCAAGCAATTCAAATCCGGGTGGACGTAGATTTTGCGTCTCGACAGTGTATCCAAAAAGAGTAGTTCCCACCGTATCTGCACCAGCTTCTGCCGCCGCGATCGCAGCTTCTATTGTATCTACATCTGCCATGACTAATTTGCCCAATTCGTTGTGAATTCGGGCAATTAATGTCTTTAAATCTGGTTCTGCTACGGGACGGTTTCTGAGAGTAGCGTCAATAGCGATGATATCAGATCCAGAATCGGCGATCGCCCGCGCGTCTTCAAACCGAGGAGTAATGTAAATCTCGCATCCCGGCAATTGCTGCTTCCAAATCCCAATTATGGGGGCGGATATCTGTTTTCGCACTGCCGCAATGTGCGTGGGAGTATCAATTCGCACCCCTGCGGCTCCTCGATTGACAGCCGATCGAGCCATTGCAGCAATGACGATCGGATCGTGCAGCGGCGAGTCAGTAGGTGCTTGACAAGAAACAATTAATCCTGTAGGAATTTGACAATTAATCATAAAGAATTAGGAATTGGGAATTGGGAATTGGGAATTGGGCATCGGGAATTGGGAATTGGGAATTGGGCATCGGGGATCGGGCATCGGGCATTGGGAATTAATACATCTGTGGTTTTGGGCTAATCTTTTATACAATATTTTAGATGACAGCATATATCAACTCACCTATAAATTAAATATATTACAACAAATATATTACAACAAATATATTACAACAAATATATTACAATTAATAACTTTTGATATCAAATCCAGTAGCATCGGAATTAATATTACTCACAGCCAGGGACAAGACAGTCGTGTCCCTACAATTAATCACGGTAGGGACACGGCACTGCCGTGTCCTCTATATCATGTCGCTCGTGCAACCGGAATTGATATGATTACCTGTTTGAGAATCTGCGCGAATAACCAATTACCCATTCCCAATTACCCATTCCCAATTACCCATTCCCAATTACCCATTCCCAATTACCCATTCCCAATTACCCATTCCCAATTACCCATTCCCATTAGCCATTAAAGCAATAATTTTGTCGAGCAATTGCTGCGGGTGAATCGGTTTTGCCAAACAATCGTGGGCTCCTCCCGTCGCGACAGATATTTGATCTGCTGAAATTTTATTAGCTGTTAAAGCCAAAATTTTTAGATTTTGAGTAGCTATTTTTTGGCGGAGTTGTTGAATTATTTCTCCGCCATTCATCCCCGGTAAATGCATATCGACAATCACAGCATTAGGCTGCAAAAGTTCAATTTGTTCGACCGCCGCCGAACCTTCAATCATCCACACCACCTGAAGTCCTGCTGCTGTCAATAGATCGCAAATTACCATAGCAGTTTCTTCATCTTCTTCGACCAGGACGAGGCTACCTCGCAAGGAGGAAGAATGCAGCGGCAAAGATGAATTTGATTTTTCATATTTAAATTTTGAGGATTCATCTTTGAGCAGATTTTGCATTGGTATAAAAACTGTAAAAGTAGAGCCGACATCAACTGTAGAGTTGACTTCGATCGCGCCGCCGTGGAGTTCTACTAACTGTTTAGTTAATGCTAGTCCCAAACCGGTGCCGCCGTATTCGCGACGGTACGGGGAATCCAATTGCTGAAATTTTTGAAACAAGAGCGATCGCTGATCTTCGCGAATTCCAATCCCCGTATCTTTGATTTGAAAAATAGCGATACTTCCTGCGGATGTAGTACCGGGCTGCCGCACTATCGGGGTTCGAGTTTGATCTTCTGTTACCCAAACTCGCAGGATGACTCGCCCGCCTTCGGGAGTAAATTTGATGGCATTTCCTAAAAGATTGAAGAGAATTTGTCTGATGCGGCGCGGGTCAGCGGTGAAGCGATCGCACTCTTGATTAATCCGCTGTTCTTGGAGCAGTTCCACCCCTTTAGCAATAGCTTTTTCCTTGAGGGCGTGCAGACTTTGAGACGCTAATTTAGAGAGGGAAAATTCGCTAATTTTTAAGACTGCTTTTCCGGCTTCTACTTGGGATAAATCCAAAATATCGTTAATTAATTCTAACAAATGATCGCCACTATCGCGAATAGTTTGCAGGTACTTCCGCTGCTTTTCGAGCGGCACTTCTTTACTGCCAACTTTGCCGTAAGACCAGCGCAGCAGCGTGTCGGAAATGCCGATTACGCAGGTGAGGGGAGTCCGCAATTCGTGACTCATAGCTGCCAAAAATTCGCTCTTGGCGAGGCTTGCTGACTGGGCGGCGCCGAGGGCGTCGCGAAGTTCTCGCGTGCCCTCAATTACCCGCTGTTCTAAGGTGCGCTTTTGCTGCTGGACTTCTGCATAAAGTTCGGCTTGGTAAATTGCGATCGCCAAATGTTCTGCTATTTGCCGCAAAAAAGTTTTTTTGCTTTCTTCCCACTCCCGACAAGTAGAGTGGTGGGCAATTAGCAGCCCCCACAATTCCTCTTGAACTACGATCGGGACTACTAACTTAGCCCGCACCTTCGCCCGCCGCATCAACTCTAAAAAACAGGGCTGCGAAGAGTAAGTTTTTTCCACATCCGCGATCGCAAAAGTCAAACCTTTGCGATATTTTTCTCGCTCCATGACTCCCTGCGGCAAACATTGCGCGCCTTCTGTAAAATTCAGTACAGACGAGATAGCATTGCTGGCTAAAGCTTCGTAAGTAACGCGACCTAAATACAGGGAATTGCCCGGATTTTCTGGGATTTCCTCAGACTGAGAAAGCGATGCCAAGCTTCCTTTTCTTAACTCGCCCTGAGCCGATACTGGCAATTTTTCAAATTGATAAATCAACAGGCGATCGACATCCAAGAACTCTCGCACTTGCTCGACTGCTTTTGACAAAATTACAGGCAACTCCAAACTTGTGCGGATCTGAGTCGTCACCTGATTCAAAAGTCGCTCCTGTGCGAGTTGCTGTTGCAAAGCATCTTCCACAGGCTGACAGAATGGAAGACAGGAAGTGGGAATTTGCCAGTGAGAAACTGATTCTTTACTATGGCGTTCTCCGGTTTCCGAAGCAATTATTTTTGCGACGAGGTGTGACCCAATTCTTGTTTTAAGATCGGCGACGGGCTGTGGACTTTTTGGACTGTCTTCAACTGCCAAAATTTCCAGCAAACTTAGGGTAAATTCGCTTTGAACTGTTACCGAATTGGGCTGTATATTTTGCATCGCTCCTTTGAGGGCGATTATCTCAATTGGTAGTGAAGATGGGGGCCTTATTTCTGCGAGTTTGTCGGCTAGGGTGGAGAGGAAAATTGCGATCGCCCCAGGCTCGAAAGTCAATTCCACATTCAATTGAAAATTATGATTTTTTTCACTTTCTTGGTGCTGGTTTGTTCCCAACTCATATAATGGCTTGCCCCGCAGCAGCGCGCTAAACCGATCGGACACCACTACGGCAAACCTTTCTGACGGGCTTTCTCCCATATTTTCCACAAAAGCGATCGACTCCGAAGCCAGCCAAATCGCCCCTGGGAGTTCAGCCATTTGCCGCAACAAATGGTAAACAGCCTCAAAGGTGGCGAGAGGTAAAGTCCGATCTAAAGTTTTTGGTTTCAATCTAAGTATTTTCCCCGTTGTTTTCAAGAACAAGACATCAAAACCTGTATTTTTGGGATGTAACCAGGTGTCCAGCAGGCGCGGGCGCTCCTTGAGACTTGAGATTAAAATAGTCAGCCGATTGGAGATTGGAGATTGGAGATTGGAGATTTGAGAATGACTCAAAAGGCTGATGCCGTTCGCCAGGCTTAGGAACGATGCAGAGCTTTTCCCTGTCTCCACGACTACGATCTGGGTGCAGGAGACCAAATTGCTTGATGGTCAGAACGGAGCCAACAGAGGCAAGGGAGGCAAGGCAAGGGGGACGGGCAAGAGAACTGATGTTTCCTGAGAGTTGTGATTAATTTAAACTATCTTATTCCGGTATAATGTCAATGTATAATTTGTTAACTTCTCCTTAACACTAACAGGGTAAATGAGCAATCCAACTCACCTCGCCCCCGATTTCACAATCGGACATCTGGCATCTCACCACTTCAGCGTGAGTTCTACAACTCCCGGAAAAGTCGTCGCCCAAAAATTTGGGCAAGAACCCGATCTGCCTGGTGTCATTATTACTCACGAATCCCAGGTTTTGGGCATGATTTCTCGCGTCAAATTCCGAGAGCAAATGATTCTTCCCGATCGCGTCGATCTTTATTGGCAGCAGCCGATTCGAGCGCTTTTAGATTTTCTGAGAACTCCCCCTTTGCAGCTTTCGGAAAACTGGAAAATAGACGCGGCCGTACAAGCAGCTCTCAACAGGCATAAAGACCTGATCTACGAACCAATTATTGTAGTAATGGAAAACCAGAGCCTCCGCCTTTTGGACTTTCATACTCTGCTGATGGCGCAATCGAAAATTTTAGCACAAGCTAACAAGATTATTCAAAAATATCGCACAGACAAAAAAAAATCTATCGCTCTAATTCAACAAGAACAAGCAAAATTGCAACAATGCAGCCAGTTGTTAGAGTCAAAGCAGCGCCTCGCCGAAAAGTTGAATAATATTCCCAGCCCCCAGGAAGCCACACTCGCCAAACAAGCTCAAGAAATTGCTCAACTAAATCAGCGATTTGTGCGGATTGCTAAGCTGATTTCCTCGGAAAGTCGCCTCGCATTTCAAGCTACTTTTCAGGGCGCTAATTCTATTTGCAATAATACCGAGAGAATTTTAGGGGTTGGTAAAGCAATAGCTAAGGATTTGGAAACGGTTAACCGCACTTCCAGAACCATCGGCGAAGCGATCGAACAAGTTAGGCATTTAGCCGTACAGGTCGCAGTAGTTACCAATCAATTAGGAAATCCACCCAGCGGTTTGAGTCAAGTGAGTCTGGAAATTGCGAGATTGGCGAGTAAAACTTTTGAACTGGGGACTCAAATGGAGCAAATAGCCAGCAGGTTTAAACTTCACGTTCACGAACTAACGGAAGCAGCAAGAGGAGGTGCTCATGTAGCCAAATCCGTGACACAAAAAATCGAGCCGGCCCAGATGGCGCTGTTAGAATTGGAGGCATTAATAGCTGACAAAGATTTCAAGCCAAACCTCGGAATGACAGAACAGTTTGGCAGTAAACAAACTGCCACTGCGGATTATTTCGCCAAAGAAATAAAGCAGGCAGAAGTGGCAGTTTCAGAGTTGGAAAATCTCGTAAAACAGCAGGATTCATCGCAATATTTAATTGAAAAAATTCAACAAACCCTGAAGCACAAAAAATGAGCTAGCACTTCTGGGTTAAATCAGGTACGCTTGGGCAATATCGCCCCAGCGCCCCATCGCATTAATTCTGTTTCACAAAGGTTTTCAAACTGGCGAATAAGGAGCATAAAAGAGGCTATTTTATTTCCTCCAAAATCCCTATAGACAGACAAAAAAAAACGGCTGAATTAACAAATGACGCATATGAAAATCTTGGTAGTAGAAGATGACCAAATTACAATTAATCTGCTGACACGATCCCTGAACGCTCACAATTATACTGTGAATACGGCAGCAGATGGTGAAACAGCCTTGCAGTTGGCGCAGACCTACGATTATGACCTGATTCTTCTAGATGTGATGCTTCCTAAACTCGACGGTATTACTTTGTGTCGCCTATTGCGATCGGGCGGCAGCCAAATGCCGATTTTACTGGTAACAGCCCTAGACAGCATCAGGGATCGAGTCCAAGGTTTAGAAGCGGGTGCAGACGATTATGTAGTCAAGCCCTTTAACGTGCCGGAATTAATCGCTCGAATTCGGGCTTTGTTGCGACGGGGTAGCGCTACTTTGTCGAGTACAAATTTGACCTGGGAAAAACTGCAAGTCAACCCGGATACTACGGAAGTAATTTACGGAGAAAAAGTCCTGCACCTGACTCCAAAAGAGTACAATCTCCTCGAACTTTTCCTCAGAAATCCCCGGCGTATATTCAGCCGCAGCGCCATACTCGATCGCATTTGGTCTGCCGGTGAATTTCCCCAGGAGGAAGCCGTCACCGCTCATATTAAGGGGCTGCGGCAGAAGCTGAAAGCGGCTGGGATGAATGTAGATTTAGTTGAAACGGTGTACGGATTGGGCTATCGGCTGAAAAGTCTGCCGGAGGAAATTGACAATCAAAAAAATTCCCAGATCGCCACAGAAAGCGCTAAAAGTCAAGGGACTTTATCTGCTGAATCCAGCCAGCCCACAGAGGAAGTTGACAAAAATCTGGCGCGCACCAAAGTCCTGAGTGTGGTTGCTGAAATTCGGGCAAAGTTCCAGGCAACTTTTACAGAAAAGGTGGAGATATTCGAGCGGGCGATCGCTAGCCTAGAAATAGGAACCTTGGACAACAAACTGCGACAGGAAGCGCAGGATAAAGCTCACAAATTAGTCGGTTCTTTGGGAACTTTAGGGTTGCCGAAAGGTTCGGAAGTAGCGCGCCAGCTCGAACATTTATTCAAGGTAGAAAACATCTTGAACTCAGGGGCGGCTCAGCAAATTGAGGTATTAGTTAATTTGCTACAACATATCTTCGATCGCCCGCCAGCAGAATCTGATAATGAGGCTGTTTATGGGGTGGCAGAGTATCGCCGACTTTTAATCATTGATGATGACAATTTGCTGAGCGATCGCATCAAAATCGAAGCATCTGATTGGGGATTGCGCGTAGAATTAGCAAACTCCCTACAATTGGCAAGAAATCTGATTTTTCAACAGCCTCCCGACGCGATTTTGCTGGATTTTAGTTCTCCCGAAACCAAGGAAAATAGACTGGCCTTCCTCGCCGAAATCCGCCGCCAAAAACCAGAAATTCCGGTGATGGTGGTTAGCGAACAGAACCTATTGAGCCATCGCATAGAAGTTGCTCGTTTGGGAACTTCTGGCTTTTTATCAAAATCCATCCCCCCAGTCGATATACTTAAAGCAGTCGCTCTGGCGATCGACCAGACGAGTGCAGCAGAAGCTAAAGTTATGGTAGTAGATGACGACGTGCACCTATTGGCGACACTGAAAATGATTCTGCAACCTTGGGGATTTCAAATAACAACATTGGATGATCCTCAAAATTTCTGGGAGGTACTCGAAACCACAAGCCCAGATTTGCTAATTTTAGATGTCGAGATGCCCGGTTATAGCGGTATCGAACTGTGTTTGGCAGTACGCAACGACTTGCACTGGAGCCAGCTCCCAGTGCTATTTTTGACGGCTCATTCAGAGTCGGAAATAGTGCGCCAAATGTTTGTCGCAGGTGCTGACGATTACATCAATAAGCCAATTGTGGAACCAGAATTAATTGCTCGCATTCTGAATCGCTTGGAGCGAATACAGCTTAGGCATAAGCTGGGACAGACACAACGCTAGTCGCATCCGTTGTCAATGGGGATTAGTCGCGAGGCTACAGTGGTTTAATGAAGCATGAATGAACAAAATTTTAGGATCAGGCAGAGTTTTAACCACTATCTAATAGGGCTATTTTCTACCGGGGATTACTTCGCAAACAGTGGATAGATGAGGATACTAGACTGGTTGAATCTGAAGCTTACTACTTGCGTAAAAATAAAAACGAACAGGGTCTTTCTGTAAACATTGCGAGTGTTTGTTCTCCTGAACAATGTGCTGCAAGATTCAGAACGTGTTATGGAGTTGCTTGTCTTGAGGTAGGTGGCATTCGCGAGTTAGGTTTAGATGTAATATCAATTCCGGTTGCACCGTCAGGTGATGTTGACTGTTGACTGTTGACTGTTGACTGTTGACTGTTGGCTGTTGATGGTTTGAACAATACCGATGCAACCGGAAACGATATAATTCCTGACTCTAGATCCACGCTGAGAGCGCAGGTCTACCTAACGCTGAAGATGACGCTGAAAGGGCTGATTTGCTGGCTGATTTGTTAGCAGAACGATCGAGACTTGTATGGATACCTTCGCGAATATAGTACAGCAAGTTGTCTGATAATTCCACAGCATTAGACTGTGTTAGGATCGAATTAGCGATCGCCTAAAAGGGATTTAATTTTATGACTGTAACTAAAGAACAGATTACTGACAGCAGTAACACTAAGGGATTATCAAATTTCCGCATCACTATCGAACGTCTAATCGAACTTTTAGATTTAGAATAAGAGGATAAGTACGGGATTTTGAGGCCGAATGAATATGCTTTCAGGACAGCGATGAAATTGGTTGTTGAGGCCTATGATATTTTGGGTAACAGTTTTCCTAAATGCTCTACTGGTACAGACGATAGGTACTATTAGACTTGCTTGGCAAAATATAAATGCTGATTGTAGAGTTATGTTATTCTGCCCATCTAATGCCGATGGTAAAGCTTACACTTATCATCAGAAGAGTGAGGAATATGGCTCGAAAGCTCTTACTTCAGCGGTAATATTAGTCCATCGGCTAAAGTGGTTTAATGAAGCATGAACGATAAATATTCTCGGAGTGCATCAGATGGCAATTCCTTCGTTTTATTTAACAATAAATTTTGACTTAATATTTCTTTAGCAATCGCCACCACCACCGGCACACAAACCGAATTCCCAATTTGCTTATAACTTTCCCCCGCACTCGGATAACTTTTAAAATCTTCAGGAAAACCCATCAGACGGTAACATTCCTTCAGCGTCAACTTTCTCACCATATCTTGCTCAGGAAAATAGATAAAAAACCTGCCCGATGTTTCTTGCGAAGGAATTGTCGGATGCACGCCATCCACCGAATAAATGCGATTTGGCTGTCTGTGAACCCTCGATAAATGTTCTGTATTCGGCCTCACGCCAGTTTTCCAAGTACCTTTATTTCTGTAACCTACAAATACAAGTCCCGAATCTTGCTTTCTCGGAGCATCAATTAAAGTATACTCAGATTTGTCCAAGATTTCAAAATCCCCAGTCTCGTCTAGAAAATCCCTGAGTTGCGGAGGAAACTTGGTTTTAAGTCGAGAAAAATTGAATTCTTTACCTTTAGTTGCAATAATGAATATTCTTTCACGATGTTGAGCAATTCCAAAATCTTTAGCATTCAGAATTTGATAATTTACGCTGTACCCCAACTCTCTCAGACTGGCAATAATTACTTTTAGGGTATTTCCCTTGTCGTGATGGATTAAGTGCTTGACATTTTCCAGAACAACAACTTGGGGTTGTTTTACTTTGATGATTTTACAAATCTCGAAAAACAAGCGTACCTCTAGTATCTTCAAAACCTAGCTTTTTGCCGCAGATACTAAAAGGTTGACACGGAAACCCTGCGACTAAAACATCAAAGTCTGCTAAATCGGCTGGATTAATTTTACTGATATCTCCCAAAGGCACTTCGCCGAAATTTTCCGTGTAAACTTCACGGCATTTACTGTTAATTTCGCAGGAAAAAACGCATTCAAAGCCAATTTTTTCAAAACCTTGTCTGAAACCTCCTATTCCCGAAAACAAATCTATAAATTTCATTTATAATTTAATCCTCAATGTTACTCAACCAATAATAACATATTTTGTTTCTCTCTCTTCTTTCCCTCTGCGTTCTCTGCGCCCTCTGCGGTTAATTATCCCAATCCTTAAAAGTCGCAGAACCCCGATCGGCATTTCCCTGTCCCTATAGATTAGGACTCAGACCAAAAACCCCGGTTTCTGAGAAAAATCGTGCATCTCTGTGAGAGATATTGACATAGAAACCGGGTTTTTGACCCATAATTTATTGATGGTACAAGCCCCCGGATTTATCCGTGGAATCAATCCCAAATCCCAAATCCCAAATCTAAAATCCCAAATCTAAAATCCTCAAGCCCCCGAATTTATCCGTGGGATCAATCCCAAATCCCAAATCTAAAATCTAAAATCTAAAATCGAATGACCCCCCCGGAGACGGCAATGCCCATTGGTGTCAACTTAAGCCTGAAAGCCCTGAGAAATCTGGTTTTTACCTGAGTCTAGATCCCCCTAAATCCCCCTTAAGAAGGGGGACTTTGATCGGACTCCTGTCCCCCCCTTCTTAAGGGGGGCTAGGGGGGATCTAGGCTTAATGGTCAAACAGCAATCTGTGACTGGGTTTAACGTTAAGTTGACACCAATGGGCAATGCCGTATCCCTACAGATATCGCGTAGAATGTCGATCGCCCAAAAACTCCCAAACTTGTGCCACAGCCGACTAAACTAGAAATAGCAGCAAAAATTACAGCTATTGTTTACTTCCTTTCGCCAACCATGAGTCAAACCTTGGACAACCTCACCGCAATTGATGACAAACTATCCAAACGCCACATCGATCTAGATCCAGGCGGCTACTTCATCATCTATCTCGATCGCACAACCAGCTTAATTTGTGCCAAACATTTCACCAACATCATCGACGATCGAGGCCTCGCCGTCGATCCCGAAACCGGCAAACCCATCCCCGCCCGCGGCAAGGTAGAACGCACTCAGTCTACACTTTTTACCGCCAGAACCGCTAAAGAACTTTGCGTCAAAATCTTAGAAGAAACCCGCCCCAATCCGGTGACACTGTTAGATCACGCGGCTTATTTGGGACGGGAATTTGTGCGGGCAGAAATTGCCTTATTGAGCGATCGAGAATACGTTCAAGATTAGTAAAGAACTGCCAAAAATGCTTGACAAAATGGCAACTAATCCCATCTAGCAGCACCCGATCACGAAAAACCTTGATACCAGAAATAAGTCACCATCGGAATCACTGTCGCCAACACCAACAGCACAACCACTATTACTGTGGCATTACCTTGGTCTGTTTCTTCAGCTTTTTTAAAGGTGCCTTCAACTTGAGTGTTGTCAACAACTTCGGGAGCACCAGGATCGGGTTGGCCAGACAAAACTGTCGCAAGGCGATCGCTAGCAGCGGTAAAGGCCTCATTGTATTTGTTACCTTCCCGCAGTGGCACTTGCAGGGTTTCCCCAGCCACACTCTGGGCAATTTCATCGGTGAGCAGGGATTTCACGCCTTCTCCGGTGCGAATTGTCGCACTGTTGGTAACAGTGTCGAGAACGAGTAAAATTTGATTAGTCTGGTCTTCTGTTGCGGGAAACCACTGTTCAAACAGTTGATTGGCAAAGCTAGCAGTCGTTTCGCCGTAGTCTAAGCGGTGGATGGTGACAAACCGGACTTCTTTCCCAGTTTGCTTTTCCAGGTTGTCGAGCACGCTGCTAATCGTGCTTTCGCTGCTGCGGCTGAGTACATCGCCTTTGTCCCACACCCAAGTGCGATCGCCCGCCGACAACACCGGCATTTCGTAGACACCAGTCGCCAATGCGGGAAACACAGCCATCTGGGAGGCGATTAGGGCGATCGCGATCGCCCCCGCCAAAGATTGGAGATATTTTCTCCAACTAAATAGTTGCTTGAAAAGTCTGATCATGAGGTTGAGGGTAAAAGTGCCTTTTTTCCAAAAATACTATAGAAACCCCCTTAAAATTCATTTTATAGAGGGCAATATTCAAAATTAGCTCAACCGTCGAACTCCCCGCCCGATTCTTTTCGGATTTTAACTATGGAACCCGCAGACACCTATAAAGGTTGGATTATTCAGTCCCAGAAAGTATTCTACGTCGAGGTTTGGGATAGCCGCGGCAACCGCCACGTCGCTGTCCAAAATGCCAAGACTGAAGAGGAAGCTTTGGAATTGGCCAAAAAATGGATTGACAAATACGAGTCAAAACCAGGAAGGATGCCGATGGATGGCCCTCATCCCTTCGGAGACATGATCGATATGCCATTTTGAAGTAATTAGTCATTAGTCATTAGTCATTAGTCATTAGTTATTAGTTATACGAATCAACAAATAACAACTCAAAACTAACCAATAATAACTCATACCAGTTTTTTATGAGGCCCCGTAGAATCTGATCCCCCCTAACCCCCCTTAATAAGGGGGGAACAAGATTCTGCTCTTTCGTCAACCCCTACTCACACCCTACTCCCTTATTAAGGGGGATGCGAGGGGGATCGAGATATATGCAACGACCCATTAAATTGGTATCACTCCTGACTCCTGACTCCTGACTCCTGACTACTGACTCCTGACTACTGCTACGAAACTCCTCGCAATTTTCGCGTATTTCCTACCAAACTTTTGAGCAAATTAGTCAAACCTTTCAGATCGCTTTTCATCCAAAAATTCACACTCTGGACTAAAAGCTTTCCCAGCTTGTCCGATCGCAATTTGTTTCAGTTAGTCCTGGACACAAAAACCCGGTTTATGGCAGTAATTGCGTCATTTTAGGTTGAGGACGATCGCGAGAAACCGGGTTGTTTAGGTAGAAGCGTGCGTCCAGGACTGTCAGTGTAGGCACTATCTCGATCGGGACGAAAACGCTGCCATTAATCAAGAACGCGCCCCCCGCAGAGCAAGTACGGTTGGCTTCAACGGAATTTACGCCTGGGGACTGTTGGAGCCGACTCCCTTGGTCGCAGCAGGAAAATAATGCTAAAACTAACTTGGGTGAGAATTGGGTAAGTTTATTGAAGCAGCTTGTTAAAATAGATAAACGTAGCAAATTAAGAGCGGTAAATCTTAGCAGTCTTCAACTTTGGGCCAAATAAATATGAAAAATTCTTGGAAACACTCATGGCTGGGGCATCTAGTTGCAAAAAAAGACAAGTCGAGGCAGAGTCCTAAAACATCCATCCCTGGACGGCATCTTTGGCGTATCCTGGGCAGTTTGGTACTTTCTCAAGGAATATTGCTCTCGACACCGGTATTTGCCCAAACCGCGCCAAACACCATGAGTTACAGCAAACTGATCGATAGCATAGAAAAAGGACAAGTCAGCAAAATTGAAGTAGACGAAATCCAAGGAACTGCTAGAGTTAAGCTAAAATATCAAAAAGCAACGGATCCGGCGCAAGTTGTCACCTTGTTCGACTACAACAACCGAGAATTGTACTCGCAAATCCGCGCCAAAAAAATTGACTTTGAAGTCAAACAAACCGCCGACAACACCGCCGCAGTCAGTTTAGTAGTAAACTTGCTGGTAATTTTCGCAGTGCTGGTAGTGCTGATGGCGATTCTGCGCCGATCGACCCAATCCCAGGGAAATGCCATGAACTTCGGCAAATCCAGAGCCCGTTTTCAAATGGAAGCCAAAACCGGCGTGATGTTCGACGACGTAGCAGGGATCGAAGAAGCTAAAGAAGAACTGCAAGAAGTCGTAACATTCCTCAAAAAACCCGAACGCTTCACCGCCATCGGCGCCAAAATTCCCAGAGGAGTTTTGTTGATCGGGCCTCCCGGAACAGGTAAAACGATGTTGGCCAAAGCGATCGCAGGCGAAGCAGGCGTTCCCTTCTTCTCGATTTCCGGTTCAGAATTTGTCGAAATGTTCGTCGGTGTTGGCGCATCCCGCGTCCGCGACTTGTTCCGCAAAGCTAAAGAAAATTCCCCCTGCATCGTCTTCATCGACGAAATAGACGCCGTAGGAAGGCAGCGCGGGGCGGGGATAGGTGGCGGTAATGACGAACGGGAACAAACTCTCAATCAGTTGCTGACAGAAATGGACGGTTTTGAGGGAAACAGTGGCGTGATTATCATTGCAGCTACCAACCGCCCCGATGTTCTTGATACTGCTTTATTGCGTCCGGGCCGGTTCGATCGCCAAGTAATGGTAGATTTACCCAGCTACAAAGGGCGTTTGGGGATTTTGCAAGTTCACGCCCGCAACAAAAAACTCGACCCAGAAGTTGCTCTAGATACGATCGCCCGTCGCACTCCTGGCTTTTCCGGCGCTGACTTGGCCAATTTGCTCAACGAAGCAGCAATTCTCACAGCCAGACGGCGCAAAGAAACTATTAGTAACTTAGAAGTTAACGACGCGATCGACCGAATCACGATCGGACTCACCCTCAACCCCCTACTCGACAGCAAGAAAAAGTGGATGACAGCATACCACGAAGTCGGACACGCCCTAGTAGCAACAATCCTCAAAAATGCTGACCCGGTAGAAAAAGTGACAATTATTCCTCGTTCCGGCGGCATCGAAGGCTTTACTAGCTTTACGCTAGACGACGAAATGATCGACAGCGAAGGTTTGAGGAGTCGGGCTTTGCTGTTAAACCGGATTACGGTAGCCTTGGGGGGACGGGCGGCGGAGGCAGAAATTTACGGCGAAGATGAAATCGACACCGGTGCCGGCAGCGATATCAAACAAGTTAGCAGTCTCGCTAGAGAGATGGTAACGCTCTACGGAATGTCGGATTTGGGGCCTGTTGCTTTGGAAAGTCCCAGCAATCAGGTGTTTTTGGGCGGGGATTGGGGTTCGCGATCGGAGTATTCTGAAGAAATGGCGACTAAAATCGATCGACAAGTCCGAGAAATCGCCTTTGGGTGTTACGAAGAAGCTCGCCGGATTATCCGCGAAAACCGCGCTTTGATCGACCGACTTGTAGAGACTCTGCTAGATCAAGAAACCATCGACGGTGACGAATTCCGCCAAATTGTCGATCGATACACCGAGTTGCCTAAAAAACAATTGACACCGAGGTAAAAAGTCATTAGTCATTAGTCATTAGTCATTAGTCATTAGTCATTAGTCATTAGTCATTAGTCATTAGTCAGCAGTCATTTGTGAGTTGTTTGTTATTTGTTAGATCAATTCCGGTTGCACTCAGAGATGATTGTTGACTAATAACAGTTAACAGTTAACAGTTATTAGTCATGAGTCATTAGTCAGCAGTCATTTGTGAGTTGTTTGTTATTTGTTAGATCAATTCCGGTTGCACTCAGAGATGATTGTTGACTAATGACTAATAACAGTTAACAGTTAACTGTTATTAGTCATTAGTCAGTAGTCAGTAGTCAGCAGTCATTTGTGAGTTGTTTGTTAGTAGTTAGTAGTTATTTGTTGGTTCCAATAACCAATGACTAATAACCAATGACTAATGACTCCTAACTAATGACTAATAACCAATGACTAATGACTCCTAACTAATGACTAATAACCAATGACTAATGACTCCTAACTAATGACTAATAACCAATGACTAATGACTCCTAACTAATGACTAATAACCAATGACTAATAACCAATGACTAATGACTAATAACCAATGACTAATAACCAATGACTAATGACTCCTAACTAATGACTAATGACTAATGACTACTAACTAATGACTAATGACTACTAACTAATCACTAATGACTAATGACTACTAACTAATCACTAATTAAGATTGTTGAGCGTACATTTCCCGGAGCACCAAAGCCGGATCTACCCAGCGGCCCCCATACTTTAAGCCCCAGTGCAAGTGAGGGCCAGACGTGCGGCCGGTCATCCCAACTCTGGCAATTCTCGCACCAGCCGGCACTGTTTGACCCTGCCAAATTTGTAAACCTTCGCGATCGGTATAATAACGCCCGCCGTTAGCAGTTTCCACCCGGCCTCTGAGGTGACAGTAGATGTGTTCCCAATCTCCCGATCGCACGATCATAGCAGTGCCGCACCTACCATCTTCCCAAACATCCGCAATTTGCCCGCCCCACCAATTGCGGATGTAGCTACCTTCCGGGGCCGCCATATCCAACCCGTAATGAAAATCCCCGCTGCGGGGGCCGAAGGGGGAAGTGTAGTCTTGAAAATTTTCGACTGGGAAAGAAGCCTCTTGCCACAAATTACCCGTGGCTACTTTGCTTGGTAAGGCTGACTGAGCTTGGACTAACTGCTGCTGCAAATAAGGGCCAATCAAAATAATGCCGATCGAAAGTACCAGCAGCAGCATCTGTCTGAGACGAAAAAAGCGTTTTACCGTCAGCGGGCCTCTAGAGTCTTGCAGGATTTTTTTCACGGCTCAAAGTAAGAATGTATTTGCGATTGTGCGTTGTCTGTTCGTTGTCTGTTGCGCCAATTCGCGGCAAGATAGCGTGTGAACTCTACCCGATGCAGCGCATCAGTTGATCAACCTGTATCTTACTCCATGCACAACCCGTGTCAAGGCTTCCGGGTGAGTGGCCGGGGCGGCGCGAACCAGAATGAAGCTGTATAATTTCTGACTACGGTTGAATTCGATCGAGACTTTGTTTGAAACTATAGGTAGTAGTCCGGGGATTTTGGATTTCACCTAAAATCTCAAATTTTAAATAGACACCGCTGATGTTGACTGAAATTTTTCCCTTTAGTTTTGCCATAGACGCAACTGCGATCGCCGGTGCGTCTTTATGGTCTTTGGCCCTGTATTGGGGCCTCTCGCCCCTCACAGCATGGGTGATCCTGCAACTCAACCGCTGGATGAATTTTGCCGAAAGATCCCTCTATACCTCGGAAGCGGAGTTTGAGAAGACTCGCAAAGCTAGAGAAGCTCAAAATGCCTTTTACGCTTCGCTATTGAGCATTGTCCCCTTTTTAATTGTCGGGGGATTTTGTAATTGGGGCGTAGAATTGTCTCTGGGCACAAGTTGGGCCGTATCTATGGGTACGATCGCCTGTATTGGTGGCGCAGTTTACGAACTTGGTCGTCGAGACGGTGAGGAGTCTTAGGGGATTTTAGATTTGGGATTTTGGATTTTGGATTGGGATTTTTCAACAGATTCGGAGATTTGCAGGGATCTAGAATGGATCATCTCAAATCCAAAACTCAAAATCTTAAATAAATATCAGTTTATAATTTTAAAGGCTTTGTGACAGATATTTTTTTAATGAACCGCAGAGGGCGCAGAGGACACAGAGAAAGAGAACAGAAGAGAAGAGATTAGGTGAAAGTTTCTTTCAATCCACTTGCGTTCATAATTTAAATTCAGGTAAAATTATTAACTACTATTAAATCAGCACTTTTTGTTTTTAAACGCCAACAAATGTATCAGCTAAATTCCATGAACTTTCAACCAGAATTAACAGCATTAAATCAAGCCCGCGCCGCCTTCCAAACAATTTGGGGCTATGACGATTTTAGACCGCCCCAAGGAGAAATAGTCAGCAGTTTATTAGCAGGAAAAGACACGCTGATCGTTCTGCCGACAGGTGGCGGTAAATCTATCTGTTTTCAACTGCCAGCTTTGTTACAAACAGGCTTAACTCTCGTAGTTTCGCCGCTGGTAGCACTCATGGAAAATCAAGTGCAAGAATTGCGCGATCGCCATCTCCCCGCCGCCCTACTTCACAGTCAATTGTCAACACAGCAGCGCCGGCAAACTCTGCAATCGCTGCAACAGAATAAGTTGAGATTACTGTATTTATCTCCCGAAACCTTGCTCAGCAAACCTGTCTGGGAAATCATCAGTCAGCCGCACATACAAATTAATGGTTTAATCTTAGATGAAGCTCACTGTTTAGTGCAGTGGGGCGATACATTTCGACCAGCTTATCGGCGTTTGGGTACTGTGCGATCGGCTTTATTGAAAACTAAACCACCAGGGACTAAAATTGCGATCGCCGCTTTCACCGCTACCGCCAACCCCGAAGCACAAAAAATCATCAAAAATGTCTTGCAACTACAAAAGCCCGAAGCATTTCTGCTAAGCCCTTATCGTTCTAACTTACATCTGCAAGTGCAAACAGTCTGGACACCGAGGGGACGCAAACAGCAATTATTAAATTTTATTAAAACTCGACCAAAACAAGCTGGTTTAGTGTATGTTCGTACTAGAAAAGATAGCGAAAATTTGGCAAATTTGCTGGAAGCAGCAGGCTATGAAACAGCAGCCTATCATGCAGGTTTAAGTCCAGAAGAACGGCGACAAATAGAAAAAGCTTGGCTGAATGGAACCCTTACATTTGTTGTTTGTAGCTCAGCATTTGGTATGGGAATTAATAAGCCAGATGTCCGGTGGGTTGTTCACTTTCAAGCACCTTTGCTATTATCAGAATACATTCAAGAAATTGGTAGAGGCGGACGGGACGGCAAATCGGCGATCGCCTTGACGTTAATTAGCGAACCGACGGGCTTGCTATACCCAGAAGATAAACAAAGAAGGGAGTTTTTTCAAGATAAATTGCGATCGCAATATCGAGAAGCCCAACAATTAGCTAAAAATCTGCCAGTTAAAGGTGATGTAGATGCAGTTTCCCGCGAATTTCCCGAAAGTGCGATCGCCCTTTCGATTCTCGACAGTAGCGGACAATTAAAATGGCAAGATCCTTTTAATTATGTTATCAATAAATCTGCACAGCAAAAAGCCGAAAAACCAAATTTTACCGTCGCTGAGGAAATGGTAACATATTTGAAACACCGACAGTGCAGGTGGCAATTTTTGCTGCAAGCTTTTGGGTTTGCAAATGAAGCTAAATCTATGCGGTGCGGGCACTGCGATAATTGTCGGTGATTTCACAGGAATTACTTACGGGTAGTCAGAAACCGGGTTTTTATCAGTATCTTTGATTACAGCCTTGGCATCTGACAAAAACCCGGTTTCTTTGGTTTTGATGCACGAGTCTCATTATTAATTCTCAGACAAATCTAGCTCGCATTATCGACACCACTTTAGATACTTGGCAAGTGACAGTAGAAACTAAATGATAGAAATAGACACAGAACAAATGTACACAGTCGAAAATACAGAGGAATTTAATCATACTAAAGTCAATCAACGATTAGATATTTGGCTGTCAAATCAGAACCCAGATTTATCCCGATCGCGCGTTCAAACCCTCATATCACAAGGTAACGTC
Source organism: Microcoleus sp. (assembly GCA_042408215.1). Classification (GTDB taxonomy): domain Bacteria; phylum Cyanobacteriota; class Cyanobacteriia; order Cyanobacteriales; family Microcoleaceae; genus Microcoleus. Next base: position 285,552 of record JAYFMW010000030.1, on the reverse strand, counting down.
AAAGTCAATGACGAAACTTGCACCTCGAAAAAAATATCAGTAAAAACGGGCGATCGCATCCACCTCACTTTACCCGAAACCCAGCCCACAAAATTACAGCCTGAAGCAATTCCCCTCGACATACTCTACGAAGACGACAGCCTAATTATCATCAACAAACCCGCCGGATTAGTCGTCCACCCCGCCGCCGGACATCCAGACGGCACATTAGTTAACGCCCTTTTAGCCCACTGTCCCCTAGCAGCAATCGGCGGAGTCCAAAGGCCGGGAATCGTACACAGATTAGACAAAGATACAACAGGAGCGATCGCGATCGCCAAAACCGACATGGCCCACCAACACCTACAAGCCCAACTGAAAGCCAAAACCGCCCGCCGCGAATATTTAGGCATAGTTTACGGCATTCCTAACGCCGAAACAGGCACGATCGACTTACCAATCGGACGGCATCCCACAGACCGCAAAAAAATGGGCATAGTACCAGTAGAAAAAGGCGGCCGCCCCGCAATTACTCACTGGACAATCAAAGAAAGACTCGGCAACTACAGCCTGATTCACTATCAATTAGAAACCGGTCGCACCCATCAAATTCGCGTTCACACAGCCGAGATCAAACATCCGATTATCGGCGACCCGATGTACAGTTCCAACCGTTCTATCGGCGTCAATTTAACCGGACAAGCCCTCCACGCATGGCAACTGACGTTGCAGCATCCAATATCAGGAGAATTGATCGAGGCGATCGCACCTTTGCCAGCTCAATTCAATACTCTATTAAAAATACTGCGGCTGCGAGCTAATAATTGATAATTGTTACTTGTTACTTGTTACTTGTTATTTGTTATTTGTTATTTGTTATTTGTTATTTGTTACTAATGACTAATGACTAATGACTAATGACTAATGACTAATGACTAATGACTAAAAAATATGAGTTCTGAGTTTTGGATTCCAAGTTTCCTAAAAAACTCAAACCTCAAAACTCAAAACTCAAAATTTTTTCAGACTAAAAGTCGATCGCCCGACACAATTAAGCGCACCAGGCACTATCAATTACCGGCGGCGGGGAACCATCGTCTCGATATTGATATTAGCCAGTGGCACCCGCTGCGGCGGAGTAGCAGGCACCGGCATATTCCGGGCCATAGCCAAATAGTTCGACGGATCGCCAGCCTTCGGCTGTAGTTCTTGAGGAACAAAACGGCGAACTGTGCTCTGCCAAATGATTTGGGGGAAACCAAGCTGCGAACGGTGGTACTCACCGTAGCGAGGTGTCTTCAAGTTGAAAGGTGTTTCGCCTCCAACTCGTTGAGGCAAGATGCGGCGCTGCTGGTAAGGTACTGTATCGTAGCCGAACTTGTTCAGGTACTCATCGCTATTGACCAACTCGTCAATAAACCCTTGAGGCCCCTTATTGGCAATTACGATCGACCAAGCAATCTTTTCGCGCTCGCTGTAAACATCCCGGCCCAAAATGCGCTGCACGCACATTTCCGCAAACCGGTAGTTACTGTTAGTTTGGTAATTCCGTTCCAAGAAAGGAGACGAAGTAGCCAAACCGCGAATAAAATCCCGCACCGTAATTTGGCCGAACTTGAGTTGCGACTCCAAAGACGTTTGGCGGTTGCTCTTGAGGATTTGGTGTTCGCTGTAAATCTGGCGATATGCAGCCCAAATCAAATTTTCCATGTTCCCGGACGAGAGCACATTTTCAGTTGTGAAAATTCTCGGCTGCTCGTCGCCTCCCACTTCATAACCAGCTACGCGCTGGTTCTGGCTCTTAGGAGCGTAGTTCAACAAAGGTAGCGCCACGTTATAATCTCCGTTATCTCAAATTTCAGAAATAGTTGACACTGCGATCGGCCAGCGTAATGATACAACTAACCAACATACAGATTAGGGGATTCCCGCAATCTAAATCTGATTTTCCTGAATTTTTGCAACAATCTGTAACATTTGTTGACTGTGGGAAGTCAGCAGTCATTAGTCAGTAGTCATTAGTCAGTAGTTACTCTCGTTCCCGGTCTCTGGCGAACGAAGCCAAAGTAATGACCAATGACTAATGACTAATGACATAATGACTAAATTACCAGCCTAGAGCCGAGTAAAACTCGGTGGTGACTGCCTGCTCCTCTGCTACTTGCTTCGCTGCATCCGCATCCGGTTCCACCCGAATTTCCGTACAAAAAGTCGAAGTGCTGAAACCCCCAAAGCGCTTTACCGAACTTGTCCGCATCCGCACATTCGGATTAGCAAACCAGAAACGCTCGATCGAACTCATCGTCTCGTATTCCGTAATCAGCAGCAATCCATCCTGATCGTCCATCTCAAAACGGCCCGCCACCGGCATAATTTCCGCATAGCCCCGTTCTCGCAACATCAAACCCTGCCGCGGATTTTCAGGATCGGGGACGATCGCGAACACCGTAGAGCCCTTGTGATTCTCATCATCCTTATCCCACGCCATCGAGCCGTGCCAAGTCACAAAAGCCCCCCCAGCCGCGCGAATCGGGTCAACTTCGTGCATCTGACAAATCTCTGCCACTCGCGCGTCATCTGCGCCCAGGGTCGTCACCTGAATATTTGAATCCCCCACCTCCGCTTGGCGGAAAGCGAGATGGTGAGTGCTGCGCTGCGATCGCCACTCCCCTGCACTGCTCTGAAAAAACTCCATTGCATCCATAATAAATAGCTCCTTTGGCTTAAGCTTCCCGGTTTGTACGTTTTTTTATGATAAAGCTCCCCCCACTTAGATGTACTTTTGCCACACAAATTAGTTACAAAATGTGTATTTTGGACAGATTGTCAAGCAAAAGTTATGATAGTTTACACTAGAGGAATACAACAAATCCTGCGAAACGTCAATCTGATATATCTCACCTCGATTAATCTCACGTAGGAAACTGGAGGAGCGATTTATGGATATGCCCTACAACCAGTCTGAGCATGGAACAGCAGTTCAAACTGCAAGTGCTGCGCGACCAAGTTAAAACCTTAAGCCAAGACCAAGCTCAGGAATACCTGATCGAAGTTATGCGGCAAAACATGGTCAAAGAAAATCTCTTAAAATATTGGATGAAGAAACTCTGACATCTTCTTTAACTTCTTCCCCAAAAAAATCAGCGGTTTGTATCTACACAATGTACGATCGAGCCATCAAGTCAATGAGCCTTGGGAAGGTGCGTGACAGCGCACTATATTTTATTCCGTCTATGGAGCTTTTACTCCCATTCATCCCCACACCTGATCTCAAAAAAGCGGTGGGGATGACTCTTTGATGGCATTTTGGCAACACTTTGGCGGAGCAACCGTGCAATTAGGGTTGTGGCGCTGGCTGTGGCGGTGGTGCTATCGGTGCGATACCATAGCCCGTGTAATAGTAATCTGTGCAGAATCCTTCCAACGCATTACCTAAATTATCGAAAGCATATTGAGTGATTTTTTAACAAATTCCCTTTTCTTTAATCCAACTGAGTTCTGGTTTAATATCTAGTCCGGTTAATCACTTACGAGCACCGGTATTTGTCATACTGAGTCCTGAGCCTGGGGAAGGCTCAGGACTCAGTATGAACTGCCGTTTAGCGAAGTATCGGGCGAGATTCTTCACGGAGTTCACGGGGGACAGCTAATCCACCGGACATGATATAACAGGATTGTCCAAGAACTTTTTCAGGATATATTTATTAGGCTTCCATCCATCTTCATCTCAGCTTTTCCACGTAGCTAAACCCCAGTTATAAGTAAATATTGCCCTAGCATATTTACTCGTAACTGGGGTTTAGCTATTGGTTAATTTGAGCTGAGTTTTGATAGATAGAAGCACAAAAATTGCTCAGGTAACTAGCTAGGTTTGACACTCCCCGGTCTGAAGACGCGGGGATTCTTAAGGACAAACATTGGGGGATGAATCCGCCCAAAGTTTAATTCTTAAAGGGTAAGTCAGATACCCACTACCCACACAGCGAGTGGCTGAGTCTATGGCTACTTTTGTGCCTAACGGCTTGCAACTGTCGGGTTTTTCACCAACTAAGTTTCAACAACTTTATCAAACCAAAATCAGTTTGTCAAGATGGGGCAGGCAGGATAAATCCTGCCACGCCCTTTCATCCCTGGACTAAAGTCACAGGGTTTTCAGGGTATTTCTTATAAATCCCCTTGGTCTAGGCTTGGTTAACCTCCCCTGATGCCCGACCAACTATCACGACCAACTAGAAACTCTCGCCCCGAATCTAACTGTTTCAGGAACGAGGTAGTCGATCTTGTGATAGCTATACAGCACGTCGCGAATTCCTGTGTGAATCAAGTTTTCTATGTGCAGCAACTGCTCTGAGGAACAGCGAACCTGGACTGTTTGGTTCGATGCAGACTCAGACGCTTCGATCGCACTATAAGTATTAGGAACGCGGCTCAGCACGTAAGCAATTAAATCCTGTCGTAAGCCCGAAGGTGAAAAAGCTTCTTGATAGGGATATCTGGGGTAAGACTCCAAGATAATTTCTACTTCCTCCGTGACTACAGATAAGGTAATATTGACAAGAGTTTTAGGCATTTTTTCCATCCTGAAACATTAATTAACTAATATTTTTGTGCTTGCTTGAGTCGATGAGAGATGTCTATTTAATCCGATCAGGCGCAGACTGGATATTGCTCCACGGCCCTAACTTCTACGTCATCTTCTGCCTCATCTTGTACTTCATCAGCATTGATCTCTTCTATGACCCGCAGCACGTAGCAAGGAATCTTGTCTGATAAAATAGCACTTGCTACCGCACCCGTATGAATTTCTAATACTGCTTCTGGCCAGGATTGAAACATCAGTCGCTGTCCCGGAAACATCACCCTTTCAAAATACCAATTCGGAATGTTCCCAATCCGAACCACCTGAATTTGGTGGGAAACATTTGCGTAATAGCACAGAATCAGGCTGTTACCTTGAGAAGATAGCTGATTAGACATTTCAAAAATCTCCACACTCTTTAACAATAAATACTCAGACTTGGCTTTACCTGAAGGTGGCAATGCTGTCGCAGTCGTCAATTCAAAGTAGAATCCCTCACCCTCACTCCCCTGACGACAGGTTCGTTCTTGAGCAGGGGGATGCTGCTAACGACGATCGACCTCGAATTCAAGACCTTGAACTAAACGTTAGCTAAAAAATATGAGGAAATTCTGAAGAACATGATTTTTGTTGATTCAGCTACTTGGACTCCGATCGGGCATGAGTTGTTTATTTGGGCAATTATGGCTAAAAATGCCGTGTTTTATAGGGGTTGAGCGATCGCGATGTCTCATAAATCCCCCCTCTACCCCCTCACCACTTCACCCACTCACCGCAGATTCTCGGTGTAAATACGGTGATCTCGATTCCGGTTGCACTCTTGGAGATGATTGTTGACAGTTGACAGTTGACGGTTGACAGTGAGTCGAAAAACTGAAAATTGCGCTGATATATCTTCGATATAGCAGTCGCCAAGGCGCTTAGGTGATTGAGCCCTTCGGCTCCGCGAGCGGATAAACTCGGTCGAAAAGCACTCAGAAACCGGACATTTCGACGGAGTTGATCCTGAGTCCTTCGACTACGCTCTGGATCAACGCAGCCGTTGGGCTCAATCACCAAAAATGCGATGCATGCTCGCGCAGTCGAAGTTTCCTAACCATCTTGGCGGTTGCTATATATATGGTTGCGACTTGACTCGACTTGACCAGGACGATGAAGCGCGGATTTGATCTGATGGGCGATCGACTTTCTGCAAAACAAAAGACCCCGATCCGTTCTATGAAATCTACTCAAACCTACCTATGGCAGATTTGATGTTCTCGAACTGCATCTACCAAGGGAGTCGGCTCCTGCTTGTCCGCAGGTGTAACGGAGCGACCGAGCCGGTCTTACTAATTCTGAGTAACGAGATAAATTGATTGCGACGTTCAAATCTCGATTGATTAATAGAGCGCAACAGCCACAATCAAAAACTCGTTCTTTTAATGGCATCGGTTGAGTATGACCGCAGTTTAAACAGGTTTTAGAAGCAGGAAACCATCTATTTAGTACGGACAAGGCACGCCGTGTCCCTAAAGCTCAACTTTCGTGCTATACATTTCCGACTTATATTCCAATTGACGACGAAATTCAGAGCAACCACAATCTGAAATAGCTGCTGCTAACTTATGGTTAGCAACCATCTCGCTCACCTTCAAAACTTCGATGCGAATGTGGGCATATTTCTAGCTAATTTTTGTCGTAGTTCTTGGCAAAAAATCTCGCCGTTAATTAGCTGTTTTCGCGTGAATTTTAGCGATTATACGATAGTGTTTATGAGCATTATTATATCCTCTTAAACCTAAGTTTCTATTACCTAATTGCTGTTGCCGATTTCTCCACTGTTCTTTACTCAGCTTGGTTTTCGCTTTTTTCAGTGGACGGGGAGACTCATAAAACTTACCATCGGAAATAGTAGCAAAAGTTGATACTCCTAAGTCATATCAATTCCGGCTGCGCCGGAATGATATAGAGGACACGGCTTGGCCTTAGTCCCTACAATTGATCGCGGTAGGGACTAAGGCCAAGCCGTGTCCTGATTTCGGGTAAGATTAATTCCGATACAACCGGAATTGATATCAATCCCTATGGGTTCAGCAACTAGATGGAAAAGCGGTGGCATCTTTTCGGCTTTGATTGCGAAGGAAATATACCATTTATCTGCTGTGCGTTAAATAGTGAATGTCTGTGCTACGCAGGGGAATGGTGTTGATGCTTTTAGCCGAAATGTTCCGAGAGTGGGGATTTTAATCGACTTTTTAGCTGCTCATAAAACTGCATAATTCCAATCTTCTTAAGGGGGGCTAGGGCCGGGCTGTTTCATTCTTTGTAGGGGTAATCCCCCCGTGGTTGCCGAGATGGTCCAAACGCCCATTCGAGGGTCGGTGGGGGGGTACGGGGAGTAGGGGTAGCACTACCCCTACAAAATCGCGATTTTCCTGAGAATGAAACCGCCCTGGGGGCTAGGGGGGATCTAAGCTTAATAGTTAAACAGCAGTCTGTGATATCACTTCCGGCAGCATCGGAATGATATCGTAGTGATTGCGATTGCTTCGCGCTTGAGCTCGCAATGACATATGTATAGCAGTCGCCAAGGCGAAGAAGGTCATTGCTCCCTGAGCGGAGTCGAAGGGTTCAATAACCATAAATGCTTTAACCACCTTGGCGGTTGCTATATATCAAATCCGAAATGATATCATTCCGGTGTAAACGGAATTGATATGACAGGGTTTGACGTTAAGTTGACACTAATAGGCTCTTGGAGTGTCCCTACCGAAAACCGCCATACAAGTATTAGGCGGGAACTTGGATTTTTTCGGTGCCGGCAAGTTCAAATGCTGTGTGGATTGCGCGCAAAGCTATTACGCCTTGTTCTTCATCGACAACGCAGCTAATTTTAATCTCGGAAGTTGCAATCATTTGAATGTTGATTTTGTGCTGGGAAAGGGCTTCAAACATTTTGGCGGCTACTCCGGGATGCGCTATCATCCCGGAACCGACGACGCTAACTTTGGCAATTTCTGTATCAACTGCGACTTCGCCCCATCCTAACTCGTGGGCTGCTTTTTCTAAGGCGGTTTGAGCGGCTTCTGCATCCATTTGGGCGACAGTAAATGCAATGTCGCGAGTTAAAATACCGTCAATATTGTGGCAGCGCTGGGACTGAATGATCATGTCTACGCTGATATTTTCTTCGGCTAAAAGTCCGAACAGTTTTGCTGCTACTCCGGGCCGATCGGGCAAATGGCGAATTGCTAAACGTGCTTGGTTGAGATCGAGGGCTACAGCCCGCACTGCTGGGGGTTTTGGTGATGAGGAATTGAGCGCTACAGGGGAATTGGCCACCTCAAATGTTTTGCAGAGTTCGCCAACTGCCCGATCGCAATCCGTAGCATCGATCGTACAACTAACTTTCACCTCGGAAGTGGAAATCATTTGAATGTTAATTCCCGCATCCGCTAAAGTTTTAAACATTTCGGCTGCTACTCTCGGACGCCCGATCATTCCCGCCCCTGCAATGCTAACTTTAGCTATGGGTCGTTCTTCTGTTTTCACTTCCGGTTCTCCCAATTCTGGGCGAGAATTCTTGCCGAGGGTGGGAATAATGGCATCTGCAACTGCGGCGGCTTGTTGCAGAGAATTTCGCGTTACTGTGAAGGCAATATCGTTGGTATTTCCTTCATGAATTGACTGGATAATTAAGTCTACATCGAGATTTTGTTGGGCGATCGCACCGAATAACCGCGCTGCTACTCCAGGGCGATCGGGCAAACGCAGCAGCGACACCCCCGCCTGATCCAAGTCAAATTCGACCGCATCCACCGCTTTTGCGAGCTCCAAGCCCTCCAAAGGGCGTGGCTGGGGGGGGGGCGACACCACCCGCGTACCGGGGGCGTCACTCCAACTAGACAGCACTATCAAGGGCACGCCGTAATTTTTGGCAATTTCTACCGCCCGGGGGTGCAGGACTTTTGCGCCCAAACTCGCCAATTCCAGCATTTCGTCGCAGGTGATTTCGTCCATCAACTGGGCGTCGGGAATCAGGCGCGGATCTGTAGTCAGAATTCCGGGCACGTCAGTATAAATTTCGCACCTGTCGGCCCGCAACGCTGCGGCTAGGGCTACCGCTGAAGTGTCGGAACCGCCTCGCCCCAAGGTGGTAATTTCCATTTCCTCGGCATCGGAAATGCCTTGGAAACCCGCAACCACAACGACTTTACCGCTGTTTAGCTGGCTTTCAATCCGAGTCGGATCGATCCGCAAAATCCGGGCGCGGGTGTGGGCGGCTTCGGTGACGATGCCAACTTGAGCGCCTGTGAGGGATATGGCGGGTTGTCCGAGTTCTTGTAATGCCATACTGAGAAGTGCGATCGACACTTGTTCCCCAGTGGAGAGCAACATATCCATTTCGCGCTTGTTGGGATTTGCGGAAATTTCCTTAGCTAGTTTAACCAAACCGTCGGTGGTTTTCCCCATTGCTGAAAGTACGACAACTAGGGAGTTGCCAAGCTGTGCTGTTTTTACAACTCGTCGGGCTACTTCAAGAATGCGCGAGACAGTACCAACCGAGGAACCACCATATTTCTGAACAATTAGTGCCATATACTCTACACAAAATGATGCAATACTTATCAAATAATATAAGCAGCTTCTGGATGAGAAGTGATATTTTTTTAAATTTCCATACTACAAACCGGATAAATCAGCAAGAATATGTGCTCCTGGGCGGGTAAAACCCGCCATTTACGCCTCAAAACCAATAATTTAATCCACCCGCCCTCTGGATTCTGACAATTGCGATCGACTCTCGATATTTGCCGATCGGCTCAACTGATTTTACCCTCCTTCTAACTCTCGTAAACGCGCTTCTAAAGCTTTAATTTGCAACTCAGCTTCTATTCGCCTTTGTCGTTCTCGTTCGGCGGCTAATTCCGCTTGTTCTACCCGTTCCTCAGCGGCCTGGATCAAATTCCCCTCAGCATCCCACCAGCGTAGCCAAGGGAGTTCTACGCCCTGATAAACCCCTTGCCAAATGCCTAATTCCACTTCCATCTGCTCGATTTGGTAATGTCCGCGCTGATTTTTACGCACTAACTCAAATCGATTTTCTACCAAATGATACAATTCAACTTGGGCTTTTTTTACTTCATAAATTCCGTAAAAAGCAGGTCGAATTATCCGCTCGTAAATCCAGAATTTGCCCTCTCTTGGAGTTCTATCTCTTTTTTCGCTGCCATCTCCAGACACAAATTCTAGTACAATTAGAGGTGGCATTAATTCTTGCCACATTACATAGGAACGGCGCATATTTCCCTCGATAGTTGGCGGCACGTCGGGCACGTAAAACCAATCTGGTGCTTCGGCTCCTCTTTCTGGCGGTTCTGGGGGTTGGGCGACTCGCCAATAAATACCGGAATCTTGACCGATGCAATATTGTCCGTCGGGATGAATCCGGTCTAAAATGGGTCTAATTGATGTTGTTAACAGGATGCTTTGAGGATGTTCTTGAAAGTTTTTCACAAAAGTACCGTCGGATTCTGGTAGTTGAGTGTGGTCTGGGAAATCTGGTGTTATAAATTCGGTTTTTTCGGTGACACTCATGTTAACCTCTTGAATGCTGAAAAATTATACTTTAGATTGGGTTCGGAATATGAGTCAGTACAAGTTAATTATTTTCGACTTTGATGGCACTTTGGCAATTACTCACAAAGCCATTGTCTTTTGTATCACCAAAACTTTTGAAAATTTCCAGATCGCGCCGCCTGCGTCATCTACAATTCGAGGGACGATCGGCATGGATTTAGCAAATACTTTCAAAATCCTTGCTCCGGCGATCGATGAAACCCAAATTCCTGTATGGATTGAAACTTACCGCTCCTATTATCGCACAGAAGGTGAAAAACAACTAGAGCTATTTCCCGGAACCAAGACCATCTTGCAGTTGGCAAGCGAATCGGGATTAAGCCTTGGAGTTTTCAGCAATAAACAGGTTAATTTTGTCAATTTATTTTTGGATAAATTCAAGATTCACAGTTTTTTTGACTTAATTGTAGGCGATAACGGAGAAATCACTCAGAAACCTGATTCGACTGTATTTGACTCGATTCTTAAACCGCTTTTTCCCGATTTAGATAACAGTCAAGTTTTAATGGTTGGCGATACAGCCGTTGATTTGCTGTTTGCTAAAAATGCTGGAATAGATGCTTGTTGGGCGGCCTATGGATATGGCGATCGCACTGAATGTTTGGGGCTGCAACCGAGGTTTGTTATTAATAATATTTCGGAACTAGACCGGATAATTCAAGATAAATGACATATAGCCTTTCTCAGTAACAGTGCGGTGCACGCTTGATATAGGGCATAGGGCATAGGGCATAGGGCATAGGGCATAGGGCATACCTCACCAAGATTGAGAACTGCTATATAATTTACAATTTGTAACTATTTAAAGCCCAAGACAAACGATCGATACCATAATTTTTGTTCTGGTAAATTACTGCCAAAAATTATCTCTATCCCTGAGCACTTCGGCTTGAGAAAAACATGGCAATTCTGGTAAGCTTTAGGGTACAGGCTCAACGGCGATCGAAAATAAAACCAATTTAGATCAACTTATGCAGCTCGATATAAACGTTCCTTCTGAAACCCGATCGCCAATTCGCGCCGGCGGCACTGTACCGACTTCAGCAACTGTTTGAGACTGAGGAGAGTTTGCAGTTTCTAACTCCTTTGGGGGAAATTCACGAATTGCCGCCGTTACTTTTGGGGCTGTGACTCTCGGCTGTTTCTGCTAAAGTGCGATGGTTCAACCTCAACCGCGGCGTTTCATCTGAGATACTCCTAGAGACAGCATCACCTTCTAGCGGAACTTCTGGAGTTAGGTTATCCTGAAATTGAGCCGTCGCGGCTGCAAAAGCACAGCCACGCCAGAAACCCAAAAACACAGCCAAAAAGCTCTAACGGAGGTTGCATTCTTAACCATAACACTCACACCACTTCTGCAAAAATCCAACGAGAAAATCTTAACTAAGTTGTTATCAAATAAATCTATTTTATGCAACAAACATTATAAATAGTCAGATATTTTTATTCCCAATTCCCAATTCCCAATTCCCAATTCCCAATTCCCAATTCCCAATTCCCAATTCCCAATTCCCAATTCCCAATTCCCAATTCCCAATTCCCAATTCCCAATTCCCCATTCCCAATTCCCAATTCCCAATTCCCCATTCCCAATTCCCCATTCCCCATTCCCAATTCCCAATTCCCAATTCCCAATTCCCAATTCCCAATTCCCAATTCCCAATTCCCAATTCCCAATTCCCCATTCCCAATTCCCCATTCCCCATTCCCAATTCCCCATTCCCCATTCCCAATTCCCCATTCCCCATTCCCAATTCCCCATTCCCAATTCCCCATTCCCCATTCCCAATTCCCCATTCCCAATTCCCAATTCCCAATTCCCCATTCCCAATTCCCAATTCCCAATTCCCCATTCCCCATGACCAGAATGAATTTATTAGTGACAGACTTAGACAACACGCTAGTCGGAGATCGCCCAGCAACTCTAGCCTTAAACCAGCACTTGCAATCAAAGCGATCGCAATTTTGTTTAGTCTACGCTACGGAGTCTTCTTATGCTTCCACTTGCGAATTAATCGCCCAAAACCAACTGCTAGCACCCGACTATTTAATCACAGGTATAGGCAGCGAGATTTACCGAAACGGCATCATCGATTTAGATTGGGCAGAATATCTTTCTCAGAACTGGGATAAAATGGCCCTCGCCTCTTTAACTCAGCAGTTTTCTCAGCTTAAACCCCAATCTTCCAATCAACAAAATCCTTGGAAGTTGAGTTTTTCTCTGGAATCAGTGACGGAAACCGCCTCTATTTTCCATGCGTTGCAGCAAAAATTAGCTGAATCTGGACTGGCTGCTCAAATAATTTTGAGCAGCAATGGAGAGGTAGATATTTTACCACAAACGAGCACTAAAGGCAACGCCCTTACTTATTTGCAAAAGCGCCTAAAAATTCCAGCCGATGCAACATTAGTGTGCGGCGATTCGCGCCATGATATCAGTATGTTTGAACAAGATGTGCGGGGAGTAATAGTCGCCAATGCTCAGTCAGAACTCTTAGAATGGTACCGCGAATCTGGTGGTAAAAATCATTATTTAGCTAGCTCTGCCTGCGCTTGGGGAATCCTGGAAGGAATCGAATATTTTAGGGTATTGTAATTGCGAAATTGTTGTGTTGTGGGCCAATGAACCAGCCCCAAAAATACAATTTATAGCGGTTTTATGAATGAAGTGAGGTGCACTCTCTGTAGGGTGCGTCGCTGAGTAATGAGAAATGAAACTTGCAGATTGTTTCGGGCGACGCACCTTACCATTGAATGCTCCGGTTCCCCCATTTTTAAGGTGGGCTAGGGGGGATCGAAGGACTCATCGTCAGACAGCAGAGGAGTACAAATGAGTGAGTTTAAGTTGACACCAATTGGCGTCCCGCCAGCCCCAAAAATACAAATCAGCCAAAACGACCGCTGACATATTCCATAGTAGACTCTTCCTTCGGACTTTGGAAAATCACCTCAGTCTTGTCGCACTCCACAAGATAGCCGAACCGCTTCCCATCGTCAGAAAGTTTAGCATTGAAAAAAGCAGTCAGGTCAGAAACGCGAGAAGCTTGCTGCATATTGTGAGTAACGATGACAATCGTATACTGCTCTTTCAGTTCCCGCATCAACTCCTCAATTTTGCTAGTAGAAATCGGGTCAAGAGAAGCGCAAGGTTCATCCATTAATACTACATCAGGATTAATCGCGATCGCCCTAGCAATACACAAACGCTGCTGCTGGCCACCCGAAAGCGAAAAACCACTTTGCTTCAGCTTATCCTTCACCTCATTCCACAAATAAGCTTGGCGAAGCGAATTTTCCACCAACTCATCCATATCGCCCTTATAATTATTCACCCTTGCACCGTAAGCAATATTGTCATAAATCGACTTCGGGAAAGGATTCGGCTTTTGAAACACCATCCCAATCTTGCGGCGCACCTCCACAGCATCAATATCAGGATCGTACAGATTTTGACCGTGATAATAAATTTGACCGTTTAAACGAAAACCGTTAACCAAATCGTTAAGACGATTAAAACATCGCAGAATCGTACTTTTGCCACAGCCAGACGGCCCGATAAAAGCAGTAATCTGATTTTTAGGAATCTCAATCGAAACATTTTTCACAGCTTGAAAAGCGCCGTAAAAAATATTGATATTGTCTACCTGCAAAACTGTTTCAGTCTTTTGTTCCAAGTGCATCATACAGTTAATACTCCAAGCGAATTTTACAAAATAACGAGAAAATGTTATGTTATTAGTTGTGAGTTATTGGTTATTGGTTATTACCAGCCCCCAGGGAGTAACAAATAACCAATAACAAATAACAAATAACAAATAACCAATGACTAATGACTTCAATAAACCTTTTGGCGAGTTGCCCAACGAGAAAGAATACTCGTCAGCAAAACCATTAACACCAAAATTAAAGATGCAGCCCAAGCCAATTCTTTCTGTGCCTGAAAAGGAACCGTTGCAAAGTTGTAAACCAAAACCGAAAGCGACGGAGTTGGCTTATCAAATCCTGCCGGCCAAAAAGGCGAATTTAGCGCAGTGAAAATCAAAGGAGCCGTTTCTCCCGCAGCGCGGGCAATTGCCAGAGTCACACCAGTTAAAATAGCCGGAATTGCCGCAGGCAAAACCACCTGCAACACCGTTTGATAATTAGATGCACCCACACCAACCGATGCCCATCTAATATCTTGAGGGACGATTTGTAGAGCTTCGTCAGTAGTTCGCACAATCGTCGGCAACATCAGCACCGCCAGCGCCGCACCGCCTGCAATTGCCGAAAAGCCTCCCATATTTACTACAAACAAACCGTAGGCAAATACCCCCGCAATAATCGAAGGAACTCCGCTGAGGACATTAGTAGCAAAGCGAACCCAGCGAGCTATGGAGCCTTTGCTAAATTCCGACAAATAAACGGCGGCCAATACGCCAAAAGGAACAGCAATTAAAGAAGCAATTCCCACCGTCATCAATGTACCGAGAATTGCATTAGCAATACCGCCTCCCGATAGTCCGGGTGGCGGTGGCAGCTTGGTAAACAAGTCTAAATTCAGGCGATTGAAACCTTGTACGGTGACGTAGGAAAGCACTGCAAACAAAGGCAAAAGAGTAATTGCCAAACAGGCCACTGCTAATACCGTCATCGCGATATTGAACAGCGATTGCGGACTGCCTTTAACCTTCTTCAAACTGCCTGTCTTAGAGGCAAAATAATCGCGATGTTCGGACGAGATTTTTGACATAAATTACAATTTTATGGGAAATTGTCGCCAACTTTTATAGGACATACGAACGGGTGGTGATCTACCGGGTTTTTTGCGAAAATACTTCGTTAAAGCCCGCATAAACGGCAAAAAACCCGGTTTCTTTGGTTTTGATACGTCAGTCCTGTTTTAGTTGTACTTGGCTCTGACTTGGGAAACAATCCACTCTGCCAAGATATTAACAATCAGCGTCATAATAAACAAAATTAGCCCCGTGTACATCAGAGCTGATACTTGCAAGCCGGAAGCTTCGGCAAACTGATTTGCCATCAAAGAAGCAATAGTATTTGCAGGAGCTAGCACAGAAATACTTAACTGATTGGAATTGCCAATTAACAGAGTTGCAGCCATTGTTTCTCCCATAGCGCGACCCAAACCGAGCATAATGCCGCCGACTATGCCGGAGAAAGCAGCAGGTACGAGTACCCTAAAAATGGTTGTCCAGCGAGTAGCTCCTAAGCCTAAAGATGCTTGTCGCAATTCGGGAGGAAGACTTACCAAAGAGTCGCGGGAGATAGCAGTAATAATGGGCAAAGTCATAATTCCCAAAATTACTCCGGCTGGTAACATTCCGGGGCCCACTGGCGGGGTGCTAAAAATTGGCAGCCATCCGAAAGTGCCGTTGAGAAACTTTCCGACAGTGCTAATAATGGGAATCAATACAGCAATTCCCCACAAACCGTAAACTACGCTAGGAATGGCTGCTAAGAGTTCTACCAAAAAAACCAAAGCTGTGCGGATTGGTAGCGGTAGAAAATCTTCACTCAAGAAGATAGCAGTTCCTACTCCTAATGGTACTGCAATTAGGAGCCCGATCGCCGAACTGACGATCGTCCCGTAAATCATCGGCAGAGCACCGTACTCTTCTTTAACCGGATTCCAGCTACTGCTAAATAGAAATCCCAAACCGTACTGTTGAATAGCAGGTAACGCTCTGAAAGTAACCGTGAGCGCGATTACCAGCAAAATTACCCCAATTCCTAGGCCCAAAATCCGAGTCAGCCAGATGAAGGCTTGGTCTAAGGACTTTTCTGCCCCTGAGCGCGATCTGCTCTCTGACTGAGCGCTATTATTATCTGAAATCATAGAAAAAAAACCCAATAATTAGTAATGAAAAAGAGCAATTTTAGGAAAAAGCTAGCTGGAAGGAAGCAGAAAGAAAGACCATAGATAAAATCAAAGATGGGCGGGTTAATTAATCCCCTGATTTTTCAACAAATATTTCTGGTTCAACCCGCCCATTATATCTTGAAAGACGTAGATAGCGATTTACCGTTGGGTGGGGGCGGGTTTATGAGATTGTGGGTTTTAGGCAATTATTGTTGGTGAACCCTTCGACCCTTCGACCCTTCGACTACGCGAGCGGGCACCGCTTCGCGAGCGGGAATCGCCCGCCCCTACAGAAATATCTCTCTTCTTTCTTCCTTCTTTTTACCCACTCGCTAAGCCGAAGGGCTTTTTCCCTCTGACAACTGCCAACAGTCAACAGTCAACAGTCAACTGCCAACAGTCAACAGTCAACAGTCAACAGTTAACAGTCAACAGTCAACAGTCAACAGTCAACAGTCAACAGTCAACAGTCAACAGTCAACAGTCAACAGTCAACTGACTTCTATTACTATTTGGCAACCTCAATCTTGTAGTCGGGGCTGATGCCATCGGCCGCCAAGGCCACTTTTTCTTTAACGCTTTGGGGCAGAGGAACGTAGCCCAATTCAGAACTAACTTTTTGGCCTTCATTCAAGCCGTATTCAATCATAGCCTCGATCGCTTTAGCTTTGTTGGGGTCAGCAACTGTTTTGGGGACTAGCATCCAAGTGTAGGTGACAATTGGATAGGATTGAGCGCCTTCTGGGTCTTCGATAAATGCTCGCAGATTTTCCGGCAGTGGCGCTGTTGCTAGAGCTTGAGAAGCTGACTCGTCATTAGCTGTGACAAATGTGCCTGCTTTGTTTTGCAAAGATGCAAATTTGACGTTGTTGTTTTTGGCGTAGCCGTACTCAATGTAGCCAATAGCACCAACGGTTTGTTGAATAGAAGCGGTGACACCTTCATTCCCTTTGCCACCAACATTACCGGGAGAAGGCCACTCTACTGTCTTGCCTTCCCCTACTTTTTCTTTCCATTCTGGACTGATGGCACTCAGGTGTTTGGTGAAGACGGCGGTGGTACCGCTACCGTCAGAACGGCGTACAACTGTGATATTTTGGTCTGGCAATTTAGCGCCCGGATTGGCTGCTGCAATTTTGGGGTCGTTCCACTTAGTAATTTTACCGGCGAAGATGTCTACATAAACGTCTCTCGGCAGTTTCAGTTCGGGTACGTCTGGCAGGTTGTAGGCGATGACGATGCTGCCGGCTGTCATGGGCAACAGTATCACGCCTTTGTCTGCTGGCACTTTGGCGATTTCATCGTCCTTCATGGCGGTGTCGCTGGCTCCAAAGTCTACGGTACCTTTGGTAAACTGTTCGACTCCTGCGCCGCTGCCGACCGATTGATAGTTAATTTGTACTTTGGAGTTGATTTTGTTGAAGTCTTGAAACCAACGCTGGTACAGCGGGGCGGGGAATGACGCGCCGGCTGCGGTGATGGCTACGTCTGTTGCTAGGGCGAGTTTGCTGGGTGTTGCAGTGCCGGTGGCTGCAACGGGGGCAGCGCCTGGGGTTGTTGCGGTGTCGCCGCCGGGGGTGGGGGTGCTGCTGGTGGTTGTGCTGCCGCCACCACAAGCTGCTAAGCTGAGGGCGATCGCCATTGCCGAAATTGCGGTAGTCAGTCGGTTTGAATTAATTAGGTTAATACGAAAAAGCATATAAGGCTTTGATTCTGATACAAGGTGTCCCGCACTAGCATAGCGCTCAAAAGTAAAGCTTAGGTTAAGAATATTTACATTTTACAATATATTAATATTTTAGTTAAAAAAGATCTTGACAGTTTTGAATAAATAAGATATAGGGAACGGTTGGGAGAACAGAAACGGGTAAAGTCCGCGGGAGGGAAGCTATCCCGAAGGGAATCGCCCGCCCCAAAATTCACGTTTAATTGTAAAAAATATCGGTTCGAGCTCCAGAAAACCATACAATGATGTTTGTTTTCATAAGGTGCAACAAATGGTGCAAGCGCCACTATCAAAATTTTCTCAGAGCTCGATCGACCTTTTACCCCAGGAAATACCGCTGCAACAACGGTTAGATAGCCTCGTAGAGCAAATAATTAAAGGATATCGGATCGGTAGAGACGAAGCACTGGCTCTGACAGGAATAGAAGGCCAAGAAAATATTTTACTGTTGTGCTCCGCAGCCGATCGCGTGCGTCAAGCTTGCTGCGGCAATACGGTAGACTTGTGCAGCATCATTAATGTTAAGTCTGGTAACTGTTCGGAAAATTGCGGCTTTTGCTCTCAGTCGGCTCACCATCCGGGAGAAAACGTCCCGATTTATGGCTTAAAAACCTCCGATGAGATTTTAGCGCAAGCGAAGGCGGCGGAAGCGGCGGGAGCTAAAAGATTTTGTCTGGTTTCTCAAGGAAAAGGGATTAAACATAACAGCCCGAAATCCTCAGAATTTGAGCAAATTCTCGACACAGTGCGCCGAATTATTGACGAAACTAATATTAAGCCTTGCTGCGCTTTGGGAGAAGTGAGTGTCGAACAAGCTCAAGAATTGCGAGCTGCGGGTGTGACGCGCTATAACCACAATTTAGAATCGTCTGAGCAGTTTTTTCCGAATATTGTCACAACTCACAAATGGAGCGATCGGACTGCTACAATTAAGAACTTAAAAGCGGCAGGCATTCAAGCTTGCAGCGGCGGAATTATCGGCATGGGTGAAAGCTGGGAAGATAGAATAGATTTAGCTTTGAGTTTGCGAGAGTTAGAGGTAGAGTCGGTACCGGTGAATTTGCTATCTGCTAGAAAAGGTACCGCTTTGGGCGATTTACCTCCACTAGATCCTTATGAAGCATTAAAGGCGATCGCAATTTTTAGGCTAATGCTTCCTCTTCAAATCATCCGCTACGCAGGAGGTAGAGAAGCCGTCATGGGAGAACTACAACACCTCGGCTTAAAAGCTGGAATTAATGCTATGCTGGTCGGTCATTATCTTACTACTATGGGTCAACCCGCAGAGCAAGACCGAGCCATGCTAGAATCCCTCGGACTTGAGGGCGGCGAAGCACCAATCCCCGGCAGTTTTGAGTTGAATTCATAATACCCAGATTGTATGTTTATGAAGGACATCCCTGATTGAGCGATCCCCCTAGGGACACTCCAAGATCCCATTGGTGTCAACTTAAGCCGAAAGCCCTTGATAAATATCGCTTTTAACTGAGTCTCGATCCCCCTAAATCCCCCTTAAGAAGGGAGTAGGGTGTGAGTAGGGGGTGACGAAAGAGAAGACTCCTGTCCCCCCCTTCTTAAGGGGGGCTAGGGGGGATCGAATCTTAATCGTCAAAGAGTAGACTGATACTACCTTTGAGCTTAAGTTGACACTAATGGGCATTGCCGTGTCCCTAAACTTCATAAACGTGGAATACGCTGTAACAGAACTTGAATCAATCTAAAATCTAAAATCTAAAATCGAATGCCTGCTCCCATCGAACTAATCTGGGCTTTTATTGGTTTAATCCTAACGATAGGAGGCACTTTTTTGCCTGCATCTGTCACCACTCCAATTTGGTTTTGGGACGGTCGAGGATTTCAGGCTTATTCTTTAGGTGTTACCTATCAAATAGGAGCCGTTTTGCTGGTAGGCTGCATGGGTGGGAAAAATGCTGCGGCTCTGTCACAAATTGCCTATTTAGCTTTAGGATTAACTTTGTGGCCGGTGTTTTCTCAAGGCGGCGGCATCGGCTATCTCAAGGAACCGAGTTTTGGCTATTTACTGGGTTTTGTTCCGGGTGCTTGGGTGTGCGGATGGGTGGCTTTTAAGGTGGTGTCACGGCTGGAATCTATGGCTTTTAGCTGTTTGTGCGGTTTGTTCACGGTTCACGCGATCGGCTTAATTTATCTGATTGTCACTCACTTTTTGCCACCGACAAGAACCACACCTTTATTCGATGAGATTCTCAAGTATTCAGTTTATCCTTTGCCTGGACAATTGGCGGTAGTTTGTGCGATCGCAGTGCTGTCATTTTTTTTACGTCGATTGATGTTTTATTAATTAGTCATTAGTCATTAGTCATCAGTCATTAGTCATTAGTCATTAGTCATTAGTCATTAGTCATAATTATTGTGGAACAGGCATCCTGCCTGTTCAAGACTGGCTTTTTAGGAGATGTCTATTAGTCATTAGTCATTAGTCATCAGTCATTGGTAATTGTGCAAAATTAGGTTATACTGTTGTTGTGCAACTGGAGAGTCATCTCGCTGCGGCCGATCAATATCCGATGCCCTATGTTCTACTGCCTAATTCATGCGTTTTAAAAGAAATCCTTGGTTCTGGGTTGCTGCTATTATCAGTTTAGTTTTAGACCACTTGACTAAGTTTTGGGTGGTGCAAAATTTTGACTTGGCTGTTCCTCCGCAGACTCAGCCACTGTGGTCTGGGGTGTTTCACTTCACTTATGTTGTTAATACCGGTGCGGCTTTTAGTTTGTTTAGTGGCGGGGCGATTTGGTTGCGCTGGCTGTCTTTGGGCGTTAGTGTGGGATTGATGGTACTCGCTTGGTTCGGGCCACGAATTAATCGCTGGGAACAAGCTGGCTATGGCTTGATTTTGGGGGGCGCACTGGGGAATGGGATCGATCGATTTATTTCCGGCCACGTTGTAGATTTTCTCGATTTTCGGATAATTAGGTTCCCGGTTTTTAATCTAGCTGATGTTTTTATCAATGCTGGGATTATCTGTTTGCTAATTGCCACTTTCCACAGTGCACCGCCGCCGAGAAGACAGGACGATCGCGATTCTATTTCTGAGGAACTTTGAATAAGTCAATTCCCTAATCTCAAATCTCAAATCTCAAATCGAAATGATTAAACCACAGAGGACGCAGAGAACGCAGAGTCAGAGAAGAGAGAGGCATAATTCCCAGGCATAAATTCCCTAATCTCAAATCTAAAATCTCAAATCTCAAATCGAAATGATTAAACCACAGAGGACGCAGAGAACGCAGAGTCAGAGAAGAGAGAGGCATAATTCCCAGGCATAAATTCCCTAATCTCAAATCTAAAATCTCAAATCTAAAATCCCATGACTCCTAATCCATTTGTTGAAGAACGGTTGCTATTTGCCCCAGCAACCCCCGATGTTGACGCTATCCCGACGATTTTTGGTTTTCCCAACGAGTACACTGTTGGCATCACCAGCCTAGGCTATCAGATAGTGTGGGCAACTTTGGCCGTGCGATCGGATCTTGAAGTGGGTCGTTTATTTACTGATATCCGCGAACAACTTCCCCGACATCCAGAATTACTAGGATTTTCCCTTTCTTGGGAACTAGACTATGTGAATATTCTCAATTTATTGGAATCTCTAGAAGTGCCAATTTGGGCATCTCAACGAACAGATAACCATCCAATTGTATTTGGTGGTGGCCCGGTTTTTACTGCTAATCCTGAACCTTTTGCTGATTTTTTTGATGTGATTTTGCTCGGAGATGGCGAGAATCTCATTGACAATTTTATAAATGCTTTTAAAGAAGTCCGTACCGCCGATAGACAAACTAAATTGCGACATTTGGCGCAAGTTCCGGGGGTTTATGTTCCCAGTTTATACGAAGTGATTTATCTGGATGCGACTGAGGGTATTAAATCTATTCAGCCCATTGATGCAGCAATTCCCAGCTTGGTTGAAAAACAGACTTATCGCGGCAATACTTTATCTGCTTCTACTGTGGTGACGGAAAAGGCTGCTTGGGAAAATATTTACATGGTGGAAGTGGTTCGGAGTTGTCCAGAAATGTGCCGTTTCTGTTTGGCTAGTTATCTGACTTTGCCGTTTAGAACTGCGAGTTTGGAGGCTTCTCTAATTCCGGCGATCGATCGCGGTTTAGCTGTTACTAATCGTTTGGGTTTGTTGGGTGCTTCTGTCACTCAACACCCGGAATTTGAAGTTTTGCTGGATCATTTGAATCATCCGAAATACGATGGTGTGCGGCTGAGTCTTTCTTCGGTGCGTACAAATACGGTGACGGTGAAATTGGCAGAAATATTGACAAAACGAGACAGTAAATCTGTGACAATTGCTGTGGAAAGTGGGAGCGATCGCCTCCGCAAAATTGTCAACAAAAAACTCACCAATGACGAAATTATTCAAGCTGCTATTAATGCTAAATCTGGCGGTTTAAAGGGAATTAAACTCTACGGTATGGCGGGAATACCTGGGGAAGAAATGGAGGATTTAGAGGAGACGGTGGCGATGATGCGGGCTGTTAAAAAAGCTGCTCCGGGTTTACGATTGACTTTTGGTTGCAGTACATTTGTCCCGAAATCTCACACTCCTTTTCAGTGGTTTGGAGTGAACAAAGATGCGGAGAAGAGACTGAAGTTTTTAGATAAAGAATTGCGGAAGTTAGGTTTAGAATTTAGACCTGAAAGCTATAACTGGTCTGTGATTCAGGGTTTGTTGTCAAAGGGCGATCGACGCTTGTCAAAGCTGTTAGAATTAGTGCGGCATTACGGCGATACTTTGGGCAGTTATCGGCGCGCTTTTAAGGAGTTGCGGGGACAGTTGCCAGAGATGGATTTCTATGTTTTTCAAGAGTGGGATTTAGAGCAGGTTTTGCCTTGGAGTCATTTGCAAGGGCCACTACCGGAAGCGACTTTGAAGAAGCATTTAGCCGAGGCGATGACTCGATTTTAGATTTTAGATTTTAGATTTTAGAATTGAATAATTGACCCCACAGTATTTAATATTGGTGGCAATAACTATCGGCTAATTGCTTTTATCGGACTTACGCATGGGGGCCCAGAAACCGGGTTTTTTACCGAATATGCGGGCTACAACGTGTATTTTAGTAAAAAAACCCGGTTTCTTTGGTCGGAGTGCGTAAGTCCTGTTTTATCGATTATGAATACCAGTAAGTTTTTCCATCTTTCCCCTGTGGCATTTCTTGAGTATAATTAATTGCAAGCATACTGGGATGAGTGACGCACTATAATATAATTATGCCAGAAGTCCAACCGAAAGAAATTCAGCGCTACATCGCCTCAGATGGCGAAGTGCCTTACGATCAGTGGTTTGATTCGCTGAGAGATATCAATGCTCAAGCCAAGATTATATCTAGGCTGAACCGAATTGCTGATGGTAATTTAGGAGACTATGGCTCCGTGGGAGAAGGCGTATGCGAACTCAAAATCAATTATGGCCCAGGCTATCGAATCTATTTTGGACAAATAGGAATGACGATTGTGATTCTCATCTGCGGAGGCGATAAAAGCACTCAAGACAGAGATATCCGCCAAGCTAAAGAATACTGGACAGATTATAGGAGTTAAGACAATGCCTAAAAGCCTACCTTATCATCCATTTTTGATTGAATCTCTCAGAAAAAAGCCGGAACTGGCAGCAGCCTATATAACGGCGACATTAGAGGAAGAAGCGCCGGAACCTGAACTGCTGAAACGAGCTCTCAGCGATTTAGCAGAAGCTCTCGGTCAACCAAAAATGTCTCCCGAACAATATGAATTGCACTTAAAAATACTGGATGAATTGCTTTCGCAACAAGGAAGTGATGCGATTTATCATCTGGGAACTTGGCTGAATGCTTTGGGATTAAAGCTAACTGTTGCTGTTTGTACATATCCAGAGGATAATAATGTAAATGCTGAAATTCCAGCGCAATTAACTGTTTAGTAAAAATTCAAAAAATGCCTAACTTTCGATATTCATCACTGATTAATTCTGCCGTTGAAACTGTCTGGAACTTTCACGAAAGACCGGATATTTTGCAACTTTTGACTCCGCCTTGGCAACCGGTGAAAATAATTCGCCGCGAAGGTGGACTTGATGTGGGTGCTGTATCTGAATTTCGCCTTTTATTGGGGCCGATTCCGGTAAAATGGGTGGCGACTCATACTCAGTGCGAACAGTATCGCTTGTTTGTTGATGAGCAAACTGAGGGGCCGATGGCTAGTTGGATTCACCGACACGAGTTTACCACAGAAAATGGTCAGACTAGATTGACGGATGCGATCGCCTTTTCGATACCGGGCGGCCCAATTGTCGATTTATTATTAGGTTGGTGGGTAAATATGCGGTTAACAGATATGTTTCGCTACCGCCATGAAGTTACAAAAAGGGAGTGCGAAAAAGATGCAAACAACGGCTGAATATTACTGTGCTTTCTGCGGCGAACCGAGTACAACTTTTGTTGACATTAGTGGGGGAATGGAGCAATCATATATTGAGGATTGTCAAGTTTGCTGTCGCCCGAATGTTCTGTATGTGAGAATAAATGAAGATACCCTCGATCTTGAAATAGATCCTGACTATCAAGAGTAGTTGAAACCGCTACTACACAAACGAATTCTGCCTCCGCAGACTAAGAGATCCTGGGGATATGAGATACTAAATGTGCAAAAATCACGCCGACAATGGTCACGCTGATTTGGTATAAGTCATAAATTTTGAAGCTGCTGCTTGGACAAAAGACCGAAAAATTCGAGAGTTTCCCGAACATTTTGGCGACCTTTCCGGGTGCCACTGCACTCCGATCGTCCAAGGGTGATTTTCATATTCCATTGCTTCTACTAAACTGTCTGATGCGCGGGCTGCAATTTGCCAACTAGGTATCACATTCTGCACAGCTTGATGGTGCCAAGAAACAACTTTTGTTGAAGTTATTCCCATGATTTTTGCCAGCCTACTGTTGGGTTCAATTTCAATGCTATGCTCGATCGCACGCGGGGGAATTCCCGATCCGTGAGTAACCTCGTCCCCGTAAGCATCCGGTACGTGAATCACCAAACTGCCACCGCTGGCTACGTTCAGGATTTGCATTCCGCGACAAATCCCCAAAACAGGTATGTCAGCTTTGAAAGCTAGCTTAGCTAAGCCTAATTCAAAATTATCACGTTCTGTATCGATCGCATAAACTGTTTCCTCAATACAGCCTCCATAAAGTTCTGGGTTAATATCTCCACCACCGGAAAAAATCAAACCGTCTACCGCATCGAAAATACTAGCTGGATCTAATTGATTCGGTGGCAGCAAAATCGGAATGCCGCCAGCCGCTTGCACTGCATCAATATAAGATCCATTCAGGCAGTATTCGCCTACTGGACTGCGGCTATAGGTTGTGATACCAATGATCGGATGTTTTTTCATTTGCTACAGGGCGGGAGATAGTTATTTAGATTAATACTCAAATTTTGCACTATTTGTAATCAGTCTTTCATGGGCTAGAAGCCCAACCCCACAATAAAACTTACTTATTGTGGAACAGGCCGAAAAGCCTGTTTCTAACTGGCGGGCTAGAAGCCCAACCCCTACTCCCCACAATAAAACTTACTTATTGTGGAACAGGCCGAAAAGCCTGTTTCTTGTATGATTACTTTTGATTGAGTTCTAGATTAAACTGATAATTGTCGGAATTACTGTCTAATTTGTAACATTTTGAACATTATTTTCCGGCAATGGTTGGCGCGTACACAGATATGTCAGCGGGCCAAACAAAGGCACTAATGTTACTGCCCAAAATGCTGTATAGTTCTCCATTCCTCTGCGGGCCATATCATCGGCCAACAATGTCGGAAATAACACCGAAAGCATACAGAAATCCAAACTCATTACGTGGATAAAACGGCTAGTCTGCCACTGCAAAATAAAATCAGACCAATCGCCTTGTGTCAAGCCAAAGGCAACTAAAGCAGCAGCGCCTAATGTTAATAAAATTCCTGTAAAACGGGAGTCTAATACCTTTAAAAAGATATTTTTATTGCCGGTAAATTCTGGATTAGGTTCCCGCAGGGCTAAATAAGGGACTAAGGCAAATGCGCCGACGCCAAATGATAAAGTAGCAAATAACCAGGCTGGTATTTTTTGTCCTCTACCGTCAGCAAACAACACGCAACTATAGATTAGTGGCCAAATTCCCATGATGTTGAACAAGGCGACAATTAGAGGGTTGATGTCTGCTACTTGGCCGGTGGAAAGATTGGTAATTAGTGTGATAGTTTCTGGGCTGTCGGGAGGTGCAAATACAAAGGCATAGGTGCTAAATCCAATCCAAAGTAGCCAAAAGCTGATTTTTCTGAACATAATTATTCGTTACTGATTCCTGCTGATACTACTATGATATAGCCTTTCTCAAGTAAATGAGGTGTTCTTGGGCATTGGGCACTTGTGCTGAGCGAAGCGGCGCACGCTCGCGTAGTCGAAGTATTGGGCATTGGGCATTGGTTCTGTTAGATTCCCGACTTCTTAAAGCCTGTGGGAATCTGGGTATTCTGTTTTTTTAGCCGTTGCTCACTTACTCCGATCGCCCTATGGGCCAATTACTCATTTTTATTGATAAAATTTTGCATAAATTGGCGATCGATCCAATCTTTCCAGTACCATAGTAAGGGCGATTCCCACATGAAATTGCCGCGAGAGGCGATCGCCCTTTTATTCCCAGTACCAATTAGCCCTAAATATTGTTCTTGCGGTGCAAAAGATTTGAGCGGTTTTGCTAATAAAATTTGCTGCAAATTTTCAAATAAAGGTTTGCCTTGACGCACAGCAAATACGCCTGCTTTGGGGCGCGGATAATTAACCATCGTGCAGATATCGCCAGCAGCAAATACGTGAGGGTGAGAGACTGATTGCAAGTAATCGTTAACTTGGATAAACCCGTTTGAGTCAGTGGCTAAACCAGATTCTTTTATCCAATTAGCTGCGGATGCTTGTGTTACCCAAAAAATGCGATCGAACTCTAATTTTAAACCGGATTCACAATAAATTTGGTAATTGGGCATGGGGCATGGGGCATGGGGCATGGGGCATTCTTGATTATCTTCTATGTCAATCATTTCTTGCTTTTGCACGGCACTGACTTTTTCCATTAAATGCAGTTTAATACCACGATTAATGAGAATTTCTTTGAGGCGGCGGCGCACCCGTTGGTTATGTGCAGCCATCAATTCAGCACCGCTATGAAACAAATGAATTTCTAATTCTTCTTCTTTCTTCCCTCTTCCCTCTTCTCTCTTACGTCTTCCGTCTTGCCTTAATATCCATCCGTTAAATCCGTTAAATCCGTTAAATCCGTTACACAATCTGTTGCCGAACTTCCTTCTTCCCTCTTCCTTCCTCAAGCTATACTGCATATTTAATGCCAATTCTACGCCGCCTGCACCGCCGCCAACAATGGCGATACGCAGAGGTTTTTCGGGATGATTTGGCGTTGATGCAATTAGCTGATTCCAGTTAGCTAAAAACTCTGGTACGGGTTTAGCTGGAATTGCATATTGTGCGGCACCAGGTACGGATAAAGTCGCGGGAGTGCTGCCAATATCAATGGAAAGCAAGTCAAAATTAACGGGGGGGCGATTTTGACAAATCACGCGATTTTTGTTAAAGTCGATCGCGATCGCCCGATCGACAAATATCTGGCACTGGGCAAATTCACAGAGCGATCGCAAATCGATGTGACATTCATCATAACTGTAAAACCCGGCAATGTGTCCGGGCAGCATCCCCGAATAGGTTGCGTACAGCACATCGCTGATCAGAGTCAAACGCACTCCCGGTATTGGTTTCATGCCGAACATTTTTAATACAATAGCATGACTGTGACCGCCGCCAATTAAAACTAAATCTTGTGACATGGATGTTCGAAGGAGATATTCCAGCTTGTAGTATCAGCAGCAGGGCGGGTTTACGAGATTGTTAGTTTTAGACATCGATGGTTGGTAAAACCCGCCCCTACTTGGAAAACACATTATATAAGAACGAATCAATCGGACTTGATATTACAACAGGCTCTCACTTATTCTGTGTATCAAATATTATACTTGACCGAAGTGCGATCGGAGCATCGCATCAATCCAGCCATTTCACTCAATCAATTACCAAATCTGCACAAATAGCTGTAGACTGTAGAACGAGTAAATTTTATCAGCAAATTATGCCGGGGTGTGTTTCAATAGCTAACTCACCATTCAAAACTATGACATTACGGATCATTCCTCGCGGTTGGCTGCGATCGATTAAACGTATTCTCCCGATGCTGTTTGCCATCTCATTCATTATAGTAGTGCTGGCGAACAACTTGATTCCGGCGATCGCCCAGCAACCCCGTCAGGAAATTCGCGGAGTTTGGATGACAACAAACGACAAAGACATCCTCAGAGATCGGCGCAAATTAGGAGATGCTGTCAGTAAACTAAAGCAGTTAAATTTCAACACTATTTATCCCGTAATTTGGAATTCGGGCTATGTAATGTATCCTAGTCCTGTAGCGCAGCAAAGAGATATTCAACCCTTTGTTTACAGAGGCTTAGACGGACAAGATATGCTCGGAGATTTAATAGCTCAATCTCACCGCCAAGGATTGCTAGTAATTCCTTGGTTTGAGTTTGGTTTCATGGCTCCTCCCACGTCAGAATTAGCATTAAATAATCCCGATTGGTTAACACAAAAACAAGACGGTAGCCAAACATCAAACGGTGCTGGAGGCGAAGTAGTTTGGCTAAATCCTTTCCATCCAGAAGTGCAGCAATTCATTACCGAACTCGTACTAGAGGTCACTACTCAATACAATGCTGACGGCATTCAATTTGACGATCACATGAGTTTGCCATCAGAATTTGGCTACGATGCCTACACAGTTGCGCTGTATACCAAAGAAACCAAAAAAGCTCCTCCAACAGATTTTGAAGATCCAGCTTGGGTGCAGTGGCGAGCCAATAAAATTACGGCATTTATGTCGCGACTAAATCAAGCGGTAAAAGCAGTAAAACCCAATGCAATTTTCTCAATTTCTCCCAATTACTACGAATTTGCTTACAAGAATCACCTGCAAGATTGGCTAGCTTGGGTGCGTTTAGATATTGCCGACGAGCTAATTGTGCAAGTTTATCGTCCAAATCTAGAATCATTTGTTGGCAAAATTAATCGTCCAGAAATGCAAGAAGCACAGCAAAAGATTCCCACAGGAGTTGGGATTATGACTGGTTTAAGAAATCGCCCAGTCCCCATGCAGCAAATTCAATCCCAGGTGCGAGCAGTCCAAGAATACGGCTTAGGTGTCGCTTTCTTCTACTACGAAAGTTTATGGGAATTGACACCAGAATCTCTTGACGATCGAATGTCTAAATTTCAAACTTTCTTCCCCTTTTCTGCATTCCGAACAGCGCAACAAATACCCAGACGGGCGGCTACTTTTCCTCCGCCTCCGCCACCCAAACCAGACCCCAAAGCTAAGCCGAATCAACCTGGAAATAACAGCGAACCTTCGCCTTCGCCAAGTACGGAAAAGAATCAAGAAGTCATCAGTCAGTAGTCAGTAGTCAGTAGTCATTAGTCAGTAGTCAGTAGTCATTAGTCAGTAGTCAGTAGTCATTAGTCAGTAGTCAGTAGTCAGTAGTCAGTAGTCAGTAGTCAGTAGTCAGTAGTCAGTAGTCAGTAGTCAGTAGTCATTAGTCATTAGTCATTAGTCATTAGTCATTGGGAATTCGTAATTCGTAATTCGTAATTCGTCATTAGTCAGTAGTCATTAATCATTAGTTAGAAACCGTTGTCTCGCTCCCTCAATCGCCCTTCCGCCTGGGCTGATTCATTCGCTCAAAGCTGTAGTAGTCCGACAGTCCGACAGGGGTTGAAACCCCTGTCTCATAGCTTAAGTCGTCTTTAGACGACTGTAGCAATTCTATTAAACCTGTTATTCTATAGAGTTAGCGCAGAATATATGTGTAACTCTACTTTTAAAAATTGAGATTACTATTTGAATCGGTTAAAACCGACTTATGCTATTAGACAGGGACTTGAGTCTAAGAGCGGCCCGTGACAGAATGAAACAGATCTACTGGGGGCTAGGGCGTGTTTTCAAACTGCGACCTCAGATCCCGATCCCCCTAAATCCCCCTTAAAAAGGGAGTAGGGTGTGAGTAGGGGTTGACGAAAGAGACTCTTTCTCCCCCCTTTTTAAGGGGGGCTGGGGGGGATCTAAGACTTTGAAAACACGCCCTAGGGGATACCGAGTTCTGTGCATAAAAAAATATCAGTGTTGCCAACAACTACCATCCACAAAAAATGTCAAATAACCAAAAACTTTTACTACCAACAATGGGCTGTGGCACTTGGGCTTGGGGCAACAGATTGCTCTGGGGCTACGATGAAAGTATGGACGACGAATTGCAAGCCGTTTTCAATCTTTGTGTTAGTAACGGTGTCACTTTATTCGATACAGGTGATTCTTACGGAACTGGGAAATTAAATGGACGCAGCGAGCAACTTTTGGGGCAGTTTTCTCAAGCATATGAAGGTGCAAATAAAGACAGTATTTGTATTGCGACAAAACTGGCTGCTTATCCTTGGAGATTGACGCGACAGTCAATGATATCGGCTTGTAAAGCCTCTGCTTACCGCCTCGGCAAAAATGTAGATTTGGTGCAAATGCACTGGTCTACAGCTAATTATGCTCCTTGGCAAGAAAGCGCTCTTTTAGATGGTTTGGCCGACCTTTACGAGCAAGGATTAGTCAAGGGTGTGGGCTTGTCTAACTACGGGCCGAAACGGCTGAAATGGGTACAGAAAAAATTTAGCGATCGCCAGATTCCAATTGTTACATTACAATTTCAATATTCGCTACTTTCTACCTATCCAGTTACTGAACTTGGATTGAAAGAACTGTGCGACGAACTGGGTATAAAATTGATTGCTTACAGTCCTTTAGCCTTGGGATTGCTGACGGGGAAATACTCGGAAAACGGCCCGTTTCCTAAAGGCATCCGAGGTTTAGCGTGTAAACAAATATTGCCGGGAATGCGATCGCTTTTGGAGTGTTTGCGAGCCATAGCAGCATCCAGAAATAAGACAGTTTCGCAGGTAGCGATTAACTGGTGCATTTGTAAAGAAACTCTTCCTATTCCTGGGGCGAAATCTGCGGCACAGGCGGCAGAGAATATTGGTGCTTTAGGGTGGAAATTAGACGGCGGCGAGATTGCAGAATTGGATAAAGCGGCGGCGAACGTAGATAAGAAAATGGTGCAAAATATCTTTCAAACTAAGTGATCAAATCCGGTGGGATCGGAATTAATGTTGCCCACAGTCAGGATACGGCAGTGCCGTTTCCCTACAATTAATCGGGGTAGGGAAACGGCATTGCCGTGTCCTCCGTTTCTGATATCTTGCACCATTTCTATGAACAGGCTTTCCGGCCTGTTCCACAAGAGATGAATTTGCTGGTTCCACAACAACTAAATTTTCTTGTGGGGAGTAGGGGTTGGGCTTCTCGCCCATGAAAGGGTTATTCAGAATGGTGCAATATCTCAGGTTAAACTAAGATCTTGCACCATTTCTATGAACAGGCTTTCCGCCCGGTTCCACAAGAGATGAATTTGCTGGTTCCACAACAACTAAATTTTCTTGTGGGGAGTAGGGGTTGGGCTTCTAGCCCGCCCATGAAAGACTTATTCACATCACACAAAACTTTTCTACACAGCGCACAAACATTTCTACACCCATCCCCAAAGCAGTTTCATCAAAATCAAAACGCGGGTGGTGGTGCGGGTAAGCCAAATTTTTCTCCTGATTTGCCGAACCCAAAAAGAAATAGCAACCGGGCACTTCTTGCAAAAAGAATGACATATCTTCCCCGCCCATAGTTTGACATTCCGGCACGATTCCCGCTGGAGTTTCCACAACGGATTCTGCAACACTACGCACCAATTCAGCCATGTTAGCATCGTTGATTACCGGCGGGTAAAGCGAATAATAATCTAATTGATAATTAGCCCCGTGACTCTGACAAATTCCGGCAATTACTTGCTCGATTCGCTTGTCAAAATAACCTTGATATGCTGGATTGAAATAACGCACCGTGCCGCCCATTTGAGCGGTATCAGCAATGACGTTGTGGGTGTGGCCTGCGTGGAATGTGCCGACGGTTACTACTGCGGAGTCGATCGGATCGATATTCCGCGCTACAATTGCCTGCAAAGCATTGACAATTTGGGCTGCAACTACGATCGAATCTACAGTCTGATGCGGCATCCCACCGTGTCCACCTTTGCCCAAAATTGTGCAATCAAAAATTTCCACTGCGGCCATCAGCGCGCCGCTACGGACGCCTACAGTGCCTAAAGGCAGATTGTTCCACAAATGCAAGCCGACGATCGCATCAACGTCAGGATTCCTTAAAACTCCGGCTTCAATCATCGGCTTCGCACCGCCAGGGCCTTCTTCCGCTGGCTGGAAGATAATTTTTACAGTGCCCGAAAAGCTGTGTTTGTGCTTAGCTAGATAACAAGCAGTACCGAGGGCGATCGCAATATGACCATCATGGCCACAAGCGTGCATAATTCCGTTATGTTGCGATCGATAACATACCTCATTTTCCTCTTGAATCGGCAAAGCATCCATATCAGCTCGAATTGCCAAAACAGGCCCAGGTTTGCCGCTGTCGATAGTGGCGACAATCCCAGTTTGAGCAATACCAGTTTGATGCTCAATTCCCCATTCCTGCAACTTTTGCGATACAAACTCCGCCGTTAAATTTTCCGCAAAACTCAACTCAGGTTTTTGGTGCAAACGGCGACGCCATTCCACTAACTGAGGCTGCAAATTTCTAATCTCAAGCCGCAATTGAGATAAATCAACAGAAGTTAAATTAGGCAAAGTAGAAACCATTTTTTATGCTCCTTTCTGAATAATGTGTGAAACCCTCTCTTTTCCTTCTCTGCGCTCTCTGCGCTCTCTGCGGTTCAAATAAAATCTGAGTTTTTCACCACAGAGGCCGCAGAGTACGCAGAGAAAGATCAGATTGAAAAAGAGAGGTGTTGAGAATTCTGAATAATTTGTGAAACCCTCTCTTTTCCTTCTCGGCGCTCTCGGCGCTCTCTGCGGTTCAAATAAAATCTGAGTTTTTTACCACAGAGGGCGCAGAGTACGCAGAGAAAGATCAGATTGAAAAAGAGAGGTTTTGAGAATTCTGAATAATTTGTGAAACCCTCTCTTTTCCTTCTCTGCGCTCTCGGCGCTCTCTGCGGTTCAAATAAAATCTGAGTTTTTCACCACAGAGGGCGCAGAGTACGCAGAGAAAGATCAGATTGAAAAAGAGAGGTGTTGAGAATTCTGAATAATTTGTGAAACTCTCTCTTTTCCTTCTCTGTGCTCTCGGCGCTCTCTGCGGTTCAAATAAAATCTGAGTTTTTTACCACAGAGGGCACAGAGTACACAGAGAAAGATCAGATTGAAAAAGAGAGGTGTTGAGAATTCTGAATAATGTGTGAAACCCTCTCTTTTCCTTCTCTGCGCTCTCTGCGCTCTCTGCGGTTCAAATAAAATCTGAGTTTTTCACCACAGAGGCCGCAGAGTACGCAGAGAAAGATCAGATTGAAAAAGAGATGTTTTGAGAATAGGGTTATTTTAAAGTCTGAGCAACCAAATTGACCCCATGTAACAATCTTTCTAAATCTAATTCTGAAGCAGCTTGAGCTAATTTGGCAAGGTCATTTGGGTCATCTAAATGGGGCAAAATACCCAAAACAGGGATTTGAGTTAGGGACTCGATTAAGTCGATGGGTGTCCAATCCGCAATTTCTTGTTCGGAAGAAGCTTGAACACAGTTGAGGACAATACCTCTGAGGTTAAAGCCGCTGTGTCTGGCGAGAGCAACATTCGCTACAGCTTGCCCGATCGCCCCCAACCTCACCGGGACTACCAAAACCCCCCTCATCCGCCAATCTCTGGCAATGTCAGCCACCGTCAGTTCCCGTGTTACAGGGGAACCCAGCCCTCCCAAAGCCTCCACCAACACAAAATCCTTGCGCTCAGTGAGGCTTTGCAGCGCCTTCCAGACCTTTTCTAACTCAATATGTCGGGCTTCCCGTTCGGCGGCAATCGGGGGTGCTACAGGGGCGCTGAAGTGCAGCGGGTTGAGTTCTTCGGGGGTTTGGTCGAGGGCAAATAAACGGGTGTAGAGTTCGCGATCGCCTGTTCCTGTTTGCAACAGTTTCATAATTCCCAAACTGCGATCGGAAACATACATTTGCCAATAAGCAGCCAGAGCACTCGTCAAAACAGTTTTGCCGGCGTCGGTATCAGTTCCAGCAATTAGCAGGGAGTTCATTAAATAGCTAATAGGTAATGGGTAATTGGTCTCAACTTCAGTCTAGGGGAATTTTGCCAGAAGCCTCTAAAGAGGAGGCGATGGTTGGGTGGGATTTTCAGCCGGCGCGGGTGCTGGTGCGGGAGTTGGCGCTGGTTCGGGCGATGGCGCGGGTGCCGGTGCGGGAGTTGGCGCTGGTTCGGGCGATGGCGCGGGTGCTGGTGCGGGAGTTGGCACTGGTTCGGGCGATGGCGCGGGTGCTGGTGCGGGAGTTGGCGCTGGTGCGGGAGTTGGCGCTGGTGCTGGTGCTGGCGTCGGTTTGGGCGCTGGAGTTGGCGCTGGTGCTGGCGACGGCGCTGGTGCGGGAGTTGGCGCGGGTGCTGGTGCTGGCGTCGGTGCTGTTTCTGGGACTGTTTCTGGGGCTGTTTCTGGGGCTGTTTCTGGGACTGTTTCTGGGGCTGTTTCTGGGGCTGTTTCTGGGACTGTTTCTGGGACTGTTTCTGGGGCTGTTTCTGGGGCTGTTTCTGGGACTGTTTCTGGGGCTGTTTCTGGGGCTGTTTCTGGGACTGTTTCTGGGGCTGTTTCTGGGGCTGGTTCTGGGGCTGGTGTCGGCGACGGTTCTGGAGTTGGTGTCGGCGACGTTTCTGGGGTTGGACTTGTGAGTGCTGGTGGGGTCGGGGTTGGCTGTGACCCCTTATTCAGAAATGAACCTACTAAGGCCCAGGAACCGAAGCCGGTCAAGATGACTAAACCTGCACCGATGCCGATCGCAGCCATTGGATTGTCCCACAAAGAACCGCTTCCAGGCTCGATGACTGGACCTGGCTGGTTTGGTGAGTGGGAACTTTGGGCGATCGAATCTGGCCGCCTCCCCACGGCTACCGTTGCTACTTGCGAAACATTGGACGACATCGGTGGCTGAGTCGGGGCTACGGTTTGGGGGTTAGCATAGGGATTCGTTTGTCCGTCGAGTGCTTTGGCGACTTCGCTGACTGATTGATAGCGATCGGCTGGACTGCGGCTCAACATCCGATTTAACACCAAAGTCAAATCTGTACTTACCTGCACTCGCTGCTGCCAATTCCACAGCAGGGTGGTTTGATCGAGTAATTCTTGGGGTTCTTTCCCTGTCAGCAGGACGATCGCTGTTACTGCTAAAGCGTAGAGGTCGCTGCTGGCTGTGGCTCGCCCGCTTTGCAATTGTTCGATCGGCGCGTAACCGATTTTACCCACAGTTGTTGCGTGGGCTGTGCCTTCGGGAGACTGTACTTTGGTGGCGAGTTCCTTCACTACCCCAAAGTCAATCAGCACCGGCATTTTGTCATTTTCACGGAGAATAATGTTTTCCGGCGAGATGTCGCGGTGAATGATGCCGCGGGCGTGGATGTGAGCCAGCACAGGTAACATTTGCCGGATAAATACCAGGACTTCGGCTTCACTGAAGGTGTGGCCCGTTGAAGTGCGATCGAGCAGTATTTCCCGGTAAGTTTTCCCTTCGACGTAATCCTGCACCAAAAATAAACGCTGATTCTCCTCAAATATTGCCCGAAACTGGGGAATTTGCGGGTGCTGAATTTGATAAAGAATTGCCGCCTCTCTTTGAAACAACTCCTTCGACTTTTCCAAAACATAAGGCCCACTTTGCACCGGAATAAATTCCTTCAGGGCGCAACGTTCTTGAAACCGCCCCAAGTCTTCTACTAAATAAGTGCGGCCAAATCCTCCTTGACCTAAAATATTCAGTAAGCGGTAACGGTTTTGTAGGAGAGTTCCAATAGCAATAGGTGGCTGTATCATTTTAAGTAGACAATGTTTAAAATAAGAGAGTTAGACTGCTAGATTTTTCAGGCTCAAAAGCATACTTCACATTCTTTACCTGCCAGTCCCGACCAAAGTTAGCATTTTACTTTTTTTTACGCAACTTTGAGAAACCAGTTTTTTTTGCTGGTTTCAGCAGGAGCAACCTTGAAATAAAGCAGGGGCTACCACGGGGGTTTGCCCCTGCATTTTTCCTGCTGACTGCTGACTGCTGACTAATGAC
The DNA here is from genome assembly GCA_042408215.1 of Microcoleus sp. Taxonomy (GTDB): domain Bacteria; phylum Cyanobacteriota; class Cyanobacteriia; order Cyanobacteriales; family Microcoleaceae; genus Microcoleus. The sequence continues at coordinate 249,390 of JAYFMW010000030.1, read as the reverse complement.
TGCTGACTAAGGACTGCTGACTGCTGACTAATGACTGCTGACTAAGGACTAATGACTAATGACTAAGCTTTGCTTTCACCGCGTCTTGAATTTTCTTGCCATCTGCTTTACCTTTAAGCTGCTGCATCGCCGCCCCCATCACCTTGCCCAGATCTTTTGCAGAAGTCGCCCCAAGCGAAGCAATAACTTCGTCAATGACTGCACTCACCTCTTCGTCAGACATCTGACGTGGCAAATATTCTTCAACAATTGCCAACTCCGCCGCCTCTTGTGCCACTAAATCTTCGCGGCCACCTTTGCGGTATTGTTCGATCGAATCCCGGCGCTGCTTCGCTATTTGCACCAAAATTTCCATTTCTTGAGCTTCTGTCAGCGTTTCCTGCCCCGAAGGACGAAGGCTGACTTCTTTTTCGAGAATAAATTTCTTGATGCTGCGAACTGTTTCCAAGCGAACTTTGTCCTTGGACTTCATGGCTGCTTTGATTTCGGCGTCAATGCGTTCTCTTAAGCTCATCTATTTTCCCCGGGCTTTGCTAGTATCAAAAATCTGGACGCTTGCCTCAGATTCTTAACTTTTTTTACAGTATTTTTCCAGTTTATTGCGTATTTATCAGAAAATTGGGTTTAAAACCCCGTCCTTGTAGGACGGCTTTGTGTTAGAATACTCAGATACTCAGAGGATCTCTAGGCTCAAGACACGTTGAAACAGCTACGATGAGAGCAAACTTAGGGACAGCCAAAAGGGCAATGGTTGACTCCAACCCGGAAGCAAGAGTACAAAGTCGCCCTAGGGCATTGGGAGACTTTAAACGGACAAGGAGGGAAGGTAAGACTACTTCGGTAGCACATCCCGATGAACTGTCAAGAATCACTGCACTTTTAGGGCAGTGAGTATGTCAAGTCATTTCGATCGCCCCGATTCTCGTCGCAGGCTAAAAAAAATCGACATGGTATAAAATTTTTCCTTTGCACGTCTGAAACTTAGGAAAATTTACTGCTGCATATTTCGAGTTTGAAGTGGTAAGATAACCGTAAAATAAACGTCCTGCAAGAGGCCTGCTGTGATCCGTTCTGCTACTTTACCGCTTCCGCTTCCAGAGCCGCCGGCTTCCGCTCATGACCGTCTGCGGCTGTTCTCTGGTTCTGCTAATGTTCCCCTCGCCCAAGAGGTGGCTCGCTATCTGGGGATCGATTTGGGGCCGATGGTTCGCAAGCGGTTCGCTGATGGAGAACTCTACGTTCAAATTCAAGAATCCATTCGGGGTTGCGATGTCTACTTGATTCAGCCAACTTGCTGTCCGGTAAACGATCGTCTCATGGAATTGTTAATTATGATCGATGCTTGTCGCCGCGCTTCGGCAAGGCAAGTTACTGCCGTGATTCCTTACTATGGGTATGCTAGGGCCGATCGCAAAACAGCCGGGCGAGAGTCGATTACTGCGAAGTTGGTGGCGAATTTGATTACTGAGGCTGGGGCCGGTCGGATTTTGGCGATGGATTTGCACTCGGCTCAAATTCAAGGTTATTTTGACATTCCTTTTGACCACGTTTACGGGTCGCCCATACTCCTAGATTATCTCAAGAGCAAGCAGTTGACGGATATTGTTGTGGTTTCGCCGGATGTCGGCGGTGTCGCAAGGGCGAGGGCTTTTGCGAAAAAGCTGAACGACGCGCCTCTGGCAATTATTGACAAGCGCCGTCAAGCTCACAATGTGGCGGAAGTGATGAACGTGATCGGGGATGTGAAAGGTAAAACAGCGGTGTTAGTGGACGATATGATCGATACTGCGGGCACGATTTCTGAGGGTGCGAGGCTGTTGCGCCGCGAGGGCGCGAGGCAGGTTTATGCTTGTGCTACTCATGCGGTGTTTTCGCCTCCGGCGATCGAGCGTTTGTCGAGTGGAGTGTTGGAAGAGGTGATTGTGACAAATACCATTCCTGTGCCAGAAGAACACCATTTCCCGCAGTTGACTGTGCTTTCGGTGGCGAATTTGCTGGGAGAAACTATTTGGCGGATTCACGAAGATAGTTCGGTTAGCAGTATGTTTCGCTAAACCAGGCAATTTTTGAACCGACGGCGCTGAATTGGTGCGTTAGTGAAGCGTAACGCACCATTTTTTGTATAAGTATTTGGGGCCTGGTAAAATTCTATTTGTTGTCTGGCGATCGAGACATGGTTGTATTAGACTTTTTGCCAAAATCTGATGTTTTTATTTTTCACCGCAGAGCAAAGCGGATTAACGCAGATTAACGCAGATGAAATAGATTTTTGCAAGTCTTTTGTGGAAATGTAGAATCAAAATAAGTGGAAATAGCGAAAAATGATGAAATTTTCATTGGTACGAACCTTCGCAGCACTGGCTAGTTCAGCACTTTTAACAGTGGGCGCTATCGGCGGGGCGATCGCATTTACTTTTGACGAAACAGAAATTAACCAAGACCGGGTAATTGCGATCGCTCAACCCCGTGCTTTGGGTGGCTACCAATTGCTAATTGTCGAACAGGTATCTGATAAGCGGCAGTGCTGGACCGAAAATGGCTCTAATCCCGTGAAAGTCGATCCGCTATTGGTAACATTTGATTTCACAGGCATTTGTGGCCGTGCTACTGACAGCAACGGCTTTTCTATTCGCATGGCCGGCGTTGATTTAGCATTAAAATACAGTCTGAGTTTGGAAACCGTTGATGGCAATGTTGTACTCATGGGTGCTCCGATCTACCCTAATGCTAAATCGGTGATTATCGGTAGAACTAATGGCGAGTCTAATGGCTTCATGAAAATCGTTTTAGATCCGGCTTGGCGCTTGACTAAAAGAGCTTATCAAGGCCGCACATTAGGTCACTTTTATTTCACGACCAATCAACCCGCACCGTCCGAGATTGGCGGCAATACCGGCGGCAATATTGGCGGCAATATTGGCGGCAATACGGGCACTCCGAAATGAGGAGATATTGCTAATGATATCTACGCTCCTGAAATTAAAGAAGCTGTGGGGCTTGGGTTTGTAGCGGGGTTTTCTCAAGATAATACTTTTCGACCACAACTTGCTGTCACCAGAGAGCAATTGGTATCTTTAGTATTGGAATCTTTGAAAGGAATACAAGGTGCTAATGTAACATTTCCTAGCAAAATTTCTTCCCCTCCCTACCGCGATGTTGATATCTGGCGCTGGAGTGCGGGTAAAGTTAAATTTGCGCGGGATAACAAGATAGTGAGTGGCTATAAAGATGGAACTTTTCAACCTACGCAGCCAGTCACTCACGCTGAATAGATAGCGGTACTGCGAAGAGCGGCGGAATTTGGCTTGTCGGTACGGGGAATGAAGCCGGAGTTAATTGCTAAGCAGCAACCTAAAACTTTTTCAGACACTGAAAGTCATTGGGCTGCTTCGATGATTACTCAAAAGTCTTCTGATTGTTCTATTGCTTCGTCTCTCAATGAAACTGGAAGTCGGTTTGCTCCCGATGATTCAGCAAAACGGAATTACGCGGGGGAGGCTACTTTGCGGATATTGAAATGTGTTAAAGCTCAGTAATAGACATCTCCCATAATTATTGTAGAACAGGCATATTGCCTGTTCTTCAGAAGCTTTAATATAAAAATTATTGATCTCAGAATTATGCATCTCCCTCTTCTCTTCCTCTGTGCCCTCTGTGGCCTCTGTGGTTAAATCATTCCGAATAAAAATGCCAGGATACCCACCGAGATAACAACCCTATATTTTCAATATCACTTATTTATTTATTTTTTTCTTCAAAGGTGGTTTCCGAGCCTTAGAACTGCTATATTTTGAAATGAATTCTTCTGGGGAATTCATAGATGCTTCAGCTATTCCCAGTCGGACAAACTCAGGCCAAGATGCCTCATTTAGCAGTGTTATGGCAGTTTTTGAGTCAAGAATTGCGATCGCACCCATAACCTGTTGCCATCCCTCCTGCAACGGCGAACTAGGCCCGTCTGCTGCCGACATTTGACTCAATAAACCAAGCGCTTCCCCCAAACAATCCGACAGAGGAGAGAGTTGTTTTGACCTCAAACTCTGACATACTAATTGCAGCCAAATTGGATAAAGTTCGAGCCAATTTTCCTGCTGCAATTGTTGCAGCGCGTCCGCTTCCATCCCCAACGCACCCCACAGACAAAAAGACTTTTCAGCAATAGTAACATCTCGATTTGTGACGGCTTCTTTCCACACTTGCAGCGCGCGAGATTGGAAACGATTCGCCATATATTCGCCAGCTTCTCGCACTAAATCGGGAATCGTAACTTTATAGGTAGTTTCGCCTCGCGGCAGTCTATCTCCCCGATAGGAAAGCCAGTTGTGAGAACCGGATAAGTGAATTTTACCGTCAACAATTACTTCCTTTGCGTGGGAATTTCCCAGCCAAAATATCTGTACTGCTGACAATCCTTCTGGTGTTTTAACTTGTCGAAGTTTGTCCTCAAGTTCTGGCGGTATGGGCCTGTCTTCTTCCTCCTGTTTGCGGGCAATTCCGTAGCCTATGGCAGTCCAAACACCGCGATCGGCTCGATTTTGGAGTATTTTAATAAACTCGCTGTCTACGACTTCTGGAGTGACCCAAGGAGAATAAATAAAGATGTTTTGTTGTGCAGATTTGAGAGTTTTCAGGAAATCCTGTCGAATTTCGCTGTCGCGCAATAAGACAACAGTACCAGTTTCTGCTACCGTTGGGGAACTATTGCTGTCAGTGTTTACCTGAGTTTCTTTGACAGTGAAGAGTGCTTTTTCTTGAATTTTCGCTAATCGCGCTGCAACTTCTTGATTTTTCTTGGCGAGGATTGCTGCTTGTTCTTGCAAAATAACATCTTCTGTTAATTTGCACAAGTCATTCAAGGATATTTTTTCTTGAAATTCGAGTTCGTTTAACAGGTTTGATGCTGTTTCTAATATTTGCTTTCCCTGTCGCACTTGGATATTTGTTTTATTTTCGATCGCGTCAAACAAAACAAAAATTGAGATGGTTTGCCAAATATTTTGATCGTCGCCAATTACATCGAACTTTGATACAATTTTGCCGTTTTCAGGTACATGAATTCCTAAGCCGGAAGCTTGAATTAGTGGGTGGATTTCTGCTATACTTAAATTGGCAATGTCAGCAATTTTATGTTCGAGGCCTACTAAATCTGCTAAATCTGGCAAGTTTACCGTTTGTGTCGGTAAAGAATCGAAGTTAAAGGTAAGACTTTGATTTAAAGGATCGGAAATGGCATAAATTGATTGAATTTGCGATCGACTAACAGCACCTAGCTCGAAAAATTCTCGTCCTCCCGGTGCGATCGCAATTTTCCCCGTTGCAGACACCTCCAAGATATCCAAACTAACCAAAGTAGTCGCCGTAGTTGTCACAAAAATCTCGTCTAAGCCCAGCAAATCAGCCAATTCTTTCAAAGTTGGCGCAGGTACAAACTCAATGCAAGCTCGGAGGATAAATTCTTCGAGAACATTAAATCTGCGAGGTTCGCTAATTGTCACCTCTAAAGGTGTTTGCCGCCTTGGACAGCGGAATTGACGCGCCGCCAAAACTGACAAACCGGGATTTTGTTGCTCAATTTGTTCGACGACGGCGCTTAAATTTGAATCAATTGGTTTAGTTGATGACGCTAGAAACATCTACAAAACCTCCAAAGTAACGCACAATTTTTGAAACTTCCTGATACATTTTTCCGACAGTACCTGTTTGTTGGGTAAATAAATCGTGGCAGCCAACAACTACCAGCAATTCCTGAGCGCGGGAAAATGCCACATTCACCCGTTCCGGTTCCTTAGCAAATCCAATATCACCCCTATTATTATTGCACACTGTGCTGACAATGATCGCAGGTCGCTCCATGCCTTGAAATATGTCAACAGTACCGGTGCGGATGCTCAAAGATGGAAATTTTTCTGGTTCAATTCTATCTTGAATTAACCTCAATTGAGCGCCGTAAAAAGTAATAATTCCGATTTCTTTGGGCGGTTCACCCTCGGAAATTTTTGGCAACCAAGCTGTTTCCATTTGCTCGCACAAACGTTCAATTGCATCTACTTCTTTGACATTCAAGCGCGAAGTTCCATTTTTTTCTTCTTCAAAACCTTGTCCGATCGGCGTTTTCACCCAGAGTATGTGATTATTTTCTTGAATGATTTTACCTGCGAGATTGTGGGCGCGTCTTGCATCGGGTTCGGCAATTCCACAGTTGAGTTTTTGGTCATAAAATTGATTGATTGCTCCCATAATCTGCGGGTGCATTCGGTATTGAGTTGTCAGCATTTGTTTGATGCTGTCGCTGGCATTTTCAAACAAAACTTTGAACAGGGATTCTTTGATGAAACTTAGTTCGTCTCCGGTACAGCCGATTTCTTCGGCAATATCGTCGATCGTATTGCGATCGAACATTGGCGGCAATTGTCGGTGATCGCCTACTAATACTAATTTTTTGCCTTTCAAAGCGGGAATTAATAATTCTGGAGGAGTGCATTTACTAACTTCGTCAATGATGACTGCATCAAAGCTGGGAAAGTTTTTGCTAAAGTCGAAACTGGCTGCTTGCACGCAAGTAATGCCAATGACATTGGCATTGTCAATATAAATTTGTTTTAAATCGCTTTGGTCTTTTTCTGAGGGATTGCGGAGTTTTTCAATCCAGTCTGTAACGAAGTTTTGAGAGCGATTTAGTTCGGTTTCGTCTTGTGCTAATTCCCGCTGCCAATTGTTGAATTGCCGCTTGATTTTGCGTAAAAAATCCACAGTGAATAATCCCGTAGAGGGAATTTCTGGTTTGTATTTATCGGGGATAGTTGGCCATGCTGAGTCCCACCAATTTCTCTCAATAATTAATCCTGGTGTTAGCTGTTGCTGTTGGATTTGAGCATGAATTTCACTTAACTCTATTTGTAGCTGTTGAAGTTGCTGCTGCGATTTTTCTGAGGCTATTTGCAGCGGAGATAAATGCTCGTTAAGACTGTTTTTGATGATATTCAAAACACCGAAAGGATCTAAGCCAGCAATGGAACTTTCAAGCTGAACTGCATTGGCTTTCCAAGCATCAACTTGCTTTGAAAACTGCTGCGGCTGTTCCCAAATATTAGATTTTTGGGCAATATATTGTTCTGCTAGAATCCGCAATTTTTCAGGTAGGTTTGACTGTTGGACAATTGCTTGCAGTAGATTAGTTACTGTGTTAATTTTTAAATTTGTTGCTTGCTGTGCTGTTTCTAGCTGAAGTTTAAGGGCGGATATTTCTGCCTGGTTTAAGCTTAAGTTGAGTCGCTCTAATAGCTGTTGCTGTTTTTGCAGTTGCTGTTCGGTTTCAGTTTTCAGGGGAACCACGCATTGTCGCGCATTTTCTAGGATGCTGTGCAGCAATTCTTTGGCGACGCTATGTAGTGTAGTCTCGATGTTATTTGGCTGGAAAGATGCACTGTAAATTTGTTGAATATTACTTAACAAAGTGCGAGCTTTTTCTATGAGAAATTGGCGCTGACTGCGAGTTACTTGGGAATAGTTATCAAAGTCTTTTGCTAGTTGTTGCCATTGAGTCCGATCGCCCGCTGAGAGCACGATGGGCGTTTGACTCAAATTTAGGTGCAAAAACTCGCTAAACCGGAATTGTTGGCCTTGAATGTCCTTAAAACCTGCGCTGGCTTCATGGGATATCGCCTTTTGCAGTCTTTCTAAATCGGGCAAATTAACTTTCCATTTGGGGGGGACGATCGGCAATTTGAGCGATCGGGCAATTTTTAACAATCCCACAGGCAATTCTACCATGTCATCGGTCAGCAAAGCCCCCGTTTCCCAGCAAGATTTCACAACTTCATAAAGTCGAGCATCCGCTGTGTTAATCCATGTTGCAACTGCGACTACAACGATCGCAATTTCCGCTTTTCGCAGTTCTAAATTCTGGATTTTCTGCTCTAAATTTTGGCGATTTGTCTGTTGTCGATCGCCCAATTGTAGCTGATTCAAAGCATCAGAAATCTGCCGCGACACCCGCAGGGATTCCACAACTGCTGACATAGCATTACAAGCATCATCAGCACCATCAAATGCTGCCTTAAATTCCGATATTTGGGGCGCTACAGTTTCCCGCAGCCAAACCGCAATTCCAAAAGCACCGCAAGGGGGCCTAACAAAGCCAATTTGAGTAGCATTGCTGGCGGCTATCCGCACATTTGCCAGAAAGTTTTCTACTAAAACATTGCCTTCTGAGTATGGTTTCAGTCTGGGCAAAAATTCGGCAATTTCTGGAGATTCCCACTTGACATTCGGTGCAGCCAGAAGATTTTCTAAACCCAAAAATAAAGATTCAATTTCATTTTTTTGTGCTAAACTTTCCTGGTATGCTGTTTCTTGGTGGTTGCAGTTAGCCTCAAGACTTGCCTTGCTACTGTGTAGATGTTTCTGTTGGTTATAAAATTCGGCTTCGGCGGCAAAGTAAGCTGCAAATCGTTCATAGTCTGTCAGCAACTGCCGCAAATATGTGACATTTTTATGCCGCTGTAATAGTTTTTGTTCGCAGTCAGTCGCAGTATTTTGTAGCCAAGTGCCGATCGCATTTTCCTCCAGAAACGGCTGCCCTTCTTCCTGAACCTTATGAGCTTTTCCCTTCCGCAAAGCCCGAATCGCCGGATTGTGAACCAACCGACTCAAAGCATTATCTACAGCTAAATTAGCTTGAGAAGCAATCAGCGTTTTCCCACCCAGACGGGCAATTTGATAGCAAATCTCGGCAATAACGGTAGTTTTACCTGTTCCCGGCGGGCCTTGAATCAGAATTAAATCCCGTGCGGAAAGCACCGTTTCTACGGCAGCAATTTGGTCAGCATTAGCATTGCGATTTAATAAGTTTTCTCGCTCTAATTTAATATTTTTTTGCGGCTGTCTTGCTTGAGAAGCGTCGAATAAAAAATCACTCAAATAGGGATTTTGAGCGCGGCCATCTGCCAACATTTTTAAAGCTTGTTCTTTGCGTCTGATCTGACTGATATCGCCAGCAGCCTCAAAATACAAGAATCCTTGTTTAGGCAATAAATATCGATCGCCCAACCTGCGAGCGGCTAAATCAGGATCTAACTTAATCCGCAACTTGCTGCTTTCAAAGTCAATTTCGGCGATCGTTCCTAAAGTGTCTCCATCTCGGCTGCTTCTGCTTCCCGGTGCAGAATCAAACAGGGTAATTTCTTCATTGCGCGCCTTTTTCAGCCTTTCCCGAAAGTCGCCCAATTCTAAGGAATTCTCATCATAGCCATCCAGAGTTGCGGAACTACAATCAATTTCTAAAGTGATGATTTTGAGGCTAGAACCGTAATTATGACCTCGAAAAGGTACGCAAAATTGACGAGCTTCGGCAATGCGTTTTTCAACTTTTAAGAAAGTGTGCCAAACTTTTAGTTGTTCCGTAGTTGGGATGTGTCTATCGTCCCAAAATGGCAATTGTTGCACGCGGGCGATCGACTTGCGAGGAACACCGGCTTTACTATTGCCTAAAAGTCGCAATTTCGCCGGCAAAACATACCCATCTTTCTTACCTCTTAGCTGATTTACTAAACCAGCATCCAGTAACTTTAAGCCACCAATTCCGTCTTCAAAGCGTACACAAGCTAATAATCGCAAAGTGCGATCGGCTTTTTGCAGCAATTCCGGTAATTCAAAATCATCTCGATCCGTAGCAATGATTAATTCCCATATTTCTTCTTCCGCAAATCTCTGATTTACCTGTTGGCGGCGCACGTAGAAAAGATTGTGCGATTTTCCAGCAATCTCAGACATTAAAATTTCCGCACGCTCTTTGCATTCCCAATCGCAATATTTTGCTAAAGCCGCTTCTCCTTCAACATCGCGAATAAACTTATTAATCGCCCGATTTCCAGTAAATTTATATCCCCAATCTTCTGCAACTAAAGATGGCATCTTTATTTTTCAATAATTGTTGGTCGCCCCGACTAATATAATATTAACACAATCGAAACTTGCATCGCAGGGCACTATTCTACTCATTCTACTCGTTACCAGGCTCTACCGATTGGTGACAACTTAAGCCTAAAACCCTTGTATATCTCGTTCACAGCCGAGTCTAGATCCCCCTAAATCCTCCTTAAGAAGGGGGACTTTGATCCATTTCCGGTTCCCCCCTTCTGTAGGGGCGGTGCCCCCGTGCCCGCCCTGGTTAGGGGGGATCTAGGCCTAATTGTCACACAAAAGATCCCTTATTCCTCTTCAGAGGAATTCAGCTATTAGCCAGGGAATCTATGCCCTGGCGGACTTAAAAGGGCGAATGATGGGAATTGAACCCACGAATGGTGGTACCACAAACCACTGCCTTAACCACTTGGCTACACTCGCCGTGTTTTTTTCACTATAGCATCTAACGTTAGCATAGGTCTAGGGGTTTGGCAAATTTTTTTTTAATTTTTGTGAATTTCGGGCGATCGCCTGTATTCACAGTGCTTTGAATCTCATGCACTGTATGACTTTAGCATAATTTTAGCTTGTGACCAGTCCCCAATCTTTCGGCAGTTCCGGGTCGATGAAGCCGAACCCAGCAACAAACCAGTGTCCCGATTTGGGCCAGCACATTAAAATAGGCTCATACAGCGTATCCCCGGTTTATGAAGTGCAGCTTTAGACACGGCAGTGCCGTGTCCCTACGGGGTCCAGAAACCGGGTTTTTTTACCAAAATACTTCGTTGTTACCCACAGATTAAGTAAAAAACCCGGTTTCTTTGTCGGAGTGCGTCCAGGACTAAAATAGTTAATTCTTGATCCTTTCCCTAATCTAAAATCTAAAATCCAAAATCAATATGAGCTACTGTGTCAACCCAAAATGTCAAAATCCCCAAAATCTTAACACTGCCGAATTTTGCTTAAGTTGTGGATCTAATCTTTTGCTGAGACAGCGATATCGACCGATCGCACTTTTAGGTAGAGGTGGATTTGGCAAAACTTTCTTAGCAGTCGATGAAGACATCCCATCCCATCCCCGATGTGCAGTCAAGCAATTTTATTTTTACGATCGCGATCCCGAAATATGCAGCAAAGCACTAGATCTATTTCGGCAAGAAGCTATTCGTTTAGATGAACTCGGAAATCACCCGCAAATCCCCAAATTGTTAGCCTGCTTTGAAGAAGAACACCATGTTTATTTAGTTGAAGAATTTATTGATGGGCCGACTCTAAAACAAGAATTAGACCAGAGTATATATGGTGAAAATCAGATTTGGCAACTACTGCAAGACTTATTGCCAGTGCTGCAATTCATCCACGATCGTCACGTTGTTCACCGCGACATCAAACCAGAAAATATTATCCGTCGCCAGTCGGATCGCAAACCAGTATTGATCGATTTCGGGATTGCTAAAGTGCTCACCGATACAGCCCTACTCCGTCCAGCAACTTTAATCGGCAGCCCAGATTATTTAGCTCCCGAACAAATGCGAGGGAAAGTATTTCCTGCCAGCGACCTTTACAGTTTAGGTGTCACCTGCATTCGCATGATGACCCAAGTTCCTCCCTTGGATATGTACGACGGCAACAGCGAGCGTTGGTGGTGGCGCGAGTACCTCCCAAAAGGCACAATTATTAGCAACGAGTTAGGTGAAATCTTAGATAAATTGCTGCAAGTTCATATCAATCAGCGATACAGTTTCGCCGTCGAAGTTTTGCAAGATATCAATGCAGCTTTAAAGATTCGTAGTCCCAACTCTATCTCCCTCGCCAAAAGCTCGGATTATTCCTACTCTCATTAATAGCGATAACTCGACCAATTTAAGTTTATTAAAAACTCCCGCTCCTCAGTTTTCAACAACCAATATCGCCACCAATCCCCAGGAAAATTTTTCTCCATCATATCGTTTCCGGTTGCATCGGTATTGTTCAAACCATCAACAGTCAACAGCCAACAGTCAACAGCCAACCGTCAACAGTCAACCGTCAACAGCCAACAGTCAACAGTCAACATCACCTGACGGTGCAACCGGAATTGATATCAATTTTGATTGAGCTATGACTTCTTGAGCTATGACTTCTTGATTTATGACTTTGAATTAGGAACTTAATTTGATTGAATGTCCGGGTGTTAATTATACCAAACTGCGGGATTATTTGTCAAGTAAAAAGTCGCAAGAAGCCGATCGAGAAACTTGGGCTGCGATCTGTCAGTCTCTCTCCCTGACAGCGACACCTTGATGTCATGTCAGCCAAATTAACCGAGTGCGGCAATATTCAGGGAAACTCCAAGATGCTATAATTATTGAAAATTCTGATCGACCATTAACATCACATCCCTCTTGAAATATTGAAATTGCGATCGACCTATTTATTAGTCTCTCACGGCAGTCGCGACCCCCGACCCCAACTAGCCCTGGAAAACCTAGCTAAACTGCTGTCTCAAAATTCACCAATTTTGAGCAATTCTGCCACTTCCTCTGTGCCCGCAGTCGGAACCGCCACCTTAGAGTTGGGCCTCGCGCCACTGCACGAACAAATTTGCCATTTTGGCGAACATACCCTCTCCCTCGGATTGACAGAAGTCCAAATCTTGCCCATATTTTTATTGCCGGGAGTTCACGTCGCCGAAGACATACCCGCACAGCTAGAAATTGCCAGGAAAACTTTTTCTGACAAGCTAACAATTAACTTGCAGCCGCATTTGGGAACCCAAGAAGCAGGCTTAACCAACTTGGTGAAAACTCAGATGCAAGAGGTGGCTTTTCTCCCCAATTTGCGCTCACCAAAGTGGATTTTACTATCTCACGGCAGCCGCCGTCCGGGAGGAAACTCGACAGTTGAAGAAATAGCTAGTAAAGTTGGCGCTGTAACAGCTTATTGGTCGGTCAAGCCGAGTTTGGAAGAACAAATTGACAATTTAGTTCGTGATGGACAGCAGCAAATAGGAATAGTGCCATACTTCTTATTTAATGGAGGAATTACAGATGCGATCGCCAAAACAGTCGCACAGTTAAAGCAGCAATTTCCCACAGCAGAAATTCATCTAGCAAATCCTCTAGGCGCAACTGTAGAATTAGCAGACTTAATTGGGGAGTTAATTCAAAAATGAACCGCAAAGACACACAAGAGGCACAACTAAAAAAAGAGGTAAAAATGTCGGTTGGTAAAGTCTACTTGGTAGGTGCGGGGCCTGGAGATCCTGGTTTGATGACACTGAAGGGAAAAACTCTGTTAGAGTGTGCCGATGTGGTAATTTACGACGCTTTAGTTAGCCCTCAAATTTTGGAGTCAATCAACCCCCAAGCAGAACGAATTGATGCCGGAAAACGTCGCGGCAAGCATTCGCTAATCCAAGACGAAACAACTCAGTTATTGATCGAAAAAGCTCAAGACAATGCAATAGTTGTCCGTCTCAAAGGCGGCGATCCGTTTATCTTCGGCCGTGGTGGCGAAGAAATGGAAGATTTGGTCAAAGCTGGAGTCTCTGTAGAAGTAGTTCCCGGTGTCACTTCTGGGATTGCAGCCCCTGCTTATGCGGGAATTCCTTTAACACATCGATCGTACAGTTCTTCTGTTACCTTTGTTACCGGTCACGAATCAGCAGGAAAATATCGACCAGAGGTAAATTGGCAGGCGATCGCCCACGGCTCCGAAACCATTGTAATATACATGGGGATTCACAATTTACCATACATCATCGGCCAGTTGACAGCAGCAGGATTGAGTGCTGAAACGCCCATAGCTTTAGTGCGTTGGGGAACGCGGCCAGAACAGGAAGAATTGATCGGAACTTTAGCTACAATTGTAGAGCAAGTTGAGGCGACTGGATTTGCAGCACCGGCGATCGCAGTCATCGGTAATGTCGTCAATTTGCACGGTTTATTGTCTGGATGCCGCCCTGTTTATAAGAAATACCCTGAAAACCCTGTGACTTTAGTCCAGGGATGAAAGGGCGTGGCAGGATTTATCCTGCCTGTTCGTAAGTTTCAATATAACATAATGTTTAACCGTCCCCGGACAAATTCTTCTAGCAATTGAGACCAAGGTAAAGATTTGTTTAGGATTAATTAACTTGTTAATTCACGATATATACTAAACCTAGTGTCACAATAGCCAGTAAGTTAAATGTACGCAGTACAAAAAGATGTTTGGCATTTAAAAGGACTCGACAAAACCATTGTCGAACAACTACTAAGATGGTCAAATAATCTGTTTAATGTCGGAACTTACGAAAGTCGGCAACAATACTTTAAGAACCAAAGCGTAGTTAAATATCCAGATTTATATAAAATAGCCAAGACCAACGAAAATTACGGGTTGCTATACTCTCAAGTTGCCCAACAATCTCTTAAATCTGTCGCAGAATCTTTTACTTCTTTCCGAGCCTTAGAGAAGTTGGCAAACAAAGGAGCAATTAATCAAAAACCGAGACTACCAAGGTACAGAACCAAAGGGGGAATGTACCCCGTTTCCTATCCCGGTCAAGCCTTAAAGGTAATTGGAAATAAAATCAGATTACCCCTGGGGAAAAAAGGAAAAGAATACTTTGGGAAAGATGCGATTTGGGTGCCGCTACCTGAACGGATCAAGAATTGCCAGATCAAAGAACTCAGGTTAATCCCTAGAAATGGTGCGGTATGGGTCGAATATGTCCACGAATCCCTCACTGAACAAGCCCCTAGTTGCAGCTTGGAAGTAACAGGGGTTCTGGGCATCGATCACGGCATCAATAACTGGTTAACTTGTGTCTCTAGCAATGGTAAACCTTTCATCATTGATGGACTTAGACTCAAGTCTTGGAACCAATGGTTTAACAAAGAAAAAGCGAGAATTCAATCAGAACACGCAATACATAAATTACCCAAAGGTTTCTCGTCAAAAAGATTACAACAGTTGTCAGAAACTCGCACTAGAAGGATGAGAGATGCTGTCAACAAAGCAGTTAGAAGTATTATAGATTATTGCGAAAATAACCAAATAAATGTCTTAGTCTTTGGTTGGAATAAAGGACAGAAGCAAGAAGTCAATATGAGGGGAGTGACTAATCAGAACTTTGTCCAAATACCCACAGCTAAAGTCAAAGATAGACTCCAACAAGAGTGCGATTTAAGGGGCTGGCGATTTGTAGAGCAAGACGAATCTTACACATCAAAATCAAGTTTTTTAGACCGAGACATTTTGCCAGTAAAAGTCGGTGAAAAACCTGACAATTGGCAACCATCGGGTAAAAGAATCAAAAGAGGATTGTACCGTTCTAGCGCTGGGTTGTTAATCAATGCAGATGTTAACGGTGCAGCTAATATCATTAGAAAGTCAAAAGTAGCCATAGACTCAATTATTGAGCGAGTGGGTAGGGGGTTTCTGACTAACCCTTTGAGAATTAAACTTTGGGCGGATTCATCCCCCAAAGTTTGTCCTTAAGAATCCCCGTGTCTTTAGACCGGGGAGTGTCAACAAACTTTAGAATAAATTTAGATACAGCAGTTCCCGCTGTTATGAAACACGGTAGGGACACTCCAGGAGCCCATTGGTGTCAACTTAACGTCAAACCCAGTCAGAGACTGCTGTTTGACTATTAAGCCTAGATCCCCCCTAGCCCCCCTTAAGAAGGGGGGGACAAGAGTCTTCTCAAAGTCCCCCTTCTTAAGGGGGATTTAGGGGGATCTGGACTCAGGTAAAAACGAGATTTATCAAGGCTTTCAGGCTTAAGTTGACACCTATGGGCTCTTGGAGTGTCCCTAGGAGGATTGAACGATAAGTGGGTGTACCTCATAACAGCGGTTTTCGCTGTATTGCATCCGCAGTCATTAGTCATTGGTTATTTGTTATTTGGTTATTGTCATCAACACATAACAAATAACCACCAACAAGTAACAAATGACCAATGACCAATGACCAATGACCAATGACTAATGACTAATGACTAATGACCAATGACTAATGACCAATGACCAATGACCAATGACTAATGACCAATGACTAATGACCAATGACTAATGACTAATGACTTAACGCGCCACTTGCCGCATATAATCCCCCCACAACTGAGCAGCATTAGCACTACCTCCCCCTGTCGCAGAATTATCATCATTTCCCAACCAAACCCCAGTCACAAGTTGCTGACTCGGAATATAACCCACAAACCACAAATCTTTATTATCATTAGTCGTGCCAGTTTTCCCAGCTTCTCCCAACCCCAAAGCAGCACTGCTACCCGTACCTCCCCGCACCACACCTTGCAGCATATCTGTCATCGTATCAGCTACGGCTTCAGAAACTAACTGTCGATTGGCTACCCCATCTTTCTGATAGTCATAAATCACGCGGCAAGTCTGAAAACTATTCCGATCTTTGCAATCGCTGCTGTCAATAATTCGCTTAATTACGTGGGGACGATTTCCCAAACCCCGATTGGCCAAAACCCCGAAAGCCCCCGTTAATTGCAACACATTAACTTCACTTTCACCTAATACTAAACCAGGGGCAGAACGCAAGGGAGAAGTAATCCCCAAACGCCTAGCCATTCCCACTACATTGTCTAAACCGACATCCTGTGCTACCCTCAAAGCAATTGCATTTTCTGACTGTGCTAAACCCCGATACATATCTGCACTACCGCTAGTTCTTTCGCAGCCGCTGTAACTTTGTCCGCCCCAAGAAAGCGGCGCGCAAGAATAAGTTTTGCCCGCTGAGATTCCCCGTTCCAGGGCTGCTGTATAAGTGAAAATTTTAAAGGTAGAACCGGGCTGTCTCAAAGCTTGCGTCGCCCGATTAAACTGACTTTGCAAATAATCTACGCCGCCAACTAAAGCTAAGACTTCGCCGGTTGCAGTATTGAGAGTTACCACTGCTCCTTGAGAAAAGCCAGCACTTGCTCCCGCATTTTCAACAGTATTTCTGAGGGAACTTTCTGCTACTTTTTGCAGGCTGGGATTTAAGCCAGTTTCTACGATAAAATTGCCTTCTCTGGCTAACGGCTCCCCCAGCAATAACTCTAATTCATCAAATACATAACTGTAGAAATAGGGAGCGATCGTACTTTGCAGAAATTCGCGAGCTTTCGGATTAATTTCAATTCGCGATCGCCTCGCGCGATCGGCTTCTTCCTGAGAAATCGTCCCCATAGCCCGCATTCGTTCGATTACCCGATCGCGATACTGCACCGCCAACTGATAATTTTGAATCGGATTAAAACTGTTTGGAGCCGGCAAAATTCCCGCCAAAGTCGCCGACTCCGACAAAGTTAAATCCTTCGCCGACTTGCCAAAATAAAACCGAGCCGCATCCTCAAAACCGTAAAGGTCAATTCCCAAAAACACCCGATTCAAATAAGTCAGCAACAGCTCATCTTTACTGTAATAACTCTCCAGTTTAAAAGCAACTACAGCTTCCCGTAACTTGCGTCCCGCCGAGTCTTGAGTTCCGACATAATCTCGAAACAAACTCCTCGCCAACTGCTGGGTCAGAGTGCTACCGCCTTCGCGAATTCCGCCACCGCGAACATTAGTTAAAAGTGCTCGCAAAACGCCGATCGGATCTACCCCTAAATGCCAGTTGTAGCGGCTGTCTTCCGAAGCAATTATCGCCTTGGCCAAATAAGGCGAAAAATCTGTCAATTGCTTTAATTCCAAATGAGCGTTATTCTGAGGAGGACGCAGGGGAGTTTGACCGTCGCGAGCGTAAACAATCACCGGCCCGTTCACACTTCTCGGCAGAGGACGCACTTGAAACTTTGTGCATTCAACGCCTATCAACATCGCGATTAAAGCAGTGATTCCGCTGACACCGTAAAAGCTGTAACGCAAAACTTCCGAATACAAAGGGGGCGGATCAACGTACTGAATTCTGACAGCGGCTGCGAGTTCCGGCGGGCCTAATGTAAACACGTCGCCGTGACGCAGGGAGATACTTTTTACTCGCCTTTTTCCTTGGTAAATGCCGTTAGTAGAATCTTCATCTTTGAGTACAAAAGGAGTTCGTCGCCGACTATCCCGCGACAGGGATAAATGTACGTGGCTGACAACAGGATTGCGAACCACAATATCAGAAGATTTGGACGATCGACCTAACAAATATCGATCGCCCAATAGCGGATAAACCTCAGCGGTGGCAGCACCAGCATCTTGCACCCGCAGTTCGGGTACTTTAGCATTCGGTTTCAGCACTAGCTGGTTAAAATTAACCTTAGCAATAGTCTGGACTGCTTGGGTAATAGCACCCAAGACGGTTTGAGGTTTGCGGGGCGGCTGCGGTGGGGTCATAAATACCTCGCGGAAGCTTGGAAACCCAGCGGCTTTAGCCCTGGGAGGAAAAGCGACACGGGATGCTTTAGCGTCCTGTGAATATTCTGAAAATTCATCAGAAAATTGGGCGGAGCGAAGCGCAGGGTTGAAACCCCGTCACTTCGGCTTCGCTCAATGCATCGCCTTTGTTTGATTCGATAAATTAATTGCCTACCTCTTGCGAGGCCCAGGGGTATGGTTGCCCCTCCTTTGGAGATCTGGTTGCGACCGTCCCTTTCGGGTAATGTTCGCGCGCGCCTTTGTTATAAGAGCTTGTTGGGCCCAAAGCACTGTAAAGCGTGACCTTAGAACTGTTTAACCAGCAGCGACAGAGCAAGGGACTAGCGTCGCATCAAGCGGGTGTCTTGACTCAAATAACGTAGTCAGCTAAGACGATAGCTGGTCAGAATGGCTTGTTTGATTACTCTTGCAAGCCCCGTCCCTTAAGGGCGGGGTTCCTGACTCTACTCACAACTTTTGGCTAATTTCAAAAGCGATCGGACAAGAGCGCTGTTAGATACCCGCAGCACTTTAAGCCTGCGGGTATCTAACAGCAAAATTGCTAAAATTCAACCCCTTGAAACAGGGGGGTTAGAGGCATAAAATACGCCCAATTCTCCTTACATAGAAGAACCTAAACCGGCATAAGCACCGTAAAAGAAAAGAGACAAGATACCCAGAGCACCGAGGCCAGCCACAGTACCCACTATCCACAAAGGAATTCTGCCACCACTAGACATAGCCATCACCTCACTAATTCACAGCTAAATAAATTTGATCGAACTATTGAAAGCAAACTCAAACACCAGTTAGTTAAAGAAATAACTGGAAAACAAAATACCCAAAACAAAAATCAGCAACAAA
The DNA here is from genome assembly GCA_042408215.1 of Microcoleus sp. Lineage (GTDB taxonomy): Bacteria > Cyanobacteriota > Cyanobacteriia > Cyanobacteriales > Microcoleaceae > Microcoleus. Next base: position 230,296 of record JAYFMW010000030.1, on the reverse strand, counting down.
CCCAAATACAAAGAAGTCCGGTTTAACTCAACAGGCTGCTCATTGGGATTAGGAAGGCGCTCAGGCATTGTAAACTCCTATCGTTGAATAAATTGCATTGCTGCGATCGCGCCCAAAAAGAAAATAGTTGGGACACCTAAAGTATGAACGGCCAACCAACGCACCGTAAAAATCGGATACGAAATTGGCTCGTTTGGGGTTCTGCCCGTCATTTTTTCAAACTCCTTGTTAAATTACTTGCCGATGAACTGATCTACTTGTTTCTTAGCTTCAAAGCGATCCGAGATAATCGGCACTTCTTCCCGCTGCGGAGTGAAATACTGGTTAGGGCGAGGAGTGCCGAAGGCATCGTAAGCCAAACCAGTCTGTACAAACAGCCATCCAGCGATAAACAAAGCCGGAATAGTGATGCTGTGAATTACCCAATAACGGATACTTGTAACAATGTCCCCAAACGGACGTTCTCCAGTTGAACCGCCAGCCATTTAGAATTCTCCTTTCAACAACAAATTGACAGACAATCTTTGACACTCCCCGGTCTAAAGACACGGGGATTCTTAAGGACAAACTTTGGGGGATGAATCCACCCAAATCTTGATGCTTAAAGGGTTTGTCAATAACCCACTACCCACTCGCCCATTGCTGAGTCTATGGCTACTTGTGGTAGGCATTTGCTTCCCAGACCTGCGTCTGTGTATCCATCCCACATTTTTCTGGTAACAGAATGTGGTTTGTGTCTTGCATAAAGAGGGCTGGCAGGATAAATCCTGCAAAGCCCTTTCATCCCTGGACTAAAGTCACAGGGTTTTCAGGGTATTCTTTATAAAACCATTCTACTATCAAGCAGCTTGCGCTGAACCTTGATATTTAAGTAGAGTACCGTTGGCGCCGATAATAAATCCGCGAGCTGGGCCCATAAAGACAATCCTGTAAAAGTTCGCGGGAACATCTTCTACTTCGCGGTCTTTTTGCCAAGTTTTCCCGCCATCCAAACTGCACAGCAAATTTCCGCCGCCACCAGCCACCCAAACTTCATTATCAGTCCGGTAAGCCATGTCTAGCAAACCCCAACTCGCCTTGCGATCGGGAAAAAACGGTTTTCCCCAACCTTCGGCTTCTGACGGATCGCTAAACTGAATCTGACCGCCGCGGGCGATCATCCACAAACGCCCGTCCTTGGTAAAGCCCATATTTTGGAGGCGACGAGAACTGTTGCGGTTGTGAGGTTCCCAAGCATCCTGTCCCGGTTTCCACACAGAATAGAAATTTCCCTTCGAGGAAACCGCAACATACTGCCCATCTTCAGAACGGTTGATATTGCGAACGACTCCAAAAGAATCCTGAACGACAGCTTTCCAATTCTTGCCGCCGTCAGAAGTCCGGTAAATCGCTCCCACATCCGTCGTCATTTCTGCCGAGTTCGGGCCATCCGCTGCGATCGTACTCGGAGAGCCTGGTAACTGAGAGCTCAAAGCAATCCGAGTCCAAGATTTGCCCTCATCGTCTGTGTGGAGCAAAACTGAAGGCTGGCCGACAATCCAGCCTTCGGAACCCGAAAAACTCACCGACGAAAAACGCGACCTCGGCTCGTCAATATCCAGGGCGATCGGTTTCCAGTTAGAACCGCCGTCCACAGTTTCAAACAAAGTCGCCTCAGAACCCACCACCCAGCCGTGCTGAGCATTGCCCGCAAAGGCAATATCCTGCAAATTAGCTTCCGTCGGCAAGGAAATTACCTGCCAAGGGTTGTAACTCACAGAACCAATGGTGCTGCAACTGGCACAGATGAGTGCCGCACTCAATAAAATTACAATTCGTTGCCAAACTCTCACAATCGTCTTACTGCAAACCATACATACTAAGTAAAAACAAGAAACCAACGACCAAGCCGCCAAAAATCAGTAAACTTTTCTGACCTTCGGTCATGCCATTGACGCCGACACCGTAGCGCTGATTTTCCTTAAATCCAGACGCCCCTTCCATCTGACCGAGATTTTGAAACATCGACTTGCGCGCCCCGCAAACGGGACACACCCAAGTTTGGGCCACATCTGTAAAAGCAGTGCCCGGGGCAATGGCATTTTTAGGATCGCCCTTTTTAGGATTGTAGACGTAGCCGCAGGCTCGGCACTCGTACCGATCGAGGGTTTTCGTCTCAGTGGCTGGATCGCTCATAGATCGAAAAGAATAGGCTAGCTAATCGTGAAGTACCGATACTTTTTTGCTAACATTTGCTAACAAATACATAAGTTGAGATCAGATCTCAACCAAGGCGTATCAACCGATGCCCGTAGAATTTTCTACCAGCACTTATATTCTTGCCTTCAGCTTGGTTATCGCTTACAGCTATTAGCCAATCTGATTATTTGCTTTGATAATGTAGAGGCAACTTATTTATATAGCGGTTGCGTACTACCAAGGTTTTTCACCTACATCTGAGTGGCTAAATTCATTCTATATGACATGAAGACCCGAAGGCAAATGTAAGTGATTGTTAGCAAATGTCAGAAAAAGTCTTACTCTTAATCAACCTCAACTAAACTTCGTTATAGTTGGGGCTTCCAACTAAAACTGTGATTAGGACGGTCTTATTCGTCTTCGAGGTTTCCCGTCTCAACCGCCGATGCCACGTTAGGGACACCACAAGGGTGTTCGACACAAAGCGTCGATGATGGTCTTACTTAGCGTCCACAGGCAGCCGCCCGCCTTCCACAGGCAGTTACAATATTAGAATATACATTAAAAATTATTGCAGAAGATGGACGATTAATCTCAACCAACTCGTAATTTCAGTTACACACAATCTATATAATGTAAAGATCGAGTTACAAACCCTTTCACCTAGGCAGTAATTATTCACCGTGTTTGCACTCAGCGGCTACGAGTATTTCTTAGGCTTCCTGCTAATTTCCAGCCTAGTCCCTATCCTCGCCCTCACGGCGGCTAAGGTACTGCGCCCCAAAAGTCGTCCCTACGACCGACGCACTACCTACGAATCCGGCGTCGAGCCGATCGGCGGAGCCTGGATTCAATTCAACATCCGATATTATATGTTCGCCCTGGTCTTCGTCATCTTTGACGTAGAGACCGTCTTCCTCTATCCTTGGGCGGTTGCTTTCAACCAGCTAGGACTGTTGGCTTTTATCGAAGCCTTGTTTTTTATCACGATCCTCGTTATTGCTCTTGTCTATGCATGGCGCAAAGGAGCCTTGGAATGGTCTTAAGTTCTGATACATCACAAAAACCTCTAATTGTCAACCCCGCTATTCGCCCTGAAGTCACCACCGAATTATCAGAGAATGTCATCCTAACTACGGTTGATGACCTCTACAATTGGGCGAGACTTTCGAGCCTGTGGCCGCTGCTTTACGGTACCGCTTGCTGCTTCATCGAATTTGCAGCTTTGATCGGATCGCGCTTTGACTTCGATCGCTTTGGCTTAGTACCGCGATCGAGCCCACGACAAGCCGACTTGCTCATCACCGCCGGCACCATCACCATGAAGTACGCCCCCATCTTGGTGCGGCTGTACGAACAAATGCCCGAACCCAAATACGTGATCGCGATGGGCGCTTGCACGATCACCGGTGGAATGTTCAGCGTAGACTCCCCCACAGCAGTCAGAGGCGTTGACAAACTGATCCCCGTAGACCTGTACATACCAGGTTGTCCCCCGCGTCCAGAAGCGATTATTGACGCAATCATCAAACTGCGGAAAAAAATCGCCAACGATTCGATGCAAGAACGTGGCAACTTGCTCCCAACCCACCGCTACTACACCAGACCCCACAAAATGAAAGTAGTAGACGACATTTTGGATGGCAAATATTTGTCAATTCCCGGCCGGATGGCGCCACCAAAGGAATTGACGGAAGCTATGGGAATGCCAGTACCACCAGCCCTGCTTGCATCACAAACACAGGAGGTAAACCGTGGCTGAGCAAGAATCTGCGATCGTTGAAACTGGTAAAGTTTCCCAGTGGTTGACTCAGAATGGCTTTGAACACGAAGCTTTAGCGGCCGATAATTTGGGTGTGGAGATTTTAAAGGTCGATCGCGACTTCTTAATTCCCATGTCAACAGCACTGTACGCCTACGGGTTCAATTATATGCAGTGCCAGTGCGCCTACGACCAAGGCCCTGGACAAGATTTAGTCAGCGTCTACCACTTGGCTAAATTGACAGATAATGCTTCGCACCCCGAAGAAGTCCGCGTCAAAGTATTCATTCCACGGGAAGATCCCAGAGTGCCATCAGTCTACTGGATTTGGAAGGCTGCGGATTTTCAAGAGCGGGAATCCTACGATATGTACGGCATAGTCTACGAAGGACATCCGAATCTGAAACGGATTTTGATGAACGAAGATTGGGTAGGCTGGCCGTTGCGGAAAGATTACATTTCCCCGGATTTCTACGAGTTGCAAGACGCTTATTAAGGGAGTTTTGCGAGGGCGGGTTTAGAGCATAAAATTAGACTTTTGCAGTCAAGTTTTATGTTGAACTCGCCCTCTGTTTTTTGGCTAATTTTGATTCTTAAACCGCAGATACACGCAGATTAACGCAGATAAGTACAAATAAGATTAAGGAAAGTAAGTAGTTCCTATAGATTCATAAGTGATGTTAGGAAAATTTTGCAACAACATCTTTCGTTGTTCTTGAGATAAGTTTTTAAATTTATCAGTTACTACAGTGTAAGCTGCACAAAAACCAGGCATACCAAGCAACTCAGCAGTAAGCCCTTGAAAATATTCTGGTGATAAATTAGTCAATCTTGAAATATCCTCAAGCCATGCTGTAAAACTTTGTCCGTGAAGATGTACTTTTAAATCTAAATCTAATCTGATCTCTCTTTCAAGCAACCCAATTAAAAGTCTAATAATAATTGATTTTTGAGATGAAGGATACCACTTAGGAATCTCTATATAAGATTCTTTCATGAGGTTTAATAATATTATTTCCACAGACATTGCTTGTGCTTCAAGAAACAAAAACTCGTTTGGAGCCAATATGTTAGACCACTTTTGATCGTAAGCTTGCATTTGCCAAATATGCACAGAATCGTGAATGATATGCCATACAAAGAACTGCGATGGTCTAAAAATTCCTGGATCGACTAAGGTGGGACAATCTAGGAAGCGCCAGCACCGCCATACCTCTGAACTCCAGTCAGCAACTCTCAGTTTTGGAGAAGCATATAAAGTTTCGCGACTTGGTAAGTAGTCTTTGAGGTATCTATCAGCTATTTCCGTAAACCATTCATCATACGCCCTCGTGTACAACGAAGAAACTTGTAAACTCCAATCGCTGGGAATGGTATCTGATTCAACTTCCATTTTCAAATTGTCATTTAGATTATTTTGAGAGCAACCCAAAAACTCACAAAGTTCTTCAATTCTAGAGGATATTAGATTATGAGAATTAATTTGTCTTTCAACACTATTCAAGTCGATACAACTAGCTACCTGTGGATGAAATCGAATGCTTGCTGCAATTTTGAGACAACGCTCAGACATCTCTTGCTGCTGACCGTATTTTAGCAGGAGATTAGCTGCTTTTTGAAGTTTGCGGGATGCTGCTTCACCTCCAAATTCACCGCAAATTAAATAGAAAATCTCCAGAAAGCCTTCAAGATTGTCAAACTGTTGATTTAGTAAAGAAGTGACTGCTTCATCATAGAAGGCTTTTGCTGTCCACGCTCCATGACCAACTTTGGAATATTGTTCAATATACTTTTCCATTTTTTTATGGTAGCTGTTTTTATCGGGAAATAAAAGTATTTGTCTTTAACTAATTCATGCGAATTCTCAGAAGTAATCTGTTATTATCTAAAAATGGCGATCGACCGTGTAGCATCCTGTGGTTATCTACAAAAATGGCTTCTCCATTATTAAGTAACAAACTAGAGCAATATCGACTTCTGTTAATCAAATCATTAAAAGCCTGAAGCTTTTCATCAATATATTTTACATGGCTGCGCTTAATTAATTCTAATCCTGTCTTCAAAGTGTCATATCTGTATCGAATCAGGGGAATATTTGAAATCAAACTTGAATAAATATACTCCGTTTTATCTTGTGTCTGAAATATAGTTGGTACTGCAATCGGAAATTGATCTTGGCAAGCAAATTCGATCATTTGTCTTCCAAAATCACTTTGTCTTAATTCATTTAAAACAAGTTTGAAATCCAGTAACATAGTTTCTCCTCCTGCACACTCAGCTTGACGAAAAACAAGTAATGCCATATATTTTTCAGGCAGATTCCTGTATTGAGAATCTGTGTGTAATGGAGCAGCTTTGTTATGTTCAGAAAAAGTCTTAATTATAGAATTTGATGATTTAGGCTTGATTTCCCATACAAAATCAGATTGACCAAAATTATGAGGCACTAAAGTACCAATATGAGAGGAAAGCTTTGTAAAAAAGAGCTTTGCAGAACTCAAATCATAAAACTCGTATTCTAAGCCCTGTAAAATTATAAAACCGTGCAGATCGACATATTCTCTGATCCATCCACCCACAGCCCCAATAGAACCGAGCCTTTTAAGCAAATGCTCATACTCAAATTTATGCTTTTCAGCAAACATATTACAGCATTCTAGATTAAATTTATTCAAATTTTATTTTTTCCCATGCTGTACCAATTGAAAAGCGGAAAAAGACGGATTTTAGTAAATTTTTGTAAAAGGCGGAAAAAGAATGAAAAAGACGGATTAAGTCGGCTATAATAACTAATGTCCTCCCACATCCCGAATGATGCAAGTTCACGAGGTATTGCAATTTGTGGACAAAGTTGTCTACGCCAAGACAGGCCAACATCTCAATGACTTGCAGCGCGAAATTATCGAGGGAACGTTGAAGCGCCAAAAGTATCCTGATATTGCAGAAAATTGCGGTTGTTCAGCGGGTCACGCTAAGGATGTCGGTTATGAGCTTTTGCAAATGTTATCTGATGTGTTTGATGAACCAGTGGATAAAAAAAATCTTAAATCAGTCCTAGAACGTCAAGGTAATCTGACTATTTCTTTTGGCGATAGAAGTAAAAGTATTAGAAGTATTAATAGTAATATAATTGGCTGCATAAACGTTAGTTCAGATCAACCCATTTCTACCCAAAACGAAAGTCAGCATCAAACTTCTGACTTTCAGCGCGTTAAGAATAAAGCTAGGATTGAAGCTGTTGGTAAATTACGGCAGTTTGGATTGAGCGATGAACAAATTGCAGAGGTGCTAGAACTACCTTTGGATGTGGTTGAGCAGGTGAATTTGCAGGGGTAAATCTGGTGGAGTAATAAAGTTATATGCAAACTTGATGAGTTCCCACGATCGCAAAACAAAACTAGAATACGGCGATTTTCAGACACCGCCGGCATTAGCCGAGATGGTGTGCCGCAAATTAGTAGAACTTAATGTCAATCCTGGCACCATAATTGAGCCAACGTGCGGTGTCGGTAATTTTATTCAAGCTGCTGCACATTCTTTTCCATCCGCAGCCAAGATTATCGGGGTTGAAATAAATCAAAATTACTTAACAGAAATCAGACTAAATAAGCAATTATTTCAGGATGAGAGATGCGATATTTTCCAGGGAGATTTCTTTCAATTTGATTGGGAATCGTTAGTTAATCAATACACAGATAGACTGCTTGTACTAGGCAATTTTCCTTGGGTGACAAACTCACAACAAGGAACTATTCGCAGCGAAAATTTACCTAAAAAAAACAACTTTCAAAATCACATCGGCTTAGATGCTCTCACAGGTAAGAGTAATTTTGATATCTCAGAATGGATGCTGATTCAGGTAGTGCAATGGCTACAAAAGCGCGATGCTGATCTGGCGATGCTTTGCAAGAATTCCACTGCTAGAAAGTTATTGAATTACCTTCACTCTCAAAAACTCAATATTGCTGACTGTGCGACTTACACAATAGATGCTAAAAAGTATTTTGATGCAAATGTTGATGCTTGTCTGTTATTCTGCAAATTTGATGCTGATTCGCAAAACTACTTCTGTGATGTATTTAGCAGTTTAGAAAGTTCAGACTGTCACAGAATTGGATATCACAACAATCTGCTGGTTAAGGATATAGATGCTTTTAGTCAAGTGAGCGATCTATATGCGGTGGATTCAGGGACAAAATGGCGATCGGGTGTAAAACATGACTGTGCGAATGTGATGGAGTTTCGGAAAATTGACAATGATTTTGTAAATAAATTGGGAGAAGTTGCTGATATTGAGGAAACTTATCTGTTTCCGCTGCTCAAAGGATCTGGTGTTGCTCAAAATCGAATTAATGCTACCGATAGCTATATGCTAATTACTCAAAAATTCATCGGGGAATCAACCGAAAATATCAAAAATATAGCTCCCAAAACCTGGAAATATCTGGAGAAAAGTGGGCAATATCTAGATAATAGAAAAAGCAAAATTTATCAAAATAGTCCTCGATTTGCTATTTTCGGAGTTGGGGATTATACCTTCAAACCTTGGAAAATTGCGATCGGCGGGCTTTATAAAAAATTGGAGTTTAGGTTAATCGGTGAAATAGCTGATAAACCTGTGATTTTCGATGATACTGTTTACTTTCTCGGCTTTGACGACGAGGGAGTTGCACGTCAAACTTTTGAGCTTTTGAATTCACCGGCTGCAATTAAGTTTTATTCGGCGATCGTATTTTGGGATGAAAAACGTCCAATCAAATCCAGTGTCTTAAATTGTTTGAATCTAGCACTGCTAGCAGATTGGGAATTTGTAACCGCAGAGGGATAGAGTTATAATTTATATTATCGGTAATTCTTAAAACCTATGACTCTAGCTTTACCCAAACTCGTAAACTTCGAGGAATTTGTGGAGTGGCTACCTGAAAATTCGGCGGTACGCTACGAATTGCATAATGGAAATATTGTTGAGATGGCACAACCAGTAGGCGAACACGAGGAAGTTATCAGCTTTCTTGGCATCGAAATTCCTTTTGAGATTAAACGTCTGGGATTTCCCTACGGTATCCCCCGCCAAGTGATAGTTAGACCTCCTGAAAAAGATTCTGGTTATTTCCCTGATGTGCTGGTGCTGAATCGTGCAAATCTGGTAAACGAAACATTGTGGAAAAAACAGTCTATCCTCAGTTTGGGTGCATCGATACCTTTGGCGATCGAGGTTGTGTCAACCAATTGGCGCGATGATTACTATTTGAAATATGCTGATTATGAGGAGATGGGTATCGCTGAATATTGGATTGTGGATTATGCTGCGTTGGGCGGACGTAGTTTTATTGGCAATCCTAAACAACCGACAATTTCTGTGTGTAATTTGGTTGATGGTGAATATCAAGTTCTCAAGTTTAGAGATAATGACAGAATTTTATCGCAAACTTTTCCCGATTTGAACTTGACTGCAAATCAGATTTTTGGAGCTTGTTTAGTGTAAATTGGGATTTTTTTTACCGCAGAGGGCGCAGAGGGCGCAGAGTAAGATAAGAGAGGGATGACTCAATCCGATCTCTGTCAATTTGAGATCGGAATATTGATATATGGATCACAACAATCCGCGATAACGGATAAATACTAACATTACTGCCCAGGAACCCAAGGTGACTTTGACTGCAACCAGGATATTGAGTAAGGGGAGAATTCCGCCGCTTAAAAGTGTGCCTAACTCTCCGTGGGGCAACTCATATCCAGAAAGAGTGATTACTGAGAGTACAATAAAAACCAGTACGGAAACCTTCTCCCAAGTCGCCGCGTGCCACTTTTTGTATATGTCTTGCATCGCTTGGGGTGATGAGGTAATGGCGATGAGTCCGATCGCGGTTCCGCCCGCTACACCGGCTGCAAAACCACCGCCGGGACTTAAATGCCCGCGAATTGCTAATTCTACACCCACCAACGCGGCAATCGTCGCTCCCAATCGCGCCAAAATAATCGATGGTCGATCGGTAAATTGATAAATCGCGCAGGACGGCTTTTCATTGGCCAGTAGATAACTTGCGCCCAAAATGGCGATCGTAAATACCACAACTTCAAAAATGGTATCGTACAGCCGGTTCCGCAAAATGATACCGGAAACCGCATTGGATACTCCACTATCTTGGACAACCAATTCGACGATGGAACTTGGCTGCGATAAGTCTGCTGTTGGATTAGCGACAAGCAGCATTTTCACAAACAGCGCTATTCCAGCTACAATGTAAACCCATTTCATCAATGCTTCTCCTCTAGGTCTGGTGTATTCACATAGGTTAGGGTTGTCCCCGGTGATGCAAGTTCGGTTTGCATGATATCATAGACGCGCCGAACTCTAATTGCAGTGTGATAAGGTGGCACTTCGCCGCTGTATTCCTGTTGGTTTTGTGGGGAACAAACAGCATGAACTTCTTTTTCCATCAGCGCCCGCTCTAATGCTTGTGCAGTCGCATAGGGAACCACTTCCAGACGCATATGGCGTTTCTTAAAAACTGCACGAATGTCATCTATTACTTGCTTAAAATGACCTGCACTTTTCTCGTCTGAGACAGCATCATCTCCGATCGCGTTTTCGATGACACCCAGACGCAGCACCAGGGATGAACGCACCGTCACTGCATAAAGTGTAATCGCCAGTAGGGTACCCATCAACGCTTCGGTTAAGCCCACATCCCCCGCGCCTAATATTGTATACACCAAGGCGGCGATCGCCCCCAATACACCTCGCAGCAGCAATGCGTGGTATGGATTGACCTGAAACACCAGCATACCAGCAGCTAACGGGAGCAGAGCAACGAGGACATAAATATAGCTGTTATCGTTCATAGTTACTCCCTGCATTGGAACAATAGGCTAATACATATCCCAGCATTGTATTCCATATTGCTAAGCAAATGAGGGCAAGAATTAACAGAGGCCATTTACTGGGTATTTTCAGTAACAATCCAACAACAATCAACATCGAACCCAGCGTATCTGCTACCGAAAGACTGTGCAGTTTATATAAAACCGATCGCTTCCCCAGGAGATAAGAAGTACCCCAAAACCAGAAGAAAATTCCTATACCAATGCAGGTATAACTCAAAACATCTATTACAATCATGCGTCACTAATACGTTTAATTATTTGTGCCAACAACATCAATCCAGCATTACCCACACTCAGGATAATCGCCGCTACCACACCGATCATCCAATCATCGCGCCAGACAGATATAACCAGAGCAATGATTGCCGCCTTAGTTGAAATACTAGCAAAAGCCAACATTGTCTGCCAGATATCATCATCTTTCCATACCTCATACATCGGTATGAGCAGAGCCAAAATCATCAAAATCAAAATCAAGTTGTTCAAGTTCTGCAATTATCTACCCTCCTAACTTAGCCCCATAAAAACTAGAAATTTCCCTCTTCTCTTCCTCTGCGCCCTCTGCGCCCTCTGCGGTAAAAAAAATCCTCAAAAAACATCAGCTAATTACTGGAAGTCCGACGCACCAGATGTACTTCGTAAAAACCCTCATCGTGGTACTTCACAACAATTGTTTTCGGTGTAAAAGTAATCAAGAACACATCTAGGAATATCAACAATGGCGATCGGTGATTTGGCACTTTTTCCATAACTATATCTTCGTGTCTGTGGGGACGGAAGATCAGTTCAAATGCTTCTATATAAGCGATCGGAATCGCCATCAAGATTTTACGAAAGACATCGAACCACTCCTTTAAGGGTTCCGGGGGTGAGTAGCTGCGCGGTAATACCAAAGCGATGACAATGCCGATCGCAATATTTGCCAAACTAAAATCAGCAGTCAGTAGAAACCAGATGGTAAGTCTTAATATCAGATGTCCAATCATTTGGGTAAAGCCATCCAGAATAGTAGAAGCGAAATCAAGCTCATAAAACCGACCAAATGATCGAATTGTTCAAGCATACGCGGCAGTTTGATTGCCGTGCGTTGAAAAATCAAGAAATAGGCTAACCAACCAACACCGATGGTGCCGATCGCCTTTAGCATATTTTCCAGCGTATAAGCCTCAACATAAAAGGCATTCGCTGCAATCAGCCCACCTAGTAACAGCAACACCGCAGGCCAAAAACCGGGTTTGGCTGCTGTTTGTCCGCCACGAGGTAGAAAGATGAATTTAGCAAATAGGATAGCAGTTCCTACTGCTGCCACATTCATGGCGATCGTTTGCCAAGGTAGCAAATTTTTCAGCGTCAACATCTTCGCGCCAAAGCCAACCAAAAACGGAAATCCAGAGATTGATAAACTAGCGATAACTAAGGCTATCCAGATTTTGGTATCGATCGGCTTTTGTTTGAGATCCTGAAAATTGCGACTCGGTAAAGCACCGGCAATTAGAAACAGCGCCGATTTCACCAAACCGTGCGCTAAAGCATAAAGCCCTGCCACTTGGGGTACAGCAAGCATCCAGCCTAGTTGCGAAATTGTACTAAACGCCAGCATCCGTTTAGTATCCTTTTCAAAGATGGCATAGAACACGCCCATAAACGCCGCCCCGACTCCGAAAATCTGGACGATAGGAGCCACCTCGTCCACCATCAAGGCACAGCGCACAAGGGGATATACGCCCGCTTTGACGACAATCCCCGACAGCAAAGCCGACACCGGAGTTTCTGATTCCGAGTGAGTTAGCGGCAGCCACAACCCCGATACAAACACACCTCCTTTCACCAAAAGTCCCATAAAAATCAGAGCGATCGCCTCTGGGGGTGCTTTAGCCAATCCGGCAAAACTAAAGGAATAACTTGCCTTATAAACCAGCACGGCACCGATTAGATAAAACAACATTGCCGTGTTGCTAATAAATAGATAGCGTAAAGCTACCCAAATCGATCGATCGCTGCGAGGATAGGCAATCAACAGAAACGCCGCAATGCCGCTCACCTCTAAACCGACATATAAACTGATAAAATCCGTAGAAGCAAAAGCTGCATTCAGACTGCCATGCACCATCAGAATCTGTGCGTAAAAAAATGCCTTCTTATCTGTGGGCCAACAGTAGATAACAACTGCTGCCGTGACTAGGGCATTGGTTAAGATAAAATAGCCGCTCAAGCTATCGACTAGCAAAGTAACACTGAAATTATTTAGTAACTCCAGCGTCACCGCTGATGGTATCACAAAAAGCTCGGCTGCAAAAGTAGCAGATACGAACGCTCCTAATATTGCGAGATACTTGTCAAGCTTGGGAACCAAATAAATGATAAACCCGATAAAAAACGGAAATGTAATCCAGGCGATCGTCAGGATATTCATCAGATAAGTTTCGGTAGTTTGGGAAACCCCATCTCTGGAAGAGCGGGGAGTATTAATACCAATTTAATGGGTCGTTGCACATATCTCGATCCCCCTAAATCCCCCTGGTTGTAGGGGGACTTTGAGAAGAATCTTGTCCCCCCCTTGTAGGGGCGGTGCCCCCGTGCCCGCCCTCTTTATGGGGGATCGGATTCTATGCAACCTCATAAAAAATTGGTATTAAGGCGTGTTATTCATCTCGATTTCGTTACATTCCAATGTCGGATTATCCCGTGCCAGCTTCATCACACCTACCAGCATTAAGGCTTGAATTGAAAAGCCGATCACGATCGCCGTTAAGATTACCGCCTGGGGAACCGGATCGGCGTAGGGGACAATTTTGCCTTTTGCAATAATTGGTGTCAGCCAGCCATCTCGCGCTGCTACCACCACGTAATAGGCGATTACTCCTGTACTCATGACATCCATGCAGACGATTTTCATGATCAGGTTTTTTTTCAAGATGATACCAAAAAATCCGCAAAATACTGTTGCCAATACCAATGCTTCTAACATGGAAATTGCCTGTTGGATAAAGAGTTTTTCGGGTTATATTGGAACTAAAGTAGATTATTTCTAATTGCGTCCAGGATTTATCATAATTGGTATCAGGTACCCAAAGCAAGAGATTTTCTCAGTTCGAGTCTGCGGAGGACGCGATCGCGCGGGAAAGAGGGGTTAAGCGGGTCCAAATTCAATAACTTCAATCATTTCGCAAAGCTGCGATCGGATCTAAGCGAGCCGCATTCCTCGCCGGAAGCACCCCAGCCAATAACCCTACAGTAAAGGATAGCCCAAAACCCGCAGCGATAGACCATACAGAAACCACAAACGGAAATTTGAACGCTGTCGAGGCTCCAAAGGCGATCGCAATTCCCAAACCAATACCCGCCGTACCCCCCACCGTCGAAACCAAAACCGATTCAGCCATAAATTGAATCAGAATAGCTGCATTAGTAGCACCTACCGCTTTCCGAATCCCAATTTCCTTAGTGCGCTCCACAACAGACACCAACATAATATTAGCAATACCAATGCCGCCAACTACCAGAGAAATTCCGGCGATCGCTCCCACCATAACTGTAAACAAACCTACCACATTGCTAAAAGTATTAACAATATCAACTTGATTAATCACTCGAAAATCATCCGGTTGCGGCGGATAAATATTGTGGCGCAAACGCAGGATATTTTCTACTTGAAATTGAGCATCGGCCAAATCCGATTCGCCGCTAGTTTGCAACCAAAAACCAGAGATTGCAATTCCAGCCAAAGAATTTCTACCCACAATCCGAGCCGACATATTTTTGAGGGGAATATACACTCGATCGTCCTGATCGGTACCCCCTACAGACCCCTTGGGTTCCATCACTCCAATGACCTTGTAGCGCCCTCCCTGAATACGAACATCAGCCGATAGGGCATTAGCGCCGACTCCAAAAAGGTCGTCTCGCACCTTAGAACCAAGGACAACCACTGGCTCAGCAGCATTCAATTCATCCTCATTAAAAAACCGTCCTTCTTGAGGTTGAATTTTCTTCACATCGGGATAATTTAAATCCGTTCCCAAAATAGCAGTAAATGAATTTTGTCCGCCATAAACAACTTGCACGCTTCGCTGCAAATAAGCCGAAATCGCCTTAACAGCGGGTGCTTGTTTGCCGATCGCCCTAGCATCATCCCAAGTCACAGTAGAAGCAGAACCACTACCCTGACTCACACCACCCGATCGCGAAGCACCAGATAAAACCAACAGCACATCAGTACCCAAAGCCTTCAACTGTTCCTCTGTAGACTTTTGTACCCCCTGTCCCACCGAAGTAATGGTAATGACAGAAGATATGCCAATAATTACGCCCAGCATCGTCAAACTGGTACGCAATTTGTTATTCCACAGCGCCTCTGTCGCCATGAATACAATTTGAACATTTGAGATTTTATTAATCACTGGGGGAGTCTTTAATTTCATTAGGTAAAGGTAATGGCTAATTGGCGAGTATTAATATTTTTTTTTTACCGCAGAGAGCGCAGAGAACACAGAGGGAGAGAAGAAAGAGAGCGATAATTCTGATACAAACAAATGTCGAAATCCCTGTGGTGCTTTTCTTCATTCTTCCCACTAACGCAAGCGACTTCCACCCCCCGGTTGCAAACCCGGAATTCCACCCGACGATGGATTTTGAGATTTCTGCCGCAATCCTGGCGGTAAACTAATAAAAACTTTTTCATTTCCCTTTAAGCCCGATCGCACTTCTGTCTTATCATCAACTGTCATCCCCGTCTTAATGGGCACAAACACAGGCTTCCCATCTTCTCCAACCGCCACAAACACCCCCGTTTCTTTTTGTTGACGAACAATTGCCGCAGTGGGTACAACCAAAACATCTTTCAATTCACCCGCTTTAAACTCCACATTCACATTCATTCCCGATCGCAGCATTTTTTTTTCATCATCAACAATAGAAGTTTTTACCTCGAAACTGGTAACATTTTGCTGGACGATCGACTGAGGCGAAATTTGGCTAACTTTACCTGTAAAAGTCTTTCCCGTATAAGCATCAGCTTGAATAGACGCATTTTGGCCTAGCCGGATTTGGGCAATATTGCTTTCTGCGACATTAGCCACAACCTGATTTTTGGAAGCTAAAGATAAAATCGAAGAAGAAGTCGCTGAAGAAACTGCACTACCTGCCGTTGTGGGAGTGACAAAAGCGCCCGGATCTGCATATTTCCGAGTCACAATACCGCTGAAAGGAGCGCGAATCTTCGTATCGTTAATCAGCGCTTGTACGGTTTGGAGGCTCCCTTTGGCTGCGAGAACTTGGGCGCGGGCGATCGCGATGTCTTCCGGGCGAGCACCGGCTTGAATTAGCGCCAAAGCTTGCTGTTTTTGCTCGACTGCTGCTTGGGCTTGGGCGATGTCTTCCGGGCGAGCACCCGATCGCACTCCAGCCAAAGCTTGCTGTTTTTGTGCTACGGCTGCTTGGGCTTGGGCGATGTCTTCCGGGCGAGCACCCGATCGCAACAGGGCCAAAGCTTGCTGTTTTTGCTCGACTGCGGAAGTGGCGCTCGCGATATCTTCCGGGCGGGAACCAGCTTGTAACAAAGCTACAGCTTGTTCAGCTTGCCTAACTTGAGTTTGAGCTCGATCGCGCGCGGTGCGAGAAGTATTCACAATTTGGAGAGCAATGGCTCCGGCTGTGTAGAGTTCCTGATTTCTCTGAAAGTCTTCTTCTGCTTGTTTTTTGGCGTATTCAGCATCCCTGAGTTTAGCTTGAGCTTGGGCGATATCTTCGGGGCGATTACCGTTGAGCAATTTTTCCAGAGTTGCTTGTTGTTCTGCTAATTGTGAAGCGGCGACAGCAATATCCTGGCTGCGATTACCGTTGAGCAATTTTTGGAGATTTGCTTGTTGTTCTGCTAGTTGTGAAGCGGCGACAGCAATATCCTGGCTGCGATTACCGTTGAGCAATTTTTCCAGATTTGCTTGTTGTTCGGCGACTTGTGCTTTTGCTGCTGCAATATCTTGGGCTCGATTACCGTTGAGTAATTTTTGCAGGTTTGCTTCGGCTGAGGCGAGTTGTCCGCGATTTTGGGTCAACTGTCCTTGGAGGTTGGAGTCATCCATGTAGGCGAGAATCTGCCCTTGTTCAACGCTGTCTCCTTCCTTGACGAGCAAACTTTTGAGCACTCCTGATGTTTTGGGGCTGAGGTTAACGCTCCGTTCGGGTGCTATTGTCCCGTTTGCTGAAATGGCGATCGGCAGATTTACTCTTTGTACAGCAACGGTTTTTTCCTTGCGTTTGGTTTCGCGGCTGGATTTGACCGTGAGTTGGTCATAAGCTATATAGCCTGCTCCGGCGAGCAGTCCGGCGGCGAGCAGCCCGCTTACCCACGGAGTCAGTCCTTTTTTTATCTGAAGGTGATTTACTAAGTACATATAAGTTAGACCGATCGGGTCTGTATATAATTTAGACCGATCGGGAACCGAAAACGTTCAATTTAAGTCCGATCGAGTTTTTTCGTTCGTGGTGGCACCTTTGTCACTCACAGTCCTGGACGACTTTAAACATGACTCTAGAGAACCTCACGCCCTATCTAGATTATGTCCGTAACATTGATATAGCGGTTCTCAAAAAAGTGAGGTATGCCCACGGAACCCTATGCCCTATGCCCCATGCCCCATGCCCTATGCCCAGTCGTACCTCATCTTTCTGAGAAAGGCTATATATCGTTATTCTTGGCAGTTAGGATACTTAAACCTTCTAGGAGCGCTATGCAAAACCATCTCTTTCAGTTACCCGTAAAACGTAGTAAGTTGAGATTATACCTAGGACGATATTTCTATATTTTCAAGCGTCGATTTGAGTGGTATTTCTCTAATATAAAGTTTGCTACCCAGATTATTTCTGAACCTTTGCCTGTTCAAATTTTTACCCATCAGTCAATTCTCATGCGCCAGTTACAAAATGTAGAAATGTGGCTGCAATATAATAAAGTCACAAATTTACGTTTAGCGATCGCACCGATCAATGGTTTGGTGATTAAACCGGGAGAGGTCTTTTCTTTTTGGTATTTGGTAGGCAATCCCACAAAGCAAAGAGGCTTTGAGTTGGGAATGACTTTAGATAATGGCACTGTGAAAGCTGGTTATGGTGGTGGATTATGTCAATTAGCCAACTTAATTTATTGGATGACATTACATTCTCCTCTATCCATCAAAGAACGTTGGAGACATAGCTACGATGTTTTTCCTGATGTGAATCGTACTCTTCCCTTTGGTAGCGGAGCAACGCTGTCCTATAACTATATTGACCTGCAAATTGAGAATAAAACAACTCATAATTACCAGTTGTGTTTATGGTTAACGGATGAGCATTTGTGTGGAGAGATCCGTTCTAATGTTGAAAGTCTCTGTAGCTACGAGATTTTGGAGAAGAATCATCTCATAAGTGGTCCGATCGCAGGGCGGTATATGCGTCAGAATCAACTTATTCGGCAACTACGCGACCCAAATACAAATCAACTACTGAGGGAAGAATTTATTACAGAGAATTCCGCTTTAATGATGTATGCTCCACTCCTGAGTGCTGAAAATCCAAATTAACCTCAGCCTAACAATTACCTGCACTTGGATTTTTATCAAAGAAAATAAGGCTATAGTATTGTGGGTGAGTTAGCAATAATTTACCCTAGATATTGAGGCGTTGCACCTGTTGCCAAGATTGCGCGTATTAAGAGTTCAATGGAAACCGAATCTTCGCCATTTTCAGCCTTTGCAATAGGAGGTTGGCTGGAGTTGATTTTCTCAGCCAACTCTGCCTGTGTCATCAATCTTTGCCGACGTTCTTTGAGATTAAGACTGAGGGCTAACTTAATCTCAATCGTTTCTAGAAAGAGCAACAAAACTCTGCGTTGTAACGCACGGAATCCATACTTTGGGGATGACTCAAAACTTTGTACCGCCGTTGAACGCAACCGTTATGTCAACAGTAAAAAATCTGTTAAGGTTGTCTGTTTTCAGTCGAGATTAGGGCAGCAAAAATAGTCTGCTTCGTTGATACAGCAGTTCCCGCTGTTATGAAACACGGTAGGGACACTTTTCGGGTGCCCATTGGTGTCAACTTAAGCCTGAAAGCCTTGAGAAATCTCGTTCACAGCCGAGTCTAGATCCCCCTAAATCCCCCTTAAGAAGGGGAGTAGGGGGTGACTTTGAGAAGACTCCTGTCCCCCCCTTCTTAAGGGGGGCTAGGGGGGATCTGGCCTTAATAGTCAAACAGCATTCTCTGACTGGGTTAGAAGTTAAGTTGACACCAATGGGCATTGCCGTGTCCCTAGGAGGATTGAACGATAAGTGGGTGTACCTCATAACAGCGGTTTCCGCTGTAAGTGCCGTAAAGCGATCGCCCCTCTTCTACAAACAACCTCAACAAACAGCCGCCAGCCCAAACTCTGTAATCGCCGCCTCCGGGCCCACCAAAGAAACATAGGGTTCGATAAAGAATTTATGAGCAGCTTCCCTAGCTTCTGAAGCCGTAACTGCCGCAATTTCTGCTTGAAACTGTTCGTCAAATTTAATTCCCAATCCCAAGGTTTCGTACCAGCCTACAACTTGAGCAATTTGGGAATTAGTCTGTTTTCCTAAAGCATATTGACCGAGCATTTTATTCTTGCAAGCTTGCAATTCCTCCTCGTCAAGTTGAATATTAGCAAGTCGATCGACCTCTGTACGCAATCCTTCAAAAGCAGTCGCCGTATTTTCTGGCGCAGTACCCATGTACACCACAAACTGCGCCGCATCCAAGCGCGTCGCATAGAGCGAGGAAACATCGTAAGCCAAGCCTCGCTTTTCCCGCAATTCCACAAACAATCGACTCGACAAACCGTTTCCCAAATAAGTATTGAGCAACTTCAGCGCTGCGTAGTCAGCATCTTTTACTGCCGGTGCAAGGTAGCCCAACATAATCACTGCTTGCTGGGTTTCTTGCGATTTTACGGTCGATTTGGGGTGGGGTGTGAGGGGGGGTAAACTTAAAGTGGGCAGCGGTGTTTCTGGGGCTTTCCAGTCGCCAAAAATGCGATCGACCAGGGCGATCGCATCTTCCGTTGATATTCTCCCGGCTACAGAAATAACTACATTATCCGGGCGGAAATAGGTTTGGTGAAACTGTTCGATCTCGCTTCTACTCAGGTTTGACATGGTAGCTTCCGTGCCCAAGGGAGAGAAAGCGTAGGGGTGTTCCTGGTACATCGCGTGCCGCAATTGCTCAAAGGCGATCGAAAATGGTTGTTCTTGTTGCGAACGAATTGCTGATATGGCGATGCGGCGTTCTAGTTCTACTTCTGCTTCCGGGAAAGTGGGCGATCGCATCAATTGACTCGCCAACTCCAACATCTCCGTAAAGTCGGCTGAAACCGTCTTCAAACTCACTAAAAAATAGTCTGAAGTTGAATCGGTACCCAACCTCGCTCCCACCGATTCTACACGTTCGGCAATTTCTAGGGAAGAAAGTCGATCGGTTCCCTTAGTGATTACCGCCGACAGCAAGTGACATAATCCAGCTTGTTCTGGCTGTACCCAGCGGCTACCAGCCCGTAGGAATATCCTAGCTGCAATAATATCTGCTGCGGGGTTTTCTGCTGCCAAAACAACAATACCATTGTCTAAAACTGTGCGCTGGATTTCATTTTTCATTGTGAATTATTTAATTGGGAATTGGGAATGGGGAATGGGGAATGGGGAATGGGGAATTGGGAATGGGGAATGGGGAATGGGGAATGGGGAATTGGTTGTTAGTGTCAACTTAAGACTGAAACCCATAATAAATGTCGCTTTTATGCAAAGTCTAGATCCCCTTAAATCCCCTTAATAAGGGGGACGAAAGAGAAATTTTCTTGTCCCACCCCCTACTCCCCTTATTAAGGGGGGTTAGGGGGGATCGAAGCTTCGGTACAAACAAGAGAGACTCCTGATTTGAAGTTAAGTTGACACCAATGGGAATTGGTAGCAAATAACCAATAACCCTTCGACTACGCTCAGGGCGCCGCAAATAACCAATAACTAATAACCAATGACTAATGACTACTGACTACCGACTACTGACTAAATTGGTTTTAGCACCACAGCGGCATAGTGTCGGGGAGAAAGATATTGTTGAGCTAAACGCTGGAGGTTGGATGGATCGAAGGCCTGAATTTTGGTTGGATAGCTGAGGGCTAATTCGGCATTGGCGATCGTATTATAATACCCATAAAGACCTGCTAGTTGTCCTGGTGTTTCGATCGAGAAAGCAAAATCGTTGCACAGCAAGCGCTTACAGCGTCGCAATTCTACCTCAGAAACCGGCTCAGACTGCAATTCCCAGATGCGATCGCAAATCAGAGATTCCACCTGTTCGACATCCTCCGCTTCCAAAACAGCACTGATGGTAAATAAACTCGATTCCCGTTGTAGCGAGAAAGAGCTCTCGATCGCCTGTACCAATTGTAGTTCTTCCCGCAGTTCCCGGACTAAACGAGACGATCGCCCGTCAGCGAGCAACACCGACAGCAAATCCAAGCCGCAAGCACTTTCCAACTGTTCAACTCCCGGCCCCGTCCAAGCCATCGTCAGCCGCGCTTGTTCCAATCTGGGGAGGTGGAGTACCTGACGGCGAATTCCCACCAGAGGCGCTTCTGCTTGGGCCTCCAACTTGGGACAATCCCACCGGTCAGAAAACAGCTCAAAAGCTTTACCAGTCACTTCCCTAGCCTGTTCTTCCTCAATTGGGCCAACGATCACCACAGTCATATTTTCTGGCTGATAATGAGAGCGATGGAAACAGCGCATTTCGTGAGGTGTTCGCGACATCAGCAGCTCTTCTGTGCCCAGTACCGATCGCCTGTAGGGATGACGCTGATAAACTGTTTCCATCATTGCTTGGAAACCGAGCCAATCGGGATTGTCTTGAGCTTGACGGATTTCTTCTAGCACCACAGCTCGTTCGCGATCGAATTCCCGATCGGGAATCGAAGCACGCAGCAGCAATTCTGCTAATGGCTGAGTAGTTTCTGCTAAATAATCGGCCGCCGCCGTGACATAAAAATGGGCGTAGTCGTGACTTGTAGCTGCATTAGCGACACCGCCGCGATTTTCGATTACCTGGTCAAATTCTCCGGGGGCGATCGCATCAGTCCCTTTAAATATCATATGTTCGAGAAAGTGAGCCATTCCCGACCACGAATCCGGCTCCAGCGTTGCGCCCGCCTTTACCCACACGTCTAGTGCGACCACAGGTGTGGCCTTCAGGCGCTGGTGAATGACGGTTAACCCGTTATTCAGCTTCCAGACATTTGCTGGGAACTCTAAAGCAATGGGGAGTTGAGACAAGCTAGTTCTTCTTAAACTCTAGTTAACTTCGGCTGCAACTATAGTAGCTCTTTACAGATAGGCGATCGGCGTTGGTTGATACAAAAATCATCAGTCAGCAGACAGTCTTAATTTCTTACCATTTTTGGATTAATAAGTCAATCAAAGCAGAAATATTTGTTGTAGGGGCGGGTTTCACGAAAAATATTTCGGGGAATTCAAGAGATAAATAAACCCGCCCTCCGAGTCTCTGAATGCGGGGGGCGGGTTTATTTAACTTGTGAATTATCCTCAAAGATTGTCGGTAAAACCCGCCCCTACTCCCCTCGGTATCTATTAGTTGTAGGGGCGGGTTTCACGAAAAATATTTCGGGGAATTCAAAAGATAAATAAACCCGCCCTATAACCTATGGTTGCGGGGGGCGGGTTTATTTAACTTGTGAATTATCCTCAAAGATTGTCGGTAAAACCCGCCCTACTCCCCTCGGTATCTATTAGTTGTAGGGGCGGGTTTCACGAAAAATATTTCGGGGAATTCAAGAGATAAATAAACCCGCCCTATAACCTATGGTTGTGGAGGGTGGGTTTCTTTAAAAACAACCTAACTGCTAATTGTTGAGTCTCGAACTAGAGACCCAAGTTAACATTAAAACAGCGGAGTCGTAGCAGGAGCACCTAACAGTAATTTATCGAGAGAGTTATCTGTTGTCGTTACTGTAGTCAGCGAACTTAGCGAGTCCTTAAACTTGTTAAGGTCAACAAAGCTCATAGCTGCACTCTGAGGTGCGATCAAGCTATCGACGCTGCTGGCTTGAACCGTAGCATCGAGTGAACTGCCACCGTCAGTCAGAGGATCAGCAGTAGCCGTAGCCGTAGCCGTAGCCGTATCGCCAGTCAGCAAATCGACGCTAGAAATACTTTTTGCCGACACAACTCCTGTCTGCGTAGGGACTGCGTTAGGGCCAGGCACGTCAAAGCTAACCGGGTTCGGCCCAGTTGGGATCGGGAACGGATTCTGAACGCTCGCATCGAAGACTTCCAAAACCGAGTAGGTGCCAGGGGACAAATTAGGAAACAGAGCAATACCAGCAGCATCAGTTCTCACCAGCGGTTCTGTCGCAGTATCGTAGCGGCCGTTTTTGTTCAAATCCAAGGTGAACGGAATGCCAACTAGGGGCGGTTCGCTTCCGTCTTGTATACCGTTGCGGTTGTCGTCTCGGAATTTAGGAACTTTAAGGTCATAGAACCGAGAGTTGCCCACCAAAGCGCAAGTAAATGTTTGATTCGCACCGAGAACAACATCCACAGGTTGAGTCGTTTGGAAATAACCAGGAGGTGTTACTTCTCGAATCTTGTAAGTGCCGGGGGCTAAATTGTTGAATCTAAAGGTACCAAACTGATCGCTAGTAGTAGTGGGTTCTGTTGCTTGCAACTGACCATCGCTATTGGTATCTAGAAAAATGGTGACATTAGGAATGGCTGGTTCATTGCCATCTCGATAACCGTTCTGGTTAAAGTCTTCAAATTTGCAACCGGTGATGTTGCTGTTGGGTGTGTTGGCAAAGGTAACGTTGGCATCCTGAGTGTTGAGGGTCACATTGACGCTAGCGGGAGTGGAAGCCGAGAAACCAGAGGGTACAACTTCCCGGACGACATAGTTGCCAGATGCCAAGTTGGTAAAAGCTGCTCTACCCAGGTTATTTGTCTGGATTTGCTGTTCTCCAGCGTCGGGAGTCCCACTATTGTTGGCATCGAGGAAGACGGTGACACCGCTAATTGGCAATTCACCCTGAGTTGGTTCAAAGCGACCGTTTGCATTTGAGTCATTGTATTTGAAGACATTGATGTTCGGTCGAGTGTTGCCCACACCAGCATTACTGCCAACACCCTGAGTAGCTCCAACAGGAGAAAAGGTAAGTGATGGTTGGGGGTTGCGCGCTGGTAAAGTTGCAGTTGGCGCTGCAAAAATCGGCCGCTCACCTGTCACCGCAATAGATCTTTCACCTGTTTGTTGAACGCCGTCGAGGTTGGTGTCTACGAATTTAGGGTCGTTTGCTTTCAGTGTATAGGTTGTGTCTACTACTAACAGCGGTTGCTCTTTGCTGATCGTACCCTGGAATCGCGCCTGCGGCCCTGGTGCCGAGACCAGAGTGGGGTTGGGAGTGGTTGCTACTGGGGCATTGAGGTTGCCTGGGGCTCCGCCACCTACTTCTGCCGGTAGTACAGTTGGAAAAGTTTCCAACACTGAATAATTGCCAGCCCGCAAATCCTTGAAGGTAACTACTCCGTTTGCATCAGTGATGGCGATCGGCTCAGACCCTGAATCCCAGCGACCGTTCCCGTTCAAATCTAAAATGAAGGGTACTCGAGCAATGGGGGGTTCTATGACTCCACCGACAACATTTCGCGTGCCGCTGCGATCGATGTCTTGAAATTTGTTAACTTCAATTTGATAGAGCGGAGTATCGCCAACTTGAGCGCAGGCAAAGGTTTGACCGGCGGCTACCGTCACGTCCAGTACGGGAATGTTGCCTGGGGGAGTGCTTTGGGGAAAATCTTGTGTTTCTAAGGGTTCTGCGTTCGTAGCATTAGTTTCTATTCTGTTCGGATCGGCAGGAATTTGCGGCCTGATCCGTTCTTCCCGAACTTTGTAGGTTCCGGGTGTTACATTAAACGCCCATCCACCATTTTTGTCTGTTAAGGTGTTGGGTTCCGCTGCATCGCGTTGGCCGTTGCCATTTAAATCCAGATATATTCTGACATTTTTAATGCCCGGTTCATTCCCATCTCGAAAGCCGTCGGCATCTATGTCTAAGTATTTGCATCCTACAATCCGGCTACCTATAACTGCGGTGTTTCCAAACAAAACGTTGACATTTCTGTTGGCGACATTGACAGCGAGGGGGTTGGGGGTACTAGCACGGAAACCAGCAGGTATTGCGGTTTCCGTGAGTACGTAATTGCCAGGGACAAGATTTATGAATGAGAAGGCGCCGTTAACGTCCGTAGTGGTTGAGACTTCCCCAGTACCAGCATTAAATACACCGTTGGTGCTGGTTGCTGATTCGAGGAGGATGGGGATATTCGCCAGACCCGGTTCATTTCCCTGTCTGATGCCATCTCCGTTCAGGTCATTGAACTTGATTCCTAGAATTGCCGGGCCAGTATTCCCAACTAGAACTGGCTGTAGTTGCTGGGCAATGCGTTCTTGAGTAGTATCTGTTGCTGCCATGATTTTCTCCTTCACACCTAAATCCACGTAAATTACAGACTATTGTATGGGTTTGTCAATTGCTGAGAGCTTTTGCTGATAGCTGACAACCGCTATTCGATTTTACATAGGTCTGCATTCAATGTATTGTGTCCCACCTGACACAAAAATGCCTTAAGCTTTATCGCAGGCAAGTATATCAGGTTTTGAAGAACGGTGGTATTTTGAGCACAATATCTTCGACTTGCGCGCCTCGTTCTTCTTCCGCTGGACACTTGCTTTTTTGAGAAATGAAAAACCCTAAGACTAACTGTACCTCCGTGACTCTCGACCAGGGCACGAGGCCGATCGCACCTGGAGGGATGGTCTAATAGTTCCTAAAAACAGAGATGGTAGTGCCTCTGAATTTTGTTCCCCCCTCTTCGATCAAAAATCAAGCCAGCTTTGGGCTTACTGGAACTCTGGTTTGAGTGCTGGGGGATTCACAACAATAGGGTATCACGCGATCGCCCGCTCTTCCCTGGTCAATCCCCGCAGTTTGGGATTCATTGCCGGCGGTGTCGTTGCATCTTAAACAAGGGCGAAGTCTCCGACACTTGTTCTGCTAGGGAACAGAGCGATCGCCGAATTAATTAATAAATTTGTCTTGACAAAATCGCTGCTTTCTGCATTAGTCTCCAAACCGATATTTTGTTGCCCAAAGTTAAGAAGAATGTTGGCTAAATTCGTCAAAGGTCGATCGACCAAAAAATCATTAATTTGATCATTACCACGACCCTCACTCCAAAGCAAGCTATCTGCCTCAAATTTGCTGGTTGCAGACACCTCACCCCCGTAGTTACTGGCATCGGTCAGCGGGTCCCTACTTAAGGATTTAGCCGACTTACCCTCAGCATCACCCGTCAGCAAATCAATACTGCTAGCCCGATTTCCCGTCGAGACAGTCACAACAGCAGGCGGGGTAGTTTGAATGGAACCAGGAGGCGTTACTTCCCTGAGCACGTAACTCCCCACCGGAACGTTGCGGAAGCTGTAATTGCCTTGAACGTCGCTGAAGGTACTCGCTTCCCCTGGGTCTAAACTGCTGTTGTTATTCAGGTCAATGTAAACTTGGGTATTGGCGATCGGCGGTTCCCCCGGATCGAGGAGGCCGTTGGCGTTAAAATCGTTAAACTTGACACCGCTGATGTTGCCCGTTACCAACACGTTGCCAAAGCTAATGTTAGTGGCATTTGTACCGTTGCTGACAGTCAGGGGAGTCGGATTTGGTGTTGTTTGCCGAAAACCGGGCTGTGGCACTTCCCTGACCAAATAGCTGCCTTGACCCAAGTTGATGAAAGAGAAATTACCTTGGGCGTTGGTTAAAGTCGCAGGTTCGATCGGGTCTAGGCTGTTATTGTTGTTGAGGTCAAGGTAAATCGGCCAGTTGGCAACTTTCGGTTCTGTGGGTTCGTCGATCCCGTTAGCGTTGAGGTCGTTGAACTTGAAGCCGCTGATCCTACCGATGGGCAAATTGTTGCCGAAGTTGACGCCGACAGCGTTGGTATTGCCGGTAATGTCGATCGGCCCTGGATTTGGCGTAGTCTGTGCCCATCCCGGTTGCTGAACTTCCCTCACCAAATAGCGGCCGGGGGAAAGATTCCCAAAAGTATAATTCCCTTGCGGGTTTGTGAAAGTATTGGGTTCCTTCGCGTCTAATCTGCCATTAGCGTTGAGGTCGATGTAGATTTGCCAGTTGGCGAGGGGCGGGTCCGTCGCATCTCGGATGCTGTTGGCGTTGAGGTCGTTGTATTTGAGTCCGCTGATGCTACCGACAAAAAAGACATTACCAAAGTTAATATTGCCGATCGAGGCGTTGGAAGTAACGTTTACCGGGTCTGGGTTGGGCGTAGTTTGCTGAAAACCCGGTTGCTGGACTTCTCTCACCAAATATGTATCTGCGGGAATATTGACCAAAAAACTGGGATACAAGCCCCGTCCTTCTAGGACGGCTTTTTGCTAGAATACAGATAGTCGCCACAGGGCATTGGGAGACTCTAAACGGACGTGGAGCGACGGTAAGACTACCGCTTGCGGAGCGCGTTGCTATGAAGCGTCAAGAAATCCCCGCACCTTTAGGTCGGGGAGTATGTCAAAAAGATGTAGTTGCCTTTGCCGTTGGTGAGGGTGGAAGGTTCGTTAAAGTCCGCCCTGCCGTTATTGTTGATATCGAGGTAGATTTGCCAGTTGGGAATTGGGACTTCTCCGGGATCGGGGCGGCCGTTGGCGTTGAGGTCGTTGTATTTTGTGCCGCCGATGCTACCGACTTGGAAGTTGCCAATGTTGACGTTGCCGATGTCTATTTGGCTGGCGGTTCTGATGTCGTTGATTGATTCGGACATGGTGTTGAAGAAAACCCGATGAACTCGGTTCAATGTTTTATCTAGCGCAATCTAGCAGTTTTTTTGCCAATTGCAGCTATTTCAGAGAGATAATTTTTTTTTATGAGAGGGAAGGGCTGGGAATGCCCAATGCCCAATGCCCAATGCCCAATTCCCAATGCCCAATTCCCAATTCCCAATTCCCAATTCCCAATTCCCAATTCCCAATTCCCAATTCCCAATTCCCAAATTTTCCCTGATTTGATGTACGATCGCACCAGTTTTGCAAAGGTCAAATTTCTGATGCTCCGAAACCAGACAGTAAGGTGGAAGGGGGCCCGCAAGGTTCCGAGTCGGCTGCTGGGCTGGAGCTTGTGCGGTTTATTGGCTGGTGCGATCGCCCCTACTGCTAATGCTGCAAAGCTTCCTACCTCTGATACCGACAACAGCAACACCCCCATCGTCCAAATCGGTGCGATCGCTCGCCCAGCGCTCAAATTGGGCAGTCGGGGCTCGGAAGTGATCGAACTCCAAGCTGCTCTTAAGTTATTGGGATTGTACTCTGACACTGTAGACGGCATTTTTTCACAAAGCACCGCCAAGGCCGTGTCTAAATTTCAGGAAGCTGCCGGCCTGGCTCCTGACGGTATAGTGGGTCAAGATACTTGGAATCGGCTGTTTCCGGCGTCAAGCAGCGCGAGTGTCAACCCTCCTGCAACTGCTGTTGACAACTCTGAGATTAACCCCCAATTGGCGCCTGCAAATTTTCCCGTTTTGAAAAGAGGAATGCGCGGGGAAACTGTTAGGGATTTGCAAGAGCGACTGCGGGCCAAGGGATTTTTGCGATCGAGTGCGGATGGAGTATTTGGCCGGGAAACCCAAACTGCTGTCAAGGCGGCTCAGCGGCAATATCAATTACCAGCCGACGGTATAGTCGGGGCCGCAACTTGGGAAGCTTTGTGGCTATCCGCTAAACACTGACAACGCTGGACAACCAGTACAGTCTGTGGAGAAATAGCCAGTCTTAGCCTTTGATGGCTACGTTACTTCGGTCACGACACCAAGGAGATGCATAGCGATCGCGCCTTAGCTCCCCGACAACTTCGGCTCAGTCGGGGAGCTGGTTGTTATGTTTTTGGCGGAAGTATTTCAAAATATCAAAAAGTATCAAGTTTGGTAAAGAAAGTGTTGTTGTGCGGGAAGTTTGTGCTATTTTAAGAGCATGAAGGACATAACCAAGCAGCACAAAAAACTTGGAGCCAACAATTGGGAATTAGAGTGTTTGTCCTCGTCGGCTCTGGTTCTCAGGCAACAGTTGCATGGTGTAGGGTGTTGGCACGCTCAAGGTTGACATGGCGATCGAGATTCGTGAGATAGTCAGAGACTATTGGATTAATCGAAATGTGCGATCGGGCAATCAAACACAGAAGTCTGAATAGACTCCGCTGATACTTACCAAAAATTTGGGTCTAAAGCCCCGTCCTTCTAGGACGGCTTTAATTTCTATAAAGTGTAAACAATTCTTAAATATATGCACTTTGCGAATACAATGCTCTGCAAAAACGATAGAATAATAGCATGATTGTACTAGAGTTTAAATTAAAAGGCAAATCGCAGCAATATCGGATTATCGACGAAATGATCCGCACAGCGCAATTTGTCCGAAACAAAACTCTTAGATATTGGATCGACAATCAAGTAGTTAAGTTAGTTGATCTATACAAACAATGCGCCATCATGGCCTCATAGTTTGAATGGGCAGGAAAACTTAACTCGATGGCACGTCAAGCTTCTGCTGAACGCGCCATTTTTGCTATCCAACGTTTTTTCTCAAATTGTAAAACTAAGAAGCCAGGAAAAAAGGGCTACCCGCAGTTTAAGAAACACACCCGTTCTGTAGAATATAAGACTTCAGGTTGGAAGCTTTCTGCCGACAAAAGATGTTTAACTTTCACGGATGATTTTGCCGCTGGAACATTTAGGCTACTTGGTAGTCGAGATTTGCACTTCTATGCACCTGGTGAAATTAAGCGAATCAGGATAGTTCGTCGTGCCGATGGCTACTACGCTCAGTTTTGTATCAACGTGGAACGGACAGAGGAAACAATTCCTACTGGCAAAGCCGTAGGGTTGGATGTGGGTTTAAACCATTTCTACACTGATAGCACCGGAGAAACAGTTTCTAATCCTCGACATCTCCGTAAAAGTGAAAAAGCTTTAAAGCGGTTACAGAAACGAGTTTCTCGGAAAAAGAAAGGTTCTAGTAATCGCAAAAAAGCAATCAATAAGTTAGGAAGGAAACACCTAAAAGTCAGTAGGCAACGCAAAGACAACGCCATTAAGATGGCGTTGTGCGTAGTGAAATCTAACGATTTCGTAGCCTACGAAAACCTTCAGGTGCGGAATATGGTGAAAAACCATAAGCTTGCTAAATCAATTAGTGATGCAGCTTGGTCGCAGTTTGCTCAATGGTTGCAATACTTGGGGAAAGTGTACGGTAAAACAGTAGTTGCTGTTGCTCCTCAGTACACTTCCCAAGATTGTTCAAGTTGTGGGAATCTAGTTAAGAAAACGCTATCAACTAGAACCCATATTTGCGGATGTGGGGCGGTATTAGACCGTGACCACAATGCAGCTCTGAATATTCTAGCAAAAGGATTAAAACAAACAGGAATCAATCTAAATACGGTGGGGCACACCGAAATTAACGCTTGGGGACAGAACGACCTCTACTCGTTGGTGGTAACATCAACGGGCAAGCCGACTGACTGAACCAAGAATCAAGAGTGCCTTCAGGCCGAGGAGTGTCAACTCAGAACAAAGTAGTTGCTCAAAAAGTCCACCTTTACTCGTAGATTGCTCAAGTCAGCTTAGCTCAAATCAACTTGAATCAACTCAAATTACAAAATTTTGAGGGTCTTGCAATCCGGTTGCTAGGCCCTCAAAATTTGTGGGTTAACGGTTATTGGTTATGAGTTATTAGTTATTAGTTATTGGTTGGTTGTTAGTTCCAATGCCCAATTCCCAATTCCCAAGAACTAATAACTATTTGATATCTTCAATTCGCACATTCAAACCGTTTTGGCTGAGCATTTGTGCTAATTCATCAGCTTTTTCGCGTTCCAGAAAAGCACCGACTTGGATGACCGATCGCCCATTACTAAAACTGCGAAAAGCATCGGGAACCAGAGATTGCGTCTTGGCTCTCGCGCCCTGACTATCGGCATCTACCACAACCCGATACCGGAAACCCAAAGCTCTGGCGCGATCGAGTGACGGCGCATTCTCCCCGGAGTCGGACAAAGAATTCCCCCCTAAAGCAGTGGGTACGTAGCCGCCCCTTCCCAGAGGAATGTTGCGACTCGGAACCGGCAATCTACCCTCGACAGAAACCGGAGTTGAACTCTCAAAATTGGGAGGGACTGGCTGCGGCACCGAAATTTCTGGAACCGATCGAGCATCTGGATTCGGCACGGGAATTTCGATCGCCCCTGTCGCAGCAGGCGAAGCATTGACATTCCTGGGAGTCAGAAGAGGGCGCAACTGAATGTTGCGCGGTGCCCGTTGATTTTGGACTCTTGGCGAAATCGGTGCTCTTTGAGTCCTAGGAGTTAGGGGGCCTGGAGTGTAAGCAGGAAGAGAACTTTCTGGGCCGGAGCTTCTGGGGGGTCGATCGGTAACTAACTGTACAGCATGGCGGCTAATGGATGGCGGGGGGCTAAAAGTTCCCCCTACATCAACTCCGCCCACCGTGCGGTTACTCAACAATTGATTCCCGTAAGCCGAGATCACTTGACCTTTGGCTGCATTGTTGACATCGTGCTGGCCGTTGTTGCGAATTACATTCCCTCCCGGTTCCGCCACAGTTCCTAAATCCGGGAGCGATTGGGCGATCGCCACAATTCCATCCCGCTGGTTCCTCTCGATATAATTGTGACGCAGCACCGGTCTAGCCTCAGCTTGCACCACCACGCCATCCTGATTGCGAGTAATCTGATTACCAATCAACAGAGGAGCAGCATTCTGAGCTACATTCACCCCAAATCCCGTGTTTTCAAACACATTCTCTCGAACTTCTGGTCTCGAACTGCCAAAAATTGTGATGCCATTAGCTCCATTTTTCGAGAAAAAATTCTGGCTGATTGTCGGCTGGGAAGTCCCTACCACTGAAATTCCGTCGTGAGTGCTGCCGGAAAAAGTATTGTTGACAACGATCGGAGAACTCGATTCGATCCACAAACCGTAACCCCGATAATTGGTATTTGTCACCGTCACCCCCCTGAGTCCGGCCCCGTCTGCCCCTAAAATCGCGATATTTTGACCAGCCGAAGTCGGACTGAGAAACTCTCCTCCGCCTTTGATCGCAATATTTTGGCCGCGATTGTTGGGATTTCCCTGAACAGTCACCCTGGGCTTGAGTACGATCGGAAATTGCTCGCCAGTTTGAGCGCTGTAGATACCGGGGGCTAGTAAAATTGCTGTATTGGGCGGGGCGACGCTCAAGGCGTAGGTAAGGGTTTTGAACGGATCTCGATCGCTCCCGTTACCCGCCTGGTCACTGCCGCCTGACGAGCTGACGTACAGTATGTTAATGTCGCTCTGCTGCGCCTGAGCAAGGAGCTGTGCGGGGGGAGTCTGGGCGGTGGTCACTGACGGTTGAGGCAAGAAAAAGGCAGCGCTGGTAAAGACGAGCATCAGCCAAGAACTTAAACCTTTGCTTCGCGATCGATTGACTTTGCGATCGCTTTGTTCTAAGTTTAGGGGCATAAATAAACCGAATTTATCTTTGATCCGAGTTTCGCCCAGGCGATCGAAATTTAATTTCACCGACCTGCTGGGGTTTTTCTCCGTTAATCTCTTATTTTCTGCTAACATCACGGCTTTTCTCCGAAGTGTGGTGTGCAGTTTAACGATTCCACTCTCAGTAAGTTTGATCTATTATGCTTTGTTTTCTTCACCTTGAAGAGAAAAACTTGGACAGTATCGCCTGTGGTGACATGATGAAACAAGTCTGAGCGATCTCGTTTACGGTTGTTTCGGAATGATTTAACTCTGCAGAGACCGCAGAGACCGCAGAGGAAGAGAAGAGAGAGATAGTCCTGGAGGCACTAATAACCTAATTATGTCATTCTGAGGGAACCGAAGAATCTCAAACCCTTGCCACACAGTTACAATGCGTAAGTCCTGAGAGATGAATAATTCCGATGCCAACGGATTTGATATGACTTTTGGACTGCCGAAGCATTGACGCGCCTTGCTTGTCGGTTTCCATGCCCCCTTATACCAATTTTTTATGAGGCTGCATAGAATCTGATCCCCCCTAACCCCCCTTAATAAGGGGGGGACAAGAGGGTGGTCAAAGTCAACCCCTACTCACACCCTACTCCCTTATTAAGGGGGATTTAGGGGGATCGAAATATATGCAACGACCTATTAAATTGGTATTACAGGTAATTCTTTAGGAATATTATGGAAACTTTAAGACAACAAACTTTCAATAATTATTGCCCATATTGGAAGTTTGTTAGATATGTGGTTTTTTATTTGAGTTAAACCTCGATCGAGTTTGACATCAATAGAGTTAACTGTGTTGGCCATTAACATGACATTTTTATCAATTTGAGCATCGTAATTATATACTAAGTTGGTAATCGGGGTTTTTTGTTTATTAATATCCTTAATAATATCCGAGCAATCTGCTTTGAGCAGCCAAGAACTTATATATCGTTTGTAATAAAAATCAAAATCAACTATTTTACCAGATAATTTTAAGTAACTTCCAGAAACAATGAATAGAGGAGATACTCGTCTCCATAGGCTACCAAAATCATGAAATTGCTCGGTATTTGCCTCCTTCTCGTAGTCAAAATATTGGGTATAAATAGCCATTTGATCGGAACCCCACAAATAGCCTTTTTGATTTAGTAGCATTTGCGATCGGAATAAATAATCATAAGATTTTTGCGTAATTAATAATCTGCTTATGTCTATTTTATCATCATCTATGATGTAATCCACATATCTGAGATGTAAATCTAAACATAATTGCACAGTCCCCCAAAAAATAGCATTTTCCTGTTGCTCTAATAATCCTAGTCCTTCTAACATAGGTAGTGTATAAAGATAGAAATATCGTTGGGCGGTTTTTTGATCCTCCACATCTATTAACAAATTTCGATCTAAAGTTAATTTAGAATTCAAAATCTCTTTTTCTAAATCAAGAATATATTGTAAGTCTTTTTCTTGAATATTGTTAATAATTCTTTCTACAAGATTCATTAGATTAATCCTCGTCTAATTAAAACTAAAGTATACATCTTCTATGCTCCTCACTAAAATGTTTTTAAGAATGCCTATTTTGTCAATTAAGTCTCTTGGGAAAAATCCATCAAAAATGGAATCTCTACTTCATGTTTATCACCTCTAGCAAAATAAGCACTGATCTGAGAATTGTCTCGGTAGACTCTAATAATATTCCCCTCAATAATACAAGTATCACCTTTAACAAGTATTTGATATAGCCAATCATTTTGTGATGTAGGATATATTCCCTCTACAGATTGATAGTTGACTATATTTTCAGCAACAATTTTACCTTCAAAACGATAAATCTTAAGTTCTGACAGACATAAAATTGGTGTTTGCAAATGATGTTCTATTTCTTCTAAATATTCTTGGCTCTCCTCATTAATTAGAAGGCGATTTTTTTGAGCATATTGGATAGATGCTTGACAATCAAAAGAACAAGGTATGTGGGGAATTAGTGAAAATGGAGTATGACGTAACAATCCATTTGATAAATATGTAGGTTTGTTAATCGTATTGCGATAAGTTTCATAGTAATTATTATAAAAATTCCAATGATTTCGCTTTTGAAAAAAATCAAGACAACATTGAGGATAACCTAGTGCTTTTCCAAAAGTATAATGGTCTGGTAAATGTTTTTCAATTACTCTTTGACCGACAACTAAAGGATACCATCCTGAAGCAATTGCATTTGTTAAAGCATCTTGTGACTTAGCAATAAAAACATGAGCTTCCTCAGAAAACTCTTTACTAAAAACAGCTTTAGTTGTAGTAAATAACTCTTGAGGTAAACTGTTTAATTTTCCCATGTCTCGATAAAAATAAGCATCTACATAATAATACAAGCCAAAATATTGAGCTAATTCACAAAAAGATTTCCATTTGGGCTTTTGCACCCATAAATCTGTTGCCGATTTTAACCCTTTGACAGTAGCAATAAAAGAAGGTAATTGTCCCCCATCAGGAAATATCTCAAAGTATTTGCTAAAAGGACTATTTACTAAGTGTTTGCTCAAACTTGCTGTATTCATAAAAGTTTTAATTAACTAATGTTTTAACTAATTTAACCATCATTTGAACTTTATTTTCAGGGTTTGAGTTTTGCCTGATTATTTTTTTGATTTCTAAACTATTAGCAACAATTTTATCTATGTTAAGCAAGATTAATTCGTAATCTTCTAACAGGTTTAAATGTCTCAATGCAAACATAAAACATTGCCAAAAATAAGGAGCATTAGGATATTGCTCAATACAACTTTGATAAAATTCTGCTGCTTTCTGATAGTCTTGATTAAGATAAGCTGTATGTCCACATATTAAATCTAATAAAATTGAATCTCCCAACTGAGTTCCTTTTAATATGTCTTCTAATTCTTTTAAGCCTCGATCGTGGTAAATAGCTACTAAAGTCTCAAGAATTGGATCGAATGGTTGTCTCAGATAAGTTAAGGGACGTAAATCAATATTTGGTGTAATTCCTAGCCATTGACATGATTGATTCAATATTGTATTGTTGTCATTTTTTGCCAAATCAACAGATACTTTAATTGGCAAGATTTTTGTGCCGACTAAATTAGGATTTGCCGCTTCCCATTTCTGCTGATGTTCTTTTAATCTCAGGTCAATTTGTTGTTGTTCTATTTGAGAAATTTCAGGTTCAACTCGATCGATATTTTCTTCTATTGCTTCAATCAATGCTTGACCAATCAAAGAAAATCCTGCATTAGTTGTTAAAACTTTAAGTGCAGTTAGCAGTTGCTTCTTAGCAGAATATACTTTTTGTTGCAAACGCTTTTCTTGTAAAACAGGTATATCTGTTTTCAGAATTTTATGCCACAATTCTAAAACAGCTTGAAAGACATAAATTCCCTGCAAAATACCACTGAGAGGTCGGGGATCGTCACGCCAAGGAGAATAATAAATTTCTTCTGGACTACCTTCTACAATGATTGGCTCTAAATTTAATAAAGCATTAAGTTTATGATGATGATATTCATGGACTAAAGCTTCTACTATTACTGAGGTATCTGACATCCAAGATAAAATCAAAAGTCCGGGTATTTCTCGAAATGTCTGACTTCTATGAACATCTATAGCATGAGAATGTACTGGAACTAAAGATTGTACTCCCATGAAAATTTCACTTGCTAATAAAGTTGAACAACTCTCTATCCAAAACCAAGCTTCCTCTAAACTAGATAACCATTTAATAGTGGAAGTTGGTGTTAATTCCTCAAAATTCAAATCGTAGCGACCACCTAAACGTAAATCGCTATCAAAAGCATTTAATTCAATGCCGTTATTGAGATGAGGTATTTCATTTTGAATCATCTCTAAATTTTGATTTCCATCTGTATAAATATTAAAACCAGCGTTAGTTGTGGTAACAAAACGCAATCTTTGAAAGGCAAGATGTTGAGGATGCTGTAAATAAATTCCGGTTCCGGGTATGGCAATAATTCCAGCATGATCGGTATATAAAAAACACTCTAAATTTTCTATATTGTCATATTTTGCCATTGCTAAAAGAAACTTTGGGAAAGATTCCAGATGAAACTTAATGTGCATTTCTGGAAACAGAATATGAGCTTTTCGGTTAACTAATTGCCAAGCTGTATCTAACCAAACGCTAAAAGATGGATGGCGTAAAATCTTTCTTTGGGCATTTTTAGAAAAAGATTTTACCAACTCAAAAGATTGAGAAAAGTTGGTTAAACCATCAATTAACTTAGGTGATTCTGATTGCAGTTTTTGAGAGAGATTACTTAACCTTAGCAAAGTTCTATGATATTCTGCTAAGTAAATTACTTTAACTAATGGATCGGAAGCCCCCGTAGGAGAAACTAAGTTTTTGACGGTATTAATATCCAGTTCGATCTTCATTGCACTAACCCTAATTTAATAAGACGAAGTTTGACTAAACAGCAGGAAGTTTTTTCTTCTTGATTGTTTGCATATCTTCAATTACTTGGCGGCGAATTGTAGTAATCAGTTTTTTGAGATCGGAACAATACACTGATGGATTATGAAAGTAATTTTCGCTAGAATATCTATGGGGAAGATAACCACCACCACAAACTTTAACTAAGTTACATTCTTGACAAGTTTCGCTCAAATATTGCCACTTTTCTTGACGTTGAATAACCTTTGGGGAGTCAAAAATCTCATCAAAACTGTGGGTAAATATATCCATTCCTAACTTGGTAGCTTCGGGATAAGTAACTTTCAAAGAATCAACGGCTTCAATATCACCGTTGGTTTCAATAACGGCAAAATCAACAGGGTTTAAACCCCATTCTTCTGAATTTCCTTGCAATCCTAGCATTAGTAAAATAATTTCCTTGAATTTCCTAATTTTGATTGTTTGAGGTTTTTGATGATACCAAATATCAAAAATCTTAAGTAGCCAGTCTGCATAAGGAGTTACATCAAGAGATTTTTCTTTACCAAGAGGTCTTAAGTCATGGTGATTTAAAGGTAACAAAAAATCAATCGAAGGAGGATTATATTGTGACAAATAAGAATATACAGCTTCAGGATCGTTATGTAGATCGATCACACATAAAAAACCTGCCCATATTTTCCGTCCTCGATCGCTACTTAATAATTGAAGAGTCTTTTCCAAACTGGAAAATGCAGATTTACCTTGATGATCTAAGCGATGCAAATCGTTAGCTTCTCGATCGCCATCCATACTTAGACCTATTGTTGTATTATTAGAAACACAGAAATCTAAGATTTCATCGTTTAACAACACACCATTAGTTTGCATGCCAAATCTCTAGTTTAACATTAGGCACATCTTTCTGTAATAATCTCTTGAAAATTTTTGAGATAGTCTAATCCCTGCTAAGAGAGGTTCTCCACCGTGCATGATTACAGAAAATTCTGATACTTGGTGTTTGGTGGTATGTTCATCAATTCTCTTACCTAATTGTGTAATAGTTGCTTCAGACATTTTCAAAGGTTGCTGTTGCCAACTTTGATCGCTATGCTGATACATATAGCAATAATCACAGTTAAGGTTGCAACGGGATACTACTTTACAAACCAGCGAATGTAAGGGTGTGGACACTCAGCCATAAATCTATGATATGTTCAAAACTTAAATTATGTATGCCAGAATTAAATGGCTACTATTGCTTGAGGTAATTAGTAGCCATTTAATTAGTATTCTGTACATAGCCAGTTATTGACTACCCCCAGAGCACTTTGATCAAACTGCACCGATGAGAAGAATGGCTAGTATGTCTGGTATGATGCAGATGAAGCCATTGGATTTTGAAAAATTTTTTTCCAAAACGTTACCAAGTGCTGTATTTTTGAGTGCATCTAAGTCACTTAAGTCAAATTCTTCAAGGTCAAGAACAATACAATCATTTTGTGAGTGAGTATCAGTGAGTAATCTTTCTTTTGCTTGTGTCATTTTAGTAATGCTCCTAAAAAATCATCAACAACGGAAAAAGCACGACTTTTTAAGCCTGTGCTCGTTTGTTTTAAGAGCATAGCAAAATTAAATATGGGAGTGCGATCGGAAAAACTCGGATTTAAACGGGAGTTTTGTTACACAATATTAAGCAAAAAATCGGAAAAGATCGGAAAAAATAGGATTCCGGTTAAGTTATAATGGATGAAACCTTTGCCCTGTATAGTTTTTATGAATGTAAACCAACTGTTACAATTTGTCGATCGCCTAGTGGTTGAACGAACTGGAAAGCACCTAGATGATGTTCAAAGGGCTGTAGTTGAGGGGACTTGGGAAAGACAAACCTATGATGATATCGCCCAGAAGTGCTATGTCACTAAAAATCATGTAGGTGATGTAGGTGCTGAATTATGGCAACTTTTATCTGAAATATTGGGTGAGGATATAAAAAAAACTAATTTTCGTTCTAGCTTAGAAAGAGTATATATTGAATCATCTGACAATTCCAATAATATTTACCATATAAATGGCAGTAATAATAATTTTTGTCCTACACAAATATCAAATCAACTCAGCCCAATAAATAAGCTCAAGCAAAGTGATATAAATACTCAATCTACATCACATTATCACGATTTAACCATAGCTCCTCAAATCATCAATTTTTACGCAAGAGAATCTCAACTTAAAACTATTTCTAATTGGATCTTAAATCAAAATACTCGTTTAACCTCAGTATTGGGATTGAGTGGAATTGGTAAAACTACTCTAGTGAAAAGGTTTGTCGATCTCAATCTACAAGAATTTGAAGTAATTATCTGGAGAAGCCTAAAATTTCCTAAACCTTTAGAGTTATTGGTTAATGATTTATTGAATGCTTGTAAACAAGAAGCTAAAGAAACTATAGATGATAAGTTAAAACAATTATTAGATGTTTTGAGAGACAAAAAATGTTTGATTATTCTTGATGATGTTCATAATATCTTTGCTACCGGCTCAATTTGCTGGACAATATAAATCTGAATATCAAGATTACCAAAACTTTTTTACCATGATTACAGGAACTGAGCATCAAAGTAATGTGATTTTAATTAGTCAAGAGCAATGTGCGGAAATGGAGTGTTTAGATGAGGAATTATATCCGATCAAATGTTTAGAGTTGTCAGGTTTAGATGATGTGGCAATTCTGAAAGGTACAGGATTGAAAGATGAGGATAGTTGGTTAAAGTTAATTAATTTATATGAGGGTAATCCAGTTTATTTAAAAAGTATTGCTATTTCAATTAAAAAGATTTTTGATGGGGATGTTGCTGAGTTCTTAGCCGATAAGAGCTTGATTATTACCAAGGATATGCAATATAATTTTCACCAGTTATTTAACAGAATATCACCTAGAGAACAGCAACTTGTTTTAGAATTAAGTAAGTTCGATCTGCCTGTATCCAGAGAATATTTAAGACAGAGTTTAGATTTATCATCAATGGATTTAATTAATGGTTTACAATCTTTACAACAAAGGTATTTAGTAAGGAAGATAAAAGAGGATAAAATCTTGTTTAAATTGTCTTCTGTTTTTCGGGAATATGTCAAGAATTGTTGTCAAGATTAAATTCTGCCACCCGTCCAACACTGTAAATTTTGGGCGGATCTGGCGTAGTGGGGAATCCGCGAAAATTCCGATTCCCCGCATTGACTCCGTTTCTTCGTTAATCTCACAGGACTTACGCACGGGGGCCAAAAACCCCCGGTGGTTGAGCTCTCGCGGAAACCCTGTGTCAACATTTCTCCAAAAAAGCGAAGATTTTTGTCAGAAACCGGGTTTTTGCGTCCAGGACTATCTCAATTAAATTGGTTCAAGGTCGATCGCACTTTACTAGCATCTAGACAGCGTGGGAGAATGTAGGGGTGAAAGCTAGGATTAATTTTGACACTCCCCGGTCTAAAGACACGGGGATTCTTAAGGACAAACTTTGGGGGATGAATCCGCCCAAAGCTTAATTCTCAAAGGGTTAGTCAGAAACCCCCTACCCACTCGCTCAAGAATTGAGTCTATGGCTACTTTTGACTTTCTAATGATATTAGCTGCACCGTTAACATCTGCATTGATTAACAACCCAGCGCTAGAACAGTACAATCCTCTTTTGATTCTTTTACCCGATGGTTGCCAATTGTCAGGTTTTTCACAGACTTTTACTGGCAAAATGTCTCGGTCTAAAAAACTTGATTTTGAGGTGTAAGATTCATCTTGTTCTACAAATCGCCATCCCCTTAAGTCGCATTCTTGTTGGAGTCTATCTTTGACTTTAGCAGTGGGTATTTGGACAAAATTCTGATTAGTCACGACCCCCATATTAACCTCTTGCTTCTGTGCCTTGTTCCAGCCAAAGACTAAGACATTGATTTGGTGATCTTCGCAATAATCTATAATACTTCTAACTGCTTTGTTGACAGCATCTCTCATCCTTCTAGTGCGAATTTCCGACAACTGCTGCAATCTTTTTGACGAGAAACCTTTGGGTAATTTATGTATTGCGTGTTCTGATTGAACTCTCGCTTTTTCTTTGTTAAACCATTGGTTCCAAGACTTGAGTCTACGTCCATCAATGATGAAAGGTTTACCGCTAGAGACACAAGTTAACCAGTTATTGATGCCGTGATCGATGCCCAGAACCCCTGTCACTTCCAAGCTGCAACTAGGGGCTTGTTCAGTCAGGGATTCGTGGACATATTCGACCCATACCGCACCATTTCTAGGGATTAACCTGAGTTCTTTGATCTGGCAATTCTTGATACGTTCAGGTAGCGGCACCCAAATCGCATCTTTCCCAAAGTATTCTTTTCCTTTTTTCCCCAGGGGTAATCTGATTTTATTTCCAATTACCTTTAAGGCTTGACCGGGATAGGAAACGGGGTACATTCCCCCTTTGGTTCTGTACCTTGGTAGTCTCGGTTTTTGATTAATTGCTCCTTTGTTTGCCAACTTCTCTAAGGCTCGGAAAGAAGTAAAAGATTCTGCGACAGATTTAAGAGATTGTTGGGCAACTTGAGAGTATAGCAACCCGTAATTTTCGTTGGTCTTGGCTATTTTATATAAATCTGGATATTTAACTACGCTTTGGTTTTTAAAGTATTGTTGCCGACTTTCGTAAGTTCCGACATTAAACAGATTATTTGACCATCTCAAGAGTTGTTCGACAATGGTTTTGTCGAGTCCTTTTAAATGCCAAACATCTTTTTGTACTGCGTACATTTAACTTACTGGCTATTGTGACACTAGGTTTAGTATATATCGTGAATTAACAAGTTAATTAATCCTAAACAAATCTTTACCTTGGTCTCAATTGCTAGAAGAATTTGTCCGGGGACGGTTAAACATTATGTTATATTGAAACTTACGAACAGGCAGGATAAATCCTGCCACGCCCTTTCATCCCTGGACTAAAGTCACAGGGTTTTCAGGGTATTTCTTATAAAGGTGCTTCTTATGACAGATAAACAAAACAGAACTTTACCGGCACAGCCAGCCCTCTGCCGGATTTTAGATGCAAATCTCGATCGCGCGCGCGAAGGGTTGAGAATTATTGAAGAATGGTGCAGGTTTGGTCTCAACAGTGCCGATTTAGCTGGCGAGTGCAAGCAACTGCGCCAGGAATTGGCTTTTTGGCACGCAGCAGAATTCCGAAGTGCTAGGGATACACCGGAAGACCCGGGTACGCAACTGAGTCACCCCCAGGAAGAGCAACGTTCTAGCATTCAGCAGCTACTGGAGGCGAATTTCTGTCGGGTGGAAGAAGCTCTACGGGTACTCGAAGAGTACGGCAAAATTTACGATCCGAATATGGGCAAGGCTTTTAAGCAGATGCGCTATCGGGTTTATACTCTCGAAAGCGATTTGCTGGCTTATCAGCGCTACCAGCAGTTATGGCGATCGCAGTTATACCTGGTAACTTCCGCCAGAGACAACTTGTTGGGAGTCGTGGAAGCTGCTTTACAAGGAGGAGTGACTTTGGTGCAGTATCGCGAAAAAACCGCCGATGACGACGGGGTGAAGCTGGCGGTAGTGCGTCGGCTGTGCGAAATCTGCCATCGCTACGATGCTTTGCTGATTGTGAACGATCGCGTGGATTTGGCGATCGCAGCGAATGCCGACGGCGTACACTTAGGACAGCAAGATTTGCCGGTAGTTGAGGCCCGCAGGTTGCTCGGTCCGGGACGGATTATCGGACGTTCTACGACGAATGCCCAGGAAAT
Source organism: Microcoleus sp. (assembly GCA_042408215.1). Taxonomy (GTDB): domain Bacteria; phylum Cyanobacteriota; class Cyanobacteriia; order Cyanobacteriales; family Microcoleaceae; genus Microcoleus. The sequence continues at coordinate 187,614 of JAYFMW010000030.1, read as the reverse complement.
GCAGCGAGCCGTTGAGGAGGGGGCCGACTATATTGGAGTAGGGCCGGTTTACCCCACTCCTACTAAACCTGATAAGCAGGCTGCGGGTTTCGATTACGTGCGGTATGCGGCAACTAAGTCACCGATTCCTTGGTTTGCGATCGGCGGAATTGATATCAACAACCTCGACGAAGTATTGAATGCCGGAGCGCAAAGAGTAGCAGTAGTGCGCGCCATTATGGAAGCGGATCAACCTACTTTAGTGACGCAGTTTTTCATCTCGCAGTTGCTGAGGATGGAGAAGCTAAAAGCTCATAATATTCTGCCAGTAAAAAGGTAGTTTGAGTTGTGGTTCATGGCGGGTTTAGCGCAGTAAATGTGCAGATAAACAATAATTCTTGTCCAAAACCCGCCCCGAAAACTAATACAGCGTATCCCAGGTTTATGAAGTGCAGTAGGGACACTCAAGCGTGCCCATTGGTGTCAACTTAACGTTAAACCCAGTCACAGATTGCTGTTTGACCATTAAGCCTAGATACCCCCGCATTCTTGCCCCCTACTCAACCCCTACTCCCCTTAAGAAGGGGAGTAGGGGAGTAGGGGGTGTGGGACAGGAAGCCTCTTTAAGTCCCCCTTCTTAAGGGGGATTTAGGGGGATCTAGACTCAGCTAAAAACGAGATTTCTCAAGGCTTTCAGGCTTAAGTTGACACCAATGGGCACGCTTGAGTGTCCCTACGGGGATTGATCGATTCGCGGTGTACTTCATAAACCTGCAATCTGCTGTAACTAATGACTAATGACTAATAACTCATAACTAAGAACCAATAACTAATCACAAATGTCTCATCAAATTACCCTGCAAGTCAACGGAGAAACTCGCGATTGTCCCCCGGAAACGCCACTCCCCAGATTGCTAGAACAGTTAGGTTTAAACCCGCGATTGGTGGCTGTGGAATATAACGGGGAAATTCTGCACAAACAATTTTGGGAAAATACACAAATGCAAGAGGGCGATCGCTTGGAAATTGTGACAATTGTGGGAGGAGGCTAGCAGCAACTCTGGACACGGCAATGCCGTTTCCCTACCCCAAAATAATCGATAGCCCTCGATGATAAAAAATGTAACCATCGCCAGATTAATTGTAGAGAAACGGCACTGCCGTGTCCTTCTTCCTGACCAATAATTTCAAAGGTGGTACAAGCCCCCGGATTTATCCGTGGAATCAATCCAAAATCCCAAATCTAAAATCCTCAAGCCCCCGCATTTATACGTGGGGTAAATCTAAAATCTAAAATCTAAAATCTAAAATCGATTGACCTCCGTTACATCCGTTAAATCCGTTACAGAATCCGTTGCCGAACTTCCTTCGGCTATCACTTCTAAAGCAACAGCTTTGACAACATTTACACTCACACTGTTGCCCAATTGATGATAAGCTCGATCGTCGCGATCGTCCAAAACAAAACTATCTGGAAAACCCTGCAACCTTGCAGCTTCGCGGGGAGTAATCCTGCGAACTCGGTGATGATGATAAACTCCTAATCTATTCGCATCGCTAGCAACAACAGCGATCGATATCTTGTGCGGATCTAGGAACTTGTACACTTCAAAAGAAAAGTTGCCAGAGACAGGTTTGTAAAGCTCATTATTCCGCTGTAGGTACTTTTTTCTAACCAGCGAATCCAGAATTTCATCAAGCTGCGAATGCTTGCAAAAAAATAGCTATTTGCTCTTTAGTTAAAAGCTTCCCATCTTGGTGATGTCCAAATTCTTGATTGCGCCTTTTCAAGATAAAAAGATTCATCAATTCAATTTCTGCTAAACTGCACTCGCCCCGCAAACCCAATTCCCAAGAATGAATCGAATTGCCGCCGCGATAGTCTATTAGCCGCATTCCGTGCAAGCGATTTAGATCATTGTTAACGATTTGTTGCAAAGCCTTGACAAAAGCTGGCGAACAATCATATTTTGAATCTGGATTATCTTCTAAAATATCTGCAACTGTGACAGGTTTACTTAAGGGATAAAATAAGGATAGTTGTTGATGGTTAGAAGCATGGGAATCTTTTGGCCCTAAGTCTGAAATTAACCGAAATTGTGGCGCCGCATTTAAAACTCCGACTAAGTAAACTCGGACGCGGTTCTGAGGTAAACTAAAGTTAGAGCTGTTGAGTACAAAATAATCGAAGCTATAACCTCGGCTGGTCATTTCGCCTTTTATAGTTTCTAGGGTTTGTCCGCAGTCGTGGGAGACAAGTCCCCGCACATTCTCAAAAATAAATGCTTGAGGTTTAAAAGTATCAATCAGCCGCACAATCTCAAAAAATAGCGTGCCTCTGGTGTCTCCAAAGCCAGCTTTTTTACCAGCATAGGAGAAAGACTGACAAGGAAATCCGGCTAGTAAAATTTGATGTTCTGGGAGTTGGTCAATTAGTCGGATGTCGCCTAAAGGTGTGTCGCCAAAATTTTTATGGTAAACTAATTGAGCGTCGGTATTAATTTCGCTGCTTAAGACGCATTCTGTTTCAATATTTAAGGCGCGAGCGGCTTCTTCAAATCCTAGTCTCAGGCCGCCTATTCCTGAGAATAAGTCAATAAAACGGATTTTTTTCATAGCCATTAAGTGGGCGGTGAAAACTGATATTTTATACCAAATCCGGTAGCATCGGAATGATTAAACCGCGAAGACACAAAGAGCGCGAAGGAAGAACAGCATCTTCTTCTTTCTCTTCCTTCGTGTTCTTTGCGCCTTCGCGGTTCATTTAATCTTACTCCATCACTGAAATCCTGACTACAAACCCCTATTTCTTGCTAGCCATCCACTCCTGAATATCCTTAATTGTAAACACGGCCTCAAAATCTAACCCAACAGAGCGATAAAACTCGGCCCCACCTTGCTCTCTGTCAATTAGCGCCAAAATTCGATCGACTTTATAACCAGCACCCCGCAGTCTTTCCACCGCCTGCATCGCCGACTTACCCGTCGTCACCACATCTTCCAAAACCACGACAGTCGCGCCCTCTGGCAGTGTTGGGCCCTCAATATATGCCATTGTCCCGTGTCCTTTGGCTTCTTTTCTGACAATCAGGGCTGGTATCGGGCGATCGCCCAAAGCCGAAACTACGCTGACCGCCGTTACAATTGGGTCAGCACCCAAAGTCAAACCCGCCACAGCTTGCACGTCTGCTGACAGCATCGAAAACAGCAACCTCCCCGTCGCCAAAGCACCTTCTGGATGCAGCGTCACAGGTTTGCAGTTAATGTAATAGGAACTTTTCTGCCCCGAAGACAGCACAAAATCTCCCTCGCGATAGGCAAATTCGCACAACAAATCCAAAAGTCGATCGCGCAACACCGTTAAATCAGCAGTATCCATAGCTTGCAGTATGTCAAAAACAAAAATAATCCGCCGATAATCAGTCTATATTGGAAGCGGAATTAATTTAGAGGCTTAAATATCATGGGTCAGAAGTTAAAAAGCCTGAGTGGTATGTTGATTCTTGCAGTCGCTTCTGCCACCTTGGCATCCGTCAAACCAGCTCAAGCAGAAACAGTTAGATTTCACCCAATTGCCGACGATTTCAACCGACAATTCTTTGAGGCGTCTGGAGACTTTTACTACAACGTCAGCTTGCAGGGTTACTTTGGCGACTATTTAGGCATCGGTTCCCCCAGCGGCGTAGTTGCCTTTCCCGACAAAGAAATCGAGCGGGATGCCAGCCGCCTCGATGGCCTCTACCGAAAAATCATGCAGCGGCAAGTTTCCAGCGATCCAATTCTCCGCAGCCCGGATGCTACAAATCCCTTCGATTCATCAGTAATGGCAATGCCGAGCGCTTGTCAGCTAGCACCTCAACCTAGCGGCTGTTTCCCAACTCCAGCGGGAGTCAGAGAGCAACAGCCAGAGCAAGAGCAAGAGCAACAACAACAGACTGCTCCGGGCCCAGTTAGAGGACTTTATTAAGTCGCCGGCTGGCCCAAATTAATTGCCAGGTAAGTAGCGCTCTAATTAAATTAGGACTTACGCAAAGCCTATATGTCATTCGCAAGCGTTGCGAAGCATCTCGCGAGATGCTTCGTTTCACTCAGAATGACAGACACAATAGCTGTGTAAGTCCTGTACTGCAAACTTATGATGAGGCAAAAATGCTGCCATCAGGCATCGTTGCTCCTGTCAAATTAGCTTCGTTCAGATTAGCTCCCGCCAAATTTGCTCCCCTCAAATTTGCCCCCGTCAAATTCGCCCCGCTCAAGTCAGCTTTGCCGAGATTTGTCCACCGGAAATCGGCCCCGCGAGCCTGGGCAAAACTGAGATTTGCTCTAAAAAGATAAGCTGCATTCAGGTGAGCTTCTGTGAGATTAGCTTTAGAGAAATTAGCACCGTAAAGATGAGCCTCTATCAACTCCGCTTGAGTGAGATTGGCTTGACTGAGATTGGCTCCATTGAGGTTGGCCCCGGTCAACTTAGCTCTAAATAATACCGCACCGATTAAATTAGCATCTCCTAAATCTGCCTGTTGGAGATTTGCATCGCTCATGTCTGCCCCAATTAAATTTGCACCGCTCAAATCTGCTTTTCTGAGGTCTGCTTCTCGGAGGTTGGTTCCTGTTAAATTGGCTTTAACCAAGTTAGTTTCGAGCAGTTGGGACCCCGCCAGATTTGCCAGACTCAGGTTAGCTTCGGCGAGGTTGGCGGCAATTAATTTAGCTTTGAACAGGTCGATTTTGCAAAGATTCGATCGCCCAAGATTCGCACCTCTGAGATTAGCTTCGGCTAGGTTAGCTTCGCTAAGATCTGGTTCGATATTTGGGTGAAGATTTCTCCATTCAATCCATGTGACAGCACCCCGTTTCAGCAGCGCCAAATGCTGTTTATTTGCCATAATTGCATCTCCTTAAATGGCTATTCCTTGCGCCCTAAAATTGCTGGATTGTCGCGCCCTGCCACACTTTCAATTGCTGCAATTGCGGCCTGGGAACCTGCTATAATATCTCGTTCTGCTCCGCCGAGGTAAAGCCGTCCAAAACTGCCTACGGCCTGAACCTCTAGGATGTTAATAGATGCGCCTTTTTCGGCTTCATTTGCCGCTAGTGCTGCATAAGCGGCGGGTTCTACTTCTAAGACGTAAAGCGTTTGTCCCGCCAGCAGTAACTGTCCGCGGCGGCTTCGGTTGATTAATTGCGTTTGGTGGGGGTCGATGTTGCGAATAATTTGGCTGGAAATAACTCGCGGTTTGATAGATTCTTCTTTGCGTACTCCGATGAATTCTAGAATCGCTTTCCCCGCAGCTCGGGTTTCCCCCTGCTGACTCGAATGCACTTCGAGAAGGCCGTACAAGCGTTCGACTATCTGCACTCCGGGGCGCACGGAGGCGGATTTGAGGGCGACATCGGTAATTCGGTTAATTTCGATACCGGGCGAGATTTCGATCCACAGCGACGCATCCCCCGGTAGGGGTAAGAATCCGGCGGCGATTGTGCCGATGTATGCTGCGTGCTGTGGCTGTAAGTTGTCTAGAAAGACGTAGCTGCGTAGCTCTATGCCCAAAAGTTTTTATCTCCGTCGATCGATCTGCAACTGTTGTAAGTGCAAGATCTGAGTGTACCGCAATCGGAAAGCGCAGCTCAACATTAAATTACTACTACGGGCGATCGCGACTCTGCTGTTCGCACTGAATACTAATTGTGCTTGAGCATTTTTGCTGTGTTATACAGGGACTGGGTTTTTTAACCCGTGCGATCGTAAATCAAAAAGTGTTATGGTTCGTGTCAAAATGGTGTTAACAAATTTTCTAAGTTGGAAAACTAACGATGACTGTAGATTCTAAATTGCAGCGCGCATTTGAGCAAGGCCGCGCCCTGAAAATTATCAGCGGTTTGAATAATTTTGATGCCGCCAAAGTGGCGGCTGTCGTCAAAGCAGCGGAGCTCGGCGGTGCTACCTTTGTCGATATTGCAGCCGATCGAGATTTGGTAATTATGGCAAAAAAATTGACAAATTTGCCAATTTGTGTATCTGCTGTAGAACCAGAAAAGTTGGTCTCTGCGGTAGAGGCGGGTGCTGATTTGATTGAAATTGGTAATTTTGACTCTTTCTACGCTTCAGGTCGCCGCTTTGAAGCTGAGGAAGTTTTGGAGTTGACTCGCCAAACTCGATCGCTACTTCCCAATATTACTCTTTCTGTGACTGTTCCTCACATTTTGTCCCTCGACAAACAGGTGCAATTAGCCACAGAATTAGTCAAAGCTGGCGCTGATATCATCCAAACAGAAGGCGGTACAAGTGCTCAACCAGTTCACGCCGGCACCCTGGGATTAATCGAAAAAGCAGCGCCTACTTTAGCCGCTGCCTTTGAAATTTCCCGCGCCGTACAGGTGCCCGTACTTTGCGCTTCTGGCATCTCCAACGTCACAGCACCCCTAGCTATTGGCGCCGGTGCTGCGGGTATTGGTGTCGGTTCTGCCGTCAGTCAACTGAATAGCGAAGTGGCGATGATCGCCGCTGTTCGCAGTTTAGTTGAAGCTTTGGCTAAGGTCGAGCGATCGCACTTTGCTAAGTCTATTTAAATAAGAAGTCATTAGTCATTAGTGATGAGTCATTAGTTATTTGTAGTAGGCTACTAATAACTAATGACAAGGCCCCAGGCCCCAGACCCATTCCTAACACTTGATTAATAGTTGATAAACCACAGTGTATAATCCTCTAATAATTGATTGTTTGGGGAGCTGCCATCAATTGCTTTTAAATCTACCAGGGGTAAGATGAATGTTTGTTTGTCAGTGAGGCGCTGCACATCCACCATGATCCCATCGTGCTGAAAAACAGAATCTCTCAGCCGCACAATCTGGAATATTTCAGTAGATGAAGGTTGAGTTTTTTTGAGTGTTTCATATTCTTTCTTTTTGCCGGGACTACTCAGATATTCCTGTTCCCAGCGAAACTCTTCTCTCCCCGTAACTTGGCAGGGTACGATCATATTTTCTTTCAAGTATTCGAGATATTTTAGGAAGTTTTTAACGCCGACATCAAGAGTGTTTGGATTGAGAATTTGGCTAAGTTTACGTTCAAATAGTTTGAGATTAAATGGTGCGCTTCCAGAAGCAGCGATCGGCATTCTTGCTTCGAGGGAGTCAAAATCCGGCATTTCCGACAGCAGACGCTGGATGTGATTTAGTGGTTTCGGTCTTCTTCCTGCTACAATAGTTTCATCAAGCTGAATGGGATGAAGTTCTGCTATTGAAGGTAAAGATTTGCTTTTATTTGGGCGCTCGTCAAGTTGAGGTTTGACCAATCTAGGCTTGTCAAATTTAGGCTTATCAAATTTAGACATAACTTTATCTCGCTTTACGGGTTGATCTATCAAGTATATCTTGACAGAAGTACATTCGTGTCTGATACATAGGAGACAACTGTGACGCAACTACTAAAATCCCCTGAATTGGAAGTCTATCAAGGACAGTTTGGCGAATTTACGATTACGGATAGCGATCGCACAGGAGTGATAGTATACCGCACAGGGTTAGCGGTGGCGGCACTCTGTTTCGCGATCGGCACTACTCTGGTGCTGCAACAGGGAAACAACCCAACGGCACTGCAAGCTGTAACGCCTATTTTTGCCTGTTTCTGGCTCGCTTTAGGCGTCAGCTTAGCAACTATTCATATTTACATGACTGCCTTGCACAAGGTGCTACAGTTATTTTGGGCGATCGGCGGTGTAGCAGCAATTGTTGTCGCTCTACAAAGCAGTGAGCCCCTAGCTTTAGCAGTTTACGATCGCCCGGCCACCTTGTGGGGAATCGGCTTTACTTTTGCCGCCTTAAACGGCATTTATTTCAAAGAAGCTTTCTGCTTCAATCGCCTAGAAACTAAGTTTTTGACTCCCGCAGTTCCTTTATTAATTTTAGGGCATATTTTCGGTTTTTTGTCCCCGGATAAGGAACAGTTTTTGCTGGGAGTTTGGGCGGCTTTGTTTATAATATTTGCTGTGCGGAAGTTTTTTCAAGCAATTCCGCAAGATATCGGCGACAAAAGCGTTTTTGAGTATCTGAAAAACCAATAATTTGGGAATGGGGAATGGGGAATGGGGAATTGGGAATTGGGAATTGGGAATTTTCTCTGTTTCTCACTCTCCCACTCTTCCACTCTCCCACTCTTCCTCTCTTCCCCACTTTGTCACTCTGCCTCTACCTCCGAACGATATCTAGAAAAGTTAAAATGAGAATTCGTTTAATCCGTCGTCGAGAAATGTGGGCAATTACTAGGGAAGGTTGGGTAATTGCTATCCTGGGGTTGATAATTATAATGCTTTTAATGTTCACAAATATTCATCCTTTTTTGGCGGTGACATCACCGATAAAAGCTGATATATTAGTAGTCGAAGGATGGTTGCCGGATTATGCAATAGAAAGTGCGATCGCCGAATTTAAAAAAGGTGGATATAGCCAATTAGTTACCACAGGACTGCCCTTAAGTAAAGGCTACTATTTAGCTAAATATAAAAACTATGCGGAACTGGCAGCCGCTACTTGTATCGTGCTAGGATTCGATCGAGATAAACTCGTAGCTGTACCAGCCGCCAGTGTTGTAAAACACCGAACCGCTGCTTCTGCGATCGCACTTCGAGATTGGCTTTCTACTTCCAGTTTAAAAGTTAACTCAATTAATCTTTATTCTTTTGGAGCTCACGCCCGCAGAAGTTGGATCGTCTTTAAAGAAGTGCTGAATCCTGAAATTAAAGTTGGGATAATAGCCGCGGAACCGCAAGATTACAATCCCCAAGAATGGTGGAAATCGAGTGAAGGTTTTCGGACAGTAACAGGAGAAATCATTGCTTATATTTATGCCCGTTTTGTCGATTGGGAAACTTAGCCAGTATTTGTTAACCTTTCTCTTAATTCCCTTCGCGTTCTTCGCGCCTTCGCGGTTCGTCAAAAAAAATCTAGATAGCAGTTTTCAATCTGTGGAAATACAAGACACAGCATTGCCGTTTTCCTACTATATCCAACCCAAAAAGATCAAATTATTCTCAGGAGGGCACATTGCTAGAAGAACGCGCTTACTGGTTAGCATGGTCGCAGATTAACGGTATCGGGCCGATTTTACTGCAAAGATTGCAACAACATTTCGATACTTTGGCAGAGGCTTGGACGGCAAAAGCTGGAGATTTAGCGCAAGTTGATGGGTTTGGTAAGCAGACAGTTGAAACAACATTGCAAGCACGAGAAAAAATTAATCCTGAACAATTTATTCAAAAACATCTAATTAAAAATCCCTATTTCTGGACACCGGCAGATCCAGATTATCCCCGCTTATTATTGGAGATTCCTAGTCCGCCACCAGTGTTGTATTATCGTGGTAATGTTGACAGAAAAGAGAATCAAGGAATTACGCCGACAGTGGCAATGGTTGGCACTCGTAGCCCTACGGAATACGGCAGAAGGTGGACTCGCAAAATTAGTATGGCTTTGGCTAAAAGCGGTTTTACTGTGGTTTCGGGATTGGCGAATGGCATTGATACAGAAGCCCATACAGGCTGTTTGGAGGCGGGAGGAAGGACTTTCGCAGTCATGGGGACGGGAGTAGATATTGTATATCCTCAACAAAATGAGCGGTTGTGCGATCGCATTTTGCAACAGGGATTGGCAATTAGCGAATATCCGGCCGGCACTCAACCAAATAAAACTAATTTTCCCCGCAGAAATCGCATAATTGCTGGCTTAAGTCGTGCTACAATAGTGATAGAAGCTCCCCAGAAATCTGGTGCTTTAATTACTGCTTATCAAGCGAATGATTTTTGCCGCGATGTGTATGTTTTGACGGCCAGATTGGATGATGAGCGTTCCTTTGGTTGTTTGGAATTACTGAGTAAAGGTGCTCATCCGATTCTGCCGAGTAGCGATCGACTTTTGAGTGAAGAGCGGTTGTTGGAAATGCTCGGAGCTATGCCAAAATTGGACACAGCCGAGCAGTTGTCGCTGTTTCCACCAAATCCGACGGTTGAAAAGCAAGTGCCACCACTGCCGCCGGAATGGGCTAAGGTGTTAAGTGCGATCGAATCTGGGCCGAATTCTTTTGATGTAATTGTGGAAGTATCGGGATTAGCAGCGGGAACAGTTTCTAGTATACTTTTGCAACTGGAATTATTGGGATTAGTTTCGCAGTTACCGGGAATGCGATATCAGCGGTGCTGATTTGAAAGGTTAGGTTAAATCTGGTTTTATCCCCTTGATTATTCGGCGGTTGAAACCGCGTCTACAAAAACAAAATCCGCCGGCGCGGATTGAAGAGAGGACTCAGTATTTCTGATTGTTGTTTAAGTCTCGATCCCCCTAAATCACCCTTAAGAAGGGGGACGAAAGAATGCTCTTGTCCCACCCGACATAAGGGGGGTTAGGGGGGTCATGCGGACTATTAGAACAAGTGCTTGAATCCAAATCAATCTCAAATCAATCCGAAATTCCCAGCGCTAATACTGCTAGCAGAAACTCCGCTGAGAGAGGCTAAAATTTCCCCAGTTTGTGCAAACCGGATTAAAGTTGCACCGCTATCTTGAGCAATTGCTAATTGCGATAAACTCAGCCCGTTACCCAATACTAACAAGTCTTTACCGACTTCAAAGTCAGCGATTGTATCAGTACCGGAATTAGTGGAAAGCAAGAATTTATCTAATCCCATTCCTCCTATCAAACTATCATTTCCCAAACCACCAATCAGCAAATCATCACCCTTACCTCCGTAAAGAATATCATTGCCATTACCGCCCTTCAAAATGTCAGCACCGCGGCCGCCAAACAAGGCATCATCACCGCTACTTCCGAGCAAAGTATCGCTACCTTTCCCGCCGAAAAGACTGTCATTCCCAATACCGCCGTCGAGGGAATCATTGCCCCTCATGCCCATCAAATCATCATTTCCGCTGTCGCCAGTCAGGATATCATCGCCATTTGTACCGATAATTTGATTCGGGGAATTGCTGCCAAAATCAGTATCGCCGATGACAAGAGGAGCCGCAATCCCAAAAGGCAATATCACTGCTTGAATTCTGCTATCTAAAGCAGTACCAGTATTGTCAGCAACTACCTGGGAAATTGTCTTAGTTCCCGCACCAATAGCTTTGAAATCTTGAGTTGTTGGACCCAATGCTACTTGTTGGACACTGGCAAATGCTTCAGGAATTGATGTTGCTGTTGTGCTGGAGACAGCGCTATCAATACGTTGATTTGCTGTGGCCATTACTGTCGCAGCTTGCGAGGTAATTTGGGTGATTTTTTGACTGTTGAAACTGGGGTCTATCTGCTGGATTTTAGCTGCTGCTTGCTGAATTATTGGTTCTAAATCTGCTGCATTGCTGAGGTTTAAAACAGTGCCGGATTGAATTGGATTCGTAATTGAACTGACAACAGCCTTGACAATATCGGTATTGGCTGCACTGGAAGCACCGTCAATCAAAGCGCTAGTTTGAGTGATGAAGTTTTGGACTTTCACTGTTGTGGCTAAGACTTGGACTCCGCCCGGTTGGTTGTTGTTGGTGGCCTTGATGGGGTCTAAGCTAGTCAGGTCTACTTCAGCGGGGAGGGAAAGGGCGGCTTTGACTAAAGATTGGGCTGATTCGGGTGCAATTCCTTTGTCGATTAAGTCGGCGACTAAGCTGGTTAGGATGGTGACAACTGTGGAATCGGGGGGTGCGGTGACTGGTGTCGGTGTCGGCGTGACTGGTGTCGGCGTGACTGGTGTCGGTGTCGGCGTGACTGGTGTCGGTGTCGGCGTGACTGGTGTCGGTGTCGGCGTGACTGGTGTCGGTGTCGGCGTGACTGGTATTGGTGTCGGCGTGACTGGTGTCGGTGTCGGTGTGACTGGTGTCGGTGTGACTGGTGTCGGTGTCGGTGTTGGTGTCGGCGGTGTTGGTGCAGTGTCGTTATCCACGATCGCCACTGTCACCCCTGGAACCACAATCTCGTTATACTTAGCATCACTACTGCTCACATTGTGAGCTATACTAATGCTGTGCGCCCCTTCCACAAGCGTATCATCAACCGCTTTCACCGTAACGGTTTGAGCGACACTCCAATTATTCGGGGTGAAAGTCAGAGGGGCGATCGCCTGAATCTGATTACCTGTTGTGAGATTGACTGTCACCGGGGCGATCGGCTGCGACGTTAATTTGATGCCATAACTGCCATTCGCCCCGCCTTCTGTAGCTTTCGTTTCGGTAGGACTAGCAGAAATACCAGCCGTATCATTGTCCTGATTGCTAATACTAACATCCGCTACATCTCGATTGCTGTAATTCGCATCTGTACTAACAGCAGCCGCCGTGACAACTTTGTAGTCAATATCGCCGTCAATAATGCTATCGTCAACCCCTGTTACTGTCACCTGTTGAGGTGTATTCCAGTTAGCAGGAGTGAAAGTTAAACTATTAGTCGAAACAGTTCCTTCCTTAACATTGTCACTGTTCAAACCAATAGTCACATTAGCAGTTGGTTTAGTATTCAAAACCACAGCAAAGTTAGCCTGACTGCCATCTTCAACCGTAGTTAAGCCCGCCTTCACATTCACCGTAATTCCCGGAGTTTCATTGTCACTGTTGGTGACGGTGACATCATCAGGATTGAGGTTATTGTAATTAGCATCTGTGCTCACAGCAGCAGCCGTGACAATTTTATAAACTCGATCGCCATCAGCTACCAAATCGTCAACACCAGTCACCGTTACTGTTTGCGGTTGATTGTAGTTAGCGGGAGTGAAAGTTAAGCTATTAGTCGAAACAGTTCCCTCCGCTGTATTGGAACTACTCAAGCCGAAAGTAACGTTAGCAGTTGGTTCAGACTTGAGTTGGACTGTGAAATCTGCCTTGCCGCCAGCTTCGGTAGTTGATATTGCTTTTAGACTAACCGTAAAGCCGGCTTGGTCATCATTAGTAATAGTTGTGGTAGCGGTAGCAGTGGTAATTGTCGGTGTTACCCCTGAGCCTGTGGGATTTGACAGGGTGACGGCAATAGTTTCATTGGGTTCAACTATGGTGTCGCCTAACACATTGAGAGTAATAGTTCTCGATGTTTCACCGGCTGTAAAATTAATCGTACCAGTAGCAGTAGTTGCACCAGAAGTGCCACCGATGTTGTTGTAATCGCTCACGTTGGTAGCAGTTCCGGCGATCGCATAATTTACGCTACTGGGCCCGCCAGTGTCGCCGCTGCGAGTCACAGTAAAAGTTAGAGGAGTTGTGTCGCTATTGCCTTCGGGAATGCTGGCTGTATCGGCAACAATGGCATAAGAAACAGTACCGTTGGCAGCAATAGTTAATGTTGTTTGTTTTGTTGTACCGGCAACGCCACCGGTAATTGTGCCAAAATTGAGAATTGCGGTTTCGGCGTTTTCAGCTATGTTATCGGGTTTGATAGTAACTGCAACATTCTTGGTGAGTGCGGCACCTGTTGCACCTGCGGGGAATGTAATCGAGGTAGGGGAAATGGTGTAGTCTGAATTTTGGGTGGCTGTGCTACTGGGGTTAATGGCGATCGGCACAATTACATTGCGATCGGGAGTACCGTTGCTGATGGTGACGGGAATATTAACCACTGTGTCTACATTTCCTTCAGTACCGCTGTAGGTGGCTGCATCGAAATTGACTATATTGGGTGTATTTAGCAGCACCGAAACATTACCTGAACCGTTGTTAGCTACTGCCAAATCTGGGAGAGTATCAGTATTAAAGTTGTCGGCAATAATGGAAGTTGGATTTGTCCCCGCAGCAAAGTTAATGAGTGCACTAAAACCGCCATTGCCGTTGCCCACTAAAATTGCAGCGCCGCTGGTGCTTCCTACTGCTAAGTCAAGTCTGTCATCTCCGTTAAAGTCTTTCGCAACAATGCCGGAGAGTCCTGTCCCCGTGCTAAAATTAGTGGGCGCGCCAAAGCCGCCCGCGCCATTTCCCAATAGAATTGAGACATTGTTAGAACCGTTGTTAGCGGTGGCCAAGTCGAGGTAATTGTCTCCGTTAAAGTCCCCAGTGGCGATCGAATTGGGATTTGTCCCAGCCCCAAAATTAGTAGCTGCACCAAATCCGCCCGTGCCATTTCCTAACAGAATTGAGACATTATTAGAGAGGCTGTTGGCAACGGCTAAGTCGAGGAAACTGTCAGCGTTAAAATTGCCTACCACAACGGCAGTAGGAATCGAACCAACATTGAAATTAGTAGCAGTGCCAAAACTGCCAGTACCTGTTCCCAACAAAATTGAGATGCTGCCAGTACCTTCAGGGTTAGCGTTTACCACTGCTAAATCGAGGAAAGTGTCGCGGTTAAAGTTCCCGACAGCTATTGAAATGGGAGTGTTACCCACATTAAAATTGCTAGCTACACCGAAGCCACCAGTGCCATTTCCTAACAGAATTGAGATATTATTACTATTTACTACTGCTAAGTCGGGGAAATTATCGCTGTTAAACAATCCCGATGTGACGAAAAGCGGACTTGAACCCACCGCAAAGTTGGTAGCCGTCCCAAAACCCCCTGTGCCATTCCCTAACAAAATTGAAATGTTGTTGTTACCCTGGTTTGTTACTACCAAGTCTGGGAAGGTATCAGCGTTGAAAAGACCTACATTAATACCTTTCGGATTTGTACCTACGCCAAAATTTGTGGCCGCACCAAAAGTATTCAAAACGTACTCGTAATTCGCCAATACTTCGGGTTCAAATACCAGCGGTGTTTCTATTTTTCCGGTTCTCACTTCCAGTTCCCAGTCCCCACCCTTTGCTACACTTCCCGTGAGGTTTTTGGAAGCCGCAACATTGGTATTTGTGAGGTGGGCGATGCGCTGGATGAAGGCGAAACCATTGATATCGATCGCCCGTTTATCATCTATGGCGTATTCATCGGTTCCGCCGGGGGTTGAAACCCCCGTCTCATAGCTAAATTCCTCTAAAGAGGACTGTTTAATCAGGTTGTTTTCAGTCGGTTTCAACCGACTTTCGCTTTGAGCCAGGGGTTTCAACCCCTGACGGACTTTCGGGTAAGAGGTTGATGCGACATTGCAACCGTAAATCAGAATGTCAGCACCCAAATTTAAAGCACTTCGCCACTGCTGCAATTTCTCGGCATAAGCTTCCAAATTACCTGCACTCAAGCAACCATTTCCTAATTGCAAGCTGCCCGGAGCACCGTGAGAAACTATGTGAATGCTGTCAATATTGCTACGAAGACCTAAAACTTCAGTAATTTGTGCGATCGCATCCCGGTTCCCATCCAAAACGACTACTTCCGTACCCGTTTTTACCCCGGCCATCAAACTTTGATAATCTTTAACTTGACTGTCGATAAAGGCGATCGCACTTCCAGAAACTTGAGTATTTAAATTTGGCATAATACACCTACTCAAATATAAAAAAAAGACAATGATTTCCCTGTTTCGCGACTTGCATCCGAAATCTTTCTGAAGGTTGTAACAACCATAACAGCTTTTTCAGAGAAGATCTGTAAATTCTTACTTAAAAATACCTATTTAATTAAAGTTTTGATAAAGATGCGGAAAAAAATTAAGTAATATTACGGAGCCACGACCGCGAGGTTGATAGCTTAACACAAACAAAACAAAAATCGCCAGTGTAATTATACTGAAATATTCAGCTCGTGATTTTTGATACATATCTGCGATCGGGGCTGGTTTATCGGGTGGTCAGAAACCGGGTTTTTTGCGAGAATACTTTGTTACAGCCCGCAGAAACAGGAAAAAACCCGGTTTCTTTGCTTTTGACGGGTAGTTAGAAACCGGGTTTTTTGCGAGAATACTTTGTTACAGCCCGCAGAAACAGGAAAAAACCCGGTTTCTTTGCTTTTGACGGGTAGTTAGAAACCGGGTTTTTTGCGAGAATACTTTGTTACAGCCCGCAGAAACAGGAAAAAACCCGGTTTCTTTGCTTTTGACGGGTAGTTAGAAACCGGGTTTTTTGCGAGAATACTTTGTTACAGCCCGCAGAAACAGGAAAAAACCCGGTTTCTTTGCTTTTGATGCGTAAGTTTAGACCAAATTATTTAAGGGCGATCGTACTTATTTAAAACTTATTTAAAACTCCCATCTATCCCTGCTAAAATGTCCTCAGATTCCCTGCAAATAGCCCCGTGACAGCAACCATTACTCGCCAACAATCCCCCCCACTGACTCACATCTCCCCGGTTATATTGCAAAGCATAACCGTCAAAACGAGTAAATTGACCGCCCGCTTCCGTCAAAATTAACTCCGGTGCCGCCAAATCCCAATCTTTAGGCGCAGACTTCCCCGAAAGCGCAATATAAACATCAGCCCTTTGTTCCACAATAGTCGCAATTTTACAGCCAATACTACCGACAGCTATTTGATTCTGACAAGGCAGTTTTTGTAACAATTGATTAAAGCGATCGTCCCGGTGACTGCGGCTAGTTACTATAGATAAATCAGCCACCACATTACACCCAGATACCTGCAATTTTACCACAGAACCGTCCCGACTTTCGACAAAAGCGCCAGCATCTTTCATCGCGTAATAAATCTTTTGCTGTTCCGGCCAAGCGACAACTGCCAATACCGGTCTTCCCTGGTATGCTAAAGCAATGTGAACTGCAAATTCCCCTGTCCTATCAATAAAATCCCGCGTTCCATCCAAAGGGTCAATAATCCAAACCCAACTTTGAGGTAAGGGAATTTGACCGTTAGTTGCTAAATAAGATTTGTAAGTTTCTTCACTAAGATAGCCAAATTCTGTATTGCCTAAAATCGATTGCAATTCGTCGAGAATGTAAGAATTGACAGCGACATCGGCGGCGGTGACGGGCCCATCTTTTTTCTCTTGGATGTCGAGGTTAGGGGTGTTGGAATCCTGGCGATAATAGGATTGTAGGATATCTGCTGCACGACCGGCTATTGAACGCGAAATTTCGCTTAATTCTTCGATGTTTTTCATTAATTTCTTTTTTTTGAACCGCAGATGAACGCTGATTAACGCGGATGTTTTTATGATTCTCAACCAATAATTGGGAACCATACATTAACAATTACCAATTAATATGAGGATATTTCCATTCATAATAATTGGGAAACACAAAATTAGTAAACGAGACTGAAATACTCACCTCTAATGATTTTACATGGTGCCACCAACCCACAGGAATAAAGATAGCTTCTCCCGGTTCCAAAATCACTTCAATGATTTTCGCATCTCTGTAAAGAGGATACTTTTCATAGTCGGGATTTTCGCCATCAACCTTACTAAAAACCCCGACATGATTATAAAGCAGAGGAGTTTGCTGGGGACAAATCAATTTAATTAGTTTGCGACCAGAAACTTGAGCTAAAATTAAATTAACTGGGTCATGGTGTAGTGGCGTAATCGTGCCTTTCGGGCCGAACCAAAAGAAAACTCTGCCACTTGTATCGGTAGGATTTAGGTATTCTGGAAAAATTTCAATGTCGTTGAATAGAGGTTTAAATTCTTCTCTTTCCAGAGTCTGGTTGTTAGCAACCATGTAGTAATCATTGCTAGGGCCGCTGTTGACCACCATCTCTACATATTCGCGGAACAAAACAGTTTTTTTGTGATTTTCTACCTTAATTTCGTAGTCCGGGTCTGAGTTGCGGTTGGCTTGAATTTGCACCTCTGCATCGCCATATGTTTGCTGCAAATACTCCGGTGTCCACAACTGCAATGCTTTCCAGTTGTGCATAATATTGGTAATAATTACCGGAGTATTTTTGGCGTAGTAATTTTCTAAAAAATACTCTCGTGACAGGCTGCTTTTCCGTTCGATTGTCCCGAATTTTGCAGAGAGGGAGGCTAATTGATTGTTAATGCTAAGTTGCGATTCTAATTTCTGCAATAACTGGACGTACTGAGTACCTGCTTGGAAGTAGGGGTGAGATGATATTTCCCTAACTTCTGCTGTTGCTGTTTCCGCATCTATGCCGGTACTTATGAGGATTTGAATGATTTCTGCGTCGGGTTTATTTAATAGTTTGTTGGCTGCTACCCACTGTTTCATGTTGTCGGGGACTTCTTTTTTGCTTTGAGTAAGTAGATTTGGTAGGTTTTGTGTCAGCCATTCTAGATTAACCTGTTGTTGTTCTGTCAGGGTAATCCGCAAAGGGGGAAGGGTGATGGTTAGGGGTTGGGTGTCAGACATGATTCGGGTATGTTGTTTTGGGACTGTTTGGTTTGGTTTGAGGTTGTCTTACTAATATAGCAATCCTGTTTGATTTGTGAATATGTATATTTTTTTTTGTGAACCGCAGAGAGCGCAGAGGGCGCAGAGGAAGAGGAAACAGAGAAATTCACAAATGCTACAATGATTGCTATAATGATTTTGACTTGCTTGTTGAATTTTTATAGTTTGGATTGGTTTTTCCCGGATACTTTGGTTAATTTTAATTTAAAATTAACCATTTTTCATCCAGCGGCGGGTTCCGAATTTTTTGCAGGAATCGGAAGCGATTTTTGTGGCTGCGGTGAGACTATCTGTAAAGTTATTTTCCATAATATAGTGACAGAAAGCCCCGTGGAAAATATCGCCTGCGCCTAAAGTGTCTTTGGCTTGAATTTGAGGGATTTCTATACTGCCATGTTTGCCATTGTTGAGGTATAAAATTGGTTTTTCGCCGCGAGTGATGGCGATGTTTGGAATTCCGGCTGCTGATAGATAAGCAAACACTTCTTCAGAGTTGTCGCAATTGGGTGGATGAAAATTATCGGAGCACACAGCCCATTCTATAAAAGGCAATATTTCTTCTAATCCTGGTTTCCAACTGCCGCCATCGAGTACAATTGGAATGTTCTTGGACTTGGCAATTTGAGCAATTTCTTGGCTGGCTGGGATTTGGTGTCCGTCAACCAGTACAATATTAACTGATGTTAAAATATCTTGGTTAATTGCTTGAGGGTCAACCTGGGATTTCGTAGCATTGATGGAAATTACCGATCGCCCTCCGGTTCCTTGAGTTACAATAATCGAAGAAACTGGTGGCGGGTCCGATCGCCCTGGCGCTAAATCGATTATCCTCACATTATACTCTGCTAAGTCTGTCCGAATCAATTGGGCGATCGCGTGAGTGCCCAAAACCCCAGCCCATATCGCCCCATTCCCCAAATAGCTAAAAGTCACCGCAGCATTCGCCGCCGGCCCACCCGCAGCAATGGTACAATCAGAAGCAACAACTTTCTGATTTTCCCCCGGAGGCTGCTGCGCCAAATAAACCAAATCCCAAGTCGCCAATCCCACAAACAATCCAGTTTTCATATCTTATTAAATATGTGGCATGGGCGTCCCGCCCGTGCACTATCTCCGGTTAAAAAATCTAAATCTTAAAATGCAAGCAAATCCCAATACAGGAACACTTTACATCGTAGGAACCCCAATCGGCAACCTCGAAGACATGACATTTCGCGCCATCCGCATCTTGCAAACAGTAGATTATATCGCGGCAGAAGATACCCGCCATACAGGTAAACTTTTGCAACATTTTCAAGTAAAAACCCCCCAAATCAGCTATCATGAACATAACCGACATCAACGACTCCCCGAACTCATCGACAAACTGCTTTTAGGTAAAAATATCGCCCTAGTTACAGATGCGGGAATGCCCGGAATCTCCGACCCAGGATACGAGTTAGTCAAAGCTAGCGCTGATGCTAATATTAACATAATTCCGATTCCCGGCCCCAGTGCCTGCATTGTCGGCCTAACTGCATCAGGATTACCCACAGATAGATTTGTATTTGAAGGTTTCTTGCCCGCGAAAGGTCAAGAACGCCAGCAAGGTTTAGAAGCTTTGCAAATAGAATTCCGCACCATCATCTTATACGAATCTCCCCACCGATTGCGACAAACTTTACAAGATTTAGCAAATACTCTGGGAAACGACAGACAGATTGTATTAGCGAGGGAGTTGACCAAGATGCACGAAGAGTTTTGGCGTGGTAGTATCGAAAGTGCGATCGAACTTTACACCAATCGCGAACCCAAAGGAGAATTTACCCTCATAATTGCCGGCATCCAAACAGCCACACCAATATTTTCAGAAGATGCAATCAAAGCAGAATTGCAAACATTAATCGCAGCAGGAATAACTCGTTCCCAAGCCAGCCGCCAACTAGCCCAACAAACATCCCTTCCCCGTCGCCAAATCTACCAACTCGCCCTCACAATAGGCGACAATGAATCATTATCATAGAAAACCCTCTGCGCCCTCTGCGGCCTCTGCGGTTAAATAAAAAAAGTTAAATAATCACACTCAAAATTATATGGTACGCGGAAACTACGATCGACAAAAACCATATTTGCACACTCCAAAAATCAACAAACCAATCGCCGAGATTTATGCAGACTTCGACGCCTTTAGCTGGGAGATATTCGAAGATGAACCTCACCGCTTCGATATCGCCAGCTTTTACGTCTTACTTCCCCCATTGTTTTACGAAGGAAAATTCATCAAAGGCATTTACTTCAGCGAAGCAGTCGAACTCATCAACAAACTATTTCCCGAACTTTCCTCAGTATTTTTTGCCTTTACCTATTCCCCCGGAATCTCCTATTCTTGGGCACCCATAGCTGATGCTTACTCCAGCTTATACAAAAACCCCCAGCGAGAAAAGTGGTTTCGAGAAACTTATCCCGATCGCGCCCACAAACCAATCATACCACTACAAGACACCGACTTCATCAACGAATACTTAATTTCCCCCAGAAATGTCCCCGAAAAAGACATCGACTTACTCGCCGTCGCCAGAATCTCCGAAGAAAAGAACTTACCCACAATAGCCAAAGCCTTAAAAGTTTACCGCCAAAAATATCCGCACAAACCGATAAAATTAACAGTTGTCACCGGCCATGAATTTGATGTTAATAATATGAACAGTCTCGACGAATTCGCCTTAAACGAATGGCGACAAATCGAGACAATTTTAACCAATCCCTGCGACTACATTAACCTAGTACCGAGAGTGGATTACTACAGCGAAATGCCCACCTATTATTCGCGAGCAAAAGCATTTGTCCTCGGTTCCCTCCTCGAAGGAAAAAACAGAGGAATCACCGAAGCCATGAGTTGCAATGTTCCAGTAATTTGTTTCCAAGAGTTCAATCAATACGCCAGAGGCGACTCGCCCGTATTCCCCGAAGGTGCGGGCCTTTACGCCAAATTTGACCCAGAATCTCTCGCCGATACTATATATACAGTATTGGAAAATCGGGCAGAATTTAAGCCACGATATCAGTATTTAAAACATTGCGGGCGCAAGAACTTTTTCAATACTTGTATTGACAGTTTTCCTTATTATCAGCATAATATTCCTGACTATAAGCCGGGAGATGCGATCGACAATTTGTGGTTGGATTTGGCGGTACAGCAGAATTATCAAGTTAGCTTGAATAGCTTTTTGTATGGAGGTTCGATTCTTTCTCATCTGCGGGGGATAAGTGCGATTCAGCAAAATCTCGGTGAGTTGACCAAGTTCGGCAACGGATTCTGTAACGGATGTAACGGATGAAGGAAGTTCGGCAACGGATTCTGTAACGGATTTAGCGGATGAAGGAAGTTCGGCAACGGATTCTGTAACGGATTTAGCGGATGAAGGAAGTTCGGCAACGGATTCTGTAACGGATTTAGCGGATGAAGGAAGTTCGGCAACGGATTCTGTAACGGATGTAACGGATGAAGAAAGTTCGGCAACGGATTCTGTAACGGATTTAGCGGATTTAACGGATTGAAGTAAGAAGGAAAACAAACTGTGCCAATTCCCAATTCCCAATTCCCTATGCCCTATGCCCTATTCCCAATGACAGTATCTTCAAAAATCTTACTCGCTAAAACTTTAGCTAAATTCACGGGGACAGCATTACCAACCATTTTATATCCGTCAATGATATACTTGTACTTGAAAATGAAGTCATTCGGGAAAGTCTGAACTCTCGCACATTCTCTCACAGACAATCTGCGGTAAGGTTGAGGCGAATTCGGGTCAAAAATGCGTTGGTCTTTCCCAACTAAAATCATTTTACTAGCTTGAGGGTGAATAGGCGCGTGTCGGCCACTAGCCTGAATTGTAAAAGAAGGTTCTGACCAACTTCTAACTCGATTCCGCGACATATAAATACTCGAAAATCCTAAATCTGCACATTCGTGATTGGGGATAAGCGGGTGATAATGATCTAATTTACCCTTAAGTGGAATAGGTGCGATCGCCCTTAAGTCAAAAATCGCATCTCTCAAAGTCAAAACCTCATCCCCAGGTTGAGGAAACTCAAAACCAAAACCCAGACTTTCTCGATAGCCAATCACAATCACCCTTTTCCTGTCCTGGGGAACACCAAAATTTCTAGCATTTAACAACTTGTACGAAACCCGATAGCCAATTTGCTCAAATTGCGATAATATATAAGTGAAAGCATCCCGATTTCGAGGAGCTAAGATACCACCGACATTCTCAGCCAAGAAAAACAAAGGCTGCTTGTCCCGCACAATGCGGATATAATCCCAAAAAAGTTGACCCCGACAGTCATCAATCCCCCGTTTCGCACCAGCCGCACTCCAACTTTGACAAGGAGGGCCACCAATAATTCCAACACAGTTGGGAATTTCATCAGAATTGATTTTTCGGATATCTCTTCCATCTAAAAGAGTGTCAGTATGGTTAAATTGATAAGTGTCCCAAATAGTGCGATCGTACTCATTAGCCCAAACCGGATTAAAGCCAGCTAGACGAAAACCCAAATCCAATCCACCACAACCCGCAAACAGAGAAATAATATTCACAAAACTCGGCGATTGAAATCGCTACTACACAAACTAAGTCCACCTACGTGGACTGGGAAATAATCAATGAATGCAGAATCCATCCTTAAATCATACCAACACTTCGGCGTCCATCTCGGCCTCGAAAGAATCAACCAACTTCTAGAAAAATTAGACAACCCCCACAAACAAGTACCCATTATCCACATTGCCGGCACAAATGGCAAAGGTTCAGTCTGCGCCTACCTATCATCCGTACTCACAGAAGCAGGTTATCGAGTCGGGCGCTACACATCTCCGCATTTAATTGATTGGACAGAAAGAATTTGCATCAATCAAAAACCAATTTCCCCAACAGAATTACAAGAATACCTCGAACGAGTCATCGCCACCACCCAAGACGACAGCGAAACCCCCACCCAATTTGAAATCATCACCGCTGTAGCTTGGCTGTACTTCGCCGAAAAAAAAACAGACATAGCAGTCATAGAAACCGGATTAGGAGGAAGATTAGACGCGACTAACGTTTGCGAAACACCCCTAGCGTGCGTCATCACATCAATCAGCCTCGAACATTGGCAAATACTTGGCCCCACCGTCGCCGATATTGCTGGGGAAAAAGCCGGCATTCTCAAATCAAAATGTCCAGCAATTATCGGAGAATTGCCAGAAGATGCTAGAATGGTCATAGAGAAACGCATCCAAGAATTAGACTGTCCAACAACTTGGGTAAAACCAGCTATAGATTTAGGACAAGGATTCGCAGAATATCAGTCAAATCAAAATACTGTTACAATAAAGTATGAATTGCCATTGCTGGGAAAAATTCAACTAATGAATTCAGCAATTGCGATCGCAACTATCCAAACTCTGCAAAACCAAGGATGGAAAATATCCGAAACTGCGATCGAAAACGGTATAGCCAAAACCCAATGGCCAGGAAGACTCCAACAAACAACTTGGAAAAACCAGACAATATTAATAGATGGAGCTCACAATCCAGCCGCAGCCATTGCGTTGCGTGAATATGTCGATAATTTTCACAACTACCAACCAATTAACTGGGTAATCGGGATTCTTGCTACCAAAGACAGCGATGATATATTAAAAGCATTACTCAAAAAGGGCGATCGGCTGTATTTAGTACCCGTACCCGATCAAAATTCAACACCACCCGCAGAATTAGCCGCCCTCGCCCAAATTATCTGTCCTGAATTAACACTCTGTCAAACCTTCCCCGACTTAACAATAGCCTTAGACGATGCTGTTGCAGACGAAAACTTAACAGTTCTCTGCGGTTCCCTATACCTCATCGGCTACTTCCTGAAACAACAAAAATCCCAACCTTAAATACTTCCAATCTTCATCTGCGTTCATCCGCGTTCATCCGCCATCATCTGTGGTTGAAATTCTTTCAGACTTAATGCAGAGCTACCTTATATGGCCGCACAGATTCCCATGATACTATAGTATACCAAATCCATCTAAATTGCAATAGGAAAAACCAAAAAAATTAGGCAATTTGCGATCGCGTTCCGCCATGAGAATGCCGATCAACTTTCCTATCGACCGCAGACAGTTGTCTAATGGTTTTTAACCCATCGTTAGGATTCAATGTAGGGGCAATTCTGTAGGGAAAATTCATGAATTGCCCCTACAGAATTGTTTCCAACTAATCCGATTAAAACCCATCGGTAGGGTTAGTCTGGGAGGTGATTATAATTTTTTAATTGACGTTTCCAACTAATCCGATTAAAACCCATCGGTAGGGAAAATGCAATTGAAGCCTTCAAAAAAGGTGGCTGGTCTGTTTCCAACTAATCCGATTAAAACCCATCGGTAGGGAATACGGAGATGCGGCGATCTCCAGATGGCAACACGGTTGTTTCCAACTAATCCGATTAAAACCCATCGGTAGGGGTTTTTGTGAACTTTGCGGAGCTCCATCTGACGGTAATTCGTTTCCAACTAATCCGATTAAAACCCATCGGTAGGGCTGATAAAACTCAGATGCGAATTCAGGCTGGCGTTGTTTCTAACTCGTTTCCAACTAATCCGATTTAAACCCATCGGTAGGGATTCAGGCTTTGACAAGGATACGGACGCCCAGATTTTAGTTTCCAACTAATCCGATTTAAACCCATCGGTAGGGACTTCCGGAGGTTTTCACTTCCGAGGTGTGTTTCCAGGAGTTTCCAACTAATCCGATTTAAACCCATCGGTAGGGTATGGATGCTCAAACGTTGGGAAATACTGGTCATCCAAGTTTCCAACTAATCCGATTTAAACCCATCGGTAGGGATTATAATGCTCAAAGTAATGCGTGGACAATTCAGGTTTCCAACTAATCCGATTTAAACCCATCGGTAGGGTATTTCTGCAATTTCCGCTCCAGCTTTGGCTCAAGAAAGTTTCCAACTAATCCGATTTAAACCCATCGGTAGGGAATCGCTGTAAAGTCGAATGGTACGCTGACAATTAATGTTTCCAACTAATCCGATTTAAACCCATCGGTAGGGCACCATGTCTGCCGGATCAATGAATCAAGGCGTAAATTGTTTCCAACTAATCCGATTTAAACCCATCGGTAGGGTCTTCTGAAATTTTTTGCTTTTCCTTCCCTTTTACTCTAATCGTTTCCAACTAATCCGATTTAAACCCATCGGTAGGGAAGTTAGTTTCACCAGACGGTTTAGAAAGAGAAGGTTTGTTTCCAACTAATCCGATTTAAACCCATCGGTAGGGTTGAATTCACTTCATCTGGTTTGAATTGTATGTTAGAGTGTTTCCAACTAATCCGATTTAAACCCATCGGTAGGGTTCCAGTTGATAAACCAAATGGAGAACCTACCATATTAATGATGTTTCCAACTAATCCGATTTAAACCCATCGGTAGGGCTTTTTTTTCCAAATTTTTAGACTAAACCAACATTTTGTTTCCAACTAATCCGATTTAAACCCATCGGTAGGGGCAACCGTATTTTTTGAATACGCAGATGGAACAGAAAGTTTCCAACTAATCCGATTTAAACCCATCGGTAGGGTTCGTTCTCCGCACTCTTCTTCAGGCTATTCTTTTGTTTCCAACTAATCCGATTTAAACCCATCGGTAGGGAGTTCGCCGCAGAGCCTATACCCAGAGTGGATTCCAGCCCTTAAATCGACGCACCTCTAAAATGTACCACAGATCCATAGCAAAAATCCCAAAATTACCACTCTCAAACCCATACCCCGCAAAGCATCGACGCAGGTAAACCCCAAAATCAGGGTTTCAGAGATTTGCCGAGGTGTGTCGATGAACCATTCACAACTCCTCATATCCCCTGAAACCTATATATCACAATACTTTCAATTTATTCATCAAACCAAGAAAGCAATCTCTCCTGCGATCGACGCACCTTCTAACCTAACAGAGCAATTAAGCCAAAATAGCTGCATCGACAAAGCTTGTAAGCCCTGTATATCGTTGCAAACCATTATACCACAAGGCTTTCAGGGATTTTAAGCAGATGCGCTCCATTTAGTCGAACTTGGCATCACTGCGGCCAAAGTCTCTTAAACCCTCCCGGTTCAGACTGGAGAAACTTCAAAAAATCTTCACAGTTAAGAGAATCATCAGGAAAAATAGTCAATATTTCTAGATAATTATCAGTCGCCCTCGGTACTCTTCTCCCCGGATTGTTCGGATTGTCCACCAGAATAACCACTGGATACATCCGATGCCAAAGTCTACCAATTTGACTGATTTTACCCGCTAAATCAGATTTCTTGATACTCTTTTCAACTTCCTTAAATTGCTGATTAGCTCTTTGATAAGGCTGGTGTAGCCACTTAATCGCCTCAGAATCTGCGCCATCAGCCAGCCGTCCAAAAATTTGCACATTTTCAGGATGCCATGCTTCTCGCCAATCCGAATATTGACTTTCATCAGGTTCTACTCCATTCAGATGCATCCATTCACTAGCAATTTGCCTCACCTCATTCAGAAACGGCGCAACTTGATTCAAATTACGAACCTTAGCCGCATTTCCCAGAGATCTATTATCCCACCGCCAGTGACAGCCAATTAAAGGTTTAGAACTATTTCCCTGGTAGTATTCCTCATAAAACAAGCGATGATCCGATCGCCTCCAGGACTTCCCAAACCCACCAAATAGCATAGCAAACTGCATTAACAGCCTCAATAACCTTTTCAGTACCTCCTGATTCGTTTCACCCAATTGACGGGGTGCCATTAATAGCCAACGTAACTCCCCAACTACATCATAAGTTGGTTCACCATATCCATCCGTAAACCGACCAAGTGTTAGAGACGAAGTTTCAAAAAAACAACTTAATAATCCCTGAGTTCCCCCATCTTCCACACCACCAAACAAATTTTCTACTAACTTATCCGCCATGTCTGAATTTGTTAATCCCCCAAAAATTCGCAAAGCATGACCGCGCAAACTCCCCCGAAAAATATTAGGACGAAATTCTGGGGTTTTATCGATCGATGTAGGCGATTGTCCCTGTCCTTTCAGCCAAGCCTTATAGAGAACTTCTCCCTGAATAGGAATGGGACAATCAACTTCTCCCGATTCCCGGAGACGTTGCTTAGGCATTCCATAACCGCTGCTAGTACGACAGCCAATTCCGTAGCCTAAAGCCCTTTCCCAAATAGCCCAAATTTCCTCCCAATCAGTTTCTGGCAATAAACTAGAAATCCCAAAATTAATCGTAGGTTGCAATAAAGAAATCAGCGCAAAACCAGTCTCCCCCTTTGGTTTATCATCAGTATCATGAGTTTTCACCTGCCATTTTTGCTGCGGGTGAACAATATCTACTAAATTCTGCTTCCAATCATTTATTGGATAACCACCATGAAAGCGTAATAAACTGGGTTCATCGCCATTTTTAGTCAAACGATAACGCTGCTTTTGTTGCCCAGTGCAAGCTTGACAAAACACTCCTTTCATACTGCTACCGGGATAAAAAGGCAACCCAAAAGCACCAAGCGCCGGAAAAATTATCCCTTCAAATTGACCACCATTCGTCACAAAACGCCACTGCATTTCATAGGTTTTCGTACTAGCTGCATCACCAAAGTCCGGGGGATTAGGATAAGCTTTATCGGTCCATTGAGCAGCCCATTTGTAAGAATCTTGTTCCTGGGGTTCCTTGTCTTTATCAATGTACTGAAGTTGCGATCGGCCTTTGGCCTGTGCCTGAAACATCAACGGCACTAAATTAGCTGCATCGGGAATACTTACCATCATTAAATCTCCTAATTATTCATCATCAACCGTCAAATCACCAGGCCCTTTATAGCGCTGAGTCCACCAAACAATGCAATCGCATAACTGAGTCAACACAGCCAGTATAATGCGCTGCTCTTCAATATTCAAAGTCCATAATTTCTGCGCCATTGATTTCACAGTATCCGGCCGCTTAACATCGATTGGATCGTTATGAATCACAACACCTGTTTGTTTCATGATAGCCACTAAAGCATCCCAAGTCTCTTTCCAATATTGAGATTTTATGTCAAACTCATCCCCTGGACGTTTTGACTTACTTTTTAACCGCAAATGTTCGCCCCAAAAACGCTCTAACCCATAGGCAACCGCTTCTCGCATTTTAAACGATTGATTCAGGGATTTTCTCTCCCGTCCCTTAGCATCCAAAACCAATTTTTGTGCTATTTGGTCTAAAGTATGTAACTGGAACTGCTGGCCATCCTGCTCTAAACTGTAGTATTTCCAAGCCATTAGCTGTTAACCTCTTGTTGTGTTGCTGTTTCAATTTTTTCAGGCTGATTGAGTGCTTCTCCTTTCAGAGTCACATTGCAGCGCCCAAAGCCGATCGACTCCAATCCCCCAAAATAGAGTTCTTGGGAATAACACTCACTTGCTTGCGGTTCACGAAAAGGCCGCCAACCAACTTCTTTTGATGCTAAGGGAAACACTAAAATACTCCCCACTGGCAATGCTTCCACATTAAAAAAAGCACCTGTTTTCGTGTCTACTTTCTTCATATCATCCAGCATCTTAATCCGACTTTGACGATACAAAGCCATTTCGTGCAGCATGGCAATATCATTATCATCAACCACCACTAATTGCTTTGCGTCCAAATCAGTCCCCTCTGGAATCCAATCCGCCAAACTTTCGTGATGTTCTATCCCCATAAATCCCAAATTAAAGAATAAAACCTTCTCCTTTGTTCCAGGAATAACTCGCGCTTGCAAATCTGGATCTGCCGTGTAACTCTTTGGTACTTCAACACTCTTATTGATTCCTGCAATTTTCTTGTAGCGTTTTAGTAAAGAAGGACAGCTTACCCACACAATAGGTTGACCCGGACAAAAAATAGGCAACCAAACCAAAGACGCATATTCAAACTTGACCGATGCTTCCGTTGTGCCGCCGTCTTCTTGTCCTGGAACTGCTTCGTGGCCATACCAAATGTTCTCTGTACCGGCTTTTTGCGATCGCATATCAGCCCGAAACCGCCCCCGAATCGAACTACCGGGAATAATTCCAGTCTGAGTAAACTGATCGCGAAAAATCAAATTCAGATTCCCCGTTTCTTCCCCCGCCGTCGCACCCACATGAAGCGGTGCCAAAGTTTCAATGATTCCGTAAGCTTTGTGATACATTTAATTGCCTCCTATTGGTAAATTTTCAGAAATATTAGCAGTTTCTTGTTCGGAATTTTGAGCAATTGCGCTTGGTAAAGGCAAGGCTAACCCGCAACCCCAACGTTTGAATGAAACACCTTCTTTAGGAAACCAACTTTCATCCCATTCTTGCCAAGAAGATTCGAGAGGTTCCTTTAACACGTAAACACTGCCAGCAGGCACGGTATAACGCCCGCGAGAAAGCAATTTGTCCTTGCTATTTATCTTTTCGTCAGTTTCCTCATCTTTCGGATTTCCCAAGCGATATCGGAAAGGAAACGGGCGTTCTGTCAGCAAAGTTTCACACTCCCAAGCCTCAACCCACTCACTATTTCTATCCTCATTTTTCTGTACCATTGGTTCCCGATAAGAATGCCTATTAGACCCCCATACAGCAGGAGTAATCAGCGCAAATGCTTTTCCCACTGGTTGAGAAAGCAAATCCTTAAGTTCAGCAGAAATATCCCGACATTCAATATTCACTAAATGTCCCTCACCGCCAAACCGATACCAACCTGAACTAATTTTCGTATTCGATAGATAAACCAAACAGTAATCAGGATCGAATTGCACTCCATTCTCCAAAAACAAACTACCTTGTTCTCGTTCTTTTTCAACCAAAACTCGTCGCTGATTTTCTTCCAAACGGGGATGCAAGTGCGACACAGTTTTCCAAGGAAATTTTGTCGAAACTTTCCAATTTCCCCAATCTTTTTGCCAATCATGGACTTTAACCCAGCCGCCTTTTTCAAATTTTTCATTGACGTTTTCCAGCCATTTTTTACGATCGGAATTCCAGGTAAGTTTATGTTTGATTTCACTTGTACCTTTTTCGATCAAGTAGTTTAGGGGCGTGGAAACATAAAAATCTGGTAATTCATCGCATTTACCCCAAAACGGCCCGGCTAATTGCAACTTTTTGATGTTATCGCCTCCCAATTCGGCGGCAAAGATTCCCGATAATGTTGCTGCGCTGGGTGGAAAGCTGGAACCCGATCGCCCAACTAAATTTTCTGGCGAAAGAAAACGACCCGCACTGCCATAAAGTAAACCCAAGGGTTCGATCGTAACTAAGTGGGAAAAAGGTGGCGGTGACGTTTTCAATTTTGATTCAGTTTCGCACGAGGAAGGAGATTCAGTTATCGTTGGGGAAGAGTTTGAGTTCATGGACATAACTGAAATCCTACCTTAGCTAAGTTGATAAACCACTCATTAAAAAGTTCGTGTGTCTCTTTTTTAGCGTCCTTTTCTTCATGTCCTAAAATCCCGGTTCTCAATCGATCGGCGTGGGAATGGAGCCACCAATTATCTAGTTTAATCCATTCTTCACAATCGGGAAAGTAGATTTTAAATAATTCCTCAGCAATTTGAGTATTACCTTTAAAAGCGTGTCGCGATTCCAACGTAGCAATATCATTATAAATGTGAGTCCAGTTGGGTTTAGTTTTCTTCCGGGGGACGGGAGAACTTAGGGGTTCTAAAGTGTTACCGTCTCTGTCTTGATAGTGTTGCAATACTGGCAAACACCACCAAGGACAAACCCATTCAATATGAGTACCACCGTTGAATAAAATGCGGATAGCCATGCGGTCTTTGCCATGATTTTTGGCAGATGTTTCAGCGAGGCGGCAATGTTGCAAGACATCGCGCTGCGGGACGTTGGGGGCTGTCCAGACAAAGCCAACACTAACACTGATTTTCTGCTTGTGTTCTTCCCAAACACTGGGAAATTTTGAAGCAAACCAATTGACACATTCTTGACCTGTTAAAGGGGTAAATTCTGGATTTGATGATGTTTTGTCAGGTAAGCGATAAAAAATGCCCATGAAGTCATCGCCTCCAGCGTACACAGTACGGCCTTGGGCTTCTGCTATCGCAGGTTTGAATTCATTTTCGCCCCATTCCATCATCGCTTTACTGAATGTCTTGAGTTTTTTCGGTTCAGTTTCAGGATCTTCTGATAATCTTTTGAGCAAATCGCCCATCCGATCGCCATCTCCCTGAAACCAACCAGTCCAGTATTCTTCCTCTAGCTTACTATTTTTGCTTTTTAAACGACTGATATCAGTAAAACTCTTAGGATTAAGTTCCTTCTCAAGTTTCTTCAGCAGATTGGGAATTTTTGGATCTGTTTCTTCTTTAACAGGATTAACAATTTGCTTAGCAATTGCCATATGAGTAATCAGTCGCTTGATTAATTCAGGAATGCTTAACTCTTCGTCTGGATCGACAAATGCCTCACCGTATTCCTTTATCTTTTTGGCTGATTTATCATCATCTATTTTGGGTTCTGCTGTTTCGATAAATGTTTTGCCTGATTCCTCGATCTTTTCGGCTGATTCATCAGATAGTTCTGGTGTTTTGATAAATGCTTTACCTAATTCGTAACTAAGCCGCTGATAAAATTTGGCAATTTCTTCCTTTTGCTTGTGCCGATTTGTCTTTTGTGGATTACCGATTCCCATTCCTGGCCAGGCTACGCCATCTGCACCGGATAGTGTCGAACTTTCCCCCGTCCAGTTAATACCAGTCCAATCGCGCGATCGCTTCGCCTCATTAACAGCTTCCCTTGCTAGCTTGATCGTCTCACCAGTTCCCCAGAAAAACTCCCAGGCATAATTACCCCAAGATTTCCAATTTCGATGCCAATAATATTGCCCGCAATCTTTCACATTATCTTCAATCCACTGGCGGCAAGTTTCGCTGACTGCTAGCCACGCTTTTTTCATCGCTTCTCTGGCAATTTCCTTGTCAAATTCTCCTTTAATAATGATTTGATTCGGGGTTCCTTGAGTAACGTTAATTAAAGCTGGAGATATGACTTTATATTTCTGTTTGTCGGCTTCCTTGCAAATGGCTTCTGCTAGGTAAGATATCAGGAAAGAACTTCCGTACAAATCTCGAAGTTTGCGAGATTTTTCGATAAACCCTTGAACTGGAGCAAAAGTAATGGCAGTGTAACATTTTGATTCTGGACTCATGTTAATATTTCTCCGAGTGGTTTATTTAATTCCGATAAATAACTTCATTGATTTTGATTAAATCTTGGTACCCTCCCGTCTGGGGATTGTAGTTAGTTAACAAAATATTCCAAAAATGTTGAGTCGTCATCCCGACTGCGATCGCCAAACTTACAGGCATCGAATAAACCAACTTTATTTCCCCATAATCTTGCTGGGCTTGATTCAATACCTTAAAGATTTCTCGGCAATATTGAGCCCAATCTTCTTCACGGCCGATCGTATGATGCGTTTTGTTTTGCAAAACAATCAAGTCTCCATAACTGGTAATATTAGGATCGTTGAGTTTGATTTTAGGTCCCGCTGCATCGATCGCAATTGTGACATTCGGCTGGCGAGGTTCGCTGCATTGATAAGTAACATCAAAACCTGCCATCGCCGTCCAAGGAGTCTCGATCGCAATTTATCTCGGATTGGCAAGTGCGATCGCCACTATCTCTTTTACGGTTTTGATTACGGTGACAGGATACTTTAAACTCAAGCGAACTAGGTTAGGCATTATTATCGAAGCCTTTATTTATCTGTCTGAATTTTGGCACGAGACTGGAAAGGGGGTCTTCTAAGGGTGATATCTAAGCTGAATCATAACTATTTCAGGCTTTCCAATCGATCGACAATTCGCTCAATTTCCGACACCAAGAAGCTGCAACCTCCCTGTTGATAAATTTCTAGCAAACTGCGGTAAAACCACAACGTGCCTGCTTTTCCACCCTTAAATTTATCCCAAACTGCATCGCCTTCTCGATCGCGATCGGCTAAAATTGATCGCGCATTGTGCAGTTTGTCCGCCATCGACACCCGCAGCACCGACGGGGAAGCGTGACGCATTTGCTCAATATATCGTAACTTGCGATCGCGCCAAGGCGGTTTAGGTATTGTACAAGATTCCGTGCACCCGTCAACGATACTGACAACTTCTTCTCCAAATCGTACCAGAATAGCTTCACGAATTTTGGCGTTGCCACTATCTTCGATAGCATCGTGTAAAAGTGCTGCAATTGCTTCATCTTCATCACCGCCATCTTCCAATACTAAGGCTGCGACACTCAATAGGTGACTCACGTAGGGAACATCGCCCCCTTTTCTGACTTGATTGGCATGAACTTGAGCGGCGTAGACTAAAGCTTGTTCAAAGCGCGTTGAAAGTTTTGGTTTTTCTGTCATTTCTATTTGAAATTATAGATTTACATTCATTTTATAGACAGTAGAAACTTCGAGTTTTTTCGATATCGTCAGCCATGATTTCTCGCAAATTCCCCGGAAGCAATACTTCTACTTTAGGCCCCCAAGCTCTCAAGCGCATGATTGCATTGTTATCGCCGACACGGTAATTAACCCGGCAGTAAATGTCTGACTTCGATCGAGTTTGGAATGAAGCCAAAATAACTTTTTTTGCTTCGGCTTTGCAATCGCTATTTTCAATGAGACTTTGTGCTTGCTTGTAAGTAATTTGTTTAAATATTTCTTCCCTTTCCGTTCCTTCTATGTAATGCGAGTGAAAATAGCGATCGAACCTGAGCAGCAGAACTTCGTGCGGTTTATAGAAATCAAAACCCCAAGCTTGAGTTTTTAAATTCTCTATTTGTTTCGGCGTTTTAGACTGGCAGGTTTTCAGAGAGAAACCTGCAATATTGACTTCATCCCATTTTAACTTTTGCAAGCTTTGAATTCGATCGAGGCGATAATCGTACCAATCGATTTTTGCTTCATCTCTAGGGTTTTGACCGAAGGCGAATAAGTAAGGAGCGCGGTGGGAGTAGTAAATGCAGACTGGATATATAATGTATTTTTCTCCTTCATCTTGATAGTGTTGAAAGTTGCGGGCGCTGACGTAGGTAATTTTTATAGGAGCAATTTGACTTTGATGCCAAATTTCTTTCAATTGCTTTCTGATCTCATTTATTTGCTGTGATAATTGGCGGCGAACTATATACTCAATGTCTAGAAAAAATCGCTGTTCGCCGTTGATGGAACGCCCGAAATCGTCAAAGAAATCGGCGAGGTCGTTGGGAATCATATTACCGACACCGACTGCTTCTAAATCAGAAGTAGCAGTCTCGGAGTAGATAGCAGGATTGGGAAGTTCTTTGACGCGGCTGTATAGAGTTTTCAGCCGCTTGCTGTTACCCTGCGACACTTTTTGCACTCGCAACCAACCCATTTCTGCCAGCGCGTTAAAGTCGTACTGAAGATTTTTACTGGTAACAGCAAACAAGCGATTTTCTGGCAGGCATTTCTGATTGCTGCCTTTCTTTGATTCGGGAATAATTCCTGCCGACAGCAGGCGTTCTAAATCCTGTTGTGGCATTGGGTAAAGCTTGAGAAAAGATTGCTGCCATTCTGCTTTGTCAACTCCCAAATCGGAATCGAACAGCCAGTGAGAAATGGTTTGAGTGCAGGGACACTGCGGATCGTGATTGGTCGGAATTGTGTAATCCTTGTGATGTTGGTCGGTTTCAGTAAAAAACTTTTGACTCCAGTTGCTGTAAGTGAAGGTTTCGCCGAGTTGCAGCTTCAGCGGATCTGTTTCGCCGCCGTAGTGCGATCGCAAAATCACCCACAATCGCACTGCTTTCGGCAAATTCTGCCTCAAAGAACCCCGCGCGAGCAACTGTAACAGTTCTACGGTAGGCGAAAAGTCGAAGGTTGTGTCAGACATATAGGCGTATGTAGAACGAAATTCCGTGTTATTTCTCTACATTAATCAAACATGGAAACCTCCCTTTCCACAACTGTGGCAAATTGAAACAGTCAATACAGGGAAATGGCAACGATGAAAACTTATCAGATGCACTTGGAAGGAGACACCCTCAAAGTAGACTTTGGCAAAAATGCTGACGGGACGCCAATTCCCGCCGACGGCGATGAAATTGTGCAGGATGCGGCAGCGCGCTTGCAGGAGATGGAGGTGGCTGGGGAATTCCGAAGCGGCGATTTGCTGAAAATTGATGGGCGTATTTCACTGCTGGTGAGTTATGTTATTGCCCATCACGTAGCGCATTTGTATCGGGCGATCGCAATTGCCGATCCCAGACTAAGTGCTTACATCGTCGCTATCAGCACCGCAGCGGAGTATCCTGTCGGCTGCCGCATTGATTTTGCTACGGGTGAAGTGCAACAAGTTTCTTCTCCTCCCGACGCTTCCCCCTCTTTTTTGATTTATTGGGAAAATGATGTTTTGATTGCCCAAATCAATAACAGCATCCAAGCAGACGGCGACCAAATTGTCCGGGATGCTACAGCACAATTAGCAAACCTCATCGAGTCTGGACAACTGCCGGGTGGCAAACAAATATTAAAAATTAAGGGACGGGCTACTGTTTTAGCCAGTTTTGCGATCGCGAGTCAAGTTACACACCTTTACGGCGGCGTGGCAGTTTTCGACCCCAAACTGGGAGAGAGGGGACTCGATAAATATATCGTGACTGTCAGCCATACTAAGGATTATCAAGTTGGGCAAAGTTTGGATATCGAGTGCGTTCCGCAGTCTGCCCTCAAAGTGGTATTATGTGGGCCTCCCAATACAGGAAAAACTGTACTGCGGGATGCTTTAAAGCAAGCCATCTTGAAACTCGAAAATGCTCCGCAAGATTTTTATGTAATTTCAGGTTGTCCCGATGGCGACGGTTCTTATTTCTCTGAAACTGCTCAAAAATATCCTGAGTTAGCCGCCAAACTCAAGGCAGAATACAAAGCCCGATTCACGCCTGAATTCGCGAACGCCAAAGTTAGAGATATTGCTGCGATTAAGAATTCTCTGCTGCTGTTTGACGTGGGCGGTAAAATTCCCACCGACGAGAATCGAAAGATCATGTCGCAAGCAACTCATGCTGTAATGCTGGCAAAAACTGAGCAAGATGTCGCAGATTGGCAGGAGTTTTGCGAAAAAGAACTAGAGAAACCGCTACCTTTTATTGCGATTGTTTACAGCGATTGGGACGGGCAGGCAGACACAATTACTAACAAGTCTCCCGTACTGACAGGTAGCGTTCACCATTTAGCTAGGGGAGAAGATGCTTCTACTCGCCCGATGGTGCAAGCTTTAGCTAAGTTATTGGTGCAGTTGGTTGATGACTGAGATGTTGCACCAATATCATTAACTTGAATATTTTTATTTTATTATAGGCGATCGTCTTTTTGTTAAGGGCGATCGTTTTTTTGTTAAGGGCGATCGACCTTAGTGTTTCCAATTAATCCGATTTAAGCCCATCGGTAGGGTCTAAATTACAAGATGTAAAAGATAATTACGGAAATGTTTCCAACTAATCCGATTTAAGCCCATCGGTAGGGGTTGACAAAGCAAGTGAAACTGCTCGCAATACAAAGTTTCCAACTAATCCGATTTAAGCCCATCGGTAGGGGATGAAAATGGGGAAGTTGATGTAGTCTATACAACAGTTTCCAACTAATCCGATTTAAACCCATCGGTAGGGTTGACAGGGCCAGTGAGACTGCTCGGAACACAAAGCGTTTCCAACTAATCCGATTTAAACCCATCGGTAGGGACGGCGAAAAAAGTCGTCAAAATCCGAACTGTAAATGTTTCCAACTAATCCGATTTAAACCCATCGGTAGGGTTTGTTCCAAACGTTGGACTCGAGCAGAAGCTGACTCTTTGTTTCCAACTAATCCGATTTAAACCCATCGGTAGGGTGTAATTGCATCTATATAGACCATGAGGGCAATCAAAGGTTTCCAACTAATCCGATTTAAACCCATCGGTAGGGTTGAAAAGTTTATCTCTCAGGACAGGAATGGAAAGTTTCCAACTAATCCGATTTAAACCCATCGGTAGGGAGTTTAAGTTTGCCAGTTTCTATTTTTTTGTTAATTGTTTCCAACTAATCCGATTTAAACCCATCGGTAGGGTTGCTAATTGGTTTTGTAGTCATAATCGCATTTATTTCAGTTTCCAACTAATCCGATTTAAACCCATCGGTAGGGACGATGAAAATGCGATTGGGGTAAATGTTAGGTTTCCAACTAATCCGATTTAAACCCATCGGTAGGGGTTTATGAGCGTTTGTTGAGTGTGGTCAATACAGCGTTTCCAACTAATCCGATTTAAACCCATCGGTAGGGGTTTTATACGTTTGCCCTTGCTGTAAAACCGAGTTTCCAACTAATCCGATTTAAACCCATCGGTAGGGAGTTCGCCGCAGAGCCTATACCCAGAGTGGGTTTCAGCCGTCAAATCGACGCACCACCTAAATATACCACCAATCGACACCAAAAACAGTAAAATAACGAGCCTCAAACCCATACCCCACAAAGCATCGACACATTTTAACCAAAAAATTAGGGTTTCAGAGATCCACCTAGGTGTGTCGATCGCAAATTGACAACTCTTTGCATCACGTCAAACCTATATACAACAAAGCTTTCAATATTTGTATTAAACCAAAGACACAATCTATTCCCCCACCGACGCACCCTCACAGCTAACAGAGCAATTAAGGGTGAATAGCTGCATCGACAAAGCTAGCCAAACTATATTCATCATCAAAAACCCTGATAATACAAGGCTTTGATGGATTTAGGGTCAAATTCAATTTGAGCATTGCCCTCAATGTAGGGGCAATTCATGAATTGTCCCTACATTGAGAATTGCCCTTCGACTACGCTCAGGGAGCGATGCCCCATGCTCCATGCCCCATGCCCAATGCCCAATACCCAACTTTACTTTTGATCCCAAGCCAGAGCCGCATCAGCCACAGCCTGCTCTACCGACTTCTCCCCCAACATAGCGGCTTGCAAATTGTCATAAATCGCCTTTTGCAACTTCTTAACATCCTTGAGAGGCGGAATCAAAAGCTCAGCGGAAGTCAACCCAGAAGCACTAACAACCCGAGATCGATCGGCAGTCGGAGCATCAGCCGGAACACTCTTAAAATAAGAGTCATTTAAAGCATCAACATTAGAAGGCAAAACATTAGCAGCCTTAGCAAAAGCCAACTGATTCCGAGAATTAGTCACAAACAAAGCAAACTTCACAGCATCATCAGGCCGCTTGCTGTCGCGAGGCACCACCAAATTCATCACCGCCACAGTCTTCTTGCCACTTTCCCCGGTAATTTGAGGAGCAACAGCCGAAACCGCGCCTATACTAGGAGCATTCTCAGCGATCGCGTTCAAAAACTGAGGCCCAGAACCCAACAAAGCAGTTTCTCCAGCTTGATAAAGTTCGATCGCCCTGCGATGGCCCTGCACCAAAACATCCTTTGGCAAAAACCCGCCCTT
The DNA here is from genome assembly GCA_042408215.1 of Microcoleus sp. Classification (GTDB taxonomy): domain Bacteria; phylum Cyanobacteriota; class Cyanobacteriia; order Cyanobacteriales; family Microcoleaceae; genus Microcoleus. The sequence continues at coordinate 148,950 of JAYFMW010000030.1, read as the reverse complement.
GTACAAATCCACCCAATACTGAAAAGCAGCCTTACCTTGCGGAGTATTAAAAGCCGCCTTGCTCTGAGCATCAACCAAAGTGACACCCATCTGCACCAAAGATTGCAAAACCTCCGCCGAATCCTCCGGTACAAAAGTCACAAAAAAAGCAAACTTACCAGTCTTTTCCTTCACCTGTTTCGCTACTTGAGCCAACTCAGTATAGGTAGCAGGAGGCTTAGTAATTCCAGCCTTTTTAAACAAATCGGTATTGTAAATTGTGATCCCAGTTGTGAGATACCAAGGAATGCCAAAGCTCTTACCGTCGAGCACACCGGATTTCCAGATATTCGGCAAATAGGTCGATCGAACTTGCTCCGGTATCCGAGAGTCCAAATCCAGCCAAGCATTGCGCCCCGCCAACAGCGAAGCAAAATCAGGATTCAGGTTAACCACATCCGGCGCAGTTTTCGCCGAAACAGCCCCCAAAATCTTGCTTTCCATCGCCGACCAAGGCACGTCTACCCAGCGCACCTTCACCCCCGGATTTTCTTTCTCAAAAAGGGCGATCGTCTGATTGAAATACTCAGTAAACTGAGGTTGCAATTGCATAGTCCAAAACTCGATCGCCGGAGCATTATTTGACCCAGAATTAGAAACACCCCTGCTGCAACTGACAGCCACAGACAGCAGCAGGCCCACCAGCCCAAAAACAGCAAACAGTTGCCAAGATTTACGTTTCATAAAATTAAATTTTACCGTGATGCGAACAATACGAAAGCAGTTCAAAGGCGCGATCGTCAGATTTGTGATTCGATCGATTAAGTGTGATACCAATTTAATGGGTCGTTGCAGATATCTCGATCCCCCTCGCATCCCCCTTAATAAGCGGGACGAAAGATCGGAATCTTGTCCCACCCCCTACTCACACCCTACTCCCTTATTAAGGGGGGTTAGGGGGGATCAAATTCTATGCAGCTTCATAAAAAATTGGTATGAATTGGTTGACTTTCGCAGGAGAATTGCTATGCTCAGGTAAATTGGATAGCTTGACACTCCCCGGCGTTAACGCACGGGGATTCTTAATTCATCGACTGACCTTTAAGCGCTGTGTCCTTGCGGCAATCCTTAAACTTTTCAACCGTGCAATTGCACCAATTGACGAGCTTAACTCACAACCACCCCAGAGGGTCTATCTCCAAAAGCGTACGCTTGATACGAACAAGCGAGTTCGGGTGTGCCCCACCCTAGGGGAATTGTGAAACAAATTATTGATTTTCTGGTGCGTGAGAATGCGTTGATTCCCCAGCTCTGTTTTACAAGGTTTTCGCTACCCTTCTTTGTGCTTTCAAAAAGCTTTCAGGTTCAAGGGTGCCGACTAAAAGCCGCTTCACAACCGCCCACCTTGGGAATTACAACCATGTCTATTCTATCAAAAAGCCGTCCTATAAGGACGGGGTTTTCAACCCAATTTTCTGATAAAATCACAAACAGCGATGGCCAAACACCAACCGCCTCATCAAGAGCGCAGCCACTTCGGGATACCCAGTTTTCAGCACGACTTATTTGGGTAACAAACCTTCCCACACCTAACTGCTGAATCTTCCCGCAACCCCCATTCCCCCTCCTTCCCCTTCCCCTTGTTTACCAACCACCCAATCACATGGTTAACTTTTTCAAAAGTCTACTTTCTAAACGCAAGCCAGGAATCGGTATCGAATTAGCCCCAGACCGCATCAACATCATTGGGATCGAAAAGAAAGGTCAGGCATTAAAACTAGCCACCCTAGCCTCAATAGAAGTTCCAGAAGACATAGTACAAGAGGGGCAAATAGTCGATCCGCCAGGAATGGCAGAACTAATACGTTCAGTCTTCGCCGACCACAAAATCAAAGCCAAGCACGTAGCCACAGCCATTCCCGGTAGAGAAGCTGTCATCCGCCTCATCCCAGTCCCCTCAGAACTCAACGATCAAGAACTGCGGGAATACATGAACACAGAAGCAGGACTTTACTTACCCTTCCCCAGAGAAGATGCCGACGTAGACTATCAAAAAATCGGCTTATTTGTCGATGAAGATGGCGTTGAAAAAGTCCAAGTTGTGCTAGTAGCAACTCGCAGAGAAGTTACCGACACGTACCTCGAAACCTTCAAAGAAGCCGGACTGATCATAGATGTACTAGAAGTAACCAGTTTTGCCCTAATCCGCACCCTCAAAGACCAACTGCAACAATTTTCGTCCCAAGAAGCGGCAGTCCTCGCCGCCATAGAATTTGACAGTACCGAGTTAGCTATAGTAGTGGACGGCATACCCCATTTCAACCGTACCATCCCGATCGGCACTTACCAAATCCAGACCGCCCTCAACGAAGCCATGAACCTGCCGCCAACGAGAGACACCAGCGAACTGCAAGGCATGACCCTGCCAGTCACAGATACAATGGGGATATCGGGAGATGCCAACCCAGGCACAAATGCGATGATTAAAGTATTGGGAGAACTAGCAGACGAACTGCGTCGCTCCATAGACTTTTATCTCAACCAGAGCGAAGAACTAGAAGTAGCGCAATTACTGTTAGCAGGACCAGGAGCTGCGATCGGCAAACTCGATGAATTTTTCATGCAAAGATTAAGTTTGCCCGCCTCTCAAGTCGATCCCATCGAAACCCTAGGACTCGAAATCAGCGAAGAAATTACCCCTGAACAGCGAGCAGGTTTAGGAGTAGCCTTAGGTTTAGGACTGAGGGAGGTTCTTTGACCTAACAATTTTCAATGATAGAAAAACCGATTTAAAATCTCAAATCGAGGGTCCAATGTACAGTCTAGATATTAATTTCCTCAATGACCGCCCGGACTACAAACCCGTAGCAGCCGAAAAAAGCCCATCGAAAGCGAGTTCCGGCTCAGCCAAAGACCAACTGCCGCTAATTGGGGCAGCCATATTTGCCCTCGGCATCAACGCCGCAGTCATAGGCGGATGGTGGTGGGTGACTAATGGCAATACCAACTTAGCAGGAGAACAAGCAGCCCTAGACCAAGAAGTTGCCAAATTAAACACTCAAGCAAGTACCATCAACGCCATCAACGCCGAAACCGCAAAAGTTACCGCCGAGTACACAGCATTAGCAGGAGTATTCGACCAAATTAAACCTTGGTCGGCAATGCTGCAAGACCTAAGTACCCGCACTCCCACCGGAGTACAAATTGCCAAAATCGAACAAATCGACCCCAGTCCCTCCCCAGTAGCAGCAGCACCACCCCCTCCGCCCGCAGCCACCCCCGCAGCGAGCCCGTCCCCAGGGGCGAGTCCGTCCCCAGCAGCCAGCCCTACCCCGGTGGCTGCTCCCACCCCCGTTGCCCCACCCCAGGGAGCAAAGGTAGTAATTTCTGGGATAGCCAGTACCTTCGATCAAGTTAACGACTTTATGCTGCTAATCCAGCGCTCTCCTTTCTTCCTGAATACTGACACCAGACTGGTAGCAGCGACCTTAAAAAACAACCCCACACAAGTACAAGTACGCAACCAAAGTGCAGCAGGGACTGTAGAACTTCCCAAACTGCGGCCGGTGGTGGAATATAAAATTGAAACCAGCCTCAGTCCAACTGTTGCCTCCGAGTTGCTCCCAGAACTGCGGAGTCAGCAAGCAGATGGGCTGGCCATACGGATAGAAACACTTCAAGAAAAAGGAGTGCTACCACCAAAAGGCGAACAAAAAGGAGAGGTGAAAAAACCATGACAGCAGCAAATGAGTTTATTCCTGGCGGAGAACAAGCAGAAGAGTCGTCAGCTAAGGAACTATTCGGGATTAAGCTGACACCCCAAGTCCAAGCAATAGCCATCGCCGTTCTTGGGATCGTAGTTGCCGGCGGCATCGCCTACCAGTTTGTGCTGCCAGAAATCCAGAAAAGTGGCGAAATCAAGCAAAAAATTAGCGAGGGCAAACAAACGCAACTGCAACTGCAAGCTCAAATTCAAAAAAGGGCAGAAGCAGAAACAAAGCAAGAAGAAGCAAAACAACGCCTAGTCGAAGTGACGGCAATGTTTGCCAGCGACGCGAGCGCCAACACGCTGTTGCTGGACATGACTCAACTGGTTAACAAAATCAACAGTTCGACTACGCTCACTGACCGCGTGGGCGTGCAAGGGGACGAGGACAAAGCTAAACTCACAAAATTTGAGCCAGATATCTTGCCCGCCGTCGCACCTGCCGCCGTGGCGGGAGCCGTAGACCCTGATATTCTGAAAGATACGTCTTTCGGGCCATCTCTGGCTGGCAAGCTCAGACGCAAAAAATATAAGGTAGAGTTTGAAGGCAATTTTGCTCAAACCCGCAACTTTATGCGTAACTTGGAATTGATGCAGTCGCTGTTGGTGGTGAGAAATTTGAAATCTGAATTGCTGGTATCAAATCCGACAGTAGAAGTGGATTTTCTGAAGGGTAAAATAGTCCCCGTGGTGCAGCCGCAAGCTCAAATCAAAACTACTTTTGACTTGCACGCATTACTGCCGTTAAAACAAGAGGAAAAACCGCCGACTCCTGCCGCGAGTCCTGCCGGAGCGGCAACTCCTAAACCTTAAAAGTGCAAAATAAATAGTTATTGGTGATTGGTGATTGGTGATTGGTTATGGGTTATTAGTTATTAGTTATTGGGAGCAGCTAACAAATAACACATAACCCAGAAAAAATAACCAACAACAAATAACAAACAACAAATAACAAATAACAAATAACAAAGGCAGTTTCTGACTGCATACCGCGAACAAATAATCAATTCTAGTTGAGGAGCGAACGTGAAAAAGCATCTACGATTAAGTGGAGGACTCTTGGGCAGCGTTGCCGGAGTTCTGGTAGCGCAAGCCCCGGTTTGGGCCGCGCCGACTCAAGTCACAGGAGTGCAAATAAGTCAAGCCAATAATGGCGTAAATATTGTGCTGGCGACCGAAAAGGGCGATCGCCCGCAAGTTTTCGCAATTAATAACGGCAATACTTACCAAGCCACAATCATCAATACCCAGCTCCGCTTGCCCCAAGGCAATGCCTTTCGCCAAGAAAACCCCGCTCCGGGCATTTCTTCAGTAGAAGTCACCCCGGTAGACGCTAACAGCATCCGGGTGATGGTGACAGGCACTAACGGCGTTCCCAGCGGACAAATCGTTCAGGGAGAAGGCAGTGGCATCGTCCTCAGCGTGTCAAGACAGGGCGGCACACCGCAGTCTACTCAAGCTGCACTGCCGGGCTCACCAAGACTGAACCAAACGGCCCCACCGCCACCACCAGGCCTGCCACTGAGCCAAACAGCTCCCCAGCCCGCCCCCCAAGTCCGCACGTCTCAAAACCCCAATACGGTACTGCCAAATCCCGAAGTTACGATTACTAGGAACGATCGCCCGCCCTTACCCAGCGAGATTCAATCTCAGACAAATCAGGCCCCGCCTTTCCAACCGCGAGCAGTTGCTCCGCCCCTAGGAGATATCGCCGTTTCTAACATCGCTCCGGCGGCGGGAAATATTGAGCTGAGTTCGGGAGAACGTATTCCCCGGTTGGTACTAAGGGATGCCCCAGTTAGGGACGTCTTGGCTCTGCTGGCTCGTGCTGCGGGCTTGAACATTGCTTTTACAAGTGGCGGGGCGCCTGCTCAGCCCGGCCAGCAGGCGGCGGCACCGGCAGCGGGTGCAGGAGGCTCGGATGAAGGGCCGAAGATTTCTTTGGATATCGAAAATGAGTCGGTGCAAGATGTTTTTAATTACGTGCTCCGCCTCAGTGGGCTGCAAGCTAATCGGGTGGGGCGGACGATTTTTGTAGGGGCTAATCTGCCACTTGATTCCCGGAATATTATTGTTCGGACTCTGCGGCTCAATCAAGTTAAGTCTACGGATGCGGCTAACTTTTTGAGCGCTCAAGGTGCGGAAACTCAACTGCCGATTACTCGGGTTAGTATTCAAACCGTGGGCCAGGGAACTACGGCGCGGGATGTGGAAATTCGGGAACCGGATATTAAGGCGATCGGCGCTAAGGATGGCAATGGGCCACTATTGTTGAGGGGACTGTCGGTGCTGGCGGATTCTCGCCTCAATTCGATCACTTTGGTGGGCGACCCGCGTAAAATTGATATCGCCGTAGCTTTCTTGACGCAACTAGATCTGCGCCGCCGTCAAGTGGCTGTCAATGTCAAGGTGATCGATATCAACTTGTCGGGAGACAATAAAACAAATACTAGCTTCTCCTTCGGGATTAATGATAGTTTCTTTGTCAATGACGGCGGGGCTGCGATCGTCAATTTTGGCGGCATCAATCCGCCCAATGCCACGGCTGTAACTAGTGGCATAGTTAATCGGCCGATTATTGAAAACCGAGACATTCCCACACAATACAGGACGCCTTTCTACGATCCGAGCGGCCAGCTAATTAACGTGCCACTAACATCTCCAGGCGGCGGCTTGTTTGTCCAACCGACAGCTCCCATAACTAACGATCCCGCGCGAGTTGGGGTTAGCGATTACACGCCCTTTACCAGAGACATCACAACTGGAGCGCTGACGGCTGTGGGAAGTGCGGTTTTCAGTCAGTTCCCGCTGTTTCAATATCCGAAGCGGTTTTTGTCTAACTTGCAGGCGAGTATTACCACCAACAACGCCAAAATCCTGACTGACCCGACTCTGGTTGTCCAAGAAGGGGAAACGGCGAATGTGAATATCACTGAAGAGGTGGTTACTAACATCAAGTCGGAAACGCAGTCAACCGCAGGTCAAACTACCAGAACAGTGACGGCCGAAAAAGGCAAGGCCGGTTTGCAGTTGGGAGTGGTGATCGATCGAATTGATGATAACGGTTTTGTCTCTCTGCGAGTAAACCCGATCGTCAGTGCTGTCGGCCCGCCTCAAAACCTCACCACTGGCGGAGACAGTAACAGTATCACCCTGCTGCAAGAGCGCTCTTTGCAGTCGGGGCTAATTCGCCTGCGGGACGGTCAGACTTTGATTGTATCGGGGATCATCCGCGACCAAGAACGGGTTACAGCGAGCAAGATTCCGATTTTAGGAGATTTGCCGATTATCGGTTCGCTGTTCAGGAGCACTGATAAAATCAACCAGCGGGCGGAAGTGATTGTACTGCTGACACCGCAGATTTTGGATGATAGCGATCGATCGAACTTTGGCTATCAAAACAGTATCAGTCCCGACGCGCGCCAACTGTTGCAGCGGAGTCAGCCCGTCCAACCGAGGCAGTAGTCAGTAGTCAGTAGTCATTAGTCCGTAGTCATTAGTCAGTAGTCATTAGTCAGTAGTCATTAGTCAGTAGTCATTAGTCAGTAGTCATTAGTCAGTAGTCAATAGTCAGTAGTCATTAGTCAGTAGTCATTAGTCATTAGTCATTAGTCAGTAGTCATTAGTCAGTAGTCATTAGTCATTAGTCAGTTGCGGTATCCTGAGCCCTTCGACTACGCGAGCGGGTACGTGGTGGCCCCGCTCGCGTAGTCGAAGGGCAGCACGAGTAGCGGTTCCTGAGTGTGGCGGCGCACGCTCGCTTAGTCGAAGTGTTCGACTACGCACGCACCATCGAAGGCCCTTCGACTACGCTCAGGGTACAAAGAAGGAAGAGGGAAAACTTTTTTCCTTTAGCCCTTGACAAATGACACTTTGTTCTTTCTGTTTTTCCTGTTTTCTGATTTCAAATCCACCGAGGTGAGAAATCTTCTCTCTGAGGTGGTGTTTTTGTACCTAAATTTCGGGATTAATTCAAAAAAGTTGGCAAGTTCCATATAAATTAAAGGTTCCACCGATCCATAAGGGTCGGCAAGACTTTAGAATAATGCAGTGAAAATTAGATGCTGTGGGGTTTTCAGCAATTAGAAATAAAAATTCCTTTTCTGACCAATTACCCTAGGGTAATTGGTATTCAGCAGGAGTTATTATTCGGGGAAGCGGACGGGAGCGATCGGGAACCACCCAAACCTCTCAAGCCAGACCCCAATCCAGTTGATCGCTCACAGCTAATAGTTGAACTCTGTTGAACGTATTTTGCAAATCCAGAAGGAGTTCGTAATGAATAAAGGTGAATTGGTTGATGCAGTCGCGGAAAAGGCTAGCGTGACGAAAAAACAGGCCGATGCTGTTTTGAGTGCTGCCCTCGAAGCAATCATGGAAGCTGTCTCCGATGGCGATAAAGTGACGCTGGTTGGTTTTGGCTCGTTTGAGTCGCGGGAACGTAAAGCCCGTGAGGGGCGCAATCCCAAAACTGGTGACAAGATGGAAATCCCGGCTACCAGAGTTCCTGCGTTTTCCGCAGGGAAGTTGTTCAAGGACAGAGTTGCACCGCCGAAAGAACCTAAATAATTGGCGAACAGAGCCTTGATTAGACCTGTGCACGGGGGAAATTTAGCTTGGGCTGCCACACTGGCTGGCTGCCCTGCTTCTGCTATTCTCGATTTTTCTGCGAGTATCAGTCCTTTGGGCCCTCCTAAGTCGGCTCTCGATGCGATTCAAGCTCACCTGAGCTGTCTGACGGCTTACCCAGACCCGGATTATGGAGAGCTAAGGGCTGCTTTGGGTGAGGCTTTGAATGTTGACCCGGATTGGATTTTGCCGGGGAATGGTTCGGCGGAATTGTTGACTTGGGCGGCTCTTGATTTGTCGAAGCTGGAGGCGACTTATTTGGTGACTCCGGCTTTTGGTGATTACTGGCGGGCTCTTTTGGCTTTCGGCGCGAAGGTGCTGGATTGTCCTTTAGATCTCACATCTTGCACCATTGTCAAGAACGGGCAAGATGCCCATTCCACAAGAGATGAATTTTCTTGTGGAACAGGCATCTTGCCTGTTCCCAAACAAGTAATTGAGAATGGTGCAACATCTGGGTTGGATCTCAAATCGAACGGGCAAGATGCCCATTCCACAAGAGATGAATTTTCTTGTGGAACAGGCATCTTGCCTGTTCCTAAACAAGTAATTGAGAATGGTGCAACATCATTTCGAGGTTTGCTGCTGAATAATCCGCACAATCCTACGGGTTTGCTGTTCAGTCAGGAGGCGATTAGGCCTTATGTGGAGCAATTGGCCCTGGTGGTGGTAGATGAGGCTTTTATGGACTTTCTACCGCCGGAACAACAGGAGAGTTTGATCGGTGCTGTGGCGGAGTTTCCGAATTTGGTGATTTTACGATCGCTCACTAAATTCTATTCTCTGCCGGGACTGCGGTTGGGCTGTGCGATCGCCCATCCCGATCGACTTCGCCGCTGGCAGTTGCAGCGCGATCCTTGGCCTGTGAATGCTTTGGCGGCGGCGGCGGCTGCTGCTGTGGTGCGAGATGCTGTGTTTGAGCGGCAAACTTGGGATTGGCTACCTAGGGCACGAAGAGAGCTGTTTGAGGGTTTGGCTAATTTACCGGGTTTGCAGCCGTTTCCCGGTGCGGCTAATTTTTTGTTGGTTGAGTCGTCGCTGTCGGTTTCTCTGATTCAACAAAGTCTGCTGGAACGTCACCGGATTTTGATTCGGGATTGTCTGAGTTTTCCTGAGTTGGGCGATCGGTTTTTTCGGGTGGCTGTGCGCGATCGGGCTGACAATCTGCGGCTGATTGCTGGACTTGCAGAAGTCCTTAGTCATTAGTCATTAGTCATTAGTCATTAGTCATTAGTTATTAGTTATTAGTTATTAGTTATTGGTGATCTCGATTCCGGTTGCACTCAGACATGATTGTTTACAGTTGACGGTTGACGGTTGACAGTGAGTCGAAAAACTGAAAATTGCGCTTATGCTTTGGTGGCCACTTGACTCGACTTTGCCAGGACGATGCTAGCGAATTTGATTTGATTTGATATGATGTGGCGTAAAAACTAATTAAAAATAACACAGCTAATGACTAATGACCAATGACTAATAACTAATAACTAATAACTAATGACTAATGACTAATAACTAATAACTAATAACAATTTATGATTGACTACGATTTAGTAATAATTGGTGGGACTTCTGCCGCACGCTATGCTGCTTTGACTGCAACTGATTTCCAAGCTCGCGTTGCTTTGGTGGAACCGTTCAGTAATTCGCAAGATTTGCCAACAGCAGGCCAAGAGTCGATCGACTTGGGTTTAAGATACAACCAAACTTTGAGCCAGAGTGGCCGATTTGCTCAACATATCAGTCGCCAACAGTTCGGTATAGGCTGGGAAACAGCTAATTCGCAAATGCCTGTGGAATTGCGGTTTGACTGGGTGATGAAGTGGGCCCAAGGTGTTGTTTCTAATTTGTCAGAAATCAATTCTCTCGATGTTTTAGCTGCTCGCGGGGTCGATGTTATTTTTGGTAACGGCGAGTTTGTGGTAAAACCAAATTTGGCTTTTGCTGTGGGCGGGCGGAAATTGCGATCGCTCTGTTATTTACTGGCTTGTCCAACTCTCCCGGCAATTCCCAATATTGAAGGACTTTCGTCTGTTGGTTATTTTACTTCGGAAACTGTCGGGCAATTAGCAAAACTGCAAAAACAGCCTAAAAGTTTGGCTGTCATCGGTGGCGATCCTAGCGGTGTGGAAGTGGCTCAAACTTTTGCTCGATTAGGGGTAGTTGTGACGCTTGTGGTCAAGGGTTCGCACATTTTGGCGAAAGAGGAGCGAGAGGCTGCTAGCTTGGTTCAGGCTGCAATGGAGGCGGCTGGGGTGCGAATTTTGACTGGGACTGAGGTGACTCAAGCTAGGGTGATTGAGGGGAAGAAGTGGATTCAAGCGGGGGATTTGGCGATCGAAACTGAGGAGATTTTTCTCGCAGCGGGCCGCCGACCTAATTTTAAATCATTAAATCTAGAAGCGACTGGTGTTAAATTCAATAACCAGGGATTGATTTTAAATGAAAAACTACAAACAACTAATCCCCGCATTTACGCTTGTGGTGATGTTGCTGGGGGTTATCCGTTCCCTCACATCGCCAATTCTGAAGCTTTCGTTGCTGTAAAAAATGCTTTGTTTTTGCCGATGTTTCAAATAGATTATCGGGGGATTCCTTGGGCTATTTTTTCTGACCCGCAGTTGGCGAGGGTGGGCTTGACTGAAGCGCAAGCAATCCGCCGTTTTAGAGATGATATCATTGTTAGTCGGGAATATTTTAAGAATGTTGAAAAGGCTCAAATGTGCGGTGAAATAACTGGTTTTTGTAAGATTGTTGGGCGGCGCAACGGGGAGATTTTGGGGGCGAGTATTGTGGGACCAAATGCTGCTGAGTTGATTCATGTTATCGCTTTGGCTGTGCGTCAGGGGCTGAAGGTTGAGGCGATCGCCGAACTTCCTTATATTTGGCCTACTTTTTCGGATATTAATGGGCAAACTGCTGCTGCTTGGCAATTGCAGCGTTTCCGTAGCAATACTTTTATGCGTAATTTATGGGAAAATTTGTTTCATTGGCGCAGATATTGGAAGAGATAGTTTTGGGAATTGGGCATTGGGAATTGGGCATTGGGCATTGGGCATTGGGCATTGGGCATAGGGCATTGGACATAGGGCATAGGGCATTATATCGTTTCCGCTTGCATCGGTATTGTTCAAACCATCAACAGTCAACAGCCAACAGCCAACAGTCAACAGTCAACAGTCAACAGTCAACAGTCAACAGTCAACATCACCTGACGGTGCAGTTAGAGAGTCGATGGCAGAGTGTCCCCCACCATCTCTCCTACAAAACCGTGCTTGCGACTTTCACCGCACACGGCTCCTGAGTGATGTAATCCTGGTTATGGATACAGTACGATCGCATCACGAGATGATTTATACCGCTTGATAGTTTTCCTTTTACCCCTACATCCCACCATCAGATTTTTCTGTGGCATTAGGCTTTTAAAGGGTTACTCAGTCTCAATCTTTTACACCACCAGGCGCTGTCAGCAGATCTCTGCTATTACAGCAGAGCTTTAGCTTCTGCAACCATCCCTCACACTCACAGCTTACGGCTAGCAACCTACTTATTTTTAAGGGCTGTGAGAGCTTTACTTCGTTCCGATTACACATTGGTTGAACATGACAGCGTAATGCTTTCCACCGGGTTTTTTGGGCAGTGCTGATAAGTCAATCCGATAATTGCTTATGCCCTATCCTTGCCTTTTGGCTTGGTCTATCAGCCATTTGACCATCTATCATAACGGTGGTTCAGACACATTTTTGCTTTCGCTACGCATATGTTCTGGCTCGACAGCTACTCCATTTGGCTAAGAGTCTTTCTGCCTTTTATCCCCGCTTTATCCTGTTAGTTGCTACCTAACAAAATAGGGGATATGCTTTTACCGCTGCACCTGCGGACTGGGACTTGACTTAACGTCTCACCCAGAAGTGTAATCAGTTATCACTAACTCGCAGCGGAGTCAGGCTAACCGTCCCTGGATAGGAGAACCTATCCATTTAGGCTAAACGAATCGCACACCGGAATTGATATTACAACAATTTTAGATTTTATAGTCCTGGACGCACAGATTCTAATTGTAGGGTGTGCAGTGCGTACCTTACTAATACAGATAGTGTAAAAATCTCTGTTAGCTCCCCGCAGCACTTGAAGAAGTCGGGTATCTGGTATTCTGTTGGGGCGCTACCATCAATGCTTGTACCCTTTGCTGACAGCATCAGCTTATGATGGTTTTTTAACACCTGTTCGGCTTGCCTAAATTCTGACGCTAACTGTGGTAAAATCAGTTGGATGGCGATCGCTTTTCCCATCGCTAAATTTCTGGCTTCTTTGTTGCAAATTTCCTAAGCTAAAATCCCTTGTTGTTCGGCTTGTTGGAATTCTTGCTGTTTGCTGTCGTATCGATCTTTCGCGCACTGATAACTGGCTGCGATTTCGGCGGCAGATTGCTGTATGGATGGGAGTGATTCTTGAGCAATTTCTCGGCCAACTTTGCGGCCGGATTCAGCAGAAAATCCCCAGATTTTGTTCAAAAATTCGGTGAATGTGCGATCGGCTTTCTTGCTAAATGACCAATAGGTAATGGTTTTAATATCGGATTTCCTTGTAGGAAGATAGTGCGAATATATAGCCTTTCTCAGTAACATCAGGTGCACGCTTGATCGGCGGGCATAGGGCATAGGGCATAGGGCATAGGGCATAGGGCATACCACACCAAGATTGAGAACTGCTATACCGGGCTATCTAAAATCATTAAAAACCCGTGAAACCAGACTATGTTGCCAATTTGGCATAAATTTACAATAATTTACATAGTTTAATTAGGCGCTCCTACTTGAGAGATCAAGGAAGTATTTAAGCAGGATTTGGTATTAGTCCTCAATAGGGTTGACGGGAGGACATCCGTCCTGACTACAAACAAATCTGGGGACGAGAAATACTAAAAAACTCGGTTTCTTTAAGAAACCGAGTTTTTGAATGCCGTAAACATTGACTGTTAAACGGAGAGGGTGGGATTTGAACCCACGTTAAAGTTGCCTTTAAAGTAGATTTCGAGTCTGCCTATTCTATGGCGCTAGCCCTTGCACGATAAGGCTTGTACGAACATCGACTCAAATAGATGCTGTTTATATACCATTTTCATATACCATTCCTGGGTGGAATTAATCTCAGCTTGGAGAGGGAAATATGTACTCAGTAGCAAATTCTGAGTTTCGGTGGCTGAATCTTCAGGTGCAGCGACACCAAGTCAGACACTACTACGCAGCACGCTTGCATCAGAAATTTGGGCGATCGACTATCGGACTCGGTTCTGATGAATTTACGGCCCTGGTGTTACGCAAGCTTGACTGCGAAATACAGCGACTGGTTGACGCCGCTGAAATAATTGATTTGGAGTCTCTGCGAACTTTTGTTGGGGAGTTAAAACCGCTACTGGCTAATAGCAGCAAAGCTTCTCTGCGTATAGTTCGCAAAGACGAACTTTCACTGCTGTGGAAAAAGTATGTTGACTTTCACCAAGCGTTAGGTGCGTGGGAACAAACTTACATCAACAATGAAATTACCCATGTTTCTAGACTGCTAGAAAAATGTCTGTTTAAGCGACTAGAGGACAAGTCAGAGATTCTTCAGTGGATACTGGATGACACAAAACGCTCTGCTGCTACCTCGAAAAAACGGTTTATGCACTTAACTGCGGCAGTTGACTGGAACAGCAAGCAGGGTAATATACCTCGCAAGTGGGGTATCGAATATCGTGATGTTTTGGGGTCGGTCAAAATTAGTGGCAAGAAAAAAGAGAAAAAAGAAATTGACGTGTACGCGGTTGATGAAGTTTACCGCATCCTAAATGCTCTTAAAGATGATACCCATTCTCGGTTCAAGGGCAAGCACAGTCAATATTACAGGTACGTTTACTTTCTTTGGTTGACGGGTTGCCGTCCCAGTGAGGCAATTGCTCTCAAATGGAATAACGTCAATATTACCAAAAGAATCGTAACTTTTTGTGAGACACAGGTACTAACTTCTGGTGGCAAGATTGTTTCAAAGCAAGGTACTAAAACAGATCTGGTGCGAACTTTTCCGGTCAATCAAGAATTGCAACTTTTGCTTGAGTCAATCCCGCACCGAGAAGGTTTTGTGTTTACCAATGAGATGGGAAAACCTATCATTCAGGCTGCTTTAAATGTTGTTTGGAAAACATTACTCAAGAATCTTGAGATGCGATATCGCATTCCATACAATCTGAGACACACGATGATTTCGTACCACGCTAATAATGACTTTCCTATTCAAAAGCTGGCTAAGCTTGTAGGGAATTCGCCGGAAGTAATTATGCAGCACTATTTGCACTTTGATATTGAGCGTATTAATTTACCGGGCGTGGTGCAAGAGTCTGATATGGGTTGAATATTCCTGTTTTCTGTGGCCGCTATTTGGGTTGCGAAGCGAAACAAAACTTTACACTTCCTGTGTTGACAAGGAAGTGTAAGTCTGCAATCGTGAGTAACTAAGGAAGATTGATGCGCGGTTGAGCGGTGTTAGTCGCACCGAACAAACCACGACTTCCCCAAGCCGTTCATTCACAACGTTTGGAGCCTATAAATTATGCCACTTTCAGGGCGATTGACCACAAAGTCGATCGCAATTCTTAATTTACTGTGGGGATGCTATGAATAAGCCCCCAATAGTATCGCGCCGTCGCATTGACGGCCTCAAGCAGCTTGCTTATGATTGTGGGCTTACAAATGACAATGCAAAATCTTTCGGCAAGCTCTTGAAGACATCGACTTGGGAAGCACTGCTAGAATTCCACAACCTAGAGTACGAGCGGGTAAGCAGCATATCGCATAGCAACGTAGTGTCCGCTGTAGACACTGTAGACATTGTAGACACTGTAGACAAAACTGACTGGACTAACGATGGCTCGTTTCCAGTGTGCAATTTTAGTCAGAATTCCATCAATTTTTTAGACTGGGTAGACATCAGTCAGTTTGCTGCGCTTGCCTTAGCAACTGTAGGACTGTTTGTGTTGGTAATTTCTTTGTTGCCATCAATCAACCCATTCAATCTATGCCCTGTTCGCATCAACATCAATATTCAATCAGGAACCACAAAATGAGTTTACAACTACGACTGTTTGGTGGTGGCAACAAGGAAAATCAACTTGCCACAAGTAACGATGGTGGACACGCAATCGACAAATCTAAAGTGTTAGCAACTACTGCACCCGGTGTCATTACCCCACAAAATCCTGGTAACTTTTCCAGTATCCGCAGTGTTCCAGTTGTGGCGACACCCCGTTATTTTGACCGGGAATAAGCTGACATAATTAAGGAATTGGCAAAGGAGAAAACCGATGGTGCTCGTCAATCTAAGCGCGCCTATGCAGCCCTGACAAAGATTGAGGAAGCCGACAAATCAGTGCATAAATCGCACCGTAAACATGAGGGTGCTGTAGCTGAGAATGAGTTAGAAAAAAAACGCGCTGATGCTGGTTTAGCTAAAAAGCTGCATGGTTTACGTCCTGGTTACGCTCGTTTAGGACTGGGTATCGACAAGGCTAAAAATGATGCACGGACTCGGATTGATGCAATTAAAGCTAAGTTAATGGGAGGCTCAAACTAATGAGGGTGATGTACTTGGTGAATTACTTTATCGCCTGGTGCATCGCTTCCTCCCTATTGGGATGGGTAGCGAGTTTGCATCCGATGGCATTTAAGACGATTACGTTTTTAATAGCAGCAGTCGCTGTTGTTTGGATTCTGTGT
Organism: Microcoleus sp.; assembly: GCA_042408215.1. Lineage (GTDB taxonomy): Bacteria > Cyanobacteriota > Cyanobacteriia > Cyanobacteriales > Microcoleaceae > Microcoleus. Next base: position 132,825 of record JAYFMW010000030.1, on the reverse strand, counting down.
TGGCTCTTGGACTTCTCTATTAGTCAACTGCTGAAGGTTTCAGTTGCCGACTTACAAGCAGTTCTAATTGGCGGTTTGGCGATGCTGCTGATTGGTTTGGGGGTGTTTCTATGTACCTGAATGTCGATGGGAAATTATATCTACTAGCCGACGGTAAGGAGCTGTTAAAGCTTTTTATTGAAGAACAAAAAGCCGAGAATGCCGCACGAATCAAAAAATGGCTAAAGAAAGATGAGAAAAAACGTGGCAACTACGACCCAGGCGTTTACGATGTAGACCCGCTCGATTTACAGTATGGATTTGAAGTTTGGTACTTGCATCTAGCGGGGGAAACAATCAAGGATGATACAAATTATGAAGAATTCGAGACTGTTGCTAATGAACTTAACGAACACTCGATCCGATTAATTGAGGGGGAACAATGCACTTAAAAATGTTTGTTTTATCCGGTGCTGCACTGACTTTGTGGCTAACTCCTTTGAGTGTTTTAGATAAGAGAATTGGTTGGCATAAAGCCATACAAGGCGTGAGTCTTTGCACGGCAATTGCTTGTGCGGTTAAATCTGGCAATATCGCCTACAGACTGTCTCAACAGGGTGAAATTGAAGCAATTAAAGAGCGGGCAATTGCCACAGATGTTATTGATGAAATTTCCACATCTGCCTATGTCAGCCAGCAGCAACGTCAACAGGAAGCCGAACAAATTCTGAACGGTTCCGAACGTTCAGAGCAAGTCGAACACCTAGAACGATTGCTATCACTGACTTGTAGTGATTCAGAACCCGCAGAACGTTCGGAACAATCCCAGTTAACTGAGGCAGAACAGGAACTCGCAGAACGCATCATGCAACTCAAGGCGCGGGGCTATGGCAAGGCAAAAATCATTCTTGAGATATGGGGAGTATCTAAAGGTGGTTCACCTAAATATAAAGCTGCTGAGGCTGAGTACAAACGCTTAGTTAATGAGTGAATATCCGAAATTTCGGATGTTTGGCGAAACCTTTACACCGTCTACGTTTCCCGCAAAAAACTCATTCGTCGATGTATAACATCGATGACGTAGAGCCTGGCTAGGGAAACAGGGGTGATTTTCCGAAGGCGACCACCACTACTAAAATAATGAAATGACAGACGACACCTTCGTACTACTTGGCAGTATCAAACTTCTCAACAAGCACCTTTGGGGCAATGAGGAGGAAATTACGATGCTTGATACTTTTGACACTCCCCGGTCTGAAGACACGGGGATTCTTCAGGACAAACTTTGGGGGATGAATCCGCCCAAAGTTTAATTCTCAAAGGATTAGTCAGCAACCCGCTACCCACTCGCTCTGCGGATTGAGTCTATGGCAAATGATTGATTTTCTAATGATATTAGCTGCACCGTTAACGTCTGCATTGATCGACAGTCCAGTGCTAGAACGGTACAATCCTCTTTTGATTCTTTTACCCGATGGTTGCCAATTGTCAGGTTTTTCACCGACTTTTACTGGCAAAATGTCTCGGTCTAAAAAACTTGCTTTTGATGTGTAAGATTCATCTTGTTCGACAAATCGCCACCCCTTTAAGTCACATTGTTGTTGGAGTCTATCTTTGACTTTAGCAGTGGGTATTTGGACAAAATTCTGATTAGTCACGACCCCCATATTAACCTCTTGCTTCTGTCCCTTGTTCCAGCCAAAGACTAAGACATTGATTTGGTGATTTTCGCAATAATCTACGATGGTTCTCACTGCTTTGTTGACAGCATCTCTCATCCTTCTAGTGCGAGTTTCCGACAACTGTTGTAATCTTTTTGACGATCAACCTTTGGGCAATTTATGTATTACGTGTTCTGATTAAATTCTCGCTTTTTCTTTGTTAAACCATTGGTTCCAAGACTTGAGTCTAAGTCCATCAATGATCAAAGGTTTACCATTGCTAGAGACACAAGTTAACCAGTTATTGATGCCGCGATCGATGCCCAGAACCCCTGTTACTTCCAAGCTGCAACTAGGGGCTTGCTCAGTCAGGGATTCGTAGACATATTCGACCCATACCGCACCATTCCTAGGGATTAATCTGAGTTCTTTAATCTGGCAATTCTTGATCCGTTCAGGTAGCGGAACCCAAAGCGCATCTGTCCCAAAGTATTCTTTTCCTTTTTTCCCCAGGGGTAATCTGACTTTATTTCCAATTACCTTTAAGGCTTGACCGGGATAGGAAACGGGGTACATTCCCCCTTTGGTTCTGTACCTTGGTAGTCTCGGTTTTTGATGGATTTCTCCTTGATTTGCCAACTTCTCTAAGGCTCGGAAAGAAGTAAAAGATTCCGCGACATATTTAAGAGATTGCTGGGCAACTTGAGAGTATAGCAACCCCTAATTTTCGTTGGCTTTGGTTATTTTATACAAATCTGGATATTTAACTGCGATTTGGTTCTTAAAGTATTGTTGCCGACTTTCGTAAGTTCCGACATTAAACAGATTATTTGACCATCTTAGTAGTTGTTCGACAAGGGTTTTGTCGAGTTCCTTTAAACGCCAAACATCTTTTTGTACTGCGTACATTTAATTTACTGGCTGTTATGATACTATGTTTAATATACACCATAAATAGACAAGTCAAGCAATAATGAGTAAATTTTCACCCGACGAATACAGACATGAGAGTAACGCCGTAATTACTTAAATTGCCTACACTGTGGATACCTAGCTACTTTGTCTCAACCGCTGGAAATATTTGTACGGAAACGGTTAAGCGTTACATTGAAACTCAAAGAGAGTAGGCAGGATAAATCCTGCAACGCCCTTTCATCCCTGGACTAAAGTCACAGGGTTTTCAGGGTATTTCTTATAATTTTGCGCTGGCCAGTAATCGTCTCAATTCTTTTTTCGGCATGGGAGAAGGCCCATTAAAGACTATCAAGACTTTCCATCAGTGGGAATTTTGGCAGCTTGTCTGCAAGTGCTTAGAGGAAGAAATACAGGAAGAAGTCAAGAAGCTGTTAAAAAGTTTTCCTCCGCGTCCTGAACTAAATTTCCGGTATTAGCTCCTCTGCGTCTTTGCTGTCTGGTTACTTGCTTGGTCGGGTCGTTGTAGTCAAACCAGTAAAATAGGCGGGGGTATCCTCGATCCTCCGATTGCCCGATTCATCCCTCTCCCTGGCATCGAAATAGGTGGCTGTGCACGTAACGACAGCTTAATCGCACCCCTAGTCAACTAGCGGGGCGGTACCTCCTATGCTCTAAATTTTCAACAAATTCTAGACACCAAAAAACCGCTGCTATCAATTGGTACCTGAGACGCAACGGTTTTAGGCAATTCACCCATCTCTTAGAAAGACGAGACAAATCATCATGTCCCACAATATTAACTCGAATGACGGGCAAACTTCAAGCACCCGTGGAAATCTTGTTCGTGTAACCAAAGACAATCCTTGCCTGCACTGTGGCAAGTCTGACTGGTGCTACTCCATCGGCAATTTATCAGTCTGTAACCGCGACAAACCGCCCGCTACGGGTTGGGAAATTACCAGTAAGTCCGATGCAGACGGTCACATCTTCTACGCTCCAATTCAAAAGAAAGCCATCCGACCCGCAGATACTCGCTATTTTCCTTATCCCAACCGCGACGGCTCACCCCTTGCCAGAGTGCGACGGATTGATTTTGGCGACGGACGCAAGAAGGATATCAAGCAGCAGCACTGGGATAAAGACAAGAACGACTGGGTAATGGGTTTGGGCAAAGTTGAACGTGCCTGCATCCCTGTCTACCGTCGCGCCGATATCCAAAAGGCGATCGCAAATAGCCAGCTTATTTTCATCGTTGACGGTGAATCGTGTGCTGACGTTTTCTGGGATTTAGGTTTGGCTGCTACCACCAGCATCGGCGGCATGGGTAAATGGCGAATCACTGACACCAGCGACTTACAGGGTGCGAAGGTTGTTATCACTCCCGACCGCGACATACCAGGGGTTGAGGATGCGACCAAAGTTTCACAACATTTCCCAGACGCTCAGTGGCTGTACTGTGACCCTGCCTCTTGGGTTTGGGACAATCTGCCAAAAAGTCAAGGATTTGATGTCAAAGACTGGATTGACAGCAAGGGCGTCAGTGTTCAAGACATACTAAATTCTCTAACTCCTCACCCGCGCACTTGTAAAAATGTAGTATGTTTGTCGTCTAGTCGTAGTAAGAACGGCTACATCCCAGACACCGCGCCTGTTGCAGAGCAGAATTATATACAGAAGGCTATCGAAGCGCTGTATCCCAAAGGGCCTTGGGCAGCAATAGGGGAGCAACTTTTTGAATTCACAGGTACTCATCACGAGCTACGGACTGAAGCTACTGAGAAGCGACGCATCTTTGATTGGTTGAACACTTACTCTGAATTTGTGCAAGGGAAATACCGCTGTAAACGGGCTAACTCTGCCAGCGTCAACGAGGTCTACAACACCCTGCTAGTGTCTGTGGCTATACGTCCTAATACCATCAACCCTGACGGATTGAACACCCCCGACGGAGTGCTAAAAATCAATCCTGATGGCTCTCACTTGCTCGTGCCAGATAACCAGGAACAGGTTTACACATATGTTGGGTGCAAGTATGACCCGGACATTGACCCGACAGATTGCGATCGCCTTTTAGAATGCTTGGAGCCGTCGCAGCGTGAGGTATTCCTGCGGACTGCTGCTGCTGCGTTGAATTTGAAGCTGGTGCGTTCAAAGTTGACAGGGCGGGGCGTTAAAGGTTTGCTGTGCCACGGCGAGGGGTCTAACGGTAAAGATACATTGCGGGCTGTGTTGGCCGCTGTCTTTGGGCGTGGGATGACTGGCAAGTCGCTGTCAGACTTCAAGTCCTATGACAATGGCCGCAAGTTCTCTCTAGCAGGAATTGAAGGGAGTATTTGTAATTGGGCCTCCGAGAATACTGCAAAAATAGACCTAGACACCATCCAGAGTCTTAAGCAGTTAATTACAGGGGACATTCTTGATATTGAACGCAAGGGCAAGGATGGTTATGAGTACAAGCCTGCGGCCGTCTTTTTCGCCAACTGCAACAAACTACCGTCCATCACCGGGGGGACGGCTGCAATTGATGACCGCTACGGCATCCTGAGTTTCAAGAAAACTTACAAGCATAATGCTGACCCGTCTCAGGGTGAATTAGAGGCTGACCCGCGCTTTAAGGATGATGAGCACTTTATCCTTGAGCGGATTGCGCCGGCAATGCTCAACAAGATGTTGGAGCGGTTGCCACTGCTACTGAAAGAGGGGATTGACTACAAGGCAACCCGTGAGGCTATGCGGGAAGCTCAGGAGGAAAGCCGGCACTTGTGGCAGTTTGTGAGGGACTTGGGGTATGAATCTGGCAAGGGCGATCGCGTTTACGCCAAGGACTTATGGAACGAGTTACAAGAGTGGTATCAAGAGGCGGGGATACTTGAGATTGAGTGGAATGAGAAGGGCAAGGATAAGCTGGTTTGGAATGATTTACCTAACCAGTGGGATAAGCCAGTGAAGGCTATCAACCAGTTGTACGCTCGACTTTGTGAGATTTTCCCTAAGCTGGAGAAACATCGGCACACTGAAGCTCAACTAAATGGACGAGAAATGGGTAATGCCTATTATTTGGGTATCCGCAAACAACATAGTGAGAAATCATCCGCAGAGTCCGCAGAACCTTGTTCTGTCGTTAAAACATCCGCAGAACATCCGCAGAAAACAACTTTTTCTGCGGATGCCTCTGCGGATGCCTCTGCGACAACAATCCTTGCACAGAGGGCGACTGCGGACTCTGCGGATGAAAACCCAACTATTTTGCAACTGTGCAATTCGATCGCAAAACTCACCCTCTCTGACAAGCAAAAATTGACAGAACTACTCACGGGCGTCCCTTGCTCCGACCCGCTCAAAGCATTCAGAGTTGGAGACAAAGTGGCTGGCAATAAGCCAGAGGACTCTAGCTATAGCAACCGCCTTGGCGGTTAGGATGCAAGCTCTAGAAGATCTTCGATCGCATCACGTAAACAATCAAACCGATCTAATTGTTTGCGGATGCGACTTTTGAGCCACGACCAGCATTTTTCAATTCTGTTCAAATCTGGGGAGTACGGCGGTAAATACAACAATTTACACCCTACACTTTGAATTAATTCCTCAATTCTGCCACCTTTATGAAACGTGGCATTATCCATCACTACCACCTGTCCTGTCACAAGTGTTGGCAGTAAACAAGTTTCTAGCCAAATTTCAAAAACTGTTCGATTACACGCTCCAACAACGGTAAAAGGGGCGAGGATTTTTTGGTTACATAGAGCAGCAATCATATTTACCCTATCCTCACGTCGCCCTGATTTGAGTGCATGAAACCGTTGGCATGACGGGGTTCCAACCATAATCATACTGGTCTCTATTATCCATGCCAGATTCATCAACATAGACAATCTGAGCCGAGGGAATGGTGGACAATTCGGTTACAAAAGCCTGCCTTTTGACTTCAGCCCGCGCCCGGTAGCCCTAGGTCTTTTTTTTCGAGTAAAACCAATTTTTTTCAAAGCCCGCGAGATTGTGCGATCGCTAATTTCTCCATCCCAAAGTGAGGCCATTTCAACTTGAGTTTTATCCCCATGAGTCTTGACAAACTCACGAAACTTCTCCCAATCAGTAATTTTATGACCGTTACCGCGAGGCTGATTCGGTAATGCTAAAAAGTCTCCTGTTTCCGTTTGTCGCTTCAACCATAAGCTGATTGTGTTGCAACTGATACTGAATAGTATACTCGCTTCACTAATCTTTAAGCCATCTAGTTTGATAGCTTGAATGACTTTCTGACGTAGGTCATAACTGTACGGTTTTCGCATGAGTCGTGCCCTCGGGTAAACAGCATAATGGATAAGAGACTACTTCCACTTTACACCATAACCGCCAAGGCGGTTGCTATAGGTATCGAAAAAGGGTTTGGATGGTTCCAGTCCGGCAAAAGTGAGCATTTGCCATTCAAATTTGAGGTTGTGACTTACCTTGAGTGCAGGACTGGCTAGAAGCAAGCGTAATGGTTCGAGGGAACTCGGTTCAATTGCCCATAAATCTACAATGATTACTGGATGGTCAGGAATGGCAAGTTGTAACAATCTAATTTTGGCTTGGTAGGGGTCAAGCCCTGTTGTTTCGCAGTCTATACCGATGATTTTTGCTTGTTGGAATGGTTGAAGGGCTGTTTCAAGATTGAAAGCAGTATCGATCGGTTGGTAGGGAGTTTTAAGTGTAGCTTGCAACTGAGCTGTTTTAAGTTTGTCAGCGGTCAAAAAAGTTGGGATAGCGGTTGATATTTTCTGCTTGTTTAGCGGATTAGGTTTCATGATTACTTCCGTTTATAAAAATAGTGAAAGAATATCGAGGTGTCAATAATGCACGAAATATTACTATTGCAGCACTGTTAAGTGCGACTTTAATTCCGAACAAATTGATTTTTAAAAAATAATTAAAGGGAGGTGGATGGGAAAATAGTGCTTGAATTTAAATTTAAGAATTATGATAGATAATGTAGTTGTCACAATAATTAGGTTTGGCAATTGAATCGCCCTATCCAGCTTCTTCGAGTTCGAGATCGACAGGTAGTTAATGCTATCCTAACATCCGTTACTGAGAAGCATTTAGAAGATGCGACAACCCTGTGGCAACCAACGCTTCGACGAGGGAGTGGAGAAGAAGATGAATACTGGAATTGGGTTAGTAAAAGCTATAGAACTCAGTTTTTACCAGGAGATGAACTATATGCCATTGAGTGTGATGGCATAACTCAGGGTTTAATGACTATCGATATTTAAAAAAAACGCTGCTATATTGAGTCTCAATTGAGACGAAGATTGGTGTACGTCAGAGCCCTAGCAACTGCTCCCTGGAATCGACCAGCTATTAGTATTCCTCCCACTTATAAAGGAGTAGGGGGAACTCTAATAGATTTTGCGCTCGCTCGTAGTGAGGAACTAGGATACCAAGAAAGGATAGGCTTCCACGCATTGCCTGGTGCGCTAGTATTTTATAGAAAGTTGAAAGTGGGACTGCTAGACTGCGGTCCAGATCCTGAAGAACCAGACAATCTTAATTACTTTGAAACATTAAGGAAAGATAAATGAGTAACTCAATTCCCTCCCAGCCCCAATCGACAATAGATGATACAACCAGTTATCCGCGCTTGATGGAACTGATAGAAGCAGAAGATGCAGCTAATGGAGAAGTTGGCTGCGGTCGGAATTTGGGTAATAAACCTTCAGTTTATCTGAAAACCTGCGGTATCAATATCTCTGATGAAAAGCTAAGAAATTTGTTGAGGGAGTATTTAGGTCATTTATTGATGGAGCTAGATTTTGACTCAATCATCAACCAGGTGAGTCATTTCGTAGAGTCATTAGTCGTGCAGGAACACACTCAATTAGAGCAGACAAGACCAGCATTAATGCTCTTAGAATCAGTTGTTGAGCACATTCCTGCGAAAGAACTCAAACAATGTATTGAGTCAGAATTCGGGGAGTTTTGTTCGGAAACTGCGATCCAGCAAATTGTTCAGTATACTGGTCAAGTGATTCACTATTTAATTCTTCAACCTCGACATAAGTGGCCCAAACCTATTTGGGTACTAAGTGTTCTTGAGAAGGTGTATATTGCTCAGGCATCTAGTTTAGATGCAGCAATTGCCCAAGTTAAAGCACAATATCCCGACGAAACCGGAGAGCTGCAAGTAATAAAAGTCGGAGGTTTTCTTGCACCAAACCAAGTGATTTGCTTGGACTTAATAAACAATTAATAAAAAATGCGGAACGAATTTGGTAGCTTTGAACGCATCCCAACCTGCGTCATATCCCCTTTCTTAAGCATGGGGATTCTTTAGCTTTTAGTTCCTACTCCCTCTTAAAAGACATTTTTACAGGCTTGTAATTGACTGTTTTGATTTTTATCGGCTTAGTTGGAAATCCACTTGGGGCATGATTGGTTCATTTCGATCGATCGCGAGATTTACTTTAGCAATTGCTCAACTCGCTTGTATACAAGAGCGAGTTTTTTAGTACAATAATAACAACGATTGCTATTCCCTGTTATTAAGGCGAAAATGGAATAGCCCAAATTACAGGAGGACTCAGGCATGAACGTGTCTTTGACACCAGAGTTAGAGCAGTATGTCCAGGAGAAAGTCTCAAGCGGACTGTATTATTCTGCTAGCGAGGTAATCCGTGAAGGGTTGCGCCTGTTGAAAGAACGGGAACAATTCCAGCAAACTCGCTTGCAGGAATTGCGGCAGGAAATTCAGCTAGGGCTAGACAGCGGTGAAGCAACTCCCTTGGATATGCCAGCAATCAAGGCAAAAGCGCGGCAGCGTCGGCGGAGGAAACCGCAGTAATGGCCACGATCGTTTTTCTTAAAAGACATTTTTACCAACTTCGTAGAATTGCCCAGTGCTGAGAGCCGTTAGGTAACTTTCATAGAGCGGCCCCCTCCATGTGGAGGGGGTAATTTTTACTGAACAAAATCGCTCACAGGAATGAAGTTGCAGGAACTAGATGCGATTTAAATTGGAATTGTTTACCACTTGGAGTTTAGACTAAGCAGGTCAAAAAGTGTGATCGCTGTGAGACTAGCCAACAGTTCTCAAGAACGGCAATGGTCGCTGGCGACAAACTATCAGGCTCAACCATAAGATAGATGCCAGCGACCGTTGACGTTCTCGGAGACTTGCAACAGAAAAAAAACTGTCTGCGATAGTTTCAACAGACAGCGTAAGGGTAGAAGATTGAAAATTCAGCTAAAAATCTCACATCTACCTGCCATGAAGTTTGAACAATTACGGGAATTTCGTCAACAAGCTTATGAATGTCTCGGCAATGCCAAAGACGCCACCTTTGAACTAGCAGACGCGATAATGACGACTCGCCACGTCTCATGTTTAGGAGATTTAGCCCTCAATCCCTTATTTCGGCGTGAGTGGTCAAGCGTCTACGAAGCACTACAAGACTGTAGACCAGACCGAGACCAATTGATGCAACTATACATCCAACAGATTTCAGAAGTAGAACGTCCAGTATTAGCGATCGATCATACGGCATGGTTGAGACCCCATGCACGTACCCTCAAAGAACGTACTTATGAACATCAACCCACAGCCTTACCCGACGGTATACCTGTCGGCATCGGTCAGGGATATAGTACGATCGCACTGATACCTTCGATGAGCGGGAGTTGGGCGCTGCCCTTGAGACACGAACGTATTACCAGTTGGGATAACCCAATCGGTAAAGGCGCTCAACAATTAGCACAAGTATGTGAATATCTTCAGCATAGACCGATCGCCTTATTTGATAGTGAGTATGGGTGCGCCCCTTTGGTTAAAGCCACCGCTGCGATCGCTGCTGATAAACTAATGCGTATTCGTTCTAATCGTTGCTTATGGTCAACACCCCCAGCCTATAGTGGTAGAGGACGGCCCAAAATTCACGGTCAACAGTTTAGGCTGAACGACTCTCAAAGCTGGTGGGAACCCGAACAAACTCTGGAATCTGTTGAACCCAAACTCGGAAAAATTCGGTTAAGAAAATGGGATGACTTGCATTTTCGAGGCCGTCCCAAACATCCAATGACCTTGATTTTAGTCGAACGTTTAGAAACTGTAACGGGTCGGTTAAATAGTCAACCTTTGTGGTTAGTATGGGTTGGTATCCAAATGCCATCTCTTAATGAAATTTGGCAACTATATCTACGTCGCTTTGCCCTCGAACATTGGTATCGGTTAGCTAAACAAACCTTACATTGGACTGTGCCGAAGCTAAGCACACCAGAACAGTGCGAACGATGGAGTGATTTGATGCCATTAGTGACCTGGCAATTATGGTTAGCTAAAGATTTAGTCAAAGAAACTCGTCTACCCTGGCAAAAGTCTCTCTCTGAATTGACCCCGGTCAGGGTTGTACAATCAATGCTTCCACTTTTAATCAGGATTGGAAGTCCGGCTGTTGCTCCGAAACGGCGAGGAAATTCAGACGGATGGCAAACAGGAAAACCTCGCACTCCAAGATGTCGGTATCCTGTGGTCAAAAAGGGTAAAGGTCGGTTTCAACACTCGTCAAAATCGATTAGTTAACCTCTCTACCTCTGTCTAAACTCACAAAATTTACACTCAACTTCTGCTGAGTGAATTTTTGCTTAGTCTAAACTCCAATTACCACATAAAATAACAAAAACCATGCACAATTCATGGACTGAACCTAATTCTGGCTATAGCAAATCGGGTTACGAGTCCGAACCTGATTTGACAGTTGGTTACTCATCATCCACAGAAGTTCGTCAAGGTAATTTTGACGACGCTTACCAAGAAAATGTCTATGACTTGTCAAACTTAGCAGATACTCCTTGGACAGATTCAGCAGTCCGCCCGAATCCACAGTTGGAGCTGGAGCTTGATTAAAGAAATGTAGTCCTGGACGCATCAACCTAAAAAACCCGGTTTGTTGTTATCATTCTCAACCTAAAATGACTAACTTACCCTCAAAAACCGGGTTTTTGGGTAAGTCCTAAAATGGAGAGGGGAGAGCAGGAAAGGGAGAGAGGGATAGGGAGGTTTAGCTGATTGGTTATTTCTGCAATGATGCTCTATTTTTGGTAATCTTTTAAAGACAGTAAAAATGTTTTTTAAATCCGAAGTATAGCAGCTTTTTCTAGCGAATAGTAGTTAACAAAAATAGAATTATAATGAACATTTCAAAGCAGTTAAAAAAATTAAGCCAGGTAGGCTCGGCTTTAATAGCGGCCAGTACACTCTGCCTAATTTTTGCTTTCATCTGCATTACTTTCTTAAGCTTTCCATTAATTGCTAGCGCCAGTCCCTTACCTACTAAAATTTGGGAAAAAGAACAATCTAGAGTTTTGCTGCCAGATTGGAGCCAGATTACCTTTAGTTCCCTGCCAGCCGTTGCTAGTTCTGGAAGTTCTGGCGGTCGAAGCTGGCAAGCTGGCACTTCTGTTGACAACATCTTGAAGCTGGGGGACATTAACGATGTAAAACCTGAAATTCTTTCTTTGCAAGCAATTGAACAATTGGCACTAGGGGATATCAATTTAGAGAATATCAGCTTGTCAGCATTTCCCTTAGCTGGTAAGCAAACTGTCGGTCACTTGGCTGAAATTGTTCCGAATCTTAGCCAATTTCAATTGAGCGATGTTCCTCCAATTGCTTCTTTATCTTCTCAAATAGCCGGAGTGAACTCTAACATCAGCCAATTGCCAATTGCTCAAGCTGTAAAACAAGTACCGCAACTAGCACAGGCAAAACTTAACCAAATTGATCTATCTGAGTTTGCGATCGCCCAAATTCCCAATCTTAATAGCGTAAATTTAGAACAGTTCTCTGGCTGGTCAGAGGAACTCATCAGCAATATTCCGCTGCTGAGTCAAGTCCCGCTTTCTAATTTTCCGGTTCCTATTGCGTCCATTGGCAGCACAATCATGCGAATTGACACGATCTACAGTCGGTACGAAAGCAAACGGTCTAATACAATTTCCGGTTCAGATGTAGAAGGATTTGCGGTAGCCTGCGAGAAAGATTGCGCTTATATCGAACTTGACGACATGGAAAATGTCGGTCGTCGCGCCACAGGGCCGCTAGAAGGGAAGCAGTGGATTAGTGGCAAATATCAGGAAGTGCGAGGCGGTTCTGGCTGTTTGGCCGGTTGGGAACCGACGGGCCGGCATCCTTTTGGGGAAGTGTTTAAAGTAGTGGTGATGGAACCGTCAGAAACTGCCGATACTGTTGATACGGCTCTAGGCAAGGCGAGCGCCAATTTGGAAAGTGCAGGTAGTGGTGACTGCGAAGCGATCGGTACTGCTACCTGTGCAGATAGCGATCGCTGCTAGATCGACGATCGCTACACATACTATAATTTTATCATTAATTATCAAAGGGGAGTAGTCTGTGGCTAAAGCACCTGATGCAAATCCAAAGAATCTTCTGTCGCTGATCGGTGATGTTTACAACGCTAAAGTAGTTGTACCTGAATTTCAGCGTTCATTCGTATGGGAGCGAGATGACGTTGAAGAGTTTCTAACTTCGCTCCTTCAGGGGTATTTTATAGGTACATTTCTTATGTTGGATACTCCCACTAAAACACCTATGTTCCCGTTTCGTAATGTCGAAGGTGTTGAAAAAGTTAACTCTAATGTGCGCTCCAAGGATCATACGACTGTGCAGCTAGTTTTGGATGGTCAACAGCGAATAACTTCATTATTCTATGCTTTTTATGAGCCAAATATACCTCTAAAAAAAGTAAAAAACCCGTACCGATTTTATTTAGACCTCGATCGGGCTTTAAGCGGAAACATAGACGAAGCAGTAGTTGGTATATCCATGCAGGATGGAAAGCGTAAAATGTACTTTGAGGAACTTTGCGGTGAACACAAAGCTATCGGTTTCTCTCTGTTGCGAGACGCTAGCCGTTTTTATCAGTGGCTATATCAAGAACAATCAGCATGGAAGGGTGAAAAGCTCAACAAAATTCAAGAAATCTATGAACGCCTTAATCGGTTTATGGTTCCGGTTGTTGCTCTTCCTGCAGAAACTAGCAAGGAGGATATCGTCAATATCTTCGAGCGCATTAACAGAACTGGAGTCAGTCTTTCACTTTTCGATCTGGCTGTAGCGCAGCTTTACCTGAACAAAATAAAACTGCGATCTTTATGGGATACATTTAGCAAGAAGCACAAGGTAGTCACTTCTGTGGTTGAGCCTGTCTTCTTACTTCGGGTGATTGCTCTTTTAGAAGGAAAGGGGATCACCCGACCCGATTTACTAAATGCTATCGACCTTGAAGAAACTGTTTTCAACAATCGTTGGAATCAGGCGGTTGAGTGGATAGTACAAGCGCATAAACGAATGACAGAAGAATACGGTGCTTTTGCCGAACAATGGATTCCTTATACAACATCGGTGGTAACGCTAGCTGTTTTGTTGTATAAACTTAAGGCAAAATCAGCAGGAGTAGAGGACTATCAAAAGGTGGATCGTTGGTACTGGGGGTGTGTTCTTAGTGGGCGCTATGAGAGTTCACTCCCAACCAAAACATTTCAAGACATTCGAGATTTAGAGTATTGGATCGAGCGAACAACTAATGCACCCCAATGGCTGGAGCAGTTTGGTATTCAAGATTTAAATCTAGATACGATCGATGACCGCCGGACTGCTCTATATCGAGGAATTATGGGTTTGGTAGTTTGTGAGGGGGCAAAGGACTTTTTAACTGGTCAGTCTGCTAAATTAAATGAGTGTCAAGATGACCACATTTTCCCTAAATCTGTATATAAGAAATCCCACGGCGAAAAGGTCAATCAAATATTGAATCGGACACTGATATGGGAACCAACTAATAAAACAAAAGGAAATAAGCAGCCCTCACAGTTTTTCCAAGAGTGTTTAGTAAAACATGGTAATGATGAATCCAAATTGCTGGACACATTAAGCAGTCACTTCATTTCAAAAGACGCTTATGATGCCCTAAAGGAGGATAATTTTGATGGCTTTATTACTGAAAGACGTAAAACTCTAAAATTGGCAGTTCAAAAAAAGTTGGCTAATTTTTCCCCAAGCCAGTTCTAGAATAGCCCGCTCCAGAATTGTATTACTATTTACTTTGTGGATCGGTACGCCGACTTATTGGTTTAAAGGTTGTCAGGGATTGAGCGCTAGATTGCAAACGCTATTAGGTGCATCTCCTACAGTTTGGTTTCCCCACGCAGAACGCGGCACTTTAGTCATTGGCGCTCCGGGTTCTGGCAAAACATTCAGCGTCATTGACCGGATGGTTGAAAGTGCATTTCAGCAAGGGTTTCCTGTCATTATTTACGACAAAAAAGGAGACCAGATGAAACTGCTTGCACCGCTTGCAGTGCGCTATGGCTACGATGTGCAAGTGTTTGCGCCAGGGGAAGCTTACAGCGGCACTATCAATCCTCTGGATTTTATGAGAGATGCACAAGATGCAGTAATGGCAGCAGAAATTGGACAAGTTATTGCTAATGCTAGTCCGGGGGAGAGTAAAGGCAATGAGTTTTTTGAGAAAGCAGGCGAGTTGATGGCGAAGGGTTTAGTGCAGTTGGCAAAAAGCAGTCCTTACCCGGATTTAGCTTTTGTGTACGCAATTATTCAACTGCCTGATTTGGTCAAGCGCATCGACCACGCCGTTCACCGACCCGACGGTCATCCCCTCAAAATGGACAGGTGGATTGCCTCTAGTTTTTCGCAGTTATTAAGTTCAAAAGATGCTGAAAAAACAGTGGCGGGCATCAAGGCTACCGCAGAGGCTACCTACTCCAGTTTCATTCAAAAAGATTTGTTGCGGGCATTTATTGGTCGCAGCACCATTCCGATTGCTTTAGAAGGCAAAAAGTGCATTATTTTCAAATTAGATAACAAGTGGCGCACTGTAGTGGGGCCGCTGTTAGCTGCTGCTATTCACTTATGTGTGGTGTCTAATTTGAGTCGGGTACGTTCTGACCCATTTTTGTACTGCTTAGACGAGTTTCCGTCTCTCAAGTTCGACAGAATGGATCAGTGGGCTAACGAATATCGTTCTGCTGGCGGCGTGCCGATTGTTGGCATTCAATCACTCAATCAACTCTATAATCTCTATGGGGATAAAAAAGGGGCTGCGATCGCCAGTGCTCTGTCAACTCATGTCCTCTTCAACCCCGGCGATTTTGAGACAGCCGAGAAATATTCTAAGCGGTACGGAGAAGTGGAAGTGCTGGTAAAAAATCGATCGACCGGCAGCTCGACGGGGCAGCAAACGAGCCGTTCTGTCAACTGGAGCGAACAGTTGCAAAAGAAACCGCTGATTAGTCCTGACGAAATTCTGAGGTTTCCTCAAGGCAAGTGCGTCATCACTTCACCGGCCTACGCAACGGGGACGGAAGCTTTATTTCCCTACCCTCTCAAGATTCCGGTGCGGCCCGGCGACATAAAGCGAGCTAAAGAGTCTGAACAACTGTGGGACAGCAGCATCAGACCGCAGCTTGAAAGGCGGGCGAAAGCTTTGTCAGTAGAGCAGCAGACGGGTAAACTGCTCAATATAGATGAAGAGCTCGACAAGCGGATTCAATTCGCTTACCAATTGCTGCCACATCCGAACGACTCAGAAGAACCCGTGACTGTGGCTGATGTTAAATTGCCAGTTAATGCTGCTGGTGCGAACAGCGCGGCTGAAAAAATAGCGGTTGACAATATTCGGAAAAAACTTAAAAATCTGTCATTTGGCGATCGATAATGGAGCAAACTGAACAATTTTTGGCTGACATTTTGATTGTTGACGATATTCCAGCTAACATTCAACTACTGTCTCAAGTGCTAATTGAAAACGGTTACAAAGTCAGGAAGCTGATTAGTGGAGAGCGAGCTTTAAAAGCAGTAGAGTTGCAAGCGCCAGACTTGATTTTGCTAGATATAAAAATGCCCGGTATGGATGGCTATGAAGTCTGCCGTAAACTTAAAGCATCTGAAGCTACTTGTGCTATTCCTGTAATTTTCATCAGCGCTTTAGATGACGTATTTGACAAAGTAAAAGGGTTTGAGGCGGGCGGTGCTGACTACATTATAAAACCTTTTGAGCCTGTTGAAGTATTGGCGCGGGTATCTGCCCAACTTAAAATGCAGCGCTTGCAGCAGCAACTTCGCGCCGCTAACGTGCAATTGGCTGCACAAAATGTTCAATTAAGTCAGGAAATTCAAGAAAGACAGCAAGCAGAAGCCAATTTAAAAATGCTGTTGCACGCTGTTTCTCACGATTTGCGATCGCCTTTATCGGGAATGTCGCTGCTGCTGCAAAATCGCCTAGCTGATGCTGGCAGCAACATTGTTATTGATAGGCGGACTGTGGAGGTTATGGTGCAAAGTTGTTCGCGCCAACTCCAGTTGATTGAGTCACGAACAGCAACACAGCAGTTTGACGTAAAAAGTGCTTCTTTAGCAATGAAGCCGCTGTCGCTGCCCGCTTTAGTCCAAAATATTCTTATTGAAAGATTACCAATTCTCAACCAGCATCGAGTCAAGGTAAAGCAGCTTTTTCCAGCAGATTTGCCTTTAGTCAATGCTGATGCTCAGCAGCTCTGGCGGGTGTTTGGCAATCTGATTGACAATGCTGTTAAATACAATCAGTCTGGGTTTATTTTGACGGTAGAAGCTAAAAAGGAAGGTGAGATGGTTCGCTGTACGGTTGCAGACAATGGGGCCGGAATTTCGCCTCAGCAATGTGCAAGATTGTTCGAGCCTTATACGAGGGGAGTAGGAGTTAGTTTAAGGCAAGGATTGGGATTGGGACTTTACATTTGCAGGCAAATTGTTGAGGCTCACGGCGGAGAGATTGGCGTTGATAGCGAATTGGGAAAAGGAGCGAGGTTTTGGTTGACCTTGCCAAAGTTTGAAGATTGACAAGCTGTCATAATTTACTACGCGATAGCTACGCCTCAAAAACCACTTTTTTAGAACAATTAGAAGCTGCATTCCAACGGCTAAACCACCCCCAAACGCAGTGCTTTAACGGCTGCGTGGGTGCGATCGCTCGCTTCAAATTTAGCTATAATCATCTCTACATGACCTTTGGCGGTGTGGACGCTCATTCCTAGTTGAGCAGCGATTTGTTTATTGCTTTTACCCTCAACTAGCTGCTGCAAAACCTGCATTTCCCGTTCAGTCAGCTTGATGTCGTCATTCGCATAGCTTTCGGGCAGTGGCGTTTTGAGATTTTGCAGCACGCAGTCGGCAATCTTAGGGTCTAGGTAACTGCCACCTTCTTGCACAGTCGTAATCGCTGCTAGAAGTTGTTCTGCGTTAGTGCCTTTAACGCAGTAGCCGTGAGCGCCGCTTGACAAAGCCGCCATTACCTGAGTTGGATTGCTGTGGTGGGTGAGCATCAGGATGCGAGTATGCGGCAGTGCGGCTCTGATTTGCTGCGCGGCTGCAATACCGTCGATTCCGGGTAAGTCAATGTCCATCAGGGCGATGTCTGGTTGGTGTTGCAGTGCAGCACTGACGGCTTCGTTACCGTTAACAGCTTGGGCGACAACTGTTAAATGGGGTTGCTGATTGAGGATATGCTTTAGACCGAGCTGCATCATTGGGTCATCTTCAACTATTAGGATGGTTTTTAGTTGGTTTGTTTTTGGTTGGGTGGCGGTAGTTGCAGTCACGGCTAAGATTCCTACTACATTTTATCCATTCTATATTATTTTTCCTGACATTAAAGACTGTCATCCTCCTATCGAGAGAAGAAAAGTATTAATTGTGGGGCATTTTTGTCGGAAGGTAGATGTCTCTCGATAGGAGGATGCGAATAAAGTCCGTTTTTCTGAGTTTTAGGCGATCGTAATTCTAGTGATGTGGCCCGAAAAGCCGGCGTGAACGGCTCACACTACCGTTTCTACCACAAATCCAGAAGAGCTATACAGTCTGAACAGATTAGATCGACACTTCGTTGATTTCATCCAAATTGATTTCATCCAAATTGATAGCTGTTGCTACTTCCTTCGGTTGAGGTGTTAGATAACCATTGAGCCTGATAACTGTTTGTTCTGTCTCTCGTTCAATGGTAGTCAAAAGCCAATTTTGAGTTTGTCGGTGTTGCTTGTTGTCCCAGGCAAACTGAACTTTTTTTGCTGGTTGAGTCGGGTGCAGTGCCAAAACAATCAGTTGCAGCTTGTGAGGCTCGATATCGAAAAATTCGGTAGCTACCCATAACTTAACTCGGTCTTGCCAAGTCAGTACAGGATGGCGAATTGCCCACTCAAATAGTCTGGGTGTTCGTTTGACTAAACCCACATTTGTACGGACTTGTATCACTTTGAATGGAGGAGAAGGGGAAGAGTTTTCTTCTGTCACTCCCCTTTTTGTTCTGTCTAGTTTTGCCTGAATTGGAATGTCAACAAACAGTTTTCGCTGCGGTAAAAACAGTGATGGCGATAGTTCTTGGAGCTGGAAAACCCACTGCTGGAACTGGGGGTGACTGTTGAGAATTGGATCGACAGGTAATCCCATTAAAATTTGCTTGACAAGCAGTTGCAAGCGTTCTTGCAGATAGGAAGGAACAAGAGGTGGCTCTTGTAGTGGGCTAGTATGAATAGTTTGATTGAGGTCTGATAGAGTAAGGAGGTACATTGCTCAGAGCATAAAAGACTGAGCAATAGCGGCGATCGCCACAGAAAAAGTCCGGGAGTGCGGAATAGGATTAAAAATTTATAGCCCACATCCTGCACCCTCAACTGTCACAGAGCATGAAGCAATGTTGAGAATATTCATACCTCGCGTTCAATTCGATAGTCTTTTAGCAAAAATACTCCTGTCAGGCGATCGCCTGACACGGCCTCCCCTTTTCTTGTAGAAACATGGAGAAAAACTTACCAATTTTCTACTCGAAAGCCAGAGAAAATTTAGAGTTTTTATTTGCTTATAAAGAGAAAACTTGACCACCAACTAAAGTGTTCTTCAAGCAAGTTATTTCAACTAAATAAGTAATACGCGCTTACAAGCAGGTGGAAAAAAACGCACAGTTTTAATCCCATCTTGTGTGAGATTAGAGACGATTAGCTGTTTCCCAAGCACTCACCATCTGTAAAGGGAAGCCCGGGGAGGTAACAATTGCTGACTTGCGCTATCAAAGGACTCAGTTTGTGCTGTCTTCTGAACGGAGTTCTGAGGACATTCAAGCAATTCGCAATCAAGCATCGTTTGCTTTACCAACATCAGGAACAGACCGGTCTAAATTTGCTGTGACCCCGCAGGAATTGTTTGAGTACCGTCCGCCCGCTTACGATCCAATTTGACGGCCGGTGGCGAGGTTTCTTCCAAAAACTGTGCCACAGATTTTATGACATCTGTTGCGGTTTTGGGTACGAGAACCAAATCTCCCGATGCCAGCATATCTAGTAGGGCACCGGGTTTTCCCTTACCTCCGTACAAGTGACCCATTGAAGCTGCAAGCTTTTCAAGTTTTTCTGGTGTCTGTCGCGCAACTCGCGCTCGAAAAACAATGCCTGAAGGCGATCTCTGTTTCCGTCCCATGCTCGACCTTATATCTGTGCTACAGTTTTAACAAGCGGTATGCCAATACTAAAAATTGTACAAGACACGAGGTTTGAGTGGAAACTTTAGCCCGCTTGTGCTCTATCAGTTTAGGGTGCAATGACTCAAGATTTGCAGAGTATGCTATCGCTTTTGCCCCATAAATTTGACTGGTTATGCCCAAAAAGCGCAGTTGTTCCGTGAAAATTGCAACGCTGCACGGCGTGTTGCAGGATTGCTATCAACTTAAGCTGGAAGACCTGAAGTACCTGAAGGATGCAATTGACGTGCTAATTGACGCTGAAGAGAAAAGGTTGTCGGAGTTGGCAGCCGATTCAGACTGGGAAGAAAAACGGGAAGAAAAAATGGCTGCTACTGGTGCGCGCGGTAGTACGGGGTACATCGAATCTAAGACAATCAAAGGATGTGGCCCTTATGCCTACTTGAGATTTCGTAAGGGCGGCAGGCATCATTCGTTCTATCTGGGTAAGCTCAAGCCTTAAGTTTTTAGGGTGCATAGCGATTGATAGATTAGTAATTCTGGCGTTTATGCACCCTAAATTATCGGCGTTTAGGGTGCATAGCGATTGATAGATTAGTAATTCTGGCGTTTATGCACCCTAAATTATCGGCGTTTAGGGTGCATAGCGATTGATAGATTAGTGGTTCTGACGTTTATGCACCCTAAATTTACGAGCCGTTTAGGGTGCATAGCGATTGATAGATTAGTAATTCTGGCGTTTATGCACCCTAAATTATCGGCGTTTAGGGTGCATAGCGATTGATAGATTAATGGTTCTGACGTTTATGCACCCTAAATTGGTTGTGTAGTCGCGATCGCTACGCCTCTAATCGCTGATTCATTGGACAAAAGTAGAAAACACATACATATACCCATCGTTGCGGTGGATTGATTTACAGTATTTATGACGCACTGGGCTAACCTTGCCAAGTGGCGTTCTCATTTCAAAAACTCCGCTTTCTCTAACGGTCAGCCTGCCGACGTGAGTGCCGGCAAACTTCCCAAAGGGAAGAATTGCACTTACCATGTCGCCAGTCCCAAACCCAAAAAACGTTTTGCACCGCGTTCTGTGCTTGACAGGAAATCCGTATTTATTGGTTGTACACATTTGACGGCTGCCCCATCCTTTAGCTGCAATTAACAACGGTTGATCCGTGAAAACTTGCAGCACTTCTACGTTCCCCACACAAGCCGCATCCAGCCAATGAGTTTTAGGTAGTTCTAAACGAGTGCGGTTGTACTTTGTTCTACCTCCTGTTGAAACTTCTATTGGCAATCCTGTTTGTTTAAGTTGTTGGAACAATGCCCAGCGGGTTGAATTCACAGCAGTTGCATCTTTCAAAGGTTGTGAGGCCTGTTTCAAAATACGGGATAGGATGTCAGGTTTTTTGGACAAGAAATCCCGAATATCTTGATTGCCTTTGGCTTGGTTGCACCCACGGCAGGCTAGGGTAAGATTGGAAACGCGATCGCTTCCCCCTTTTGATTTTGGGTGGATATGTTCTACCTCAAAAGGTAAGTTTTCAATACCGCAATAGGCGCACTTTCTCCCCCACTTCTCAAGCAAGTATTCTCTGACTTCATAGCCCGCAAGTTCACCTTGCTGATACTCCTTGCCGGATATTTCAGGGTTCTGCATTGCAAGTAGGTCAAACTTAACTAACTCTTGGGATCTGCCTGTAATTGGGACATATCGACAGATGCGGTTGACCCAAGTCACGATGTTTTTCACTCTGGATTCTAAGCTGGGTGGCAACCATCCAGGCGCTCTTGTGCGGTTAAGAAAACGCGCTTTGCGGTAACGAGTTTTTCGGTTACGACGATTGCGACGAAGGGCGCGACGTGATTCTAAGTCATTTTTTATTTGTTGTCCGCGATGGGTCAACTCAGCACCCCAGATAACTTGATCGCCACGATTGATCGCCAGCCCAGTAGTTTTAGAACCAGGGTCAATTTTTAATTGAGTGGGTTGCTTTTTTGGATGAGAAACCGCATATTTCAGAATAATTGTGAACGGGTAACGGAGATACACAGCAGCTTGGGCTAGTTTTAACAATCGTCTTGCTTGTCGGGAGTGCTACTGGCTCAAGTGGTTGTTTGTTGGTGTCTAAAACGAATACAAAGTTAGACATTTTGTCCTCTGATTGCTCAGGTTATGTTTTCCTCGCCAATGTTTTGATGGCTTGTTGGGTTAGAGACACTGACTTAACCAAATACATCTGTTTAATCTCTAACGACAGAGCTACAAGCTGGAAAGCACCCGTAGGTGTCATCACCCTCAAAACGTAGTATTCAAGATACTTAGGCTGGCTATTTGTCCAGTTTATGAACTAGCTGTCTAGTCTTGTCCACTGTTTGGTCAATAGCAACTGAGTGTCTGACTGCGCTATATTCGGCTTGTTGCTTTCCAAATTCCGAACTCATGCGTGATAGTTTACCAACGATATCGGTAGCTTGGTTCTTAACAATGAGACTAACGTTAAAGGTGATTTGAACTCACCTATTCACCTGCACCGTAACAATCGTTCGATAGGTAGGTATTGGGCTATAAATCGTCCAAATTAAACAGCGTAAATTGGTGAGGAGATGTTGTCGTTTTTCTGGATCGGCGTTTGCCATTAACAACTTATTGAACTGGATTTGAGTGAATTGATGTCTTCTCATTCAAGTCAATAACTTCTGAGCTTTCTCCTGAATTTATTTCATGTTCGACTGGACAATCAGTATGATTTTTAGCCGGGGACTCGACTGGCTCAAACCACTCATTATACCAGTAAGCAGCGTTTATTGATTGAGGTCGATCGCTACTTAAAGTATTGCCAAGGAGCAAATCAGTTTGACCCAACCACCAAATCGGAACAGCCAGCCAAGGTGAAAACATATAAAATTGGAACAAAGCGCATTTTAACAGAGTAGGGTCTATATCTTGACCGATACCGCTCAGACAGTAATTCGACTGTGTTAACATTAAATCACCCGTACCGCACGCAGGTTCATTGAAGCTGGAAATTCGCTCTGTCTTATCACCGCTGACTAACTTAGATATGAACTGACACAAAGCTAAGGGTGTCGGATAAAACCCTGAACTTTTTTGAGCAGTCTTTCCGCAAATTTGGGGTAGCAGTCTGCCCATATAATCTTCAGGATACAGCATGACAATTGACAGGTCAAACATCTGATAAAGACGCATGGATGCACCTTCACAGCCGGCGGGTTCTTTGGGTAAAATCTTGTAAGCTGGATGTCCGAATGCGAACAAAACCCAGTCCAAGAAAAACTCCAAATAGTCCCAAGCTGACCAAGTTTTCCATTCTCCATGTTGAGGAATGCAATTGAGAGTGTTATCTAGCATGGCTTCTGCGGCAGGAGAATGCTGCCATTCAATTTGGGGAATCGGTTCTGCTGGCAAAGTTTCCTCAATTACAAATTTGGGTAAGCTTTCGGGTTTTCTGTTTTCCAGAATGGCTAGCATTGGCTCCATCTTCCACCGCATCCAGGCATGAGCGGGGACAGCTTGACACAAAGCCCAATAATCCCACCTTCCCCATAAACATCGGTCTATTTGTGCGAGAATTGTTAAAAGCCAGCCCGGCTTTAAATCTCGTTTTAGGTTGGGGATTAAAGCTTGCTTTTTCTTTGGTTTATAGGGTTGCTTTCTGAAATGTAACAGCGTTGACTCTCTAGTTTTGGAGTCAATAATTGGCAAGACAAGCTTGTTTTTCATGAGTACAAGTCTGAAAAATGCACCCCTAAAAACCGCAGTAGCGGTTCGCACAATTCTATGTTGATGCAAGCAGCGTCTTGTTTAATTAATAAAAACAGTAAAAAAATTTGGGAATAGAGCGTAGCTTTTTTGTTTTAAAAAAGCTACGCTCTATTCCCCACTTCCATTTTCCCAATTTCTCTCTCTCCATTCCCCTTTTTCAGCCGCCTATTCCACCAATCTTTTAATATTTAAGGAGTAGAAAACGCTTCGCACAGCAGCAGCCCCACCTGCTTGAGTAAAGCTTTGTTACCATCAGGGCATCCCGACTGAATCAAACATTTAGGACAGCCAGAACTGCAAGAACAACTGCGGGCTAACTCAGCAGCCGCATGAGCTAATTGAGGGAGAGAAGGAAAAATAGCTTCCGAGGTTCCCGAACCTCCTTCTGCTAAATCGTAAAAGAGTCCTGCATAGTCATTTGCACCTCTCTTCTCTACCAGAAAATTCACATCATTAGGTGAAGCCAAAATAGTCAGAGGTAAAGCTGCTAAAATTTGATGGCCGAAACTGTGAATAGCCAACAAATTCGCGGGGTACTCCCACAACTGCTGATATCCTGGCTCCATCTCCTGTTGAGATTGAAGCAATTCCTGGCGAGTAGCTGTTACTACCTGTTGCAGGTAACATTCAACCGGGGAATTCAAACTAATTTGCAGTACAGGAGTCGCAAATTTGATTTCGTAAGGTTGCTCAAAGTTTACCTCATTAAGAACCGATGTTAGCTCAGCAGATCGAGTTCTCTTGCCACAAACAGGACAGGCAGTACATTTGGGTAAAGGCTCTCTGTAATTGACGCACTTTCTATTGAGACAAGTTAACTCGTAATTGCGAATCAATAATTGATAACCAGTGACGAGTTGGCTAATTTCTCCCCAAGCCAGTTCCAGAATAGCTTGAGCTGGAATTGCATTACTATCCGTTGAATTGGTTTGAACATTTCCTTCAACTTCTGGAATGACCAACGGGATTTGTTGAGGCAAACTCAAATTCTGCTTGAGGCTGGTATCAGTGTGGCTAATCGCTACAGTAAACAGTCGAGTTTCAGGGCTGTTTTGCAAAATAGCTTTGCCATTCAAGAGCGAGCGCGAAGTATAAGTCACCAAACAGCCGTCTGAGTTTTGCGTGCGGTAAATAGCACCAGGAAATACCTCTCGATAAGCAATCTCCGCACTGAGGAGTTCAATCTCTTCTTGAGTCTCCGCATCCACCAGTTGTATCGTGCTAGAACCCGTTCCCCCTCGAAAGTTTACATCTTTATGGGGAAAGCCCTTAGCCCATAATTTATCCCGGCTTCTGTGAAGAACACCTTGCTCAATTAAAGCCGTTGCAATTTGAGGATCGCTCTTGCCAAAGTAGTGCTTGAGCTTATTGGCAGGAATGCCTGTTTCGACAGCCGCGCACATTAAATGTTTGGCAATATCTATGGGATAATTGGCATTAAAGCTCACCAATTCTGATTCGGCTGACAGCAATAATTCAGGGCGATCGGCAAAATAGTTATCCAAAGGTGATTGTGCAATAGGAATGAAGACAATTAAACCGGAGTTTGCGCGACCAGCCCTGCCAGCCCTCTGCCTAAAAGCTTGCAAGCTTCCCGGCCATCCCCTAATAATAGCAAAGTCAAGTTGAGGCAAATCAATTCCTGCTTCGAGAGCGCTAGTGCTGAGGATACACTTAACTGTTCCTGACTGCAAAGAGTTAATAATTTCCATACGGCGCTCGCTTGTTAAACTGCCGTAGAAAATTGCTACTTGCGACTCAATTCCCGAGTTAGTTTGAGTTACAGCTTCTTGCTTAAAAGTTGCCCACAAGTTCTTAATTGCTTGTCTGCCGTTACCGAAGCAAATTCCGCTTTGCCCTTGCTGTAACAAAAACATAATGATGCGAGCAACATCTGAATTAGCATCATGAGTCGGTTTAGTAACAATTAATTGCCGTTCTGGGACAGCAGCTCCGCTAGAGTTAATCCAAACTAACCGCTCGGGTTTATTAATATTTCGCTTTCGACTTCTCCCAGATAGTAACTTCGCTAATTTAACGGGATTGCCAACGGTAGCACTCAACATCAGGAATTGCAGTTTTTGAGAACAACCTCCGCGCTCGTCTACTGCCAATTTTAAGCTGCGAATTAAGCTAGCCATGTGTCGAGTTCCGTAAACTCCGTTAAAAGTGTGAGCTTCATCTAGGACAATATAGCGGAGGCGACTTAAAAAATGCTGCCAAGGCTGACTCCAGTGAACGCCTTTTAGCGCATAGTGAATCAACTCTGGTGTTGCGCTGATTATGCTAGGGTTGGTAGCCAATAATTGTTCTCTGGTTTGGGGAGGAGTATCCCCAGTTAGAAGGGCAAGGCGTGGGCGCGCAGGGTCAGGAATCAGTTGGAGCAAATCGGCAAGTTTTTGACTTTGGTCGGCTGTTAAAGCTTTCAAGCCATAAATAGAGAGTGCAGTAAATTGATGTTGGAGAATGCCCTCTAAAATAGGCAAGTACGCACTTAAAGATTTGCCAGAAGCTGTTGCTGTGCTGAGGATGACATCTTTGCCCTGGCGCACGGCTTTGAGTGTTTTAATTTGGTGCGAATAAAGCTGTTGAATGCCTTGGCGGTGCAAAGCAGAAATTATTGAAGGCGGCAAGTCTTGAGGAATTTTGTAGAGCTTAGGAGTTATAGCAGGCGCGATTGTCTGATAAATAACCTCTTCGCCTAAAAACTCACACAAATCGGCTGTTGCAGTTGGCTGCAAGTGGCTTGCTTCTGGAAAGTTATTTTGGTGAAAATCATGTCTGGCTATTAGCTGGGAAAGAAGGTTGATATAATTGGGAGGCATTGGTCACTCTAAGAATGAATCTTTTCTCTCTTACTACCGATAGGTAGGAAAAAGAACGAGAGAGGAAATTAATAAAAAAACCAACTGGGGTCGGACTGCTTTTGGTAGGAATTACAACCTTTTAAACTTGGGACAATATTGACAGAATTTACAATTATGATAGAATCAATTTAATTGATTAAATAAAATGCAAGTTATTCCTATTTTAGACTGGCTTTAATTACAAAAGAAACGATAAAAGAGCATTGATTGAGTATGATAAAAAGGGAGAAAATCGTGCAATTAAGTCAGGCTATTGCTAATGAATTTCAGCCCAACAAAATTATTTTATTTGGCTCCTATGCTTATGGAAATCCTCAAGATGACTCGGATGTAGATTTGCTAGTGATTTTGCCATAGAAGGGGAACAATTTTCTCAAAACTTGGGAGATTTTAAATAAATTTTAACCAAAGTTTGCCATATATTTGTTAGTGCGAACTCCTGTAGAGATTGAGCAACTCCTAGCCTGGAATGATTGTTTTTTGCGAGAAATTATAGAGAAAGGAAAGGTGATTTATGAATCCGCTAACAGTTGAATGGGTCGATCAAGCTGAAGGGGATTTTACTACGGCTTTGCGGGAATTACGAGCGAGGAAATCTCCCAACTATGATGCAGCGTGTTTTCACGCTCAACAATGTGTTTAGAAATATCTGAAAGGGCGTTTACAAGAAGCGGAAATTACTTTTAGTAAAACTCATAATTTGACATTTTTATTGGATTTACTTTTACCTGTTGAACCTAATTATGATATTTTTCGCCAGAAACTTTTAGCGTTAACTGCTTTTGCGGTTGCTTATCGTTATCCAGGGGCTTCGGCTGATAAGGATACAGCACGTCAAGCATTAAAGTTTTGCAAAGAAGTCCGGCAAGAAGTGAGGTTAAGTTTGGGATTGAGTCCATAAAAAAGCGATCGCACTTCCATTGAGTCAGAAACCGGGTTTCTTAAAGATATTTAGTTTTCCCCAACAGTCCCTAACTAGAAACCCGGTTTCTTGTCTTGGGAAAAAAGCGCGATCGCGTTTCCTTGAGAAACCGGGTTTCTGGAGATATCTGGTTTTCCCCAAAAGTCCCTGAGCAGAAACCCGGTTTCTTCCCTTAGAGGAGTTCGTCGGTTATCCAGACGACGTGCAAACCCACCTTAGCATCCGCGATCGCCTATATTTTCGGCTAATTCAGAGATAATTTACGCTTAGAAACAACACAATCTTGCAAATAAAGATTAATTAGTTCCTGAGAAGATATACCTTTTTCCTGAGCCATCGTTTCAAAATATTCAATCACATCAATTCCCAGAGAAATAGCGATCTGTTTTTTTAACTGTTTGGCAAAAGGATTAAATCTTTTTTTCATTTTTGAAAGATCGTATTCCGGTTCCATTTGTTGATTAATTTTGTTTTTTTGCTCATCCCACTGAAAGGTTATTTTATTCATTCTGCCAAAAGGTCATTTATTAGCCAGTCAATCGATTTTAGAGGTTGCCGCGCTGCGCTCGCAATGCTTCGCAATTTTAGATTTTAGATTGACTTTCATTCCCTGATTTTGGGGTAGCCACTTGGAAGCTGATTAGCCCGATAGTGGAAGTGATGAAATCATTGTCATTTTAGCCAATTAATACTATAATATAGATATAGCTGATTGATGATTTACAGAAAACCGGGTTTCTTCAAGAAACCCGGTTTCTAAGGATAATCCCATGCCTAATATCAATTCAAATCCCCAGGAGCAAAACCTAGAACTGAATAATGCCGAAGTAATTTTCTATCCCGGCCTATTTCAACCTCCAGAAAGTCACCAACTCTTTACCGAATTATTGAATCAAATAGCCTGGAAAGAAGAACCGATAAAAATCTTTGGCAAATCGGTGCTTCAGCCTCGGTTAACCGCTTATTATGGAACTCAGGCTTATACCTATTCCGGTGTGACCATGCAGCCCTTACCCTGGAATGAACCGCTATTACAAATCAAAGAAAAAATCGAGCCTTTAGTTAATACTCAGTTTAATGGAGTTCTGCTGAATTTATATCGCAATGGTCAAGATTATATCGGCTGGCATAGTGATGATGAAAAGGACTTAGCCAAAGGTACGGTAATTGGTTCTCTGAGTTTGGGAGAAACCAGGCGGTTTATTTTTAGACGTAGGGACGATCATCAAAACAAAATTGAACTGAATTTAAGTGATGGTGATTTTTTGGTGATGGGGAGTGGTACTCAGAAGTTTTGGCAGCATCATGTCCCGAAAACGGCTAAATCAACTCAGCCCAGAATTAATCTAACTTTTCGGGTGATTAAATAAATTACTGGAGTTTAGACTAAACAATGGCCGCAGCTAAAAGTAGCTGCCTTTTACTAGAAGGCAAGCTGTTACTCAACAACTCAAGAGGTAGAAGATTAAACAGCTAATTTTGAAGATTTTTTGCGTCGAGAAACCCGTTTTTTAACAGTGGGATAGTACGGTGCTTTAGTACGTGCCTTTCCTTTTTCCCAACCAGGGGATTTTCCCCTATGTTTAGGCAGTTGAGCCGGAGTACCAATGTCAACTAAAATCGACAACATTGATTGGGCAACACGTCCAGGAGTTAAATTGATACGCTTCAGATTGCCAAGGCAGTCGATTCTCGACCACTAAGTCCTTAGCCAGCCAGAGTTGCCAACTCATCAACGGCATTAAATCGCTCCACCGCTCTGATTGTTCGGGAGTTCTTAAGTTAGGTAATGTCCAATGTAATCGTTGCTTAGCAAATCTATACCAATGATCCACTCCAAAACGTCGTAAATACTTAAACCGGCACAGTTTCGCTTGGGTAGAGTGCGCTCTCCGACCCAAGCCAACCACAAGGGTGGAAACGGCTGACCGCTTGACATGAGATTCATTCTTTCCACAAGGATTAAATTGACACGAATGTCCTGCAGCACGATAAAAATGTAAGTCAAGCCATTGCCTAACTCGGACTTGTCCCAACTGCGGATGTTCGTCAATTTCAATCACAGTATCCGCTTCGAGCCATGTGGTTGGGTCGTTGAGCTTGATTTTGGACCCGTGTTTCCGTGGTCTGCCGCGACCACTATAGGCTGGTGGTGCTGACCACAAGCAGGCATTGCTTCGGACTCTCATTAAACAATCAGCTTCAATATCTGCTATCGCTAGTACCCAACTGGCATTGCCATATTCGGGCGTCTAAAACTGCTAATACTGGATTGACGCTCTGTTGGCAGACCAGCTTCAGTTGTGTTGCCGCTTTTTGTATTGGGGATTGTGCACTGCTAATCCGTTCGTGCAGCAACGGTAGTGCCCAACTTCCTTCTGCTTCGGGTATCCACGCAATTGTGCTGTATCCTTGTCCAATAATTACGCCCCCCTGATATTCATGGGTTCTGTCTTTTAATGTTTTAGCATCTGGTCTCCCCCATGCGGTATGGTCGATTGCTACTAACATATGTTCCATTGCAGGTGCTTCCTGCTCTAATTGCTTAATATACAACTCCATTAGTTTTCTCCGGTCTGGCCTACTGTCTTGTAAGGCTTCGTATATGCTTGACCATTGACGACTGAATAACGGACGCTCGCGAAAATTCCGCTAAACATGACGCATTCGGGCGTGGTCATCACTGCATCTATCAGCTCGAATGTTGCATCCTTCGCTCGCACCAATAACTCGTATGCTGCTTGACGAAAGTCCTTTAATCGTTCACTGTTCATTTAGGGAGTGGATGGGTTTTATTTTTCACCCTCATTCTCTCCTTAACGGTGGCTCTAGTTCTTCTTT
The DNA here is from genome assembly GCA_042408215.1 of Microcoleus sp. Classification (GTDB taxonomy): domain Bacteria; phylum Cyanobacteriota; class Cyanobacteriia; order Cyanobacteriales; family Microcoleaceae; genus Microcoleus. The sequence goes on along the minus strand of JAYFMW010000030.1, from coordinate 102,340 downwards.
TGCCACCGTTCTCTCTTTTTTAGTCTAAACTCCAGTAAATTAATGTGAGAAACCCGGTTTCTTTGGCCCTGCGTAAGTCTTAATTTATTTAGACTTGGGATGATCTTGACACACCTTTAATTTTTGTTTTTCCTCTGGACGAGTAACGAAATAATCTTTTAACCGATCGCACCCTGTCGCTAATAATTCATTTTTATTTGCTATTTTATTTGCTTTGATTAATTCCGTCACAAAGAGCGCGATCGCTCTCCTTCACATTGGGGTTAGTTTTCAGATAGTCACGCGCCCAATCGCAACCCCGTACCATCAGATCATCAAGATCGAAATTCCACAAAGTCACTTTGTCAGAACCAACAGCTAGAGTTTTTCCGTCAGGACTGAACTTTGCCATAGTGAACGAATCCATATTGAAAGTTTTGAGTAAAGTACCATCACTAAGCCAAAGTTTAAGCGTTTTATCCATACTGCCAGAAGCCAACAAACCACTACTGCTGAAACTCACGCTATTGACAAAACTGTTGTGTCCGCGCAGGATTTTATGCGATTTATCCTTAAGGTTCCAGAGTCTCACGGTCTGATCCTTGCTGGCTGAGGCTAAAATCTTGCCATCGGGACTAAAACTCACGTCCTCAACTCCGTTAGTATGTCCTTCAAGGGTTTTGAGTAAAGAACCATCAGGGTTCCAGAGTTTTATCTCGTTGTTAGAACTGGCTGAAGCAAGTATCTTACCATCAGGACTAAAACTCACCTTGTTAACATTCCAACCATGTCCATCACTATCACCACCTGAAGTAAGTACATTTCCATCGGGAGCAAACCACGCCCTAATACCGGATCTGGAAATTTTGAGTAAAGTACCTTGAGGGTTCCATAGTTGAACTTCCTCTTCATTGGCTAAAGCTAATGTCTTACCATCAGGACTAAAACTGATGCTATTGGGGTTGCCCATAATGAAAGTACGATGATTACCCAATAGCGGTTTAACTAAAGTGCCATCAATTCTCCAGACTCTGACAATACCATCTTTACCTGCTGATGCCAACATTTGTCCATCAGGGCTGAAACTAACAGCAAAAACATGATCGCTATGCCCATTTAAGGTTTTGAGTTCTTTACCATCGTCAAGACTCCAGAGTTTTACTGTTTTGTCTTGACTGGCAGAGGCAAGTATTTTACCGTTAGGACTAAAACTTACGTCCCAAACCAGATCATTGTGTCCTGTGAGAGTTTTAAGTAGGCGACCATCACGACTCCAGAGTTTAATTGTCCCTTTCTCAAACCCACTACCCGCAGCAATTATCTGACCATCAGGACTGAATTTTGCAGTTGTATAACGAATATCTCCACTCTCAGTGGTTTTAATTATATCTCTGGTAATGGTTATATCAAAAGCATCATTTCCTTGCCGAATAATCTTCAAAACAACCTTTGTGCCTGCCTCACCTCGAAGAAGATTTATGTTTTCGTCAAGACTCATGTCTGTAGTGGGATTTCCATCAATTGCTAAAATTTGGTCGCCTACTTTTATACCTGCTTTTTTGGCGGGTGAATTTTCAAGTACCTTTACAACAGTTAAAATTTTTGTATTTTCATTGAATTCAATATTGAAACCTACACCACTAAATTCTTCGGACTTTTGGGCTCTTCCTCCAAATTGAGATAGGCGCTGTCCTGACAAATTCCAGAGTCTTAAGCCATCCATACCTGCGGTTAAAATCGTTTTACCATCGGGGCTAAAACTGACATCGGTGACTCCATTATCATGCTTCAAGGTTTTGAGTTCTTTGCCATCTAAATTCCATAGTTTAACTGTTCCATCTAAACTAGCTGAAGCAATTGTCTGTCCATCAGGACTGAAAATGACACGAAATATAGTATTACTATGCCCCTTTAATACTGAAGTTTTTTTGATATCATTCCTGAGCAGTGTTATCTCATTTCCGTGAGCAACAATGATAGATTTACCGTCACGGCTCTCACTAATACTCCAAACTAAATCGTTATATTCCAAACTTCCAACAAAAGTACCGTAACTACCCTCAAGGCTCCAAACCTTTGCACTATTATCCCAACTGCTTGAAGCAATTGTCTTACCGTCTTGACCGAAAATTACGCTCGTTAATGCTGATTTATGTCCTTGGTGCTGAATATACTGATTTGTCGCATCAATGGTTTTTAGCAAGCGACCATCAAGGCTCCATAGCTTGATAGTCCTTTCGCGGGACTTCTGATTTTCAAACTGCTGCATACCAAAATCCAAAATCCCCTCTTTATTATTCAATGTCCCAGGCTTTGAGGAAACCAAAGACCTAAGAGTTTCTCTGTCAGCATTAAAACCACCAATTGAAACGATAGTTTTCCCATCTGGACTAAAGATGACATCCTTAGTATTGGTATGGGCTTCTATAGTTTTCAGTAAAGTACCATCGTGGCTGTATAGTTTCACATCTTTACCTTTTGCCAAAGCAATTGTTTTGCTATCTGGGCTAAAACTAAAGCTATTAGCACTAGAGGAAATAGTTGGAGGTTTGATAGTTTCACGGTTCCATAGTTTGGCAGTCCCATCAAGACTACCTGAAGCGATCGTCTTACCGTCTGGACTGAAGCTTACATCTCCTATTGAAAAATTATGTCCTTCCAGAGTGTCGAGTAAAGTACCTTCACGGCTCCATAACTTGACAATTGTATCACCAGTAGAAGCTATCGTCTTACCATCTGGACTGAAGCTCAGACTACCGAAAAAACTGGAGTCATGTGCTTTAAGAGTTTTGATTTCTGTGCCGTTGATACTCCAAAGTTTAACTACACCATCAGGAGGACTCATCGAAGCAATCATCTGACCGTCAGGGCTAAAACTTACGCTACCGATCCAACTGCTATGTTGTTGAAGATTTTTGATTTCTCTACCATCTATACCCCAAAGTTTGACAGTTTCATAATCAGCAGCTATGATAGTCTGACCATCGGGACTAAAACTCATATCCTTAACAATACCGCTATGTTGAAGCGTTCTTAATAGACGACCGTCGAGACTCCAAAGTTTGACAGTTTTATCAGAACTAGATGAGGCAATTATCTTGCCGTCGGGACTAAACTTTACGGCATTTACAAAATTGCTGTGCGCTTTGATGGTTTTCAGTAATTTGCCATCAATACTCCAGATTTGTACTGCATTGATGATACCAGCAAAGTTTAAAGGATCAGTTTTGTTAGGATTGATAGTTACACCCACAGCAATCATCTTACCGTCAGGACTAAAACTAGCTTTATGAAAGGAAATATTATTAGAAGAAGCATCCCGATCAAATGTCTTGAGCCAAGTACCTGCACGGTTCCAAATGTTGATCTGATCTCCAATCGTGACTATTATTTTACCGTCAGGACTGAAAGCCGCAGTCTTAATAGAATTTAACAAAAAGATGTTACCATTGTTATTGCCTTCTAAACGGTTACGCTCTCGCACTCCATAGACCGTCTGCTGTAAAGCGAGAACAATTCGATTTCGTATATCCGGTTTTACATCAACAACCGTCTGTTGTAGTTGTCTTCCCGCTTTAATCGCTTCTATCAGTGCTTCAAGTGGTTTATTAGAGTCAAAAAGATTACCTGACAGAAGACTAGATGCTATTAACTCCGCATTTATACGCTGCTTGTCAGCTTCTTGTCGTTGTTTGTCTACTTGTACTGTTTGAAATTCAGCCCGTTGCCATTGCCACACCGCCCCCACAGCAAAAATAGAAACAGCTAATAAACCACTCGTAAGTCCTAAAATAGTACGGCGACGATTGCGATCGCGCAACCCCAACCCCAACTGAATAAATACCCGTTCCGCCTTACTTACATCCTCCAACCGTTGCAACAAATACCCCTCCGCCTCTCCCAAGGGTGCGCCTTGCAACAAATAACCCTCCTTATTCTCATTCCTTTCCCATTCCAGAAACGCCACCTTTAACCGCTTTTTCCACCTCAAAAAAGCATCATTTTCCTCAATCCATTTCCTCAAATCAGGCCATGCTTTAATCAAAGCCTCATGCACAATTTCCACTGTTTCTATCTCAGTCATTTCATTGCGATTACTCACCACCAAACGCGCCGTCGCCAAATGCGTTATCAAATCCCAATTTTCTTCCCCCACCTCAGCGCGAGTCGCCAGTTGGCGCGTGTATTCCGTCCCTTCTCCCGGCGACACCAACTTCATAAAAATCTGCTTTGTCCGTTCCTTATCCCCCTCTTTCAGCGCATCATATACCCCTTCTGCGTGTCGGCAAAGAGCCTTTTCTACACCACCAATTTCATCATATTTCAGACGATTCAGCAAACCATTTTCCTGCACTTTCCAAAGTTGGGTAAGCGCAAATTCCAACAATGGTAAATTACCCTGTTCATCACCCACATCATTGAGAATATGTTCTGTCAATCCCGCTTCCAGATAGACATTTCGTTTCTTAGCAGGTTCCTCAATTGCTGCTTGCAATTCGGTTCTCGCCATCCCGCCAATAAATTCCGGTTTCCATTTGTCTAACTGTTCCCGAAAAGGATTATATTCTATTGCCTGCCCCAAAAAATCAGCCCGCAGAGTAATCACCAACCTGAAGGCAGAAAACTTTTGCACCGCATCCAACAAACAATCTAAAAATTGCCGATTTTTCTGATTCGGGTAAGTGTAAATTTCCTCAAATTGGTCAATTACTAACAGAAAACGCCGACTGCTACCGAGGCTTTTTACCACATCAGATAAAGTGCGATTCCCTTCTTGCAAATCTGTCGCCAGTTGGTTAATTTCATCGGCATTAACCTCCGTAACTCCCTCACTTTTACCCGTTTCTAATTGCACCACAGGTGACAGTAGCGCTTTCGCCAAATTATCAAAAGGAGTAGATTCTGGGCGCAAACTAGCAATTAACCAGTTTTCTTGCTGACGCAAACTAGGAATTAAACCTGCCAATACTACGGAAGATTTCCCACTTCCAGAAGCACCAATAACAGCTACCAGTTTTTTAGTTTCTACAACTTTGACAAGCTGATTGGTAAAAGTTTCTCGCCCAAAAAATAAGGCTGCATCTTTCTCCTGAAAAGCCGATAAACCCTGATAAGGATTAGGGGGAATTACTAAATCGTGCCAACGCAGCGGAATTTCGGCAGGATTTTGGCATAAAACAGGCAACCAACTGACGCAGGGAACATCTCTTTCTAAGATTTGTAACTGTTTTCGACAGTCACGGATTGCGGTAGATAGGGATAAACCGTGAGTATAAGCTTCCAGGAAATATTGGAGAAACTTAGGTGCTAAAGCTACAGGTAAAATCTCCCGCATCACAATCACTTGCGGCAAATGTAAATCTTCCCCTTCTGCTAATTGATAGGCAATCCCTAGCCCATCACAAGCATTAAAAATCGCTAACTTTAAACCATTATTTATAGCTTTTTTGAGATGATTTTTAATTTCATCAATAGTCAATGTATCTTGAGAATTAATTTGAATCTTGCCAATACTTCCATCATTCTCTGTCTTTCCATGACCTGCAAAAAATAAAATATCCCATCTTTTTTTCCATAAAGGTTCATCTAGATCGCGCCGTTGAGGTTCTTTTAACCAACAAATTTCAGCATCTGGAATTAATTGCTGAATCACAGTTTCATCCGCATCAGTTCCCGCATTATCTCCCAAAATGACTAAAATTTTGACTTTCTCTTTTTTCTCTGAATTTCCTGAACTTTTAACTTGTTTAAATTTAGGAGAAGCTAAAACGACTTCTGCATTAGGAATATGCTCCAATAAATTCCATTCACACCAAGGTAAACGCCGCAACCAATGATTTTCTGTAGCTAATAAAATTCTGGTGTGAGTAGAGTCTTGTAAACGATCGCGCAGTAAATTTTCTATGGGTTTAAACTCGGGCGATCGCAGCAACCAATCATTCAGGGTTTTTGTTAATAACTTAGCCGCTTTTCGACAAGCGCTAAAAGCTTCATCCTCGGAAGCATTCGTAGAATTATTTATCTTCTTTAACCGATTCGGAAAAAATTCCTCTAAATTATTGTATAAGCTTTGCCAATGACGGTACTGTTCTAATAGTTCAGGATGCGGGGGTAACTTCCCTGGTGCAGCGGCGATCGCCAAATTGACTTGAAAATTTGTGGTTCCTCCATCTTCCCGCACTTCTGCTTGTACGACAAAACCCTTGTCAAATTCCCCACTAATATTGAGAGTAACTAACTTTTCCATAAACCCTCCTAATTTTATGAATTCTGTTACCAACTGGAGCAATATTGAATTTGTTTGAAATTTATCATTAGGAGTTATGCAAAGAAACCGGGTTTCTCTGAAAATCCTTCGTTTCCCAACTAGATATCTACGAAGAAACCCGGTTTCTGCCCTCGGTTTCTGCCTTCGGTGTGCGTAAGCCCTGTATCATATTTTTCAAGGAAAATTATACCACATTCATAATACAAGGGGTATCTAGCTTTACAAATTGTAAAAAATGCCCAACAGCTATCTGGATTAAATGACAAAATCTTCTGTTACTACCACATCCCCTAAAACTAATTGTACTGAAAATTCTTCTCCTACTTCCCCTTCAAATTGACATCGCATGAAAACATCAGCACTTCTAGCTGTCACTTCTTCAAACACTTCATTGTCTTCACTTAAAACCAGCAGCTTTAAACTAGGAGGTAAATAGACATCATCGCCAGTTGGATAAACCCGCAAAGTTATTTCTACAGTAGAGGAATCATCATTATCGCGGGTTAAATTAACCAGTAAGACGACAGAATGACTCAACAAATCTGCGCGCAAATCAATTAATTTTCCCCGTTCAAGTTTTTGCGTCCGTGCGGTAGCTTGCAACTGTTGGGGATTTAATAATTCTGTTGCAGTTTGCCAACCTGCGGTAAAAGCATTGTCAAACCATTGATTGAGACTTACTTGAGGTTGTAAATCTGAAACTGTAAAACCCAACAACTCACTTAATTCTCCTCGTTGATAACAGTTTAAAATGTATTGATAGGATTCATCAGAACTTTCCAAGCCTAAAATAATACTACCCTTTTTAACGTATTTAACAATAATCATACCTTTGCCCACGTTTTCAAGTTTAGCCATGATCTCAGGTAAGAGATTTTCTTGAAAATCTGATAAATTATTTGTGTCAACTTCAATAAACGTTAAGTCCCAGGATTTAATTTCAGAAGAAGGGTTTTCCCTATATAATTGTTTTTCTCTCCATTTTTGAAAAAACTCTCTAATCTCTCTTTTTTCATTTTCTATATTAGACTGATTTTTTTTAACGAAAGCTTCAGCTAATTTTTCTATAGTTGCTTCAGTTGGGTTCAAGATGGGATTGTTCTTCATTTTACTAAGATAAGAGTTTTCAAGACCACTAGATTTAGCCAGTTCAAAAGCTGAATTGAATTTTTTACGACTGTAAAAATCTTTGAAAGCTTTAGCGAATTCAGACCACTTACCTTCAGTCGGAGTAGACATAGCAATAAAATTCCTTTCAGTTTTTGTGTTTGCGACAGGTAAAACACTTTACTTGATTATATAAGAGTGCGCTACCTTCTATCATCTAAGATGAGGATAACACACCCTTACGAGCAATCAAGTCCGACAATCTCAACTCATCAGATTAATGATGTGAATTGTGAGAGCCGATATGCCAAGCAATAGACAAGCCTACTACGGCTCCCAGTAAGCCCCCAACCGTACCACCAATAGGGCCACCTATAGCGGTTCCAATCATAGCACCCATATTCGTGGGTACAGAAAAAGCTTGTTGGTAAACTTGGGTGTGTGGATCTGTATGAGACATATTTTTCTCCTAGCTATTTAAGCCGATTAGAAATAAGAGGGAAACTCAAAGATGAGTGAGCTTCTTGCACTCTCCTTCTAATTTAGTAAATTTGCAGAACGATATTAATTGAATTCAAGTTGAATTTTGGAAAAAAGCTTAGAACTATTATCAATTCGTGGATCAAAAGTTTGAACTAATTTAGAAGATTCAATTGAATACAAATTGAATTCAGTTGCATTCAAGTTGAATACAACTGAATTCAATTTGAATATCAGGCAAAACCTGGAAAGTCTTATCAATTAAGACTTTCAAGAAATTGGATATTAATTGATCTTCAACGGTTGACAGAAAAATTGTTAATGCTCTAGGCTTGAGCTATCAAAGTTCAGTTAATCCAAAACGGAGATAAATAAATGCACGGACAATTCGACCGCGAACACAATTTTCACTTTCACGAGCCTCACGCCCATCAAATTCATCACACAGATATGAATTCGATAGGGGACCAGGATACGTTTTTGATCGACTGGCTGGTTGAAGGAGCAGTTTTCTTTTTAAACTGGTTTTCTTAGCCAATAGTTGATTGGCTATCAACACCTGTTGATAGCCATTATCAACCCTCAAACAGCTCAAAAATACTCAACAACATCAAGAGGAAACTCATGTTAAACAACCACTATTGCGCTGTGCATGGAAACCACTGTTCGGGTCATCATCACTTACATATTCCTCATCCTCACGGTTTACCGCACTCCCCTGTTAAAAATGCCAACGGGATTATTAATCTCAGCATCTTAACTGTAGGACTGATTTTAGCTGTGACTGGTGTGGATCCAATGGGTGCGATTTCAACGGCAGTAATAAGCTCATTAACTAATGGGAAATCATAGTATATTTCCCTCATTAGAGATGGCTAATTTCGCCATACTTTGCCATTGATTTCAGAAACCGGGTTTCTTAAAGGGAGCAACTAAATATCCGCTTGTCTAACAACAGAAACCCGGTTTCTTGAAGGGGAACAACTAACTGAACTAAATCAGGAGGAAATATGACACACGAAAAATCAGAAAGCCTAAAACTATCACATCACCTTCCCCATCACCACGTTCCTCACTACCACTACCACGCGCCACATAAGCATGATTTTTCTAACTTAGGCAACGGGCTGGCTAGTGGTACACTCTTGGCTTCCAAATTTGCTCCCATTGCCACGATGGGTTCTACCCTCGCAACTATTGCAGTAGTGGCTATTCCACTGGTGGCGATCGGCGGACTAATTTGGTGGGCTGCTTCTCAAGAAGATTGACATATAGGGTGTGTCGGCTAATTTTATGGGTGCTAAAACTCAAGTAGCTGCCGAATATTTTCAAATTATTTGCTTCGACTTCGGCAACTACTTACTAATTAACAAAGATATATCTGACAACAGGAGCATAGAATGAGAACAGAATCGTTTAAAGTTTTACAGTCTTTCGGACTTGAGTATCCCAATTATAAAATACTTGCTCAAGCCAAGAGTGGCGATCGCTATATTGTCTGGTATCCCGACAGTCTTGGGGTAGATGTAGGTCAAGAAGTCCTAATCGATTTCAATGACGATTCCTGGCGCACAATAGATAATCCGAGAAATGGGAAAAAGTCGGATATCGCAAAAGTTAGCAAAGTCAATTAGCAGAAAGGCAGAATTATCAAGGGATAATTTTCTTTTTCGATCGCCTTATTACCTTCAACTTCAAAGGAGTCCTTCAATTATGAACAATAATGGTTTAGCCACTACTGCCGGCGGTGCTTTAATTGCCGCCAAATTAGCCACCGCTACTGGTGTAACTGCTACTGGAATTGCTTCTACTACTGGTGGCGTTGGTATTGCTACTGTGACCACAGCGGCAGGAACAGTAACATCAGTCGCGATCGCACCCGTTATTGCAGTTGCAGTACCTGTAGTCGCTGTTGGAGCATTCATTTGGTGGTTAGCCCGTGATTAATTCTCGCTAAAATACCGATCCAAGCGGTTAATGAAAGGCTGCCGAAGTTAATTCGGCAGCGCTTTCCTGTTAGTTAAGGTGAGTGAGTTGAGTGATGCTGAGCAAAGCAGGCAACATCGAGTCAGGCTTATCTCCTGTTTTGAGAGCAATTTCTAAATCAAACAAAATGGAGAGCGATCGACTTAAGAAGTTCGCAGATACTTCCTTAACCTCCTGCTTAAGGAAATACAGCCGTTTGGGGTTACTAATTCCGCACATACTAGCAATTTCACTATCAGAAAGTTTGCCGCCGGAATCCAGAGTAGCTTTTACCCACAGCCAAGTTTTAAACTGAGTTTGAAGAGTAGCAATAATTGCTAAAGAAAACTCTGCCCGAGATAGCAATTCATCAAGCACCTTAATTGCCGCCACTGCTTGACCTTTTAAAAGAGCTTCTGCCAGTTGAAAACAGTTGGCTGTGGTAGCTGGAACGAGGATTTTAGCAGCTTCTTTGGTAATGCGAGATCCCGCAGCATAAATGGCTAATTTCTCCAGTTCACTAACTCTTCTAGCAGAATCGTTACCAATCGCTACCGCTAGATAACTGACAGCATCTCTGGCAATTGAGAGATTCTTTTGTTTAGCAGTAGCAGCGATCGCACTTTCAATTAAATCAGTACGCCAAGGGGGAATGAGAGTAAACTCCTTAAGTTTACCAAACAGCAATAAATGCTTGACTACCTTGAGCCGTTTGTCGATAACAGCAGCAGTGAAGACTAAGTGCGTTGTAACAGGTAATTGGGGCAAAATTTGCAGCAATTCTAGCCCCATTTCTCCAAATTGCTTGAAATCGCAATTTTCAACGACAATAAGTTTGTTTCCTCCGCCGAAAGGAACTGAAGCAGCAGCAGAGAGGGCTGCATCCAGGGAAGAAGTATCGAAGCGGTGGATGTTGAAATCTCGCCAGAGAGGATGAGTTTGAGTCTTAAAATTTTCAACTTCTCGTTCAATTGCGTAGGTATCATTCCCAATTAGGATGCTAATCATGCTATCAATTTCTCCTGTTTTGTGTAAATAGTTACTAGAGAAAGGGGAGTGGGGAGTGGGGAGTGGGGAATGGGGAAGAGAGAGTGGGGAATGGGGAATGGGGAAGAGAGAGTGGGGAATGGGGAGTAGCTTTTCCTAATTAGAAATGCTCTCGAAGCAATATTGAAGAATTGCCTATTTGTTTGATAATTTTTATGAAGTGATATCGTTTCCGGTTGCATTGGAATGATAAAGTGGAGGTCAATAATTCCACATTCCCCCACTCCCTACTCCCCACTCCCCACTCCCCTTTCTCAATTAAGATGACAAATTCACCAATCCGCTCTTATCGGGATTTAGAAGTCTGGAAAGAAGGAATGAATCTAGCAGAAGCTTCTTATAAAATTACCAAAAGTTTCCCGAGAGAGGAAATTTATGGAATGATTTCACAAATTCGGAGATCGGCAGCCTCTATCCCAGCAAATATTGCTGAGGGATATGGTCGAGAATATCGAGCCGAATACATTCAGTTTCTTCGAGTAGCACAGGGGTCTCTTAAGGAGTTGGAAACTCACCTACTATTATCAGCTAGGGTTGAATTGACAACAGTTCAGGCAGTTAGCCCTATTTTGAATCAGTGCGACTCTGTTGGACGGTTGCTTCGCGCTCTCATCCGTTCTCTTCAGAGCAAGAATTAGGGAGTGGGGAGTGGGAAGTGGTGAGGGAGTAGAACTTTCTCGCTTAGAGCTGTAGTGCGGCTTCTCCCTTATTGCCCCACTCCCCACAATTAAACCATAACTTGATGAATTGAAGGCCTTATGAAAACATCCCTTCTTCCCCTACTCCCTACTTCCCCACTCCCCACTCCCCATTCCCCACTCCCCTGCTAAAGTAACAGTAACAGAGCGGCCTAAAGCTTTAGTAACAATACGCTGCACGGATTCAAGGTGACTCTGAAACTTGTTCGCGTATTTTCTTTCTACTGCTAACACACATGAATCAGCAGAAAGTTCGGCAATTTTAGCGCGGTTTAAAAGGCTACGATTGCCTGGTTTGGCTGCTGCTACTACTTGCGCCCAAGTTGTCTCGAAGTCAGGAAAATCAGCCTCTACTTCTTGAGGGATTTTATCAAATTTGTCAGGCCGATCAGATTGGGAAGTTGCCGGCGATCGCATTTCCTTGACCGCAGGTTTGCTTAACAGCATTAAGTTCAGCAGGCAGACTTCTAACCAGGTAGCCGCATTAGTGCTAGTTCTCAATTGAGATTCTGATTTTTGCAATTGCGTACAAGCCGCATCAATTGTTTCAAAATCTAGAGTGCTAGCGATCGATCGCAGTTGTGAGTAGCCTACTGGCCCTGCAATTAAATTCTGGCAGTGGCGCGTTGATTTGACAATGAGCAAATCTCTCATTGCTGCTAGCAAGCTGCTGAGAATCAGTTTGGGGGTTTTGCCGCTGTCAATGAGCGTTCTCGAAGATTGCAGTACGCTTAAGGTATCGCCAGAATGAATGGCTTTGAGAAGGGCGATCGACTCTTGCTCGCTGATGCTGCCAGATACTTCTGCAACTTGAGTTAGGGTAATCTCTGAGTTTAGCAGTGAAAGCTGAGATAGTAATTGTAGGGCATCTCTTAACCCCCCGTCGCAGGTGCGAGCGATCGCCCGCATGGCCTCACTTGCGATCGCAATAGATTCAGCGGAGCTAATTTTGTGCAATTGTCCGACAATAGCATCAACTGACAAGGCTCGGAAGTTAAAAGTTTGGCAGCGGGAGATAATTGTCGGCAGGACTTTATGTGCTTCAGTCGTACAGAGAATAAATACCACATGAGCAGGAGGTTCTTCAAGGCATTTGAGGAGAGCATTTTGATCGCTGGTACTGAGTTGGTGACACTCGTCTAAAATCCAGATGCGGTAAGGGCTCATCGCTGGCGCAAAGTTGCTGTGTTGTATTAATTCTGTGGCATCATCCACGCCATTGTGAGAGGCAGCATCGATTTCAGTTACGTCTAAGCTGGAACAGGAGTCAATGGTTTTGCAGCTTGAACATTCTCCGCAAGGAGTGGCGGTTGGCTTTTTGCTATTCAAACAATTGAGTGATTTAGCAAGGATGCGAGCGGTTGAGGTTTTGCCTGTTCCTCTGGGGCCAGTAAATAGGTAAGCTTGAGCAATTTTGTCGGAGGTGATGGCATTGGTCAAGGTTGTTTTGATGGTGTCTTGACCCACTAATTATTGTAGGTTTTTGGGGCGGTATTTGAGGTGCAGTGGTTGGTACATTTTGAGTCGTTAGAATACTTCTGGTAACTATTCCCCGATAGGGGAGCCGTAGGATTTTTTAGACAATTTAGTGCCGGATAAAACCACTCAAAGTATCCTGTTTTATACAGTAATAGGCTCCAAATTTTGGCAGGAAAGGGCATCAAATTTAGATGCCACTCCCACCTTTCGATTATTCTTGCGGAGCGACAATGTATTCGCACTCTAAAGCCTCTGTACCTGATGCAGGCGTTCCAAACGGTGAAATCAGTAAGGGAGTGGTAGGAGTTGCCATTAACACCCGCAAATCAGAACTGGAAATCGCTTTGGCTGTATCAATCAAATAGCGGATGTCGCACTTGAGACGAAACTCACAGCCCCATAGTTTGGCATCAACTGTCTCAGTTCCTGAACTGAGAGTATTGTTGAGTGATGCTCGCACTTGTTGGGCATCTAAATCGAATTCTAAAATAGCTGTTACGTGAGACTTGTCGCTGTGAGAAGCTAACCTCTCTAAGGCTTTTAAAAAGCTCAGCCTCTCAACCACCACTTGATGGCTAAATTCAGGTCGGTAGGGAGCGATAATTTGGTCGCAGACTGGATATTGCCCTTCGAGCAACTTCGCTGTCAACCGCCAATTTTTCCACTCGAATGCGACAAAATTACTAGGTTGGTCTGGCAAACCTTCATAGTAAATCGTAACTTTGTCAGTGGAATTCAAAGAACGCTCCAATAACCGGAGTACCTTAGCAGGGACAGTAAAATTAACTATTTGACTGCTCAAAAGATAGGAATTGTTGCTTTCGTTCAATCCTAAAACCATTGCTACCCGATGCCCGTCTGTCGTCCAAACTCTCAGTTGATCGAGTCCTCTGTCTGCGTCGCGACTGAGTTGAAAATTACCTCCAGTTAAAATGCGTTTATTTTCCTCCGCACTGACAGCAAATAAGCTAGCTTTGAGTACAGCAATTAACACGCTAGCAGGAAGCGTTACAAGTTTTTGTTGAACGCTGGGGATAGCCGGAAATTCGTCCGCAGCTAGCCCGCGAATGGCGTGCTTGCTCCTTGACGCACTCAGAGTGGCACTGACTGATGGAACGTCGCTTCCTTTAATAATTTCAGAAGAACTCTTTAAGGTGAGGCTACCGTTAGGAAATTTTCCCAGAATGTCAGCAAGTATCGGTGCGGGGAGGGTAAGCTTTCCAGATTGATTGACATTGGCATCAAAACTCACTTGCATTCCAAATTCTAAGTTGTAAGCAGTCAGATGCAAATGTTGAGTTTCAACATCAGCTTCAATCAAAATATTGCACAAAATGGGATGGCTGCTATTGCTGGGAATGATGCCTTTCAGGGCCTGTACATAATCGTTTAATTCTCTTGAATTGCAGGCAACTTCAATAGCTGATGGGAGAGTAGAAGGGGAAGGCAATATTGCCTCATTTGACAAGCTTTCTAGAGAAGGAACATCGACGGCTGGAAGTTCTGCAAAACTCGTGCAAGTTTGCAAGGCTTCTACTTCTTGTGGAGAGATTGTTGATGGTTCGCAAACCGAGTCAGTTTCAGTTGTTGGTTTGACTGATTTCTTCACAGTTTTGGCAGAATTATGTGCTGTGGCAGTCGAGCGTTTTTTCTTAACTGTTCTCTCCAAATTTTCCTCTTTAGGCGGTGTTCCTGTTAGTCGAGATTTTGCCATAATTAGCCTGGTGTCAAGGGTGCGATTGCCCGCTGCGGTAGCAGCACTTATTATGGTGGCCCAGAAAGGAAAGTGAGAAGGAAAAAAACGAGAAGGGGAAGGAGAAACCCACGGTTTAAAGCATAGGCTTGAAGCACGGACATTTTATATCTAAATCGCTGCATAAGTAGTCGGCGCGAAAAAATCCAACTAGGTTAAGATAAGTGAATGCAGTCTGTTTCCCTTTCCCCTTATTCTATAAATAGGACTTACGCACAGACTCTACTTGTAGGGTATCGATCGCGCGCGTTATAACTACTACAGATAGTGTAAAAATAGAAGGAATGCAGCGTAAGTCCCGATGGAGAAGCTTTCTGAAAGTCGATCGTTACTGACTGTTTTCTACACAGGTATGTGTTTGCTAGTTGACGACTTTACCTCGAGGTTGAGGACTTTACCTCGAGGTTGAGGACTTTACCTCGATGTTGAGGACTTTACCTCGATGTTGAAAACTTTACCTCGATGTTGAAAACTTTACCTCGATGTTGAGAAGTTTACATTAGACATCTCCATAATTGCTGTGGAACATGCATCTTGCCTGTTCTTGACTATCTTTGTAGGAGATGTCTGTTGTACTTGAGAATTTTATTGTTTGAGTGCGAGTCATTGGGGGCAACAAATAATATCCGATATCGGCAGCGACTTGCACCGACATAATAAAGTCGATGGTACTCTTTAAGTTTCTGTTGACTGCTCAAATCTTTGCCAATTAACAATCTGCTAAAAAGGTCGTTTCCGTCAATGCCAACTTCATCAAAAGTGCTGCCTTGCGAATTGTGAATTGTCAAAGCAAAGCAATTGTCAATTTCAGCAAACAAGTCATCTTTGAACCAGTAATATTTCCTCCAAACAAATCCATTGCGTTTAGCACTCTTGAGCTTTTCTTTAAGTTCAGCCTGGTAACGCTTATTTTCGGACTCGTGCAGGACAAATATTTGCCGAAAAAGACCGTCATCAGTCACAATCTTTAGCAGCCAAACTCGATAGCCGCAGTGCTGGTTAATCTCAACTTCCTTGACGGTAAATTCCGTTGAAGTCGGCAAAATTACGGTTTTGCCGTCAGGTGCCATGACTGGTTTTTTGGTAATTAGCCTTTCTCCCGGTACAAATCTGGGTGCAGCTTGACCGTAGACTTGCTCTCTGATAAGCTGATTGTAGTATCTGACTCGTTTGTTAGTCCAGCACAGAATTCTGAAGCGATCGGGATTTTGACTAAATTCCAGATCGATCGTTTTGACAGCATATTGTAGCAGCGTTTCTGATTTGACTCTGAATGCACCGTTTGACTTGTCTCCTTTTTTGTATTTAGAGTGTGGCAAAAATATGTCTGCTTTGCTATTGACAAAAGAACGGCATTCTGTTAGGAAATCGAGCACAGGGCTTTCCCCTGCTTGCCTGACAACTTGGGTCAGTACAGCTTTATTGGTAATGCTGAAAGCAGGCGACTTTTTTTCTCCTACAGGATTTAGCTGAGCGGGGTCGCCCATTAAAATTAGCTTGCGGTGATTGAAGAATGTGCGTTCAAAATTGCGTTCTATCCATTTCCACAATTCGCTTCCAACCATCGAACATTCGTCGAGGAAGATGATATCGTAGAGGTGAAGGCTGCTGGAACTTGTCTGTGACAAGGCTTTTTCTTGTTCTTTTCTGACCATGCCTAATCCTAAAAGTTGGTGTATTGTCATAAAATCTACTCCGAAAATGCCTTGAGACGCTGCCATTTTTCTGAGGATGCCGACTGCTTTGTTAGTAGGTGCTGTGAGGGCAATGCGCTTGCTTTGACTCAAGAGTTCTTGGATAATTTGAAAGACGATTGTGGATTTTCCAGTTCCTGCATAGCCGCACAGCAATAAGAATGACTCGGTAGTGGTTAGAAAGGTTCTTAATTTGTCGATGGCTTGCTGCTGTTGCGGTTTGAGCGTGAAGGGAAATTGTGTAAGTTTTTGGGGTTGTTCGAGTAAGGTTTGAATCATTAGTTAGCGTCCATTACTAATTTTCTCAACCTCTGATTAAGCGTTAGCTTGACGGGGGAGTCTTTCAAGAGTAGGTTTTTTAGATTCCGGGCAAGGAAGATTCCTAAGTCTTGTTAATAAAACTTTTAAGACAAATAGGAAATTTTTCTGTGTTTTGTCCCAGCAAAAAAGAACCGTCCACACCCTACGAAATGCTTGCTACTTCCCACTCATCTCCTAAATGGCGTCCTTTCTAAATCAAGTTCAGCAACTTTGGCGAGAGCTTCTAAACGCTTGTTTAATGTTTTATGTCGGGGACATTCTACAGCATACTCGTATTTATAACCTGTATGTTGAAGTTCCGAAATTTGGCAATCAATTAAATTGCTAAGGTGGCCGACTAGCTTTTTGACAGGTATTAGCCACGCTTTAGCTAGTGCTTTAGTACGAAACCCAATCCAAGCTGTAAAGTAGGAGCCGTCTTCGCTAATTTGATAAGCCACATTGGGCGATAATTTAACAATAGGTTTGATGCGGTAAATACCCAAACCTTTGAGTTCTGTCAAGCTGTAACTTAGGAGTTCTCCGCTGTCCCAATGGATGTGAAATGGACGTGGCTCTTCAACGTTCAAGTGTTGGACTCTCCCCATTCGTTGAAATCCTTCTCGGTGCTGTAAAATGCAATCTCCCTCTCTAAATCCGTAGAAGCTTTGTTTCTTTGTTAGGTTTTCTAACTGCTGCTTCCAGGCTTCTTCCCAAGCTATGTGAAAGTCGAGAAGTTGGTAATTTTCTTCGCTCAATTGTTGAGCTATTTTTTCTTTTAACTGCTGTTTGTAGATTGGCATAGCGAATTCTAAAAAGTTGTCGGGTACTTCGATAGCTAAATGCGTTTTAGCTCTGATTATGATATCGGTAACAGATAAATAGCTGGCGGCTTTTAATTGCTGGGGTGTCGGGATATCTATGGTACAAATTGTCGGGTAGCCGGGAAACAAGTTGATGGGAAAGTGATACAATTGGTCGAGAGCAGAGATGAGAATGTGCTGTTCAGTGAGTGATTCTACTTTGAAACGAGTTGCGTTACTAAATTGTACCTGTTCGGAATTAGCGAGTACGATGGTTGTGCAAGTTGGAAGTTCTCCAGCAGTCTTTTTAGGGATAAACTGAGGCACGATGGAGATTGTGAGGGCGCGGATTTCGTCGAGGTTATAAGTCCAAGAAAATGAATCTTCGCCGGGACTTGCGTCCCAAGTAATTGTCACAGGTTTTTCAGTTTTGTTGAGAGAAGTAACAATACCGTATTGGTTGCCTGTTTTTACGATATCGTTTAATTTGAAGGGATGTTCTTCAGCAGGTGCATCCGCGAGAAAAGGAAAAATTACTGCAATCACTTCTTTAATTTGAGGGGAGTGCTGGCTTGCTGATTCAGGAAAGATTTTGTGGGGGTTGATATTAAAGTTGTTAGCATTCATAACGGTAAGAAGTGGTGAGCTCTTAACTTCTCCCGCTAGGGGGTAGCTTTTAACTTAGAGTGTTTCTCAAGCAATGGTTCTTGCTTCTTGCATTGCCGGAAATGACTTAGCTGTTGTTAGAGGGGAGACTCAGTTGCAATCGCCAACTATACTGGTATCAGTCAGCCCTAGGAGCGCACAGCTATCAACTTTAGGATTATTACTCATATAATTAGAGAAATCGATACAAAATGCGATGGCTCTGGAGCGTCAATTAAAACTTTAATAACAAGCTCTAGTTAGTAGAGTTTAACAAACCCGGTTTTGAGCATCTATCACTCCAGTTAACAGCCCCCAGTAGATAAAAAATTACCCCAGCTATCAGTAGGAGCTGTAGCTGGGGTAATTCGCCCGAAAGCGGATATATTAATCTACCGCAGCTATATCGATTAATTCGATTTCACATAGAGCTGCGTCGTTATTCTTTAGGCAAAGTAGGCTTTGGTGGAATGTCAAAAACAATCACAAATGTGAATTCTTTGACAAACCGTTGCAAAACCCGAAAATGATCGTCTGGGTTGAGTCGAGGGGGGATATTATTCCCCGCCCCTCTCAGTTAGATCCGGACGTGCTGGTTTCCCCGCATCCGGCTCCCGATGTTCTTGGCTTGCGCCTTTGCTCATGTGTAGATAATCGTGGCAGCTTTCGTGAACCGCTAAGAGGTTATTAGTTTTCGAGTTAGTATGGTTTCCATCTACGTGATGCAGATGTACCTTTTCGTCGCCTAGCATTTTTAAGCCACATTTCACACATTTATGATTTTGCCGTTTTAAAGCTTTAGAGGTTTTGCCATCATAGAGTTTGCTGTTACGCTCACTCCAGTAAGCTAAATCTCCGTCGTAGGGAGATTTCTCTCCTTTGACGTTGACAAATTTGTTTTCGGAGAAAGGAACCGCCGGAAACGCTTTTTCTGTCAATTTCTCGACAGTATAGCGATTCTGTTTTGCTTCCTTGTTGAATACCTTAAAGGCTCTATTTCGGATGAACCACAGTGAAAACCGCGACCCATCCAATTTACAGTAGCGGTGGTAATTTCTCCAACCTCTAACCACAGAGGCTAATTTCTCAGCCTTGAGCGTGGCACCATAATTCGAGTTGTTGACGATGTGTTTTACCTTCTGACGGAACGCCTTAAAATTGTCCGCTGATGGAACGCATCTAAATTTCCCGTTGCGAAAGCACTTTGAAATGCCAACCTAGGAAGTCAAACCCATCTGTCGTAGCTGTTAGCTTGGTTTTCTTTTCACTAACCTTCATCCCTCGTTCTGCTAGAAATTCGCTGACTTTATCAAGTATTGTCACTGCGTCATCTTTAGGCTTCAGAATTATTACCATGTCATCCGCGTATCGGACTGATTGATGTATTTCCTCAATTCCATTGAGAGCAATATTGGCGAGTAAGGGACTTACCACGCCCCCTTGCGGGGTTCCTTGTTCGGGAAATCCTGGATTCACTCCTGATTTTAGACAGCGGAATATTCCGGTCTTGATGCCTCTTGGGGCGATGAGTCGTTCCATTATGCTGGTGTGGCTTATCCTATCGAAGCATTTTTCGATATCGAGTTCGATAACCCGTTTCTCTATTCCATTACTCATAGAGCGTAGATTGTTGAATAGAACTTTCTGCGCGTCATGGGCCGACCTTCCTGTTCTAAACCCATAACTCCGGGCGTGGAAAGTTGCTTCATGTGCTGGCTCTAGCGCGTATTTTGCGAGGCATTGCCACGCTCTATCGGCGATAGTCGGTATCTTGAGGAGGCGGGTACTCCCATCCTTTTTGGGGATTGGTATTGAACGTAATTTCTGGTGTTTCCAGTTGTTACTTTTGACTCTGAGTTCTTCACTCAGAGCAAGCCTTTCCTCAAATGTCAGTGAGGCTTTCCCATCGATTCCCGCAGTCTTTTTGCCAGCGTTTAGTTGAGTTACTTGACGTATCGCTAACATTCTTGCAGCCCAAGATTTCAGAATTAGCTTTTGAAGGGACTTCGCTTTTGGCTTGTCTCCAACCTGAATCGCTTTAAACACTCGTTTTTGTAGGCGAAATAAGTCCCTTCGGAATTTCTTCCAAGGTAACGTCTTCCAGGATTCACTAACATTGCTGCTGTGTCTAATCATGCGCTGCTCTAACTTATGTTTTCTGAACACCTCAGACCAGTTACGGTCTGTCCTACCCGAACCGAGGGGGTTCCGCTGCTCGTCTAGCCTACGAAAGGGGTCGACTTCCCCTTGACCCTCAGTTCGTTTTTCTTCGTTCCCTCGGTTAGATTGTTAGTTCCTTTAGGTGGAGCCACTTTAACTACTGAATCCCCTAGACTCTTGCCGATATTAGGATAATAATTCGGCGGGAATAAGCTCCAGTGGAGTCGGGATTAATGGTCTGTGTCCCGCTCGGAGGTAAGTTACTTTTCTAGGCACTGTTTCACCATCGGAACTCCCCATTAGCGCCAGAGTCACCCCACATTGGATGTCTGATTGCGCCCTGTTCCCAGCTTCACTCTCCAAGAATCGAGCTTGGTCGGTGTGGGCAGATAGGGAGTCATACCTGAGTCTGGCAGAAAGGACTTGCACCCTTATCCGACCGAGAGTTCAGCCTTGTGGCTGGAAACGCTATGTACGGGCTTTCACCGTGATTCACGTTTCAACGAATCGCACCATCCCTCCTCCTGCGAAATCGCGCCACAACAATACGCTGACAATTAGGAAGCAGCTTAATGATGCACCACGGATGCAATCTCTCAAAATAAGTCATTTTAACCTCACCAGCGACAGTAATAGGTTGCGTTCTTTTTTCCTTGCTTGCCATTACGCTAGTTGAGAGAATATTCTTCAAGACAGGTCACGCTGACCTTGACAATTAATTAGGTTTGTGATTTCAACCGCTCAAATTCTTTTCTAACGCACCTTCTTATCTTCGGAATGCGGACACAGCAAGTTCGCCAGTACGTCGGGAATCTCCTCAAAGTGTTCCAGCAGAAAATCCATTACTGCCAAATGGCGCAAATCAACAGCAGTAGGAAATCTTCGATTTTTTCCGCGTTTAAACCAACCCTGTACCGTCGAATCAGAGCGGGAACAAATGGAGGCAATTTGCTCGTAACTTACCCCCCACTTGACATAAAACTGTTTCGGCGTCATTCCCAATTGGCATTGGCTGTAAATTGCAATCAAATTGCGTTCTCTATCTGTCAAAGTATGCGGCTTTTTCATAAAAACAATACGGGAAGCGGGAAACGAGCGCGGCTTTAGCCCGCTCGTGGAAAGCGACGCGAGGATTTCAATCCCCGTGTCTTTCTTGATTTACAGAGCGATGTGAATCTTCTGTGTATCTCTTAACAGCTTCACTACTAATATTGCCTGCGGTACTAACAAAATAGCCGCTCGTCCACAAAGACGGCAACTTTTTTAATTCTGGAAAGTTTGACGTGGTTATGGGTTTGATATTCTGGAAGAGGTAACATAAAGTTTTGTTGTTGTGGCTTGACTCGTCCACTATACTCACCTAAACTAAACAAATCCACTAATTTTCAGGAAAAAGAGGTGGCTAAATTAAAAAAAACAATGGGAGTGCAGCAAGTATTACTGTCTCCCACCAAAGAAGTTGAGGCAGTATTGCACTATCTTTGTCGGCAATCGGGAAAGCTCTACAATAGCGCTGTCTATTTTGCTCGACAAACATTTTTCAAAACTGGAAAGTTGCTCACAGGGAAGTTCGATTTATCCTTTGAACCGTCAATCGCAAAGTCGATGGTTGCGAAGTCGTTGCCTTCAACACCCATGCAGCAAACTTTGATGTCGGTCACGGAAGCGTTTAAGAGCTTCAAAGAGCTAAAAGCTTTATACAATGAAGGTCAATTGCATTTTAGACCTAAACCTCCGGGGTATTTAAAAGGCTCTAACTTGTTCAAAGTTGCTTACCCAAATTCTGGAGGATTAAAGCCAGCACTTGTCGGCAACCAGTTAAGATTTTCTTTGGGTTTGACAGTTAGGCGCTGGTTTGGGATTTCTGAATTCTTTCTGCCCATGCCGTCAAATATTGACTATTCAAAGGTTAAAGAATTTACAATCCTTCCTAAGAATGGTGCTTTCTACTTGGAAATGTCTTACGAAGTAGAATTGCAGCAGCACGATTTAGATCGCAGCCAAGCTTTATCAATCGATTTGGGAACTGCTGACAATTTAGGAGCTTGCGTTGATACGCTAGGAAATTCTTTCTTGATTGATGCTCGCGCTATGAAGGCGATGAATCAGTTATGGAACAAGAAAGTAGCAACTAGAAAGGAAGGAAAACCCGCAGGTTATTGGGATAGTTGGTTAGACCGTGTAACCCGTCAACGCAATCACCAAATGCGTGATGGTGTCAACAAAGCTGCAAAGTTAATCGTTGACCACTGTTTAAAGCATGGTATCGGCAATCTAGTAATTGGATGGAATCAAGGTTTTAAATCCAATGTTGACATGGGCAAACTGAATAATCAAAAGTTTGTTCAAATGCCTCTAGGAAAGTTGAAAGAACGCTTAAAGCAGCTTTGCAATCTACACGGCATTAAGTTTACCGAAACAGAAGAAGCCTATACATCAAAGAGTAGTTTTCTTGATGGAGACTCCCTACCCAGATACGGTGAAAAACCGCCTGAGTGGAAAGCATCTGGAAAACGAATCAAGCGTGGATTATATCGTTCTGCTAATGGGATTGTAATCAATGCAGACCTAAATGGGTCGGCTAATATTCTTAGAAAAGTAGCCAGTAAGCTAGGTGTAAAACTTAACCGACTGGGTAGACGGTGTTTGGCCACCGTAGCGAGAATCAGACTTTAGTAATAACTAAAGCTATTCTGTCAGCAGAATCTCAGTGGCTTCAGCCCGCTTGAATGTCAACCTCATACCTCTCTAAATCTTCCTCCCACGCCGTGTCAAAGTGACACCAAGCTGTACTCTTGGAATCAGGAGCCAGCCAAATTATGTAGCACCACATCCAACAGCAACGGCGCTGTTCGTAGTTGTAAAATTTGCCGATAACTATTCCCCAGTCACCTTCTTCACCAACATCAGTCCAGCGCACCATCTCGCCACACTCAAAGCGCGGGGGATGAATTTGGGCAAAATTTGCAGGCAACTCAGTTGAAGGTGGTATATCCTTCAACTGTTTTAGTGGCAGGCCCGAAATCAAATCTCGCTTTCCTTTTGAGATTGACATGAGTTCTCAACTGTGCATCGACTGTAACAGATTTGTTTTGATAGGTTTTTATGCCAATTTCTTGATAAAGAAATTGCAGCGCGATATTTCCTTAAATCAATCAATTGGAATCTATATTTGACGAACTATTCTCAAAGCCCAACTCTGGCTAGGCTATCAGTTTTTTGAGATACCGCCCAATCGCGTTGATATCAAGTCCGGTTGCAGCAGACTTGTATAGTAAAGGTGTAGTTGCTTTCGTCAGCCAGGTGCGAGGATCGACAAACGTCTCCAAATCGAACCACACCGGGAAGTAGAAGAACTATTGGAGAATATTGATGACTTGTTCTTCAGAATATAACCAGCCAGTAAAAAAGGTTGCAGGTAGAATCAAACAATAGTATAATTAGATGAGTTACTAATAATTTTCTTGGTGGCGCGGTGTTATGACAGCCCTTGAACCTGTTACCTTCAGAGACCTCATGGACGCGATCGCCACCTTGCCGATTATCAACTTTCCCGAGAATTCGAGTCAGCTAAATAGCAATAAGCGGGGAGTGAGTTGCAACAAGCGCCTCCGATTGTCCAGAAAGCGATTAAGCCAGATTTTGTTTGCCATCAAAGAATAGAAGCCAGCTAGCCTACTTGACGTAAAGCGCTCTTTCTGGGGTTATTGTCAAAATCCCTTTTATTCCTAAAGAAAAAATAGCGGAAAGGAAGTGGAATGGATTTTGGGGCCGGATTGTGGAGGTTGGAGCGACTTTGAAAGTCGATATGGGTTCAGAGGTGGTGTCGCTCCTTCACTCGGATGTGGTGGCGATATTGAACCCAACGCCGAGTTTTTGCTCAATAGCTGAGCGAATTCTCAGGCTGCAAAGCTTCGACACGGTGTACGAGTTTGGGAAAATCGTCTTGAACAGGATGCAGAGAAAAGTGGTTTGGGATGCAGCAGCGCTAGCTTATCTGGATGCTGTGGAACAGGTGGAATTGGCGCGGCGGGCGATCGAGCAGGCTTTATAATGAGGCTCTTGTTTACTGGCACTAAATTCGTAATTAGCGATCGGTTTCTTTAATTCCGAATTATTGGGCCATTAGCTTGTACCTTTAATTACGAATTATTCAGTCACCCCTCGTTCGGGCGATCGCACAACTAGAATTTGTTTGCGTCGTGCGATCGCCCCCACAATCTTATCCTTTACGCGGCAGACGGTAACTGTTCAACTTCTTTCCCCAAAAACCGCACGTTGACAATTTCCCGGTAAGCTTCTAAATCCGGCTGCCAATTTTCCAAAAGCTTGTACAAATGTTGCAGTTTTTCTCCTTCTAATTCTCCTGCAATTTCGTACTGGAAGCTTCCCGAAAACAAGACAGCCGGAGTCGGTTCTGCATCTTGAAGTTGCAGCAATGCTTCGGCAAAGCTCAAGTTAAGTTCTCCTTGTTCCAGAGAGTAAACTAAATTAACCGCAGCTTTGACGGGAGCTTTCCCCACATCAGACCAAGTGCCTTTCGAGAGTAAAGTGGAGGTGATGAACTCGCGGGCCGCATTTTCATCTCCCCCTTCAAAGGTGACAAAACTTCTCGGATTGATGCTCAAATTTTGATAGTCGGTGCGGGGTAGCGCTTCAACGTATTTGCGGATAATGTCGGGAATTTTTACATCTTCTTGTGACTTTGTACTCAGGGATTCGATGAAAGTGATGGCGTTCGATTGGGCGACGATATTGATGCCGTTGGTGAAGGCTATTTGAGAGATTTGGGGGCTGAAAATGGGGGGGCGGGCGAGTTCCCAGTCGGGGGGGACGATGTCGCTGTATTTGAGGAAGTCCGAGTTGAGGAGCGTGGGAGAGTGGTTTTTGGCTGTTAGGGCTAAGGCTAGTTCTTGGATGGTTACTGTAGGTGTCATGGTTGTTTATGGGGGGTAGTTATTTACATTTTATACTAACTGGGGGGCTTTTGTACAGGAGAAAAGAGTAGTAACAAGCAGCATCCCATGCTAGCTGATTATTTACTTGGAGGAAGCATAGTAATAAAAATTGTAGCATCTTTTATTCTAAATTTTCTCATCTTAGATAATACTATGATTAAAGTAATTGTAGGTATTTGTTGACACTAAATACTGATCATTTTATACCAGGAATAAAACTCATTTATGAATTCATAAATTTTCATGTGTGTGTTTAGGTCGGGGTCTCGAACAAATGCTTGTTCAAGTTGTTCTTCTAGAAGTTGAACATGAAGTTCTGATTGAATGGTTTCAATAAATTTTGTCGTATTAAATCCAGCCTCCCCACACAAATTCCAAAATGAAAGTAAATCTAGATCCTCAAAAGAAACTTCGGCTCGAATAAATTCACTTTCAATATTTCCAAGTAGGGCAATTGCACGACGAATAGCAAGTGCTACCTCTTGTTGTTTACTGCAAGGTTCCTGAAAGCAAATTATAATAAAATCTGATTCTGACTGAGAAGGATTGCTCTCTAAGAAAACTCTGCGATCTTCCTCAAAATGCTGATTGGTCATAAACCCTAAAAGTTGCTTGACACTTTGATGTTGATTTTTGATAAATTGAAATAACATTCTAATTCTTTGAACCTTCTACTAAATTACGTACTCCAACAGCAGCAAAATAACCTAGATTAAAGCCTGTAATGTATACCGATGCTAACTCAATTCCTCCGGGGACAGAGGGGGTAACACCTAGTATGGATTGTTGAAGCCACCTATAACCAATAATTAAAGCATTACCACCACTATATGTAGATAAGGAAGCTACTGAAACTTCATCATTGTACTTATCAGGAGTAAATGTTCCGGCAACTCCGCCTGAAATTACTCCTGAAGAAAATGCTATTGCAGAGTAACTTTTTAGTTTGCCAGATGCACTATAAATTAATGACTTACTAGAAATTATTCTACGCATTTGTTGAACTAACTTGGCTGTCATTTTTATAGTAGTTCCTAATGCACCACCACTTCCTAGTCCTGTTGTAGCTCCTGAAAGTGTTCCTATAAGAGTTCCTACTTGAGCTCCTAAAACAAGTCCTGTTAAACCACCAGCAAGAGCGTATGCAAATACTGGCCAGCCAATTTTATTTCCATTATTAACGTATCCCGCATAACCACCGATAGATGTTCCAGAAAGTGCTCCTATAATTGCTCCTATTGTTGCAAATTCTGACAGTGTAAAATACCCACTAGGGTCAGTATTAACAACCGGATTAGCATGAGCGTACTGATAATCGTGCAAACTCATCGGGTCATTCAGCGTACCCTCATAAGCATCAGCAGAAACAAACCTCCCCACCAACGGGTCATAATACCGCGCCCGCAAATAATCCAAACCAGTCTCCCCATCCCGCTGTTCCCCAGCAAACAAATAAGCATTATTAGAAGCACCAGCCGAAGCAATTAAATTGCCATAAGCATCATAAGCATAACTATCAGTAACCCCACCCAAACCATTCGTCAGCAACCGAGTCGAACCCAACCCATCAGCGTGATAGAACGACGGCTGACTTCCCTGCAACTTCCCAACCAAATCGTACCCGTAGACATAAGAACCCTTCGGATTGCCCGCAGCATCGTACTCCTCAACAACCTGAGAATAAGGCTGCAACTCATCAATCAAATACCGAGTCTCCACCCCATCAACAACCTTACCAACTCGAATTCCTTGAGCATTATATTGATACCCAACATTCCGAGTAACTCCACCCTCATTAACCGTCACCCCCATCAACCGATTCTCACCATCATTCTCCCACCGATAAACAGTAGAATTGCTTCCAGTCACCTCCGAAATCAAATTCCCATTACTATCGTAGATATAAGTAGTAGTTAAACCATTAGTTACAGACGTAGAGAGTTGATTCAAACTATTGTAAGTATAAGTAGTTACCCCACTCACCGAATCAGTCTTAGTCAACCGATTCCCCACAGCATCGTAAGTATAACTAACAACCCGATTATTCCCACTAGGGTCATTAGTAATCTTCTCCTCCAACAACCGATTCAAATCATCGTACTTGTACTCAACCTTACGACCGTTATTTTCTAATACCTCCCTGCGATTACCAACATTATCAACCGCATAATCGTAACTAGAAACAACCTGCAACTCCAGCTTCGTAACCGGGTCAACCTTAACATTCTTCACCAAATCCAAACGACCCAAACTATCGTAGATACGAGTCTCAACTAAATTGTTCGGATACGAAGTTTTCCAGAGATTTCCCAGAGAGTCGTAATCATACGTCACCGTACCCATATCCGGCGTACTAACCGTCTTCAAACGCCCCTCAGAATCATAGGTGTAGCCAGTCGTGCGAGTCGGAGTCTTAACCTCGCTAACTTGCCCCGATTCATACTTATATTCGATCGAATTCCCGCTAGCAAGATAAGGACCAACCGGGTCTTTTCGAGAAATTACCTGCCCCAAATCGTCGTACTTGTAAACAGTCGCACCCCGACTGTCAGTAATAGTTTCTTCCAATCCATTTGTAGCGTAAGTAACGCTAACAGTTGCACCGCTAACATTCTGATACTGCTTAGCAACAACTTGATTTTGGTCGTTGTAAGTGTACTTAACCGTCTTGTTATTAAAATCCGTAATCGTGACAGTGTTAGCCACATCATCGTAAACAAAAGTAGAACGCTTATTGTCCGATCGAATTACAGCCTTGCGGCGACCTTTGTCATCGTATTCATAAGCCGTTACCTGACCCAAAGCATCCTTAACACTTGTCAAATTGCCCGCACTATCGTAAGCGTATTCAGTACGATGAAGCAAAGCATCGACAACAGTTTTAAGTTGTCCTTCAGCGTCGTATTCAAATTGAGTAGTTTTGCCATTCGGGTCTGTCGTTGCTGTTACCTGACCTTTACTATCATAAGTAGTAGTTGTCGAAATTCCTCCAGCAAAAACAGTTTCGCTAATTTTATTGCCAACTGCATCGTAGGTATAGGTGATGTAATTGGTAGCATCAAAACGAGTGAGACTGACGCGACCTGCTGCATCGTATTCGTACTCGGTACGGTTCCCCGAAACATCGATTTCTGCTTTGACTTCTCCAGTTTTGTAGTATTCAGTTTTGGTTCGAGAATTGCTGGTTAAATAAGCAGGCGTACTGTCGGGATAAACGATATTTGTCCAGTCAACAGATTGAGGAGTTTGACCCGGAGAAATAGCGTTCAGCAATTGCTGTACTTGATTGGCTGTTTCGTTGGGATAAATAGTTTCAGTCAGCCGTCCCGCGTCGTCGTATTTGTAGTGAGTAACTCGTCCGTCACGGTCAATAGTAGCCCTTTGACGACCTCCTTTATCGTAAACAGTAATGGTTCGGGAATTGTCAGAGTTGCTAGGAGTATCGTCGGGATAAATAGTTTCAACTAACTTACCTTGGGAGTTGTAACGGTATTCGGTACGGAGGTTGTTTTCGATGCGGGCACTTTGGCGCCCCGCTTCGTATTCGTATGTTACGGTGCTGCCTCCTTGAGTAACTGACTTGATTTGTCCTTCATTGTTGTAAGTCCATTCTGTTACGAATTCTTGCGGGCCAGTGGGAGTTAATACTGTCATTGTCTCCCGCAGCATATTGCCGTTGCTGTCGTAGATGTAGGTAGCTTTGTTGCCGGATGAGTCTTGTAAATTGGTTACGTCGCCTGCTGCATTGTATTGGAAGTTGGTGGTGTTGTTGGTGGCGTCGGTGATGGTTAAAATGTTGCCTCTGGTGTCGTAGCTGTATCTGGTAACATTACCCTTCGCATCTTTAGTAGACAGCAAATTCCCGCTAGGAGAATAAGTATAACTCGCACTATTCCCCAACGCATCAGTCTCAGTCAAAACCTGCCCCCGACTGTTATAAGTCCACCGCGTAATATTCCCTAACGGGTCTTTCTCACTTAACTTATTCCCTTTCGCGTCGTAAGTCCACTCAGTCTTCGACCTCACCTCAACCGAAGTCCCCGCCGCATTTAACTCAGTGGTAATTACAGTCTCAGTCAGAACGTTATTATCCCCATCAAAAGTCCTATCAACCCTCTTACCTAACGGGTCAATCTCAGTTAAAACGTTCCCGCGACTGTCGTAAACGTAAGTAGTTTCCTTACCGAAAACATCCTTAACCTTCTGAATCGAATTATTCGGGTCGTAAACCAACTCCACCGCCGAACCATTCGCATCCACCATCTGCTTGAGGCGGCCGGAATCGTCGTATTCAGTCTTAACTCCACTGCGTCCCAACGAATCGATAACCTCAGTTAAAAAGTGCGGTCTGTCTTCATCTTCATACTTAAAAGTCGTAGTATTATTCTCCCTATCCTTAACAGCAACCAAATCCCCTTTCGCATCGTATTCGTACTTAACCTTCTTCCCATCCGGGTCAACAACACCGACAATCCTCCCAGCAACATCCCTCTCAAAAGTCACCGACTTACCAGTCGAACTTGCAATCCCCGCATCGCTAAAAGTCAGCTTATTCCCATTCGCATCAGTAGCAGTCAGCAAATCCCCAGACTTCGCATCAATCTCGTAAACCAATCCCTCCTTAGTAGTCAACACATACACCCCACCAAAAGCAGGATTTTCGGGATTGAAGGGCTGTGCGTTCACCCCGTAATACCCGTTCTCATTCCGTACCAAATTCGCGTCCTTCACCGTCAGAGTCATCGTCGAACCTTTCTGAGACTCAAAAGCCGGTTTAAACATCTGAGCACCCGGCCCAGCCCCTCCTAAATACTGATTCAGATGATGCGGAGTCGGCTTAAAAGTAAACGTTTCCCGCTTACCACCCGGTAACGTAATAAACACCTTAGTCTTGCTATCAAACGGTACAGTATTTATCCCCAACTCCTCAAAAGTCGGGTCAGCTTTTAGCGAAGTCTTCAAATCAGTATCTCGGAACTCCATCCGCCAGCCGTACCCAAAATCATCGCTAGAATTGGCATTCAAAGAATCGTAAGTTCGAGTTACATTAATCGGAATACCAGCCACTGGAACCGATAAATCAGTAAAGGATAACCGGAAATTCCCCAACTTCAAATCACCAGCAACATTCACCGTCCTTTCAGTAGTCGAACCGTTACCGTTAGCGTCAAATGCAGTGAATTTGAGAACGTAAGCGCCGTTAGCCAAAATAGTCGGGTCGAATGTCGCAACCGTTCCGTTGCTGACAGCAGCAGTTCCGCGATAAACCTCCTTAAATCCTCCGCCATCGCCCGGAATTTGCCCGCCACCAACCGGAGCAACTTCCAATGTATAGTATGCTAAATTGCTGTCGCT
The DNA here is from genome assembly GCA_042408215.1 of Microcoleus sp. Lineage (GTDB taxonomy): Bacteria > Cyanobacteriota > Cyanobacteriia > Cyanobacteriales > Microcoleaceae > Microcoleus. The sequence goes on along the minus strand of JAYFMW010000030.1, from coordinate 71,649 downwards.
AATTGTGCCAGTAATATTGAAGGGCGCGGTGATTTCTGCATCATCTTCCAGGGCGATATTTATAACAGGCGCATTGACATCGGTGGGGTCAATTGCTGCTACAGTTTGAGTCGCATTCCCTACATTCCCAGCCGCATCTTTAGCTGTTGCAACTGCTGTGATTGGAGTTGAATTATTTAACTTGACAGTTGCCTTGCCTTGTGCATCTATGACAACCGGAGTGCCGTTAATTGTCAATCCCAAAGACTCGACTTTGACATTATCTACAGCATTGACTGTAAACGTTACCGATTCCCCAACATTAGCTGCATTCTTGCTTGCAATTAAATTTACTTTCGGGGCGACAGTATCAGCGACAACGCTTAAATTGTAAGAAACAGTAACAGTCTTGCCAAAGGTATCGATGACAGCAATTTGAACTGGCTTAGTCGTGCCGACATCATTCGATTTAGGAACCCAACTAATCCGCCCAAATTCATCAACAGTCATGCCAGTTGGAGATTGCAACAGAGAATAAGAAAGCAAATCTCCCTCAGCATCATTCGCCTTCAAATCGTAACGATAGGGTTGACCGCTAGCGACTTGTTGCGGGGGAATATTGGGAATTACAGGAGTAGAATTTGCCCTCGCAGTTAATGTAAAACCTTGGGCTGCCCCCAAGCCGCCAGCATCTACAGCGCCGACTACTATTTGATGGTTTCCAGCAATCGGATTAGCCCAAGTTAGCAATCCAGTTGTCGGATTAATTGCCATCCCCATTGGTGCTTTCAATAATTGATAAGTTAAAGCGTTACCATCCGGGTCAGTCGCTTGTACTGTATAGGTGTACGCACTCCCTAAAGATGCTGCAAATACGGGGCTGGAAACTACAGTTGGAGGCTGATTGATAGCAGTAGTGCCCACAGATACTGCAAATCTCTGATTCCCCACCGCCCCCTGGGTATCTGTTGCTAAAACCTCTACTTCAAGAGAACCTACAGCATTAGTAGCCGGAGTCCATTCAATCAAACCAGTCTTTTGGTCAATCTTCATGCCCGAAGGTTTGGTTCCCAAACTATAACGCAGGGCATCGTTTTCCGGGTCGGTTCCGATTACTTGATATTTGTAGGTTTGATTGATTCCGGCGACTGTGACTGGAACCGAAACAATTGCAGGTGGCGTGTTAATTCCTGTTACCTTTAAACTGAATTCCTGACCCACATAAGAACCCTTAGCATCAGTCACTCGCACTGCAATAGTCTGTTCCCCAATTTGTTCGGGAGTTGGCTGCCAGCTAAGACTGCCTGTTTTAGCATCGATTACCATACCCTTGGGAGCATTATCCAAACTCCACAGCAAATAGTCTCCTTCGGGGTCGGTTCCTGTTAGCTGGTAACGGTAAACTCGTTCCAAATTAGTAACCGTATCCGGTGTCGAAGTAATACTTGGAGGTCGGTTAACGGCCGAATTAGAGACATTAACAGTCCAGGATTGAGTATCGCTTCCCCCAAAGCCGTCGCTAGCCAACACCGATACTGCGATGGGGCCGGTTTGCGAAGCTGTGGGAATCCAAGACACTAAACCCTCCGCATCAACGGTCATCCCAGCCGGCTTGGAAACTAAAGTAAAGGTGATCGGGTTGCCGTCGGGGTCGGTTGCAGCGAGTTTGTAGAAATACCCGTTGCCGATGCGGGCTACTGTGCGGGGGCTGGATGTAATGTCAGGAGGGCGGTTGGGAATCGCTTCAATTACCCGCAGCGGCACTTCTAACTTGGCTTCTGAGCCCTTACTGTCAGTGGCTTTGACGGTGAATGAATTCGTTCCCAACTGTCCCGCTGTCGGCGTCCAAGTTACCAGTCCGGTAGTCGCGTTAATTGCGGCACCAATCGGTGCACCGGGTAAAATCGTATAAACAATATTATCGCCGTCAGCATCCTCCGCTACCGCGCGATACTCGAAGCGCTTACCCGCTTGAGGTTGCTCTTTGGATGGCGCAGCAGATGTAAAGACCGGAGGATTGTTGGGCGGTATCAGTTCCACCTCGACGTACTGCAAAGCCTGACCGCCCTTGCCGTCAGATGCCCGCAGCACGACATTGAACTTCACAGCCTGTGGTGCGGAATCTCCTCTACCGAAAGCAATCAAACGATCGCGCGTCGCCCGTAGCTCTTTATAATATTCCTCAACCTGAGTAGCCGTCGGAGTCCAAACTACAGTACCGTTCTTCGGGTCTACGCTCATTCCATCCGGGTTGAGAACCAAACCGTAAGTTACCTCGTCCGCATCCGGGTCAGAAGCCAAAGCCCTGTAAACTAGGGATTCCCCAGCTTTCAACTTCGTTGTTGGCGCAGCAGTCAAAAAAGTGGGGTCGGAGTTGGGCAACTCTTGGGAACCTTTGTGCACGCCGAACAAGTGAGTAAAAGTTTGCCCCGCAGTTGTCACGGTATCCGTGAAAACCGAGGTACTAGGTGCTGTCTGCGTGTAGCCGCTGGGCGCTACAGTTCGCACTTTGTAAGTACCGGGCACTAAGTTGTCAAAAGTAAACTGATAGTTGGTTTTGCCCAGATTCGACTCAGAATCGTCCTTTTTGGTCAACTGCTTCGGTTCGTTGGGGTCTAGTATGCCGTTGTTGTTAATATCCAGATAGACCGGCACGTTTTCCATTAAAGGCTCTAGAGTGTAGCGGGGGTCAAAACCGCCGAAAACGCTGCTTAACTGGTCGATATCGGTCAAAATCACCGCATCGGGGTCAAGTTTTTTGATGGTATCCAGGGTCGAATATTTGCCGATACCAAAAGCTGTCAAGCCGATGCCCTTAGTTTTGAGGTCGGCCCCCACGAGAGCTGCAACAGTGGCATCTAGAGCACCGTAGCCGTCGGACATGAAGATAACATTCTTATCTCCCGGCATCAAAGGGACAAGAAGGTCGATCGCCTGTACGGCTTTGGTAAAGTCATTGTGACCGTTGGGGATGGTGTAAGTGTTGGTTGCTAGAATTTCCCGGATGTCGGAAATGCCGTTGTTGTTTTTATCTGCGTTGGGAGTGGTGTATGTCTGAACTCCCGGCGTCGCGGGGTCCATATCTTGAATTTGGGCGGTGTATTGATGGGGAATCAAGCCGATATTGATGCGATCGCCCAAACCTTGAGCTATTAATGTATCGATAAGAGTTAGGGTGGCGGCGACTTGAGCCTTGAGAACGTTATCTACTCCAGCCGGGCCATCAAACGGAGCAGCCGTGCTCCCAGAAACGTCAATTGCCAAGACGATCGCCGGATTATTACCTTTAACTAATTTAGAATCGCGGAAACCGTTGCCGTTTAAATCGTCAAATACAGCTTGTACAAGTGTTGCAGTTTCTCGCCTTCTAATTCCCCGGCTAATTCGTACTGGAAACTACCAGAAAACAATACTGCGGGAGTTGGCTCGGCATCTTGCAGTTGCAACAAAGCTTCGGCTACGCTCAAGTTAAGTTCTCCTTGTTCGAGAGAGTACACTAAATTGACAGCAGCTTTTACGGGAGCTTTCCCCACATCAGACCAAGTGCCTTTCGAGAGTAAAGTGGAGGTGATGAACTCGCGGGCAGCATTATCGTCTCCTGCTTCAAAGGTGATGAAGCTTCTGGGATTGATGCTTAAAGCTTGATAGTCGGTGCGGGGTAGCGCTTCAACGTACTTGCGGATAATGTCGGGAATTTTTACGTCTTCTTGTGACTTTGCACTCAGGGATTCGATGAAGGTGATGGCGTTCGATTGGGCGACGATGTTGATGCCGTTGGTGAAGGCGATTTGAGATATCTGGGGACTGAAAATGGGGGGGCGGGCGAGTTCCCAGTCAGGTGGAACGATGCCGCTGTATTTGAGGAAGTCTGCGTTGAGGAGCGTGGGGGAGTGGTTTTTGGCAGTTAGGGCGATCGCCAGTTCTTGGATGGTTACTTTAGGTGTCATGGTTGTTTGTGTGGGGGTGTTATTTGTATTTTATGCTTGTGAATTGGCTCTTGTACGGGTAAAGTTTTTGTGAGTTAAAAGATTAGCTAAGGAAGAGTAAGTCTTAAATTTTCCATAAAGCAGGTACTGCCTCATTGAGAAACCACTCCCAAAATTCTCTTCTCTTCAAATCATCTCCGACTCCCTCTTCCCATGTTGCGCCTCCACAGTATGCTAGAGAAGCAAGAAAGCAAGCTGTCCAAAAATCAGGCTCAGTTTCTATTTCTGGGAGTCCCAGAGTCTTAAACTTAAGATCGTATAACGCTGCATTAACTGCTGAAACACAAGCAAATCCAGCATAAGCAGCTACAAAATATTCTAGACCATTATCCATTAAATTTTCTGTTTGACTGTACAAAAGACTTTTTCTACTTCTTAAGACCTCGCTTTCTAATTCTCCCACTAAATATCGCTCTGCGTCAGATAATAACTGGCGAGCAGAGCTATCAGCTAATTCACATGATTCCCATTTATGTAGGACTTTTAGCGCACAATTTAGCTCTAGCTTAGCTCTCCAATAATGAGCAACATATTTGGGGTTATTTGGAAGAAACTTATCAAGTTTTTTGTATAAATTTTCACGATTTTTAGCTGGCAATTCACCTCTTTCAGTAATGCTAGAGCGACAATCTTCTAGAATCTGTTGAATAGCTTCAGGTAATGCATTCATAGTTAATATTCCTCAATATCTGGGGGGAGTGACAGTTCCATCTCCGTTAAACGTTACTCGACCGGTGGCATCTATAACTGTTATAGGTCTGCCCTGATGTCTTGCTTCTTTCTGAAAGAAATCATGACAGCTCTTACACATAGCTTTGGGGGCAATTTGAATATTATTTGCATTTGGCTTACCAACTATTAGTTGAACTTCTGCATGACTTGCTTTTGATAAACCTGGAGTTCCGCGATCGAAGCCACCCTGATTTGGAAAAATATGTCCAATCTCTTCGGCTCGTTGCATAACATCAGTAGCAGGAACATGATCGAATCCAGGTGGTTTCAAATGGGGGGGCATATCCACTGAGAGTTGTGATATCTCCATCTGTAGCAACAGCCTTGTCACCTATATCCCTCGGAAGGTTTCTTTGTATTTCTATAGCATCCCTAGGATATTCTGCATTATGAACTAGAATCCCTAAATCCGAGACATAGTAGGTATGGAATCCCTCAACATTAAAATTATAAACCTCAAATTTCCCTTCCCTCCTCTCAACTCGATCGACATCAACAACCCGACCATCAGCGGTTTGCAACAATGACCCAACAGTTAAATCCTTCGCTTCAACCCAACCTAAATCCGGCGTCCAGAAAGGATGTTCCCCAGTAGCCGAAATCACCTCCCCATCTACATACAGATCGTACAACGCATCAGTTTCCCTGATAAACGTCTCCAAAACCTGCTTCGCTTCAATCCCCCCAGGAGTAGTCGGGTCATCAGCAATCACCCAATCCCCAACTCGAATATCCTCAATATTCTTAATCCCATCAACAGTCAGAATCTCCCTACTATATTATTAGGGTTAAAGTCAAATCGTAGACTTTGTTGAGCAACATCAGACGGAGATTTTACTATCATTAGGCGTTAATTTTATTCAATCTCCATTCTGCCCTCAACACGAGTATACTCATCCTCAGTTAACCACAAAACTGCTGTATTATAGTCAGGTAGCTTCTGGATTATTTGATTGTTTTGTTTTGGGTCAATAATTAATATTCCTCCTGAATTGTTTTGATCGGGGCAAAGAAACAAAACATAAGGAACTTTGGTTGATTCATCAACCCATACTTCATACCATTCTTGAATCATTTTGAGGGACCTGTTCTTGGAATCACATGATATTGACCATCAGGATCGACTTTTAATTCTCCATAGTTTAATGGAGTAGTATTTCCATCTTTTCCAATTCTATATCCAATTGGCTCATCAAATCTTAAGCCATAGCGCTCTGCGTCACGTACAGTCCCCGTATATTGACCGCGTTTCAGAATTTCAGCTTCGACTCTACTCAAAGTTTCCAAATCGTTGAATAAATGAGCAGATCCGTCTTTACGTATTAATTTGTCAGATTGAGGCGTACCAGGCAAATGTTTCTTTAGATGTTTTAGTTCATAAGAAAGCGGACGATTCGACAGTTCTGGAATCAGGTCATCGAAAGAAATGCAATTTGCATTATGAACCAGAATCCCCAACTCCGAAACAAAGTAAGTCGGAATCCCCTCAACCTTAAAATTATAAACCGGAAACTTACCTTCCCGCTTCTCAACTTTATCGACATCAACAATCCTACCATCCCCAGTCTGCAACAAACTCCCAACAACTAAATCCTTCGCCTCAACCCATCCCTTATCCGCTACCCAGAAAGGATGCTCCCCAGTAGTAGAAATTACCTCCCCATCCACATACAAATCAACCAGCGCATCAGTTTCCCTGACAAACGTCTCCAAAACCTCTTTCGCCTCAATCCCCCCCGGAGTAGTAGGGTCATCAGCAATCACCCAATCCCCAACTTGAATATCCTCAATACTCTTAATCCCATCTGTCGTCAAAATCTCCGTACCAGCAACGAAGCACGCGCCAATCACCGAAGTTTCAGTCGTTCCAGGACCATTCTTCAACAAATCATCAGCCCCAGGCGTGCCGCCCTTGACCTTCCTCGCAGCGCTAAGCCCCTTAGTCACCCCAAGCGTCATCCCCACAAACGGCACGTAAGCCAGCAAATTCCAAGCATCCTGCACCTCCCACGCACCGTTATCCTGGTAGCTGTTGTAAAGATTCCCAGTCGCCTGCGCCGCACCGTAAACATCAAGCCCAGTTTGAGCCGCCATCCCCGCAGCAGCAGCCCACTTCAGCGGACCCACCTTAGTAGCCGCCACCATCGGCAACTTCATCCCCAACAGGAACGACACCCCAATTCCAGTCACGTTCCCCGCACCCCACAGCATCCCGTTAGTCGGTTCAAACTTGTTACCGCTGTAACCCTCGTAAACATCAGTCAGAAAACCGCCCGACACCCCGCCAGCAAACCCCGCACCCCAATCCCCGAACATCCCCAGAATTTCCTCACCGCTAGCCCCACCAGCAGCAGCCCCAGCGATATAAGCACCACCAAAACCAACCCCGCCAATCGCAGCTAGCGCCCCCACTGCACTCAGCGTCCCCATCACATCACCCATTGTGAAGTAACCAGTCGGGTCAGTAAACCGCACCGGATTTGCGTGGGCGTACTGGTAATCGTGTTGGCTGTAAGGGTCGCTTAAAAAGCCACTGAAAGCGTCCTTCGAGATAAACCGCCCCAAATCAGAGTCGTAATACCTCGCCCGCATATAATCCAAACCAGTAGAACCATCCCGCTGTTCCCCCGCAAACTGGAAAGAATTGCCAAAAGTTCCAGTTTGATTCAACAACCCGCCAAAAGCATCGTAAGTATAGCGGTCAGTAACCAAACCAACACCATCAGTAATAGATCGCGTCGAACCGATAGCATCAGTATGGTAGAATCCCTCCCGACCGTTACGAGTCGCAGAAACCAAACCAAGTCCGTAAGTGTAATCCGCAGTAACTTGACCGTTCGCCCCGTACTCCATCAAAACATTCGGCAAACCGCCAGTCGAAGCAGTCAAATAATTAGTCCTGACACCGCCAGCAATACTAGCAACCCGATTGCCAAAAGCATCGTAAACAAAATCAGTTTGAGAAGTCCCTCCTGCTCCCGAATCAGTCACTCGCTTCAAACGATTTTCCCCATCATTAATCCAATCGTAGTTAACAGTTTGAGTACCGTCAGATTGCTGTTTCAGCGAACCGTTACTGTCGTAACCAAACAAAGTTGTTTGACTTTTTTGAGTTAACTGTTGCAAGCGGTTGTTTTTATCGTAGGAATAAGACGCCAATCCCGCCGCCGAATCGTTGCGAGTCAAGCGATTTCCCGCCAAATCGTAAGTGTAATCAACCGTGCGATTTCCAGTAACACCGCCCGCCATCTTTTCTTGAGTCAATCGGTTGAGGGGGTCGTAAATGTAATCGACAGTGCGGCCGCCGTACTCTTCAACTTTCTTGCGGTTCCCAACCCCATCCAGAGTGTATTTGAAATCGCTGAACACCGTCCCCGTAGAATTTTTGGTAGTGATTTGTTCCAAGCGGTTGCGAGAATCGTATTTGCGTGACTCTACAGAACTGTCAGCCAACTTAATTTCAGAGAGATTGCCAACTTTGTTGTAATCGTAATCCGCCAGAACCCGAGTGCCTTTAGAAACAGTATCCAAGCGATTCAACGAATCGTAACCGTAAGTTGTCGTTCCCGTTGGCGTTACCAAAGAAGTAATGTTGTCCAACAAATCGTAGCCGTATTGAACGACTTTTTGGTCTGGCGTCGTAATGGTTTGCAACCTGTCGTAATTGTCGTAACCGTAGCCAGTCACCCCGCGCCCGTCCGTAACAGTTGCCAGATTAGTTGTTACCGGGTCGTAGGCATAAGAAACAGCAGGAATGTTCGGATCGGTAAAAGTTTTGCCATCCAAACGCCCAAACGGATCGTAACTGTAATTAATCGTATCACCGTTGAAATCAGTAGCAGATTTAACTTGCCCGAACTTGTTGTAAGCGGTGAGGTTTCTTTGACCCAGTGGCAAAACAGTTGCTTTCGGGCGGGAGAATTCATCGTACTCAAAAGCGGTGACGTTTTTGTTAGCATCCTCGACCTGTTTCAAGCGAGATAGATTGTCGTAAGTATACTCAGTGAAAGTATCTTCCAACTGACCGTTAACTAACTGCTTGGGCTGTTCTATTTTAGTGAGTTGGCTGAGATTGTCGTAGGTGTATTTGGTCTGGTTGAGATTTTCATCTCTGGCACTGGTGAGGCGGCCGAATCGGTCGTAACCCATCGCAACTTTGTCGCCGTTTTGGAAAATCGTTTCTACTTGCTGCCCGTATTCGTCGTATTTGAAGCTAGTCGATTGTAAGAGTGCATCGGTAACTCGAACTAAATTGCGACGCTTGTCGTATTCAAATTCAGTGCGTTCGTTTAGGGCGTTAATAACCGCTTTGACTTGACTTTTGGCATCGTATTCGTAGGTGGTGGTTTGATTCAGTTCGTTGGTTTCAGTTTTGAGCCGACCCAATTCATCGTAGGTTAATTTAAATCGGGAATTATCAAAGGAAATAACTTCCTTAACTCGCGCTTTGTCATCGTAAACGTATTGAGTTTTACGGTTGCGGTAATCGATAATTGTTTCGACTTGACCGCCTGCGTTATAGGTGTAGGTTGTCGGCTTGTTGAAAACATCTAAAACTCGCACGATTTGACCGATATCGTTGTAAAAATATTGGGTTTTGTTGCCCCAGATATCGGTTTGCGACTTAATTCGATTGCCGTCGGAGTATTCGGTTTTCGTCCTGAGATTGTCAGTCCAATCGAGGGGAGTTTTATCGGGTATGATTGTCTCTGTCCGTCGGTTCAAAGCATCGTAAACGTAGCGGGTTTCTAGTCCGGTGGGAGAGATTTGGGCGATGAGATTGTTGGCGGCATCGTACTTGTTAATTACTTTCGGATTGTCGGTGCTGTTGGTTGGCGTGTTGTCGGGCAAAGTAACTTCGTCGATGCGAGTAACTGCCCGCCCTGCGCCTGCAATTAAAGTGGTGTTTTCTCCAGGGGATAGCGGCAAATCGTAGCGGTAAGTCGTGACGTTGCCGAATACGTCAGTTGCCGATTTTACCCGTCCCAAGGCATCGTAAATTACCGATTGGTTGTTACCCTGACTGGTTCTGCTAGCAACGATTCGACCCTCGCTATCGTAGTCGTATTCCATCTTCAAAGTATGGGTTTGACCGTTGAGGGTAAATGTAGTTGTAGCAACTTCAATTCTGCTGTTGGAATTGTAATCAAAATCAACCTGATTCCCGCGACTGTCAATCGTGCGTTTGATGTTACCTGCATCGTCGTATTCAAACTTATTAACTTGACCGTCGGGTGCGGTTTGAGTTAGCAGTTGACCGCGCGCGTTGTAGGTGTAAGTTGTTTTTAGATTGTCGGTGTCAACGCTTTCAATTAAGTTACCGCGGCTGTCGTATTTAGCTGAGGTTTTCAGACCTGTCGGCGAGACGATTGAAGTGGCGCGACCTTGGTTGTCGTAGGTCATGCGAGTGATGTTGTCGCCTTCATCTTCAATTGTCAGGAGGTTTCTGCGATTGTCGTAGGTAAATTTAGTTGTAACTCCATCGCCATCGGTTTCAGTCAGAACGTTGTTATCCGCATCGTAAGTCCTGTCAATCCGCTTCCCTAACGGGTCGATTTCAGTTAAAATATTCCCGCGACTGTCGTAAACGTAAGTAGTTTCCTTACCGAAAACATCCTTAACCTTCTGAATCGAATTATTCGGGTCGTAAACCAACTCCACCGCCGAACCATTCGCATCCACCATCTGCTTGAGGCGGCCGGAATCGTCGTATTCAGTCTTAACTCCACTGCGTCCCAACGAATCGATAACCTCAGTTAAAAAGTGCGGTCTGTCTTCATCTTCATACTTAAAAGTCGTAGTATTATTCTCCCTATCCTTAACAGCAACCAAATCCCCTTTCGCATCGTATTCGTACTTAACCTTCTTCCCATCCGGGTCAACAACACCGACAATCCTCCCAGCAAAATCCCTCTCAAAAGTCACCGACTTACCCGTACTACTCTTAATCCCCGCATCGCTAAAAGATAGCTTATTCCCATTCGCATCTGTCGCAGTCAGCAAATCCCCAGACTTCGCATCAATCTCGTAAACCAATCCCTCAAGAGTCGTCAACACATAAACACTACCAAACGCCGGATTTTCGGGATTGAAAGGCTGCCCGTTCACCCCATAATACCCGTTCTCATTCCGTATCAAATTCGCATCCTTAACCGTCAGAGTCACCGTCGAACCTTTCTGAGACTCAAAAGCAGGTTTGAACATCTGAGCCCCCGGCCCAGCCCCTCCTAAATACTGATTCAGATGATGCGGAGTCGGCTTAAAAGTAAAGGTTTCCCGCTTACCACCAGGTAACGTAATAAACACCTTAGTCTTGCTGTCAAACGGTACAGTATTTATCCCCAACTCCTCGTAAGTCGGGTCAGCTTTTAACGAAGTCTTCAAATCAGTATCCCGGAATTCCATCCGCCAGCCGTAACCGAAATCATCGCTGGAATTCGCATTCAAAGAATCGTAAGTCCGAGTCACGTTAATCGGAATACCCGCCACCGGAACCGTCAAATCAGTAAACGACAACCGGAAATTCCCCAACTTCAAATCGCCCGCAACATTCACCGTTCTTTCAGTAGTCGAACCGTTACCGTTGGTATCGAAAGCAGTGAATTTGAGAACGTAAGCCCCGTTAGCCAAAACAGTCGGGTCAAATGTCGCAATTACTTCATTATTGACAGCATTCGTTCCCCGATAAACTTCCTTAAATTGACTGCTACCAACCGGGGCTACTGACAAAGTATAGTAATCCAAATTGCTGTCAGTTATCGTACCTCGAATTACCAGAGGTGCAGAAACATCAACATCATCTTCTAAACTGATGTTGATAATTGGCGCGTTGACATCGCTAGTATCAATTGCCCTGACAACTTGAGTCGCATTCCCCACATTTCCAGCCGCATCTTTAGCTGTGGCAATTGCCGTGATGGGAGTTAAGTTATTTAACTTGACAGTTGCCTTGCCTTGTGCATCTATGACAACCGGAGTGCCGTTAATCGTCAAACCCAAAGATTCCACTTTCACGTTATCGACAGCATTGACTGTAAACGTAACCGACTCCCCAACATTAGCCGCATTCGAGCTTGCAATTAGATTGACTTTCGGTGCGACAGTATCGGCAACAACGCTTAAATTGTAGGAAACAGTAACAGTCTTGCCAAACGTATCGGTAATCGCAATTTGTACCGGTTTAGTCGTACCGACATCATTCGATTTAGGAACCCAACTAATCCGCCCAAATTCATCAACAGTCATGCCATTTGGAGATTGCAACAGAGAATAAGAAAGCAAATCTCCCTCAACATCAGTTGCCTTTAAATCGTAACGATAAGTAGCACCCATCGCAACAGATTGCTGAGCAGGTACGGTAGGAATAACTGGCGCAGAATTTGCCCTCGCAGTTAATGTGAAACCTTGGGCTGCCCCCAAACCGCCAGTATCTATAGCACCGACTACTATTTGATGATTTCCAGCAGTCGGATTAGCCCAAGTTAGCAATCCAGTTGTCGGATTAATTGCCATCCCCATTGGTGCTTTCAATAATTGATAAGTTAAAGCGTTACCATCCGGGTCAGTCGCTTGTACTGTATAGGTGTACGCACTCCCTAAAGATGCTGCAAATACGGGGCTGGAAACTACAGTTGGAGGCTGATTGATAGCAGTAGTGCCCACAGATACTGCAAATCTCTGATTCCCCACCGCCCCCTGGGTATCTGTTGCTAAAACCTCTACTTCAAGAGAACCTACAGCATTAGTAGCCGGAGTCCATTCAATCAAACCAGTCTTTTGGTCAATCTTCATGCCTTCTGGTTTGGTTCCCAAACTATAACGCAGGGCATCGTTTTCCGGGTCGGTTCCGATTACTTGATATTTGTAGGTTTGATTGATTCCGGCGACTGTGACTGGAACCGAAACAATTGCAGGTGGCGTGTTAATTCCTGTTACCTTTAAACTGAATTCCTGACCCACATAAGAACCCTTAGCATCAGTCACTCGCACTGCAATAGTCTGTTCCCCAATTTGTTCGGGAGTTGGCTGCCAGCTAAGACTGCCTGTTTTAGCATCGATTACCATACCCTTGGGAGCATTATCCAAACTCCACAGCAAATAGTCTCCTTCGGGGTCGGTAGCTGTTAACTGGTAGCGATAAACTCGTTCCAAATTAGTAACCGTATCCGGTGTCGAAGTAATACTTGGAGGTCGGTTAACGGCCGAATTAGAGACATTAACAGTCCAGGATTGAGTGTCGCTTCCCCCAAAGCCGTCGTTAGCCAACACCGACACTGCGATGGGGCCGGTTTGCGAAGCTGTTGGAATCCAAGACACTAAACCCTCCGCATCAACAGTCATTCCAATTGGCTTAGAAACTAAAGTAAAGGTGATGGGATTGCCGTCGGGGTCGGTGGCAGCGAGTTTGTAGAAGTACCCGTTGCCGGTGCGGGCTACTGTGCGGGGGCTGGATGTAATGTCAGGAGGGCGGTTGGGAATCGCTTCAATTACCCGCAGCGGCACTTCTAACTTGGCTTCTGAGCCCTTACTGTCAGTGGCTTTGACGGTGAATGAATTCGTTCCCAACTGTCCCGCTGTCGGCGTCCAAGTTACCAGTCCGGTAGTCGCGTTAATTGCGGCACCAATCGGTGCACCGGGTAAAATCGTATAAACAATATTATCGCCGTCAGCATCCTCCGCTACCGCGCGATACTCGAAGCGCTTACCCGCTTGAGGTTGCTCTTTGGATGGCGCAGCAGATGTAAAGACGGGAGGATTGTTGGGCGGTATCAGTTCCACCTCGACGTACTGCAAAGCTTGACCGCCTTTCCCGTCAGATGCCCGCAGGACGACATTGAACTTCACCGTAGAGGGTGCCGCCTCCCTTCGACCGAAAGCAATCAAACGATCGCGCGTCGCCCGTAGCTCTTTATAATATTCCTCAACCTGAGTAGCCGTCGGAGTCCAAACTACAGTACCGTTCTTCGGGTCTACGCTCATTCCAGTCGGGTTCAGAACCAAACCGTATGTTACCTCGTCGGCATCCGGGTCAGAAGCCAAAGCCCTGTAAACTAGGGATTCCCCAGCTTTCAACTTCGTTGTTGGCGCAGCCGTCAAAAAAGTGGGGTCGGAGTTAGGCCGCTCTTGCGAACCTTTATGCACGCCGAACAAGTGAGTAAAAGTTTGCCCCGCAGTTGTCACGGTATCCGTGAAAACCGAGGTACTAGGTGCTGTCTGCGTGTAGCCGCTGGGCGCTACAGTTCGCACTTTGTAAGTACCGGGCACTAAGTTGTCAAAAGTAAACTGATAGTTGGTTTTGCCCAGATTCGACTCAGAATCGTCCTTTTTGGTCAACTGCTTCGGTTCGTTGGGGTCTAGTATGCCGTTGTTGTTAATATCCAGATAGACCGGCACGTTTTCCATTAAAGGCTCTAGAGTGTAGCGGGGGTCAAAACCGCCGAAAACGCTGCTTAACTGGTCGATATCGCTCAAAATCACCGCATCGGGGTCGAGTTTTTTGATGGTATCCAGGGTCGAATATTTGCCGATTCCGAAGGCTGTCAAGCCGATGCCTTTAGTTTTGAGGTCGGCCCCCACGAGAGCTGCAACAGTGGCATCTAGAGCACCGTAGCCGTCGGACATGAAGATAACATTCTTATCTCCCGGCATCAAAGGAACAAGAAGGTCGATCGCCTGTACGGCTTTGGTAAAGTCATTGTGACCGTTGGGCACAGTGTAAGTGCTGCTTGCCAGAATTTCCCGAATATCGGGGATGCCGTTGTTGTTTTTATCTGCGTTGGGCGTCGTGTAGAACTGAACTCCCGGCGTTGCGGGGTCCATATCTTGAATTTGGGCGGTGTATTGATGGGGAATCAAGCCGATATTGACTCTATCTCCCAAACCTTGAGCTATTAATGTATCGATGAGAGTTAGGGTGGCGGCGACTTGAGCCTTGAGAACGTTATCTACTCCAGCCGGGCCATCAAACGGAGCAGCCGTGCTGCCAGAAACATCGATCGCCATCACGATCGCCGGATTGTTACCTTTAACTAATTTAGAATCGCGGAAACCGTTGCCGTTTAAATCGTCAAATACGGCTCCCTGAATTTTACCCAAAGCACCGTAAGCATCGACGCGGAAAGTTTGCAAGCCCTTACCACCGCGCGGGTCTGCCACCTCCACAGTAAAGTCAGCCTTACTTCCGGGTAAAACATTTTCTGGGAACCACAGCAATTCTCCGCTATCGCCGTCAATCAATGCCCCCAGGGGACCGTCAACCAAGCGGTATTTGAGTCGGTCGCCGTCGGGGTCAACCGCTTTCAACTGATAGCGGTAAATTTTATCGTCCAGTCCGAAGCGGACTATGGGGTCGCTGACGATAACCGGGTTGCTGTTGGTCGGGTCGGGCCACACCCGAATGCTGTATTCTTGGATATCCTTGCCACCGCGCCCGTCTGATGCTTCCAGCTTCACGGGATACAAACCAGTCGAGCCGCCCGTATTGCTGCCCGTTTCTCCCGTCCCAATCGCCCCTACCTTCTTATCCTTTACGCGGCAGACGGCAACTTTTCAACTTCTTTCCCCAAAAACCGCACGTTGACGATTTCCCTGTAAGCTTCTAAATCGGGCTGCCAATTTTCCAAAAGCTTGTACAAGTGTTGCAGTTTCTCGCCTTCTAATTCCCCTGCAATTTCGTACTGAAAGCTGCCGGAAAACAATACTGCGGGAGTTGGCTCGGCGTCTTGCAGTTGCAGCAATGCTTCGGCAACGCTCAAGTTAAGTTCTCCTTGTTCTAAAGAGTAAACTAAATTGACAGCAGCTTTGACAGGAGCTTTCCCCACATCAGACCAAGTGCCTTTTGCGAGTAAAGTGGACGTGATAAACTCGCGGGCTGCATTTTCATCGCCTGCTTCAAAGGTGATAAAACTTCTAGGATTGATGCTCAATGTTTGATAGTCGGTGCGGGGCAAAGCTTCAACGTACTTCCGAATAATGTCGGGAATTTTTACGTCTTCTTGTGATTTTGTGCTCAGGGATTCGATGAAAGTGATGGCGTTCGATTGGGCGACGATGTTGATGCCGTTGGTGAAGGCGGCTTGAGAGATTTGGGGACTGAAAACGGGAGGGCGGGCGAGTTCCCAGTCGGCAGGGACGATGCCGCTGTATTTGAGGAAATCCGAGTTAAGGAGGGTGGGAGAGTGGTTTTTGGCAGTTAGGGCTAAAGCTAATTCTTGGATGGTTATTTTTGGTGCCATGGTTGTTTGTAAGGTGGTATTGTTTGTATTTTATGCGTGGTAGTTGGTTTTTGTACAGGGAACACGTGTTATTCAAAGAGTGCGAACGGAGACCATTGTTGAACAGAGTAGGCAATGGATTAATCTTGAAGTAACTTTTTTGCTTCATTTAATGCTTCTAATAAATCACTAAGTCCAAATTTTGGTACAAAGTCGGGTTGTGCGTACCCTGTATATATTTCTATTTCTAGCATCTCAAGACCTTTATCTTTATTTATTTGTGCAATTGCTTCGCCTTTATAATGAATTTCTACGGTTATTTCCTCGTAATTTAAATCGCTGAAACGGAGAATTTCAAACCCGGAATCTAACTTAATCGCCATTTTTATCTCCTAATCTACAAATCCCGCCAAACTACCATCACCGTTAAATCTTATTCCACGTCCATCAGGAATTCTAGCTTCAACAGCACCCTTGTTTCCAATCCCAACAAAAACAACGTCAGGATGATATAGAATCTCATCAACTTGTTGTTGAGCAATTAGATTTTTATTACCGTTATTCCCGGTTAAAGGTGGGAAAGGAGAAACTCCTCTCTGACCTGTTGCGTGCTTATCTAATGCTCGACCACCCTTAGTTAAGCCACCTTTACCCAAAGGTTCATTTGCGGCATTAACCAGCTCCTTTAAATCTAGTGTGGTTGGATCTATTCTGTTTGGATGAGATGGGTCGTAGCATGAGTTATGAACCAGCACCCCCAACTCAGAGACAAAGTAAGTCGGGAACCCTTCAACCTCAAAGTTGTAAACCTTGAAATTCCCCTCGCGCCGCTCTATTTTATCGACATCAACAAACGTCTCCTCATCAGTTTGCAACAACGACCCGACAGTTAAATCCTTCGCTTCAACCCTACCGCGATCGGGCGTCGGTGAAAGGATGTTCCCCCGGTAGAATCAGGGAGATTGTACTAACGGAGAATTAATTTAAGCATCTTTTAAAGCTTTACTAGCTACATTTATTGCTTCTAAAAAGTCACTCAGTGGGAATTTCAGTTCTGACACAAAATCTGGAGTAACATATTCAGAGTATATATCTATTTCCATTCGATCGACACCTTTATCTTTATTTATTTGTGCGACCTGTTGTCCCTTATATTGTATTTCAACAGTCATTTCATCATATTTTATGTCACTAAGATAAAGGATTTCAAAACCGGAATCTAGATTTATAGCCATTTTGACCCTCTTAATCTACAAATGTACTAAAACTACCATCTGCTTCAAACCTTATTCCACGTCCATCAGGAACTCTAGCTTCAATTCCCCCTCTTCCAAGTCTAATAAAAACAGCATCAGGATGATTGAGTATCTCATTTACTTGTTGTTCAGCTATTAAGTTTTTGTTCGCGTTATTACCTGTTAAAGGTGGAAAAGGAGAACTTCCTCTCTGACCTGCTGCGTGTTTATCTAATGCACGGCCTGCTTTTGTTAAACCACCTTTACCAATAGGTTCCCCAGATGCTTGAATCAAGTCATTAATATTTAATGTGCTTGAGTCTATTCTGTTTGGATTGTCCGGGTCATAGCATGAATTATGAACCAGAATCCCCAACTCCGAGACAAAGTAAGTCGGGAACCCCTCAACCTCAAAATTGTAAACCTTGAAATTCCCCTCGCGCCGCTCTATCTTATCGACATCAACAAACGTCTCCTTATCCGTCTGTAACAACGATCCAACAACCAAATCCTTCGCTTTTACCCATCCCAAATTCGGCACCCAGAAAGGATGCTCACCAGTAGTAGAAATCACCTCCCCATCCACATAAAGATCGTAACAGCTCAGTTACCTCATTATCAAACGTATCCAAAACCTCCTTCGCCTCAATCCCCCCCGGAGTAGTAGGATCGTCAGCAATTACCCAATCTCCAACTTGAATATCCTCAATATTCTTGATACCGTCAACAGTGAGAATCTCCGTACCAGCAACAAAACAACTCCCAGCCTTTGTTACCGCACTGTCAGCACTGTTCTTAAGGGCATTATCAACACCCAATAAACCCTTAACACCCTTAATCGCCGCCACACCAAAAGGCACATAAGCACTCAGATTCCAAGCATCCTCAACCTCAAACTTACCATTATTCTGGTAACTCTGATTAAGATTATTAGTAGCAGTCGCCGCCCCATAACCATCGAATCCCGTATCTACCGCACCCAGCCCAACACCTACCCACTTCAAAGGCCCCATCGCAGTAGTAGCCCAAGTAGCAGCCTTCATCCCAGTCAGAAAAGACACCCCAATCCCAGCCACATTCCCAGCACTGTACAGCATCGCATGATTCGGTTCAATCTTATTCCCAGTAGAGTATTCATAAACATCAGTTAAATAACCACTCGATACACCGTTGGCAAAACCAGCACCCCATTCTCCAAACATTCCTAAAACTTCCTCACCGCTAGCCCCACCAGCAACAGCACCACCGATATAACCCGTACCGAAACTAACCCCACCGATCGCGGCCAGCGCCGACACCCCACTCAGCGTCGCCATCAGATCGCCCATCGAGAAGTAGCCTGTCGGGTCTGTAAACCGCACCGGATTCGCGTGCGCGTACTGGTAATCGTGCTGGCTCATCGGGTCGCTTAAAGAGCCAGCAAACGCATCTTTCGAGATGAACCGCCCCAAACTCGGGTCGTAATACCGCGCCCGCAAATAATCCAATCCGGTAGAACCGTCCCGCTGTTCCCCGGCAAATTGGAATGAATTACCGAAAGTCCCCGTTTGGTTCAACAACCCGCCGAACGCATCGTAAGTGTAGCGGTCAGTTACTAAACCAACATTATCAGTAATCGCCCGCGTCGAACCGATGCCGTCGGTGTGGTAGAATCCCTCCCGGCCGTTGCGAGTGGCAGAAACCAAACCGAGTCCGTGAGTGTAATCGGCAGTAACTTGACCCGCCGCATCGTACTCCATCAAAACGGACGGCAAACCGCCAGTTGAAGCAGTCAAATAATTCGTTCTGACGCCGTTATCAATGCTGGCTACCCGATTGCCGAAAGCATCGTAAACAAAATCAGTTTGAGAAATTCCTCCAGAACCAGAATTAGTAACTCCCGCCAAGCGGTTTTCGCCGTCATTAAACCAGTCGTAAGTAACAGTTTGCGTGCCGTCAGAACGCCGTATTATCGAACCGTTATCATCGTAATTGAAAGCAGTAGTTTGAGAACCCTGAGTTAGCTGTTGCAGGCGGTTATTGCCATCGTAAGAATAATTAGCCAACCCCGCCACCGAATCATTCTTAGTCAAGCGGTTGCCAACCGAATCGTAAGTGTAATCTACAGTTCGATTGGACGTAACGCCGCCCGCCATCTTTTCTTGAGTCAGGCGGTTGAGGTTGTCGTAAGTGTAATCGACAGTGCGGCCGCCGAATTCTTCAACTTTCTTGCGGTTGCCAACTCCATCGAGAGTGTATTTGAAATCGCTGAAAACCGTACCCGTTGAATTTTCGGTTGTAATTTGTTTCAAGCGGTTGCGGGTATCGTACTGGCGTTCTTCAACAGAACCATCACCTAGCGCAATCTTCGAGAGATTGCCCGCAGCATTGTAATCGTAATCCGCCAGAATATCATTACCTTTGCTAACAGTATCCAAGCGGTTTAAGGCATCGTAACCGTAGGTAGTAGTTGCCGCAGGAGTGACAACAGAAGTAATATTGCTCAACAAATCGTAGCCGTAACCGACAGTTTTCAAATCCGGCGTCGAAATCGATGCCAACCTGTCGTAATTATCGTAGGTATATTGAGTTACACCCCGTCTGTCGGTAACGGTTGCCAGTCCCAAAGTTACCGGGTCGTAGGTATAGGAAACATCTGCGATATCGGGGTCTGTAAAAGTTTTGCCATCCAAGCGTCCGAAGGAATCGTAACTGTAATCGATCTTGTCGCCGTTGAAATCAGTGGTCGCAGTAACTTGCCCGAACTTGTCGTAATCGGTGCGGTTTCTTTGACCCAACGGCAGAATTGTTGCGGTGTTGCGGTTGAAATCGTCGTACTCGAATTCGGTAACTTTATTATTGGCATCCTCAATCTTTTCCAAGCGAGATAGGTTGTCGTAGGTGTACTTGGTGAAAGTATCTTTCAACTGACCGTTAACTACCTGCTTGGGTTGTTCTATTTGAGTGAGTTGGCTGAGATTGTCGTAGCTGTATTTAGTCGGGTTGAGGTTTTCATCGGTGTAGGCCATAAGGCGACCGAATCGGTCGTAACCCATCGCAACTTTGTCGCCGTTGTGAAAAGTTGCTTCTACTTGCTGTCCGTATTCGTCGTATTTGAAAGCGGTCGATTGCAGCAGCGAATCGGTAACTCGAACTAAGTTGTTGCGGTGGTCGTATTCAAATTCAGTGCGTTCGTTTTTGGCGTTAATAACTGCTTTAACCCGACTTTTGGCATCGTATTCGTAGGTGGTGGTTTGATTCAGTTCGTTAGTTTCAGTCTTGACCCGGCCCAAATCATCGTAGGTGAGTTTGAAGCGAGAATTGTCGAAGTAAATAACTTCCTTAACTCGGGCTTTGTCATCGTAAACGTATTGAGTTTTGCGGTTGCGGTAATCGGTAACTGTTTCCACCTGACCGCCCGCGTTGTAGGTGTAAGTTGTCGGCTTGTTGAAAGCATCTAAAACTCGCACGATTTGACCGATATCGTTGTAAAAGTATTGGGTTTTGTTGCCCAAGATATCGGTTTGCGACTTAATCCGATTGCCGTCCGAGTATTCAGTCTTTGTCCTGGGATTGTCAGTCCAATCGAGGGGAGTCAAATCCGGCAGAATTGTCTCTGTCCGTCGGTTCAAAGCATCGTAAACGTAGCGGGTTTCTAGCCCGGTGGGAGAGATTTGAGCGATGAGATTGTTGGCGGCATCGTACTTGTTAATAACTTTCGGATTGTCGGTGCTGTTGGTTGGCGTGTTGTCGGGCAAAGTAACTTCGTCGATGCGAGTAACTGCCCGCCCTGCGCCTGCAATTAAAGTGGTGTTTTCTCCAGGGGATAGCGACAAATCGTAGCGGTAAGTCGTGACGTTGCCGAATACGTCAGTTGTTGATTTTACCCGTCCCAAAGCATCGTAAATTATCGATTGGTTGTTACCCTGACTGGTTCTGCTAGCAACGATTCGACCCTCGCTATCGTAGTCGTATTCCATCTTCAAAGTATGGGTTTGACCGTTGAGGGTAAATGTAGTTGTAGCAACTTCAATTCTGCTGTTGGAATTGTAATCAAAATCAACCTGATTCCCGCGACAGTCAATCGTGCGTTTGATGTTACCTGCATCGTCGTATTCAAACTTATTAACTTGACCGTCGGGTGCGGTTTGAGTTAGCAGTTGACCGCGCGCGTTGTAGGTGTAAGTTGTTTTTAGATTGTCGGTGTCAACGCTTTCAATTAAGTTACCGCGGCTGTCGTATTTAGCTGAGGTTTTCAGACCTGTCGGCGAGACGATTGAAGTGGCGCGACCTCGGTTGTCGTAGGTCATGCGGGTGATGTTGCCGCCTTCATCTTCAATTGTCAGGAGGTTTCCGCGATTGTCGTAGGTAAATTTAGTTGTAACTCCATCGCCATCGGTTTCAGTCAGAACGTTGTTATCCGCATCGTAAGTCCTGTCAACCCTCTTACCTAACGGGTCAATCTCAGTTAAAACATTCCCGCGACTGTCGTAAACATAAGTCGTTTCCTTCCCAAAAACATCCTTAACCTTCTGAATCGAATTATTCGGGTCGTAAACCAATTCAACCGCCGACCCATTCGCATCAACCATCTGCTTCAAACGACCGGAATCATCGTACTCGGTCTTAACTCCACTCCGTCCCAACGAATCAATAACCTCAGTCAAAAAGTGCGGTCTGTCCTCATCTTCATACTCAAACCGAGTTGCATTGTTCTCCCTGTCCTTAACAGCAACCAAATCCCCTTTCGCATCGTATTCGTACTTAACCTTCTTCCCATCCGGGTCAACAACACTGACAATCCTCCCAGCAACATCCCTCTCAAAAGTCACCGACTTACCTGAACTGCTAACAATCCCCGCATCGCTAAAAGTCAGCTTGTTTCCATTGCTGTCGGTAGCTGTCAACAAGTCTCCAGACGCGGCATCAATCTCGTAAACCAATCCCTCTTTGGTAGTCAGAATATAAATGCTACCAAAAGCAGGATTTTCGGGATTGAAGGGCTGTCCGTTAACTCCGTAGTATCCGTTCTTGTTCCTGACTAAATTCGCGTCCTCGACAGTCCGAGTCCGAGTCTAAAGCATTAAAAATAATGCTCCGATTTGATTCGTATTAGCAATCTCCGCGCGTACTTTTTGCACATTGTTACTTCTAACAGCCTCTAAAAGAGAGAAATTACTAATTAGGTTAAAAGGGAATTTCTTCATCAATATAGGGAAATTTGTCATCTGTTAAGGGATATAAGTAGTTGAACACATCCTGGTGTCCGGTTTCGGAAGCTTTCCTTAAAGCTGTATTTTTATACTCATCAACTGCATTTACATCTGCACCAGCTTCAACCAAAAGTTGCGCCAAATCAAGACGCCCTGATATCGCTGCAAGCATTAAAGGAGTTATGCCACTTTCATCTGTTGAATTCAGCTTAGCACCTGCGCTAATTAATATATTGGCAATATCTATATGACCGTAATTTACAGCACACCCTAATGGACTTTCTAAACCTCCAAGATCGACATTAGCTCCTGCCCCCAGTAATAGTCGTACCGCTTCTATATTACCTAGTTCAGCAGCTAAGCATAATGGTGTGGAAGGTGTATTGTCGAATTGCCTTAAATTTGCCCCTGCTTCAATAAGAACTTTTAAAATTTCTAAATGACCCAAAAAAACTGCTTGTGTTAGGGGGGTAAAACCCTCTTTATAGTTTAATTGATTGACATCAATCCCCTGTTCAATAAATTTTTGTATTCGTGACAAATCGCCCGTGGCAATTGCGTCATGGAGTCTTGTGTCTCCTTGCTTTGATTCGTCATCCCCATTAATCCTTAAATAAATCAGCGACATTATTATTTTTGACCAATGTTCTGCAATGAATGTATTCTACTATACTATAGAAACAATCAAAGCAATAACTCCCGATTCCACCGCTTTTTTCTGCAAGTTTTGAAGATATAATTGTCTCTGTTTACCTCCATCAAACAGTGTTATAAATCCAGTTATGAAGTAACCCTGTTTTTTGGCGTGGTTAGTAATAGCAGACCACTGGTCTGGTTGCCTGGGAGAACCACCATTTGCTCCAACATAGGAGTCATTAACAGTTTTTACAGAGAGTTTAATATCACCGACTAACCAGCTTTTTAGTTTATGGTTCGTTGGTTCCCCTCGTCTGACGATGTAGTCTGGTCTAAACCAGTTTTTTCTAATGTCATCAAATCCTACTTTCGCAGGACAATGATAGCCATTATCCCCAGCAAAACCAGCTCTATTTACCTGTGGCTGAAGCCAGATATCGTTGATAGATGACTGTATAGGTTCCAGGAGTTCACATATCGTATCTGTCAAGAAAAACTCAAACATATTCCCTGCCGTATCTCTTTCTCTTGCATCGAGGGCTGCTTGTATTCCTCTTCGATATGGGTTGCTAGTGGGGATAAAGCTGTCAAGGGCGTTGAACAATATTTGACCCACAGCTTCACCTGTTTTTTGTTTAAAATACTCAAGAGTTTGCTGCCTGCCATAAGTCTGCATAGAGCTTAGGATGTTGTTCATAGCATCAGCGGTGTTAAGTTCAGCCATCGAAAACATCCCCGTAGGATCGCTATAAACATGAGGGTTGTTGTAAACAAACTGATAAGGATTGCTACTCTCGGGTTCCATCTCAATCAGCTCGATCGGATCGTAACTCATAAACCGCCCCGTCTCAGGGTCATAATACCGAGCCCGGAAATTGTACAGCCCAGTCGCCTCATCCAACCACTGTCCCTGGAACCGGAAATCCCCACCCGCATTTCCAGGTAAAGAAGCCCCCGTCCCCGAAGCATTCCGCAAATTACCAAAACTATCATAATTAAACCGAGCCATATCTCAAAAACCTTTTGCTTCAATCTTCTTTTGCTCCACACTCTAAAAGAAGTTGAATAATCTCTTGATTTTTTTCTTGTTTCGCACGGCTGAGCGCAGTATAACCCCCAATATCTTTGGCATTAATATCAGCACCAGCTTCCAGCAAAAGCTTAACTGCCCTAATACTTCCAGAAACAGCTGCGTTTTCTAAAGCCGTCCAACCTTTTTTTGTTCTTACATTCACATCTGCTCCTGCTGCCAAAAGAAGTTCGATAATTGCGACTTGGTTGTCATCTGTTGTCACTGAAGTTATGTGTGAGAATCGTGCGAGTCCCGCACCTTGAGCAGCCATTGTTAATGGAGTTTCATGCTGATCTTCTGTAAAACAATTTGCATCAGCTTTATGCTCTAACAAAAGCTTTACCACAGCTACCCAACCCCAGTATGCAGCTATAGTAAGAGCTGGATTTTCGTCGGAACCAATTGCATTAACATTAACTCCACTTTGAATAGCAGCAATAACTGCCTCAACATTGCCCATTGCAGCAGCGGATATGAAGTCTTCTGTCAAAGTATCATCTAGTCTCTGACGACGCAGTAAACCTTCCGAAAGTATCTCTTCTGCTTCTTGTCTTAACTCTGAAGAAGTTAAGGGTGCAAGATAGTCAAAAATTTCCTGTAATCCCCAGTAGGCTGCATCCCATAAAGCTGTGTATCCACCCGTCTCAGCGTTGACATCAGCCCCTGCTTCGACCAGCAATCTAACAACATAAAGATCTGCGGCTCGAACTGCTTCCATAAGCGCAGTTTTATTATCATCAAGTCTGATATTAATGTCAAATCCGCTTTGGATTAGCTCTTCTAAATTTTTGGTATTCCCCCTAAAAAAATCACAGACTGCCGATTCTAGTAAATCCTTATGTTTCAGGGGGGACGAATTTTGCATGGTTTTTAATATCCCTAAAAAATTAGTTAATCAACAAGATTAGCAAGGATCAGTAACACTCCTTTGTCGAAGGCACTCTTTGCCGCTTTTGCAATTGCTTGTTGTTCTTCTTGAGCGGAAAGTTTACCTCCTCCGCTACTTTCATGTTTGAATGTAATATAAAGAGCCGTTTTTGGCAATACGTTTTTCTCAGCATATGCTCGAATGGCTGTCCACTGCTTAGAGGGAGAATTTTTCTTTCCTATACCAGTTATATCTTTCAGCGCCGCATGCAAAGTTAATTTGACATCTCCAATTAGATAAGCTTTATTATTTGTATCCATAGGAGAGCCTTCTTTGAAGATGAAGTCGGGTCGCGAACCCCCAATATTTTTTAACGTACCAAAAGCTTTTCTGTCTGCCTCAATGAATAATTCCTGGCAATTTAATCCTACGTGGGTTGGTGTCCCATCTTGTAGGACGCCTGGCTCTAACCACAAGCGATTTAGAAAAGGTCCGCCTACACTATTAAAGATTCCGCAAATTTGTCCTTTAAGGAAATTCTCAAACTTAGTGCCATCTTTGAATTGCCCAGGAAGTTGGTCCAACTCAAAACCAGCGAAGGGCAGAAGACGCTTGACAATTCCAGTGAATGAATCCGCCATAGCTTCGCCTATTTTATTTTTAAAGTAGCCTTTGATTTCGTTGCTGGCATAAGTTTTTAAAGCGCTAAGTGCATCTTGTACGCTTATTGTTGCATTAAGTTCCATAATCGAAAACATCCCAGTCGGATCGCTATAAACGTGAGGGTTGTTGTAAACAAACTGATAGGGATTGCTGCTCTCCGGCTCCATCTCAATCAAATCTATCGGATCGTAACTCATAAACCG
Organism: Microcoleus sp.; assembly: GCA_042408215.1. Lineage (GTDB taxonomy): Bacteria > Cyanobacteriota > Cyanobacteriia > Cyanobacteriales > Microcoleaceae > Microcoleus. The sequence goes on along the minus strand of JAYFMW010000030.1, from coordinate 45,870 downwards.
CCCCGTTTCAGGATCGTAATACCGAGCCCGGAAATTATACAAACCAGTCTCCTCATCCAACCACTGACCCTGGAACCGGAAATCCCCACCTGCATTCCCAGGTAAAGAAGCTGCTGTCCCAGACGAACTTTTTAGGTTGCCAAAACTATCATAATTAAACTTAGCAACACCTTGACCGCTAGCACCCGCCAACCCAATCACCGAACCCATCGCATCAGTCAAATAATAAACCGGATTCCCGCTGCCATCAAACCGCATCAACGGCTGATTTCCTGCATACACATAAGCACCCACTAGCATTACCATTCCCATCCATCACCAACTGCGGCGACTCCAAACCATCACCCATTGAAGGCGCAACCAGATAATCCCTTTCACCCGCCGCACTCTTCACCTCAACCCTGCGACCAGAACTATCATAATCGTACTCAACTAACACATTTCCCGCAGCATCCTTCACCTGCGAAATCAAATTATCACTATTGTAATCAAAATCCCGAATCACCCCATTTCTATTAACAACATCCACCCGTCCCCCAGCATCATAAGTATAAGTCTCCACATTCGACCCATTCGTCACCGAAGCAAGCTGATTGACATTCTCGTAACTGTAAGTCCCCGCAGCCAAACCGTTTGATACAACTTGACGGTTGCCAGCAGCATCGTAACCGTAATCAATCTCCTGCAACAAAACCCCAGCCGCACTGTAATAACTTTCCTTATCCACCCGCAGCGAAGCATCGTACTCCAACCTGACATAAGAACCATCTTCCCTAGTAATCTTAGTCGGTTCTCCAATTCCCTTACGTTCGTAAGCAACAGATGCCAACACCGTCACCCCATCAGGAGCAAAATGAGTAATCTTCTCAACCAAATCAGTCTTATCCTGGTACTGGTAAACCGTCTTCACCCCATTCGGCAAAGTCCTTTCTTTGAGGCGGTTTACTTCATCATAAACCATCGCAGTTTCTAACACTTGACCGCCGGGAGAAGTTGCCTTCACTCGATCCGCATTGCCATTCGCATCGTACCTGTATTCAGTTATGTAAGCAGTAGAATCAGGCGCAGTCTTATCAGCTTTAACCGCAACCTTCTCAACTCGACCCAAACCATCTCGTTCGTAGCGAATGCTGCCGCCATTAGGATAATCCAAACCTGCCAGCGCACCCGTATCGGGGTCGTAGTGATACGCAGTCGTTCCCGCAGCATCCGTCACGCTTAAAAGCTGACCGGTTTCTGCATCCCAGTTAGAAACAACTTCTCCATCCAATGTGGAAACCCTGCGCTTTTCCTGTCCCGCCGCATCATACTCGTAACTTACAGTTACTCCGCTGGGGCAACTTCATTTGTTCGAGGCGGTTGGTAAGTGAATTGTAAATAAATTCCTTTTCACCGCCATCGGGATAGATAATTTTCTTGAGATTTCCATCCTCGTACTGATAGGACAGCAAAGTTGCTTGATTCGGCCCGGTCACTCGTTCCAACCCGCTTTCACCGTAGTGATAAGTATAGACAGCATCGCCCAAATCCGTAACCGTCTTCAACCGTCCCAAATCATCGTAAGTAAACTTGCGGTCATTGCCGCCCCGGTCTACAATTCGAGTCGGATAATCTTTCGCTTCCTGCAAGTTGTTGCTGAAAAGATACTCAACTTTCGACTTGGTTCCGTCGGGATAAATCGTTTCAACGGGCAAGTAATTAGGAGACTGTACTGAAGTTGTCTCTCTTCCCAACGGGTCGATAACTGTCGTTCCATTGGAATTGTAGCGGTACTTCCAGACCTGACCGCGCGGGTCAGTCATAGTTTTCATCTGACCGTTAGAGTTGTAAGTATAGCTGGTCGTGTAGCGGGTGTTGGCATCCAAAACCACAGTTGTTCCTGCTAACTTACTTATCAAATTATCTGCTACGCCTGGGTCGGGGTCAACGCCTACCAGCGCGTCGTAGTGGTAGATAGTTTCCACCCCCGTCGATTCATCTTTGACGCTTTTAACCCTGCCAATTTGGTCGTAGCCGTACCGGGTAACGCTACCGTTAGGGTCAGTTTCCGTTTCCAACTGACCTGCTTCATTGTAGGTAAATTTAATTTCGCCGCCGCCGTTCGTCACCCAACCTCCCAACTTCCCGTCATCCGTAAACTTGCGTTCGATGCGGCCGATAGTTGGGGCTTCTACAGTCGTCCAATCTGCTCTTGCTCCTTCATAATCGTATTCTACCCACAGACCGTCACCGTAGTCAGCTCTGGTTTGCCGTCCAAGCCCGTCATATTGGAAGGTAGAAGTAACGCCATTTTCAGTCATGGTTTCCAACAAACCTTTAGCGTTGTAAGTCATTGTTGTTTCGTTACCCGACGCATCTTTCGTCCAGCGGGGGTTGCCAAAAGCATCGAAATTGCCGTAATAAGTAGTGCCGAAGGTATCGGTTTCTTGAACGACTCGACCTTGGGAATCGTAGACGTAGGATTGGATGACATTACCGAGTCCATCGTGCATTTTTAGCATATTGCCAGCGCGATCGTACTCCATTTTTATGGATGCCCCTGTTGGCATGACAATGGAGGTAGGCTGACCGTATTTATTGTAGGTGTAGTTAGTGATTCCAGGCACCGTACCCGGACAGCCGCAGTAGGGTTCGGTACGGGATAAGAGATTGCCGCTAGCGTCATAGGTGTATTTTGCTACCAATCCGGCGGCATCTTTTGTTTCGATTAAATTGTTGTTATCGTCGTACTTGAAGTTAGTTTCTTGACCTAACGCATTGACTTGTTTGACAACATTGCCGCGCAAATCGTAGACATAGGTAGTGGGATTGCCGAAAGCATCTTTGACGGTTTGAATTGAGTTGTCTGGGTCGTAAATCAACTCTACGGGGTCGCCGTCTGCGTCAATTATTTTCTTCAAGCGACCTTTGTCATCGTATTCAGTTCTGACTCCCGTGTTTCCTAGCGGGTCGATGACTTTTTCTAAATAGTGAGGTCGAGCGGTGTTGTAAACGAATTCTGTTTTGTTTTGCTCTTGGTCGGTGGCGGCAACCAAATCCCCCTTCGCATCGTATTCGTACTTAACCTTCTTCCCATCCGGGTCAACAACACTGACAATCCTCCCCGCAACATCCCTCTCAAAAGTCACCGACTTACCAGTCGAACTTGCAATCCCCGCATCGCTAAAAGTCAGCTTATTCCCATTCGCATCAGTAGCAGTCAGCAAGTCTCCAGTTTTAGCATCAATCTCGTAAACCAATCCCTCTTGGGTAGTCAACACATAAACACTACCAAAGGCAGGATTTTCGGGATTGAAGGGCTGCCCGTTAACTCCGTAATACTCGCCGTACTCATTCCGTATCAAATTCGCATCCTTAACCGTCAGAGTCACCGTCGAACCCTTTTGAGACTCAAAAGCCGGCTTGTACATCGCAGCCCCCGGCCCAGCCACCCCTAAATACTGATTCAAATGACTCGGAGTCGGCTTAAAAGTAAAGGTTTCCCGCTTACCTCCGGGTAGGGTGATGAAGTGATGAGGTGATGAATACCTTAGTCTTGCTGTCAAATGCTACGGTATTGATGCCCAATTCTTCGTAAATCGGGTCAGCTTTTAGCGAAGTCTTCAAATCAGTATCCCGGAACTCCATCCGCCAGCCGTAACCGAAATCATCGCTATTGTTGGCATTCAAAGAATCGTAAGTCCGAGTCACGTTAATCGGAATTCCCGCCACCGGAACCGTCAAATCGGTAAAGGATAAGCGGAAATTCCCCAACTTCAAATCACCCGCAACATTGACCGTTCTTTCAGTAGTAGAACCGTTGCCGTTAGTATCAAAGGCAGTGAATTTGAGAGTGTAAGCGCCGTTAGCCAAAACAGTCGGGTCAAATGTCGCAATTACTCCATTATTGACAGCAGTAGTTCCCCGATAAACTTCCTTAAATTGACTGCTACCAACCGGGGCTACTGACAAAGTATAGTAATCCAAATTGCTGTCAGTTATCGTACCTCGAATTACCAGAGGTGCAGAAACATCAACATCATCCGCTAAATTGATGTTGATAATTGGCGCATTGACATCAGTAGTGTCAATCGCCCTGACAACTTGAGTCGCATTCCCCACATTTCCGGCCGCATCTTTAGCAGTGGCAATTGCCGTGATGGGAGTTAAGTTATTTAACTTGACAGTTGCTCTTCCTTGTGCATCTATAGCAACAGGAGTGCCGTTGATAGTTAAGCCTAAAGACTCGACTTTCACGTTATCGACAGCATTAACGGTGAAGGTGACGGAATCACCAAGATTAGCGGTATTATTGCTAGCAATTAGGTTGACTTTAGGGGCGACAGTATCGGCGACAACGCTTAAATTGTAAGAAACAGTAACGCTTTCTCCAAAAGTATCAGTCACCTTAACAGAAACCGGATGATTGCCGATATTATCCGCATTCGGCTTCCAACTAATCCGCCCGAATTCATCAACTGTCATGCCGCTGGGAGATTGAATTAAAGCAAAAGTCAACAAATCGACCTTCGCATCAGTCGCCTTCAAATCGTAGCGATAACTGGCACCGGGCGAAACAGATTGAATCGGAATAGTTGGCACAACCGCTGCTGAATTAGCCCTGGCAATTAACTCAAAACCTTGGGCTGCACCCGTACCCGAATTGTCAACAGCCCCGACTACCACTTGATGGTTTCCAGCAGTCGGATTGTTCCAAGTAACAACACCAGTAGCTGAATTAATTGTCATCCCAGTAGGAGATTGCAATAACTGGTATTGCGAGATAGTACCGTCAGCATCGGCGGCAGTTACTTGGTAGCTGTAAGGGCGTCCTGGTGAGGCTGTGAATGTAGGTGTGGAAGTGATTGTTGGGGGAAGGTTGATAGCAGTAGTTCCGGCAGTGACAGTAAAAGTTTGAGTAGCAATTGCCCCCTGCTTATCAGTCACCGCAACTTCCACAGAATGCTGCCCGATTTGAGTAGGATTCGGAGTCCATTGAATCCTGCCGTTGCTGTCAATTGCCATGCCGACAGGATGGCTGACTAAACTGAAAGTCAGCGGGTCATTTTCCAAATCTTTAGCCGCAACTGCATAGGTATAAACTTGTCCTGTTGCAGATGAAGTTGGAGGATTAGAAACAATAGTAGGTGGCGTATTTATTCCCCTGACAGTCAGACTGAATTCTTGAACTGCATAACCACCGTTGCCGTCAATTGTTCTTACAGAAACAGTATGTTCTCCCACTTGTTCCGCCGTCGGCTGCCAGCGTAAAGAACCAGATAGGGGGTCAACAATCATCCCGGATGGTGCTTTGTCTAAACTCCACAGCAACCTGTCTCCATCCGCATCGCTACCAGTCAAATTGTATTGATAAAGCTTGGCGAGATTGGTAATTTGTTCTGCGGGAGTAGAATCAATACTCGGTGGGCGATTGTTGGCAATATTATCGGCTGTTAGGTTGAATGTTTGAGTAGCTAAACCTCCCAAACCGTCGCTAACTCTGACGGTGATGGGATAGGTTCCTTGCTGGGAGACTCCGGGTGTCCAACTAATCAGTCCTTCGGAGAATGTCATGCCGGCTGGTGTCGAATGCCATGCCGAGGGGTGCCAGTACCAATTCAGCGGAGGAACTTTGAGAAACTAATCTAAAAGAATTGCGATTCCACTAATTTATTCTTGCAACCTTTTGAGTCTATTAGATGCTTCTTCTAATGCTTCTTCTAAAAATTTACTGAAGCTAGAAGAGATTTTTTTGAAAGGAACTGGTGGAACTCCTACGTCACGCTCTTCATAACCATAAACGGGTGGATCGTCACCCTCAGAAGTTTTGAACAACCAAAATATATAACCTTGATGCATCATAAGTACGAATGCGTCTTTTGGAAGTGGCTCTGGAAACTCATCCCTCTCCAAAAGTCCTTCAGCTCCTTCTCGCAGTTCTGAAAGATCGTCATAAGAATAGTTAGAACCTTCAAAAAGTCCTCCGGCGCAAACCCCTCCCCACAGTAGAAACTGTTTATAAGCCATAGGAAGAGTTAGCCCATATTGTCGTTCAAGGGAGTGGATTTGTTCCTCCGTACAAGACAACAATTTGTATGGAAATAAATGCTGTAACTCTGCGAACCGTGCTTTGAATTTCTCAAGATACATAAATTTTATCAACTTTTGGTAAATTCTCCACCATCCTAGCCAGCTTTATTATAGCAAGCTTAAATCATTTATGCAAAAGCATTATACTTGTATAACAAAGCTTTAGTCGGTGCTGAAAAATATGCAATTTTCATTGTTACTGTAATGTGTGATTCCATTCTACTCGAACCTCAATATTCGGAAACATCTTTTTAAAGTCTCTAATCACTTCTTTGCATGATTGACAAGGTGAGCGTTCGCTAAACAGGTAAATTTTTCCTTTGATAGAGGGATTGTCAGAGTACCTGTCAGCTATGACTTCCAAAAGTTTGATTTCACTATCCTTAGATCTCAAATACCCATTGTCCATCCTTGGAGTAAGCTTTCTGTTTATACTACCAGAGACGTTGCCAACTAAACCTGGCATGGGTTCTATAACACTGCCTGGTGCAGTTCTTACTCTAGTTGAACCGGAGAGCGAAAGCAGCGTGCCAGAAAACTCTTGCCCTTTATTACCAAGTCTTATATCAGCAAATGCCAAGTTTGGGCTGCCTTTCGGGTTAAATTCTCCAAGGTTTAGAGTCTGTCTAAATATTTTAGCTCGCTCAAAAGAAGTTTTTGGACTACGCCCAAATGCTTTGATAAAATCCTTACCAGTATCAAACACGGCTGGTGCGAGGTTCCATGCTAATTGGCTAGCAAGGCCTTCTAGACCAAATTGACCGCCACTTGTAATAATGCTTAGGGTTTGATTTGCTACCTCTCCATAAATTTTTGTCAGAGTATCGCGAATATTATTTGCAACCGAAAACTCTGCCGAAGAGGAGAAAAAACCTGTTGGATCAATGAAGCTTACTGGGTTAGCATTGCCATAAAGGTACTTGTGTAACGTTATCGGATCTTCAAAGTTTCCCTCATAAGCATCCCGCCGAGTAAATCTTCCAGTTTCAGGGTCATAATACCGCTGTCTGAGATAATAATCGCCTAAATTAGGATCGAACTGCTCCCCAGCAAACAGATAATTATTAGCAGTAGCACTAGCAGAAACAATTAAATTCCCAAACGCATCGTAACTATAAGTATCAGTCACCACCCCCGACGCATTCGTCAACCCCCTCGTACTGCCCAACCCATCAACCAAATAATACGAATCAGCATTCCCCCTTTCCTGACTAATCAAATCCAGTCCATAGACGTAACTAGCAATCAAAGCATCATTAACCCGTTCCTCCAAAACTTGAGAATAATCCCGATTGCTGTCAACCAAATACTCAGTCGTCACCCCATTAACAGTCTTGCTTACCCTCACCCCATCCGCATCGTAAGCATAACTAATATTCTCGCCAGCAGGAGTTTGAACGCCAACCAAACGCTTCTCTTGATTCCAAGTATAAACCGTCTCTTGAGTACCGTTTTCAATCTTGCGAGTAGTATTCCCATTCGCATCGTAACGATACTCAGTTGTTTTTACTAAAACACCATTCTGCCGCAACTCCTCCCTCAACAACCTGTCATTACCGTCATAAACATAACTCGTCACCCCAGCAACAGAATCAGTCTTAGTTAACCGATTACCCACAGCATCATAACCGTAACTAATCATGCGGTTTCCCCGAACCGAATCAGTAATTGTCTCCTTTATCAATCGATACAAATCGTCATATTCATACTCAACCTTGCGCCCGTTTTGTTCGGTAACAACTCGCCGATGACCGACAGGATCTAAGCTGTAATCAAAGCTTTGAAGCGTCGCCCCATCCTTTTGATAAGCCAACAACTTCAACCGATTCAACTCATCGTAAGCCCGAGTTTCCACAACCCCATTCGGCAATTGCGTCCTCGATAAATTCCCCACAGCATCGTAGAAATAACTCGTCACCGCCAAATCAGGATCGGTAACTTTCTTCAGGCGATTCTGCTCGTCATATTCGTACTGAGTCACACCCGCAGGAGTCCTTACAGAAGTGCGATTGCCAGCGACATCATACCCGTACTCAATCGTCGCCCCGCTTGCCAAATACGGCCCTGATGGGTCAATTCTCGATACCAACCTTCCCAATTCATCATAATTAAAAGTAGTCGTTTCCTGCCCCTTAACAACAGTCTTAATCTGCCCGCTAGGAGTGTAAGTCATCGTAACTGGAACTTCACCAATAACAGAAAACTGTTTGTTCGTCAAACGATTCTCTTCATCGTAACCGTAGGTAACAGTATTGCCGTTAAAATCAGTTACAGTCTTAACGTTTCCTACCTCATCGTAAGTAGTAATCGACCTTTGAGTTAGCGGCAATTCTACAGCAACCCGACGCCCGTTTTTATCGTACTCAAACTCAGTCCGATTTTCTTCAGCATCCTCCTGCCAAATCAACCGTCCAGCTTCATCGTAACCGTACTCGGTTCTTAAATTAATCGGATTAGTTCCCGACTGATTCAAAGTCTGCACTACCGCAGTCAACCTACCTAAAGCATCGTACTCGTACTTGACAGTTTTACCAGCCGAGTCAGTAGTAGAAATGCGCCGTCCCAAACTATCGTATTCCGTCTTAGAAGTCGGATTATCTAACAAATTGTTGGGAGTAGCATCGGGATAAACAGTTTTCACCAACCGTCCCAAATTATCGTACTCGTAGCGAGTCACCCGTCCCAAACCATCAACATTCGCAACTGTCCGCCCCAAATCATCGTATTCTGTCTTAGTTCGGGGATTGTCAGCCAGAGTAGGAGTATTATCGGGATAAATTACCTCCACCAACCGACCGTTATTATCGTAGCGGTATTCGGTGCGATTTCCTAACTCATCAATCTCAGCTTTGACATCACCATTTTTGTAATACTCGGTTTTGCTTCTAGGATTGTCCGACAAGAAAGCAGGCGCAATGTCGGGATAGATAACTTGCGTCCAGTCTATAGTAGCAGGAGTTTTACCGGGCGCGAGCTCGCTTGCCAACTGACCCAAACTATCCACTCCATCAGCATAAATCGTTTCCACCAAACGTCCAGCATCGTCGTAATTGTAATGCGTTACTTGCTTGTCTGAGTCAATAGTTGCCCGCAAACGACCGCCCTTATCGTAAATATTAATTGTTCTCGAATTGTCAGCGGAATTGCTGGGAGTATTGTCGGGATAAATCGTTTCAACAAGCTGACCTTTACTATCGTAGCGGTATTCGGTTTGGTTGTTGCGGGCATCAATTACAGCAATTTGATTCCCGTTACCATCATACTCGTATTTTGTGACTCGATCTAAGGCATCAGTCGTTGACTTAACTTTACCGTTACTGTCGTAAGTTGATTGAGTAACCAGTTGTTGAATGCCCGAAGGAGTAGTTACCGTGCGAGTTTCAGTTAAACGATTCCCACTGTTATCATAGGTGAAAGTTGTTTTATTGCCGCTAGCATCCTCAACCGAAAGTACATTTCCCGAACCATCATAAGTAAAGTTAGTAACTTTATTGGCTGCATCGGTAAAGGTGATAAGATTTCCCCTCATGTCGTAGCTGAACTTAGTAACATTACCCTTTGCATCCTTAGTTGACAGCAAATTCCCGCTAGGAGAATAGGTATAAGTCGCAGTATTCCCCAAGGCGTCAGTTTCAGTCAAAACCTGCCCGCGACTGTTGTAAGTCCACCGCGAAACATTGCCCAACGGGTCTTTTTCAGTTAACTTATTCCCTTTGGCATCGTAAGTCCACTCAGTCTTTTGCCGTACCTCAACCGGATTCCCAGCAGCATTTAACTCAGTGGTAATTACACTTTCAGTCAAAACGTTATTGTCGGCATCGTAAGTCCTGTCAATCCGCTTACCCAACGGGTCAATCTCAGTTAAAACATTCCCGCGACTGTCATAAACATAAGTCGTTTCCTTACCAAAAACATCCTTAACCTTCTGAATCGAATTATTCGGGTCGTAAACCAACTCAACCGCAGAACCATTCGCATCAATCATCTGCTTCAACCGACCGGAATCGTCGTATTCAGTCTTAACTCCACTGCGTCCCAACGAATCAATAACCTCAGTCAAAAAGTGAGGTCTGTCCTCATCTCCATACTCAAACCGAGTAGTATTATTCTCCCTATCCTTAACAGCAACCAAATCCCCTTTCGCATCGTATTCGTACTTAACCTTCTTCCCATCCGGGTCAACAACACCGACAATCCTCCCAGCAGCATCCCTCTCAAAAGTCACCGACTTACCCGTACTGCTAGCAATCCCCGCATCGCTAAAAGTCAGCTTATTCCCATTCGCATCAGTAGCAGTCAGCAAATCCCCAGACTTCGCATCAATCTCGTAAACCAATCCCTCAAGAGTCGTCAACACATAAACACTACCAAACGCCGGATTCTCAGGATTGAAGGGCTGCCCGTTCACCCCGTAATACTCGCCGTACTCATTCCGTATCAAATTCGCATCCTTAACAGTCAGAGTCACCGTCGAACCCTTTTGAGACTCAAACGCCGGCTTGTACATCGCAGCCCCCGGCCCAGCCGCCCCTAAATACTGATTCAAATGACTCGGAGTCGGCTTAAAAGTAAAGGTTTCCCGCTTACCTCCGGGTAGGGTGATGAATACCTTAGTCTTGCTGTCAAATGCTACGGTATTGATGCCCAATTCTTCGTAAATCGGGTCAGCTTTTAGCGAAGTCTTCAAATCAGTATCCCGGAATTCCATCCGCCAGCCGTAACCGAAATCATCGCTATTGTTGGCATTCAAAGAATCGTAAGTCCGAGTCACGTTAATCGGAATTCCCGCCACTGGAACAGATAAATCAGTAAACGACAACCGGAAATTGCCCAACTTCAAATCACCAGCAACATTCACCGTCCTTTCAGTAGTCGAACCGTTACCGTTAGCGTCGAATGCAGTGAACTTGAGAACGTAAGCGCCGTTAGCCAAAACAGTCGGGTCAAATGTCGCAATCGTTCCGTTAGTGACGGCAGCTGTTCCCCGATAAACCTCCTTAAATCCTCCGCCATCGCCCGGAATTTGCCCGCCACCAACCGGGGCAACTTCCAATGTATAGTAAGCTAAATTGCTGTCACTAATTGTGCCAACTATATTGACAGGTGCGGTAATTTCTGCATCATCTTCCAAACTGATGTTGATAGTTGGCGCATTGACATCGCTAGTATCAATTGCAGCCACAACTTGAGTCGCAGTTCCGGCATTTCCAGCCGCATCTTTAGCCGTTGCAACTGCCGTAATACTGCCTAAATTATTTACCTTGACAGATGCTTGACCTTGTGCATCCAAAACTACAGGAGTGCCGTTGATAGTCAAACCCAAAGATTCAACTTTCACGTTATCGACAGCATTGACGGTAAACGTGACAGAATCTCCGAGATTAACTGTATTTTTGCTGGCAACAATATTGACTTTAGGGGCGGAAGTATCCGCGACAACGCTTAAATTGTAGGAGACAGTAACAGTCTTGCCAAACGTATCGGTGACAGCTATTTGAACGGGTTGAGTCGTACCGACATCATTCGATTTAGGAACCCAACTAATGCGACCTAATTCATCAACAGTCATGCCCGAAGGAGATTGCAACAGAGAATAAGCAAGCAAATCCCCCTCAGCATCATTCGCCTTCAAATCGTAACGATAGGGTTGACCGCTAGCGACTTGCTGCGGGGGAATATTGGGAATTACAGGAGTAGAATTTGCCCTCGCAGTTAAAGTAAAACCTTGGGCTGCACCCAAACCGCCAGCATCCACAGCGCCGACTACTATTTGATGGTTTCCAGCAGTAGGATTGTCCCAAGTCAACAATCCAGTTGCAGGATTAATTGCCATCCCCATTGGTGCTTTCAATAACTGATAAGTTAAACTGCCACCATCGGGGTCAGTCGCCTGCACTGTATAACTGTACTGACTTCCCAAAGATGCTGCAAATACGGGAGTTGAAACTACAGTTGGAGGCCCATTGATGGCGGCCGTCCCCACAGATACTGCAAACTTCTGATTTCCCACAGCCCCTTGAGTATCTGTTGCCAAAACTTCTACTTCATGGGAACCTACAGCATTAGTACCGGGAGTCCATTCAATTAAACCAGTCCGGGCATCAATCTTCATGCCCGAAGGTTTGGTTCCCAAACTATAACGCAGGGCATCGTTTTCCGGGTCGGTTCCGATTACTTGATATTTGTAGGTTTGATTGATTCCGGCGACTGTGACTGGAACCGAAACAATTGCAGGTGGCGTGTTAATTCCTGTTACCTTTAAACTGAATTCCTGACCCACATAAGAACCCTTAGCATCAGTCACTCGCACTGCAATAGTCTGTTCCCCAATTTGTTCGGGAGTTGGCTGCCAGCTAAGACTGCCTGTTTTAGCATCGATTACCATACCCTTGGGAGCATTATCCAAACTCCACAGCAAATAGTCTCCTTCGGGGTCGGTTCCTGTTAGCTGGTAACGGTAAACTCGTTCCAAATTAGTAACCGTATCCGGTGTCGAAGTAATACTTGGAGGTCGGTTAACGGCCGAATTAGAGACATTAACAGTCCAGGATTGAGTATCGCTTCCCCCAAAGCCGTCGCTAGCCAACACCGATACTGCGATGGGGCCGGTTTGCGAAGCTGTGGGAATCCAAGACACTAAACCCTCCGCATCAACGGTCATCCCAGCCGGCTTGGAAACTAAAGTAAAGGTGATCGGGTTGCCGTCGGGGTCGGTTGCAGCGAGTTTGTAGAAATACCCGTTGCCGATGCGGGCTACTGTGCGGGGGCTGGATGTAATGTCAGGAGGGCGGTTGGGAATCGCTTCAATTACCCGCAGCGGCACTTCTAACTTGGCTTCTGAGCCCTTACTGTCAGTGGCTTTGACGGTGAATGAATTCGTTCCCAACTGTCCCGCTGTCGGCGTCCAAGTTACCAGTCCGGTAGTCGCGTTAATTGCGGCACCAATCGGTGCACCGGGTAAAATCGTATAAACAATATTATCGCCGTCAGCATCCTCCGCTACCGCGCGATACTCGAAGCGCTTACCCGCTTGAGGTTGCTCTTTGGATGGCGCAGCAGATGTAAAGACGGGAGGATTGTTGGGCGGTATCAGTTCCACCTCGACGTACTGCAAAGCCTGACCGCCCTTGCCGTCAGATGCCCGCAGCACGACATTGAACTTCACAGCCTGTGGTGCGGAATCTCCTCTACCGAAAGCAATCAAACGATCGCGCGTCGCCCGTAGCTCTTTATAATATTCCTCAACCTGAGTAGCCGTCGGAGTCCAAACTACAGTACCGTTCTTCGGGTCTACGCTCATTCCATCCGGGTTGAGAACCAAACCGTAAGTTACCTCGTCCGCATCCGGGTCAGAAGCCAAAGCCCTGTAAACTAGGGATTCCCCAGCTTTCAACTTCGTTGTTGGCGCAGCAGTCAAAAAAGTGGGGTCGGAGTTGGGCAACTCTTGGGAACCTTTGTGCACGCCGAACAAGTGAGTAAAAGTTTGCCCCGCAGTTGTCACGGTATCCGTGAAAACCGAGGTACTAGGTGCTGTCTGCGTGTAGCCGCTGGGCGCTACAGTTCGCACTTTGTAAGTACCGGGCACTAAGTTGTCAAAAGTAAACTGATAGTTGGTTTTGCCCAGATTCGACTCAGAATCGTCCTTTTTGGTCAACTGCTTCGGTTCGTTGGGGTCTAGTATGCCGTTGTTGTTAATATCCAGATAGACCGGCACGTTTTCCATTAAAGGCTCTAGAGTGTAGCGGGGGTCAAAACCGCCGAAAACGCTGCTTAACTGGTCGATATCGGTCAAAATCACCGCATCGGGGTCAAGTTTTTTGATGGTATCCAGGGTCGAATATTTGCCGATACCAAAAGCTGTCAAGCCGATGCCCTTAGTTTTGAGGTCGGCCCCCACGAGAGCTGCAACAGTGGCATCTAGAGCACCGTAGCCGTCGGACATGAAGATAACATTCTTATCTCCCGGCATCAAAGGGACAAGAAGGTCGATCGCCTGTACGGCTTTGGTAAAGTCATTGTGACCGTTGGGCACAGTGTAAGTGCTACTTGCCAGAATTTCCCGGATATCAGGGATGCCGTTGTTGTTTTTATCTGCCAGGGGCGTCGTGTAGGGCTGAACCCCAGGCGTTGTGGGGTCCATATCTTGAATCGCAGCGCTTTCTTTGTGTGGAATTAACCCGATATTGACTCTATCTCCCAAACCTTGAGCTATTAACGTATCGATGAGGGTTAGGGTGGCGGCGACTTGAGCTTTGAGGACATCATCTACCCCAAGCGGGCCATCAAACGGGGCCGCGGTACTGCCGGAAACATCGATTGCCATCACAATCGCCGGATTGTTACCTTTAACTAATTTAGAATCGCGGAAACCGTTGCCGTTTAAATCGTCAAATACAGCTCCCTGAATTTTACCCAAAGCGCCGTAAGCATCGACGCGGAAAGTTTGCAAGCCCTTACCGCCGCGCGGGTCTGCCACCTCCACAGTAAAGTCAGCTTTGCTTCCGGGCGCAACATTTTCCGGGAACCACAGCAACTCTCCGCTATCGCCGTCAATCAATGCTCCCAGCGGGCCGTCAACCAAGCGGTATTTGAGTCGGTCGCCGTCCGGGTCAACCGCAGCCAACTGATAGCGGTAAATTTTATCGTCCAGTCCGAAGCGCACCACCGGTTCGCTGACAATGACTGGGTTGCTGTTGGTCGGGTCCGGCCACACTCGAATGCTGTATTCCTGCAAATCTTTGCCACCTTGACCGTCTGACGCTTCCAGCTTCACGGGATACAAACCGGTCTCCCCGCCCGTATTGCTGCCCGTTTCCCCCGTCCCAATCGCCCCCACAATCTTATCCTTTACGCGGCAGACGGTAACTCTTCAACTTCTTTCAGCCCCAAAAAGCGTTCGTTGACAATTTCTCTGTAAGCTTCTAAATCCGGCTGCCAATTTTCCAAAAGCTTGTACAAGTGTTGCAGTTTTTCGCCTTCTAATTCCCCTACAATCTCGTACTGGAAGCTGCCGGAAAACAATACTGCGGGAGTTGGTTCGGCTTCTTGCAGTTGCAGCATAGCTTCGGCAACGCTCAAGTTTAGTTCTCCCTGTTCGAGAGAGTACACTAAATTGACAGCAGCTTTGACGGGAGCTTTCCCAACATCAAACCACGTTCCTTTGGATAATAAACTGGAGGTGATGAACTCGCGAGCTGCATTTTCATCTCCCCCTTCAAAGGTGATGAAGCTTCTGGGATTGATGCTTAAAGCTTGATAGTCGGTGCGGGGTAGTGCTTCAACGTACTTGCGGATAATGGCAGGAATTTTTACGTCTTCTTGTGATTTTGTAGAGAGAGATTCGATGAAGGTGATGGCGTTCGATTGGGCGACGATATTGATGCCGTTGGTGAAGGCAACCTGAGAGATTTGGGGACTGAAAACGGGAGGGCGGGCGAGTTCCCAATCGGCGGGGACGATGCCGCTGTATTTGAGGAAGTCTGCGTTGAGGAGGGTTGGGGAGTGGTTTTTGGCTGTGAGGGATAAGGCTAGTTCTTGGATGGTTATTTTCGGTGTCATGGTTGTTTGTACAGCGGTATTTTGTTGCATTTTATACTGTGTGTGTGGCTTTTGTACAGGGGGAAGTGGAAGTTAGTTTGCGATCTATATTTAGCTTTTGGGAGAGGATTGGAAGAAGTCGTGGGAGAACTTTAAGTTTGATCCGTGTGGCTCCGTAGTCCAATCCTCAAGACATATTTATTGATAATTAAGGACTATTATCTTCGATGCTAAAGTAGATTTTAGTCACAGTATCTATATAACCTGCTTTACTACTATCGTCCAGATATGGTACTAGAAAAATTTTAGATAATATCTCAGTGGCTTTATCTTTTTGATTTATTTCCGCATACTTCTTAGCTACAGCAAATAAAGCCATACATTTGCTCATTGCAGCTCCTTGCCTGCTCCAAGAAAAATCATCACTAATTTCTATTCTGTCAATAATCTGTAGAGCTTGTTCGCACTGTCCAGCTTCGGTAAGTGCGCTAGCTATGTGACCCAGAGTATCTGCTTTACTCAATATAGCTTCATCACTTTCAACAATTTCAATAGCCTGAGCTAAAAGGGCTAAACTTTTAGTCTCTTGTCTAAATTCTGCATATTTAATTGCTATATCAGTTAACGCACAGACTTTCCAGCCTGGAGATTTTATTGTCTTAGTTTCCAGCAATGCTTGGGATAAAATTTCTGAAGCCTTGCCACTTTGTCCTATCCTAATGTAGGGTTCAACTATTTTAATTAGCAATGAAGTTTTTTCGGCGTTGCTATTTTTGAATTCTGCGGATAACTGTAAAAGTTGAGATAGAATTTCAGAGACTTGACTTTCTTCTTTTATTTGGGCCGAAGCTTCCGCAATGGCTATCAATAAATCTAATTTAAAATCCTTCCTCCTAGCTCTTTTCGCGATCTGGAAGGCTTGCTCGTACTGAGCAGATTCAACATATTTTTCAACAATTCTCAAGACAGCCGAATCCTTATAGTCAATATCTTTGATTGATTTAGCAACCTGAAGTGCTTTGTCATAATTTCCTGTTTCTGCATACTGTTTAGCCAATTCCTCTAAAGCCTCATTTTTTTCAGGGGCACGCTCTATTGTTTCAATCAATTTAAAAGCTCGATCGTACTGCCCAGTTTTTGCCAGATAGCAGCCAATTTTTTTCAATGTGCTAGATATCCAACCAATAGCGTCAATTTTTTCAAGCGTCTGAATAGCTAGGTTATATTCTCCAATTTCTGCATACTTCACAGCAATCGCAGATAGTGCTTGTAACTTTAGTGCTCCTGCTAGCGACTCTTTCGGGAATCCGATTGACTCAGCCGACTGCAACGCTTGCATAGCAAACTGTAATTGTCCAGCCTTTGCACACTCGCAGGCTACTTCGGCTAATGTTGTAGCTTGGTGTTCGCGAGTAATCTCATTATCCGTCACTCGCAATGTCTGAGTGAGTTCCTGAAAATTTTCGGCTTTAGCTAATTCCAATAGCTCAGCTCTCCTGGCGGGATCTAAAAACCAGTCGTCCCTGATGGGGCTAGAAGATTCATTCTGAGCGCGATCGGAATAATTTTGAGCAACTTGAATAGCTTGGCTATACTGTCCAATAGCAACGTAAGTTTTAGTAATGAGACCAAGAATTAATTGATGAATCTCCATCACACTCAGGCGATTATCTGGATCTTTCAAATTCGACTGAGTAACTTGAAGAGCTTGCTCTAAAATTTCAGATGCTTTCTCCTGGAGACCAGCTTTTGAATAAGCCCGAGCAATGCTAGTCAAAGCATCAACTTTTTTGTAGGGATATTCAATAGTTTCAGCAATTGTGAGCGCTCGCTCAAATTGCCCCGTTTGAGCGAGCGCTTGAACGACGTATGCGAATGCCTGATTTCTCTCAAACGTACTTTCTATCTCTTGAGCTACTTGAAGTATTTGCTTTAACATTTTTACTTGCTCGTAAACCTCACACTGTTAGCGTAAATTAAAATCGTCAGTTCACTACTTCTTGGAGAAACACTGGTAGATCGTTCGCCATAACTGGCTCAGCCCCCTTAAAAAGTTGGAATTCACCAGGTAAACCAGTTGTCTTTCTCCAATAAGCACGTCCTGTACGAGTGGCTATCTCTGATAAATCTGTGGATGTAATTATCTGTTTTTCTATGCCTGGAAAAGCGTCACCTCCTTTTCCATAGAGTTTTTCCAATATATCTTTAGTTCCAACAAATTTACCACCTGGAGCAACAGCCTGATTTATATATTTTGAGGTCAGTTTGGGCTTAGCTTCCACAAATATAAGCCCTTTCTTCCCTTCTGCAACAAAGTCAACTACTTTATAACCTTTACCCAAATTTAATGAAACTTTTAGTGCTTCAAGATATTCATCGCTAATGAAAGGGAGCAATTTTAGATCTCCAAAGAGGAATTGGTATGCAGATAGCGCTGATTCTTCTCCCTTAACAAACAACGCTGCACCATTTGCAACTCCTTTAGCCATCCTAGCAAACAGAGGTCCACGTGCGGCTGAGTTCCAAACCTTATTCAGTCCTTTTACAAAGCCAGCCGGTACACCCGGGGGAGTAACTAGCAAAGCAATACTCAAAGGGTCTGGATTAGCAATTGTCACCAGGATATCAATGATCTTAAACATGGCTGTTAGCTCTGATTGAGTGATAAAGCCTGATGGATCAGTATTAACAACCGGATTAGCATGAGCATACTGATAATCATGCAAACTCATCGGGTCATCCAGCGTCCCCTCATAAGCATCAGCCGAAACAAACCTCCCTAAAAACGGGTCATAATATCGCGCCCGCAAATAATCCAACCCAGTCTCAGAATCCCGCTGTTCCCCAGCAAACAAATAAGCATTACTAGAACCACCAGCCGAAGCAATTAAATTGCCATAAGCATCATAAGCATAACTATCAGTAATCCCACCCAAACCATTCGTCAGCAACCGAGTCGAACCCAACCCATCAACGTGATAAAACGACGATTGACCACCCTGCAACTTACCAATCAAATCGTACCCATAAACATAAGAACCCTTAGCATTACCCGCAGCATCATACTCCTCCAAAACCTGAGAATAAGGCTGTAACTCATCAATCAAATACCGAGTCTCCACCCCATCAACAACCTTACCAACCCTTATCCCCTGAGCATTATATTGATACCCAACATTCCGAGTAACACCACCCTCATTAACCGTCACCCCCATCAACCGATTCTCACCATCATTCTCCCACCGATAAACAGTAGAATTGCTTCCAGTCACCTCCGAAATCAAATTCCCATTACTATCGTAGATATAAGTAGTAGTTAAACCATTAGTTACAGACGTAGAGAGTTGATTCAAACTATTGTAAGTATAAGTAGTTACCCCACTCACCGAATCAGTCTTAGTCAACCGATTCCCCACAGCATCGTAAGTATAACTAACAACCCGATTATTCCCACTAGGGTCATTAGTAATCTTCTCCTCCAACAACCGATTCAAATCATCATACTTGTACTCAACCTTACGACCGCTATTTTCTAATACTTCCTTGCGATTACCAACATTATCAACCGCATAATCGTAACTAGAAACAACCTGCAACTCCAGCTTCGTCACCGGGTCAACCTTAACAGTCTTCACCAAATCCAAACGACCCAAACCATCGTAGATACGAGTCTCAACTAAATTGTTCGGATACGAAGTTTTCCAGAGATTCCCCAGAGAATCGTAGTCATACGTTACCGCCCCCATATCCGGCGTACTAACCGTCTTCAAACGCCCCTCAGAATCATAGGTATAGCCAGTCGTGCGAGTTGGAGTCTTAACCTCACTAACTTGCCCGGATTCATACTTATATTCAATCGAATTCCCGCTAGCAAGATAAGGACCAACCGGGTCTTTCCGAGAAATTACCTGCCCCAAACTGTCGTATTTATAAACAGTTGCACCCCGACTGTCAGTAATTGTTTCTTCCAACCCATTTGTAGCGTAAGTAACGCTAACAGTTGCACCGCTGACATTCTGATACTGCTTAGCAATAACTTGATTTTGGTCGTTGTAAGTATACTTAACCGTCTTGTTATTAAAATCCGTAATCGTGACAGTGTTAGCAACATCATCGTAAACAAAAGTAGAACGCTTGTTATCCGGTCGAATTACAGCCTTGCGGCGACCTTTGTCATCGTATTCATAAGCCGTTACCTGACCCAAAGCATCCTTGACAGTTTTCAAATTGCCAGCAGAATCGTAGGTGTATTCAGTGCGTTTTTGTGCGCCATCGATAACAGCTTTCAGTTGCCCTTTAGCATCGTATTCAAACTGAGTAGTTTTGCCGTTCTGGTCGGTAATTGCCGTTACTAAACCTTGACTGTTATAAACAGTAGTTGTCGAAGTTCCTTCCGCAAAAACAGTTTCAGTCTTGCGATTTCCAACTGCATCGTAAGTGTATCTGATGTAATTGTTAGTATCAAAACGAGTGAGACTGACGCGACCTGCTGCATCGTATTCGTACTCGGTACGGTTCCCCGAAATATCGATTTCGGCTTTGACTTGCCCGTTTTTGTAGTATTCAGTTTTCGTCCGAGAATTGTTGGCTAAATAAGTAGGAGTGGCGTCGGGATAAACGACAGTGGTCCAGTCAACAGATTGGGGAGTCGTACCGGGAGAAATAGCGTTCAGGAGTTGTTGTATTTGATTTGGCGTATCGTTGGGGTAAATGGTTTCAATTAGCTGTCCCGCATCGTCGTATTTGTAGTGGGTAACTCGCCCGTTACCGTCGATAGTAGCCCTTTGACGACCTCCTTTATCGTAAACAGTAATGCTTCGGGAATTGTCAGAGTTGTTAGGAGTATCGTCAGGATAAATGGTTTCGACTAATTTACCTTGAGAGTCGTAGCGGTAATCGGTTCGGCGATTCCCATCAATGCTGGCACTTTGGCGGCCATTGCTGTCGTATTCGTAAGTTGTAGTACGCCCAGATTGGGTAATTGACTTAATTTTCCCTTCTTTGTTGTAAGTCCATTCTGTTACTAATTCTTTTTCACCAGTGGGAGTTGCTACTTTCATTGTTTCCCGCAGCATATTGCCGTTGCTGTCGTAGGTGTAGGTAGCTTTGTTACCGGATGCGTCTTCTAAGTTAGTTACGTTACCTCCACCATCGTACTGAAAGCGGGTGATGTTATTAGCAGCATCGGTGAGGCTTAGAATATTTCCCCTCATGTCGTAGCTGAACTTAGTAACATTCCCCGTCGCATCCTTAGTCGTCAGCAAATTGCCACTCGGAGAATAAGTATAACTCGCAGCATTCCCCAAAGCGTCAGTTTCAGTCAAAACCTGCCCGCGACTGTTGTAAGTCCACCGAGAAACATTCCCTAACGGGTCTTTTTCGGTTAGTTTATTCCCTTTGGCGTCGTAAGTCCACTCAGTCTTTTGCCGCACCTCAACAGAAGTCCCAGCCGCATTTAACTCAGTGGTAATCACCGTCTCCGTCAGAACATTATTATCCCCATCAAAAGTCCTATCAACCCTCTTACCCAACGGATCGATTTCAGTTAAAACGTTCCCGCGACTGTCATAAACATAAGTCGTCTCCTTCCCAAAAACATCCTTAACCTTCTGAATCGAATTATTCGGGTCGTAAACCAACTCAACCGCCGAACCATTCGCATCCACCATCTGCTTCAAACGGCCGGAATCGTCGTATTCAGTCTTAACTCCACTGCGTCCCAAGGAGTCGATAACCTCAGTCAAAAAGTGCGGTCTGTCCTCATCTTCATACTCAAACCGAGTTGCATTATTCTCCCTATCCTTAACAGCAACCAAATCCCCTTTCGCATCGTATTCGTACTTAACCTTCTTCCCATCCGGGTCAACAACACCGACAATCCTCCCAGCAACATCCCTCTCAAAAGTCACCGACTTACCCGTACTGCTAGCAATCCCCGCATCGCTAAAAGTCAGCTTATTCCCATTCGCATCAGTAGCAGTCAGCAAATCCCCAGTTTTAGCATCAATCTCGTAAACCAATCCCTCTTGGGTAGTCAACACATACACCCCGCCAAAAGCCGGATTTTCGGGATTGAAGGGCTGCCCGTTCACCCCGTAATAATCGCCGTACTCATTCCGTATCAAATTCGCATCCTTAACAGTCAGAGTCATCGTGGAACCCTTTTGAGACTCAAAAGCCGGCTTGTACATCGCAGCCCCCGGCCCAGCAGCCCCTAAATACTGATTCAAATGACTCGGAGTCGGCTTAAAAGTAAAGGTTTCCCGCTTACCTCCGGGTAGGGTGATGAATACCTTAGTCTTGCTATCAAAAGGAACAGTATTTATCCCCAATATTAGGTATATTTTTACTAGCAATTAGGTTGATTTGAGGGGCGAAAGTATCGGCAACAACGCTTAAATTGTAAGAAACAGTAACGCTTTCACCAAAAGTATAAATTAAAAAGGAATTTCTTCATCAATCTCAGGAAATTTTGCAGCCAGTTTATCCCAGGCTTCATTTGCCGCTTGTTTTACCCTATAATCACTATCTCGCAAAGCATCAGTTAGAGAGTCTACTGCTCTTAAATCTCCGATTTCACCTAACGCCCAAACTGCCATATGTCGAACTTCACCCTCGCTATTTTGTAAAGCTTCAATGAGAGGGTAAGTTGCTTGTTCATCTTTGAGCTGACCCAGAGCCTTTGCTGCACTGACTTTAGTTTGGTAATCCCAATTATTATGACAATCGTCTTTGAGAGTGGCAATTAGAACAGGCACAGCTCTAGTATCGCCTAACTCTCCCAAAATTCTGGCTACCTCTTCTTTGGGATCGTAATAGAGAAATGGATCGTTATTCTGCTGGTTCAATCGCTCTACATTCTGATGATTGAGTAATTGCAACCCTTGAATTAGAGGCTCCACAGTTCTTGGGTCTTTAAATTCGATTAGGTCGTTGGAGAAATATGTAAAAAACCGACCACACAAAGAGCCTTGCTGAATAGCTTGTATAGCAATTTCTATAATCTGGGAGTTATATTTACGCCAAATTTGATATTCTTTTTCAGGGTTGCGAGAAATATAATCCCCTATAAAGTAAGCTCCTGCTTCATAACATTCTGCGATGGTTAGCATCATACTGGTTAAACTTGTATACTTTTCAAGTAAAGTTAACTCTCCTTCTTCAAGTCGCTGAAAAATTATCGGACAAAAATTTAGTATGTTATTAATTAAAACGCACCCATTATCTTCCCATAAAATGTGATAAAAAATACTTAAATAATTAAAACTTTCCCAGTAAAACTTAGTTAGATCTATATAGATTATATTATTTATTTGATATCTGGAACTCTCCCGGCGCAGCCCTGAAACGACCTCTTGTAGAGGTCTAAAAGTCCAACTATGAAAGATCCAAGCTGTTTCCTTCCACTCATCTCCTTCTACTGCACCATTTTTCCACTGATATAGTTCATAGAGTTCAGGAGGAAATTGGAGTGGTAAATCTCTTACTAAGTCATCTATCTCATCCTTTGATAAGCCAGGGTATAGATACTCAATCCACGAGGGTTCATGTCGCTCTATCCAGCTTAAGATTCGGTTTAAAGCGTTGGTTAATTCTGAAGTCATAACTTTCTTTAAAATGGAAACCAGGGATCACCAGTATTTATATCTCGCTCATTACCCTCTTTATCTATCCAATGCGTCTGATCGTGAGTAACTTGAACTCCAAACCAACTGTCTTTGGGATGGTTAGGCAAAACAGGAGCGTATTGGTAAAATCCGCGAGTGTTCTTATCAAATTCACCACCAAGGAAAACACCTTGAGTCTTGTTTTGTTGACTATTAACAAGCTTTAAAGAAACCTTACCAGCATCGTAATTCAAGGGACCACCTTGTAAAGTAGAGTTGTATGGGTACTCATCACAGTCTCGACCAGAGCGAGAATTAAAGTATCGCATGGGATTATCGTTATCCCAAGGACACTCTGGCGTAAAATCATACCACGGAGCTGGATATTCGGCTCCGTTTGAATATTTTTTCACACGGCCTGTAGGAGTATTGTTCCACCCAGGGGAAATGCGAGCTAGGAAAGACTGCCCAGTCTGGACAATAGCCTCTTGCGTATGTTGCGTAATTTCTGGTATCTCGTGTCCCCAAACAATAATTGGGAATCCCTCCAAGTCACAGTTACCTGCTCCAACCGTTGTGTTACACTCTTGAACTTTTTTTCTTATAATCTGGTAATATTTTCCAGTTATTGCAGTATTCAGGAACTTATTAACTCCTGTATGGCTGGTATTTTTTAAATATCCAGGAACTAAGGCATTGTCCCCATCTAGTGTACTAAGAGTCCCTATTGGAGATCTACCCATGATATAGGTCATCGTTGTCAAAATAGTAAGAATGGACATAACTGAACTCTGTTCCTGTAAAAACAGTCCACTCGGGTCAGTTGCATTCACCGGATTTCCATGAACATAAGAATACTTCGCCAAAGACAGCGGCTCAGTTAAAACCCCTTCAAACGGATCTCTAGCGCCAAAGCGTCCGGTTTCCGTATCGTAATACCTCGCCCTCAAGTAATAGTCACCCAAATTCGGATCGTACTGCTCGCCCGCATACAAGTAGTTATTAACTGTATTGCCTGTTTTCCCAATTAAATTCCCGTAAGCATCATAAGTATAAGTGTCGATCGCATTGCCAGCGCCATTAGTTAAAGCTCTCGTACTTCCCAGCCCATCTACATGATAGAACACCCGATCGCTCCCTCTCTCAGTCGAAACCAAATCCAATCCGTAAACATAAGATGCTTGCAAATTTCCATTGGGAGAATACTCTTCCAATACTTGAGCATGAGACTGATTGGCATCAATCAAATAACGAGTTTCTTGTCCGTTAACTATTGTTGCCACCCGCACCCCATCAGCGTCATATCGGTACTCAATATTGCGAGTTCCCGAAGCATCTGTTACCTGGGCCCCTATCAAGCGATTTTCAAAATCCCAAGTGTTGACTGCTTTATCAGTATTGTTCTTAAAACGGGAAAGGAGATTGCCGTTGTTGTCGTAAGCGTAAGTAGTGACTTGACCGTTGAGGGTTTCATTCAGTAACCTGTCATTTTCATCATAGGTGTAAGTTGTCAACCCCTGTATTGAATCATTGCGGGTCACGCGGTTTCCTATCTCATCATAGCCATACTGGATAGTACGATCGCCCGCAACAAAGTCAACAATCTTTTCTTCAATCAATCGATACAAATCATCGTAGCTGTACTCAACAATCCGACCGCTATTTTCCTCTACTTTCGTCCGCTGTCCTGCCGCATTAAGAGTGTAGCGATAACTAGAAATTACCACCTCCTGCCCCGATACAGGATCGACCCTAAAGTTTTTCGTAAAAGTCAAGCGATTCAGCTTGTCGTACTCGCGAATTTCAACAGTACCGTTAGGCAATTGTGTGCGGATGAGGTTACCAGCTTTGTCATAAATGTACTCCGTCAATCCACCGTCAGGGTCAGTCACAGTTTTGAGCTGGTTGTACTTGTCATAAGTGTTGATCGCAGTACCCGAAGGAGTTTTTACCGCAGCGATATTGCCAACTTGGTCGTAAGTATACTCTACTTTCCGCCCATCAGGTTCAGTTCGAGAAACAAGGCGATCACGTTCGTCGTATTCATAAGTCGTAGTGCGAACAATTCCACCCTTTGTTTCAGTTGCTGTTTGGCGCTGTCCGGTACTCGTGTAAGTATACTTTAGCGAGGTTCCATCGGGGAATTTTTCGGCAGCCAAGCGGTTAAGTTTGTCGTACTCATAAGTAACGGTTTTGCCATTTAAATCTTTGGCACTCAACACATTTCCAACAGCATCATAGGTGATTTCTGACCGCTGTTCTTTGGGCAAAATTACAGCAATGCGACGACCGAGTTTGTCGTACTCGTAGCGGGTAATATTGTTGTTTGCATCCTTAATGCTGGTTAAGTTGCCACTGAAGTCGTAGCCGTATTCAGTTCTTTGTTGCAAAGCATCTACTACGGCAACGAGTTGTCCTCGAACATCGTACTCGAACGCCGTTTTCTTGCCGGCTTGGTCGGTTGTGGAAATGATGCGACCGAGGTCGTCGTAAACATTAGTTGTATAAGTGTTGTCATCAAAATAAGTTTGTTTGATGCGACCTAGCTCATCATATACAAACCTGTTAGTACGTCCTAGTTGGTCGGTTTCAGTAATCCGATTTCCAAACTCGTCATAGGTGTAGGTTTTGCGGCGACAAGCACAGCTACTGCGAGACTCAATTATGCGACCTACTGCATCATATTCGTATTCAGTACGATTGCCCAACTCGTCAATGGAAGCAATAACCCAACCTAGTTCGTTATATTCTGTTTTAGTTCTGGGGTTGTTAGACAGGTCGTTAGGTGTGCTATCTGGATGAATTACTTCAACCAGTCTATCTAGGGCATCGTAAACAAAATTAGTTGTTTGACCGGCTTGATTTGTTTCGGCAACTTTGAGTCCCGCTTTATTGTATTTGGTTATGGCGCCAGTGCGATCGGCCAAGTAAGTTTCTGTTCTGCGTCCCACCTTATCATAAGCATACCTTGTCGTTCGACCTAGGGCATCCGTTTCAGTTAGCAGGTTCCCCATCGCATCGTAGGTATAAGTAGTTTCACGCCTCAGTGCATCGCGAACCAGGGTTCGACGACCTGCCTTATCATACTCATACTCAGTACGGTTGCCTCGTTCGTCGGTAGAAGCAGTTATGCGACCTGCCTTATCGTATTCGCTTTTAGTTCTAGGGTTATCTGCGAGGTTTCCAGGTGTGCTATCGGGATAAATGGTTTCAATTAACCGTCCTAAAGCATCATAGATATAGCGAGTTGTTTGATTGGTTCGATCGGTTTCAGCAATCAGACGACCTGCTTCGTCATACACACTTTTCTCTGATGTACCGTCAGCGTACAAAGTTTCTACAAGTTGGTTTTTAGCATTATAGCGATATTCAGTACGGCGAGCGATTGCACCCTCTTCAATCACCGCAGTCAAGTTTCCGAGTATGTCGTATTCGTGCCTGATGACATTGCCTGTTGAATTAGTTTTAGTCTGAACTCGACCTTGAGAATCATAAGTCCAGCTTGTTGTCTGTTGTCGCAAACCATTCAGGGTTGTTACTTTAACAGTCTCTGTGATTTGGTCGCCATTACTGTTATAGGTATAAGCCGTTTCATTGCCAAAAGCGTCAATCTGACGAATAACATTGCCGAAGTCATCGTACTCAAATCGTGTCTTGTTACCGTTAGCATCTGTCAGTGAAGTAGTGTTACCAAACTGGTTAGTGGTTTCTCTTATAGTATTACCTTCTGCGTTAGTTGTGTTGAGAAGATTTCTTCTTTTGTCGTAGGTATAACTAATCGTATTACCTAGCGGGTCAGTTCTGCTTGTGACTTGCCCAAAGCTGTTATAGCTATAATAGGCTTTATTACCCAACGGATCTGTAATATAGATGAGGTTTCCACCACTATCGTAGGCATATGTTGTTGTGTTGCCGAGAGGGTCGGTTTGGGTTAGCAATTTATTATTTTCATCAAAAGTTTGTTGTGTAATCCCCCCAAGTACATTTACTTTTTGAACTACATTCCCCCGACTGTCATAAACATAAGTCGTTTCCTTACCGAAAACATCCTTAACCTTCTGAAGCGAATTAGAGGCATCGTAAACCAACTCCACCGCCGAACCGTTGGCATCCACCATCTGCTTCAAACGACCAGAATCATCATACCCAGTCTTCACCCCACTCCTTCCCAACGCATCAACAACCTCAGTCAAAAAGTGAGGATTATTCGCAGCTTCATACTTAAACGTTGTAGTATTATTCTCCCTATCCTTAACCCCAACCAAATCCCCTTTCGCATCGTATTCGTACTTAACCTTTTTCCCATCCGGGTCAACAACAGCGACAATCCTCCCAACAACATCCCTCTCAAAAGTCACCGACTTACCCGAACTACTCTTTATCCCCCCATCCGAGAAAGTCAACTTATTCCCATTGCTATCAGTAGCAGTCAGCAAATCCCCAGACTTCGCATCAATCTCGTAAACCAATCCCTCCTTCGTAGTCAATACATACACCCCACCAAAGGCAGGATTTTCAGGATTAAAAGGCTGTCCGTTCACCCCATAATACCCGTTCTCATTCCTAACTAAATTCGCATCCCTCACCGTCAAAGTCATCGTCGAACCCTTTTGAGACTCAAAAGCCGGTTTGTACATCGCAGCCCCCGGTCCAGCCGCCCCTAAATACTGATTCAAATGATGCGAAGTCGGCTTAAAAGTAAAGGTTTCTCGCTTCCCACCGGGTAAAGTAATAAACACCTTAGTCTTGCTGTCAAACGGTACAGTATTTATCCCCAACTCCTCGTAAGTCGGGTCAGCTTTTAAGGATGTTTTCAAATCAGTATCTCGGAATTCCATCCGCCAGCCGTAGCCGAAATCATCGCCATTATTCGCATTCAAAGAATCGTAAGTTCGAGTGATGTTAATCGGAATTCCCGCCATGGGAACTGATAAGTCAGTAAAGGATAACCGGAAATTACCCAACTTCAAATCGCCCGAAACATTCACCGTTCTTTCAGTAGTCGAACCGTTACCGTTAGTATCGAAAGCAGTGAATTTGAGAGTGTAAGCGCCGTTCGCTAAAATAGTCGGGTCAAAGGTGGCAATTACTCCATTATTAACGGTAGTCGTTCCCCGATAAACTTCCTTAAATTGAGTGCTACCAATCGGGGCTACTGACAAAGTATAGTAATCTAAATTGCTGTCAGTTATCGTACCTCGAATGGTCAGAGGTGCAGAAACATCAACATCATCTTCTAAACTGATGTTGATCGTCGGCGCATTGACATCAGTAGTGTCAATCGCCCTGACAACTTGAGTCGCATTCCCCACATTACCCGCCGCATCTTTAGCCGTAGCAATTGCTGCGATTGAAGTTGAATTATTGACCTTGACAGTTGCTTGACCTTGGGCATCTAAAAGTACAGGAGTGCCGTTGATAGTTAAACCTAAAGATTCGACTTTCACATTATCGACAGCATTCACGGTAAAGGTGACAGAATCTCCGAGATTAGCTGTATTTTTGCTAGCAATTAGACTGACTTTCGGGGGTGTTGTATCGGCAACAACGCTTAAATTGTAGGAAACAGTAACAGTCTTGCCAAAAGTATCGGTGACAGCAATTTGAACTGGCTTAGTCGTACCGACATCAGTTGATTTAGGGATCCAACTAATCCGCCCGAATTCATCAACAGTCATGCCGCTGGGAGATTGCAACAGAGAATAAACAAGCAAATCCCCCTCAGCATCATTCGCCTTCAAATCGTAACGATAGGGTTGACCGCTAGCGACTTGTTGCGGGGGAATATTGGGAATTACAGGAGTAGAATTTGCCCTCGCAGTTAATGTAAAACCTTGGGCTGCACCCAAACCGCCAGCATCCACAGCGCCGACTACTATTTGATGGTTTCCAGCAGTCGGATTGTCCCAAGTTAGCAATCCAGTGGCAGGATTAATTGCCATCCCCATTGGTGCTTTCAATAACTGATAAGTTAAAGCGTTACCATCCGGGTCAGTCGCTTTTACTGTATAGGTGTACGCACTCCCCAAAGATGCTGCAAACACGGGGGTTGAAACTACAGTTGGAGGCCCATTGATGGCGGCCGTCCCTACTTTTACTGCAAATTTCTGATTCCCCACCGCCCCCTGGGTATCTGTTACTAAAACCTCTACTTCAAGAGAACCTACAGCATTAGCAGCGGGAGTCCATTCAATCAAACCAGTCTTTTGGTCAATCTTCATGCCCGAAGGTTTGGTTCCCAAACTGTAACGCAGGGCATCGTTTTCCGGGTCGGTTCCGAATACTTGATATTTGTAGGTTTGATTGATTCCGGCGACTGTGACTGGAACCGAAACAATTGCAGGTGGCGTGTTAATTCCTGTTACCTTCAAACTGAATTCCTGGCCTACATAAGAACCGAGGGCATCAGTCACTCGCACTGCAATAGTCTGTTCCCCAATTTGGTCGGGAGTAGGTTGCCAGCTAAGACCGCCAGTTTTAGCATCGATTACCATACCCTTGGGAGCATTATCCAAACTCCACAGCAAATAGTCTCCTTCGGGGTCGGTAGCAGCTAGCTGGTAGCGGTAAACCCGTTCCAAATTAGTAACCGTATCCGGTGTCGAAGTAATGCTTGGAGGTCGGTTAACGGCCGAATTAGAGACATTAACAGTCCAGGATTGAGTGTCGGTTCCCCCAAAGCCGTCGCTAGCCAACACCGACACTGCTTGCGAGCCGGTTTGCGAAGCTGTGGGAATCCAAGACACTAAACCTTCCGCATCAACAGTCATCCCTACTGGCTTAGAAACCAAGGTAAAGGTGATAGGGTTGCCGTCGGGGTCGGTTGCAGCAAGTTTGTAGAAATACCCGTTGCCGATGCGGGCTACTGTGCGGGGGCTGGATGTAATGTCAGGAGGGCGGTTGGGAATTGCTTCAATTACCCGCAGCGGCACTTCCAACTTGGCTTCCCCACCTTTACCGTCGCTGGCTTTGACGGTGAAAGAATTCGTTCCCAACTGTCCCGCTGTCGGCGTCCAAGTCACCAGTCCGGTAGTTGGGTTAATTGCCACACCAGTTGGTGCACCGGGTAAAATAGTGTAAGTAATAGTGTCGCTGTCGGAATCCTCCGCTACCGCGCGATACTCGAAGCGCTTACCCGCTTGAGGTTGCTCTTTGGATGGCGCAGCAGATGTAAAGACCGGAGGATTGTTGGGCGGTATCAGTTCCACCTCGACGTACTGTAAAGCTTGACCGCCTTTCCCGTCAGATGCCCGCAGCACGACATTAAACTTGACTGTAGAGGGTGCAAAGTCTCCCCGACCGAAGGCTATCAAGCGATCGCGCGTCGCCCGCAGTTCTTTATAATATTCTTCGACCTGGGCCGCCGTCGGAGTCCAAACTACGGTGCCGTTTTTCGGGTCAACGCTCATCCCCGGGGGACTCAGCACCAAACTGTAAGTTAACTCATCCGCATCCGGGTCGGAAGCCAAAGCCCTGTAAACCAAGGGTTCTCCAGCTTTTAACCCGAATGCGGGCGGTACTGTCAGGAAAGCGGGGTCGGAGTTGGGCGGTTCTTCTGCTTTGTGGACGCCGAACAGGTGGGTAAAAGTTTGTCCCGCAGCCGTAACCGTATCGGTAAATACCGACGTGCTGGGAGCGGTTTGGGCGTAGCCGCTGGGCGCTACAGCCCGCACTTTGTAAGTACCGGGCTCCAAATTGTCAAAGGTAAACTGATAGTTGGTTTGCCCCAGATTAGACTCAGAATCGTTCTTTTTGGTCAACTGCTTCGGTTCGCTGGGGTCTAGTATGCCGTTGTTGTTGAGGTCTATGTAGACCGGCACGTTTTCCATCAAAGGCTCTAGAGTGTAGCGGGGGTCAAAACCGCCGAAAACTGCCGATAGCTGGTCTATATCGCTCAAAATTACCGCATCTGGGTCGATTTTTTTGAGGGTATCCAAAGTCGAATATTGGCCGATTCCGAAGGCTGTCAGACCGATGCCAGCATTTTGCAAGTCAGTCCGCACGGTAGCTGCTACTGCCGGGTCTAAAGCGCCGTAGCCGTCGGACATGAAGATGACGTTCTTATCTCCCGGCATCAAAGGAACAAGAAGGTCGATCGCCTGTACGGCTTTGGTAAAGTCATTGTGACCGTTGGGGGTGGTGTAAGTGCCACTTGCCAGAATTTCCCGGATGTCGGGGATGCCGTTGCTGTTTTTATCTGCCAAGGGTGTCGTGTAGGGCTGAACTCCAGGCGTTGTGGGGTCCATATCTTGAATCTGGGCGCTTTCTTTGTGGGGAATTAACCCGATATTGACTCTATCTCCCAAACCTTGAGCTATTAACGTATCGATCAGAGTTAGGGTGGCGGCGACTTGAGCTTTGAGGACATCATCTACCCCAAGCGGGCCATCAAACGGGGCAGCGGTACTGCCGGAAACATCGATTGCCATCACGATCGCCGGATTGTTACCTTTAACTAATTTAGAATCGCGGAAACCGTTGCCGTTTAAATCGTCAAATACAGCTCCCTGAATTTTACCCAAAGCGCCGTAAGCATCTACGGTAAACTTTTGCAATCCCAATCCGCCGCGCGGGTCTGCCACCTCCACGGTAAAGTCAGCCTTACTTCCGGGTAAAACATTTTCTGGGAACCACAGCAATTCTCCGCTATCGCCGTTAATTAATGCCCCCAGGGGACCGTCAACCAAGCGGTATTTGAGTCGGTCGCCGTCGGGGTCAACCGCTTTCAACTGATAGCGGTAAATTTTATCGTCGAGTCCGAAGCGCTGCACCGGTTCGCTGACGATAACCGGGTTGCTGTTGGTCGGGTCGGGCCACACCCGAATGCTGTATTCTTGGATATCCTTGCCACCGCGCCCGTCTGATGCTTCCAGCTTCACGGGATACAAACCAGTCGAGCCGCCCGTATTGCTGCCCGTTTCCCCCGTCCCCGGAGTCACGATATCGGCTGCCGTTTTCTCGTAACGAAAAGCGCGGAATTGGTAATTGACCGGGGCGCTGGAAGTCCCGCCCTCTATTAGCAGAGCGTACTCTCCTGTAGCTGGCAGTTCCACTTCCAAATCATTACCGAGCCAATTACTGCCGCCGTTTACCACCTTGTTGTCCGGGCCGATTAGCTTCCAGAGGTTTGAAGAATTGCCGACAATAGAATCGAAGAACAAGCGATCGCCCTGATTGCCCTCAAACTTGTAAAATTTACTCTGCTGTCCGTTTGTTAAAGCACCCGTTACTGGCAAGTTAAAGGGCATGGAAGCAGCAGAGGACAGTTCTAGGAGTTGGAACGAGTAGTTTTGATTGCTCGCTTGTTCCCCTTCTATTACCAGTTGGTACAAACCGTTTTGAGTCAGAGTGACTGGTGGGAAGTCAGTGGACTGGAAATTACCTCTGGTAAATACTGCTTCCCCTGTCGGGCTGTATAAAGTTGCAGAGACATTAGTTCCCACTATGCCGTTGAAAGCTACCCGCAGTCCTTCCACGCCATCAAAAGTATAAACTTTTGCCTCAGTCCCGGACAGCGTTCCCGATACGGGGCTGCCTATTTCTAAGTAGTTAGTTGTGGGACTTCTGAGACTGTTAGGCAACTCGGCGATGCGGAATTGGTAGCTACCATTTGAAGATGGGTAATAGCCGTATATTTGCAGAGTATATTCCCCTGAAAGCGGCAATACTTTGGGTAGGGTATTGTAGCGACTGTCTTGGTTGTCGAATACTTTGCTACCATCGGGGGCAATTAGGCTTGACCTGATTTCCCAGTTACTATTGTTGATGCTGTCTAAGAATATCTGTGTGCCGGCATTGGCGGTGAATTTGTAATTTTTAGGGTTGCCGGCTGTTAGCGTGCCGCTAATTGTAGAATTGAGTCCCGTGCTGGCAGTCGGTGCTGGCGTAATGTCGGTCGCCCTGAAACTATAGCTGACGGGTGAAGTGTTGTTTCCGGTAACGGCTAAAGTGTACAAACCCGCTGTCGGTAGCGCTACGAGAAAATCTGGCGAATTCCCTTGCGGGGTGGCTATTGCTTTGTTGTCAGGTCCGTAGAGCACCCAATTTCCATTGTTCCACGCAGCAGCATTTAAATCGAAGTTTAATACTTGACCCTGACTGCCGATAATTTGATACAAATCAACTTCCCCTATTTCAGCAGTGCCGGTATTGGGGGAAGTCAAATTCAGAGGGGAAGAAGAGGTCAAATCGCTCAATTTAAAACTGTAATTGCCTGTGGTATTGTTGCTGGCATCAATTACTAAGCGGTAAGTTCCGTTGGCAGTCAAAGCCTGTGGCAGCCAGTCACTATTTGTACTGCGGTTACTTATTGGATAGCCTGATGGGTCAACAACTAAGTTGCCAAAAGGATCGTAGAGTTGTACCGACAAGTTGCCGTTCCCAGTTATACCGTCAAAAAACAGCTTTTTTCCAACCTTTCCTTCAAAACTATAGGTGTCTTTTTCACCTGCTTTATCGATACTTTGAGTAACTGTTTGTCCGAGAGTTAAAGGTACTGTTTTTAACTCAGGCATCACCACTGTTAATCCGTAATTATTAGGTCTATCCTGACCGGATAGAACTAATGCGTACTCGCCCGTTAACGGCAAAGCCAGTTCGTAATCAGTACCCAATCCTTGATAGGTCAGGCGTTTGCCGTAGGGGTCGTAAAGATAATAGTAATTGTAGGGATCTCCGGCTGTCAAATCGAAGTATAAATAGTTGCCTTCTGTACCTTGAAATTTATAGACTTGAGTTTCGCGCTTGCTACTGCCGAAGTTGCCCGAAATAGGAGCATCCCAAGTCAATGGTTTGCCAGCCGCTAAATCGAGCAAGCGGAAACTGTAGGTATTCCCCGCACTGTCATTGGAACCATCTACAATCAGCTTGTAATTGCCTTCTTTGGTAAGGATTACAGGTTCTCGATCGTATGAAGCATATTGAGTGTTATACCAATCGGGGAAAACCGTTACTCCATCCGGGTCTACCAGTTTTACTGTCAGATTTGTTGATGAATTTTCCAAGCTGTCAAACCACAGCTTTTGACCTAGCTTTCCTTGGAAAGCATAAATATCCTGCTCCCCAGCTTCGCCAATCGTACCGCTAACAGTATGGCCGATTTGGTAAGGAGTAGTAATCAGGTCGGGCGTGACTATTTTGAGAGAATAATTATTGTTCGGTCTGTCATTTCCTGCAAAAATTAGAGTGTATTCACCCTGGTTAGGCAAGGCAGACAATTCATAGTCATAAGATAAACTTTGACCCAAAACTCTCTTGCCGTAAGAGTCGTAGAGGTAATAAGAATTATAATAATCGTTGTAGTCAGTGCGGTCACTGCGGTCAAAATAGAGAGGTTGACCTTTATTGCCAGTGAATTTGTAGGCATTGGCAGATTGTTTGCCAGTACCAAAATTACCCTCAATCGGTGAGTCTAATAAAGTAGTGTTTGCTTGAATTGAGTCGAGGAAGCGGAATTCATAAGCGCCTGTGCTGTCTCCAGAAGCGTCTACTTTTAGAGTGTAAGTTCCCGCTTCATCTAAAGTTAATAAATCTGTTAATTGGTGGTCGTAACCAGCATTTTGACTCCAAATATCTTTTTTGGTTGGGGAAGACAAGTAAGCAGTGATGTTGCTGGAAGCGAACAAACTGTCAAACCACAATTTTTGACCGGGACTCCCGGTGAAAGTATAGGTATCGTATTCTCCGGCTTCGCTTATTTCTCCCTTAATCGAATTACCAATTGTGTGAGGAGGTTGAGTAACGAGATCGGGCGTTACCATCTGCAGCTTGTAATTGTTGTCTGGTTGCTCGTTGCCACTTAAAACTAAAGTGTATTCGCCCGAACTTGGGAGCTTTACTAAATCAGAATCGCTGTAAATATATTGGAACAATAAGCGCTGACCGTCGGGAGCGTATAGGTAGTATGAGTTGTAAGAATTGCCCTCTGTGCGGTCAAAATAGACTTCCTGACCCTCTGCTCCTGCGAATTTATACAGGTTAGTTTCGCGCTTAGAAGTCCCGAAATTACCTTCAATATTCGCATCTAAAGTAGTGGGTTGTGCATTCGCCAAATCGAGAAAGCGGAAACTGAAATTTCCGGTGGTATCCGCAGCACCGTCTACTACGAAGCGGTAATCACCTGTTTCTTTGAGAGTAGTGGGTTCGCGATCGTTCCCAACCCCTTGTTCCCACAACTGCACCCCTGTTGGGCTATACAATTTACCATAAATGCTACCTGCACTAGCGAGGCTGTCGAACCACAAACGCTGACCTTCTATGCCTCTAAAAGTATAAGTATTTTGCTGACCAGCTTTGGCAATTTCTCCATTGACAGGATTACCAATTAGTAATGGCAATGTAACATCTGTTGGAGTAATGATTTGCAGACTGTAATTGTTATTAGTTTGGTTGTTGCCCAGAAAAGCTAACACGTACTCGCCGGAACTGGGCAGCTTTTGCTCGAAATCCCAGACCCCGTATTGATTGAAAACGAGTTTGCCGTCGGGACTGTATAGCTGGTAGTAGTTGTACCAATCCCCATCCTTAGAATCAAAATAGAGGGTCTGGTTTTCTGAGCCTTGAAACTTATATAATAAAGTTTCTCGCTTGCTCGTACCAAAGTTGCCCGATACAGTTTTATTATCTAGGGTAGTTAAATTTATTGCACTTGTGGTGGTGTCCAGCAGTCGGAAGTTGGCTGTAGTTGCCGACGTATTATTAGATTGCAGCACTAAATAATATTCGCCATTCGCTTCTAAAGTTTGCAATGCAATATCCCCTTGCAAATCCCCTGTTGAAGCTATTGGCAACCCGCTCGAATTTAACAGCCTTGCTGTAACGTTGTTGGAAGTGCTATTTAAACCATCTAACCAAACTTTTTGACCGACTTGTCCCGTGAATTTATATGCTTTTGTCTCCAGAGGATTTAAGGGAACATTTGTTGTGGCATTTAAAGCCAAGGTCGGTGCCGCTTTGAGATCGACCAATTGGAAGCTGTAACTGCCCGTGGTATCGGTGTAATAACCGTAGGCTTGCAGTTTGTAGTTGCCTGAAAGCGTTAGCTGATAAGCACCGTAGTCGCTCTGGTTGTCTAGGTTGTCAAAGACAATACTATTGTCTTGATTATAAAGTCTAACTCGCTTTGTCCAGTCATTGCCCCGACCGTCAAAATAAACCAGCGTCCCCGATGCGGCTGTGAAGGAGTAGTCATCCACTTCGCCCGGTATCGATAATGTACTGCTGTGCAACACGGACAGTCCGCTATTGGGTGTTGATGGTGGCAGGGTGCTATTGACTTGAACTTTATAGTTGACTTGGTTTGCTGATGTATTCCGTAGGGCCAGGATGTAAGTGCCGTCAACGGGCAGCGTGCGCGTGAAGTTGGTGTTAAGGTTTGTCCCACCGACTCTGTTGCTTTCATAATAAGACTCAGGTGTCAGCAGGTTTTGAGGAGCGTACAGCACCCACTCGGAATCGGGGGCTGGGGTAGCGTTCTGACTAAGGAAGCTCAACTGCTGTCCTGCTTTACCCTCTACTTTGTACAGGACTGTTTCTTTGGCTCCCAAACTGCCGTTGATAGGGCTTCCCAAGGGTAGGAGTGGTGCCGTGTCTTTGTCTTTGAGAATGAAGCTGTAATTCCCAGTAGTATTGTTACTGCCATCAACGGTCAGCTTGTAAGTCCCCGGTTCGGTGAGGGTGAAGGGCCCGCGATCTGAGTTGGTGTCACCGCTCAAAACCTCTTTACCGCTGGGATTGTTAATTTTAAAGGTGATATTGCTGTTGCCGGTGCGGGGGTCGAAGTACAGCGTTTGACCGACAGTACCTGTAAAGGTGTAGACATCTTGTTCCCCTAATTTGGCGATATTGCCTTGAATTAGAGCATTTAGGCTCAGCGAGGTAGGAGGCGAGGTCGTGGTAACTAGCTGAATTTTGTAGTTGACGGGCGTGCTGTTTTCACCCCGCAGCATTAGGTAGTAGGTACCGTCTCCCGGCAAAACTTGTTCAAAGTCACTAGAAAGACCTACTTCGGCGAGTTTGTCATTGTTGGAGTTGTAGAGGTGCCAATTGGTGTTGGGGGAGTTTTCTTGGCTGTCGAAGTAAACGCGTGAGCCTTTGGCTCCTGTAAATTGATAGAACTGTATCGCTCTCCCAGGATTCAGCGTACCAGAGGTCGGGCTTAGGGCATCTTTTTGCAAGACTGGCGCGGCGTTAACATCTATCAGGCGGAAACTGTAGCTGTCTGTCGATTCTCCCGAACCGTCTACTGTCAGCGAGTACGTCCCGGATTCCGGCATCAGGATAGGATTCCGCCAATAGTCCGCGTACATCTGAACGTTGTCGATGATTTTAGTGCCGCTGGGACTAACTAAAGTGGCTAGATTATTGGGCGTCTCTATCAGCGTATCGAGGAACACCCGTTGCCCTTTGCTGCCGGTAAAGGTGTAAACGTCCCGCTCGCCTTTTTCGCTGATGGAACTCGAAACTGGGACATTAAATGCCAGCGTCCCGGCTTGCAAGTCGGGAGTAATTGCTTTGAACGAGTAGTTAACTTGGGTATTGCCGTTGTTGCCCCTGATTGCCAGCGTGTAAGTGCCGGAGTTCGGTAGCACCACTTCCATGTCAGTATTCTGGGAAGCGTCACCATAGGGAACCACGTTATTCCCGGAATCGTAAAGAGTCCAGTTTGTATTTGCGGTTCCCCCCGGTGTATCCAAAAAGAGGCGCTGGTTTTTCGAGCCCGCAAACTGATATAAATGCGTTTCTTGACCCGGGTTGAGGGTGCCGCTGATGTCGGTATCTGGCTCCAGGGGCGTTGCCAGAGCTAAGTCGAGAACGCTAAAGCTGTAAGTACCCGTATTTTCTTCAGTCGCGTCAATTTCTATGCGGTAAGTACCGCTTTCCTTCAAAGTAATCGGATTTCCGTCGTAGTTGTAATCGAGATTGTGAATTGCCTCAGAGCTACCGCTGGGACCGATCAGTTTTGCTGTGTGCGGCCAGTAGTAATTCGCGATATCTTGCTTGTAGAACAGGCGATCGAAGTAAATGCGCTGTCCTGGTTCTCCTGTGAATGTGTAGAAGTCTTTTTCCCCTTTTTCTTTGAGGAGGCCGTAAATGCTGTTGGGTGCGGCGTTGCTGCCTGGGATGATGGGTACTGTGATTTCGTCGGGCGTGATAATCTCAAACGAGTAATCGACGGTGCTGGTAAAGCTGGATTTGCCGCGCAGCGCCAGTAGGTACTCGCCGTCGGACGGCAAGTACAGCTCCATGTCGTCAAAATTATTATAAATGGGTGTTTTATTGTCGGCCGTGTAGAGTACCCAATCCAAAGCGCC
This sequence comes from Microcoleus sp., assembly GCA_042408215.1. GTDB lineage: Bacteria > Cyanobacteriota > Cyanobacteriia > Cyanobacteriales > Microcoleaceae > Microcoleus. Next base: position 7,346 of record JAYFMW010000030.1, on the reverse strand, counting down.
GCTGTTGCTAAGCTTGTCGAAGAAGAGTTTTTGACCTTTGCTGCCGGTGAAGCGAAATACGTCGTCTTCCGAACCGGGACTTAGAGTGCCTTTGATGGTTGTATCGAAGCGCACTGCGGGTACTAAGCCGAGGTCGATAACGCTGAAACCGTAGCTGCCGGTGGTGTCGCCGGTGGCTGATGTTACTATGCGGTAATTGCCGGTTTCTGTCAGGTTGAGGATTTTGTTGCTGTTTAAGTCCCCAGTCGATACATTCTGACCGCTGGGGCTGATGATGTCGAATTTCCAATTTCCAGCAGCACCGGTGTATTGCAGCGGGTCTATGTAAATGCGCTCTCCGGCCGTGCCGCTGAAGGTAAATTCGTCGCTTTCCCCTGGCAAGCTAATTTTACCCAGTACCGTATCTCCCAGCACGAGAACGGCCGGCGGCGTCCATTCTACAAGACCCGTGCTGGGGTTAACTTTCATTCCCTCTGGGCCGACAATCAGGCTGTAGCTGACTGTATCGCTGTCGGGGTCTACTCCGTGAGAGTCATAGGTGTAAGGTTGCTTGAGCCACGCATCAACAACTGGCGTCGAAGTAAAAATCGGAGGTCGATTCGGCGGCGCATTAATAGCTGAAAGCACATATTTTTGTTTGGCAATTCCACCTTTTCCATCCTCAACCTGCACGGTCACCGCGTGATTTCCAATATCTCCGGCAACCGGATTCCAACTAATAATCCCGGTTTGAGCATCTATCTCCATCCCCAACGGTTTTTCCAACAAGGAATAAGTCAGCGCATCCCCATCGGCATCAACAGCAATTGCAGTATAAACGTAACTTTTACCTACCAAAGCTTCCGTATTTGGTGTCGCCTTAAATTGTGGAACTTGATTTAACTGGCTTAAAAATACTAAATCGTAACTAAACTGAACTCCTTGAGGATTGTAAAATTTTAACGTATCGGTTGATGTCAGTTCCCCTGGTTCTAAAATGCCGCCGCCAACCAGTTTGCTAATGTCGTAATAAGGAATTCCTTCCGGCGTGATTCCGTCTGCATCCAACAGTCGCACCGTTGGGTCGCTAATCTTGTTTATCGCTACCAAAAGCGTACCCCGAACCGGATACTGACCTGTATTTTTTACAGCTAAATCGGCGTAAAGAATTTTACTGCTTGAATTGAAGGAAGTCTGTTTGTATTCTGCCCCCAGCCGGCTTGAAACGTCCTGCAAGCGGGCGAAATTGACTGGTGCGTTAGGGGATACATCCTGAAAGGGCAATGCTGTTACGGGAGCCGTTGCAGCCGATGCAGGTTGGATGGCAATTGAGGTGATGCCTACTTGCGTAGTTTTATCGCTGTCGTTGTTGACTAACCGTATTTGTAGTGTAGCCGTCGTACCAGGCGCGATTTGCGATAAGTTTACACTGATATTAGAGCCATTGAAAGTAACGCCCGATGCTAGTTGAGATTGTTGCCCTTCGGTACTATTAAAGAAGGCATTTTTGCCTGGGGAAATGGTGTGGACTAGGGATTTTCCTGAATTATCGACTAATGCTATTTCAAAGGCATCCTTAATTGATTTGGTGTCGGAAGTATCGAAGTTGAGGTTGGCAAGGCTGATGTTGAGGAATGAGCCAGATGTGGGGATGGTTAAGGTACGCTCGTAAGTGTTGGCAAATATTTCTCCTTCTACCAATCTGATAATATCATCGTTCGGTAATGAAGGTGGAATCAAACTATTGGCGTATTCTATCAGTTCCTGTCCTAGCGGAGTATTGCGCCATTCTTTTGCAGGATTGATGACGGATGAAAGCGGCGGTGCGTTCCCGGTGGCCCCAATTACCGTGAAGATTAGGTCATTGTAGTCGCTGTCAGAGTTAGCGGCTGACATATCTTCCATCGCAAAAGTGTTCCCCGTTCCGGTTGTGTCGGCGATCGGCAACACGTAAGATGTATCGTTGGGATTGGCTGTGGAGATACTGAATAAGGGGCGGTTTTCGGGGAACCAATTTCCCGAATATGAGGATTGGAGGGATGACTGTACTGTAGCATTGGGGACTAACATGACGGCAAAGGTGTCGCCTGGGGTCATATTGAAAGTTTTTATACCCTGATATTCGCCGCTGTCCCAGTCCCCATCGAAGGGCATCGCACCGGTGAATTTTGCGGATTCTGTAGAGTCGCTAATTACAATGTGTCCGTCGGTGGAATTGCTTAAAACTCTACGGAATGCTTCGGCAATGAATTCTGGAGTTCCTGGTGTAAATGCTTCCATTCCGGCTAGGCTGAAAATTCCGAGTTCGCCTTCAAAGGAGCCGCCGTCAAATACATAGTCAAATCTGACTTTTCCTTGGTTATCTACAAGGAAAGTACCGGGGATTGGTAAATTGGCTGTTGTTGTTATTGATAAATTTCTTGGGGGATTGATATTGCTTTGGAAGTTGCCTGCACCCTGTGTTGAAGAAGATTGACTGTTTGCAATATCGTCCGAAAATTGAGCAGGTTCTTCTACCTCTAACGGCTGCCAACCGCTCGATACATCTGCGGGTTTTGGCGCAATTTCGGTAGCAGAATATGTGGGCTGGGCGACGGTAGTTTCTGTGGGAGTTGAATTGCTATTATAAGTGTTTGAATTTGGTGAGGGTGGGGATTTAAGAGTTGAGGGTGAAACGCTGGTTTCGACTGAGGCTATCAGTGCCGTACCTGCTGCTGTTTCTGATGGAGTTGAGAAAAGTGTCTGTATAGAAAAATCGGTTTGTACGCTAGAGTTTGAGTTGGAAATTAGCGGGTCGGGTTCGAGAGAATTAACGACAATTGCCGGGGAGTTTTCAGTCTCTAATTCTGCTGCTGTGAAGGTGACAGCGATGTCCGTAGCAATTGTATCCGCAGTGAATTCTGCAAGAGCGAAATCGTCTGTTTTTGGTAGCAATTGTTGGCTGGCAAATTCGTCTGTTATTTCAGCAACAGGGAGTTCGCGTTCAACCGTATCATCCGCTTCGGGTGTGGCAACAATTGACTCGGTTTTTGTCACCAATTGTTTGGTTTCAAATTCGGCTGTTATTTCAGGGAAGGTGGTGTCATATTCAATTAAATCGGCAACGTTTTCTGTAGCAATAATCTCAGCGGTTGTTGTGGGAAATTGTTCGGTTTCAAATTCGGCTGCGGCTTCGGTAACATCTCGGTCATTTTCCTGGGTGCCAACAGCCTTTTCTGCGGGAATAACCTCAGAAATTTTTGTCGGCAATTGTGACGCAGCATTAGAAAGATTGTCATCGGTTTCTCTTGGCAATTCTTCGCCAAAATTATCGGCAATCTCAGATGTTTTTGCAGGAGGCTGTGACGCGATGGGAGTGGGAATTAGCAGAGTTTCAGCGGTTGGTGGGGAAGCAGCATTATTTACAGCATAGTCGGCTTGAGCCGGCAATTTAGGAATGCGATTAGTTGCAGTTGTGTCGGTTTTAATTAATTCAGCATCTGCTGACTCGCTGACAATTGATTCTGCTGATACTGGCCGTTCTATTTCCGAATTTAATTCATTAGGGCTAACACTTGGTGTCTCTAGGGGAGAGGCTGTTTGTTCTATTTGTTGCGATTCTTGACTATCTGATTTGCCAACTGTTGATGTTTCTGTTGGTGGTGATTCTTGGCTGTCTGATTTTCCAAATGTTGATGTTGCTGTTGGTTGCGCTTCTTCAGTATCAGATTTGCCAAATGTTGATGTTTCTGTTGGTTGCAATTCTTGAGTATCAGATTTGCCAACTGTTGATGTTTCTGTTGGTTGCGATTCTTCAGTATCGGATTTGCCAACTATTGATGTTTCTGTTGGTGGCGATTCTTGGCTGTCTGAGTTAGCAACTGTTGCTGCTGTTGGTGGCGATTCTTGGCTGTCTGAGTTAGCAACTGTTGCTGCTGTTGGCTGAGGTTTTTGTTGGTCGTTATCAGCAGTTATCGATGGTGTTTCTCCCTGGGATTTATCGCCGGAATTGGTAACAGTTGATTCTGCGGTAAACTTCGGCTCGGATTTATCCGATTCACCCTTCAGTTTTTGAACTAACTGGGAGTGAATTGATGCTGAGAATGGGTCAACTAATTGACTGAGGGGAACGATTTTGGATGTAGCGCCCGTGACACGGAATGTGATATCATCGTAATCGATATCGCTTCCTTGAATCAGCCCCATGTCTTCCATGACAAAGAGTTTGCCTTCTCCTGTAATGTCGGCAATTTGACCGATACTGAAGCTGTCGCTGGGATTGTCTGTAGCTATTGAAAATAGGGGTTTTTTGTCGCCGCCGATTGCGGGGTTGTCGTATACTTGTTGTACGGTGTCGTTGGGTACTAGCATGAAGAAGAATTTGTCCCCAGGCGTCATGGCAAATGTTTTTGTGCCGAGGTATTGCCCGGAATTGAGGTTTTCTGAGCAGTTAGGATCGGTGTAATATGCTCCTTCTAAATCGTCAGAAATTGCGATGTAGCCCTTTGTCGAGTTGCTTAAAGCTCGACTTGCTGCTTCAAAGATGAAGGCAAGGGAACCGGGAACGAATTTTTCCATTCCGAGTAGGCTGACGATGGCTAGTTGTCCGCTATACCAGCCGCCGTCGGATGTGAATTGTATGCCGATTATTCCTTTTTCATCGACAGTGAATGCGTTTGAGTCAAAGTTGATGTTGGTTGGGGGAGTTGAGGTTCGATCTGGTTCTGGGGTTGAGGTTTTATTGGGTTCTAGATTAGTGGCTGTATCTAAGTTTTTGGTGGTGGAGATTTCGGTAGGTGAGGTTTTGTTGGGTTCTGATTTGTCAGGAGTTGATGCAGTCGCAACTGAGGTTTTGTTGGATTCTGATTTATCAGTCGTTGATACAGTTGCAGGTGATGTTTGATTTGGTTCTGATTTGTCAATCGTTGATACAGTTGCAGGTGATGTTCGATCTGGTTCTGAGTTTTCAGCGGCTGATGCAGTTGGAGGTGATGTTCGATCTGGTTCTGATTTATCAGTCGTTGATGTAGTTACGGGTGATGTTCGATCTGGTTCTGATCGATCGGTCGTTGATGTAGTTACGGGTGATGTTCGATCTAGTTCAGGGTTTTCAGCGGCTGACGCAGTTGCGGGTGATGTTGTATTTGCTCCTGAATTGTCAGACGTTGATGCAGTTGCAGGTGATATTTTGTTTGGTGATGACTCGAAGAAGAGTGTAGTCCCTGATGATAAGGACGTTTGGTGTTCTTCGGGTTTTGAAGTCGTTTCAGCGGTAGCGGGTAATGGCGTTTTGTCCGAAGCTTTTTCGCTCGTTGTGTAGGCAGTTACATCCGGTAATTTTGGGCTGTTTTCTTGGTCGGATTTGGCAACTGCGGCTGCGGGTAATTGTGTTGAGTTTTCAGCAGGTAATTCATCCCTCGCAGCGGTTGTAGTTGCTGTGGTTTTATTGAATTCTGAGTAGCTGATTGAGGAGTCGATTGCAGGTGCGTTTAGAGCGGGTTTATTAAAATCAGAAGTATCGTTATTTGAGGCAATTCGATTTGGGTTGGTTAGGGGGTCTGCTAAGTCGGAGTCGAGTTTACCAATTAGGGGGTCAACTTCAGAATTTGTGGTATCCCTGAGAGTGCTGTTAGTTATCAGAGGGCTGGTGTTGGCAGAAGATATGCTGTTCAGATCGGAGGCTTTATTAATAATAAAAGCATCAGTTTCTGTTCGACTGAATTCGGATGCGGGTTCGCTTGCTGGTTCTATTAAGTTTAAGTTAAGTTGTTCGGATTCGGATGATTCTGCCGAAGCTTGATATAATAAAGGTTTTGAGGTTTGAATTCCCGGCAGCAGAGGGGGCTTTGTCGGGGCAAGTCCGGGAATTAAGGATTCCTGTTTTTCTATTAAAGGTTCTCCAATCGGGTCTGTTAAAGGCACTCGCTTGCACTCCTGATTTGAGGGTTAAATAATAGTTTTGGTAAGCTTGGATGCGTCACTTATCTTTTTGAGGAGATGCGAGTTGCAATTATGTTACCCGCTTTGGTCGAGTCGCCTGTTTGAATGGAGTTATAAGGCTCTTCCGTACTCCTTAAACGACTGTAGCCCGCGAAGCTATTGTTACTCGCTTTCGCTATTTATTGAGTCCTAGACTCAATTTATTCAGTCCTCGGCTCAATTTATTCAGTCCTCGATTCAACGGGTCAATTTTGACACTATCTGTAGTGGTAAGGCGGGGAGCGGCGCATCATACAAGTAGAGTCTATGCGTCCAGGACTATTATTATTGATTGTTTTGCTTGATGTTCGAGCTCTCAAACTGTCTGTTGTAGGATTAACAGTCAAGGTAGGGGTTGCAAAATTTGTGCTTTTGCTACTTTTTTGGGGAAAACGCAATCGAAATGGCTTTGTTAAAGTCATGGCTGCACCCTTGATTTTTAATTGATTGATTTGGCGTTGAGCAAATTCGAGGAATCTTTACTTACGCTTACTCCTACGACTGCGCTTAACTTGTTGCTCATCCTTATTATCGGCTAGACTAGATTATAAATATATTAGTTACAATACTGAACTTTATAGTTTTTGCTGCTGCAACTCAGAAGAAATTTCTGTATATTTACTGAGAGTTGTTTGACTTATGTTAAGTCTTTATAAAAGTAACGGTTTTCATGCGGGAAAATACTTAAATCAGGCAGGAAAATACTTAAATTAACGAATCCACTCCAAGCTTCCTAAGCGCCCGTTTCCTCTTGCTCGGCAGCACCGCTTGGAAAGTCATTCACTGCTCGGACACCCTACCCACTTCGGGCAAATCCAGCAGTGGCGGCGGTGTCAGCAACCTGACTCTCAACTAGAGCGAATTTTCGACCCGGGAGCGATCGCTCAAAAAGAGGCATCCTCGGTTTGTGGAGAGCCCGCTCGCGAAGAATGCAGCATACACGCGTAAAACGATAGCGATACCTTGAATCCCGCACGCTAATCGCTATTTTGATAGGCTTGAAAAAACTGTAGCGTAAAACTTTACGATTATCAATTGCTGAGAGTTTGGAGAAAATCGAGCCGGGAAATACCGTTGCTGTTGGTACAGTTGCAGGCATTTTAGAATCAACTGATTCCCTCGGCAATTTGCCGGCCGGCGACTTATAGTTTAAGAAAAATTCCTCCGGGTCATTCGCTGGCGATCGCTTAAGAGAGGAAAGGCTGATTGTTTCTGCAACTGATGCTGCGTTGAGGCGGTATGCAGCGGATAATTTAGTAACGCTTTCTCCCAACAATCCTGTTCTTTATAAATATTTTATAGAACCCATTTGACATCTTTTAACGATCGCCCGCACAAGGAGATCGAGTCGGTGTGGGCGATCGAGCCAGAGGCGGGCGATCGAGTCGCAGCAGGCGATCGAATCACAC
>JAYFMW010000029.1:92500-160865 GCA_042408215.1 Microcoleus sp. | reverse complement strand
GGGGCGGGTTAACCAACAATATTGGCCAAAAACCGACAATCTCAAAAACCCGCCCCGGCCTATGTATTATGCTGAGAATTTCTGTGTCAAACATCGTTGAATATGACCCTTGTGGGTTTTAGTTTTAAGTTGAAACAAGCGATCCGAAACATTATCCCTATCTCTGTATCCTCGGTAACAGGGAATATTTCGCTTACAATACACTTGTAGCATCTAACCAAAAAGAGCGATCGCACTATGGGAATGACCATCACCGAAAAAATCTTGGCCAAAGCATCTGGCCGCACTAAAGTTGAGCCCGGAGAAAACATCTGGGTGGAAACAGACGTATTGATGACCCACGATGTCTGCGGGCCAGGCACCATCGGCGTTTTCAAACGGGAATTCGGCGAAAATGCTAAAGTCTGGAATTCAGAAAAAATCGTCCTAATTCCCGATCACTACATTTTCACCAACGACGAACGCGCGAACCGCAACGTCGATATTCTGCGGGATTTTGCACAGGAACAAGGGATAAAATACTTTTACGACATCACGGATCGATCGAACTTCAAAGCAAACCCCGACTACAAAGGAGTTTGTCACATCGCCCTAGCCCAAGAAGGCCACACCAGACCGGGCGAAGTGCTATTTGGCACAGATTCCCACACCTGCAATGCCGGCGCTTTCGGACAATTTGCGACCGGTATCGGCAATACAGACGCGGCTTTTATCATGGGAACCGGCAAATTGTTGATTAAAGTTCCAGCCACGATGCGCTTTGTGATCAACGGCGAATTACCCGATTATTTGTTAGCAAAAGACCTGATTTTACAAATTATAGGTGATATCAGCGTTGCCGGTGCTAACTATCGATCGATGGAATTTGCCGGCGATACAGTGGAACGTTTGACAATGGAAGAACGGATGACGCTGTGCAACATGGTAATCGAAGCTGGCGGTAAAAACGGCACGGTTGCGCCGGACAAAACTACGTTTGATTACGTTACTTCTCGGACTGATGTGCCGTTTGAGGCATTTTACACCGATGAGGATGCTAAGTTTTATAGCGATCGCACCTACGATGTCACCAAACTAGAACCAGTCGTAGCCAAACCCCATTCCCCCGACAACCGCGACCTAGCCCGCAATTGCCGCGATGTCAAGATCGATCGAGTGTACATCGGTTCCTGCACCGGCGGCAAAACCTCCGACTTTCTGAATGCAGCCCGAATTCTCAAGGGAAATCAAGTCAAAGTTCCGACGTATTTAGTACCAGCAACTCAGAAAGTTTACGAAGATTTATTTGTCACAAAATACGACGGTAAAACCCTGTCAGAAATCTTCTTAGCTGCCGGCTGCATCGAACCCGCCGCACCTTCTTGCGCCGCTTGTTTGGGCGGGCCAAAAGATACTTTTGGGCGGATGAATGAACCGGAAATTTGCGTGTCTACAACCAACCGCAATTTCCCCGGTCGGATGGGGAATAAACAATCCCAAGTTTATCTCGCTTCGCCTTATACGGCGGCGGCTTCTGCATTGACTGGGCACGTCACCGATCCGCGCGAGTTCCTGGGTTAGAAGTTGTTTTTTACCAGTTGTAGGGTGCGTCAGACTTTCACTCTAGAATTTATCGAGGGTTTTGGATATGACGCACCTTATATGATGTTCGATCGATCATGAGTATTGGGTGAAGTGCAACGGAGGGGTGTTGCCTAAATATTTTGTAAGGTGCGGCTCTGCGAGATTATCGCTTTTTTGAGGATTGTAGATGGCGACGCACCATACAGCTACTGTTTCATGAGTTTTGAGAATTAGTATAACTATCTATTTCAGGTGTAAACAGTCATGATAACTCATCAGATTTTCCGCAAAGTGGCTACCGTATTTGCCCTAATTGCTATTACCCTATCATGCAGATCAACTAGGACAGTAACTCAAGCACAGAAGGTAGCAGAAAAGCCACAGCCACAGATTGCTTACGGTGATTTGATCGTTGACCCTGAATCAGAATATATTATGATTCCAGTTACCCTATCTGGCCATGAAAAAGAATCTGGACACAATCCTATCTCATCAAAATTAAGTTTTTATGGAGACTCAAGGGGCAGCCGTATGGTTGGTTACAATATGATTTTCTATAATAAAACTAGCGGAGAATCTAATATTCTATTAAACAAAAAAGCGTTAATATCTAAATTTGAATATTTGTCGCACAAAAAAAAGCCAGAAAATCAAAATAATCAAAATGTACCAACAAATCAACCCAAGCAAGATTCCTCAAAAAAATTCTCCAGTAAGCCTCAGAATCAATTGCTGTTGTTTCACATCATAGATAGCGACACAAATGCTGATGGCAAACTTGACGGTGCAGACGCGATCGTTGGATATTTATCTAACTTAGCCGGCCAATCGCTTCAGGCAATAACTCCGCCCAATACTCAATTAGTAAGCTGGGTATTTGATGAAAAAAGTGGCGGGCTTTTTATCACGATTAGAAAAGACTCCGACGGCGATCGCAAATTTACTGAAAAAGACGGTATCGATTTTGTCCGAGTGAATGTCAGCAAACCCAGTATTGGGAAAGAGATAATCGACGGTAAAACTCGGCAATATCTTCAACAAATTATTTTTAACTCAAACTAAACTTGATGACTGAGAATTTTATGCAACTCAAAACTTATAGCTTATTTTAAAGCGTAGACATCTTTGCCTTGACCGATCGCAAACTTCATCGAATGAGACAAATCTTTGCTAGACTGGGTAATAAATATCAGCAAGGCCAAGCCAGCAAGTCCGGCGGCCAAGCCAAACATATTTCTGTAGCCAACTTGTTCAGCAACAAAGCCTAAAGTCGGCCCAGCCAGCGCAATTCCCAAGTCAAATCCGCCAATACAAAGCGAAAATAATCTACCCCTTTCTTGAGGTTCGCACCTGTCGGACATCAGCGTTACCATCATCGGCAAAACAGTACCACTGGCGACACCTTCTAACAAAGCTGCTATTAAAAAAGCACTGGTACTGTTAGCGCAGTACAACAATAACATAGACAAGGCATAAAAGATTAATCCGCCGCTAATAAACAAGCCGCGCCCGTATTGATCGGAAGCCCGCCCCGTGACTAATCGCATCCCGAAACTGGCAATTGCCGCCGTTGAATAAAACAATCCAGCATTGAAATTAGCCTTAGTTTCCTGCACGAACAAAGGCATAAAAGTGATCAAAGTCCCGAAGACTAAACCTACCAATAATAAGACTAAAGCCGGAATCCGCACGCGGGGATTCCACAGCATTTGCCAATAATTTTTGCTGGTTTTGTCCTGAGATAAAGATGCGGTTTTTGCTAATTCCGCAAAATGCGGTTCCGTAACTTGTAATGTCGAAAACACAGCCATTGTAGCGAAAGATGCAGACATCGCAAACAAAGGAGTGTAACCGAACCAAGCTTGCACAAATCCGCCCATAGCCGGACCAAATGCCATCCCGATTGGACTTACTAAACTCATGTAACCGATTAATTCGCCCCGCTTTTCTGGCGGGGATAAATCTGTGACTAAAGCGCTGTAAGCTGTGGTGAAAGCGGCGATGCTAATGCCGTGAAAAGCCCGGATCAATAACAGTAAAGGGATAGATTTAGCGAATAGGTAGCCCAGCGGCGCGATCGCAGCTACCAACACACCTAAAAGCAAAACTTGTTTTCGACCTCTGCTATCGGCCATTTTGCCCAACTGCGCCCTCGACAGCAAAAGCCCGATCGCAAATGCACCCATCACAAAGCCAATTTGCTGTTTTGTACCACCCACATCTTGGACGTACAACGGCAAAGTTGGCAGCAGTGAAGCCAAACTCGACCAGAATAGCAAGCCTGTGGTGAATAAAGTCAATAAACTGCGTCTGCGTTGGGGTTCGATGTCGCTAAAAATACTCAAGATGCTAATTCCTGTTAAATCTTCGGAGTGAACTCAAGCGTCTGTCGAGTGTATCCAGATCATTGTGTTACAATTCTTTAAGACTTGCAACTAAAAAACGCTATAGAAGAAGTCATTAGTCATTGGTCATTAGTCATTAGTCATTAGTTATTTGTTCGCTCTAATAACCAATAACCAATAACCCATGCCCCATGCCCCATGCCCCATGCCCTAGGCCCGTAAACGCTATAGAAGAAGTCATTAGTCATTGGTCATTAGTCATTAGTCATTAGTTATTTGTTCGCTCTAATAACCAATAACCAATAACCCATGCCCCATGCCCCATGCCCCATGCCCGTAAAAATTTCATAAGTAATTTACTGGACTTGATATTACCAATCAACCTGGGATCTTTCCTCCGCCACCCGCTGATAAACCCACTCGGTTTCCGTCGCCAATTTCTGCCAGCTAAATCGACGTTCTAAATCTTGATAAGCATTATCAACCAACCACCGCCCGTAACCAGGATTTTTCAACACCTCCAAAATCCCCGAAGCCAAAGAAGCGCAGTTATTAGCCTGAGTAACAACCCCAGTTTTAGTATGTTGTACCACTTCAGGAAGCCCACCCGCATCCGAAACCACTACAGGTACCCTTGCAGCAAAACTTTCTAATGCTACAATCCCAAAAGGTTCGTAAAGACTGGGAAAAACAGCACAGTCAGCGACAGTCTGGAATTTGTCGAGATGATCCTCAAACATGAAACCCGTAAAATAACACTTGTTCCAAATTCCTAAATTCCAAGCTAGATGTTTGAGATGGTCTGTATTGCCGCCACCAACAATTACAATTTTGGCGTTTCCCCCCATTTCCCAAATTACTTTAGGTGCCGCATTCAGGAATACAGAAATACCCTTTTCATAACTAATTCTACCCACATAATAGACTATTTTTTCATGGTCAGCCGCAAATAGTCTACGGAAATTTATAGCGTCAAATTCATGCCAGCGGGGCTTTTTATCAGATCTAATTCCGTTGTAAATTACCTCTATTTTGTTCCAAGGAGTCGCTAATACCCGTTCGGCTTCTCGTCGCATATAATCGCTACAAACAATCACCCGCCAAGCGTTGTAAGCGAGGTCGTTTTCTTTGCCGTTTATGTAGCGCTGTCCGTCATTGTGGAGGCCGTTATAGCGCCCGTATTCGGTGGCGTGTATGGTGACAATTAGCGGTATTTTAAAAGTATGCTTGAGGGCGATCGCAGCATCTCCTACCAACCAATCATGAGCGTGGATCATATCAAACGGCCCTTCCTCCAGTATTAGTTTGCCACCGTGATGACCCATACTGCTGTTGAGGTTTGCCACCCAGTGGAAAAAGTCCCGGGCGTGCCTCACCACCACCCGATGTACCTGTATTCCTTCCACCACTTCGTACATCGGCGCATGACCGAATTCTACTGTAATTAAGTGAATGGAGTGACCCAGCTTCACCAATTCTGGATACAGTTCCGATACGTGGCGGGCGATACCCCCCACTATTCTGGGAGGAAACTCCCATGCCAATACCAAAATTTTCATCTTTTTCCGCTCCCAACATTTTACATATCTTAATGTTTACGATTGACCACTTTATTGTATAATAAACAACCTGAAATTTTGATGGAAGGGAATTTTACGCCCAAGGGCTGATTTGGGGCCACAACAAGGACTAGGAATAGTGCAGAAACCGGGTTTGTTGCAGAAAAATAGGTCGCCCTCGATCGATCGCCCGGGCGTGAACAAACCCGGTTTCCTGAATATTTGTGGGACGATACCCAGGGCGATCGCCGTACCCGCTTACTTCAAAATCGGCTCCAATTGGTGTCGAAAACTCGCCCAAGCAGCAGTCGATGCAGAGTTAGAAGCAGCACCCTTCCGCATCAAAATCGCGCCATCTTGAAAGTCAATAATTCCATACTCTCCCGAACTCGACATTCGATCGATCTGCGGGACGATCGCCTGCAACTGTCCCCGTTCCGCGCGAAACGCCACCTGATACTGCTGCAACTGCCACAGATCAGCAATTACATATTCCATCTTCACCGTCTCCCTGGCATCATTACGCAATTCCAACATCGGAAACCTGAGAATTTCCCGGCGGCTTGACAAAATTGGCACAATCGTGTTAGTTGCAGCCACGCTAGCATCGGCAGGAATTTGAGCCAACAGAGGCCGCACCTGAAATACGTGTTGCCATTGTCTGATCGGAGGAACCTGAACCCAAGGTTCGATCGCATCTGGCAAAATGAACGAAAAAGTCCGATTTGGGTTAGACGTGAAGGTAAAAAATAGCGACAAGCAGATACAAAACGTCCAAAATCGGCGAAATTTTGCAGAGGAAGGGAAAGGAAACATCGCAGAAGGAAAACGCAAGATTGTTTGTTCTCCCCTCCTAATTTTATCTTCTTCCTTTTGGCGATCGGCCCACCATAGGATCGCCCCGTAAAAAAGTCCTGGAACCACAGTCATCGCATACCGAATATTAATCGCCAGCACCGACTCTCCTTTAGCTAAAAATAGCTTCAGCAGGGGGAATCCAGCGATCGTCCAAGACGCAGGGGCGAAAGCAGGAACCAAAGCTAATGGCAACCACTGGCCAAGCAGGTATTTGATCTTACCAAAAAACGGCGTAAATAATTGTTCAACCAACCGCCCAGGATTGCTCACCATTCCCCAAATAATTTCCAGAGTCGAAGCCTCATCTCCATCAGCATATTGGCCGAAGCGCTCCATCATAAACCGCTGAGATATATCAGCCGAAAATAAAGGCATAATCAGATTGGTCAGAACTAGCATATAACCAAAACTGAGAATGCACACAGCCCAGCCAGTCCGAGGATAGCGCCGACTCAAAATCAAGTAAACTCCCACCCCAAATAACACAACTCCCCCATCTTCCCGCACCGCCAAAATTAAAGTTGCGAGAATCCCAAACAGCGGCCACCAGCGCTTCTCCATCGCCAGCAGCAAGCTAAAAACATAAAGCGGAATTTGACAATTGTCGTGAAAATTGCCCAAAGTCGGGCCAATTACCGCATTAGCGCCATAGTAGCTGACCACAATTGCAGCCGACAGCCGCGGCTCTAGATAGTGTCTAGCAAGAGGGTAGAGCACTAAACCAGCCGCCGTAATCAAAGTCACCTGCAACACCGTTAAAGTCACAGGCGAGGGAAACAGCGAGTAAATTGGCAGCCACAGCATCAGCGCCGGAGTAAAATGCTGCCCCAACCGGTAGTAATCTACTTCTGGGAGCTGGTTTTGGTGAACCACATTAGTGGACAAAGCCGAAGAGAGAGAACTCTCAAACAAACGACCATGACTACCATTCCAAAAAAGTTGATTGAAAATGCCTTGGTCGTAAGTGGCGTAAAAGCTGTAGTAGCGGTGCAGCGTCAGCAATAGGCACAGCACAAAAAAAACCGCCGCCACCTTCATCACCACATTCAGTGACGAATTTTTATGGCCGCTCAAAAATATCATCCGTCCGCCCTCATCAAATTATCGGGAGAATAGCATAAATGTGAAGAAGATATTAAATTAAAGTAGAAGTGAAATAACTCGGCTCGGCAATGGTCAATTATTTTCACCCGATCGACAAATTGAATAACGTAAATCTGACCGATAGTGACGACACCGACTGTTCACCTGAACAGCCCGCGACTTCCGAATCGGTGTTACAACTTCTGCTGTTCGTAGACAAGCGTCCCTCTTCCAGGGAACAGACCAGACACATCCGCAAATCCCTAAAGGATTTGAAGGCAGAGTGGGACTTTGAACTTCAAATCATCGATGTAGGGGAACAGCCCGATTTAGCCGAACACTTTAAACTCCTAGCCACTCCCTCGCTGCTCAAAATTCATCCAGATCCGCGACAAACTCTCGCCGGCAGCAATTTGAGCGCCCAGTTGGAACACTGGTGGCCCCGCTGGCAGTTGTCGGTAGAAGAATACGCAACCCAGAAGTCTGCGCTAACTCTTTCTCAAACCCAGCCAGAGGTAAAACCCATTTATTCGGTTGCTTGCGCCGTTGAACTGGTGCAACTTTCCGATGAAGTTTTTCGGCTAAAACAGGAAAAAGAACACCTGCAAGAGCAGTTGCAGTTGAAAGACCGGATTATTGCCATGCTAGCTCACGACCTCCGCAATCCTTTGACGGCCGCTTCTTTGGCTTTGGAAACTTTGGAGTCAAATCAGAAGGTGAAAGATGGGGAAACACCACGTTTGTCACCGACTCTGGCGACTCATTTGATGAAACAAGCTAGGCGGCAAATTCGGATTGTCGATCGCATGATCACAGATATCCTACAAGCAGCGCGGGGTACAAATGCCCAATTGCACATTGAACCAAAAACAATCGAACTGGGGGAGATTTGTCAAGATGTACTCCTTCAGTTTCAAGACAAATTTCAGGCTAAAAGCTTGGAGTTAGAAACAGACATTCCCACAGATTTGCCCTTGGTTTATGCCGATCCCGATCGCATCAAACAAGTGATTGCCAACCTACTCGACAACGCCAGCAAGTATACCCCAGAGCAAGGAACTGTGAGTATTTCCATGCTGCACCGCACTGCTTACAAAGTTCAAGTCAGCATTGGCAACAGCGGGCCGGGAATTCCTGAAGAAAATTGCCAAAGCATTTTTGAAGACAGCTTCCGCTTGCAGCGAGACAAATCAAAAGACGGTTACGGCATTGGACTGTCTCTTTGCCAGGGCATCATCCGCGCCCACTACGGTCAAATTTGGGTAGACTCCGTACCCGATCAAGGCAGTTGTTTTCACTTTACCCTACCCGTTCAAAAATAAAAATTAGTCATTGGTAATTGGTAATTGGTAATTGGTAATTGGTAATTGGTCAGTTTAATGTTTGCGCAAAGCAGCAATAATCTGTTCGTTTGCCTCTGGAAAGGTAAATTGGTCAATTTCGTCCAGTGTCACCCAGCGAATTTCATCGCATTCGATCGGTTGCGGTTCCCCGCTGACATGGCGACAGTGATAAGCGTTGAGCGTAACAGTGAACTTACTGTAGTCATGTTCGATCGCAATCAACCAATCGCCAACTTCGATCGCAATCCCCAACTCCTCCATAATTTCCCGTTTAATACAATCTTCGATCGTTTCTCCAGGCTCTATTTTACCCCCAGGAAACTCCCAGAAACCCCCGTGCAGTCCGTGTTGACGCCGCTTGTCAATCAAAATTAGTCCTTGTTCGTTCCAGATGACAGCTACGCCGATAACTTTGTGAGGCAAAGGAGAAAGAGACATAGTAATTGGGAATGGGGAATGGGGCATGGGGAATGGGGCATGGGGAATGGGGAATGGGGCATGGGGCATGGGGCATGGGGCATGGGGCATGGGGCATGGGGCATGGGGAATGGGGCATGGGGAATAGGGCATGGGGCATGGGGCATGGGTAGCAACTAACAAATAATTAATGACTTCTGCCTTCTTCCTTCTGCCTTCTTCCTTCTGCCTTCTGCCTTCTTCCTTCTGCCTTCTTCCTTCTTCCTTTAACAATAGCCCCCCTTCTTGCGAGGGAGGGCTTGACAGTTGCACTATTTAAATGTTAAGAATCTACTAATCATCCGAGCCATGTCTTTCACTGGCTTCTATGGACTTTTCAAAAGTCATTCGCTGTTCAGCATTCCTTAGAAAGTAACCGCTAATCATCGCCGAAGCCAGCAATCTGCCTAGATGCTCACGACTGGTAGAAACTGTCACCCCAAAGTGTTCTGACGGCAAGTTTCCCAAAAGTCCGACAATATTGCGCTCCATTACCTGAAAAACTTCGTGAGAAGTAGGTTTAGACAAATGAGAAACGGTGTCAGGAGCCATTGATTGCACGTATTGCCACAATAAATTGGTATTTTCTCCGTCTTCTTCAAAAAACTCTGGGGATTTATTATTAGATGAGTTGCTCACGAGTACCTCCGTTTCAGAGACAGCTTTTGATTTTAGACGTGGGGGGGTTAATTTGAATAACCTGATATTTGATAGCTGCTGATCTTTATTTACTAACTACTTACTAATGTAGCAGGACGGTGAGGGAAACAAAGTAGTCACAACCGAATTCAAGGCGGCGGTTTTTACGATTTTAGATTGGGGATGGCGAAGGAAAAAACCCGATCGCCCAATCCCCAATCTACCTAGCTGGCTAGATAGTCGTTTATGTCTTGCTTGCGTTTGCGGAGTTTAGTCAGGGCTTCCCGTTCTATTTGTCGCACTCTTTCCCGGCTAATGTTGAGTCGATCGCCTATTTTTGCCAAGGTTAAAGTTTGCCCATCTTCTAAACCAAACCGCAAGGCCAGCACTTCCCGTTGTTGAGGAGTCAATTCTGCCATCAGATGATCCAAATCCATCCGCAGGGAAGATTGCAGGGCAAAATCTTCCGGGGAAGTACCGGTATCTTCCAACAAATCGCCTAACTCTGTATCTTGATTGTCTCCCACGCGCAAGTCAAGGGAAAGTGGTAGGCGCGATCGTTCGAGATATTCCCGAATCTGTTTGGGAGTCAAACCTAACTCTGAGGCCAACTCAGCAGTCGTGGCCGGGCGGCCTAGCTGTTGAGCCAGTAGGCGCTGAGCCTTTTTAATTTTGTTGAGCTTTTCGGTAATGTGGATTGGTAAGCGAATTGTGCGGCCTTTTTCGGCGATCGCCCGCGTAATAGCCTGGCGAATCCACCAATAAGCATAAGTAGAAAATCTGAAACCCTTAGTCGGGTCAAATTTTTCCACCCCTCGCTGCATCCCAATAGTGCCTTCCTGAATTAAATCAAGTAAATCTACGTTGCGCTTGATATATTTCTTAGCAACAGACACCACCAGCCGCAGATTGGCTTCCACCATTTGCCGTTTTGCTCTGTCCCCGTGGTCGATCGTCCGCTGTAACTCAGCCTCAGACAGCTCAACTGCTTGTGCCCATTCAGCCGTCGTTGGCTCACGGTCTAACTCTTTGGCTAGAATATGTTTTTCCTGATTCAGTGCGGTCGATCGCTGTACCTGTTTACCGTAGAGTATTTCTTGCTCATGGGTTAACAGGGGAACGCGGCCAATTTCTCGCAGGTAAGCGCGAACAGAATCTGTATCTGAGGACTTAAGAGTTTTCATGAGCTTTTCCCGCTGAGGATCAGTGCCTATAAGAGTTTGCTGATGAAAGCAAACCCCTAGCTTCTTCTGGGAAGGAAAGCGGGCGGGGACTTGCGCTTTCCTTGCATTTAAAGGCTTCGTTTTGATGGTAGCTAGCTGCTACTCCCTGTCGCCCCCATCTCAGGTTGGGTTTTGCTTGGGGGTTAACAATGCTACTTTATGTTAAGAATCTTAACATTTCTGAGAGTGTTTGGCTATATTTCTTTACATTTATTTCTGTAAGCATGAGTTGCTGTACTAGGAGAGTAAATCTCAGATGGGGCATCGGCCAAAGAGGGCATCGGCCAAAGAGGGCATTAATCTACCCAATGACTAATGACTAATGACTAATGACTAATGACTAATTACTTCTTTGCCGTTGAGCTTCGTATAAAATCAGGGCGGAGGCGATCGACACGTTCAATGATTCTACGGCCCGACTCAGGGGAATTTGAACTTGTCGATCGGCCAAACCGATCAATTCTGCCGACAAACCAGAGCCTTCGTTCCCCAAAACTATCAGAGTCGGCACTCGCAAATCTACTTCCCAATAGGTCAAACTAGCGTCGGGAACGGTTGCTAAAATTTGCATTCCTCGATTTTGACACCGGGAGACTTCGGCCCTTAAATCTGAACTGACTCTCATTGGTAGTTTAAACCAGGCTCCTGCGGAAGCTCGCAGCACTTTCGGATGGTCTAAATCAGCGCTGTCGGAACTCAGCAGCAAACCGTCGGCATTAGCAGCCGCAGCCGTGCGGACGATCGCCCCCAAGTTACCTGGATCTTGGATGGTTTCTAAGGCTATTCCTAAAGTTGACAACTCTGTCGGTGGGGTAGCGGTGCGTGGTGCGGTGGCGATTATGCCGTCTGGTTTGACTGTTGTGGCGATCGACTCTAACACCTTTTCGCTCACTAATTCAGTGCGATCGGCCAAACTACAAATTTGCTCCCACAGTTCACCGTGCTGCTCAACCCATTCTGGAGTGCTGCAAACCGTTGCTAGCGGGTATTTCACCGCGCAAGCTTCCTCCAGCAAGTGCGCCCCTTCGAGTAAAAATAACTGTTGTTCCCTGCGTCCCTTCGAGCTATGGAGCTTACGGATTTCCTTGACTAGGGGATTTTGAATACTTGTCAGCATTGTTTAATTTAGCAGAGTGAATGGGGTTATTGCCTGTATCGGGTTAACCCCAAACTACTGCCTTGCCTTGAGAATGCGGAACCCGGGACTTGAACCCGGAAGGCTTGCACCACATGAACCTGAATCATGCGCGTCTACCAATTCCGCCAGTTCCGCATTGGTCACGAATCACTACTGTGCCATATTTCCGCCAGTTTGTCAAGTGTTTTGGGAAATATTTTTTTTCTTCTGGGCTGCGACTAATCAGGGGAACTTTGAGAAATACTCTTGTCCCCCTTATTAAGGGGAGTAGGGGTTGACTTTGAGTGCTTCCTGTCCCCCCCTTAATAAGGCAGGGCTGTTTCATTCTCTTGTAGGGGCGGTGCCAAGAGTGCCCGCCCCAATCTCACCAAACACCTACAAAATTGTAGACGCGGAGGGTAGCGGAGGGTAGGCACGGGGGCACTACCCCTACAAAACGATGATTTATCTGAGAATGAAACAGCCCTGCCTTATTAAGGGGAGTAGGGGTTGACTTTGAGTGCTTCCTGTCCCCCCCTTATGAAGGGGAGTAGGGGTTGACTTTGAGTGCTTCCTGTCCCCCCCTTATGAAGGGGAGTAGGGGTTGACTTTGAGTGCTTCCTGTCCCCCCCTTATTAAGGGGGGCTAGGGGTTGACTTTGAGTGCTTCCTGTCCCCCCCTTATTAAGGGGGAGTAGGGGGCAAGCTAAGGGGGGATCTCCAAATTGGTATTACCCCTTTTTTGAAGCCCTTCTCTTCCACCACAAACCCATTCCAGCAGCCACAAACGTACCAACAGCAGTCATCGGTTCCGGTACAGGTTCATACTCATAAATTGCACTAACCATAGTGTTAGCAACAACCTTACCATCGAAACTACCTCTAACAGGATTCCCCGTAACTTGAGTCAAACCCGTAGTCATCAAACCTGCGATAAAAGTATCACCATCGCATCCACTTAACGCACTCAGAGACTGCTGGGAATCATAACTCTTTGACACAGTACCGGAAGCCGAACCGCTAACACTTCCTGTAGCGCCATTAGCAATCCTCGTTTCCGGCGGACTTGCTAACACACTCAAAGTCAAATTAGGGTCAACTTTTAACAGCGGAATATTCACAGCAATACTTGCATTAGTCGCCGCCGTTCCCATAAAATCTCCCGTCAAAGGAGTAATGCTAACAGTGTTATTAACAGTAGACTTAACCGTAACATAAGCCCTTAATAGCGTTCCTAACAGCGAATTAAACTTGGGTAAAACCACATTCGTGCTACTATTTAATGGCTGGGAACCCAGAGCCACAGTATAAGTTTGAGTAAGAGTAGCAGCTTGTACAGAAAAACATTGACTAACAAGTGCAAAACTCAAAGTTCCGCCAACAATTCCCAACTTTTGACAAACATTCATTTCAGTAAAACCCAAAAATAATCAAATTGCATTTTTGTGGCACGGGCGTCCCGCCTGTGCTCTCAATTCCGGTTGCACTCAGACATGATAAGTCGGACACGGCAGTGCCGTTTCCCTACCCGATTAATTGTAGGGAAACGGCACTGCCCAAGGAGTGTCAACTTAATCGTGAAAGCCTTGGTATCTCTCGTTCATAGCCAAGTCTAGATCCCCCTAAATCCCCCTTAAGAAGGGGGACTTTGATCCATTTCCGGTTCCCCCCTTCTTAAGGGGGGCTAGGGGGGATCTAGGCTTAACAGTCAAACCGTAGTCTCTGACTGGGTTTGACCTTAAGTTGACACCTATGGGCAGTGCCGTTTCCCTACCCGATTAATTGTAGGGACACGGCATTGCCGTGTCCTGATTTTGATGGGTAATGTTAATTCCGATGCTACGGGATTTGATATGATTCATCGAGGTCAAAAACTCGGAACATTTAACAAAGCCCAATTTCCAATCAAAGACATTAAGTAACTCAACGCCCAAACAGTATAAACTATACTCAAAGGCGCATAGGCTGCTAAAACCCATTGCGTTTCGACGGCTTCTTCTATCTCCTCCCTCCGCAAGAAATCCACATAAAAATCCAAGGACCTTTGTCGCAGATTGTTAATCCCTGTTCCCGCAACCAACAAATAATAACCATCAAATCTATTCAACGGATTCAAGTTAATTGCCACTGTTAGCAAAGCTGCCATCATCAGCAAGTAACTGGTTTGATGCCAAACTGGATTTGACTGAGAAAACAGCCATATCCAAACAGCCAATGCCCAAATTGTTACTTGAATTAATACTCCGGTCGCTACTACTAAAACTCGCTGTTTCCGCCTGACTAAACTGTATTGGTCGGTTGTATCTGTATAGCATCCGGGGATGAGACACATGAACAATAATCCAATTTCTTTAACTATGCCGCCGTAGTGTTTGAGCGTGAAAGCGTGACCGAGTTCGTGCAAAGCTATTACTAGCATTGTCAGCAAGATAACTTGGATCGCATTGTCAATTTTTCCGGCTGTCAATAACTGCTGGTGCGAGGTGGCGACTTCCTCTACGGACGCCAACCATACTGCTACGGAGGAAGAGATGAAAGCGCACAAAAAAAAGCCAAATTCCCAGGTCCAAATCCAGCGAAGTTTGTCGATGTGCCGCGATAACCAAACATCGGGATTGACTAGGGGAATTGTGAAGGATAGCAGGTTGAATTTGGCTTTTGGCGGCTTGGTTCCTTCTAGCATTCCCGCTTGTGCTAAGTCTTTTAAGAGATTTTGCACAGCTTCTAAATCTAGGTCGTATTCGGCGAGAATATTTGTTAGTGGTTGTTGATTTAGTTGCAAAATTACTTGTTTGTCAAAGTCGTCAACTTGCAGACAGGTAATGTCTTCGGGATTGCGAAGTATCCAGTAACCGTCGGGATGAGGTATCCACTGCACCGCTGATTTTAGTTGCATGGTATGGAAGAAGGAAGTTCGGCAACGGATTTTGTAACGGATGTAACGGATTTATTGAAGTTGGAAGAAGTCATCGACCGAATTTAGGAATTACCTGTTTTAGACCGAAATTAGATCCCCCCTAACCCTGCTTAAGAAGGGGGGACAAGAGTGTTCGTAAAGTCTCCCAAAACATCGGGGACAACAAGATAATTCACTCAAAGTCCCCCTTTTTAAGGGGGATTTAGGGGGATCTAGACTTTCGGATCAAGCAGAGAGACAGTGGGTTTTAGGCCGAAACTCGATCGCCCCTAACCCTGCTTAAGAAGGGGGGACAAGAGTGTTCGTAAAGTCTCCCAAAACATCGGGGAGAACAAGATAATTCACTCAAAGTCCCCCTTTTTAAGGGGGATTTAGGGGGATCTAGACTTTCGGATCAAGCAGAGAGACAGTGGGTTTTAGGCCGAAACTCGATCGCCCCTAACCCTGCTTAAGAAGGGGGGACAAGAGTGTTCGTAAAGTCTCCCAAAACATCGGGGACAACAAGATAATTCACTCAAAGTCCCCCTTTTTAAGGGGGATTTAGGGGGATCTAGACTTTCGGATCAAGCAGAGAGACAGTGGGTTTTAGGCCGAAACTCGATCGCCCCTAACCCTGCTTAAGAAGGGGGGACAAGAGTGTTCGTAAAGTCTCCCAAAACATCGGGGAGAACAAGATAATTCACTCAAAGTCCCCCTTTTTAAGGGGGATTTAGGGGGATCTAGACTTTCGGATCAAGCAGAGAGACACTGGGTTTTAGGCCGAAACTCGATCGCCCCTAGCCCTGCTTAAGAAGGGGGGACAAGAGTGTTGGTAAAGTCTCCCAAAACATCGGGGAGAACAAGATAATTCACTCAAAGTCCCCCTTTTTAAGGGGGATTTAGGGGGATCTAGACTTTCGGATCAAGCAGAGAGACACTGGGTTTTAGGCTGAAACTCGATCCCCCCTAACCCCCCTTAAGAAGGGGAGTAGGGGGTGGGACAAGAAGGAAAAAGGAATTACCTGTTTTAGGCGGAAATTAGATCCCCCCTAACCCCCCTTAAGAAGGGGAGTAGGGGGTGGGACAAGAAGGAAGAAGGAATTACGCATTTTAGGCCTAAACTCGATCGCCCCTAACCCTGCTTAAGAAGGGGGGACAAGAGTGTTCTGTCAAAGTGGGTGTTTTTATTGAATTGTCTTGAATCGATCGCCCTATTCTGTTTTTATGTTTTCTCCGCTGGGTTTTTGAGCTTTTCGAGCCGCCCTAAGTCTTTCTGAAAACGGAAAGTTTTAAGGCTAAGTTTTCCCCTGTTTCAATGAAGCAGGGAAGTATTGCAGTATTTTGTGAAGAAGCTTTTCGGTGATATTTGTTTGGGCTTTAGACTTTAATCCAAATTTTACCTTGGTAGTCATATTATCAGAAATCTGAATAAAAGCAAGTGTAATTTATAAATATTTTAGGATTTACGCATTTTTCACCTGTCATTGCGAGGGAAACCTTGTGCGGCGGATGTTTCTGGTTGAGGCGGGGATTGCTATCCCAAAAACTTTACATAAACTTTACGATCGCAAATAGGACTTGGATGTATGATGACTGTGTGAAGAAGCAAAAAATTATAGAAATTACGCAGTAACAAAGTGTTTTTCCGATCGCCCACGGGACCGTAAGCTAAGCCCGGCAGATGTGAAGCGATCGCCTATACAAAAATTTTGTTAATTTTGCCTAAATTTTCAAATAAACAGAAATTTTTGACGATTATTGAAAAATCCTTGTCAACAAAGGGTTTTGGTTGAATGTTTGAAGATATTTAATTAAGTTTGTGCGATCGAATTCATATTAATCAGGGTGCAAAAGTTATGGGTTGGCTAAATTTTGGTGGCAAAAAACGCGAGCGGGCTCAAGGTTTTGGGGATTCCAGTAAAACAAAGAGTCGGAAACGACCGAAAAGTTTTATATTAGAAAAAATTGTGACTCCGAGTGCGGGTATTGGAGATTGGCAGCACGAATTTGACCACTTACATCAGTTATTGGGTTCTTTGTCGCTGTCTGATTTGCATTTACCTAATTTCTTTGCTGATGGCGGTGTTTGCCCGATCGACCCGAATGGTGCACCAACTAACAATCTACCGCCGCTGATTGATTTTGACCCGCTGGGTCTGTACCATGATGGGATTGCCACTCAAACTCCTTACAATCCGGGCGGTGCGTTTGAGACTTTGCCGATTGCTGTAATTCCTGTAGATCCGCATTCGCCGAATCCTAACAATCCGAATGCAATCCGTCAATTGCTAGATTCTCCTTTTGCTGATCAGCCGTTGTTGGGGACAATTGATACTGGTGTGAGTGCGGATAGTCCTTATTTGAATTACGCGAATATTAAGAAGGGCCGCGATTATGTGGGCGGGGATGACAATCCGTTGCTGAAGCCTGGGGAAGGTAGCGAGCACGGTACTTTTATGTTGGGGATTATTGATGCGATTAATAAGACTGCGCCGAAGTGGGTGGGAAGGGCGATCGATTCTGGGAGATGGGCGGATTCTTTGGTAGAGTTTGTGGATGCTGCGAAGGCTTCTGGACAGAAAAATGCGATCGCGAATCTCAGTTTGGATTTGACTCAGAAGAATGCTGACGGGATTGTGGAAACGCGCTATGAGTTGACTCCGCCAGAAAGAAGTGCGATCGAATATGCGCGGCAAAATGGAGTTTTGCTGGTAGTGGCGGCGGGTAACGATGGCGGTGTGATGTCGGTTTTGGGTCAAGCTTCTCAGGAATTTGACAATATTTTTACGGTTGGTTCTGGGGATATTAACGGGCGATCGATCTATTCTAGTTATGGTCGCGGTTTGGATATTTTGGCGGATGGGGACACGAATGAACATCCGGCTTTATCGACTGCGGGAAATGATTTGGGGACGATGGCGGGGACTTCGGTGGCGACTGCTAAAGTTGCGGGTGCGGCTTCTTTGGTTTGGGCGGCAAATCCTGCTTTGAATTATCGTCAAGTGATGGAGATTTTGGAAAAGACGGCGAGGGATTTGGGGACGTCTGGATGGGATGATGAGACGGGTTTTGGATTTTTGAATACGTTGGCGGCGGTGGATTTGGCGAAGAAGACGCAGCCGGAAGTTTATAATCCTATAGATTTCGGGACACCGACAACTTGGGGCGGTGAAGGGAAAGTTACACCGATGGAACGGGCTGTTAACTTTAACGGGACAATAGATTGGGGTAAATCTTCTGTACAGAATAACGGGGGAGTAAATCTACGTTCTGGGCCAGGAACTGGCTATGACTTTTTAGGCACGAAAAATTCTGGTGATACACTGGAATTTGACAGTCAGACTCAAGGTGATTTAGTCAACGATCCCAATGGTGAAGGTAGTAGTAACAATTGGTATCGTCTTGCTGATGGTAGTGGCTGGATGTCTGGTTTGTATGTGCAGTACCTTGGTGAGATTGCATCACCGTCACCCTCACCAAACCCTTCGCCGTCTCCTTCTCCTAATCCTTCACCCTCACCTATTAGTACATTTTCGCAGACTGTTGGGGATGTTGGCTATGTGCATAATTTAGGATTTTTGCGAGTGCGGAATGGCCCTGGAACAGATGCTAGTGGCTATCAACAAGTGGGGACTGTTTCTCCCGGTAACACGCTGATTTTTGATGGTCAAACTCAAGGGGAAAGTGTTTACGATCCAGCTTTAGGAGAGAGTGCGACTTGGTATCACCTAGCTGATGGTAGTGGATGGGTATCTGCTTTGTATATGGATGCGGCATCAACTCCAACGCCTTCTCCTTCACCATCACCTACGCAGCCAAGTGCTACAGATAATGTGCGTCAGATGTTCTCGGATGCGGCGAGACAGTATCCGCAAGTGGGCGCAGCCTTGACGGGTGTGCAGGATCAGGGGGGTGGTGTTTTCCGTCAGGAGTTTGAACGGGCAATTATGATCTGGAATGGTCAGCAGGTGACGGTTTATGAGACAAAGGGGCGATCGGTTTCGCCAACTTCCCCGTCTTCTGAGCCTCAAGTCAATAATTCTTCTGGCTTCACTCCTGTTCTCAATTTTAATTCTGGGGGTAAGTCACCCAATGGAAATTGGATATTTCTCAATCAAGGCGACAAAGGCCAGCAAATTGAACAAATCAAGCAAAAAATTCTGAATTTGGAAAATCAGATAAACGCAATTGAAGCTAGTAAAGCTACTTATGGCAGCCAAATCAGTGAGAAAGAGAAAGCAGTTAAAGACAAGAAAGATCAAGCAAATAAATTGTCTTGGCCAAATTCATGGAATCCTCTTGATTGGCTTAAAGCAGGTCAATTAACAATAGAAGCAGGTTTGATTGAGTATGGAACTTTACCTCAGCTTCGCGCTCAATATAGTGCGACAACAACAAGACTCAATGAGCTTAAGCAAGAACTTGTTCTATCACGTCAAGAATTGGATAAACTGAACCCTTTGCCTACCAGTGTCGCAGAAGCACAACGTTACTTTAAGTCTCAATTTAATCCAGATGCTGTGAAACCAAACGCAAATTGTGGTCCTACTAGCATAGCGATGGCACTCGCCGTTTTAAATCTTGAACTACCTGGACTCACGATTCAGGAGAGCATTGATAAAGCAAAGAACTTCACACTGCCTTGGTCTCAGCCAGCCGCTGGTGCGCGTGATTTTGAAATTGTAAGAGGTATAGAAAAAGCAGGTGGTAAAAATATAGAAGATATAGGAAAATCCCCACTACTGCCGGAAGAAAGATGGGCTGCGCTAGAGCGCTGTTTGAGCGAAGGAAAGCCAGTGGTAGCTTTTGGAAAAACTAATGCTGAGTGGTCTAAATCAATAGGATATCCAAATAATCCTGTCGATCATGTCATCGCGATTCTTGGTAAAACACCAGCACCGGAGGGCAAATACATCGTTGGAGACCCGGAAGCTCAAAACTGTGTTGCAGTTACAAAGGAACAACTGAAGGACTTCTTCCGTATCTATGGCGAAGCCCCTGCTGGTCGTGCTTTTTCTCGTTAATAGGTTTACATGATTCAGATGTGGTTGCCTCTCCCTCACACTCGAAAATTGGCGATTGCTTTTTCTTAGATGCGATCGCTTTTTGGGAATGGAGAAGGCCGATCGCCCTTTATTGCTTTTTCTCAAGAAAGGGCGATCGATCTCCTAAACTCAAAGTCAGCCCGATCGCCCTTTTGGTTACGAATGTTTTTGTCGGGAAGCGCGATCGCCCGACCTATATACCAGATGCCAAACCTGCGATCGCCCTTTTGGAATAAGTCAAAAAGTGCGATCGCCTTTTTGTAAGTGAAAATAGCCGATCGCCCTTTACTCCTTCTTCTCAAAAAAGGGCGATCGCGCTTCAACTCATTCTATTATTCTACATTCTCAAATTCATCCATTTGCAACGTATACTGCAATGCCACCTGTAATCTTGATACATAATCTGCTGAAAGAGTGCCCATTTTTTTGATTAATCGCTCTCTATCTACCGCTACTATTTGATAGCAAAGCACGACTGAATCTTGTGTTAAACCACCTTCACCAGTCGGTAAAATAATTGTCCCTGGTATTTTAGCGCGCCGCAGATTACTTGTTATGGGAATTACTACTACTGTTGTAGTAAAGCGGTCTAATGTATCTCGCTGTACAATAATGACTGGTCTAATTCCTGCTTGTTCTGAACCTCTAGAAGGATTCAAATCGGCTAAATAAACATCTCCTAGCATCAGATTTTATCCTGTTGCTGAAGTCCAGGAAGATAGTCACTTAAGGCAACTTCTGCAAAAGCTAAATCCTCGGCGGCAAACTCAGCTTTTAGTACCGCAGCTTCTTCATCAGAAATATCATCCCATTCTCGAAATAATTGCTTTTTATTAGCAGATTTTTGATTTTGTTGAGTGGCTTGCTGTTTCTGGGCCAGATATTTCCCGATCGCGCGATCGAGTTCCTGTAACTCGAAAAATTCCAGCATTTCAAGCTGATTGACAATTTGGTTGAGGATTGCCTGTGACATAGGTTTTCACTTTTTGTGCTTGCCTAGCTTGTCTATTATACAACTATTAGCCTCCAGTTGAGTGCGATCGCCTCGATCGCATCCAGCCACCCATTCAACTCTCCTCCCTTCATGTCCCCCCCTTGGGAAGGGGGGTTAGGGGGGATCTGGCCTCAAAAATCACCCTCAATCGAACCCAACAACTCCCCACAAACCCCCTCAAAACTCTGCAACACCTCAACATTCGTAAACCTGACAACCTTCAATCCATACCCCTCTAAAATCCCAGTTCTTTCTGCATCATATAGTTTCCCTTGTTCCGTAAAATGACTCTCCCCATCAATCTCAATTACTAACAGTAAAGCCGCACAATAAAAGTCTACAATAAAATTGTCGATCGGGCGCTGTCTCAAAACTCGAAAAGGGAAATTTATGAGAAAATTTTGCCACAGTTTTTTTTCGGATGGAGTTGGATTTTTTCGCAGTTGTTTGGCGATGGGGATGAGTTTTGGGTTGTATGGTAGGTGGAAGTTTGAGTCTTTTAATTGTGGCATGATCCCGGTCGATACCCCCTAACCCCCCTTAATAAGGGGGGAACAAGATGTTAGTTGAAGTGGATGGTTTAGTCGTTTAGTCTCGGAATGATCCCCCTAACCCCCCTTAGGTCGGGGGGGACTGGATGTTGGTTGAGGTGGATGGTTGGGTCGTTTAGTCTCGGATTGATCCCCCCTAGCCCCCCTTCCTAAGGGGGGGACAAGATGTGCATTGAAATTGTCGGTGATGGGGCGATATTTTTAGGGAATAGTTTCAGAATTAGTTTATCTCAAATTATGTGTACTTGACAACTAGGGTTCTGGCCCTTTTGGAATAAGTCGAAAAGTGCGATGCTTGGAATTAGCGACCAATCTCCCCTCCCTTCATGTCCCACCCCCTACTCCCCTTCTTAAGGGGGGTTAGGGGGGATCTGGCCTCAAAAATCACCCTCAATCGAACCCAACAACTCCCCACAAACCCCCTCAAAACTCTGCAACACCTCAACATTCGTAAACCTGACAACCTTCAATCCATACCCCTCTAAAATCCCAGTTCTTTCTGCATCATATAGTTTCCCTTGTTCCGTAAAATGACTCTCCCCATCAATCTCAATTACTACCTGTAAAGCTGCACAATAAAAGTCTACGATAAAATTGTCGATGGGTCGCTGTCTCAGAACTCGCAAAGGGAAATTTCTCAGAAAATCCTGCCACAGTTTTTTTTCGGATGGAGTTGGATTTTTTCGCAGTTGTTTGGCGATGGGGATGAGTTTTGGGTTGTATGGTAGGTGGAAGTTTGAGTCTTTTAGTCTTGGCATGATTCTGGTACGATCCCCCCTAACCCCCCTTAAGAAGGGGGGGACAAGATGTTAGTTGAAGTGGATGGTTGAGTCGTTTAGTCTCGGAATGATCCCCCCTAACCCCCCTTAAGAAGGGGGGGACAAGATGTGCATTTAAATTTTGGGTGGAGGGGCGATATTTTTAGGGGATAGTTTCAGGATTAGTTTATCTGAAATTATGTGTACTTGACAACTAGGGCGATATCCCCTTTGGAATAAGTCAAAAAGCGCGATCGCTCAGCACGTCGATAGTTATTTTTCAGCCAGCAACCTGATGAATAGATTCAATGTGCCGCTCAATTTCCTCCTCCGTGCAACTGACTCCATTCTTCCACAGTTCATATTCACTGAGATCGATATCTTCATTCCAAACCAGTGCATAACCACCAGGCTCAATTGTAAAATTCTTGAAAAACCCAGGATTGCGTAATGTCGTAAACATCGGATTCTCTAATAACTTAGAGATGTCGTATTTTTTAAATTCTAGATTGGTAAACTTAACCATCAATGTGCGATCGTCAATAGCTTTAGCAGAAACAATACGTTCAGGTTTCATAAACAGATCGGAGTTATTTTAATGGTGGAAGTTTACTAAATTCTTGACTATTCCACATATCCAGCAGTTCTTTCTGATACAACGTAGCCCATTCTATTACCATTTTTTCGGCCCGATTCGGTAAATCTCCTTCAATAATCTCTAAAGATTCAATACCGATTAAAGCATTGTACTCACCGTAAACTGCGTGAAAATGAGGAGGTGGGTGATCTCCAAAGAAAATTTTGATGATTATTCCGTAAAATCGTGCAACTTCTGGCATAAAGCTTATCTAAACAACGTGAAGTGGGCATCCGCCCCGCACCAAAATACAATTTAGATGCGGGATAGCTTACTTAAAAAAAACGGGAAATTCAATCAGCCAAATCGGGGAAAACCTCGCGCACAGCCGGATGCACCAATCGGTGATTCTGGACGTTCAATCCCTTAGCCAAACTAGGATTGATTTCCAAAGCTTTAATCCCGCGATTTGCTAATTGCAAAACATAAGGCAAAGTGCTATTATTCAAAGCTTGAGTCGCAGTCCAAGGAACAGCACCGGGCATATTTGGTACGCCATAATGCACGACTCCTTCCTCAACATAGGTAGGATTTGTGTGAGAAGTTACCCGCAAAGTTTCCACGCAACCACCTTGGTCAACTGCTACGTCAACAATCACAGAACCGGGGTGCATTTTAGCAACAAATTCGCGAGAAACCAGAATAGGAGCTTTTTTGCCCAAAACCAAAACAGCGCCGATTAACAAATCAGCATCCGGGATAACGGCTTCAATTTGCAAAGGACTGCTGTAGAGGTATTCTACTCTGGAACCGAACAGAGTTTCCAAGTAGGCGAGGCGATCGACATTGACATCCAAAATCTGCACTCTAGCGCCCATTCCTAGGGCAATACGCGCTGCTTCCGTGCCAACGATTCCGCCGCCCAAAATCACAACTTTGCCCGGTCTTACCCCTGGTACACCTCCCAAAAGTACGCCCCGGCCGCCTTGCTGACGTTCCAAAAACCGAGATCCAAACTGTACGGCCAAACGCCCTGCAATAATACTCATGGGCGTTAGCAGCGGCAATTTCCTGTCTGGGAGTTCGACGGTTTCGTAGGCGATCGCCTGGACTCCACTTTCCATTAAATGCTCGGTTAATGTGCGATCGGCCGCTAAGTGCAAATATGTAAATAGCAACTGCTCTTTTTGAATCAGCGGGTACTCAGCAGGTAAGGGTTCCTTAACTTTAACAATTAGTTCCCGATTCCAGACATCAGCAGGCTTTGAGACAATCTTAGCCCCTGCTTGAATGTAGTCTTCGTCGGCGAAACCAGCCCCAGCGCCTGCATTGGTTTCGACAAAAACTGTGTGGCCTCTGTCTGAACAAGCCCGGACACTTGTGGGGCCCAGGCCAACTCGAAACTCTAAATCCTTGATTTCCTTGGGGACACCTATTTCCATCTATAACCTCAAATTGCAGCGATACTTCGATCGAATCTAGCTTAGAAATCATCCCATCGGCATCATACCATGTCCCGTGTCAGCGGTTTAGATCCCCGACAACTCCGGCGAAGTGTGGGATTTGGAGATACTAGGTTTGGAAATCATACTGTGGGGGCGAACAATTGTTTGATTTTCAGCCAGTACGATCGCATTTTGCCAAAATTGTCATTTTCCATCAAATAAATCCTGTTTTTAGCTTTCTCTAACTCTAACTGAAGCTGTTGGATTTGAATTTGGGTACTATCCCAGTCTGAATCAGCATCTGGAAACTGAATTCGTACTTCCTTGTCGTCGCTGTTTTTCTTGATTGCAATATCGTGATAGCCGAGAGACTGAAGTGCCAAAAATACGATTTCCCAGTTATTAGCTATACAAAATTCATTGACCGCTCTTGCAACACCATAAGGCATAATCTCGCAGATAGACCAATTTGTATAATCGTTAAAAACCATCATTCCGTCGGATTTTACTTTTTTATATCCTCGATCGATATCTTTGCATACACCTTCATAAGCGTGGTCAGCATCAATATAGATCCAGTCAAAATACTCATCGGGGAACTCACTTAAAATTGTCGATGAATCGCCTTCATGAAGCTCGATTGTCCCATTTTTTATGCCCTCTTGCAAGAGGATTTTTTGTTTCTGAGTTACCTCGGTTTTAAATAAGTGCAAATTATTATCTATGATCTGCGATATGCAGTTTTTTGGGTTGAGTAATAGAAAATATTTTTTCAGCAAAGTTTCCATATTGAGTTCCCACCTCAGCAACCACACTATCTTTAGGCAGGTATTCTAATAGTTTTGCCCGACTTTCAACTAAGCGGCAATTCTTGACATGGCGATTTTGCAGAATCGGGGAAGAAATTAGGAAGGGATTGATATCTAAATTGCTCCATTTTTCATTATCCCAGCCCTTAGTCGCTTCTACAAATCTTTTTTTGTATTTGATAAAATCAAACATAGTATTCTGAAGGTAAGTGAACGAGGTATAGTAGATTATGGTTGAATTGATTTCCTCCTAAAAGTAGCCTAAAGAGAGTCTGCTGTCAATATATTTGATCGGTCATTTATAATTTAACAGGAGCGACTCAGGTCTCAAAAACAATGCCACGCACACCTACATTAACATTCGATCGCGGAACTCTCCTGCTACATCCGCCACCAAAAGGCAGAGACTGGGTGGATTTTGCCACATGGGACGATCGCGTCGAAAAATTCCGCATTCGAGCAATTCACTACCGCCCGCTGGTAGAATGCCTCCAGGCCGATCGCATCAACTTCACCGACGAAGCCCGCGCCTACGAACAACTCGAACTCGTACCCAGCGTGGAAATGCAGCCTTATCCACATCAAGAACAAGCCCTGGCTGCGTGGCGACAAGCCGGTAGTCAAGGAGTTGTGGTGCTTCCCACGGCTTCGGGGAAAACTTACCTGGCACAATTAGCCATGCAAGCCACTAACCGCAGTACATTAATTGTAGTACCAACTCTCGATTTAATGCACCAGTGGTATGCTAATTTAACAGCAGCTTTCCCCAAGATCGAAATCGGATTGTTGGGCGGAGGTTCGCGGGACAAAACGCCAATTTTAGTGGCAACTTATGATAGCGCAAGTATTCATGCAGAAACCTTGGGCAACAAATACGGCTTGCTAGTTTTTGACGAATGTCATCATTTACCCACGGACTTTTTTCGAGTAATTTCCGAATATGCGATCGCGCCTTTTCGACTGGGATTGACAGCAACACCCGATCGCACGGACGGACGCCACAGCGATTTGCACTTCCTGATTGGCCCGACAGTGTTTAGCAGAAGGCCCGAAGACTTAGCCGGCGATGCTTTAGCCGACCATAAAATAGTGCAAATCATGGTAAAACTGTCAAAAGAAGAGGGCGATCGCTACGGCGAATTAATCAACACTCGCAACGACTTCTTAAAACAGTCTAACATCAAAATATCCAGCCTGGAAGGATGGAAAAAGTTTATCATGGCCAGCGCGCGATCGGCGATCGGACGCCAAGCCATGCTAGCCCACAACCAAGCCAAAGCGATCGCCCTTTGTACCGAAGGCAAATTGCGAATCTTAGCCGAAATACTAGAAAAACATTACCCGCAGCGCACCCTAATTTTCACCGCCGACAACGCCACAGTTTACCGCATTTCCCAAGAATTTCTCATCCCAACAATTACCCACCAAACCCCTGTCAAAGAACGCCACGAAATCCTCCAAAAATTTCGCAGTGGCGAATACAAAACCCTCGTCGCCTCCCACGTCCTCAACGAAGGAGTTGACGTTCCCGATGCGAGAATTGCTATCATATTGTCAGGCACCGGCAGCGAACGGGAATACATCCAAAGATTGGGTAGAGTTTTGCGAAAAAGCAGCGATGTAAATAAACTCGCAATTCTCTACGAAGTTGTCACCGAAAACACCAGTGAGGAAAGAACATCCCAGCGGCGCAGAGGAGGAATGCAAGTCGAGAAACCCCAACCGCAAACAATAATAGAACCCCCGGAACCAGAATATCAGAAATTAGAAAAAGTCAAACCGACACCTATTTATGGAGTCAAGAGAGAGACCACCAAAAAAGCAGCAGAATCACCCGCCAAATGGGGAGAAAATAATGATGATGATATCCCCTGGTAGCAAACCTAAATGATTTCCAAAAACTCTCTTTCTTCCCTTCGCGTCCTTCGCGCCTTCGCGGTTCCTTAAAAATAATTTATGCTACCAACCGAATTACTCAGCCACCGCTCTAACTCATTTATTCTAAGTCAGATTCCCCTTCCGTCTCTTCATCCTCGATCGCAAATTCGCTGATGTAATCCCGCACGACACGCTCGAAGAACAGGGGAGCAGGTAAGCTCGACCAGTCGCTGTAATGACCGAAACCATAGCGCAGAGATTCTACCAGCGCAGCAAGGCGATCGCAATCATCTTTTTCTTGTCGCAAAGTCACAACAATTTCCAGGGGATTGGGAGTTGGTAATTGTCCGATATAAGGCGAACGATTTCCAATTTTGTGAACCTCTAATCCAGCTTTGTTTGAAACTTTTTCTAGGGAACAATCCTCTTTTTTTATTTTGAAAACTGTACTGATTTGGGTTTCGCCATAGCAACTTTGACCGCGCGATTTCTGATGGAGTGTTTTACGTCCTACAGACAGGTAAGCAACACAACCCGTTTGATTAATTTCGCTGTTTTGATTAGTTGGAGTCAGCAGAAATAACTTCATTGCACTGGAGGCAGAGGGAATTTCAAAGGTTGAAGTTAGTTCTTCTTTTGTTCGCGGATCTTCCAGAAAAGTTTTCGCAAAATGTCGTACTTTTTTATCGAGAATTCCAGGAGCCAGGTCTTGGCGAATCCGAATTATCCGCGCGCCTTTCCACTCGTCTTGCATCCGCTCGTACTGCTGACCGAGGTTAATTTGATTTGCATTCATTTTAGAATCGGCAAGCCAAGGCCAAAGTTGCACGCAGTTGGAAGAATCAATTATAACTAATGGTTGATTTCCCTCCTCTACAGAATTGGAAATAATCTGCTTGACAAATTCCATGAAACGAAGTTTCACGCCCCTTTTTGTCATTAGCAAGTTTCACGGGGGAGATTTGGGAAATGAAGGCGATCGCATCAGAAAATTTGCTCCAAGGACTGATTTGTAAACTATTCCCTTTCTCATAAGCACAGCACAGTTCGCACTCGCCTGTCTCCACCTTGAGACGCACAGCAATTGGCAAAAATGTGTTGTCAATAAAACCGCGAGTGCGACCTTTCTGTTTGCGGACGATCGTAATCGCAATAATTTCTTTTGGTCTGTCTTCTTGAGGAGTATCTTTTAGCCATTTGTCAACCTTTTCTTTGACATCATCAATGCGGCCAGAATGAGCCCAAAGTAAGTCTTTTAGAGCAGCTTGCACTCGATGGGAAAAATTAGCGAGGTTGAGAATATTTTTCTCCTTGGTTGTTTCAATCGGTAGCAGAAACTGCACGCAAGAACCAGCGATTGTAGCCAGTGCTTGACGGGATGAGGGCTTATTTACGCCATCGTCATGTTTGTTGTTTGGATACCATTCCCGCGCCATGACGAGGCAAAAAGTGCGCTGTTTGCGTAAAGCCAGTTTTTTGACGATCGACTCCCAGGCTTTTATGCGGTGTTGCGATCGCTCTTTCGGTTTCAATTTTGCACCGGGTAATGACTCTTTGGGCCCGTGAGTGTTTGCTGGTAAACGATTAGCAATGAGTTCGATCGCACCACCCCAGAGAACGCGAATCATTGCTTGCAGCAGTCTTAAATCTGTTTGTAAATGTTCTTCATAAAAGACAACAAGCAACAGTCTTTCGTTAGGATATAGCCGACGTATAGCTTCCTGGTTTTCCTGAATCATCGCCTTGAGTTCTTTTAATTGACAAACCAATTGCAGGGCTTTTCTGCCTTTGGCAATATGATCTAAATTGGTATCAAGGTGTTTAGTTAGCAAGCTGTTTAACTCATCGTCCTCAAAGCTTTCTAGATATTTGGGAGTCAAATCAGAACTGTCGTCTTTTTCGAGAACTTCTAAAGCAGCACCTAACAAAGTAGGCAGATTAATCATGCGTGAAGCTGCATCATCTAATTTGTGGCTTTCACCTCTCTTAAAATTTACGGGTGAGTAATTATCAAAGGCTTTAAAACCGATAGGTTCAAGAATTTTGGCAATCTTTTCAAAAGCTTCTAACTTATCAATCTCTGGTACGCCAGCCTCAATCCCGTGTTTTCCTTCTTGCAATCCGTTGCGGTAAGTTAACATTACTTGACAGCGTTCGGTTGAAGCTTTCCCCAAGGCAATTTGAGAACCATCAATATTTTGATTATCAGGCGTTTTTATCGGGAGTTTGAGCTGGCCGCGCAATGCTTCAAAATCTTTATCGATCGCCCAAACCCAATTTTTCTTTTTGTCCTGTTGATTTTGTTCCTGTTTTTCGGACTGAGAAAGCACCGTGTAGCTAAAAGTGCGATCGCTGTAGTCATCAGAAAAGACAAAACCGGTAATATTTGCTGAGTTATATTGTGCGGGTTTTAACTTACTGAACCAGCGGCGTTTGGAAACATCAATCTTCAATAAAGGCTGGTGCAAAGAAGGATAGGTAACAACTTCTAAGCTTACCACCAGACTGAATTTTCCTGTGTGTTTGGGTAGAGTAATGGGATCGGTAATCAATTCTGCCGTTCCAGTTGTGAGGCTTCCGCCGCTAGAGATAACCCGCTTCATTGTTCCTAGCCCCTGAAAAATCTCTTTTCCGGCGATCGCGCGAGCTGCATAATCGACTAACACGCGATAATCATAATTGTTGCTATGCTTTGTAGTTCCTGTATTTGGATTCCATTTCCAAGGTAAAACATGAGACTTTAACACAGTAATTTTCAGTAACTCTTTTTGCTCGTGTAAATCTTCCAAACGGTCGATAACTTCCAATAGCCCATCTTCTTTTTCAGCAAAAGGTTTGAGATAATTTATCATCCACTCGTTGATAATTGGGCGTAACGCTTTCTGGATATCTTCCGTACTTTCGGAATTTAAGTAAGCAAATATTTCAGGCTCTTTTACACTTTTGGGATTCAACGAATAATTACTCAAACCTAAATTAGACTGAATCCGTGCTGCACTGTCAAGTCCTACTTCTAACAAACCTCGTAACGAGGCATAAGGGAGATTTTTTATGGTTGAATCACCATTTTTAATAGCTTTTTGGATGGTCGAAAGCTCAT
This sequence comes from Microcoleus sp., assembly GCA_042408215.1. GTDB lineage: Bacteria > Cyanobacteriota > Cyanobacteriia > Cyanobacteriales > Microcoleaceae > Microcoleus. The sequence goes on along the minus strand of JAYFMW010000029.1, from coordinate 130,627 downwards.
GCAAACCAGTAATAGTCCAAGCTAGCGTTAAACCTTGGACTATTACTGGTTCGATATTATCCGGCACGGTAAAAGCTAAGGTAATTTCTTTCAGACTTTTGGGCTTGCCGAGAGGAATGTAAAGGGTGTCTGAAAATACAGTTGCTTCAGTTTCTTCGTCATCATCGGATTCGATTTCGTCAAAAATTTCGTCGTTCATGGTTGCATCTCCAATAATAGTAGTTTCCTTTATCTGGACGCATGGGTGGCCAGAAACCGGGTTTTTTACGAAAATATTTCGTTACAGCCCGCACACTCGGTAAAAAACCCGGTTTCTTGGGTCTGAGTGCGTCCAGAACTGCTTTCCTTCACCATCATCATCGAATTCAATTTTGTCAAAAACTTCGTCGTTCATGGTTACATCTCCAATAAAGGTGAAAAATCATCAAAATCGTCTTCTTCCTCTGTCAAACCTTCTGAATCCCGTAAACTTGGCGGGTAAACTATGCCCTCAATGCGTTGCAGGGGATCGAGAAATGCACCGTAAAGTTCTTGATATATTTCTCGAATCACTGAATCGGGATGCTTGACGCATTCTTCTAAAATAATTCGCATCTGAACTAGCATACTGTCCCGCCCGGAGTCTGGTTTATTTTTAGTGGATTTAATCGCCCAAGCTGCATCGACAAAGTAAACTTGTACGGGACACCCATTTCGCATCCCGCGCCCGATTGTTTGCAAAATTTTAACCATCTGATTTGCCGTAAAAGGTTTGAATAAATCTTCACCCAAACGGCTAGCCATTAGAGGTTCGCGTAACAGCCGATTCGCCGTTTTCCAGAGTTGTTTTCTTGACTGTTTCCAAGCATTAGAAATTGCTGGCAAATCTTCTGCTTCAGTAAAAACTTTACTGTCAAATTCTTGGGTAGCTTTTCCGGCTAGACTGTACAAAAGTTGTGTATCGTCAGTCGTGGGGTGGGGACGGGTGAGGAAATAAATTGTACCAATGGCTGCATCGAGTTTCCTGGGGCCTTTGGTGAAAACAATATTTACACCTCTACCGATCGCCAACATTGGAAAAATGATAATATCACAAGTTTCATCATCTCCTAAAGCCTCGCACTGAGCCCTTGTGACGAAATCAGTTGGTTGCTCTCCGTCATCGAGAAAATTAACAACTGCTTTGGTTCTTTTGCCGATTTCTGGATGATAATCGTTGATAAATTTCTTAACGTTCCGAGCTTGTTCGTAGCTGTTAACAATTAAGGCAGCTTTGCGGTAAATACCATCTTGCACGTCAAAGTTGAGGATGGATTTGTAAATTTCAGATTTCTTGGTTCCTCCGCGTACCAGCAAGTCTACCATTTTTTCTAAATTGCGATCGCGCAACTCGCCAGCACCGCTATATCGGAGAGGTTCATCGCGCGATTCGGGATCGGGCAGCCATTTGAAGCGGTAAATGCTCTTTTTTGGATCGTGTTCTGTTTGGCGCGGTTTGAGCAGATAATCCGGCCCAGAGTTAATGTGATAAGCAGGACTTGCTTCGAGAAATGAGGTAGCTGAAGTCATTAAAACCGCCGGCCCTGTCAGTTCGCCATCTGCCTTAAATAACTGGTGAAAGCGGTGCATTAACATCCGAGGCGCGCCCACAAAAATGATATAAGATAGTTCTACATTGTGCGCTTGAGTTAGAGTAGTTTGTGCCGATTTAAAACTGTATTTAACCCCAGAAAAAGACCCCAAAATATTCTCAGGAATCAGTTGTCGTAGTTCCGCTGTTGCAGTCGATGCGACGATCGGTTCCCGAATCAGTCCTTCTGCTACCATTGTCCTCGTTTGTGGTACAATCCGCTGGTAGCCTAAAATCACAAAAGTAACACAAACAAGTAAGGTAATTGTATCCTGAGCTTCGGCTGATGCAGTGCCATCCTTAAAACACAAAGGCAAAAACAATTCGGCAATTTGTTTGACAATATTGTCGCGCCGTTCGATCAGATTCTCTGCTAAATAACGGCGAAAATAAAGAATCTGGGTTTCCCACTGCTGTTTGAGGGTATCGCAGCTTATCCCCAGCCTTTGAGCGCACAGATCCAGGTTGAGTCGATCGTGCGGTTCAATGCCCGTGCGATCGTAAAAAGCATGGTAAGCTGCTGTTTCCCAGAATTCTTTCAAGGCTCGACTTTTGCTAAATCCCTGTTTGACTTCCTCTTCGTTGAGGCGATCGCGTTTAGAAGTTTTCTCAAAACCATCCAACAAATCGCTAACAATTCTGAGAACAGTTAACAACTGATTCTCATAGCGTTTGCCGACTCGCGATGAGGGCATATTTTGAACGGCAGTAATTAACGATGTGTTGCGATCGCCAAATTCCGATAAATCACGGCTGTAATGTTCTACATTGCGATCGAACAATCGATAGTTTTCGCCACGAGCAAAACGATTGTGAATTTGTTCTTGAATGACTAAATGGATAGATTCTTTCGCCCCGGAAAGTTTTAAAGTTGCTGCACCGTAAGCATCCAAATTTGATTGTACCATATCTGCTTCGTCAAAAACTACGACATCAAATGTCCGAGCAATCAATTCAAAATAACGAAGGCGATCGCGAATAGCATGAGGTGGAACTTCAGTATCCATTGAAAGAACGTGGCCGACCCAAATATCAGCATCTAGCAAATCGCGGGGAGCTTTGTTGCGGCCGCACACCGTCCAAACCGGACAAAGATACTTTTTCATCTCCCCTTTTTTACCACCACTTTGTAAGATTTCGTTGCAGGGTGCTTTACCAAATTTCCACATCGAAGTATCAGCAGTTGAAAACGCAGGTAAGACGCAATTTAAGCCAAAAGTTTCTGCCTGTTCTAAACTATAACCAAAGCCGCCATTTCCCCCTGATGCTGCGATCGCCTCGGCAATATTGTCAGCGTGTCGGCGGCGAGCTCCATCGCTTTGACCGACTAGCATTCCCACTTTAATTTCGTGAAATGCCAGTTCTGCCATGTACTGTCTAGCAACTTCAATGGAGGGAAACACAAACATCGCTTTATAACCGCATTTTCCCAACCACACAGCTATCAATACGAGCAAAGTTGTTTTGCCCGATCCTGGTAGTCCAATTAAGTGTTTAATGCCTTCTAATTCGATGAATGTTTCTTCTCGCAAACCCTTGCCAATTTCGGGCATCATAAGTGCAAAATGTTGAAACCGTTTTACCCAGCTACCCTGTCTTTTTTCAGGATGATTTGCTTCGCGTTCATCCATCTCAACTGCTAATTCGTACAGTTCCGCAAGGGGAATGCGGATTTTTGCTTTCGGGGCGCGATCGAGGGAATGGGTGCGGCGCGGCGCAAGCGGGGCTGCGATCGGTCCAATTGGCACTCTCGCGGCTGTTGTTTCTTCACCTAAAGCAACGGCCATTGGCTGGCGGGGATCGGCAAAGGTGGCGCTGTAAAATAGGTGTGCTAAAGGCTGGCTGAGAATTTGACGTGCTTGGGTAATTAAAGGGTCTTCTAGGGGGTCTGTGCGTTCAAAATGAAGTGTTTCTAAGTTGATTTTATAGGTTCCCTGAGTTTTGTTGCGGTAGTGGCGATCGTTATAAATAGCAACTGCGTGTTTAACTGACTGTTCTGTCACGTAAGCCAGCGACATCAGGCGCATATTAAAAATGGCTTGGCGGGCTTTTGCCAACGCAGGTGCATTGACAATACTCGCCATTCCCGATATTGTTAAAGGAGCATATTCTAGGGAATTAGTATCAATAAATTCTGCCATCAAAACGCACAGCCAGCAGATGCGATCTGGGCCTGTCCAGAAATCCGGTTTAATTCTCATATTTAATTGCCTTTAACAATTCAATGACTTGTGAAACAGACATAATTTCGAGAGTAGCAGGATTGCCTTTTTTATCGATCGCAGACTGGAAAGTAGAGAGGTAATCTGGCCGCTCCTCAATTAATTGGTCGCTGACGGCAATGATGCGGCGGCGGTAGTGAATCAGCCCCCCGATGCCAGTGCGGTTGAGGCGCAAGGCAAGGGAGACAGGACTGGTGTATGACTTCGCGTCAATGCCAATATTTCGACCGTTAATTGCGACATCGCACAGGTCAGATTCTGGGTAAAGTTCGGCATCGAGTCCGTTTTTTAGGGCTGCATCAAAAATTGCTAATTCGTCGATCGCCGGCCCAGTCCAATAGGTTAAAATTTGCGGTTTGGCAATCAGCAAGCGGTCTTGGTTTGGGTCTAATTTATCAGAAACTTTTGCTGTTGAGGAGTTGTGACCGAGGCATTGGCGAATCGGACATCGCCCATCGGGAAAAAGTATTTTATCGGCATATGGTCGCATCAGCGTACCGCAATGGGCGCAGCGATGAGCCTGTCCGTTAATTAACCAGACATCCGGCACGCTATCAAAAAAGGTGTCAACAATCATTCCCTGCAAAGGCGTTAAATCCTTGTCACGTAAGTAGTCTAAAAGTTGATGTTCTCCAATGAGCGATCGACTGCCAAATAGCGATCGCAAAGCCGTATAAGCTTTGTGCTGGCGGCGAATTCCCAATCGTTCAGTTGCCTCGCGCAACCGTTCATACAGGCGATGTTCGATGACATTATCTTCGCCAAAAGTACCTTTGCTGTTGGCAATTTCAGCACAATCTGAAGTCGGCACTCGCAAGTCGGAATCGATGAGAATTGCTTGACCAAAGCGAAAATCTGGGTGACAAAAAATATCTAATTCCCACTCATCAAGGGGATATCTAGCACGTTCCAAAACGGTATGCACGCAAGCCGCGCGATCGCTTTTTCCGGCTTCGATATACAGTCGGCCCAACTTGCACATAGCCCGATAAAGTTCCGATGGCATACTCTTGTCATCTTGACGAACAATGTCTCGATTGAGAATTCTTGTGTATTGCCGCAGAATTCCCTGGGCCAGCAATATAACAGTATCTTCAGCGAGATCGACAGCGCTGGCGTGTCCTGTAGGTAATGGTAATGTAGTTGTTTGCATTTGTGGCAACCACGAGGGGTCTTGACCATCAGCCTCGGCAATAATTTGTTGCTCCAAAGTTGCGTCGGGGAATGAGGGTAAAACTTGCGCGATCGCCGCCAGCGTCCAGCCCCGCTTCAGCAGCAGCGCCACACCCAATCCCTCCAAAATCTGGCGAAATCTAAATTCTTGCCCTTTCGGTTGCGACAAAAGCTGCTTCGATCGCCACAACCGGACAGTTCGCACGGCCGGCGGTTCCACAGACAACCCAAGCCTGTCGATTTGGCGTTTAAGTTCCTTGGCGATCGCCTCAGCAGTTCCCTGCCACTGACGAATATTCTCAAAGTCCATGACTGTAAAGCACCTGGCTTTTTACACTATCTGTGTTTACACTAAATGATGTAAAGCAAAATGTCAACAAGTTTTTCCTGTTAAAAATGGGTTATTAGCCCTGAAAGCTTCCCACAGCAAAGATTCCAAAAGCGGTATAACTAAACAAATACCCATCAGCGTACCCTTCGCGTTCTTCGCACCTTCGCGGTTCGTTAAAAATAACAAATGCTACCAACCGAGTTACTAAGTCACCGCCAAAATGGGGAATCGATCGTCCCCTTACGCCTGAAGATAGACGCTAAAAACCTAGAAGCAGCCACCGAAATGATTGATTGCTTCCAAAGTGCGATCGGCAAAACCCAAGGCGAACTAGACAAAAGCTTGCAAGAACTAGAAGGAGACAGCCCCGATTATCGGCTCAAACGCGGATTTGCTCACTTACTTAGAGGCGGTTTCAGCACCTTTGAAATCATCAGTCCCCTAGAACCAATTGCATTGAGACAGCGCGTATTTGCCCTCGCAGCGCAATCCGTACCCAGCACTAATTCTACCCAATCAACCCTCGAACAACTAGCATTAGAACTAAGCCAAAACTTAAATAGAGAAGTTTTACCCAGCGAAATCAGCACAGGTTTATACGCAGATTTAAACGAAAACAAAATCTTCACCCAATTCGACGCACCCACACCAGAAGCATTGCTACATCGGTACAACCTTTCTCAAGTCCAAGGCATATTTTACCGCGCAAGTCAAGTCCAATTAAACGCCCACCGCAACGATCCAGGAGAATACAAACTCCTATTTCGCTATCTGAAACTATTTCAACTAATGACATACATAGAAGGCGATGCCGAACATGGTTTCACCCTCACAATAGACGGGCCGACAAGCTTATTCAAACCCAGCACCCGCTACGGGTTAGCCCTAGCAAAAATGCTACCCGCCCTGCTACACGTCACAAAATGGAGTATGCACTCAACACTGCAAACAAAAGACCCTTTTAGTGGTGTATTAAAAACAGGTAAATTTAGCCTAGATTCAGATTGCGGATTAGTCAGCCACTATCCACCAGGGAAACCCTATGATAGTATGTTAGAAGCAGCATTTGCCGAAAGATGGAATTCCACAAAAACCGAGTGGAAACTAGAGCGAGAAGTTGAATTAATTCCAATTCCCGGAAGCGTAATGATTCCCGACTTTCGGTTAGTGCATCCAGACGGAAGAGTATTTTTATTAGAAATAGTCGGTTATTGGCGGCCGGAGTATTTACAAAAGAAATTTGCACAAGTACATAAGTCCGAATGCGATCATTTAATTTTGGCTATTTCCGAAAGACTGAATTTAGAAAAAGCCGGGGTAAAAGTAAATGAAGTCCCAGCAAAAGTCATCTGGTTTAAAGATAAATTGTCACCAAAATCAGTCCTAGAAGTCCTCGAATAATATGCAAATCCGCCCATGAGTTGCGAACTTCTTTCTTTCTCTCTCTGCGCCCTCTGCGCCCTCTGCGGTTCAAAAAAATCTTATTCCATGAATGACATTATCTTAAATAAGACTTACGCATAGTCATGGTGTTCCAAGATTTTGAGATTCTTCGCTTCACTCAGAATGACATAATTACGTTGTCAATCCCTCCAGAACTTTCTTTCTCTCTCTGCGCCCTCTGCGGCCTCTGCGGTTCAAAAAAATCCTATTCCCTGAATGACATTATCTTAAATAAGACTTACGCATAGTCATGGTGTTCCAAGATTTTGAGATTCTTCGCTTCACTCAGAATGACATAATTACGTTGTCAATCCCTCCAGAACTTTCTTTCTCTCTCTGCGCCCTCTGCGGCCTCTGCGGTTCAAAAAAATCCTATTCCCTGAATGACATTATCTTAAATAAGACTTACGGATAGTCATGGTGTTCCAAGATTTTGAGATTCTTCGCTTCACTCAGAATGACATAATTACGTTGTCAATCCCTCCAGAACTTTCTTTCTCTCTCTGCGCCCTCTGCGGCCTCTGCGGTTCAAAAAAATCCTATTCCCTGAATGACATTATCTTAAAAATACGATCGCACATTCCACGCTATACTAAAATAGAAATATCCCCAAATCCTTACCACCGCGTACTCTCACCCTAAAACCGATCGAACAATGGCAGATACAAGTATTCTCGATAAAATCAAAAAGCTGCTAGCCCTCGCCACTTCATCCAATGAAAACGAATCGACTGCGGCGGCAGAAAAAGCTTCTCTTTTGCTAGCACAATATAATCTTAGCCTCGCCGACTTAGGCCCGAATCAACAGGAAGAGATTAGCGAAAGCGGAGTGGAAACTACACCGCGCTATGTGACTTGGAAAATGATTTTACTTTCGGGAATTGCCGAAGCTAACGGTTGCAATGCAATGCGAAACAGTTATACTGGTAGTATGTTTTTGGTGGGAACTTCTACTAACTTGATTGTTTGTACGCACCTTTACGAGTATTTGAGTCATGCGATCGAGCGGAGGGCCAAATACCGCAAAGGAAGTGGGAGAGGATTGGCGTATCTCAATGCTTTTCGGGTTGGCTGCGCGACGAGATTGAGACAAAGATTATTGGAACAAAAGCAGGAGATGGAAGAGTCGGGGATTCCGGGATCGGGGGATGTGGCGGCGACTCCGGGGATTGTGGTGCGATCGATGTTTGAGAAAAATCAACAAGCGATCGCAGATTATTTAGAGAACCTAGGTGCTAAAGTTAAAACCAGAACGGGTTCTCAAATCAGCAGCGAAGCCGGTTTTAACACTGGGTATGAAGTGGGTGATAAAATTAGTTTGCACAAGCAAGTGCAGCCGCAAGGGGATATGAAACAACTCAATGAAAGTCTTTAGTTTTACGAGTTTAATGTGAAAGCGATCGCCCGCAATCAATCAATCAATTCCGCTTCTTCAAAAATCCGTCTAGTCGTCAATTCCAAACCAGGCAGCAACTCATCCACAATCGGTGTATTATCCATATAAACTTGACTCGAACCATCGGGAAAAAAGCTTCTAATTAAGATAGCCTCTGGATCTACTACCCAAACTCGCGGAATACCCGCAGCCAAATAATCTTTCGCCTTCTCTTCAAATTCCTTCATACTTTGATCGGGAGAGATTATCTCGATCGCCATTTCAGGAATTGCGGGACAAGCTTCATTCCGTCGCCAACTTTTCGGTAAACGTTCATAAGAAATGTACGTTAAATCTGGAACAGGTGCCCAATCTTTACCCAGACGTTTTAACAAAATTGCCCATTCGGGAAGCACTCGCCCGCGTCCTTTACACCATCCACGAATTACGCGACACAAAGCAAACTGTAAAGTCGAATTAAAAAATTTTGGAGACACTTTAGGAACTGCTTGACCATCTACAAACTCATAATATACATCTCCGTCGGGCAAAGCTAGAAATTTTGCTAAAGTGAGTTTGGTTCCAATACTTACCATGACTCCCAGCCCTCTTGCTAATTAGTTGAAATATCTATTATACAAAATTTTCCAACATTCCTTAAAAGCAGGATTTACGCAGGATGGCCAAAAACCCGGTTTCTATCTCAATATCTCTCTCAAAGATGCAGGATTTTTCTCATCAGAAACCGGGTTTTTTACGATCGCCCTATTCTCTTCATTCCTCTACCTCTGTGCTCTCTGCGCCCTCTGCGGTTAAATATTAAAACCCCATCTCCCCACCAACAACTGTGGGCCGAACATCCAGCCCACCCCACCTTCCCCAAAAAATCCCAAACCCTTCATTTTAACCAAGCCGGATGAGCCATCAAAGCCGAAAACGGCTGCACTCCCCGCAACTGATTCGACAGCGGCAAATGCCCCCTAGGCGCGCTCAAATCCCAAATAAACTCTTGCGGATACCGCGTCCAATTATTCCCCTTCTTCCAGCCAATTAGCGGCCACAACTTATCCCAATTCTTGCCCGAACCCAGCCAAATTTCCCGTTGCACCGAAAATCCGAATTTGCCTTCGGAATGAACTTTCCACAGCGTATTAATTGTTTGCAAATCCGCCACCGGCAAACTCTCTACTTCCGTAAAATACAGCCATTTTCTCACGGAAGCCTTCTCGCCCGCCAATGCACAAAGATTCTCTAAAGTCAAGCGATCGGCTTCTTGAAACTCTTGTATGGCTAGCAACTGTTGCAGTGGAGTGTAGTCAATGTTTGAGTCCGATCGCAGTGGCACAATCCCCGTGGGAAAATTCCCTTGCAAAAATGCCGTCACTCTCTCTGAATCAGCGCTGTAAAGAATCTGGTAAACCTTGCCCGTTACCGGAGTTGGCGCTTCTGACTTGCGCTCTAATAAAAATTCCATCAATACATCCCAACCGGAATCTGCTATGTGTTGTTGTAGCAGTTGCAGTTGGCTTTTTTCCGAACCCGATCGTAACTGAGAGCGGAGTTCGGCTGTATCGGCTGTCGAGTTTAAGGGAGAAGTTGAAATCGAGTCAGTCATGAGAAACTATCAGTTATCAGCTATCAGCTATTAACTGAAGCCCTGGTTTTCCCCATTGTACAATGGTACTGACTCCGATTCACTTCGATCCGATCGGATACCTGCGTACTAATGGGCTAGCTAAGCCTGTCGCAGGCACTGTCTTCGGAAATGGCCGTAATGGCAAATCAAGTGGATGATTATGGGATTGGACCTTAGCGTAGCCCCCGAAGGGGATCGTTGCCATTTCCAAAGACCTCTGGTAAAAACTCTTGTGGGGAGTAGGGGTTACGCATCGGGCCTGCTAAGAGACTTGATTTTTCCCAGATGTCCCAAGAGTTTTTCTTGAGCCTAATCGTCCACGATCGAAGCCCATGCAGAGAACGAAGGCGGAAAAAAGTTGATGTCATAGCCCGAGTTTTCCCACTCCTTGACCCACAGAGGCACCACGCCAGGGCCGGGAGTTGCCGAAAATGTGCGTTCTTTGGCTTCGAGCGTCTGAAATAGCTGTTTCAAGGTATCTCCCCGATCCAAAGCTTCGCTGAGTATATCATCCAAGTCAGGATCGACCCGCTTGACCCGGTTTTTGTCCTCCTCAAGCCACTGAAGTTTCAAAGACTTCAGATCCCTCGGACTGAGAATAGTCTTGTAGTAGACGCGCTTAAGGGTAGCTACGGGCTCTAGGGAGCGTTCGATCCGGCGAATTTGCTCAAGTCGCAGGTAGTGCCATTCAGCTAAACACTTCCGTTCCGATGGCGGGATCACCCCCTTACTGCTGGCGTGTTTGTAGTCGTACTTCACCAAACTACAAGCTATATTCGCCAGCAGGTGAATTAGATCTTTTTCTTTGGGTGTCGCCTGACGCCGTTCCTGGGTTCTTGTCAATACCCGCAGTCTGCGAGTAGTCGCGAGAGTATTTTCCATTGGGTTTTTACGAGATGAAATACGATTGTGCCAGATCCGCATCGCCCGATCGAAGGTAAGGAGGTTTAGAGATGGGGAAACTCCACCCTATTCCTGGCCCTACCTGTTTATTTTCCCATTCACCCCTGGGATTTAGGTAGACTAATAGCTGGATGGAGTTTGAACCGCCTCTTCCCGGAGGCGGTTAGAGACAACAACGACAATCAGTTCCGCGCTAATTATAAAGAATACCCTGAAAACCCTGTGACTTTAGTCCAGGGATGAAAGGGCGTTGCAGGATTTATCCAGCCAGCCCTCTTTATGCAAGACACAAACCACATTCTGTTACCAGAAAAATGTGGGATGGATACACAGACGCAGGTCTGGGAAGCAAATGCCTACCACAAGTAGCCATAGACTCAGCAATGGGCGAGTGGGTAGTGGGTTATTGACAAACCCTTTAAGAATCAAGATTTGGGTGGATTCATCCCCCAAAGTTTGTCCTTAAGAATCCCCGTGTCTTTAGACCGGGGAGTGTCAATTCTAGCCTTTACCTGTTTCTACCTCTTCTTGGTCCCCATCCTCATTCGTTCCAGTGTAGCTGAAGTCGGGATGACTCTCAAACGCCGTCAACCTGTTAGCTGCTTTTTGTTGTGGGGCGATCGCAGTTGCAGTGGCGCTACCTAGATCGAATACGCCTAAAACTAAGATGCTGTATTTCATGTTCGATGACCCTGATTTGCGAGATTGACACTTTTTGGCAAATCCGATCCGTCAGAAGTGGGTTGATGCAATAGCCCACTTGTATTCTGAGAAATCTGCCTGCCATAATCAATTTAGACAGGCACACCCTGAGCGATCAGAAACGCCGGAAGTGACGTGTTAGTAGTGTCCACAATCTTCCACCAACCAGATTTTTTTGGGTAGTGGAGTGACAGCCATCAGGGCGTTGATCTATCAGGGAGTTATGCCATCAGGGTGCTAATCCATCGGGTAGTTAATCCATCAGGGCGCATCTTTTAACAGCATGGAATTCCATGCCATCTCAGTCAACTAAAAAAACGCAGATTAACGAGATCTCCCACTCAAGCAGTCCTCAGCAAAACGCTGGGGTTTTTTATGGGCTGCTATTGCTGAACTAGCCTTCAGGGCGCTGCGGTGATGAGTTTCCCAGCCGACATCCTACCACCGAGTGAATTTTCAAGTATAGCCGGAGTCAGGATTCGGTCGTCGGTCGTCGGTCCTAGGATGGTTAACTATTAAGGGTTTCAGCGATTTACCTCCCAAGGGCGACTGCTATATTATTAGAAAAAAATGTAAACACAAAAGCTTTTTGGGGTTCTCGATCGGGCGAGAGTGAAAATTCACGCAGATCTGTGAATAAGTGTAAAGAAAAAGGCGCGAGGTGACGATCGCTCCCTCGGAAGATTTAGGGTTGCAAAGATACGATCGAGATTCAGAAAAAGAACAGTGAGTTAGTACATAATGGAGAAAAAAGCACAAAAATTTTCTACCCTAGTCAACTGGCAATAATTGCAATTTGTAACCTTTCGATCGGACAACATAGAGGTGCATCATCTTGATTAATCAGCAGCAGGTGACAGTAGAAGTAAACTCAACCTATCAATATCAAGTCGGAGGATATCTGCCTGCTGGTGCCCCCACCTATGTCAGGCGGCCCGCTGACGACGAACTTTACGAAGCTCTCAAAGCCGGACACTTCTGCTATGTGCTGAGTTCGCCGCACATGGGAAAGTCCAGCCTGCTGGTGCAAACCGCGAAAAGGTTGCAAGCAGAAGGTACAGTTTTTGCCACCATTAACTTGAGAAGCATCAGCAGCCCAGATATCTCCCCCCAAAAATGGTATGCGGGAATCATGTACCGCATCGCCTCTAGTTTGCTCCTCACCAATAGGTTTGATGCCATCAAGTGGTGGAACGATCGCGAATTACTATCCCCGATACAGCGATTGGATATATTTATCGAAAAAGTTCTGCTCAAGTCAGTTTCGCAAAATATAGTAATTTTCCTAGACGATATTGACAGTATCCTCAGCTTAAATTTCAGTGTCAATGATTTCTTTGCTTGGCTCGGAACTTGTTACTCCAAGCGAGCCACTCAGCCAGAATACCAACGCCTTACTTTTGCGGTTCTGGGAGCAGCATCCCCCTCAGAATTGATGCCAGAGCAAAGCTGCAATCCTTTTGAGATTGGAAGGGCAATTAATTTAAGCCGATTTCAACTGCACGAAAGTTTGCCGCTTGCAAAAGGATTAGCCCTCAAAGCTTTTCGCCCCCAAAAAGTGATCCAAGCAATATTAGCTTGGACGGGTGGTCAACCGTTTTTGACTCAAAAGCTTTGCTACTTGGTACTTGAATACGGGTCTTTTATAGGCAGAAATTCCGAAGCCCAGCAGGTGGAAAAACTGGTGAAAACCAGAATTATTAAAAATTGGGAAGATTGGGACGAACCCGAACATTTGACGACTCTTCGCGGACGCATTTTATCTGGAAAATGCGACCCCAGTCGGTTGCTAGCCCTGTACCAGAAAATTTTGCCACCGCCCAGACCTAAAAACCCCGGACAAGTAGGGGGAGTCTCTGTCGATTCCTCTCCCGAACAAAGGGAATTGGAAATGTCAGGATTGGTGGTTAAATATCAAGGCAAATTAATAGTTGGCAACCTAATTTATCAGTCGGTTTTTAATCGATTTTGGGTGGAAAAGGAATTGGGAAATCTGGCTCCGTACAAACAAGCACTGACAGCATGGCTGGCTTCCGATCGCGAAGATCAATCGCTGTTATTAACTGGTGAAAGTTTGCAGTCAGCTTTGGATTGGGCGGCGAATAAACAACTCAGTCAAGAACACTATTGGTTCTTGTATCCCCATCGAGATTTGCCTCGAAAACCAGAAGTCGTTGCCACAAAAGTTGTAGACACCAGTGCAGATAGTAATATTCTCAGTCTGCTGTCCTTAGACACTCTTCCAGCTAGCAGCAACGAGCAGAGATTGTACGCTCACATCGCCGACTGCGTGCAAAAAGAATCGCCAACACAGGTGATCGAACGATTCCGGCAGCTATTTATCGACGGTATGGGCTATCCCGATCGAGAAATTGAAGCAACTTTGTACAGTATTGTCTCTGTGAAGCGCTCGGATCGGGATTTTAAATATATCCTCCACCGCTGCTGCTACATCGCGATCAACCGCTGGCAATTGCACTCGCGAGACCAATGGGCGATCGCTCAATTAATCGCTTTATTTAAGCATAATTCTCCCCGATTCGGGATGGAATTTTATATAGTCAAGCGGTTGCAGGAGCAAATAACTTTCTTTACCAAAAGTGCAGAATTTATCACTTTAGAGCGCTTGGTGAAAGCCCTAGAAAAAGAGCCTGAACCGCACCAAAAAGAGTCGAATTGTGCCTTGGGCGAATTAATTTATCGCTATCCTTATTTATACGGTCATTCTTTGCTGAGCAAGGACAGCATTGAGGAAGACAAACAAACCATCAAACGCCTGCAAGCTCAAAGAAGACGGCAATTTGAAAGGGATTTATCTGAATATTTAAATTATTTAGTTGAGCCGAGAAATACAGAGATCGGAATTGTGGAGCGGGCGGCAAATCCGACACTTTTGAAGGACGCGGAACTGCACTTAGCTGTCAGGGAATTTGCCGGAAAAGTAGCAGGCGATCGCACCTATAAAGAAGCGGCTCTGTTTTTCCTGAGAGATGCCAGAAACACTCGATCTTATCAATCGTTTAAAGTGAACTTGTATGAATATTTAATATCTTCGGTCGAACCACAATACGGCGGGCATCTATTTAACTCTCGCTTGTACAAGCACATCAGAAATACATTCCCAGAAAATGACTCGGTGAAGTTAAATAATTTATTGTTAGTTCGGACTTGTCATCAATTGTTCAACTTTTTAGTAGTAGAAAATCTTACAGATCCCAGCCACTACGTTTTTTACGACTTGGTGTACAACCTCGGCCCCAGCAGAACAATGGGTTTAATGCTTAAACTTGTACTGCTTTCCCGCAAAGTTAAACCGGATTTGGAAAAACGATTTTCTATTTTGTTCAATCACTATGAAGGTAAAGGTTATAATGAGATTAGGTGGTTCATCAAATCTTTGGAAAATTTGAATGTGGCTTTTGTGGTAAATTTTGGCAAGGTCGATTTGTCTTTAGTTAAAGAGCGTCTAATTTTGACTTGACAATCACAAAATCGTTCTCTAGCGGTTTTATTTTGAAGTGAGGTACGCATTGAGAAAATCGCAATTCTAATTGGTAGGGTGCGTCGCTGTGAGATATTGCATGGAACTTGTAGATTATAGAAGGCGACTCTAATTGGTAGGGTGCGTCGCTGTGAGATCTTGAATGGAACTTGTAGATTATAGAAGGCGACTCTAATTGGTAGGGTGCGTCGCTGTGATATCACTTCCGATAGCATCGGAATTATTCATTTCTCTTATCTCCCTCTGCGTTCTCTGTGGCCTCTGTGGTTAAATCATTCCGATGCAACCGGAAACGATATGAGATCTTGAATGGAACTTGTAGATTAGAGAAGGCGACGCACCTTACCATATAGGAGCCGTGTATTATTAATTTTATGATTAGCTATCTCAAAGGCACTGTCGCCGATATCACCAAAGGCAGCAACCGCGTCATCCTAACTCTCGAAGTCAATCAAATTGGCTATGAAATCCAAATTTTGCCCCGCGTCACCGGTCAACTGCCGCCCACCGGCGAAATCGCCCAAATCTTTACTCACCAGCAAGTTAAGGAAGACCAAATCGTATTGTACGGTTTTGGCAGCGCCGCCGAACGGGATTTATTTCGCCAGTTGACAAGTGTTAGTGGCGTTGGAGCTCAACTGGCGATCGCACTTTTAGATACTCTAGGATTGCAAGATTTAGTCCAAGCAATCGTCGGCGGCAATACCCGCATCCTCTCCAAAACCCCAGGCGTCGGCACCAAAACCGCAGAACGTTTAGCCCTCGAACTTAAAAGTAAACTCTCAGAATGGCGACAGGATGCAGGTTTGACAGCATCAATTCCCGCCGGAGTGCCCGCAGCGATTCAAGAAGAAGTCGAGATGACTTTGCTGGCTTTGGGATATACTGGGGCTGAAGTCTTGCAGGCGCTGCAAACCCTCAGTCAAGACGGCAATTTGTCGAAGAAAGGTAATTCTGATGATTGGATACGAGAGGCGATCGCCTATTTGAGCCGATAATCGATGTCAGGCTCGATCGACCTTTGAGCCCACAAATTCGATCCGGCAGCGATCGTCCTTCACACTTTCGGTGTGGTACAATTGCAGATTGTGACAATCGTACAAAAAAACATAAATTCAATTCATGGCACTTACACAACAGCGCAAACTAGAAATCATGGGCGAATACCAAACCCATGAAACCGACACCGGTTCAGCCGACTTGCAAGTCGCGATGTTGACCGATCGCATCAGCAAACTCAGCGCCCACCTGAAAATCAACCAAAAAGACTTCGCATCCCGCCGTGGCCTGATGCTGATGATCAGCCGTCGCAAACGCCTCCTCTCCTACATCCAAAAGCAAAGTGTCGATCGCTACAAAGCATTGATTGCTCGTCTAGGCATTCGCGGCTAAACACCAGGGCCAAAATTTGCGACAATATTCCTTAACCTTGGACAAACACCAAGACTTATAGAATAAAAGTTCGAGATTTCAGGTTAGAGATAGAATATGTCCTCCGAACCACCCCGCCAGCGCTTACCGTTTGAACCGATCGCAAATCGCAAAAAAACGCCCAAAAAGCCCGCAGAACCCCAAGAAAACCTAGTCAAAGAAGACAAACAGCCCCAAGCCAACAAAACAGGCCCCCAGGCGCAATCCATCCCAGAAGCAGTCAGCAGACGCATGATATCGCGCATAGCCTTATTTTGCGGCTTACCGACACTCCTGGGAATTTCCACATTTTTTGTGAGTTATTTAATTGTCAGCAAGGGCTTGTTTGACCTACCCAACACAGCAGTCTTATTAGTAAGTATGGGCTGTTTTGGTCTAGGCGTTCTGGGATTGAGCTACGGACTGCTTTCAGCTTCCTGGGATGAAGAAGTTCCAGGAAGCAGCCTGGGGTGGGAAGAATTCAATACTAATTTTGGACGGATGCGAGAAGCGTGGCGTGCCGCCAAACCAAAAAGTTAGCGCGCTGAGTCTAAGAAACCGGGTTTCTCTGGGAATTGACGCATCTTCACGAGATTTTACGCAGAAACCCGGTTTCTGAACCGCCCCGCGCAGAGTCAAAAAAGTCCTTACTGCAAACAAGTCGATCGCCCTTATATCTATTTTTCTGATTCCATCCGTGGCATAATGCGTGTGTTAGCGCAACAAATCTAGCAAAAAAAAGGAAAAAATGTCAGGAACCTCAGCCCTGACGGCATGAGGCTTGTAAGAGAAATCTAGCAAGCCATCCTGACCAGACCACCGCAACGCGATCGTTGGGTAAACGTTATTTGAGTCACGACACCGGGCGGATGCGTAGCTAGTCCCCCGCTCTGTCGCTTGTGATTAAACAGTTCTAAGGTCACTGGAACAGTGTTGCAAGCCTAAAAAACTCTTGTAACAGGTCGAAGCTAACATTACCCCGTAAGGGAGGCACAACCCGTGCAAAACGCTATGTGTACAGGGTTGTCAAACTTGAGACGGTAAGTGTCCCGTCGAAAGTACATTACAAAAGTACACCAAGTCCAGCAACCCCAAGGCAGTAGCGCTAAAACTGTAAAGCCGTCCTAAAAAGACGGGGTTTCTACCCATTTTTCTGATGATTATTGTAATGAAAGCCGGCACTCCAGAAGCCGAAATCGATCGCCTAGACGAAGATCTCCGCACTAACTGGGGTTTGATACCAGAAAAAATAGTCGGGCGTTACAAAGTAGTCATGGGTTTGGTGGGCGACACCGCCGAGCTCGAACCCATGCAACTGCGCGAAATGAGCACCTGGATTGAGGAAGTGCTGCGAGTGGAAAAGCCCTACAAACGCGCTTGTCTGGAATACCGTCAAGGTGAACCCAGCGCCGTAGCAGTCGCTACTCCTTTAGGAACTGTGACGATCGGCCTGCACCACCCGATCGCGATCGTAGCAGGGCCTTGCTCCGTCGAAAACGAAGAAATGATTGTTGAAACGGCAATGCGCGTCAAAGCTGCTGGTGCTCATTTTCTGCGCGGTGGAGCCTACAAACCGAGAACTTCCCCCTACGCTTTCCAAGGCCACGGCGAGAGTGCTTTGGGATTGCTAGCTGCGGCGCGGGAAGCTAGCGGTTTGGGAATTATCACCGAAGTTATGGATGCGGCGGACTTAACTGCGATCGTGGAAGTAGCCGACGTGGTTCAAGTCGGGGCGAGAAATATGCAGAATTTCTCACTGTTGAAAAAAGTCGGAGCTCAAGACAAACCGATTTTGCTGAAGCGCGGCATTTCCGCAACCATTGAAGAATGGTTGATGGCTGCTGAGTATATCATGGCTTCTGGCAATCCGAACGTGATTTTGTGCGAGCGCGGAATTCGCGGGTATGACAGGCAGTATACGCGGAATACGCTGGATTTGTCGGCGGTTCCAGTATTGCGAACTCTGACTCACTTACCGATTATGGTTGACCCCAGTCACGGCACCGGTTGGGCTCAGTTTGTACCGTCAATGGCGTTTGCTGCGATCGCCTCTGGTACTGATTCCCTGATGATAGAAGTGCACCCGAATCCGAAAAAAGCTTTGTCTGATGGGCCGCAATCTTTAACACCGGATCAGTTCGACAAGTTGATGGGAGAATTGGCGGTTATTGGTAAAGTAATGGGTCGCTGGCCGCAACCGGTGCCTGTTTTGGCGTAGAAACACCAGTAATAAGTAGGTTATAGCCAAAAAAACCATAGTATTTACAAGGTACTATGGTTTTTTTGTGCTTACCCGTTACTCATTGAATTAGCGATCGCTCTGATTCAAAATAGCCTCAATTTGATTTTGTACTTGTTCGAGTTCTCGACGTTTGTCAGCCAGCCAAACTTTTTGGGCCTCGCATTCTGCTTGAGTTTGGCGATCGCGCTTTTCCTGCTGTTCCAATAAATTTTCCCACAGTGAGATCGCTTTTGACGTAACATCGCTAGTAACCTCAGTTCTTTTTTCAAATACTGCAATAATTCTTTCTTGTATATTTTTAATAAAAATAGACTGTGAAGATTCCTCGAACTGCTGAAAACCTAATTCAAAAACTTTTTGCTTTATTTCAGCTTTAACTCCATCGCCCTCCAAGAAACTCCAGCCCACACGTCCACCAGCCCGCACCTAAGTGACCCAAAATTCCTGTAATAGCACCACCAGTCAAATAAAACAACGCAGCACCGACTACACCAATCCCTAAACTGATTCCCAGGAATTCGCCTACCTTTACGCCTGTATAACTAATTGATGCAGCAATTCCGATTCCAGTGATTCTAATTCCACCCCGATTACCTGATGTTGCGAAGTCCTTGAATTGAGTAAAAAGGCGAGTATTAAGTCGCTTATCAAAAAGTTCAAATTCTTCACAAATCGGTTCAAGATTATCATGAATTTGGTTATCTAAAACGCCCATTTTTTGTTTCACAATTTCAGAGAGTTTGTGATTAGTCCAGTCATTAATATCTTGTGTTAATTCTCGAACAAATTGATTAGCATAATCTTTAATTAGCTGATCTTGACTCAAAAGGTGCGAATGTTTAGAAGTCCAGTTAGCACTTTTTGAAATAATCCGTTCTCTCAATTCTTTCAGCCATTCGTTCCAAGATTCACGAGTTTCTTCTAAACATTCCTCCCTCCGTTTTTTTGCTAAAAGTCTAATTTTTACATCGCGGCCGCTTACTTCCGCCATTTGTTCAAATATTTTCTGCTTATCTGCTTCATCACATCGCTAGTAGCCTCAGTTCTTTTCTCAAATGCTGCAATAATTTTTTCTTGTATATTTTCAATAAAAATAGACTGTGAAGATTCCTCGAACTTCGGAAAACCCAACTCACGAACTTTTTGCTTTATTTGAGCTTTAACTACATCGCCTTCTAATAAACCCCAGCCCACACCTCCACCAGCAGCCGCAACTAAGGCACCCAAAATAACTGCAATAGTACCAACTCCAGTCAAATAAAACAACGCAGCACCGACTGCTGCACCAATTCCCAAAGTGCTGCCCATGAATCCGCCTACATCTACGCCTATATTGCTAATTGATGCAGCTATTCTGCTTCCAATGCTGCTAAATTCACCCAGCTTACCTGCTGTTGCGAAGTTATTGAATTGAATAAAAAGGTTAGTGTTAAGTCGCTTATCAAAAAGTTCAAATTCTTCACGAATCGGTTCCATATTTTCACTAATTTTGCCATCTAAAAATTGTATATATTTTTTGACAATTGACCAGAGTTTTTGATTAGCCCAGTTATCAATATCTTGTGTTAAGTCTCGAACAAATTGATTAGCATAATCTCGAGTTAGCTTATCTTGACTCCAAAGGTGCGAATGTTCAGAAGTCCAGTTAGCACTTTGTGAAATAATCCGTTCTCGCAATCCTTTCTTGCATTCATTCCAAGATTCACGAATTTCTTCTAAACATTCCTCCCTCAGTTTTTTTGCTAAGAGTCTAATTGTTACATCGCGGCCGCTTACTTCCGCTATTTGTTCAAATATTTTCTGTTTATCTGCTTCGGGAAGGGTCAATTTACCATCTAACATTTTCTGGTATTGATTCAATTCCTCACAACCAGTATCAATGATTTGCTTAAGTCCTGCGGCAGATTCCTGAAGTGCGATCGCGCCCCGTTTTTCTATCAAAAACTGTTCGAGAGATTTGGTAAAATTCTGAAAAGATCTCACATACTCATTTTCCGTCCCATTCAAAATAGCATTAAGTGCTGATTTGGCCGAAATAAAATGAATCCGGTTTTTACCAGCAATAATTGGTTTTTCCCCATAAACAATTCTTTCTACCCTTTTTTTTACATCCTGGCGATCCTCTTCACTCTCCAGCCAATCGAAAAAACTCACTGCAATAAAAATGTTTCTTGCACCTTCATTCTCTTCACCATAATTCAATTCTTTTTTTAAGTACAAAAGCAGTTCTTGTTCTGTCTGTGTTAAAGCAGTGGTAGCCTGAGTCAAAAAAATAACTGCATCAGCCGTTTGCAAAACTTGCTGAGTCGCCAATGTGCGTTCCGCTTGTTCGTTTAATCCGGGAGTATCAATAATTTCTACGCCATTGCTGCACAACTCTAATTCGGGATGCTCAAAAACGATTTCTGCGATTTCTGATGTGGCTTTTTCATCTGCAATAGAACCAGAAGCTGCATTTCTAGAAATAGAAGCTTTCTTTTGATATTCTTCCGGCGAAATCTCTTCCTTACATCCATTTTTGTAGTGACAAATAACCCGCCGCTTCGATCCATATTTCAAAATAGTCACCGTACCGCTACAGGGAGTAGCCCGCACTGGTTGAATTTTCTCGCCCACCAAAGCATTTAGTAAGGTTGATTTGCCTCTACTAAAGTCCCCGACGACAACAACGCGAAACCGCTGAGATTGCAATTTGCAAGATTCTTTTTCTACTTCTGCTGTTAAACTAGGAGATAGCACGTTGCGATCGCTTCCATCTCGCAGAGTTAAATATAGTCTGCTACAAACAGCGTTCAGTTCTTGACGATACTTTTGAAATTTTTCCAACTCCTGATATGAGGATACGGAATGATTTTGATTGTTTGGCTGTTTAGGTTCTGTTGGTAAATCTGCAATAATCTGAACTGAATTCAGTTGATTTATTTCCTGTTTGAGTTTTGCTGGTAAATCTTCAATAATCTGAACTGAATCCAGTTGACTTTTTTTATATTGCGGTTTAGCCGGTAAATCTTCAATAATGTGACTAGCAGCACGGACAAACAAAGAATCGAGAGATTGAAATTGTGCTGGATCGAGTAACGAGTGGACTTCTGCTAAAGCTGCTGTATCGCTGATTGTTTGATTATTAAAACTCGCTGACAAAACTGCCAAGTATCGGGAATCAATTTCCAGTCTGTTACCGATAAGTGTCAAATATCCTGTTTCGCGATCGTCTATTGTTCCATCTGCTGCTGACATCTGATATCCAAAACTAATTAGTAGCAGTTTTTCCTCCTCAGAAAAACACGCTGTCATCGCTAGCAACACCTGGATTTTTTTGTAAATTTGCTGTTCTTCCACGCCATCAACTATGGGCATTATCAATTGGCGCAAACTGTGGTTAGCGGGGATAAGTTCCATCAAATTTCGCAGTTGCTGCGTTTCCTCAGCGCTAAGCGTACCGTCGGCATGGATGACTCCCAGCAACACCGTTATCAGCGCCGCCAAAAAGAGTACAGGGGGAGTGACATCCTGTTGGTGAAGTTTTTGCCCAGTCAGTCGCGAAATCAGCTCAACTGTTTGGGGACTAATTACTGAAGTATCCATTTGCAGCGCTACAGATATTTTTTCGTTTACATTACTATAATAGATGAGTTATTCTCTCGAATGCTACCTGGATAAAAATTGATGACGAACTTTGTATTTTCCGCAGCGATACAGGCTGGAATAGAGGCTGGTAAGTACATACAAGTGTTTAACTCCGCTGGAGTGCCGCTCAGCATGGTGAGAGATGCAGCGACGGGACAGTTTGCGGCCCATGCTGTGGGTGCGGCCGTCAATAATAGCCAGTTTGTAGCTCATGCTGTTGGCGCGATCGTCAATAATAGCCAATTTCTGGTTGATGCTATGGGTGTGGCCCTCAATAGTGGCCCTCTCTCCCCCTTAGTATTGCCCATGCAGCTTATCCTGGGCGGCTTCCAGATGCACCAAACGCACAAGGGCTTTAAAGCCGTCGAAGCTGATTTGGAGGTGCAGAGGCAGCAAATTCACATGGGCTTTCAAGCCGTCCAAGCCAGTATGGGGGTGCTGCAAGCGACAACAGCCGTCATTGGTGTCGGAACTTTCGCCGGGGTAGCCTTGTCAGCGGTGAATTTGCACCAGACATTGAAACTAAAAAAAGCGGTAGAGAGGCTAGACGTTAAAGTAGAAAAAGGATTCATCATCTTAGAAAAAGTTGTGAAAGGGGAAATCGCGGCAATTAAAAAATTAATTGCCGAAGCGGTTGCAGATATAAAATTTGACCACCATCGCCTAGTTTTAGGGGAGGCTTACGAGACATTTAATGGAGCAATTAAACAAATGGGATCGGCTTTGCGGTTAAGTATTGACCTCAGAAACGCGGAGATTGTTGAAGTGCGGGGGAAGTTGTTTGAGGCTTTAGCAACATACAGAAACCCGCATTTGTTGTCAGAAACTTGTGCGGCGGGACAGTTGCGACGGTTAGAGTGCAGTTGGGCGATCGAGCAAAGTATTATCGGCACGTATCAGGTGCAGAATGAATTTGGTGCTGCGGGCGATCGCATTTCTCAACTTCAACAACAAATCCGTCAAGATGGCTTAACAGTAATTGCCGGCTGCGACTCTGACGACGAATTAGATTTTATCTTCCCAGAAATCACACGGATTCACAATCACGATTTAGCCGCATTAGACATTTGGCAAAATCAGATTGACTGGATGAAAGCTTTGCCGCCAAGTGAATTAAAACAGTTACAAAGTGCTGATTTTAGTGAATCCCACTTAGCTGTTATTGGGGATAAAAAATCAGCCACAACAGCTTTAGCAATACCAGACGAACAGTTATTTTATGAAAATTTGCGGCCCAAGTCTCATTTTTATGCGCTTCGCACTCAACTGGAATTAATGCTCGATCGGCAGCAACGTAAAAATTATGAAGATTATATCATTAAGCAAGGGGAAGTAGCGGGTCATAAAAGTTTAGTATTGTCCAACTTGAAGAAAGCCTCGGATTTGGCTGTTGCGAATCTCTTTTACTACTTCAGAGTCCGGGATGAATCGGAAGAGGAATTAGAATTAGCGAACACCCCATAAAAGGGGTAGAATTCACCTGACGGCATCATTGTCACCCATCCTGTAGGGGCGGGTTCACCAATAGCTTTAAAGCTTGCAGACAGGTTAAATAAACCCGCCCCCACCACAGCGAGGTAGCCCGGAAGAATCAGAATTAGCGAATGACAACATCATTGTCACCCATCCTGTAGATACTGTCTTGATCTGTCAAGGGGTAGCAAGTAAATAATTAGGATCGAAAGGCTTTTGGGACTTTAAAATCCCAAAAGCCAAATGCACCAATTTCCGCATCAAAGCACCAATTACCTGCATTTTGACCTTCCCACGACCCAATAATCGGTCACTCATAGCCTTGAGTAACGGATTGTGACGCATCGCCACTACCGCAGGCAAATACAACGCCTTTCGGAGTCGGACATTGCCAGTGCAAGACAAACGAGTTTTGCCTTTAACCGAAGTCCCAGAACTGCGTTCACAGGGTGTTAAACCTGCATAAGCGGCTAATTGACGGGCATTGTTGTAATCGGAAACATCACGAATTTCAGCTAATAATACGGATGCTGTCTGTTCACCAATTCCGGGAATTGAGGTCAAGAGATCACGCTGTTGTTTTAAATGTGGGTGTTGGTCAAAATGGTCGCTAATCAGTTTTTTGATCAGTTTTTGTTGCTCCTTTAGGTACTCCAAATGTGCCAAGGTAAGCTCAGCAACAGTTGGTGTAGCTGTTTCCAGACGGTTGTGTTCTTGAGTTGCCATTTCTGTGACTGATTCGAGCCGTCGCAACAGGGCTTGTAATTCTTTGACTTCCGGCGCGGTTGGTGTCCATAGAGACGGTTTCATCGCTGCACAAAAACGAGCAATTAGTGCCGCATCTACCGAGTCAGTTTTAGTTCTCAAAAGTTCGCTTTTGGCAAACCCTTTAATACGAGCTGGATTGACTATACTTACCTGAAAGCCAGCTCCATAAAGGAATTCGGCTAAGGATTCTCCGTAAATGCTAGTAGCTTCCATGCAAACATGGAGTTCGACTACACTTTGTTGTTGAAGCCAGTTATGTAAACTCTCAAACCCTGGAATATTGTTCGTAAACTTTCTGGGTTTAGTTGCACGACCTTCTTTCAGTAATGAGACATGAAAGTCTCTTTTACTGATGTCTATACCTAAGACTGTTGATGTCATTGTTTGCTCCTGATCTACTCCGATTTATGAAAGAACCGACAGGCAATTGAAGACTAACCTTGTTAATGCAGGCTTTCCCAACGATGTCGAGAGCCTAAGATACTGTCCAGTTTTATGTGCGCCTGTCATCAGTAATGGGAGCTTATCTACACAACAGACTTGTTTAGTCTAAGGGGCGGGCCAACTTCACCGATTTCTGATGTCCTTAAAGAACACTTTCTACTGAAACTCGCACCTTAGTTAGAAACTTTTGTTGTTTCTTTAGATTTACCAAGAAGAAGGTACGATCGACTGATTGTCGGCTTGATCGACTGATTGTCGGCTTGATCGACTGATTGTCGGCTTGATCGACTGATTGTCGGCTTGATCGACTGATTGTCGGCTCGATCGCCTGATTGTCGGCTCGATCGCCTGATTGTCGGTACGATCGCCTGATTGTCGGCTCGATCGCCTGATTGTCGGCTCGATCGCCTGATTGTCGGCTCGATCGCCTGATTGTCGGTACGATCGCCTGATTGTCGGTATGATCGAATCAATGACGTGGCGATCGACTGACTCACTCTTTTAAGATACAAGGGGCGGGTTCGCCAACAGTCTCAAATACAAATAATAAATCTCATAAACCCGCCCCGATCGAGATATTACAAGTGGGGGAGGGCGGGTTTATTTAACTTATCTGCAAGCTTTGAGATGGTTGGCGAACCCGCCCCTACAGGTTAATTGAGAATACTAGAAAGCAGGCAATTTGAAATAGAGGCGATCGGCGATGAGCGCTAAAAAAAATGATGAACAGCGACAACAAGCTTATTTCGATTTTCTAATGAAGTTGCTGCTGGTAGCGGCAAAAAGTGAAGGAAATGATAAGCTGTTTTACCCCTTATTTCTAGAAAATATAGAGCTATTAAATGAAGAATTTGCTCTCTATTTGCGAATTAAAGTCAATCAGTTTTATGAGGAATATGAATTTCAACAGTGTTTAACATTAGCAGCAATTCTTCCTCTAATATCCGAAGCAATTCAAAAATTCCCTCAAGGCTCCAAGGCGAATAATTTAGAAATTGCGATCGCCGGTTACGAAGCAGCCTTACCAATTTTAAGCCAGCCTGAAAATCAGCTAATGCGGGCGCACCTACAAAATAATCTGGGTCTTGCTTATAAAGAGCGAATTTACGGCAATGTCTCTGACAACATAGAGCAAGCAATTCAATGTTATCGAGCAGCACTGCAAATCTTTACTTATGAGGCTTTTCCCGAACAGTGGGCGAGAGTATCTGGTAATTTAGCGATCGCCTATCAAGAGCGAAGCCTGGGAGAACCCGCAGACAATCTAGAACAATCGATTGCTATTTTACAATCTATTTTACAACTAAATACCCGCGAAGCTTTCCCCTATAAATGGGCCAATACTCAAGTGAATTTAGGGGCTGCTTACTTTCGGAGAATTCAGGGTAAACAGGCTCACAACATAGAGTTAGCTATTACTTGCTATGAAGCATCTCTACAAGTTTTAACCAAACAGGAATCTCCGTCGCTATGGGCGGGTATTCACAACAATTTAGGTGTTGCTTACAGTCAACGAATTAAGGGAGAGAAAGCTGACAATTTAGAGCAAGCGATTCACTGCTACAAAGCAGCTTTAGAAATCAGGACTGTTTCAGCATTACCGATCGACTGGGCCCAAACTCAAGATAATTTAGGTAGTGCTTACCTAAGACGCATTATAGGCGATCGTGCGGACAATTTGGAACAGGCAATTCAACACTACCAAGCTGTTTTACAAGTTCGGACTCATCAAGCATTGCCTCAACTGTGGGCGCAAACTCAAAATAATCTGGCAAATACTTATCTTGACAGAATTCGGGGCGATCGAGCAGAAAATATTGAGCAAGCAATTACTTGCTACCAAGGTGCATTGCAAGTTTATTCTCGTGAGGGAACACCTCAGTCTTGGGCAGATACACAAATGAATTTAGGCAATGCTTATTGTAACAGAATTCTGGGCGATACAGCCACCAATATAGAACTGGGAATTCAGTGCTATCAAGCAGCATTATTAGTCTACACCCGTGAAGCACATCCTTTAAATTGGGCTAAAATCCAACAAAATTTGAGCCATGCTTATCTGCAAATAACTGCGGGAGATCGAGCCGAGAACTTAGAGCAAGCTATTCGCTCTTGTGAAGCAACTTTGCAAGTCTACAGTCAAGAATTAGACCCTTATTATTGGGCTAACGCACAAGTAAATTTGGGAAATGCTTATGCACATCGAGTAGACATCTCCCATAATTATTGTGGAACAGGCATCCTGCCTGTTATTGACAAGCTTTTTAGGAGATGTCTAGTCAAGGGAGTGCGGGAAGAAAACTTGAAAATAGCCATCGATTGCTATCAAAAAGCTTTACAAGTAAATACTCGCGAAGCCTTACCGGAAGATTGGGCCATGACTGTGACCAATTTGGGAGCGGCTTATGAAAAGCTAGGAGAAACTGAAAAAGCTATTGCTCATTTTAATTTAGCTTTGGAAATTTACACTCCCGCAGCCTTTCCCCGCGATTGTTTGCGAGTAGGAAGAAGCCTCGGAAATATTGCTTTTACAACTCAAAAGTGGGATAAAGCTATTGAAAGTTACAATCAAGCTATTGAAGCAGTAGAAACTAGCCGTTCTTGGAGCAGTAGCGAACAGCGGCGGCAGGAAATTTTAGAATCGTCTTTTCGGGTATACGCTAATACAATACAGGCTTGCGTCAACAATAAACAGTTAGATAAAGCCATTGAATATGTAGAGCGATCGCGCTCCCAACGCCTCGTAGATTTAATCGCAAGCAATGACCTTTATCAAGGTGAATCAATTTCTCCCGAAATTCAAACATATTTGCAGCAGTATGACAGTTTGCAACAACAAATAGACTCTTACCGCTATCCTCAGCTATCTAAGATTGAGCAAGAATTCAAAACTGTGAAACTCAGCGTCCGTTCCCGTGCGGCTCTGGCTGCTATTAATGAATCGATCGCTCAATTAGAAGCTCAGAAACAACAAGTTTGGGAACAACTCAGGCGCTTAGATCCCGTATTGGCCGGAGAAATGAAAGTCGCAGCCCCTAATTTAGCTCATATTCAGCAATTGATCGAGCATCAAACAACAGCCATCCTGAGTTTTTACACAACTTACCAAAATACTCACATCTTTGTCATCAAACGCGATCGAATTACTTGTCATACTTGTTTAGAGCAAGACAAAGGGTTGCAAACTTGGATTTTTGAGCGCTGGTTACTTCCCTACGTGCAGAATAAAGCGGAATGGCAAAACTCTCTGCGATCGACTCTATCTCAATTAGCAAATTCTCTCGATCTGAAACAACTAATTGAACACCACCTCAGCGGTATTGAAGAACTGATTGTAGT
Source organism: Microcoleus sp. (assembly GCA_042408215.1). Taxonomy (GTDB): domain Bacteria; phylum Cyanobacteriota; class Cyanobacteriia; order Cyanobacteriales; family Microcoleaceae; genus Microcoleus. The sequence continues at coordinate 102,428 of JAYFMW010000029.1, read as the reverse complement.
ACCTCATCTTTACCTACATTCAATTCCCTTTAGCGCTTTACCTATTGATAATGACCAATACCTCGGAGATAGATTTCTCCTACGCTATGCTCCCAGTTGCCAAGTTTTAGAATTTTGTCATAAACGCCCTCAAACCAAAGTTCAAATGAGGTACGGAACGGTGGAAGATGCAACTGAAGACCTACCTTGTGTGAGTTTTGAATGTTCTCAACTCGCTCAAATATATAGCATTCCAGAAGAACGACGGCTGCGCGGTCGCTCTCAAGCAACTGTTAGTAATTATCGGCGCTTGGTAGAGCAAGTTTCCGGTCTTCATTCTAGTCATCATGCCCAATCTCGCTTAGATAATCCTTTAGAATCAAAGCTATTGTTAGGTGATGGAACAATTACTTTAGGGCAATTACTAACTCCGGCCTGGAGGTTTCCTAACTTGGAGGATGTTTTCCTTTCTTGTTGTGAAACAAATCTTGGTGTAACTCAAATAACAGATGATGTTCTGACTCTTTCCACTGGTTTCTTATGTGCTGGTGCGAGAAGTGTTATCGCTACTCTTTGGGCTGTTGACGATTTAGCAACCGCACTATTTTCTATTTTTTACCACCAATACCGACAGCAAGGAAAAAGTCGCATTGTCTCTCTGCAACAAGCCCAAGATAAGTTGCGATCGCTCAGCGGTCAAGCACTCAGTGAATACCAGCAGCAGCTAATACCATTACTTGAGAGTAAATTTAGGGCCGCCGAAAAAGCAAAAAAAGCAGCTAAAGAGTCTCGCGATCGCGAAGTCAAAGGAAGTGAAACTTATATCAACTGGTATGACCAATACAAGCAACACACAAAGGTAGCAGAACGTCTTCGGAGCACCAAGAACCAATTCAAAAGTGCGATCGAGAAACCTCTTCCCTTCTCTCACCCCTCCGACTGGGCCGCTTTCACCTGTTCCGGCTTGCGGTAACTCAAGCATTCCTGGACTGTTCGTGAAAAACCCGGTTTCTGACCCAATACGCTTGGGTTAACACTGTTAATTCCCCGGAGATCCCCCTAAATCCCCCTTAAGAAGGGGGACTTCGCAGCAACTTCTTGTTCCCCCCTTTGTAGGGGCGGTGCCCCCGTGCCCGCCCTCTTGGCTAGGGGGGATCGGTCTTATCTGAACCGTATTGGTTTCTGACCACCCCTGCGTCTAGGAAGAAACCGGGTTTTTTACCATTTCGGCGGGCTGTAATATCAATTCCGGCTGCGCCGGAATGATATAGAGGACACGGCAGTGCCGTTTCCCTACCGCGATCAATTGTAGAGGACACGGCAGTGCCGTTTCCCTACCGCGATCAATTGTAGAGGACACGGCAGTGCCGTTTCCCTACCGCCATCAATTGTAGAGGACACGGCAGTGCCGTTTCCCTACCGCCATCAATTGTAGGGACACGGCATTGCCGTGTCCTCCTTATATCATTCCGATGCTAACGGATTTGATATAACGCACTATTTTGGTGAGAAACCGGCTTTCTCACCAAAAATTTTTTCATTTTCCCCCAAAAACCTGCATAATTTTTCGACTTGGCCCTGGTTAATAGAAAAGCGCAGTTGGCCAACTCGCTTCTCCCAAAATTCCCGATCCACCTTAACGGAGAAACGAGCAATGACAGCATTTGATCGACTCATATCCTATCCCTCGCTAGGAGAGATTTTTCAGCCTCAAACCAAAAAAGGTGAGGATGAAGATGACGATCCTATTGTTCCACCTAACCTTCGCTAGTCATCTCTAAATCTTAGGATTTATACCAAATCCGGGTTAAAAACCCCGTTTATTTCTTAGTCCGCGGAGGCGGACTTCGTTTGTGTAGTAGCGGTTTCAACCGCCGAATCATAGAGGGGGTAACTGCGAATTATGGGGATAATTCAAGCGCTGGCGTGCTGTGATTTTCCAAACATCTAATTCTGGCAGTCTCCAATGCGTTCCTTGAGGTTTGCGATCGCCGCGATCGCACTTCAAAAAACGATCGTAATCAACTAATGCTTCTTGGATCTTGCCTTGAGCCTCTTTCACTTGTGCCAAAATATAATAAGTCGGTGGGTGAAGATGATTGAGTTCGATGGATTTTAAAAGCTGTAACTCAGCATCGTTATAGCGATTTTCCAGGAAGTAAGCCCACCCCAGGTTTTTGTGCAAAGCCGCTAGAACCAGATGGTCTTTGACTTTCTCTAAAATCGGCAAGATCGGGTTAATTGCTGCCTCCACATTTCCCGATATAATTTCCAAACGTGCTAAATTACTAATAGCTGCATAAGCCCCTCGGTTGTTAAATCCGGCGGCGATTTGATAGTGGCTTCGTGCCGCAGATAAATCTTGCAACTGTTCGTAAGTAGCTCCTAAGTTATAGTGAGATGCGGCTAAGTCAGGATTAAATCTGATGGCTTGGGTTAAGTAAGCTTTGGCAGTTTGGAACTCTCCTGATAAATACTTTTTATGACCCAGTTGATTGAGGTATTTGGCAATCAATTGATGAATTATGTGTTTTTTTATTTCTGGATTCAGGGTAAAAGTAGCTGCTCCGGCTTCAATAATTTTCACTAAAAGTGCTTGTTTGATGAGCGATTCTAAAACCGATTGCAAGTCAGATATTTCTCCAGCAACGGCTAGATTTGATTTCAAATCATTGGTGCTGACTGGTTTAGTTCTCAAGGCTAAGCAACAGAGCAGGTAAATTTCTGTATCTGATAAATCGGCGCTGGATTTTTGCAAAAAATCTCGCAGAATCTGCTGTATAACTAAGGTGGTCTGCTGGATAAATTGGGTGAGATTCCCTGAAAATAAGTCAGCAAAGTTAGCGGTGACTGTGTTTAAAAGTAAGGGATTGCCACTATATAATTGGCTCATTTCGGAAAATGACTTGTTTTCGGTACTGCTAGAAAACCTTTTGGCTGAATAGATAATTTTTTGGGCGCTTTGCTCGTCTAAGCCATTTAGTTGTAATACTTTAATATGTGAACGGTGTTCTACAAGCGAATTAAGTTCTAGGGGTTGATGCCAACTGGTGAGTAGCAAGCAACTTTGATGGCGTGATGTTACTATTCGCTGGAATAAGTCTGCATAATTTTCGTATCCTGGTTGATAGCGATCGCCCTGAAGGAGGATGCGATCGAGTTCATCCAATACTAACAAACACCGTGAGGAACGTAGGTATTTGAGCAATAAAGAGATTCTCTTTTCCGTATTCTCTGGTAAGTGGGTTTCTGGCTGGGGAGACAAGGATTGAATTAAATCGAATAAGATATTTGACATGGGCGGGCGTTCTTTGAGCGATCGCCAAATGCAATAATCAAACTCACCCTGAATTTGTTGTACTGCGGTGACAGCCAATGCGGTTTTGCCAATTCCTCCCATTCCCAGTAGTGCAACTAATCGACAACCATCGTTGACTATCCATTGCTTTAAAGTGGCAAGTTCAGCACTGCGATCGTAGAAAATAGGGACATCGGGCGCTTCACCCCAATCGATACGGGGGTGTGTTTTCGCCGCTGTCTGTGAAGAAATAACTTCGCTCAGGGGCGGGGTAGTGTCAGCACTGACGCTAGAGTGTGCCGTGTCATTTTTAACAGAAATCCCATCGCTGGCTGTACTATTAGTAAAATTAGCGACTTGCTGTTGATACTGCGAAATGAGGATTTGTTGTAATCTAGCCAGCTTTCCGGGCCCTCGGCCCATAATCTGAAATTTTTTGTAAACCTCACCGAGTCTTTTCTGAAGCGCTTCTTTGCTGACACCGAGTTCTTGTGCGATCGCATCCATCGGTTCGCCTTGAATCGCCCTGGAGAGTGCCTCAAATTCGTTGTCGGAAATACCTAAATTGGTGGCTAGATTTCTTAAAAAGTTTTGGGGAATCATTAGACATCGACCATATTTATTGTGGAACAGGCATCTTGCCTGTTCAAAGCTTGCAATTCTTGCGATGTCTATTGTATCATAAAACTTCATTAAGATTGTAAGCATCAATAAACAATGGTAGTATCATATAGTCAGGAGAGTTAAATGAAAAAATTGTTGCACTCGTTAAAAAATGGAAAGTCTCAATGCAACTAACAGAGAGGCACATCATTAAATCTACGGAACACCGTTTCGCATTGATTGATGGATTAGCTTTTGAATCCAAGAATCTCTACAATGCCGCTAATTACGTCATTCGTCAGAGTTTTGTCTATGGATGGGGTTACATCAATTACAACGAAATGAACCGTTTAATGAAGTTTCATCAAACATACAAGGCTTTGCCTGCTAAGGTCAGTCAACAAATTTTGATGATATTGGACAAGAATTGGCAATCGTTTTTTGAAGCAGTCAAAGCTTACAAAGTTGATTCCTCTAAATTTACAGGTCGCCCGAAACTACCGAAATATAAAGATAAAGTCAAGGGTCGAAATATTCTTGTCTATACGATTCAGGCGATTAGTAGCAAGCAATTGAAGAAAGGAATTATCAAGCTTTCGGGTACAGAAATTTCAATCAAAACCCAAGTAAAACCGGAGCGAATTTGCCAAGTTAGACTGGTTCCAAAATGCGATTATTATGTAATCGAGGTAATTTATAATGAGCCGGAGTCCACCCTTAGCGACGATAAATTTATAGCTAGTATTGATTTAGGACTGAATAATTTGGTGGCGTTAACTTCAAATCAGCCGGGTTTTACCCCTCTGCTGATTAACGGGCGACCATTGAAATCAATTAATCAGTTCTACAACAAACGTAAAGCACAGTTACAATCTCAGTTAAAAGGAAGTCGCAAGAGTTCACCCCGCATTCAACGTTTAACTCGCTGTCGCAACCAAAAAGTAGATAATTACTTGCATCATGCCAGTCGGCTAATAGTCGATATTTTTGTCGCCCAACAAATTGGGATGTTAGTAATTGGTAAGAATGCACAATGGAAAAGCGAGATTGACTTAGGAAAGCCAACCAATCAAAACTTTATCAGTATTCCTCATGCTCGACTGATTGAAATGTTGGAATACAAAGCTCGATTAGTTGGGATTAAGGTGATCGTGCAAGAAGAATCTTACACCTCGAAGTCGAACTTCCTGAATCTAGATCCGATTCCTGTGTACGGGCATATTGGCGCTGATGGTGTCGTATTTAGTGGTAAGCGAATCAAGAGAGGATTGTACAAGACATCGGTCGGTCAATTAATTAATTCCGATGTTAACGGCTCTTACAACATTCTGAGAAAAGCAATCCCAAAGGCGTTTAGCACTCTTGATAGAGAGCTGCGTAGTTCAGCTTTAGAAGGGTTAATCCGCTCGAAGTGAAAGCGAAAGGGGAGGGACTCAACGCCTCCCATGGCACTGTAATAAATGACTATACTTTTACCAGCTATTAGATTACTACAAAACATCGTTTTATATAAGATTTTGCTGGTAGAACAGGAGGTTTGCGATCGCCCTCCTCGCGCCGTGGGGAAGCGAGACCCTGCATGAGGAGGGCGATCGGCCCCTCCCGCAGAAAACACTCCGGCTTACTCTCCCATTGTATCCGCCTTTGTCTCACTTTACTGAGAAAATTAGAGAAATCTATCTTACGACAGGGAGAGCAGAATAGCTAGACTCTCGTCAATTAAAAAGCTGCTACCTCACTCCTGAGTTGGCATCAAAAATGGATATTTGTGGGGCTAAGCCTTTAGTCAAGCCTTTGAGGGTATTAGACTTCGCTGTATCAGAATGCTGAAGTGGCTGAGCGACCCATGCCTCTGGGCAACTTTCTCTTTTAAATGAGATTTGTTGACTCATATACTTGACCGTTGCTGGAAAACCTGCTAGGCTAATCCTCAGTTAAATGAGTTCGGGGGCGATCGGGGCGGTTGAGGGCCAGATACTCTGGCAGATGGCAAACTTTCCCGTGCGTGTCTGCATAATTTTTTGACTTTCCCCTGGTTAATAGTTGGAAGTTTAAACCTGCGATCGCTTCTCACTGAATCTAGGAATCGTTTTAGTCAAAGTCCATAAATCGGAGGTACTTTATGGTTTCATTCTATCCAGGTCAAAAAGCTAATGAACTTGCCGAGGAAGCTCAAGAGCGATTCGAGTTGGCGGTTGAAGATTTGAAAAGAGAAGAAGCAGCCACAAACAAATTGGCAGAAGAGTATGGCCAACTGCAACTGAATGTCATAAGAAGCACAATTAAGCGCTTTGTTACCTTCCTTGAAAATAGTGGTCGGAAGGCTTCTGAAAGTGAAAAGCGGCTTTTAGAAGGGATGGATTTTTCAGTTCAGCAGATGAAGGAGTACAAAGCTGCGGCGATAGGAGCAGAAGAGTATTTCATGGCTGGCGTTAAATCCGCAGGAGCAGCAGCAGCAGGTTACGGCGGTGCTATTGGTGCTGTTACTTCACTAGGAGCAGCCAGCACGGGAACCGCTATCTCAACTCTCAGTGGAGCGGCTGCTTGGAATGCAACTTTAGCATGGTTTGGCGGTGGAGCGATCGCGGCTGGTGGCGGCGGTATGGCTCTGGGTACTCTTGTACTTGGTGGTATCACCCTTTTACCAGCTTTGGCGATCGGTGGCTTTTTTGCTGCTAGTGAAGGCGAGAAAGCGATGACAAAGGCGCGAAAGCATGAAGCTCAAGTCAATGCGGCGATCGCAGACATGAAACTTGCTAAGGACTTTGCCAAACAGGTAAGACAGCGGATAACTGAGTTGAGAAAAGTGTTTGAATCTACGAACAATCGTGCTGTTCAAGGTTTGAGTCAACTGGAATCTCAGCCTTTTGATGCTAAGAGAGATGCCCAGAAGTTCCAACAGGTAGGACTTCTGATGAAGGGACTTGTAGAAATGTTGAAAACCCCTGTTTTAAACAGTGACGGTAAGCTTAACCTCGGTACTGTTAAGGTTTTGGAGAAATATCGGATTTTACCAGGGAAATAGAAATCACGATCGAAGTAGTCTCAAGACTTACGCAGAAAATCTATTTGTAAGGTGGGCATTTCCCACCTTACTACTTAACCAGGAAAATAGAAATGATAGCTAAAAAATTTCCTGTAGAAATCTTTAATCCCGGCTCCGCGGCTGAGTGCTTCCGCGATGTTGTTGAAGCTTACACCGAATACAAAATAGTTGCAGAGCAAGAGCAGACTAAACGGCGTGGCATCGAAGCTTGGGAAAAAGCAACGATTGCCGACATTCAAGCAAAACGCGATGCTTTGATCGAGTATCTTGAAGGCTCGTTTGATGAACGTGCTAAGAACTTTAAATTTCTGTTTGAAAAGGTCGATGAGGCAATAGCAATCGGTGATAATAACCAGTTAGCTTTAGCCATGACTTCAATTACCGAAATAGCTAAGTCTAGTCCGTTCAAAGACCTTGCTAATTTGACATCTGTCAGAACCGCCCTTGACGATCCAGATCATGAATGGACATTTTAATTGAAAAAGTGAGGTATCGCAAAATGGATAAATTGGTTGGAAAAGCTGCTGCATTGGGATTACCCGCAATCATTCTGCTAATTGTAATGGCAACTACAGGCTTAACAGGTGGGGCTGCAATTACAGCAGCTTTAGCATTGTTAGGTGTCCCACTCGCCGCTGTGGGTGGTCCAGCAGGTATGTTAGGCGGAATTGCACTGCTGGGAATCATCGGTTTAGCTACAGAAACATTGTCTAAGTATGGTCTTGAAGCAGTGCTAATTGGGATTTACAGACAGCGCCTTCAAAACGGAGAATCCAGATCGCGTCTGTGCGGAGAAATTCGGAATTTACCTATCTCTGGGGAAATGAAACGCAGACTTGACGAAGAGTTTGGCTGTTAATAGATAGGTAGAATTAGGCTTCGTAAACCATCTCTTTCTAAATACGAACAGGATTTACGCACAAGCTCTATCTTTAGGTGGGCAATGCCACCTTACCGCTACAAAACGAAGTTATAAAAATGCGATCGCTCAACTAAACCAGGAGGAATCATTGATTAAGTTTATCGGACAAGTCGAACTGCGTAACAGTCACCGAGTCTACTACCAACAGGATTCTTACCGAGTAGAGCAAATCAATCAAAATAGAGAACAAGTAACTTACTCTTACGACATTCCTGACAAAGCTGTGGAGTATCTATACAACCAACTAAAGGGTTGTAAAGTTACACCAGAAGATGCTTCTACCGTTCTCAAGCCCGTCGCTAAAAACTTTAATCTCCCCTATAAATATGGTCATAAACTTGACTACTACGCTCAGGAAGTATTAGTGGTACTTGTAGCATTAGGCCAAGCAATTCTAACTAAAGAAGGTCGAGCCTACTTCTACACCATTGCCTAATTCAATCTGGGACGCAAAACATAATTATGTAGGGTGGGCAGTGTGCACCTTACCGCATTCAATCCAGGAGGTAAGTGCCAGCAAGATTTAAAACAAATAATCCCCACCAATCTAATACTTTTTCCTACAACACTCAAAGACATGAAGTCTAAATCAGTTACGCAAATCACTGGTATTCCCGGTCAATTAGTCGGTGCAGTTCCCGTCCGAACCAGCGGTACAGGAACTATTAAAATAGTTGGGGACACCTTACAAGGAAATTTCACTTCATTTTTTGGCTTAGAGATAAAAGAAATTGTCATTCCCATTCAAAATGTTAAAGCAGTTGAAATTGGGGAAGGCTGTACTTGGTGGCTGCTCGGACTCGGAATTTTAACCCTCGGTTTCTTCTTCATTGGTATTATCTTCATTGTATTAGCTTTTGTTGTAAAACAGCGTTATATTGCCATTTACACGAGTAGTAGTAATCTCATTCTGTTTTGTACAAAAAATGATAAAGTTAACCAGTTTCGGAACGAAATTATAGAAGCTTGTCGTCCTAGACCTACCTATATTCCCCGCTCCTCTCAGTCTCCACCAGCACCACCTTCTTTAGCCAAAGTGATTGACACTTAGCTAAATTTACCAGGGCGATCGCTATTTATACCAAAGTGCGATCGCTCTGATTGTATTTAGATCCAAAAGTGCGATCGGCTCTTCTCTTGAGGAAAGCACAAAGCACGGTTGGAACAAAAAAGTTAGGAACATACAGTTTAAGGAGTTAAAATCTAATGCAACTAATTTTGGCAGAATTTTGTGGACGCTGGGGCTGTTCTTGGTGGGAGAACATTATCACCATCATCTTGGTTAGTCTCAAGGGTAAGGGTGCTGTACTATTGCTGGGATTATTGCTGATACCGATAGTTTTGGTGGTGCTAATATTGCTAGTAGCCTTGATGCCAGCTTTTGAATTTATTGCTAGTTTTGGGAGAGACAAACAAGATCTCAAAAACCCAAACAATTCTCAGGAACAAGACCAAACCATTTTATCAGCAGGAGCTAAGTTTCTCGGTCGTAAAGCAGCTAAATATTTGGGTCGTAAATTGAGAGAAGTAAACAAACATGAAGATGTCAATTCTCAGGAACAAGACCAAACCATTTTATCAGCAGGGGCTAAGTTTTTCGGTCGTAAAGCAGCTAAATTTTTGGGTCGTAATGGGGAAAAAAGGTGATTTAATGCCACCAGTAAACCACAACAGGCGGCGGATTCTCATAACCACCATAACCAATAAACACAGACGCGCGATCGCGATCCATCAGGGCGATCGTATAATTTGGGCGATCGAGCCATGAAGCACGATTAGAACAAAGTATTTTTATCGCACAATTCCCAGACTTTTCAAGACAATCAAAATAACTTGTATCGCCAAAGCAACCTGCACAAAAGTCAGCACTAAATTAGCCAGCGTCAGAACTTGCATCAGTCCCGGCACTTTAATAATTTTGTGGGCGAAGAGCATCGCTAAAAAATCGATCGCCATTATGCTCAGTAAAGTTCTCACGATCAGCCATTCCATCCCCAAATCTTCTTGAAACATCGTCGAGAAAATTAGGATAGCGGCGACTCCGACGGGAGGAATAACGATCGGCGAAACAATAGGAGTA
>JAYFMW010000029.1:0-90000 GCA_042408215.1 Microcoleus sp. | reverse complement strand
ATTTATTCCACAGCTTCGGTAGACTGCTTAGCCCCGTTCATTTTCGGCGCAGGAGCGCTAGACCAGTGAGCTATTACGCACTCTTTTAAGGGTGGCTGCTTCTAGGCAAACCTCCTGGTTGTCACTGCACTCCCACCTCCTTTATCACTTAGCAGTCATTTGGGGACCTTAGCTGGTGGTCTGGGCTGTTTCCCTCTTGACGATGAAGCTTATCCCCCACCGTCTGACTGGCCGAGTACCAGTTGAGTATTCAGAGTTTGCCTCGATTTGGTACCGCTCTCGCAGCCCGCACCGAAACAGTGCTTTACCCCTCAACTTAATCTCGACCGCTGTGCCTCAACACATTTCGGGGAGAACCAGCTAGCTCCGGGTTCGATTGGCATTTCACCCCTAACCACACCTCATCCGCTGATTTTTCAACATCAGTCGGTTCGGACCTCCACTTGGTGTTACCCAAGCTTCATCCTGGACATGGTTAGATCACCCGGGTTCGGGTCTATAAACAGTGACTTGTGCTTTCACACGGACGCTCTTGTCAAACTCGCTTTCGCTTTGGCTGCGACCCATAGGGTCTTAACCCGCCACTGCCTATAACTCGCCGGCTCATGCTTCAACAGGCACGCGGTCAGACGTTAAATCGTCCTCCCACTGCTTGTAAGCTAACGGTTTCATGTTCTATTTCACTCCCCTTCCGGGGTTCTTTTCACCTTTCCCTCGCGGTACTGGTTCACTATCGGTCACACAGTAGTATTTAGCCTTACGAGATGGTCCTCGCTGATTCACACGGGATTTCACGGGCCCCGTGCTACTCGGGATACAGTCACGTCCTCTCTACTTTCGACTACAGGACTTTCACCTTCTCTGGTGCAGCTTTCAACTGCTTTGTCTAGCTTTAAGGTTCGCTTTCGACTGTCCCACGACCCCAGAAGTAAAAACCTCTGGTTTAGGCTGTTTCCCGTTCGCTCACCACTACTAGGGAAATCGCTATTGCTTTCTCTTCCTCCAGCTACTAAGATGTTTCAATTCGCTGGGTTCGCCGCACCAACCTATGTATTCAGTTGGTACTTACTGGGTTGCCCCATTCGGACATCTCCGGATCAATGCTTGCTTCCAGCTCCCCGGAGCTTATCGTCGGTCGCCACGTCCTTCATCGCCTCTGTGTGCCTAGGTATCCACCGTTAGCCCTTTGTAACTTGACCACTTGATTTTTAGATGGTCGCTTGTAAGATATTCCGATGACTCGGAAGACTTACCTGCTGATTGATGACTTAATTGCTATGCAGTTTTCAAGGTTCTGACTAGAGTCGAGACTCCAGCATTCCCACAAGCCCAAAGAGCCGATTAGGGTGCTGATTTCTATATTCTGAGTGGATGATGATTTTTGGCGCTGGCTAGTGAGAGTGGAGGTAAGCGGACTCGAACCGCTGACTTCCTGCGTGCAAGGCAGGCGCTCTACCAACTGAGCTATACCCCCACTAAGCAAGCTTTGATTTTTTCAGTCCTGAGTTCTGAATCGAGCGTCGCTCTTTCATGACTCATGACTTAAATTTCATTACTTTTTTTCCAGGTGGGCCATCCTGGATTTGAACCAGGGACCTCACCCTTATCAGGGGTGCGCTCTAACCAACTGAGCTAATAGCCCATGTTCTGAACCAGTTAATAGTTTGAAAGCTTTGACTCTATTATCTCGAACGACCAGGGATGACTGACATTGACCTATAATTTAGGTTCGGTCTGCTGTCAGATGGTCTCCCTAAAAGGAGGTGATCCAGCCACACCTTCCGGTACGGCTACCTTGTTACGACTTCACCCCAGTCATCAGCCCTGCCTTCGGCATCCTCCCCCCCTAAAGGTTAGAGTAATGACTTCGGGCGTGGCCAACTTCCATGGTGTGACGGGCGGTGTGTACAAGGCCCGGGAACGGATTCACCGCAGTATGCTGACCTGCGATTACTAGCGATTCCGCCTTCATGCAGGCGAGTTGCAGCCTGCAATCTGAACTGAGGCAGGGTTTACGGGATTAGCTCACTCTCGCGAGTTGGCTGCCCTCTGTCCCTACCATTGTAGTACGTGTGTAGCCCAGGACGTAAGGGGCATGCTGACTTGACGTCATCCCCACCTTCCTCCGGTTTGTCACCGGCAGTCTGTTTAGAGTGCCCAACTGAATGATGGCAACTAAACACGAGGGTTGCGCTCGTTGCGGGACTTAACCCAACATCTCACGACACGAGCTGACGACAGCCATGCACCACCTGTGTTCGCGCTCCCGAAGGCACTCCTCCCTTTCAGGAAGATTCGCGACATGTCAAGTCCTGGTAAGGTTCTTCGCGTTGCATCGAATTAAACCACATACTCCACCGCTTGTGCGGGCCCCCGTCAATTCCTTTGAGTTTCACACTTGCGTGCGTACTCCCCAGGCGGGATACTTAACGCGTTAGCTACGGCACTGTCCGGGTCGATACAGACAACACCTAGTATCCATCGTTTACGGCTAGGACTACTGGGGTATCTAATCCCATTCGCTCCCCTAGCTTTCGTCCCTGAGTGTCAGTTATGGTCCAGCAAAGCGCCTTCGCCACCGATGTTCTTCCTGATCTCTACGCATTTCACCGCTACACCAGGAATTCCCTTTGCCCCTACCATACTCTAGCTGTTCAGTTTCCACTGCCTTTCCGAGGTTAAGCCCCGGTCTTTGACAGCAGACTTGAACTGCCACCTGCGGACGCTTTACGCCCAATCATTCCGGATAACGCTTGCATCCTCCGTCTTACCGCGGCTGCTGGCACGGAGTTAGCCGATGCTGATTCCTCTGGTACCGTCATTTTGTTCTTCCCAGAGAAAAGGAGTTTACAACCCAAGAGCCTTCTTCCCCCACGCGGTCTTGCTCCGTCAGGCTTTCGCCCATTGCGGAAAATTCCCCACTGCTGCCTCCCGTAGGAGTCTGGGCCGTGTCTCAGTCCCAGTGTGGCTGATCGTCCTCTCAGACCAGCTACCGATCGTCGCCTTGGTGGGCCTTTACCCCCCCAACTAGCTAATCGGACGCGAGCTCTTCTTCAGGCTATAAATATTTGCCCTTTCGGTACATCGGGGGTTAGCAGTCGTTTCCAACTGTTGTCTCCGTCCTGAAGGTAGATTCTCACGCGTTACTCACCCGTCCGCCACTAAATCCTTGCGGATTCCGTTCGACTTGCATGTGTTAAGCAGACCGCCAGCGTTCATCCTGAGCCAGGATCAAACTCTCCGTGTTGGATGGTTTTTTTCGGCTCGTCAAGCTATTTTCCGGCGACTTTGACATTTCTGTCTCAGTCCCTTAATTTCACCTTGACATTTTTCTCGTTGTTTGCGATATTGAGTTTAGCTCTCGCTTTCACTCTCTATCTGTTAATTTTTTGACGAGGTTAATAGTGCTTTAAGCTTTCAAACTATTCTTTTTTCTAGGTTCAGCGCGCGTTTCGGTGAATCGCTTCTCTTCCGGCGCTTTATTAATATACTTACTTCGCCTGGTGTTGTCAAGCGTTTTGTGAAACTATTTTTGACTTTTTTTATGACCTATACACTGTCAGGGTTTCGGCTTTTAGACCAGGCTCCGACATCCCCTGCCTGATGCCTCTTTTCCGGAAGGGGTCTTTTTTTGGGGCCCAATGTGGCTTTTTGGGCTCTGAAGCTCCCGCCTATGGGTAGAATGTCTCAGTGGTTCCAGATGATGGGGCTTACTTAGAGTGGAGGTAAGGCTAAGTTAGAGTGTGAGGTTGTATGGCTGGGTTCAGGATGACAGAAGCTGATTGGTGCATGAGTCATATATATATAAGTGGTGTCTGCATTCCCTGGACTTGACTGAGGGAGGTTTGGGTATGGCATTGGCCCGATCGCCCTTAACAATTCCTCTGATTCAAAATCCAGCAGTCGGCACGTCTCCTGAGCTATGCGTTGGAGCTCTAACCCCGATCGCACTCCCAGGAATCGATCGCCCACAACCACCCTCTTTACTCATAGCAACCCCGCAACACCGATCGTTGGCGCGCCCGCGATCGGCCGTTGAGGATCGCTCACGGGTTTGTCTCCTCAACATCTACATCTAAAAAGTGCAGGTGGCTGCCTCCCTCGGTATTAACCCCAATCACCAAACCTTTCTTCCCCCAAGGGGCGATCGCCTTGGGTGCAGCGGGCCCACTAAAACTCCCTACTTGAATTCCTTGAGTGTTTAACACCACCATCTGCCCCCCAACATCTGCCAACACCCATCCCCAATTAGCAACACAAGCAGACACGGGGAAACTTTCAAGGGGAATTCGCGCTACCTTGAGCGGCCACAACTTCATTAACAACATAGCCGCTTTACCACCTTGGGGAATTCCCAATAATGTATACGGTTCAGGGGTCAGCAGCACCTGTCCGACGCTCGCTGATAACCGGACAGCACCAACTGCCGTGCCACGTCGAGTGTAAACTCTGAAAGTAGTTTGGGGATGTTTTTGTTCGTTGTCGGGCCAAATTGCCAAGACGTGCCGCCGATCCAAAAACATTAATTCTGGCAAATAGTGTTCTGGTAGGGGCACAGTAGCGATCTGATTCAGGGCTGATTCCCCGCCCGGAGTGCTGTTTGCAGCTAAAGAATAAAAGCGCAGTTCGCCTGGAACAGCGACTGTCAACCAGCGCCCGTGACAGTCAACAGCAGCTTTACAAGCATCTGGCCGCTCGCCGGGACCTATATCCAGCAAGCACTGAGGCTCCCAAGCTCCATCGCTCAGCCAGTAAAGTTTTTGCCCAGAAAGAACGCAGCAGCCGTGTGTTGTTGGCAAAATGCCCCGCACAGTTTCCGGCATTAATATAGAAGTTTCGGTTTCTCCTGTAACTAGCTGATTTCCCGGCTGACACCACACCTTTACCTCTGTACCCAAAGCAGCGTAAAGATACGTTTCAGTAGCAACTAAAATTGTCAGCGGTGCAGGAAGTATCAGTGGCTTTGGCTGCGATCGCGAGTAACCCACAGTCTGAAGTAGATTGATAGGCGGATCAGATGTTTTTTCGTCTTCGACTTCTGGCCCAGACTCAGTTTCCGAATTCAGACTTTTGGCGTCACTGGTTTCGGGCTTTTCCCAAGGAATAAAGCAGTCTCCCAATTGTCTGACAGCAGGATCGTACATCACCAGCCGCAGGGCTTGAGCCATTTGGGAAGCACTAGGATAGCGGCGGGCTGGCAGCTTTTCCAAAGATTTTTTGACTATTGCTTGCAAAGGTTCCGGGATAGCATTAGGAAGTTGCAAACGTTGATTCAGGTGCGCCCACCTCAAGTCTCCGGGTGTTCCACCAAAAGGCCGGTAGCCCATTAGCAACTCAAACAACAGAATTCCCACTGCATATATATCTGACATGGGAGAGTAAAGGCCGTAAAACCGCTCTGGAGCCATGTAAGCGGGGGAGCCTACGGTAGCGTCGGGAGAAATTTCTTGGTGGAGGCGAGTGGTACCGATTTCTGGCAGTCGGCGGGCGATGCCGAAGTCTGACAGCCGGGGCGACCAACCTTTGGAGCCTAAAGTCAGGAGGATATTTTCTGGTTTGATGTCGCAGTGAACTACGCCTCGGCGGTGGGCGTAGTCTAAGCCTGCTAGCACTCCCATGATTAGCTGCAAACCTTCGAGTAGTCTTAAGGGGCGGTCTTGTTTGAGCAGGTTGCGGAGGGTTCCTCCCTCGCAGTAGTCCATAACTAAATATCTGCCTGTGGCTGTATGTTCTAGGGCTCGGCAGGTGACAATGTTGGGGTGCTGTAAGGTGATCAGGAACCACAGCTCTCGCAAGAATTCGCTAGTTGGGGCTTTTTGATGGCTGAGTTCTTTGAGAGCTACCAGTTGGCTGGTGAGGCGGGAGTCCTTGGCGGGAGTTTCTCGAACGCTGGCACAATAGACTCGACCAAATTGTCCTTGTCCGACTAGCCCTAAAATGCGGTATTTAGAATTTTGCATCGGTCTAATTATAGAAAAAGCTTGAGCTAGTATTAAAATATGTAAAGAATTCTGACAAAAATTCAAATTTTGAATCGATCGCCAGGTACTGCCTATGTTATCTCAGGTTCAGTCTCAGCCAACTAAAAGCGATCGCACAGTCGCACTTACTAAAATCCTGGAGTTTCGCCTGCAGTATCAATCTTGCCGGATTCGGGTGCCGGATCTAGAACAGCCGCCACCAGCTATTTTAGTCGATCGCCATTATTACAAAACTTTACTCAACCCTTACAAAATAGCTGGTGGCGGCTGGTACTTATATTTGCTAATAAAGCTTCTAACTATTACAGTTTTTTTAAGGATCTCAAAGAGGCCCAGAAAGTTTTAGCGATCGCAGCTAAGCTGGGGAATAGGGGCTCAAAGTCAGCGATTACCAAAACGGAGAGCGGTTATGCAATCTGGGTTAGAGAGATCCTCTGCCGATGCGGTCAAGCCATCTTAACGTTTTTGAGTGTTAGCCAGAATTATTTTGGCTTTCAATATCTCGATCGTACTTACCGGAAAAATGGGTTTAAAGCCCCGTCCTTATAGGACGGCTTTTTGATTTTGCGGTACAATGATTTATGCCGAGAGCGACAACGTAAGATGTTGGTATTTGAAGCAAAACTTGAGGGAACAAAACAACAGTACGATCGACTCGATGCAGCCATTCGTACTGCCAGATTTGTTCGCAATAGTTGCATCAGATACTGGATGGACAACCAAGGCATCGGACGATCCGATCTGAGTGCGTATTGCGCCGTTCTCGCCCAAAAATTCCCTTGGGCTGGCAATCTTAACTCGATGGCAAGGCAAGCATCCGCCGAACGAGCTTGGTCTGCCATCTCTCGGTTCTACGACAACTGTAAAAAGGGCAAGCCTGGGAAAAAAGGTTTTCCACGTTTCAAGAAACATCAAACTCACAGTTCTGTGGAATACAAAACCACAGGTTATAAGCTGTCGTCCGACAGAAGAACGATCGCATTCACCGATGGCTTTGAAGCAGGAAGTTTCAAGTTGTGGGGGACTCGTGACTTGCATTTCTACGCCTTGAAGCAGCTCAAACGAGTGCGCGTTGTCCGTCGTGCCGATGGGTATTACGCTCAGTTTTGTATCGACGCTGAACGAATTGAAAAATGGGAACCAACAGGTAAAACCATCGGGCTTGATGTTGGGTTGACTCACTTCTACACCGATTATAACGGGCAAACTGTTGAAAACCCACGACATCTCAGAAAGTCCGAAAAAGTTCTCAAGCGATTGTCCCGTAAACTTTCTCGAACCAAGAAAGGTTCTCAAAATCGAGTCAAAGCGAGAAATCGCCTCAGTCGCAAACACCTGAAAGTAAGTAGGCAGCGTCAAGACTTTGCCGTGAAATTGGCAAGGTGCGTAGTCCAGTCTAACGACTTGGTAGCCTACGAGGATTTGCAGGTGCGAAATATGGTGAGAAACCGAAAATTGGCTAAGTCTATAAATGATGCTGCATGGTCGGCTTTCCGTCAATGGGTAGAGTATTTTGGCCTGGTGTTTGGGGTGGCAACAGTAGCTGTACCGCCACACTATACTAGCCAGAATTGCTCTAATTGCGGGGAAGTTGTCCATAAATCGTTGAGTCAAAGAACTCATAAATGTCATCATTGTGGG
Source organism: Microcoleus sp. (assembly GCA_042408215.1). Lineage (GTDB taxonomy): Bacteria > Cyanobacteriota > Cyanobacteriia > Cyanobacteriales > Microcoleaceae > Microcoleus. The sequence goes on along the minus strand of JAYFMW010000029.1, from coordinate 82,378 downwards.
TTTGTATTAGACCGAGACTGGAACGCAGCTATCAACATACTTGAATTAGCAATTCGTACCGTGGGGCACACGGGAACGTTAAACGCCTCGGGAGACATCGACCTCTATTTGGGTGAGGAAACTCCTTCAAGTAAGCCGAGTCGGGGAAAGAGGAAAACTAAGAAGTGATTCTTGGAATCCCCGCGCGTTCACGCCGGGGAGGATGTCAATAAACACTCAACTTGACAGGATGAAAAATCAATATGGTCAAAATTATTAAATTAGACCCAATTGCCGAAGAAATGGCAGTCGAAACGCGATCGAATATCCTGTCTGCCTTAATTTCCAAAGACTTAGACGTTCTCAAGGAATGCGGGGGCCGGGGGATGTGCGCTACTTGCCACGTCTACATTAAAGAAGGCATGGCAGGCTTGTCTGGGATGAACCGTCGGGAGAGGAGGACGCTGGAGGTCATTACTACGGCTAAAGCCAATTCGCGGCTGGCTTGTCAGGCTGAAATTATAGGCGAAGGCGTGGTTGTGCAGATACCTGCGGGGATGTACATCAATGCTATTGAAAATGTGGAAGCTCTGATCGGTCGCCGAGCTCAGCAAGATTTGCTACATCCAATTACGGGTCAAGTAGTTGTAGAATCGGGAAAGTTGATCACTCGCTCGATCGTCACTCAGCTTAATGAAACCCGCTTGCAAGTAGGACAGTATTTAGTTCGCACCAGAGAAGCGTGAACTACCGACACTGAATCGGAGTGAGTAACGGATCTAGTTAGGGAGGAATGGGCGGGTCAAGTTAAAACTTGATATCTTGTAATTAAATAGATTGTTGCCCGAAAGAGAAAACTAATATGTTGAGTCAACTTGCGCGTTTAAGCATGGAAGCAGATGGACGCTATGCCTCTGCGGTCGAACTCCAATTTTTGAAAGACTACTTTCAGTCTTTGAACCACAGGATGAGTGCGTATAAAAAAATTCAAGCCTCTGAAAAAGAAATTCTTAGCCAAGTGGAAGCGCAAATGCAGTCTCTAGACCCCAGTTTATTTCGGCGGGGGTCTCAAGACGTGACTGCCAAGTTTCGCGGAGATACTGTGCAGGTGTTGAGGCACTCGACTGCTGCACTGTTAATGAATGATACTGAACGGTTGCGCGATCGGCTTTTACTGTGGTTACAAACTATTTTGGGCGCTGTTCAAGTTAAACATATTTCAGCCGTGACTTACGATGTCATGCAAAAGGTGATCAAACAATATCTCACTGCTGAAGAAGCCAGCCTATTTTTGCCGATTCTGGAGATGGACCGCACTTTATTGGGCAAATAATCAATCCAAAACAGCTACTTAATTTAGTGGTAAGTTTTACCATTGGGGAGAATTGTTGCCATCAGTTTTACTCCTCTCAAATCTGCCCCGGCGAGAATGGCTCCTCGGAGGTTTGCTCCTGTCAAATCAGCTTTTCGCAAGTCCGCCTTAGTCAAATTAGCTTGGCTCAAGTCAACATGATCGAGGCAAGCATCAGAAAGGTTGGCATTGATCAAGTAGGCATTACTAAAGTTAGCATTGGTGAGGTTAGCTCCACTCAGGTTAGCTTCCATGAGATAAGCACCGCTGAAGTTGGCTTCGTTTAATAATGCTTCTGCCAAATTGATTCCGGTTAAAAGTTTCCGGCTCAAGTCTACACCGCTGAGGTCGGCTCCATTGAAGTTGACACCGCTTAAGTGGCTGCCATTCAAAGTGATCTTTCTGAGATAGGTCTTACTCAAATCTGCCTTGGTCAAATTGGCTCTGTTCAAGCAAGCTTCAGTGAGGTCTGATTCGCCCAAACACGCATAATTTAAATAGGCTTCCGTGAGGTTGGCTCGCCGGAGATTAGCTTTTAATAGGTTGGCTTTGGTTAACTTAGCGCGGGTCAAATTCGCTCCGGCTAGGTTGACTTTGGACAATTCTGCTCCGGTGAGGTCTGCTTCACTCAAGTCTGCTTCTTTGAGACTAGCTAGAGTTAAGTCTGCATCTTTAAGGTTTGCCTCTTTGAGGTTGGCTTTAATCAGATAGGCTTTTTGGAGATTGGCATGGCTGAGAACGGCATTGCTGAGGTTGGCCGCGCTGATGTCTGCACCTGTGAGATTGGCGTTGGCGAGAATTGCGACCCTCAGGTTAGCCCAATTCAGGTGAGCTCCTGACAGATTGGCGTCGGTGAGGTTTGCGCCGGTGAGATTGGCGCCACTGAGACTTGCTGCGAACAGGTTAGCGCCCGTGAGATTGGCTCCGCTGAAGTCGGCTTTGCTGAGGTTGGCCCGACCGAGATGAGCTCCTATGAGGTCGGCTCCGCTGAAGTTAGCACCGATTAAGTAGGGTCGAATCTGGTGTTCGTTCAGGTTTGACAAAATTAGAGTCGGGGCATCGCTGGATCTGTATAAGTCGAGCGTACTCAGGACGATACCGCGCAGGTTGGCTTGTCTAAAATCTCTTTCGCCGGCTGCATATCGATTTAGGAGTTCATTGGCATCCATTGAGTTTGAAACTAAAGTTTGGGGTTGTTGGTAGTTTTAAAAGTTATGAGTTATTTGGGGAATTATGAGTTGTGAATTGTTGAGTTGGTCTTGACAATAACAGGACTTACGCATTGTAACGGTGTGGAAAGGGTTTGAGATGCTTCGCGACCCTCAGAATGACATAATTAGGTAAAAGCGTGCGTCCAGGACTAAATAAGTGTTTTTTTTAGCTTAAATATTGCTTATTTAAACTGTTTAAGTTTTGATAATTTAACTCCCCGTTCCGCCGATACGAGCGATGAAAGCGCTTCAATTAAATCGATCGACATGACAGCTATTAGCAAGAAACTAATAGCTATCAAACAAGTCAGTTTTTTTGACAAAGTTGACTGATAATGGTTTCGTGTTCTTGTCCTTCTTCGACCATAGAATCTGCTGGTTGGAGGCGATCGCGTAGCCCTAAAATAAAGCGGTTACAGTCAGAACCCAAGGATTCGCAGGATGTTTGTAGACAGTGGAGTTCTCGACCTGTGAGTTTAGTAAAGAACGAACTTAAAATGCCTGCTTCTAGAAAACAGGCTGGTAGCTTCGACTTAGGGGCTGTTTTAGCAAAAAGAGAGTTAGCAATTTTTACTATTAAAAATCCCTGTGAGGAATAGCTGGGGTCAAGTTCAAATGTTCCCCATCCGTGAGTCTTCCAACACTGTTGTAGGCACTGAATAAATTCTACCATTTCCATTTCGGAAACTGGCTGACCGTAGTATTCGCTGACTTCTTCGCAAAAACGCACGTAGAAGTTTTTGCCCCACCAGCGGCCGCAGTTGAATAGCACTAGGTGGGAAGCTTGACCGGTTTCTTGTTCTAAGCCGATGTAAATGGCTTGAATCAGTGTTTCTGGAAGTGCTAGGAGCCTCCCGCCCCGGCGATTTTCGAGCAAGCCGAGTTCGAGGTCGCCTCGCACGTAGGCATCGCTAGCAAAGTAGTTTCCTGGGAGGCGGGGCTGTTTGAGTAGGTCGGCAATATTAATCATTGGGAATTGGGAATTGGGAATTGGGCATGGGGCATGGGGCATGGGGCATGGGGCATGGGGCATGGGGCATGGGGCATGGGGCATGGGGCATTGGGCATTGGGCATTGGGCATTGGAAGCAACCAATAACAAATAACCAATAACAAATAACTAATGACTAATGACTACTGACTACTGACTAATGACTACTGACTAATGACTACTGACTAATGACTACTGACTACTGACTAATGACTACTGACTAATGACTACTGACTAATGACTACTGACTTTTTGAGATCTGTTACCTGTTGCCTATTCTGGATGACCTATACCAATAATAATTGATTGTGCTTGGTCTAAAAATGGTTGCAATATAGCCCTGGCTTGCTCTGAAAGTAATTCTTTCAAACGAGTTTGCAGGAGATTGCAAATAGTTGCTTCGATTTTTTGAGTTTGGTGGGCTTCAACTATGCCGGAAAGCCAGTCTAGGAGGCGCTGTTCTAGAAAAGCTTGATCGTTGAGCAGCATGGCCATAGCGCAGTAGCGCAAGACTAATAACCAATGTTTTAGCGCTCGTTCGAGGGTTTCTTGTTGTTCGTCTGGGAAGGTTTCTTGTAGCTTGTTGGCTACTGGCTGAAAGATGCTTTCTTCCTTTTCTCGCAAGAATTCGTAAATTTTTAATCGCTGGGAGAGGGTGGCAGCTTGACGCTTAAAGGCTGTGAGTTCTTCGGCTTTGAGAAAGCGATTTTCAGCCTGATCTAGAAGTGCTTCAATCTCAGGGTGCATGATTTTAATTAAGTGGTAATCGGTAATTGATCGAAGGAAGTCAGTTGGCAGTTGGCAGTTGGCAGTTGGCAGTTGTCAGTTGGTAGCGCTCAGTTGTTATTTGTTAGTTGTTTTCCTAATCACCAATAACAAATAACCAATAACAAATAACCAATAACAAATAACCAATTACCAATTGCCAATATTAACTCTTGGTCATTTTCCATTCCCCAGAAGCCTTAAAACAGGTCGAATAGGTCGTCAATAGTGACTTCGGCCGGTTCATAAACAGAAATTACTGGCAAGGGCGGCGGTGGGGGTATGGCACCTACTTCGGGAATTCCTTCCCAAGAAATAGCCCGAAAAAAGTCTGCTACTGGCATGGTTAAGGTCAGTAATTGACCAGGGGCTGAGCCATTTGGGGTTTCTAAAGGTGTTCCCAGCCAGTTATAGTGACCAAAGAAGTCTTGAACAGACTTCTCTAACCACGAAGTTTGAATTTTCATCTGTCTTCCGTTCTGTGAAACTTACTCAAACCTACTCATTGTAAACTAACGTTCACTTCCTGTTTCCCGAATGGGGAGTCGGCTCCTACCAATCCACAGGCTTAACATCAGGCAGAACTTGCCTTACTTTTTCCAACGGGAATGCAAGCTAAATTTTGAGTGGCATTCCAAATCGGTATCTCGATTTAGCGGTGGGTTGTTTACCGCAATATTTCACCGTTTTGCAGTCGGTTTTGAATGTCGCGGGCGTTGGCACCTTCGTTAAGCCAAAATGCAGCAGCATCAATTTTGTCGGGGTTTCCTAGCAGGAATTTGCAATAGCTTTCTCCCATTGAGTAACATTGGAGTTCTATGCAGCTCAGAGGTTTTTTGACTAGAGAGCCAAAGAAACCGGCGAACAAACCGGCGTAAAGATGACAAACGGGTTTGCCAACGTCGCCTAATGTGCGAGCAACTGCTGAGTCAAAGAGGTTGATGAAGATGCAGCCTTGTTTACGATCGCTCATATCCACTTGCCAGCGACCCCAACCTTGAGCTGTGAACGGCCACCACCAAGTTTCTAGCAAAAACATCAGATTTGACTGGCGAATGTTTTGACCGAATTCGGCACTAAACCATTTTTGAAAAAATTCGGAATCTTGGACTCCCCACTGGCAACCAATAGTATACATGATCACTGAGGAAGCAGGGCCTACTTCTTCTTCTAGTCCCTCCACCAAACCGATAATGAAGTCTTCGCTGGTAAAAATGTTGCGCGACTCATTCCAGTCGTTAATGGTCCCCATCTGGCGATCGAATACAAAAAAGTCCTGAAACCTATAGTGGGCATGACTTTTAGGATACTTTTGTTTCAGGAGGGAGTCGGTTGGGACGGAGATTTCTTTGTTGGCGGTAGAGACCATATTTAGGTTACTCCTTTTTGGTGTAGTTTGCTGAAAATTCAGGTCAAATGGCAAAGTTTTAGGATAGTCAGGCAGGTACTGTCTTTGCAAATACGAAAACTTTGGCAAGGTAGCCACTGAACACTTCCTCCAAGGGGAAGGTACTATTGCTTGCCGGCAATTGTTGGTCTTTTGAGCCGATCAACTCCGATCGCCAATTGACCGGCCTATGTATTTAATTTAACCTGATTATTCCAAAGGTACAGGGCAGATTTTTTGACTGCCATCTCAAAAATTCTGGCATTTTCAGTTTTTGGTTGGTTGTGACCGAAAGCAATAGGGTCTCTTGCCCCCGGATTCATCCGTCCAGAAATAAAAAACGTCAAAAAACAGAACACCCAGATCCCCGAATTCGCCTTCATTTGTGGGGGAGCGGCATCGCTATAGCGTTTTAGGTTTAATTAGGTTGATTTACCGCTCCGAGCAACCGGAGAACGGTACAGGCCGTGGGGTCGCCTCTCAAATCTCAAATCTCAAATCTCAAATCTCAAATCGATTGACTTCTACCTGTGTGGGGTTAACCTGAAGCGGCGATGTGTTATCGTTTTGTGCAAGCTGTTTACTATGTATTTAAGGCGGTCAACGACCCAGGTCTAAAGACACGCTCGCTTCTAGCCTAAGACTTAAATCGCAGTTGACCAGACTCAGTACCCTGCGTACTACGTTAACGGTAAGAGTTAAAGACCTACCAGGGAATGCTCTCGCTAGTTCCCTGCTCTAGAAATCTAGGATTAAACAGACTTATTGAGTTAAATCAGTGTCCTAGATATAGTACCGACCGTTAACTAAGGGGCAAGCTAACATTACCCCGAAAGGGAGGCTCCGCAAGGAGCGAACATTATGCGTACAGGATTGCGAAGTTTGAAGTGGTAATTGGGATGCACGCTCGCCCTTCGGCTACGCGAGCGGATCAACTCCGCCGAGTCCCACTGAAAGTACATTACAAAAGTACACTCCCATTAAGCAATTCCCGATCGCTGTAATGGAAAGATTCAAGGCGGCGGTCACCCTCGCGAAGTCGAAGTGTTGAAACCGCCTTGCCGTTTCCCTCTCAGCACTCTTGGTGACTGAGTTTCCCACTTACCGAATTTTTTTATGAAACATCACGCTTGTATTGCCATAGGCATTAATCAATATCAGTTACTCCAGCCTTTGAGTTATGCCGCATTGGATGCAGAGGGACTGTACGCTTTTTTGGTTGAGGAGGCTGGTTTTTCGCCAGATGGATGTCTACTGATGACGGATACGAGTCCGTCGCTGTGGGGTCACTCAACTTATCCAAATCGGGAAAATATTCTGAGGTTGACGGAAACTCTGTGTACCGAACACCTGAAACAAGGAGATGTACTCTGGTGTTTTTTTAGTGGCTACGGTGTCAGCTATGAAGGCAAGGATTATTTGATGCCGGTGGATGGTAATCCGGCGGACATTCAGGGTACGGGGATTCCGGTACAGTTGCTGTTGAATACTCTGAAAAATGCTCCTACGGAAACGGTGTTGGTGCTGGTTGACATGAACCGCAGCCAGAGCGTGAAAGCGGGGGAAACTATCGGGGTGGAAACGGCCCAGTTGGCGCGGGATTTGGAAATTCCCACGCTGCTTTCTTGTCGCCCGAATCAAGTTTCGCGGGAAACTTCTGCTCTCCGCCAAGGGTTTTTTACGACGGCGCTTTTGGAGGGGCTGCGATCGGGCCAGTGCATGACGGTTAAGGGTTTAGACCGCTTTTTGAGCGATCGACTGCCTGAGCTGTGCGACCACCATTTGCGTCCCAAACAGGAACCTTTGATGGTGGTGAATCCTCCGGGAAAAGCTCATTTGGTGATTTTGCCGGATGTCTCTGAGATGCCAACTACTGCGTTGGCGGGACGCAACGGCAATGTGGCGGTTGGGGCCGAGATTAATGGGTACGATCGCCCGCAAATGGCCACGGCGACGGCTCAGTTGTTTGTCAAAGAGGAGTTGCCGGCGGCGGCTCGTACTTCTGAGGAATCGCCAGCCCAGATGCCGAGTCAGGTATCTGCACCGAATACAGTCCGGCCGACGGACGGGGGTGAGGAGCGACCGAATTTGCAAAAGCCGGAGGATTTGGAGCCTGTGGGGTCGGACAAGTCATTTTTGCAGCAGCTAATTTTGTGGAGCGGAGCTACGGCTCTGGTGCTGTTGTTGGGTGTGTTTGTGACGAATCGGTCAATTTTTGTAGGCCAGCAGGAAGGAAACCCTCCCACGAGGGCCCAGAAGGCCCAGAATCCTCCGCCTCAAAGGTCTGCTGGTGCCAGTAGAGCGCAGAACAACCCGACGATTGTACCGGCCCGCACCCAAAGCAAGCCGCAGCCGTCGAGCCAGCAGGTGTGGGCTGAGGCGAAAACTTTCCTCAAGGATGGTTCGGCTTCGAGTTTTAATAAAGCGGTGGAAGTGGCTCGAACGATTCCGCCTACCGATCCGCTTTACCCGCAGGCTCAGCAGGATATAGATCGCTGGAGTTTGACGATTTTGGATATAGCTAACGGGCGGGCGGCTCGGGGCGATTTCCAGGGGGCGATCGGGGCGGCTAAATTGATGCCTGATCTCAATAAGCCGGCTTACAATCAGTCTCAGGAGGCGATCGCACAGTGGAAGGAGCTATCCAAAGAACAGCAGATCAATGTGGCTCTGCTATCTGCTGCGAAGGCACAAATTAAGCGGGGCGATGTCTCTTCTTACAGTAAGGGCATCCAGAAAGCTAATCAAATTAAGTCCGGTCAGCCGAAGTATGAAGAAGCTCAGCGATTGATAGGAGAGTGGAGCGAAACTATTTTCAAGATTGCTCAGTTACGCAGTTCTCAAGGCCGGCTGAAAGAGGCAGTTCAAGCTGCTTCGCTGGTGCCGTCTGGTACCAAGAGTTATCAACCTGCTCAGAAGGCGATCGCCAATTGGAAAACTAAGCTGCCACCCCAGAAGAAGGGTTGATTGATGTAAAGGTTATGAGTTTTGAGTTATGAATTGTGAGGTAATAAAGTTTAAATTGTCACTCATGACTCATAACTCAAAGTTCCAAGATCAAAGCTTGTAAAGCAATTGGCAAGGCGATGAGCACATTCTGGCGGGCGGGCACCATTGCTCAAGAACTGCATTTTACTGAGCGCATAAGTGCATAAGTGCCTTCGGCTATAATTCCCAATTCCCGACTCTAAAAGAGCGGGTTTTTTTATTTTCTGCAACTGGGTTCGTTTTTATTTACAATTGCAATTCCAGCTAATATAGCACTTTTCAATTGGGTGTGTAATGCTCCCAATTCCCAATTCCCCATTCCCAATTCCCCATTCCCAATTCCCCATTCCCCAATTACCAATTCCCCATTCCCCATTCCCTATTCCCTATTCCCAATTCCCCATTCCCAATTCCCAATTCCCCATTCCCAATTCCCCATTCCCCAATTACCAATTCCCCATTCCCCATTCCCTATTCCCCATTCCCCATTCCCAATTCGTTATAAGTTATACAAAATCAGCCCTGGCCTGGCAATTCTAGTCCCTTCGCTATCGCCCCAAGGAATTTGGAAAACAGTTTCACCGCCTATACAGCAAAATGTGGATATTCGCAAGCTGATCCTGCTGTACAACTTGCCGTTAACATCACGCGCTGGGCATTCTTTAAGACAAAAAAGGACACAAGCAAGATTTGTAAAGCACTATACAATTGGGCAACAAGAACAGAAAGTTGGTGGGTTATGATACCGCGACCATAACACCTATGCCTTAGGTTATAGTCAAACCAGACTCAGATCGGTAAGTATAAATAAACAGGGTGAGGTGGCAGTGTGCGGGTGCAAAGGGGGGAGACGATCGAAGAGGACTGTTGGGGGTGCGATCGCGATTGACAATCAGGGGGTAAAACCTAGGAAGGTAAGGAGCAGGATCTCCTGTTGAACTTTTTGAGTTCAAGGGGGGTAGCGTTACCACTAAATTCTACTGTCTTGTTGTATTTGACTCAAATTTGTTACAGTTCTTAACTATATATAATTCTTTCAAGACTGCTAGCATGGTGACACTTTTGCTAGCAAAAACAGATAAAGTAAATAAAGTTGCCTAGCTCTAGACACCACGATCCCCATCCAGGGGAGCTTGACTCAATTTGATTCATACAAAGTGGTTTTAGAGTTACAATTGGAATCAAAGCATCGCTATTTAACTGAGTTCTTTACTTAATTTTACTTTCAGCTATGAACGTGGATTTTATCAAAGCCCAAGTCAGGTTGCTACAGGGTGCAAGTTCATCGGAGCGAGAAACCCTTATTAAAAACATCGGCGTCTGTGCTGGCGTGATCAGACCAGGAGAGTACGTGACTCCGCAGCGGAAGCACGCTATTACCCTCTGGCTACAAACAAATGCTGTGCGACTCCGGCTTCCCCAACTTCCTCTGGATTTATCTGGGCAAAAGCCTTAACAGCTAAATAATCAAGGGAGATGCTTTCAGATTGCTGGCATACATGAGGGAGAGTTCCGCCTGAAATTACGCCTGTGAACTAGAAGGTGCCGCCCCCTAGGATGAAGCAGTTCGAGAACATCAACTTACGATCAGTAGGTTTGAGTAAGTTTCATAGAACGGATGATCGTCCACAACTATAACCTGTGTTAATTGCTTTTAGATTTGAGATTCACGATTGATCTCATGTTGGATCAATTTTCTATTTGTGGATCGGCTCGAAAATAATCCCTATTCAATAGGTATAAATATTTACAGGGGCAGTGAACTTAACTGCCCCTACTTTTGAACCCTCATGTGCAACTCATGCAAGTTACAATTAACGGCTGTACTTGCAAACAGGGTTCTGTTCTACTCTGATTTATGAAAGGGCAACAACAAATCAAGATTTTGTCAACTGTTCCAGGTCGGATTTTTCGCTCCACTTGTAGCCTTGGCAAAATTGAGATATTGCTCTGGCATAATATAGCGGTTTTCAACCCCATGAGGTACAAGCCGATCGATGCCCTAGGCCCTAGGCCCTATGCCCTATGCCCTATCCCCAAGCGTACCTCATTGAACAGAGAAGGGCTATATTAGAACATTGGTAAGGACTGCACCTATTTCCTGGTAATTTTTTGTCAAAAACTGTTGCCGATTTGAATTCAACTCAATGGGCGTTGTTCAGAAGGCTAAAAGAAACGGAATTGCCTGTTTTAACTGGTTCTGGTGGATTGGCAAAGTGTAAAAGAAGGTATAATAATGTATCAATGGTACTAAGTGACGTTCTCCCCCGTTATACCGCTTCGGTTAACGGGCGACAAGAAAGCCACATTAAGTTGGATTTAAAATGATCGAACCTAAAAATATAGAATGTTATTGTAGTCAAAAGTTTGATGCGCCAAGTTGCAAACAAAGCAATATTCGTCCAAAAAAGCACAAAAAATCAGGATGTGCTGGAGTGAAGAATAGTGAAGTTGAGGTAAGTGTTAAATCCCTTGTAGAAAGTGGGCAAGTCCTCTCGATAGCATTTACTAGGTCGAACATAAACGATGACTGGGATTTGAGTTTTGAAACTATACCAAATGTATGCGCTAACCAGCTTTGTCATTATCTTATTTTTGAAGAGGGGTAGATTTGATAACGTACATTGTGTTCGCTTTTTTTCGATGAAAATCCCGAATAAATTTGAGGGATTATTAATATAATAAAACTGAACGAGTTATGACAATTAACTAAATTTTTAACATATTTATCAACAAAAATACAGTGCAAAAAAAACAAAAATTTCCTTATTTAGTCGGTTCCAAATGGACGGCTCACCAAAAAACTTGGGGGTGGCGGCACTTTCAAGTAGTCAACAGAAAAAACGAAGGTAAATGGGTATTTGCGGAAATGGTGGCTGCTTGCGATCCAAATGTCCGTTTTTGGTTGAACGCCCAACAGCTAAAAGATCGATCGCTCTGGCAAGCTGGATGGCAGTCTACGCAAGAACTAGAGGAGTTAGAAACCGACAGTTATTCGTGAAAATTTACCAGCCACACTTCGCCGAATTTATTGAGCATGATTCGTGGCTGTTGCGCCGGATTTGATATTGAGGTAACTTGGGAATATTAACACTTTGAAACTGAAGTTGAGTGGATAGCAACGGCATCAAAGAATGAACAAAAAAGCGTGTATTTTAGCGTGTTTGCTAATTAGTTCTACCTTCGGTGGTGGATTGGCAAAAATGTCGATCGCCAATCCAGGAATCGATCGCAGCAATACTCATTCGGCGGATATTCCAGCTCCCGGAGGTGACTTATCCAATCTAGTTCTTACTTTACAAGACTTACCTCCGGGTTTTACAGAGATGTCATCCGGGGCGGCAAAATTCAAAAATCAACTCAGCAAGCCAGCAAGCGTCTTCGCTTACCAAAAAATTGATGACAAGCAGTTTCAATTGCTGATAGGATTTACAACGCAACTGTCAGATCCGATGCAACAAGCTAACTTTGATGAGGCCATCCGTGAAGGGACTGCGGCAAAAGCATTCTCTGAAGGTTTAAACAGTAACAAGGAATCGCAGTTCACTAATCCCACCGCTTTAACTTTGCAAGACAATATTGGCGAGGTATCGGCTGGGTGGACAACTCAAGGAAAAATAGAAAATATACCCATGAATGTAGATTTTGCTATATTTCGACGGGGAAAAATAGGGGCTTTTATGGCGATTATATATCTCGATGGCATGAAGCCAACTATAACGATTAGCGAAGCAGCGCGCAAACTTGATAGCCGGATGATGGAATTGAAACCTGATTTAACTAAACCACAATAAGTGTTGCAACTTTATCCACTCTCCCCGGCGCAGGCTGTGAGCAATTATTTTAGATTTGTGTAAGAGAGATGTTTATTCCCATTGGTGTCAACTTAAGACTGAAATCCTCTGTCTCTCTCATTTATATCGAAGTTTCGATCCCCCTAAATCCCCCTGATTGTTGGGGGACTTTGAGAAGACTCCTGTCCCCCCCTTCTTAAGGGGGGCTAGGGGGGATCGAACCCTAATAGTCAAACAGCAGACCGGTACTACGTTTGACGTTAAGTTGACACCCATTCCCCATTCCCGATTCCCGATTCCCCATTCCCGATTCCCGATTCCCGATTCCCGATTCCCGATTCCCGATTCCCCATTCCCCATTCCCGATTCCCCATTCCCCATTCCCGATTCCCGATTCCCGATTCCCGATTCCCCATTCCCCATTCCCGATTCCCGATTCCCGATTCCCGATTCCCGATTCCCGATTCCCGATTCCCAATTCCCAATTCCCAAATGACTCGCTTAGCAACCACAATAGAAGCCATACTTTACCTAAAAGGTCAGCCAGTCTCAATAGCAGAGATTGCTGACCTTGCTAAATGCGATCGATCCGAAGCTGAAGACGCGCTGATCGAACTGATGTCTGACTCTGCTCAGGGAGACAGTGCCTTAGAAGTAGTCGAAACTCCCACAGGATACAGCCTGCAACTGAGGGAAGAGTTTGCCAGTTTAATGCAAACTTTGATACCTCCAGAATTAGGTATTGGAGCTCTGCGGACGCTAGCTGCGATCGCCCTCAAAGGAGGTATCGCCCAGCCAGATTTAGTTAACTTGCGAGGTTCCGGCGCTTACCAGCAAGTGCAAGAGCTGGTCGAACTCGGTTTTGTACGCAAACGGCGGCCAAAGGAGAGTCGCTCTTATTGGCTACAAGTTACCGACAAATTTCATCGGTATTTTCAAGTAGACCAACTGCCGAAACAACTACAAATTGACTTTCAGGCAAATCAGTACCCAAGCAATGACGAATAGTGTGAAGTAGAATATAATAAGCCAGAAATTAAGAATCGCCCAATGGTTTTTCACCCTGACTTTGATAATTCCAATGCCCAACAAACCGCAGCTAATCCACTTCTGAAGTACCTCCAACACCAATCCCCAGAGGTTCTAGCCCGCGTCGCCAAGTCCGTCAGCCCAGAAATCAAAGAAATTATCTCTCACAACGTTCAAGGACTTGTAGGCGTCTTGCCTTCAGACAATTTTAACGTCCAAATTACAACGGACCGCGAAAACTTAGCAGGTTTGCTAGCTTCAGCGATGATGACTGGTTATTTTCTCAGGCAAATGGAGCAGAGGATGCAGCTAGAAGAAAATTTGGCAAGCACCAGCTCGATTCAACCAAATTCTCCCAAAGAAAAGTGAAAAGATGAACTGGTTGGGAAAGTAGAAGGATGAAAATTTTTGCCAAACCCATCAAAAATCAGATTCATCCTTCATCCTCCACACCTGCAACTATCCACCAGTTGCACTCCCCGATAGGGGAAAAGCGCCGGGACGCACTTTAACTTTCTGAACTTGACCCAGACGGTTAATTTCCACTTCGAGTTCTTGGCCGACAGCAGTGTTTTCCACAATTTCCTGCACGTCTCCTGGAGAGTTAACGGCAACACCGTCAAGTTTTTGAATCACATCTCCCGCACGCAAGTCCGCTTTTTGAGCTGGGGAATTTTCAACGACTCGCGTCACGGCTACGCCTTGATCCAGGGCAATCTTGCTATTAAGCTGTTTGTTGACTTCTGCCTTTGTAGTGGGATTCAAACTCACCATTTGAATGCCGAGATAGGGGTGTTCGGCTTTACCTTTGGCGAATAGCTGGTCGGAAACTCGTTTGGCGGTTTCGATCGGAATTGCAAACCCCAAGCCTTGAGCGTCGGCGCGAATGGCGGTATTGATGCCAATTACTTCGCCTTGGTCGTTCAGCAGCGGCCCGCCAGAATTGCCGGGGTTGATGGCGGCATCGGTTTGGATGAAGCGGACTCGTTTGTCGGGGATGCCTACTTGAGAGCTCGATCGACCTGTAGCGCTGATAATGCCCACAGTCACTGTATTGTCAAGACCCAAGGGATTGCCGATCGCGATCGCCCATTGTCCCGGTACAATATTGTCCGATCGGCCCAAAGCCACCTGGGGCAAGTCCTTGGCATTAATCTTCACAACAGCCACATCCGTCAGCAAATCGACCCCCTGCACCTTACCCTCAAACTCCCGGCCGTCTTTGAGAGTCACCTTCACAGTATCCGTCCCGGACAGGACATGAGCATTAGTAACTATGCGGCCGTCAGGAGTGAGAATAAACCCCGAACCCGTACCCCGCTTAATTTTGTCTTCCGGTACCGGCAAATTGTCCCCAAAAAACCTGCGAAACAAAGGATTTTTGAAAGCTTCCGGCACTTGAGAAGCCACCTTGGTGGTAGCGTCAATCCGCACCACGCTGGGCCCGACTTTTTCCGCTGCTTCGGCAATAAAATTGGGATTGCTGCGATCGACTGCGCGATTGGACGGCACTTGAGGAGACACATCGGGCGGGATTTGCTGGCGCACCACGGGCAAAACCGACCTAGTTTCCAGACCGTTTGGGCTTTGCAGATAGCGATTGCCCAAGCATCCTAGGCCTCCCCCAATCGACAGCAAAGTCAGATAAAGTGTCAACTGCTTAAAAGATAAACTCATAATAAAAGTCCGATAGTGTTGGAAATCGAGTTGCTTGACTCACTCGGAGGAAAACACAACGAGCGGCTGTCGAACAGCTCTGGTAGCCGGAGAGCCTTTGTTGTAGAATTGCACTGGATGAGTTTTTATGTTCTTTAAATGCAGACCAGATCTGTTAAATGCAAGCTGATAGTCCCTCAAGAGTTGTGTCAAGATATTGACTTGACTCTTGAGCGGTTTGCTGACGCTTGCAATCAGATTCTTGACGTTGCAAAAGAGGCTAAAGCGAATAAACAGTGGAACACAACCAAGTTGCATCACCTGACCTACAAGCCAGTGAGAGCAGCAACGGGATTGAAGGCGAACCATGTTTGTCAAGGGATTCGTCGCGCGATCGGTAATGCAAAAGCGGTTAAACAAGTCCACAAGTTTCGCCCCACCTCGATCGACCTCGACCTTCGCACCTTCAGCTACTTCGAGGAAACGCAAACCCTTGGGGTGACGCCCCGGCTTCGGACGCAAACAGTTCAAAGTCTCCATCGGCGGCGATCGGATTGCCTTGCTCCGTGGTCAAACTCCCACGGCTGCAACCCTGAAGAAAACCAAGAAAGGAGACTGCTACATCAATATCTGCGTTGACATTCCCAGCGACCCAACGGGCAAAAAACCCAAAGTAATCGGTGTGGACTTGGGACCTAGAGACATCGCCACTACCAGCACTGGAAACAGTTGGAGTGGCAACAAGATTCAAGCCACTCGTGACCGCTATAGCAAGGTCAGAGGGAATGTTCGACGTAAACCCACTCGGAATTCCCGGCGACTTCTGAGAAGGCTCTCTGGCAGAGAACAACGCTTTCATGCATTGGCTGAATCACAACATCAGCAAACAACTGGTGAACGAAACAAAACAGAGCATTGCGTTTGAAGATTTGAGCGGAATTCGTGACAGTCTCAACGCCCGGCCGAGAACCAAGACTGAGGGTAGACGCACCAATAACTGGGCGTTTTACCAACTGAGGATGTTCGTGCACTACAAGGCTGCGATTGCAGGTGTACTCGTTGTGTGTGTTCCACCAGCCTACACCAGTCAGACCTGTTCCCGTTGCGGCCACATTCACCCCAAACAGGGGAAGAGTTATCGCAATGGGAAGCAATTTAAGTGTGGGCATTGTGGGCTTGAACATGATCCTGATGTGAATGCGGCTAAGAATATTGCTGCTTTGGGGTTGTCGGTAAGTCAGCCCGAAAGTCCGGGGATAGCGTGTCAACTACAAGGTCAATTGTATTTTGTTCGGTGCGCTCGATCTCGGCTCAAGCCCCGTCAATTTATTGCGGGGTAACAAACCTAATCACTCCCGTGGGATACCTCATCCTCGCAGACAGGTTCCGAATCAAGCATTTGTGTCTTGGCGACGGGAAGGAAGCGGGGCGGGGCGTACCGCTTCCTCAAGAACATAGCTGTTAACAGGTAAGCGCTTTTGTACATAGGAGGTAGTTTGTGCCTGATTTGCCAAGGGCGACCAACACTGAATAATTCTTATCCTAACTTGGCTTAGCCTGGGATTTAAAGTTTGGGACTCGTCCAGAGCTTTAACATATTAAATTCTACTCTCATCAAAAATTGTTAATTGCCCGAACTGAATACTTTTGTCTTAAGATCATGACTTTTCAGCGCTTATTTCCTCTAGTTTCTGTACTAATTTGCTTGGCCGCACCTGTTGGGAAAACGGTGGCAAATCCTGTGGCCACCCTGACAAATCTTCCGACGGTCGCACCTTTAGAAGACCCCTCACCCGCCCGCGATTGCCCTCTGCCAGCGTTGGAGCGGTTGCGCCGTCATACCGCTGTCCAGGGCGAAACAGTGGAAAGCATAGCGCGGCAGTACAATGTGATTCCGGCGACGCTGATGGCGATGAATCCGATGTTGCGGAGAGGTCGAGTGTCTGTCGGCAGTACGATCGTCATTCCTCCCTACGATGGCAGACTGGTAGAAGTGCCTGCCGGCTCGAATTGGCAAAAACTGGCAGAAACTTACAAAGTGCGTGCAGACTTGCTATTTGAGGCAAATGGGTGCAAGCCGATCGGGCAAGTAGCGTTTATTCCTTCGGTAAATTGGTCGATCGAACCTGCGGTAAATCCCGATGCGACATCGGTACAAGGCTTTCCGCTAGCGACACCGGCGGTAGAAGCTTTGCGTTATGGCTGGCAGACGCATCCGGTAAGTCGCGCAGTTTTTTTCCACAGCGGCATAGATTTCTTGGCCGCGGAGGGTACGCAGGTTTTGGCTGCTGGCGGGGGGACAGTCGCCTTTGCCGGGCCACAGGGGGATTACGGCAATTTAGTAGTAGTGAACCACCAAGCGGGGAAGCAAACGCGCTACGCTCATTTGAGAAATATGGCGGTAAAAGTCGGGCAGACTGTGCAGTCTGGAGAAGTTTTGGGCACTGTGGGGACGACAGGAAAACCGGATATTCCGCAACCTCATTTGCATTTTGAAGTTCGGTACAATACGGGTTTAGGTTGGGTTGCTGAAGACCCAAAAACTTATTTGCAAGCGAATCTGAAAAATTAGTATGGGCGGTTGAAGAACAACTTCAACCGCTAATCCTTTAATATAGTCTTTTAAAAGCCCGTGACGAGATTTGAACTCGTGACTTCCTCCTTACCAAGGAGGTACTCTACCACTGAGTTACACGGGCATAAAAAATTAAGAATCTCAAATTAAAACTTTTAATTTTTAATTCTTAAATTTTAACTTTTTATTAAATTGAGGTGGGCCGAGCTAGATTTGAACTAGCGTAGGCGTAGCCAGCGGATTTACAGTCCGCCCCCATTAACCGCTCGGGCATCGACCCATTTCCATCACATTTATACATCTTAGCACCAGACTCTTTGTTTGCAACAATACATCAGAAAGTCTAATGAAAAGCATTGAATACATAAGTCAAGTAGTGGATATAGGGGAATTGGCATGGGGAATTGGGCGAAGCGAAGCGGAGGGATGGGGAATTGGGCATTGGGCACTTGTGCTGAGCCCAAGGACTGCGTTTACCCGCTCAGCTTCGCCGAAGGGCGAGCCGATCAACTCCGTCGAAGTATCACCCAGTGAAACCAATTTCCTACCCAAGGTTGAATCGGTGCTTTGGCTACTGTTACCAGAAAAATTATGCCCAGCAAGATGGATAGCGCTCCTGTTTTGTTGGCGGGCTGCTGGGTAACAGAGGCGATCGCTGCTATGAGTTTTTGGGTAACAGAATATCTGTAGTTTGACCCGACAATAGGTTTAATATTTGACCGATCGCCTAGGGCGCAAGCAAATCAGCTAGTCCCAAAACGCTGGATGCGCCTATGCTGAAAACTGAAGTTTTCCAGTAGCGACTGTAGTATTTTAAGATGTCCCGAAAGCTTGCCATAAATTTCTGTTGAGATACAACCGACACTTTTTTGCTAACAAACGCTAACAAACGTATAAGTTAAGAGAATCTCTCAACAAAGGCGTGTCAACCAATGCCTCGCCCGTGAAAATCCCACGAGCACCATTTAGATCCCGATCCATCTTGAATCCAGTGGCTGCCGACTTAATAGTCCTAGCGCCACCTAGTTTTTGGACAATTTCGCCAGTCCATGAAACTGTTTTTGAAGTGTAAGCTTCGTTGCAATCAATTACGAGTTTTGAACTTTCCCAAGCTTTCCACTTCAAGAAAGTCTTAAACTCGTAATGACTCAATGTCAACATTTGTCGCACCGTTTTGTTTCTCAACTTACGGCGCGACTTAGACACCATTTGGGAGCTTTCAAAAGTTGGTAGCAGAATCACATCAAAATTATCAACTAAAAACTTAGCTGTTTTGTGATGTAATTCTTTGACCAAATTCTTTATTTTGCAACGAAGCCGACTGGCTGCTTTCTTGAATCTTCTTTTCTGCCGACTAGGAGCTTTAGAAGATTTTGATACCAGTTTATCCAACCGGAAACACAGTTTCTGGATGTGCAAATTAGAATCTTTTCCTAACCAGCCGTAAGAATCTTCAGAGAAAAATGTCATGAACGTGCGGACACCGGGATCTAAGGCAACCAGCCGACCTTGTTTATCAGTCTTAACTTGTTGCACTTCTTCAGAAACAACTAGGTAATACTTGCCATAAGCGAGAGTCAACCTACCATCACTGAAATTTCTAGGCAAAGATTCTGTTACCTGACACTTGCCCAAAATTGAATGGTAGACACCACAATCTTTTATAGCCGACTTCGGCGCATAGATAGACTGCTTGGTGTCTTTCCTGCTGCGAAATTTACATTTACGGATTTGGCTGTCTTTTTTGAAGCCCTGTTTAGCTGCTTTCACAGTTGAGCAAGCATCTTTAATGGCAATCGATTTGATTTGGAAAGGTACAGGTTTTGCCCATTCTGGCAAGCTGTTGAGTATTCCAGTTTTGATTGTCATCCAGCTAGCTTTTGTGTCTGGTTCTTGGAGATATTTGATCGTTGTGTTGTAAACAAAACGACTCACTCCAAACCACTGCTTAATTAACGCTTTTTGCTCAGGATTTAGGAATAGCCGGATCTTCCTTGATCTTCTTGCTGTAACTTCTGAGTCCGTGCATTCTGCGACCGAAGACGTGAAGGATGGCAAGAAGATCGCTCGTGAGTTCGGTTTCTGGGCAGTGAACAGTTCGGTCAAGAACCAAGATTTGTCCACCGTTCTGCCCGGCCATGAACTCGAATAATTCAAATCCGAACCTGCACAATCTGTCGCGACAGGCAACAACAATCGTGAGCTGTTCGCCGCGCATAAATCTGACCAGTAAGGCTTGCAATCCTTTTCGCTTAAAGTTGAGTCCCGACCCGATATCTTGGGTGATTTCGGCGTCGGGGTATTGCTGTCGCATGAAGTCAACTTGTCTAGCAAGGTCGTCTCGCTGCTTGGGAGAACTGACGCGACAGTAGCAAACAAAGGTAGCTCTAGTTGCACCGCGCTGGTAAGACTCGACATCGTAGAGTCGTTGCCCTGCTTCGTTTTTGATGCTTTTGATTTTCCCTTCGTCTGCATATTTTCTCAAGGTATGTGGATGCAATCCCAGAAATTCGACTGCTTTTCTGAGTGGGACGTATGCCATGCAGCCAATAGTAGCATACATTAGCAAAAATAAGCAAATCATTGACTGTGCGCTAACCCTTGCATCCAAAACTAGGCTCTCTGCGCGCCTTGTTGACAAATGCACTACAAAAGTAGTTGATCGGGTAGTAATCTTTGATCGTTCCTAGGACTCATCCGAGGGATTTATGGCAATTTTCAGTGGTAAGTCAGATTAACTAACAGCCGGGAAGTCCCTCGGTGTATTTAGAGGGGGATTTATCGGAGTGCTTGCACGGAGTACCCCCGAATAAATTACCGCAGGGATGTCCAGAAGCGTCGGTCGGAGGTACGGCTCCCGACAATTGTATTTCGGGATGATCTTGCCTTCCTGTCCTATAATATTAGTAAGTGGGGGTGGAACTACCTCACTATAAAAAGCATGAGCAAAAAAGGAAATAAGAAGCCTACCGTCTAACGGTACGACCTTGACTGTCAGGTTTGTTCACGTCATCTGTCATTAGTTAGTGGAGCGGGTTTTTCCAGTATGTCGGCGGGCACACAGATCAGTGAGATCAACCCGCCCTCAGCGCAGTTTGTTAGCGAAAGTTAGCTTAAGGCGTAGGCTGATTGTAGTGCCCACCAGATCAGAAAGCCGATCCCGCCCGCAATCACGATCGCTGAAATGGCGATCGCGATGGGGCTGTCAGCTCCCTTGAACTTCATGATTCCGCGATTTAAGTCTGACATATCAGTGTTCCCCCAAATTCCAGTCTGATTGTAGCTCCGTTGTCGGCTGCTGGCTGTCAAAACTATGGCAATTACTGATTTAGTTAATAATCCGGCTCCGAAAACGTGAGATGGGTAGTGGCCCGATCGCCCTGGGCTGAGTTTCTGAAAAAAATTTATGAAAAAGACTTGACAAAATCAGATAGTTAAGGCATTATAGTTAAGACCGCAGGAAATGCGGGTGTGGCTCAGTGGTAGAGCGTCACCTTGCCAAGGTGAATGTCGCGCGTTCGAATCGCGTCACCCGCTTTTAAAGATTAAGTAATTTAGTTAATCTGACAAAGCCCAAAAAAATCTGTGCTATGTCGCCAACATTTGGTGATAATACCTCAGTTTATGGTAAAATTAATGACGGAACTCGCAACTCACTCTTCGACAACATAGTGCCGATAGAGCGAAGGCTCGGAACAGGCAGTTGAAAGCCTGCTTAGGGGTTTAAAACAGCAGCCTAAAAATCTAGAATTATCTAGATTTTTTCAGATCTTGACGACTTTCACAACAATCGTGATAAACTTGAGAAACGCTTGATTAGTGCGGGTTGTTAAAGCTTACTTGGTGTGAAAACCACAGCAACACACTTGGCACAAACTAATCATCAAAAAACCAAATATTTTAAGTCCTCTGCTAAATCAAGGCAGTCTCTAACTGGGAAGAGCAGGCCAACCTGAGCAATCGGGAAGCTTATAGCACTTGCTAAGGGCTAAACATAAACCGCTAAGTTTGACCTACAGATTTCTGTAGATTTTTAGAAGCGGCGAGTTGACAAGTTCGATCGAACTGATATCTTGCATTATGCTCAAGAATAGGCAGGATGCCTGTTCCACTATAAAATTCACTCTTGGTGGAACAGGCCGGAAAGCCTGTTGCTGACAGAGGTGCAAGATGTAAGATTGAAGGATATCTTAAAGATTATTTTTGTAAAAACGCTTTTGTTATCGGATATCCCGTGCCATCTCAAAAAGCTCCAAAGATCGACTTAAACGGTGATTACCCCTGCCCTTGCCGACGTCGGGGTCGCCTCGTACCGATCGTACTGACAGAAGCCTTTGGCTGCAATCGCTGTCAGCAAATATTTGTATTGGACGAAAGCGGACACGTCATCGAGCAACTATCCACAAACTATCCTTACAAGCAGGCTTGGCGGTGGACAGGTCAACAGTGGAACAGAGCGAATCGAGGTTGGAGGGCGGACTATTTGCCCTTGACTCTCGGCATGATTTTGGTGCCGCTAATGATTTGGTTGCCGCTGGCCCTGCTCTCACCAGGCCCGAATATTATTCTGTGGGCAATGCTAGCCTTGCTGCTAGCAATGCTGCCGGCTCTGATGGTATGGCTAGCTTACAGGCGTTAGCTAAATGATGATAATTGACGATTCTAGCCTTGACTCGGATTCTGCAAATGTCGCCCGCCGCGCAAATCTTGCTTCTTTGGAGCTGGCGGGGACAAAGAGTACGGATCGCGCTGCTGCTTTGCAGGCGATGGCTCTGGCGCTGAAACGCCGACAAAATGAAATTTTAGAAGCAAATACTCTGGATCTGGAAGCGAGTCGGGATATGGCGATTCCCGAATTGATTGTGGATTGGCTAAAGCTGACGCCAGAAAGGATCAAGACAACGGTGCAAATTCTTCAGCGATTGGGAGAAATGCCAGATCCGATCGGCAGGGTGATTAATGCTTCTTATCAGGTCGATCGGTGTCAAGTATACTGTCAGTCTCTACCGCTGGGGGCGATCGCCCTAATTTACGAGGCGTTTCCCGAGTTGGGGGCGATCGCGGCGGGTTTGTGTCTCAAAAGTGCTAACAGCTTGATTCTCAAAGGCGGTAGCGAAAGCTGGCAAACTAATGCGGTAATCGGGGAAGCTTTGTCGTCGGCGATCGATGAGGTTGGTTTGCCGTCTGGATGTTTGCAGGTACTGCCGCCCGATCGAGGCGCTTCGATCCGCGATTTAGTCACTCAAGACGAATATCTCAATTTAATTATTCCCTACGGCAGGCCGAGTTTGGTGCAGCAGGTGGTGCGACAGTGTACAGTACCGGTGTTGCGATCGGCAATGGGAAATTGTTACCTTTATTGGTCGCCTACTGGTAGTTTGGAGATGGCGAGGTGGATGATTTTGGACAGCCATCAAAGCGTGCCCGATCCGGTGAATGCGATCGAGAAAGTGCTGATCGATCGCAACCAAAAGCCTTCTTCCTTAGTGAGGCTGTGGAACAGTTTAAAAGAAAAAGGCTTTCAAATTAGGGGAGACGCCGAGCTCGTCGCAGATTTTCCCGAATTGCAGTTAGCTGAAACCTCTGAGTGGACTCAACCGTATTTGAACAAAACCATAGCATTTAAAGTGGTCGATAGTTTAGGGATTGCGATCGGCTGGATCAATCGCTACAGCAGCGGCCACGCTGACAGCATCGCCACAGAATCTTACCTAGAAAGTCGCCAATTTGCTCTGGATGTCAACAGTGCCTCTACTTTTATTAATGCCTCCCCTCGGTTTTGGCGCTATCAAAATCGGGGAGATGCGATATTTTTGGGAATGTCTAATCAAAAAGGTTATCGTCGAGGATTAATTGGTTTAGATACGTTGACTACAATTAAAGAAATTGTTCAGGGAAACGGACTTTTTTAATGTTACTTGTTATGGGTTATTTGTTATGGGTTATTTGTTATTGGTAGGACTTAAGTTTTTAATATTTTTTTACAAAAGTCTCTTTATGGGATATGATATTAGGTTTGTACAGCGGTATTAAAGATGAACAAAAAAATTGCACTTGCATTGCTTGCCAGTCCCAGCATATTCAGTTCAATACTACTGAGTGTCCATACTGCCAAGGCTGCTGAGATGTCCCAACCAAACCTCAGCAACCCTGCACCGACGGTAGGGCAGGTTTGTTCCCATTTGCGCTGCGTGCGCTCCAATGGGGGAGGATTCACCAAAGTAAAAGAAACTGTTCAAGTGGCCTATACACAGCCAACTTTGGAATTTCCGATGACTGAAGAAGAAAGTGATGCTGCTGTTGCTGCGTTTGGGTGCGATTGCCCCTTGTGTGTGAATTCTCTGCGCCAGCTTCGAGGCCAAGATCCTTATCAATAATCAGGCAGCTTTGACGCTATTACTGATAGATGGTGAGATTTTGTCCAGAATTTAATTAGTCATTATTAGTGATTTTTTCAAGCATCAACAAGCAAATAAGCACTACTAACTAATGACTGATTTTTCCTAAATATTAAACTCGTTCAAAACCGGCTCTGATTAAAATTAGCAAGTTATTGAGTCGGGAATTACGCAAAAAATCTATCTGTAGGGGGATGCACAGCGCACCTTAGCCCACAAATATATAAAATTTGCACCGCGTAAGTCCTATAATTCAGATGAGAATACTGTTAGCGACAACATGAAATCCGAAAAAACACTCTCTACTCTAGACGAGACTGCCACGCCGACTTTAGGCGAAGAAACGCTAATTCACCAATCGGTATACGCTAAGAAATTGCGTCCACTTCTGCCATCAGATGCCTTTCAACCCAATTCAAGCAAGTTAGTGATACTGCCGATCAATCTGGGGATTTTATTGTTAGGATGGGGGATTGCTGCTAATCTCGATCGATGGCCTGTCTATCTTTTATGGCTTTACTTACCTCTAGCCGTCATCATGGGCAATAGTATCATAGTTTTGCTATTTAGCTCCCACGACCTGATGCACGGTAGCGTTCTGAAAAAGTCGCGACTGACTTATCCGATCGCCTTTTTGGGATTAAGTATGCTGTTTATGCCACCTACTCAGTGGAAATCCCTGCACAACCTCGTACACCACAATAACACAAATTCCCTAGCAGATCCCGATCGCAATTACCTGTACCAGCAGCCAGATACCTGGGGAAAATGGATTCAAAATCTGTTTGTACCGTCGGTTGAAGTCAACCCGGTGTGGTTAATTGTAGGGATGGCTGGATCGTGGTTTGTACACAATTTCCGCAACGTATCCTCGGTGTTGTTATTCAATGATAAATCTGTTGATTACGTGCCGGCTGCCTTTACAGTTAGTCCTAAAGATAGATTGACGATCGCCTTTGAGTGTTTGGGAATCTTAGGAATTCATCTGAGCATCTTATTCTACCTAGAATTTAATCCGCTAAAAGTTGCTCTGGCCTACTTTTTGCCGATCGCAATTGGTCATGCGGGCGCAATGTTTTACATCTACACCAATCACATGGGTTGCCGGATGACCAGCATCAATGACCCGCTGATTAATAGTATGTCATTGCGGGTTCCTAAAATATTTGACCTGCTGCACTTACATTTTTCTTACCACACAGAGCATCATATTTTCCCCAGCATCAACTCAGACTATTATCCGATGGTGCAAGAGTTGTTAAAAATTCATTATCCCGGACGCATGAATTTAATAGATGCTGGAGAAGCTTGGCGGTTGCTGATGGAAACACCGCGGCATTATAAGGATGAAGTTACCTTTACTGATTCCTCTGGTACAATGGCCGTGAATTGCCCTTTTCTTCAAAAATAGATGCACAAGTTCTAGTTTAAGTAAGGTGCGTGACAGCCATTAATTACCTCACTGCGGCTCAAAGATTTCGGCTCTCCTGGATTTGTGGTGGAAACGGTAGTGTGAGCGTCTCGCTCAGGCGGGTTCTCCAGCCCGCACCACGGGAATTTTTATTTTTACGATCGCCGAAAAGTCAGGAGAACCAAGATTGCTGGTGGTCACGCACCCTACCTTTAAGTTGAACAGTCCTGGACGCACACTCGATCTTTCCCAGGACTTACGCTATTAGACTCAAGAAAGCGGGTTTTTGACCAACCGTGCGTCCAGGACTATTTCGGGTGCTTAGGTTGCACCTTACCCCTAGCAATAGCGGAGCGAAGCATTTTTTGCAGGACAGTTTAAGTAGGGTCTGTAACAGCCAATAATTACCTTGCAGCAGCTCGAATTTTTAGGTGGAGCTACTTAAGTAGCGTTACAATTCTCAATAAAACTTTCAATAATTCAAGAAAACATAATTTTTTTTATTGGTTATTTACAGTAGAAAATGTTTTGATAAGTGACTACTTAATGGGTTGTAAAAAAAGATTACGAGTTCGAGTTATTTATAAAACGAGTGTAGCATTTAAATATAAATACTTATTTGTTTGTGCGAGATTATGCTGGAACTACAGACTTTCTTCAATCCCAATTTTTACATCGAAAATAACCCAGATGTAACTTAAGGTTTAATCTTGGGGAATATCCAAAGTCCATTCGATCGCTTTCGGCAATCTGGTCAATTTGCAGAACGCGACCCAACACCTTTATTTGATACAGACTATTACCTCAAAGAGAATCCAGATGTTCAAGCGGCAGTGATGGCTGGTCAATTCACGGCGATCGGACATTTCATAGAATTCGGTCAACTCGAAGGACGCAACCCCAGTCCGCTATTTGACACGGAACTCTATCTGGAACAAAATCCGGGAGCTACAGGCTGAGTTTTTCGGCAACCCGTCCCGACTATTTGCCATCCGACAATAGGGGGAACACGCTAACTGAAGCGCGGAATATCGACACTCTTACAGAAGATCGCATCTTTGGCGATTTTGTGGGGTCTTTCGATCGGGATGATTTTTACAGTTTCAATCTTGAACGGAGTAGTAATTTCAACCTGACTGTCAATGATTTGAGGGCGAGACAAACTATAGCCTGAGACTATCAGCGACGAATTAAGCGATTTCACTTCCCCTAGCTTACTTGTAGAACTTACGCACTACCGAATTCTGTCATTGCGATCGACAATGAAGTAATCGCAGCCTTTTGTTTTCCAATAATTTGCGTAAGTCCTGACTGAAAAAGCAAGTGCATCTCACTCAATTGAAAAGCGCAATTATTGGGAATGCAAACCTTTTCTCTGGCAACAGCCAATATTAGGAGGCAAAATTATGTTGGGCTTTCAAGATTTTACCACAAACAGTTACCCTTCTGCGGGGTTAGATTATAACCCTTTAATGACAACTGCTTTGCTATCTGACCTTTATTCGCCATATAGTTACGGGACAATTGCGGGTGCAACTCCTGCCTCGAATGCAAACAATGCAAACACCTATCTCGATGAGGTGTATAGTCTTTTGTCTGAGGCTTGGGGGATTTTGCCGGGGGCTGGCACCAGTGTAACTGCGCCAGCTGGCAACTTTCCTAGCCCGAATACTCCAACTGCCGGCAACGTTGGGGTAGGGCATCAAACTGGCGATCCAGAGGTAGACAGTTTTCTGAATCAAATCGATGGGTTTGTTGCCGATACCAAAAGCTGGCTGGGTTCGCTTTTTAAAGATCCTTTAACAGGTATGCTGATGAATTCACAATCGACGCTACCCCTCACGGAGTCCAGTGGACAGGATGTTTCTACGATCGTGAATCCCAACACGACTGATGCCCAACTGAACCCGATCGATCGCCAGAATCAATATACGGCACAGATTGAGAGAAATCGAGCAAAGTTGGAAGAAATGAAAAACAGCATCAACAAAGGGGACCAACGTTTGAATAATAAACATAGGTTTGATTCATACAACACATTCAATACTGGCCCCGTATATGGTCTCGATGGGGAGACATGGATTGGATACGTAGGCTTAGACGGTTCTTATACTAGGCTATGACGGTTTTTCTTGAGTCTAGTTGCGCTAAAGAAACCGGGTTTTTAACGGAGATTGAGGGTTTTGGGCCAATATTTTGGCTAAAAACCCGGTTTCTAGACACCCGTGCGTAAATCCTAGTAGGGTTTAAGTAAGGTGCGTGACAGCCAATAATTACTTCGCGGTGGCTCGAATATTTATTGCTGTCATGCACCCTACCTTGAAGTGTTCTGCGTAAGTTATCCAACTAGATGCTGATGCTATAGCGATTAGGCACGAGCCATTAAAAATTGGCCGTTGCCGTTATATTCGCCGTCACAACTCGCGAAATTAGCAACAAACCAAATCAGATAAAACCGCCAGATTCGGCGGAATTTGGCATAGTCGATGCCGTAGTCTAAATCTTTGACTATCGCCTGAGAATCGTCAAAGTTTTGCAGCCAGCTAGCAAAGGTTTTGGAGTAATTGGAGCCATTGAGATACCATTTTTCAATGGTTTTGAGGTCTTTCTTGTAGCTGGGAACTGCATCGTATTTCCAGAAACGGCCGTGGGGAAAAATGTATTTGTGGGTGAAAACGCTGGATATATTGTTGGGAGTGCGAACTGTGATGATGTGAATGAAAACTCTGCCTTGATCCTTCAAGAAAGATGCGAGCTTTTGGAAAGCTTTTGTTAAATTACCTACATGACAAAAAACTCCTATCGACAAAATCTTATCAAATTTCGTCTCAAATTGGGCGTCGTTCAAATCTCCTTCGTAGAGAGTAAATCGACCTGAACTAAGGTAACTTTCGGGGTCTTGCATCTTGTGACGCATATATTCGCATTGGTGGTGGCTCAAGTTAATTCCGGTAAACTTGACATTGGGGAATTTGGAAAGAATGTAATTGGGAACGCAACCCCAACCGCAACCAAAGTCTAAAATATTGTCGCCATCTTGAATCTCTAGCTTGTCAATCACATCATCAATCATTTGGATTTGCGATTGTTCAAGGTTGGCGGCTCCTTTTTCCCACAACCCCATGCTGTATTTAGGATAAATGAGTTTTCCATCGCCTAACATCGGATTCAGCATTGCTTGAGGTAAGTCGTACTGAATCTTCATTAAATCCCGTGGCCCTTCGGCGGTATGATCTGTTTCTGTTAGTACCCATTCGTAGGGTGCAAGCAGAGAGGGAAAATACTTGAAAAAGAGGGGCATACAGGTATCAAAAAGCGATCGCAATACTGAATCTGGGACTTCTAATCCGTTGATGTAAGACTCTGCTGCTGCCATTTGCAGGGCGTTAACTGTACTGACTGCGAGGCGGGTTGCTCCGTAGGCGATCGGACTTTTGGTATGCACATTTCCCACGATGGGGATGTGCTTTTCGATGTTTTGTAGGGCTGTTGATGAACTCATGTTTATACAGGTTTTAGTATGTTGTCAAAGATGCTGCTATTCTATCCCAAGAAAATCCACGGGTTTTTAGAGGCACAAAAAGCTGAAACTCTTGCTAAGCAAGGTTTACACCGCACAACATTGCCTAACCATTAAGAATAATGTCATTTTCTAAATAAAAGTACAGATTTGGGCGAGATTGCTCGCGCCATTTAGGTTGGAGACGTCACAGATGCCACACATTTACTATCTGCTGGGCGATCGCACGATCGAGATAGACGAAGACGATTTAATTCTCGAAGCTTCCCTGAGTGCCCGCATTCCCCACACATCTGTGGCGGTAGTGCCCGGTGGCTGAGTACAAAATTAAGGCTCTTCTGAGTCGAACGATGATTTTCCTGACTAGGAACATCAGGCTTGGAAAGTGCTAGAAAATATAGCGATCGCCCTAGACAATTAAATAGACAATTAAACCGCAGATATCCGCGTTAATCCGCGTGCATCTGCGGCTAAAAAAAACCCCAAATCCTAAGCCATAACCATCCCCCCATCCACATTAAAAACCTGCCCCGTAATATAAGCAGCAGCCGCATCCGCAGCCAAAAACTTCACCATCCCCGCAACTTCCTCAACTTCCCCATATCTCCCCAGGGGAATATACTTCAAAATCTCATCAGATTTGACATCCTTAGTCATATCTGTAGTGATAAAACCCGGTGCAACCGCATTAACAGTAATGCCGCGACTAGACAATTCCTTCGCGACAGTTTTAGTAAAACCAATTACCCCAGCCTTCGCCGCACTGTAATTAGCTTGTCCTGGATTTCCCATTTGTCCAGCCACCGAAGCAATATTAATAATTCGGCCGCTGCGCTGTTTTAACATGACTTTACTCGCAGCTTTCGTACACAAAAAGACGCCAGTGAGATTCAAATCAATCACAGCTTGCCAATCTTCCAACTTCATCCGCAGCAGCAAAGTATCGCGAGTAATGCCGGCATTGTTCACCAAAATGTCAATCCGTCCCCATTTTTCCATGACATTACTGGTGAGTAAATCTACTTGGTCAACTTTCGAGACATCTGCTGCAAGGGCGATAGCTTCGCCACCAGCAGCGACTATTTCTGCTACCACTGCATCAGCAGCAGCACTCGAACTGGCATAGTTCACGGCGACTTTAGCACCCTCTGCGGCTAGCGCTAAAGCAACGGCGCGGCCGATTCCCCGCGATGCACCGGTCACGACAGCAACTTGACCCCGTAACCTCTGAAATGTTTCTGGCAATAATTCCATAATTGTGTCCTTGTAATGTACGCTCAGAATTTTGCACTAAAATCGAGCCAGAACCCAAAAAATTATTTTGTCCTATGGCAGTTCAAAAACAGTTCAGCAGTTTTGAGGAGTTACTATCGAGCTCCGACTTGCCGGTGTTGGTAGATTTTTATGCTACTTGGTGCGGGCCTTGTCAGATGATGGTGCCGATTTTGGAGCAAGTGAGCGGCCAAACGAAGGAAAAGCTGATGGTTGTCAAAATTGACACGGATAAGTACGAACAGTTGGCTTCACAGTATCACATTTCTGCTTTGCCGACTTTGGTGTTGTTCAAAAATGGCGCTGAGGTCGATCGCATTGAGGGAGTGGTGCAAGCGGCGCAGTTGATCGATCGACTGCAACCTTTCTTGTAGGTTCGTAGTAAGAGAGTATCACAATGAGTGTAGGGGTGAAGCATTTGGGCGACAGTTTATGTTGAAAACAAGAGTGTTTTATCTCCAAATGCTTCACCCTCCCAACAGATTTAACCGTCAATCATGAATACTCCCAGCCACGCGATTATCAATCTGGCAATTCTCGGCAAACGGCAATTGCCGCAAGCTAATCTAATTATGGCGATCGGCGGAATCTTGCCGGATATTCCAATATTTTTATTTTACTTTTGGGCGAAATACATTGCTCGCTTGCCGGAAGCTACAATTTGGTCAGAAGCATATTATGAGCCTTTTGTCCAGAATATTGTGGCTCTGTTTCATTCTATCCCTCTGGCGGCGATCGGCTGGGTAATTGCTGATTACTTTGGCTGGGAAAGCATCCAAATTCTGTTTTTGAGCATGATTCTGCACTCTCTAGGAGATTTGCCGGTGCATAATGATGATGCTCACAGGCACTTTTTTCCGTTCAGCAATTACCGTTTTATCAGTCCGATTTCTTATTGGGATAGGAAGCATTACGGGTCAATTGTTTCTGTGGTGGAAATGTTGTTAGTGTTGCTGTCAACTTTCCGCATTTTTGGTTTTGTTCACTCTTCTATTGGTAAGATATTGTTGATTTTGGTGAATTGTTTTTATTTAATTGGATCTGTGTCTTTTTACGTTCGTTCTTTAGTTTATCGTTCTTAATTATGCTGCAATTGCTCTCTTAGATCGAATCCGGTAGCATCGTCCTGTATTCATCTCTCTATTCTCTCTCTGTGCCCTCTGCGCTCTCTGCGGTTAAATCATTCCGATTTAATTAGAAACGATATTACGGGACGATCGAGATTGTTTTTGCCTAATTGAGGGCGATCGTACCAGTCATCTCTAACACAATGTAAATTTTTATAACAAAAATCTACATTTCTGCCTCAACAGCTTGACAAAAACAATTTTCCTATGGTGAGATACTAAGAATCACAACAAGTTACTGTATCGCTTGTTCGCATCTTATGAAATTTTCCAATCAATCGCCCTTCAACAGTCAAGAGCCATTCCCTATTGGCGAAACGACCTTAATACCAGAATTCGACCTAAATACCGCAAACTCACTCAATCCTCAAGCCCTTATCAACCCTAGCCCAGCACCAGCACTCCCCGGACTTCCAGACAGTTTTAACAATAACCCCGAAGACACCGCAATCTCCTCCAAATTCATCAATTTTAGCCCGAATTTAAAGGATTTCAGTTTTACCCCCCCCCGTAAAAAAATCGCCTGAACTCGATTCTCTCACTGGCGAACCTGCAAACGAAAGACAAATCGACTACTTCGGTAAAGAGGGTATTTTTGCGGAAAGACGCGCATCTCAACTCGCTTCAACTGCCGCCAATCCCCAAAATACTCCCATCATTGAAAGTGCAGAAATAAAATTAAAAGACGCAAATAATCAACCTTTTGAAAATAATCTACCAGTTTTGTTTCTCACCGGAAGCAACGTTTTAGCAGACAACTTTGGCGACACCAAAGGTAGCCAATTCAGCGATTTAGTGGTAAAATTTTATGTTGGTGGCAAAACCTACGAAGGCACAATATTAACTAACCTCAGTCGCAAATTAGCAAACAATCAATTTGAAGTAGCTGTCAGAGTTCCCGACACCATACCCTTGGGCGATTCCCGGATTGTCCTGGGTCGCAAACAAAACGAAAAAGTCAGTTCAAATCCGGCAGAACCAGCAAAAGAAGTTCTCAAAAACAGCA
The DNA here is from genome assembly GCA_042408215.1 of Microcoleus sp. Taxonomy (GTDB): domain Bacteria; phylum Cyanobacteriota; class Cyanobacteriia; order Cyanobacteriales; family Microcoleaceae; genus Microcoleus. The sequence goes on along the minus strand of JAYFMW010000029.1, from coordinate 49,919 downwards.
ATTCCTACCGGGTTGAAAACACTACAGAAAACGTGTTTGCAGCGCAGTGGACGGCCGATAGAATCGCTGTCCTCAACGCTTCCAATCCCAAATCTGTTGTGGCGACAACGAGCAGCAGCGACTTGCTAATTGGTAACATTACTGTAGGTACGGACGATCGACTAGATAGAGCCAGAGATTTGACTGTAACTAGCGACGGTTCTCGCGTGTACGTACCTCTAGAAGCTTCCGGTAGAGTGGCTTTGGTCGATCCGATCACCCGCCAGCAAGTAGACACCAAACCGGATATAGCTGGCATAAATCCGATCGACTTACCTAGCGGTGCAGCGCCACGTTCAATAGTAATAGATTCCCGCGACCAATACGCTTACATTGCTGACGGGAAAACTGGCGGCAATTCCATCTACGTTCTCGATATCAACCCATTCTCGTCCAAGTATCACCAAGTTACCCAAACTATTACAGTTGGTGCAGCACCTAGCGGTTTGCGACAGATGGCAATTAGCAGTGACGGAAAGAAGCTATTTGTTACCGCGCCCAATGGGATAAACAGCCAGATTTACGTTGTGAATATTGACCCCAAAGACCGACCCCGCGACCCAAGTCAGAACCCTAAAAAGTGGAATCAATTAATCGGAAATATAACAGCCGATGAAGGCGTAGAAGGATTAGCTGCTACGGTCGATCCGCTGAAGATGACGTTTACAAACAGCGGCAAAGATAGTAAAGGATTTGGGGTACTGGATATTACCAATAATAATCCGGTAAGTTTTGCTGCTACTACTCGTTATGCAAATTTAGGACTGGGTTCAACTTTTGATTACTTTGATGTGAATGAGGGAGTTTCGGTAACAGTTTTACCGGATGCTAGTTATGCCTTTGTTGTGGGTCGCAATGCGGACGCGAAATTTTTCGGTCAGGAATTGCCCAGCGTGGATGGAGACCCGCGGGCCGGTAGCAATATCGGCATTATCAAAGACCCGCTGACGAATCCGCAATTAGTAGCAGCAACTAGACCAATTCCCGACGGATTGACTACTGATTTAGTGCTTTCGGGCGATAGCAAGTACCTCTATGCTTCCTATCCGAATTTGAGCGGTGCGAATGGCAAAGTGTATGTCTTTGACACTCAGGAATTCATTAGAACTGTGACCAACCCCGGTCAATTTCAAATTGATGCTAAAGGTCGGGGTGTCGGGCTGCCTTTGTTTGACAGCACTACAGCACGAAATGCTACGGTTGCTGACCTTTCCACAGTACCCATCGATAATATTAACCCAGCGGTTAGTGTTGCTGCTGACTTCCAGATTCTGATTGATGCAAACAACCAGTATACTTACGGCGTGACACCTGGTAGCAAGCGAGCTCCCGTTGCTGCGACTAACTCTCGCGGTTTGGTGGCGACACCGCTGGATTGGTTGGATTTAACTGGGCCGGGTGAGGATACAGAAGACTTGACTCCTACTTTTGAATGGGAATTTGACGAATTGCCTAGTAAAAATGTAGAAGAAGTTAACCTGTTCCTCAGCGTATTCGATGAAGGTGAAGGACTGCTACCGTGGGATCAAGTTGTCGATTTACCAGACCCGAATGGGAACGAATTTCTTTTCAATCAAGGATTGAGCAAACCACAACAGTTGGATTTATTGACAAAACCTTGGAATACATCTTTTTACCACAGCCAAGAGAACGACTTCAACCCCAACCGAATTCTGACAGCAACTTGGCAAAGAGGTGATGACGGCATTGGGAAGTGGACTTTGGATGGCGGTAAAACATTTATCGAGGGTACAAATACCAGTTTCACGCTGCCTGAAAACCTCACTTTGACAGCGGGTCAGGAGTACAATTGGGCAGTTGAAGCTTGGAATAAAAATGGCAGCCGAAATATAGATTTTGGCGATTTCTGGACGCCACTACAGCCAGCTCTCAACGGTGGAGATACCTTCCCCAGCGTAACTGTGCTGACTCATGGCTTCAAACCTCCCTTTAGTCCTCCATTTTTTAATAACCCTGGGATTCCTTCAGAGTTTTACCAACTGGGCAATAGTATTGCCAATGCAGGTGCTGAGGACAACGGTTTGATGATGAGGTACGACCTCGCTACTGGTTATTGGGTTCCTGTCAACAAATATGGAGTGGTTGCCGGAGATTTCCCAGCAGGTTTGAGTCCAAAAGACGACCCTAGCTATCTCACCAAGTTGAAGAGTTATATAGCTCCATACCTTGACAAAAATCAACCGTTAGTGTTGCTAAATGATTGGTCTAACAATAATGAATCATCAGCTCCTGATTCAGGTTTTAGCGAAGCAGTTGCCGATGCTTTTTTTACTTCTCTCGTGCAATTAGACCAACTGTTCATTGATGAAAATAACACGGCAAAACAAGGAGCAATTTTCAATTCACCGCTGCATTTTATTGGCTTCAGTCGGGGAACAGTTGTTAACAGCGAAATTATTCAGCGTTTGGGGACTTATTTTCCTGAAGCTGGTGGAAAAGAAAACTCTGATATTCGCGACCTTCAGATGACAACTTTAGACCCCCACGATTTCGATCAACCGGGGCTAAATGTGGTGACAAATAATTTCGGGGATTTCCGCGAACCGAAGGTTCAGGTTTGGAAAAATGTCACTTTTGCGGATAATTACTATCAGACAGTACCGAATTTATTAAGCGGTACGGTTTCGCCGGCGGGTCGGGATATTCCCAATCTTCCGTCTACAGAAAATGGGAAAACAGCCCCCGGACTTAAATTTCCGCGAGAAGGTTGGAGGTCAGAAAATCCCGATTCTAATGCTCCGCTGTTAGGAGAACCGGATTTGTCGGTTTTTCTGGGAACTAATAAAAATAACCCAGATTATGACAACAGTCGTACTGGGTTTACAAAAGAAACCGATCCTACTGTTGGTATTGCTGGAAGGGGAGCTGTACACGGACGTGTTTTGAGCTGGTATGGGGGGACATCAGATTTGTTTCCAACTAACTTCCCGTTCGATGAAAACTTAGATGCTAATCCTATTTTCCGCCGACGCGGCGATGGGTATCGCGAACCTTTGTTCGATAAGGACTTTTCATTTAGCAATATTGCGAACAATTCTGCTCGGGTTACACCTTGGTATACGCCGGAAGAGCGTTTTGAGCATGGTGTTGATGCTGCTCCTTGGGAGGGAATTGGTACGGGGTGGTTTTATTCGGTTTTAGGTGGCGGTTCGGAGTTGCGTCCCCAAACGAATGTAGAGCGTATCCCGGTTGATTTTGACAATACTTATGATGCCAGGATGCGGGGAGATGCTGCGGTTCCTACTCTGTTTAACGGCAATTTTGATGCTGTTTTTAATCCGCAGGGTGGTAATCGGACTCTTTTTTCTAATGCGATTCCTGGTTGGTCTTTTCATAATGGCGAAACGTCACCGAGCGTGTCTACAAGCAATCTCGTTGATGTGAATCAGCTATCTGCAACACAGGCTCCGGCTTGGCGCGCGGAACTGGATAGGATTGGGGTCGATCGAACTCAACCAAATTATGCTCTGAAGCTAGAATCAGGGAAAAGTATTACCCACAACCGTTTTGTTGTGCCTGAGTGGGGAAATTTACGCTTTGACCTCCATGTTCCCGAAGCAGAACTGAAACGAGGCAGAAGTGTTTTGGTCACTTTGTCAGCAGCAGATGGAAGTCCTTTAGGCGTTTCATCATCCATCAATTTGACGCGCGCAAATCGTACACCAGGTGCTTATTTAGCAGACACCCAAAAGATTGATTATGGAATTAAAGGGTTTGAGACTTTCCAAGTTGAGGTGCCTGACAATTTGCGCGGTAAAGTAGCAACTCTCAAGTTTGAAGTTGTTGGTGGCGGTACAGTTTACTTAGATAATGTATTCTTCAAAAGTCAACATCTACTGTTTGGAAATCCCTCAGATGCCAGGAACACAACTGACCTTGACGTTGCAGATAGCAATAACTATTTGCTAGAGAAAGCACAGTTTGCCACTGCTTATGATGACAGCAGTAAAACTCCTAAATGGGTAAGTTGGCAAATGAATCAAAAGTGGTTGGGTAACACTCCTCGCTCAAAAATCGACTTTATTGAAGATAAAAGCATTCCTGAAAGCTGGGGTCGTATCGTAGATAAAGACTACCGTGGCAGTGATTACTCAAAGGGGCATCTGCTACCTTCGTCTCACCGAACCAATAGCGAAAAAGACAACATAGCTACTTTTCTGTTGACAAATGTAGTTCCACAGCATTTTGATAATAACAATGATTTCCGAGGAGAAATCCCTGATAGTCCAGCATGGACAAGTTTCGACGGTTTTCTTAAACAGATTACTGAGACAGATCCAATTACTGAGACCCCAAAAGAGCTTTATGTTGTTGCTGGGGGTTATGGCACCAATCCTAATCCGCAGCGTTTCAGTCATAACTCGAAGCCTAGCACATTAACAAACCCCCAAATTCTTACTAACAAAGGAATCAATATTCCTGGTTGGAGTTGGAAGGTTGTGCTGGACTTAGAGCAGCCAGGACTAAATCCTGCTAATGTCACAATTGCTAACGCTGCAACTTACGGCATTTTGACACCTAACGAGGTTGAACCCGCTCACGTACCAACTAATCCAAATGGATCGGTAGGTAATAATGGAGATTTTGCGCTACCAGTTCCTCACCCATTCAATGCTTTGTTGGGGTTAAATCTTCCAGAAATACCAAACAAAGCTGCTTGGAGAAATTGGCAAACATGGAAGCTGACTGTTAACCAAATCGAGGAGTTGACTGAGCTTGACTTTTTCTCAAATATTCCCGACGAGATTGAGGAAATAATCGAATCATAAGGCTCATGGTCTAGACAGCAAAGAAATTAGCCTGGAAAGCTTGCTTGGCTTACCAGGCTATTGACTTTTAATGAAATTGAACTATAGCGAACATAAAGGAGTTTTGTCATAGCAAAATATCTGAAAAGCCGAGCCAGCCAGCATTACTATTACACACTTATAAAAATAATTTAGGCTATTCATAAACTTCATCTTCATTATTAATAGTACCATCTGGCATGATGGTATCACTAAAAATCAAACGCCCCTTTGGACTGACTTGAAATGTTGCCCCCATCAAGTTGGCTCTGGTCAGGTTGGTACAATTCAATAGCGTACAAAACAGGCTGGCTTCTCTCAAGTCAACATCAATTAGGTCGCCTAAGAGTTGAGCGTAATCTAGGATAGCATCCCTCAAATTGGCACCAGTCAATATAGTCAGCGATAGGGTAGCAAACTCTAGGTTAGCACTGCTCAAGTTAGCACCGCTGAGATTAACATAACTCAAATCGGCTCTAGTCAAGTTAGCACCGCTGAGATTGATACCACTCAACTCATTCTGACCTGGTTGGAGGTCTTCGATGTATGTCACGTTAGCAACGTTTAAGTCAGCTCCTCTTAAATCAACTCCAGAGAAATCCCTCTCTCCCGCCGCGTAACGTCTATATAGTTCTTCAACGTCCATAGCTTTCTTGTTCAAGCTGTTTATAATTTCATAATAGCACTGTCACTTTTACTTTTTATCAATACAAAGCTGCTTGGAGAAATTGGCAAACATGGAAGCTGACTGTTAACCAAGTTGAGGAATTGACTGAGCTTGACTTTTTTTTCAAATATTCCCGACGAGATAGAGGAAATAATCGAATCAGAAGGTTGATGGTCTAGAATTTAAACAAAATAGCGTGGAAAGCCAAGTCAGCTTTCCACGCTATTAATTTTTAATAAAATTGAACTCTGGTAAACCTAAATGAGTTGTGCAATGAAAAAATATCTAAAAAGCTGATTCAGCAACCATTACTATTACACGTTATTACACAAATAATTTAGGCTACTCATAATTTTCATCTTCATTATTAATAGTCCCATCTGGCATGATGGTATCACTAAAAATCAAACGACCCTTTGCACTGACTTGAAATGTTGCCCCCATCAAGTTGGCTCTGGTTAGGTTAGTACAATTCAATATCGTACAAAACAGGCTGGCTTCTCTCAAGTCTGCATCAATCAGTTTTCCTCCCAGTTCGGCATAATCTAGGATAGCATCCCTCAAATTAGCACCAGTCAATATAGTACCCAATAGGATGGCAAACTCTAGGTTAGCACTACTCAAGTTAGCACCGCTGAGATTAACAAAACTCAACTCGGCTCTAGTCAAGTTCGCACCGCTGAGATTGATACCACTCAACTCATTTTGACCAGGTGGAAGGTCTCTGATATCACCTACGTCAGCAACGTTTAAGTTAGCATGACTTAAATCAACTCCAGGGAAATCTCTCTCTCCCGTCGCGTAACGTCTATATAGTTCTTCAACGTCCATAGCTTTCTTATGCAAGCTGTTTATGCTTTCATATTAGCACTGTCACTTTTACAATGAGTTGTGCAAGGCAAAAATATCTCAAAAGCCGATCTAGCAAGCATTACTATTACACCAATGATTTAGGCTAATCATAATTTTCATCTTTATTATTAGTTGTTTATATTTTTCCTTGTAAGGTGCGTCAGTTTGTAGCAATTCGATACGCATTAAAAATTATCGCAACTGACTCACCCTACTAACTTGTAAGGTGCGTCAGTTTGTGGCGATTCGATACGCATCGAAAATCATCGCAACTGACGAACTCTATTACTAATATATGTATCGAAAATCTCGGATTGTTAACTTCGCCGAATATTAAAACAACACCAATCTTGGCGCTTCCACAGAGTAGCCACAATCCAACCGTGCTGTTCGAGAGTATCAGCAATTGGCTTGGCTTGTTCGAGCAAAATGCCGCTGAGCACGGCCCAAGTCGTGGGTTTGCTAATTGAAGTGAACTGCGGGATTAAATCAATGATTACTTCTGCTAAAATGTTGCAGATGAAACCGTCTAAAGGCTCGTCTACCATTTCTTTCAGCCGATCGACACTGCCGAGTTCTGTAACCAACTGCTGCGGGTTAACGCGGTTGAGTTGTCTGTTGCTAATGGTCGATCGCACTGCCAAAGGGTCTGTATCCAGAGCATAAACTTTTGTGGCGCCCAATAACACAGCGCCGATCGACAAAATACCCGATCCGCAGCCAATATCGGCAACTACACACTCTTTGTCATCAAAACCGATCCGCATTTCCAGCGACTCCAGACAAAGTTGAGTAGTAGCGTGAGCACCGGTACCGAAAGCTATACCGGGATCTAAACGCAAAATGAGGCGATCGGAATTACTTGGTACTGGTAGCCAAGCCGGATAAACTAAAAAGCGATCGCCAATTTCTTGAGGCTGCCAATGCTGCTTCCAAGTGCTGCCCCAATCCTCTTCCTCAATCAAATCCCACTGCATAGCTGGTAAAGGTAAACCCGCGCACAGGGCATCTTGGCGCAGCCACAGCGACAGGGCGGCCAAATCCAACAATTGGGCTTTTTCTTCCGGGAGGTAAGCCGACATCAAACAAGAATTGCTTTTCATCTGACTGACACTTCCCTGACAGCCGAACATTTCCAGACGCCAGAAGATGATATCTTCCAACGCCGGATCGCAAAGAACTCGAATTTCCCACCAGCTATGTGCCATAACGATTTTAGATTTGAGATTTTAGAGTGTAGATTGGGGGAGAGAGACTGGGACTTGGCAATGAGGATTGACTCATGGAAAAATTCCCAGTTGTCTTGCTAATTACCCATTAACAATTGCCCATTACCAATTATCAGTCCTGGCATTTAAGATCTCAAATCCAAAATACTTCAAAGATTTACCGTGTAAGCATCCCGAATCCCCGGAACTTTGATGATTTCAGCCAAAATCCCCTCTGGTAGAGGGTCGTCGAGACTCAGAACCATCACCGCATCACCACGCACGATTTTACGGCCCACCTGCATACTGGCAATATTGACATTAAAACTGCCCAACTGGGAACCAATTTTGCCAATTATTCCCGGCATATCGCGGTGCAAGGTAAATAACATATGGTGAGTGGGGGAAACGTTGACTGGGAATTCGTCAACGCTGGTAATCCGAATTTCGTTTTCGCCGAGTACAGCACCGGTGACGGTGTGTTCGCCGAGGGTTCCCTTGGCCATCAGGTGCAGAGAGCCGGTGTAGTCGCGAATAGAGGCGTCTCTGGTTTCGACGACGCGAATTCCGCGTTCTTTGGCTTCGATGCTGGCGTTGACGTAGTTAACGCGCTCTCGCAGGGCTTGGAAGAGCAAGCCTTTGAGGGCGGCGACGACTACGGGCTGGCTTTGATTATTTGCTAATTCACCTTGGAGTTGGACGTTGAGGTAATCGACTCGGCCGCCGGCTAGCTGGCTGACGAGGTTGCCGAGGGTTTCGGCGAGTTGCAGGTAGGGTTTGAGTTTTTCGATCGAGTCTGGGAAAATTCCTGGTATGTTGACAGCCGATCGCGCCGGCAATCCCAACAGTACATCGCGAATTTGTTCAGCAACGTCGATCGCCACATTCACCTGAGCTTCGGCTGTCGATGCTCCCAAGTGTGGTGTCAGCACGATGTTTTGGCCAACAGTCCGCAGGGGGGAATCGGCTTCGAGCGGCTCGTGTTCGTAAACGTCCAAAGCTGCGCCGGCGATCTTGCCTGATTTTATCGCATCTGCCAGGGCTGCTTCGTCGATGATGCCACCTCTGGCACAGTTAATGATGCGGGCCGTAGGCTTCATCTTCGACAGCACCTCAGCGTTAATTAGGTGCAGGGTTTCCGGGGTTTTGGGAATGTGCAGGGTGATGTAGTCGGATTCGCGCATCAGCAATTCGAGTTCTACTAAGCGACAGCCCAACTGTTCGGCTCTTTCGGCGGAAATGAATGGATCGTAGGCCAGCAGCTTCATGCCCATTGCTTTGGCTGCGGTGGCGAAGTGGGAGCCGATTTTGCCCAAACCGACGATGCCGAGGGTTTTTTTGTAAACTTCTACGCCGAGGAAGCGATTGCGTTCCCATTTACCACTTTTGACAGATGCGTTGGCTTCTGGAATGTGGCGGGACATCGAGAGCATCATGGCGATCGCGTGTTCGGCGGCGGCGATCGTGTTACCTTCGGGGGAATTGACGACTACAATTCCTTTACGAGTGGCGGCGGGTACATCTACATTGTCTACGCCGACGCCGGCGCGGCCGATGATTTTGAGTGAATTCCCGGCTTCAATGATTTCTTTGGTAACTTGGGTGCCAGAACGGATCATTAAAGCGTCGTAATCTGGAATAATTCGTACCAGTTCTGCTGCTGACAGTCCTGTGTTGACATCAACTTGGGCGACTTGGGAGAGGATGTCAATTCCGGCTTGGTCGATCGGATCGGATACTAGAACTTTAGGCATAGCAAGCAATTGAGTGGAATCAGTAACAATAGGCTGAGCGCGATCAAAGTTGAGGCTTAGACTTGGAGCCGGATATTACAGCTCAGCTTAAGCTTGCCTTTGTGCAGTTTGAATTGTATCTGCATTCTGTCTTGATCGGCAGTTTTTTGCTGGAAAGATTTTAGGTTTCGGGTCGATCTCACTCTCAAACCGCCTTCAAATCCCCGAACTGCTTAGCTAGTAAGTCTTTTCGGGTTATAATACATTTTAGCTATCTTAGCTGAACTATCAGGAATTGTGTTTAATGAATTATCTTATTGCCGTACTGCCCGATCGAATGCAAGCCGAAGCAGCTTACTGTGCTCTAGAAAAAGAAGGCTTACCGATGAAACAAGTCAGCATTTTGGGCCGCGGCTACAAAACTGCTGATGAATTTGGCTTAATCGACCCCAACCAGCAAGCGAAGAAACAAGCTAAACTCATGGCTATTTGGCTCGTGCCCTTTGGGTTTATTGCTGGTTGTACTTTCAGTCTGATTACTGAGTTGAAGACTTTTGCTTGGGCGGGAGAAATTGGCGATCACGCGATCGGTGGCGTACTAGGTGCGATCGCCGGTGCGATGGGCAGTGTTTTTGTTGGAGGAGCCGGCGGCATGGCTTTTGGTAGTGGCGACGCTTTACCCTACCGCAACCGTTTGAATGCAGGTAAGTTTTTGATTGCGGTGAAGGGTACTGATGATTTGACTGGAAAGGCTGCTAATATTTTGCGGCAGTTTGAACCGGAAAATATGCAAGGTTATACAGAGACTTAGTTATTAGTCATTAGTCAGCAGTCATTAGTCAGCAGTCATTAGACATCTCTAACAAAGGATCTCAAGCTTTTTCAGAAATGTAGGGGTGAAGCAAGTCGGCGACAATTAATGTTAAAAGCCTTTAATTTTAGACAGACTTACTTCACCATCCCCAGGATATTTTGCCCGAATCGTGTAATCTTTGGAGAGAGTTATGGAATCATCAACTATCCCCCTGAATTCTCCACTAGAATTAACGCTCGAATTAACTGACGAGCAGTTTTTTCAGTTGTGTCAAGAAAACCGGGATTTAAAATTTGAACGTACTGCTAATGGAGAATTAATTATCATGCCACCTACGGGTAGCGAAACGGGTAATACCAATTTAATGGGTCGTTGCACATATTCCGATCCCCCTAAATCCCCCTTAATAAGGGGAGTAGGGGTTGACTTTGATTGGACTCTTGTCCCCCCCTTAAGAAGGGGGGTTAGGGGGGATCGAATTCTATGCAGCTTCATAAAAAATTGGTATAATTGCAATTCAGGCCTAAACTTTCAACTTACAGCTTGGAGTAGTCAAAACAATTTAGGAGTTGTTTTCGACTCTTCTAGTGGATTTAAACTGCCCGATGGTTCAGATATTTCTCCCGATGCTGCTTGGGTGCGGCGCGATAGGTGGGATGCTTTAACTCCTGAACAAAAAGAGAAATTTGCACCGATTTGTCCTGATTTTGTAGTGGAATTGCGTGAAGCGAAGCTATCCCGTAGGGAATCGGCTAGCGATTCATTAGAAAAATTGCGCGCTAAAATGAAAGTGTACATCAAAAATGGAGCGAAGTTGGGATGGTTGCTCGATCGCAAAAATAGACAAGTTGAAATCTCCCGTCAAGGTTCAGATGTGGAAATTTTATCTTCCCCTGCAACTTTGTCAGGTGAAGATGTATTACCCGGTTTTGTTTTGGATTTAAGTGATATTTTGTAGGTTGATTTAATTATGGCAAGTTTGCAAAGAGAAGAACTGTTAAAAGGTATCGAAAATCGCGAATGCGTGGCGCGAGTGATTGATTGCGCTGAACAAGCAATTAAAAATTGGGAAGTTACTCAGACTGATTTTATGTCGCCTCCTGAATTAGCGGAAGCTAAGGTTGTATTTAATCGTTTGAGTGATGTGGAGTTGGTGGCTTGGGGCGGCTATCCGCAAGCTGAAAGACAAAGAATTGCGATCGCCCGCTCGGAAATTGCGATCGACTCTGCTAGTGTTAATATTGCTGCGATAGAAATCGCTGGCAATTTCCTGTTTGATACAGCCAGTCACCGCGATTTTTTGGGGGCGATGTTGGGTACGGGAATTGTCCGGGAAAAAACCGGCGATGTGATTGTTTTGGGCGAACGCGGGGCCCAAGCCATTGTCATGCCTGAGATGGTAGAGTATTTGGAGATGAGTTTACAGCAGGTGCGATCGGTTCCCGTGAAAACTCGGCGCATTGAGTTGACTGAGCTCAAAATTAGAGAACCGAAAAAGAAAGAATTGACAACAGTTGAAGCCTCGATGAGATTGGATGCTGTCGCATCTGCTGGATTCGCCATGTCTCGCAGCAAAATGGTAGATTTAATTGATAGTGGCGATGTGCGAGTTAACTGGAAAGACATCACTCAAGCTAGTTATAATGTCAAGTCGGGAGATTTAATCGCTGTTAGCGGTAAGGGAAGATTGGAAATTGGAGAAGTAGCTGTTACCAAAAAAGAACGGTATCGAGTACAATTAACTCGGTATTTGTAGCCCAGAAACCGGGTTTTTTCCGAGAAGATCTTTACACCGCCCAAAAACAGCAAAAAACCCGGTTTCTTTAGTTTCTTTGGTTGTATGCGTGGCCAGAAACCTGGTTTTTTCCGAAAATATAATTACACCGCCTAAAAACAGCAAAAAACCCGGTTTCTTGAGTTTCTTGGTTGTGATGCGTGGCCAGAAACCGGGTTTTTCCGAGAATGTCGTTCCACCACCCAAAAACAGCAAAAAACCCGGTTTCTTGAGTTTCTTGAGTTGTGATGCGTGGCCAGAAACCGGGTTTTTCCGAGAATGTCGTTCCACCACCCAAAAACAGCAAAAAACCCGGTTTCTTGAGTTTCTTGAGTTGTGATGCGTGGCCAGAAACCGGGTTTTTCCGAGAATGTCGTTCCACCACCCAAAAACAGCAAAAAACCCGGTTTCTTGAGTTTCTTGAGTTGTGATGCGTGGCCAGAAACCGGGTTTTTCCGAGAATGTCGTTCCACCACCCAAAAACAGCAAAAAACCCGGTTTCTTGAGTTTCTTGAGTTGTGATGCGTGGCCAGAAACCGGGTTTTTTCCGAAAATATAATTACACACCCAAAAACTGCAAAAAACCCGGTTTCTTGAGTTTCTTGAGTTGTGATGCGTGGCCAGAAACCGGGTTTTTCCGAGAATGTCGTTCCACCACCCAAAAACTGCAAAAAACCCGGTTTCTTGAGTTTCTTGAGTTGTGATGCGTGGCCAGAAACCGGGTTTTTTCAGAGAAGACGCGTGACAGCAGATAATCTGGATAAAAACCCAGTTTCTTGTTTCTTGAGTTTCTGTCGTAGTGTAAAATAATTAAAAGGGCATAGGTGAGTTTTATGGGGTGTCTTACCGATCGAGCTTTTGAAATTTTGCGGGCCGAAGTTGAAAAGTGTGCTGCGGCTGATGGCTTAGCTGGTAATGTGTACCGGAGTATGGTACTCAAGCGGCTGGAGAAAATGCGATCGCAAAATGGCACTTTCGCCTCAATAGAAGAAATCCGCGCTACTTTCAAAGATGAATTTCCCAACTTCAGCGAAAAAGCTCTCAAAGATGCCGTTAAAGCCAACCGCCCGCCCGGATTGTTCAGCAAAATTCTCTGGGTTGGGGGTTTTTTGGGGGCTGGGGCGGGGATAATTTGGCTGCTAAACCTGCCATTTCCGATGATTCGCTGGCCAGTTGCGAAGACAATGCCGATATTATTGTTGCCCAGTTTTATCAGTATGGATCAAAATTACCGGCTGGCGATCGCCCTGGTAGAACAATCCGATCAATTAATCAATAAAGCCACGGCTGCGGCGGATTTCGACTTGGGCGAAACCAAAGCAAAACAAGCGCAAAAACACCTCGACGCTTTGCCGGTTTGGTTTTTAGGTTATTATCCACAAACCTACTGCTCTTTTTTTGGCTGTACTTGGCGCTTTACAGTAGATGAATTTCAAGCAGCCCGCAAAAGTATCGGGCGCATGGATGCCCAGATTTTCCAGCAAAAAAATGCTTTTACTCAGTTAACTCAAGTCGAAGAAACCCTCACCAGCTGCGAAACAGCAGTATCAGCAAGCAAAAAATGCGGCAGATAGACAAAAAGCTAGCATAAATTGGCAAAGTGCGATCGACCAACTCAATCAAATTCCCCCAGAAACCCTAGCCGGAGAAACTGCTAGGAAAAAACTCCAAGCAGCAGAAAGAGACTTTCAAGCAATGGGCGGCGTCGCCACCGGTTCGGTGCGTGCGGACAACTTAATTGAAGCTGCTAAAGAATTTGCCTTAACTGCCGCTGTAGCCTCTCAGAAACCTCCGCATTCAGCAGAAAGTTGGCAAAAAATAGCAGATTTGTGGCAAGAATCTATTGAACGACTCAGCCAAATTCCCTTTGATAATCCGGGCTATCTCAACGCTCAAACAAAACTAGCTGAATATCAAAATAATTTAGGCACTACACAGATTCGACTGAAAGCCGAAAAAGAGTCAGTTGAAGCTTTCAATCAGGCTAAAAGCTTGTTTGCAAACTTCCAAACTCACCTAAATTCTACCAGTCAAAATCCTGGTTACGCCCTAGGACTATTGCAGGAAATTATCAACCAATTAGAATCAGTTAAACCAGGAACAACTGTTTATCCAGAAGCGCAAAAATGGCTGCAATCGGCTCGCAAAAAACAGAAAGAATGGCAAAAGAATTAAAGATTGGGAATGGGGAATGGGGCATGGGGCATTGGGAATAGGGCATCGGGCCTAGAAGCATCGGGAATTGGTAGAGTGTTACAAACAACAAATAGACCAATGACTAATGACCAATGACCAATGACCAATTACCAATGACTAATGACTAATGACCAATGACTAATGACTAATGACCAATGACTAATGACCAATGACTAATGACCAATGACTAATGACCAATGACTAATGACCAATGACTAATGACCAATGACTAATGACCAATGACTAATGACCAATGACCAATGACCAATGACCAATGACCAATGACCAATGACCAATGACCAATGACCAATGACCAATGACCAATGACTAATGACCAATGACCAATGACCAATGACCAATGACTAATGACCAATGACTAATTACCAATGACCAATGACCAATGACCAATGACTAATGACTAATTACCAAATCGGGTCAACATAAAGATTAATTGTTACTTGCTCTTTTCCCGAAGGTACACCGGAAATACAAGCACAAATTATCTCTCCGTCTTCCAGTTCCACTTCGCAAGCGTGACAAGAACCCATGAGACAGCCGGTAGGAATAGAAACTCCTGCACGTTTAGCTACATCCAGCAAAAGCTCTCCCGGTTCAGCTTCAACTGTTACATTTTCTGGTAAAAAACAAATTTTTGTCATTCAAACTTCACCTAAGCTACTAATGACTAATGACTGCTGACTAATGACTAATAACTACCCTAAAATCTGTTTGATATCTAAATGCTTTTCAACGGTATCAGCCAGAGCGTCTAAAAGAGCTTCTCGATGTTCCCTATAATTAGGAATTCCTGTAGGTAGGGCCCGCAATCCTCGCTGCTGCCGCAAGTGATTTAACCAAGATCGTCGCCAAGCTCCGTTATCAAAAACACCGTGCAAGTAAGTACCCCAAATGGATTGGGAATTATTGACCATTCCCAAAGTAGGATCGTCAAACAGTGGTTCAGTCAAATTTGATGCTAACATTTGCGTTCTTCCTTGGTGAATTTCGTAACCGGAAACTGGTAAACCCGGTTGAGGATAGCTAGAAGTTACGGTACGTTGGCGGGCAATTTTATGAGGGGCGATCGCAGTTTTCAAAGGTAACAATCCCAACCCTTGAAATTCTCCCTGTTCTCCCTCAAGACCTTCTCGATCGACTATACTTTCTCCCAGCATCTGAAACCCGCCACAAACTCCCATCACCGTACCGCCAGCAGTTAAATATTTTTTAATCGCTTCTGCCATACCGGTTTGTCGGAGCACCTGCAAATCAGAAATTGTCGTTTTGGAGCCTGGTAAAATTACCGCATCTGGATGCCCTAACTGGTCTTTGGGGCTGACATATTTGACCGTGACAGTAGTTTCCGACTCCAGCGGGTCAAAGTCGGTAAAATTAGAAATTCGGGGCAAACGGATGACTGAAATATTCAGGTCTGTGTGAGAATTTGGAGAACGCCGATCGAGCAAATCGAGAGAATCTTCTGCCGGAAACACTTCGTCTATCCAAGGAATCACCCCAACTACCGGAATGCCTGTACGTTCTTCTAGCCAAGTCAGTCCTGGATCTAAGATCGATTTCTGACCTCGAAACTTATTAATAATAAACCCTTTAATTAAGGCTCGTTCCTCTGGTTCGAGCAATTCCAAAGTACCGATAATGTGAGCAAAAGCTCCGCCGCGATCGATATCCACTACTAGCACAGTCCTCGCATTCAAATATTTAGCTACCCGCATATTTGTTAAATCGCGGTGCTTGAGATTAATCTCCGCAGGGCTGCCGGCTCCTTCGCACACAATCATGTCAAATTCTTGACTCAGAAATCCTAAAGATTCCTTAATAGCTTGCCAGCCGATATCAAAATACTGCTCGTAATATTGAGCAGCTCGCACATTGGCTACGGCTCTGCCTTTGATAATTAATTGAGAAGTCATATCTCCTTGCGGCTTGAGCAAAATGGGATTCATTTCCACCCAAGGAGCCACGCCCGCGGCCCAAGCTTGAACTGCTTGAGCGTAGCCAATCTCTCCGCCACCAGCAGTGACATAGGAATTCAGTGCCATATTCTGACCTTTAAACGGGGCGACTCGCCAGCCCCGCCGAGAAAAGATGCGACACAAAGCTGAAACGAGTAAAGATTTTCCTGCGTGAGAGGTTGTTCCCACGACCATAATTGCTTTCATATATTATTGATTTAACCTACAAACTTGTGATTATTTTTGCCATTCTAACGCGAATTCCGAAGGTAGAAGGCAGAAGGTAGAAGGTAGAAGGTAGAAGGTAGAAAGCAGAATCAAAAAAATTCTGATTTCTACCTTTTGTTTTGTGTTTTATGCCGTCGGTGGCTGTTGGCTGGAAATATGCTCAGACTGAGATTCAACAGCAGGTGTGGCCGTTTTGACAAGATCGGAATCTGGGGGATTTGGAGAACTCAATTCAGGTTTTTCTGCGTTTTGAGATAGTGTGTCGCCTGTGGGTTCGATCGAGATCACCTCTATTGAAATTGCCTCTACCTCCAGTTTGGGGGAACTGTCGATCGCATCCCCGGATTCGTGAATCTTCACAGCCGTTACTGAAACCACTTCTACCACTGTCTTTTCTAGAGATGAACTAGGGACTTTTGCGAATGGTATATCGGAGGCTTCTGTGTCTTCAGCAACCTGAGTTTCTGGGCTTGTCTGGGCTTCAGTTTCAGAGGGTGCGATCGCCCGATCGCCTATTTCGGGAGAACTGGCGCTTTCTGTGGCCATCAACTCTGCCGTCTCGATATCGGATTCCAATGGCACTCCTGGACTTTCCTCAACAGCAGTGCTAGTTTCTGCTGTAGCTTCGACAGCCACAGCAGCTAATTCTGATTCGAGAATCTGGTCAATATTCGGTGCAGAAATTGTGGGTATTTCAGCTACTGGCTCGATCTTAGTTGGAGGAACTTTCGGTGTTAGCGTCTGGGGAGTTGCAGCAGACTTGCTTTTATCGGAACCTCTGCCTAAAAAACCACCGAGACTATTTTTGATGTTGTCGAATAGACTGCCGAAACCTGCGGATTTTTTAGAGACTTTGGCGGGAGTTGGGGAAGCGGGAGTTGAGGAAACAGCAGCCTGCGACTCTCTCGCTGGGGCTACCAACTCTGCTGCTATTTCGTCGTCGAATTCATCCAATTGTTGCTGCAATTTAGCCTCTGGCTGAGCCTCTGCTGGCTCGACATTGGCTCCGGCGACCATTTCTGAAATTTCTAGCGGTAACGGAGTTTCGTGCGGTAGCGCTGATTCTACAGGGGCTGGCGTTGTGTCAGCAACGGGTGTTTCGATCGACCATACCGGTATTGGCTGAGTTGTGGGTGTGATTGAGTCGGGAATTGGGAACTCAGGAGCGTGAGCAATTTCGGGAGTGGGTGCGATCGAACTTTCGGAAATAAATTCAACTACTGGGGGCGTCGTCGGCTGTTCCTCTACCTTGAGTTCACTCCTATCTGGAACAGGTGGGGGAACAACTTCAGTTTTCGGTTTCTGGGCTCTGACAAACTTAGGTTTTGTCGCCGCGGTGTCTTTTTTCTGGCCAAACCAGCCCGGAAGTGACCCACCAGCCACAGCCTTCATGGTGTTATCAAAGAGGGCCAAATCAGGAATCGGCGTTTGCTGAGCAATTGGTGTCACTTGTCGGCGCAAACTCAGAGTTTCCCAGGCTAACCAGCCCAACAGAGCGACGCCCGCGATTTGACCCAGCAGGAGAGCACCAGTAATTCGCCCCGCACAAGCCCATAAAATTAACCCATAAAAAAGTCCTACCCCGCTCCACACAAAATCACTTTTGCGGTGAACCTCTGGAAAAAAGAAAGCCGCCATGTAAATACTAAAGCTGCCCAGACCGACTGCCAACGCCAGAATGTATGCAAGCATATTGTCGGTACCTCCGCTGAGTCAAATAACCTCTACGCGATAATTCTACCTTTCAGAGAGACTCAACGGCTTCTTTCTCAGGGAGAATTTTTGAAACAGAAGCGGGATGGGGTTGCGGTTCAGGTTGGAACAGACAATTGAGATGCAGAGCAATTCGTGATGTGTATCACTGATATGTGCTCGCGCGATCGCAGCACGCCAGATAGGATGCTGGTATCTTGTAATTGTAAGAGGAGAAATGCCTTGGAGCATCTTGTATAGGAGACAGTGCTATGTTTGAAAAACTGTTGTTAGCGGCGGCCTTAACTTTATCGCTCCAAATATTTACCGGAGCCAGCACCTCCACAAAATTACCTAAAACTTACGTTTTTCGATCGCTCCTAGGCCCGGTTCAAACCCAGAAACTTCCCCAGGTTGCAGTACCTTCGTCTGTCGAGCTGACTGTGGAATCGTGAGAACTCTACTCACATCAGGAGCAAATCAGCGGCAGTGATGTTGATGGCTGGCAGTAGTTTTGATGCTCGTTAATCTAGTAAGGTGCCACACTGTGCACCCTACAAGTAGAGTCGATCGTAAGTGCTAATATTTAATAACATTTACTGTCTGGTGTCCACGGAGTACCTAACTCCTTAACTAAAAACTCAAAACTTTAAAGCAACATCCCCGCAATGCAAGCAGTCATAAAACAAGCCAAAGAGCCCGCAATCATCGCCCTCACGCCCAACCTCGCCAAATCCCCCTGGCGAAGAGGAGCCATCGCGCCAATTCCCCCAATCTGAATCCCGATCGAACCAATATTAGAAAACCCGCACAAAGCATAAGTCGAGATAATTTGCGAGCGTTCAGAAATCGCCTGTTGTTTCACCAATTCCATCAAATCCAAATAAGCAATAAACTCATTCAAAATCGTTTTTTTGCCCAAAACAACCCCCACCTTTCCGCAGTCCGCCCAAGGCACTCCCATCAGCCAAGCAACCGGAGCCATCAAATAAGAACAAATCCATTCCAGCGACAACTGAGGCAAATTAATCAGCCCTCCAAACCAGCCCAAAAGTGCATTAAAAAAAGCCAACAAACCCAAAAAAGCAATCAGCATCGCCCCCACATTAGCCGCCAACTTCAACCCGTCACTAGCACCGGAAGCCGCCGCATCCACCGCATTAGCATAAACCTGTTCCACCTTCACTTCAATGTTTCCAGCCGTTAGGGACTTTTCAGTTTCCGGGTAAAGCAATTTAGAAATAGCCAAAGCTGCTGGTGCAGACATCACAGACGCCGCAATTAAATGTTCAGCCGGCACTCCAAAAGAAATATAAGCGGCCATAACTCCGCCCGCAATTGTCGCAAAACCCCCCGTCATCACAGCATGAAGTTCCGAGAGCGTCATCGTCGCCAAATAGGGTTTAATTAACAGAGGAGCTTCCGTTTGTCCGACAAAGATATTCGCAGCGCAAGAAAGAGTTTCTGCGCCCGAAGTCTTCATGGTTTTCATCATACCCCAAGCCACCACCTGCACCACTCGCTGCAAAATGCCGTAGTGATAAAGTAGGGTGATAAACGAAGAGAAAAAGATGATAGTCGGCAGCACTTTAAAAGCGATAAAGTGTTCGGCAAAATTGTCTCCAAATACGAACTTAGCCCCGGCATCAGAAAAATTGAGAAACTGCGTGACCAAATCTCCCAAAAACTTAAACACCGCCAAACCAGGAGCAGTTTTGAGAATCAAAATAGCAAAAATTAGCTGTAATGCAATTCCCCACAATATGGGTGGCCACTTAACAGCGCGCCTATCGACAGAAAAGGCGTAGGACAAACCAACAAAAACAGCTAAACCCAATGCAGAAATAAGTCGTTCCATTTAGCAATTTTAGAGAATAAGGAAGTTCGGCAACGGATTCTGTAACGGATTTAACGGATGTTTCTCGTTACCAGGCAGAGCCTGGTAATGCAGAGCCCTAGGGCGTGTTTTCAAACTGCGACCTCAGATCCCGATCCCCCTCGCATCCCCCTTAAAAAGGGAGTAGGGTGTGAGTAGGGGTTGACGAAAGAGACTCTTTCTCCCCCCTTTTTAAGGGGGGCTGGGGGGGATCTAAGACTTTGAAAACACGCCCTAGGCTCTGCCTACTTAATCTCATTTTCCATCTGGGCCACATTCACCCTATAATGAAAGGTCAAAGCTCAAAATTACAAAGCAGCCTCATTGCTGCCACATTTATGCCTCTACCTATTGTTGCTATTATTGGACGCCCCAATGTCGGCAAATCGACGATCGTCAACCGCCTAGCCAATTGCCAAGATGCGATCGTCCACGACGAACCGGGAATCACGCGCGATCGCACATACCGACCAGCATACTGGGCCGATCGCGAATATCAAGTCGTAGACACCGGCGGCTTAGTATTCGACGACGACACCGAATTTCTGCCCCTAATTCGCGAACAAGCACTGGCCGCCCTCGCAGAAGCCAGCGCAGCCATTTTCGTAGTAGACGGACAAATCGGACTCACCGGTGGCGACGAATCGATCGCATCTTGGCTCAGACTACAAAAAGTCCCAATCATTCTAGCCGTCAACAAATGCGAATCGGAAAATACAGGACTTACCCAAGCAGCAGATTTTTGGCAATTAGGATTAGGAGAACCTTACCCAATTTCCGGCATTCACGGTAACGGCACCGGCGAATTGCTCGACAAATTAATTACTTACCTTCCCACTGAAGCATTACCCGAAGTAGAAGAAATTAAAGTAGCAATTATCGGGCGTCCCAACGTCGGCAAATCCAGCTTATTAAACGCATTTCTCGGAGAAAATCGCGCCATAGTCAGCCCAATTTCCGGGACAACTCGCGACGCAATCGACACCATAGTCCAGCGAGGCGATAACACCTACCGCCTCATCGACACAGCCGGAATTCGCAAAAAGAAAAACGTCGAATACGGTGCAGAATTTTTCGGAATCAACCGCGCTTTCAAAGCCATCCGCCGCGCCGACGTAGTGCTGTTAGTAATAGATGCAATTGACGGCGTTACCGATCAAGACCAAAAATTAGCCGATCGCATCAGCCAAGAAGGACGAGCCTGCATCATAGTCGTCAACAAATGGGACGCAGTAGAAGACAAAGAATCCGATACCATCTACGAATACGAAAAAGAAGTTAGATCTCGACTTTATTTCCTCGATTGGGCAGAAATGATATTTGTCAGCGCCATGACAGGACAGCGAGTTGAAAAAACCATTGAATTAATCGACAAAGCCGACAGCGAACACAAACGCCGCGTCACAACCGCCGTAATTAACGAAGTCATAGAAGAAGCCACAAGCTGGCACTCCGCCCCAGTCACCCGCCAAGGAAAACAAGGCAAAATCTATTACGGTACTCAGGTGCGATCGCAGCCACCAACCATCGCCCTATTTGTCAACGATCCCAAAAGATTTACCGAAAATTACCGCCGCTACATGGAAAGCCAATTTCGCAAACACCTCGGCTTTACCGGCACCCCAATGCGGCTACTTTGGAGAGGCAAAAAAGTTCGCGAATCAGAACAAAGCAGCACAAATAGAGCACTGCGCGTCAAGTAATTTTAGACTTGAGATTTTGGATTTTAGATTGAAGAAAAAACGCAATTTAATGATATGATTAGATGGCGATTTTCTGATTTTTTCTTCCTTTGTGGAACAGGCGGGACGCCTGTGGTTCTGAAAAGTATAATGTCAGAGATAAATCTGATTTTATGTCTGAGAGTTGAATCCATAATTAATCAAAAATCGAACAATTCCAAATCAATCTAAAATCTAAAATCTAAAATCAACAAGGTGGACGAACAAGAGTTTAAAAAAAGAACGAAAGAACTAGCATTGAGAATAATTAAGCTAGTAAGTTCGCTGCCAAAAAATACAGTTTACGACGTAATTGGCAAGCAATTAATTCGTTCAGGAACTTCTGTAGGGGCTAACTATCGAGCAGCTTGTCGTGCTAGATCCACAGCAGACTTAATTGCAAAACTCAGAATAGTGGAAGAAGAAGCAGATGAATGTCTTTATTGGATGGATCTGATAGTTGAAGCTAAATTGGTAGATGCCACTAATTTGAGGAGTATCATGTCAGAAACCAATGAAATTTTAGCTATGACAGTTGCCTCCATCAAAACCTTAATGGCGAGAAACCCCACAGGGAATCGAAAATGAAAAATCAATCAACCAACCAACTAACCAATCAACCAATCAACCAATCAATCCACCAATCAATCAATCCACCAATCAATCAATCCACCAATCAATCAATCTAAAATCTAAAATCTAAAATCTAAAATAGCCAAGATGGATTTATTGCGCTCGCTCCCCATCGGATTGTACCTAGAACAACCCGTAACCTGGCTCCACCGCCTCGACTCGCGGGTAAAATTAGCCTGGTTAATGACATTTCTGATTGCGCCAATCCTCGCCAATCCCATCTGGCGGTTGATGCTAGTAGGAATGTTAATTATACTGACACTAACAGCATCAATTCCCCTGCGGGTGTGGAAACAGCAAATGGGATTGTTGCTGTTATTCTGCTTTTTAGTATTTGGCCTCAGCGCGATCGCCCCCGACGCACTCCCATCCGAACACCAGCCCCGCCTCCCAGCCGACGAATTAGCCTTTTCCCAACAACCCGCAACCCTCCCGGCTCCAGCCCAAGCAAAACCCTGGTATCATAATCCTTTTAATTTAAGCTCTAACTCCCCAATCCCAAATCCCAAATCCCAAATCCCAAATTCCCTCCCCCAACCCACAAACTACAGTTACATTCTCTTCAAGCAAGGCCCGATTAAAATCACCCGCAAATCCCTAGATTTAGCTATCAACGTCAGTACCCTATTTTTCACAGTAATTTACAGTACCAACCTCTATCTCCTTACCACAGCCAGCGAAGAAATCACCGCTGCTATAGAAAACTTAATGCAGCCCCTGCGCCGCTGGAACTGGCCTGTTACCGAAATAGCCTTAACATTAACTTTATCTTTGCGATTCATTCCCCTAGTATTGGAAGAAATACAAAATTTAGTGCGATCGGTCAGAACCAGAGCCATCAACTGGAAAAAACTCGGATTTCGGCGCGCCGCCCAAGTTTGGTTGACGATCGCCGAGCGACTGTTAGAAAACTTGCTCCTGCGAGCGGCACAAATAGCCAGCGCCATGAAAGTTCGTGGCTTCACCAGTCCCGATCGACACCGTGTAGAATGGCATCAGTTACACTTAAAAATCAGAGACTGGATAGCCCTCGGCTGGTTAATAGTCCTCTGGAGCGCCCGTTTAGTTTGGGGTTGGGACAATTGAGATTTTAGATTTGAAATTTTAGATTGAAGAATTGAAGAATTGGGATTGATTGGTTCCACACTCCTGCTAAAGTAATGAAGATAAATATTTAGATCTCCAAGACGTTGAACATCTATCTAGGGACAGATATCGTATACATTCCCCGTATTCAAGCCGCATTAGACCGTTTTGGCGATCGCTTTCTCCAAAAAGTCTACACCCCCGCCGAACAAAGAGATTGCGGGCAAATCAACTCTGTGCACAGCACTAAAGGTAAGATGAATCGAGTTTCCTGCAACCAACTAGCCGGGCGTTGGGCAGCCAAAGAAGCCATTGTCAAAGCTTTAGGCACGGGATGGCGGGGATTGCGCTATACAGACGTAGAAGTTCAGCGTCTCAACAGCGGTGTTCCAAACGTGCAACTGCACGGAACAGCAGCAGCACTAGCCTCTGCTAGGGGAAATTGCCAATGGCAATTGAGCCTCAGCCACGACGGAGACTACTGCACAGCTACCGCGATCGCCCTTTGCAGCCCGCCGACCACCACCCCCGTCGGGCCCGACAGCGAAACTAAAATCTAAAATCTAAAATCTAAAATCTAAAATTGACCGACTGTGAACCTGAATGACTACCGAAACCTACCTTAATCATCCAAATTTTGGCCTCCTCTTCAAGGTGTCCCAGGTTGAAGACAGCCAGGAATTATTTACTACCCTATACGCCCAGCGCCTATTTTTTTTGGTGACAAACGGCCAGGGTGGTCTGAGATTTGAACCCATCAGCCGCTCCGACGCTCGCCTCATGGTCGAAATGCGCCTGCGAGCTCTCCGTCGCAGCGGCCAATACCAAGAGTACGAGCAATTGCAGGTAATTCACAAGCGCACCTTTCAATAGGCAATAGGTAATTGGTCATCAGTAATTGGTAATTTGATACTTGGTAACTGTCCCTTCCTGTCGGAATTTTCGCCATCTCCTGTTCTCAGCCTCAAATGCCTATGACTATTACCTCTCGGATCGAAAGCATTCGCCAACAGTTGCCCGCATCAGTGCGGTTAATTGCCGTGAGCAAACAAGTATCAGCAGAATTTGTCCGCGAAGCATATAACTGCGGAGTCCGGGATTTTGGCGAGAGTCGGATTCAGGAAGCAGCCGAAAAACAAAGCCAACTGCAAGATTTACCGGAGATCAACTGGCACTTAATCGGCCACTTACAAGCCAACAAAGCGGCCAAAGCCTTAGAGCAATTCCAGTGGATTCACACTCTCGACAGCCTCAAACTAGCGACTCGACTCTCGCGCTTGGCGGGGGAAATGTCTTGCTCTCCCCAAGTCTGTCTGCAAGTCAAAATCTTGCCTGACCCCGACAAATATGGCTGGAGCGTCCCAGAGCTACTTGCCGACCTTCGGGAACTCGACGAATGTCAGCATCTTAAAATTCAAGGTTTGATGACAATACCTCCTCTAGGATTAGATGACTCCCAAATCCTAGAAATTTTTAACAGCACCCGCGAACTTGCTGACAAAATCAATCAGCAAAATTTGCAGCACATTCAAATGCAGCAACTCTCAATGGGAATGTCGGGAGATTATCACTTGGCCATTCAAGCAGGTGCTACTATGATACGGCTAGGACAAACCTTATTTGGCTCTAGATAGTTAAGATAGCCTTGAACAATAGGGCGCTGCTGAACCCGATTTTACGCCTGTGGACAAGTTGCGAGCCGACTCCCTTGGTTGAAGCAGGAAGCAGACCCTAAGCGAAATTACTTCTAGTTGAATGGTGAAGCTTAGATAAGTTTAACCAAGTTTTGTATAGCAGATAGGTAAATAACATCTTCTAATGAAGACAACTTGGGTTGAATATAAAGTAGTCAGCGACCCGCGACTGACCCGCAACGCGAGTATAGTCGGGGCTGCCAAGTCGTGATGGAGCGTAAATCATGAACATTTTTTCCAAGCTGCGAGATTTTGTGGGCTTCAACAATGAGCCAGAGTACGATTACGAGTATGACGAAATGGAAGGGGAGCGTTTTCAGAACGCCTACCAACCGCCAGAACCAAGCCCCGCGGCTGCGGCGGCCACAGAAGAAGAACGTCGCCAAAATCGCAGAATGCGGGAGCGGTCAGTAGTAGGATCGACGGGTACAGATGTTGTTGCACCAACCGGGGGAGTAGGCTCAGCTATGAATAACGTGATTGGAATGCCAGGAGCTATGAACGGAGTTTCGGAAGTGGTAGTCATGGAGCCGCGCACTTTTGAGGAGATGCCGGCTGCAATTCGATCGCTGAAGGAACGTAAGTCTGTGGTTTTGAACCTGACGATTATGGACCCTGACCAAGCACAAAGAGCTGTGGACTTTGTGGCGGGCGGTACTTATGCCCTTGACGGTCATCAAGAGCGGATTGGCGAAAGTATTTTCTTGTTTACGCCTAGCTGCGTGCAAGTGAGAACTCAGTCTGGTGTGGTTCATGAAGTGCCACCAGCCCAAGGGCGGCCTCGTGCTGCTGCTGCGGCACCGACAGTCTGGCCAGCAGAGCAATCTCAAGTGGCTCAGTAGTTATTAGTCTGTAGTCAGTAGTCAGTAGTCATTGTCATTATGACTGTTGACTGTTGACTGTTGACTGTTGACAAATAACTAATCACAAATAACTAATAAGTAATAACTATGATAAAATTTGGTACGATCGGCGGTGGGGTAATGGGAGAAGCTCTCTTATCCCGCTTAATTGCACAAAAAGTTTATTTACCTTCAGAAATATTGGTCAGCGATCCACAACTCCAACGCCGCCAATTTTTGACGGAGAAATACGGGATTGGAACAACAGCAAGCAATCTAGAGGTTGCTGTCGCTACAGAGGTGTTGTTTTTGGCGATTAAACCGCAAGTTTTTGAGATGGTGGCTTTGGAGTTGGCTGTGGGTGCCGATCGCCAACAGGGAAATAATGGAGAAACCGCTAATCCGAAGTCGGAGGCGTTGGTGGTATCAATTTTGGCGGGAGTGCCGCTGAGCAAGCTCGAACCGGCGTTTCCGGGGCGGGGGGTGCTGCGGGTGATGCCGAATACTCCGGCGACGGTGGGGGCGGGCATGAGCGCGATCGCCCCAGGAAAACTGGTTAAACCGGCGGATTTAGAATTGGTAAAGCGCATCTTTCAGGCTGTGGGAGAAGTGGTAGAAGTGCCTGAAAATATGCTGGATGCGGTGACAGGCCTTTCGGGTTCCGGGCCTGGTTATGTTGCGATTTTGATCGAGGCCTTGACAGATGGCGGAGTTTGTGCTGGACTGCCACGGGCGATCGCCTCTCAATTAGCCCTACAAACTGTATTCGGTACGGCGAAGCTATTACAAGAAACGGGAATGCACCCAGCAGAATTGAAAGATCGGGTGACAAGTCCCGGCGGCACAACTATTGCGGGCATTGCTAAACTAGAGAGTAGTGGCTTTCGATCGGCGCTGATAGAAGCAGTGAAAGCAGCTTATTTGCGTTCTCAAGAATTGGGTAATTGACATCCACCCCGCCGTAAACGGACGGGGATTCCTCACCACGCCACCTTTTTAGGATGGTCGCTGAATGGGGTTGACGCTTCGCAGACTGTTGCTACTGAAAAAGTAGTCTTACACTGTCTCCACGTCCGTTTTAAGTCTCGGAATGCCCTCCCGCGACTTAAGATTAACCTCGTTCACTAAGTTAAACTTTTTGTTAAATTTGTTAATTAATGCGTTAAAGGTTGGATTTACCATTGCCTTACATCCGCTTCCCCAGTTTCTAATCTCAACCCCACAGGACTTTCAACCTTGCTATTTATTTCGGAGTATCTTTGATTCGGGCGGGTCTTTTCAAACCACTAATATGTTAACAAAAAACCACAGTAATTCGGTAGTTTTGTTATTGATCTTAATAAAAAGTCGTCCGAGAAGGACGAGGTTTTAAACCCATTTTTCCGATAAGTCAGGAATTACGATCGAGAAGTCAGAGTCGCGGCACAACGTCTGCTTCAAAGATTAGCAAACATTAATCCCACTCAAGTAGCGACGAGTATTATCAGCTACGAGGAGCAGATGCGAGGATGGTTGAGCTATGCAGCCAAAGCAAAGACTGTCGAACAGCAAGTTGAGGCGTACAAACAGCTAAAGCGCCAACTTATGAATTATTGCATTATCCCGATTCTCGACTTTGACGGGGAAGCCGTGCAAGAGTTTCAGCGTCTTAAAAACTTGTATCCAAGACTAGGCGCAATGGATTTGAAAATTGCTTCAGTTGCGCTGGTGAATCAAGCGGTTGTGTTGACCCGAAATAGTCGTGATTTTGGACAAATAGCGGGTTTATTTATCGAAGATTGGACATAGAAATGGTAATCTCAGGACTTACGCACAGACGGGCATCTGTAGGGCGACGCACACCGCACCTTACCCCCACAAATAGTGTAAAAATTCCTCTCTTGCGTAAGTCTTAAATCTGTAACCAGCGGTACAACAATACTACCGATCAATCGCTAGCGGATGTTTCCAATTTCTCCCCAACTCTCGGTTCAGTCCCGTTTAGCAGTCGCTGAATGTTGCTGCGATGTCGCACAATTACAAATACGCCGCCCGCAATTCCAAACAATACATAAGCTAGCGGCTGATTTAAAACAAACATCAATCCAGCCACGCTAATTGCACCCATAATTGAGCTCAAAGAGACAATTCGTGACACCGCAAATACTATGCCAAAAACTCCCAAAGTTCCTAAACCCGCAGGCCAATATAAACCCAGTAAAACTCCCAAACTTGTAGCAACAGATTTGCCACCTGTAAACCCCAGCCAGATAGATTTGCTGTGGCCTAAAACAGCAAATAAACCTGCTAAAGTTGCCATCCAAGGCATGACAATTGCAGTATTTTCTAAACCTGCGGTGGTTGCTAGCTGGTGGGTAAAATCGATCGCATAAATGTAACGAATCAGGGCGATCGCACTTACCCCCTTCAACACATCAACCAGCAACACACCCAAGGCCGGCCACTTACCCAAAGTTCTCAGCACGTTAGTTGCACCCGTCGAACCCGAACCCACGTCCCGAATGTCAATCCCCAGCAGCCATTTCCCCACCGTGTAGCCCGTAGGAATCGAACCCAGCAAGTAAGCTGCGATTAGCAATGCACCATTTAAAATTATCCAGCTAGCCATGTTTTGATTTGAGATTTGTTGTACTCTTAAAATTTGCAACCTTTACTCATAATTAGCAATTACAATCCTGGACGCACTCTCGACGTTAAATCAAGGGTTTGAGATTGCTTCACTACGTTCGCAATGACAGAAAATCGTAGTACGTGCGTCCAGGACTAATTAGCAATTACCAATTACCAATTACCAATTACCAATTACCAATTTAAAAATCTTTAGCAGTAGTCAAAGTTTGCGGGTCAGAAGCAAAGGCCAACCACAGGGGAAATTGCAGCATCGACAAACTAATTAAATCCTCTGTTTCGTCAATCACAATTAAGGGCAATTTGCCATCTTTCACTAATCGATCGGCTTTTTGAGCCAAAGCTTCCGCAGACTCAAACATAATAATCCCCCGTTCCGGGCCAAAATCGCTGCGAGTAATGCCCAAACAGTCCTGCAAACCCCGGCGCCATTCTCCCAAACGTTCTGGACTGTTGGCGAGTACCAAAGTCCGCACCCGACCGCCGTAGACGCTTCTGAGCACAGAAACTATTGTTGAAGTAATCAAGATATTTTGCAAGCGCGAACCCATAGTCCGCAAAGCACCCCTTCCTCCTTGGGTAAAAAACCAGTTAGAAACTCGTTCGGCGTGGATGGGTTCAAAGGTGCGGCGGAGTTGCCAAGGCGGGCCGTAGTAGTCTGGGAGAGTGCGATATTGGTCGAGTGTGCGGCGAATTTGTTTGGCTTGTTCTTGAAATCCCTGTTCCGCAAATTTGGGATTGACTGGTGCTGAGGATTGAGACTCGTCAGCAGCAGTTTGCTTTGGTGTTTCTGGCGCTGGCGGTGTCAAATCTAAGAGTTCGGCGGTAGCGGCTAAATCCTGCAAACTGCCTACTAGATAGTCTTTGAAACCTTGGACTCGAATTGCCAAATCTTGGGAGACGCCGGCAAAGGTTGTCCGCATTTCCTTTTGAATTCGATCGCGCCGCCTTTCGAGTTTTTCTACTTCGATTTGCAGTGTTTGTTTGCGCTGTTCTAATTGAATCAAGCCGTCTTGCACCAAACGCCCGATCGAGGATTGAGCCTCACCCAATGCTTCTAATGCCTTGACTTTTTCGGCTTCTAGGGTGGCAATTTTTTCGGTCAAATCTTGTTCTTGCTGCTGCAATGCTTGGACTCGCTCTACCAAATGTTCGGTAACATTTTCTTGGATGTCTGTTACCATTTCGTCTATTGCTGTTGGCTGGGAGTCTTGCGGATGCGGGATTTGAGCTATGGGGGACTCCGATGTGCCGGAGTAGGTATTGGGCGGGATTTGGGCTTCGGCGACTGCTTCGTCAACGAATTGGGCGATTTCGGAATCTGCCGCGCTTAACTGGATGTCTGTTTCTGGCGGAATTTGGCCAATGGGTTCTTGTTCCTCAACGCTTGGCAAATCCTCTGTCTCAGAGGGGAGTTGGTCGAAATCCTGATTCACAGGCAAATTTGACTCGCCGTCAATGGTTGGCGCGACTGGTTGTGCTTGCGGTTTTTGGGTTGGAGATTCGTCTAAATTCATGGGAAATTTTGTTCGGCATGGGGCACGGAAAAGTTAAAAATTTAAAATTAACAACTTTTTCAGTCTTGACGGGGACAACGCTGTTCTAAGCAGGTCTGTAGCATTTTACGATCGAATAGAACCGGCAGAAAGTGAATGCTGTTAATTTCTTTGAAGTAAAACAAAATCGGCACGGGTGGCCAAAAGATCCGCCAATTTTGCCATTCTCGGTAAGGAAACTTGCGGATTAAGTTTTGCGATCGATAAATGTCCAAATCGGTTGGGGTGAATTGCAGCCGGATGGTGGCGGCTTGATACATCAAAAACAAGCCGAACAGCGAAATCGGCAAACTCGCCCACTTCTGCACGAACAGCAGGGGCACGGCGGCAAGCACCAGGACGATGGGAATCGCATAACTCGGTTCAAGTTCGATCGTATTTGTCGGTGTGTTCGAAGAGGTAGTTGTAGTCACGGGCTTAAGTCAAACGAATTTTGTCAACAGTTTATATTTTACCGTTTCCTAGCTTAAAGGCCATTGGTGTCAACTTAACGTCAAAAGTAGTATCAGTATACCGTCTGCTAATGAGCAACTCGATCCCCCCTAGCCCCCCTTAACAAGGGGGGGACAGGAAGCACTCAACGTCCCCCTTCTTAAGGGGGATTTAGGGGGATCGAAACTCGACTGCAAGCGACATTTATTATGGGTTTCAGTCTTAAGTTTACACCAACAATCACAAGCCTTTGAGTACGCTACTGCCCGTCCCCTGAAACATTAGCCAAGTCAT
Source organism: Microcoleus sp. (assembly GCA_042408215.1). Taxonomy (GTDB): domain Bacteria; phylum Cyanobacteriota; class Cyanobacteriia; order Cyanobacteriales; family Microcoleaceae; genus Microcoleus. Next base: position 19,173 of record JAYFMW010000029.1, on the reverse strand, counting down.
CACAAAGTTAAAGATAAAAATAGCTAGCAAAGCCGTCACCACCGCAGTTGTAGTCGATTGGCCGACGCCTTTTGCCCCGCCGGTGGTGGTTAAACCCCAGCTAGTGCCGATCGCAGCAATCAAACCACCGAACACAAAAGCCTTAATTATGGCGCTGCAAATATCCCACAGAGTCAGAAAATTGCGGACTGATTCTAGAAATACGGTTTGAGAGACACCGTACATAGTCGTAGCAATCAGCAGTCCGCCGGCGATGCCGGTTACTAGGGACAAGATGGTTAAAATTGGTAGCATCAAGCAGCAAGCAATGACGCGGGGAATTACTAGATAGTCGATCGGGTCTGTTCTGAGCATCAGCAGGGCATCTATCTGCTCTGTGACTTGCATTGTGCCGATTTCCGCCGCAAAAGCCGAACCTACTCGTCCGGTGACAATTACCGCTGTTAAAACGGGGCCGAGTTCGCGAGTCAAAGACAGGGCTAAAACGCCGCCGACGACATTACCTGCGCCGAGGTTGATAAACTCTCTTGCTACCTGAACGGTAAATACCATGCCGACAAAACCCGCAGTTAGCAAAGCAATCAGCAGGGATTCTGGGCCGACTGCTGCCATTTGGTCGAGGGTGTTGCGACGGTTAATTTTGCGGGTGAGTAAGTGCAGCATGACTTGGCCGCCCAATAAAATTGCTGCGAGCAACCTCTGACTCCACAAACTCAGGCTTGAAGGTGTAGTGCTAGAACTCAAGGGATTGCGACTGTATAAGAACTTGACAACTGGAAAAAATCCCATCTATCTACAAATCTTAAACAAGTTTTTTTGATTAAATTTAAGATTTCTGACAGATTTGGCCGCTGAGGGCGATCGCTACCTATCTTGGAAAAGGACAGGTTTTGTTGACTTGTACGCCTTTCGGCAGTTTAGCTGAATTTACTGATTATGAGCATTTTTCCCAATTTTCTGCGCTCTGTGCTGCTGGCTGGCCTGTTGAGCTTTGTCGCCCCCTTATTGTTCATCGGCGCTGGATTGACTAGCTTTTTGTTGATCGGTATGGTGCCGGCTCTCCAAGGGGTTGGTCGTTCTGGGGAAGACCTGATTTTGCACTTCTTAGCTACTTTTGGGAGTGGCTGTCCTCTCCAGGGATTTTTGGTGATTGGTACGACTTTTGGTTTGGTGGGTGCTTTGTTTGATACCTATGCTTCTTTTCAGCACTCACGATGGAGTTAACCCACCTGGGATTTGAGATTTGAGATCGTCTATGCTCGATCGCCTCTCACATCTCAAATTGCTGGGTTCGGCTTGGGGCCTGACCCCGCACCTGCGATGATTTAGCGAGATCCATCGCGAATGTTCGGAAATGCGATCGATCCTTTTACAGAAAACCGAATCCCCTAGTTTCTGGATATTGAATATATTGGTACTGGTTGAATAAAACATGATTCAACCAGACGGAAAGTCAAGAGATTCGAGGGAACACTTATGACACTTATTCGTTGGGAACCTTTGCGGGAAATGGACTCCTTGCAGCGCGAAATGAATCGGTGGTTTGATAGCTTGACACCACATATCGATCGCACTTCTAATGGTATTGCTTTTGTACCGGCAGCCGAGATGGATGAAACTCCTGATGCCATCCACCTTAAGTTAGAGATTCCGGGTCTGGAAGCTAAGGATTTGGACGTAGAAGTGATGCCAGAAGCTGTTTCTATTAGTGGCGAACGCCGATCGGAAACTAAGACTGAAGAAAGAGGTATGACTCGTTCTGAGTTCCGCTACGGTTCCTTCCGCCGCGTAATTCCCCTACCGGCACGCATTCAAAATGACAGCGTACAAGCTGAGTACAAAAATGGGGTTTTGAACCTGAATTTACCCAAGGCTGAATCGGAAAAGAACCATGCAGTTAAAGTGCAGATTGGCTAATAATGGTTAGCTAATTTCTAGTAGGGCGCGCACTGCGCGCCCTATTTGTTTTGGGAATGGGGAATCGGGAATTGGTAATGGGGAATGGGGAATACTGTGTTAAACTCGAAGAGGCAATGGTTGGTGAGGAGACTTGGGTGCCCAGTCAGGGAGTTGGAGGAAATGGAATTGCATCGGAGTTTGGTGACTTAACCGGAATGACTCATCAAGAAGTCGATGACTTTTTGCGCGGACTGGGTGCAGAAGTAAAGACTACTAGAGATGGCTATGTTAAATATAAATTTCTCGATCGGTCAACAGTAATGATCCGTCCTAACGGTGAAGTGATTAGAGCGCCTGCACCGAAATATGGATCAGATGGAAGAAATATCAACAAAGGTTTGCGTCTCGATCGAGATGGTCATTTATTGCGGACGCGATCCGAATTGGGTAATTTAATTCCAGGTACTCACAATACGGGATAAAAATTAAATGAGTGATTGGAAGGATGACTATAACTTGCTGGGATTGGGTGGTCTTACATCTTTAATCACAAATGTCAAGGTATCTTTATGGGGCAAGGAAGTATTAATCGAATGCGTTTACAGTCCAGAAGAAAGATTGCCTTATGTGCTGGGATTCAAAGACTGTCGCGAGATTAGTTGGACTGTACAGGATGAAGATGAAGTTAGCGAACTTGAAGCGGAATTTTTAGGAATTTATTTGGGTGAGCCGAAACACCACAAGCCTGCGGTGATTACTACAGACATTTTTGAAATTTCAATTTTGTACGGCAGTTTTAGCATTCACAAGGGACAAAATATAAGTTCTGAAATAGCAGATTTAGAAACAACAAATGCTGCGGCCATAGCAAATAATGCTGCTGTTACTGAGTCACTAAAAAATACTGCTGAGATTGCAGGACTTACGCCACCACTCTCAATGATAGAAATACGTTAAAGGCTTCGCAATTATAGCGATTCAGGAGTTGAGTGCAATACAAAAAATCGGTAGGGACACAATATTTACCAATTCCCCCATTACCAATTTTTTAACAAACACAGTAGGTATTGTTTGCCACATCAGTTTACGATACTTAGTAGAGAAAATTTACGAGCTGAGGTAAAACTTAATGCCTGATATTGTTGATATTGCCGTAGGTGCGGGTTCCTTTCAAACCCTGGTAACAGCCGTACAAGTAGCTAATTTGGTAGACGCGCTCAAAAGTCCGGGCCCTTTCACTGTCTTTGCGCCCAATGACGACGCTTTTGCCAAATTGCCGCCGGGAACTATCACCACTCTAGTACAGAACGTTCCCCAACTGTCGAGGATTCTGATGTTTCACGTCGTCTCCGGGAAGTTTATGAAAGCTGACTTGGCAAAACTTGGTTGTGTTACTTCCCTGGAAGGTTCGCCGATTAAAATTGATTGCTCTGACGGTTTTGAGGTAAAAAATGCTACAGTTGTCGCTGCCGATATCGAAGCTGATAACGGCGTGATTCACGTCATCGATACCGTGATTTTAATGGGATAGTTTCGTCGTCTGGTCCAGCAACGGGAGCGAAGCAAGTGCCTGGTGGTATGCCTTTGCTTCCGCGCAGCACTACTTTTTTTTTAAAAGGTAGAATGCAGGAGCAATATCAAAAAATTGTATTTTAGCCACAGATATTTTACAATTTATGTTGAAAAAACTTTGATCGTCAATAACAATAACATCGGCACACCAGTGTGGTGAGAACTATCGTTGAATTAGAAATAATTCTGGCGGGGGTTCAACAGTTCGCCCCTAGTCAGTGAAATATCGAGCGGGGGTGTTTTTTTGGCTGCTCCTGAGTTAAATCAACTTGTAGGGTGTGTCAGATCTTGATTATTTCGATTTCAACTGGTTTGGAGGCTCCGGGGCATCCTACGCAGATGCTGAAACAAAAACAGGCTATTGGTAGCGGTAAGGTGCAACCTAAGCACCCTACAGATAGAGTTTATGCTCCAGGACTATGCTTGTGGAGTGGGCATCCAGCGCGCTTCTGAACAGCGCCTCACAGCCCCCGCTGTCGATTTTGTGTAAAGATTTTTAATTTTTTATCAAGATATTTATCTCTATGTTACGAGATTGGGAACTCTTATAACATCTTGTGTGTTGTAGCCTTTGACACTACTATATTCAGTTATTGTGGTGAAATATAAAATAATCATTAAGCCGATGGCTCTGAAGGTGCTTTTCGTCTATCTGCTCAAAACACGAAGACCGGTAGGTGAGCGAAGTCGAAGCCACGAGCCTAGCCCGCCCCTTAAATGGGCATTCACTCTCAAGGAGATTCAGATGACTCCAGTCATGTTACGTCAGCTCTGGTCATTAATTGAAACCACTCAAGCCACTTTGTTGGTGACTTTGGATGATGCCACCCTGGCACAGTGGTTGCTGAAACAGTTGAAAATGAACTCTGCGCTCAATAGCAAAGAAGCAGATTTGTTGGACGAGTACATCCAGTCTAGGCTTTCCTTAATCCGCGATTTAGCTGAGCAGCGCCTAGCGCCAGAGCTATTGTGAGGCTATTAGATCAAAATCGAATAAATTTTACACCGAAGATCGATCGCTCCTCACGGACAAAAAATAACCAGCGGGTTGCCGATGGGGTAGCCGTGCCACATCCGGGCGCAAAATGCCGATTCTGAAGCTGGAATCTGTTGTGAGGCGCGATCGCCACAGTTCTCGCCACAGTTCTCGCCACAGTTCTCGCCAGCGACAAGGTAGGATCGTCAGGAAAGCGTTCTACTAAAATTTATGCGTAAATGGGGATTTCTGTTGCTGGCAATTATGTTAATGGTCGCACCGACAGCTTGTAGGGATCGATCGGCACAAACAGGACAAACAGGACAAACAACTGCTACCGAAGGCAAATCGCAACAAGGCCCAAGTCGGATAGATACAATTGTAAGTCGCGGGAAACTAATTTGCGGCGTCAGCGGCCAACTACCGGGTTTTAGCTTTGTAGATGAAAAGGGCAAATACTCAGGATTGGATGTGGATGTATGCAGGGCGATCGCCTCAGCATTATTTGACGATCCCGAAAAAGTAGAATACCGAAATCTCAACGCAAAAGAAAGATTTACAGTTTTGCAAGCCGGGGAAATCGACATTCTCAGTCGCAATACTACCTACACTCTGAGTCGCGACAGTACCACCGGACTAGAATTTTCCCCTGTGATTTTTTATGACTCTCAAAGCATCATGGTCAAAAAAGACAGCGGTATTAAAAGTTTAAAAGATTTTGCAGGTAAATCTATCTGCGTACAAACAGGTACGAGTACCGAACAAAACTTATCCGACCAAATGCGAAAATTAGGAGTTAAATACACTCCCGTCGTGTTTGAAGATGTGAATGCTACCTTTGCTACCTATCAAGAAGGTCGCTGTCAGGGAGTTACGGCCGATCGATCGCAACTCGTATCCAAGCGCACAACCCTGCCGAATTCAGAGAAGAATGTCATCTTACCAGAAGTGATGTCAAAAGAACCCTTAGCCCCAGCGGTGAAAAGCGGCGATGCTAAATGGTCGGACGCGGTGAGGTGGATTATTTTCGCAGCGATTGAAGCTGAAGATTTGGGCATTAATTCGACAAATGTAGACAAAATAGTAGCCAGCAGTACAGACCCGAACGTCAAACGTTTGCTAGGAAAAGAAGGAGATTTGGGTAAAGGTTTGGGACTCCCGAATGATTACGCCGTTCGCATTGTTAAAAAAGTGGGAAATTACGGCGAAATGTACGATCGTAATCTTGGCCCCAAAAGTACACTAAAGTTAGACCGGGGTCAAAACAAACTCTGGAAAGATGGCGGTTTGTTGTACTCGCCGCCGTTCCGCTAATTTTTGCTAGTCATTAGTCAGCAGTCAGCAGTCATTAGTTATTGGTAATCGATAATTGGTAATCGATAATTGGTAATCGGTAATCGGTAATCGGTAATCGGTAATTGGTAATCGGTAATCGGTAATCGGTTATTATAAAAACAACTGTTGAGTGACAACTGTTGACTGACAACTGACCCAACGACTGCGTTTACCCTGAGCGTAGTCGAAGGGCTCAGGGCACCGCAACTGCCAACTGTCAACTGCCAACTGACTAATAACCAATGATGAAACTGCTGCGGGACGATCGCTTTTGGAAAATTGCCGGACAGGCGATCGCCATAATTTTAGTAATAGTTGTCGCAGCCATTCTCTGGGACAATCTCAGCGCCAATTACTCACAACTAGGCATCGCCTTTGGATTTGACTTCCTGAATTCCCAAGCATCCTTTGATATAGGCGAAAAAGTAATTGCTTACAATCCAGAAAACAGTTATAGACAAGCTTATATAGTCGGTTTAATTAACTCGTTTAGGGTGATGGGAATTGGCATAATTCTAGCAACTATTGCGGGTTTTACGGTAGGAATTGCTCGCCTTTCTGACAACTGGTTGCTGCGAAATTTAGCAGGTTTATATGTAGAAGTTCTGCGAAATACGCCGTTATTGCTGCAACTATTTTTCTGGTATTTTGCAGTTTTCATTTCCCTGCCAAAACTGGAAGAAAACCCGCAGATGAGCGGCCCAGTATATTTTACAAATCGTGGTATTGCTTTACCTTGGCTTGCTGTATTACCCGGTTTTGAAATTTGGTTGATTTTGCTAACTGTCGGAGTTTTGGTGGCGGCTGGGCTGTGGCAGTGGCGCGCCCGCGTTATGATAGAACAAGCTAAACCGGGAAGACAGTTGTTTTGGGCATTAAGTGCGATCGCCCTCAGCGCAATCTCAGCTTTTATGATTACCAGAAATCTGCCTTTTCGCTTAGATTTTCCCCGCCTGACAGCAGATTTGCAACTGGAAGGAGGATTGAAATTAACTCCAGAATTTGCAGCCCTAGTGACAGGCCTCAGCCTGTATACTGGCAGTTATATTGCAGAAATTGTTCGAGCCGGAATTCAGTCAGTCCCAAAAGGACAATCAGAAGCCGGAAAGTCTTTGGGGTTGACATCTGGAACAATGATGAGGCTGGTAATTCTGCCCCAAGCTTTGCGGGTAATTATTCCGCCCTTAACCAGCCAGTATTTGAACTTAGCTAAGAATTCTAGTTTAGCAGTTGCGATCGCCTATCCCGACGTTTACTTTGTGGTGGCTTCCCCGACATTGAATCAAACCGGAAGGGCGATCGAAGCCATGTTAATTATCATGGTAACATATCTAACCATTAGTTTAATAATTTCTCTGTTCATGAATTTGTACAATCAAACTGTACAAATCAAGGAAAGATAAAGACTTGAAATTGAATTTATATTACCAATAAATCCTAAGTAACTCCTCACAGCGAATAACTAACAACCAAGAACTAATAACTAATAACTAATAACTAATAACTAATAACTAACAACTAACAACCTATGGAAACAATACCTGTACTTCCGCCCCCAGCCACCGAATCGCCCACCCCTGCAAATTGGGCCCGCAAAAACCTATTTAGTACCTGGTACAACAGCATTTTGACAGTAGTTTGTCTAATTGTTAGTTTCCAAGTGATTAAAGGAATTATCGTTTGGGCCACTACAAAAGCTCAATGGCGAGTATTAGAAGCCAACTTGCCACTATTTTTTGCCGGCAGATTTCCCAGTGAATCCTACTGGCGGCTGTGGATAGTAACGGCAATAATTACTTTGCTGGGAGGTTTAACTTGGGGAAATATTCAGCGACAAGAAAGGCTTTGGAATCCGCCTTTATTGATTTTACTCGCTGCTGCGGTTGTGGGTGCGGTAATTTCGCCGATCGACCTCACATCTCGCCTTTACCTGTTAGCAAATATTATCATAGCCGCTCCCAGCTATTTTGCCGGTAGACAAATCAACCCGAAAATCATGGGCTGGATTCCCGCAGTTTGGGCTCTTTCATTCCCAGTAATTTTGTGGCTAATAAAAGGCGGTTTAGGCTTGACAGAAGTGCCGACAAATGATTGGGGCGGTTTAGTATTGACCCTGTTTTTAGCAGTAATTAGTATTGTGCTTTCCTTTCCTTTGGGAGTATTGCTAGCCCTCGGTAGACAAAGTTCTTTGCCAGTAGTTAAATTGCTATCAACATTATACATTGAAATTATTCGCGGTTTACCATTAATTGGCATTTTGTTTTTAGGTCAAGTGATGCTGCAACTATTCTTGCCGCCCGAATATCCCAAATTGGATAGAGTAATTAGAGCCATTGCTGGACTGACTCTATTTAGTGCAGCATACTTGGCTGAAAACGTGCGCGGTGGCTTGCAGGCAGTGCCCAGGGGACAAATAGAAGCAGCAAGGGCGATCGGGCTAAATACACCCCTACTCACAGTCTTAATTGTACTACCTCAAGCATTGCGAATAGTAATTCCGGCGATCGGAGGTCAATTCATCGGATTATTCATGGATACATCCCTGCTTTCTCTATTCGGAATGTTAGAATTAATAGGCATATCCCGCGCAATTTTAGCAAATCCATCCTACATCGGCAGATACGCCGAAGTTTACATATTCATCGGCATCATTTATTGGGTATTTTGCTACTCAATCTCCCTAGCAAGCCGCAAAATAGAGCGAAGTTTAGGAGTAGGTCATCGGTAAAAAGTCAGTAGTCAGTAGTCAGTAGTCAGTAGTCAGTAGTCAGTAGTCATTAGTCAGTAGTCAGTAGTCAGTAGTCAGTAGTCAGTAGTCATTAGTCAGTAGTCATTAGTCATTAGTCAGTAGTCATTAGTCAGTAGTCATTAGTCAGTAGTCATTAGTCATTAGTCAGTAGTTAAAAAGAAAAAAAATATGGAAACTCAGCAAACAAGCCCAGAACAAGTAATCCTAGCAGAAAACGTCCACAAATGGTACGGACAATTTCACGTACTGCGAGGTGTCAGCATGACCGTAAACCGAGGAGAAGTCGTTGTCGTGATGGGCCCATCCGGTTCTGGTAAATCCACATTTATTCGCACCTTTAACGCCTTAGAAGAATACCAACAAGGTAAAATTACGATCGACGGAATAGAACTTTCCCACGATTTACGCAACATCGAAGCAATTCGGCGGGAAGTAGGAATGGTATTTCAGCAATTCAACCTATTTCCCCATCTATCAGTATTGCAAAACGTCATGCTAGCGCCGGTGTGGGTGCGCCGTTGGCCAAAGAAAAAAGCTGAAGAAGTAGCAATGCAACTGTTAGAAAGAGTGGGAATTTTGTCACAAGCAAAAAAATATCCCGGACAACTTTCTGGGGGACAACAGCAGCGGGTAGCCATTGCACGTTCTTTAGCCATGCAGCCTAAAATCATGCTGTTTGACGAACCGACATCGGCTTTAGATCCCGAAATGGTGCGGGAAGTTTTAGATGTCATGCGAAATTTGGCTCAAACTGGAATTACAATGGTAGTGGTGACTCATGAAGTCGGGTTTGCTCGCGAAGTTGCCGATCGCATTGTGTTGATGGATGGCGGTGTTTTGGTTGAAGAAGCTGGCCCGGAAGAGTTTTTTCGGAATCCAAAAGAAGAACGCACGCGCAAATTTTTGTCTCAGATTTTATGAAATATTTTTTGCATTAGAGGTTGCATCTAGCTATTGTTTGTATGATTTGAGATTGATTTTTTTATTAACCGCAGAGGACGCAGAAAACACAGAGGAAGAGAAAGAAGAGAAGAGAAGAGAAGAGAAGATAATAGATGGTGTTTGTGTCAATAATCACTTTTTTGGATGCAACGGCTATGAAGCAATTGGGAGGTGGAACGAAAATTATGTGTTTGAGTCGAGAATTTTCACTCCTATTTCTGGTTTATTGAGTCTCTGTTTGTAAGTCTTGTATGATTTTTATATGCCATCCACAAAAACTCTGCCTCTAGTTAAAGACTCAGAACGCCTAGAAAGTCGCCTCAAAGAAATTCCAGCGGTACCTGGTGTATATTTAATGCGCGATGAGAGCGATCGCATCCTTTACATCGGCAAATCAAAAAGACTCAGAAACCGCGTCCGTTCCTATTTTCGCGAAAGCCAAAATCTCAGTCCCCGCATTGCAATGATGGTGCAGCAAGTGCGCGAAATAGAATTCATCGCCACCGACACAGAAGCCGAAGCTTTAGCATTAGAAGCAAACCTTGTCAAGCAGCATCAACCTTACTTTAATGTCCTACTCAAAGATGATAAAAAATATCCTTATTTGTGCATAACTTGGTCGGAGGAATACCCGCGTATTTTCATTACCCGCAAACGCCGCGCCGGTAGTGCAAAAGACCGCTACTACGGCCCTTACGTGGATACAGGGGCGCTGCGGAGTACGCTGCATTTAATTAAGCGGATTTTCCCCCTGCGGCAGCGCCCTCAACCTTTGTTTAAAGACCGTCCTTGTTTGAACTACGATATCGGCCGCTGTGTTGGTGTTTGTCAAGGGTTAATGTCTGCGGAAGATTACCGCACAATTATCCAAAAAGTGGCGATGATTTTCCAGGGAAGGACTCAGGAATTGCTGGATATGCTGGAGCAGCAAATGGAACTATCTGCGGCTGATTTAAACTTTGAAATAGCGGCGCGCATTCGCGACCAAATTAAGGGTTTGCAGTCTTTGAGTGCGGGTCAAAAAGTGTCTTTACCTGATGATACTGTTTCCAGAGATGCGATCGCCCTTGCGGCAGACAGTCAGCACGCTTGCATTCAACTATTCCAAATTCGTGCAGGCCAATTAGTCGGAAGATTGGGATTTATGGCGGAAACACCCCCCCACCCCAGGGCGGGCACGGGGGCACCGCCCCTACATTCCGGGGGGGAAGAGTTATCTCAACTTTCTCTTTCCTCCCCCCATTACCAAGGGGGGGAACGAGGGGGGGTAGAGGCCGGAGCGATTTTGCAACGGGTATTGGAGGAACATTATCAAAATGTAGAATCCGTAGAAATTCCCAGCGAAATTTTAGTGCAGTATGAGTTACCAGAAGGGGAAATACTAGCAGATTGGTTGAGCAATCGCAAGGGGCGAAAAGTTGCGATTGTGACACCGCAGCGGCAAACTAAGGCAGAGTTAATTGAGATGGTGGAACGCAATGCTGAGTATGAATTGGCGAGACTGCAAAAATTGAGCGATCGCAATTCTCAAGCAATGCAAGATTTAGCAGAAATTCTCGATTTCCCCGAAGTTCCGCACCGCATTGAAGGTTATGATATTTCTCACATTCAAGGTTCTGATGCAGTAGCTTCTCGCGTCGTATTTATTGATGGTTTACCCGCCCACCAACACTACCGTCACTACAAGATTAAAAACCCTGAAATTAAATCAGGGCATTCTGATGATTTTGCTAGTTTAGCAGAAGTAATCGGTCGCAGATTTCGAGGAGTGAAGGAAGAAGGAAGTTCGGCAACGGATTGTGTAACGGATTTAACTGATAGAAGGAAGAAGGAAGATGAATTTAGTAATTTAGGTGATGGGAAAGAAGGAATTGAAAATGAAGAAGAAGAATTTAGACATTTAGGAGAACAGACAGAAATGGGCAGTTTATCTACGGTTTCTCATCCGATTGTTGACAAACCAGACTTAATTATGATCGACGGCGGCAAAGGTCAACTTTCAGCAGTTGTAGCAGTTTTGCGGGAGATGAATTTGCTAGAAGAGTTGCGCGTTGTGAGTTTAGCCAAGCAGCGAGAAGAGATATTTTTGCCTGGGGAATCTTTGCCGCTGGTAACTAATTCTGAGCAGCCGGGCGTACAATTATTACGTCGGGTGCGGGATGAAGCGCACAGATTTGCGGTGAGTTTTCACCGGGATCGAAGAAGTGAAAGAATGAAGCGATCGCGACTTGATGAAATTTCGGGATTGGGACACCACCGACAAAAACAATTATTAGCACATTTTCGGTCGATCGACTATCTGCGCTTAGCTACTCCCGAACAATTGACCGAAGTTCCCGGAATAGGGCCACGCCTGGCACAGCAAATTTACGATTATTTTCACCCGTAAAGCCATCCGGGGGCAACTACGGCGGATTGTCCCTACCTCTGTCCCTACCTCTGACGAGACAAGTGTTCCGAGACTGGAAATTGACTGGAAAGTTCTGTCAGCCCCGGTAGCTAGTTTCCTCGGAACTGTGGTCCAGAGTCATCCCCCAGCCACTTTCGGGAGGCTGTAAAAATTTTTTGACAAAACTCTTGCTATTTTGAGAACTTTAGCGTATCGTTAGAGATTGTGTGCGGGCATAGTTTAGTGGTAAAACTTTAGCCTTCCAAGCTAATCATGCGGGTTCGATTCCCGCTGCCCGCTTCTGTCTTTAAATACCTCAAACCTACGGTAAATCAACGGTTTGGGGTTTTTTATTGCTCAGAATAGCGGTGAGTCGGGGGTCAAATTGAGTATCAACTGAGTATCAAGTGACTACAGTTTGACGAGAAAACGACCAAACTGAGTATCAACTGAGTATCAACGGTTTTGGCAGTAGTCAGGTCTTACTCGCAAAATACCTCGGTTCCAGCGGTAAGTGATGGTTCCCTCACAACGAACTGCCAGCTTGATTAAGCAACTCTAGAATCACCTCTATATCCGCCAAGTCCGCCCGCGACTTTTTGCGCCGCGTCCTCAACTGGTTGAGTAAGTCACTTGGTTCTGGAAAATCTGCGACTGCCAGAACAGATTTTTGAATCTCAGGGCGATCGGTCCTGATTGCCCCCAACTCTGATTGCAACATCTGCACCTGCAATACTAAGTCAGTGCGTACTGCCTCGGAGTTTTCAAAATCTGCCAGCAATTCACTCCAGTCTGCTTTTTGTACATCCAGTTGAGAGCGCAGTCTTTGCACTTCTTCCTTAAGGTTGTTGGTGACGCGAGCGCTTGATTCCAGTAAAGCGTCATAATCAGATTTTACCGTTTCTATAAGCGGTTTAATCTCGACACTCACCGCTTCCATAATCGGGCTAGGTTCAGGCTCTACCGTTTCCATAATCGGCTTAGACTCGACACTCACCGCTTCCATAATCGGGCTAGGTTCAGGCTCTACCGTTTCCATAATCGGCTTAGACTCGACACTCACCGCTTCCATAATCGGGCTAGGTTCAGGCTCTACCGTTTCCATAAGCGGTTTAATCTCGACACTCACCGTTTCCATAGATGGAACATAACCCTCTGCCATCGCTTCTAGGTAGTCGTTGCGACTAATGCCAGCGCAGCTCGCAACGTCCGCTAACCACTGCCACGCCTTGTCTGTGAGGTTCACCGATCTGATTTTGCGGGGATGCTCGGACTTTACGACAAACTTACCTGATGTATTCCGTGTTGTACTCATTGCCGTTTATGTAAATGGTTGATACTTTTATATAACCATTTATATAAACGGCTGTCAAGGGTTTAATCATTCCCTAGTCAGAAATCGCCCTTAAGTCTTGTGGATTAAGCCATGTGGTAAAACTGCCATCGGGCTTCAGACAAGCAACCTGACGATGTTTATTAATGTCGTCAACCACAAGGTCAAGCTTCCCGTACTGTGCTAAGCAATTGGCGTTATCGCCCACGTAGCGGACTCGCAGACCTTTTTTGAGGGTTACGGTCTTGGGCTGTGTCGGTGGTGTCGGCTGTTCTGGTTGAGGTTGAGGTTGCGGTTGAGGTTGAGGTTGCGGTTGAGGTTGGGTTAGTATTTTTACCATTTTCTCACGCTCGTTTTCTGGCTGTTTTGAGAACCATTGCAAAAATTCTGAAAAAAGTGAAGATTCATCGCAAGGATAGCAAGGTTGTTTCTGTACAAGGGTTTCATCGCAAGTGTCATCGCAAGTCACTTGCGATGAACCTTGCGATGAAACTGGCTCTGTACAAGAACCTTGCGATGCTTGCGATGAATTTACAAGTTTCAAGCCAAAAATAAATTTGTGACCATAACGCTCGTGAGTATCAATCCGCCGCTCAATCTTGGGAAACAACTCCCTCAAGCGCAAATACAAGTCTTGAGACTTTTTCACTGGTGAGTCATAGGGCGATTCAGCTTCCCAAGACTTTTTAATTTTTGTGCCTGAGCTATCAATAGTCAGCCACCCGTTCTCCTGATACCAGTCCTCCAATATTTTATAAAGGTCTCCGATGTAGACCTTGCCTTCTGGGTGAAATTCCAGCCCAACCTCACGAGCAAACTGCCACAAGTGACGACTTTCTTCTTGAGCTTCTCGCATCGCCTCACGAGTTGCCTTGTAGTCAATACCCTCAACCAACAGCAACGGAAACCGCTCCAACATTTTATTGAGCAACGCCGGCGCAATCCGTTCAAGGATGAAGTTCTCGTCATCCTTAAAGCGCGGGTCTGCCTCTAACTCACCCTGAGACGCGACAGCACCACGCTTGTAGGTTTTTTTGAAACTGAGAATGCCGTAGCGGTCATCAATCGCAGCCGTCCCCCCAGTGATGGATGGTAGCTTGTTGCAGTTGGCTAGGAAGATAGCTGTCGGCTTGTACTCATAACTGTCCTTACCCTTGCGCTCAATATCAATCGGGTCACCGGTAATAAACTGCTTGAGGCTTTGGAGGTTATCGAGACTTACGTTTGAGGCATTCTCAGAGGCCCAATTACAGATACCGCCCTCTAAACCCGCTAGCGTAAACTTTCGCCCGCCATCGTAAGCCTTGAAATCGGACAGTGACTTAGGAGTCATACCCCGTCCAAAAACAGCAGCCAAAACAGCCCGCAATGTATCCTTGCCATTAGACCCATCACCAAAGCAAAGTAAACCTTTAACCCCCTTACCAGTAAGCTTTGACCGTACCAGTTTCAGATTTAATGCAGCAGCAGCAGTCCTGATGAAAATTTCACGTTGCTGTGGTTCGAGACATTCCAAAAGGCGATCGCAATCTGTGGGGTCTATGTCGGGGTCATACTTGCCACCCACATAGGTATAAACCTGACTGGGATTGTGTGGCACAAGTGAATGAGAACCGTCAGGATTAATCTTTACCACACCGTTAGAGCAGTTCAAACCATCAAGATTTATCTTGTCGGGGTCAATCGCGGTCCTGGCGACTACCCAGTTCCAGACTTCGGCAACGTTGTTAGATTTTGCCCGATTGTGAACCCAAACACCCTTTACCTTCTCAGAGTAGGTATTCAGCCAGTCACCGATGCGACGCTTTACCTCACCCTCCGGCTGCAACTCATAATGACTGCCGACAGAGTGGTACAGTTGGCTACCAATTGACACCCAAAGACCATCTCCAAACAGTGCGTCCTCTGCTTTTTGTACAAAATTTTGCAGTGCAGTCGGTGCTGTGTCAGGGATGTAGTCGTTGGCACTACTAGTCTCCGACAAACGTACTACATCCTCTTGCGTGCGCGGGTGAAGAGTTAAAGAATTGTCATTGATTTCTTCAGTTGCAGCGGCGTGAATTTCAGCTTCAAGTCGTTGAATAAACTCTTCAATGTCCATATTTTCCAAAATCTCCTGAATATCCCCTTTATCTGGGATATCTGGATAAATGGCAACTGGGTCAATGATTAAGCATTGAACATAGGGCCCGCTACACACTGACTGAGCCCAACGACACAGTGACTCAACCTCTGAGGCCTTGTTAATCCCTGTGTCATCGTTATCTCGCAGAATTATGAGCACGACTTGCTTACCAGTTGCTTGTAGTGCGTCAACCGTTGCCTTTATCTCTGGATGGTTCCAATTAGAACCCTGCATAGTCAAGGCTGCGATGCCGTGAGAGCGCGCGAGTTCTACGTTAGGCTCACCCTCAAGCATGAGAACGGCCACGGGTTCATCATCTGGTATACCCGCCAAAGTCTCGACTACTTCATCAAGACGGTAGGCGGGCCACGGTAAATCACCTTTAGTCCATACCTGTTTGCCGTCGCCGTCAATGTGATTTTGGCGATAAGTTTTGGCGCGTCCCTTTGGACTTTTTGGGTCTAGCCATTGCCACCGCGAAACTTCCTGAGTGGGGCTGTAGTTGTAGTTGATTTGTAGTGCGTCCGCAGGTACATCTTTGGGGAAAAATTTAGGCTTCTGAGGTTCAGGACCCTGTTGTGGGGCTGGTAGTTTCAGGAGTTTAAGTCCAGTAGGAGTCGGGGCTGGGATTGTTTTCGTGACCGCCTTCTGGACTACTGCCTTCCTTGATTGTGGCTTTTGACTGCCTGACTTGCTTTTTGCTGTACGCTCTGCTGGTTTTTTCTCAGCAGTCAATGCGTAGTAAAGCTTACCGTTTACGTCTGACTTGCTTGTCGCATACCATCCTGTGGCGGGGGGCTGTTCGCGGTTACAGACGGTTACTGAACCTTTAGAATAGCACCAGTCTGGTTTGCCACAGTGGGGGCAAGGGTTGGCCTTGGTTACAGAAATAAGTTCAGCAGTGCTTGACGATTGACCGTTGTTTGAGTTAGTATTCATGGTAATGATTCCCCGTAGGGATTGATCCAAAACGCCGCTGAGCTCAGGTCTCAATTGAAAACAGCGGTTTTTTGGTGTTTACTTTTTGGAAAATTTAGAGCATAGAAGAGACCGCCCCGCGATTTTTAGATTGCGGGTGCAACTGCGCTGTCAGTGAGACTGTTACCGGTCAACCCCTTGCAGAAACAGGGGAGACTCAAAATTATCGGTATTTGTTCGCTGCGTTGTTGCCGACATTGCAGTCGCACGTAAGCCCAAAATGAAGCGATGTTGTGACTCGCGAGGCAGTTAAAGAACAAGTTACCGCTTGAATCCATCAGCCAAAAGAAATACTTAAGTCGGTTGTAGGCCAGCCACTGCCAGATACCGTGTAAGTGCCAGCCGATTATATCGAGAATGTCCTCTACAACTATCTCGCGTATCCCGTTGTTGAATAGAAAGGTTGCCTTCATCTTTGTTGCCAGAACATAATGTTTATCTTACCGCTTTTTGTGCATCAATGGCTTCTCTGGTAGCTTGTAGGGCCACGTAAGGCTTATCAGGTTTAGCGAAAACATAGAGAACCCAGGGCTTTTTATGTTTTCGCTACTAAAGGAAACTGCATAGAGTTTCCACTGTGTGGTACCCGCTAGGCACCACTGATGCACCTACTTACTCCGACAACCCTGTAGCACCACCCGAAACCCTCAGGGTTTCCGAGATGGACATACGTGTTGCAACTACTCCCCGACTAAGCGCCTATACTCAGCCTCAGCAGCCCCAAAGTTTACTCATGGTTTTGTGCAACCCTATAGGGTTGTGCAGCTTGTTCACTGCTTATACTCAGCCTCAGCAGCCTTGTAGTTCAGGACTGCTGACTCCAAACCGGGTAACTGCAAGTCGTTGAGGTAGTAAGCATACTGATGACCCTCCCCTCGTTGTGGGTAGTACCTGTCGTTAGTTCTTCCATGAGAAATCTTTGTCTCGCAAAATCGCTAGACACTAGCCCTATTTCTGACTTAGTGCCAGTTAATCTTAGGGCTGTTGTGGTTTGTATATTTGGTGCTTTACTCATTCTTTTCCCCCTCAAACTGACTGATTAATGCTTGCAATTTCACCTTGCCTTCTGAGAATTTACGTCCTCCCATTTTGAGGATGTTCTCAATAATCCAAGTGGTAGACTTACCCATTTCTAAGGACTTACAAACTTCCAGATATACAGGGTAATCAGGAGAGTTGGGAGTGGAAGCGCAGTCCTGTAAGTCGCTGGTATACATAGCTTCCAGAGTCTTACGGTGAGTTTCCGTGTCACTATCGGGGGAAGCTAAAATAAGCTCTGCTTCCTGCTGTCGTTGCTGTTGAGAAACATAGGCAGATGTCGAGATTTCATCAATCACATCAGCGGTAATTGCACGCTCTTTGATTGCTTCTATCTCACCCTGTTGAGACAGTCTGTAGGCAATATTACCAGCTTTAACTGCACAAGCAATTGCCTGCACAAGACTGACACCTTGCATGGCTTTATGCCAGCCAATTCTCTTATCCAAAGCACTCAAGGGAGTTAGCCACAAAGTCAGTGCAGCACCGGATAAAACAAACATTTTTAGGTGCATAAATCCCCCCCACTTTCCGCCTCTTTGAGTGAGTAATAGCCACCACCAAGTGACTCACAAACCTTACGCGCGATAGCATCCCAGTCTGTACTGTCGCAATCGTCTTCAATCGCCTCGAAAACCTTACTCTGTAACCAGTCCTCAAATTCTATGCGGTATTCAGAGCCATCACCATCAAAGAGTTCTAGAGTGTTTGCATCCCGACGGACAGAAACCAGATATCTGTAATCTGATTTTTTAAACTCCATAAACTCTGCTAATAATTCGTCAAAATCTAAGTGCATACAAACACTCCTAAACCTATCAGTAACATAGCTAGCCCGCTAACCAGAACTGCTTGTAAGTCGCTAACTGAAACCTTCAGCAGTTGACTAATAGAGAAATCTAGCAGCCAGCATAAAGTCCAAACAACGGCGACTGTTGCCACCAAAAACGTAATCGCCTTGAATGCCATCGGATGCAAGCTCGCAGTCCATCCCAGTAGGGAGGACGCGATGCACCCAGCGACAAAATAATTTGCCAGATACATCGCTTTCATTAGTTAGAGCCTCCCATTAACTTACTTTTGATTGCATCAATCCGAGTCCGTGCATCATTTTCAGCTTTGTCAATACCCAGTCCTAAACGGGCGTAACCAGGGCGTAAACCGTGCAGCTTTTTAGCCAAACCAGCATCAGCACGTTTTTTTCCTAACTCATTCTCAGCCACTGCACCTTCATATTTACGGTGACTTTTATGCACTGATTTGTCGGCTTCTTCAATCTTTATCAGGGCTGCATAGGCTCTCTTAGACTGCTTTGCACCGTCCGTTTTTTCCTTTGCCAATTCCTTGATTCTGTCGGCTTCTTCCCGGTCAAAATAGCGAGGTGCCGGCACTACGGGGATGCTACGGATACTAGAAAAGTTACCAGGATTTTGTGGGGTAATGACACCGGGTGCAGTGGCTGCTAGCACTTTAGATTTGTCGATTGCGTGGCCACCATCGTTACTTGTGGCAAGCTGGCTGTCTTTATTGCCACCACCAAACAGTCGTAGTTGTAAACTCATTTTGTGGTTCCTGATTGAATGTTGATGTTGATGCGAACAGGGCATAAATTGAATGGGTTGATTGATGGCAATAAAGAAATTACCAACACAAACAGTCCTACAGTTGCTAGAGCAAGTGCAACAAACTGACTGATATCTACCCAGTCTAAAAAGTTGATGGAATTCTGAGTGAAATTGCACACTGGAAACGAGCCGTCGTTAGTCCAATCGGTTGTTTCTACAGCGGACGCTACGTTGTTATGCGATATGTTGCTTACCCGCTCGTATTCTAGATT
>JAYFMW010000028.1:0-408107 GCA_042408215.1 Microcoleus sp. | reverse complement strand
AAAACCAGGGCGGAATGGGTAATCTTCTAGGTCAAAACCAGGGCGCACCGGGCAATCAAAACCAAGGCGCACCGGGCAATCAAAACCAAGGCGCACCGGGCAATCAAAACCAGGGCGGAATGGGTAATCTTCTAGGTCAAAACCAAGGCGCACCGGGTAATCAAAACCAAGGCGCACCGGGCAATCAAAACCAAGGCGCACCGGGCAATCAAAACCAAGGCGGAATGGGTAATCTTCTAGGTCAAATCCAAGGCGGAATGGGTAATCTTCTAGGTCAAAACCAAGGCGCACCGGGCAATCAAAACCAAGGCGCACCGGGCAATCAAAACCAGGGCGCACCGGGTAATCAAAACCAAGGCGCACCGGGCAATCAAAACCAGGGCGGAATGGGTAATCTTCTAGGTCAAATCCAAGGCGGAATGGGTAATCTTCTAGGTCAAAACCAAGGCGCACCGGGCAATCAAAACCAAGGCGCACCGGGCAATCAAAACCAAGGCGCACCGGGCAATCAAAACCAAGGCGAGGGAATCAAAACCAGGCGAATGGGTAATCTTCTAGGTCAAAACCAAGGCGCACCGGGCAATCAAAACCAAGGCGCACCGGGCAATCAAAACCAAGGCGCACCGGGCAATCAAAACCAAGGCGGAATGGGTAATCTTCTAGGTCAAATCCAAGGCGGAATGGGTCAATCCGGCGCACCGGGCAATCAAAACCAAGGCGCACCGGGCAATCAAAACCAAGGCGCACCGGGTAATCAAAACCAAGGCGGAATGGGTAATCTTCTAGGTCAAAACCAAGGCGGAATGGGTATCAAATCCAAGGCGCACCGGAATCAAAACCAAGGCGCACCGGGCAATCAAAACCAAGGCGCACCGGGTAATCAAAACCAAGGCGCACCGGGTAATCAAAACCAAGGCGGAATGGGTAATCTTCTAGGTCAAATCCAAGGCGGAATGGGTAATCTTCTAGGTCAAAACCAAGGCGCACCGGGCAATCAAAACCAAGGCGCACCGGGCAATCAAAACCAGGGCGCACCGGGCAATCAAAACCAGGGCGGAATGGGTAATCTTCTAGGTCAAATCCAAGGCGGAATGGGTAATCCTCCAGGTCAAAACCAAGGCGCACCGGGCAATCAAAACCAAGGCGGAATGGGCAATCCTCCACCTCAAAACCAAACTCCACCCTTTTCGCCAGCTAACAGTATTAACACCACAGCAGGAAAGGACATTACCGGAGATAGTTTAGATAACTCCATTTTAGGTAGTAGCAGCATAGATACCTTAACTGGAGGAGAGGGTAACGATACACTCTTAGGTTTGCGAGGCAATGATATCCTGATTGGAGTCAATCCATTGAGTGCTACACCCGGAAGTAATGAAACGGATGCGCTGATTGGGGGTAAGGGTAGAGATGTTTTTGTGCTAGGAGATGCCACCAAGACATACTATAGTGGAACAGGAGTTGCATTGATTCAAGATTTCAAGCAGGGAATAGATCAAATTCAGTTACATGGGAGTCTCTCAGACTACAATATTGTTGGTAACTCCATCAATTTGGCTGGTACTTCTGACCAAATTGCTGTGATTCAAGGCGGCTTTACCTCTGATAGTTTCAAGTTCGTGTAATATCAATTCCGGCTGCACGATATAGTTCGGAGACGGCAGTGCCGTTTCCCTACCCAAAATAATATTGTAGGGACACTCCAGGAGCCCATAGGTGTCAACTTAACGTCAAACCCTGTCAGAGACTGTTGTTTGACGATTAGGCCCAGATCCCCCCTAACCCCCCTTAAGAAGGGGGGGACAGGAGTCTGATCAAAGTCCCCCTTCTTAAGGGGGATTTAGGGGGATCAAGACTCAGGTAAAAACCAGATTTCTCAGGGCTTTCAGGCTTAAGTTGACACCTATGGGCAGTGCCGTGTCCTAATTTCTTCTTCCCACTTCTTCCTTCGTGTCATAAGCGTCTTCGCGGTTCAATCATACTAATTTGCTGGCAATGCCGATCGCCCTTTAATCCAATCAAGTAAAATAGGATTGACCAATTCCGGCGCTTCATCCTGGGGACAATGGCCAACCCCCTCCAAAGGAATAAACTTTTCAACAGCCGGAAAGTTAGCCAATTCTCGGCCAAGGGCGATCGGCTCCCAAGGGTCATCCGTACCCCACAAAATCAAAGCAGGACAGCTCAAACGAGGCAACAAATCCTCCGGTAGAGGCCCTTGAGAATAACTGATAAATGCCACAAATACTTCCACAGCACCGTTATCTTTCGCAGGTTCAAGCAGCATATTTACCAGTTCATCAGTGACAGCTTCAGGACGGTGATAAGCTTGCAAAAGCACTTTTCGCACTGTTTTTGGCGTTGCCAATTGTTTAAAAAATAACTGACTAATCCACTTGACATTTAAAATTTTTTGTGCTATAGGCGCTCCCAAACTGCGATACCAAGGCATTTCGGCCCGTTTGCGATCGTGCAACAAACGCAAAGAACAATTAAGTAAAATTACGCCAGAAGCAACATCGGGAAAATCCACAGCAGCTTGCATAATCGCCACACAGCCGATCGAATTTCCCACCAAAAAAGCAGGCCCACCCGCAACTTCCCGACAAAAATCAGCAATTAGCTGAGCCCAAGTTTCAAAAGTATAGTCAATTTCCAGTTTCGGCGCAGGTTTAGCAGAACCGCCAAAACCGATAAGATCGATCGCATAACAGCGACAATCAGCAGCCAATGCCGGCAAATTTTTGCGCCAATGGCCCCAAGAAGCGCCGAAACCGTGGACAAACACCACCGCAGGCCCCTGGGTTCCAGCAGTCTGGTAACAAATCGGAAAGCCTTTCCAGAGCCAAGTTTGAGGTGCAACAACTGTTGACAAAGTGGGAAGAGAAGATGCCATAAGGTAATTATTTAAGGGTGCAAAGGACTAAAGTCCTTACTACAAAACGTATCGCAATTCGAGGTAACAGTTAAATCCTCTTCCTTCTTCCCTCTTCCTTGTATCCTTGACATCCGTTACATCCGTTACACAATCCGTTGCCGAACTTCCTTTGCAGCACGAGCGCATATTATGCCACCATTAAAGATGCCGAATTTTTTGCCTTATTGAAATTTCCACTATGCCAACCCTCGTTTCCACTGCTGTCGTACCGTTTCTAGGATCAGAAATTGTACCCGACTACGAAACCGCCAAAGTAGTTATTTTGCCAATTCCCTACGAAGCTACCACCACCTACCGCCGGGGATGCGAAAACGGGCCCGCGAAACTTCTAGAAGCTTCTCATCAACTGGAATGCTACGACGAAGAACTCGATTCCGAGGTTTGCTACGATGTCGGAATTTATACAAAAGAGCCGATCGCAGATACCCGCAACAGCCAAGCAGTTTCATCCCTAGAAATGCTGAGAGTTACGCAAGCCGCAGTGTATCATTTAGTTACAGAAAATAAATTTGTGATCTCCCTCGGAGGCGAACACAGCATCACCGCCGGCGTTGTCGAAGGTTATCGCCAAGCATACCCAGACGAACCTTTCACAGTCGTGCAAATTGACGCCCACGGCGACTTGCGGCACGAGTACGAAGGCTCCATTCACAACCACGCCTGTGTGATGCGGCGCGTTGTCGATATGGGCTTACCCACATTGCAAATCGGCATTCGCGCCATTTGCAAGGAAGAAGCTGACTTGATTAAAGCCAAACAGCTAAATGTGATTCGAGCTCGGGAAATCGCTACTCAACCGGATTGGGCCGATCGGGCAATTGCCAGCATCACAACTAAGCGGGTATTTTTGACTATAGACTTAGATGGCATCGATCCGACTTTAATTCCAGGGGTTGGCACTCCAGAACCGGGCGGGTTAAATTGGTATTCCCTCACTGGATTTTTGCGCCGTGTCTTCGAGTCCTACGAAGTAATCGGCTGTGACATTATGGAATTAGCACCTGTTGTAGATTCTGTAGTGTCAGAATTTACCGCCGCCAAATTAACATACAAAATGATTGGATATCAAGCTCTAGCTCAAGGTTGGCTAAAGCAAGACGAGGGATAAACTGGTATAGCCTTTCTCAGGTAAATACAGTTAACAGTTAACAGTTAACAGTTAACAGACGGTCGCAACCGGAATAGATATCACATCCTGAAAAAATGAGTTTACTAAGGTCAACAATGGGTACTCCGATTAATAGCTACGCTCCCGATTTTGAACTGCCGGGAGTTGACGAAGAAGTTCACCATTTAGCTCGATATTTAGAAAAGTTTCGGGCGATCGGGGTGATATTTATGTGCAATCACTGTCCTTACGTGCAGTTGTATCTAAATCGCATTAAAGAAATTCAAGCAGAGTTTCAAGATCGAGGTGTTACTTTAATCGGGATTAATGCTAATGACGCAACTCAATATCCTGATGATAGTTTTGAGAATATGAAAAGTTTTGCGGCTAACAATCAACTAAATTTCCCCTACATCCGAGATGTGGCTCAAGATGTGGCTGAAAGTTTTGGGGCTTCTAAAACGCCGGAGGTTTTTTTGCTAGACCAAGATGGCAAATTGCGTTACAAAGGTTTGATTGACGATAATGCTGATGATGCAGGCGCTGTACAGGTGTCTTATCTGCGAAGTGCGATCGCCCAATTGCTGAACAACGAACCCGTAGAACCCACCACTATCGAATCGATCGGCTGTTCTATCAAGTGGCGAGAATAGTCAGTAGTCATCAGTCAGTAGTCAGTAGTCATTAGTCAGTAGTCATTAGTAGGGTGCGCAGTGCGCACCTTACTACTACAATCGCTATAATTAGTGCCTAAGTCCTGTTAACGAACCGCGAAGACGCGAAGGGCGCGAAGAAAGAAAGAGAAGAAAGAAAGAGAATCAGATGGTTTTATAGTGGTTTTGAAATAACTCAAAATTAAAGATTCAAAACTATTATGAACTTAAAAAATACACGCATTTTCAACTTGATTGTCACAGCGCTCGCGGCGCTGTCACTGCTGATTACTTGGAACTTATTTCAGAGGGTTTACCCAGCAACAGCCCAGCAGCCAACCTCATTAACAGTATCCGCCGCTATCAGTCTCTCACCAGCTTTACAAGAACTCAAAATAGTTTATCAGCAAGGAAATCCCAAGGTTATTATTACTTATAATTTTGGTGCTTCCGGTGCGATCGCACAACAGATTCAGCAGGGAGCTCCGGTAGATGTATTTTTCAGCGCCTCTACTAAACCAATGGATATTTTGCAGCAATCGAACCTGCTAATTAACGACACGCGCCGCAATTTGTTGACAAATCGCTTGGTTTTAATTACTCCCAAAAACGGCGTAGTTTTGAGTGATTTTAAACAGTTGACAGATGCCAGAATCCAGAAAATTGCGATCGGCGAACCCAAGAGCGTACCTGTGGGACAATATGCTCAGGAAATGCTGACTACAATAGGATTGTGGCAGCAAATTCAACCGAAATTAGTATTAGGAAACAATGTTCGCGCGGTGCTGACTTTTGTCGAAAGCGGCAATGCGGATGCTGGTATAGTCTACACCACAGATGCCAAATCATCGCCAAAAGTCGCGGTACGCGCAACGGCTGCGGAAAATTGGCACTCGCCAATAGTTTATCCGCTCGCAGTTATGAAAAGCAGTCGCAATCCTGCTGCTGCTAAAGATGTTTGTTGAGTTTTTGGCAGGCGATCGCGCTAAAATAGTATTTCAGAAATACGGATTTGGTACAGCTCGATAATTAGTCTCATACAATTCACATCTTGCACCATTCTCAAGAACAGGCAAGATGCCTGTTCCACAAAAGATGAATTTTCTTGTGGAACAGGCATCTTGCCTGTTCATAAAGAGCTTATTGAGAATGGTGCAAGATTTCAGATACAACCAAATTTGGTAGATATCGTAGGGTGCGTCGCCATCAACTATCTTCAAATAAGATCCTAAATTTCACAGCGACGCACCATACAAAAATATGGAATTTGACTTATCTCCATTATGGATATCTCTGAAATCATCAGCCATCGCCACATTTTTTACCTTCTTTCTCGGAATAGCCGCCGCTCGGTGGATGCTTTCAACTCGCATCCAAGGTAAAGCTTTGATTGAAGGAATTTTCATTTCTCCTTTAGTTTTGCCGCCGACTGTAGTGGGATTTTTACTGCTGATGCTGTTTGGTAGAAATGGGCCGATTGGTCAATTTTTGCTACAATTCGGATTCAATGTTATTTTTACTTGGCAAGCTACGGTAATTACAGCAACAGTAGTATCATTTCCCCTGATGTACAAAACTGCTTTGGGAGCTTTTGAACAAATTGATGCTAATCTTCTCAATGCAGCTCGCACTCTGGGAGCCTCGGAATGGAGGGTTTTTTTGCGGATTATGTTGCCGCTAGCATGGCCGGGAATTTTAGCAGGAAGTATTCTCGCTTTTGCTCGCGCTTTGGGAGAATTTGGCGCGACGCTGATGTTAGCGGGGAATATTCCTGGACAAACTCAGACTATCCCAATGGCAATTTATTTTGCTGTGGAATCTGGGGATATGAGCCAAGCTTCTATTTGGGTTGTGATTATTCTGAGTCTTTCTCTGGGTGTGTTGACTGCTGTTCATTATTGGACGGATTTTTTGAGGCGATCGCTAAAACAGAGTCAGGGCGATCGGCTAAAATTAAATATTATACATTCCCCCGATTCTATCTCCGCAAAACTACCGACACAAAATCCCGAAAGCGGACTATTTTTAAACATCTTCAAACCTCTCTCTGGCTTGGCCTTAAATGTCGGCTTCGAGATCGGCTCGGAAGTGCTCGGAATTTTGGGAGCCTCTGGTTCTGGAAAAAGCATGACTCTGCGCTGCATCGCCGGCTTGGAAACTCCAAACAGTGGTAAAATTGCAGTCAACGGCAGAGTTTTATTTGACTCTGAACGGGGGATTAATGTACCGTCAAAAGAGCGCCACATCGGTTTTTTGTTTCAAAATTACGCCTTATTTCCTCACCTGAATGTTGCTCAAAATATTGCCTTTGGCTTGGAGCATTTATCTGCAAGCGAGCGACTAATTAGAGTCAAAGAACAATTGCTGGCGGTGCAAATGTCGGGAATGGAAAACCGCTATCCTCACGAACTTTCGGGAGGCCAACAGCAGCGGGTGGCTTTAGCTAGAGCCATAGCTAGCTCTCCTGAATTGCTGCTGTTAGATGAACCGTTTTCTGCTTTGGACACCCATTTGCGGAGTCAACTGGAGCGGGAGTTAATGCTAACTCTTGCTAATTATCGAGGAATTACTCTGTTTGTCAGCCACAATTTAGAGGAAGTTTATCGGGTGTGTAAAAATCTGTTGGTATTAGCCGAGGGAAGGGCGATCGCTTTTGATACTAAAGAAAACATTTTCGATCGACCTCGCAATTTCACTGTTGCTCAGCTTACAGGCTGCAAGAACTTTTCACCAGCGAAACGGATTTCTGAAACTGTGGTAGAGGCCATCGACTGGGGCTGTTCGCTAGCTGTCGTTGAACCCCTTCCCGCATCTTTAGCTTCTGTGGGAATTCGGGCTCATCAAATTAGTTTTGTTAGGGAGTGCGATCGCGAGAATACTTTTCCTTGTTGGATCGCCTCGACTGTGGAAACTCCGCACCGGGTGACATTATACCTCAAATTGCACTCCCCTCCCCATAATTCCCAAGATTATCACTTACAAGCTGAAGTTTTCAAGGAAAAGTGGAGAGCTATTAAAGATCATCCTTTTCCCTGGTATGTTCATTTGGACCCAATTAGGTTAATATTAATGGAGGCATGAGTTGACTAGCTATATACAGCTAACAGTCAACAGCTAACAGTCAACAGCTAACGGCTAACAGCTAACAGCTAACAGTCAACAGCTCACAGCTAACAGTCAACAGCTCACAGCTAACAGTCAACAGCTAACAGCTCAACAGCTCACAGCTAACAGCTAACAGTCAACAGCTAACAGTCAACAGCTAACAGTCAACAGCTAACAGCTAACAGCTAACAGTCAACAGCTAACAACATTAAACCATGACTAACAAAGTTCAAAAACCTGAATCTGAGTGGAAAAAGCAGCTCACACCGGAACAGTTCCACGTCACCAGAAAAAAGGGAACGGAAAGAGCTTTTAGCGGTGAGTATCACGACAACAAAAAGCCAGGGATTTACAAGTGCGTTTGCTGTGGCACGGAGCTATTTGAATCAGAAACTAAGTACGATTCGGGTACTGGTTGGCCGAGTTTTTATGCTCCGATTCAAGCAGAAAATGTCAAGTGCGAGGCAGATAACAGCTTGTTCTCGCGCCGGACAGAGGTACTGTGCGCTGTCTGCGATGCTCATCTCGGTCACGTATTCAATGACGGCCCAAAGCCGACCGGTCAGCGTTACTGCATGAATTCTGCTGCGCTTGATTTTGTTCCCCAGGATTGAGGATTCTATCCGTTCTGGGCAATTCATGTTCAATATGTTATCAAAGAGGTCCCCGTGCTGCTATCTTATGGTGGAGACAAAAAGAGTAAAACAATAGTGGCGGCATGGGGATGGTTTATCAGCGGGTTTTGCTGAAGCTCAGCGGTGAAGCGCTGATGGGCGGATTGGGCTACGGCATCGATCCGGTAGTCGTTCAGTCGATCGCCCAGGAAGTCGCCCAGGTGGTGTCAAAAGGCATTCAAATCGCGATCGTTGTTGGCGGTGGCAACATTTTTCGCGGGGTGAAGGCTGCATCGGCTGGTATGGATCGGGCAACGGCAGACTATGTGGGCATGATTGCTACAGTCATGAATGCTATAACTTTGCAGGATGCCCTGGAACAAGCAGGAGTACCGACAAGAGTACAATCGGCGATCGCCATGCAAGAAATAGCTGAACCTTACATCCGGCGGCGGGCTATTCGCCACCTGGAAAAAAAACGGGTGGTTATTTTTGGTGCTGGCTCTGGTAATCCCTTTTTTACTACTGATACTACAGCGGCTCTGCGGGCGGCTGAAATTGATGCAGAGGTGATTTTTAAAGCGACTAAGGTAGATGGGGTCTACGATTCCGACCCCCACCTCAACCCGGACGCACGCAGGTATAACACCCTCACTTATGGACACGTCTTGAATCAAGACTTGCGAGTGATGGATAGTACGGCGATCGCCCTGTGCAAAGAAAATAATATTCCTATTGTGGTGTTTGACCTGACGGTTTCGGGAAACATCTACCGAGCCGTAATGGGAGAATCTATTGGAACTCTTGTGGGAGGTTTGTGTGAAGTTAGCTGAAGTAGAAGAGCATATGCAAAAGGCAGTTGAGGCTACTCAACGGTCTTTTAATACTATTAGGACAGGACGGGCCAACGCATCCCTCCTCGATCGGGTAATGGTGGATTACTACGGAGCTCCAACTCCGATTAAATCCCTGGCGAGTATCGGCACACCAGATGCAACTACGCTGGCGATTCAACCATTCGATCGCAAAGCACTCGCCTTGATTGAAAAAGCAATTTCCCTGTCGGATGTGGGACTCGTACCCAACAACGACGGTTCAGTTATTCGCTTGAATATTCCGCCGCTGACAAGCGATAGACGCCAAGAGTTTATCAAAATGGCAGCCAAGTATGCCGAAGAAGGCAAAGTTGCAATTCGCAATAATCGCCGCGATGCCGTAGACGCGATTCGCAAGCAAGAAAAAAGCAGCGATATCTCGAAAGATGAATCGCGGGACTTGCAAGATAAAATTCAAAAGCTGACAGACAAGTATATTGCTAAAATAGAAGAAGTTCTGGCAGCCAAAGAAAAAGACATCGCGAAAGTTTAAGAGTCATTAGTCATTAGTCAGCAGTCATTAGTCAGCAGTCATTAGTTAGTAGTTAGTAGTTGGTAGTTGGGAATTAGCAACTACTAACTCAAATCGAAGGAGCAATCGCAAATAACTAATAACTAATAACTAATAACTAATAACCCACAACTAATGACCAGTGACTAATGACTAATGACCACTGACTAATGATTAATCACAAATGACTAAAATGTTTGATTGCATAATCGTCGGTGCAGGCCCAGCAGGCAGCACAGCAGCTTATCACTTAGCCAAGCAGGGACGTTCTGTTTTGGTACTGGAAAAAGCGGCTCTTCCTCGTAATAAACCCTGCGGCGGGGGCGTTTCTCCCGCGATCGCCCAATGGCTAGATTTTGACCTCACACCAGCCATTTCTATGAAAGCTAATAAAATTAGCTATACCTGGAAAATGGAAGATCGGGTGGAAGTTCAGATAGATTCGTCAATGTGGATGGTGCAGCGCGATGTATTTGACGACTTTTTAATAAGACAAGCTCAAAAGAATGGTGCTGAAATTCGAGACTCTACTGAAGTTACAGGCATAGAGTTTAAAAATTTTGTTTGGGAAGTTAAAACTAACTCGGAACCTGTTTCGGCTCGCTATTTAATTGCTGCTGACGGTGCAGGCGGCCCGATGACTAAGTGGCTGGGATTGAAAGAACCAAAACTCTATTTGAGCGCCAGTTTGGAAACAAACTCGATCAAAGGCGATTCCCTCTATTTCGATTTTGGCACTATTAAAAAAGGTTTTATCTGGAGCTTTCCCAAAGCAGACGGATACTCTTTGAGCATAGCAGCAATGCGCGGCGATCGACCAAAAGATTTGAAGAATATTTTGGCTGACTACGCGACTAAGTGCGGTGCAGATGTTAGCGTCAGTAATGTGCGCGAACATCCGATGAGTCTCTGGGATGGCGATCGCAAATTGCACTCTCAAAATGCACTGCTAGTAGGAGAAGCCGCCAGTCTGACAGATCCCCTCTCCGGTGAGGGTATTCGACCAGCCATTTTTAGCGGATTTAAGGCGGCTGAGGCGATCGATCGAGCTCTCTCCGGTGCCGACGACGCTCTAGAGCAGTACACTCAAACTATCAGCGAAGAATGGGGAACTGATATGGTTTGGGCCAGTCGCTTGGCTGCGGCATTCTATCAATTTACTGGAGCTGCTTACAAAGCTGGCATCAAATTGCCGATCGCTACTCAGTTGATGAGCAAAATTTTGTGTGGCGAAATGCGTTATGCCGATATCGCTAACCGCGCGATTAAAAAGCTGATGCCATTTTAACAAGAAGTCATTAGTCAGTAGTCATTAGTCAGTAGTCATTAGTCATTAGTCATTAGTTATTAGTCATTAGTCATTAGTTATTAGTTATTAGTCATTAGTCATTAGTCATTAGTTATTAGTTATTGGTTGCTTCCAATGCCCAATGCTTTTCGGCCCAATGCTTTTCGGCCCAATGCCCAATTCCCAATGCCCAATTCCCCATTCTAAAATCGAATGACAATTTATTTTTATAAAGTAGAAGATCCTTACGGCTGTTTTTCTAATTTTTCACAGCACGGTATTTGCATAAACGGTCAAGACTGGTTGACGGTAGAACACTACTATCAGGCTCAAAAATTTGTGGGGAGTGCAGATGAAAGATTAGTTGCGATGATTCGAGCCGTACCAACTCCTCAAGAAGCAGCCAAGTTGGGCCGCGCTCCAAACCACCGCGTTCGCCCAGAGTGGGAAGCAGTTAAAATTCCCATCATGGGCGAAGCAGTTAAAACTAAGTTTATCACCCATGCGGACATTCAAGCTATTCTCCTCGCCACAGGCGATCGACTGATTGTGGAGAATTCGCCAACGGATTACTACTGGGGCTGCGGCTGTGACCAAACGGGGCAAAATCATTTGGGTAAAATTCTGATGCGTGTGCGGCGCGAAATTTCTGAAGACCTTGCTAACTGAGAAAAATTCTCATTATCAAATTACTTGCCTAAATATAAATAAATATAAAGAAATAATAAGATTATATAATTATTAATAATTAATGTAAAAAAAAAATTAAGATTGCGAAAATTTTATCAGATTATTATAATTAGCTTAAAGTCGCTCAGCTTGGTGAAGGCAAAGGCTAAAATTAACGATCGCAGATTTTCCGCAGCCTGTCAGATCAGCTCCGGCGGTCACGCTCGCGTAGCCGAAGTGCGGTCACGCTCGCCTAGCCGAAGTGCTGATTCGTTATTTGTTAAATTCTTCTTTAACCCCCGACAAATCTAACATATTCGAGTTTAACCTCAGAGTGTTTCCTCCGGGAACCTCCAAATCTACATCAATTGAAAACTTCTTATTATTACCTTTGCTCAAGAGGAGATTTATGAAATTGACAGAAAATCATCCCGAAGGATTATATGAAAAACTAGACAGAGAAGTCTTGGTGCGCCGGATTACAGAACGCATCCGCCAATCTTTAGAATTAGAAGAAATCTTAACCTGTACAGTAGGAGAAGTGCGGGATTATTTGAAAACAGATCGCATCATGATTTACAGGTTTAGTGCCGATGGTAGCGGAGAAGTTGTGGCAGAGTCAATTAATAGCAATCGTCTCCCTTCCTTGAAAGGACTAAACTTTCCAGCAGATGACATTCCCCCCCACGCCCGCGAGATATATGTCAGCCAGCGCCAGCGGACAATAGTAGATGTTAACTCCGCCACGATCGTCCTGAGTCCCCTCGATGAGGCGGCAACAGGTCAACCTTTAGCAAATGACGAGCTCCACTACCGATCGCTCGCTCCTTGTCACAGAGCTTATCTGATGGCAATGGGAGTGCAATCTTCCGTAGTCGTGCCAATTTTACACCGCAGGAGCGGGCTAACAAACAGCAAAACAGACATCTGGGATTCGCCGGAGTGGCTGACGAGATCCGATCGAGAAAACAGTAGCCAAACTCACATCAAACTGTGGGGACTTTTAGTATCTCACCACTCCACCTCCCGCAATATTTACCAAACAGAATTAGAAGTAGTTCAGCTCGTAGCAGATCAATTGTCGATCGCGATCGCTCACTCCATTCTCCTCCAACAAACCCGCTCTCAAGCCACCCTGGAAGCAACAGTCAGCCGCATAGCAACCCTACTGTACGGGC
This sequence comes from Microcoleus sp., assembly GCA_042408215.1. Lineage (GTDB taxonomy): Bacteria > Cyanobacteriota > Cyanobacteriia > Cyanobacteriales > Microcoleaceae > Microcoleus. The sequence continues at coordinate 395,168 of JAYFMW010000028.1, read as the reverse complement.
AGTCCAAAATTCAATTGCAGCAAGCCTTAGAAGCAACAGTCACCGCGATGGAGGGCTGCGGTGGCAGACTCTACATCAACGCCCCGAACATCAATGCTGAAAAGTTATCGACTCCGAAAATCGATCGGCTTGTTCAAATTGCCACAAATAATCAGATGACAACTGCTGTTTCCACCGCCGATTCAGCCTTTGAGCTGTTCGCCACAGGCGAGCAACCCATACTTCCAGACTGGGAAAAAGCAAGGGCGATCGAAGCCCATCCTCTGTGGCAGCAATTGCTAACAAAAGGATTGACAAATACCGCAGATATTTCCCAGTTCCCCACAGGTTCGCCCTTCCCAGTTTGGGTAGTTACAGACTTATACAAAGAACCATTATTTAGAGTCTTAGTTCCAGCTTTTAAATCTACTAAAATTCGGGGGTTGCTGGTAATTCCCCTCCACTACCAACAGCAATTAATCGGCTGTTTGACTATTTTTCGCAATGAAATTGATACCGAAAAAATGTGGGCTGGACGCTTTGACACCAGCGTTCAACAAATGCTTCCCAGACAATCCTTTGAAGTCTGGCGAGAAATCAAAAAAGGTCAGTCACCTCAATGGAATTGGGACGAAATCGAGCAAGCTAAAGCTATAGGCCGCCAATTCTGTTCGGCAATTCAACAGTACGTTCTGCATCAAGAAGTGCAGGCTCTGAATGCCAACTTGGAGCGTCAAGTCGAAGAACGTACCGCCCAATTGCAAAAATCCTTGGACTTTGCCAAAGTATTGACGCGAGTTAGAGATCAAATTCGTAGCTCTTTGGATTTAAAAACAATACTCCAAACTATTGTGCGAGAAGTGAGAGTTTTACTGGATACCGATCGCACAGTAATTTACCAATTTGCTGAGGAAAAACAGGGGGAAGTAGTTGTCGAAGCTGTTCGCGGTGACTGGCAGTCAATTTTGGGTGTAAAATCTCCAGAACAATGCTTTCCCGAAGGGTCGTCATGTTTTTATAGAGAAGGAAAGGTGCGGGCTATTAATGACATTTACTCTGCGGATTTAACGCCTTGTCACCGCGAATTCTTGTCAAGTTTGCAGGTGAGGGGAAGTGTAATTGTGCCGATCGGCGCATCTACCCAATTTTGGGGATTGCTGATTGTCCATGAGTGTTCCGGGCCCAGAGTTTGGCAAACAGCAGAACAGGAATTGCTGCAAAATTTAGCCGATGAAGCTGCGATCGCCATTCACCAAGCAGAACTTTATCAAGCAAGTCTGAATGCAGCCGCCGCCGAGCTTTTCAAAGCCGAACAGCTAGCTAAAACCCTCGCCCAACTGCAAAATACCCAAGCCCAACTGATTCAAACCGAAAAAATGTCCAGCCTCGGACAACTGGTGGCTGGCGTGGCCCACGAAATCAATAACCCCGTTAATTTTATCTACGGTAATCTGTCCCACGCCAACGAATACAGCAGAGATTTGCTCTGCTTGGTGGAACTTTACCGCCAGCACACTCCCAACCCCAACCCAGAAATCAGTGAGTGCGAAGAGGCGATCGACTTAGAATTTCTGGCCGAAGATTTGCCGAAAATTTTGGACTCCATGAAAGTGGGAGCTGAGCGCATCCGCCAGTTGGTTGTATCTTTACGAAATTTTTCTCGGCTCGATCGAGCCGAAAAGACAGGCGTTGACATTCACGAAGGTATCGACAGTACCCTGTTGATTTTGCAGCACCGGATCAAAGCCACGTCCGATCGGAAAGCCATAGAAATCATTAAAGAGTACGGGAATTTGCCGCTAGTGGAATGCTACGCCAGCTCACTGAATCAAGTGTTTATGAATCTGATTAGCAATGCCGTTGACGCCATAGAAATGGGACAGATAGAACGAATTACGGGAGCAGCCGCACTGAGAGCAAGTGCAGCAGTGACAAGTTTAAGCTCCGAAAAAATTGCTGTTGCTTCTGGAAATACAACAGTCAGTAACGAGTGTTTAATTCCCGATATTCTATCTCCTTGCATTCGGATTCGCACTCAATTAATAGACGAAAAAACCGTAGCAATTTGCATGGCAGACAACGGCCACGGTATCTCCAAAGAGTTAATCTCTTACATATTTAATCCGTTTTTTACTACTAAACCGGTTGGTCGAGGCACAGGATTAGGACTTTCTATCAGTTACCAAATTATAGTAGAGAAGCACAAAGGGATACTGAAATGTGTTTCTCTACCTGGTCTGGGTACTGAATTCAGGATTGAGATTCCCGTGAATTAGTAATGTTTTTGATGCCAGTTTTTTCTGGGGATCAGCGGATTATTCAAAACAGCAACCGCAGCAGCACAGAACCTAAAGAACCCAGTACGCTCATGAAGTTGCCGCTGCCTCCGGTGCGCGGTTCTGTTGGCTTTTGACGCGCTACAATTGCTTCGGTTAACTGCTTTGACAGTTCTTGACCTTGGGCATTTCCTTGAGCAGCAAAGAGTTCCTGAGCTCGCCCAGCATCCAGAGTAGCGCCGGCGAAGTCTCCCAAGTCAGCGCGAGACATACTGCGCGCCAAATAAACTGCGGCTAAATCTGATTTCAGATTGAGGGCTTGGTTGTAATAATCTACGGCGTTTCTGTAGTTTCCAGCTTGAGCCTCGATCACTCCGAGTCTGTAGAAGTCTTCAGCAGTGCCAATATTAGTTGGCATTCCTCTAACTCCTAACAATTGTGCGTTTGTTAAATTAGCGTTGAGCAAATTGGCGTCGCTGAGATAGGCACTCCTCAAGTCAGCCCCGCTGAGGTTGGCTCCGCTGAGGTTGGCCCCAGTCAGGTTGACGCCAAACAGACTGGTGCCGCTAAGGTTGGCTCCGCTGAGGTCGGCTCCTGTTAAGTTGGCTCTGCTGAGGTTGGCGCGGCTCAAGTCAGCACCTTTGAGATTGGCTCCTGTTAAGTTGGCTAAAACCAGACCTGTACCGCTAAGGTCGCAGTTGGGGCACTGTCGGGTGGCTAGTAATTGTTGCGTGTGCTGTATGTTTTCGGCGGATGCAGGAGACAAGGGGCCGATCGCACTCAGCAACGTTGCAGCAGCGAGGATTCTGAGTTTCATGATTAACCGTCCAAAATCCAAAATATAAAATCTAAAATAGCTTTTATTGAGGCTAGTGGAACTAAATATTAACAGTTTGCTGCCCATAAATCAGGTAACGAGAGACTCTAACTGGCTGGTTTACGGGGCCCTGCTTACTCCTAGATATATTGCGGGTCGAAGGATTTGTTGGCAGTCCTGTTTGGCTGAGCATTTTTCACTGAAAAATCAATGTAACTTTTTTGTGCATAGTTGAGTGTACTGAGTATGTATGTGATTTAGGTCACATTTAGGTGTTGGTAGTATCACATAGAATTGTCTTTTCGATCACGACGATCTGGAAAAAATAGCCGATACTGGTACTGTACTGTTTTCCAATTGTTCATGCCACCTTCTGCGTGTTTTACTCAACTCGCGAGGGAGCAAGTAGTTTCACTGATACTTGTCAGTTGCAGCTTGTCTGTTGTAAACTTACTCGCCGCGGGCGCTGGCTGATGAGAGTGCCCAAATCAGAGGATTTCTCGAACAGCCCCCACCTTTCATGCACTTCTGTAAGGGAACGTCTCAGGAGTGCGATCGTAATTGCAGATGAATCTTGAGTGGCGATCGACAGTGGCTGCTGTACAAACAAATCCTATTGGTTGGCGAGGGGCTAATCATTGACAATCCCAAATAAATGCGCCAAAATTACTAATACATAATAATAAATCAGGATATTGTCTATAGCATAAATAAAAAAAATTCTGCCTAAAAACTCAACTTGCAGCTAATATCCCCGTCGATTAATTCACCTGGATATTAGCATTATTAATGATGCTTTTGGTATCAAACATTTTCATTAAATCCTTTTTATATTGCTAAGATGCCCGCAAAAAGTTAATAGTAAACTAGAGGCGGATTTGGCTATTTCGTCAAGCAAAGCTATTGCAGAAAATTAATCATCGTGAGGTAATTGGTATGTCTGGAGTGTGTAAACTTAGCATCACAGAGACAATCGAAGAATTGAAAAGTTTATTAACCGAACAAAAAACGGCAAGTGGCTTTCAAAAAATCCAAGCATTGTACCTGTTCAAAATTTGTCAAGTTAAGACAGTTAAAGAATTGGCACTGACGATCGGCGTGAACCGGATCACCGTGCAGCGGTGGCTGAGAAAGTACCGCTCTGACGGACTCGAAGGACTCCTAGAAACAAAGCACAGCGGTGGCCGCAAGCCCGCCATTCATCCTATGGCACGCGCTAGTTTGGCAGTACAGCTCAGCGACCCCCAAAAAGGCTTCAAAACTTATGGAGAAATTCAAGATTGGTTGCAGCAGGAATACAAGATTGAGGCTTCTTATAAAGCCGTTTACGCAACAGTAAGATACCAACTCAAAGCTAAGCTGACGAAAGTCTAGATAACTACTGAGCAAGGTCGGACACGGCATTGCCGTGTCCCTACGCCAGATTAATTGTAGGGACACGGCACTGCCGTCTCCTAATTTCGGCTACTATTAATTCCGATGCCACCGGAATTGATATTACCTGGGAATTTTCGTAATTTTGATTATAAAATTTTTCAGTGTCTAAGGCAAAAACCGATCTAAAGCCGCTTTCAACTCTTCGATTTCCGTATCGATATTGCCTTCTTTAGCGGCTCTAGCAATACATTGAGTTAAATGTTCATCAAGAATGATTCTCGCTACCCGATCGAGGGCGCCTCGAACCGCAGCAACTTGTACGAGAACTTCTGGACAAGGACGATTTTCCTGCACCATTGTTTTAATACCCCGAACGTGTCCCTCAATCCGAGACAAGCGATTGACAAGCCGCCGCAGGGATTCTTCATCGTGATGGTGAGGGTGGGCTGAGCGATCGTCGTGATGGTGGTGGGAATTTGAGGGCAAAGATTTGTCAGCAGAAGTATCAGATAGGAGCATCGGGGTAAAATTTAATAGTGAGAATTCAGAATATCTTGAGTTTGTGTACGGTTCCTGACTTAATTTATTCTAACCCACGCCTCGAAGAAAACGTTGCTCCGAACGAAGGGGCTGACAATTTGGCAAAATATATGTGAGAGTTCTTAAGATGTACTTCCTGCGAGAACTCCAAAACCTCACTAACTCAGTAAGCATAAAATTCACGCTATGGGAATATTCAAGTTTTTTCGCCCAGCACCCCGAAATGTGGCTCGCCTGTTCAGCCTAATTTTAGCAATTACGATCGCCCTAAATGCTTGGACAATCAGCCCAGCACCAGCATCAGCGACTGTCCCAAATCCCCAAAAGTTGGCACTCCGGGGCACGGAACTCCCCGCGACTGCTAGCAACAATAGCTTTGTCACCGCAGCAGTCGATCGAGTCGGGCCTGCTGTTGTGCGAATTGATACCGAGCGCACTGTCAATCGCAACCTCGATCCATTCCTCGAAGACCCCTTCTTTGGTAGATTTTTCGGAGACGAATTCCGTACCCAAGTACCCAGACAAGAACGCTTGCGGGGTCAAGGTTCCGGCTTCGCGATCGACAAAAGCGGGACTGTTTTAACCAACGCTCACGTAGTGGACAAAGCCGATCGAGTGACTGTCACCTTAAATGACGGCAGTATTTTTCCGGGAGAAGTGTTAGGTACGGACGAAGTGACAGATTTGGCGGTTGTCAAAATTAATACTAAGGGTGTTAACTTACCGACAGCAGCTTTGGGAGATTCTGATGCGGTGAAAGTGGGAGATTGGGCGATCGCCGTGGGAAACCCGCTAGGATACAACAACACCGTCACCTTGGGAATTATCAGCACCTTGAAGCGATCGAGCGCAGCCGTGGGTATTCCCGACAAACGCCTCGATTTCATTCAAACAGACGCCGCCATCAATCCCGGCAATTCCGGGGGTCCGCTGTTAAACGGTTCAGGAGAAGTGATTGGGATTAACACGGCGATTCGAGCCGATGCAATGGGTATTGGCTTTGCGATTCCCATCAACAAAGCTAAAGCTATTTACGCACAGTTAGCCAAGGGAGAACAAGTCAGTCACCCGTTTTTGGGAATTCAGATGATTGATTTGACTCCTGAAATTGCCAGAGAGAATAACGCCGATCCTAATGCTGTTTTGATCGTACCGGAAGTTAAGGGGGTTTTAGTGATGCGAGTTGTGCCAAATACGCCTGCTGAGAAAGCGGGGATTCGTAAGGGAGATGCGATCGTGCAAATTGACGGCGAATTTGTCACGACGGCGGAACAGTTGCAAAATCTGGTGGAAAATAGCCAAATCGGTCAAAGTTTGAAGCTGAAATTGCGGCGGGGTTTTCAGACGAAAGATGTTGTTGTTCAAACGGCTCAATTGAGGGATTTTTAACTCGAAGGGGAAGGGGGGGAATCGTTAAAAAACCCTCCTCCTTGTTTCTTGTTTCTCTGAATTGATTCTGTAGTGCGATCGCTTTAATAGTCGCATTTTTTGATCGCAAAAACTGATAGTATATTTTAAAAGAGTATCAATGTCCAAACAATGAATAAAAAACAAATTTTAAATTCCCAAAAAAGTCAAGTTATTGAGGCACTAAAGCAGGATTATTTTCAAATGACCGCGCAGCTTCAGAGGAACTGGACACCAGAGCAACATGAAAAAAATCGATTGAGTCGTTCTTTGGCTGCATTTGCGATCGCCAATCTTGCCGATCTTACCCCTGCTCAAGCGGCTAACTCAATTGTCAATGGGGAAAATGACAATGGCATTGATGCCATTTATTTCGATCGGATGAAAAAATTGCTTTTGTTGGTACAGGCTAAGGCGGGGAATGCTCCAAATATGGGTGATAATAAAAAATTTTGTGATGGGATTAGAGATTTAGTCCATCAACGTTTTCAGAAATTTAATGATGGCTTTACGCGCTTGCAGCAAGATGTTGAAGATGCTTTAAATACTAACGGGGTAAAAATATTTGGCTGTAATATATATCTTGATGAAAGCCTTAGCTCTCATGTGATTGCGGATCTTCATCAGTTAAAAACTGAACTGAATCAGTTCGATCGACGTTTTGAATGGCAAGATCTAAATATTGGCATAACACATGGTTGGTTGACAGCCAAACAAGCGATCGCCCCTGTTGATGTAGTCTTGACGTTGGAAAACTGGCATTGTTTAGATCGACCGCGTAGGGCATTTTATGGATTGGTTAAGGCTTCTGAACTTGCATCTTTATATCAACAGCATAATAAGTCGCTTTTTGAGAAAAATATCCGCTATTACCTAGGTGCAGAGGATGTTAACTTAGCGATTGCGGAAACTGTAAAAGAGCAACCATCTGAACTATTTTATCTCAACAATGGTCTGACGATTACTTGTTCGGCAATTAGTTTGCCATCTGGACACAAACAGGAATCAACTCAATTTACTTTAAAAGGTTTTTCGGTTGTGAATGGAGCGCAAACTGTGGGTGCGATCGCCTCTGTTTATAATGCTAATGGTTCAATATCTGCTGATGCCAAGTTATTAGTTACAATTATTGAAGTGGGGACGGAAACTGATAATATTGGCGAAAAGATTACTGGGGCAAGAAATACGCAAAATGCTGTGCGCGATGTTTATTTTGCCGCGTTAGATCCCAATCAAGAACGTTTGCGACAGGAATGTATGGTATCGAATATTGTTTATGAATATCGACCATCGGCGGAGCGGAGTCAGGATGCGATTACGATTGAACAGGCGGCAGTTGCCCTTGCTTGTTTTAGCGGTGATACGGAAATAGTGGTTGCAGCAAAGAGAGAAATTAGTCAGCTTTATAAGCGTTATTATGTTATATTGTTTAGTGATGCGATTTCAGGAGTTACGCTTTGTCGTTATGTGCGAATCTTTCAATATCTGGATGAAATTTTTTCGGCTTCAGAAAAGGCTGCAACAGGTCAACAAAAGAAGTTTTATAAGCACGGTAGATTTTTTATTCTGGATATTCTTGCAAGACGCTATAAACCTTTGCTGAACAAGCATGAAGTTGATTTGTCTCAGGACGATAAAATGCAACTTTCACGAATTGGGTTAGAGCTGGCTGAGGTTGTTTACACTGTTGCTGAATCGAACTTTGCTAGTGACAATAAGGGATATCTTGCTATTTTTAGGAATATCACAGATGTTAAGCCTTTAACGAGTGAGGTGATGCAGGAGTTAGATCGCAGGGATGCTCAGGCTGAAAATCCGAATATACCTACAGTTTAACTTGTGAGATAGATATTAATTATGAATAAGAAGCAGAGACTAGAATTAACATGGATTGGTAAGGATATTCGCCCCAAGCTGGAGCCGCGAATTTTGCTGGAAGATCCTGAGAGGTCTTATCATGCTGCTCATCAGGTGAGTGAAAATGATATTTTTGATAATCGCTTAATTTTTGGGGATAATTTGTTGGCTCTCAAGGCTTTAGAGTCTGAGTTTACAGGAAAAGTTAAGTGTGTTTTTATCGATCCGCCATATAATACAGGCTCAGCTTTTGAACATTATGATGATGGAATTGAGCATTCTATTTGGCTTGGTTTAATGCGCGATCGTTTAGAGATTTTGCGTAATTTATTATCTAATGATGGTTCTTTGTGGATCACAATTGATGATAATGAAGCGCATTATTTAAAAGTGATGTGTGACGAGATTTTTGGGCGCGGAAATTTTGTGGCGAATGTAATCTGGCAGACAAAAGAAGTTTTATAAGCACGGTAGATTTTTTATTCTGGATATTCTTGCAAGACGCTATAAACCTTTGCTGAACAAGCATGAAGTTGATTTGTCTCAGGACGATAAAATGCAACTTTCACGAATTGGGTTAGAGCTGGCTGAGGTTGTTTACACTGTTGCTGAATCGAACTTTGCTAGTGACAATAAGGGATATCTTGCTATTTTTAGGAATATCACAGATGTTAAGCCTTTAACGAGTGAGGTGATGCAGGAGTTAGATCGCAGGGATGCTCAGGCTGAAAATCCGAATATACCTACAGTTTAACTTGTGAGATAGATATTAATTATGAATAAGAAGCAGAGACTAGAATTAACTTGGATTGGTAAGGATATTCGCCCCAAGCTGGAGCCGCGAATTTTGCTGGAAGATCCTGAGAGGTCTTATCATGCTGCTCATCAGGTGAGTGAAAATGATATTTTTGATAATCGCTTAATTTTTGGGGATAATTTGTTGGCTCTCAAGGCTTTAGAGTCTGAGTTTACAGGAAAAGTTAAGTGTGTTTTTATCGATCCGCCATATAATACAGGCTCAGCTTTTGAACATTATGATGATGGAATTGAGCATTCTATTTGGCTTGGTTTAATGCGCGATCGTTTAGAGATTTTGCGTAATTTATTATCTAATGATGGTTCTTTGTGGATCACAATTGATGATAATGAAGCGCATTATTTAAAAGTGATGTGTGACGAGATTTTTGGGCGAGGAAATTTTGTGGCGAATGTTGTCTGGCAAAAAGAAGTATCGCCGGCATCGAATGATGCAACTTGGTTCAGTAATGCTCACGACCATATTCTTGTTTATGCGAAAGTTAAAGCATCTGGAATACTCGAATCAGACTTCCTCGAACTGAAAAATCAGAATCAGCGATATCAAAAATCCTGATAATGATCCTCGTGGTGCTTGGGCAATCAGACGATTTACGGGTAGACAGATCATTGATGACGTCCTGATCTATACTATCCAATCACTAATCCAAATCTGGTGAAAGTTATTCTCCCTGCATCTGGGCGTAGTTGGGCATATTCCGAGAGAGAAATTTAGATAATTACTACAGGGCTAACGTGTATTGGGGAGTAGAATGGAGATCTCTGACCACGATTCGGAAAGCGGTTTCTGACGAAATGAGGCGGACAAACAATTGGACATGGTGGCATCAGAAGTCGGTCATAATCAAGATGCAAAAAGAGAGCATTGCAAGCCTTATTAGCACAAGAATCTTTTTCAACTCCTAAACCTGAAAAGCTACTAGAACGTATTCTTCGACTTGCCATCTAATCCTGGCGATCTAGTTCTTGATTCCTTTGCAGGATCAGGAACAACAGGCGCAGTCGCGCAGAAAATGGGAAGACGCTGGATCATGATTGAACTCGGCGAACATTGTCATACCCATATCATTCCCCGACTCAAAAAAGTAATTGATGGCGAAGATCAAGGGGGAATTAGCAAAGCAGTTAACTGGAAAGGTGGCGGCGGGTTTCGATACTATCATCTTGCACCATCCCTACTAGAAAAAGACAAATGGGATAATTGGGTGATCAACAAAACCTATAACGCCGCCATGCTTGCCGAAGCACTCTGCAAAATCGAAGGTTTCACCTACGCACCATCAGACACCTTCTATTGGCAACATGGCTATTCCACCGAAAGCGACTTTATCTATGTCACCACCCAAAATTTTAGTCACGAACAACTATCTAAACTTGCAGATGAAGTAGGACAAGAGCGCACCCTACTTGTTTTATGTACCGCCTTTCGAGGCCAAACCGACATATTCCCAAACCTCACCGTTAAAAAAATTCCTAAACAAATCCTTTCACGGTGTGAATGGGGACATGATGATTACAGCCTAAAAATTGAAAACTTGCCAAAAGCACCCCCAAAGTTCGGACAACTAACACTATTTGACATGGATACCTATGATAAATCAACTTGTTAATAATATTTCTAATCGTCTCAGTCTGCGCCATCCCCAGCGCCAATCATTAGAAATTCTCGATCGCATTTGTGAACTCTTATCCATCCCAGACATCACAGATAGAGAAACAAGTTTAGTCGCCATCAAAAAAGAATTCCCAACGTTTACTGACTTCGAGCGCGACTTTCCATCCCTATGTTTTGCCCTAGCCACAGGTGTGGGTAAAACTCGACTCATGGGCGCATTTATCAGTTACTTATACCTAGCATATAACATTAAAAACTTCTTTATCCTTGCCCCAAACCTGACCATTTATAACAAACTGATTACCGACTTTACGCCCAAAACCTCAAAGTATGTATTTACGGGTATCTCTGAATTTGCGACTCGATCTCCCAGAAATCATTACGGGAGATAATTACGAAAAGTCATCTATCATCACTGATTTTTCCGGTTGCAGAATCAATATCTTCAATATCTCAAAAATTAACTCGGAAGTACGCGGCGGTAAAAGCCCTAAAATTAAACGACTATCCGAATATATTGGCGAAAGCTATTTTGATTACTTGTCTCAATTAAAAGACCTCGTAATTCTCATGGATGAATCGCACCGATATCGCGCATCAGCAGGAGTTCGCGCTATTAATGAATTAAAACCATTAATGGGGCTAGAACTTACCGCCACACCCTTTGTCGAAACCAATAAAGGTTCAGTAGCTTTCAAAAATGTCATCTATGACTATCCCCTCGGACGTGCCATAACCGATGGATTTGTGAAAGATCCAGCAGTCGTTACCCGCAAAGACTTTAACCCAGCGTCAATGTCACCAGAGGCGATCGAGCGTCTTAAACTAGAAGACGGCATCTATCTCCATGAAAATATTAAAGCTGAATTAGAAACCTATGCTATTCAAACTGGAAAACAAATTGTTAAACCCTTTGTGTTAGTGATTGCCCGTGACACTAAACACGCCTCAAAACTCATGGAACTCATTCAATCCGATGAATTTTCCGAAGGAAATTATAAACATAAAGTTATTCAAGTTGATTCTAGTAAAACGGGCGCTCAAGAAGATGAAATGGTAGAGCGATTGCTGAAAGTAGAACATACCGATGAACCTACTGAAATAGTTATCCATGTAAATATGCTCAAAGAAGGTTGGGATGTCACCAACCTCTATACAATTGTCCCTCTGAGAGCCGCAAATTCTAAAATCCTGATCGAGCAATCTATTGGACGGGGCTTGCGTTTGCCCTATGGAATGCGTACAGGTGTAGAAATTGTCGATCGCCTAAATATCGTCGCCCATGACAAGTTCCAAGAAATTGTCGATGAAGCAAAGCGCCCAGAATCCCAAATCCGCCTGAAACAAATTATCCTCACAGATGAAGACTTACAGCAAAAGACACAAACAGTAATTTCGCGATCGCAACTAGCCCAAAATCTAGGACTTCACACCGAACCACCCATTAATTTACCTGATAATTTACCTGCAACCGAACCCCAAAATATTCAACAATCCCTATTTCAATCACCTATAGAACAAAAGATTGCACAGCTTACATACCAAGAAATCCTAAAGCTTGAAAGCCGCCCCGAAGAAGTCCCAACCACCGCCCATCTTGCATCCCCAAAAGTTCAGGGAAGGGTGCGCGAAGCCGTAGCTAGAAAATATCAACCCGCACAAATGGAACTTGAAGGTATAATAGCACCTCCAGATATTGAAGCTATCGTTGCGAAAACAACGAATTTAGTTATCCAGCAAACCATCAATATTCCTAAAATTCTTGTTATTCCTAAAGGGGAAGTGCGATCGGGTTTCAGGTCTTTTGCCCTAGATGTCACAGGCTTAAACTATCCCGTTCCCTCCCAAGAAGAATTACATATTCAATCGCTAACAACGAATAAAGTTGAATATATGGGAATTAACAAAGAAAACTTTGAAGAATCACGGCTAGAAAACTATATTGTCAAAAATTTAGTCAACTTCGATGATATTTCCTATGACGAACACGCTGATTTACTCTATGACCTTGCGGATCAAGTTATCAGTCATTTTATGACCTACTTATCCGAAGAAAATACACACAAAGTTTTACGCTTTTACCAAAGGAAAATTGCCAATTTTGTCCATAGCGAAATGCAGCCAAATTTCTGGGAAGAAACAACAGGTTATGAAGTTATAATCAGTAAAGGTTTTACAGCCCTAAAAGATAGCGCCTACACTACAAGTGCTAAAAATTGCCTTGATTATCAATCTTCGCCACGAGACAAAAGCAATATGTCCAAATATCTGTTTACAGGTTTCTCCAAATGCCTCTATCGAGAACAGAAATTTCAATCGGAAGCAGAAAGAATACTAGCACTGATTTTAGAACGGGATGCAATCAAATGGTTTAAACCCGCAAAAGGACAATTTCAGCTTTATTACAAATGGCACGGTAATTATCTAGAATATCAACCAGATTTTGTTGCTGAAACAGAAGACTTTATCTATATGCTTGAACCTAAAGCTAAAAATGAAATAAGCGATCCTCAAGTGCTTGCTAAGAAAGATGTCGCAGTTCAATGGTGTCAAAATGCTTCAGACTATATGCTCGATCGTGGTGGTAAATCTTGGCAATATGTCTTGATTCCTCATGATGCTATACAAGAAAATATCACACTCCAAGGAATAAGCGATCGCTATACCGTCACTACGCACCCTACGGATTAACGCTACACAAAATTAGCAATTAGGGGTGCGTCGCCATCTATAATCTGCAAGTTATATCCAAAATCTCGCAGCGACGCACCCTACGGATTAACACTACACAAAATTAGCAATTAGGGTGCGTCGCCATCTATAATCTGCAAGTTATATCCAAAATCTCGCAGCGACGCACCCTACGGATTAACACTACACACAATTAGCAATTAGGGTGCGTCGCCACCCGTCAATCTGCAAATTATATCCAATATCTCGCAGCGACGCACCCTACGGATTAACACTACACAAAATTAGCCGGATCTTGATCTCGCCGATGCTTCAGCAGAATCGGAGCACCTTGGCCATCACCCACCAAAGCCGCCGTTTCCTCCAACGCTTCCCTCAATCGCTTGGCCGCGTAAATCGACATATCACGGGGCACATTCACCCGATCGCGCAAATACCGCAAAGCCCCATCAGAACCAACCGGAGGCGTACAAACTTCATCAGTCATCATCAAAGTTAAAGCACAACGCAAAGCCTCATCAAATAAGTTGTCATCCGCAGGATTGACTTTAATAATGTTGCGATGATGCTTAATAACGCGGTGGAGTGCTTCAGCGCGCGAGGTTTCCGGTTCTGGGTACATAACATCCGGGAGTCCAGCCCAAGGCCCATTATCCACGCGAGCTTTATTGAGTAACATCTGCGGTTCGCCGTTTTCAAAACAGCCCCCCATTTGAGGCGGTAAATCGTGGACATGAGTATGAAAATCGCTTTGAGTACCGCGATAGGTAGGGCGGCTTTCCATCCCCGCAAACCAGTCTGCAAAGCGCGGGTTTTCTGCCCGCATCGAGTAGCCTTTGTAATAGTAAAGACTGGCATTCATCCGTTCGACGTAGGGCGTAAAGATCACATCCGCAGTGCCAAATTCAGCGAGGAAATAAGGCCCAGGAGTGCTAGCTAGGGCGGCTTCAACTTGGGTGACAACACTGATAAATTGGTTTTGGAGTCTAACCAATAGGTAAAGTTCAATGGATTTTTAAAGCTTACTATTTATCTGGAGCAGTTTCCCCACAAACAGGAGAAAGTTTTTGGCTATATTTCTCACATCTAGATGGTCTATGTTTTCAAATATTCTGAAAAAAATTAGCATCTGAATATCCAGAACATCTAAATGTTGTTCAATTGGATCGTGGTAGGTTTCATCATAGTAGTAGCTGAAAAATACCTGCTGGATGTTTTACTAATTTGTCAACCACCATACAGCCCGGAATTGAATCCGATTGAGAGAGTGTGGCACTATATAATATCAATTCCGGTTGCACCGTCAGGTGATTGTTGACGGTTGACAGTTAACAGTTAACAGTTAACTGTTGACAGTTAACAGTTAACTCGAATTTACTATTCCGATGAAGATAGGATTTGATATAAAACAAGAATTGAGTTGCGGAATTCATGATAATTTAGATGCTCTTTAAGCAAAACTTCGCACTTTTATTGAATAATTTTCAATGGAAACAATAGCATCTATAACCGCATGGGATTATATTTGATCGGCCCTGGCTACTGTTGCATAACTTTGGAGCATTGGTATAACCTCGCTCATCAACTGACTCCCAAGGTTATTGACGGCTTTTTGTCCGTTCCTAAAAGAAAGATATCCGACTAATCCCACAGCGCCGACAATTTGCAGGACAAAGGGAACTATCAGGACAACTCCCAGCGGCGGCTTTTCCAAAACTTGAACTACCATGAGGTTTAAGGGTTTTATTAAGTTAGTCTAGCAGACTCTTCAGCCGAGAAGAAGGAAAATAGGACCCCGAAGCCAGCCGCATAGCTCAAGTCGAATTGCTTTAGCCCTATTAGCGGTACATACTCAAGCCCGATCGAATATAAATCTAGTATTGGCGATGTTGCAGCTGATTATTTGATCGAAAATCTCTGTAGGATTTTGACAATTTAAGTGTAATTTGCCGTGTCTGCTGTCCATAAACACCTAATACCGATCGGCCAAGGGCGAGTAGAGCCCCCATTAGTCAAAGGGTTCAGAGGCTGGCGATCGAATTTGCGATCGTCCTAGCTATTTTCAGCAAGACGTGCTATACTCATAAAAGTTGAGGGCACGTAGCTCAGTGGATAGAGCATCAGGTTCCGGTCCTGAGGGTCGGGGGTTCAAATCCCTCCGTGTTCATTTTGTATTGCTTTTATGGTGTAAGAGTTTCAGGTTAACTATATGACCGATATTCTTATTTTCCGCTCAAATTTCGCTCCCGTCGGTTCCGAGTATTTCCAAAACCACTTCCATATCAGCCAAGTCCGCCCTGGATTTTTTGCGCCGCGTCCTCAACTGGTTGAGTAGGCCGCCTGGTTCAGGAAAATCTGCGGGACGGATTCTTGAACTTCAGGGCGATCGCTCTTGACCGCCTCCAACTCCGATTGCAACATCTGCACATCTAACCCCAAGTCGCCGTTACGGGCGTGCAATTGGTCAATAGGGGGACTGTAAAGTTTTGTGTCTAATTATTCAGTGAGTAACTCCATCACTTCATCGGGCGTAATGCCGTAAATAGCGGCCAGCAAATTGATATTTTTCACGTCACTACCTAACTGTTTAAGCACCAGAATTGCACTACCTAAAGGAATAGCTTCGGTTGTGGACTGAGTTAATAAATCAATCGTTGTTTTCGTACTAGCGCGACGCTTGTAAACAGTTTCATTTATCTGTGGTGAATGTCCCAAACTTTTAGCTCTCATTTCCTGAGATATTCCCGCCATTTGACCGTTGAGATTAGCTAGGTGACGTAACGCATGAGATTGAGTAAAACCTTTGTTCCATCTTCTTAAGATATTTGATGCACGGTCACTATATAGTCCAGCAATTGTTTTCGGGTTCCTTGATAGTGTTCCAATATCAGGCAATTTACCCGCCTTAATTTCTAGACACTCTATCAAGTCAGTGTGAGTAGGGGGAAGCATTGGTACACACAGTCGGTAGCCAGTTTTGGTCGTCGTGTCTAATAGTGTCTTATCACCGACTACGGCAATCATTCTTATATTGTTTGGCTCAATCAGTGCCGGAATAACAACACCATCCTTTGTCTTAAAAGGTTGGTCAATGTTCTGAATAGCAAAAACTTCGTGAACCCGAAAGCCATACACCATCTGCATTGAAAATACCCACAGCCACCGTTTGCGCGATTCCAAATGATATCGCTTGTCATCCGAAACACTGAGAACCTGATTGCGAAGCTTCAAAAAGTCATCGACTGATAAAGTTTGAAGGTCTTCTCGGAATTCTGTTTGCGTACCGTCAATTTCTTTCAGCCTGCACAACAACTCAGTATCGCCAATAGTCTCAGCTAGTTTTTTCATTGCACACAAGCAGTTCTTGAAGCATTTAGTCCCTTGCTTTTTAGTGTGAATGATAGACAGAATATCTACCGAATTTACAATAGCCTCACCGGGCAACAGTTTAAAATACTGTCCGTAAACACATCCCCAGGAGTTTTGATGACTAGCATTACTCCTGTCACGTTGCTGACGGCGTTTAGTGCGCCCATCCCAGTATTCTTTCTCTACTTTTGCTATGGCCTCGCCAAACGTCATCAAATCATTTTTGATAACATTTTTGTTCAAAATAACATCATCATACCAGACTAAAAATCGACTCTCGCTAGAGAAGGATTGTAAAGCACTAGCAACTAGATGAGCTTTCCTCAGAGCATCAGTGATACCTTGCATCGTCAGGTAGCACCCACAAGTTTTGTTGACCCGCTTGTTACCTAACTTGAATTGCAGGGTTATGTAACCACCGCTAGCTTTCCTGTCTCTTTTTAGGCCTACCCCTTTGGGGCATTCTTTTTGCGCTTGTTTAAAGTAGTCCAAAATCCGCTCATAGCCAACAAGGTAGTCAGCGGTGGCGCTTGCTGTGACTGGCTCAGATTTTTCGCTCATCTTTCGCTCCCTAGTATAAGAATGGCGAGTTTGCTTGCTGTAGACAGCGTACAGCAAATCGCTCGGTATTCGCTCAAATCCAAAACAGGACTTTCAGAGTGGGTACAAAAAATGGCTATAACGACGTAAAATCGTCGATTGAGAACTAAGCGCTAATTCAATCCCCTCCGTGCTCGTTGAGAAAGATCATCGTAAATTCAGTCTAGGACTGGGTTTAAGTTATGAAAGCGTAACAGCAAGGTGCTGTTAGCGCTTCTTTTCTCCCGTTTTTCCCTTAATTAAGTAGGTCGCTCTAATTAAACGTAAAATCCGATCGCCCTGTCTGATCCCCTAGAGCCCCGCAGCACTTAAAGTGCTGCGGGGCTCTGGTATTCTGTTCTTAGACATCTGGGAAAAATCCAAGCTCCCGCCCGGAGCGCCTCTGCTGGGGGGGGTGAAGCATTTGGACATAAAACAAGCAGAAAGAAACATACATTGTCGGCCAAATACTTCACCCCCGAGTCTAGAAAAAGCTTGAGATTATTTGTTGGAGATGTCTATTAAATATCGTCATCGTCATTGTCTTGACCTTGCACACCCTTAAGAATCCGCGATAATTCACTCTTCTCATTAATTGTAATTCGAGTCGGACAACCACTGATAATCCGTTCGTAACTGCGGAAAGAATCCCGAATTACCGGCCCCTTATCAGTAATAGTGTATTCCCGAATTCCCTTGTCGTGCCAGGAACCGCGCATCTTAAACACATTAATTGCCCGCGACATTTCCCCTCGAATTTCCACATACTGAAGCATGATGATCGTGTCAGTAATCGTAGAAATATGGGAATCCGTAATCGAATTAGAACCCATAAACTGATCGCTTGTATTCGTGAAAAAGCCTGTAATTTCCTCCTGCTTGGCGAAAGCAGTCACCCCGATCACAAATTGCCGGAATGAATTATTGCTAACTCCCCGTTCTAAAGCTGACAGGGAATCGATCGCAATTCGAGACGGTTTAAAATCAGCAATTTCTGATTTAATATTTTGCAAATGGTCTTCCAAACCAGCAGATTCCGGGTAATTACAAAGAATTTTTAACAGACCTTTATGTTCCATTTCCTCAAAATCAATGCCCCAAGAATAAGCATTGCGGAACAACTGCGCCCGCGACTCTTCATAAGCAAACAGCATGGCCCGATCGCCATTCATGCAAGCATTCTCCAAAAACTTGCTTACCAACAGCGTTTTGCCAGTTCCCGTCGCACCCGTAGCCAAAATAATCGAGTCCTTAAAGAAACCGCCGCCGCACATTTCGTCGAGAGTTTTGTCCCCGGAAGAAACCCGAACATTAGAAGATCTTTGAGTCAATCGCATCGCCCCCAAGGGAAAAATATTAATCCCGTCATTAGTAATGGTAAAAGGATACTCACCTTTCATGTGAGTTGTACCTCGCAACTTCAAAATTTCCAGAGTCCGGCGGCGGCGTTCTCCTTCCAAAACGTTGCGAACAATCACCACGTTGTCCGACACAAACTCCTCCACTCCAAACCGGGCCACCGGGCCGTATTCTTCCACCCGTTCGGTAGTCATGACTGTAGTTGCCCCTACTTGTTTGAGGCGAGCAACTAAACGAAAAATCTCTCGTCGCACCACCGATGCAGCGTCGTACTGCTGAAATACTGCTGTCACCGAATCTATAGAAACCCGCTTTGCTTTGTACTTGCGAATTGCGTATTGAATTCGTTCGATCAGGGCTGATAAATCAAAATTTCCCACGATATCCTGACCTTCAGGATCGGGGGAAGCGTCTAAAATAAACAGCTTACCTTCATCAATTAACTTGGTTAAATCCCAGCCGAAACTACAAGCATTTTTAATAATATCTGTTGGAGATTCTTCAAAAGTTACGAAGACTCCAGCTTCGTCAAAATGGGTGATTCCGTTGTAGAGGAATTGTACGGCAAATAAGGTTTTTCCCGTTCCCGACGTGCCGCTGACTAAGGTAGTTCTGCCGATCGGCATCCCGCCATGACTGATGTCGTCAAAGCCCTCTATCATGGTGCGAATTTTTTGAACTCCGGCCCTTACCATTCCTTCTGGTTGCACCGTTTGACTAATTTCATTCATGTCGATTTTTATCGTTGTCATTATTCTTTATTTGTCCGTCATTAACCGCCGATCGTTGATTACTGCCTTCAGATAACTGCTGACTAATGACTGTCACCTTATTATATTTTGACACTCCTCGACCTGAAGGCACGAGGATTCTTGGTTCAATCAGTCGATTTGCTGGTTGATGCTGCCACCAACGAGTAGAGATCGGTCTGTCCCCAAGCGTTAATTTCGGTGTGCCCCACCGTATTTAAAGTGATTCCTGCACGGGCTTTCAATCCCTTAGCCAAAATGTTGATCGCGGCGTTAAGATCTCGATCTAATACCGCACCGCTGCCGCAAGCATGAGTTCTAATTGACAGCGATTTTTTAACAGTATTGCCACAGACTGAGCAATCTTGAGAAGTGTACTGAGGAGCAACAGCGATTACTGTTTTCCTGTACACTTTCCCAAAGT
Organism: Microcoleus sp.; assembly: GCA_042408215.1. GTDB lineage: Bacteria > Cyanobacteriota > Cyanobacteriia > Cyanobacteriales > Microcoleaceae > Microcoleus. The sequence goes on along the minus strand of JAYFMW010000028.1, from coordinate 375,313 downwards.
ATTGCAGCCCGACAGCAAACTGATTCCAAGCTGCGTCACTAATTGATTTGGCAAGCTTGTGGTTCTTAACCATATTCTTCACCTGAAGCTCGACCTAGGCTACAAAATCGCTAGATTTTACCGCGCACAACGCCGTCTTTATGGCGAAGTCTTGGAGTTTACCCGCTCGCGTATTCGAATGGGCTGCCTGCTGACCCTCAAGTGTTTCCTTCCCAACTTGTTAATCGCTTTTTTACGATTGCTAGAACCTTTCTTCTTTCGAGAAACTCGTTTCTGCAACCTCTTCAACGCTTTTTCGCTTTTGCGAAGATGTCGAGGGTTGGGAACTGTGCTACCATCGCTGTCGGTATAAAAATGGTTTAATCCGACATCTATTCCAATAGCTTTACCAGTTGGAATAGATCCCTCCCTCCGCGACCCATTGATGCAAAACTGAGCGAAATAGCCGTCGGCACGCCGTACAACCCTAACTCGTTTAATCTCATCGGGCGCATAGAAATGCCAATCCCGACTACCAATTAATTTAAACGTCCCAGCAGCCAAACCGTCCTTAAAGGTGAGGCATCTTTGAGCGGCATAAAGCGCCCATCCTGATGTCTTGTATTCTACGGAACGAGTGTGTTTTTTGAATACTGGGTAGCCTTTTTTTTCGGGTTTTTTAGCTTTACAATTAGCGAAAAAACGTTGGATAGCAAAAATGGCACGTTCAGCCGAGGCTTGACGTGCCATCGAGTTAAGTTTGCCTGCCCATTCAAACTCTTTTGCCATAATGGCGCATTGTTTGTAGAGGTGGGATAGTTTAACTCCTTGATTGTCGATCCAGTATTTAAGAGTTTTATTTCGGACAAATTGCGATGTGCGGATCATTTCGTCGATGACCCGGTATTGCTGTGTTTTGCCTTTCAACTTGAACTCTATTACTATCATGCAATTATGGTATCACATTGACAAATCACTACACCCATAAAATATGCTTATTTCACAATTCTTTACGCTTTATGGTTGAAATTAAAGCCGTCCTAAAAGGACGGGGCTTTAGCCCTGCGCTTCGCTCCGCCCATTTTTTTTGGTAAGCAACTCAGCACCCTTTGTGACTGAGCTTCAGCCCCGATCGAACGTACCACCGAACCAAGCCAATTGACCTTGTAGTTGGCACGTCATCCCCGGACTTTCGGGCTGGCTTACGGACAACCCCAAAGCAGCTATATTTTTAGCCGCATTTACATCAGCATCATGTTCAAATCCGCAGTGCCCACACTTGAACTTCTTCCCGTTGCGATAACTCTTCCCTTTGCCGGTGATGCAACTTGGTCCTGTTCCATTGTTTAGCCTCTTTTGCAACGTCAAGAATCTGATTGCAAGCGTCAGCAAACCGCTCAAGGGTAATGTCAATATCTTGACGCAACTCTTTAGGGACTTGAAGCTTGCATTTGACAGATCTGGTCTGCATCTAAGGCTAATAAAAACTGATCTACAATTATTGTACAACAAACGATCTCCCTTTGAAAGAGTTAGGCGACTCAAGTCCCTAGGCAATTTTTTACTCTCAGCACTCTTCGTGACTGAGTTTCCCAACGTATCAGGAGCTTCTTATGAGTTCATGTCTTCTTCGCGAAGTTCTTCGTAGAGCAAATCTAATCCGATCAGAACTTTTTCCCGATCGGACAAATCGCCAATAATTTTTCGCACCGGTGGCGGCAGGATTTTCGCCAGCGTCGGGGTTGCCAAAATTTTGTCTTCTTCTGCTAGCTGAGGATTTTTGAGAACATCTATCACTTTCAGTGCGTAGACTCCTTGAAATTCTTGTTCGAGGATGTCCTTAAGGGTTTTCAAAGCTCGCACTGAGTTGGGAGTATTGCCCGCAACATAAAGCTTGAGAACGTAGGTTTTCTTCAAAGGAGTCATGAATTTTTTCTCAACTTTCAGTGTTCGTTGTTAGATGTTAGTTGTAGTTGTTATTTGTCTCAAATCTGCTGTTCTTTCTTATTTTATAATATTTTCTATCTTCTACCTTCTCCCTTCTCCCTGATTCTTTGTTAAATTAGCAGCGAATACCTTCTACCTTCTACCTTCAGATGCCTCTTTCGGGATTGAGCGACGATACATCTCGCACAGATGAGCGATCGCATCAATCAGAGTCAAGCGGTAATCCAGCAATATTTCTTCGCTGCGCCCTTCTAATTTTAGCTGTTTGGCAAAGTCGTCCATCAATTCCATATGAATTTCCACAATTTGAGTCACCGGAACGTCAGCAAAAAAAGCAAAATTGACAAATTCATCTATTTGATTATTTACCGCTGCGTCTTGAGAAAAATAATTCAAAACTATCAGGCGATAACTTAACTTTAATTGCTCTAAGAACTTCTGTTTTTCTGCCTGAGACAGATTCCGCAAGAAATTCTGGGAATTTCTCTTATAATACACGCCTAAGTATCCTAATCGCTCCCGTAATTTTTCAGCAAGCCGGCGCTGCTGTCGCTGGAGCAAACTTTGAGCTGTCAATTGAGCCGTCGCACCAGCAGTTGCAGACTGATCGTTTAAAGGAACCGGAGTCGAAAGTTTCAGAAATTGGGCGATCGCCCGATCGATACCTGCGCCAATTTCTCTCGATCGAGCAATTGGCAAATGCACCTCCGCAGCGTGGTAAACAAAAGAGCAACTTTGCTGTTGACTGTTCTGCGGCGCACTTGCTCCGGCTTCCAAGCGATCTGAAGGTGACTCTTCTTGTCTGGCATCCTCTCCGGGCTGCGGTGAAAAAATCACAGCCGGCAAAAAGATCGATCGATCCTTTAGCTTACCAGTCAGCGAGCGCAAATCCCCATCGACTTCCAAAACCAAACAATCGAGGTGATAATTGTGCTTCAGGAATCCAAACAACTCGATCGCCGACTTAATCTGCGTCAAAACATAGCGATCGCCACTCAACTGCTCGATCGCAGAGCCTGCGAGTTCCTCAGACGTGACAAAAATACATACAGACAGTTGGGGAAGCAAAGCTGTAGGTGAAACACCGAAGTTGTCCGAAAGTGCTGGATGGCTCAGAGTTGATATCTCCTTTACAAACTACTTAACATTTTAACAATCATCTAAACATTTATTGTAACCAATCTTAACGACAAAATCAGTGCTCACCCGATCGCAGAGGGATCATGAAACTGTACTGCTGTGTTCCTGCGTCAAGCCGCGCGAGCCTGATTTCTGCAATTAAGCTTAAGCCTTAAAATCATTGCTAGTCGCCTCAAATCATAGGTAGGCATCGGACTCGCCGACTTCGGTGCAGCAAAAAGCCCCTGGGGCGGACTGATATAAAACAATTAGATACAAAAAATCGGCAAGCTACATTGGGTCTCAAATCTCTTTGATAATCTCTTTGATAAAATACTACTGCTCTCCTGAGCAGACTCTCAGGTTTGTTATGCCACTCACCAGCCCTAGTCTCAAAAATTTTCTGGAACCAGTGCCGCTCGTGCCTCACACAGCGAAGCTAGCAGCGCTGCGGTCAATTTTCAGATCCTGCAACTGCGATCGCGTCGCAGTAGTCAACGAACAACTACAGCCCCTGGGATTAGTCTACCTCCGCAGTCTGATGCCACTAGCCGATCGCTCCAGGGACTGGGAGCAACCGCTATCAGAAATCACCCCCCCCACACTCGCTCCCCTGAGATCCGTATCAGCAGATCAGAGCGTGAGCGAATTCTGGCAGTACCTACAAACCGGGGAAATTAACACAAAAACCGCAAACCCCCAAAAAAATAAAATACTTTTGCCCGACAGTACCAGCCTTGGCCCGGCGGGAAGCATAGAAGGCCCTCTAGCCCTGACAAATTCCGACGGCCAATTTTTGGGATTACTAGACAGCCTGAGCCTGCTGAAATTCGCAGCAGTTAACATCAGCTCGATCGTCCGCGAAAGAGCAACAGACTACAGCCTCACAGCTCCACCAACAGCAGTCAGAGACATCGAATCAAAGCCGATACAGGCAGCCATCGAAACCGCCCTAGAAGCTCAAGTGCGCTTTCTAGAAGCAGGATTGAAACCCTCCGAACACCTCAACTCCCTCGTCCAACTCCTCGAAAAACTGCCCCTACCCCTGAGATTGCAAACCCCCACCGGGCAAATAGTCAGCCAAAACGCAGCGTGGCGGATTTTACTGGGAGCAGGCCCAGAACCAGTCCCCGAACCAGCAGCAAATCTCGGCACACCCTCGCCCAGTCAACCCAGCCCAGTAAAAACCGAATACAACAGCGTCAACACCAAAGCCCTCACCCAAGAGCGCCGGAGTCTAGTAGGAGCAGCCAAAGCACCCGATCGCGATGCTACTCGCGATGCTACCACTGCCACCAGTTGCCCCCTACCCCTCTACGCCGCCGCCTCTCCCTCAACCTTAACCACTCCAGCTTGGTGTCCGATCGCAGGCAAACCAGACACATACATTTGCGAATGCCCCGTACAAAAAGGTCAAGAACGAATCTGGCAATTTATCAAACAGCCACTCTCAGACAACCTAATTTTAGTAATGGGACAAGATGTCACCGAAGAACATTTAGTCGCCAAAGAACTAGCAGCTAAAAATACAGATTTAATCCATCTCAACCGACTGAAAGACGAATTTTTATCCTGTATCAGCCACGAACTCAAAACCCCGCTCACAGCCATCCTAGGTTTGTCCAGCCTTCTCAAAGACAAATTGATCGGAGAACTAAACGATCGCCAAACTCGCTACGCCAAACTAATCCATCAAAGCGGGCGGCACTTGATGACAATAGTTAACGATATTTTAGACTTGACCAGAATGGAAACCGGGCAGCTAGAACTGATTCCCGAACCAGTCGAAATTACCAGCGCCTGCAACAAAGCCTTTGAACAAGCCAAGCAACTCCAGCAGCCAGAAGAAAAAGCACCGAACCAGTCGCAAAAACCCGCAACTTCTCCCCCAGAATCCCCAGACAAAATCGAATTTACCCTGGAAATAGAACCGGGACTAAGCTACTTAATTGCCGACGAACTACGGCTGCGGCAAATGCTTGTCAACCTCCTCTCCAACGCCCTCAAATTCACCGAAGCCGGCGGCAAAATCGGCTTGAAAGTCAATATGTGGGAAGGCTGGATCGCATTCACAGTTTGGGACACAGGCATCGGCATCCCCGCAGACAAACAACACCTAATCTTTCAAAAATTCCAACAGCTAGAAAGCCCCCTGACTCGCCGCTTTCAAGGAACGGGACTGGGATTGGTACTCACCCAACGATTAGCGAGGCTTCACGGCGGAGATGTTTCCTTTATTTCCTCAGAATGTCAAGGTTCTCAATTTACCTTGCTCCTGCCGCCGAATCCTCCGGGAAACAGCAGGGAAGATGCCGCAGAATATACAGCCCTAGAGCCAGAATTATTAAAACCCAAATATCAGTACCCGATCGCCAATTCTCGCTCCCGTTTAGTATTAATCGTCGAAGCAGTTCCCAAATATATCGAAGATTTAAGCAACGCACTCACAGGTTTGGGCTACCAAGTCATCGTCGCCCGTTCCGGCACCGAAGCACTCGAAAAAGCCCGCCGCTTCAGTCCCGAAGCGATCTTCCTCAACCCACTGCTGCCGCTGCTGTCAGGCTGGGACGTGCTGACGCTGCTCAAGAGCGATCCAGATACTCGATCGATACCGGCGATCGTCACAGCCACCAGAGGCGAAAAAGAACGAGCTGCTGTCAACCGAGCCGAAGGCTTTTTGAGCTTGCCGATCGAAGAACCCGCTTTGCGGTGGCTGCTGGGCGACTTGATTTGTCACCCCGATGCCAAATCAGACAAAACTAAGAGTTCTTTGACTATTTTGTGGCTCAGCCCGCAGAACAGTGCCTCTCAAGGTTCGTCTTTATTGCTCAACCCTACTTACTGCCGGATTTTAGAAGCAGATGACATCGGCCAAGCAGAACTCCTCGCCCGAATTTGGCGGCCTTCGGCGATCGTCTTGGACGGCACAAATCAACTGCAAAACCCCTCAGCTTTTATCGAACAGTTAAGTCAGTCTTCGAGTTTGGGTTCTCTCCCTTTAGTAACTTTAGACCCCACAACTACCCAACTGGCAAATCAAGTCAAAAGACTGTCAGTATTTCCGTGTTTGGCCACCGACAGCGACAGTACCGACACCGATCGCACTCCTCTGGTAGCATCTGCTTTGTGGCAAGTTATTCAAGTAGCTGCTGGCATGAGTTGGAAGCCCAGCATTTTATTTGCCGACATTGCGACTTTACCCGACTTGCAACGAAATCTTGGGGGGAATGGGGAGACAGCAGAAGTAGAAAATGCCGATGGTCGATCGACAAATATCGAGTTTCCCATTCCCAATTCAGAGTTTGCATATCCCAACTTTCAAGCTTTGAGGCAGTACATCCAAACCGCAGGATTTCGAGGAGCGAACGCTCGCTGTTGGACAGAAGTTTTGCAGCATTTGCAATATCAAAGCGTTGACCTAGTCCTGCTTTGCTTGCGAGATGTGCCCTCAGAATCATCCGCGATGTTGCCAGCACTATCGAATCTGCGACAAATGACCGAAAAACCGCCTATTTTAGTTTTAGATTATCGGTGCATTGCAACTTTAGAATCAGAAGCGATCGACTTTATGCTGCAAGAAGTAGCGGCAAAATTTTTGCCTTCTTCCCTGTCAGCAGCCCAATTATTAGATCGAATTCAACATACTTTGAGATAGGAATAGGGAATAGGGAATAGGGAATAGGGAATAGGGAATAGGGAATAGGGGATTGTTTGTGGGTTATTTGTTATTTGTTATTTCAGAATTGCTATTGCTGAATTCAGAGTTCTGAATTCAGAATTCAGAGTTCTGACTTAGGCTGTAAGTTAAAGAGTTTCCTAGGCAAAATCGCGAAGGGTTGCGAACTCGAACGCGGCCATCTTAAAATTCAAAACTATTACCAATGACCAATTACCAATGACCTATTACCAATGACCAATTACCAATTGCCAATTACCTATTACCAATTCCCCAATTATGGGTTATTATAGGCGATAGAGAAACCTTTATATTTTTTGCTGGGGCTGATCGCGTGCCTAATCGTCTTCCTCTACTATCTCTGCTACTCGCACTCGGTTTGTGGACAATGCCCAAGCCTGTTGTCGCACAGGCACTCCTGCCTTACACCCTGCAAATCGACTCTGCCCAACTCGAACAAACAGCCTTGAGCCTTGCAGAAGAAGCCGTCCAGCTAGCCAGACTCCAGCAGTACCAACTGGCGGTACCCAGAGCCGAACTCGCCACACAATTAGCCCCCACGAATGCTCAAACTTGGACTTTGTTAGGCAGCTTGTACCTTCAAGTCGAGCAGTTTCAAAAAGGCATTGACGCTTTGCAGCAAGCTCAATCTCTGTCGCCGGAAAATCCTGCAATTAAATTTGTCTTGGGAGAAGCTCATTTTCGGCAAGCCAAGTATGAACAAGCAGTTGAATACTTACAAGCAGGGTTGAAGTTAAAACCAAATACTCCCGGTGCATTATTTGATTTAGGCAATGCTTTTTACAAGCTCAAACGGTTCGATCAGGCGATCGCCCAATATGAAAAAGCCTTTGCTTTAGAAAAAAATCTCTGGCCCGCTATCAACAATATCGGATTAGTCAAATACGAAATGGGAGATGTCGATAGTGCCATCAAACGCTGGGAACAGGCGATCGCGATCGACAACAAAGCAGCGGAATCAATGCTAGCTATAGCAGTAGCATTCTATACCAAAGGCGACAAAGCAAAAGGCTTAGCGATGGGAGAAGCAGCTCTGAAACTCGACAAACGCTATGCTACGGTAGATTATCTCAAAGAAAACCTCTGGGGCGATCGTTTAATCGCAGATACCCAAAAGTTGCTAGCCACTCCTGAAATGAAAGCAGCACTCGCTAAAATTCAAGACACCCCGCCCCCTCCCCAAATGTCACCTTAATTATAGTTAAGTTTGCAGTGAGGACGACCGTCCTCAAAGCCTTTTTTAACCGAAAGCAAACTATCTTATTACCACAGGAATTACGGATTTGGAGCTAATTTGGTCCTTCGCAAGTGTTGCGAAGAATCTCAAAGCTTTGCAAGATCGTCTACAGTGCGTAACTGCTATCTAAAACCCGGACAAACCCGGATATTAGTTGACACTTCATCAGGTAGCGACGGCGCAATTAACCCTCTGTGTCCAGACTCGGTTTAGCCATCCGAGCATATTTTTCCAAATTAATAGAGGCCTGGAAGTCCCTGTCAACTAAAAGTCCACAAGCAGAGCAATCGTAAATCCTTGCGCTCAACGACATCGGTTGCTTGTCACCACAGTTAGAACATAACTGAGTAGAAGCATACCAGCGATCGAGATTTAGCGACCGGAGCATTATACTATTATGTTTGTATATGTTTGGCTAAGTTAAGATTAAATCGCGCCTCCTATGCTACTAAGAAGTCGCTTTCTTCAATTCTAAAATCTAAAATCTAAAATCTAAAATCCCATGATCGCAACCCCCCTAAGCTGGACAGAATTAGAAGCCCTCACAGACTTTCAAATCGATCGCACAAACGGGCCAACCAACGCCCAATCCCGGTTGCGCCTCTTCGGTAAAACCGAATCCGATGTGCGAGTCACCCTATACCGCGACAACCACGCCTGGTGTCCCTACTGTCAAAAAATCTGGCTGTGGTTGGAAGAAAAACAAATCCCCTACCGCATTGACAAAGTGACCATGTTCTGCTATGGGGAAAAAGAAAGCTGGTACAAGCGCAAAGTGCCATCGGGAATGCTACCGGCGATCGAACTAGACGGCCACATCATCACCGAAAGCGACGACATCTTAATCGCCCTAGAACGAGTCTTTGGCCCCTTGAGTTTGGGGATGGAACACCCCGCAGTGCTTCCCCTGCGGCGGCTAGAGCGACTGCTATTTAGAGCCTGGTGCACCTGGCTGTGCTACCCCGCCAGTTCAGCCAAAGTAGAACAACACAACCGCAACCAATTTATCAGCGTCGTCGCCCAAGTTGAAGCAGCCCTGGCTAGCACCCCCGGCCCTTATTTCCTCGATGAATTTGGCACTGCGGATGTCATCTTTACGCCCTATGTCGAACGGATGAATGCCAGTCTTTACTACTACAAAGGCTACTCCATGCGGGCAGAAAACCCGCGCTTTGCTGACTGGTTTGCGGGGATGGAAAGCCGCCCTACCTATCGCGGTACTCAAAGCGATTTTCATACTCATGTACATGATTTGCCGCCTCAAATGGGCGGCTGTTTTGAAAACGGCGAACCGCAGATGTTACTCAATAAAGCTCGCGTGGACAACGGGCCTTGGGCTGGACTCCCGGATGTTATGTATCCAGAACCGGAAACCTCGCGCGCTGAAGCACTCCATCGCGTTATCAAGCATCACCGCAACATCATTCGAGTCAATCCTGCTGATGACAATTTATTCGATGAGGCTTTGCGTTGTGCTTTAACTTTGATGATGACTGGTGAAGTTTGTACGCCGCCGGTTGGTTCTGATGGGGCTTTGCGGTATTTGCGCGATCGGGTGAATGTGCCCCGTGATATGTCGATTTACGCGGCGAAGCGGCTGAGGGAAGCTTTGGAGGAAACGGCGGCGTTGGTGGGCGTGAGCCAAGGTGCTCCGATTCTGTTGAAGCATCGGCGGGATCAAGATCCGGCTAATTTTGTGTAGTGTTAATCCGTAGGGTGCGTCGCTGCGAGATTTTGAACATAACTTGCAGATTATAGATGGCGACGCACCCTACTTGCTATCTGCGCGATCGATGTGCTACCATTGGTAGTATTAAAAGTAGCATAAATACTGTCTATGAAAGTATCTATCTCTTTGCCAGATGAGTTAGTGCGTTACATTGACCAGCGTGTACAAAATCGCAGTCGCCTAGTTGAGGTTTTATTGCAAGCGTGGCGCAAACAACAAGAACAGCAGGCAATGGTGGAAGCTTGTTTATTGCTGGATGAACTGAGCGATCAATTAACCGATGAGGATGAAGCATGGCAGCAAGCAGCGATTACCGACTGGGAAGCATCTGGCTCGTGAATTTCGATCCCTCAGTCGGTACAGAAATCCGCAAGACTCGACCAGCGGTAATTATTTCAGGAACTGCTTTTAATCAACGCAGTAAAGTCACAGTTCTGCCCATCACTTCTGCGGTTCCAAACGAGCATTTACGGCCCATTGTTTTGCCAGTAATTCCTTCGACTCTCAATGGTCTGAGTACCGAGAGTTTTATCGTGTGCGTCGATCCGATGACGTTTGATAAACGCAGACTCGTGCGCTGTCTTGGGCAATTAGAGTTGCACCAACTCCAAGAAATTCAACAGATTTTGGCTCGATATTTAGAACTTGAAGATTAGGGCAATGCAAAAGCTGGGGAGTGACAAACATAGCATCGAGTGATGCAGGATTTCTGGAGAGTTAAAAAAAATCCTACATGGAGGCCTTTGGCATCAGTGTAAGCGGGATAGAAAACGGGAATTTTGAGTCTTTATTCTGTGAACCTTGTGGCGACCATGAGTTTATTTTTCCTCATATTTGCGGTTTAAACTATAAATATGTGACTCGATTGTTGGCATCAATTTGTATGTATTTTAACTTTTGAAGTTCAGATATTATTCTTTCTTGTTCAGACTCAGAAATTCCGCCTTGAAATTGAAACATGGCGCCGATTGAATTCTGAAGTGAGCTTATTTTGGCTGGCTTTAACTTTATGAGCCTTTCAAAAACATATTGAACTACTTCCGAGCTATTTTGAGGTTTCGATAAGTCTTTCCGGTTCTCTTCAATTCGGCGTTGAGGGTTTTGAGTTTCCTCTTCTTTTCTGGCTAGCTGTATCAGCATTTGCGCCAAACGCAACTTGTCCCTGTATCCAAGCTCCTCGCATAAGCCAGCTATCTCATCATAGGTCATGACAACTTTCATTTGAAACTTCTCATCACGGGATAACTGCCACAGTTTATCCAAGTCAGGATTTGACATAAAACAACCTTGAATTCATTTTTCCATCTTACCACTGCCCCAAAGATTCCACCAAACCATCCAACTCCTCGACATCGATCGCACCAAATTCGATCGCCCCGATCGCCCCGCCAACCACATCTACCTGCAACGGGTCAAAAAACACCACTGCCCCAAATCCAAAGAAGGCACAAATGGGGCAACCACTTCTGGATTGCCCCTAGCGGCCTCAAAATCTACTCTTCACTCCTAGACTGGGAAAAATACCCCCTTCCCCTTCACCTCTAAAAATCCCTCAATTGAGCCGTTTGAACAGCAACATCTTTCCTCTGATATCAAATCCGTTGGTATCGGAATTATTCATCTCTCTCTTCCTCTGTGTCCTCTGTGGTCTCTGCGGTTAAATCATTCCGATGCAACCGTAAACAATATGAAAACCCCGCCACAATTTCAGTTTCAAACTTTGACCGATTTGGCTATTTTCCACCAGATTTTGCAACTTTTCGGATGCGGTGATAGCCTCGCCGTCAATTTGAACGATCGCATCTCCCTTGCGAATCCCCGCTTGCTCAGCAGGCGTATTTGGCACAACTCGCATCACTAAAACCCCCTTAACTTCCGGTACCATCAAAGGAGCATTTGGATCGGCGTTATTCTCTCTAGCAATTTCAGGAGTCAAATCAATCATTTGAATCCCTAAAAACGGGTGACTAACTTGTTCTCCCTTGGCTAACTGTGCGTAAATAGCTTTAGCTTTATCGATCGGAATCGCAAAGCCAATACCCATTGCATCGGCTCGAATCGCCGTGTTATACCAGTTTTTTATGAGGCCCCGTAGAATCTGATCCCCCCTAACCCCCCTTAATAAGGGGGGAACAAGATTCTGATCTTTCGTCACCCCCTACTCACACCCTACTCCCTTATTAAGGGGGATGCGAGGGGGATCGAGATATATGCAACGACCCATTAAATTGGTATTAATCCCAATCACTTCTCCTAAACCGTTTAACAGCGGGCCGCCGGAATTGCCGGGATTGATGGCTGCGTCTGTTTGAATGAAATCGAGGCGCTATCGTTAGTTTGAGACATAGATAGTTGGTAAAACCCGCCCCGGAGGCCTGTTTTTAAACCCCGGATATCCCCCTCCTCGCCCCCCTTCCGAAGGGGGGAGAATGAGCATCAAAGTCAACCCCTACTCACACCCTACTCCCTTGTTAAGGGGGATTTATGGGGTTCTGAATCTGATGGGAAAGTTTGAAAACCCGCCCCTAGGGGGCAAGCAAATTATATAATTATGAATTCCATGAAAGATTATACTTAGACTGGTAGAAAAACGGATACTATTGTTTCTTTTTGGGGCGAACTTTCGATCTTTAATTCTCCTCCGTGCAATTCTGCAAGGCGTTGAACTATTGCTAGCCCTAATCCCAAACCTGCTTGTTGGTAGTGTTTGCGATCGAACTGCATATAAGCTTCCAGTTGTGCTATTTGATCGGCAGTCATGCCGCGCCCTTGGTCTTTTACAGACAGAATAAAAGTCCTATCTTCAACCAAAGTGCTCACAGAAATGGGCGTTCCTTCTGATGAAAACTTGAAGGCATTGTCGAGCAGTTCTTCAAGAATTTTTGTGAGTCTCATAGCATCAATTGCTACTGATGAATCTTGCAAGTTTAATGTTAAATCTTCTGTTCTATTAGCCTGCTTTGCTTGCTGTCTGGCTTTTTCAGATAGCAAAGATTTGACGCAGCTAAATTCGCTGTTTCGCATCTCCTCGATCAGTTCTGGATTGGTTGCTGCTATTTGCAGATCGGCATAGAGTAAAAAATTCTGAATCAGCCTATATAAACGATGACCTGAAACTTGGATGTGACCGATCATTTCTAAGATTTCTGATTCCTCTAAGAGACGGTATTCTGATAATATTAGCTCGGAAAAACCGAGAATTGCATTCAATGGAGTCCGCAATTCGTGGGGAAGTGACATACTAATATTGGAGCGCAATTCGTCTAGTGTTTTTTGAGATTGTCTGCTAATTGCTTGGTGTTTTTCTAGTCGAATAGCAATTGCTTTGAGGAGTTCTTGGGGCGTACAAGGTTTGGTAATGTAATCGTCTGCTCCTTGTTCCATACCGAGGCGAATGTCGGTTTTTTCGGCTTTGGCTGTGAGGAAAATAAACGGAATTGTTGCAGTTACAGGTTCGGCTCGCAAAGCTTTGAGGACACCCTGACCGTCAATTTCTGGCATCATCATGTCGCAGAGAATTAAATCTGGAATTTGTTCGATCGCCATTTTGATGCCGACTTTACCGTTAGCAGCTCCCAGGGCTTCAAAATTCTCGGCTTCTAGCAACTCTAAAATGTTTTCTCTAATCGATGCTTCGTCTTCAATTACTAAAATTTTTGCCATGATTGTCTCTCCTTGGTTTTTGAGTTAGTAGTTTTTTGGGAAACTCATCCAGCCGAAAAATCTCCTTTGATTGCTATTAATTATTCGGTAAATCGCAGAGGTTATATCATGTTCGGTTGAAGAGTTATAATACTTTTTTCCGGGGGCCCATACAGGATCGATCGGCAATTAACCGGACTTGATATTAATCATTTATCGTTCAGGTTTTATGGGTCGGGATGATAAATCAAAGGCAAGGTAATGGTGAAAGTTGTACCTATCCCTTCTTGACTGTTGATGGCGAGGGTGCCTCCGTGAAGTTCCACAGCCCTTTTTACAATTGCTAAACCGAGACCTGTTCCTGAAATATTGCCGACATTTGTAGCGCGGTAAAATGTCTCCAATATCCGCTCTTTGTCGGCTTGGGGAATCCCGATTCCTCGGTCTTTAATTTGAAAAATAACCTCTCCATTTTGATTTTTTAGGTGGAAATCAACTGAAGTTCCGACCGGAGAATACTTGAGGGCATTTGAGAGTAAGTTTCCCAATATTTGCCGCAGGAGTTTTTCATCCATTTGAGCGTCGGTGTTGTCGCCTGACACAATCAAGGCGATCGGGTGTTGGTTGCTGTCATTGAGTTGCTGTTCTTCTAGGAGTTGACGGCAGAATTTTTCGAGGTTTAAAGAAACTGGTTGAAACTGTAGTGTATTTGCTTCGATTTTGCCAATTACTAGGATATCCTCTAATAACTCTGTCATGCGTTTAATTGCTAGTTGAATCCGCACAAAATGAGTGTTTGTTTTGTCGCTCGACCAATGAGAGCTGTAATCTTGCAGCAATCCAGCGGAAAATTGGATAGTTGTCAGCGGGGTGCGAAATTCGTGGGAAACCATTGTGACAAATTTGGCTCGGAGTTCGGAAAGTTCTTTTTCTCGTGCGAGTGCTTTGATAATTTCGGCTTCGGCTCGCTTGCGATCGCTAATATCCCGTGCTTCAGCAATCAGCAGCAAAACTTGTCCTGTCTCATTTTTGACCGGCTTGAGCGAGAAATCAACTGTCATAACTTGGTCGCCTTTTCCTGACAAGTCTATTTCGCTGCGAAAAAACTCGCCCATAGCAGCTTTGGCGATCGCTTCTTTTAATTGTTGTTTAGCATTTGGTGACTGTTTCCAAATCGGAAGTTCCCAAATCGGGAGGCCGATAATATTTCCCGATCGCATTCCTGCAAACTCAAGAGCTGTCTCATTAACTTCCAGCACAATTCCTGCGGGAGTCAGCAGCTTTGTGAGCTGAAACGAGGAGTCAAAAATCGCCCGAAAACGCCGCTCGCTTTCCCTGAGCATTTGAAAAGTTTGAGAACGTTCGATCGCGTAACGGATTGTCCGCACTAATAATTGGGTGGTAATTTGACCTTTGACAATATAGTCTTGAGCTCCCAAGCGAACTGACTTCAGTCCGATCGCCTCGTCATTCAAGCCGGTCATTACCACCATTGCTGTATCCGGGGCCACTTCTCGGAGGCGAGTTAGCGTTTCCAAACCACGGCTATCCGGTAAAGAAAGGTCAAGCAAAACTACATCAAAGGGCTGTTTGCTCAGATGTGCGATCGCTTCGTGCAGGAACTCAACAGACACCAGTTCCCATTCTACGCCCACAGATACTTCGAGCAGCTCTGCCAGCAAATCAGCATCAGCCGGATTGTCTTCTACCAACAGAATCTTAATCCACATAGCTTTGACGTTCTTTATCCTCTGATTTGCACTCTGCAAATATATTAAACTCTTTTGCTTTCCCTTTCCTTTTTAACTTGAAAATTATAGTTTGGCAAGTATCACCACCACCCAAACTCTTCTATAAATTAAATGACCGGAAGTTTGACTACTGCTAGCCAGAACTCCTCAATTAACCTAACTACCTTAGTAAATTGTAAGAAATCTACTGGTTTTGTAATATAACAATTGGCGTGCAGCGAGTAGGACTTGAGAATATCCTCTGGGGCTGCTGAAGTGCTGAGAATTACTACGGGAATTAGTTTTAAATTTGGGTCAGTCTTAATTTCTGCTAACACTTCTATACCACTTTTTTTTGGCAAATGCAGGTCAAGTAAAATTAAGTTGGGACGGGGTACACTGACATAGGGTTCTTGTTTGCGTAAAAACTTGATTGCTTCGACTCCATCCTCCACGAAATGTAAGTTATTTAAAATTGTACCCTGACTGAGAGCCTCTCTTGCCAAGTCAGCGTCGCTGGGAGAATCCTCGATCAACAGAATTTCTATGGGCTTAACTGTGTTTGTATTTTTCATAACCGCCACATCCTTTTGATTATTATATAGAAAAATTTGCAGCTAGATCGCTGAGATTCTAATTATAGGAATAGTAAAGTAAAAAGTCGCTCCTTCTCCCGACTGAGACTCAACCCAGATCCGTCCGCCGTGGCGTTCCACAATGCGCTGGCATATTGCCAAACCTATGCCAGTGCCGGAATATTCGCGACGGGAGTGCAGGCGCCCAAAAATCAGAAAAATGCGATCGGCATACTCAGGATCGATGCCAATGCCACGATCGCGGACACTGAACAGCCATTCACGATCTTGCATGATAGCAGCAATCTGAATTCTGGGGACATCTTGGCAGAATTTGATGGCATTGCCAATCAAGTTTTGGAATAATTGTACAAGTTGAAATTCATCTGCCATCACGGTTGGTAGGGATTCGTAAGTGATGATAGCTTTCTTTTCGGCGATCGCAATTTGCAAATTGGACAAACTTTGCTGCACAGCAGCGTTGCAATCCGCAGCCTCAAATTCCTGAGCCCTCGTTCCCAATCGCGAATAAGCTAACAAATCGTTAATTAATTGTTGCATTCTGGAAGCGCCATCAACAATATAATTAATATATTTATCTGCTTTAGCATCCAAATTGCCTTGATAGCGCTGGGCTAACAATTGAGTGTAACTGGTAACAGCTCTGAGGGGTTCTTGTAAATCGTGGGAAGCCACATAAGCAAATTGTTCTAATTCCTCGTTAGAACGCTTCAAATCTTCTGTAAGTTGCAGCATTTGCCGCTCTATTTCTTTGCGGTCTGTAATATTGTAAACCAAGGCACAACTGGACAGCAGATTACCTTTTTTATCCAGGACTGGACTGGTAGACATATAAGTCCAAACATCTTTACCATCCTTACTTTTTAGTCTCAACTCGTGTCTTTCAGCCATTCCTTGCTTGCGCCGATCGCTCCGATCGTTGGCTGACTGTTTTCCCTCTTCATCCATGAAATCAAAAAGCGCTCTCCCGAACATTTCTAATTCAGAATAGCCGAGCATTCGCGCCATTGCTTGGTTGACGTAAGTCGTGCGAGCCTTGCTGTCAATTAGCCAAATACCTTCTTCTGCTAATTCAACTATTTGTCTGTACTTAGATTCACTTTCCTCCAAAGCTCTTTCCGTGAGTTTGCGATCGGTGATATCTTTCATAAAACAGTGGTGTCCGTTACAGATACCTTGTTCGTCGCAAGCTTTTACCATTGTGATTTTGTTGTAAAAAAACAAGCCATCTTTCCTCAAACCTCTAGCTTCAACTTCTACTTTCCCCGAAGTTAGCATTTCCTGAACAGCTAATATCAACATCTCAACATCGTCAGGATGTACAGTGATCGGCCATTCCATGCCAATCATTTCTTCTGGTTTGTAACCAAATTTATTAGCGTAAGCTCGGTTAACATTCACGTAGCGTCCTGAACTATCTAGCCGCGCAATACCTTCCACCGCATTTTGCATAGCAATATTGAGTTCGCGCAGCTCTTTTTCAGCTTGTTTGCGTCCGCTAATATCCTGACCAATACCCACAAAACCGTTAATATTTCCCTCGCTGTCATATAAGGCCGTCACCGATACCAGCACCGGGAAACGCGAACCGTCTTTGCGAATATAAGTCCATTCATTCTCATCAGCTATTCCCCGGCGCGCCCAGGCAACAAAAACCTCAAATCCAGGCTCTATTTTCACTCCCAATTCTTGAGAAAGAACTTCAGCTCTCTGCTCCAACTCCAGAGGATCATGAACTATTGCTGGTGTTAATTTACCCACAACTTCCTCTGCATAATAGCCTAAAAGTTGCTGGGCTGCCAGATTAAATGTTTTAATTGTACCATCGGTATCGACGGAAATAATTGTGTAGTTGGTACTGTTAATAATCGCATTTTGCAGTTGCGTCAATTCTAACAAAGTTGTCGCATTTTTTTGGCGTTCGCTGATTTCTTTTTGCAGTCTTTGATTAATCATCTCTAATTGAGTGGGACTGGGGAGAGCTAATGCTTGAGGAATTAAAGGAATTAATGCGAAAGCGGTGTAAGCAGAAATTAAAGCGGTAATAAGTTTTAAGCTGCCAGAAAGCCAATAAACAGGATGCCAAAGCGTCCAAACTTCCATCACATGAGTAGTGCCGCAGGAGAGAATGAAGGCTCCGAACAGCCAAAAAATGTTGCGAAAGGGCAAGTCTTTTCGTTGAAAGACAACATAAAGCAGCGATAGAGGTATTGAGTAATAGGCGAGGGCTATCAGGGAGTCTGAGGCTACGTGGAGCCAGACTAATTCTCGCTGCCAAAGGTAACAGTGGCCGTGAGGAATATAGTTCGCGGTAAATAATAGGTTATTTAAAAAAATCCAGAGCATAAGGTGCGATTTACAGATAGTTAAAAGAATCAAACTAGATATGACACCATAACTTATAAGTTATCTAAAATTTTTAAGGAGGACACCGCACCGTGCCCTTGGACTACCCCAAAATAATCATGAGTCGGACACGGCAGTGCCGTTTCCCTACCCCGATTAATTGTAGGGAAACGGCAGTGTCCATTAATGTCAACTTAACGTCAAACCCTGTCACAGACGGCTGTTTGACTATTAAGGCCAGATCCCCCCGCATTCTTGCCCCCTACTCAACCCCTACTCACACCCTACTCCCTTAAGAAGGGGGGGACAGGAAGCCTCTTTAAGTCCCCCTTCTTAAGGGGGATTTAGGGGGATCTAGACTTGGCTATGAACGAGAGATACCAAGGGTTTCAGGCTTAAGTTGACACGAAGAAGGGCACCCGAAAAGTGTCCTAACTGTGGGTAGTATTAATTCCGATGCCACCGGATTAGATATCAAATAAGATTTAGCCATAAAAAAAGGGGCGAGCCAGAAGCCCGCCCCAAACTCAATTATGCTATGGCTATTAACCTAACAGCGCCTGAGCCTTAGCTACCACATTCTCAACGGTGTAGCCAAACTTTTCTAAAGCAACGGGGCCCGGTGCAGAAACGCCGAATCTGTCGATACTGATGCTATCACCTTCAGAACCCAAATAACGTCCCCAGCCGAAGCTAGAAGCCGCTTCAACTGCCAACCGTTTAGTAACAGCTTTTGGCAGTACAGATTCACGGTAAGCTGCATCTTGTGCATCAAACAATTCCCAGCAAGGCATCGAAACTACCCGCACTTTATTGCCGGCGGCGCGCAATTTTTCAGCCGCATCAACGCAAAGGTAAGTTTCGCCACCGGTGCCGATTAAAATGATGTCGGGAGTGCCACCGTCGTCAGACAAAATGTAAGCGCCTTTGGCTGTTCCTTCGATCGAACTTCCGGCCAAGTTAGGCAAGTTTTGACGAGACAGAGCCATTAAAGTTGGGACTTTCCGCTTTTCAATGGCCACTTTGTAAGCGCCGGATGTTTCGTTACCATCCGCAGGGCGCATTACCAACAAATCGGGAATTGCGCGCAGAGAGGCGATCGTTTCTACGGGTTGGTGAGTGGGGCCATCTTCGCCCAAGGCTACGGAGTCGTGAGTCATTACATAAATAACTCCAGCTTCCGAGAGTGCAGACAGGCGAATTGCGCCCCGCATATAGTCAGCAAATACCAAGAAAGTAGCGCAGTAAGGAATCAAACCGCCGTGGAGTAACATCCCGTTGGCGATCGCACCCATGCCATGTTCCCGCACACCAAACCGCAGGTTACGCCCTTCGTATTGACCTTTTTGGAAGTCTTTTTCACCCTTGAGCAAAGTCATGTTAGAAGAAGCCAAATCAGCGGAACCGCCGATCAATTCAGGTAACACAGCAGCCAAAGCATTCAAACATTTTCCAGAATGATTCCGACTCGAATCTGCCTTATCTTCTGGGCTGTAGGTAGGCAAAACTTTGTCCCAACCTTCGGGAAGTTGGCCAGCAACAGTGCGCTCATATTCTGCGGCTTCGGCGGGATATGCTGCTTTATAAGCATCAAAAGCTGTCTGCCATTCTTGCTCCGATTGAGCACCGCGATCGACTGCTTGGCGGAAGTGATCCAAAGCATTATCAGGAATCACAAAGGGCTCATATTCCCACTTCAAGAAATCGCGAGTTGCTTGCACTTCAGCGGCACCCAAAGCAGCACCGTGAGCGCTGTAACTATTGCGCTTGTTGGGAGAACCAAAACCAATAATTGTGCGGACTTTAATCATGGACGGTTTGTCCGTGACTTTCTTGGCTTCTTCGATAGCTTTGTGAACTGCGGCCAAGCTAGTATCTTGGTCTAGAGCGTCATTGTCTACAGTAATGACGTGCCAGTTGTAGGCTTCAAAACGCTTGCCGACATCTTCAGTAAAGGCTAAGTTAGTGTCGCCTTCAATCGAGATGTGGTTGTCATCATAGAGAGCAATTAATTTGCCGAGTCCCAGGTGTCCAGCCAAGGAACAAGCTTCGCCAGAAACGCCTTCCATGTGGCAACCATCACCCATAATTACATAGGTGTAGTGGTCAACAATGGTGTTACCGGGCTTGTTAAATTTAGCGGCGAGGTGAGCTTCTGCCATTGCCAAACCGACGCCGTTAGCAATTCCTTGTCCCAGGGGGCCTGTGGTAACTTCTACGCCTTCTGTGACGAAGTTTTCGGGGTGTCCGGGGGTTTTGGAGTCCCACTGGCGAAATTGCTTGATGTCGTCGAGGGTGACGCTATCGTAGCCGGTCAAGTACATGAGGGCGTACTGTAGCATACAGCCGTGGCCGGCGGAGAGGACGAAGCGATCGCGATTGAACCACTTGGGGTTTTTGGGGTTGAACCGCATAAACCGATCCCACAGCACGAAGGCCATAGGGGCAGCGCCCATCGGCAGTCCTGGGTGTCCTGATTTTGCTTTTTCTACCGCATCGATGGCGAGAAAGCGGATAGAGTTGATGCAGAGTTCTTCGAGTGATTGGGTTGCAACAGCCATAATTATGGTTTTTATATCTAAGAGTGAGTGTGTGTGGTCGATTCTGGCAGAGGTGAGATGAGTCGAGTTCGATCGACGATCGTCTCTACTGTTCAGATTCTATAGAACTGCCGTGAGGCTGCACTACAGATCATCTCACCACTTGCGATCGATATACAACTTAATTTTTTAATATTTGGGCGGCTTTGTGCTGTTGAGTGTTGACCCTTCGACCCTTCGACTACGTGGCGGTAGGCGCGTGCGTAGTCGAACCATTCCTGAGCGGAGTCGAAGGGCCCGGCACCGCTGTTGAGTGTTGACTGTTGGTCGTAAAAATCGCTGAAACTATTGCTATGATTGCGTTGTGTTTCTTCCTGATTCCGACATCCGTTACATCCGTTACATCCGTTACAAAATCCGTTGCCGAACTTTCTTCTTCCTTCTGCTATATTTGCAATTTTAGTCAGGCAATAACGAATGACTCTCAGTGAAGCCGAAGTCCGCAGTCAAAAAGTAGACGAACTGCGATCGCAAGGCATAGAACCATATCCCAGTCAATCTTACGCGCGATCGCACACAGCTCAACAAGTTCGCGAATTATTTAGTCAGCCAGAAAAAGAACTCCAAAACGGAGAAAGTGACCCCGAGGAAATATCCCTCCGAGTAGGCGGCCGCATCACCTCCAAGCGAGACAGCGGCAGCATTTGCTTCATCGACTTAAAAGACGCCACAGACAAAATCCAACTCAAAATTGAGAAAAAAGTAGTCACCGGCGAAATCGGTTTGAGCTTCAAGCAAATTAAAAATTTGCTCGATATCGGCGATTTTGTCGGCGTCCAAGGCATCGGCTGTCGCACTCCCAGAGGAGAACTCTCGATTTTAGTGCGGGAATTCACGCTTTTATCAAAAGCTACTATTCAATTTCCCGATGCTTATTACGGAATTAACGACCCCGAAGTTTGCCGCCGCCACCGCGAAATGGATTTAGCGAGCAACCAAGACGCTTTCAACCGTTTTATGCTCCGCAGTCGCATCGTCAAAAGCATCCGTTCCTATCTCTGGAAATCCGATTTTCATGAAATAGAAACGCCGACACTGCAAGCTATTTACGGTGGTGCTGCTGCTAAGCCATTCATCACTCACCACAATGCTTTGGATGTGGATTTGTTTTTGCGAGTAGCTCCCGAACTGTTCTTGAAAAGAGCAATTTGTGGCGGTTTTGAGCGAGTATTTGAACTCGGAAAAGCCTTTAGAAATGAGGGGATTGATAGTACCCACAATCCTGAGTTTACCTCTTTGGAAGTTTACCAATCTTACGCAGATTACTTCGACATTTTAGCAGTTGTAGAAGATGTCATGTGTAGCGCTGCTCAGGCTGTACTTGGGGATGTCAAAGAAATTGAAAATCAGGGACAGATGATTAGTTTAGAACGCAAGTTCGACTACAGCGAAAAATATCCCAGTTTTAGCGGCACACACTGGGAAGTGAAAACTATGGTGGAAGCTGTCAGAGACGAGTTTGGGTTGGATTTTGATAGCTTGGATCTCGAAAGTGCGATCGCCTCTGCAACTAAACTAGAACTGCACCTTTCTAAATTAGAACAACAGAGTTTAGGCTACGTGCTGTACGCTGTCTTTGACAAATTAGTAGTCCCCAAACTAATTCAGCCAACTTTCATCATTGACTTTCCCGTAGAAGTCAGTCCCCTCGCCAAAGGACACCGCAGCAAACCGGGATTTGTCGAGCGTTTCGAGTTATTTATCAACGGGATGGAATACTCGAACGGCTTCTCGGAATTGAACGATCCGAAGGAGCAAAGAAAGCGGTTTGAGGAACAATTAGCACAGAAAGATGCAGGGGATGACGAAGCGCATCCAATGGATGAAGACTTTATTCAAGCCTTATCTTTAGGAATGCCTAATTGTGCCGGTATGGGAATCGGTGTCGATAGATTGGTGATGCTTTTGACTAATACTCAAAGCATCCGCGATGCGGTGATGTTCCCGACAATGCGGCCTGTTAAAGATTAAACCCGCCCCTTGTATGGTGTGTCGCTGCGAGATTTTTGAGTTGATTTGTAGATGGTTGATAGCGACGCACCCTACGGTAGTATGGTGTGTCGCTGCGAGATTTTTGAGTTGATTTGTAGATGGTTGATAGCGACGCACCCTACGGTAGTATGGTGTGTCGCTGCGAGATTTTTGAGTTGATTTGTAGATGGTTGATAGCGACGCACCATACGGTATCTACAACCCTGAATTTAACGGATTTGATCTCACCGCATAAATGAACCGACAACACCGTTCATATCCTCAGCGAAAGGATTTCCCAACGCCTTAAACTTCCACTCGCCGCCTTCTCGATAAACTTCTCCCATTAACATATTTAATTTTCCTTCATAAGAAGGGTCATTTGACAAGCGATAGCGAGCGATTTCTTTCCCAGTCGCATCTACAGCCCTCACAAAAGCATTATTTACCATGCCAAAATGCTGTTTTCTACTTTTGGCATCGTAAATATTCACGCCCAAAACTATTTTGTGATACTGTTCTGGCAAAGCACTCAATTTCACAAATATCTGTTCGTCGTCGCCCTCTCCAGCCCCGGTGAGATTGTCGCCTGAGTGCACAACTGTTTTATCCTTTGATTCCAAATGAGCGTAATAGATTACATCGTCTTTGTAGTTCTTTAATTTGCCATTTTCCCCCAATAAAAGAGCGTAAGCATCCAAGTCAAAGTTTGCACCGCTGCTGCTGCCGAAAATACCTGTTTTAGCTTTCGACACATCCCATCCCAAAGCCATTGTTAGTCTGGATAAGTCGTATTCGCTTTTGCTGAGAACGATTGATTGTCCTTTGGTCAAGTTGATAGCCATAGTTTTGTGATTTTGTCAAGTGTACGGAGTGCAAGTTTCAAGATCTGCCAAGATCAAGATTTGATTAGCCGTTGCCCAGGCTGTCTCTAGGGTAAGATATTTTTGAGTCGTGCCGATTTCACCCAATTGGGATATTCTGCTGTCAACAAATCGTATAATTCCTCATCTGCAATACTTTCCGGGTCTTCTAAACTAAAGAAATCGGCGTTGTCGAGGTGGCGATCGCCCATTTCATCAAGTTGCTCCAAAAAGCTAAAATCGCTCGCTGTAGCCCTAGAAAACCAGCCGCCAACGCCCTTATTTTTGACATCTTTTTGCGATTTGCCGATCGCCATAAACTGCCAAAATATCGGCTCGTAGGACGACCATTTTAACTGTTGTTTGGTTCCCGACTCATCCGCAGTGGCTCCATCAGTGACAAACATCACATAGACAGGTTTATCGGCGCTAATAGGTGCGTAGCGACTACCATCGCGAGAGTCGGGAAAATAGAATTTTCTAATCTCCTGCATCACTCTACCATAATAAGTACCTCCTTCTAAAGGGTATCGCTTCAGTATATGATGGATGAAGTTTGGGAAATTGTCGATCGTCATTTCGCCCGCATTGTAAGAGTTGATACCAAACAAAAATATATCCATCGCTGCGTTGTCATCAAACCGACATCCCAAAGCCAAAATTTTCTCAGCCAAACGCTGAATTTTTCCCGCACTGTACAGCGAAGACATAGATACAGAAATATCCAAGCACAGCGCTACCTTAGCATCATGATTTGTGAGATTTGCTTTCTGGAGGGAGATATCGGCTTTCTTAACGAGATTGAAAATGTGCGGCGCTTTTTCTTCCAGTTGTTTCTCGAAAGCTATAGCTTTCTGACTTTTGTTACTAACTTTGGGAGTTGCTAATTCAGTTATTGCTAATTCTGGGATTTTTAAGGCAGGAATTACTACTTCGGGAATTTTGAATTGAGTAGCTGCTAATTCAGTTATTGCTAATTCTGGGATTTCAAAATCTGATATTTTTAAGTTAGTTTCTGCTTGCTGATTTTCCTGTTTATTTTCGACATAATATTTGTCTACAAAACTTTGCAAGCCGGCGTTGTATCCTTGTCCTACAGCCTGAAACCTCCACTTTCCGTCTTTTTTATATAACCTTCCAAACTCGACTGCTGTCTCTTGTGAAAAATTCTCTTTGAGATTGTAGGAAGCAAGTTCAGTGTCGGTTTCTGAGTTATAAAGTCTAATAAAAGCATTCTGGATTTGGCTAAAACTTTGATTTTTTGCTTGTGCTTCGTGAATGGTGACGACAAAAATAATTTCCTGGATAGCTGGACTTATTTTATTCAATTCTACATCAATCGTCTCGTTGTCTCCTTGGTTTTTCCCAGTTTTGCGATTTCCTAAATGGTGTAGAGAGTCATCGAGAGAGCGCAGATTATTGTAAAATACCAAGTATCTTTCGTCGGGAATTTTTCCATCTGCACCCAACATGAATATAGAAGCATCTATATCATAGCTTTCTGTGGTTTGATTCATTTGCCAGCCCAGGGCGAATGACACCTTTTGTAAATTAGCGTCTTCTTGAAAAAGATTAAATCTTTCGCCCTTACTTAATTGAATTCCCATTAGGTTTATCCTCTGATTAGTAGGACAGGACTTATGCACTCCGACCCAATAAACCGGGTTTTTTACATAATCTGGGGGTCACAACGCTTAATTGAATGCCCATCAGGTTTATCCTCTCATTAGTAGCCTTTAAAATCAAGGGAATATTCATGATTTTTCCGAATTTTCCCTTGACTTATTTAGCTGGATTCGATCGCCATTCGATCAGGAATACTTCTCTACAAAGCTTTGTAAGCCTGAATTGTAGCCTTGTCCGACGGCTTGGAACCTCCACTCGCCGTCTTTCTTGTAGAGTCGGCCAAATTCCACCGCAGTCTCCCTCGAAAAATCCTCGTCCAAATCGTACTTAGTGACTTCTATGTTAGTCGTAGTATCATAAATCCTGATAAAAGCATTCCGCACTTGACCGAAGTTTTGCCTCCTCGATTCAGCTTCGTGGATTGTTACCACAAACACAATTTCTTGCACCGCCGGATCGACTTTAGTTAAATCAACGGTCACTGTTTCATCATCGCCAAAACCTTCTCCCGTTCTGCTATCTCCCAGATGGATTACAGAAGTGTCTGGCGACTCTTTGTTGTTGTAAAAAACAAAGTATTTTTCGCTGGGAATTTTCGCATTTGCACCTAACATAAACACGGAAGCATCTAAGTCAAACGCTGCGCCGGTATCTGTAGCATTGGTATCCCATCCCAAACCTATCCCAGCACTTTTTAGCCCCGGTGCTTCTTTAGAGAGATTGATTCTCCCGCCTTTTTCCAAGTTGATCGACATTTGCCCTCCTATTCACAATATCACTGCGGTTACTACTGACATCTTGCACCAATATCAATCAGGGGCTTTTTTGTGGGTGCGGGCGGGTTTATTTAACCTGTCTGCACCATGAGAAAACTTTTGGTGAACCCGCCCCTACAAGCTTTTGATTTGCGGGTGCAAGATCTCAGTTACTACCAATTATATCAAGTTTTATAGTAAGTTGACAACTTGCTGCTGATACTCATCCTCAGTCATCAGTTCTTGGGTGCTTTCCACTCTGTCTAAAAACACGATTCCGTCTAAATGGTCCTGTTCGTGTTGAAAAATCCGAGCCACAAAATCTGTTAATTCTTGTTGGTGGAGTTGGCCGTCTCTACTGGTGTATTCTATCTCGATCGATCGACTTCTCGGCACTAACCCCCGTATCCCCGGAATGCTCAAACAGCCTTCCCAGTCTTTGACTGTCTCTGTTGAGCTAGCTATAATTCGGGGGTTGATCATCGCTGTGGGTTCCATCTTGGGTGCTTGGGGATATCGCAGATTGGGACGGGATGCGATGATGAACAGCCGATCGCCCCTAGCGACTTGAGGGGCGGCAATCCCCACCCCGTTGGCCTGTTGTACTGTAAATATTAAGTTGTCTATCAACTGCTGAAGGCGATCGTCCTTAATATTCTCCACAAATTGCGATCGGCGGCGCAATACGGGATTTCCTAATTGTGAAATTTGCAATATTTCTGGCATTCGTAATTGGTAATTGGTAATTCGTAATTCGTAATTCTGACTAATTACTAATGACTACTGACTAATGACTAATGACTCCTGACTACTGACTAATGACTACTGACTACTGACTAATGATTATCGAAGTTTTTGGACTGGCATATTCCCCGGTTTCACACTCAAATTGAGTATTTGCCCATTGCGATTAATCTCCATTTGCAAAAGTCCGCCAACCCTAGCATTCTGCACGAATTCCTGAACAGCTTCCGACTGAATAATCGGCTGATTGTTGATCTTTTGAATCACATCCCCAGACCGCAAACCAGATGCCGCAGCGGGAGAAGCCGGAACAACATTAATAATAGCAACTCCTCGATCGACTGTCACTCGAATGTTGCTGTTATTGTTGCTGTTAATTTGCTGTTTAACATCAGGAGTTAGCGTCGCCATTTCAATGCCCAAATAAGCGTGTTCGACTTTGCCCGTCGAAATTAGTTCCTTCGCAACTTGTTGAGCCGCCTTAATTGGAATTGCAAAGCCCAATCCTTGAGCACCTTGAATAATCGCCGTATTCATGCCAATAACTTCGCCCGAAGCATTCAGTAACGGGCCACCGGAATTCCCCGGATTAATCGCAGCGTCTGTTTGAATAAAACCGATCCGCTTGTCGGGCACGCCTACATCAGAACTCGATCGCCCCGTAGCGCTAATTATCCCTGCTGTCACCGAATTGTCCAAACCCAAAGGATTGCCGATCGCGATCGCCCATTCCCCAGACAGCAGCCGATCGGAATTGCCGATCGTCACCACAGGGACATCATTCGCCTCAATCTTCACCACCGCCACATCCGTCACCTGATCTGCTCCCAACACCCGCCCCTGAAAACTGCGACCGTCCCTGAGAGTTACATTTACTGTATCAGCCCCCTCTACAACGTGAGCATTAGTGAGAATCACGCCGTCAGCACCGATGACAAAACCCGAACCAGTACCCCGTTCCACCCCACCCCGGCCGCCTGAATTCGGATCTAAGCCCAAAAAATCTTCCGGCGACAGCCCTTTATTTCCCGGTTTCACCTTGCGGGTAGCATCGATCCGAACCACTGTCGGGCCAACTTTTTGCACCGCGGCCACAATAAAATTGACATTAGCTGGATTCCCCGAAACAGAATTCGGCGGCAAGACTTTGCTAGCTTGAGGCTTAGTATTAATCGGCAATTGCAATTGCGGCTGCAATGTTTTTTGTCCCGGAGCGCCAGAATTTGCAGGTAATTGGGAAGCTGTCAGACGATCGCCCAACATTGCGGCCCCAGCTCCCGTCACCAGCAGCAATATGTAAATTGCCGGTTGCTTCCAAAATTTGCCAGTAGAACTCTTCATCACGAGGTTTTTAGGCTTTTTTGCCAAATCAAAATATTTGCGAGCTGATTCCCGTATCCTGTGAGCCACTTGCGGCCCACAGAATTTTACAGAATTTTAGGGCGATCGGCAGACTCCCTTAAACTTTAGCATTCACCTTCCTCTATTTGCTCACCAGCCCGCAAAAAATATTGATCGATCGATCGATCGACCTTCAAAATCGCCACTTCGATTAAACTGAGATCTTGCACCATTCTCAATTAGCCTTTTATGAACAGGCTGTCCGGCCTGTTCCACAAGAAATCCACTCTTTGTGGAACAGGCCGGACAGCCTGTTGCTGAAAATGGTGCAAGATGTGAGATTAAACTAAGTTTTCGAGAATACAAATTGAATCTGTTTGAATGCCGATCGGCAGAGGTAGAGCGTGGAAATTCCCCTCGAAAGTCTGTGGAATCAGATACTTGAACGTCTCCAGGTACAACTGAGCAGACCTAGTTTTGAGACTTGGATCAAAACAGCCAGAGCCGAACAACTGGAAAATAACTGTTTGATCGTCAGCACCCCCAACCCCTTTGCTCGCAATTGGTTGCAGAAATATTATGTCAAAATCATTGCCGATGCAGTGTACGACATTCTCGGCTATCAGGTAGAAATTTACTTGACAATTGCTGGGGGGACTGAAACCGACGGTAACGGCGAGCAAGGACTGATTTGGCCATCTCCGATCGCCCCCGATGTCCCAGAAAGCCACTCGCTGCATCCCCCCAAACCAGCCAATCTCAACCCCAAATACCTATTTTCCCGTTTTGTAGTCGGTTCCAACAACCGCATGGCTCACGCAGCTTCCCTCGCAGTAGCCGAGTCTCCGGGCCGAGAATTCAATCCCCTATTTTTGTGCGGCGACGTCGGTTTGGGCAAAACTCATCTCATGCAGGCGATCGGTCATTACCGCTTAGAAATTGACCCCACAGCCAAAATATTTTACGTTTCTACTGAGAAATTTACCAACGATTTGATTGCCGCCATTCGTAAAGATAGTATGCAAACTTTCCGCGATCATTATCGAGCAGCGGATGTTTTATTAGTAGATGATATTCAATTTATTGAAGGCAAAGAATACACTCAAGAAGAATTCTTTCACACTTTTAATACTTTGCACGAAGCCGGAAAACAAGTAGTTTTAGCTTCCGATCGCCCCCCGCAACAAATCCCCCGCCTACAACAGCGTTTGTGTTCGCGATTTTCGATGGGATTAATTGCCGACATTCAGTTACCAGACTTGGAAACCAGAATGGCAATTTTGCAGAAAAAAGCCGAATATGAAAATATGCGGTTGCCGCGAGATGTCATTGAATATATTGCTTCTAGCTACACTTCCAATGTTCGAGAATTAGAAGGAGCTTTGATTCGGGCGGTAGCCTATCTTTCAATTACAGGTTTGCCGATGACAGTGGAAAATATCTCCCCAGTGTTGAACCCACAAACTGAAACTGTAAAAGCGACTCCCGACGCCGTAATCGCAGTAGTGGCAGAAGCTTTCGACGTTTCTGTTGAAGATTTGAAAGGCAATTGCCGCAAGCGAGAAATTAGCTTTGCCCGTCAAATCGGGATGTATTTAATCCGGCAGCACACTGCTTTGAGTTTACCGAAAGTTGGCGAAATTTTCGGCGGAAAAGACCACACAACTGTGCTTTACAGTTGCGACAAAATTGCTCAGTTGCGGAACACTGACCCGAATTTGTCCCAAACTCTCCGTCAATTGAGCGATCGCATTAATGCGATCGGCCGCAAAAGTTGATTTGAAGTCATTAGTCAGTAGTCATTAGTCATTAGTCAGTAGTCATTAGTCAGTAGTCATTAGTCAGTAGTCATTAGTCAGTAGTCATTAGTCAGTAGTCATTAGTCAGTAGTCAGTAGTCATTAGTCAGTAGTCAGTAGTCAGTAGTCATTAGTCAGTAGTCATTAGTCAGTAGTCAGTAGTCAGTAGTCAGTAGTTATTTGCTACCAATGCCCAATTCCCCATTCCCTGTTTGGCCAATTCCCCATTCCCCATTCCCCATTCCCGTAAGCTTACCTGTGGAAAAACCTGTGGACAAATGACCCTGATTTTGTGGAAAACATTAATCTCTCGCTGCAAAAAGTTTTTGACGATCGAGAGTTGGGCGATCGACTCAGCCAACTTTTTCACAAGTTTTCCACAGGCATAAATCCACAAAAACTATACCCGATCAGCATTTGAATTTATTTTCCACAGTTTGTACAGTGCGATCGCCCAGAAAATTAGCTCAAAAAAGTAAAAGCATCTTCCACCGCGCACCTCCAGAAAAGCAACCCCCAGCCCGAAGCTAAAAATCCTGGGGATTCCCCACCGACTTTCTGTGATAGGATTTGTTTCTATCTCAAATCCGGTTAATTCACCTTCCTCTCATGAAATTGGTTTGCACCCAAAGTGACCTCAACGCCAACCTCTCGTTGGTAAGTCGGGCCGTTCCCTCACGCCCGACACATCCCATACTAGCCAACGTTCTCTTAGTAGCGGATGAGGAAAATCAGCGGGTTAACTTGACAGCTTTCGATCTAAGTTTGGGCATTCGTACCAGCTTTGCAGCAGAAGTGACGGGAGGTGGCAGTTTTACCATACCCGCTAAATTGCTCAACGATATTGTTTCCCGACTCCCAGATGGAGAGATTACTTTAGAAGACGAAGCGGGAGACGATGGCACGGCGTATATAGCATATCTCACTTGCAGTTCTGGTAGCTACCAAGTTAGAGGCATGAGTTCAGAAGAGTTCCCAGAATTACCCGCAATAGAAGGAGGAACAATCCTCAATTTGCCCCCAGAAGCCTTAATAGAAGGGCTCAAAGGAACTTTATTTGCTACTAGCCCCGACGAAGCAAAACAGGTACTTGCAGGCGTGCATTTAAAGGTACTAAAAGACTGTCTAGAATTTGCAGCCACAGACGGCCACAGATTAGCAGTAGTTCAAACAGCCAATGAAAAAGCCGAAGGAGAAGAAACAGAACAAGAATTTGAAGTGACAGTCCCAGCCAAAGCCTTGCGGGAAGTAGAAAGAATGTTAGTCATGCGGCAGTGGACTGAACCTGTTACCCTGCATTTTGAGCAGGGTCAAGTTGTGTTTGAATGGGCCGACCAGCGACTGACAACCCGCACCTTGGAAGGGCAATATCCAGCATATCGGCAGTTAATTCCGCCTTCCTTTGAGAGGCAAATTACAATGGATCGGCGATCGTTCTTATCAGCAGTAGAAAGAATAGCTGTTTTTGCAGACCAAAAAAATAATATTCTCAAATGCAGCATCAATGCCGTGAATCAGGAAATCACTTTGTCTGTAGATGCTCAAGATGTCGGCAGTGGTAAAGAGTCACTACCGGCACAAATTTCGGGAGAAAGTATAGATATTGCCTTCAACGTGAAATATCTGATTGATATCTTAAAAACGGCTCAATCCCCAGAAATTCAACTGCAATTAAATGGTGCTTTGGCCCCCGTAATTTTCCAACCTTTGGGCGGAGTCAATGCTACTTTCTTGGTAATGCCAGTACAGCTAAGAGCGTGATCTCAAATCCGGTTGCATCGGAATGATTAAACCGCGAAGGCGCTCATGACGCGAAGGAAGATCGAGAAGAAGATGCAGTTCTTCCTTCGCGCTATGAGCGTCTTCGCGGTTCATTTAATCTTACTCCATAACAGAACTTCATAAAAATAATACGGGATGCGGGAAACGAGCGAGTCTAAAGACCTGAGAGGGAAGCGACTCGTGCGGTTTTAACCGCCGTGGTATTGAAAATGTGCTATAATTCAGTTGTGAGTAAGAACAAAAACATCTACGTGTTGAAACATCCTAGTATCGGAGAAATCCCAGCAACTTAGTACACAAGAGTGAGAGGTAACACAAAAAGAGCGGTGGGATGGCTGGATGTTGAGCGTACCGTGTCTTGGCTTAGTGATGGATTCTGAAAGCATTGGAGACAAAAGTAGCTAGTAACTATCGCTTGACGATTGGTGACTAAGTAGACGGCGTTTGACGGCCGTAGCGAGAGTTTTACTCTGTCAGCAGAATCGAGCGTGTCTTTAGACCTGAGAGTGTCAAACAATACAATTCCGAAACAACTGTAAACGATATTAATATCCCTTACATCCCTTACATAATACGTTGCCGAACTGCATTCAAATCAACGGCAACAAAATCTCAAACTCCGTACCAGTACCGGGCGTAGAATGCAAATTCAACTTGCCTTTGTGCTTTTCCGTAACAATTTGGTGAGTAATTGCCAATCCCAAGCCCGTACCTTTTCCCGCTGGTTTCGTGGTAAAAAATGTATCGAAAATTCGCCGCTGAACTTCTGGCGGAATACCGGGCCCGTTATCTGCAATTCTAATCGCTATCCAACCATGATTTTGACTTTTTTCCGCTATTTCTGGGCTGAGTTCGCCGTTTTGACTGACTAAAGATAGCTGTTTTGAATTTTCCCGATCGCCCCTCACATAATTTTGCATCAATTCTGAACTCACGCAATCTCCGTCAGCCACATCTATTACCTCAGTCTCAATAGTAATCGCAGGCACAAAACCTGTTTTTCCTTTGACCTCTTCCAAAGCGTCGATCGCATTGCTGACGATATTCATAAATACCTGGCTCAACTGACCAGAGTAACACTTGACCAAAGGCAAATCCCCATAGTTTTTAACTACTTGAATCCCGTACTTGAGACGGTTTTTCATAATTAGCAGCGTGCTGTCAATACATTCGTGAACGTTAGCTGCTTTCAGGTGGGTTTCGTCCATGTGAGAGAAGGTGTGGAGGCTAGTAACGAGATCGGTCAGCCTCTCTGCTGAAACTTTCATACTTTTCAGGATTTCCGCCCAATCTTCCTGCAAAAAATCAAATTCTATCTGTTCTTTGAGTTCGTCAATTTGTGCGTTGTCACCGACAATTTTTTCGTAAGCCGACAACAAATCCATGATGTCTTTGGAGTAGTTAGACAAAAAGCCGATATTTCCGCTGATGCAGGTGACGGGATTTCTGATTTCGTGGGCTACACCCGCGACCATTTGCCCTAAACTGGCTAGTTTTTCAGTTTGAATGAGTTGGGATTGAGTTTGTTGGCGGAGTAATTTTGTCGCTAGTTCGTGAATATTGGATTGGGCTACCAGGAGTTCGTGCACGTCCAGCAAACGATAAGTTTGAGGCGATACTAGAACTACAATCGGCTCGTAAAGCATTTCTTTCGATCGCAGCAGCGAGTTTTTGGCTGCATCCACTATTAAAGTATTGCTGGAAAAAATTAAAGTTGCTGTTTCGGCAAACCGGTACAAAGCCCTCACAGGTCGCTTTAAAAATAATTCTCGTCCAAAGGGACGACTGATAAATTCTAAAAATCTCCGCCGGGAAATCATGCCGAAAAATTGACCCTCCAGAGTCAAAATCACACCAGGGAGCAAGGGATTAGCTTCCAACATCTGAGCAATTTTGCTTCCCAAATCTGTAGCTTCTACGTGAAAATCGTAAAGCGACAATTCTTGGAGAGTTGAGTCCAAACGGAACTCTGGTATAGAAGCCTCGTACATGAGCGGGACTTGTTTTTCTATGCAGGACGTATTCAACATAAATTCATCAGCACCAAGCTTGAGGTTATATTTATCAGAGTATAAGCAATATAGAGTATAAGCAAGATAGACGCGCCCCGGCAATTAGGCCTGACTTTATTGTATCTTGACTTTTGGGGTATTAACGATTAGTTCCAGAATTTAGCTGCGAGTTAACCTGAATTTAAAGTGTTAACCTATTGTTAATACCAATTTTTTATGAGGCTGCATAGAATCCGATCCCCCCAGCCCCCTTAAAAAGGGGGAGCAAGAATTCAAAGTCAACCCCTACTCACACCCTACTCCCTTTTTAAGGGGGATGCGAGGGGGATCGGGATATGTGCAACGACCTATTAAATTGGTATAACACTAATTGCAATTAGTATTGCTCCGGTATTGTTTACACAATTCCTTAATTCAATCTCGAAAAAAACAGCGACGGATTTTTAACTTAATCTTAACTTAGCGCTGTCATGAGCTATGATTGACAGGGGGTCTGCCCAAGATAGCACAGCAATTTATGAGTAGGTGATGGATGCAACCCGCCCTGACAAATCAGTTAAATAATGCTTTCACCCTGTTTCTCAGCTTGTTAGTAGAAGCAATACCTTTTCTGCTGCTGGGAGTTTTATTTTCCGGCTTGCTGCTGGGGTTTGTAGATGAGCGCAAACTCATAGCCCGCATCCCCCGAAACCCACTGCTGGGGGCTTTAGCCGGCAGTTTGGTAGGGTTTTTGTTTCCCGTGTGCGAGTGCGGTAACGTGCCGGTGGCCCGCAGGTTGCTGATGCAGGGAGTACCCGCACCGGTGGCGATCGGCTTTTTACTCGCGGCCCCGACAATCAATCCGATCGTGATTTGGGCGACTTGGACTGCATTTCGGGATCAGCCAGAAATCGTAGT
This sequence comes from Microcoleus sp., assembly GCA_042408215.1. Lineage (GTDB taxonomy): Bacteria > Cyanobacteriota > Cyanobacteriia > Cyanobacteriales > Microcoleaceae > Microcoleus. The sequence goes on along the minus strand of JAYFMW010000028.1, from coordinate 340,902 downwards.
TTTACGGGTGGTATTTTCCCTAGTCACAGCCACAATCATCGGCTGGGTATTCAGCGCCCAGAAAGACTTGCGACCTCTGCTACAACCTTCTGTAGCCCGCGCCATTCCCCTACCAAAACCAGAATTCTCCGAAACAGAGCTACTAAAAGCTCAAACTCCGTCGCTGTTGCAGTCGGGGACATTTATGCTCGGTATGCCGGGGGGCCCGATGCCGATCGAATCTTTGCTACAAGACGACTGGAAGCCCTTACAAACAGGCAAAACCGAAAAAACCTCGAAACCTTCCTCCATGTTCCACCGCGTTTCTAAAGAGCGTCTGCGCCTGCTTTTAGATAGTATGGTACAGGAGTTGCGGGAATTGGGAGGTGTGTTAGTCATTGGTAGTGCGATCGCCGCCATCATTCAAGTTGGCGTCCCCCGCGAACTAATTCTCAACCTCGGTCAAGGCCCCGTTTCTTCCATTCTCGCCATGCTGTTATTAGCCACAGTCGTGTCGATTTGTTCTACGGTAGATGCCTTTTTTGCCCTATCTTTTGCTGCCACATTTACCAGCGGTTCGCTGTTAGCATTTCTCGTTTTCGGCCCGATGATTGACCTCAAAGGCATCGGTTTAATGCTATCAATTTTTCGGGGGCGAGCAGTAATTTACTTAATGGTACTGGCTGCTCAGTTAACCTTTTTAATGACTCTCGCCGTCAACTTATATCTAGGTTAGGAGATTGGCCAATAAATTCCCAATTCCCAATTCCCAATTCCCAATTACTAAATTTCTCCTAAATCATTCAATCTTCAATTCCTCAATCTAAAATCTAAAATCTAAAATCTAAAATCTAACATGGTGACTCTTAAAAAATTCGGCCCTTGGCTGGACTCCCTAGCTATCTTAGCCTGGGGAATATTGCTCCTCAAATATTGGATCACCGGCCAATTAAACATTCTGATTCACCCCAATTACTTTGGCTTGACTGTAGCGGGTGGAATCGGCTTAATAATTATTGGCGGCTTGAAAACTTGGGAACTCATAAAGCTCGATCGCGCCAACAAGAAATCCCGGACGCCGACAATCAACTCTCCCAGAATAGCAGCAGTTGAACACATTACTTTATTTCCCCCCAGTTTCGGCAGTACCTTAATGTTGAGCGTCGCATTAATCGGTTTAGCCACAACACCGCGTACATTTACCAGCCAGACAGCATTGGAACGAGGCCTTACCGAATCCCTGCCAATCACCAGACTGCAACCCCAAGAATTTCGCAATACAACCAAACCCGAAAATCGATCGCTCGTCGAGTGGGTGCGCCTGTTAAATTTCAATCCAGAACCAGATACATATAAAGGTCAAAAAGTCAAGGTTCAAGGATTTGTAATTCACCCGCCGAAGGTAGCAGAACAATATCTGTGGATCGGGCGTTTTATCATTACCTGCTGTGCTGCGGACGCTTATCCAGTAGGGTTGCCAGTTAAACTGCCGCCCAATCAAACCCGCGCCGCCTTTCCCCCCGACAGTTGGTTAGAAATAGAAGGAGAGGCGATCGCAGCAGAACTGCAAGGAAAGCGAAAATTGACAATTCAGGCTTCTTCCCTCAAACCAATTCCTGAACCCAAAAACCCTTATGATTATTGATATCGGGTACAGTCAGCTAAAACATTGGCAGTAGAATTCTGTAGCAGTTGCCAATAGCAGATCCACCCACTAGACTCGTAATTATAAAAGAAGTCCTGAGTTTATGTCATCCGAAAAAAAACTAGCTATCAAAGGTGCAGCCTGGACGATAGCCAGCTACGGCGGCAGTCAAATTATCCGATTTGGCAGTAACCTAATTCTGACACGCCTGCTTTTGCCAGAACTATTTGGCCTTATGGGTCTCGCCTATGTTTTCATCACAGGTGTCCACCTATTTTCAGATATAGGTTTGGGGCCAAGTATCATTCAGAACAAGCGTGGAGAAGAACCAGAATTTATCAACACCGCTTGGACAATGCAAGTTATTCGCAGCTTGTTTATTTGGTTGTGTTTAATGTTAATCACCTGGCCTGTTGCTACTTTCTATAAAGAACCCCGTCTCCTGTGGTTGATTCCCGCGATAGGTATAAACACCCTGATAGGAGGGTTGAATTCCACTGCCAGATTCAGCCTCAACCGCAAAATGGCAGTCAAGCAAGTAGTAATTTTTGAGTTTGGCCTACAGATAATTTCTACTACAGTGATGATTGTCTGGGCTTGCTTGAATCCCAGCATCTTGGCGATCGTTGCAGGGGGCTTTACGGGAGCTTTAATGGAGTTAGTCTGGAGCCATTTTTTGATTCCCGGCAAATCAAACCGCTTTGCTTGGGATCGAGAAGCAGTTAAAGAAATATTTTCTTATGGGAAATGGATATTTTTGTCTACACTTTTATTTTTTCTGTGTTCTCAAGCCGATCGGCTAGTGCTAGGAAAAATATTTTCTTTGACAATGTTGGGCATTTATGGCATCGCTTTCACCCTCGGCGATATGCCGCGCCAAGTCATCATCGCCCTTGGTGGCAGGGTGATTTTTCCCTCTATTTCCATGCTAGCCGACTTGCCGCGCGAGGAATTGCGCGCCAAGATTATCAAAAACCGCAAGCTAATTCTGATCCCCTTAGCAATAGGTTTAGCAATTTTTGTGAGTTTTGGAGATCAGCTAATTTTAACACTGTACAGAAAAGAGTATGCGGCCGCATCTTGGATGCTGCCAATTTTGGCTTTAGGAATTTGGCACACTACCCTCCACAATCTGATGAGTTCTTGTCTGTTAGCCATCGGCAAATCTCAGTACGGAGCTATGGGCAATTTTGTGACTTTCTTGAGTATCAGTATTGGCATACCGATCGGATATCATTTCATGGGTAATTTAGGTGCTGTGCTTGCTGTAGCTGTCGGCGACATTCCTACTTATTTAGTAATTAGCTACGGTCTTTGGAAAGAAGGCCTATTCTGTTTTTGGCAGGATATTAAGTTGACAGCATTGTTTTTAGGAGTGCTAGGAATTCTACTTTTTTGTAGATTTCATTTTGGTCATACTCTACCGATCGATCGCCTGTTACCAATCGATTGGGAACCTGGTAAACTCTTTTAGTCAACAAACAGGAGAGAGTTCATAATTTTTCAAGTTTGGAATAAATTCTGTTCAGGAAGAGGAGAGACAGATTTGTGAGTATTTTTAAGCAAAAAATTAATCTTTCATCCTTGACTGTAGGGCAATTCAAACAGCCGATCGACCGCATGGCAATAATCCTGATGCTAGTGCTGGGCGTATTAATCGGACTGTTGCTGCTGTCGGGCGATCGCACAGCACCGCGAGTGCGAGAATTTACCTGGCAAAATAAACAAATCGGCGCGGAAGATACCGGCTTTATCCTCACCTTCTTTCGCCCGATGAATCACTCCAGCGTCGAGGAAAACTTAAAAATAGAACCTGCTCTCCCCGGCAAATTTAGTTGGGCTGGAAGGCGCATGGCTTACACACTCAACAACCCAGCACCCTACGGCGTTACCTACACCTTAAAACTCGCAGGAGCAACCGACAAGTATTTCGGAGAAAACAACCAAAATAAAGGAACCCTAATTCAACCGTTTAGCGGTTCATTTCGCAGTCGCGATCGCGCTTTTGCTTATATCGGCGTCACAGGCGAAACAGAAAGCAGATTAATGTTAGTTAATCTCTCAAGCAGCGACTCGAAACCAATACCGCTAACTCCCAAAGATTTAGTCGTTACCGATTTTAAACCCTATCCTAATAGCGATCGCCTCTTATTCTCAGCAACAGATCGATCGCAAGCCCAAGCAGGCGGCACCCTAACCCAAGAACTATTCACAGTCACCACCGGCATCAATCCCCAATCTCCCGGAACAGAATCCCAGCCGCCGCAGCCAGCAGGTAGAATCGACAAACTATTAGACTCCAAAGATTATCAAAACCTCAAATTTGACCTCTCAGCCGATGGCAAAACCATAGTTATTATGCGCGTCAACCGTCGCAATCCCGGAGATTTCAGTCCTTGGATTATTGAAGAAAAAATACCCCCCCGACGATTGGAAAATCAACAAGGCGGGGATTTTATGATTCGGCCCGACAGCAAATCGATGGTAATATCTCAAAAACAAGGATTAGCGATCGTCCCCCTACAACCGGAAGCAGATCCCGTAGAATTATTGCCAAAATACGAACAAGTATTAGGCATGGCCCGCGACAACTCCGTCGCAGCTTATGTTAAATATAACGGCGACTTTACCCGATCGCTTTTCATCTTAGATAACCAAGGCGTAGAACAAGAAATATTGCGAATTCCCGGCAGCATTATCGCCGTCTATTTCGACCCCCGCAAAAACAAAGACAACCAATTCCAGCGTCTCTACTGCTTGTTAGCCGAACGCCTCAAAACAGAAAGCTACAAAGAACAGCCTTTTATCGCCACCATCGACCTCAAAAAAGATGGCACTCGTTTAGTAGGAACCATCAAACCGCTGCTGATTTTGCCCAACCAATTAGATACCCAAATCAGTTTATCTCCCGACGGACTGGCATTAATTTTCGACCAATCAGTCACATCAGCCAAACCCTCAACAGCAGCCACTCCCCGCAATGACAGCGGACAGTCGATCGCCAGCAGTCGCCTTTGGCTGCTACCCTTAGTAGAAATACCCGCAGACGGTTCTCAACCAAAAGTGCAGCCAGAAGAACTACCCTTTGCAGGCTATCACCCCCGCTGGCTACCATAAGTTGCTGTGCATCACTCATCGTCTGTTTAGCAATTAGCAATTAGCAATTACCAATTACCAATTAGCAATTACCAATTACCAATTCACCAATTCCCAATTCCCAATTCCCAATTCCCAATTCCCAATTCCCAATTCCCAATTCCCAATTCCCAATTCCCAATTCCCAATTCCCAATTCCCAATTCCCAATTCCCAATTCCCAATTACCAATTACCAATTACCATGAATCCAGAAGAAATTACCAATACACTCAAAGACTTATTTGGCGAAAGTGTTGAGACACCGACATCAACTTCTTGGGAAGTAGAAACCCCCAAATTTCGGCTGTTAGTCCTCCTTTCAGAAGACAGCAGTTGGCTGCGAATTTTGCTACCCATCGCCGATGTCCTAGAAGCTCAACCATTTTTAGACCAACTGCTAGAAGCTAACTTTGACACCACCCTGGAAACTCGCTACGCCATACATCAAAACCTCTTGTGGGGTGTATTTCAACATAATTTTGCCACCACCGCCACCGCAGATTTTGCGGCCGCCGTCGCCAGACTGCTGGCTTTACAGCAGCGAGGTTTGTCCGACTTTTTCGGCGACTTGATCGAAACCCGTATCCGTCAAATCATCAAAGCGGCCAAGATGCAGGGACAGTCCGTGGAAACTACCCTTCAGACTTTAGACCGTTTTTACGCAGAGGGATTGATGGGCGAAATGGAACTTGGGCGAGAGTCTCGCGAACAGACTCTTGCAGCTTGGCGGTATCAATTAGAACGCCTCTGGCCGGAGGTTGATTAATATAGCAGATGTTGAAGGAAGAAGGAAGAAGGAAGAAGGAAGAAGGAAGAAGTCGATGTGGAAACGCTATAAAATCAATGATTTCAGCAATTGAAAACTTCCTCATTACCAATCAGGTTGCTATAGCAAGACTTTTCTTCAATCTCAAATCTCAAATCGATTGACTTAAAGCCTGCGATGTGCTATGCGATTCCTTGCCAGTACCGCACAAATGGTATACCAGATCACAATAGATAGTTGATAAATTTTGATGATTTCAGGAAAATAGGCGATCGCAGGGTATTTTATGTTAAAAAGTAGATGAGAAACATCTTTAACTTGCACAATAGGTCTTATCAATTAACATTGATTTAGAAACAAAAATTTTGATCGTACAATAACCAGGGCGATCGGGTTTTCGGTTCTGGCGCTATTGTAACTTGCTTAACAGACAGATTCACCTTGAGGAAGTCTACACTATTTAATAGTGGGTAGTGGGTAATGGGTAATGGGTAACGGGTAATGGGTAATGGTTATTGGTTATTAGTTATTGGCAATAACAACCAACAAATCACAAATCACAAATCACAAATAGCAAATAGCAAATCACAAATAACTCGCATTTTTTTGAGCGATCAAACAACATTTAATAGAGGTTCCATCTATGTTTAATTTGCGTGATTCTAGCTTGGATTTATCAGTGTTGCATATGCCAGAGACTTGTACTTGGAACCTCTCCTTAAAATCAACTCTCCAAGACCTGCCACTTTACAACTGCCCAATAGAATTAACTCAACAGGCAAAAGAAGTGGCCCTGACTTTTGAAAAAAACCCCATGCTTCCCGGCGTCATTTTGACTCGTCAGGGCAAGTTTGTCGGCATAATTTCCCGACGGCTATTTTTTGAAAAAGTCAACTGCCGCTACGGGTTAGAAATGTTTTTTAAACGACCAATAGAGGTGTTATATCAGTTTTCAAAGAAAGATATACTGCTGCTGCAAAGTAGTAAATTAATCGTAGAAGCTGCCCAGGAATCGCTTGACAGGTCAGCAGAATTAGTTTACGAGCCCATAGTAGTGCAAACAGAAGATCGGACTTACAGGCTGCTAGATGTACACCTATTAATGGTCGCTCAGTCCAGAATTCACCAAATAACAAATAAGTTGCTCCAAAAGGAAACCAAATCACAACTCATCCAAACAGAAAAAATGGCTAGTTTGGGTAGGATTGTCGCAGAGGTAGCTCACGAAATTAGAAATCCCCTTAACTATATCTGGGGAAATTTAAATTTTATGCTGTCCTATTTTGACAATTTGCTCGAGCTAATGTCCGCTTACGAAGAAGAATTGCCCGAACAGTCTCCCCGAATTACTCACATAAAAGAAGAGATTGAATTTGACTTGTTAAAAGAAGAGTTGCTGGCAACTTTAGAAGGGATGAGGTTTGGAGGAGAGCAATTGCTAAAAATTGCTAACGGGCTGCTCAATTTTTCTCACATGGACGAGACTAAGCCAGTGAAGAAAGACATTCACGAATGCGTTAACAGTACGCTGTTAATTCTGAAAAATCGCTTCAAAGACGGCATAGAATTGGTAAAAAATTACGGCGAACTGCCTCTAGTTAGCTGCTACTCTGGTCAGTTGAGTCAGGTGTTTTTGAATTTGTTAGTCAATGCTCTAGACTCCCTGACAGAGTACGCAGCCGATCGAGAAATAGAGACGCTGTGCCCGCCTTCTTGGCAGCCCAAAATAGAAATTACCACTAAAGTGCTACAAGCCGAGGAACGCAATTGGGCAGCAATTTGCATTGCCGATAACGGGCCCGGCATTTCCCCAGAAATTCAGGAGCGGATATTTGATACCTTTTTTACCACTAAACCAGCAGGTAAAGGGACGGGTATGGGGCTGGCTATCTGCAATCAAATCGTCATAGAAAAGCACGGCGGCAAACTGAATGTGCGATCGCAACCAGGCCAGAATACCGAGTTTGAAATTTTGTTGCCTTTAGCTTAAAGAAGTCATATCGTTTCCGGTTGCATCGGAATGATTTAACCACAGAGGCCACAGAGAACGCAGAGGGAGATCAGAGAAATGAATAATTCCGATGCTATCGGAAGTGATATCAGTTGTTATTTGTTATTTGTTATTTGTTATTTGTTATTTGTTATTTGTTATTTGTGAGTAACTACCAATGCCCAATGCCCAATTCCCAAGGCCCAATTCCCAAGGCCCAATGCCCAATTCCCAATTCCCAATTACCCCTTACCATTATCTAAGTGAGTGCCGCACATTTTACAAAATCTAGCATTAGTATCATGTACAGACCAACCGCAACCTGTACAAACAGTTTCTACCTGATTTGCAGTTTTAACTAATTGCTTAATTAAATCCCCCAACTGCCAAGGAATCAGGGCAATTCCGGTCAAAATCATCAAAATAGTCAAAAAGCGGCCCGCTTCCGAAATCGGAATAACATCGCCAAATCCCACCGTAGTCATAGTGACAACGGAGAAATAAACGGCATCCAAAAAAGTGCCAAAACCTTCAGGATTTGCCGGATGTTCGACTTGATAAATCAGACCAGAATAAACAAAAATTATTGCCAATAAGGTAAACAATATCCGAGAAAAAATCACGCCATCTTCGGTGCTGATGCGGAAAATAGAAATTTTCAATTCCAGAAAGCGGATGAGTCTGAGAATTCTAAACCAGCGAAAAATGCGAATAAAACTGACATTGACAAATCCCAGAAAAAATGGTAATATTGCAACCAAGTCAATAATAGAAAAAAAACTAAAAACAAATTTAACTTTATTTTCGGCACACCACAGCCGCAATAAATACTCAACGGCAAAAACGATTAAAAGGACGGTATCGAGAGTTTGCAAATTAATTCTCACAGGTTCCGCAAGTGGGTAAGTTTCGGCGATGAAGCTGGCGGAAGATAGGAGAATGAGTCCGGTAAGAGTTAAATTGACGGTTCTACCAATTCGGGTTTCGATGTCTTCGAGATAAAATCCAATTTGCGATCGGGTTAACATAGATGAGATAATTAATATTATTACGACTTACGCGATCGGCATTATTCGTAAGGTGCGTCAGAACCAAAATCATCGAGAATCTCTCTAAAACTTCGTCTGACGCACCCTACAAGTCTATTTCTGAGGTAAGGAAATTATCGCATATGAGCATCGAATTAACTAAGGGTGAGAGATTTAATCTTTCTCAGGAAGTTCCTAATTTCAATAAATTGGCGATCGCCCTAGGTTGGCAAGTCAGCCAGACAGCACAAAACTGCGACATTGACGCATCTGTTTTTATGTTAGCGGCGGACGGTCGCATTCCCGATGAAAAGTATTTTGTATTTTACAACAACTTGACATCGCCAGACGGTGCGGTGCGGCATTCAGGAGACAGCAGGAATGGACAAATAGAGGGAGATGATGAGACGGTTTATGTGGATTTGAGTAAAATCAATTCGGCGATTCAGGAAATTGTGTTTGTTGTTACTTTGCACGAGGTACAGCAAAAGAATCAAAGTTTTAGTCAAGTTACAAATGCGTTTATCCGGCTTTACAATTCAGAGACGGAAAGCGAACTGGTTCGGTACAATTTGAATCAGATATTTTCCGAAGAAACGGCTTTAGAGTTTGGACGTTTGTACATAAAGAATGGGGAATGGAGGTTTCAGGCGGTGGGACAGGGATATAATGCTGGGTTGCAAAGTTTTGTGGATAAGTATTATGTTGAGAATGCGGTTACTCAGGGCGCGAATGCTGGTGGGAAGGTTGATGATGCTGAGGTTTTGAGGCTTTTTAGCGATCGGGTGGATCGGTTATTGCGGGAAGAGGCGGTATCTAGCAAAGCGGTAGAACAGCCGGCTGCTACTCCTGTGAATGCGGATACTGTGCAATCTCAGGAAGAGGCAAAAATAGATGATTCTGGACTAGAAAATCTGGAACCAGCTATTAGTGCTGAGGAATTTTTGCAACGGTATGATGAGGGAGAACGAGATTTTACTGGAGTTAATTTAGCAGGAGTAAATCTGAGCGGAAAATCCCTGGTTCGTGTCAACCTGAGTAACGCTAATCTCAGCGGTGCAGAACTCTCTGAAGCAAACTTATCTGGGCGCTAACCTGACTGAGGCAAATTTATCTCATGCAAGCCTTCACAAAGCCAATCTAGAATCATCAAACTTAGAAAAGCACAATTCTCAATGCAAATTTAAGTGAAGTAAATCTATGTGTATGCAAACCTAAGTGAAGCTAATTTAAGTGGACTAAATCTCAGCAGAGCTGTTAATTTGTCTCAGGGGACAATCACAGTGCAAACCTCAGTAATGCAAACTTAACTGGGTTGAATTTGAGGCAATCACAATTATAAGGCTGATTTGAGTAATGCAAACCTAAGTAATACTAACCTATTCGAGGCAAACCTTGAAGGGGCAAACCTTGAGGGAGCAAAACTTGAACAAGCGCTGTGCAACGCACAGACTATCTTCCCCAGAGGATTTGACCCTGTTAAAGCAGGTGCTTACTTAATCGTTTCTGATGCTTCACTTCCCAACGTAAACCTAGCTGGTGTTGACTTGAGTTCTTTCAACCTGAGTGAAGCTAACTTGAGCGGTGCAAACTTAACCAAAGCAAATTTGGCGGCCGCAAAACTGCTTCAGGCGAATCTGAGTGCAGCAAATTTGAGTGAAGCAAATCTGAATGGTGCTGACCTAACTACAGCAAACCTAAGTGAAGCTAACTTGAGCAAAGCAAACCTTCGATCTGCAAAACTAGCTGTGGCAAACTTGAGTGGAGCAAACCTGAAACAGGCAAATTTAGAGTACGCTAACCTAGTTGCGGCAGACCTGAGCCACGCTAATTTGAAAGATACAAAATTAGGCCGTGCCAACTTTAGCGATGCTAATCTGACTGGCGTAAATCTGGTGGGAGTAGCGCTTGACTCAGTAGATTTGAGTAGGGCAAACTTGACTGAGGTTAATCTCTGCGGCTCAAGTTTAGTGTCCGCAAATTTGAATGGGGCAACACTTATCTCGGCCGATTTGCGCGGTGCAGATTTGAATGGTACAAACCTAGAAAAAGCCAACTTAAAGGGAGCAAACCTAAGTGGGGTGGCAAATCTGGACAAGGCAAAACTCGCAGGTGCAATTATGCCAGACGGCACAATTCACGAATGAATTAATGTTTGTAGTCAGGACTTTAGTCCTTAGCAATGGAAGGACTAGGGTGTGCTTTTAAACCCGGAGATCCGCCCCTAGCCCCCCTTAACAAGGGGGGGACAAGAGAATTCAAATTCCCGTAGCAATGGAAGGAATGGGGTGTGTTTTTAAACCCGGAGATCCCCCCTAGCCCCCCAAAACACAAGGGGAGTAGGGGGTGGGACAAGAGAATTCAAATTCCCTTAGCAATGGAAGGAATAGGGCGTGTTTTCTTGACCCGGAGATCCCCCCTAACCCCCCAAAACACAAGGGGAGTAGGGGGTGGGACAAGAGAATTCAAATTCCCTTAGCAATGGAAGGAATGGGGTGTGTTTTTAAACCCGGAGATCCCCCCTAGCCCCCCAAAACACAAGGGGAGTAGGGGGTGGGACAAGAGAATTCAAATTCCCTTAGCAATGGAAGGAATAGGGTGTGTTTTTAAACCCGGAGATCACCCCTAGCCCCCCAAAACACAAGGGGAGTAGGGGGTGGGACAAGAGAATTCAAATTCCCTTAGAAATGGAAGGAATAGGGTGTGTTTTTAAACCCGGAGATCCCCCCTAGCCCCCCTTAAGAAGGGGGGGACAAGAGCATTCTCAAAGTCAACCCCTACTCCCCTTCTTAAGGGGGATTTAGGGGGATCGAGACTCGACGACAAGCGACATTCATCGTGGATTTCAGTCTTAAGTTGACACCAATGGTGAGATGTGCATCGCCCTAGAAATAGATTATGATTAGTGTGAAATGTCAAATACATAGATTTTTGATGAATGAATCTAACACGGAAATTATAGAGTCTACCCTCAGATGGATGACGGAGTTTGTCGAGTTACCGCATCCAAATTTCAGCGATTTACCAGTTTGTCCCTTCGCTAAAAAGGCACGGTTGGCAAATCAAATTTTATTCAAAATCGAGCGGTTTTCAGCGCTGACTGAGTTCGATCGCAATTCTGCCATAATGCAATCGATTTATGAATTTTACAATTCCGATTTGGAAATAATGTTAGTCATTAATCCTGAAAAAACAGCAATTAGTGCACCGCAAACTCAAGCATTAATAGAAAAACTCAATAATAATATTTCAGAGCTGGGTTTGCTGGCTTTTCACGTTCATCCCGATGAAGATTTTAATATTGACGGGCTTCATACTAGGAGGATGCCCTATCCGGGTTTCACTGTTCAAGTAAATTCTACGCTGAAGCCAGCTTCCGATTCTTTACTGAAAACTGAATATTACAAAAATTGGACGGCCGAACAACTAAAATATTTCGGGATTCCGAGAAATTGACGATCGCCCGTTCTCCCCGCGCCTCTGGAAGCAACTACAATAAGTTCAGCAAAAAAATCTTTACAGATCGAGAACTTATGCAGCTCAAGTCCACAACCCGCCATATTCGCATATATACCGCCATCCTCGAACACAACGAACTCGTACCCAGCAACGATCTTTTGACACTGGACATTGACCCAGATAACGAACTCAACTGGAATGACGAGTCAGTCAAACAGGTTTATGCCAAATTCGATGAACTTGTAGATTCCTACGAGGGCGAAGACTTGACTGAGTACAACCTCCGCCGCATTGGTTCGGAATTGGAGCATTTGGTGCGATCGTTCTTACAGAAAGGCCAAATCAGCTACAACCTCAATAGCCGCGCTGTCAATTACAGCATGGGATTGCCTCAAGTTGATGCGAAAATTCATCTGTAAGCTGCGATCGGGCGATCGGCAGAGTAGGAGAGGGGTATTGGTGCCAACTTAAGACTAAAGCCCTCTGTATATCTCGCTTGTAGCCGAGTTTCGATCCCCCCGCATTCTTGCCCCCTACTCCCCCTTAAGAAGGGGAGTAGGGGGTGGGACAAGAGTATTCTGTTTCGTCAACCCCTACTCCCCTGATTCAGGGGGATGGGAGGGGGATCTAGACTTCGATACCAACGAGGGGGGACAAGAGTATTCTGTTTCGTCAACCCCTACTCCCCGACTATCAGGGGGATGGGAGGGGGATCTAGACTTCGATACCAACGAGAGGACAAGAGTATTCTGTTTCGTCAACCCCTACTCCCCTGATTCAAGGGGATGGGAGGGGGCTCTAGACTTCGATACCAACGAGGGGGGACAAGAGTATTCTGTTTCGTCACCCCCTACTCCCCTTGGGAAGGGGGATGCGAGAGGGATCTAGACTTCGATACAAACAAGAGGGGGAAATGGGGAGAATTGGGCCAAATCTGCTTTTATTCTTCTTGCTTCTTGCTTCTTGCTTCTTGCTTCTTGCTTCTTGCTTCTTCCTTCTCCTCCACATCCTCAGCTTCAACTGAACCTTTGAGATCGCCCTTGCGCTGCAAAAACTGTTTCACCGCAAGCTGGCGGTTAGCCATGAAGCGACCCCAAGCGCCCGGAAATAGCTGATCGAGCGTTTCCACAAGCGCCCAAACCTCAAGATTCATCACTTTGTAGTAATGACCGTGAGAATGCTTAATCCTGGTCAGCATTTCGTCTACCTCAATGGCGGCAGGAAGTTTCGGGTCTGGAAAATTTTCGGGAAAGGCGCTGGAATCCTTGAGGGGCATGGCTAGGAACTCAACTGCTTGCAGAGGCGGGTGATCTTAAACTTGACTTGCGAAACTCAGGCACGATGCACGGAGCGCCCGATCGACAACAGGGGGAATTTATCAGAAAATTGGGTTGAAAACCCCGTCCTTATAGGATGGCTTTTTCTACGACTCCTGCTCCGTCAGAAATCCGCATGGAGTTGGGTAGACATATCCACGCACCCACCCCTGTGTGGTATAGTAAGGGCATCAGACAAGATTTAAAAACCTACCCCTGGACTGGGGGAAAGTATACGCCCAAAACACTTTTGAGGAGATCTGACTACACACATTTTTGTGCAAACGTGGTCAGCGAAAGGAACCCTAGAAATAGGGATATTAAGACTGAAATGTCTTAAGAATCCTCGTGCCTTAAGGTCGAGGAGTGTCAAACCAGCCGACTCTGGTGATTTCTACGCACCTCCATCGTACCATGAGCAGGAGTCTCAAATCTTCAACCGCTTGACCGCTGCGATTTCTTCGTAAATTGGCATTATTAACCAGTAATACCAATTTAATGGGTCGTTGCATATATCTCGATCCCCCTCGCATCCCCCTTAATAAGGGAGTAGGGTGTGAGTAGGGGGTGACGAAAGAGCAGAATCTTGTTCCCCCCTTATTAAGGGGGGTTAGGGGGGATCAGATTCTACGGGGCCTCATAAAAAACTGGTATAAATTATCAAGAATAGCCTGAAAACCCCCTCGAATTGAGTCCAGGGATGACAGGTAGTTGCAGGATAAATCCAGCCTTGATTTACCGATCGTGCCGAATCATGTGAACACAGTGTTTTGGCGTGGTAAAATAGCGCTTGTCAGTACAAGACATTCCGTCGAGGTTCAAGCGGTGACGCTCCTACACCAACCGCAAGCGGTATGTTGTAGGCATCTGAGTCCCGCCTGTGGATATCAAGATCTTCCTTCAAGGTACTCCCATCGTTTCCCTCTACGGCGTTTTATAGTGAGGAACAGGTCCCGCCCCACTTGTCACATAAAAGCTGTTTTATCTAGACCTAGATTGTTATTCTGCGATCCAATATATGAGTATTTTACCAGAATTATTACAATGAGTGCTCGTCTCGTCGCCATCCAAAGAATGCTGGTTGGCTATGCCCAACATCGCGGTGAGGATCCCTCGTCACCTCGCGCGGCTCTCATCCCACCCCAAATCAAAGATTATGGGCTGGGGATTCCCGCCTGTCTAACTAAAATAGTTCAGATCGGCACTGGGCCCAAAAGCGTCTAGGAACCCTTATGCAAAACTCTGTGCCAAAACATTACTTATGGGCTTTAGGTGAAGGGATAAAAGCCTGTAAACCGGGCGATCTGATCGCCGGTCGCTACTTGCTTAAGCGCGATCGGCTTCTAGTCGATAATCAACCCGAACAGTTGCCGGAACTGCCCGAAGAGATTCCGAACTTTTTAACTCCTTATCTGAGACTGTTTGCCTATCAATTGCACGTACCCCAAGTATACGGGCTGGTATCGTCCAAGGCGAGCAAGCTTTCGGGGGATATCTGGCTACTGGAAAACGGGCCAATTTTCAAGGTTAGCGAATCGTTGATGCCGGAATTGGCGGACTCGTGGAAAGGATCCTCGGCGATGCGCCAGCTTAATTGGCTGTGGCAAATTGCTCAGTTGTGGCAGCCCTTTATTACTCAGGGCGTGGCTTCGACTCTACTGACTCCCGAATTGCTGCGGGTGGAAGGGCCTGTGGTGCGGTTTCTGGAGTTGCAGCCCGATCGCAAACCACCTAATTTGTCGATGTTGGGCAAGTTGTGGCAGCAGTGGGTGCCCGAAGCTCACCCGGCGATCGCCAATTTTTTGAGACAACTGTGCCTGCAAATGGTGGCCGGTCAGATCCGCAACGGCGAACAACTGATGGGCCAGTTGGATCAAGCTCTGGCAAAGTGCGGCCTATGGTACGATCGCACCGTGGAGATTGCCACGGGCACTGATGTAGGTCGATCGCGCGCCCACAACGAAGATGCTTGTTACCCACCCAGTGGCACAGTGTTCGCCGGCTATCCGGGAGCGGACGCTTGCGCGATCGTCTGTGACGGTATCGGCGGACAAGACGGCGGCGAAGTCGCTTCGGAATTAGCGATTTCTGTGCTCCTGGACAAGTTGCAGCAAGTGGTGCTGCACAAGGATATTGACGATCCGCTGAGCCTGATTTCCAAGCTGGAACGATCGGCTTGTGCTGCTAACGACGCCATCTCTAGTCGTAACGATAGCGAGCACCGCCAAGGCCGCCAGCGGATGGGAACTACCCTGGTGATGGCTTTAGCCCACCTCCATGAACTCTATGTTGCCCACGTCGGAGACAGTCGGGCTTATTGGATTACCCGCACCGGCTGCTATCAAGTGACTCTTGATGACGATGTGGCTTGTCGCGAGGTGCGTTTGGGCTACGCACTCTACCGAGACGCTTTGGAACAGGTGGCTGCGGGTGCTCTGATTCAAGCTTTGGGGATTACTTCTTCAAACACTCTGCACCCAACTGTGCAGCGTTTTGCAGTGGATGAAGACTGCGTTTTGCTGTTGTGTTCCGACGGTTTGAGCGATAAAGACCGGGTTGAGGAATGCTGGGAAACGGAGATTTTGCCCATTCTTGACGGTACCATTGATGTTGCCGCAGCGCGCGATCGCTTGATCGATCTTGCTAATACTAAAAATGGTCACGACAATGTAACCGTGGCTTTAATTCACTGTCAGGCACATTTGAGAGAGGAAGGCAATACTTTCACAGAATTGTCCGTCGCACCTTTAGATTTGCCGATCGAACCAATTGCTGACAGCGAGGATCTGCCAACCGATTTGACCGATCGCACAGGTCTGGGCGATACTAATTCTCTACTCAGAACGCTGTTTATAGAGCTAGCAGACCCAAGCAAAAGTCCCTTGGCGCTGTTGCTAAAAATTGTATTTTTATTAGGTTTGGGGGGAGTATTTGCTTATTTTTTCATCCCTCCGGTAGGTCGAGCGATCGATGCTGCCGGTGAGTCGATTTTCGGTTACGGTAAAATCCATGCTGAAAGCAGCCCGCCGACAACGGATGAAACTTTACCTGAGCCTGTTCAATCTTTAGAAAAAGGCTCGTTTGTAGAAATTAAAAGTTCTGCGATCGGGGAATTAGAAAAAGCAGGCGCTCGCTTGGATTTGCACGGCGAAATCGGTCAGTTGACAGTGAAAGGAACAGTGATTGCCGGCAGCGTTTTGCAGGTAACAAACAAACAGTTGACACCTCAAGGTAACTGGTTGGAATTGAAAGTTTGTTCGATTCCTGAAAAAGCGCGATCGACTTCTCCCAAGTCTCAGCAAAATAAAGATTTTTCAGTAGTTGCAAAACCAGAAACCGATCGCTCTCCCGCTGTTACCACTCCCTCACCTTCCCCCGCAGTTAAGCCAACAGTTGCAGTAGAAATCGCCAAGCTGCAACCGGGGGAAATCGGATGGATTCAAGAAAAAGATGCTGTCGATCAGGTAGTCTATAACCCAGCCCCAAACCCTAATCAACAGGGAAAATGCGTTGATTATGACTCCAATCCAAATGCTAATTAATTGGTAATTGGTCACATATAATCCAGTTGGGTGGCGGCGGGTTTACTATATTATTGGTTTTCAGCAATGATTGTTTGTAAAACCCGCCCCTACAAGAGCGCGACCAATGTAGAGTGAGATTTCTAGCGTGTTTGTGAGGAAAAAAACCAGATTTTGTAGGGGCGGGTTTCACCCGTAATATTTAATTCCCACCAAAAATCTACATCAACCCGCCCCCGCCAAACCGATAACATTAAGGCAATTTCTTCGCAACTTCAGCAAGTTTTGTTACCATTTGACCGACTGCTTTGTCAACTGCCGCGCTCAAAAGTGTATCCTCATTGTTGCGGCCCCAATTGCCACTGATTCCCCTAATCGAGATGTTAGAATCGCTTTGATCTGCTTCTCCTACTGCTTTGGCGGTGGCAAGAATTTCTCCTGAAGCCGTACCAATTAACCCCAGATCAATTTGAACCGTGGCTTTGGTTTTTTGCGAACCGCCGCCAGTTCAAACAACAGCCGGATCTCAGTCAATTTGAGATTTCAGATTCTAGCTTTCAACTTCCAGAAAACCCATTAACCAATTAGCCATCGTCGCCCTGCGAGTCTGTCTTGGCCCGAATTCCCCAATTTTATAGCCTTTAAAGCCCAATTTTTCCTTCAGCAACTGCTTGTTTTCTGGAATGATCGATCGAGTCAATTTCACCGTTGCGGGCCGAGAATCAATGAAATCCGGCGGTTCAGGATAGTCTTTGCACCACTCCTGGGCAACATTTGCACTGTTCCACAGCCCAGTCTCTGCATCGCAACGGTAGCCCAAATATTGCCAAACTAACCGATTGACAGCGGCATCGTCGATTTCTTCGTTGAGGATAGCCCAAATAGTTTCGTGATTGAGAGGTGGTAATTCAGACATATGAAAGAAGGAATTGGGAATTGGGAATTGGGAATTGGGAATTGGGAATTGGGAATTGGGAATTGGGAATTGGGAATTGGGAATTGGGAATTGGGAATTGGGAATTGGGAATTGGGAATTGGGAATTGGGAATTGGGAATTGGGAATTGGGAATTGGGGGGAATTGGGAAAGAAGGAAGATGAAATAAAATCAATGGTTTCAGCAATTAAAAACGTTCTAATTACTGAGAAGGTTGCTATAGCATTCTCAGAAACGGGCAAGATGCCAGTTCCACAAAATCATAGAAATCTGCTTGTGGGGTGGGCATTCCTAGCCCGCCCCAAATGCCCACCCCACAAAAAATCAATTATCCAAAATGCCGTCTTTCTGGGCCATCGACAACATCAAATCAATCACGCGACAAGAATAACCCCACTCGTTGTCGTACCAGGAAACGACTTTGAAAAACTTAGAATTAAGTTCAATTCCCGCACCAGCATCGAAAATGCTCGATCGCGCATCGCCTTTAAAATCTGTCGAAACCACCGCATCCTCAGTATAGCCGAGAATGCCTTTGAGTTCGCCCTCCGAAGCTTTTTTCATGGCCTCGCAAATTTCTTTGTAGCTAGTTTCCTTGCTAGTTTTAAAAGTAAGATCGACTACTGACACATCTGGAGTCGGTACGCGCAAAGCCATCCCCGTCAATTTTCCTTTCAATTCCGGCAATACCAAAGTAACAGCTTTCGCCGCACCGGTAGAAGATGGAATAATATTTTGAGCCGCGCCCCTTCCTCCCCGCCAGTCTTTTTTGCTGGGGCCGTCTACAGTGGGTTGAGTTGCTGTCATCGCGTGAACTGTAGTCATTAAACCTTCTTCTAAACCGAAGTTATCGTTGATAACTTTGGCAATAGGTGCTAAACAATTGGTAGTGCAGCTAGCATTAGAAACAACAGTATCTTTTGCCGGATCAAAATTGTGGTGGTTGACGCCTACTAGATATGTTGCTACTTTTTCTGGCTCTTTTGTAGGTGCTGAAAGTATTACCCGTTTTGCTCCCGCCGTCAAGTGTTTTGATGCGCCTTCAAAATCCGTAAACAATCCGGTAGATTCTACAACATAATCTGCGCCGGATTTACCCCACGGCAATTCGGCCGGATTTCTCATTGACGTACAGGGGATAAATTTTCCGTCAACAATAATGCCGTCTGCTTGGGCTTCAACTTCGCCGTCGTAAATGCCGTGGGTGGAGTCGTACTTGAACAGGTAAGCGAGGTTGTCTGGCGGAACTAAGTCATTAATGCCGACAAATTCGATGTTGGGGTTTTTGATGCCGGCCCGCATAACTAGCCGTCCAATGCGACCAAATCCGTTGATACCAACTTTTAGGGTAGCCATGATTTAAACTCCTCTTGAAAATATCGCTATCTCGATCGCGCTATCGCAACTTGTGCGTTAGAATGTAGCACGGCAACCCATTGGTGCAACTTAATCTTTTTTATATCTTAAGAATTCTGAAATTTTACCTGGTACTGGGAATTGGGAATTGGGAATTGGGAATTGGGAATTCGTAATTGGGAATTGGGAATTCGTAATTGGGAATTCGTAATTGGGAATTGGGAATTGGGAATTGGGAATTGGTCATTGGGAATTGGTCATTGGGAATTGGTCATTGGGAATTGGTCATTGGGAATTGGTCATTGGGAATTGGTGATTGGGAATTGGTAATTCGTCATTGGTAATTCGTCATTGGTCATTGGTCATTGGGAATTCGTAATTGGTCATTGGTCATTGGGAATTCGTAATTCGTAATTGGTCATTGGGAATTCGTAATTGGTAATTCGTAATTCGTAATTCGTAATTGGGAATTGGGAATTGGGAATTGATCGGTTTCAACTTCAAAGTCATTTATTAATCTTTCTTGTTTACTACCAACAACCAATAACCCATAACCCATAACCAATGACTAATGACTAATGACTAATGACTAATGACTAATGACCAATAACCAATAACCAATAACCAATAACCAATAACCAATGACTAATGACTAATGACTAATGACTAATGACTAATGACTAATGACTACCCAACACACCTAGTAATTAGCAATTCCACCGCATCTGAAATAAAACACGACCCACCAAACTTATTGAGAACTGGTCTAATCTTTTCTGCAACTGCTGATACTTGATCGGGAGCACAAAAAGCAATCACATAAATGTTATCCAGCGTCGTCATAGATGAATCGCGGGAAACGTGATCCCTGGTACTCTTTCCAGCGACATCATGAATCACCGAATAATTGGGTACGCCAGCTTTGTCTAAACCATCTAAAATCTTGCCTAGCTCCACGGAGTGGGCTATGATTTCTATCCTTTTGACTGAATCCATCATCTCACCTCCAAAATATATTGATTGCGTATAGATACATGGGAATGCCTACAATGATGTTAAACGGAAACGTCACTGCTAAGGCCGTTGAAATGTAAAGACTTGGGTTAGCTTCGGGAACAGTTAGGCGCATGGCTGCGGGCACTGCTATGTAAGAAGCACTCGCGCACAATACGCAAAACAACAGAGAATCTCCCTGTGGCATTCCGATTAGTTTCGCTATTAGCAAACCAACCCCTGCGTTAACTATGGGAATTAGGATTGCAAAACCGATCAGAAAAACTCCAGCTTCTTGCAAATCTTTAATTCTGCTGGCTGCTACCAGTCCCATATCCAACAAGAAAAAAGTCAGAACGCCGTAAAACAAATCTTGAGTAAAAGGGCTTAGCACTTCCCAACCGTGTTCTCCTGTTAGTATGCCCATAATTAGGCTGCCAATCAGCAGAAATACTGAACTGTTTAGGAATGATTCTTGCAGCACTTCTGACCAAACTATATCGCGTTTTCCTTCTTCCCCGCCACCGAATACACTGACAAGAATTAGACCGACTATAATTGCTGGGGATTCCATTAATGCTAGGGCTGCTACCATGTAGCCGTCAAAGTCGATTCCCAGTTGTTTGAGCAAGGCAGTTGCGGTTATAAATGTTACCGCACTGATGGAACCGTAGGTGGCTGCGATCGCCGCTGCATTGTAGGCATCTAGTTTGATTCTCAGTATAAAGAAAGTATAGACTGGTACAAGTGCTGACATCAACATCGCTGCCAGAATTGTCAATGCGACTTGCTGGTTGAAGCCGCTTTTTGCCAGTTCGACGCCGCCTTTAAATCCGATCGCAAACAGTAGGTACAGCGAAAACAGTTTGGGGATTGGTGCTGGAATCTCTAAATCAGATTTTAGAAAAACTGCCAGGAGTCCCATAAAAAAAGCTAATACAGGTGGATTTAAGATATTTGACGCTACGAGACTTAAATCCACGATCGGTCACTCCCATGTCTGATTTTTTTATCTTACTTCAAAATTAATTGTTGCACGAGAATGGATCGATCGCCCGATCGATCTTCCTGCTGCTGTTTGGCGATCGAACTTTTGATCCCAAACCTCCCCAGAAAGGGGCAAGACTTCTTCCTCCCCCTTCCCTTCCTAGGGAAGGGGAGTTAGGTATTTTTCCCTAACTAGCTGCAAAATAAGATTCTAGGGCCTCGGAGCCGCCAATCAATTTGCCGTCGATAAAGACTTGCGGCACAGTAGTTGCTCCAGTTACGGCCCGGAGCGATCGAGTTGTGACATCTTGGCCCAAAACTATTTCTTCATAATCCAAACCCTTTTCTTTCAGCAAAGCCTTAGCGCGGGCGCAGAAAGGACAGCCGACTTTAGTGAACAAAGAAACAACTTTGGGCTTGACCGCTGCCGAGTTAATGTAGTGGAGCATCGTCTCAGCATCAGACACCTTGAAAGGATCTCCCGGTTCCTCCGGCTCAATAAACATTTTTTCAACTAAGCCATTTTTAACTAACATAGAATAGCGCCAAGAACGCTTGCCAAAACCTAAATCAGTTTTGTCTACAAGCATTCCCATACCTTCAGAAAATTCGCCGTTACCGTCGGGAATTAATGTCACATTTTCGGCTTCTTGGTCTTTGGCCCATTCGTTCATCACAAAAGTATCATTGACGGAAATACAAACGATTTCATCTACACCATTTGCTTTGAAAACTTGCGCTAATTCGTTGTAACCGGGGAGGTGAGTTGACGAACAAGTGGGAGTAAAAGCTCCAGGTAGCGAGAACACTACTACGGTTTTACCTGCAAACAAATCAAGGGTAGTGACATCAACCCACTCGTTATTTTGGCGGGTGCGAAAGGTGACATTGGGTACTCTTTGACCTTCTTTGTTCGGCAGCATGATTTTGAATCCTTTGGTACTTGGGTTAAATTCACTGCTTGAATCGTACTCATAATGAGTATGAGTTGTCAAGGGGATCGGGTTTTTTGAGGTTGTTCTACTTACCCATGCCCATTAGTGTCAACTTAAGGTCAAACGTAGTACCGGTCTGCTGTTTGACGATTAGGCATCGATCCCCCCGTCCCCCCCTTAATAAGGGGGGGACAAGAGTATTTCTCAAAGTCAACCTACTCCCTTATTAAGGGATTTAGGGGGATCGAGACTTAGCTAAAAGCGAGATTTCTCTGGGGTTTTAGGCTTAAGTTGACAGCAATGCCCCATGCCCCATGCCCCATGCCGGAGCTTCGCTTCGCCCAATTACCAATTAAATTTTATGCCTAAATACTCCTCTAGTTGCTGATTGTAATGTCTAAAATAATCGCTCAACCAGCAACGCACCGAATCGCTGATAGGCTGATAAGAACCGGGATTAGCATTTGGATACTCAGGTAATTGATATTCCGGCAAATCTAAAAACTCTAAAACTTGTTTGACAGTCGCCGCCGCACCTGCATAAAAATCTTCGCTTTTCAAAATTAACAACTGTTGTTTCGGGAAAAAAGCCAGCCAGTTTTTCATAAATTCTACATACCTACCGCGAGCTAAATAATTGCCCGGTTCCTCGCCAATAATATATGCTGGATTTTGATTCAATCTTTCAATCTCATCGCTAATTGCCCGATCGAACGATCGCCCTTCCCAATTTAAGTCAGTCAAGCGGTAGAATTGAGAAATAGCCCGATCGACCGGATTTCGCAAAAGTACAACTAGCTTAGCCTCTGGAAACGCGCTGTAGAGCCGTTCCGGTGCTTCCAGAGAGTCAAAATAGCTCGGACTTGCTTCACCGGTCAAAAATTGCTCCCCGGCTGGTATGGGTGGAAAATGAGCCAAATACCAATCAATCCCTCTGTCAAAATGCCACGAGAAAAAATCCATTTCCTTTTTAATCGGAGTCAAAATTTGCGGGTGTTGAGCTAAATAAGTGTACAGAGAAGTTGTGCCGCAGCGCTGGGAACCAATGATGATAAAATTGGGAACTTTTACTGTATTTTGTAGAACAGGCATCTGGCCTGTGTTCTTACTTATAATAGCTCCCCAAGTTTGCTGATAACTAACAGTTTGATAACAGCAAATCGCCTCCTCAATTTTGCCTTGTCTAGTCAAAGCTTCCCCCAAATTCAAATAAGGCCAAAAAGCATCCGGTTGAGCTTCCACAACTTTGCGATACAAAGTCGCGACTTCCTCCAGCTTATTTTGCTTAACCAAAACTTCCCACAAATTGTAATAAAACCACCAGTAGAAATCGGGATTTATTTCTATTGCTTTCAAGAACGAAGTCGCCGCTTCATCCCACTTTTTTTGATTGCTCAGAACAGCACCTAAATTGTAATAAGACCAGCAATCATCTGGTTTTTGGGCGACACACTCGCGAGATGAGGCTAAAGCGCTAACGCACTTTTCTTGTTCCTGCAAAAACTCCCCTAATTGCGCCGATTTTATATCACAATTTGGCTCATTTGTCAAGAGTATTTTACAAAAAATAATTGCACTTTCCAGGCGATCGCCCTGTGCTAAACTCCTCCCTAAACCCAAACAAAACTCCCGATTTTCCGGTGTAATTTGCAATTGACATTGTTGAAACACAGAATTCAAATCAGACTCTGTTTGTCGGAGAACATAACCAAATTTCTCATATATTCCCGGCAAATCTCGGTCAATTAGAATAGCTTTTAAATAGGCATTAATCGCTTCATTCCACTGTTTTAGTTTAGTTAAAGCATCGCCTAAATTACAGAAAGACCAGGCAAAATCTGGGTTGAGTTCAATCTCGCAGCGGTAAGCAACAGCAGCTTCCTCCCATTGTTCTAGCTTGAGCAAAACATCGCCCAAATTATGATAAGACCAAGAAAAATCAGGATTTAACTCAACAGCTTTTCTGTAGGTGGCGACAGCCTCATCCCACCGTTCGAGTTTCTGCAAAACATCGCCCAAACCGTGATAAGACCAAGAAAAATTGGGATTTTGGGCGATCGCATTTTGGTACGCAATCACAGCCTCATCAAATTGACCACTTTCTTGCAGGGAATTACCCAAATTATGGTACTCATTATTCATGCAAAACTCCTGCAAGATTCATTAACTTCTCCAGCGATTTCACATCTACCCGCATATCTTTATGTCCCGGATATTTCTGAGTTTTGTCATCAAACAATTCAGCAATCAAATAGTAATGTTCCAAATCACACAAATTACTGATCGTCCAAAAGCAAATTGGAACATAAATCGGAGCAAAAATCTCAATTACTTTAGTTCCCGGATTACAAAACACTAGATTAGTCAATCCCGCTCCGTGAGGTGCCACAACTACTTTAGCCGCAGCCAGACATAATGCTTGTTCAGCTACCGACATCGTTTCCAGTTTGACTGTACGAAACCCAAACTTTTCTAAACAGCCGATGACATCTTTCTCGTTGACAATTCGCCGATAGGATGCTTTTTCTCTGCTGATATAAATTCGTTCTGAATAATCTGTTTTTAGCGACTGCTTTTCATTTAAAAACATTCGTTTCAAATATTCGCACTTCCATTTTGAGGTTCCCGCAGCACCATTGCAAATTGACGGAACTATTAATTTATCCGCTGTGATGTGTGGCTGGTAGCGACTTTCTAAAATTTTATCTTGAGGAATTCCTAAAGTATTTAAAGTTTCTTTTTCGTAACTCGAATCGCAGGCATTGACAACAAACTTATCTATAGTTTCTATCAATCCGCTCCGCTGCAAAAGCTCGAACCGCGTAATTACATCAAACATCCAGTGAAAATAAGCTGCTCCACCCCAGCGAGCGGATAAAAAAGCTACATTTCCCTCAATGTGTTCGGCGGGATGCAATTTGTCGGAAGTGATTACCAACTCAGGACAACCCATTGAAATATCGGTAACAAGCTTATTGTTTGAAGTAATGGCGACGATAGTAGCAATATCAGCCCAAGCTCGTCCGTTTGGTAATACGGCAACAAAAGCTTTTTTTATGTAAAAAATTTCATCTTCCCAACATCTGCTGTTGGTATCAATTGTTTTGGAATCAGATAAATTGATTTGACTTGCAGGATAGATTTCAATGCAAGTAATGGTCGGATCTGACTCTGCTGTAATTGCCAAATCCTCTGTAAATTTACAGTATTTTTTGATCACACTTAACGGCAACATTTCATGGCCAAATTTTATGACATCGGCTTCATCCACTTCTCCTTTTTGTTCCAGAGCATAAGCTATATGATAGTAAATTCCAAACAAATCGGGTTTAATTTGCAGTGCTTGAATTAAATTAGTTATTGCCGGTTCCCACTGCTGTTTTGCCATTAAACTCAAACCCAATCCTTCGTAACACCAACAGGATTTTGGCTCCAGATTTATGCCTTTTTCATAAATTGCGATCGCCCTTGACAATTCTCCTTGTTTTCGCAGAGCATCACCCAACTTTTTGTACAGCCAACTATGCTCTGGCTCTAGCTCAACAGCACAGCCAAAAGCAACTGCTGCTTCCGCCCAATTTTCTTGGGATTCCAGCACTTCTCCCAAACTATTGTACAGCCAACAATCATCGGGATTTAATTCAATAGCTTTGCGGTAAGCAGCCGCCGCTTCTTCCCAGTTTTTCACTGCAATCAAAGCCTTACCCAGCCTATCATAAGACCAACAAAAATCTGGATTCAGCTCAATTAATCTGCGGTAAGCAACAACAGCTTCCTCCAACTCAACAAGCTCCATCAACACATCGCCTAAATTGCTATAACTCCAACAAAAATCGGGATTTAATGCAATCGCTTTGCGGTAAGCAATCGCAGCTTCACTATTTTCGTTGATTGCTTGCCAAGTTTCCCCCAAAAAGTGGTAAGACCAACTAAAATTAGGGTTAAGTTCGATCGCCTGTTTGTAAGCGGCCGCAGCTTCATCAAACAGTTCTTTTTCTTGGAAACTTTTACCCAACTTATGGTAAGTTAAGTAATTGCCAGACTTAATTTTAATGGCTGTTTGATAGCGGGCGATCGCCTCATCCGAATAACCCGTATTTGCCGCAATATCCCCCAACTTTTCCCAACCTTGAGAAAGTAGAGCTTGCTCTTCTCCCAAGTTTTGATTGCCGATTTTTTTCGCAATCAGTTGATAGCCTTTATGAACAACTTCTAACTGACTTGCAAACATCTCCAAGAAGACATTGATGCCGATTTTAGTATCTTGCTCCGGGCTGTCGGGAAACGTAAATTCATAATCGTCAAAAATCATCAATCCGCCAACTTTCACCAACCTCCAAGACAAAATCGCATCTTGCAGAGCACTGGTGGGTTTGTGACAGCCGTCAACGTAAGCAATATCGTAATATTCGGAATTCAAATTAACTAATAAGTCTTGAGAATAGCCTTCTAATTCAATTACTTTATCCCCTACCCCAGTTTTCGCAATATTGCCCTTAAAATGTTCTTGGAAATACAAATCAATACAAGTAATTTTTGCTGTGGGGTGAGTTAAAATATTATCCAACAGCCAGCAAGCCGACATTCCTTGAAAACTGCCGATTTCCACAACTTGAAATTCTGGCATTCCTGCAAACTGCTGCAAATGCCGTTTCCAAATAGGGATATTGTGGGTAAACCAATCTTGCGTAAATTGATAATCTTTCGCCGCACATTCAACCCAACTTCTCAATTCGCTCGCTTTTTGGTGACAGGCAATTGCTTCGTCTAATTCGCCTAATTGCGGTAAAATATTTCCTAAATCGTTGTACGCTTGAGAATCATTCGGGGCGATCGCAATTTGGCGACGGTAACAGGCAATTTGTGCGTATAACTCCTGTTGTTTCGTCGAAACTTCATTGAGTTTGGCGACAACTTCCGCAGCATTTGGCTCAATTTGCAGCGCCATGCTATAAAAGACGATCGCACCTTCCAACTGCTTCTGTTTCGCTAAACTATTTCCTAAATTTATATAAAAGTCCGCTCCATCTAACTCAATTCCCAGCAATTTGTGGTAAATTTTGCCGCTAGCAAGCATCTCAATATCTTGACAATAACTAATAATTGTGCTATCTAAACCCGATGCGCTGCGCTGACGCAAAACATATCCCAACCTCTGATTAATTCCCGTCAAATTCGGCTCAAGCTGAATCGCACGCAGGTAAGCGGCAACCGCTTGATCCCAGGATTTTTCGCAAGTTAAGGCAATTCCCAAATTGAGGTAAAACCAAGGAAGATTTGGATTTAATTCGATCGCCTTGCGGTAGCAAATCACAGATTCTTGCCACCGAGATTGTTGAGCAAAAGCTTCCCCTAAATAATTATGCGCCCAAGCGGAATTGCCGTTATTTTCAAGAGCCTGATGGTAACAGTTAATTGCTGCATCAAACTCGCCCTTTTGCACCAAAACATTGCCCAAACTCAGGTAAGCACGAGCATAATTTGGATTGATTTCGAGGCTTTTGCGTTGACAGGCGATCGCCTTATCTAATTCTCCTCTATCCGCCCAAGTTTTACCCAAACTGTGGTAAGATTCAAAAAAATTGGGATTGATTTCAATAGCTTTTTCATAATTTGCGATCGCCTCTTGCCACCGTTTTTCACCGAGCAGCATTTCCCCCAAATTATGATAAGCTATTGCCAAATTCGGGTTGAACTCGATCGCCCGCGAATAACACTCGATCGCCCGATCGAACTTGCCTTCTTCAACAAGACTATTTCCCAGAGTGACGTGCTCGTCAGCCGTTGCCCAATTCGGCTCGATCTGAAAAGCTTGATACCAACACTCTGTGGCTGCTTCTGGCTTCTCCAACTGCATCCAAACTCTCGCCAACTGGCGATAAGCAGCAGCAAATTTCGGTGCGAGCGAAATTGCCTTTTCACAAGCCGCGATCGCCTTTTCCCACTGTTTAGAATGAGAATACAAACTGCCGAGATTCGCGTAAACTTCCGGTAAATTTGGATTGCGATCGATCGCCGCTTCATACCACTGCTTAGCTGGCTCGATTTCACCTCGAAGCTGCATCACTTTTCCCAGCGTCTGACAAGGTGCCGCCCAATTCGGCTCAATTTTCAGCGCTGACTCACAAGCAGCCACAGCCTCATTTAACCTACCTTCAGCTAAATAAATTTCTGCTTGCTGACTCAAATCAACCGCTGCTTTTTCCATCTTCTCAATCGAGGGCATAATTCCAACTACTCCAGACGCTAACTAACTCAAACCAACCACTTCAACCATCCGTTTTAGCGAACTCAAGTTCACCAAAATATCCTCTGTCAGCGAATTCTGATACATCAACTGTCTAATAGGATAGCATTCAAAAGCCTCGCCAGTTAAAAAGTAATGTTCCAACTGCAAATATTGACTACTTCCCCAATAATAATGGCTAATATAATGAGGTGACATTAACTCAATTATTTTAGTTCCAGCCTGACAGAAAATCGTATTTGTCAACCCGCTACCGTGGGCAGTAACTATTACCTCAGCATGATAAAAATAGGCAATTTGCTCCTCCAAAGACATGGATTCAGGTAAAATAGAAACAAAGCCAAATCCCTCCAATACCTCAACCACATCTGCCTCATTCAAAACTCGCCGATATCTAGCTTTGCTGCGACTGATATAAATCCGTTTTGGATAGCTATAACTAGGTATAATTCCCTGAAGAAACTCCCGCCTCAAAAAATCGATCGCCCATCCAGAAGGCCAGCCCAAATATCCAGCAAAAGACGGTACAATTAACTCTGTTGCTTGAAGGTGAGGATAGCGATCGCTCTCCAAGACTTTCTCCTCTGGAATCCCCAAAATCCTCAGACTTTCCCGCTGAAATTGATGCTGGCAACTATTCACCAAAAACCAGTCAATCTCCGCCAAATCCCTACCACTTCGCCGCAGCAATTCAATTCTCGGCAAAACATCAACCATCCAGTGAAAATAGACATTTCCCGACAAACCAGAAAGCACCGCCACCCTACCTTCAATCTGCTTTAAAGGAGGAAATGATTCTAAGTCAAAAACGCTATGTTTTCTGATATCATGCTTTTCACAGACCGGTAAAAACCCCGGATAATCTCTAGACACATCAGCCAACAAATAGTTATCGGGAGTAATAACAGCGATCGCCTTACAAATCAGCCAATAATTTTGTTGCGGCACAATCCAAACTCGCCCATTGGGAATTGTAGCAGCAAAAGTCTTCTGCGACTCCACGGGTAGTGGCTTAGAATTGGACAAACGGCAAACTCCCCAACCCAAATGCACCGGATCGAACCACTTAGAAATCCGCTGCAAACACAGCCCACAAGTTAAACCACCACAATCGGAATTTGCCAATTGGGAATTGGGCATTGGGAATTGGGCATTGGGCATTGGGCATTGGGCATTGGGAATATTTTCTGGTTGGGTTTCCGTCTCATATTTCCAAACGATTTCTAAATAATTATCACTTTTTAACTTAGCAGCAACAATCCAATCCCAAGTGGATAAATAAATGCCTTTAGGTACTTCAAACTTACTTGATTCTAGTAGAATACAATTAGCTTTTTTCGACAGTTGCGGTTGTGTATACCCGTGGAATTGCAACTCTAAAACCTTTTGATAATAATCGATCGCCCGTTCCAAACTGCCCTGTTTTTCCAGCACTTTTGCTAAGTCAAAATAAACTTGCGGTAGAGCAGGTAGAATTGCCAAAGCCATGTGGTATACTAAGATTGCCGCATTTAACCGCTTTTGCTCTACCAAAGAATTGCCCAATCGCCAGTAAAGCTCTGTATTTTTAGGCTGAATTTGCAAAGCTTTTTGATAATAAGCTGTCGCCGATTCGTGGCCGCCATACTCTGTTAAAGCATTCCCCAAATGCAGGTAAATTGCTGCTAAGTTATCGCAAATTTCAGCAATTGGTAATTGGGCATTGGGCATTGGGCATCGGGCATCGGACATCGGGACTTGGGAATTGGGAATCCGTTTAAATCCGTTAAATCCGTTACAGAATCCGTTGCCGAACTTCCTGACATCCGTTAAATCCGTTACAGAATCCGTTGCCGAACTTCCCTCTTCCTTCTTCCTTCCAGTTAGTGCTTGCAAAAATCTACCACAAGCTGCGATCGCCTTTGAAAACTCATCATCATCTTGAGCAAATGGCTGCGTTTCTCCCAAATCGCAGTAAGCCTCAACAAAATCGGGCTTGACAGCAATTGCTTTGGCAAAATAGGGCAGTGCTTCCGCAATTTTACCCAAAGCCATCAGAGAAAAGCCTGCGTCTGTATAGCCCGAAATATAGTCAGGATGGAGCTCAACCACGCGATCGAAACAAACAACAGCGGCAGAATGTTCTCCCTGTATTTGCCATGCTTTCCCCAGATTGTAATGAGCCAAAACCAAATCCGGCTCTAACTCGATCGCTCTTTGGTAAGCCGCGATCGCCTTTTCGGGACTTTTATCAAGCAACACCTGAGCCAAATTATTATAAAGCGTCGCCCAATCAGATTTAATCGCGAGCCCAGCCTGGTAAATTTCGATCGCCTCTGGGATGCGATCGTCCTTTACCAAAGTGCAGCCCAAATTACTGTAAGCTTCCACATAATCAGGCTTGAGAGCAATTACCTGTCGGTAGTTATCAATTGCAGCTTCGAGCTGATTATTTTCATCTAAAACCACAGCCAGATTGTAGAAAGCAAGTACATAATCGGGCTTAAGAGCGATCGCCTTTCGATAACACTCGATCGCCCCCAACAAATTTCCCTGTTTATGAACAACATTTCCCAAGTTATAATGCAATTCCGCCCAGTCTGGTTTCAAATCCAGAGCTTTCCGGTAGTGAAAAACCGCCTCATCCAGCCACCAATACTCGCTATATAATTGACCCAAATAAGCGTGAGCCAGAAAAAACCGCGGCGAAATTTCCAAAGCTTGCACAAAAGCATCTCTCGCCGCCGTCGGATCGCCTTGAGCTTCTAGGATTTCGCCCAAAGTCGTGTAAGCCGAGGGCGAAAACGGCTGAAGTTCGATCGCCCTTTTGCAAAAATCGATCGCCTCTGTTAACTTTCCCCGGTTCAAATAAACCTGGGCTTGCCGAATATATTCTTCAATGCTCATTACTAGCCAGCAGTTGCAGTTTCTTCACCGCTACGAGGGAACTCTCGAAATTTTAATTTTAAAGCTTTTTGATATTTTCTTGTGCGCGATCGGGCGATCGATTAATTTCATCAATAACCCTTATAAAATTTCCTTAAATTATATCAATTCCGGTTGCACTCCTGACGATCGCAATGGAACGACCACAACGGAGAGGACACGGCAATGCCGTTTCCCTACCCCAAAATAATCGTAGCACTCGCAGAGGCTCCCAGCCATCGCCCAATTAATTGTAGGGGCACTCCAAGAGCCCTTCTTCGTGTCAACTTAAAGTCAAACCCAGCCAGAGACTGCTGTTTGACCATTAAATCTAGATCCCCCCTAGCCCCCCTTAAGAAGGGGGGGACAAGATTCCGATCAAAGTCAACCCCTACTCCCCTTCTTAAAGGGAGTAGGGGAGTAGGGGGTGTGGGACAGGAATCTTCTCAAAGTCCCCCTTCTTAAGGGGGATTTAGGGGGATCTAGACTTAGCGTAAAAACGAGATTTCTCAGGGGTTTCAGTCTTAAGTTGACACCAATGAGCTCTTGGAGTGTCCTAACTGTAGGGACACTCCAAGAGCCCTTCTTCGTGTCAACTTAACGTCAAACCCAGCCAGAGACTGCTGTTTGACCATTAAATCTAGATCCCCCCTAGCCCCCCTTAAGAAGGGGGGGACAAGATTCCGATCAAAGTCAACCCCTACTCCCCTTCTTAAAGGGAGTAGGGGAGTAGGGGGTGTGGGACAGGAATCTTCTCAAAGTCCCCCTTCTTAAGGGGGATTTAGGGGGATCTAGACTCGGCTATGAACGACAGATACAAAGGCTTTCAGGCTTAAGTTGACACCAATGAGCTCTTGGAGTGTCCTAACTGTAGGGACACTCCAAGAGCCCTTCTTCGTGTCAACTTAACGTCAAACCCAGCCAGAGACTGCTGTTTGACCATTAAATCTAGATCCCCCCGCATTCTTGCCCCCTACTCCCCCTTAAGAAGGGGGGGACAAGATTCCGATCAAAGTCCCCCTTCTTAAGGGGGATTTAGGGGGATCTAGACTTAGCGTAAAAACGAGATTTCTCAGGGGTTTCAGTCTTAAGTTGACACTAATGAGCTCTTGGAGTGTCCTAACTGTAGGGACACTCCAAGAGCCCTTCTTCGTGTCAACTTAACGTCAAACCCAGCCAGAGACTGCTGTTTGACCATTAAATCTAGATCCCCCCTAGCCCCCCTTAAGAAGGGGGGGACAAGATTCCGATCAAAGTCCCCCTTCTTAAGGGGGATTTAGGGGGATCTAGACTTAGCGTAAAAACGAGATTTCTCAGGGGTTTCAGTCTTAAGTTGACACCAATGAGCTCTTGGAGTGTCCTAACTGTAGGGACACTCCAAGAGCCCTTCTTCGTGTCAACTTAAAGTCAAACCCAGCCAGAGACTGCTGTTTGACCATTAAATCTAGATCCCCCCTAGCCCCCCTTAAGAAGGGGGGGACAAGATTCCGATCAAAGTCCCCCTTCTTAAGGGGGATTTAGGGGGATCTAGACTTAGCGTAAAAACGAGATTTCTCAGGGGTTTCAGTCTTAAGTTGACACTAATGAGCTCTTGGAGTGTCCTAACTGTAGGGACACTCCAAGAGCCCTTCTTCGTGTCAACTTAACGTCAAACCCAGCCAGAGACTGCTGTTTGACCATTAAATCTAGATCCCCCCTAGCCCCCCTTAAGAAGGGGGGGACAAGATTCCGATCAAAGTCAACCCCTACTCCCCTTCTTAAAGGGAGTAGGGGAGTAGGGGGTGTGGGACAGGAATCTTCTCAAAGTCAACCCCTACTCCCCTTCTTAAGGGGGATTTAGGGGGATCTAGACTTAGCGTAAAAACGAGATTTCTCAGGGGTTTCAGTCTTAAGTTGACACTAATGAGCTCTTGGAGTGTCCTAACTGTAGGGACACTCCAAGAGCCCTTCTTCGTGTCAACTTAACGTCAAACCCAGCCAGAGACTGCTGTTTGACCATTAAATCTAGATCCCCCCTAGCCCCCCTTAAGAAGGGGGGGACAAGATTCCGATCAAAGTCAACCCCACCCCGTCGCGACAGAGTGAGGTTGAAATCCTCTAAAACTTTCAGAAGTTTGAAACAGCCCCGAATCCGAACCAGTGCCGCCCCACAACCGCCAGTTGTTCTAGAACAACTCGAAGTTGTTCGAGGTAATAGTCAGATTAGGCTGCAACTGAGCCACAGTCAGCACTCCGCTGCCTGAGTTGAAGTACAGCAAACCGCTTGTCGGGTTGTATACCAACTTGTTCGTCGTGTTGGCTGTTGGGCTGCCGGTGAAAGCAGCATCGACAATAAACTCGGTGGAATCGAAACTGCTGCCCAAACCAGCAAAAGCACCGCCTGACTTCAAGCGAATCTTATCTTCGGTAGGCGTAAAGTCAGTGATCGTGTCTACACCGTAAGGTTCTTTGCCACTATTATCTGAGCCAGCAGAAGCGAAGTAGAACGTATCGCTGCCAGCATTACCAGTCAGGACATCACTTCCTCTGTCGCCAGAGATCAAGTCATTGCCAGCACCGCCGTCAACAGTATCATTTCCTTGACCACCGAAGAGGGTGTCGTTGCCGTCAACGCCACTGATGATATCGTTGCCAGTACCGCCGAAGATGGTGTCGTTGCCAGCACCGCCACTGACGGTGTCGTTCCCCTGATCTCCAGAAAGTATGTCATTGCCATCACCGCCGTCTACTCGGTCAGTTCCTTTACCGCCAAAGAATAAGTCCTCGCCGCCGCCGCCAGCGAGCACATCGTTGCCAGTACCGGCAGCTACAATATCATTGCCAGCACCGCCATCGACATTGTCATTGCCACCACCCGTCAATATCAGGTCGTTGCCATCACCAGCGGCGATGACATCGTTGCCCGCAAAAGTCTGGATGACATCGGCTCCTGTGCCGCCAGTCAACCTGTTGTCGCCTGCGATACCTTTAATATTCAGTCCACTGCCAAATGGGACTGAACTTGCTGGCGTTGTTGGATTAGTTACCTGTGTCATTTACACTCCTCCTAAAAGATGAATCATTTTTATACAATACACTTTTCCCTCCAAAGGGATTCAATAAATGAAACCGGACATCGGTTGAGACCCTAATTTACCCGGCCGTTATAGGCTGTCATGTAATTTAAATTGTCAGCAGGGAGCCTCGAGTGGCGAGTTGAATCCTGTGTTCCTTGAGCAGCAAATATCGGTTGTTTCCGGCTCTGGACTCTCGACTCCACAACTCCTCCTCCTCGCGAAACTATTCCAATTAAACGTTTTTGAGTGTACCATGTCGAGCTTGGATGCAGCTAGTAATTTTTTAAACAATAGCCGGGAAATACACAGACACCATTTTTAATGGGAGTACACTCTCAAGTAGAAATTGCACCCCCGTCCTTGGCAATTTGTCCGATCGCCTTGCGATCGCAACTTGTACGATCGCCCGCAATTGGGCAGTTTAGTAACAGAGTTACCATTGGTTTAGTAGACTCTGGTTCATCAGACTTTTGAGTTTAGCCAATAGTTCCCAAGAATTCAATTTTTTTTCCCCCCCGCAGTTAACCCTGCTGCGTACCCCCGACTTTTCCTACAAAATGTGTGTCACGAGCCCAATTGGCGATCGTCACGCTGCACGATCTTTACCGCTCTTTGCAACACCGCTGACCCCCGCTGGTTTCCGCCCCAAAGGCTACTATAGGTGCGATTTTATACCCAGTTATGGTTTAATACCCCTCTTCTCTTCAGTCCGCCTCATCGCGGACTTCCTATGTGTAGTAGCAATTGGACGATCGCCGATTTCTCTAACAGGGTTTTTAACTGATCTTTAATTCTTAATTAGCACACAACCTCAATAATTAGGATCTTTTGATACAGTATATTTTTTCAAGTCTAATTTTTAAACTAAACCGATCGTATTTGATGGCAAGCAATGTTTTTTTGCTAATTGCTAAGTTCGAGCGATCAATTAGTAATTAGCAATTTCCCCAGAATTTTGTTCGACAGACCTAGACCAACTGTACTATTTACCCAATTTGTGCTTCTAGTTGCGCTGTTGGTTGGAATTGCTCTGGATGTCATAGCTGTAGATGTGAGCATCGCTCTCAAAAATGTAATTGATCGAAGTAACTGCGTAGTAGCTCAGCGCTAGCATCGACACCAGATTAAGAATTCGATAAATTGGCTTCTCAGATATTTCCTTCATTTTCACTCCTGATTTTTGTGCAAATAGAACATTCCCCTACAGTGACGACACTTTTTTTCGTGAGTTCCCCACAATGCAGCACCTCTTAAAAATCTGAACCCTCCCCCGACTCCTGATACCTGATGACATAAAACAAGTCCTGCTTGAGATTTGCCCTAGTTATTGTTGTTACCCCTTTTATATTGCATTCTCTGCCGTTAATTGTCTATATCACTAGGGTAAGAGTTCGGCAACTTTTGCCCGCTCGCAATCTACCTCTCAAGGCCAAGTTTGAGCGGGGTAAAAAAAAAGAACCGTTCTCGGGTTCGTAATTTTTATTCAAGCTTTCACCCTACAACAGATGAGTAATTCAGCCGATTTGAGATTTGAGATTTGAGATTTTATCGTGCAGGAACACGGATAAATCCTTGTTCCTGTTAGGAGTGTTTTCTAGTCTGTTAACTCAACAATTTCTTAGTCTTCTAGAGCGCATTTAGCTGGTGCGACAGACTTTTTGCTCGTCATTTGTAAAAGGGACAGGGGCAAAACTACAGGCCACATCAGAGGGCCTATCACTAAGGCGATCCAAGATATCACGTCTTTTTTAGATGTCGCAGTATCGTTTAAAAAACGTTTTAACCACACCAAAAAAACGATCGAGGCAATCAAAAAGTAGCAAATAATGATCGTGATTTTACCGGCCTGTCGATAAATGCGATCGCAAGATCGATCGTGATTTTATTCATAAATTTTTCCGTCAGGCATGATTGCTTCTCTCAGATTCGCCTCGCTCCAATTTGTCCCGCGCCAAGAAGCTTGATGCAGGTCAGCCCCCCGCAGATTTGCTCCCTTCAGAAAAACTCCGCTCAAATCAGCTCCCCGGAGATTGGCACAACTCAAGTTAGCTCCGCTCAGATTAGCTCCTTTCAAATCCACTTTTTGGAGATTTGCTTCGGTTAAATTTGTCCAACTCAGATTTGCTTGGGCTAGGTTAGCATTACTGAGGTCGGCTTGTGTTAAGTCGGCATCGGTTAAATTTGCTTTGCTCAGGTTGATTCGGCAAAGTTTCACTTGTATCAAGTTGGCTCCTTGCAAGTTGGCGTTAGCTGCATAAACTCCAGAGAGAATTGCCCGCTGAAGGTTGGCCTCTCTCATGTCTGCACCCCTGAGACTAGCCCCTGTTAAGTCGGCTCCGCTAAGTATGGCACTCCGCAAGATGGCTCCGCTCAAGTTAGCTCCTATCGCCTGAGAATCGCCCAAATTAGCCGACATCAGGTTGGCCTGAGAGAGGTTGGCTGCGGTGAGATCTGCCTGATATAGAATTGCTCTGTAGAGAGTTATGCCGATCGAATTTGCACTCTTTAACATAGCTCCAGTCAGGTCAATATCACGCAAATTTGTTCTAGAGATATTTGCCCCGCTGAGGTCTACTTTGTGAAAAACCCGTTCTCCGGCTGCATATCGTCTGAGAAGTTCGTCCGCATTCATGTCATTTTCCCCAAAATCTTTAATAATATCTGTAACATTTCAATCATATTAGGCATGAGTGACCTTTACATTTCTTGGCCAGAGTACCATCGGAAAATTGAGGATTTGGCGGTAAAAATTGATGAATCTAAGTGGGAATTCGATCGCATTGTGTGTATCGCCAGGGGAGGGCTGCGCGTGGGCGATATTCTGTCGCGGATTTTCGACAAACGGCTGGCAATTTTAGCTGCCTCTTCCTATAGTGGGGCCGAGGGGAAAGTCCGAAGTTCGATTAAATTTGCCCGCGATTTGACAATGGTGGGCGATGATTTGGGGCATCGAGTTCTGCTGGTTGACGACTTGGTGGATTCGGGAGTGAGTTTACAGCAAAGTATCCTATGGCTGAAGAGTCGCTACAGCGCGGATATTCAGGAAATTCGGACTGCTGTGCTTTGGTACAAGGCTGGTTCCGTTGCGAAGCCAGATTATTATGTGGATTATTTGGCGGATCATCCCTGGATTCATCAACCTTTTGAAATGTACGAACAGATGAGTGCGGCTGATTTTGCTGCAAAAGTTGCGAGTTAGCCAGTACAAGGCAGAAAGCCCAACATAGATTGTTTTGCCTTTATTTCGCTTGTAATTGCTCTCGAATCCAAGCTCGAAAGGCTCTGATAGTCGGGCTTCTGCCTTCGGTTTTGCTGCGATCGACCTATTGAGTAATTAGATCGATAATCGGAAAGTCTGGGAAGTTTTGGCTGGTATTATAAAACTTCATTGACTTTATAGCCATTAATAGCAATGTATACTATACTATACTATAGTATAGTATAGTAAAAAATGACGGCAAAACAATGCAGCTAGTTGAAAAGCACATGATCGATCGAAACCACTGGCTATACAAGCAGCTAGATAATTTGTGCTTTCTTTCTAAGAATCTTTTCAACTACGCTAACTACCTGATCCGACAAAAATTCATCAGTTCGGGAGAATACCTCGATTATTACAAAATACAGAAACTATGTCAGGGAACGACTGACTATCTAGGATTACCAGCCAAAGTATCTCAGCAAGTATTATTGAGATTACATGAAAGCTGGCAATCATTTTTTGCAGCTACCAAGGAATATAACCTCCATCCAGATAAATTCAAAACCAGACCCAAAATACCCAGATACAAACACAAAACATTAGGCAGAAATGTCCTGACTTACACCGCTCAAGCCATCAGTAAAGAATGGCTCAATAAAGGAATCATTAATCTTTCTTTGACCGACATATTTCTGACCACTAAAGTTAGGGTCGTAAATCAAGTCAGAATCGTTCCAAAAACTTACCATTACTCGATGGAGGTAGTTTATGAACCCAAGTCTGTAACTCAATCATCATCAGGTGTTGAAGGGATAGCGGGGATTGATATTGGTCTGAATAATTTAGCGACAATTACATCCAATCAAAAATGGTTTTTGCCGCTGATAATAAATGGCAAACCGCTCAAATCAATCAATGCCTACTATCACAAAAAGAAGGCACTGTTGCAGTCATACTTGAAAGGGGAGAAAAAGACATCAATCAAAATTGAACAATTAACTCACAAGCGTAATGTAAAAGTAGATAATTACCTGCATAATGCAAGTCGATTCATCATCAATCATCTGGCAGCTAACCGCATCGGGACACTGGTGATTGGTAAAAACGATAACTGGAAACAGGGAATAAATCTCGGCAAGCGGAATAATCAGAACTTCGTAGCAATACCTCATGCAAGGTTTATTGAAATGCTAACTTATAAAGCGCAGTTAGCAGGAATCGTTGTGAAGGTTATTGAAGAAAGTTACACTTCAAAGTGTTCTTTTTTAGATAATGAACCTTGTGTCAAGCATTCAGAGTACAAAGGTAAACGAATTAAGCGAGGTTTGTTTCGTGCTGGTGATGGCAGACTTATCAATGCGGATGTGAATGGCAGTGCTAATATTATCAAAAAAGCATTTCCCAACGCTTTTGCTGAGGGAATACAGGGCGTATTAGTAAGTCCGGTAAGGGTCACACCTTACAAAATGGTTGGGAAATGCAAGTGTAATATTTGCCCATAAAACCTGTAACTATTAAACTCAATATATTGGCCCTCTTGGAGCAGATAAATTGTCAGCACTTCCCCGTCATATCTCCAGAGTTCGGGAACTCCTAAAGCTTCATAGCAGTTGAAACTGGTTTGTGAAGAATTATCAATCTCGATCGCCAAATCTGGCGGCGGGTCTACAGTTAAATCTAGCCTATCTTTGCCTCTGACAGCAGCTTGATTTTGGATGTAGAAACAGTCGTCAGGTTCTACGCCGACCTGCATATCTTGGCGTTTGAAGGTAGTGGAACCTAAAACTTCACAATCAATATTAAGTTCTGACCGTAGCACGTTGACCAAGTATCCAATCAACGATTTAGCTTTTTCATGTTTTGGGAGTGGCGTCCTGATTTCTAATGTTCCTTTGTAATAAGCAAGTCGAACTGCATAACCTTCTCCTAGTTCGTCTAAAATAGCTTCGTAGATTTCCCAGCTAACCTTTTGTAACTGCACTTTATTGCTGGGAGGAACAATTAGTTGGTTCAGTTCAAATACTGTAGGTCGAACTTGAGTTTGCATGGTATTCGGCTGCTTGTAGGATTGAGGCTCATTGCTCTATTTTATCAAGGGATTGAGGCATCGATTTACACCGTTGGCTATAGTTCCACAAGTATAATATCGTTTACGGTTGCATGGGAATGATTTAACCGCAGAGACCGCAGAGGGCACAGAGGAAGAGAAGAGAGGGATGAATAATTCCGATACAAACGGATTTGATATAACGTTAAGTTTTTGTGGCACGGGCCGGAGAGCCCGTGCAATTCTGCTGATACAATTAGCGAACAGAAAGAATGCGATCGCCCAAAACCTCACTCGCCGCCAAAACTTCCTGCCGCGCCCACTTGTCCGCAGCCAAAATATCATCTAAACCAGGACTTTGACAGTTATCTTGTTGATGTTTTTCGCAGGCTATCTCAATCACTTTCGGAATATCCAAAAACTGAATCTTCTCCTCCAAAAATAGTGCTACCGCCTGTTCGTTCGCCGCATTCAACACCGCAGGCATCGAACCGCCAGCCCGTCCAGCCGCATAGGCTAACTGCATACAAGGATACTTTTCATGGTCTGGTTCTCGGAAAGTCAAATTTCCGGCTTTTACCAAATTTAGGGGTTTCCAATCTGTATGAATTCGCTCCGGCCAAGACAAGGCGTAAAGCAGCGGCAACCGCATATCAGGCCATCCCAATTGCGCTAAAACTGACGTATCTTGCAACTCAATTAATGAATGAATTATGCTCTGGGGATGGATGACAATATCAATATCATCATAATCCATTCCGAACAAATAGTGAGCCTCAATTACTTCTAATCCTTTATTCATCAAAGTCGCAGAATCAATTGTGATTTTCTGCCCCATCGACCAATTCGGATGTTTCAAAGCATCGGCTACAGTTACTTCGGCTAACTTTTCAATTGGCAAATCTCGAAAAGAACCTCCCGAAGCAGTCAGAATAATTCGCCGCAAGCCGCCAGGAATAACCCCTTGGAGACACTGAAAAATTGCTGAATGTTCGGAGTCTGCGGGTAATATTTTAACTCCGTGTTTTTCGATCAGGGGGTTGACAACGGGGCCTCCTGCGATTAATGTTTCTTTATTGGCTAAGGCGATATCTTTTCCTGCTTGGATGGCCGCAATTGTTGGCAGCAAACCGGCACAGCCGACTATGCCGGTGACGACGGCTTCAGCGTCGCCGTATCTGGCAACTTCGACAACGCCTGTCTCGCCTACAAGTATCATAGGTTGAGGGTCGATATCGGCGATCGCCTCTTGTAATTCCTGTAATTTATCTTCGTCCCCAATTGCGACAATTTCGGGCCGAAATTTTCTGATTTGTTGCGCTAGCAATGTAACATTTCGTCCGGCGGTTAAGCCGACAATCCGAAATTGTTCCGGGTATTGAGCTACAATATCTAGGGTTTGAGTCCCGATGGAGCCGGTGGAGCCGAGCAGAGTTATCGCTTTCACAATTTTTTAAGGTTTTGTGGATTATTCTAAATTTTATGCAGAATTCGTCCAATTTTGTTGATTCTGGTGAGGACATTAGCGTGTCTCTCGCGGAAAATGTAGAGGAAGGTCGATCGCAGCCACCGTCGAGTTTGCTGTGGGCGATCGCCACTGCTGCGACAATTTTATTTTTGTGTAGCAGTTTGCGACACGCTTTGTTTCAATCCACTGCTTTCGATTTGGGCATTTTTGACCAAGCGATTTACTTAATCAGCCAAAACCAAACGCCTTTTTCTTCCTTGATGCAGATTCATATTTTAGGCGACCACGCAGCGGTAATCTATTATCCGCTGGCTTTGTTGTACAAAATTTACCCCGATGTGCATTGGTTGTTTTTCGTACAAGCAGTTGCTTTATCCCTGGGGGCTTGGCCTACCTGGAGTTTAGCACGCTTGGCTAGTTTGAATCCAGAACAATCTCGTGCGATCGCATTTATTTACTTACTATATCCGGTAGTATTTAATATCAATCTATTTGACTTCCACCCAGAAGTAATCGCATTACCCGCACTTTTGGCCGCAATCTTAGCAGCCCGTTTAAACAAAGTTCTGTGGTTTTGTAGCGCCGTTTTGTTAGTCTTAAGTTGCAAAGCAGTTTTGTCCCTAACCGTTGCTGCTATGGGTTTGTGGCTATTTTTATGCGAGAAAAAGCAACGGTGCGGGGCGATCGCACTTTTCCTCGGTGCAGCCTGGTTTGTGATTGCTTCCCAAAAAATTATCCCCTTCTTTAGCGGCAGCGAAGTCGCAGGAGTCGGGCGCTACAGCTATTTAGGCAAATCTGTACTAGAAATTGCCATCAATCTCATCTTAAAACCACAGTTAGTCTTAGGAAAAGTCCTTTCATTTGATACTATTAAATATATATTTATACTCAGTTTACCAGTAATTTGGGGGCTGTTGCCCTTCTCCCGCAAAATAGGACTGCGATACTTGATGCCGCTAATTCCAGCCATCCCTACTCTCGCCATCAATATCCTCTCAGACTTGCCTTTTCAACGCAGTTTAGCCTATCAATATTCAGTGCCGATAATTCCCTTTCTCTTGTTAGCAGTTATCTCGAAGGAAGAGGGAAGTTCGGCAACGGATTCTGTAACGGATGTAACGGATGTCAGGAAGAGGGAAGCAGAAATAGGAAAAAAGGAAGAAGATCAACCAAATCATCAACTGTTTTTCAGATCTGTACTTTGGGGAAAATTTAACCATCCCAAACTTGCCAATTTCCCCTTAAAACTTTCCCAACTTCCTCAACTCTGGCTGGGAATGCAATTGCCAAAAACCATGATAATTTGGTCATTAATAATTTTCCTATTTCTCGGCGAATCCAAAGACTTTTTTCTCTATCTAAATAGACTAGATACTTGGCAAGCTACACGGGAAGCGATCGCACAAATTCAACCCCAAAGCAGTATCTTAACAGACAATAGACTTGCCCCTCACTTGGCCCACCGCCCAATAGTAAAATTGCTTTCGCAAATTTCACCCCAAACAGATTTAGCTGAATTTCAATACATCTTATTAAACCAGCGCCATCCCTGGCCTGATACCGAAAAAATTGGCAATAACTTAGCAAATCAACTTCAAAATACGCCCAAATTTCAATTGACTTATCAAAAAAACCAAGTTCTGCTATTCAAACGCATCGCTGATTAAACCAATAAAATGCTAACCTTAAAATCCCTAAAACCCCATCCAGTATTTTTAATGATTGTCGCCACCACGATAGTCTTATTTGCTTCCAGTAGCGCGCGACACGCTTTGTTTCATTCCACAGCATACGACTTAGCCATTTTTGACCAAGCAGTTTATTTAATCTCTCAAAATCAAACGCCATTTTCTTCTTTAATGGCCGTTAACATTTTAGGCGATCACGCGGCATTTATTTTTTATCCCCTGGCTTTACTTTACAAAATATATCCAGATGTTCACTGGCTGTTATTCGTACAAGCAATTTCCCTAGCATTAGGTGCTTGGCCTAGTTGGAGTTTAGCACGGCAAGCGGGTTTAAATGAACGAAAATCAATGGCAGTTGCAGCACTCTATCTGCTTTATCCCGCAGTCTTTAATGTCAATCTTTTTGACTTCCATCCAGAAGTGATTGCTGTACCCGCATTTCTCGCAGCCATTGTAGCAGCTAGACTTGATAAAATCTTGTGGTTTTGTGCTGCAATTGTATTGATTCTAAGCTGCAAAGCCGTGTTATCTTTAACTGTAGCTGCGATGGGTTTGTGGCTGTTGCTTTTTGACAAAAATCGCAATTGCGGACTCCTAGCTCTATTTTTCGGTGTGGCTTGGTTTTTGATAGCTACTCAGGCAATTATACCATATTTTAATCAGGGAAGAGAACACGCGGGAATCGGGCGATATCAATATTTGGGCAAGTCGGTTTTAGAAATTGCTGTTAATTTAATCTTGAAACCAAATCTAGTTTTGGGGCGTGTGTTTTCTTTAGAGACTTTTGAATATTTAGCCTTATTGCTATTTCCTGTAATTTGGTGGATGTCTCCACGGCATCTGACACCTTTGATTAGTGCAGTGCCGATGTTAGCCATGAATATTCTTTCGGATATTCCCGCTCAACGAGATTTGATTCATCAATATTCTATTCCAATATTCCCGTTTTTGTTGGTAGCAGTAATTGCAAATTTGTCTGACTCAAATCAGCCAGAATTCAAAATACCTAAAATATTTGAGAAAATACGAATTTCTAGTTTTTCCTGGGATCGTAATCTCGTAATTTGGGCATTAATAGCTTTTTTATGCTTGGCGAAATACGGCTATTTTTGGACTATTTATTTAGAGGCACTCGACACTCTTCCAGCTACGAAAGAGGCGATTTCTCTCGTTAAAACCAAAGGCAATGTTTTAACGACAGCTAATATTGCTCCACATTTAGCTCACCGTCCTGTGGTAAAATTAACTCAGGCTCATACGCCGCCTGCAAATCTGACGGAATTTGACT
The DNA here is from genome assembly GCA_042408215.1 of Microcoleus sp. Lineage (GTDB taxonomy): Bacteria > Cyanobacteriota > Cyanobacteriia > Cyanobacteriales > Microcoleaceae > Microcoleus. The sequence continues at coordinate 296,956 of JAYFMW010000028.1, read as the reverse complement.
ATGTGTTGCTGAATTGGCGCTATCCAGGCTGGATGAGCGATCGAGCTTTTGTGCAAAACTTAGTAACTCAACTCACCAACAATCCCCAATTTCAACTCAAATATCAGCGGGATGAGATTTATCTATTTACTAAAAAATGATCGAGTGCGATCGCCCACAAGTTAAAATTCTTTACCATAACCCAGCAGTGCGTACAGATAGTTAGCGCTAGCTGACTTTGAGAAGAATCTTGTCCCACCCCCCTACTCCCCTTAGGAAAGGGGGTGAGGGGGGATCAGCTTCTATGCAGCCTCATAAAAAATTGGTATAACTCCGCGTCAGCCAGGGAAGTCAAGTCAATTTTAGATTACAAAATATCAAGTGTTTAAAATCACATTCTGCGGTACAATCATAAAAAGCTTGTGACATCCTCAAATCCGATCCTAAATTATGAACACAACAGAAAACACAACAGAAAAATCCAAACTCTCCAACGAAAAAACTTTGGAGGCGATGAAGAATTTCTCCGAAACCTACGCCCGGCGCACCGATACTTACTTTTGTTCGGAGCCTTCTGTCACCGCCGTAGTAATTGAAGGACTAGCAAAGCACAAAGACGAACTAGGCGCTCCCTTATGTCCTTGTCGCCACTACGAAGACAAGGAAGCCGAAGTAAAAGCTGCCTACTGGAACTGTCCCTGCATTCCCATGCGTGAGCGTAAAGAGTGTCACTGTATGTTATTTCTGACGCCAGATAATGATTTTGCTGGAACTACTCAGGAAATTGGAATGGATCAGATTCAAGCTGTCAGAGAGACTATGTAGTCAGTTAAGTAGGCGGGTGTTTTTATCTGAATTTTCATCAGATCCGCCTACTCTAAAAAACTCCCCTATCCCCCATGCAAAATCTCTCATCTCAAATCAGAATGCAAGAAGAAATGCCGAGCGAGTTTTGGGAAGGTATCGAACAGTTTAATCACCAAGAATTCTATGCTTGTCACGACACACTAGAGGCTTTGTGGATGGAAGCCGACGAGCCAGAAAAAAAGTTTTATCAGGGAATATTGCAAATTGCTGTCGCACTTTATCACTTAGGTAATCTTAACTGGCGCGGGGCTGTAATCTTATTGGGAGAAGGCATAAATCGGCTCAGTTATTATCAGCCAACTTATGCAGGAATTGCTGTTGAAGAGTTGCTGGGAGAAAGTGCTAAACTCTTGAGTGCTTTGCAACAAGCTGGGCCGGAAAGAGTCGCTGAATTTGTACCGTTATTAACAATACCCAGCTCCCCGCAGGCTTAAAGAAGTCGGGGTTCTCACACAACTCTTCAATCTCAAATCCAAAATCTCAAATCCAAAATCTCAAATCGGATGCTAGGATAATTGGTTGAGACTCTCGGATTAATCGATCGACAACTGCGAAAGTCTTTCCGGTCGTTAAAATAAAATACCTAACTGATAAGCTGTTGTGCATCTAATCTCCATCGAGAAAAATGTCCCGGTTGCCGTGTCCGGTGTCCTTCACTCAGTCTCAACAGGCAAGTTAAATGCAAGGATAGCTGATCTGTCAGTGGCAAAGCTGGAGGTTCTGCCGTTCAGCAATTTCACAAATTTTGAGGCTTGTAAGTTATGATGCCCTCCGCTAAACTACTTAATTCGGGAATATTCAAAGGATTATCGCTGCTGTTGCCCCTGACTCTGGCAGGCGCGATCGCCTCTCCCACCTATCCGCAAGCCACCCCGCCCCGTACTCTCAGCGTGCGATCGGACATTCAAGAAGCCGACTCCAAAACCGGCATCGTGACAGCCCGCGGCAACGTCCAAATCAACTATCCAGCCCGCCAAATACAGGCCACCGCAGCTCAAGCTCAATACTTCAGCCGCGAACGTCGGATCATTCTCAGCGGAGACGTTTACGTATTGCAGCAGGGCAACAGCCTGCGCGGCGAAACCATCACATACCTAATCGACGAAGGGCGGTTTATTGCCCTACCAGACAAGCCAGGGCAGGTAGAATCCGTCTATCTGGTTGCCCCAGAGCAAGATGCAGCAGCCCAAAACTCTGTCGGCTCCCAACGTCCTCCCGCAGCCCCCCGGTAACAGCCGCAGCAGCGAAATTTCGCGTCACCAAAACATACAACATTCCTCTCGATCCCCCCTAGGGCGTGTTTTCTTGACCCGGAGATCCCCCCTAACCCCCCTTAAGAAGGGGGGGATTTAGGAGCAGTCAAAGTCCCCCTGATTAAGGGGGATTTAGGAGCAGTCAAAGTCCCCCTTATTAAGGGGGATTTAGGAGCAGTCAAAGTCCCCCTGATTAAGGGGGATTTAGGAGCAGTCAAAGTCCCCCTTATTAAGGGGGGACAAGAGCAGTCAAAGTCCCCCTTATTAAGGGGGATTTAGGAGCAGTCAAAGTCCCCCTTATTAAGGGGGGACAAGAGCAGTCAAAGTCCCCCTTAAGAAGCAGGGCTGTTTCATTCTCTTGTAGGGGCAATCCCCCCGTGGTTGCCCTGATGCCTGAAACACCTACAAAATCGTGGATGAGGAGGGTAGGCACGGGGAGTAGGGGTCGCACTACCCCTACAAAACGATGATTTGTTTGAGAATGAAACAGCCCTGCCTTAAGAAGGGGGGGATTTAGGAGCAGTCAAAGTCCCCCTTATTAAGGGGGATTTAGGGGGATCGGGACTCGACTATAAACGACATTCCTTAAAACCTGAAGTCTGAAGTTTAACTTGTGGAGGTTGCCTCGACGGTGAAAATTGTACTCGAAAATATTCACAAATCCTACGGAAAGCGCAATGTAGTTAGTCGCGTCAACCTTTCGGTAGCACAAGGAGAAATCGTAGGATTGCTCGGCCCGAATGGTGCAGGCAAAACCACAACATTTTACATCGCCACGGGATTAGAAAAACCCAATCAAGGCACTGTTTGGCTCAACGATTTAGACATCACTCGATTGCCGATGCACGAGCGAGCACATTTGGGAATAGGCTATCTCGCTCAAGAAGCCAGCATTTTCCGCAACATGACTGTGCGCGACAACATTTTGGTAGTGTTAGAACAAACTCAAGTGCCCCGTTGGGAATGGCGCGATCGAGTCGATTTCTTGCTGCAAGAATTTCGCTTAGAAAAAATTGCATCGAGTTTGGGAATTCAAATTTCAGGAGGGGAAAGGCGACGCACAGAATTAGCGAGAGCTTTAGCTGCTGGGCGAGACGGGCCGATGTTCCTATTTTTAGATGAACCATTTGCAGGGGTAGATCCGATCGCCGTAGACGAAATTCAAACAATTATTGCTAAACTGCGCGATCGGAAAATTGGTATCTTAATCACCGATCACAACGTCCGAGAAACCCTCGAAATTACCGATCGAGCCTACATCATGCGAGACGGCCAAATTTTAGCATCAGGGGCTGAAGAAGAACTCTACAGCAACCCTTTAGTACGCCAGTATTACTTAGGCGACAGCTTCGTGCGCTAGTTAGTCAATTTGAGATGATAAAATTTAGATTTTAGCTTAAGGAGCAATCTGCGATCGCGCGCAAGTATGAAAATAGCAATGTCCAAATCTTTCAATCCCATCAACTGGCTGCCGAGAATTTCCGTAATGGATTGGTACATTACCAAAGAACTAATCGGCCCATTTCTATTTGGCGTTGGACTATTTACATCCGTCGCCGTCACAGTTGGAGCCTTATTTGAATTAATACGCAGAGTCACAGAATCAGGCCTCCCCTACGGCGCCGCCCTAGAAATTTTTCTGCTACAAATTCCCTACTTTGTAGTATTAGCTTTCCCCATGTCAATGCTGCTAGCAACCCTCATGGCTTACAGCCGAATGTCCAGCGACAGCGAACTCATAGCCCTCCGCAGTTGCGGGGTTAGCATTTATCGGCTAATACTACCCGCAGTCATTCTGAGTTTGGTTGTTACCGGCTGCACCTTCGCTTTGCAAGAGTTAGTTGTACCCGCCGCCAGTTACCGGGCTACTCTGACTTTAGACAGAGCCCTGAAGCGAGAAAAACCGCAATTTCAAGAGAGAAATATCATCTATACAGAATTTAGCAAACCTGAAAAAGGCGGCGAGGAAATCCTAGCACGCTGGTTTTATGCAGAACAGTTTGATGGCCAGCGTATGAAAGGTTTAACAATTATCGATCGCTCCACCCCAGGCCTCAATCAAATCGTTTCCTCAGAATCAGCTACCTGGAATCCCTCAGAAAATACCTGGGATTTTTTCAACGGAACTGCTTACATAGTCGCTCCTGACGGCTCTTACCGCAACATAGTTAGATTTGAACACCAACAGTTGCAACTCCCCCGTACACCCTTAGATTTAGCAGCGAGAGTACGGGATTTCAAGGAAATGAATATTGCACAAGCTTTAGAACGTTTGGAAATAATTAAAAACAGCGGCGACGAGCAACAAATTCGCAAACTCAAGGTGCGAATTCAAGAAAAATATGCTTTTCCTTTCGTGTGCATGGTATTTGGTTTAGTAGGAGCAGCTTTGGGAACTAAACCACGCCGCTCCGGTAGAGGCACGAGTTTCGGCATTAGCGTAGTTGTGATTTTCACTTACTATGTATTTGGTTTTATCACCAGTTCTATGGGCGTCAAAGCTGTTTTGAGTCCGATGATTTCGGCTTGGCTGCCGATAGTTTTTGGCTTTGGCATCGGGGGATTGTTATTAACGCGGGCCGCTTCTCGCTAGTAAATTAACAGATATTAGTCTGAGTCTTCTAATTCTTCTGACTCCTCAGATTCCTCTGAGTCCTCTAATTCCACAATATCTTTGGCACTCACCGCATACTCTTTGGCTAAAGTGGCAAAGGGAAAGGGGAACGGCAGAGAAACTTCATCCGCAAAATACGGCCAGCGGTCTCTAAGATTGTGGACGAAACAAGCTAATTTGCTGCCCTCAATTCCTGGGGAATTAACAACGGCTATCTCTAAAGGTTTGGGGTTTCCAGCTTGTCTGCTGCCATTATCGAGCCGAGACTCTAACCGACGTAATAAGTCCTGTTCAGTAGTTAAGTTCTTCCTCATGCTTAGATAAAGCGCATTTTCTGGGCGATCGCACACACCATCCCAAAAGAATAAACCGCTGGTTCTGCTACCAGGAAAACCCTTGATAATACAAACAGGAACTTCACCGCTAACTACAACTCGCAACCGCACAACCCACAGACGATTTCGTTCTGATTCTGTCAATTGCCGTTGCAGTTCATCTGGTAAAGTGTTGGCCGGTAGTTTGGGGTTTTGCAGCCACGTCAGGATTTTTCGGGCATTTTGCGCTTCTGCTAGAAATAGTAGGCGGGGTAGTTTATCCTTTTCTATGGGGGTATTTAGGCAATCTCTCAAACAGTCAGCTACAAATTTATTAAGAAACTGCTGTTCGCGTTTTTTGTCGCTAGACTGCTGTTGTTCGTCGCTATCACCCGTGATTTCATCAACATAGGAATCCGAGTCCCATTTTTCACCGATCAGGTATTCAAGTCCGACTGGATACGATACCCATTTCGGGAATAAAGAAGGAATGGTAACTTGTACGATTCCTGCGACTGGATTAACTCGCACCATTAATGCAACATTAGCAGGGGTATTGCTAGCCGTTGTTTTGCGAGTTCGGCGCAAAACTTGGAAGCAAGTCAGCCACAAATTCGGATCGATGCCATCCTTTTCTGGGTCAATTATCGGAGCAGGCAGAATCCCGAATTGTCGCCATAAATCCGATACAGCTTTTTGTACTCGATTGGGAGAATTTTTAATGTTATATTCTTCACCCTTTTTATTTTGAGCTGTCACTGCGTGAATGTGTTGATTGACATAGCCAGCCTTCATTGCCCCAATTCTTAATGCTAACTTAGGATCTGACTCCGGCGGGAAAAATTGTTTTTTAGGCTTGATTTCAATTAAAGCACCGCTGATTTCTTCCGCTTTTGGCAGGGATGAAACAATCAGTTTAACGCGCTCTTCGATGAGATGAACTCGCTGTTTTTGGCGACTGTTAGCTTTGACTGATGAACTATCCAAATCGAGTCTTTGCGTCAAGTCTTCGACGTGCTGAGTTTTGATTCGCACAGAACCGTGAGGACTTTCATAAAGTATCTCTTCCCCTTTGGCTCCCTTAGAAGTTTCATAAATCTGAGCCTCCCCTTTTGGTGATAAAGAAAGTAACTTACAGATTTCTGAAATGAGTGCATCTCGACATTGTTTGGTTTCCCAGAGGATAAGTATTGTATGCAAAGGATTTTCGGCGGAACGAAATACAGCAGGTGCAGCAATTTCGGCTCGCAGCATCGGTGTTTTCGGCGCTCCGGTTAGTTCCCAAAAATTTTTTAGCCCTTTGTTCTTTCTCCCTTTCTTGTTCGTGGATTTTATCCTTGTAGCTTCACCCACTCGTTTAATAGGGAAATTAGATTGCTCGATCTTATTTTGAATTGCCCGATCGATACTTGCTAAATCCAGCGGACTGACACCGGGAAAACAAGGTACATCGCCCGGATGCCGAGTGTCGTAAGCAATGGCTATTTGTATTCCCTCCGGTTCTTGACCAAACGCAGACCAATTATATTTTGGCTGTTTAACTAACTCTTTTGGGTCGGGAAGTCGGGAGTCATTGCTGAGAAGTAATCCACCGATCGCTTTAGGCCACAGTAGTTCTCCACCAGAACGTTTTTTCACAGCCAAAGGCATAAAACAGAAGGGTTGTCGCACACCATCTAACCACCGGTGATTATCGCCAATAAAGGCAGTGGCTCCTCGGTACGGCAGACGCTTTAGAGGTTCCACAATCCACCGCCGAATAGAAAGTTGGTGGTAAATAATCGGTTCCCGGCGCCAAGGAACTGTTTGCAGCTTAAAACGGATGACAAATGAAATATTTGCTGCACCGACTTCTTCGTTTTTCTGAATCAGCGACACCGGATGGGGAGGCCACGACATCAGTTCAGCACCCTGATTGAGGCTGACAACTCGGTAGAAGGTTAGTTCATACAGATTGTTTTCACCAAAGCAGACTTGAGGATTTTTGAGAAATTCAACAGCTAGGTAATCGGGAATTGCTTGGAAGCGGATATCATCGTAGGAATTTTCGGGCTGGCGCAGCAGAGAATAACTTTTAGGGTCTTCCCAATGCCAAGCTTGATTATCTAGATTTTCGAGACTAGACTCGACTTCCGACTCTCCCAAAGCCTCGCTAAATTCTTCTCGAAGCCAATCTTTGATGAATTCTGACAAATCAGAAAGGTCAGCCTTTTCTGTTGCAAACAGCCAAGTTACACCCGGATGCTGCCAGCCATAACGCACCGTCTGGATAATGTTCGGGAAGCTGGCCGCTATGATGCGATCGAGCGAGTACACGGGCACAGACGGATAACCTTTGCCACGCAGTCTGACGCGCTTTTGTGCCAGAGATTTAGCAACTTGCTGCCATGCAGTAGGAACAATTAAGGAAAAGAGATTGTATTCCAAGTCCTCAGTCAATTCCCAGGCTCCAGGGAGAATGGTATTAAATGTCATAGCGTAATTCCTTTGTTTCTTTCTTTGTTTTTTTGAGTGAGTTTAAGAAAGCTCCGTAGAGCGATCGCGCGAGGGTGCTGTCACAGGGTCGTTTTCCTTCGCCCTCAACCGAGTCTTGAAGTTCTTTGATAATTCCCGCCAAAAGTGAGGTAACAACGCTGTCGGCTTCCCCTTCGGCTGATTTCGGCGCGAATTTGAGATCTAGGAAATGAACAATGCAAGGAACGCCGCCCCGCACCAAACGCCCGATGATTTGCCAGATACTCACTAACTGAGTCCAACAAAGTACAGAGCGTTCATCATCAGTCAACTGTTTGAAAGACATCGCCCGACAGTTCAAATCGAGCATCTTGTCTATTGCATACCTGTAAAATTCACTGTGAACATTTGCCAGGGTTAGAGTGTCGCCTCGCCGCTGAATTGGCTCGTACAAAGTGAAATTCAAGCAATTTTCCAGCGCCCAATTATTGAGTTGCTGGACAGTGGTTTGCCAGTCATCGGGGACTGGCATCGGTCGGCTCAAAAATACTGCCGATCCAAATGCTGCTATCCGGTGATCGTTGAGGATATTGTGACCGCGTTCTAGAGCCATTAAAGGTGCAATTACAATCTCAGTGGGAAGTTTGTTTAAATCCCGAATTTTACCCCGGCGAATCCCGCTTAAGTCAGCAGGAGCATTGTCGCGGCGGAGAACTTTAATTCCGTCAATATTTTCAACGCGGTAAATTGGTTTCAAAACTGACTCAACCTGTGCAGCTTCGTCGTAGCTGTTAACGATCAGTAAAAGGCGTTTGCGATCGCCCCAACGCTGCTGGTCTTGCTGTCCTTTATCTGTTAAAGTCTCAAATAGGCGATCGAGAAAGCTCTTAGCTTGTCCTGGTCTGTTACAGACAGCCTCAACCATCTCCTTTACTGCTTTTTTCCGTGCCGCAGGAGGCAGTCCCGATAGAGCGATGTAATTTCCAACAGCGTTCTGCTGCGGTGTGAAGAAAAACTCACTTTCGCCAATTCCAGCATCGCCAGCTTTGTGATTATTAGAGGCAGGTTCTAACAATACTGTAGGTCTTTTCCGAATGTGATAAGCGGGAGCACCCGGAGCGTAGCTAGTGCCTGAAATCAGCACAGTATGAGGGCCGTCCCAACCGTCAACAGCAAAAATAGTGGGGAAATTCAGGAGTAAATCGCGACCAACTCCAACGTAGCGAAAATACTCCAATTTGCCACCTCTGCTGCTGCGATCCGGCGTATATTTGAAGCCCAAAATATTCCCCACAGGTGCAGATGGCAGCACCGGCAGATAGTCGCGAGGCGGGCGATACACTAGGGAAAGACTGGTGTCGTGCAAATCAATAACGCGCGTTCCCATTAAGGCGGTCAAATGGTCAACCAAAAAAGCTAACCGATTAGTCAGCACAGCCACGAGAACTGCAAAGTACAAGTGGCGCGAGACTTCACCAAACTTAGTTTGATCGGCCATAGAAATTCCCAAAGATTCAAGCCACCTCTTTAGCCAATTAGCTACTTCAGCTAATGCCAAAGTCTCGCTTTCTGCACTCAACAAGGTATGGGCAATATCTGAAAGTTCTCCTCCTTGACGGCGGTTGAGAGGTGCTTGCAAAAAATTCTCTATTGTCTGCATAACCTGTTTGCGGCGCTGGCGTTCCTCGAAAGGTGGCAAACCGGCCTCAATCCGGTTCCGCCGCTGCTGACTGCGTTCTTTGCGGGTAAGTTTAGTTTTGGGTTCGCTATTTTCTGTCTCCGGTGGAGGTTCTAGGATGTCGCGGATAATGCGGGCAAATACAGAACGGCCCGTGAAGGGAGTTGAACCCAACCATTCAACGAGTTCGGATTGGTTGTGCAGCTTGGGAAGGATGATGTCAGCAGCACTTTGAGCGTTGTCGTGCGCTTTTTTTGCTGCTGCAACTAATTCAGCAGCCATGCTGCGGCGATCGGAATTGTAAATAGCAGTGGCAAATTTAATTCCGAGTTTATTTAATAATGAGTTTCCCGAAGCATCGACTAACACTTCATCCGGTGCAAAAGCTTCGTCAAATTGCACCTGTACCCGGTCAGCTTCGTCAACAAACAGAAAGTCGCATTCGCGGTAAACAGCTTCAGCAAAAGTAAGATTTTCGTCCAATACCTGACGGGGAACGCGGGTATGAATAAAGCTGGCGGTTGTTAGCACCCACACCAAAGATTGAGCGATGTCTCGTTCTAGTTGGTGGCGCGGACACTTATAATAAAAAGGACAGGTATATTTATCTTCTGTATCGCTTTCTTCCCAATCCTCTAAGTCTTCACTGTCTATTGCTTTTTCTTTTTGGTTGGCGGTCACTTTTTGGTAAAGATTGTGACAGGGTTCCGCGCCAAATTCCCACTTATCTTCTGACTGTACTAACGCTAATAAGGGACAAACAAAACTAAACCAGCGCCACGCGGGATGAATGGCTCCTTGTGCAATTTCCTCGCCCATTGTTGCGAGGATGGGTTCGTAAATTTTTTCCAATTGTTCAGAGCGATTGGTTCCCAGTACGGGAGCCGCTGAAATCCCCATTCCGTGCCAAAACAAGGATGCGAGGCGCACTTGTGCAACAACATCATTAACAATTAAGCCACAGCGATATCCCTGTGAGGCCAAATGGTAAATCAGAACTTCTAACAGTGTGGATTTACCAACGTTTAATAAACCGACTATGTGGACAAGTTGCTCTAGTTTCAGTTCGCTACCGGGGGAAAAATCATCGGTTGATGCGTCGTATAACCGCAAGGCAATTCCTTGAAGGCGACTGTGATAGTTTTCTGGGTCGTAGCCCGATTCAGCCAGCTTACAATCCATTTCCTGGGCTGAAATCAGCAACTCTTCTAGGGTGACGGTATGAGAGGGATTGTTCTGAGTGCGCGTGCGGTGAAAAGATACCTGCGGCGCGGGTGCAAGATTAGCAACAGCTTGGGGAATATTGACAGGAACCTCAGCGGGAGAGTTACCTTTGTGGGCAATTTTGGCATACCAATACCCAGGAGTTGCCAGTTGGGTTTTTCGTTTTTTGTGCTGCGGGGTTGCTGATAGGGTTTGCTGGTATAGCTGCAAGCGGCGGGGGTATGTACTTGAGGGAATTAATTCAGGTACTTCGCTGATGTCTGTTAAGCTGAATATTCTCAAAATTTCAGGAATGCTGATATATTCGCAGAGCGATCGCTCCCATTGATTCCCTTTGCGCCGCAGGAGATAAAAACGGGCTTTTTTTACCAGCAGCCAGTTAGCATCATTTAAGAGTGCTTCAACCGGAAACCGATATCCCGAAAGTAAAGCTGAGACTGAGGCAGCAGGTTCTTCAGGAGCTATTTCCCTCAGCAGTGTTAGCCCTAATTCCACTTCGGCAATCAGTTGGGCAAGACGGACAATTTCTCGATGCTTTACCTTGGCATCAGTGTCGGAAAGGCTAGAAGCCGCATAAGCTTTTAAGTCCTCAGAATTGCGGAGTGATTCCCGCAATTGTTTACTCCATTTAGCAAGATCGCGCACGGTTTCTATCCTCCATAATTTTTTCAGCCTGGGAGATGATTTCGCTAATCAGCATTAAGCGCACGCCACCTAATTCTGGTTCGAGTTGTTGGCGTACCACTTTAATCCGCAGTTTGTCTTCTCGCTCGTCAGGGAACACAATAAAGGTTTCTGTTGCATCAGGCCGGTACTCCACTTTGTGCAAGCGTTCCTCATGCAAATATTCCCAATCTTTGACATCGATCGCCCAGCGAATTTTCTTGCTAAATTCCACCAGCAAGTCAAATTCATCTATCTCCGGCCACAGGGTGACGCGGATTCCCAATTTTGTGAGACTTTCTGCTAATTGAATTTCCCAAATTCCTGGGATTGTCCCGTACCGATATACGCCCGGGGTAACGGCTTTCCAAGTTTCTGCCTCGTGTTTGGGAATGGGCGGCAGCGGTGGGAGATGAAGTTTGGCACTTAGCTGTTCGCAATTTTTGTTTCGGCAGCTATGGATTCCATCTCGGCGACGGCGCGTTAAATACTTGCAACGAGGACAAAGATGATAGGTGTTTTCTTCTGCTAAATCGACTAAATCGACATAGGTTTGTGACAAGAATTCGCGCAGGGGTCTGAGTTGGGATGAAGACAGGAGGCGGCGGTATTCGGGGTAGGGGAGGACGGGGCGATCGATAATTAGTTTCCGATAGGTTCGATAAGTATCTGCGAGTTGGTGTCCCCGACAGTATTCGAGGACATCTTGCAGGACTTTCTCTTGTACCTGTCTTTCTACATCGCCACCTGTAACCTGCCACTGTTCGGCAAAGTGGGAAACTGACCCATCTTCGATGAGGGTGACATCGGTTGAAAGGTGTTTAATTTCTGTTGCAGGTTTCCACTCAACAACAGGATTTGTTGCCCAGTCAAAAAATTCTGGGAGGTTCGAGGGGACTTGTTCGTCTTTTTGCAATAAAGATGTTAAGTACATTCGGGACATCCCCATGCGGAGGGCTTTTGGGATGTGCGATCGCTTGCTGGGTTCTCGTTGTTCCCACTCTGCCAGTCCCGTCGCCAGATACCGCAAGGTTTCCGTTACGGATATCTTTAGTTCGGGTTCTTCAACTTCACGGGCAAGCAGCCGGAGACTGCGGGCAGCATTGTCTTCCCATTCCACGTCGATGCCTCGCATTGTCTGCAACCAGCGTTGCACCGTTGCTTTCTGACGGGGCTGCATTGCCAGTTGTGTACACAACTCTTCCAGCGTTGGCCCCTGTTTGTGGATGCGAAACCACTCTCGCAGTACCTCAAGGATTTTGTCTCGGTGTTTTGTGACTTTCACGGGGTTCTCCTCCCTTTGTGAGGTTTGACCCATTCTGACACCCCCCGCACTGGCGCGTCAAGTAAATTTTTCTATGTTTCCACAATGTTTCTGATGTTTCCATTTTTTCAGCGAGATTGAAAATATAAAACCCCCGACATTTGAAGAATGTCGAGGGGAAAAAAGGGGAAATTAAGTAAGTTCACCACCAGCATAGACGATACTAGAGGCTGTTTAAGGATTAGCAAAAGTATTGATTTCGCCACCACCAATATAGCGTCCCGGAGTCATTGAACGGGGTGTCGCAAAAGACTGCGGTTGAGTTGACTGCACACCCTGATTAGTGTTTTGGGGAACAACTCCAAAACTAGGCTGGGAAGGTAAGTTGAGCTGATTCGGTTCAACTGGTTGAAATTGAGAATTCGCTGAGTTGGGAGAGAATTGAGAGTCCTGGATTTTGCTTCCCCCAATAGCACTCGGAAACGATGATTTCCCCACATTGGGAACTACCGGTATAGGCGAAGGTGTGGCCAGTTGAATTGGAGCTGGTTGAGCGATGGGTGCGTCGCCGAATAAGTTAGTTTGGTAAGGATTTTTGGGCAAAGCCGAAGTTGCAGGCTGTGCAGTAATTGCGGGGATGTTTGGTACTCTCAAATTTAACCCTGGAAATGATTCAGGCACTGTTGCTCCCTGGTTTAAGATTGGTTGAGAGTCGTTAATCGTAGTATTTGTCGGTGCGGTCATGGGGGGAAGTGTAGTCGGAATATTCACAGGATTTGCCCCATTTTGAGCTGTAGCGATCGTTGGGACTAAATTGACCTGATTTGTCACCGGCGAGGTGGTGGTCGGTCGATCGAGCAATTGACCCTCCCTTGCAGTTTTCTGAGTCGAAGTCCCCGTTGCCGAAGTGCTAGCAGCGATGTATTTTTTCATGGCTGCTTGTAGCGGACTCAAAGGCAGAGGATTTTCGTTTTGTTTACCTGAATTACTCACACCCAGAGTAGCCGATAAGGTTGTTGTGGCTGTACCTCCAGACTCAGGGGCGATGGTTTTGCTCCCCGACGAAATCTGGCCACCGTCGCCAGAGGGGCTCAAAGCTGCTGTCGGGTTTGAACTTGGCCAGCTTGTATTTGGCGGGTTATTGTTGGTTGTCCCGATCGCAGGATTTGCTAAACTTGGCCCTGTCAAAAGTGTTCTGCTTGTCGCCTGCTTGGGCGCGGTGGATGCCGATCGAATTTCCGAGCCTCGATCGCGATTTTCGTCGAATAAACCTTTGCCTTCAACTACTGATGAATTTAACACACCGAACTCTGAATTAGAGCGATTGAACTGATTGACTAGCACCGGTATGGTGTCGATTTCAGCAGCAATTGCGCTATCTTCAGCAGACAGAAGATCCGTTGAAGTTGGACTATTTGAGGCTGCTACCTCTTCGTCATCTATGTTCAACCTTTCTGGATTTACGGATACCTCCCAAATAAACACGCCTCCCGCACACAAAACTGCTAGCGGTAGCCCAAACCGTAGGCTGCATCCAGTAGCGCAACCGCGCTATCAGATAGCGGATAGATGTAGGTAATCGGTTAAAACTTGACATAGTTTTGCTGTCATTGCGAGCGCGGACTTAAAACAAGTTTTCCTAATCTACTATATCATCTTGGTTGTTTTCGCGGCCTACGCATACAGCGCTCGGATGGATGCGACTGCGACTCGCCACAAGCTTTTGATTAAATATCTAACACATATCTCACAGATATCTACAAGATCTCAACTTCGATCGAGCACTGGTAGAAATATCTGTTGCTTTCCTCAAATCAAGCGGGCATCAGGATGATAAAATCCGACTGAACGAAGTGTTGAGCCTTTCCGGCGACGCGGGCGATCGACCTTAAAGCATCCCAGTCAAACTCAAGTTGGCAATTGCTGAGAAAAACATCCCAGAAAAGTTGAGAGCAAATTCGATGAAAAAATTAGTAGAAGTATTAGCAAGTAAGGAAGAACTCATACAGCGCTCACTGTCAATTGTGCGATCGCAAATCCAAACAGCCATCGCAGCACGGGGGCAATGTACGATCGCCTTAGCCGGCGGAAGCACACCAGAGCCACTTTACAGGGCGATCGCAGCCCAAGACCTGCCTTGGGACAAAATTCACGTTTTTTGGGGCGACGAACGCTACGTTCCCTCATACCACCCAGACAGCAATCAAAAAATGGCGCGCCTCGCATGGCTTGACCAAGTAAACATCCCCCCCAGCAACATCCACCCCATGCCCACAAGCGCTGCCGACCCAGCCGCCGACGCCAGGGCACACCAAACCGAATTGCAGCAGTTTTTCCAAGTATCAGAGGGCGAGTTTCCTGCTTTCGACATCATTTTATTGGGAATAGGGGACGACGCCCACACAGCCTCTCTCTTTCCGCACACAGAAGCCTTGCAAGTGCGCGACTCCCTGGTAACAGTCGGCAACAAAGACGGTCAACCCCGCATCACCTTTACAGTCCCCTTAATTAACAAAGCCCGGTGCGTCATCTTCATCGTTGCAGGGGCCAGCAAACAACCAGCACTCGCTCAAATTTTTGCCCCCGCAGCCGACGCAATGACCTATCCATCCAGACTAATTCAACCAGAGGGCGAACTTTGGTGGTTACTAGATGCGGCCGCAGGCGCATCGCAGTAAAACAGCCTCGGTAGCCTGGGGTGATAGCGGTGGGAGTTTGCCAACATAGTCAGTAGTATCACTAACTAAATCTTGCCCGTCATCGCTCCCGTCACCGCAGTTCGGCAACTTGCTAGCAAAGCGCGAAGCAAGATCAGAATTGTGGCGGTTAAAGTTAAAATTTGACCGTATACTCAAATATTTTTATGAGGCTGATTCTAAAATCTGGCCGATAGCAAGGAGAAATCGATGATTGTCTGTCCCAATTGCAATCACCAGAACCCCGATGGGGCCAACCAGTGTGAGGCTTGTTACACGCCTTTACCCATTACCGCCAGTTGCTCGAACTGCGGTGCAGCGGTTCAGACAGATGCGGCCTTTTGCGGTCAGTGTGGTTTTAACTTGCGTCCGGGTTCCTCTGTTCCAGAAGTTGAAACAACGCCCGTAGCCACATCGTCTGTCGGGCCGACAGTGGTCTCACCACCCCAGCCTGATTTAATCCCACCTCAGCCCCTGGTGGCACCGGAACCTCTAGTTACTGCAAATTTCGAGCCGAATTTGGCAAAAACTCCCCTTAGCATTCCTACTCTTCCCGAACCGCCACTTCCACAGCCGCCACTGTCGCCACCAGTTCCTGTTACCACAGAAGCGGTGGCAACAGCAGTCAATACCTCTCCCCCAGTGGCTAGCCAACCTGCTGTGGGTGTGGCAAAAACTCAACTGCAACAGCAGTCGGCGCGGCTGATACACGTTCAGACAAATACGCCGATCGAATTACCTCACAATCTGTCTGTGATTCACATAGGCAAGCCGAATGACTTAGTGCCACCGGATATTGACGTTTCTGGATTGGCTAATTCAGAGATAGTTTCTCGGGTACACGCCAATCTCCGAGTGGAGGGAGATGCTTGTTACCTAGAAGATGTTGGCAGTTCCAACGGCACTTACGTCAACAATACTCCACTGCCAAAGGGAAATCGACACCGGTTGCGAGGGGGAGACCGCATCTCTCTCGGCAAAGGAGACCTGGTTACTTTTCTATTTCAACTCTCTTAGATCGAGTTTGGATTGGGCGATCGAAAGTCGAAAATCTAAAATCGCATCTTGATGTGCTCTACCACAACTCAATGCAGCCAATGTGATTAAGCTGACCTTGCTACATCCACTCCAGTCTATACCTGTTCGCAGTTGGAGCTTTGAAGACGAACAGGTCATCCGGATCGGGCGATCGACCGAAAACCAGGTGGTTCTTTTCAGCGCGGTGGTTTCTCGCCGTCACATGGAATTGCGGCGCACCGGCCTAACTTGGGAACTGATCAATTTAGGTGTGAATGGCACTTACCTCGATGGTAAACCGATCGCTAAGGTTCCGGTTGTGGACGGTCTGATCGTTCACTTGGCTCATTCGGGCCCGATCATTCAAATCAACGTTGACCCGAATCAGTCCTCAGCCCAGTTAGCCAAAATTAGGGTCAAGCCTCCTGATGCTCAGGCAATTCATGCTCCCCCAGGGGCCGCTCAGATTAGCACGATTCCGGTTCCAGACCAAAAAGAAACTGGCACTTCTAGGGAAGAGGAGGAGTTAACGGAGACAGACAACAGGCTATATTATTCTTCCGAAGACTATTAACTCGCTGTCTTGGGTGTCAACAGTTGGCGTAATAGCTTGTAAAAGTATAGTCATTTATTACAGTGCCGTGGGAGGCATGAAGTCCCTCCCCTTTCTTTTTTACTTCGAGCGGATTGACCCTTCTAAAGCTGAACTACGCAGCTCTCTATCCCATTGCACAAGGCATTTGGGATTGCTTTTCTCAAAATATTGTAAGACCCG
This sequence comes from Microcoleus sp., assembly GCA_042408215.1. Classification (GTDB taxonomy): domain Bacteria; phylum Cyanobacteriota; class Cyanobacteriia; order Cyanobacteriales; family Microcoleaceae; genus Microcoleus. The sequence continues at coordinate 280,158 of JAYFMW010000028.1, read as the reverse complement.
TTAACATCGGCGTTAATCAATCGACCCTTCTGACTATATGATACTACCATTGTCTATTGATGCTTACAATCTTAATGAAGTTTTACAATACGTAGGTTTTGCTTGAGAGAATCTCTGTAGACAGATACAGGAAAAAACTTAAAATTTACACAACAACGGTTGACACCCCCGCCGTCTGAGGATTCACCCCCCAGTTATACAGGCGTTTGAGAAACTTGACTTCTTGTCTAATTACTAGAAACGGAAATATTGGAGTATATTGGAGCAAGTCTCTACAGTAACTTAAATCCAATGACTTATCTTTCTCCATTTCAAGTGCAAAAAAAATACGGCTATCATCCTAAGACTTTGGCGGATTGGGCTGACGCCGGGAAAGTTGAGTTCATTCGCTCCAAGGGTGGACACAGGCGCTACTTAGAATCCAGCCTAACTGGACTGGGTTCTACAGTGGTGAATGAACATATCGTAATCTACTCTAGGGTTTCAACCCACTCACAAAAGGTTGACCTAGAAACTCAAGTCGCCGCGCTTCAGAAGGTCAGGCTGGGTGAATCTATCCAAGAGATTGGTTCTGGTATGAACTTCAAGAGGAAAAAGTTTCTAAACCTGATGGAACGAGTGGGACGCGGCGAAGTTTCTGAAATCGTTATCGCTCACAAAGATCGCTTGTGTCGATTTGGTTTTGATTTTGTCGAATGGTATTGCACCCAGAATGGTTGCAAAATAACGGTTCTAGGGAAAACAGAATTGTCACCTCCTGCGGAATTAATGCAAGATTTTATGACAATCATGCACTGCTTTAGTAGTCGCCTGTATTTTCTTCGTAGATATAAAGACCCCATTCTTAAAGAAAAGGTGAATGCTGAAGACAAACCGGAAAATACTATTGACGAATCGGAGTGCATAGGAGTATCATTGTAGTAATCCAGGAAACATCATTGGTCGAAAGATCCTAAAACGTCTTGTTTTTTGGAGAAATTACGAATTACGAATTACGAATTAGGAATTACGAATTACGAGTTGTTTTTTGGAGCAATTAGAAATTCCGAATTAGAAATTACGAATTCCGAATTACGAGTGGTTTTTTGGAGGAATTAGGAATTAGAAATTCCGAATTCCGAGTGGTTTTTTGGAGAAATTAGAAATTCCGAATTCCGAGTGGTTTTTTGGAGAAATTACGAATTCCGAATTCCGAATTCCGAGTGGTTTTTTGGAGGAGTTAGGAATTAGAAATTCCGAATTCCGAGTGGTTTTTGGGAGAAATTACGAATTCCGAATTCCGAGTGGTTTTTGGGAGAAATTAGGAGTTAGGAATTAGAAATTCCGAATTCCGAGTGGTTTTTGGGAAAAATTACGAATTCCGAATTCCGAGTTGTTTTTTGGAGAAAATTACGAATTCCGAATTCCGAGTGGTTTTTTGGAGAAATTACGAATTAAGAATTACGAATTCCGAATTCCGAGTGGTTTTTTGGAGAAATTCCGAATTCCGAGTTGTTTTTTGGAAAAATTAGGAGTTAGAAATTCCGAATTCCGAGTGGTTTTTTTGGAGGAATTATAAATTACGAATTCCGAATTCCGAGTTGTTTTTTGGAAAAATTAGGAGTTATAAATTCCGAATTCCGAGTGGTTTTTTTGGAGGAATTATAAATTCCGAATTCCGAGTTGTTTTTTGGAAAAATTAGGAATTATAAATTCCGAATTCCGAGTTGTTTTTTTGGAGGAATTATAAATGAGAAATGATCGATTAGAAATTAGGAGTTAGGAGTTACGAATTACGAGTTGCTTTTTGGAGTAATTCGTAATTCCTAATTCGTAATTCCTTCCCGATTCGCGTCATGTAGCTCCTAGGAAGCGGGATTTAGGAAAGATTGCAATCAAAATGGGCTCCACAGGGATTATTTCCCGTGGATTCGCTAAAACAGCATGGGACTCTCTATCTGCTAGAGAGATTGAATATTCTAGGGCTGTATCTCGTGAACTTGTTGAGTTGGCAAATCATTGGCGGTCTGATGTAATTAGTTTTGAATACCTTGGAAGTTTGCGACCCAAACGCGAGAAGTATTCAAGACGCTCAAATCAGAAACGTGCTTATACCAATTTTTTATGAGGCTGCACATATCCCGATCCCCCCAGCCCCCTTAAAAAGGGGGAGCAAGAATTCAAAGTCAACCCCTACTCACACCCTACTCCCAAGGGTGCGGGGGATTTAGGGGGATCGGGATATGTGCAACGACCTATTAAATTGGTATTACTGGTTGAAAGGCAAAATCTATGAACAAGTGAAACGAATTGCCGATCGAGATTATGCAATCTTAACAACTCGCGTTAGCCCCATGAATACAAGTCGCCTTACCCCGTGGGGCGATCGAGTTTGGAGAGGATGCAAATTCCCCTCAACTCCACTTGAATTTGATGGCTATCAAAATGGTGCTGCATTAGTCGCAACTGTTGATGGGTACAGAGCTGCGTAGTGGCTTGAATCCCGATCGTCATCTGGCGTTAAAAGCAATCAAGCGTAACCTCCGGGAGGCTACGCTTAATCTGAAAAGCTAGACGCAGTAATGCTTTGGCTGTACAATCAAACTAGAACGGTGTCAGCGCGACTACCACGAAAGATTGTACGAGGCTTGGGTAAACTGCCTCAAGATTCCTACTTCACTACGCTCTATTTGGCCGTGGCTCGTCCCACAAGCTGAAGGAAGCGACTACAGAGGAGTCGAAAAAGTGAACTTTAGTGGAATATTGTGATTTATTTCGATTTACTCCGACTAGGGGTTACTCTCAGGTATCGAGTTAGATTTATTGCTATATGTTGATAACATCAGTGATTACCTTAACCCTCCTGCATCCTATCCAGTCCGTGCCTGTTCAAAGTTGGTGTTTTGAATCCGAATCGGTGGTTCGGATCGGTCGATCGAACGACAATGATGTGATTATTTACAGCGCTGTCGTTTCCCGCCACCATGTGGAGCTGTGGAATCATCCTTCAGGCTGGGAAATTATTAATTTTGGTGCTAATGGCACTTATGTAGACGATCGCCCGATCGCTCAGGTGTCAGTGGCCGATGGGATGACGATTCGTTTGGGCAATTCCGGCCCCAAAATTCGGATTCGGGTGGGCGTGACGAATCTCGAACCGGGCCAAGTAAAGATGCCACTGAAACCATCGCCCCCCGCCAAAATGTACGAACCTCCAAAAGAAAGGCGAACTGCTTTACCTGTGAATCTGGCCATCATCCATGACGATGAAGTAGGGGCGTTAACTCAAACCGATTTTGATTGAGTGGCTGCTATTCCTATGAGCAAGCTCAAACAGGCAAGCTTCCAGAAACACCTCTTGTCAAAAGTTATGAGTTTTATTGCTTAGTTAAAAACTCATAAGCTCAAATCCGCGCTTCATCGTCGGGCGTAAAGTCGAGTCAAGTGGCAACCAAATATAGCAGGAGTCAGGAGTCAGGAGTCAGGAGTCAAGATGCTTAACTATTAAGGGTGGAAGCAATCATTAATATCATGTCCGCCGGGGCTTCTGCTAGATCAGAGCAATTTTCACTTCTTTGATAAAATATTCGACTCACTGTCAACCGTCAACCGTCAACTGTCAACCGTCAACCGTCAACCGTCAACTGTCAACCGTCAACCGTCAACTGTCAACCGTCAACTGTCAACCGTCAACCGTCAACCGTCAACTGTCAACCGTCAACCGTCAACCGTCAACCGTCAACCGTCAACTGTCAACCGTCAACTGTCAACCGTCAACTGTCAACCGTCAACTGTCAACCGTCAACCGTCAACCGTCAACCGTCAACCGTCAACCGTCAACCGTCAACCGTCAACCGTCAACCGTCAACTGTTAACAATCATTGCTGAGTGCAACCGGAATGGATATAACTCCTAACTCGCAACTCAACTATCAGACTTGCCCTTCTACAGATAATATTGGGGGGCGATCGCTCACAAATACCTCTGTTTCGTTGCCGGCCCACTGACGGTAATCTAAGAGTAACTGGTACATCAATCGCTGTTTGATAGTCAGCAGTACACTCTTGAGCAAACCGTTGCCCGTTGCTTCTAAAATCGGTTTGGGTGTCAGCCAAAAAAGTGGCGGCATCTCTACTCCCACTTCCAAATCCGCTTTTCCCTTGAGATAAGTTGTCCCCCCGCTTTGATGCGGTGACAACTGCCCTTTGAGATTGAGAGCAAAGCGATCGTTAATGTAATCCACGCCCCGAATTTCGCAGGCGACAGACTCCAAATTGATTGTGCCGTCCGACTGCGCCCACACCCTCATGTCTACTGTGGGTTGAATGCTCAGCATCATAAATTCTAACGGCCGCATTTTTAGCCGAAAACATTCATCACTTAGCTGCTCAGTGCGACTTCGATCGACTAGGGCGTTCACAAGTCGCCGGGGCTGACGCAGATAATGTTGAATGGGAACCCGTTCCTCTGGTACGGCTATCTCAACGGATTGGGAAGCATTAAACCGGATATACATGAGAGGATGTCAAAATATAGGATTCGTCAGAATATCTTAATAAAGTTTCGCCCTGATTGGGTGACATAGGTCAGGCGGCGAGCAATGTCATCCGAGAAATAACGGAGAAAAGCTTTCGAGAAATCAGTAATTTCCCCATGATACTTGCCCGTCGATCGGAGTTAAGCAAAGAGTTGTAACGTAAAATTGTCAAATTATGAAAATTTCGTTAGCGAAGCCCTCGAAGAGGATCGCACATCTGGGCCCTGTTGGTACTAATGCAGAAACAGCCGCTCTGGCTTATCTCAAGTGGTTGAGCGAAGAAACTAACTCCGAATGCACCCTCTGTCCTTATTCAACCATTTCCCAGGCGCTAGAGGCATCTGCCTGCGGACAGGTTGACTATGCAGTTGTGCCGGTGGAAAATTCGATCGAAGGTAGCGTGACGGTGACGCTAGATACGTTGTGGCGACTCGATCGGCTCCGCATTCAACACGCCTTAGTGTTACCGATTTCCCACGCCCTAGTATCAAAAGCTCAAGGTTTTAACGAGATTCAAAAAGTTTACTCTCACCCGCAAGCCCTTGCTCAGTGTCAGTTGTGGTTGGGGAAGTTTATCCCATCGGCTCAGTTGATTCCGGCAAATTCAACTACCGAAGCATTGCAGTACCTGGATGATAGAAGTATAGCGGTGATTTCTGCGCCCAGAGCAGCTCAACTTTACAATTTGCCAGTGTTAGCTCACCCGATTAATGATTATCCCGACAATTACACTCGATTTTGGATACTTGGCAGGGGTGTTGAAGAACTTGGAAATGCCGGAGAATCCGATCGCTCATCTAAATCGGCCGCCAGCTTGAGCCTCGATGCTGAGCCATCTAATTGTACTCACACGTCGCTAGCTTTTAGCGTGCCCGCCAATATGCCGGGAGCGCTGGTAAAACCTTTGCAAGTATTTGCCAGTCGGGGTATTAATTTAAGTCGCATTGAATCTAGACCGACTAAGCGATCGCTCGGAGAATATCTTTTCTTTATGGACATTGAAACCGACGCTTGCCAAGCATTAGTTCGTGAGGCACTAGAAGAGTTAAAAATCCACACTGAAACTTTAAAAATCTTTGGTTGCTACAGTGTACTGTCAGTAGTGTAATTTTCAGTAAAACTCATGAGCCTAGGAAGATGAATGCTGATGAACTTCTGAAGCGATCGGCAGCCGGGGCAAGAAATTTTCATGAAACCAACTTAAAAGAGGCTTCTTTGCAAGCAGCTTTCCTAAGTCATATTTGTCTCGCTTGTGCCAATTTGAAAGAGGCGGCAGTTGACCGCCTCTAACTGCACTGCCTATGGTTTCGGTCCCTCGAGATTTTCTAACATAAACTTACTCCTGAATCACAAGCTGTCGGGCATCTAAATTGTATTTTTCGGGCGGGCGGGACACCCCACAAAAATTTGATTAAACTTGACTGTAAAATTTAGATGCGCCTCAGCTTAGTAACGAGAGGATGACTACTGGAGTGTATCTTTAAGTACAGTCCGAGCTGCCAAGTGATTGCGAGTCGAAGTCAAAATTTCTGTTTCGCGTTCCAATCTAGCAGCAGTATCTTGCAATTCTAAAAGTATTTGCTGTTCTGTCGCCGCGCCGTAAAGGTAGCTGGCTACCCAATAGGACAACTCTGTAGGCAAACTGGGAATATCTTCTGGTAAGTCGATCGCCTGATCCATCAATTTGCTAGAGAGGCGAACTACATCTCGAAGCAGTTGTTCGACATCTCGGCTTAAAGATCTGAGGTCTTTTTGCGGCGGTTCGTCTTCAATCCATTCTACTAAACCGACTAAATAGGGTTTTTCCCTCACTGCGTCGAGCACCCGGAACCGTTGCTGTCCGATAGTCATAATTTTCATGCGATCGTCGGGGAGTCGCTGACAGTGAATTACTTCGGCGCAGCAGCCGACGGCGGAGACTTTATTTTGGTCGGGGTCCCACATGAGTACACCAAAACGGCGATCGCTCTCCAGAATCGTATTCATCATGATTCGATAGCGAAACTCGAAGATTTGCAGCGGGAGCGGTCTACCGGGAAATAGAACCACTTCCGGCAACGGAAATAGGGGGAGTTCGCGAACTGCTACAGAGGAAGAGGATGCCATTGTCGCTCGAATGTGAGGGTACTTGCGCTGATTTTTCTTACTTTAACTGATTTGAGTAATTCTGGGCGGGGTGAGGGGCGATCGAACGAAAATTCGGTTAAATGCAAGTATACCTAGTGCTGTCAGCTTGAAAACATCCGTCACCGGCGATCGGCTTCCTCCATAAGGGGATCTATAGGACTTACGCAAGCACGCTATATATAGCGTGCCAAAAGTTCCGATCGCTCGTTAAATAGAAGTGAGCGATCATTAGTAGAAGCCTGGAATAAGTTCGGGCGATTTCTCCAGAACAAAGTCGCTCAATGGTGGTATTTCCTCGGCCAGCCGGAAGTGCCACCATAATTGCGCTGAACGTTACTTGTCTCCGGCTGTGACCAGATCCGGCTGTGACCAGAAAGGATGTCAAGCGTTTGGGGGTGACTTTAGAAGTTGCGAGACGTGCTTCTACATCAGGATTCTGCACAATTTGGGTTGACCGCCGGAGCAACGTAGGTTTAAGGATTAAAATAGAGTAGGTTTGCCTATTAACCTCAACATATCGCTAATTTCCTACTGCGCCTAATACTTTCAGCGTGTCTTTCCGATCGTTAGTAATCCCTTTCACACTTGTAATATTCATTCCTTCATAAAGTCGTTCAGCTTTTAGTGTTTTAATACAGACACCTGTTTGAATATTCCACAGTTTAATTGTCTCATCTTCACTGCCACTTGCCAGCATTAATCCATCAGCACTAAAAGCAACAGAGCGAACTGTATTTATATGTCCTGTTAAAGTTTGGATGCAATGACCACTTTGTACATCCCATAATTTGATGGTGAGGTCATCACTGCCACTGGCTACAATTTGGCTATTAGGACTAAAAGCAACCGATCTAATTAGATCGGTATGTTCTTGTAAACTATGCAGGCATTTACCTGTGCTAACGTCCCATAGTTTGATGGTGAGGTCATCACTGCCACTAGCTATAGTTTTACCATTAGGACTCCAAGCAACTGAACGCACCCGATTGTTATGTTCTCCTAAATTTGTTAGCTGTTGTGTTTCAATATTCCATAAATGTAACGTTTTAGCATCACTGCCAATCACTAAATTTTCAGCATCAGGACTCATCGCAATTGACCAAATCCAATCTGGATAATCCTTTAAATTTTTCAAGCATTGACCTGTCTTAAAGTCCCATAATTTGATAGCGCGATCGTCCCCAACACTAATCAGTTTTGTTCCTTCATCGTAGAAAGCAACTAACCAAATCCAATCTCTGTGTTTCTCTGGTAAAATTAAACATTCACGAGTACCAATATCCCATAATTGAACCCTACCATCATTACCACCACTGGCTATTTTTGTTCCTTGAGGATGGAAAGCAACTGACTGTACGCGCTTTTTAGCTATACCCAAAATTTTGCCCTTACCTGTCTCAATATCCCACAGCTTAATTGTGCGATCGTCACTCCCACTAACCAAAGTTTTCCCATCAGGTGAAAAAGCGACTGACCACACTCGTTGAGTATAGCCATATATAGTTTTCAAAGATTCACCTTTGCGGACATCCCACGATCTGATACTTTGATCGTCACTACCACTAATGAGAGTTTCACCATCAGGACTAAAAGCTATAGCTCGCACTCGGCGATCGATTTCTGGTAAAGTAAGTAATAATTCACCATTTTCAATATTCCATAACTTGACAGTTAGATGGTCGCCACTAGCCAGAGTTTGACCGTCAGGACTAAAAGCAACTGACCACACTCTTCCATCATGTCCACGAAAAGTGTTGAGGCATTCACCATTATCAATATCCAACAACCAGACAAGTTCATCATCTGTACCAATTGCTAGACTTTTACCATCAGGACTAAAGTCTATTGAGCGAACCTTATACTCAACCTTTTGCCAGGTGGTGTGACATTCACCTGTCTGAACATCCCATAATTTTACAGTTCGATCTGCACTCCCACTGGCTAAAACTGTCCCTTGAGCGTTGAAAGCAACTTTGACTACCCAGCAACTATGTGGTAGAATTCGCAGAAATTGAGGAGAGTCAACATCATCCACATCCCACAATCTTACGGTGCGATCGGCATTATCACTAGCACTAGCCAATATCTTACCGTCATGACTGAAGGCTACTGACCAAACTCGATCGGTGTGTCCCTGTAATGTGGCAAGACATTGACCTGTATTAATATTCCATAACTTAATGGTGCGATCGTCACTCGCACTAGCTAAAATTTGTTTTTGGGGATGAAAGACAACAGACCTTACCCAATTAGTATGACCTACACAAGTAGTGAGGAGTTGACCGTCTGCTACTCGCCAAATATAAATATTTTTATCTGCATCACCTGTTGCCCAAAATTTACCATCAGAACTAAAGGCTACTGATAGAATGCTGCCTAATGGTTCAGAAAAAACCGATTTAGATAAGTCAGAGTTGGCAAAATTAACCTGATGTAAATTAACTCCATGCAGATAGGCTTGGGAAATAGTTAAATTAGAAAAATCATAGTTTGTCAAATCGGTTTCTAGCTCGCACAAGATGTTGAGAATATTACCTCCTAAATATCCAGGCGCTTGAGGCGATTGTTGTTGGCAATTTGAGAGAATTTGTTTAAGTTTATTTTCGACATTTCTTTTCCCGCCAAGTTCATGAAGCAATCTTGACAGCATTGGTGTGATAATTTGGCGAACTTGAGTTTCTCTAATATAGTCTTTGGATGTTGCTTTGCAGAGAGAGTAGCTGTTCAAACGTTCTATTTGCTCAGTCTTAATTTCTTGGCAAAGTTCATCTATTAGTCGATTGATAATGTATTCTCTCAATACGGGTAGCTGTGTATATCCCAATGGGGTATTTTTGATGAGCGATCGCCGTTTCAAAGATGCTAGAGATTGAAGTATTTTTCCTTGAAATTCCCTTGAAAAAATATCTTCTTGTAGTTCTTTATCTAACACTGGCTCATAATTAATCGCGAGCCAGTACATAATCATTTGTTCTGAGAGAGAGAGACGGTCAAACTGACGCTCTAATAAATCGTTAATTTCATTAAAAATTAATAAACCAGCTTGAAAATAATTTTGAACTAAAATAGATAAATTTCCGCTTAAGGAATCTTGTATTTCTTTTGCCGCAACTTCCAATGCAAAAGGATTACCTGTATAGTGTTCAATAACTAAATTCCAATCATCTTCAGAGCCAAAAAAATCTCCAAAGGTTGTAAAAAGTTTTCGACCATCTTCTACCTTTAAACCATCTAACTCTAATGATTGTATTCTGGGATTTTTTCTCGCCATTAAGTCAGTTGCTTCTGGTTTCTCTCGACTGGTGATTAGCAAACAGCTTCGATGAGATGATTGAGCTATTCGTTTGAGCAAATCACCATAGCCTTGATAGCCTTCCCGATATTGACCGATATGATTACCAGTTTGAAGAATTGACTCTGCATTATCCAGTACAATCAAACAGCGTGAAGATTCTAAATAATGAATCAGTCTGGTTATTTTATCCTCTAAAGTCTCTGGTAGTGTAGTGTCTTGTTGATTAGAAAATAATTGGATTGCATCAGTTATGATTTTTTCTACTGATGGAGATGCTTCAAGACTTCGCCAGATTATATAGTCAAAATTATTTTGAATTTTTTTGGCTAATTCGATCGAGAGAGTAGTTTTACCTATACCTCCTTCACCCAGCAGCAAAATTAATTGACATTTGTCCTCTATCCATTTTTCTAATGTACGTAGTTTCTGAGTGCGCCCGTAGCAATAGGAGACAATGCGGGCATCTCCCCAGTCTTGGGTTGAAGATACAGCCAGAGTGGTTGACTGAGATGGATTATTATCGACAACTTCTTCCCAGTCCAACTTTAGCATCTGGCAAAAAGCTTTGAAATAATAAGCTTTAATGGGCTTTTTGCTAGTCCTGAAGTTCTTCCAAGGCCCAGTTGAAACGGTTCCTGGCACTAATGTGCCTTTGGTGGTTCTTTGTTCGGGTAGGAATTGACTGGCTTCTTCAGCCCATCGCGGATCATCTAAAGGCCAACCTGTTGCCTTTTGGTATTTCTCCACGGCTTCTGTAATCTTTTCCAATCCCTTCAGAGAAGCTTTGAGAGTTTGCATATTACTTAAAAGTTTAACTGTCAAGGATAATTTCAGAATTTTTATAGTAACTGAAATTGTCCTAATTCTATCCCACACATGGGTTAACGCCAATGTTGTAATGGAAAGCAAGTAAATTTTTACGGGAGACTGAGCGTTATGAACAGTAATGGATCTGCGATCGCAGGATTAGCGACTCTTGGCGGTACAGCACTTGCGACAAAAGCAGGCATACTTGGTGCTGCAACAGCAGGAGCCGGAACACTAGCAACCACTACAGGTGGTATTGGTGCAGTAACGATTGCTAGCGCTGGTACAACTGTTACTGCTGTGGCCGTAGCACCTGTTCTCGCTGTTGCTGCTATTCCACTGGCAGTATTCGGTGTGGCTTGGCTGGCTTCTCGAAAGCAGCACTGATGAATCACCTTGTATAGCTTATGGGTGCGTTATGTCATTTGCTAGCGCACCTTCAATGGAAAAAAATCTGACAGATCAAAAGTCAGCAAAGTCAATTAACTTAATTCATCGAAAATTTTCACATAATAAGGAAAAACCAATGGCAATTTCCATTTCTAACTCTAACATTACTTCCTCATCAAACACTATGTTTCCCATATTGGGAAACATGAATAATAATCTATCCCTCAATCCTTCTTTGAATCTGCCGGGGATGAACGGCAGTTTATTCCTCAATCAGTCTTCCAATATGAGTATTGGAAGCATGACGATGAACACTACAATGAACACTTTTGGGTCAATGTCTTCTAATGCCAGTGGCGCTTCTGGAGTCAGTTTTAATATTTGGGGTAATGGTTCGATCGACCGTTCCGCACGGATCAATCCTGAAGCACCAACTACTTATGTACTTATTCACGGCTGGCGAAATAGCGGCGGAAATGCAGGCAACGGTTACAAGCCAGGGGATTGGCTGGCCGACCAAGCTCAAACTATACGCCAGCGAGAGTCTAACGCGAATATCGTCGTGGTTGACTGGGAAAAGGATGCTGGTAATGTCTTGTATTTCCCTTCTGCCGACAAAACACGCGATGTTGGCAATCAGCTATCTGCTTACTTGAAAAATAGCGGTGTCGATCCTAACTTCACGACCTTAATAGGACACAGCTTGGGGGCGCACGTTGCTGGATTTGCAGGCAGAGCCTATAGTCAATCTAGCGGAAAAGCGATTAACCAAATTGTGGGACTCGATCCGGCAGGCCCGGCATTTGAGGGTAAGGGTGCAGCCGATCGCCTCGATCCCACTGACGCTAATCGGGTTGTGGCAATCCATACCAGTATAGTTTTGGGTTACAACGATCGCTTAGGTACTCAAGATATTTACGCCAATAAGAAAGATTGGTGGCAGCCTGGAAACTCAATCATTCCTAAAAACTTTTTAGGTGGCGACCATACTTATGGTACTAACCTCTTTACAGAATTGCTGCAAGGCAGCAGTTTCAGCCAGCAAAATGGCTCTCTCCTCAATCTGAATACCGTGGTCAACGCGGGATATACTGGGGAGAATGATGCCAGCACCAAAAATAATAAAGGTTTTGTTGCCCTCAACCTGTCGGGTACTCTCAACAACGATAACCTGGCAGGTGGCACAGCTAATGACAACATTCGTGGTGGTGCAGGAAATGACTACATTACGGGTGGCGACGGTAACGATGCTCTCTTTGGGGATAGCAGCAACGATACCCTTTACGGTGGACGCGGTAATGATTCAGTCTTTGGTGGTATTGGCAGCGATCGCGTCTTTGGTGATGAAGGTGACGACGTGCTGACAGGCGCAGATGCAGCAGCAGGAAGAGGTGCTGGCGAAATCGATCGCTTGACTGGTGGTGCTGGGCGCGATCGCTTTGTGCTAGGCGCTACTCAGGGAGTCTTCTACAACGATGATAACATCAGCACCTCCGGCATCAACGATTATGCTTTAATTACGGACTTCAATGCCTTGGAGGACTCGATCCAACTGTCTGGCTCCAAGTCAAGATATAGTCTAGGAGCCTCACCAGCAGGTTTAGCTGCGGGTACAGCCATCTTCCTGAATGAAAGTCGCCCCGAACTGATTGCGATCGTTCAAGGTTCCACCAACCTCAACCTCAGCGCCAACTATTTTGTCAATGTCTAGTAGGGCTTAAACAAACTGGGCTATATCTGGCTTCCACAAGTGGGGTTTATCTGCTTTTGCCCCCATTTGTTTTTGCTACTCGATCGCCCAAATTTTCATCAAAAACAGTCGTGGACGCACTCATACCAAAGAAACCGGGTTTTTTACCTAATCTGTTGGCTACAACTCAGAATTTTCGTAAACAACCCGGTTTCTGAGTATCCTTGCGTCCGGGAATGAAAAAAAAGGAACAATGTATTTTTCCATTGTTCCTTCTTTCCGAGTTTTCGATGAGTCAATCTACAACTTAACTTCGATATCTACGCCGGCGGGCAAATCCAGTTTCATCAAAGCGTCAATTGTTTTAGCAGAAGGCTGGTGAATGTCGATGATGCGGCGGTGCGTGCGGGTTTCAAAGTGTTCGCGAGAATCTTTGTCTACGTGGGGCGATCGCAGCAAACAGTAAATCCGCCGTTTTGTGGGCAAAGGAATCGGGCCGATCGCAGTAGCGGCTGTCCGATTTGCTGTATCTACAATCTTTTCACAAGATGCGTCTAGAATGCGGCGATCGAAAGCTTTGAGGCGAATGCGAATTTTTTGTTGTGGGATAGCTGCCATTTTTGTTTCTTTAATTTTCTAGGTTCAGTTTATTTTTAGTCATTAGTTATTAGTCATTAGTTATTAGTCATTAGTTATTAGTCATTAGTTATTAGTCATTAGTTATTAGTCATTAGTTATTCACTATTTAATCGTTAACTACTAACCGCTGACTGATGACTGATGACTGCTGACTGATGACTGATGACTGCTGACTGATGACTGATGACTGATGACTAAATAGCAGAAAAGCCTATTGACATTTGGCGACTTTTCTGCTATCTAGGCTGTGAGCGTAGTCCTACTTGAGGATTTTGGAAACAACGCCTGCGCCGACGGTGCGTCCGCCTTCGCGGATGGCGAAGCGCATTCCTTGTTCGATCGCGATCGGGTGAATCAGCTCAACAGTCATTTTAATCCGGTCACCGGGCATCACCATTTCAACTTCAGTACCGTCGTCAGCCGTGAACGCTGCGATCGTGCCGGTCACGTCGGTGGTACGGACGTAGAATTGAGGGCGATAGCCAGAGAAAAAGGGTGTGTGCCGGCCGCCTTCTTCTTTCTTCAGGATGTACACTTCAGATTCAAACTGAGTGTGAGGCAAAATGCTCTTCGGCTTGGCAATCACCATCCCCCGTTCAATATCCGCCTTTAAAATCCCCCGCAGCAGTAAGCCCACGTTGTCGCCGGCCAAGCCTTCCTCCAGAGATTTTGTGAACATTTCCACACCAGTCACCGTAGTGCTGCGAGTGTCCTTCAGACCAACCAATTCGACGCTTTCGCCGACCTTGACTTTCCCACGTTCAATCCGGCCAGTAGCAACAGTACCCCGACCAGTAATCGAGAATACGTCTTCTACTGCCATCAAGAAGGGTTTGTCAATTTCACGTTCTGGAGTGGGGATATAACTATCCACGGCTTCCATCAGTGCGTAAATTTTGTCAATCCAGGGATCCTCGCCCTTTACAGCCTTGGGATTGGCAGCCATCGCTTCGAGAGCTTTCAATCCCGAACCAGTCACGATGGGGATATCATCGCCAGGAAAATCGTAAGAGCTCAGGAGTTCCCGAACTTCCAGTTCCACCAATTCCAAAAGTTCTGCGTCATCTACCATGTCTTCCTTGTTCAAGAAAACAACCAAGCTAGGAACGCCAACTTGCTTGGCTAGCAGGATGTGTTCGCGAGTTTGAGGCATGGGGCCGTCTGCCGCTGACACAACTAAGATGCCACCGTCCATTTGAGCCGCACCGGTGATCATGTTTTTCACATAGTCAGCGTGTCCGGGGCAATCAACGTGGGCATAGTGCCGAGCTGTGGTTTCGTACTCAACGTGAGCCGTATTAATCGTAATACCCCGCGCTTTTTCTTCAGGCGCAGCATCGATTTCATCATACTTCTTACCCTTGGCCTGACCTAGTGCAGAAAGAGTCATCGTAATCGCGGCGGTCAAAGTTGTTTTGCCGTGGTCAACGTGACCGATGGTGCCGATGTTTACGTGGGGTTTATTCCGTTCAAATTTTGCGCGTGCCATTCTCGATCTGTTCCTTGTTTTTTTTAGCGATTTTAGACTTGAGATTTTAGATTCTCGATTTTGGATTCAATCCAAAATCCAAAATCTAAAATCTAAAATCATTAGTTCCCTTTGTTCTTAGCGATGATGGCTTCAGCCACATTTCGCGGCACTTCTTCGTAATGGCTGAATTCCATTGTGAAGATGCCTCTACCTTGGGTTTTCGAGCGGATGTCGGTAGCGTAACCAAACATTTCTGCGAGTGGAACTTTTACAGAAACTTTGGCAATTCCCTGATCCGTCTCTTGACCCTCAATATGACCCCGACGAGAGTTGAGGTCGCCGATGACGTTCCCGATATAATCTTCGGGAACTTCCACCTCTACTTTCATCATAGGCTCTAGCAGCACAGGCGTTGCCTTCATCACGGCTTCTTTGATCGCCATTGAGCCGGCGATCTTAAATGCCATTTCTGAGGAGTCTACATCGTGGAAAGACCCGTCTACCATAGTAGCTCTAAGGTCAATCACGGGATATCCTGCTAGAATACCTGATTCGCAGGCTTCTTTCATCCCTTGTCCTGCCGGGCTGATGTACTCTTTGGGTACTGTGCCGCCGACAATTTTGGAGACAAATTCAAAGCCTGTTCCTACTTCTGTTGGTTCGAGTTCGATCACGACGTGACCGTACTGACCTTTACCGCCGCTTTGGCGGATAAATTTACCTTCGGCGCGGACGGCTTTGCGAATTGTTTCGCGGTAGGCTACTTGTGGCTGACCGACGTTGGCTTCTACTTTGAATTCCCGCAGCATTCTGTCTACGAGGATTTCTAGGTGAAGTTCGCCCATGCCGGCGATGATTGTCTGGTTGGTTTCCGGGTCAACGTTGACTCGAAAAGTCGGGTCTTCTTCCGAGAGGGACTGGAGGGCTTTGGAGAGCTTCTCCATGTCTTGTTTGGTTTTGGGTTCCACCGCCACCGAGATGACTGGCTCTGGAATAAACAGGGATTCCAGAATCACTGGTGCTGTTTCGTCGCAGAGGGTGTCCCCTGTGAAGGTGTCTTTCAGACCCAAAACTGCTCCCAAGTCTCCGGCCCGGAGTTCGTCTACTTCTATCCGATCGTCCGCTTTGAGCACAATTAGGCGAGAAACCCGCTCTTTTTTGTCTTTGGTGGAGTTGAGGACGTAAGTACCTTTTTTGAGGATACCGGAGTAGACCCGAACAAAGGTCAGGCGACCGTAGGGGTCTGCCATGATTTTGAAGGCCAAGGCTGACAGGGGGGCGCTGTCGTCTGCGTGTCGATCTGCTGTGTCGCCGTTGGGCAGGAGTCCTTGAATTGCAGGAACCTCCAAGGGCGAAGGCAGATAGTCGATGACTGCATCCAACAACAACTGAACGCCTTTGTTTTTGAAGGCCGAACCGCACAGCATGGGGACGATCGTGCCTTCGACCGTACCGTGGCGTAGGGCGGTGCGAATTTCGTCTTCCGTCAACTCTTGGCCTTCAAGGTATTTCTCGGTGAGGGCGTCGCTGGTTTCTGCTACGGACTCGATCAGCTTGGTGCGGTATTCGGCGGCTAGCTCTTTGACTTCATCGGGGATTTCTACTTCAAGGATCTCGGTGCCGGTGTCGTTGTTGTAGATATAGGCTTTCATTTGCACTATGTCTACAATTCCCCGGAAGTTTTCTTCGCTGCCGATCGGAATTTGGATGGGTACGGCGTTCGCTCTCATTCGATCGCGAATTTGACCGTAGACTTTGTAGAAGTTTGCACCCATCCGATCCATTTTGTTGACGAACACAATCCGAGGTACTTTGTACCGATCGGCTTGTCGCCAAACAGTTTCCGATTGTGGCTGAACTCCGCCTACCGAGCAGAATACTGCGATCACTCCATCTAGCACTCGCATGGAGCGTTCGACTTCGATCGTGAAGTCTACGTGTCCGGGAGTGTCGATGATGTTGATTTTGTAATCTTTCCAACTGGTGGTGATAGCGGCGGCAGTAATCGTAATTCCCCGCTCCCGCTCTTGCTCCATCCAATCGGTGACTGCTGTTCCTTCATGCACTTCACCCATTTTGTGAACCATGCCTGAATAGAACAGAATTCTTTCAGTTGTCGTTGTTTTGCCCGCATCTATGTGGGCTGCGATGCCGATGTTGCGGGTTTTTTCTAGCGGGACGGTACGTGCCACAGCTACCTCCTTGAGTTTTCTCTGCTGTTATAATACAATTATACTACACAGAAACCCTATTTTGTAGTCGCGACGGACTGACAACATAAGTATATGGAGCTTATTGTTACATTTTAATATTTTTTGCAAGATTTGTTTACAAAAATATTAAGGATGTGACATGGAGGATTAAGAGAGTTTTGAATTTTGAGTTTTCGAGTGTTGAGTTTGCTTCATTGCTCGCAGCCCAGCGCCGGGGGAAGCAATCTCAATACTCAAAACTTACACTGTTCAATCTCTCGCCCAATGCTCTCATACCACAGAGTCGTCCAATTTGACCTACCCGATTTGGCGATTAGTATCGGTAGTGGGCGAAGGCCTTGTTGGCTTCGGCCATACGGTGGGTTTCTTCGCGCTTGCGAATGGCACTGCCTGTTTCATTGGCTGCATCCATCAGTTCGTTGGCCAGCTTGGCGGCCATTGAGCGACCGGTTCTGGCTCTGGCAAATCTGATCAGCCAGCGGAGGGCGAGGGTAGTTCCGCGATCGGAACGCACTTCCATTGGCACTTGGTAGGTAGCGCCACCCACTCGGCGGGCTTTGACTTCGACTAGGGGTGTAGCGTTTTTGACTGCTTTTTCAAACAAGTCTAACGGTTCGGCTCCTGTCCGTTCTTGGATGGTTTTGAGGGCGTCGTAGACGATGCTGGATGCCACGGATTTTTTGCCGTGCTGCATGATCCGTCTCACCATCATGCTCACCAACCGGCTGTTGTAGGTGGGATCTGGGGGGACTGGACGTTTTTGAATAACTGTGCGGCGAGACATAGTTCTATTTGGGATTTTTGATTTTGAATGATTGAGTTTGGGGTTTTTGTTAGCTATCGATCGACTATTAACTGGCTATCAACGGGCGATCGCCAATTATTTTTGCTCCCAAACCCCGAAAGCAAGTGCGAGTTCCGTTTTATTTCTTCGCTTTGGGACGCTTAGCCCCGTATTTAGAACGGCCTTGCTTGCGGTCTTTCACCCCGGCCGTGTCTAATGTACCGCGAATGATGTGGTATCTAACTCCCGGCAAATCTTTTACCCGGCCACCACGGATCATTACTACCGAGTGTTCTTGCAAGTTGTGACCGATGCCTGGGATGTAGGCTGTCACTTCAAATCCAGAGGTCAGCCGCACCCGCGCCACTTTCCGCAGCGCCGAGTTAGGTTTTTTCGGGGTGGTTGTGTACACTCTGGTGCAAACTCCGCGGCGCTGGGGGCAACTCTTGAGAGCTGGCGATTTGGTTTTTTTCTGCGTTTGTTCCCGTGCTGAACGAATGAGTTGCTGAATAGTGGGCATGAGTTACGGCATTTCTAGCTTTTTGCTGAATAATAGAGTGAGCTGGCGGCATCCGCGCTGAAAGTCCCTTCCCCTCTACGGGGACGGGATTTTGGCAAAAATTATGGAAAAGTGAGGATACCAGACTCTATATTGTACATGACTCGACCTTCTTTGGCAAGGAATTAGGAATGAGGGGGGGCGATCGAACTTTTTCCCCTGGCTTGTTCCTGAAAGTTTTCGCGGTCATCAACAACGAGTTTTGGCGCTGATTGCATAATTTAACCGCTGTCGGTGCCACAGCAGCCACAGCAGTGATAGCCAGCGCTCGCCACCTCCAACTGTCGATCGCCTCACAATTTTGGGGAGAGGCGCGTCAACGGTAGCGGGGGGTTGCATCACAGTATTGGGTCGATCGAGATCACATCTGACGATCTAAAATTGCCAGATCATCAGAAATATAGATTGAGTTGACCGCAGATGAGAACCGCAGCTTGGATTCCTGAATATACATTTTCCGAAGTATACTTGAATATTTGGAAATCCGGTAAGATCGATCTCAGTTCCACCAGATTCCATAGGCAATTTATTGTCAAAAGTTGATCGATTCACAGGAGGAGCTAAAAATTGTCAGCAGACCAATGTATGCAGTGCGCCTGGGAAGGCTGTCCGTCATGGACTGACTTGCTAGGATTTTTTGAGTTTTGAGTGAAAATCCCCTTAATATAATTAGAGGGATGTAAAAAAAAATCCCAATTATTTAAAGGTGTTTTCAAGGTAAAAGGACGGGGTATGTTTAATTCTACTGAACTGCTGATCGAGGCTTTCATTCAACAACTTGAGAATGGGTACAGTCGCACTTACGGAGGATACAAATCAGATTATGCCGACATTATTGCCTGGGTAGGGGCAATGGCGTTAGAAAATATCGCCAGCAGCGACGCTCTGTATCACAATGTAGAACACGCGATTTGTATTACCTTAGTCGGTCAAGAAATCTTGCGGGGAAAACACATTCGCAAGGGCGGAGTATCCTGCGAAAATTGGCTGCACTTCATCATATCTTTGCTGTGCCAAGATATCGGATATGTCAAAGGAGTTTGCCGACAAGACCAACAAGCAGAAAGATTGTATGCTACGGGAAAAGATGGCATGAAAATTGCACTTTCTCCGGGTGCAACAGCAGCCAGCCTAGCTCCTTACCGAGTGGACAGAGCTAAACTTTTCATTGATGAGCGCTTTGGGAACCACAAGCTAATTAATGCTGAAATAATTAAGGAAAATATAGAACAGACTCGTTTCTCGGTGCTAGATAGCAACACTCATGAAGATGCAGTTAATTATTCTAGTTTAGTTCGCGGTGCTGACTTGATAGGTCAGCTTAGCAACCCGCAATATTTACAGAAAATTGGCGCGCTGTTTTACGAGTTGGAAGAAAGCGGTGCTACTAAAGTTTTGGGCTGCCGACATCCGGGCGACTTGCTGCAAAGCTACTCGAAGTTTTACTGGAGCGGTATTTATCCGCACATCAGCGAATCTCTCGGCTACTTACAGTTAACTCAGGAAGGCAAACAGATTGTGGCTAGTTTGTACGCTAATGTATTTCGCATGGAACATCAACGTAGTGATTCTGAGGTTGCTTGAGTCAGAAGGGCTGGCACTCACAGGCACTGCTTAAATGGCGGCCGGAAAGATTCATTAAGCGGGCGTTGCCGGCGCAGCAGGGAAAAGATGCTGCTTCGGCTGGGAAGGATTTTTTTGCCTGGGTTGTCACGGCGAGTTACCTGTTGAGAAAGATGTCAATTGAGTCATCTAAACCCCCAGGAGACCCCCGCCATAGCTGTACTCAGCTTGGCGGTGGGAGGAATGGGGATGAGCGGACGATTCCACCCCAAGTAAATTGACAAGCGAAGCTCTCAACCGCGTAGGGGTGGATGAGTTCGCGAACAAATCTTTGGCTTGCACTTTGACACTCTCAGGTCTAAAGACACTGAGATTCTTGAGGATTAGGCGAACTATGGAGCGCAACGGCGTGAGCCTTAAAGCCTTTAGACACTCGCTGGAAATCCAGGTTGTGCTTACTTTCCTCAATTATAGCACATATTGAAGATTCACGGTGGTTAAAACCACCCGCGTCGTTTCCCTCTCAGGGCTAAAGCCTCTGAGTTTCCCACTTACCGAACTTTTTTTATGAACCTCACAAATAATATGTTAGAATGTGAATATGGAAAAAGCCTATCGCTACCGAGTATTCCCCACATCCAAGCAAGAAAGTCTCTTGCGGCGGACGATTGGCTGTGTTCGGCTAGTGTACAACAAAGCTTTAGCGGCTCGAACCGAGGCTTGGTACGAAAGACAAGAGCGAATCGGGTATAACGAAAGTTCCTCCATGCTAACAAGTTGGAAACAAGAGGAAAATCTTAAGTTTCTGAACGAAGTTAGTTGTGTACCGCTCCAACAAGGACTGAGACACCTTCAAAAAGCGTTCAGTAACTTTTGGGCTGGACGCGCTAAATACCCCAACTTTAAAAAGAAGCATCATGGCGGTAGTGCGGAATTTACTAAGTCTGCTTTCCGGTGGAAAGACGGACAAGTATTTCTGGCTAAATGTACCGAAGCCTTGCCGATTCAATGGAGTAGACCAATTCCTGAAGGATGTACACCGTCTACTATTACCGTCAAACTTGATGCTAGTGGTCGTTGGTTTGTATCCTTGCTGGTAGATACTAATATTGCCCAACTGCCAAAATCCGATAAATCTATCGGATTGGACGTAGGGATAACTAGCCTGATAGCTACCAGTAACGGGGATAAGATTGCTAACCCCAAACATTTTAAACAACTCCGCAAGAAGTTGAGACGGGTGCAGAAAGCACTTTCTCGCAAGCAAAAAGGGAGTAATAATCGACACAAGGCACGGGTGCAAGTGGCTCAAGTCCACGCGCAAATAACCGATGCTAGGAAAGATTTTTTGCAGAAGCTGACAACTCAACTGGTTCGTGAAAACCAAACGATCGTAGTTGAAGACTTGGCTATCAAAAATATGGTCAAAAACCATAAACTTGCTCTGTCGATTAGCGATGCTAGTTGGGGCGAATTGATGCGAAAACTTGCCTATAAATGCCAGTGGTATGGGCGAGAACTGATTAAAATTGACCGCTGGTTCCCAAGCTCTAAAAGATGCGGAAACTGTGGGCATATTATCGATAAACTGCCATTGAATATTAGAGAGTGGGAATGTCCTAGGTGTGGGATTAACCATGACCGTGATATCAATGCCAGTAAGAATATTTTGGCGGCAGGGCTTGCCGTGTCAGTCTGTGGAGCAACCGTAAGAGCCGAAGAGCATAAATCTCCGAAGCCAGGTGCTTTGAAGCAGAAACCTAAATAGCGATGTTTAGGAATCCCCCACTCTACCTGTACTCAGGTGAGTGGCGGGAGGATGTCAAAAGCTTGAGGGGCTTATCATAAAAATGGGTCTAAAACCCCGTGATTTGAGCATCGGCTTTGCTGTATGCTTGTAGTAGTAGAAAGGTAATCAACCACTCTAAAAACCTAGCTGTCGAAAGACAAAGCGCTGAACCTTGAAAATTGAATCTAAGCGGTTCTACTGCATTTTTCTAGACCCCACCTCGCAGTAGGTAAAAGATTCAGAGGAGCACGGGCGATCGGCATTTGAAGCGAATTTGCTTCAAACTGAAACAGGACTTGCCCAAAAGCAAATAGGGTAGGGCATACCCGAATTAACGCTTGGGGAGAGTCCCACCTCGCTTGCTAGAGACTGCAAGTAATCTAGTTTAAGTGGTCTCGGTGAGCCAAGAATCCTCGTACCTTCAGGTCGAGGAGTGTCAAGCAAGACACAAACCACATTCTGTTACCATAAAAATGTGGGATGGATACACAGAAGCAGGTCTGGGAAGCAAATGCCTACCACAAGTAGCCATAGACTCAGCAATGGGCGAGTGGGTAGTGGGTTATTGACAAACCCTTTAAGCATCAAGATTTGGGTGGATTCATCCCCCAAAAATTATCCTTAAGCATCCCCGCGTCTTTAGACCGGGGAGTGTCAATGATATAGATGATCGACAATTTTCGGAGTTGAATCAGGCGTGGATATTTCAAATCAAAAGCCTGAGAGCAAGTGTTCCCAGGCTTTTTTAGCTAGATTCGTAACTGCTTGTTGCATCTGGCGTCCTAGTTCAAGCAGATGATTTGCTTTCCTCGGCTACTTGCTCGTTGCTGGGTAACTCCAGACAATAACCGGCCCCGTATACGGTTTTGATGTACCGAGGATGGCGGGGATCGGGTTCCATCTTGGTTCTCAGGTGTCTGATGTGTACGCGAATTGTTTCGATGTCGTCGTCAGGGTCGTAGCCCCAGACTTCTTTGAGAATTTCGCTGGGAGAGACTGTTTGACCGTGACGCTGGAGCAAGCAGTGGAGCAACTCGAACTCTAGGTGGGTCAGTTTGACTGTCTTAACGTACCAAACGGCTTCAAACCTTTCGGGGACAAGGGTCAGCGGGCCATAATTCAGGATTTCTGAGTGTTTGGCGGCTTGGGGGATGCGGTCTGTGCGCCTCAGTAGGGCTCGCACTCGCGCCAGCATCTCTTCTAGTTCAAAGGGTTTGGTCAGGTAGTCGTCGGCGCCGGAGTTGAAGCCTTCTACTTTGTCTTGAGTTTGACTTAAGGCTGTCAACATCAAGACGGGAATGTCTGCTGTGCGATCGTCTCGCCGCAAGCGCTGACACACTGTGAATCCGTCTACTCTAGGCAGCATCAGGTCTAGGACGATCAGGTCGGGGAGCATTTGTATGGCTAGTGCCTGACCTTTGATGCCGTCTTCTGCATGGGTTACTTCGTACCCAGCCATTTCTAGGTTGATGGCTACGAGTTCGGCGATCGCCGCGTCATCATCAATAACAAGTATCCGAGGCATCATTATTTATCTCACCGCTAACCAAATGGGGCAGCCTACAGCCTTCTGGGGGTTCCAGGTAACTTTAACGAACAATTTACTAATTTTAAGCTTCATTAAGGATTCTCAGGTTCATTAAGAACTTTTTGATCTATGTAAATATTCTTGTACTAATTATAAGCTCTAAGAGAGTCTATCAGAAAACTGTTGGTCATAAATCTTGCCTGGGGTTGATTTTTTGTCTGCTCGTAGCCTAAACTTTAGCAGAATGTGCGGGCGCTTTCACCGGCTCCGACTGTCCTTCTCTGGGAAATTTGAGAGCCGACTGGGCCTCGATGGGATGCCAAATTAGTCGAGCTTGCTTTGGAGTCACGCACATTCAATAGTCTGCTTCCTTTGAGTTCCAGGTCGAGCGCTGTCTTTAAGGCGAAAATTAGACAATTGGGTTAAAAATTGTTAAAGGGAGAAAAAAAAATTTGGGTTTTTTTTGAGGGTTAGCCCTTGCTTTTTTTGGCTCTTGACTGTATAATTAGATAATGGGAGTATGACTACTTGTGCCTAAAAATGTCAATATTTCCATTATCTAATGGTATCATACAAATATCAAGAAGTCAATCCCAAAACCCGAAAATTTGGGCCGATTTTTTTTATCCCTGGGTAAAATTTTGCCCTCGCCCTGGAGGTAAATCACCGAAAAAACCGACCGGCGGGACAACTACCGAGAATTAGCTGGCTTGCTCTCTAGCAGACTCAGTAATTTTGCTGGCAACATTTGGCTGGCTGCCTAATTTTTGGAAGTAAAGGGGGCCGACTGTGACTAAGAATATTGTATAACCAACGGCTTGCAAAAGATACAGTCGCTCTCTGTAGCCAAATAGTGCTTTGAGGAGGATTCCGGGAAATTGGCGATCGAATGTGCGGGCGCTTTCACCGGCTCCGACTGTGCTTCTCTGGGAAATTTGAGAGCCGACTGGGCCTCGATGGGATGCCAAATTAGTCGAGCTTGCTTTGGAGTCACGCACATTCAATAGTCTGCTTCCTTTGAGTTCCAGGTCGAGCGCTGTCTTTAAGGCGAAAATTAGACAATTGGGTTAAAAATTGTTAAAGGGAGAAAAAAAAATTTGGGTTTTTTTGAGGGTTAGCCCTTGCTTTTTTTGGCTCTTGACTGTATAATTAGATAATGGGAGTATGACTACTTGTGCCTAAAAATGTCAATATTTCCATTATCTAATGGTATCATACAAATATCAAGAAGTCAATCCCAAAACCCGAAAATTTGGGCCGATTTTTTTTTATCTCTGGGTAAAATTTTGCCCTCGCCCTGGAGGTAAATCACCGAAAAAACCGACCGCCGGGACAACTACCGAGAATTAGCTGGCTTGCTCTTTAGCAGACTCAGTAATTTTGCTGGCAACATTTGGCTGGCCGCCTAATTTTTGGAAGTAAAGGGGGCCGACTGTGACTAAGAATATTGTATAACCAACGGCTTGCAAAAGATACAGTCGCTCTCTGTAGCCAAATAGTGCTTTGAGGAGGATTCCGGGAAATTGGCGATCGGGCAAAATTGCGGCTGCATTCCAGACCATCGGGCCTAAAATACAGGAGTGGAGTTGTGAAGTGCGATCGAAATAAACACAAATCCCTGCATACTTGCTATCCGTCTGGGACAAAATGGCAGCAGCTTGGTCAAAATGTTTGAGTGCAGATACTGCTAAACCCGCTACAATTAGCAGCAACAAAATCCCCATAAACTTGAAAAACTGGCGGAGCTCAATTTTGACACCCCACTTGAAGATTAGCGCGCCAATGATTGCAGCCCCAAGCAAACCGCCCAAAGCACCTAAAGCCGGAGTGAAACCTTGTTGAAATTGAGCGCTGACAAATATAACTGTTTCAAAACCTTCGCGAAGTACAGCGATCAAAATTAAGCCGAATACGCCCCAGCCAGCATTAGTATTTTCTTTCAAAGCTGCTGTAACGGCTCCTTCCACTTCAGCTTTGAGAAAGCGCGCTTGCTGAGTCATCCAAATTAGCATCCAGCTTAGCATTACTATGGCGACAATTCCCAGAGAACCTTCGAGCAATTGCTTGATTACTGGTGCGTAAGGCTGATTTGATGTTGAGAGTACGTGGAGTAACTGATTGAATAATGCACCTACACAAGCGCTAGCAGCAATGCCGACTCCGATACCTGTATAAACCCAAGAATTGAGGTGACTTTGCTCTGCTTTTTTTAAGCAAGCTAGGACTATTCCGACGACTAAGGCGGCTTCTACGCCTTCGCGGAGGGTGATTACAAATGTTGGGATGGCTTCAGTAAAGTTCATTTTTTGATAACTGCTAATTTGTGGTTAGTCCTGAGTCCTTTTATTATTGAACCGCGAAGGCGCGAAGGACGCGAAGGAAAAGAAAGAAGAGAAGGATTAGGTACTCTTAATGCGGTTCGGGAGTAACTAAGGACTAAGGACTAATGACTAACTCAACTGTAATCCCGCAGCATTTTTTTCAGTTCTACTTGGAGTAACTGATTGAATAATGCACCTACACAAGCGCTAGCAGCAATGCCGGCTCCGATACCTGTATAAACCCAAGAATTGAGGTGACTTTGCTCTGCTTTTTTTAAGCAAGCTAGGACTATTCCGACGACTAAGGCGGCTTCTACGCCTTCGCGGAGGGTGATTACAAATGTTGGGATGGCTTCAGTAAAGTTCATTTTTTGATAACTGCTAATTTGTGGTTAGTCCTGAGTCCTTTTATTATTGAACCGCGAAGGCGCGAAGGACGCGAAGGAAGAGAAAGAAGAAAAGGATTAGGTACTCTTAATGCGGTTCGGGAGTAACTAAGGACTAAGGACTAATGACTAACTCAACTGTAATCCCGCAGCATTTTTTTCAGTTCTACTTGGTGCAATTCTTCTTGTCCAATCAGGGTGCGGGCATATTCTTCTAGATAAACGCTGGAGTCGGTGACGACTTCAAGTAATGATTTGTACTTGTCGAGCGCTTTTTTCTCGTGATTTAAGCTTTCTTCTAACAAGTCTTTGATGGAGTGTTTGTAGGTTTCTTCTATGGGAGCAATTTTCTGGCTGGGATGTCCGTCTAAACCTGTTAAAATTTCTCCGGCTTGTTGGGCGTGGAGTAGGGATTCGGTTGCTTGTGCTTGAAAAAACTGCACGATGGGAATCCGGTTTGGCCCTGTCACCATGAGTGCATAGTGGGTGTAGCGCACGACTCCTGCTAGTTCCCATTCCATGATGGTACATAGCAGTTCCTGGGTTTTTTTATCGTCAAGTTCTTTCATTTGTTGTTTTAGATGTAGAAGACCTTACAGGATGCTCTTTATAAGAGTATCACATTTAAGTTAAAAATTCAAAGTAAGGTGTGCCCTAAGCACCTTACCGGATAGATTTTGCAGGTGAGTTACGGGTTAACTTCTAAGGTTCCAGTAGGAGCAAATACTACAGTAAACTTAGCGACTGGTGCTGCACTGTTGCTGCTGGTAGTTTCGGAAGAATTGAGCAGATTTGGCAGGGGAGTTTCTTGGGCGTAATCCTTGGCTGGTTGATTGAGGGGCTCGAAATTGCCGATCGCCCCATCTTGACTAACACCCACCCGATAGACTAGATTTTGATTGAAGGTGGGGCTAGTTTGCCAAGTCTGATTTATGCGATCGTACAGTTTCAGAGCTAACTCATCTAGTTTAGTGCGATCCGTAATTTCTGCTGTCTGATTTGTTCCATCCACCGCCTGAACTTCCTGCTGAGCTGCTGATACAGGTACAGCTTCGACTGTCTTATCTGTAGGGCTACTCGCAATAGCCGTTTCAGTAGACGTATTAGTGAAAGGTAAAACCTCTAGAGACTTGTCAGGCAGTTGTTTTTGGGTGTCAACAGCTAAATTGGAATTATTTGCAGCCGGAAGCGCACTGCTACTGGCAATAGCTGGTTGCGCCAGCCCGTTAGCAACAGCATTAGCAACAGCATTAGCGGGATTTTGCCCCTCAATCGTGAAAGACTTGAGGTGAAAACCGCGAAACTTTTCTTTTTGGCTAACGCGCCACATTGCGATGGGAAAAGTCATAAAGAAAAGAGTCAAAACTCCGACGCTAACCCAAACTATTTTGTGCATCTCCCTAGCTGGGAGCGGCTTATTTTTTGTTTCCATCATCAACCTCGCATTAATTAAGTTAACGGCAAATAGGGGAAAAGAGGATGCCAACACATAGCTGTGGCTGCAACTAACAAAGCAAACATCCAGAAAAATATGGTGCGGCTTTTAATGTTCTTATTTTTCCAGAGAGTATGGAGAATTGGCCAACTAATCAGCCAACCCACAAGCAACATAGTTTCTTTGCCTGTGTAACTGCCGATATTTCCCCACAATTCGCTATCAGTCTTGCTTCCGGGAATCCAAGTACCGAGATTCCAAACAATTTTTTCTGTGGCTTTAGATGTGTCTGACAAATGGTGAGTTACCATCATTGTAAAACAACCAATTGCTGCACTAATGACTGCGGCTGCTGCAGGCCCGGAAAAACTAGGTGCTGTTTCTGAGCCTTCGGCTAAACCGCTCGGAAAGTGTTTTAATTTGCTCCAAAATCTCCCGTATAAAGGTTCCTGACCCGCATTATTTTGGCGGACTAATTGTCTAGTCATGTCCCAACTCTCCTAATTTTTGTAAGTGGTAATTAGCCGTTGCTAATAGAGTTAACTAACTATTAACTACAGGGCTTGAATTTTAGCGACGCCAAGCCCGCTCACCATGCCACCCATTGCAAAAAACATGATTGCCATCAAAGCCACGCAGGTAGCTGTTAAAACGGGGCGATTTTTCTTTTCTAAAATTGAGTCGCCATAGTTCCACAAAATCCACGTACAAGCTACTGTCAAAGGCAATGTAAATAGCACGCTAAATTCGTGATATTCCATCAAAACGTACTGCCCTAAAGGTGAGTTTTCTTTCAGCAAAGCCCTAGCTCCGCCGAAATTTATACCGGCTCGATAACGCATATAAGCCCAGTTACCAGTAGCAATGGCCAAAAAGCTCAAAATAGTTGACCAAAAGGCTAAGGTTCGCATTTGTGGCAAGATTTTACTGGCCCCCCGCAACAAGGGAAATGCCAAATGTCCTGTATAAACCATTACCAGTAAGGCGCACATTGCACCCATGCCGTGAATTGTTCCCATCCATCGCTGCCAAGGGCTGGGATGCAAGAGGTTGACTAGAGGTAAAAACAGAAATAAACCAGCGGATAAAAAGCTCAGTCCGTAGATGGAAACTTGAGCAATATCTAACTGTCTGGGAAATTCAGATGGAGCTAAATCGGTAGTTGAGTCTGGTGTTGATTGTTGCACCGTTGGCGGGTCTCCTTGAGTGTGGATTGTTCAGGAAGTTATTTGAGAATAGTTACATTAGTATTTTGAGGCTTTTGATAATATATGCGGTGAGGGAAGTGCCGATCGCACATTAGCCAGATCGACAACCGCAAAAATACTGCTCAAACTAGATATATTAGCAATAATCTCTGGTTTTTGAGTTAAAAAATACCAAAAACTCTTGTTTTTACTAGCTCTTTAGCAATTTTGCTGCTTTTATTAGAAATACTTTAATGCAACTAATTATCAATAATTTAGAATAAAACCAATTATCGGCTTTCAATTATTTCTTTATATTTTTTTAATATTTTTGTCTAAACCTTACATTTGCTAGATTTTGCTACCCGGTCGATCGCAAGTTATTGATAATACTTCTCAAAAATTTCCAAATATACTGATTTTTTTTTGAATTCAGCCTTCCGAGCGTGAGTATCCGATTGATATGCGTGAATTATTCAATCCAAAATCCAAAATCTCAAATCTAAAATTCTGTCAATCCCCCCATAGGGGATTGTAAAGTTTTGTAAAAAAGAGTTGACTAAAGGGTTGGGAGTTCTCGCGTTTAGGATACATCGATGCACATACCTGATGGCTTTCTTTCACCGCCCGTAGCCATTGCCACCGGCATAGCAAGTGCAGCAGTAATTGCAGTTGCCTTGAATCGAACGCGCGAAAGTCTTGGGCTGCGACAAGCCCCAATCATGGGTTTAACCACAGCTTTCGTGTTTGCGGCTCAGATGATTAACTTTCCCGTAGCAGGCGGCACCAGCGGGCACTTGTTAGGAGGCGCGCTAGCATCTGTGGTTTTAGGGAACCCTTGGGCGGCAACTCTGGCGATGAGTACGGTTTTTATAATTCAGAGCGTTTTGTTTGCCGATGGGGGTATCACCGCCCTGGGAGCCAATATTTTTAATATGGGGCTAGTCGGAATTTGGGTGGGCTGGTGGCTGTTGCAGCCATTGCAGCGACTGTTGGGAGGCTCCAGAAATCGTTTGCCCTTAGCCGCAGGGATTGCAGCCGCCCTCAGTGTTGTGGCTGCTTCGATTTGTGTGGCGATCGAACTGGCAATTTCTGGAACAGTAGCACTTAATATTGCATTGCCAGCAATGGTAGGTGTTCATATTTTAATCGGCCTTGGCGAAGGGCTAATTACAGGCAGTGTTTTAACTTATCTCGTCAAAGTACGGCCGGATTTGTTACCAGGAGAACAGCCACAATTGCAGAAATGGTTAGTGCCAGTAATTGGGGTTTTATTAATTAGTGGTGTGCTGTCGCTGTTCGCTTCAAGTTGGCCTGACGGGTTAGAAGCGGTAGCGGAAAAATACGGTTTTAAAGATCAAGAAGCTGCTGCGATCGAGAATCCCTCTCCTTTAGCAGATTACAAAGTTAAAGGATTAGAAGAACAGCCTATAGGTACTAGCATTGCTGGACTTTTCGGCTCGGCTGTGAGTTTCGGCGCGGCTTTTGGGATTGCTCAGTTGGTTAAACCTAAAGATGCTTAAATTCTCCATACCTTTTCGACTGCGACTGTCTCTCACAATTGTGATTGGCGTTGGTTTTATGAAGACAGGCGCTTGGCTGTGGCTGGGAATTTATGGGGCGATCGCACTTGTGTGGTCATTGTGGCTGAGAGCGCCTCTGCGAACCTTAGTACAACTGTTAGGAGCAGAATTAATTTTTCTCTCCTTATTAGTGCTACCGCAAGGTTGGGAACGTGCGAGTTTTCTGTTGGTACGTTCCCTAATTTGTCTGCTAATTATGAACAGTTTTCTGCTAACCTTGCCGCCGCACAGTTTCGGCATAGCCCTCAAAGGATTGCCGCTACCGGCAGGCTTACAAGAGATTGTGCTTTTAGCGGGACAATACTTAGAAATCTTGCTAGCCGAAGTCAGCCGCATGAAAAGATCGGCTCAACTACGAGGCTTATCGGGTACGGGTGGATGGCTGAGATACGCCAGTGCTTCCATGATCGGAGCGCTTTATTTGCGAAGTCTCGATCGGGCTGAGAGAGTTCATGCAGCCATGCTAATTCGCGGCTATCAAGGAAGTTTGCCGAACGACTCAAAATCGACACCAAAAGAGCGACTCTGGCTGACAGTAACAATGTTAATGGCTGCCGGATTAACCATAGCTTCTTATGGTAAATTGTAATGGGTTATTGGTTATTGGTTATTAGTTATTGGTGCTGGTAAATGAGATAATAACAAATAACTAATAACAACTGACTTCTGATATCAAATCCGGCTCTACACCCCCCTGATCTTCCTCCTCTTCTTTGTGTCCTTCGCGTCTTCGCGGTTTATTAAAAAGGGGGGGTTAGGTCAGCGGATTTGGTATGAATTCTATAGCAACCGCCTGGGCAGTTAAGAGATAGTAACAGCAGTAGAGTGGGCGCTGCTGTGACGATATTTCTGCTAAGATGATAGCAGTGCCCTCCCTACCAGAATTTGTCCTCACCTATGGGGCGAGTGCTATAGTTGGATTGGGAGTTTTTTACCGCAGATCTCAGCGGATGAACGCGGATGCAATTTCCGAAGTGTTGAGCTGCGTTGATCTGTGGCCCAAAAAAAGCAGGATTACCTATTGACGTTGGTGGATTTTTTGTGGTATATTTTAGATAATGGGAGTGGTGGCACAAATAAAAAAAATGCCACCACTCCCATTATTAGATTGTACTTGATTAAATCCTGAGAGTCAAGGGTTTAACCCTAAAAAAAATGGCGATTTTTTTTTATTTCAATCAAGTAAAATTTCCCTGACTAGAGCAACAGCCAGGGCAGTAGGGTAACGTCCGTTCGACCTGGGAAGGGATTGATTCGCGGTCGCAATTCTGCAATAATCTCAAATCTCAAATTAGTTATTAGTTATTAGTTATTAGTTATTGGTGCTGGTAAATTTGAGAATAACAAATAACTCATCAGAACTGACTGCTGAACCCAAATTTCTCCTAAGATGATAGCAGTGCCCTCCCTACCAGAATTTGTCCTCACCTATGGGGCGAGTGCTATAGTTGGATTGGGAGTTTTTTACCGCAGATCTCAGCGGATGAACGCGGATGCAATTTCCGAAGTGTTGATCCGCGTTGATCTGCGGCCCAAAAAAAGCAGGATTACCTATTGACTTTGGTGGATTTTTTGTGGTATATTTTAGATAATGGGAGTGGTGGCACAAATAAAAAAAATGCCACCACTCCCATTATTAGATTGTACTTGATTAAATCCTGAGAGTCAAGGGTTTAACCCTAAAAAAAATGGCGATTTTTTTTTATTTCAATCAAGTAAAATTTCCCTGACTAGAGCAACAGCCAGGGCAGTAGGGTAGCGTCCGTTCGACCTGGGAAGGGATTGATTCGCGGTCGCAATTCTTGAATAATCTCAAATCTCAAATTAGTTATTAGTTATTAGTTATTAGTTATTGGTGCTGGTAAATTTGAGAATAACAAATAACTCATCAGAACTGACTGCTGAACCCAAATTTCTCCTAAGATGATAGCAGTGCCCTCCCTACCAGAATTTGTCCTCACCTATGGGGCGAGTGCTATAGTTGGATTGGGAGTTTTTTACCGCAGATCTCAGCGGATGAACGCGGATGCAATTTCCGAAGTGTTGAGCTGCGTTGATCTGTGGCCCAAAAAAAGCAGGATTACCTATTGACGTTGGTGGATTTTTTGTGGTATATTTTAGATAATGGGAGTGGTGGCACAAATAAAAAAAATGCCACCACTCCCATTATTAGATTGTACTTGATTAAATCCTGAGAGTCAAGGGTTTAACCCTAAAAAAAATGGCGATTTTTTTTTATTTCAATCAAGTAAAATTTCCCTGACTAGAGCAACAGCCAGGGCAGTAGGGTAGCGTCCGTTCGACCTGGGAAGGGATTGATTCGCGGTCGCAATTCTTGAATAATCTCAAATCTATAATCTAAAATCGGATGACTAATCTCCAATCAGTGCCAACAATCGAAGTGCAAGACTTAGTATTCGGCTATCCGCAGCAACAACCAGTATTGGCTGGAATTTCCTTTACCTTACAACCGGGAGAACGAGTTGCTCTACTCGGCTTGACAGGGGCGGGAAAAAGCACTTTGCTAGAAAACTTAATTGGCTTAAAAATGCCTCTATCTGGGGAGATTAGAGTGCAGGGAAAAAAGTTGGAACAGGGGAATTTATCGGAAGTAAGGAGGCAGATTGGATTTTGCTTTCAAGATGCTAACGATCAGCTATTTATGCCAACTATTTTAGAGGATGTCATGTTCGGGCCGCGCAATTATGGGGTGCCGCTGGGAGTGGCGCGCGATCGCTCTTTGTCTCTTTTAGCAGAATTTGGTTTAGTCGAATTTGCCAACCGTTCGGCCCACGAACTTTCTGGGGGTCAGAGAAGGTTAGCAGCGCTAGCGGCTATTTTAGCATTAGAGCCGGCAATTTTGATTTTGGATGAGCCGACAAATGGACTAGATCCCTCGTGGCGCAGGCATTTGGCTAAGGTTTTGTCGCAATTGCCGATCGAGATAATTTTGATTGCTTCCCATGACTTGAATTGGATTGGGAAAACGACTCAAAGGGCGTTAATTTTGGCTGAGGGTGAGATTCGGGTCGATGAGCAAACTCAAGAATTGCTGAAAGATCGATCGACTCTCGAATATTACAATTTGCCGCCAGATTGGTAATTAGTTATTAAGCTGTCCCGCATCTAACTTGTATTTTTGGGGCGGGCGGGACACCCGACAAGAATTTGTTCAAACTTGACTGTCGCTTGTAATTAGATATCGAATTTGCGACAGGCTTCATTATACAAGTGAATTGCGAAATCGCGAAGGATTTCTTCACTTTCAAAAGCAGTTCCCAAATTCTGTTTAGTCTGAGCGACGCAAAGTTTCATCAATTCGGATGAATTTTCGATGTGAAGTGCGATCGCCCTTTGCTGCTGTTCAAAACTTACCTCCCTCCCCGCCAGCATTTCTAGCGATTGACTATTTGCATATTGCTCTAAATTTTCAGTGGTTTTTTGCTGCTTTCTCTTTTGCAATTCCTCCGAAAAACCCGAAGAAATTATCCCCGCAGGCAAAGCAAAAATTCCGATGCCCAAAAATGCTAATATAGATCCTAAAAATCGGCCGATAGGAGCGATCGGATAAATATCGCCGTAACCGACAGTAGTTAGAGTCACAACTCCCCACCACATAGCATCTGGGATGCTCCCAAAAACTTTAGGCTGGGCTGATGATTCCACAAAATACATGAGACTAGATGCAAAAATTAATAAGATAAAAACGGCAAAAGCGGTAGCTAGTAATTCCTCTTTTTTAGCGTATAATACTGTTCCCAAAGTTCGCACTGACTCAGAATACCTGCTGATTTTTATCAAGCGTAATAAGCGCAGCACGCTAATTACATGAACAAAGCTTAAATTGGGAAATAACAACAACAAGTAAAAGGGTAAAATAGAAATCAAGTCGATCGGGATCGGCGGTGTGATGGCGTATTTAAGTCTTCCCCAAATGGGGTGCTTGTATTTGCGATCGAGGGTACACACATCCTCAAAACATATTCTATTGTGAAGACCAAAGAGCAAATAATTTCGATCTATTCAAAAAGTAGTTTGTATTCTCGGGAAAAGCTTGAGGAAGTGGAAGCAATAAAAGCTGCTATATTTAAAACTATTAAAAAAGGAATAATAAGCTCGTCTGCGAAGCTGTAGAAATTAGTGCTGTCTGAGACTTCTAAAATTTCAGAGATGATTGTTTTGAGTTGTTTACGCATTTGGCGAACTCCTGGGTGATGGTCGATTAATGATTGCTGCTTAGTTTAGTTTAAGAAATTTAATTAAAAAAAGTAAGGTTTGGAGTTAAGCTGGGAAGAACTGCCAACTATTACTGGATTTGCAGGCAAAAATCATGCAGGTAGCCGTATTCAGTACCAAATTCTACGATCGCACATTTCTGGAAGCAGCGAATGTCGATCGCACACAGGACTTGGTTTTTTTGAACCGCGCCTGAACCTGGAAACCAGGGTTTTGGCTGCTGGATTGACCGCCGCCTGGGTCTTCGTCAACGATCGGCTAGACGCGAAAACACTGTTGGCGATCGCCCAAAACGGCATTCGGTTACTAGCCATGAGAACCGCCGGATTCAATCACGTCGATTTAGCAGCAGCGAGGGATTTAGACCTAACTCTGCTGCGAGTTCCCGCTGATTCTCCCTTCTCCGTGGCCTCACACGCAGTCGCGATGATTTTGTCCCTCAACCGCAAAATCCACTCCTGCCTACAACCGCGATCGCAATTGTTTAAAATCAGATTAGATAGTTAGTTTGGGTGACAATTTGTGCAGATCTGCTTTAGTCTGCTAAATTAGTCCGGGAAGTGTGGAGTGTCTGCTAATTTCGGGAGAATTAGACGGTGAGCAATTCCCAGACTGTCTATCATATTCAATACCCTAGCTGTAGCGATGGGGATTTAAACTCAAAACTCAGGCACTCAAAACTGAAAAATCAAAACTATTAAGAGTGAGGAAGGATCAAATGACACAGGCTAACTTTTCTGACGAAACAATAACTGAAATCACCAAAATAGACATGGTGACTGACAAACCGGGGGTGATAACTACAGTGACAACCACAGAGACACCGACAGACCAGTTCCAAGATATTAAAGACCAAGTTGTGACAATTCTGTCGGAACTGCCGACCTATGTATCGAATTTTTTTGCAGAATATCAAAAGCCGATCGTAACTGTTGGTTTAATCCTGGCTGGCGGCATTACTATTAAGGTGACGCTAGGGGTGCTCGATGCCCTTAACGATGTACCTTTGGCAGCCCCAATTTTTGAGTTGATCGGCATTGGATATACTGGCTGGTTTGTTTACCGTTATATGCTGAAAGCTTCTAATCGCCAAGAGTTATTGGCGGAAATTGAATCTTTAAAAGAACAAGTTGTGGGCAAAGATTCTTAGAAGAAGTCATTAGTCATTGGTCATTAGTCATTAGTCAGTGGTCAGTAGTCATTAGTTA
Organism: Microcoleus sp.; assembly: GCA_042408215.1. Classification (GTDB taxonomy): domain Bacteria; phylum Cyanobacteriota; class Cyanobacteriia; order Cyanobacteriales; family Microcoleaceae; genus Microcoleus. The sequence goes on along the minus strand of JAYFMW010000028.1, from coordinate 244,431 downwards.
TTTTCTACCAAGGCCCAAGGCCCAAGGCCCAAGGCCCAAGGCCCTCTCTGTCTCTTAATTTTGATGACAAACTTGTTGCAAAGTGGCGGTAAAGTCGGGGTAGGAAATGGCAGCGGCTTCGGCGCGGTGAATGGTGGTTGTGCCGATCGCATTGAGGGCTGCGATCGCTAAACTCATAGCTATTCTGTGGTCAGTGTAGCTGTCAACATCAGTGCCGGTTAAAGGAGTTCCCCCGGTAATTTCCAAACCGTCGGGTAACTCGGTAATTTGGGCTCCCATGCGGTTGAGTTCCGCAGCAGTTACAGCTAGCCGATCGCTCTCTTTGACTCGTAACTCAGCCGCATCTCGAATTATGGTAGTACCGGACGCGAATGTCGCAGCTACTGCCAAAATCGGGATTTCGTCAATCAGTCGGGGAATTAAGTCGCCAGCAATGGTGCATCCCCGCAACTGGGAGGAATTCCTGACTAAAATATCGGCGACTGGTTCCCCAGCAGCCAGTCGCTGATTTTGTAGTTGAATGTCGGCGCCCATCATTTCCAAAGCTGCCAAAATGCCTGTACGAGTTGGGTTGACACCGACGTTTTCCACTACTAACTCCGAACCGGGGACGATCGCAGCAGCAACTAACCAAAACGCTGCGGAACTGATATCTCCTGGTACGATGACATTCTGCCCTTGCAGTTGGGCCGGGCCGGTAACTGTGACGCTGCGAGTGTAGGGATCGACGGTCAATTGGGCTCCAAAGGCTCGCAGCATCCGTTCGCTGTGATCCCGCGACAGAGCGGGTTCTGTAACTGTAGTTTCTCCCTGGGCCATCAAGCCGGCCAGCAGAATGCAAGATTTAACTTGAGCTGAGGCGATCGGAGAATGGTAGTGAATCCCTTTTAACTGCTGTCCAAGTACGGCTAAAGGAGCTAAAGAATTAGCCCGCCGCCCCCAAATTTGCGCTCCCATTTGTTGCAGGGGTTTAATGACGCGGGACATGGGGCGCGATCGCAGGGAACTGTCCCCCGTTACCGCAAAAAAACGCCCCGGATGAGAGGCTAAAATCCCCAACATCAGCCGCATCGTTGTGCCGGAATTACCCGCGTCCAAGACTTCGATAGGCTCCTCTAACTGGCCAATTCCGACACCTCGGACTGTGACCCGTTCGGCATTGAGTTCGGAAATTTGGGCTCCCATCAGGGAGAAACATTTAGCGGTGCTGCGGGGGTCTTCTCCCAAGAGCAGTCCTTCAATGGTGGTTTCACCGCTGGCGATCGCGCCTAACATCAAAGCTCGGTGAGAAATCGACTTGTCGCCGGGAACGCGAATCCTCCCGGTCAGGGACAAACCCGAGGCTGGTTTTTGAATTGTTAAAGTTTGACTTTCGCCGATTTGCGTAGTAGTGAGGATGGCAGCTTGCATTGAGATAAACTGGGATGGGACAGCGTTAGTTATCCTACCGTTTTCCCAGTCCCAAGTCAGTTATTTTTGTTATGGGGGCGGATTTTTTCAAAATGTCTGCGGTTAACTCAAAGGCTAATTAAACCGGCTCTGACAGTCAGTTGTCAGTTGTAACCAGTACCAGAGATCGATCGTAAATGTATAGAAATCACAATAATCTTACTATAAATTTACCAAAAAGCTGGGTCTAAAGCCCCGTCCTTATAGGACGGCTTTAATTTCTCCAGAACTCTGTTATAGTCTTTATATTCACTCACTCGACGTAAATGTTAGTATTTGAAGCCAAGCTAGAAGGGAAAAGCGAGCAGTACGAACGGCTAGACGAAGCCATTCGTACTGCTCGCTTCATTCGTAATAGCTGCATCAGGTACTGGATGGATACCCCAGGGGTAGGTCGCTACGACTTAAGCGCTTATTGCGTAGTTCTTGCCAAAGAATTTCCTTGGGCCAGTAAACTCAACTCAATGGCAAGGCAAGCTTCTGCTGAAAGAGCTTGGTCAGCGATTGCACGATTCTTTGACAACTGCAAGAAGGCAAAACCAGGAAAGAAAGGTTTTCCGCGCTTCAAAAAGCATGAAACGCACGGTTCTGTTGAATACAAGACCTGTGGGTGGAAGCTTTCTGAAGACCGACGAAATATAACTTTCACTGATGGATTTAAAGCCGGAATTTTTAAATTATGGGGAACTCGTGACCTACATTTCTATCAGCTAAGTCAAGTTAAACGAGTGCGCGTAGTTCGTCGAGCCGATGGCTACTACGTGCAATTTTGTATTGACGCTGAACGAAACGAAAAGCGGGAGCAGACCGGAAAAACAATCGGTTTGGATGTAGGGCTAACTCATTTCTACACAGACTCTGACGGTAATACCGTAGAGAACCCGCGCCATCTAAGAAAGTCCGAAAGATCGTTAAAAAAGCTTAATTGTAGACTTTCTCGAACGCAGAAAGGTTCTAAAAATAGAGCTAAGGCTCGAAATCGTTTAAGTAGAAAACACCTCAAGGTAAGCAGGCGGCGTAAAGACTTTGCTGTGAAATTAGCAAGGTGCGTAGTCCAGTCTAACGACTTGGTAGCCTATGAAGACTTGCAGGTGCGTAACATGGTCAAAAACAAAAAGCTATCCAAGTCGATATCAGATGCGGCTTGGACAGCTTTTAGAAATTGGATTGAATATTTTGGCAAAGTGTTTGGGGTGGCAACTGTTGCAGTACCGCCACACTATACAAGTCAAAATTGTTCTAGTTGTGGGAAAGTGGCGAAAAAGTCATTAAGTCAAAGAACACATATTTGTCCACATTGTGGATTCGTTTTAGACCGAGATTGGAACGCCGCTCGCAACATATTAGAACTTGGATTGCGTACCGTGGGGCACACGGAAACCTCAAACGCCTCTGGAGATATCAACAAGAGTTTGAATGAGGAAACTCTTTTAAATAAGTCGGATCGCCGAAAGAGGAAGCCTAAACAGTGATGTTTAGAATCACCGTGGCTTCAGCCCGGTGAGAATGTCAAAAATGTTATCCCTGTATCTGGGTAAGTTATATATGCTGCTGTCAGTTGTTCGCAAGTTTTTGAGTGTTGACTGACGATCGAACAATTGAAGATGTTCGATCGCCGATTATAGATTTTTCATTTTTGAGGCAAAAGTTCCTGAATTGGGAAGCCAGCCCATCTCAAATCTCAAATCTCAAATCTCAAATTTCAAATCACCGGACCAATCATAAATTTTTTCTTATGCTAACGCATCACCGCAAGCCTGTAAGTCTATCGCTGGTATCCACAGATTTACCCATGTGGTCAGTGGTTGAAACCGCTGGTACACTGTATCAAAAAGACCGCGATCGCTTTCACTTGCTATTGCACGAACCAGCAATTTTAGAGCGCGAATTTCCCGAGGAATCTGACGAGCAAGTGGCCATCTTGCCAACTGTTACAAAACCCAGGTTATTGTGGCTAGAAGTTTCGCCATATAGAGTAGTGATGACCATGCAAGGAAACGGCAAATACAGTTACCGCCACGGATGGGAGCGAGGAATGTACGGTCTGAGTCGTTATTGGCTTCAGGGCGATTCACTGGCGACTCCTGCACAATTGCGACTCCGCAATTTCACCCGCCAATTAACGCTGACAGGACAGCCAGAACCAGGACACCTGCGGTTAGAATATGAGCTGTGGTCGGAAAAAGTGCAACTCGGTTGCTATATTTTGAATTTAGAAATTCATCATTAAATTTGGGCATTGGGCATTGAGCATTGGTATCAAAAATCGCGTTGATTTCCAGATAAATCTAGCTTGCAGTTGAGTCTCAATCCCCCGCTCATCCCCATTAAAAAGGGGGATGAGCGAATACTCTGGTTTTCCTAAGATCGATCGCTCTTGCAGTAATTAATCAGCTTGTCAGTCAAAGCATCTTGATTTTCAGCGGCTTGATTAGCCTGCTGTCCAGCTTTGACAATATCAGTCTGAGCTTTTTGGATTTGCTCTCGACCTTCTATACTTGTAGAAGCCAGATTTCCAGCTTCAAGAGCTTTGCCTATATCGCCCAATGCTTGACCAATCTCCCGGAATGATTTAACCGACTGAATCTGAATTTGTTTGAGGTTTGTATCTGTGAGTCGCAGAGACTCCAATTGTTGCGCTGTCTGGTTTAAGTTTTTAGCTAAGTTTTTTGTAGTTCCAACATCATTGTTATTTTTCTGAGTATCAATGAGAGCATTCCCTCTGGTAACAATTTCAGTAAATTTAGTACACTGGACAACTGGGCTATCGGCGCAACTTACTGTCAGCAGACAACCAGCAAAAAATATGATAACGATAGCAATTTGTTTGCGAAAAAAGTACATGAATCCTCACTACGTCCCTATTTAGGAACTATGGTCAAAAATAGCAATAACCTACAGAAAGGCAGCATTTGGGGATATCTTACCCTACTTTTGCCTATTTCCTTGACGGCGGTTGCCAGTTTTGAGTCGGGAAGGATGTTTTGGGCGATCGCAGCAGCGGCGGGCCTGGGCTGGGTTTACAAACTCTACCAGCAGCAGCAAAAAAATCAACTCGCTCATTTAGACTCGGTTTTCTACCGATTAATTAAGGAAAATAAAGGACGAGTGACGGCTTTGGATTTAGCCATGAATGCGAAACTCCCCGGTTCAAAAGTTCAAGAGTATCTGGACAAACGAGCCTCTGAGTTTGCAGCGGATTTTGAAGTGACTGAGCAAGGCGGAATCTTGTATTATTTTCAAGTGACTCCAACTGTCAACCAAAACGAAACACCTGCGGAGAAAATAGCTGTTAAAGAGCCAGAAATAACCAGGGAAAAAACACCAGATAAAAGTCCAGAATTATTTCCTATAGCCCCAAAAAAAGTCGCTGAAAATCCGAAAATTTCTTTTACGCAGACGGAACTATCTCGTAGATTCAAGGTTCACGCTAGCACTATTGGTAAGTGGAAAGTTAAGCCGGAGTTTGCCGAGTGGAGTCGCGAAAAAGACCCGGAGGCGATCGCCTGGGAATATGCTACAGAAAACAAGCGATTTTATCCCAAAGATTGAGAGCCGAAGGTATCATATAGCAAGAAACCGGGTTTCTACGAGCATCTAGGGTTGGGCCACTAAAAATCTAGCAAGAAACCGGGTTTCTACGAGCATCTAGCGTTTGCAACGAAAAATCTAGCAAGAAACCCGGTTTCTGAGGCCAAAGCGCCTAAATCTCAAATCTCAAATCTCAAATCTCAAATCGATTGACCGATCGACATTTTTGGGTTATTGTGAGTAAAATCGTAATTTTTTGAGTGAGTGGCATTTCTCCTATGTCCCAAGCAACCTTGCGAGTAGTCGCACGCCTCGTCGCCTTTCCCGACAAAGTAGAAGAACTTAAATCTCTTCTGCTGAGCATTATCGAGCCAACTCGCCGAGAAGCAGGCTGTATCAAATACGAACTCCTGCAAAATCAAGCCGATCCCACCGATTTTACCTTTGTTGAAGAGTGGGAAAGTGCCGCTTTGCTGGAACTACATCTAGCTTCAAATCACATTCAAGCCGCCGTGCTAAAATTAGAAGGTTTAGCGGTTGCACCGCCAGATATTCGTCGCTATCAATTGCTGGCGTAATCCGCTTTTTATAGCAATTATATTAATGTTTGTGACAGATATTCGATACCCCCTAGCCCCCCTTAATAAGGGTGGGACAAGAGTTGAGTTCAAATTGGATTAAGTAAGTCCACCTCAAAAAACAGAATCCCCAGGGCGTGTTTTTCAACCCGGAGATCCCCCCTAGCCCCCCTTAATAAGGGGGGGACAAGAGTTGAGTTCAAATTGGATTAAGTAAGTCCACCTCAAAAAACAGAATACCCAGGGCGTGTTTTTCAACCCGGAGATCCCCCCTAGCCCCCCTTAATAAGGGGGGGACAAGAGTTGAGTTCAAATTGGATTAAGTAAGTCCACCTCAAAAAACAGAATCCCCAGGGCGTGTTTTTCAACCCGGAGATCCCCCCTAGCCCCCCTTAATAAGGGGGGGACAAGAGTTGAGTTCAAATTGGATTAAGTAAGTCCACCTCAAAAAACAGAATACCCAGGGCGTGTTTTTCAACCCGGAGATCCCCCCTAGCCCCCCTTAATAAGGGGGGGACAAGAGTTGAGTTCAAATTGGATTAAGTAAGTCCACCTCAAAAAACAGAATACCCAGGGCGTGTTTTTCAACCCGGAGATCCCCCCTAGCCCCCCTTAATAAGGGGGGGACAAGAGTTGAGTTCAAATTGGATTAAGTAAGTCCACCTCAAAAAACAGAATACCCAGGGCGTGTTTTTCAACCCGGAGATCCCCCCTAGCCCCCCTTAATAAGGGGGGGACAAGAGTTGAGTTCAAATTGGATTAAGTAAGTCCACCTCAAAAAACAGAATCCCCAGGGCGTGTTTTTCAACCCGGAGATCCCCCCTAGCCCCCCTTAATAAGGGGGGGACAAGAGTTGAGTTCAAATTGGATTAAGTAAGTCCACCTCAAAAAACAGAATCCCCAGGGCGTGTTTTTCAACCCGGAGATCCCCCCTAGCCCCCCTTAATAAGGGGGGGACAAGAGTTGAGTTCAAATTGGATTAAGTAAGTCCACCTCAAAAAACAGAATCCCCAGGGCGTGTTTTTCAACCCGGAGATCCCCCCTAGCCCCCCTTAATAAGGGGGGGGACAAGAGTTGAGTTCAAATTGAAACAGCTAAAAAAAAGATGACAACGGCAACAGTAAAACAGTTATTTACTTACCCATTTAAAGGGCTGACACCGCAAGAAATGTCAGAGTTTACCTTAACAATGGGACACGGAATTAAGGGCGATCGCGCTTTTGCCTTAATGTTTGCCGATCGTATTGAAGCAGCAAAAAACCCCGCAGAAAACGCGCCTTGGATGAGCAAAAAACATTTTGCCGTTCAAAACGATTGGCCTCTGTTAGCAGCCCTAGAGTGCCATTACGAAGCGGAAACAGCCCTTTTAACAGTTAAGCGTCAAGGAGTTGCAGCATTAACAGCAGAAACGAATACAGCAGCGGGGCGCGATCGCATCAGCAGCTTTTTCACCGAATATCTAGCGACAATTGAACCCACAAAAGAAGCCAGACACCCGCAGCGAGTAGCTTTGCATTTAGCAGGAAATAGCAGCGGCGAAACTCGCTATCCCGACAGAGAACCCGTACACATTTCTTTACTCAGTCAAGCAACATTAGACCAATTAACAGAAAGGGCGGGCGAAAACATTGATGTGCGGCGATTTCGGCCGAATATTGTGCTCGAAGGTATGGAAGCTTGGTCAGAATTTGAGTTAATCGGTAAACAGTTTCAATTAGGTACGGCCCGAATCGAAGTTGCAGCACGAATTGGTCGCTGTGTCAATATAGAAGTGAATCCAGAAACGGGCGATCGGGATATTGCCCTACTCAGTTTACTGCAACAAGAATTCGGTCACGCACAAACCGGAATTTTAGCCAAAATTATCAACAGCGGCAATGTGAGAATCGGCGATATTTTGACAGCTTAATCAAAAACAACATCAAGACGGTGAATCCTGCGTAATATCAAATCCCTTGGTATCCGAATTATTCATCTCTCTCTACTCTAACTCTGCGCCCTCTGCGCCCTCTGCGGTTAAATCACTCTGTTTTTTAACTTGGCTTACCGATAATGCAACTCATCCTGCTTCCGACAGCCTCACCTTATTACCAATCAACTTGAGAAAACTCGCTCCAAAGTGTTGAATATCCAAAAAATTAGCATAAGCAGAAACTGGCTTGTAAACTCTAAAAGTCCGCATAATTCCTAAAGTGGCCGCACTTTCCAGCGGGCCAATAAAGCTAGTATCCCTATCCAAAAAATGAGACTGCTTAGCCCAGTGTTTCATCTGTTCCGCATTCAAAAAATAGCAGCCAGAATGAGGATTTAAAGTCCGCTCAAATGCGATTTTTTGTTCCATGATTTTGCCCAATAACTGCCGCTGTTCCTCCACATTTTGAAATTTTGCAGTCGCATACGGTGCTAAATCGCCATCGATATATGCTTTAAAAACAGGCCCTTGAGGCGATACTTCATAACGGTTTGGTTGCAACAAATTGCCATTTCCCCCGTGATGGTTAAACCAGTTTAACTTATTAAAAAACCACGAATCATGCAAAATCAAATCATCTTCCAAGTAACAGAAATAATCATATTTGTCAAGGCAAGCTCGTAAAACTGCCTGACACTCAAACCCCAACAGCAGCGGTTCGCATTTCGTAGCATGGTGCATAAAAGATTTCGGCTGTAGTGGCAGTTGAGGCAACAGATGATAGCCTTGAGTAGTGCAAATAACAATATCAATTTCGTGACTTTGAGCTTGATTTGCGGGGATAGTTGCACATTCGCTAATGTCAATCATGCACTGAGACTTGCCGTACAAAGCTTGCAGCGATGTCACGCAAGCGGTTAAAGCATTGAGTCGCGGTTGCGGATCATTTCGCTGGGAAGCGTGTTTTCCGTCGCCGCTGGCATTGTAAAAGTGGGCAATAGTGAATAGAATTCGCATTGTGTGGATTAACAATTAAAAATTAAACAATAAAACAGAACGATCGCACAATAACCCCTATAAATCTTACCGCATTTAGTCACTAAATAACTCTGGTAGCCGATCGCGCAACTCAGCATTTAGACGCGGCAACTCGTCGCGCATTTGTAGATACCAGTCTCGGCGCTGTCGGTAATGCGCGCACAGCAAGCGGTTGTCGCGTACCCATTCGTAAGCATTCCCAGCTATTATCCGGCGCGTTTGAGCATCAGAAATCAGCAAATTCAGCTTAATTTCAAACTCTTTTTCAGAGCGATAAATCAACCCGGTTTCACCTTCAACAATCGAGTTTTCGTACACCGTGGGACTTGCCAAAACCGCTACTCCCCGCGCCGCACATTCAATAAATTTTAAGTCAGATTTCATTTCATTAATCGGGTTAGAAACAAGCGGTAAGAGAGCGATATCGCAACTGTACATAATTTCTTGATACCCTTCGTAAGAGCAGAATGGTTCAAATTCTTTTTGCTCTATTTTCAAGGATTCAAAGAATCGCCGATCGTGAATCACTTTAACTCTAATGCGGTGTTTGTGAGCGACTAAAACTCGATTGAGCGCCGCCATAATTGGCTGCCAATCTTTTTCGCGATTGAGGGCCCCAAAAAAGATCGTGACTGTATCTTCTGAATAAGTTCGTGGTGGAGGCAAATAAGCTAATTGATTAGGAAATACGGCAACATTGGGATTGTACTGCCGCAAAATTTTGGCGAGGGGTTCTGTAGAAGTTTGAACGCAGTGACAGCCACGATAACTGAGGTAATTGTTGTCTGCGTATTCCCGGCGACGGATGGGATTGTCGTCAATTTCAGCTACTATTAAATAGCCTTGTTGTAAAAGTTGTTTAAGTCTGGGAATATAGGCAGGATACTGCATAATTGTCCGCTGCCAAATGAAGACCTTTTCTTCGGCGGGAAGTGGGGGAATTAATTCTGTTGTTTTTACCGCAGATACGGTGCGGACACCGGGAATTGTGGCGCTAAATTTGTCCGGTTCCAAAACTCGCAGGCGATCGCACCCTGTAGGAGCCATAATCATAGTTTGAATCAGCAATCTGCGGGGTTGTACGGGCGTTTTGGTCGATCGCACAATATAATATTCAGCACCAGTTTCCGTAGCAAAACTACTCGATTCTAGCTCTAAGGCTTTTACCATTGGATGCAGCAATTGCTGGAAGTGGGCAAAATTTTCGGTTTTCTGTCCCTTCCCTTGCAATTCGTAAACCTGCAATCCGGCTTGAGCAAACAGTGATTTAATACTTTCTAGGGTAAACCAGTGCTGCATTTTGTTGTCGGGATTTTCCCAGTGCCCCCGCAGCAGATTGACAATGAGCCGCCAGTATTGAACATTGGGAATTCTGGCGAAAATTTGCCCTTCTGGATGCAGCAAAGCACTATACTGTTTGAGGATATCCCAAGGATTTTTGAGGTAAGGTAACAAATCGCCAAAAACCAAACAATCGACTGTTTCTGGGGCGATGTCGAGACTTGCGATGTCTGTTTCTTCAATATTGGCGATCGCCACCCAGTTTAGCCGATCGGCTGCAATTTTGGCTTTTTCTCGATCGCATTCAATGCCAATATATTGACAGTGGGGATTGATCGGCTTGTACTGCGCCCCTGTAGAGCCCGTACCGCAGCCAATTTCGACAATGACTTTGGCATCCGGGGGTAGCAGCTTCAAGAAGTCGTGGTTAACGCGATCGATCACTTTCTACAAATTCCCTGATTAATTTTGAATAAAATGAAACCGAATAACAGATTACCACAGACCGTCATCCTTTACTCCCTTCCCGGCAGAAGATAATCTACTGCTTCTTTCCTCTTCCTTCGTGTCATAAGCGTCTTCGCGGTTCAACAATTCGATATTATTCCAGTCGGAACGGAGTAATTAGCGTGGCGATGTCAGTATACAATGGCGATCGGCACATTTGTCAAGCACCAAAGCTGCAAAAATATAGGAAAAAGAAGAAGAGCCTTCGACTTCGCTCAGGAACCACTTCGCTATTATAGCAAGAAAAAACTATGAACCATAAATTAGGAATTAACATCGCCGGCTACATCAACGGCGAATTTGGAGTTGGAGAAGGAGTCCGAGCAAATATCAGAGCCATAGAAGCGGCCGGCATTCCCTTTGCAATCAACAATTTTACCCGCAGCCCGCACCGCAAGCAAGACACCACCTATCAAAACTTTAGCCAAGACAATCCTTATCCCGTCAACTTAATTCAAGTCAACGCCGATGAAGTCAACACTTTCTTAAAACATTCAGGTTCCAGCTATTTAGCAAATCGCTACAATATTGGATTTTGGGCATGGGAGATTCCCGAATTTCCCCAAAAATGGCAACCTGTATTTGACAACTTTCACGAAATATGGACTTACAGCAACTATTGCGCGGAAGCAATTTCCATAGTCTCGCCAATTCCCGTCATCAAAATCATGCCCAGTATTGATTTACCCCAATCTTATCTTAACAGAAAATCCTTGGGTTTGCCAGAAAATAAATTTATTTTCCTGTTTGTATTCGACTTTTCCAGCCGCATCGAACGCAAAAATCCTTTAGCGGCAATTCAAGCATTTAAACAAGCTTTTGGCGAAGATGACAGCGTATTATTGATCCTCAAATCTGCCAACTCAGAAAAAAATGTCAAAGATTTAGCATGGTTAAAATCAGCCCTAGGAAATTCGACAAACATCAAACATCTAGACGGATATTTATCCAAAGATGAAATCAACGGTTTACTCTACAATTGCGACTGTTACTTATCCCTGCACCGCTGCGAAGGATTCGGCTTAACAATGGCTGAAGCCATGTTTTATGGCAAACCTGTAATTGCGACAGGTTATTCATCCAATACAGAATTCATGAATGTCGGCAATAGCTTTTTGGTAAAATATAAGTTAGTACCAATTGAAGCAGATTGCGGGCCTTACAAAAAAGGCAATATGTGGGCTCAACCGGATACAGAACACGCTGCTTATTTAATGCGTCATGTCTTCAAAAATTACCAGGAAGCTCAGGAAATTGGTCAAATAGGGGCTGAGGAAATTAAGACTTTACTCAATCCGCAAGTAGCCGGGAGTAAAATTAAAAAACGTTTGGAATATATTGCTGAAATTACAGATAATTTTCAAAGTTTGTCTCGCGGAATGTTTGAAAAGTCCTCGGCGGTTAAGGCTACGACAATACAAAATGCACAACCTTTAGTTAGTATTTGTATTCCCACATACAACGGAGCAGCATTTATTGGGGAAGCAATTCAGAGCGCTTTGGCTCAGACTTACCCTAACATAGAAGTGATTATATCCGACGACGGTTCCACAGACGAAACAATTGCGATCGCCCAATCATTCACATCACAAACATCCACCGATTTCCGCATCATCCTCCACCGCAACTACGGCTTATCGCAAAACTGGAACTTCTGCATATCCCAAGCCAAAGGTAAATACATTAAATTTATATTTCAAGACGACTTACTCGCACCAGAATGTATTGCTAAAATGGTCGCCGTCGCTGAACAACATCCAAAAATTGGGATGGTTTTCTCCCCCCGTGGTATCACCATAGACGCAGCAGAATCGAATCCCATTTTGCGAAAAGCTTCCCAATCAATTAAAGATTTGCACAAAGGTTGGTCGAATTTAAAATCAATTCAGCCAGGACAAGAATTGCTAGCAGATGCTAACTGCATGAACAACCCAATTAACAAAATTGGCGAACCGAGCACAGTCTTAATTGCCGCCCGCGTTTTTGCCGAAATAGGATTATTTGATTCGGGATTATCTCAGTATGTAGACTTAGATATGTGGTGGCGAATTATGGGAAATTATCACATCGGATTTGTAGACGAAAAACTCTCATCGCTGCGGATTCATCCCGAACAACAAACTTGGAAAAACTTCGCTGCCGGCGAAAATCATAAAGATGTAGTCAGATTTTACAAGAAACTACTAAATAGTCCTGAATACAGTTTTCTGAATCCACAAATTCAACAGACAATTCAACAGAAATTAGATTTGAGAACTCAGCGGAATTCATCTGAGTTATCCAAGCTGGTTGAAGATTACAAAAAATCACCAACTAAGGAGTCTATTCTCGCACAAATGCGCCAACACCGCCAAGCAATAGCTAGACATTGGCTGAATTTGTCCGCTGAAAAATGGGAAAGTGCTTACTTGGGAGAAACGGGAAAAGCTCACAAATTGCTGCTAGATAGTGGGATAAGAAATGAAATCTTTACTGATGCAGAAACCAGTTTTTTTCAGACTCTAGTCACCCAACTTGATCGAGGCAAAATTGCCAATAATCTTCCATATTTCCTCGCAGCTATGCTGTACCGCGAGGCTTATCAGTTGCCGTTGGAGTATAGAAATGCAGCGATTCCCCAGTGGTTTTTTGAGGACTTTTTGCAATTCCTATTTCAGACTCCCAGTTATTTTCAAGAAACCGGGGAACTAGAAAAATACTCGGAATATTGGCAGCAGCTAATCAGTTATGTTGCTGCTAATATAGCCAGTTTTCCTGAGTCGGAAGTTTGGCGCTATTTGGCGCAATTTTTTGTCAAGAATGTTAGCTGCGAAGCTTTGGCTCTAAGGGAGGCAAATCTTGTGAATGTTTTGAGTCAGCAATCTGATATTCTAGAATTTTATTTGAGAAATATCGGCTGTCAAATTAACTATACTTTTGACAAAATTACCGAACAAAAAAAGAAAATCAGGCTGGGAATTTTGCTAGAAAAAATTAGTGATGAATCGGAGACTTTTGCCACAATTCCTGCCTTTGAATATTTAGACAGAAACAAGTTTGAAATTATCGTGTATTATTTCCAAATCCAGGCCGAGGAATTGGGTAAATACTGTGAAAGTCGAGCCGATAAGCTAGTGCAACTTTCAGGAGACTTGCACAATCAAGTACAAAAAATGCGATCGCACGATTTGGACATTCTGCTAATTGGCACGAATATCGCCGACATTGCCAAACCCACCGCATGGTTGTCAGTACACCGACTAGCAAGGCTACAAATAGCAGCCGCTGCATCAATCCCAGCCATCACCACAACCCGAAATATCGATCGCTTCCTTGCCGGAAAATTGACCTTAGCCGCCGATGCACCAGCCGAATATCGCGAAAAATTAATTACTTTAGAAGGCTCTGGAGTTTGTTTCAGCTATCCTGTAGAATCAGAAAATCCCAGAGTTCAACCGACTCGCAAGAGTTGGGGAGCAACCGACAAATCTGTAGTGTTCATGTCGGGTGCTAGGGCGTTTGAAATTATCCCAGAATTGAGAGAAACTTGGGCAAAAATTATTGCCGCCGTACCTCATTCGATTTTAGTTTTATATCCCTTTCATTCCTGCCCGGAAAACTATCCGACGATGCCTTTTTACCATCAAATGCGATCGCTCTTTGCCGAATTTGGTATTGACAAAAAGCGCTTAGTTGCGATCGAGGCTCTGCCAACCCGTGCAGATTACCAAGAATGTTTGAAATTAGCAGATATATATTTAGACTCCTATCCTTGCAGCGGTGTCGCCTCCCTGGTAGAACCGTTGCTGGCTGGGTTGCCGGTGGTGGTAAGATCTGGGCTAATAAGTCAGCAGCGCGTTTCAGCAGCACTGCTCAGAGAACTGCAATTTCCTGAACTGGTAGCAAACAGTGAGAATTCTTATGTAGAGCTAAGCGTAGCACTGGGAAGCAATCCCGAATGGCGGCAAAAATATCGCGATCGAATTCAGCAACAAATGGCGGCCAACCCCAGATTTCTCGACAGTCGCTCTTACTCAGCTCAGATCGAAAAACTATTTAGTGATTAGTCATTGGTGATTAGTCATTAGTTAGAAGAATAAACCGGGGAACCCCTGGGAAGGCAGAGCGTCAGGAAATAGACGGCAACAGCGCTTGTCGGCAAGCGCGTCTGCTATCATCGGAAAATCTAGGTGTTAGAGGTTGTCGCTCTTTTCCTACCACAGTTAGATTAAAAGGGGAAGCGCAAGTCAGTTGGAGATACAAAAATGACAGGACTTTTTCAGATCGGGGATAAATTACTGCAAGCTCAGGATATGCCATCGCTCCTGAAGCGGTATCAGTTGATGCCACAATTTTTGCGGGGTGTAATCGTAGACCAAGCGATCGCATCCTTTAGTTGCAACGACGAAGAACGACAATCCGCCGTCGAAAACTTTCTCGCCCAGTACCAACTGACAGCCCCTGAAGCCAGAGAAGCTTGGCTGCGTAGCCAGAATATGACCGTAGAAGAACTTCAAGAGATGGCCGTCAGGCCCTTGCTGATCGAAAAATTTAAGCAAGCCACTTGGAGACATAAAGTAGATAACTATTTTTTAACCCGCAAGGCCAGCCTAGACCACGTAGTCTATTCCCTGGTTCGCACTAAAAATCCAGCACTAGCCAACGAGCTTTACTTTCGCATCCTCGAAGGCGAACAAAGCTTTGCCGAAGTGGCCCGCGACTTTTCCGAAGGCCCAGAGTCCAAGTCCGGTGGCTTGTTGGGCCCAGTACCCCTCAGCCAGCCGCACCCAGCAATCAGTAAACTTTTGTCAGTCAGCCAACCAAATCAACTCTGGACGCCACGTCCTCTGGCAGAATGGATGGTAATTATTCGACTAGAAAAGTTCATGCCAGCTCAGCTCGATGACTCGATGCGTAGGCACTTGATTGACGAACTCTTTGAAAGCTGGCTAGCCGAACAGATATCGAAAATAGGCCCGCTACAGCCCCTCTCTTCCGTGTCTGCCATTGAACGGTAAAGGCTGTGGACTCAATTCTTCAATCTAAAATCAAAAATCAAAAATCAAAAATCGGATGACTTCTTCCGCTGTTTCCCTATCCCAGATTCAGGATTTCCTGGCTCAAACTCCCCCTTTTGACCGACTCTCAGAGACGGCTCTCACCGCTTTGGTGGCGAAGTGCCAACTCTTAGGTTATCGGACGGGGCAACCCCTGTTTGAACGGGAAAAAATGCCGACTCAGGTGGCAATTATCTATGAAGGTCAGGCCCGAATGCTGGGCTTTGACCAGAGGTCGCAGCGCCACGTAAGTTTGCGCCTGGTGCAGTCCCAGGAAATTCTCGGCTGGGCTGGGTTACTCAGAGGGGTTCCCTGCGAAACTGCGATCGCCTCTACAGATGTGATTGCGATCGTCCTACCAGCCGAAGATTTCCTGAGCGTACTGGAAAAACAGCCGAAATTTGGAGAAGCATTTCGCGACCACTGTTCCTTGAGCGAAGTATTTGAACTGTTGAGCCTAGAATTGCAGCGCCAGGCCGACGGCACCTCCAACCTCAAGGAAATCACCCTGCAAGCTTGGCAAGACGCGACAGTTGTCAACCTGCCAAACGGTCAGAAAAAAACCCAAGAGCTCGCCAAACAGTTAGAGGGCGATCGAATTTGGCTCGTCAGCAGCGGCGTCTTGGGCGACTTTCCCACCGGCAGTCGCTTGCAAATTGACGGCGAAGCCAAATCCTTAAAAGTAGAAGGCCCCAGAGGCGCGCGCTTGGTAGGCTTCCGGGAAGGCCCAGCATCACAACCAGAGCTACCAGATCCACTAAATGGCTCGACAGAGACAGCAACGGTCGGTTTAGGGAAAAAGCCGCCCATCAGCTTTAACGATGTACCCATCGCCCCAGAGCGTCCCCCAGAACCGACATCCAACCAACCAAAGGATAGCGGTAGATACCCAGTTTTCCGAAGCAGAGGGCCAATAGACGGGCCGCTAGCTTGCTTCCAGATGTTGAGCAAGTATTTCGCCATCAAATTTCGTCGAGATATCATCCGCAAAGTTCTAGAAAATCAGTTAAAAACCGCTGGTTCCATCAGTATGCAAGCCTGCGGTGCGATCGCCCAAAGCATCGGCCTCACCCCTCAATTGGCCCAAGTACCAGCAGAAGCCATCAACCGCATCAAAGCCCCGGTAATGATTAAATGGAAAGACGGCTTTGCCATTATTTACAGCATTACCGAGCAGGAATTGGTGATGGCCAGCCCCGAAGAAGGGCTGATGCGAAAGCGCGTACCTCAGTTTAAAGAAATCTGGGGCGAGGTAGGAGAAGTCCTGCTGCTGCAAGCCCCGCAAGTTGAACAAAAAGAGCAGTTCAGCTTCTGGTGGTTTGTGCCGGCGCTGATGGAACACAAGACAGTATTTATTGAGGTGTTGTTAGCCTCGTTTTTCGTGCAGCTATTCGGTCTGGCAAACCCATTAATCAGCCAAGTAATTATTGATAAAGTATTAGGCCAGCGCAGCATTGACACCTTGGATGTTTTGGGGGCGTTTCTGTTAGGTGTTGCCCTGTTTGAAGGACTGCTCAACGGTTTGCGTACCTTCTTGTTTATAGACACTTCAAACCGCATCGATGTCAAATTGAGCGCAGAAGTCATCGACCACTTGCTCCGACTTCCCCAAAATTACTTTGACAATCGGCGCGTGGGAGATTTGGTCTACAAATTCAGCATGATGGGCCAGATTCGGGAATTCATGACCAGCACAGCTCTGACAGTGGTTCTCGATGCAGTATTTTCGGTGGTTTACGTCGCCGTGATGCTCTCCTACAGCGTGCCGCTAACCTTCGTATCTTTGGCAGTTGTACCGATACTTGCCTTGATGATCGTCCTGATAAATCCCCTGGTGCTGCGCCTGATTAAACAAAGAAATATGCGTTTTGCTGACTCTCAATCTTATTTAGTTGAAGTAGTCAGCGGGATTCAAACTGTTAAGGCTCAAAATATTGAATTGAAATCCCGCTGGGAGTGGTCTAGCCGCTATGCTAAATACATTACGGCGAGTTTTAAAACTATTATTACGGGGACTACGGCCGGGACGATTAGTAGCTTTTTAAACCAGGTGGGTAACTTAGCTCAGTTGTGGGTGGGAGCTTATTTGGTACTGGGAAATCAGATTACTTTGGGTCAGTTAATTGCTTTCCGAATTATTTCGGGGAACGTGACAGGTTCGCTGCTCAGGTTTGTGAGCGTGTGGCAGAGTTTCCAAGAAGTGTCAATGTCGATCGATATGCTTAAGGATGTGGTCGATACGCCGACAGAAACCAGCGATGAAGACCGCAGCAACATCCCGATGCCGGCAATTCAAGGCCAGGTGACATATGAGGAGGTTTCCTTCCGATTCCTGGAGAGCGGGTCACTGCAATTGGCTAATGTGAATTTAGAATTTGCGGCTGGTAGTTTTGTGGGAATTGTGGGGGGAAGCGGTTCCGGTAAGAGTACAGCGATGAAGCTGTTGCAGCGTCTTTATCCCCCGCTGTCTGGTCGGATTTTTATTGACGGATATGACATTGCTAAGGTGGAATTGTATTCGCTCCGCAGCCAACTTGGGGTGGTGCTGCAAGATACTTTGCTGTTTAACTGTACGGTGCAGGAAAATATTGCTCTGAGCAATCCCGATGCGAGCACGGATGAGATTGTCCGAGCTGCCAAACTAGCGGTGGCTCACGATTTTATTATGGGCTTACCTGCTGGCTATAATACGATAGTGGGAGAGCGGGGATCTTCGCTTTCTGGGGGTCAAAGGCAGCGTTTGGCGATCGCCCGGACAATTTTGCAAAACCCGAAACTGCTGATTTTGGACGAAGCTACAAGCGCGCTCGACTATCATTCAGAACGCCAAGTTTGTAATAACTTAGCAGAAGCTTTCGCCGGTCGCACGGTGTTTTTCATTACTCACCGCCTAACTACCATCCAAAATGCTGATGTGATTATTATGATGGATCAAGGTGCTGTCGTCGAGCAGGGAACTCATAAAGAATTAATGGGTCTTAAAGGACGTTACTATTGCCTCTTCCAACAACAAGAGGCATCGAACACCTAATCATGGGGAATTGGTCATGGGGAATTGGTCATGGGGAATGGGGAATGGGGAATGGGGAATGGGGAATGGGGAATGGGTAATTGGTAATTGGTAATTGGTAATTGGTAATCGGTAATCGGTAATCGGTAATCCCTCAAAAATCATCACAAACAGTAATTTAAAATCACCAATGCCCAATGCCCAATGCCCAATGCCCAATGCCCAATGCCCAATGCCCAAATAACAACTAACAAATAACAACTAAACATATGGCAATGAAATCGATCATACTTTCAGAACAACCAGTCATTCTAGAAAAACCAGCGATTTGGTCGCACTTGTTTTTGTGGATGATCATGTTGATGACCACTTCTGCTGTGGTTTGGGCGTATTTTGCTAGCATCGAACAAGCTGTCCCCGCAGTCGGCCAATTGGAACTAAAAGATGGTGCTAGAGACATCCAAGCGCCTGCTACGGGTGCGGTGGTGAGAGTTCACGTCGAAAATGGCGATCGGGTGAAAAAAGGCCAGCCTCTCCTCACTTTTAACCCCGTTGCATCCAGTGCTGATTTAACTTCTATTAAGAAAACTAAAGAGGCCCTGGAAAAAGAAAATAAATTTTACGAAGATGTTGTGAGTGGCAAAATTCAAGGCCCTATTCCTTCTAACCTAGAATCAACCATCAAAGACAGACAGAGCCTGGCGGCACAAAATCAAGTGCTGCAAGCTTTGATTGACGAACTGTACCTCAACCGGGGAGCGAGCGGAAATTTTGATGCAGCTCAGCAAGGGCTTTATGTTAATTATCGATCGGAATTTCTGTCTCGTGTAGCCGCAGCCCAAGGACAAGTTCAGGAGTTGGAAAAACAACTGAAGCAAGCTGAGGATGCTGAGAAAGCGGCCGGAAATCAAATGACAGTAGCCCAGCAGCAATTGGGTTTTGCTCAGAACCAATTAAATTATGCTCAGCAGCAGTTAGCTTCTTCGCAAGAGCAAGTAAAATCTGCCGTGGCTCAGAAACAATTGGCTGACGAACAGTTAACTAAGTCCCAACAGGTGTTGAAGTCGAATCAAGGCATTTTGAGCAGACTCGTCCCACTGGTGGAGGCTGGAGCCATCGCTGAACTGCAAAAAGAAAAACAGGAACAAGACGTTTTCCGAGGCCAAAGCGAAGTTCTGAAACAGCAAGATCAAATCAAACAGCGCGAAGGCGAAATCAATGGGCGGCTGGGTGAAATTAACACGCGCCGAGGTGAGATAAATACACGCCGAGGCGAAATTAATGCGCGCGAAGGTGATATTCAAAAAATTACAGCGGAAGTGCAACGCCAGCAAGGAGAGCAAGCCCGCATTCAGGAGTCGATTAAGCGCGCCCAGGAACAGTTGAAAAACACTAAGGATTCCTGGGCAAAAGAACTTTATACTAAAATTGCTGAAAACCAGAAACAAATTGCCAGCAGCGATTCTCAGCTCAGCCGCTTTAAAGTGGAAAACCTGAAAAAACTGTCCGAAGTAAATGCTCAGCTAGAAAAGGCGCAAGAAAACCGCAACACTCAAGTTATGAAGTCTCCAGTATCCGGCGTTATTTTTGATTTGAAACCTTCTACGAAGGAGAAAGCTAAGTTGGATATGGCGAAAGATCCGATCTGCCAATCCATTATTAACTCGGTGCTAAAGCCAGGGGAACCGCGTCCCCAACGCTGCGAAGAGGCTTATTATGAAGCGCAGCAAACCGAGAAGCTGCTCAAGGTTTTGGATGACGAAAATGGTTTGCAAGCAATTGTTTACCTTGAAAACAGCAACGTGGCTCTCGTATTGGATGCTTTGAGGAAGAAGCGGGAAAAATTGGAGCCGTATCACGGCAAACAATTAGATGGAGAAAAGATTGACTGCGAAAAAGGTAAAAGTTGTGTGTGTCCTGAGAAGGAAATTAACAGAGAGAAACTGGGTTTAACGCACTACGACTGCGTACCTGTGGAAGTGAATGTAGAAGCTTTCCCGGCGATGGAATTTGGTACTGCTGAAGGTGAAGTGAAAGAGATTAGCAGCGATGCTGTGGCTCCGACTGAACTGCGGAAATACTACGCTTTTAAAACCACAATTAAGCTCAAGAATCAAAAGTTTGTTTTGAATAAGAACAAGCCCAATCAACTGGAGGTTAATTTGCAGTCTGGAATGTCCGTGAGTTCTAATATCAATATCGGTAAGCGGACTGTTTTGCAGATGTTTATCAATCGGTTTACTGGCAAATTGGATACGTTCAAGACTGTTAAGTAGGTTGAGTCGAGGCGAATCTCGATCCCCCTAAATCCCCCTTAATAAGGGGGACTTTGAGAATACCTCTTTTCCCCCCCGAACTCGCGGGGGGTTAGGGGGGATCTGGCTATGGGGGTTAGGGGGGATCTGGCTATTCTGTCGATCGCACATTCATGAAAAAAATCCTATTATTTACTCTATATCTAATTCCTGTCGTCTTGTTAATCGGATTTGTCGCGAATTTTAGCGTTAACGTTCCCATCGATGACGAGTGGAGGTTAGCTAGTCTTTTTGAAAAAATAGCTGCGGGAAATGTAACTTTTAACGATTTTTGGGCTTTGCATAGCAACCACCGGATAGTGTTCCCAAAAATCATTATTGCGGTTCTGGCTTTTGTTTCCCGATGGAATATTAATTATCAGTTGTGTCTCAGCATTGGTTTGGCTGTCATCACTTTTATTGCTACTTACAAGTTAGCCTCGATGCAATTTAAGAATGTCGGCGATGATTTGTGGCATTTAGCTAATATTTTAACTTGTATTTTGCTGTGTTCCCTGGTTCAGCATGAAAACTGGCTGTGGGGATTTCAATTGGCTTGGTTTTTAGTCAATTTGTGTTTTGTAGCTGCTGTTTATGCGCTGGTTTCAAATCACAAATTATTGCCTGATATTAGAATGTCTATTGCTGCTGTCTTCTGCTTTATTGCGAGTTTTTCCCTGGCTCAAGGGTTGCTGTCTTGGTTGGCTGCGATTCCGGCTGTGGTGGCTTTAGAAGGAAATGTGGCACAGAAAAGAAAAAGACTTATTGTATGGATGTTGCTGTTTGTGGCAACTTGTGCTGTTTACTCAATAGATTATCATCCCAGTCGGAAAACAAGTATTATTTTATTGCTGAATAAGCCCCTTGTGGTAATTGATTACTTTTTGAGTTTGTTGGGTTCGCCAATTGTGCGATCGCCTGGAATTTCCGCATTAGTTGGATTGGCAATATTTGCAACTTTCTTATTTTTGGCATTCCACTTTGGAAGAAAGATGAATGAGCATCACGAGGCTATACCTTGGCTGTCCATAGGTTTGTTTGCAGTGTTATCGGCTCTGTTTATTACGGCTGGGAGGGCGCAATTTGGGGCAATTCAGGCTATCGAATCGTCGCGATATACGACTAATTCGATTTTGTTGCTAATTGCTTTGGTTCAGCTTGGGCAATTGTTTGTTAGAGGAAAGATTGCGGCGATAAATCGCAACTACAAATTAGTTTATCGGGTGTTATGTGGGTTGTTAATTGGGATAATTATTGTTAACTCTGGACAGGCTATAGCCCAATCTCAAGCTGCACTTCCTTACAAACAAGGTGGCAAAGATTGTTTGGAGTTGATTAACTATCTGGAACCGTCGGATTTTTTCAAGACTTCGCCGCAAAGCTGTTTGAGGGTGCTGAGCAAAAAAACTTGGCTGGTGAGAGAAGGGGCGCTAATTATTGATAAAATAGGTTGGCGAAAGTTGGCGAAAAATGTAGAATTTGTTGCTAATCCTGGGAAAGTTTACGGCTATTTTGATGAACTACAAATTGTCGATAAATCCTTGACAATTAACCCAAATAATGCTAGAAAAGCTACGGGATGGGCTGTGTTACCGGAAACTTTGCCACAGCCTAATATTATACTGCTATCTGTCGGGGACAAAAAATCTTTTTTTGCTAACGCTTATGTGAATTTAGACAGTGGTGACATTGCTAAGACTTTGAAGTCTCAGGTTTACAATAATGCAAGGTGGGCTGTTGATTTTTCGGCGAAGAATTTGCCGATCGCCCAAACTGAAATAAAAGCTTGGGTGTATAATCCTGTGGACAACCAATTTGTTAAGTTGCGCGGCGGCGCTAGGGTAACAGTGGAGGATGAGGAGTGAAGATTTCTGTAGTGATACCAGCTCACAACGAAGAGGGCTGTTTGGAAGGTACTGTGCGGGCGATCGCCAATATGCTCGATTTAGAAGCCATTGAGCACGAAATTCTGATTGTGAATGACAATAGTGTCGATCGCACTCTGAATATTTGCCAAGAATTATCAGAGACTTTTCCCACAGTTAGATACATCAACAATCAACCACCCAACGGTTTCGGATTTGCTGTGCGCCGGGGATTGGCAGAATTTGAAGGCGATGCTGTCGCCATTGTGATGGCGGATGCTTCCGACGATCCGATGGATTTGGTAGCAGGATATCGCCAGTTACAAGCAGGATATGACTGCGTTTTTGGTTCCCGATTTATCAAAGGCGGCTTTGTCGTTGACTATCCAATTCACAAACTAGCAATTAACCGCTTGGCAAATTGGTTTGTCAAAAGTATTTTCGGATTGCGTTACAACGATGTCACCAATGCTTTTAAGATTTATCGCAAAGAAGTGATTGATGGAGTGCAGCCGATTTTGAGCCATCACTTTAATTTAACTGTCGAACTTGCCTCTCAAAGCAATTGTTAGGGGTTTTTCCTATGATGTGATTCCTCTAAGGTGGTACAATCGGACTGCTGGTATTTCCAAGCTGAAAATTAAAGAGATGGGAAGCCGGTATTTGTTTATTGTATTGTATGTCTGGCTGGAAAAACATCTCTCTCGCGGCGATTATCATCGCAGTGAATTAAGGACTAAAGTCCTGACTACGAAGGAAATTTTATAAAGCGCATGATTGAAAGAATAAGGACTAAAGCATTAGTGTCAACTTAAGACTGAAACCCATAATAAATGTCGCTTTTAGGCAAAGTCTAGATCCCCCTAAATCCCCCTTAATAAGGGGAGTAGGGGGTGACTTTGAGTAGACTCTTGTCCCCCCCTTACTAAGGGGGGTTAGGGGGGATCGAGGCCTCATCGTCAGACAGCAGACTGCTATACTACGTTTGACGTTAAGTTGACACCAATGGGACTAAAGTCCTGACTACGAAGGAAATTTTATAAAGCGCATGATTGAAAGAATTTTGATTGTTGGTGGTGCGGGTTTCATTGGTAGTTGTTTGGCAATTGGCCTCAAGAAACTTCACCCGGAATTGCAGATAATTTGTTTGGATAACCTGCGCCGCCGGGGTTCGGAATTGAATTTACCTCGGCTTAAAAGTTCCGGGATTCAGTTTGTTTATGGAGATATTCGCACAGCGGCAGATTTAGATCCCGTTGCGCTGAATGTTGACTGCATTATCGATTGTGCTGCGGAACCTTCTGTGCTGGCGGGTTTTAGTTCACCTCAGTATGTTTTGCAGACGAATTTACTGGGTACTGTGAATGTTTTGGAGTTGGCGAGACAAACTGGTGCGAGTTTGTTGTTTTTGTCTACGAGTCGAGTTTATCCGATCGCCACTGTCAAGTCTATCAAGTTATTGGAATTGCCGACACGATTTGCGATCGCCCCAAATCAAACTATACCTGGAATATCAGAATTAGGCATTTCTGAAGACTTCCCTCTCAAAGGACATCGTTCACTTTACGGAGCAACTAAATTAGCTTCGGAATTGCTGATTGAGGAATACAGGGAAGCGTACAATGTGCCAGCAATTATCAACCGCTGCGGGTTAATTACAGGTGCTTGGCAAATGGGTAAAGTCGATCAGGGAGTTTGCGGTTTGTGGGTGGCGGCGCACTATTTTCAAAAGTCACTGAATTATATCGGTTTTGGCGGCAGCGGCAAGCAAGTTAGGGATTTACTACACGTTGAAGACTTGTTGAGGTTAGTTAATTATCAGTTAGAAAACTTTGCTGAATTTGACGGTGAAGTATTTAATGTTGGCGGCGGTTTTAGCAACAGTCTTTCGTTAGTTGAAACAACTGATTTGTGCCAAAAAATTACGGGTAAATCGATTCCGATTCATCCTGTTTTGGAGGAACGTGCGGGGGATATTCCGATTTTTATTACTGATGCTTCTAGGGTGATGGAGCGCACTGGATGGCAACCTGCGATCGGCCCGGAAGCTGCTTTGCAAGATGTTTATGATTGGATTGTTGCTAATGAGGTGGTGTTGAGTTCGATATTATAGGGATTTTTTTAACCGCAGATGCAGGCGGATAAACGCGGATAAACGCAGATGTATCGCTCGCCTGGATCTGACTGGGAATGCCTGTCAGGAGGCTCTGCCTCCATTCTTTTGTTTCGATGCTTTAACAAACATTTGGCCTCCCAAAAACCGCCACAAAAAAGGCAATTTTAAGTAAACTTTTAAAAGCCAGGGCGATGCCGGTCTGCCTTTTGTCGAAAATGGTAAAAATCTCGGTATAATTAGGTCGATTTCAAAGCCGACGGTTTGTAAAAGTTCTTGCAGCGATAAGTGTGTAATCGGTAATTGATGATCGATAAAATCGTAATACTCTTTGAAAGAGTATTTAAAATTTGGTTGGATCACCAAGAGAGAACCCCCTGGCTTGAGTGCCTCAAAGCAAAATGATATAATTTGGATTAGTTCTTCTTTGTTGCGGAGATGTTCAAAAAAGTTAGAGATAAATATCCTGTCAAAATGTTCGGTAAAAGCTGGGCTAGCGCCAAAATTTAAAACATCAATATTCAGCACTTTCACATCAGGATTAGCAAATAACTTTGAATCGGGATTGAGGTCAATCAAGCATTTTTCTCCGGCTCGAATTTGATTGATAAACTCGCAGTAACCGCCGCCAATATCTAAAACCGCTGATTTAGTAGGAACATATTTTTGTAAAAAATCGTCAATTAAAACCCTCCAAAGCACTACCTTAGCTTGCATCTGTCTGGAATCAAATCGATTGGCGTACAATTTTTTGAGATATGCGTCGGCTTTCATAGTAAAATAGTATTCAGTAAGTATGACTTTATCACTTTCGCAGCCAACTATGAACGTTATATCTACCGAAATACCGGAAGTTTTGATAATTGAGCCGAAAATTTTCGGAGACGATCGCGGTTTCTTTTTTGAGAGTTTTAATCACAAAGCTTTTGTCGAAAAAACAGGCGTAACGGCAGAGTTTGTTCAAGACAATCATTCCAAATCGTCTAAAAATGTGCTGCGCGGTTTGCACTACCAGATGCAGCAGCCTCAAGGCAAATTGCTGCGGGTAATTGCGGGCGAGATCTTTGATGTGGCGGTGGATATTAGAAAAAGTTCGCCGACTTTTGGAAAGTGGGTGGGCTGTTTACTGAGTGCTCAAAATAAGCAGCAACTTTGGGTGCCGGCGGGATTTGCTCACGGTTTTTTAGTGGTTTCGGAGACTGCTGAAGTTTTGTATAAAACTACAGACTACTATGCACCGAGTCACGAGCGGTGTATCTTGTGGAATGACCCCGATTTGGCGATCGATTGGCCGCTAGAAGGTGCGAAACCAATTTTATCACCTAAAGACAAAGCCGGACAAACATTGAAAAGAGCTCAAGTTTTTTAGATCATGAAAATTTTACTCGCAGGTAGCGGCGGACAACTCGCTCAAGAATTGCAGCCAATTTTATTATCTTCGGGAGAGTTAATTGCAGTCGATCGCACAAGTCTCGATTTATCCAAACCCGAAAGTATCCGTCAAGCAATGGCTGAAATTCAACCGGATTTAGTTGTCAATGCGGGTGCTTACACTGCTGTAGACAAAGCAGAAATCGAACCAGAATTAGCACAGGCTGTCAACGGAATTGCCCCCGGAATCCTTGCAGAAGAATGCGAAAAACTGCGATCGACATTGATTCATATTTCCACAGATTATGTATTCGACGGTAGCCAGGGTTCTCCTTATCTAGAAACAGATTCTACGAACCCGCTGGGAACTTACGGCAAGTCAAAATTGATGGGCGAAGAGGCAATTCGGCAAGCAGGAAATCGGCACATTATTATCAGAACAGCCTGGGTTTATGGCAACGGAGGCAAAGGCAATTTTGTCAAAACTATGCTGAGGTTGGGAAAGGAAAGGGAAGAGATTCGGGTAGTGGCGGATCAAGTGGGAAGCCCTACTTGGACGGGGGATTTAGCTGCGGCGATATCGCAGATAATTCCTCGCATTCAGCCAGAAATTTTCGGGACTTACCAATATACGAACAGCGGCGTTTGTAGTTGGTACGATTTTGCGATCGCCAT
Organism: Microcoleus sp.; assembly: GCA_042408215.1. Lineage (GTDB taxonomy): Bacteria > Cyanobacteriota > Cyanobacteriia > Cyanobacteriales > Microcoleaceae > Microcoleus. The sequence goes on along the minus strand of JAYFMW010000028.1, from coordinate 217,771 downwards.
TTTTGAAGAAGCAGAAAAACTCGGTTTTCCCCTGAAAGTTAAGCGCGTGGTTCCTATCACCACCTCCGAATATCCCACACCAGCAAAACGCCCTGCTTTTTCTGTACTTTCATCGGTAAAAATATCAGCACTTTTGGGTACGCATCCTCCCCACTGGCGGCAAGGACTCAGGCAAATGCTAGCCAGAGAAGTCCAATGAAAAATTGAGTAAAACTCAAAAAGTTAGGGCTGGTTTGGTTCAAGATTTATTTGCGATATGCAAATAATTAATGCGAAGCCCGCCCCTTGTATCTTGAAAGAGGTACATTTCAATTTACCGTTGGGTGGGGGCGGGTTTACTAGATTATTGGTATTAGGCTGAGATTGTTGGTAAAACCCGCCCCTACTAATCCAAATATTTGTGTTTACGAATCCAATGAAAGTCAAGTCAGAATATGTTTTAATCGCCGGATCAGTTGTCGGCATTTTGATACCAGCCTCCTATATTTTGTACCTGATATCGCAAGCTGGAGACTTGTCTAATTTTGACTATTGGTGGATGACTTGGAATTTCTATTCAGTAGACGGTTTCTCTACCAATCCTTTTAATTGGATATTTCGGGCGAACGAGCATTTTGTCTTGATTCCGGCCATTATCTATGCCTTGAATATAGTCATAACTCAAGGTTCAAATATTGGTTTGTGTGTAGTTGCCTGGTTTTTGGCTTTGATTCAGTGCCACGTATTAATTGCTTTGCTGCCGTTAAAACTGAATCGTTTTACGCTGCAATTTATCTTAGTTGTAGTTGCTATTTCTATTTTTAATTTTACTCCGGCTGCGGCGCACAATTGGATGCGGGGATTTAGCGGTGTTCACTGGATAATTGCTAATTTATTTGTAATTTGTTCGATATTTTGTCTGCAATCCTATGCGACTGTTGCGGGTACGGCGGGGGCGGGCACAGGGGCACCGCCCCTAGGGGATGGTTGGGTAATTGGTAGCATTATTTTTGGGATTTTAGGTTGTATGAGTTACAGCACTCCTTTAGCTTTGTGGCCGATATTGTGTGCTGCGGCGGTTGTGCTGCGGTTTCCCCGCCGAGTTACTTACTTGTATTTTGCTGTTTCTATTGCAGTGATTAGCACTTATTTTTTAACTTATAAAACTCCCGCCCATCATCCTTCTTTAACCAAAATTCACCCGCTCAAAACTCTCGAATATATTCCCACTTATTTAGGCGGAATATTTAGCAATAATATTATTATTGCATCAATTATTGGTATAATTGGTTTGATAGCAGTAACAGGTTTTGTGGGTTATTGGTTGTTTGCAAAAAAGAGCGATCGCACGGATTGGCTGCCTTGGCTATCAATCCAGATTTACACCCTGCAAACGGCATTAATGGCCGCCGTTAGTCGCTCGGGATTTGGAGTCGAACAGGCCACAGCTTCCCGCTACGCCACACTCCCAGCACTGTTTTGGATGAGCACAATTGTGCTGACAGTATTGTGCGTGCGGCAGTTGCAGCCAATACCAAGAATGCAAAGAAGTTGGCTGACACCGCTGTTAGGAATCGCCACAATTGCGATCGTTTTAATGTACGGCGTGGGAGGCGAAACAGCAAGTGCGATCGCCCGCAGAGCAACCTATCAACCATTAGTAGCATTATCATTGCAATTAGGCATCACCGACGTGACCTTAATTAAAGAAAAAGTAGGCAACAGACCGGCCGCTTTCGTAGGGTTAATAGATGCCTTACAAACTAACAATTTAGTACCATTTAATCGAAACATCAAAAAGCATAATTTCTGTGCAGAATTAGATACAAAAATCGACTCAAACTTACTATCAGCCCCCAAAGACGGAGTACCAGGATATTTCGATATAGTCACAAAACTCGCACCCACAGCCGCCAGAGTAATTGGCTGGGTAGGAGACCCCGAAAACAATGTAAAATGTATAGCCATTCTCAATCAAGAAAATGTCGTTCGAGGTTTCGCCATATCAGGATTTCCCCGTCCAGATTTAGTAAACTTATTTGGGCCAGCCTACAAATTCGCAGCTTGGAGAGGATACATTCAAACATCACCAAAAGATCAACTATTAACAGCCTACGCCTCATTCAAAAACCGCCAAGGCTGGGTAGCCATGCGAAATTCCCAAGTTATCAAAAACAACTAAAAAATTAGATAACAACCCCTCTGCTTTCTCCCCTCTGCGCCCTCTGCGCCCTCTGCGGTTCAAAAAAAAATCTAGAATAGCCCCATGCAAAAACACATCAGCTTCGTAATCCCCGTTCACAACGAAGAAGCCACCCTAAAAATGCTATTTGAAAAAATTCAAATAGTCATGTCCCAAACAGAAATTGACAATTACGAAGTAATTTTCATAGACGACGGTAGCCGCGATTATTCTTGGCGAGAAATCCTAGATTTATCCAATAAAAATCCCAAACTAATTAAAGCCATTAAACTGCGTAGAAACTTCGGCAAATCAGCCGCCCTTGCCGCAGGATTTCGCAATGCAGCAGGGAGAATTATCTTTACTCTCGATGCCGACCTTCAGGACGACCCGGCCGAAATTCCCAAATTTTTAGACCATTTAGAATCGGGATTTGATTTAGTTTCCGGTTGGCGAAAACAGCGGAATGACCCAATTTCTAAAACTTTACCTTCCAAGCTGTTTAATGCAGTTGCGTGTTGGCTGACTGGCGTACAAATGCACGATATGAATTGTGGTTTTAAAGCTTATCGCCGGGAAGTTTTAGCATCTATTAAATTGTACGGGGAATTGCACCGTTATATTCCAGCTTTAGCCAACAATTTAGGTTTTAGAATTGGGGAAGTAGTTGTCGAGCACCATTCGCGAAAGCATGGTAAATCTAATTATGGTTGGGAACGTTATGCGCGGGGTTTTATTGACTTGTTGACGGTGTTGGCGACGACGCATTATTTGCACAAACCGGGTCATTTGTTTGGAGGTTTGGGGTTATTTTTTGGCTTGGTTGGGACTGTTTCGCTGAGTTATTTGATAGTTATCTGGTTTTTGAATTTAGGAGGGATGAATTTGGGTCCGATCGGGAATCGACCTTTGTTATTTTTTGGGATTTTGTGTACAATTCTGTCGGTACAGTTGATTTCTTTGGGGATTTTGGCGGAGTTGATGGCGCGGAATGTGGATGCTGATTATGTGGATAAGCAGATTTGTGAAATTATTGATGATTCTGATGTTGATGTTTGAAGGAAGAAGGTTCGGCAACGGATTTTGTAACGGATTTAACGGATGTTTGGCAACGGATTTTGTAACGGATTTAACGGATGTTTGGCAACGGATTTTGTAACGGATTTAACGGATGTTTGGCAACGGATTTTGTAACGGATTTAACGGATGTTTGGCAACGGATTTTGTAACGGATTTAACGGATGTTTGGCAACGGATTTTGTAACGGATTTAACGGATGTTTGGCAACGGATTTTGTAACGGATTTAACGGATGTTTGGCAACGGATTTTGTAACGGATTTAACGGATGTTTGGCAACGGATTTTGTAACGGATTTAACGGATGTTTGGCAACGGATTTTGTAACGGATTTAACGGATATAAAACCAATGCCCAATTCCCCATTCCCCATTCCCCATTCCCCATTCCCAATTACCTAATTTTGTAGAGTATCCATTTGCCTTGTTTGTCGGCGATTTTTGCTTGAATATTTGGATGCCAGTCAGTACGAGTTAGGATATAATCTGCATGATATTTTCGGGCTACTTCGACTAAATCGGCACTGTTGCGGCGGCTGAATAAGTCATTTCCTCCCCAAATCATTTGCGGATTTAAGGGGACTCCTAACACAGCTTCCATGCGATTTTGCCATTCTTTGATGCCTTTTTCTGTTAAGGGAAAGTTCTTGAAGTTGACTACAATTGCTCTTTGTGAAAAGTATTGAAAACTGGTGACTGAGGGGGGAATTAATACCAGTGCATCTTGATTGCTAATTTGGGAAAAGCGTAAAGCTAATTGGTTTAAGTCGTCGCTGGGAATGGCATTTATATTAACTCTTGTTTGAAATATATCTAACATTGGTTTGGGGAGAATTCCTGCTATTCCCAAAACTAAGATGCTGGTAGTTAGCAAAGCTAATAGATTGGTGAAAATCTGTTTTATTGGTGTAGAAATTGATGTTTTTTCTAAGATGAATGGAAAGGCTAGAATTGAGAAAAGGACTGGTATGCTAATTAGGCGATCGCCTATTATTTCTCCTGAATTAGTCAGCGGATAGATCGAGCTGAAAGTTAATGTGACTGCGGTGAAAATCCAGGGCAAAATAGTGTAGCGTTTGGGAAGTGTATATTTTGGGGTTTGGCAAATTGATAAAAATATAAATAAGGCTAAGAATAAAATACCTCGGTTGGATAAAGTGAGGATAATTAACAGTAAAATACTAATAGCTATTTGTTTTTGTTGGTAAAGTCGATCGACTAGCAAACTGATAGCGATAAATATAATTATTTGAGCAAAAGGTACGGTTCTAGCTAACTGGAGTTTGGCAATCAAAGCCACTGGGTAAACTTCGACAAATAGGTAATTCAGCAGCAGCGCCAAAATTGATGTACCAATAATTATAGAAAAGTTAATTTTGTCTTCTTTTCGCAGTAAATCGGCATTTTTGATGCAAAGCAAGCCACCAATTATCAAAGATATAAAGTTTAACCAATTGTTGCCGACATTCCAATTTGAGGGGAGGATGTGGTGAGGATTGCGTATTCTTGCGTGAATGTATACAAACTCGGCATTGTTCATAGTGTGAGTGCCGGTAGTACCTGTTAGCAACATCGGTAAATAAACGATACTTGCCATTGCTGCTAAAAGTGCGATCGCCAAAATTACGTTTTTGAACCTTCGCTGTTTTACCGATTCAATAATTAACACCGGCATCATCATTAACCCTGGTAATAAACCCACTAAAAATTGCAACAAACAAGCTAATCCAAAAAAGAAATATCCTGTCAGCCATTTCTGACGTAAACTAAAGTAAATCCCCCAGATTGCGAAGGCCATCGCGAAGGTGCTGGGTACTGATTTGGTGGAAAATATCAGCGTGTTACCAACATCTGTAAATGAGGATGCTAAACATAAGAAAGTCATGGCTGCTGCTGGCAGTTTTGCATTAGTATATATGTTGATAATGGCATAACAAGCTAGGATAACTGAACCAAAAGCTAGGAATTGATAAATAAAATGCACTAAGGGAATACTTAACCCTAAGTTTGCCAAGAAATAAATGATATAATAATAGTAGTATCTCGGATTAAATTTAACCATTTCCTGAACATGATAGTCATTTTTATATAGTTCAGGATTTAGGAGATGTTGGATTTGTGGCAATTCGGGAAAGTTGCCTCCTATGGGGAATTTATACCCTACTGCTATCAACGAACCGATGATGACAAAGGTATAGATGGATAAGTTAAAATACCAGTCAGATTTTTGATTTTTTTGCATTGACGGTTCAACTTTTTTGAGTTGATATGGCTAAATTTTTAATTTCCAGTTGACATTGGTTGGTTAAATCTTGTTTATTGGTACTCAATACCTCAAGGAGTAAATAAGTTGGAGTTTTTCCCTCAAGTAATAGATTTAATTTGGGGGAAGTCGCCGGATTATAAGCTGTTTCGGCTGAGTTGATTAATTTACCTTGATTGTTCCACAAAGTCAACCGCAGGGAAATTCCCTCACATTGTTTGTTAGGTAAATTGAGGTTGCCGGTAATTTTGACTTTTTCGGATAGGGAACCTAAATATAGAAAAGATGTATCGAGTTGCTTGGTGTTTTTAATGGGATGAGTTACAATATTATATAAGTGATTCGATGCTTTGCTAAGGGAATAATTAGGACTTGTGTAAACTGACTGATTTAAGCTAATCCAATCTAATTGAGTCCCCGGCTTCTCGGCTATTTGTTTCTGCATCGCATCCAGAGTTTTGATGGCTGTGGCGATCGCACTTGGGCGCATTCTCCGATAAACTCTGACTGTGACACCATTTTCTAGCTGAAACTGTTCGGGTAAAAGCTGAAAATCACGGGAAATTTCCCAATTTTGAGTAAAAGCATCATACACAACTTTAACAACATCTTGTTCCCCCGGACGCAAAACCTGTTCATCACTCAGCAACACCTGCTGAAAAGGCGTAGCAACTACCACATATTGCGACATTAATAATTCCGGTAGCGGGTAAGTATCGCGAGAGTCAATTTGTGGCCTACCAATGGTGTTTAATTTCCACCAACCTTCGGGAGGATTTAATTTGCGGTTAGCTTGTCGGAGGATATTAGCATTAAAATTATTAGAAGCGCCGGCAATATAAATCGGTTCTTGATTCGGTGCTATTTTTCTCAGAAACTCTACTAATTTTACCACTTCACCGTAGTCCGATCGCACTAACGGCGGAAAATTAGCCACAAACAGCCTTGACAAACCCAATTTTACAGGAATCAACCCCAAAACCGCGTTCGCAATCAGATAAAAACCCGCCACACCCAGCATCAAATAGCGGATTTTCCCCGGTCGTGTCAGCCAAGTTGTCCAGAAAAATGCCGACAGTCCTAAAAGTGCGATCGGCGTTATGTGTATTGTATAGTGCAAATAGCCATAACGCAAGACCAACAGCCATTCAATCAGCGACAAAATCCCAAATAGCGAAACAAAAATAGTAGCCTCTGACACCAGCATCCGAGTGAGAATTCCCGCCGAAAAACCGATAGCTACTAGCAGCCAAGTTCCCAAACCGTAAAAATCGGCATAACGAGTTAAAATATGATTAACAGGCAAACTCCAAGCCGCATACAAATTGCGATAATCAACCGTCACAGCGCTGCGAGTAAAATCTCCCGCCACCAGCATTAAAACAGCCAAGCTAGTTGCTGCTATCACACTCAATTTTACACCAGATTTCAACAAATTTATCCAAGCTGTATTTTTAATAGCTTTGTATTCTGCAACAAACTCGATTAAATACTGGAAAATAGCAGCACCAAAAAATGCGATCGCACTATAAGCAAAATGTCGCCGCCACAAAATCGCCACAGCCAGCGAAAAGCCAATTAACAGAATTTGCCACCAATATTTAAGCTTAACATCCTGCAAATAAACTAAAATTGCCAACCCTACAAACAAACAGCCGCCAGTATCGAGATATCCCCGCAGAGTCGGAATCCAACTCATCGGAATGAATAAACTCAGCAACACAGTTGACCAAAACACCAGGCGGGGATAAACAGGAATTAATTTAGCAGAAATTGCCCCCAACAACAAGCGAAATGGCACTACATAAATCAGTGATACACTGAGAATGTAACTCAAGCGAGAATCGCCAAATAATAGAATAAACGGCACCAAAGGCAGCGAAATTAACAGATTTTTTTCCTTAGCAAGCGATTCTATAACTTCATGTATCGCTTGGTCTGGCGATTCCCGAAATAAATTTGCTATACTGACTGTAGCGCTGTTGTAACCAGCGTAATCCCACCAATAAAAAGTATGTTCGCTAGAGACATAGATAGACGATACTGCGATTGTCACGAGAACAAGTAAAAACAGGAAAAACCCATCCAGAAACTTGCGACGCAACTTAAAAGAAACAAAATCAAATAATCCCATCACCCGTTTTTAATGAAATCTTTTTTCATAATTTATCGTCGGGGCGGGTTTCACCAACCATCTCCAAAACCCGGTTTCCGACGATCGCGCATCAAATCAAAGAAACCGGGTTTTTCGCAGTTTTTAGGCGGTGTAACGATATTCTCGGCAAAAACCCGGTTTCTAGCCACGCAGTTTTTAGGCGGTGTAACGATATTATCTCAAAAACCCGGTTTCCGATCGCGCATCAAATCAAAGAAACCGGGTTTTTCGCAGTTTTTAGGCGGTGTAACGATATTCTCGGCAAAAACCCGGTTTCTAGCCACGCCCAAAATCACAGAAACCGGGTTTTTCGCACCTTACCCATACCAATAATGTCTCAAAGCATTTTTGGCCAGAGCCCGACTAATCGATGAATTCCTAATAATTCGCCTCCTCCTCATACTCAGGAGCCTTAGTCTTCTCAGGGATATTCACGCGAGGCGCTTTGTAAGGCTTAGGGGCCTCATCATCAGCCCAAGCATCCGCCTCCACATCATCATCGTACTCGTACTCCAGAGCCCGTTTCTTTTCCCTAGAACTCTCAGAGCGAGCATACTCCTTCTCCTCGTACTCATCCTCCTCGTAATCGTCCTCCTCGCCGCCCCAATTATCCTCTTCATAATCATCCTTATCATCCTCCACCGGAACAGGCTGTACCGCCCGCATCGGCTGTCGCACCGGAGGCCGATTCCATTGCGAGTCTTCGTCCCAAGCTTCCTCAACCACAGGCTGCGCTACTTTGCTACGCATTTCCGGTGCAGGTATCCGCACCCCTGGGCCCAATTGATTCGGCGTGCCCACAGGCTTCGGATAATACCCTTCGGCTTCCTCTTCGCGTTCCCAAGGGGCTTGTCCCAAACCAACGCGCTCCAGTAAACCCACCGTCAACTGTCGCATCCGTTCCTCGGAACCTTCAAATACAATCAAGCGATTCGGGCCACTGCTGACAATTTCCTCAATTCCCAACTCGTAAGTGCTGAGAACTTGGTCGGGGATTTGGGGGATTCCCAGGGAAGCGATGACGATAGAAACTAACTTACCGTCTTCGGGATCGAACTTAAAGCCCCGCACTCTACCCAAAGGTTCGCCGGTTTCGGTAATTACTTCACTGTTAATCAAAATGCTGTAGACTTCAACATCAACGTCATCTTCGATCGCACTTTCATCTTCCACCAACAGCACGTCGCCGATTTCGCTGACACTGGTGAGGAACATAAACCTCGGCATTCCAGCCACTGCAAATATATTATCTCGTAGACCGATCGCCACAACTTCCCGTCGGTCAATGTCCACCCACAATTGACTAACCACACCCAGGCGTTTACCTCTGTCGCGGGTGATGACTTGAGTGCCTAGAATATCGGAGCGTTGGCAGATTTGTTCTGATGTCATTCTAACTCTAATCCTGATTTATTAAGTACATATATCACTCAACACGTTCAATCGATTTTAGATTTTAGATTTTAGATTTTAGATTTACTCCACAGATGAATGTGAGAGCTTGAACTTTGGTCTAAAATTTTGATCTATCCACGAATTAAGTCGGGGGCTTGTGTCCGTTTTTGGGTAGATCATCGACAGACGCTCCGGGACTACAACTTCAGTCCTATGACTTGAGTATAAGCTCCCCGCGCTTGGGTAACGCCAATTGTACGCTCAGCCGATTGAATCATAGGGCGCCGCAAACTCACAACAATAAACTGGGCTTGTTCAGACTGTCGCTTTATCATTCTAGCTAATCGCTCCACATTTGCCCCATCCAGAAACATATCCACCTCATCAAAAGCGTAGAACGTAGACGGGCGGTAGCGTTGAAGCGCAAAAATAAAACTCAGCGCCGTCAAGGATTTTTCGCCTCCAGACATAGAAGCCAGCCGCTGTACAGGTTTACCTTTCGGGTGAGCGACTAGATTCAAACCGCTGCTGAAAGGGTCTTCCTGGTCATCTAGCTGGAGATAGCCGTCACCTTCGGAAAGTTCCGCAAAGATAGTCTGGAAGTTCTCATTAACAGCATCAAAAGCTTCTTTAAAAGCGCGTCGCCGTAGGGTGGTAAAGTTTTCGATTCTCAACAGCAGTTCCGTCCGTTCACCTTCCAAGGTTGTCAATTTTTGACTCAATTCTTGCAAGCGTTCTTGAGTGCGATTGTATTCTTCTAAGGCTAGCATATTGACCGGTTCTAGAGCTTGAATGCGTTTGGCGATCGCCTTTACTTCCTGCTGCAATTCCATCAAATTGCCTTTCTCAACATTTTCGGGAATCGACGGGACGGGATCGGGCATTTCCGCCCGCTGAGCTGCCAATAGATCGCGAACTGCGGTCAATTGTTCCCGGCGCTCTTGCTGGCTTTCATGCAGTTTTTGCAACTGCCATTGTAACTGTTGTTTGGCTAAATGTTTTTCTCGCAAGTTCGATTCTGCCCGATCGCGATCGCCCTTTTGCACACCCAATTTTTCCTCAATTGTAGCCACAGCAGCCCTAGCTTCCGCAATTTGCTGCTCAATCGCCGACTGCTGAGAAACAATCAGGTTAAGAGCATCCGCGCAAGTATGTTGCTGCATTTGCCATTCCTGTAGCTTCTGGCTGCCTGCTTTAATTTTCTCCTCCCAACGCCCGAATTGATTTTCCAGGTCTACAAGGCGCTGCTGGACGTTTCTGAGAGCCAATTCTCGCTCTTGCAGTTGCGCTTCCAGAGTCCGAAGACCTGATTGCATTTGCTGCCATTCGCTGTGACTGTTGGACTCTTCCAACTGCGCCAAAGTTTGGCGATACTGCTGCAATTCGGTTTCCTTTCCGGGCAATTCGCGTTCCAGCAACTGCAATCTGGACTGGGAATTAGTTAATTCCTGAGTATTTTTCGTAATTTGCGATCGCCCTTGTTCCTGTTGCGCTTCCAACTTCTGAATTTCTGCCGCCAACTGTGACCGCCGCAACTGATTTTCCCGCAAATTTTGTTTAGCTTCCATCAATTCCTGACTGTTGGTTTTGACAGCAACAGAAGCGCGATCGATCGCAATTTTGCACCGTTCTAAAATCCGCTCAATTTCCTCAAGCCGTTCTTGCTCATAGGCGATCGTCCTCGCTTCAACCTGCGCCTCACTAACATCAACCGTACCAAAATGCAAGGTCGATCTGTTGCTATAACTACCACCAGTCATCGCCCCGCTCGTCTCCAAAATTTCCCCATCCAAAGTAACAATCCGGTACTGTCCCAAATAGCGGCGAGCATCACTGAGATTGCCAAACACAACCGTACCGCCAAAAACGTAAGCAAAAATCTCATTATACCGCGAATCGCACTCAATCAAATTCACAGCACAATCCACAAAACCCTGGGCGCGCCGCACATTTTCATTCACCGAAAATCTGCCACCTCTAATTTTATTCATCGGCAAAAACGTCATCCTACCAGCCCGTTTTTCTTTCAACAATTCAATCGCCGCCGCCGCCACACTGTCATCTTCCACCACCATATTTCCCATCCGGCCGCCCGCCGCAATTTCCAAGGCTAACTGATAGCGAGGTTCCACCCTTCCCAGTTGAGCCACCAGCCCGCAAATCCCACCAATTCCGCTTTGCACGACAATTTTTGCCGTAAAAGTTCCCGTCGCTTCTTGCAGTGCTTGAAACTGCATTTCCAGCTTGTCTAATTTTCGTTGTCTTTCCCGTTGTTCTGACAACAAACGAGTTTGAGTTTCTTGCTGTAGTTGCAATTCTTGTTCATTTCCGGCTCCAATTTGAGTCAGGGATTCTACTTGCAAAGATACAACTTCTTGAGTTGCCAAAAGTTGGGATTGCTCAACTTTTTTCCCTGCAATTTCCTGTGCTAATACTTGTAGGGATTGGTTTTGTTCTTGAATTTGACTTTCCAGGCGATCGACTCTTTCTCCAATCGCAGCTTGTTCCGCGCGCTGCGGCTCCAAACTTTGCTGAAGAGTTTCTATTTGGCGGTGCAGTTCCGTTTGCTGCTGCACCCAAACTTCCGCAGTCGAGGCGATCGCATTTGCAACTTCCCGATTCTTCTCTAAAATTTGCCCAGCTTCATCCCGCTGTTCTGCCAAAGTTCCTGTTTGAGACTTAACATAAGATATTTCAATCTCAATTTGCTCCAAACTTTGCCGGAATTGCCGAATTTCTTGCTCAGTTTGTGCTATATTAGCAGCCAGTTGCCCAGCAGTTGTTTCCAACTCCTGCTTGCGGTTTTGCAATTGCCGCCGTTCCGCTTCTTGCGTCGCCATAGTCGATTGTAGCGCCAACAATTCCGACTCTCCCAAAGCTTTAACGCGGGCATTTAGTGCGTCAAGTTCTGCCGTTGCTGCTTGAATTTGAGTGTTAGTTGTTTGCAGTTGTTCGGTGAGTTCGGTAGAATTGCGATCGCCCGCTTCGATTTGTTCCCGCAGTTTCCATTCTTGCTTTTGCAACTGTCGGAACTTTAGGACAATTTCCCACTGCGACTTTTCTTGGAATTCCGCCCGCAACTTTTGATATTTTTCCGCTTTTGTGCGATCGCTCGCCAGTCGATCGCGCTGAGAAATCAACTCTTTCTCCACAATCCGGCTGCGTTCTTCCACATCCTTAACTTCATCCAATTTCTGCCTAGCTAAGGAGATTTTGCGATCGAACTGAGCCACCCCAGCCAACTCATCAATTATTTCTCGGCGTTCCTTAGAATTCATCGAAATAATGCTAGTAACATCGCCTTGCAATACGACGTTATAACCTTCGGGATAAATTCGCAAACGATTGAGTTGTTCGTGCAGTTGAGTCAGGGTGCAAGGTTCGCCATTAATATAATAAGTCGAAGTGTAAGTTCCTTGGCGAGTTACCCGCAGTTTGCGCGTCACACTCCACTCATCCGATTTTCGATTTTCGATTTTGGATTTTCGATTAGACGATTTTGGATTGGTAGGTAATTGTCCGTTATTTTCGGTAGTCTCTGGAATATCGATCGCTTCTACTACTTCTGCTTCTGCTTCTGCTGCTTCAGATAAATCATCTGCTGCATCTTCATATTCATTCTCGTCTTCGTCATCAGCAAACCATTCATCTCCCACACCTTCGAGAGCGAATGTTGCAGTTACACTAGATTCGATCGTACCGCGCTTATGTTGGGCATTGTTCACCAAATCCGGCAAACGTTCAGCCCGCATACCCTTAGAAGTCGAAAGTCCCAGACAAAACAGCAAAGCATCGAGGATATTGGACTTCCCAGAACCGTTGGGGCCCGAAACCACAGTAAAACCGGGTAGCACGGGAATGGCCGTCGTGCCCCCAAAAGATTTAAAGTTAGTTAGTTCGATCCGTTTAATGTGAACCATATGCTAGGACTAGCTTTGGGCTCTAAGTAGTTGTTCCAAGGTAACACAAGCACGATCGATGATGAACCAAGTTTCAACTTTCGCGATTTCGATCGGCCAAACCGAAAGCCCTCAAAAAAATGTAAACTTTGATACGGTTTATGTTTGAGGCGATCGCCAAAGCATTTGGGCGAAGGAACCGGAAAGCCTCACCCCACCGCACTTAGCAAATTCAATCCCTAGAATTATTCCCATCCCCCCTAGACATATCAAATCTTTCCGGTAAAATCGAAACCAAAATTAATAAAGTATAAAGTAACGAAACACTTATGGAGGGCAAACCCATTACACCAGCTCAGAACTCGTCCAATCTTCCATCTTCACCCGAAAGCGACCAACCAGTATTAAAAATTTGGGGTCGCCAGCCCCTCAAAGGACAGGTCAAAATCAGTGGCGCCAAAAACTCCGCCTTAGTAGTCATGGCCGGTGCCATCCTCTGCCCGGAAGATTGCCGTCTACGCAACGTTCCCTCCCTAGTCGATGTCGCCCGCATGGGGCAAATTTTGTCGGCTGTAGGAGTCAAAATAGAGGCAAATGGGGACGTTTTAGAGATCAATGCCAGCCAACTCATAGATGCTCAAGCTCCCTACGAATTAGTCAGCCAACTGCGGGCGAGCTTCTTTATCATTGGCCCACTGTTAGCACGTTTGGGATTTGCCAAAGTCCCCTTACCCGGTGGGTGCGCCATCGGTGCCCGGCCCGTTGAGCTCCACGTTCGGGGTCTGCAAGCCCTCGGCGCCGAAGTCCACATCGACCACGGCACCGTTCACGCCTACGTCAAAGGGCCCAACCGTCGTTTACAGGGAGCTAAAATTTATTTAGATTACCCCAGCGTCGGAGCCACGGAAACTTTGATGATGGCTGCTACCTTAGCCGAGGGAGAAACCATCATTGAAAATGCGGCTCAAGAACCGGAAGTCGCTGATTTGGCGAATTTCTGTCGCGCAATGGGAGCGAAAATTCAGGGCGCTGGTACTAATACGATCGTCATTTCGGGAGTTCCCAAACTTCACTCCGTGGACTATTCAATTATTCCCGATCGCATCGAAGCAGGAACATTTTTACTAGCAGGAGCTATTACTCACTCCGAAATCAGTTTATCACCAGTAATTCCCGACCACCTGACGGCCTTAATTGCCAAGTTGCAGACAATGGGGGCGCAAATTATTGTCGAATCTCCCGACATTTTGCGGATAGTTCCAGGCCGGATTCATACAGCTACAGACATCGAAACTCTGCCTTACCCAGGTTTCCCCACAGATATGCAAGCTCCGTTTATGGCTTTGCTAACTATGAGCGAGGGCGACAGCATAATTAATGAAACAGTTTTTGAGAACCGCTTGCGGCACGTAGCCGAACTCAATCGCATGGGCGCGGACATTCGCGTTAAAGGCAATGTGGCTGTGGTGCGCGGGGTGTCGCGGCTATCGGGAGCGCCGGTCACAGCAACAGATTTGCGGGCTTCGGCGGCTTTGGTGCTGGCGGGACTTGCAGCCGATGGTGTCACCACAATCAGCAGTTTGCAGCATTTAGACCGTGGTTACGAGCAGTTTGAGGCGAAACTGCAAAAATTGGGAGCTAAATTGCAGCGCGTGAAAGAGGCAGGAGAACCAGTTAATGCTGAGGCTCCTGTCGAACCCGTGCGATCGGGATTAAAGTAGTCATTAGTCAGCAGTCATTAGTCATTAGTCATTAGTCAGTAGTCATTAGTCATTAGTCATTAGTCAGTAGTCATTAGTCAGTAGTCATTAGTCATTAGTTAGTAGCGGTGCCCTGAGCGTAGTCGAAGGGTCATTAGTTAGTAGAAAGTCCTTACTACAAACTTTAATAACCAATAACCAATAACCAATGACCAATGACCAATGACCAATTCCCGATTCCCAATGACCAATGACCAATGACCAATGACCAATTCCCAATTCCCAATTCCCAATTCCCAACTGACTAAAATAATGTCGAATATACCGCTAATCGGTTTGAAAGCAGACCAGTTTCGTCACCCCCTAGACTTGGAAGCAACCAATACTCTCAAACAACTGCCCGGCCTGGATTTGATGGTGCGGCAGTTGCTTGGACAACTTGGCGAACAGTTTTTCATGCTCGAACATCTGGCTTCCAGCGTCCAAGTCGGCGAAAATCAATTGCCTCATCTGCATCATTTGCTCTTGGATGCCTGCCAAACTCTCGATTTGGAAGTGCCGCAGCTTTATGTGCGCCAGCATCCGATGCCGAATGCCTACACTTTTGCGATGCGGGGAAAGCAGCCTTTTGTGGTGATGCACACTTCTCTGATTGATTTACTCACAGATGAGGAAGTTAAGGCGGTAATTGGTCACGAGTTGGGGCATTTGAAGTGCGAACATGGAGTTTACTTGACTCTGGCTAATTTAATTGTGTTAGCCGCTGGTCAAGTTTCGCCTTTGGGAACTGTCCTAGTGCAGGGTTTGCAGGCGCAAATCTTGGAATGGCTCCGGTGTGCCGAGTTTACTTGCGATCGCGCCGCTTTGCTCGCCACCCAAGACCCAAAAGTGGTAGCATCGGTGCTGATGAAACTGGCCGGAGGTTCCCCGACTTTGGCTCCCAAACTTAATGTCGATGCGTTTTTGGCCCAGGCGCGGGCCTACGATGACCTCAGCAGCACTCAACTGGGGGAAATGCTCAAACAGGCTCAAACGGCTCAGTTGTCCCATCCAGTGCCAGTATTGCGGGCCAGAGAGATCGACCGATGGGCAAGTTCAAAAAATTATGAATCTTTGCTTGCACAATCGCGATCGGTGTGTTATGATGGTAAAGCCAACCACAAGGGCGGGTGGCGAAATTGGTAGACGCATCAGACTCAAAATCTGACACCGAAAGGTATGAGAGTTCGATTCTCTCCCCGCCCACTACTAAAATATCTTAATAAATCTAGGGTTCCAGATGATACATTTGGAACCCTAGTTTATATTGGGCATGGGGCATGGGGCATGGGGCATTGGGCATGGGGCATGGGGCATTGGGAATTGGGCATGGGGCATTGGGAATTGGGCATTGGGAATTGGGCATTGGGAATTGGGCATTGGGAATGACAACAGTCAACAGACAATAGTCAACCGTCAACCGCCAACAGACAACAGTCAACCGTCAACCGCAAACTGATTTTATGGGTGAATTAGCCGCTTTAGCTGCTGCATTTGTCTGGGCTCTATCTTCGACCATTTGGCAGCGGGTGGGACAGGAAATTCCCGCAGTTGTGCTAAATTTACTCAAAGGCGCGATCGCCCTTTTCATGCTCCTTTCAACTCTACTAATTTTCGGCAAATCTTTACCCGCAATTAATCCCAATGTTTTAGCAATGCTGCTCATCAGCGGAGCCTTGGGAATTGGCATCGGAGACACTGCTTGGTTTATAGTATTAAAGTATTTGGGAGCGAGGCGAACACTGCTTTTGGAAACACTTTCTCCCCCTTTAACAGCTTTATTTGCTTTCATATTTTTGCAAGAAAAGTTATCCCTCATTGCTTGTACTGGCATTCTTTTAACCATCGGCGGCGTAGCTTGGGTAATTGCTGAAAGAACCGCCGAAACAGCCTGGCCATCAAAACATATTTGGCTGGGATTAGGCATGAGTTTATTAGGACAAACAGCTAACGCCAGCGCCGCTATTTTATCCCGCGCAGCTTTTACTCAAATAGATATCGATCCGTTGTGGACAGCAGCTTTACGTTTGAGCGGCGGAATGACGGTAATGCTATTGTTTTTTAACCGAACAAACGCTGAAAGTTTGAAACAATTAAAAGCGCCAAAAATCCTAGGTGCAATTGTAGTAGCAGCTTTTTTAGGAACTTATTTAGGCATTTTTCTACAACAGACTTCATTTAAATATGCACCCGCAGGAATTGCTCAGGCACTTAATTCTACCAGCCCCCTATTTATACTCCCTGCTTCTGCGCTGACGGGCGAAAAGGTGAGTCTCAGGGCTGTTGTGGGCGTAGTTGTTGCGATCGCCGGAATCGCCCTATTATTGGGTTTAAGGTAATTCGATTTGACATTTGAGAAATG
The DNA here is from genome assembly GCA_042408215.1 of Microcoleus sp. Taxonomy (GTDB): domain Bacteria; phylum Cyanobacteriota; class Cyanobacteriia; order Cyanobacteriales; family Microcoleaceae; genus Microcoleus. Next base: position 200,721 of record JAYFMW010000028.1, on the reverse strand, counting down.
ACTAATTATCGCAACAATTAGCAAGCTAGCAATTGAGAAGCTATTCACAAACAAATTAATTGGCTTCAGCAACAGCCAGATGGCATCATATTTCAGCAACAAATTTCTGGCGACAACTGCATTGCTGTAAAAAAAAATTAAATCTCTACTACTTTGGTAAAGGTGGCTCAGCCAGATCTCGACAGCTCAAAAAGCAACAGCAAACTCTGCGAAAACAGCTAAAAGCCCAAAACGATCGACTTCGCGATCGACTTCGCGATCGACAAAACAATCAAGGGAAGGAAATGTTAATTTCCTTCCCTTCCTCTTTGATAACACCTATAACATCTATATTTGCCTCACCCAGTTGCCATTGCCCAGTACCCTTAATAGGGAGGATTTTTCTTAGACAGGTTGAGTACGGGCAACTGAGGTCGAGAAGAGTGAGGAGGGAGATAGTATTCTGGAGCTGGCGCCGGTTGTTCGGATTGAGAGCGGTAAATCTGCCACCACCTCAGAGCGATCGCCACCCCAGCAGTACCCAGCCCAAAAGCCAATAAAGAGCCACTGGCACCGATACTGCCGATCGCTGCATCGACAACGCCCACTGTTACAACAAAGCTGGTAATAGGATCTCTACGGTAAGCAGACCTCAAAAGTCGCGTCCATGAAGCATTCATTGCTGTTTACTCTTTTCTATATTTATCCACAATCTCTAAAACTTAGAGTTGGCTGAACATTCGGGATTTCTAGCTCAAACACTAGCTTAACCTAAATTAATATTCTCGCCTGTGGGGAATTGTACGCTCGACCGGCAAAATTGCCAACCTCGTCAAATCAATTTTTTACCCTATAGCTGGTAAAAGTATAGTCATTTATTACAGTGCCGTGGGAGGCATGAAGTCCCTCCCCTTTCGCTTTCACTTCGAGCGGATTAACCCGCCTCGGCTGAACTACGCAGCTCTCTATCCCATCGCTAAACGCATTTGGGATTGCTTTTCTCAAAATATGGTAAGACCCGTTAACATCGGCGTTAATCAATCGACACTTCTGACTATATGATACTACCATTGTCTATTGATGCTTACAATCTTAATGAAGTTTTACTATACATACCCGATCGCTCTCACTCTGGCCTTTATATATATTCTCATAAATTCCAGAACTTGTCACGGTCAGGAGAACTCACACCCATTTTTGCCTTTTTCAAACAGAGTGTGAGGCTGACCGCACGCTAAAATTAGTTGAGCCCTAACCAGGAGAGTAACCCCTGCCCTGTGGCATACTCGACGATCAAAGTTAGGACAAAACCGATCATCGCGGCTCTACCGTTGAGGCGTTCCGCGTAGTTGTTGAAGCCAAACTTGGGCTGTGACAGCTTGGGATTGGTGGTGGGTTGTAGTTGTGTCATTGCTTTGGGTATCTAGCGATCGCTGCTATTCAAATGTGAAATCGAATCTTAGTTACAATTCTTAAACATTTCTTCTTTTATTGTAAAGAGGGTTAACCCGCCGTCAACCGTCCCTACTTAAAAAAATAAAAACCCAAAAAAACTGCTCCCAACTCAACCCAACCAGTTAAACTCTCTCACAATATGACAAATCAGTTAGATAACGATCGGCTTCCCCTAGCCGCACAGCGAGTTGCCTTTGCCCTGCGGACCGCAGGCTGGGTTTGCTTCTGGGTGCAGTTAGTCTTAGCCGTGGTGGCGGGGCTAATTTTGCTGCTGGCGATCCCGTCTGCTCTGTCGAGTGGGGCCCCTGGTACGAGGCAGACAAGTGCTGGAACGGGGGGTGGTGTATTTTTTGCTGTGTGCGGGCTGTTAGCCCTGGGCTACAGCGCCTATCGGGCTTTTCGCTTTACTCGCTTGTCTAGAGAATTACGATCGCCCGCCACCGGTGTCCGCCCGAAAAAGGCAGACACCATTCAAGAAGTGCGGTTTGCACTGATCAGCAATTTGTCGGGAATGCTGCTGACGCTGATCGGAGCAGAAGCGATCGGCGGTACGCTGTTCGTAAAATCTATATCTCAGCCGCAAGTTTTGTTCGGCGCAGCAGTCGATTTCAGCCGATTCATTCAGCCCCTCGATATATTTGTAGTGCTGGCCAACATTCACGCTACTTTTGCCCACTTTGTTGGGATTGTCGGTTCTCTTTGGTTGCTCGATCGCATACACAAACAGTAATCAGAAGGAATAGGGCATGGGGCATAGGGCATAGGGCATTGGGCATAGGGCATTGGGCATAGGGAAGAAGTCATTAGTCAGTAGTTATTAGTCAGTAAGCAGATTAATGCCCCATGCCCTTTCGACCCTATACTTCGGCAACGCTCGCGTACAAGTGCCCTTTTGGCCCCAGGCCCCAGGCCCCATGCTTTTCGGCCCAAGGCCCAAGGCCCAATGCCCCATGCTTTTCGGCCCCATGCTTTTCGGCCCAATTCCGACATCCTGATTCAGTGTCAACCTGTCGAAGAACGTACTCAGATAACTTCTAGCAATGACTACATAAATATCATGGCACTGAAACCCGATGCCTCTCTTCTGGTAACAACTGGGGTGACAGATCATAGAACTATTGAATTTTCTGAAGAAAGTTTTCGCTCTGTCCTCAGTCAAATAGAAGCTGAACTCCTCTGTAGCGACACTTACAGCCACGCTCTAGCTAGCTTGCAAACCATGTTGGGCGAAGCTGCTTCGGCTGCGGAAATTTTAATTAGGGCTGTTAGCAGAGAAGCAGTCAAGCTGGCATTTCAGCGGCTTCCTAAACAAAATAAAACTGAACTCCAATGCTCGAAAGAGAGTTTCGCTGCGGGAATTCCCGCCGCCGTGGCTGTTACAGAATTGCAACCGCCTCTACCTGCTGCTGTCTTCGATCGCAAGAGCGCTACTTTGGAATCGCCCCCGGAAATAAAATCTGACACTGACTCTTTGACAACATACCGCGATCGAGATACTGACACCTCAGAAAAAAGCAAACAACCGCCCACAGACGAAACCGTAGGGACACCGGCACTGCGTCCGTTGGCTACACCCCTGGCTGTAGTCGCTCCCGGAAGCTCCTTCGGCTATACGGTAACAGAGCCAAGTCATACGGTAACAGAGCCAAGTCATAGGGTAACAGAGCCAAGTCATAGGGTAACAGAGCCAAGTCATAGGGTCGCTGAGCCAAGTCATAGGGTCGCTGAGCCAAGTCATAGGGTCGCTGAGCCAAGTCATAGGGTCGCTGAGCCAAGTCATAGGGTAACAGAGCCAAGTCATAGGGTCGCTGAGCCAAGTCATAGGGTCGCTGAGCCAAGTCATAGGGTCGCTGAGCCAAGTCATAGGGTCGCTGAGCCAAGTCGAAGCGCCAAGAGGCAGAAAAACACTCCTGAAGAGACAGCAGCTCCTTCCGTTCAACAGCGGAAAGATTGCTTGTGCGAGTTGGGGAGAGAATTGCGCCAGGGACGGCAAATTCGCTGCTTATCTCTCCAGCAACTCCACGATCAAACTCTGGTGCCGCTACACCACCTCGAATCGATCGAAAATGGGGAAATCGAGAAATTGCCCCAAGATATTTACCTGAGAGGTTTTATCCGCCGGATCGGGGACGCTTTAGGACTAGACGGCCATGCTATGGCGGATGCTTTACCCAAGCCAGAGCCGAGTCAAATTGTGAACCCGTATTTGTCTGTTTCCGACTCCTCGTCAACGGACGGGTTTCAAATGCATCCGGTGCATTTGTACCTGGGCTACACAGCTTTGATGGCTGGGGCGGTGGGGGGTTTGGCTTGGCTGTCGCAGCAACCCGTTGTGCCGGGGGCTCAGGCGGTACCCCAAACCCAGGTGAAACCGCCGTCTGTTGCGCCGGCTCAGAAACGCCAAGAAACAGCGCCTAAACCGGGTTTGAAGAAGTCTATCAGTCATGGGGGAATGGTTATGGGGGCTGACATGGCGCCGCCGGAAGAGATTTTCGGTTAGCCTTTTTTTGATACTTTCACTTTTCCAAGGGGATGAATTATCGCGGGCGATCGAACTTCTCACAGCTCGATCGCCCCTACTTGATCGCCCTATAAAGAACAAGTGCATTTTCAAGTACATCAGGAAACCCAAATTTTTGATAAACTATCTATTCGACCAGTCATTTTGAGGTTTCCGACAAGGTCAGGAACCCCGCCCTTAAGGGACGGGGCTTGCAAGAGTAATCAAACAAGCCATTCTGACCAGCCTAAGTCTTAGCTGACTACGTTATTTGAGTCAAGACACCCTGGGATGCGACGCTAGTCCCTTGCTCTGTCGCTGCTAGTTAAACAGTTCTAAGGTCACTGGAACAGTGCTTTCAGCGTAAAAAGCTCTTATAACATTGGCGAAGCGAACATTACCCGAAAGGGAAAAAATGGAGACAACCATATCTCCAAGGGAGGGGCAACCATACCCCTCCACCTCGCAAGAGGTAGGCAACTAATTTATCGAATCAAACAAAGCCGTCCTTTTAGGACGGGGTTTCAACCCTGCGCTTCGCTCCGCCCAATTTTCTGATGGATTTTAAGAATATTCAAGGGATGCTAAAGCATCCCGTGTCGCTTTTCCTCCCTAGGCTCAAGCCGCTGGGTTTCCAAACTTCCGTGAGGTTTTTATGAATTCCCCAACCACTGCTGCGAGCTCCGATCTCGATCTGCTATCGACTCAACCACCAACAGTCACAAGTTTAGCCACACCAGAAACTGATGAAGCCACTGTTGCCCAACTGCCACAAAAATCTTGGACGATCGAAGATAGCGAGAAACTGTACCGAATTCAAGGTTGGGGCGAACCGTATTTCTCGATCAATGCCGCCGGTAATGTTACTGTCTCTCCCAAGGGCGATCGCGGCGGTTCCCTCGACTTGTGCGAACTGGTGGAATCCCTGAAACAGCGAAATTTGGCACTGCCGCTGCTGATTCGATTTTCTGATATTTTGGAAGACAGGATCGAGCGGTTAAATTCTTGTTTTGCCAGAGCGATCGCCCGCTATAATTACAAAAATGTCTATCGCGGTGTCTTTCCAGTCAAATGCAACCAGCACCGACAATTAATTCAAGACTTGGTGCGTTTTGGTCAACCTCACCACTTCGGGCTCGAAGCCGGCTCTAAGCCGGAATTAATGATCGCTTTGGCGACTTTAACAACCCCCGGTGCTTTGTTAATTTGCAACGGTTACAAAGACCGCCAATATATAGAAACGGCAATTTTAGCACAGCGACTAGGGCAAACTTCAGTAATTGTGCTAGAGCAAATTGAGGAAGTGCAACTGGCGATCGCAGCGAGCATTGCATTAGGAATTAAACCGATTTTGGGAGTGCGGGCAAAACTCAGCACCACAGGTGTTGGCCGCTGGGGAGGCTCAACGGGCGATCGGGCAAAATTTGGCTTGACTATTCCTGAAATTATCCGGGCTGTTGACGAACTTCAAAAAGCTGGAATGCTAGATTGTTTGCAACTATTGCACTTCCACATCGGCTCTCAAATTTCCTCAATTAGCGTGATCAAAGAAGCCATTCGAGAAGCCAGTCACATTTATGTAGAATTAGCTAAATTGGGAGCTAATATGAACTACTTGGACGTCGGTGGCGGACTCGGCGTTGACTACGACGGTTCTAAAACTAACTTCCACGCTTCCAAAAATTATAATATGCAGAACTACGCTAACGACGTAGTAGCGGGAGTGAAAGATGCTTGCGACGAGCGAAAATTGCCAGTACCAATTTTAATTAGCGAAAGCGGGCGGGCGATCGCTTCTCATCAATCAGTGTTAGTTTTTGATGTACTCGGTACGAGCGAGGTGCTCCGAGAAGTACCAGAACCGGTAGACGAAAACGCCCACCAAATTCCTCGTAATCTCTACGAAATCTACCAATCTATTACTCCAGAAAATTACCAAGAAGTCTATCACGATGCTATCCAATTTAAGGAAGAAGCAATCAGTTTATTTAACTTAGGCTATTTGGGAATTGCGGAACGGGCTAAAACCGAACAGTTGTACTGGGCTTGCTGCGATAAAATACAGACTATCGCGCGGCAAAAAGAATATGTATCGGAGGATTTGGAAGACTTAGAAAAAGTGATGGCTTCCATTTATTACATCAACTTATCCGTTTTCCAGTCAGTACCCGACAGTTGGGCTATTAACCAATTGTTCCCAATTATGCCAATTAACCGACTGGATGAAGAACCGACTCAGCGAGGAACTTTAGCCGATCTCACCTGCGATAGCGATGGCAAAATCGACCAATTTATCGATTTGCGAGATGTGAAGTCTGTTTTGGAACTGCACAGTCTCAAACCCGGAGAACCTTACTATTTGGCGCTATTTTTGGGAGGTGCTTATCAAGAAATTATGGGCAACCTTCACAACTTATTCGGCGATGCAAATGCAGTTCACATTCAGCTAACGCCTTCTGGCTATCAGATCGAACACGTTGTGAAAGGTGACACGATGAAAGAAGTCCTCAGCTATGTACAGTACGATGCAGAAAGTTTGATTGAAAGCATCCGCCGTCAGACAGAGGAAGCGTTGCAGCAAAATAAAATTACTCTTTCTGAGGCTCAACTTTTGCTGCAAAATTACGAGCGGAGTCTCAGTCAGTACACTTATCTTCAGTCCTAGTTAGTCATTAGTCATTAGTCATTAGTCATTAGTCATTAGTCATTAGTCATTAGTCATTAGTCATTAGTCATTAGTCATTAGTCATTAGTCATTAGTCATTAGTCATTAGTCATTAGTCATTAGTCATGGGTAATGGGTAATGGGTAATGGGTAATGGGGCATGGGGCATGGGTAATGGGTAATGGGTAATGGGTAATGGGTAATTGGTAGTAACTCACAATAACCAATAACCAATAACTAATTACTGATTACCAATCATTCAGCAATACCGAGAATTTCAGATATCGCCCGCCGTTCTTCTCCAACTTGAGTCGGCAAAACTTGGCGGGCGTCAGTAATCAACCAATCGAGAGCCGCTGCTTGCAAATCGATCGCAGCCCCGGTTTTATCAACGCAATAGCGCCCGAACACCAGTTTGTCAACCAACCGCACTTCTGGCCCCAAACGGGAATATTCAAAAATCACGCTATTTTCCACAGTTGCACCGCGGCACACCCAACAATTTGAACCGATCATGGTTGGGCCGATAATTTTTGCTCCATCCTCAATTCTAGTCATCCCGCCAATGTAAACAGGGCCAGTAATATCAACTTTGTCCCAGTTCACAGCTACATTCAAACCAGCGTAAATGCCGGGGCGCACTTCAATTCCCGGAACAGAAACATTTTTAACTTGTCCGAGCAGCACGCTCTGAATAGCTCGCCAATAGTCAGGAACTTTGCCGATATCCACCCACTCAAAGTCCATGCTAATCCCGTAAAAAGGCGCGCCTATTTTTACGAGGTGGGGAAATAATTCCGAACCGATATCGTACTGTGTATCAGAGGGAATATAATCGAATATTTCTGGTTCAAAAATGTAAATACCAGTGTTGATATCGGTACTCAGAGCTTCCTCTACGGAGGGTTTTTCTTGGAATGCTTTAACTTTGCCAGAATCGTCAGTGACGACAACTCCGTAACTGGGAACCTCTTGACGGTGAACCGATTTCATAACAATAGTAGCGATCGCCCCTTTTTCCCGGTGCCACTTCAAAGCAGCAGTCAAGTCCAAGTCAATTAAAGCGTCCCCGCACAGCACCACAAAAGTATCGTCAAAAAACGGCGAGAAGTCCTGAATCCGCTTCATGCCGCCAGCCGAACCGAGGGCCTCTCCAATCATTTTGCCCTCCTCAATCCGCCCTTCAAAAGAATAGGCAATTTGTACCCCAAACTTTTGACCGTCACGGAAGTAATTTTCAATCACGTCAGCCAGGTGAGAAACATTTACCATAATCTGGTCAAAGCCGTGCTGGCGGAGCAATTCAACCAAAAACTCCATCACTGGCTTTTGCAGAATGGGAATCATCGGTTTGGGCGTTGTGTGAGTAATGGGACGGACGCGAGTGCCTTTACCGGCCGCCAGAATCATCGCTTTCATTTAACTTCCTCAACCCTCTGTTATTGATATCAACTCAACAATTTGATCCTAGCGGTTGCGATCGCATCAATCGATCGCAGCAAAATCCTGACCTGTTTCTAGGCGACAGCGTACCAGGCTATCAATCATTTATTCCAGATGAAGCTGGATTTAAGCAATCAGGAATCAGGAATAAGTTAGCGCTGGACCGACTGTCTGGAATATTAACCGACGCAGCCACATAGTTATTAGTTTCGGCCCAAGAACCTTGATTCCCATTTAACTGGAGAGCGCCCGGATTTTGAGGTCTCGGTAAAACTCCTCTTGAACCAACTCTACTTTAGACTGAGCCGACAGCAGCAACAGCGCCCAAAAAATGCCCACGCGGTCATGATTTGGCAAGTGTGCTTCCTCCGTCAATACCGGAAGTTCTGAGTCAACAGGCGAGTGCAAATCGTGATGAGGCCAAAGTTCCAGCAGTTTCTCCAAGTCGAGCCAACCCTCGTCAATTTCCGGGCCGCGTTCGGCCAGAAACCGTTCTAGTTCACTAGCAGTTTCCACCAGATTTTCTTGGTGAGCCAGCTCAAATATAGCCTGCGCCGCTTGGGAGCGCATTTTTGAGGGTTGGCGACGCCGGGGGGTGACAGTCTGCTCCATTGCTGCTTTCATGAGCTGCAACTGCTCGATCAATTCTGGGAGAGTCACCGGGCGTTTTTGCGGTAGTTGAGCTACACCACGGCGGCGCAGTTGCCGCTCCAAATGCTGCGGTAAATGTCGCCCTCCTGAGTGTGATCCATCTTCGAGTGCGGCCTCATCTGGTAAGTCGGGATGCGCCGGGGATTCTGAGAGGACAATACTTTCTGCTTTGAGCAACACCAGCATCGAAGCATACAAAAATGCTTGACCGGAGTGGGACAAATCGGCAAAATCCGTACTCGAATCGGCATCACGAGCCGAAGTAAGCTTGCTTAAGCAGCGATCGAACACTTCAATCACCTTAACGTCCCAAGGATTGATTTCTCCCCGTTCTGCTAGGTCAATTAAAATTGCGATCCCCTCAGAAATCGTTTCTAAACCATCTTGGTCTTTGGAAACAGTCATTCGATTTTAGATTTTAGATTTTAGATTTTAGATTTTTTAGAATCTAGAATCTAGATTCTAGATTCTAGATTTACCTTTTCCAAAAACAGAATATCTCTCTCATCTAGATCTCCTATTTAATTGGCGATCGCCTCCGCAGTCTTTACATCTTCCACACTTGACGATTCTGCACTTTCTAACAAAGGTTGTTTTGCTTCTACTTCAGCTTTATAGCGTTCGAGATCTTGTTCTAATGCTTGAATGCGCTGCTCTTTTTGGCGAACTTGACGAGTCTCAGCGCGGGAGGCGAGCATTCGCTGCATTCTCGACCACAAACTAAAAAGCCACGCTAGAATTGCCCCGAATCCAGTTGCTATAATTAGTTCTACTGACAAGGGAGCTTTAACTTGAAAGCCTTTGATAATTTGAATAGTAGTCGGCTCTGTATTCTCAATGCTGAACAAAACTAGAGCTAAGCAAATCAGAAAGATGAAGAAGAAGTTTAGTATTCGCATTTTCTCGGTTCCTAATTCTCAATTTATGCTAGGCAAACTATTGGCCATTTGGTAATTTTTTATTGACAGATGCTCCCCCTTTGATCTAATCTGGTCCTAGATCAAAGGATTGCTATATGCCAGGAAAAATGCTTGAGCTTTGCGCGATTTTCTGCGTTTTTTTGCCGCTCCCAATTGCTGGCAATAGTTGATATTTCAAATAAATACCAGCCGCCACAAATAAGGCAATAATAACTGCACCAATTCCTACTGGACTCGGAATCCAGAATACAGCCTCCAAATAATTAATTTCCCCTGGTTTCAGCTTCCAAACTAACTGTTTTCCCTCTAGATAACTTTCGGGAACGATCGCACCGGCGACTGTTTCAATACTTTGAGCACCCCAAGGCGTGTTTAAGCTAAAGTCTAGCTCCAAAAGCCCCCCTGGACTAACCAGAAGACTACCGTTAGAGGAAAGCAGAGAGAGCGATCGCAAATCCAACTCCAAAGTTAACCGATTTCGCAGCACCAGCAACAAATTATTCTGCTTGACGCTAAGGTGAGATTCAAACTTCGGCAAATCCGTTTCTAGGGGAGTTACCACCCTAGATTTGTCTGTTGGTGCGATCGGGTTGTAAAATTGGTTAAACTTTGCTTCTAACTCAGCGCCATTGTTGAAAGGAATCCTCACTAAAACTTCCTGATCCGACAGCCGTTTAGTCTTCCCATCTAGCAACCGCACCCGACGTTCTACACTTTTCAACCATTCTCCAACAGTTTCGCTACTGAAGCTAGTTAACTTGTCCCCCAGTTTAATATGCTGTAAGATTTCGCCGCGAGTTTGACTGTCAAAGTTTACCCCGACATCGTACTGAACGCAGCCAGTCACTAGATTTAAAAGGCAAAAAACAAAAGGTAAAAGAAAGAAAAAATGCTTTTTCTTTTTCCCAATTCCATCCTTGATATTTTGCTCTTTCATTTTACTTTTATTGTATTTTTTAACTGGTTAACTGGTTTCAATGCTCTGCCGATTCGTGACAACTTAAGCCTGAAAACCTTTGTATCTCTCGTTCACAGCCGAGTCTAGATCCCCCTCGCATCCCCCTTAAGAAGGGAGTAGGGTGTGAGTAGGGGGTGACGAAAGAGCCATTTCCGGTTCCCCCCTTCTTAAGGGGGGTTAGGGGGGATCTGAGCCTAATCATCAAACAGCAGACCGGTATTACGTTTAATGTTAAGTTGTCACCAATCGGCAGAGCCTGGTAACGAGTAAAACCCTACTTAACTTATTGCCTTGATGCCACACCCAACTGTTGAAACATCATACTGGGTAAATATGCCGCACCACCTACCCATTCGGATTCGCTACTCAAATCTACCAAATTTTTAAAGGCTTCAAAAATACTGCCGGCCACCATTGTATTCTTGACGCGACCGACAATTTTACCTTTTTCTACTTTATAGCCTAAAGCCAAATTGACCGAAAATTCGCCAGCTAATTGATTGGACTGACCGGCACCTAAAACCTGTTCTACTATTAAGCCTTCGTCCATGCTAGCAATCAATTCTTGAGTAGGGGTATTTCCTGGGGAAATGCAAAAGTTAGTCAAATCCGGGCTCGGGCGAGACAGTCCGCCGCGAAAACCGTTGCCTGTAGATTCTACACCGGAGCGAGCCGCCCATCTGCGATCCCAGTAAAATCCGGTGACAGTACCTTTGTCAATTAAGACTTTGCGAGTTGTGGGAGTACCTTCGTCGTCAAAGGGACAAGCAGAAGGGCCCAAAGTCGGATCTTCAAAAAAGGTAAAGCGTTCGTCAAATAAGGTTTCGCCGATTTTGTCGGCTAGGGGAGAAGCTTTTTGAACGACGGCTTGACCTGAAAGGATGGTATCAAATAGGCTGCCGAGGGTGCTAGCGGCGGCATTGGGGGTAAATAATACTGGGTAGGTACCGCTGGTGATGGTGGCTGAATTTTCGGCGAGGCGGTATTTTTCCAGGAGTGTTTGGAGGATGTTGTTGGTGTCGAGGGGGCGATCGCGCGCGACGTCGTAGCTGTATGCTTGCATAAAATCTTCTCCTAGTACCAGATTGCCGGCAATAGTCGCGCTGACTATTTGGCTGCTTCTTTCGGCATACACATCTTGTGTGGTGGCAATTTTCACGCGGCCGCTGCGGACGTGGAAGCCCACATCGACGATTATATCGGGATTGTAGGCGTGAACTTCCTCGATCAGGTTTTTGCCGTTTTCGACTAATTCGGCTGTTGTGGGCGGAATGTAGGTGGTTTCCGGGGTTTTTAGGTGGAAGTTGGAGGCGAGTTCAAATTCGGCCCGATCGCCTATTTCGGCAGTTTGAATGGCTGCATCGACTAAATCCTCTACCCGCGTTAAATCCGTGGAACTGGCAAAACCGATTTTGCCCTTGTAAATCAGTCGTAGTGCTACGCCTTGGAGGGCTTTGGTTTGGAGGGATTTGAGGCGATTGTTTTCAAATTCGATCGGCGTGTCTTGACTTGACAGGTAGTATACTTCAGCGGCCGAAGCCCGCTGACTTGCCAATTTCAATATCTGTTCTATGGTGGAATCGCTCACGATAATCGCCTTTCAGGTTTGGTCTTTGTTTTATTTTAACTGAACCAGCAAGCCGCCTCACAGCCAAAGCGGTTGCTCTAGTTATAAATTTTTATCTGACTGAAATAAAAAAAAATCGCCATTTTTTTTAAGGTTAAAGGCTTGACTTTCAGCATTTAATTATGTATAATCTTATAATGGGAGTGGTGACGAAAATAATATTTTTGCCACCACTCCCATTATAAAAATAATATCACAGAATTTCAGCCTTTGTCAATACCTAAATCCTTCTTTTTAGGGCCGAGGAGTTATATCAAATCTGGTTGCCCCGGAATGATTTAACCTTTCTAGAACGCAGAGAACGCAGAGTTCGAGAAGAGAGAGATGAATAATTCCGATGCTAACGTATTTGATATTATAGCAACCCGATCGACGTTTCAGACATTCTTGATAGCTGAAACTCTTACTGTAGCTGGATTGGCGCTGATACTTCGATCGCTAAAAGCCATTGGTTAACTTCTTAATAACTAATAAATAAGCCTCCTAAAATCAAAACGATCGCAATTAACGCTACCCAAATAAATCTATTATCTTTTGTATTAACCAGGCTCAAGTCCACAGGTTCCGGTACAACTGGCTTGGGTTTAGCATACTTGATATCAGCGTTGGGACTGGCTTGAAAATTGGTAGATTCATTTTCATCTAAAGCTGCCAAATCGGGAATTTTCACCATCCATTCGGGAGGGATGCTGAGCTTGGGTGCTTCGAGAATGAAGAGCAGCCGTTTTGCTTGCTTGCGGGTTTCTAGGCTGGGATGGCGGGTGAGTTGCCGGCAAAGCCCGATCGCCCCTTCTGTATTGCCGCTCGCCTGATAAGCTGTTACCAGCCAGATCTGCACTTCGCCGCCCAAACGGGAATTGCGCTCGACTAAACCGCTAGCAGTTTCTAAACTCTGCACAGCTTTTGCATACTGGCCGCCCTCAAAAGCAACTTTGCCAGCAAGGTATTCATTTTGAACAATTTCTAGCTTTTCTGAAGTCACCAGCTCCCGCCCAATTCTACAATCTTAATTCCCCAATCCGCCAAATACTAGAATTCTCTGTGATTTTCCGACATACTGGACTCATTGTCCCGTTTCGAGCCTAGCAAGTCTAACTGGTCTACCTTAATTACTGGCATCGAGCGATTTGCTCCGGTATTGCGGTCTTGCCAGCGATCGAACTTCAAAGAGCCTGTAACCCCTATTTGAGCGCCTTTGCGAACGTAGTCAGCAGCAATCTGGGCTACTTTATCCCAGAGTTCCAGGGTAAACCAGTCTGGTTCGTCACTATTGCGAGATCGCCTTCTCACGGCCAGCGTCAACCTGCACTTAACTTTACCCGATTCAAAATACTTCACGTCCGGGTCGCCACCGACGCGGCCGACTAAAGTTACAACATTAAGACTCATAAAATTTTTTAGGAATGTGGTCGATCGATACTGTAGTTAACGTCTTCTAGCCGCGCTCTTGCATCCAAACAGCGCCCTTAATGGCAGTGGGAATGGCACCGATAGCAGCTTCATCCTGATTTTACACCCACTTACCAGAACACATTGATTGTCACGGCAGCGGTCACGCTCGTGGTTGGTGCCCTTCGACTACGCTCAGGAACCGCGTAGTCGAACCACGGAGTCGAAGTGCAAGAATGTACTTTTTGACTAGACTCAGGATGAAAAACGTAATAGAATCCACCTCGGTTACACTTTTGTAACAACATTATTGCACACAATAGTATTTTAGTTTTGGGGGGGGGTACAAATCAGTGGGTCTTCTCAATCGATTTTCCTTATCTAGAGATATGGGTATCGACCTCGGTACTGCTAACACGCTCGTTTATGTATCCGGCAAAGGTATTGTTCTGCAAGAACCTTCTGTAGTGGCGATCGACCAAGACCTAAAAATACCGCTGGCTGTTGGAGAAGAGGCTAAAAAAATGCTCGGCCGCACGCCGGGGAACATTATAGCGGTGCGGCCACTTCGCGACGGGGTCATCGCTGACTTCGATATGGCGGAACTCATGCTCAAGGCTTTTATCCGCAGGGTTCACGATGGCAAAACCCTAGTGTCGCCTCGGATCATTATTGGCATCCCCAGCGGTGTCACTGGAGTAGAAAGGCGGGCGGTGATTGAGGCGGCAACTCAGGCCGGTGCTAGAGAAGTTCGGTTAATTGATGAACCGATAGCGGCGGCGATCGGAGCTGGACTGCCTGTGGCCGAGGCGACGGGTAATATGATTATAGATATCGGCGGGGGCACGACGGAAGTTGCGGTTTTGAGTTTGCAAGGTACGGTGATTAGCGAGTCAGTTCGGGTGGCGGGCGACGAACTCAATGAGGCGATCGTCCAATATATGAAAAAAGTTCATAATTTGGTAATCGGCGAACGCACTGCTGAAGAAATTAAAATTCAGATCGGTTCAGCATATCCAACTCCACAGGATGACGACGTGATGATGGAAGTGCGGGGCTTACACTTGTTGTCCGGTCTGCCACGAACTGTTACTATTAAAGGCCCAGAAATTCGTGAAAGTATGTCGGAACCGCTTTCAGTAATTGTGGAAGCTGTGAAGCGTACTTTGGAGCGCACGCCCCCGGAATTAGCAGCAGATATTATTGACAGGGGAATCATGCTGGCAGGTGGTGGAGCACTGATGAAAGGTTTAGATACTCTGATCAGTCACGAAACAGGAATTGTCACTCACGTTGCAGCAGACCCTCTGTGCTGCGTGGTTTTGGGAACTGGTAGGGTATTGGAAAACAAACATTTAGAACGGGTTTTCAGCGGACAATCACGCTAAATGTAGTTAACAAATTTGGGATTTGGGATTTTAGATTAGAGCTGCTATCTCAAATCTGAAATCCTGATAAAACAATTTTAGATTTCTGAAATTATGCTAAAGAACACATTCCGCAGGTGGTGGGATCTGCGATTACAAATTGCACTTTTAGGTTTAGCTGTAACTGCTGCTTGGGGAGTTCGGCAAACACAAGGTACAGCAATGTTTGAAGCCTACAATTGGGTGACTCGCCCGTTTCACGCCAACGGCTCTGGACAAGAACAGCTCATCTTGGCGCGGACTCAGGAATTGCAAGCGCAGGTATTAGAATTAGAGATTCAAAATCAGAAGCTAAAAGAGCTTTTAGGTTATGTTTCTGCTAAGAAAACTCAAGGGGTTGTAGCTCCTATTATTGGCCGCAGCGCCGACCATTGGTGGCAGCAAGTAACTTTGGGTCGGGGCAGTAATGATGGTATTAAAACTGATTTTACTGTGATGGGCCCAGGCGGTTTGGTAGGTCGGGTTGTTAGCGTTACTCCTAATACTAGCTTGGTGCTTTTAATCAGTGACCCTACGAGTCAATTAGGTGTGGGAATTACCCGCACTAGGCACATGGGTTTTATGCGGGGGAAAGGGAAAAACCAAGCTGTGATGGAATTTTTTGATAATGTTCCCAATGTCAAGCCTGGGGATGTGGTTTCCACTTCTTCTTTCAGTCAGTTGTTCCCTGCTGGTTTGCCGGTGGGAAAAGTGGTTTCGGTGGATATGAATAAAACTCCGGCTCCTGAAGCTGTGATTGAGTTTTCTGTACCGATGAATTCTCTGGAGTGGGCGGTGGTTTACCCTCACAATAAGCAAGCTGACCAAAAGGCTTCTGAAGCTCAAACTTCTGCACCACAAGGGGGAGTAGGGAAAAAATGAAGGCTTTACCTCGGATGTCTTGGCGATCGCGTCAATTTCTCAACTTCACCGTGACATTTACTTCTGTGATTCTGTGCATACTGATATTACCCACTCGGATGCCGGGAATGGAACTGCTGGGAATTAGCCCGAACTGGCTGTTAATTTGGGTGGTAGCTTGGAGTATTAAGCGGAAACGTACAGTTTTGGGAGCTGCGAGCATGGGGCTGGTTTTGGGGTTTCTTCAAGATGCGATGACGGCTCCTGATCCCACCCACGCTGTGAGTCTAGTTGTTGTAGCAGTGCTCACGGTTGTTTTGCTGAAAACTTGGTCGATTCCTG
Source organism: Microcoleus sp. (assembly GCA_042408215.1). Taxonomy (GTDB): domain Bacteria; phylum Cyanobacteriota; class Cyanobacteriia; order Cyanobacteriales; family Microcoleaceae; genus Microcoleus. The sequence continues at coordinate 184,525 of JAYFMW010000028.1, read as the reverse complement.
CTGATCTTGTGGAGAGAGATCCGATTCCGATCGCGTTAATTGTGTTTGGGATGGCGGTGTTGGCGGAAACGGTGATGGGACTTCAATTTTTGGCGATGGGCGATCGAGCTTTAGTTGAAATTTGGAGCGATCGTCAACGAGTGGCTTTGTGTTCTGCTATTCTCAGTAGTCTTTGGGCTCCGGTGATTTATTTTCCCCTAAATCACTTGTGGGAAATGACGAGGAATTTAGAAAAATCTTAGTCATTAGTCTGTAGGGGCGGGTTTTACCAACAAAATCTAACACCAGCCAACAATCTATATAAACCCGCCCCACACAACCGATCGCCTACATCTGCGAAGGTCTGTAGGGGCGGGTTTTACCAACAAAATCTAACGCTCGCCAACAATCTATATAAACCCGCCCCCACACAACCGATCGCCTACATCTGCGAAGGTCTGTAGGGGCGGGTTTTACCAACAAAATCTAACACCAGCCAACAATCTATATAAACCCGCCCCACACAACCGATCGCCTACATCTGCGAAGGTCTGTAGGGGCGGGTTTTACCAACAAAATCTAACACCCGCCAACAATCTATATAAACCCGCCCCCCACAACCGATCGCCTACATCTGCGAAGGTCTGTAGGGGCGGGTTTTACCAACAAAATCTAACACCCGCCAACAATCTATATAAACCCGCCCCCACACAACCGATCGCCTACATCTGCGAAGGTCTGTAGGGGCGGGTTTTACCAACAAAATCTAACACCAGCCAACAATCTATATAAACCCGCCCCACACAACCGATCGCCTACATCTGCGAAGGTCTGTAGGGGCGGGTTTTACCAACAAAATCTAACGCTCGCCAACAATCTATATAAACCCGCCCCCACACAACCGATCGCCTACATCTGCGAAGGTCTGTAGGGGCGGGTTTTACCAACAAAATCTAACACCAGCCAACAATCTATATAAACCCGCCCCACACAACCGATCGCCTACATCTGCGAAGGTCTGTAGGGGCGGGTTTTACCAACAAAATCTAACACCCGCCAACAATATATATAAACCCGCCACCACAACCGATCGCCTACATCAAACTTGACTTTGATCGAATACAAAAAATGTACATTGTGATTTTTGGTTGGGCGGGGGCGGGTTTAGCAGATTGTTGATTTAAGGCGTGGATGGTTGGTAAAACCCGCCCCGGAGGTAGCAGAACCTAATAAGTGATGAACGGCAATAATTAGGTCGCTGAAAATAAAATTGGGCTGGTATTTTTGCAGTTGATAGCGGCTGCGAATGCCACAGGTAACAGCAATTGTCGGTATTCCTAATGCTTGTCCTGCGAGGATATCTGCTTCGGTATCTCCGATCATCCAAGCAGAACCCAGAGATGACTCAAATTCTTCTACAACTTCAGCCAACAATTCGGTTTTTAAGGCTGTATAATTGTGATAAGCTGCATCGGGAATCTGAGTTCCGCAAATGCAGGTAAATAGTCTGGCTAAACCGTAATTTTGCAACAATTGAGTGGCTTGATTTCTGGGTCGCAAGGTGACTAAGATCAGTCGCACGCCACGGGAATGAAGCAGGGCGATCGCCCATTGTACTCCCGGCTGAATGCGATCTAAGTGCAACAAGTCCGGCTGATTGACAATCCGACTCACGCATCCGAGAAAAACGTGAATTTCTGCTCCCGATAAGCCGGAACTTTTGGCTATTTCAGTATCCGGTACGCGGTTTTGCTTCATTTGCCAAAACTGCTGTTTGCTGAGTATTTGCAGGTTGAGGTTGATTCCCTGGGCTCCATAGGCTGCTTGAGTGTCGGCTAATCCCTGTTGATAGGTGGTGTAGTAGCGATCGGACACATCGACGATCGGCCCGTCTAAATCGCAAAATACCGTCATTTGGGGAGACGTGTCAGCCTGTGAAGGTAGCTTGTACTGAGAGTTTTCGGATTCCGCGGTGACAGCCTTTAACATAAAACCTTAAGTAAATCAAGAGTAGCAATACATTTCTTTACTTTAGCAAGAAAGTCATAAGTTATAATACAAAGTTTTAACTTAGATTATTAAGAAAACCTATTGAAACTCAGGCTCGGGGCGATCGGGAATTGGGCCGCCATCGCCTGGGGCATTAATCCGGCTACTGACTGCTGACTAATGACTGCTGACTAATGACTTCTTCCTTCTTTTTGCGTTTGTTGATAGTTGCTTGAGACATTAAACTTTACACTTAAGTTTTTAGCCATTTGTCCTTGTATGCTCAAACATAGCGATTTTCCCAGGAACGTAGAGACCAATCGGGTGCAGGTGCTTTCGGAGGCCCTCCCTTACATTCAACAGTTTGCCGGTCGCACTGTTGTCGTCAAATACGGCGGTGCCGCGATGAAGGAGAGCAATCTCAAAGAAAAGGTGATCCGAGACATTGTGCTGCTATCCTGCGTGGGGATGCGTCCGGTTGTGGTTCACGGCGGCGGCCCGGAAATTAATATTTGGCTGGAAAAGTTGGGAATTGAGCCGCAATTTAAGAACGGTTTGAGGGTGACTAATGCGGCGACGATGGAAGTTGTGGAGATGGTTTTGGTGGGGAAGGTAAATAAGGAAATTGTTTCGTTAATTAACCAAGCTGGCGGCAAGGCGGTGGGATTGTGCGGCAAGGATGGTAATCTGATTCAAGCTCGTCCTGATGGCCGGGAGGGGATTGGGTTTGTTGGCGAAGTCAGCAGCGTCAACATCAAGATTTTGGAGTCTTTGGTGAACAGCGGATATATTCCCGTGGTGTCGAGTGTGGCGGCGGATGAAAATGGTCAATCTTACAATATTAATGCTGACACGGTGGCTGGAGAGATTGCTGCTGGTTTGGGTGCGGAAAAGTTGATTTTGATGACTGATACTGCTGGAATTTTGGAGGATTATCACCAGCCAGATAGTCTGATTGTGAAGTTAGATATTCAAGAGGCTCGACAGTTAATTGAGTCTGGGGTTGTTTCTGGTGGGATGATTCCGAAGGTTACTTGTTGTGTGCGGAGTTTAGCTCAGGGTGTGAAGGCTGCTCATATTATTGATGGTCGTCTTGAGCACGCTTTGCTGCAAGAGATCTTCAGCGATTCGGGTATTGGGTCGATGATTGTTGCTTCCGAGTATAGTGGGACGGGAAAACCTGCATAAAACTTAGCATTACAGCCGCAATGCAGGGAAAATAAGGGCGATCGCAATGCAGGGAAAATAAGGGCGATCGCACTTTTACACAAGTAAATGGCAGGCAAGATGCCTGCCCCACAAAGCATATTTTATCCCAAACGCAGGGCTGAATCTGTAGTGGGAACGATGAATGTAGCACTCTGAACAGTCGCTGGTAACACATTTATAACATTGCCTAAAATGTCGCCGTTTGCCAGTAGGATCAACGTGTTCATACCGACAGCATTAAAACGGAGTTCGCTTTGGGAAATGTTGCCTGCGATCGCAATTCTATCGCCTTGAGCAAAATCAGTAATTCGATCGGCCAAATTAGGATCGCGTTTTCCTGCTTCAGAATTAGCGATCAGAATAAACGTATCCGATCCGCTACCGCCTGTGAGAGTATCTGAACCAATATCGCCTACCAGAATATCGTTGCCATCACCGCCAATTAAAAGGTCATTGTCTCGGCCTCCTCGCACAAAATCATTGCCTGAGCCACCTTCAAGGGTATCGTTGTCTCTGCCACCGTTGAGAATGTCATTCCCATCGTCTCCAAAAATCCGATCTTCATCTTTGCCACCACGCAGCAAGTCGTTACCACCAGCACCTTTCAAACTATCTGCACCGACGTTTCCGTTGACGGCATCATTACCAGATGAGCCGAGGATAGTATCATTTCCTTCCAAGGCAAGTACACCGTCGCTTGGGGTTGCGGTCAAACCCGGAAGTAATAAATCAACAAAATCATTGCCTGCGGTTAATTTCACAAAGTTTCCATTAGCCACGCCTGCTGCTGCTGAGTTAGAGAGGCTATCAAAAACGTTCAGCAAGCTAGAGTCATTGATAATGACACCAGTAGGAATAGATGTGTCCCCTGGTACTGGTATAGGTGGAGCCGACGGGGGTACTGGGGGTACTGGGGGTACTGGCACCACCGGTATTGGTGTAGGGATAGGGTCTTGAGGCAAGGGAGTCGCCGGCGGTGGTGCTCCAGGTGCTACCGGCGCTGGAGGTGTTGGTGTTGGTGTTGGTGTTGGCGTGGGTGTTGGTGTTGGTGTTGGCGTGGGTGTTGGTGTTGGGATAGGGTCTTGAGGCAAGGGAGTCACCGGCGGTGGCGCTGGAGGTGTTGGTGGCGCTGGAGGTGTTAGTGTTGGTGTTGGTGTCGGTGTTGGTGTCGGTGTTGGTATAGCAGCACTGCTGATTGAGGGTTCGCCTGTAGGATCAGTTTCCTCGCCAACCCACATCACCGCGTATCCTTTGTAGATGCCGACTCCTAAAGCCTTCCACTGTCGGTTTTGCCAAGAACTGCCTTGATTCAGGATGACAGCATTGTGTAACGAACTCTCTTTCCAACCATTAAAAGCATTTTCCGCTGTGGCGACAAACCCACTAGAACCTCCGAAAGCGTTCTCGTAACCATTGCCGAGATAGCCTGTATTAAGTCGTTGGGGAGCTTTCCACATATTCGGCCAAGTCGTGGAATTGCTACTATCATAGGGAGCATCACTCCAGCCATGAGTGAGAGTACCAACGTTTTCTGCTAAATCTTGGACATGGCGATTAGCAACGGTAGTAAGTGCCTTGGATTTTGGTATCGGCGGCAGTCCGTTTTCAGCGCGGTATTGATTGATTAAGTTTATTAGCTTAACTTCTTCTGACTCTAAAGCGTCCTGCGATGAAGGGGCGTAGATATTGACTGTCATGTTGAATAAACCTACTTATGTGTGATGTTCTTGATAGTTGCTTTATTTGGGCGTCTTTAGCTTTGATTCGCAAAGATGTCTAAACTTCAGAACTCTCTATAGTTTTTATCTGTATGAATCTGCGATTTTTATGCAAAATACTGGTTTTTTGTTACAAAAGTTTACTTTTGGGCGGTCAGACTTTGGTAGATACCAATCTTGGGGGCAACTAGGGGGCGATCGCAATGCAGGAAAATAAGGGCGATCGCAATGCAGGAAAAATAAGGGCGATCGCTCTTTGAGATTTGGGATGGGAGAGGGGCGATCGCACTTGGGAAACAAAAGGAGCTTGCTATCCCATCTCAAATAAAGCTCTATTTATCGATCGGGTTCAGTCTGCAAGTTTTATGCAAAAAACCAGTTTTTTGTTACAAAACTTTACTTGTGCCAGCCCAACCTTGGCAGATAATAGTTTTGAGGTTAGTTGAAGCGCTCGCGCCCATTAATGACTCTGAGTATTCCTACTCGGCGTCACACCGCATCAACAAACTCAACTCGATCTGCTTTCCATCACAATACAAACAGAAGCATTAGTAAAAATAGTTAATATAGGTTTTCAATAAAGTACAGTATCAATTGATATTAACATTCCCATAGAATTCCCATCAAATTCAGAAACCGCAAAAACAGAAGACTTGGATAAAAAAGATTAAATGGGCGATCGCCTTTTCCGATTTTACCTGTAACCATCAAATTAGTCAAATCTATGTCTCCCTTAAAAATGCTACAGAAAAATCAACTTATTGGCTTTCTCCTAGGTTTATTAATCTTTGTCATTTTCATTCCCGGATGTTGGGCTTTAACAACTAAGATTTCTCCAACAACTCCGCAAGCAGATCGCAAAGTAGCTGTGCGTGCAGAAGTAAAAAATACATCAAATTCTCACTCTTCTCTAGGAATTGGACTGAGCGGTATTGCCGACTACTCAACACAATTACCCTTTTTAGATGCTTTCAAATCTTCTAGAAAATGGATCGCTCAATGCGTCAGCGGACAACCCAACTGTAAAGGTGAATGGGATACAGAAGAATATAATCTTTTAAATCTTGATGAAAATGGGTGGGTAAAGTCTCTCCCATCTCCCGAAGAACCTCCTAAATATACTAGGGTAAGTACCCTATTACTTCGGGAAATCCCCAATCGCTATCCTTCCGGGCAATATATTGTTACTTATGACGGTGAAGGTGCGATCGAATATAAATATGATGCCAAAAAAGATGAAGCTGCGTCCAAACCCGGAAGGGATATCATCAATGTGGATGCCACACAAGGCGGAGGCATAATGCTCACAATTACTGCTACCGATCCTCAGAAAACAGGGAACTATATCCGCAATATTAGAGTAATTCGCTCCCAAGATCAACAGCTTTATCAAAGCGGTGAAATTTTTAATCCACTGTTTATCGAAAAGATTAAGAAATTTAGATCTTTGCGTTTTATGGACTGGATGGGCACAAATGGTTCTGAACAAAAAGCCTGGTCAAACCGACCTAAACCAGAGAGTGTATCCTATGCTTACAGAGGAAATGTTCCCCTAGAAATTATGGTGACTTTAGCTAATAAAGTCCAAGCAGAACCCTGGTTTAATATGCCGCATCAGGCTACGGATGAATATATGACTAACTTTGCTAAAATGGTAAAAGATAGTTTAGAGCCCAAGCTGAAAGTTTATGTAGAATATTCTAATGAAGTTTGGAATTGGTCTTTTCCCCAATCCCATTATGCTTTGAAACAAGGTAAAGCGAAATGGGGAGATAAAGGGGACGCTTTTATGCAATGGCACGGAATGCGTAGTGCTCAAATGTGCGATATCTGGAAAGGGGTTTTTGGGGATCAAAAGCATCGAGTTGTCTGCGTGTTAGGAACTCAAAGAGCCTGGAGAGACTTAGAAACTTATGCTTTAGAGTGTTCCTATTGGGTAGCTGAGGGCAATAAACCTTGTTATCAACACGGCATTGATGCCCTAGCTGTAGCGGGATATTTTAGTGGTAACTTGGGCGGGAAAGAAAGTGTCAGCACAGTAGAGTCTTGGTTGAATGATGCCGATGGCGGGTTTGGTAAGGCTTTTAAGCAATTGAAAGAGGGCGGCTTACTGGGTGGTTTCAAAGATAGTTTGCCCGATGTGGAGAATGACTTTAGATATTACTTAGATGTTGTTCAAAAAAAAGGTCTCAAGTTATTTGTTTATGAGGGTGGTCAACATATTGTAGGTATTGAGGGAGTTGAGAATAACGAAAAACTGACCAAGTTTTTTATGGAATTAAATAGGCGTCCAGAAATGTACGATCTCTACACGCAATTACTGAATAGTTGGAAACAGGCTGGAGGTAGTCTCTTCATGCACTTTGTGGATGTGGGTGTATCTACTAAGTGGGGAAGTTGGGGGGCTTTGGAGTATGTGGATCAAAAGGGTTCGCCTAAGTATAATGCTTTGATGGATTTTATGGATAAGAATCCTTGCTGGTGGGAGGGCTGTGCTAAGTAGAAGGAAGAAGGAAGAAGGCTTATACAGTATGGACAAGGCAGTTCCCATTGGTGTCAACTTAAGCCTAAAACCCATGAGGAATATCGCTTTTATTCGAGTCCAGATCCCCCTAAATCCCCCTTAAGAAGGGGGACTTTGAGAAGACTCTTGTCCCCCCCTTAAGAAGGGGAGTAGGGGTTGAGTAGGGGGCAAGAAGACGGGGGGATCTAAGTTTAATGGTCAAACAGCAGTAACTGGGTTTGACGTTAAGTTGACACTAATGGGCACGGGGCCCCGTGTCCCTTCGACCCAATCGTTATTGAAGCCGGATTTGGTATAATTACTTATTCGAGGAATTTGGTGGAATCAAGAATCTTTCGATCGCACTCAATCAAAATCCTCACCCAAAATCCTCAGCATCCCCCGACAAACTAGAACCCTCGCTATTCCTTTGCCGCCCCGATTCCCCATTACTCCTCGAAGCGTAATCGGAATCCCCGATCGAAATCCCACTTCTTTGACTAGGCGACAATCGATCGCCCGATCGACTCCTCCCAGAAATCGGCGGTTTTCGAGTTAAAGTTTTCCAAGCAGCCTTAATCCCAGTCACCACACTACGAGTTGTAACTTGCACGTTTTGCGCTTGCTTTTTCGCACTACCAATGCTGCGATCGACTTGTTTAACAACATCCCCCGCACTTTGCACGCCGGAGTTGACATCATCCGTTAATTCGCTAATTTCCAGCCCCGTCAACCGAATCGCCTCCAAAGTGGGCGGAAAATCGCGACAAAGGGTGTCAGCTAGCTTTTCCACGCTGCGCGCCGCCCGCGTCAATGCTTGCACCGCAGGTATCAGAGTCACTAAAACAGCAGTTAAGCTAACTGCGACTAGCAAAATCGAAAGTCCTAGCCAAAATAGGGGATCGCTCACTTGAATCTCGGATTTGGGGTTTGGGATTTCTAAATGCTGTGCATCTAATTTTACCAAAAAATAATGGGTTTAAAGCCTTGCCCTTTAGGGCATAAGAAGCTATGGTATAAATCATACGTTGTCGGGGCATCGACCGTTAGGTTAGGTGATGTAAGACGGGCTGCGCCTGCGATCGCTGTTTGACCCTAGAATCCTCTAGGCTTTAGCCAGAGGAGTATGTCAAAGTCAATGTGCGATGAAATGATTGTGGGATGGGATCGGAGTGCCCATCCCGAACAGCAATGAGTGATGGGTGACAGTTGTTGAGTTAGCGGAGATCCGGGCGCGACGGGGAAGTCTCTTCGGCTTCAGTTTCCGACAGGGTTTGGCGTTCCCGCTGAGTGGCTTCCAAGCCGGCTGCGATCGCCTCCTTCAATCTCATCAAAGTTTCGTCCCAATTTCGCAGTGCAGATTCAGAAAGTCGATCGGCTTGCAATTGGACGCTAGTCGATAAATCTTCGGCTAACTCCGGCAAAGCATCGGCCGATTTTTTCAAAATCCGCCGCGTCTCCTTGCCGGTTCTGGGTGCCATCAGCAAGCCCGTCACGGCCCCGATGGCAGAACCCACCAACAAGCCGCCAATAAATAATCCTGAACGTTTAGTTGACATTGTGATCGTTTCTCTCCCTCAACCAATTTTAGGTGCGTTTGCCCGATCGCAGCGACTTCCACAACTAGAAATATGCTTTCTGATTGCTTCAAATTCTGATGGAGTGGGCTGGAGAGCCCGCCCGAAACCTGAAATTTTGATGCTCAACAACTTATTACCTCAAAGGGCGATCGCGCCGCAGCCACAGCATCCGTCCCAAACCCAGCAATCCCAACAGTTGCTGAACTTGTTGCAGTTGCAATTCTAGTTGTTGATAATCCCGCCGCAACTGGTGAGCAAGTTGCTGCTTGTTCGCAAAAAAATTGGGCGATTTGCCGAGGACATAGCTGGTACAGCGATTCATTGCGGTGATTCTCGCTTCAAAAAGTGCGATCGTCCGCCGCAGAAGCCACAATTTCCCAGCTATGTAAAAGCAAACCAGAGATATTAATACATTGATAATTACAACAGCAGCCAGCATTTTTTACCTGTCTTTAACTAGCCTATTTGCCTTTCTGTGGCTGGCAAAATACCCGCCCCACAATAATTTTTATAGATTGTGGAACAGGCATCTTGCCTGTTGATAAAAATCCTCCCAAATCTCAGCTTAAAAAATTTAAGCTTGAGACATTGCAGGCAAGCAAACCTTTGTACCGCCCAAACCGCAATAGCCGTTAGGGTTTTTAGCAAGATACTGCTGATGATAGCTTTCTGCGTAATAAAACTCAGGAGCCTCAATAATCTCAGTAGTAATTTTGCCGTAACCTGCTGCTGTCAGAGCTGGCTGGTAGGCGTCCCGCGATGCTTCAGCTAGCTGCATTTGGCTAGCTGAATAGGTGTAAATTCCCGATCGATACTGAGTACCAGAATCATTTCCCTGACGCATTCCTTGAGTCGGATTGTGACTTTCCCAAAAAACTTTTAGGAGCGTTTCGTAACTAATTACCTTCGGATCGAAGACAACCAGAACTACTTCATTATGTCCCGTCATCCCACTGCAAACCTCGTTGTAAGTAGGATTTGGAGTAATCCCAGCCGCGTAACCAACTGCCGTCGAAAAAACTCCATTTTGCTGCCAAAATTTGCGTTCTGCTCCCCAAAAACAGCCCAAGCCAAACATAGCAGTCTCCATACCGGTTGGAAAAGGAGGTTTGAGCGGGTGGCGGTTAACAAAGTGATTTGCCGGTACCGACATAGACTCTGCTCGTCCCGGCAATGCGTCTTGGGCAGAGGGCAGGCTCGACTTTTTGCCAAATCCAAATAGCACCATAGGTTTGTGAGGGCGATCTCTGATAAACGTCTTTACCTTACTTAATAATATCAGATGTACAGTTAAAATAGTGGGAATCAAGAATGTAGAAGGCAGAAGGCAGAAGGTAGAATTTTTGAGTGGCTGCTTTATAGTGATCCCGCTCACTATAAAGGCAGTTTAAAATCACCATTTACCAGTGCTATGCGTCACATAAAAAAACAGAAAATATCACATTTAGTTGAGTAAAAAATCACGCTGATTTCAGAAGAATTAGGCGATTATTAAAGATATGGTGTTGTAGTAGTTATTGAAGATAAGTTATTGAGAGTGTGTGGACATGGTAGTCAAACCTTGCAGTAAACCCTTAAAATCTAATCCGTTTATTACTTACCGCGACCCGATTACAGGCCAGTGGATTGTTGTGCATCAGAATTTGCCGACCTCAGCGGAATACCCACAGATAGCAGCAGCTTAATTGGGAATTGGTCATTGGGAATTGGTCATTGGGAATTGGTCATTGGTCATTGGTAATTGGTCATTGGTCATTGGGAATTCGTAATTCGTAGTAGTCGGAATCCAGCCAGCTTTTGGTGCTATTTTAATTTGGAAATCCTGAATACATACAAACTGGATGTTGGCGCGATCAACGAGTTCAATCATTCTATAGCGGTTCTCAAGAAAGTGAGGTATGCCCTATGCCCTATGCCCTATGCCCTATAGCACCTCATGTTACTGAGAAAAGCTATATTTTTCAACTAATTCCTGTGGAATTGGGATGATTTTGTCGCAAAAATGCTCCGCTGCAATTTGATAGCATCCAACGCAAGAATTCTGTATCGAAAGGCATGGTTTTTCCCGATCGCACTGAAGTCTCTGTTTCAAAAATGGTACTTTTTAATAGGCGCGAGGTAAAATCGGAAGCTACGGGCTGTTTTTTTTTGCCGAGTTCGAGTTGAGAGGCGGCGTAATTTAAAGCAGAAACTCCGGCACTGCAAACTCCTTGAGTTGAAACTATTTCTAGGGAAGATAATTCGGAAAGTTCTCCGTGTAATGTGCTGGAAAATCCAGGTAACGATCGAACTGATTTTGCTTTGGGAAGCAGTGAAATTGCCAGGAGTAACAGCTATATTTCAAAGCTTGTCGAAATCACGTAAGTTGAGCAAAAGCGAGCAAAAGCGAGCGCAAGTAACCTGAATCAGGGTGAAGTTTTTTCGGAAATTGAGCCAATATGTAAGTAGAGTTCCTTCACTGCTTCCCGACTAAAATGGATTTTGCACAACTAAATGCTTGGTATTCTCAATCTCAACGACGCACGGCTGTCTCGCTGTTGATGAAACGAGTAGGTGTAACTCGCACTAGGGCTGAATGCTTTGTACGGCTGTGGATTTACTTATTGGTGAAACAGCTTCAGGAAAGCCAGCCCCGAATCAAACCGCCACTGGCGAAACTGGAATTGCTAGAAACAGAAGTTCAGTGTACCCACCGGGAAGCCGGAGAACTATTTTACTGCGATTCCGAGCGAGGGAGCGATCGGGCGGCGGGAATGATGTTAGATAAATTAGAAGCCCTGGGATTAATTAAAAAACACTTTGACGGTAACACTACTGCAATTGAAATTCAACCGATCCCGGAAATTTTAGATCCCGCCAAACCTCAAAAGCCTGTACAACTCCAATTAGATAATTTTAATCCTCGGTGCGACGCAATTACCGTGGCAAATTTATTAGCCACCAATTACAACTGGATGAACCGCAACACTAACGCCGTTACCTACAAAATTGCTAAAATCCTCCGGATTTTGGCTAGTCAATACTCAAAGGGAATGCGAGTTTTGCGCCGCTGCGATAATCTCAATCCCGTCGGGTTTTACTTACTTTATCCCACCGCTACCTCATCGGAAGTTAATTTTTTTAGTGAGCCTAGCAAAAGCCTTCATTTAAGTTCTATTTCCGATATCGATCCTTTCAATATGGCGCTACCAGGAGATCTAAATTGCCAGTCAGTATTTATCCGCAGTTGGATGATAGAGCCGCAGTATTTGTCAGAATACCGAATTGATTTCCTCGAAGACGCACAAAAAGTTTTAGTCGAAATGCAAACAGATTTTCCCAATCTTTGCGACTTGTACACGCTGATGATTCACCCCGGTTACGAAAAACAGGCCCTGGCTTTGGGGTTTCATAAGACTCACAGCGATCGTCAATTATCTATTTACTGGATGTATCTACCATTGGATAGATTTTTAGCATTAAATATCAAAGAAGCATTGCTGAAATTGTAAGAAGGAAGTTCGGCAACGGATGTAACGGATGTAACGGATGTAATGGCATTACTTCTTAGTCCGCCCTTGAGTGGACTTCGTTTTTGTAGTAGCGATTTCAATCGCTGAATCATATCATGTCCGGTTAATCACTTACATAAAAACCGCTCTGTCATGCTGAGTGCAACCTGTAGCGAAGTATCGGGCGAGATGCTTCGCTACACTCACTTGGGACAACTATTCAAGGGGACTTGATATCATCTACAAACGAGCCTATAAAACTTCCCGTCCCAAATATGGTTGTAAGGCTTCCGGCACTTTTAAAGTCCCGTCTGGCTGCTGATAATTCTCCAAAATTGCGGCCATTGTGCGGCCCACAGCTAAACCGGAACCGTTCAGCGCGTGAACGAATTGAGTGCCTTTTTTACCCGCTTCTTTAAAGCGAATATTAGCTCGCCGCGCCTGAAAATCTGAGACGTTGGAACAACTCGAAATCTCGCGGTATTTGCCTGCTGAAGGTAGCCACACCTCTAAATCGTAGGTTTTTGCCGCCGCGAAACCTAAGTCGCCGGTGCACAGTTCGATCGCCCGATAAGGCAATTTCAGCGCCTGCAAGACTCCTTCGGCATCCTGCACCAACTTTTCGTGCTCTGCTGCGGAGGTACTCGGATGCACGAGTTTTACCAATTCGACTTTATTAAATTGGTGCAATCGAATTAATCCCCTTGTATCTTTGCCGTAACTGCCGGCTTCCCGCCGAAAACAAGGAGTGTAAGAACAGTGATAAATTGGCAACTGTTCTGCTGTCAATATTTCACCTCGATAAAGATTGACTACCGGAACTTCAGCCGTAGGAATTAGCCACAAATCGTCTTGGTCGCATTTAAAACTTTCTTCGGCAAATTTTGGCAATTGACCTGTGGCTGTGAGAGATTCGGTGTTGACTAAAAGTGGGGGAATTACTTCTACATAACCTGCTTTTGTGTGGCGATCGAGCATGAATTGAATAATCGCTCTTTCCAGGGCTGCACCGGCTCCAATTAAGCTGACAAAGCGGGGTTGGGCAATTTTTACAGCGCGTTCAAAGTTGAGAATTCCTAATTTTTCGCCGATTTCCCAGTGGGGCAAAATACCGGAATTTTGGGGAATGTATTCGTCTCCCCAGCGCCGTATTTCGATGTTTTCGTCTTCATTTTTGCCGATCGGGCTTGACGAGCTGGGCAAGTTAGGCAGGGGCAATAATAAGGCTTCTATTTGAGCTTTTAGGTCTTTTTCTTGTGCTTGTAATTCGTTCGACTCGGTTCCGACTTGATTGCCTTCTGCTTGCAATGCCTGAACTTCGGGAGATTCGAGGGGTAAACCCGATTTTCTTTTTTGGCCGATGAGTTTGGCAATTTCGTTGCTGCGGGCTTGCAGTTGCGATCGCTTCCCTTCCAACTCTCGTTGCTGTCTGTCTAGTTGCAAAATCGGCTCGATTTCATAGTTGCCTCCGCGAGTGTTGAGGCTTTCTTGTACGGCTTGGGGATTTTCTCGGATTAATTTGAGGTCTAGCACTGATTTATTCTAAATCTTAGATCTTAAATTAGCAGGAACAAAACTATCGAACATACAAGTTTTATTAATCATTGACCAGCTTAATTATAACTTATTCTCATTAAAATTTATGGGTGGTGTCACCCATGAGGGGTGACACCCCACAAAGTTGTGCTATACTTGCAGATATTAGTAGATGCACCCTGATAATTTTCTACCCCAGCCAGCGATGGCCGGGTTTTTTTTGTCTGGCAGCAGCTTCAGAAGTCGGGGCTCTGACAGCGATTGTATATACAGCAGATTCCACGTTTATGAAGTACACCCCAGAGCCCGTAGGGACAGGGCTGTGCCTATTGGTGTCAACTTAACGTCAAACCTTGTCACAGACTGCTGTTTAACTATTAAGCTTAGATCCCCCCTAGCCCCCCTTAAGAAGGGGGGGACAAGAGCAGTCAAAGTCAACCCCTACTCACACCCTACTCCCTTCTTAAGGGGGATGCGAGGGGGATCTAGACTTAGCTAAAAGCGATATTTATCAAGGGTTTCAGTCTTAAGTTGACAGGAAGAAGGGCCTGGTGCCGTGTCCCTACTACACTTCATAAACCTGGAATACGCTGTAGGATCGGGTAGGCGGGGCGAGTCTCTGCATGGAGAAATTGTGCACAAATAGCAATAATAGAAGATGCGATCGCCAAATTACCTATTCTGCTTCCTAGAAATCTTTTCCAGCGAAGGCGGGATTCAATCTTACGTTAAAGACATCCTGAAAGCTTATCTGTCACTAACCGCAGGGACAAACTCTCCGCCAACAGCAGAAGTTTTCCTATTGCGAGATTCTCCAGACTGCCAAAATCCCTTCGAGTCAAAAAAACTCAAATTTTCTTACCTCAAAACTGATCCCGTTTGGTTGGGCCGTCTTAATTTTGCAGCTAAAATACTAATTCACTTAGTCCAAAAACGACCAGAACGAGTTTTCTGCGGTCACATCAACCTCGCACCGCTGATTCAAACTTTGTGCCAACCTTTAGGAATTCCCTACACAATTTTAACTTACGGAAAAGAAGTTTGGGAAACACTTCCGCCCAAATATCAAATAGCCATGAGCCAAGCTGATAGTATTTGGACTATTAGCAGATACACGCGCGATAGCAGTTGCGAAAGTAACCAACTAAATCCCGATAAAGTTCCACATAGTGCCTTGTATAGTCGATGAGAATATATTTACTATCGGTCCGAAATCGGAGGATTTATTGGCACAATACAATCTGATTGGTGCTAAAATATTGATGACTGTGGCAAGATTGCGATCGACTGATATTTACAAAGGTGTCGATGTCACAATTAAAGCTTTGCCGCAAATAGCAAAAACTTTCCCAAATGTGAAATACTTAGTTATTGGACGCGGAGACGATCGATCGAGATTAGCCAAACTTGCAGCAGATTTGGGAGTTGCTGAAAGAGTAATATTTGCGGGTTTTGTACCGACAGAAAATTTAGCCGAACATTACCGACTTGCTGATGCTTACGTGATGCCTTCCCAAGAAGGATTTGGTATAGTTTACTTGGAAGCACTTGCTTGTGGAGTACCCGTACTCGCGGGAGACGCGGACGGTTCAGCCGATCCGCTGCAAGATGGTAAACTGGGGTGGCGAGTTCCTCACCGAGACCAAGGCGCAGTAGCGGTTGCTTGTATCGAAATGCTGAAGGGAGAGGATAGAAGGTGCGATCGCCACTGGTTGAGGGAACAAACCATCGCAGCATTTAGTTGTCAATCTCTAATCGGGATGTTTCAGATCTATCCCCCAGATTAAGTTATGGCGTAGACAGCGGTTTCTCCATGTACAATGGGAAAATTAACTCGAACACCACCCTGAATTTATTGGTTAGGATATAACTATGCCTACCTGCAAAGACACCCAAGGAGACGATCGTGAACCAAGGCACCCCCAAAATCTCTTTAAAGCTACCCGCTATTAGCAATTGGCTGATACTATTGGGCATTGCGTGGCTGTTTGCGTCACTTGGTTTGGGTTGGGTAGTTAAATCGATTTTTATTTTAGTAGGTTTTTTGCTGCTGACGCCTGTGGTGGCATTTTTCGGACTCCAGTGGTGGCTGAAACGCAACTTAATCGAAGATAATTGTCCAGTCTGTCAATATGAATTTACCGCTTTAAATCAAACTCAGTTTCAGTGTTCCAACTGCGGTGAACCTCTGAGAATAGAACAAGGTCATTTTATTCGCTTGACGCCGCCCGGTACGATCGATGTTACCGCAGTTGAAGTGTCATCGGTGCAACAGTTGGAAGATTAACCGATTTTAGATTTTAGATTTTGGATTTTAGATTGAATAATTGTTCACAGTTAACTGTTGACTGTTGACTGTTGTCCATTTCTAAAATTACTTTTCCAGACGCACTGCGTACCACTGCAAAAACTTGCCAGGGCCGACATCTAATTCACAATAAGTATCAATTAAATACTTGGCTTGAGCTTCCACAGAAGAGAATTTTTGGACATCCGGCGATAAATCTTCCTGTCCAGAAGCTAAAACTACTTTCAGCTTTTCTAACAGTTCCGCGGCGGTCAAAAACTGCTCTGGCTGGTTTGTTTCTAACACTACAAATGTGTCTTCGTCATACAGGGACATAGTTTCAGATGTTGAGGTTAATTATTTCTCAAGTTTTGTGCAGTTAAGCGATCGAACTATAAAGTCTTATTTAGAGCTGCAATGCCCAAGGGCGATCGTGTTACAATTAAACACCGTCAGAATTCCTATCGGATTACCGTTATTAACTTAGTTGTTAACCGAGTTGTCAACAAATCCGACACAGCATTTCTGAGGAAATTTGTCAAGTGCAAATTTGTCAACTGTCAGGTCAAGAAATATTCGATCGCTCCTGATCTAATTATAACGGATACTATACTTTCCATGAGTACATCTTCCACTTCAGCGCCTGCGGCGCGCAAACCCTCTAAATCAGAAGGTCTCAAAGAACGGAGCAACTATTTGCGAGAACCCGTTGCGACTGAACTGTTGCAAGAAACAACCCACTTCACCGAAGAAGGGATTCAGATTCTCAAATTTCACGGCTCCTACCAGCAAGACAACCGCGACAATCGAGTTAAAGGCCAAGAAAAAGACTATCAGTTCATGCTGCGAACCCGCAATCCCGGCGGTTTCGTACCCCCGCAGCTATACCTGACGTTAGACAAGCTATCCGAAGAATACGGCAACCACACGCTCCGCGTCACGACGCGCCAAGGCTTCCAAATTCACGGCGTGCTGAAGAAAAATCTTAAAGCAGTGTTTTCCTCAATTATTAAAAATATGGGGTCAACCTTGGGAGCTTGCGGCGACTTAAATCGCAACGTCATGGCACCGCCAGCACCGTACAAAAATCGGCCAGAATACCAGTATGCGCTGCAATACGCCAACAATGTCGCGGATTTGCTGACACCGCAAACGGGGGCTTATTACGAAATTTGGTTAGATGGCGAAAAAGCTGTGAGTGCTGAAGAAGACCCCGCTGTGAAAGCTGCGAGACAGTCCAACGGGAATGGCACAATCTTTGATGACGATAAGGAAGAACCGATTTACGGCAGTCATTATATGCCGCGGAAGTTCAAATGTTCGGTGACAGTGCCCGGAGACAATTCCGTTGACTTGTACTCTCAGGATTTGAGCTTGGTGGTATTTACCAATGAAGCTGGGGAGTTGGAAGGTTTTAACGTGTTTGCTGGCGGTGGTTTGGGGCGCACTCACAATAAAGAAGAGACTTTTGCGCGGGTTGCGGATGAGATTTGCTATGTTGCCAAGGATGATGTGTATGATTTGGTGAAGGCAATTGTAGCAACTCAGAGAGATTTTGGCGATCGCACAGACAGAAGACACGCCCGACTGAAATACCTGATTAACGACAAAGGTGTAAAATGGTTCCAGGAAAAAGTAGCCGAATATTTTGGCAAGCCACTAGAACAGTTTAAACCCTTGCCAGAATGGAAGTATTTCGATTTCTTGGGTTGGCACGAACAAGGCGATGGTAAGCTGTTTTTGGGAATTTCTGTAGAAAATGGCCGCGTTAAGGATGAAGGTTCGTTCCAGCTAAAAACGGCTTTGCGGGAAATCGTGCAGAAACACAACGTGCCGATGTTGGTGACACCGCACCAAAACATACTGATTTACGACATTTCACCAAAAATCCAACAAGAAATTCAGAGCATTCTGGCGCGGTGTGGGATTCAGGGCGAAACAGCGATCGACCCCTTAGTCCGGTATGCTATGGCTTGTCCAGCAATGCCGACTTGCGGCTTGGCGATTACCGAGTCAGAGCGAGTGATTCCGAGCATTTTAGAAAGAATTCGGGCGCTGTTGACCAAAGTTGGCTTAAAAGACGAGCATTTTGTAGTACGGATGACGGGTTGTCCCAATGGATGCGCCCGCCCTTATATGGCAGAATTGGGGTTTGTCGGGAGTTCGCCAGAATCTTACCAGATTTGGCTAGGGGGTTCTCCCGCTCAAACGAGGCTGGCAAAACCGATAGAGGAAAAGCTGCACGTCAATGATTTTGAAGCTTTTCTGGAGCCAATTTTTGTTTATTTTAAGCAAAAACGGCAACCAAGTGAGAGTTTTGGCGATTTTTGCGATCGCGTCGGGTTAGAATCTATCCGTCAATTTGTAACCAACTACCAATCTACCGACTCGATGACAACAGAGAATAATGAATTAGAAGTTACGTCTAGTAACGATGATGAGAGCGAGAAATCCCCCACTGCGGGCAAAGTCCGCCGCCGAATTAGCGTCCGCGATGAAATCTACAACGAGCTCAAAGAAGAAGCAGCCCGTCAGGGGAAGCCAATCACCCAGCTAGCTACAGAGGTGATTTCAAATTACTTGAACAAGATTAAGGAGGAAGGATAAGCCGATTTTCGATTGTCTGCAATAGACCTCAGACAAAAGTAATATAAGGGCAGAGCATTTGCAGAAAAAAACTGGGATTTATCAAAGAATTCCAGTTGTAAATGCTTTTCCTTTAAACTTACAAACAAAAAACCCATCCCCTCTCTTCCCCTCTTCCTCTGCGCTCTCTGCGGCCTCTGCGGTAAAAAAAAACAAATCCAATAGAAAAAGAATCAAATTGAAAAGCGTCCAGGAGAGACCCATCCCCTCTCTTCCCCTCTTCCTCAGCGCTCTCTGCGCCCTCTGCGGTAAAAAAAAACAAATCCAATAGAAACAGAATCAAATTGAAAAGCGTCCAGGAGAGACCCATCCCCTCTCTTCCCCTCTTCCTCAGCGCTCTCTGCGCCCTCTGCGGTAAAAAAAAACAAATCCAATAGAAAAAGAATCAAATTGAAAAGCGTCCAGGAGAGACCCATCCCCTCTCTTCCCCTCTTCCTCAGCGCTCTCTGCGCCCTCTGCGGTAAAAAAAACAAATCCAATAGAAAAAGAATCAAATTGAAAAGCGTCCAGGAGAGACCCATCCCCTCTCTTCCCCTCTTCCTCTGCGCTCTCTGCGCCCTCTGCGGTAAAAAAAACAAATCCAATAGAAAAAGAATCAAATTGAAAAGCGTCCAGGAGAGACCCATCCCCTCTCTTCCCCTCTTCCTCAGCGCTCTCTGCGCCCTCTGCGGTAAAAAAAACAAATCCAATAGAAAAAGAATCAAATTGAAAAGCGTCCAGGAGAGACCCATCCCCTCTCTTCCCCTCTTCCTCAGCGCTCTCTGCGCCCTCTGCGGTAAAAAAAAACAAATCCAATAGAAACAGAATCAAATTGAAAAGCGTCCAGGAGAGACCCATCCCCTCTCTTCCCCTCTTCCTCAGCGCTCTCTGCGCCCTCTGCGGTAAAAAAAACAAATCCAATAGAAAACGAACAATCCAAAATTCAATGGCTCAATTACAAAGATTAGCAATTAATGCCGCTCAAATGTGCGATCGCACAATCAACCTAACCCCCGAACAACAGCATTATATACATCGAGTGTTGCGACTGAATCAGGGCGATCGATTTATTGCGATGGACGGCAGAGGACATTGGTGGCTAGCAGTCCTAGAAGCCCAGGAAACAGGGTTAATTGCGTCAATAACAGAGGAAATTGCGGTCAACAGGGAGCTCCCGGTTGATGTGACTTTAATGGCTGCATTGCCCAAGGGCAACGGGTTTGACGAGGTTGTGAGACAGGCGACGGAGTTGGGTGTCGCAAGTATTGTGCCGGTGACGAGCGATCGCACTTTGCTGAAACCGAGTGCTCAAAAGGTCGATCGATGGAGGCGGATTGCTGCTGAGGCGGCGGAACAGTCGGAACGTCAATTTGTGCCGAGGATTTTGGAGCCGATTTCGTTTGATTTGGCGGTGAAAGATTGCGGTCAAAAATATCGATATATTTGTGTTGCTCGCGGGGATAATCGGCATTTGTGGGATTGTTTGATTGGTTTAGATCCCCCCCAGCCCCCCTTGGTAAGGGGGGAGAAAGAATTCGCTCCCCCCCAGCCCCCCTTGGTAAGGGGGGAGCAAGAATTCGCTCCCCCCCAGCCCCCCTTGGTAAGGGGGGAGCAAGAATTCGCTCCCCCCCAGCCCCCCTTGGTAAGGGGGGAGAAAGAATTCGCTCCCCCCCAGCCCCCCTTGGTAAGGGGGGAGCAAGAATTCGCTCCCGCCTTTGTAGGGGCGGTGCCCCCGTGCCCGCCCCCTGGGGGAGAATTATCGATTGTCATAGCTATTGGGCCGGAGGGTGGATGGACGGATGGTGAGGTGAAAAGGGCGATCGAATTTGGGTTTGAGCCTGTTTCTTTGGGGAGTAGAATTCTCAGAGCGGTGACTGCGCCGATTGTGGCTTTATCGTTGGTGGGCGCGGCTTTTGAGAAGTGCTGATACCCACAAAAAAGACGGAGACTTGCTGGGTTTGGCGATCGTAGCTAAAATATAAATAGGTAATTATCAGAGGAGTAAAATGTTACAGTCAGTAGAGGGTATATATCGAAATGGCAAAATTGAGTTATTGGAAACACCTGCCGACATGGAAGAAGTGCAAGTAATTGTTACTTTTATGCCAAAATCAGGGTTAGTAAACTTGCAATCTCGCGGTATTGACCAGGAGCAAGCAGCAGATTTACGGGTTCGGCTGAGGAGATTTGCTCCTGATTGGGAACTACCGGAAATGGATGCTTACGATGCCTTATAATCGCGGTGATGTAGTTCTGGCTTTGTTTCCGAACTCGGACTTGCGTACTGCGAAACGCCGTCCTGCTTTGATAGTTCAAACTAATAATCTGGGGACTGGTTTAGGGCAAACAATTGTGGCAATGATTACGAGCAATTTAGCCCGATCGGGACACCCAAGCCGGGTTTTTGTTGCCCTAGCAACACCGGAAGGGAAGCAAACGGGATTGTTAGCTGATTCGGTAATTATGACGGACAATCTTGTGACGCTTCTAGAAGTTGAAATCGATCGCAAAATTGGTATTTGGTCGGATATGGTGGCAGTAGATGCAGCACTCAAGCACACTTTGGGAATCTGATAAAAAAAAGGGGTTATAATTCAGTAAATATAAAAAAATACTTAAATTAATCAAATCAACTCTGTCTCGTGTTAAGAGGACTTATCAGATAAGTGGGTTGACGAGTCATGAAAATAGAGTTGAGGAAAGGTCGATCGCTCTTTTGGTCGATCGCACTTTTGGCAATTTTCGGTACAACATCTGTTTTTGCACAATCTGGGCGCTCTGCGATCACTCAACAACTTAATTGCGATCGGCCTCAAGGCGATGTAGAAGTTAGAGCCTGTATTCGGTTGAGGTATGAACTCGCAGACAAGCGGCTGAATGATGTTTACAAACAACTGATTGCTAAGTTGAGCAAGGAAGAGAAAGCCCTACTTTCAGAATCACAATTAGGATGGATTAAAGTGCGAGACAATACCTGCGAGTTTGAAGTGTATAGAAATCGTGGCGGTACGGGTTATCAAGGTTTTTTGAATGAGTGTTTGGAGCGATCGACTAAACAGCGCACGGCCGAATTAGAGAAATATTTTAAGGAAAGATGAAAAAGGGCGATCGCACGGGGGTTCAGAAACCGGGTTTTTTTACGAAAATACTGCGTTCGTACTCGAAGATTCGGGAAAAAACCCGGTTTCTCTGTCGGAGTGCGTAATTCCTGTCATTTATACAAATTTGTAGGGGCGGTACCAAGAGTGCCCAGCCAAGAATGTCTACGCCCATAAATCTGGGCGATCGGGCTTAGCTCAAAACTCGGCTCTGCCAACGTTGGGCAACTTTATGTAAAGTTTTATTACAAAAAACGAGTATTTTGCATAAAACTTGGGGATTGAGTCTGATAAATAAATAGAAGCTCAAGACTGTGGCGATTTTTGCGGTGGAGGGATGGAATGGTGTATGGGGACAATCCAGCAAATAGGACATCTTAGCAAACAGGGAGGAAAAATGATTAAAGGGCGATCGATATTTAGCTTGATGCTTAGCTTGACAATTGTAGGGTTTGGAGAATTCACCAAGCCTCAACTTTCTGCAATGGCTAATCAATCTCTAATTGATAATATTGTCACAGATAATTCTCAAGTGATTGATGAGCCGCAAAATCTTGCTCAACAACCAAAATCTCAACTTGTCACTTGGAGAGAATTTGTAGAACGGGGTGGAAGGTGTTTTGTCAACCGCGATTACGACCTACCTGCCGAGTTTAGAAATGGCTATGTTTACATCAATCCAGGAGCCGATAATACTACAGCTTATATCCTCAAACAAGGTTTATCTAGCTACCCACCAATCAAAAGTGGAATAGGAGAAATTGATTATGCTATGGCAGATAGCTATGTAAAATCTGGCAAAGCAATTAAGTTTAACTGGGGAGGTAGTGTCGGTTCTTATCAAACTTATGGAAAAGATACAAAACTTAGATTTGTGAAAGAAACAGGTCAATTCTGCTTGAGACTTAGTTGTTTAGAAGCTCCTTTTATGACGAAGCAGCAAATTAACCGAATTTTGCGCTCCGAAAGACGGATTCCTCAAAAAAAGTGAAGCAAAGATCAAAAGACAATCGCCTATGTCAAAACAAGTAGCTAGAGAGCGATCGCACAAACAAAACATCTGAAAAAATAGAGTGTAAAAATGATGAAATATCGAGGTATGCAATGAACTATTTGATATTGGGATTAATCGGCATTCCTTTGTTGTCTGTGAAGGTTCTCGCGCAACATATCGGCTATCCTGTCGCTGCTTCAGTAATGATTGCAGCCAACAACGCGCCTGAAAAAGCGATCGATGAATGGACTGACAATATTTTCTACAAGCTACACCCACAACTGAACCGCCGCAAAATCCGCCCTAACGAAACGCAGTATATTAACGAATGGGCTGCTATTAGAAAAGTATTGCGCGATGGTAATTTAGTTTACGAGCGAGGTTGTGGGCCGAGTTATTGGTGGCATCTTTCCGAGTTTGACACTCCGGGAAGAAATCCGAGGGAGATCGTGGTATTCAGTTCAGTGCTGAACAAAGTAGCAGATGCAATCTTTTACACTCGTAATCCAGATTTAGGCTACCGCGCAATACAGCGATCGGAAACGAGACTAGCATCGGAGTGGTCAAAAATTAGACAGGGAGTTAGTTTAGTCCATCCTTGTTACTACTAAGGCTGAATATTCTCTGTTAATTTAAGGAGAAAAAATAATGAGAAAGCGATCACTGTTTAGGTTAATCATAAGTTTAATATTTTTGAGTGCGAGCAGTTCAGTAGTTTTGGCTCAAGGCAGAGATGCCTCTGCAAGCAAACCTGCTGCTTGCAACCAACCTCAAACCCAAGCTGAAGTAAACAATTGTTTTTGGGCTCTTTATAAACAAGCAGATACCAAGCTTAATGAGGTCTACAAACAAGTTATATCAAAACTAAATCAGCGCGATAGAAACAAACTAATTGATGAACAACTCACTTGGATTCCGCGTCGCGATACTACTTGCCAAAACGAAGTTCGATCGGATAGAGGAGGAGGAGGTAGCAATTATGGATATGTGCTTAATTCTTGTCTTACTAGAGTTACCGAACAACGTACCGCAGAATTAGAGAAATTTTTACAGAAGTAAGGGAGCAAGAGCGATCGATGCGAAAGTTAAACAGTTCAACTAAGTTTGTAACCTTACTAATCGGCACAATTGTCATTTTTGCGGTTTGGGTAACATCAGTCAACGCTCAAGCGCAACTGACAGAGAACTCGAAACTAGCGCTTAATGGTATTGGTCCGATCCGAGTTGGGATGACAGTTGATGAGGCCTCACAAGCTGCTGGAGTGAGGTTAGTGAAAGGCTATGCAGGCCTCGATGAAAATTTTTGTTCCTATTTTAAGCCGCAAGGGGAGCCGAAAGGAATTAACTTTATGGTAACAAAGGGTCGCATTGTCAGAATTGATATTAGCAACGAACGGGTTACTACAATTAAAGGAGCTAAAATTGGAAATACTGAAGAGCAGATATTTTCTCTCTATCCCGGACAAATTAGAGTCATCAAAAATCCGCTGGGCGGTAGAGGAAATAACTTGACATTTGTGCCGCGAGATGCGGCGGACAGCAACTATCGTTTAATTTTTGAGACAGGGATTGAGAGGCGTGTTAAATATTTCAGGTCTGGGCAACTTCCTCAAGTAGAGTATATAGAAGGCTGTTCTTAATACGATCGGTCAAGTCAATGAATTACAAAAGTATTGAATGCGGACATATAGGAGGAATAGCGATCGATGCGAGAATTAAACAGTTTACCCAAGTTTGTTACCTTACTAATCGGCACAATTGTCATTTTTGTAGTTTGGGCAACATCAGTCAATGCTCAAGTGCAACTAACAGATAACTCGAAACTAGCACTGAATGGTATTGGTCCGATTAGAGTCGGGATGACAGTTGATGAAGCCTCACAATCTGCTGGGATTAAATTAATCATAAGTGGGAGCGGCGGCTGGGACGAGTATCAATGTTCCTACGTTCAACCTAAAGGAGAACCAAAAGGAATTGCCTTTATGGTCACAAAGGGTCGCATTGCTAGAGTTGATATTTTTAGCAATAAGCAGATTACAACAATCAAAGGGGCAAAGATTGGAGATACTGAAGAGAGAATTATTTCACTATATCCGGGGCAAATTCAAGTAACTAGACATCCTTACCAGCGTATTCCACTTACCAATCAAAAATATCTAACTTTTGTCCCTAAAGATGTGGCTGATAAAAAATACCAGATAATTTTTGAGACTAGCAAAAATCGTGTAGAGCGCTTTCGTTCTGGTAAACTTCCTGAAGTCGATCAGGTTGAAGGCTGTTCGTAATCAGGCAAGTAATTTGTGTTTTCAATATCAACTACAAAGGAGACAAAAAAGATGATGAAAAAAGGTAGAGTATTTTTCGGTGCAGTTGCAACATTGGTGATTTTAGGAGTTGGCTGTTTGGTCGAATCAAAGCACAGCATGGGGTTAGCAACGAAAACTAAAAGCTTACTAGCAGCAGGATTACCCGGTGAGTTGAAAATAGCTAGACAAAATCCATGTAAAAGAGGCTCCAGCATTGCTCCAGCCAAAGAAACCAAAAACATTAAAGAGAATAATTTTCAATTCTCGTTCAACATACCTACTAACTATCGAATCGAAAAAGAGCAGGATGGTAAAACTTTGACTATAACTTTACACAATCCTGCTGATGATAAATTCTTAGAATGTTGCAAAAAAAATGACCCTATTGCTTGCGGGTATCAAACTTTACCTGTTTTTGTGACAGTAAAAGCAGCGACATCTGAAACCCGTCTGATTCCTGAAATTGGTGTATTTATTAAGATAATAGAAAATATCAGAGAAACTACTATTGCTAAGCAAAAAGCTTTTGTTTACACTACTAAGTCTACTATGACAGGAAAAATAGATGCAGACAACGTAGAAACTTCCTTGTCAGCTAGTTTCCTTACACCTGACAAGCGAAACATAGTTACTATTTATACTTCTAAATATGGAGAAAATATTAGTCCTGTGGAAGAAAAAGTGTTGAACATAGTGGTTTCATCATTTGCTTTTGTGAGATAATTGCGTACAAAGAGAGGAAAGATTATGAAAGGGAGCTCGCTTGTCAGTTTAATAGTAAGCTGTGCAGTATTGGTGACAGGTTCATTATCAGTTTTTGCACAGTCTCAGCGATATCCGACAGATGCTGAAATTGTGCGACTCATCAGAGAATTCCAACAGCGAGCGTCTTCGTCGCCTTATTCAAGAGAATGTTGCGGTGGATGGGAACGGGATCGGCGTACATCAAGCGAGAAACAAGCACTTGAATCCTTTGTTAAAGCTCGATCGCGAGTCGATCCGACAGTTGCACCTTTTCTGGGTTGGTGGGTAAATAATGATGGAGACATAGGCGTTTATCCATCAAATGTCAGGGGTCGCGTTTGCGTTATTCGTGCTTCTCCCGGCCCGATCTACAAATTTAGCGTAGGCTCCATTGACAAGCAACATATTCGTCTTACCGGAGAGTTAGCTGGTAGGGTACTAATTAACCAGAAAAATCCAAGTGGCAATGTTTTCTTGTTGGTTGCTTTTGTCGATCGCAATAATGTAGCAAGAGCAGAACCAGGCTCTGATATTTATACATATCCCGAACTACCTAAAGACCCTACAAAGTTAGATGTATCAAGAGCTGACCCGCAGGAAAATTCTAAGATTGTTAGAGAATTCAAGGCGGCTGGATGTATTTCTTCTATACGCTGAGTTAAATAAAGTCTGAAACAATCAACAATCAAAATGAGGATAGAGTTTATGAGAGGGCGATCGCTTATTAGTTTAATCATGAGTTTCGCAATAGTTGCGACTGGTTCATTATCAGTATTGGCAAATTCAGAGCGATATCCGACCGATGCCGAACTTAAGAAGTTGAGGCTGGATTTTGAGAAACAGATTGATTCCTTCCAAAAAACGAGCCGAAAAGATACTCCAGAAATTAACCAGTTGAGAACTTTTAGATTGGCTTGGTCAAAAGTAGATCCGGGTGTGGTTCCTTTTCTGGGTGCGTACAGAGCATTAGAAGAAGGAAAATTTATTTATCCTTCAAATACCAAGGGTCGTGTTTGTATCATCGATACTGTTCTCGGTGGTTGGAGCGGAAATACAACAGAGCCTCACGGTATATTATTTACAGTTGGTTCCGTATCTAATGGAACAATCCGCACCACTAACAATCATGTATTTATTCAAAAAGGAGATTATTTAGGAGACACATACGTTCAAAAAGACGAAGCAAGGCTTTATGGTTATAGTCTGACAGGTTCATTAAAACCTCCAAGCGTTACACATATTCCTGGGTTCAACATAAACTACTTACCCGATCGGGTAAAGCAGGAAATAATTCAAAAGTTTAAGGAAGCTGGCTGTACGGCTTCTCTGCCAAACAGACGGTAGTATTTATAACGCTGAAACAATCAACACAAAAATGAGGATTAAGTTTATGAAAGAGATCTCGCTTTTTGGCTTGATGGTAGGTTTTGTAATTTTTGGTGCTGGTTCTGAATCAGTTTTGGCACAAACAACGATCGCAGTTCCAGCTAAAAATTTCTGCGTTGATTCGGGAATCAATGTATCTAGAGGAGATTCCTTACAATTTTCAGCAAGTGGTCAAGGAAGTTACGGTTATGAAGGATCGCCTGTAAATAGTACCCCCCTAACTAATCCTGATGGCGACAGGTTTGTGAATGGAGTCAATATAGGTAAAAAGGATGACCCTAATGCTATATATCAAGGTTTTATTGGTGGGCTTGTAGGTAAAGTTGGTGCAAATGGAAATTATTTTTTTATAGGCTCAAATAATCAACTATCTATGGGTCAGTCGGGAAGG
Organism: Microcoleus sp.; assembly: GCA_042408215.1. GTDB lineage: Bacteria > Cyanobacteriota > Cyanobacteriia > Cyanobacteriales > Microcoleaceae > Microcoleus. Next base: position 156,689 of record JAYFMW010000028.1, on the reverse strand, counting down.
CTATTTCTTTGCTATAACGATGTAGCTAATTCCTTCAATAACAATACTGGAGGTTATAGAGTATCTATCAATAGAATATCCGATCCAAATCAACAAAATACAGCAGGGCGATCGCCCTCTGCAAGCCAACAGACACAGACAGGGCGATCGCCTCAAGTAGCTCAGAACATCAACCAGTTTAACCGCTTTGAGATTGGAAAACTGAGCACAGGTGAAAAAATACTGCGCGTTCCCCCCGAACAAATGTTGCAAAGTCCATTCAAAGAAGCTATGCGACAACCCCTTAGACCTATATCGGACGAGAAAAAAAGATATATTTCAAGAGAAGATTATGGGATTTTTTTATGGGATGGTAGAAAGCTGATATTTACTGGTCTGGGAGTTGCTACATTAGCAGATTTTAAAATCGGGAATCAGACTTATTGGGTCACTCTTATTACTTCAGTTTTTGGCGACGGCCCCTTGGAAATATCTAAGCCAAATCTTGTAAATTCAAAAAGAGTAATTTTAAGTGGTGCTGAACCCTACAGAGGCTCAAGCAGTCCTACTACTCCAGTAAACTCTCTTAGTGAATTGAAAATAGACTCTAGTAAAAATGGTTTTTTTTACGGCACTGTTAGGTATGGAAATGGCTGGAACTATCCAGTTATCACGTATTTATTAGACCTCCGCATTGCTGCTGCAAATCCCAATCAAAATGTGGTGGTGTGTGAATCTTATAGATACACGCATCTACGAAATGGCGTATCTCCTACAAAGGAAAACCCAGATTGTAGAACGGGGCAACAGGTGATGGCAAGGCGATCGCCCTCTCCAAGCCAACAGACGCAGACAGGGCGATCGCCTGCTTCAAATCAACAGAATCCACAGAGACAAACCCAGATCAATGGCGATGACACAATAGTTTATAATAATATTGTGTGTAGTGGTAAAACCAGAAATTTTTTAGGACAAGAATCTCCGGCTTCTTGTAGGAGCAAAGAAGCAGATTCTCGACTTATATTCAATAGCATCACATGGGAGAGACAAGCAGATCGTTCCATCAAAGTTGAAATGAAAGTATTCAATCAAGGTTCTGCTGAAGCTTTAGTCCAGATATATAATTCCAAGAAACAGCTAGTGAAGATTAAAATCATTGAGGGTAATAAACCTCCCACAGGATTGATTGATTCCGGTATTGATATGTTTACAAGGTTTCCTGTCTCCTTGTTTAATCAATATTCTTTGACAGATACCAGAAAAAATTTAAACGAGCAAGAGTTTTCGGATAAGAATAAGAATAGCATCATTATTCCGCCTGGGGGATATTTAAAAATAACCAAGTCAAGTAACGAAGCATTTAGGTATAATGCTGCTATGTTATCCCTTGAGTTAGTATTGCTCGCTCAAGGAGATCCAGGGTTTGCTAAAGACGAGACAGTGAAGCAATTTGTCAAAAGATTTGCCGAAGAAGCATATTTTTCCCGGACATCCAAAACCACTATCAACTTCTTCAAGAGTGAACCTAATAGTCAAGCTATGTTCACAATGGATTTGGTCGATCCTAATAAAGCTGCTGAAGTATTCAAACAATTAATTGAGTTTTCAGTCTCAGGGGAAAGCGATCCATCTAAAAACCCATTTATAGGAGCTTTCCTAGATGTATATAAAGATGTCGGTAACATTGGTCTAGAAATTGCCCTTGATAAATTCATCCTACCCGGGCTTGGTACATTTGTAAAAGCTACTAGAATAACTGGCAGTAAGTTAAACACATTTGCAAGAGGGGCAGACCTTTATTATGCTACAGCCGCAGGCGAAAAAGCTACTATTACCTTAGAAGATGCTGATAAACTTCGCAATTAAAATTGCCATTTCAATAGTTAATAAGCTGGCATTCTAAGCTTGTAGATGAGAAATAATGAAAATAAGGAGATTACTTATGAAAGGGCGATCGCCAATCACCATTACAATTAGTTTAGGCATTTGTACGGTATTTGGAGCTTACTGTCTGACAAAACCCCAAACTGCAAATGCTGAACCCGCACCTATGTTTAGACCCATTCTTAGAGAGATTCAAACTCAGCTTCCTAGAGGATGGGTAATGCGCCTACCTTCAAGTGTTAATATCAGCGAAATTCAACTTTACCCACAAGTCATTACAACCATCCCAGGAGAGTTTGCTGTCTGGCTAAATTCACAACCGAACTGCACGAGTAGATCCTGTCAATTTGGAATTATTACGGTAGCGCAAAATTCTACCTACGACAATAATCTGCGTTCCCAACCCATTTTTACTCTGAAAGAACTTGAAAGAGTTAACGAAATTAGAAGGCGCGGTTATGAAACTTGGACAGAATCAGATAAAAGAGACTTGATCCGCTCAGAAATGGCAGTCCTAGAAAGGACACCTATCACTTTAAAGCAAGGTATTGACGGTCTTTTCGTCGTTCAAAATTCTGGAGGAGCTTCAACTCCACCTTCTCTGAGCGTGATTTGGAAGCAAGATGGTTTAAATTATCGGGTAAGTCTAAGAGGCGGATTCGATCGCGATCGCAATATTGTATCACAACGCGATAAATCAGCATTGATTAATTTAGCTATTTCTATGGCTAACGAATCTCCGATTCAAAATGTCAGATAAAAAATGAGGATAAAGTTTATGAAAGTGCGATCGCTTTTGGGTTTAACAATAGGTTTGACAATTTTGTGTGCTTGGTCTTTATCAGTATTTGCACAGTCGAGACAGGCTACGGGTAATTCTCAGATGAGAAGCTGGCCACAAAATGTTGCTCAACAACCCAAGTCTGAGCTTATAACTTGGAGAGAATTTGTAGAACAAGGTGGGGGACGTTATATTCAAAATGATTACGACCTACCATCGGAGTTTAGGAATGGCTATGTTTACTTCAATACGGGAGCCAGCGTTATTGGAGCTTACATTCTCAAGCAAGGTTTATCTAGCTACCCACCTCGGAAAGTTGGTGGACAGCAACAAATTAACCCAGATATAGGAGATAAGTATTTAAAATCTGGCAAAGCAATTTTTTTCTCCTGGTCACTTAGTAACGGATCTTTTCAACGTTATGGAAAAGATACTGAAATTAGATATCATGAAAAAGGAGGAGGAGGATGTTTAGCACTTACTTGTTTAGAAGCTCCTTTTATGACTAACGAGCAAATTAGCCGCATTCTGCGTTCAGGAAGACCGATTCCACAAAAAAATTGAGGTAAATATGAAAATGCGATCGCCCACAATCATCACCATCATAACAGCAATCCTAGCTGCTGCAAGCATTCCAGCAGTTTTCGCCCAGCGACAGCCATCAGCCAACGAAATCTATATCGATAAAGATTGCCGCCGAAACCAGCAACTACAATTTGACAAATTCACTGTATTCAATCAAAATGAGTTTACAGCTAACGGTCAAAAATATTCATTTTACGCAGGTCGCTATCAAGATGGAGCAGTTCTTTTCTGTATTTCACGACCGAATTTTACCCAGCCAAAACCTTTAAATGCAGAAAAAATACAAAGACAATTTATTGATAAAATAGTCAGAGACCCTAACAATAAAACAGCCTTTATCGTCGCAGTCAGAGAAGGAAATGGTCCTGGTGCAACAGCGACTAATTATGGCTTAGATTTAAGCAATCCCGATCGCCCAAAACTCACCTCTCTCTCCCTCCTCCAGCAGCGAGAAACCTTAAAAGAAGGCGAATCCCGCGAACATACGTTCCAAGGACGTGCAGGTCAATCTATTACGATAGAACTCGGCAGCAGAGGATTAGACCACAACATAACATTGTTCGACACCAACGGTAAGAGGATTGCCGGAGAAACAAACTACTTTCAGCGTCCCCCAGAGTCTAAACTAACCGTAAAATTGCCTAGTAACGGCACTTATAAAATAGTTGTTAAAGGAGGCGATCGCACTAGCAAAGGTACTTACACATTAAGCGTTAACTCCAATCAGTTGTAACAAACATCATCGCAAATATTACAGTTTTTGAATTTTACTGCTTTTGATAACCCGATCGACAGTCACGTCTAATTCGGGAAAAGTTGGAGAAATAATGCGATCGCATCCTCTAAAACATTGAACCTGATAACTCCCTTCCACTAAACGGTAAACAAAAACGGTAGGAACTTTCGGATTACCCAGATAATATCTAGATGCGATCGCCAAATAATCCACAATCCAATATTCAAAAATACCTAGCCGTTGATACTCATCTAGCTTATCAACATAATCATCTTCCCAATTTGTTGACACCACCTCAACCGCTAACTGAATTGGTTCCCTTAAAGCACCATAAGCTAATACATTACTATTCCACAAAGAGCCACTTACCACCCCAACATCAGGATTTCTACCTTGTTCTTGTCCCCCAGCCGTCACAGTCCTAATTCGGATATCCTTATCAACAATGTAATCAAGTCCTAAACGTTCGTTTTCCCCATCAAAACACTTGACCAGATAGCGCGCTACATTTTTATGAGCTCTTGTTGCGTCCACCTCGATAATTTCTCCGTTTACAAGTTCGTAGATGCCATAACCGTCAGGGTACTGTTCTAGGAAATCATCAAAAGTAAGTTTAACTGCTGTTTGCACCATAACGAAAACTTTTTTATACTTGTGTCTTAATTATAATCATTTTTAACTGACATATCCGCGTTCATCCCCGTTCATCTGCGGTTAAAAACTCCCAACTCTTAATTTTGCCAAAATCCCAAAATCCCCAACTAACATAAAAGCAAAAATTGTTAACCAGTGGCGGAACCAACCAAACATCAGCCAAGATAGAAACAACGCCATTCCCCCAACCGCCATGACAGACATCACCGAAATAGCCGCCGCCCTAGAAGACAAAGAATACAAAGAAGCAGCCCAACTCATCAAACAACTACAAACAGAATCACCCGAAAATCCCTGGGTGAAATACTACATGGCGCGCTACTACGAACTCACCAATCACCCAGAAAAAGCCGAAACAACCTACAAACAAATACTCCGCGACATCACCAACCCCAAAATAGTCTCCCAAGCCCGCCAAGGGATTCAACGCATCGAAACCGCAGCACAAAACAGACGCAAACAAGCCATAGAAACCGCCAAAAACGACCCCAGCAACCTCGAACCAGCACTCCTGATCCTCGAAGCAGTCAGCCAGTCAGACAAACCCGCCGCCGTACAAAACATCAGCAGAATCTTCAAAACCGACACCTACACAACGCGGATGCAAGTTCAAAGTCGCGGCTGGAGACTCTACAAAACCGGCCCCATCGCCGAAGTCCAAATCTACGGCCAAGAACTCCTCAACGCCGGAATTCCCGTATTCTGGGGAACCCTAGCCGACATTCAAAAAATCCAAATCTTCCGAGTTCAACACTTCCAATCCCTGTCTCCCCCCGCCGTCGTTTGCAAAAATCAACTGAATCAGCTAGGTGCGATCGAATTTAACTGGTCAGAAGTCAGCCAAAGAGTAGAAGGCTTATTACCCATGTTTATGGAAATCATGGACTACTCACCCCACCGACGAACAGAGCAATTTCGCCACAAAGAAATCACCCAAGATTACGCTCAAATCTGCGATTTACACATTCCCAGCCGCCACTGCATTCTGCGAATTTGCGACCAAAGTTACCAATTTCAACAAGGTATTGACTTGACCAAAACTTCAGCAGATATCCCCACTTCAACCAATCCCAAAAACCCAAAATCGCGTTCCCAAAAATCTCAACAAATCCCTCAAAGTACCACCAGAATTAACTGGAATCACTTACTTGAAATACTTGACCAACAGCTTAACGTTACAGTTTGGTCGGAATTTACTCCCTTTGCCGAGACAGTTCTCGATTATACTCATATGTTAAGCAAGATCGATGCTCATATAGAGGTCGATCGCAAATCCGAAACCCCTTGGGACGCTGCTTTCCAGCTATACAGCGGATTAGCCTTCCTCAGAAATCAAAGTAATATAGTTGACAGTTGACTGTTAACTGTTGACTGTTGACTGTTGACTATTGACTATAGCGGTTTTCAAGGAATTAGGTACTGACAATTCAATTCGCAATTGCGATCGGGAAAAGGAACCACCAATGCCCTATGCCCTATGCCCTATGCCCTGTGCATCGGGATCACCTAATTTACCTGAGAAAGGCTATATTAAGTTCATCCCCCGACTCAAGTGCGGGGGACGAGCTTAACAATTTCCTACTTGGTTTTAACCTGACGAGCCATTTCCCGGAAACTATTCATGCTGGGCCCAGGAGTTCTACGGCTGGCATTTGGTGTTGGCATTAAATTATTAGGAGCAAAGGTAAGAGTCGGTTCACTTGAACTCGACGCTTTCCCCTTAGTAGCTGCGGCTACTTTCACAGGTTCCTGTTCTTTCTTAGACTTTTTGGCTGTTTCCGTCTTTGCTTTCGTAGGCGATTCAGACTTAGGAGCATCAGCTTTTGCTGCTGCTGGTGCTGCGACTACGGGCTCAGGCTTTTTAGCAGCAGCCAGCTCAACTTTAGGTGAATCCTTGACATCAGAGTTGCCCAAATCTAGAAAATATTCAGACTTTTTCAAGCCCAACAATCTAGCAAAAAAGCCGAAAATACCGCCGAAGAAATTCTTGATAAAATCAAACATTAGATTGACTCCTTTTGTTCTTTTAGAGAAATTTGTACAAGTTTACCAACAAAGTCAGACTACGAGGTAAAGAAACTTTTGTCTATATTTCTTAATCAAAATTTACATTTTTCGATCGCAAATACTGACCTTATAGTAATTTTTACTCATTAACAGTAGTCTTAGCTTTGCACTTATTTACGATAATCTCAGAATTTATGACAGATTTCCGACTCCACCCATGATATCTCGATCCGATTCGCTAGCTGTCCCACTAGGGGTCACACTCCCTAGGGGAGTGATTTATGCTGTAACTGACAAGCAATTTTCTCTTCAAATGAACAGTTCGAGCGATCGCAATCCAGTCATACTGATACACGGCATCTGGGACACGAAAACCATTTTCAACAAAATGTCCGCTCACCTCACCCAACTCGGATGGTGTGTACACAGCCTCAACCTCACCCCCAATGATGGTAGCCTCGGCCTCGACTCACTGGCGAAGCAACTCGCAGATTACATCTCCCAAACCTTTCATCCCTCACAGTCGATCGACATAGTAGGCTACAGCATGGGCGGGCTCGTCAGCCGCTACTACGTCCAGCGACTCGGAGGAATTAACCGGGTACAACGTTTCATCACCATATCTTCGCCTCACAGGGGCACTCTCACCGCCTATTCTCTGCCCTTAGCGGGATACGTCGATATGCGTCCTGATAGCAGTTTCCTGCAAGATTTAGATCGAGATGTCGCCATGCTCAAACGAATAAATTTTACATCAATGTGGACGCCCTTTGACGTGATGATTTTACCCTCGCACAGCTCTCAAATGCCAGTAGGTCGAGAAGTTAAGCTCAAGGTTTGGCTGCACCGCCAAATGGTGACTGATTCTCTGAGCATCAACGCATTAGTTGAAGAACTAAAAGCACCTATTCAACATAGAAATGTCAGCTCGTCGTCAAATTCCTGAGAATATTCAACATCAAGTTCATCAGAGAGCAAACTGTCTGTGCGAATATTGCCATGCTTCCGGACTATGTCTACTTCTTCATCGGTTTTCGTGTTGTGTGTGTGGCTGCGTGGACTTAATAGCTCTTTACACTTTTACCCTCTTGCTCTTTACACTTCTTAATTTTTCACTTTTTTGCCACCTTCGGTGGCTCGATTTTTATTTATAAAAAAACGACTCTCAACGTGGTAATATAATCGAATGGAAGAACTGCGAATTATTCAAAAAACCTATGATTTGATCGAATGGTACGTGGTGAGGGCGGGTTTATGAGATAATCCATCTTAACCAAATATTGTTGGCGAACCCGCCCCTTGTATCTTAAAAGAGTGAGGACGGTCGATCGCCAAGTCATTGATTCAATCATACCGACAAGTGGGCGATCGAACCCGACAAGTGGGCGATCGAACCCGACAAGTGGGCGATCGCTAGCAAAGTGAATCTAAAGAAACAAGGAAAGTTTCGTACAAATGTTTCTGTAACAGCAGAAAGTGTTGTTCAAGGACATCAGAAATCGGTGAAGTTGGCCCGCCCCTTAGACTTGCGAAAGTCTGTTGTGTAGATAAGCTCCCATTATCGAATTTTATGAATAACACAGATTTACAAACCTCTAACCAAGAGTATCGCCCACCAACCGGAACATTGGTGTTATTGGCGATCGCTTTTCTGATTTTGAGCGTTTTTGTTCTTTGGGCAGCAGGCATTTCGGAAATTACTCAATTTTTTAATTATCTCGCTTTTTGGCAGCAGCATCCCCCAACTTGGTTGCACGTACCAGCAGTTAGCAACAATTATTTGTGGTTGCCCACCGCAGTGCTATTTTTGGCTGTTTTATTGATCGCCAAGATTTCCCCCGAACAAAAACCCTGGTCGCGGTTGGTAGTGGTATTAATCTTACTAGGTTTGATGGGGCGTTATCTGCTCTGGCGATCGCTTGCCAGTTTAAACCTAAATACCTCTTTAAATGGCTTTTTTAGTTTATTACTCCTGATCGTAGAATTATATTTTACCTTTCGGATTGGCTTTCAAGCCTTTTTGCTCTTACAATTCAAAGATCGTCGGGAAGAAGCGGAAAAAAATGCGATCGCAGTTACATCAGGAAAATTTACTCCGGTCGTAGATATTTTAATTCCCACCTACAACGAACCCGCCCATATTATTCAGCGCACCGTCATCGGTTGTCAAGCCCTGGAATATCCCCAGAAGAAAATCTATGTTTTGGACGATACCCGCCGGGAAGAAATCAAGAGTTTAGCCCAGAAACTCGGTTGCGAGTATCTTACCAGACCAGACAACAAATATGCCAAAGCGGGAAATTTGAATCATGCGATCGCTCAAACCGACAGCGCTCTAATTGTAGTCTTCGATGTGGATTTTATTCCCACCAAAAACTTTTTAACCCGCACCGTCGGCTTTTTCCAAGACCCCCAAATCGGCTTTTTACAAACCAGTCAAGATTTTTACAATGCTGATTTGATTGCCTACAACCTAGGATTAAGCGACGTTCTGCCCCACGCCACCGAAAACTATTACAGTCACTATCAATTACTGCGAGATGGCGTAGATTGTACCGGATTATCTGGCAGTTCCCTAGTTTTAAATCGCGCTGCCATTGAAAAAATCGGTGGTTTTGTCACCACTTCTTTGAGCGAAGATTATTTCACCGGAATTAGTCTTTCCGCCCAAGGCTACAAATCAGTTTATTTAAACGAAAAACTCAGCGCTGGTTTGGGAACCGAAAACATGACTGGCAACCTGACTCAGCGGTTGCGCTGGAGTAGAGGCACGCTGCAAGGCTTCTTTATCAAAGAAAATCCTTGCACGATTCCCGGATTAAAGTTCATCCAAAGAATCACTCATTTAGAAGAAGGCTTATTGAGTTGGATTGGCGATTTACCCCGCCTTTGCTTGTTATTAACGCCCTTTCTCTATACTTTAGGAATTGTTCCCATCCAGGCAAGTTTGCCAGAAATTCTCTATTTCCTCTTGCCCTATTACTTAGTTTATTTCACTGTCTATACTTGGCTGAATCGCAAAACCAAATCATTTTTAATTGGAGATATTTACACCTCCATCCATTGCATCCCTTTATCTGTCAATTTGTTCAAAGTCCTACTCAATCCCTTTTCAGAAGGATTTAAAGTTACTCCCAAAGGTGTATCTCGAAATGCTTCAGTTTTTCATTTGGATTTAGCCTTACCCCTAATTGGATTGTTAATTATCAACCTGATAAGTTTTGGCGGCACTATCTATCAATTTTCCGCAAATCAAAATCAATTAGCGGGAATCGGAATAATTTGGAGTGCCTACAACTTGCTGTTAATTAGCTGTATCTTAGCTAGTTTGCTAGATGCTCCTAAAGTCAGCGTTGAATGGTTTAAATTATCAAAACCAGTCGCAATTAAGTTGTTAAAAACAGATTTTTCGGACTTATCTGGAGCCACTACCGAAATTTCCGAATTTGGCATCAAAGTCACCCTCAATCAGCAAATTGCCCATCTTTCGCTACCAAAACCTGTATTAATAGAATTTACCGACGATCAAATCGAATTCTCAGGAGAGATGATCGACTTTGCCACAGAGCATGAATTTCCCCAACTGCAAATCAAGTTTGAAAATCTCAGTTTAAATCAGCAACGGTACTTAGTCGAAACTTTGTTCTGCACTCCTAGTCAATGGCAGCGCCGAGAAACCCCTGGAGACTTGCAAGTTTTGGGGTTATTATTAAAAAATGCTGCCACTAAAAATAAATTCCGTTCCATCTAAAAATTTCCTGTTTTTGGGTTGGGGTATTCTGTAAAAATCGCTGCATAATTTGCCCAGCAAAACGAGCGGAGATCGCATCCTGAATTACCCAACTACAAATTTGTCCATGCCCAATCAGTAACTCGATACTCCCTAACTTCATTCCCTACATTTTGACAATACAGTAAAAACGTTCGGCTTGCTGAGTTAAATCCAGATCTGGAATTGGCTCAGTCACCTCTAAAACAAGAGCGTAGGTATTGCCAATCAACAAGGGTTTTTAGTTATTTCCATTTGCTCCACAATCATCCGCTCTAAAAGCGTATAGGTGCTATGAGCCAAACCGATAGTTTGAGATTGGGTTTCTAAGGCTGCTAAAAATTCTTTAATAGCTGGTTCGGCAGTAGGCCATAATTGTTGCCAAATCTCCGGCGGCTGACAAGTGGCGACGATGATAGATTTAAAGATAGTATCAACAATATGTCTGGGAAATAGATTAGGATCGCGATCGCTCGCCACCAATTGCAGTAGTGGCAAAGGATTTTCTCCCAAACTAATACAAAATCCGGCAAACCAAGGTGAACATTTCAATCGTAAGCTCGCCAGACCATCTTTTGGCAATCCTTGAACATAGTTAGGATGGGGATTAGCTACGCGAGCATCAAATTCATGGCCTTGGTTAACAACGCGCAGGGTGTCGGCAAAGATATGATTAATATCTCTGGAGAGGGAATTAGGCCGCTGACGGTAAAATACCAATACTTCTTTAACTGCTCCAAATCTAGCTCCTGTTCGAGCAATTCGCTGCCACAAATCCCAATCTTCAGAAGTACGAAAAGAAGGATCAAATCCGCCTAAAGACTCAACAATTGTTTTGCGAACTACGCAGGCATGAATCATCAAGGAACAGCCAGTGGCAAAGACCGGAAATAAATCTGTCAATGGGGGAGCGTACTGTTCTAGGATGGTAATACCGTCAGGATTGATCCGAATTCCTCCGCAGTGAATGGCATCTAAACTAGGATCTTTCTGAAGTGCTGCCGCCATCTTTTCTAGATATAATGGCGATATCCAGTCATCTGCATCTAAAAATAATAACCAATCAAATTTTGCCAAGGCTATTCCGGCATTTCGAGCTACACTTACTCCTTGATTAGATTGGCTTAATAGTCGAATGCGACGATCTGTGACAAACTGGTTGGCAACTTCTGTTGTGCGATCGCTGGAACCATCATCGACTATAATAGCTTCCCAATGGGAAACAGTTTGCGCCTGAACAGAGGTCAATGTTTCCGCAATTGTTTCTGCACTGTTGTAAGCTGGGATAATAATGGAGACGTTCATTTAAAGCCTGCCAAGCGAAAATTCTGACTAATTAATTCTGCGACCAAACCAATATACAATCTCCTGGGTTAGTCATTTCGATTTCATACAAAATCTTCCCATTCGGGATTATTTCAATTAGCTCATCAACGCTATAGCCATTGAAATCTAGAAAATTGATTTGATTGTAGGTGATATATCCCTTCTGAGAATTCAAAATAATCTTTTCTAGGTAGATATCCTGTACTTCCCGTCTAAGTTCTGTAAAGGCGTAGTTACTGATTACCAAATCATACCGATCTTGGACTGACAAATCCTCGGCTGTCTTGCAAGAAATTGAGGTATTAATTTGGAAATGATTCAGATATTTTTGAGTCAGCCCCAATACGGGTTGTAAATCTACCAAACAGTAGGATTTCACCGACCTAAAGTAGCTGTCAATGATGCGGCAAAGTCCGCCATAGCCTACGCCAATTTCACAAACATTTAAATTATTCAATGTCCCAAACTCGCGCTCAATATCGCTGAGGACTTTTATATAGCGAATAGTTGTGGGAGAAATTTCGCCAATTTGGTCGTAATTGAATTTGATGGGATTTCCCACTGTGTCATTCTGTTTTAATTCTTCAATGTAATCCGCAAAGAGTTTTAAGTTTTTCGCTACTTCTAAATACTCTAAGCCTTGCTTTTGAGAATCATGCTCCAAGGCGAAGTTGTAGGTTTCATTTCTGCGAAAGTCATTGAATAGGGAATCATCCTGAATTGCTTGTTGACAAAATTCTGGATATTTACCATTGTCAGTCAGACTGGTGTTAAAATTAAGGCCATCAAATATGGATCGATCGTACAATATTGGTTTGTCCTGAGTCATAACTTTCCTTGGGATATCTTAAAAATACTTGAGAGTCAGGTTAGCAAAATTTTCAATATTTGTCAATGGGAATCTGGTGCAATGATTGAACTTAAAATTAGATGCGATCGCGTAAATCCAAATCAGTCATTCTTTTTTGAGATTAGTAATTTTTCACTTTGTAAGTGTATCAATATAAGTGTTTCTTGTCAAGACTCGTTTTAAATTGGTAGAAGACAGCAGATAAAAAGCTGTATTTCTAGTAAAATAGTTTCAGCGCGATCGCCTAAACTGGGAACATCACCATGGCAGCCTACAAAATACTGTTAGTTTCTACCTCCGTTGGTCCCCTGGGAACCGGATTAGGAGGAGGAGTGGAATTAACTATATTGAATTTAGCTAAAGCTCTCCATCAGCGAGGACATGAATTAGAAATTGTCGCTCCGGCAGGTTCGCGGATGGATTTATTTAAAATTCATCAAATTGACGGGGCGTTTCAGGTTCCTTGTCAAGAACAACAGCGCACAGATCCCATTACTATGCCGGGAAATTCTGTTTTAGCAAATATGTGGCACTATGCTTATCAAGTTCACCAGAATTATGATTTAGTTATCAATTTTTGCTAGGATTGGTTGCCCCTATATTTAACACCTTTTTTTAACTTGGTTGAATTTGGAGATTATTGATGCGACTTTGCCACAAAGAGTTGAGAGAAATAACCCAAGAGTTGTGAAAAAACCTGTTTCAAAATTTAAATCCAAAGAAGTTAAACACAGAGGTACTGGAATAAAAATGAAGCCTCGTGTTTTTAATATCTTAAACCCTCCCAAGCCTTAAGTAAACCGTATTGAGCAATCAAACAGCATCGCCGACTTCAGCATATTCGCTCAGCCCAAAAATTGCTTCAGCTTCACAGTAATACTTAAATTCCAGTATATTGTGAGAGGGGTCTTCCAAGAAAAAAGTGCGGTGCTCTGTAGGCAAACCGACAAACCGCCGTCTTGGTTCTTGATAGAAGTTCAAGTTATTTTGTTTTGCCTTTTCTAACAACCCTTCCCAGTCAGCTTCTGAAGTAAAAATTAATCCAAAATGCCGGGGATAGATGCCTCGCTGGGGTGTCAAAGGTTCGTGGCTGACGTGGGCGACTATTTGATGACCGCACAAACCCATAATTACAGAATTTGGGGATTCGCGACCCAATTCGCAGCCGAGTCCGTTCACGTAGAAGGCTTTTGTTTGAGCAATATCGCTCACGGGAAAGGCAAGATGAAATAAGACTTTGTTCATAGAGGTACTCAATGCAGAATTCTGAATTGTTCTTTAATTATTTGTCTTGGTCTAATCCTTGGTTGGTGGCGATCGCCCTGAATACAATTTTACTGGCGATCGCCACTATTGTCCCCAAAAAATTGCTCACTCCGGCTGGGCAATTTCACGGCTGGCTGTTGGGTGTCACCATCTGGGGCTGTTTGGGATGGCAAGGCTATGCTGTGGTGATGTTCTACTTTCTCGTCGGATCGGGAGTTACTCGTATCGGTAAAGCCCAAAAAGAAGCAGAAGGCATAGCCGAAAAGCGTTCCGGCGCACGAGGCCCGGAAAATGTTTGGGGTTCTGCTTTAACCGCTACTCTTTGTGCTTTGGGAGTTTTGGGATTCTCTATTTTAGGAGAGACAGGCAAGATTTTAGGAGAGACAGCCAGTATTTTACAACAAACAGGCAAGATGCCTGTTCCACAAAATTTAATTTTGCCTGTCCCACAAGAGGTTATTTCCTGGTTATTGCTGGGCTACGCGGCCAGTTTTTGCACCAAACTTTCCGACACCAGCGCCAGCGAAATTGGTAAAGCTTACGGGAAGCGGACGTTTTTGATTACTACCTTGAAGCCCGTACCTAGGGGTACCGAAGGGGCTGTGAGTTTAGAAGGAACTCTCGCAGGTATTGCAGCTTCGATCGCGATCGCACTTTTAGCTTGGGCTGTGGGTTTAATAGACTTGACAGGAATTGCTTTTTGTGTTATTGCAGCTTTTATTGCCACCAACATCGAGAGCGTGATTGGCGCAACCGTCCAATCAAAGTTTGAGTGGCTCACCAACGAGGTGGTGAATTTTGTCAATACACTCATCGGAGCGATCGCAGCCATCATCTTAGCCTTAGTCTGGAGAGCTTTTTTAGCTTAGTTATAGCAGATGTTGAAGGAAGAAGGAAGAAGGAAGAATTAAAAATTCCGAATTACGAATTATTCACTCGTAATTCGGAATTAGGAATTTGTAATTCCCTACTCGTAATTTTTAATTCGTAAGAAGAATTACGAATTAAAAATTACGAATTATTCACTCGTAATTAGGAATTAGGAATTCGTAATTCCCTACTCGTAATTTTTAATTCGTAAGAAGAATTCGTAATTCCCTACTCGTAGCCCCATGCCCCATGACCAATGACCAATGACCAATGACTAATCCTCGATCGGCCCAATGACCAATGACCAATGACCAATGACTAATCCTCGATCGGCCCAAAAACCATTTGTAAAATCATCGTTGGTTCGCCCCGCTTGTGATAGCGATCGGCCCAATGGCGAATAATTTCATCTAATTCTTCAACAGCTTGGTCGAGCCGTTCCGGCGGGATATCCAAAGTTTCCATAACTCGCATCACTTTAGGTTGTTTTTCGGCCCAATCTTGCATTAGCCGGAAATATCTAGCCGTATCTTCCACCATAGTGAAAGTGCGCTCTTCCTGCTCTGCGGGAGAGTAAGTAGCGCGGGTGAGGGCATAAAACGGCATTCCCCAAGGAGAATCAATACGACTAACTGTTCCCGAATAGATCAAACGGCGTTTGATGTGTTCTGCTAGAGCTTCACTCAAAGGCATCCGTCTTTCTGGAGACATCTCTTCTTGCGATCGCCTGTGCAGAAACTCGATCAACTCCATAAACTGAAAAGAATTGATCAATTGAGCATCAGGCGGATGAGGAGGAATCTTTCCTTCCAGATATTTTTTTTCATCCGCAGTCAAGCTGTTCCCAGGAATGCGAGGGCGTCCCGGAAGCCAAGCATACTGTTCCAGCCAGACATAAGGAAACTGAATTAAATATCTAGGTTCCTGAGAACCCAGCATTTTCAGCAATTTTCCCGTAGTCAGAGCTTCCCGAACTTCCTCAACAATCACCTTCACCCGTTTAGGCTCAATGTGATGCAAGTGTCCAGTCATTCGCAGGTTATGGTCCTGCTCTATATAGGTCATATAAATGGCACACTTAGCCGCTGTTGCGGCCGCGTCTAGAAACGCGCCGTGTCTGTGCCCACTGGTTCTCATGGCGCTAAACGCCAGATAGAGCATGATCTGATCCATCGCACTAGGGCTGAGGCTTTTGACCAGATCCAAAGAGTCATTTTTCATATTTCTTCCCTCAGAGAGACCCCCACCATAGCTTGACTCAGCGCTGGTTGGGGAGGAAAAGAGTGGCAGGGTAAGAGCAACATATCAGTTGTTAAGTCAAGCAGGAGTTGAAGAAACCCGTTTCGGAGCAAGGTGAGGAGACATGAAAGCACCATCTGCTTGCACAACAGATGAGAGGCTTCCGATACAGTAACTCACCTCGGCGTGTAATGAGGGTGAATACCCCTCAGATTCAAGCATAGCCGACTGTCGTCAAAAAGCTTGCCAGCAAGCCCACTGTTCATCCCAGTTAATTTCCCTTTCTGTCACGCCAACGCCTTGGCATCCAGCGCGATCGCACCCCGTCAGCACTCAGAGCTGATTGATCTTTGAATTACTGTATCCGTACAGAATATGAATTATTGTAAATTCGCTGAATAATCCGGTAGTAATTGGTATTTGAATTGTTCTCAATACAAAACCGCCCCACCCTAGAGTCTATCTCTAGGTAGATGGCGGTTAAAAGTTTATATGCTATCATTACTCACACACAAAAGAATCTCCTAATCACTGTCAACAAAAAGTGCAATTGTCGTTGAAATGGAAAAACGATAATTCTATTTCATCAGAGCGAGCGATCGGATTAACGGCCCGAACCAAGTGAGTTGGGGAAATCGGTTTCGTACAGTACCATGAAAATTATTGTAGCGGATGAGTGGAAACATTAGACTCGATGAAATTTTTGCGGGAGCTGCTTCTCTTAGGAGCACGCTCGGGGCTTTGTTGAGTTTGCGCTGACAACATATATTGAGCAGTAGCTGTTTCGAACCCTTGGGCTGGAGGTTCAACGGCTGCACTGGAAGTGGCACTTAAGGTCATGCCCAAAAGGCTCAGTAAAGCAATTGCTGTGTAGGTTTTCATGGGTAGTATCCGTGTCAGTGTCTATTTAGAGATACGGAATTTACCCAGGCCGATCAGGATGAATTTCCCTGAAATTATCAAACTATAGAATCAGGAAGAAGGAATCAGGAATCAGAATCAGGAATCAGGCTTTAGTTAAGCGATCGCGCATTTAAATAGTCTCCTAAAATCCTTGTATAAAAAGCGTAAAATTCTCTTGCCCTCTCCCTTTCTCACCCTCTCCCCCGTCGAGAAGCAACAGACACTTTAGATGGGTAGCAGCCGATCTATGAGAGCAGTCAGAAGTCGATGTGAAATGGCAGAAAATCTCTGGTTTCAGTAAAAACTTCCTAATTGCACTACCCAGAAGGTTGCAATAATATACAAAACCGCCAAAGACGAGAGTCAATCTCTCGATCGATGGCGGTTGAAGTTTTATCTGCTATCATCACTCACACAAAAGAAGATCCTATTGACTGTAAACAAGAAGTGCAGTTGCCTTGGGAACCTGAAAAACTAGCATCCCAGAAAATCAGATTGAGCGCTCGACACGGGCGGTCAAAACTAACTCAATAACGGAAATCGCTTTCGTCCAATGTCATTAAAATGCTTGTAGCGGATGAGTGTAAAGATGAGGCTCAATGAACTCTCAGCGTCCGCTGCCTCTTTCTGGAGAACGATCGCCCCTTTGTGCAGTTTGGGCGGATAAAATGTATGGAGCGGTGGCAATTTCGAGCAGTCCGACGAGGGATTCAAAAGCTCCATCGACAGTAGCGCTCAAAGTAACGCCCAAAAGACTCAGTAAAGCAAATGGTGTGTAAGTTTGCATGGGGTTAGTATCCGTGTCAGTGTCTATTAACTGATACGGACTCTCCCCGATCGATCAGGATAAATTTCTGTGAAATTTCAGGAACTTCTGCAAAAAACCAGATTCCCCTAACTCTGCTGCTTCTACCAGCAGCCAAGCACCGGCCAAATTCAGCCTCCCCCATACTGTCAGAGGCTTTTCGGTTTCGCAACTCTGTAAAAACTGGTCGGTTTCAGGCTCTAAAGTCACGAGTTGCCAAGTTTGTCGGGCATTGGATGCCGAATCAGTCAGCGTCAGGGCGTAATCTTGTTCGCCTCGGCGGTGGAAAATGCCAGAAAAGGGGCTTTGAGTATTTCTGCTGTCAGTGCTTGGTTTCTCTACCGACAAAGGACAATTACCGCTGGCTGGATAGGAGGAAGGTCGATCGCAATAATAGCGTTGCCAGTAAAGCCAATCCGATCGATTAGGTGTCAAATTAAATAAAGGAATAACTGCCACACTCGCCTCGAAATCTTGCAGCAAAGCCTCCTGCAAAACTCTGACTGGCAACTCCCGCGGCTGACATCCCCGTTGGACACACAAAGCCGCCGCCATCCCCGCCGCCTGTCCGATATTCATTACCGTCGGCTGTAAGCGAGTGGCACCGTTAGCGATGTGAGAAACGGAGATATTTTTTTCGCAGACTAGCAAACCGTCTGTATTCGCAGGAATTAGCGCACTGTAAGGAATTGTAAAAGGAGTTCCGGTCCAGCGACCGCCCCAGCGGATAGATTTTGGCTGTAAGGGGATGTCGCCACAGGGGTAGTGGTGATCGTTGGCGTAATTGCCGATCGCAATTGTTTCACAAATTCCCTCAGCATTTATGGGCAACTTCGCGACTCTGCCGCCGGTAACGGGCAAAATATCTTGTTCTCGGATTGTTTTTACTCCTTGCAAGCGGCGGCTTTCTCGGTAGTAGGGATGCAAGGCGAAGGCAGAATTTAGGAGTGTAGAATTTTGTTGATTTTTGATGGGAAAAATGTTCTCTGCTAAGCCGTAGCGGCGGCCGAGTTGGGTTTGAATGAAGCGGGCGAAACTATGGCTGTGCCATAGACTTTCTTGGAGGAATTCTTGTCTTGATGTTTCAGAGCCAATGAGTCGATCGACCTTTTCCCCATAATCATTACCACGAATCGGCCAATTAATCATGAGCAGTCCACCGGGAAGTCGGCCGTAATTAAGAAATTGTTCGGGAGTGTAATTATCCCAAGCACCGGTAAAGCGATCGGGATTGTCAAGAGGCGGCGCGGGAATTTCCGGGGCTACAGCACCTTCCCCATAGTCCTGCATAATTGCGACCCAAGTGGGAGCTTGTACCGGATATGTTTGTGTAAGATCATTAGGAGCGATCGGCGCACTGGGTTCTCCAAATTCCCCTTGAAACTCCCAACCCCAACGGTGAGAAACCTCACCCAAAGCCAATAAATCTCCCAGTTCAGTGGCATCCAAAGTGATTTTGGCCCAAACCGTAAAATCTGGGAATTGAACGCCTACAATGCGATCGGCTTCCCATAGCACATCTTGAGGTATTTGTCCAGAAATCCAGTGCAGATTCGGTAAACATTTAACCCAATCAGCAAAAATTGCCGCACCAATGCGGGGATCGTAAGTAAAAAAACTGACCCAGCCCCAATCCAAACCTCCCGGCTGCCGCTGCTGAAGTTCCCGGAGAAAAGCGCCCCACAAACCAGTCCCAAAAGCTGCTAATTCGTTCCCGTCGGGAGCCGAAACCCCAGCAGAAGTAAGCATTCCGCCCAACCAGGGAAATTCACTCACCAAAATAGTTTTGGCACCACAGCGGGCCGCTTGTACGGCGGCAGAGGTGCCACCGGTACCGCCACCAACTACTAAAACATCGGCTGTTAAGACAGAAGACATGAGAATTTTAGATTTTATAGGATTTACGAATGGGGGCCCAGCAACCGGGTTTTTTAGGGAATCTGCGGGCTGTAACGGGTCTTTTCGTAAAAAAACCCGGTTTCGAGGAGTCGGAGTGCCTAAGTCCTGTGAGATTGGAGAATGGCGATCGACAAAAGCCACATAAAATATAAGTAGAAACACTTAAAAAAAACGAATACCCAGATCCTTGATTTGTTTAAGAAGTCGGGTATGTAATAGCGATCGATCGCATTTTACGTTTAATGAGGAACGAGTTACTTACCTTGAGATCAAATATTTCTCCTCTTCCCTCTTCCTCTGCGTCCTCTGCGGCCTCTGCGGTAAAAAAAAAATTAGTTATTTTTAGAGTTAAGATCGCAATTCAAATCAAAAAAAATCGGACAATGGGGAACCGCGACAGTAAAGTCATGCGTCGCATAAGTGCCACCATAAACTACTCACAAAGCAATTGAAAATGGAAAAAGGTTTTATTTTGTGGTTCACCGGACTGAGCGGTTCGGGAAAGACAACAATCAGCAAAGCTCTTGAACCAGAGTTGAAAGCCAGAGGTTGTAAAGTCGAAATCTTGGATGGAGATGTGGTGCGTACCCACTTGTCAAAAGGTTTGGGATTTAGCAAAGAAGACCGAGATACTAACATTCTGCGGATTGGATTTGTGGCGAACCTGCTGAGCCGCAATGGGGTTGTGGCAATTACGGCAGCTATTAGCCCCTACCAAGCAATTCGCGACGAAGTTAGAGCAATGGAACCTAACTTTGTTGAAGTATATGTCAAAGCGCCGCTAGAAGTGTGTGAAGCGCGCGATGTCAAAGGGCTGTATGCTAAGGCAAGAGCCGGAGAAATTAAGGGCTTTACAGGAATTGATGATCCCTATGAAGAACCCCCCAATCCTGAGATTATTTGTTACACAGATGGGGAAAGTGTGGCAGAAAGTGTTACAAAAATTCTGAGTAAATTAGAAGAGTTGGGTTACATTTGATGGTGATGGGGTAGGAAGCGGATAGGGGCGAAAGGCGATGGTGGTGAAAAACTATTCAGGACTCAATACTGTCAAAGGTTTAATTGTCAACTGTTTAACAGTGTCAGTGCTGGCTGTGGGTTCATCTCCGGCGGCGGCCCAGTTTTTGCCTCCTCCTCCTCCTGGTCCTCTTCCTCCTGATTCTTCTGTTCCCATACCGGTACCCGTACCCGCAGTTCCAGGATTTCCGGCTGTTCCGGCAAATACGCCTTCAAGTGCACCTACAACTGTACGATCGGAAGTTTACACTTTGGGAGCGGGCGATCGCATTCAAATGGACATTTTTAACGTCCCGGAATACAGCGGCCCCAACGGTCAACACCAAGTGCAAGCCGATGGTTCCTTGAGTTTGCCATTAATTGGCAGCGTTTCGGTGTACGGAATGACTTTAGAACAAGCTGCTAACAGTGTTAAAGAGCGATATGGCAAATACTTAAAACGTCCTTGGATTACGCTGAAACTGCTGGCCGCCCGTCCTTTGCAAATTGCGATCGCGGGCGAAATCAACCGACCAGGAGCCTATACAATATCCTCAGCGGCGGGCCCCGGAGGCACAACAGAGCAAATGGGAACTCAAATGCCAACGATATCGCGGGCTTTGCGAATGGCTGGCGGCATTACACAGTCAGCAGACGTGCGACAAATCAAAATCCGCCGCCCCCAACGCAACGCACAGGAACAAATTATTAACGTTGATTTATGGGAATTATTGCAAGCTGGCGACTTGCGGGCAGATCTGACTTTGCGCGACGGCGATACTATATTTATTCCCACTGTAACTAGCCTAAATCGCCAAGAAGCACCTACTTTAGCAGTAGCCAATATTACCGGACAAAGCACTCAGCCAATTAATATTGCGGTGGTGGGAGAAGTAGCTCGTCCCGGTACTTATACTCTGGCAAAAGATGTTCAAAGTAAGGTACAAGAGAATGAATTGGGTGCAAATTCTGGTTTATTTGCTGCTAGCGAGACTGTTGGTGGCGAAACTGTTTTGCAGCAAACAGTAACTAGGGCAATTAAAATGGCTGGCGGCATTACGCCGGTAGCTGATATTAGACAAATACAAGTTCGTCGCCTGACGCGGGCTGGTACGGAACAAATTATTAATGTCGATTTGTGGCAACTTTTGCAGACAGGAGATGTATCTCAAGATTTAACGCTGCAACAGGGAGATACGGTGATTGTTCCCAAAGCAGAAAATATCGACGAAACTCAAGGTGCACAGGTAGCTAATTCTAATTTTTCACCGGATACAATTAAGGTCAGCATTGTGGGAGAAGTTGTCAAACCGGGAGCAATTGCCTTGTCCCCAAATACTTCTTTAAATCAAGCGCTGGTAGCAGCGGGAGGTTTTAATAAAGCGCGGGCAGAAATGGATTCGATAGATTTGATTCGCATCAATTCTAATGGCACTGTTTCTAAGTTAACTGTCAAGATTAATTTTTCGGCAACAGCTAATGATGAAACTAATCCCAAATTGCAAAATAATGATGTGATCATGGTAAGGCGATCGGGTCGCGCTACGTTCTCGGATAATGTAGGTGGCACTCTCGCTCCTCTTAATCCTTTATTGGGAATATTCAGGTTGTTCAATATTTTTCGGTGAGTTGAATAGACTAGCACTAAGGTCTCATCAACCCGGTTTCTACAAATAATTCAAGTTTGGTAACGAGATATATAGTCAGAAACCGGGTTGATGAAACTAATAGACTAGCACTGCCGTACAGACGTTTAAATTGAGAAGTTGTAGGATAAAATGAAACCAGTAAAAAAATCTCAGATATCACTGTTTAAGAAAAATCAAAAAGCAGCAGGACAGCGACAAATATCTTCCGTGCTTTATCAAGATGATGAATTTTTAGAACCCCAAAAAACCGAGGCAGAAGAGTTAAGTTTTTGGGAAGTTTGCCGCAGTCGATCGATCTTAGCGATCGGCGTAGCAGCCGCTGTCACCACAGGAGTTTTTAGCTGGACGCTCAATCAAAAAAGCGAGTACGAAGGGCGCTTTCAGTTATTAGTAGAATCCCCGGTAACACAAAATACTTTAGCAAAAATATATTCCGGTGAACTGAAACTGCAACCAGCCCCAGCGACGCCAGAAAATCCTGTTTTTGACTACGAGTC
This sequence comes from Microcoleus sp., assembly GCA_042408215.1. Lineage (GTDB taxonomy): Bacteria > Cyanobacteriota > Cyanobacteriia > Cyanobacteriales > Microcoleaceae > Microcoleus. Next base: position 133,994 of record JAYFMW010000028.1, on the reverse strand, counting down.
GCAAATTCAGGTTTTGCAAAGTCCCCAGGTAATGTCGCCAATTATTAAACAGTTGCGGGCTAAATATCCCGAAATAAATTACAACTACCTTTTGAACCAGAAACCAGATAATTTGCCATTTACTCAGCCAACGAGGCTGTCAATTAATCGCTTCAAAAATACCAAAATTCTCGAAGTTCGCTATCGGGATAGTGACCCAAAAAAGATTCAATTTGTTTTGGAAAAAGTTGCCATCGGCTACCGCAACTACAGCCTGCAAGATACCAGAACTCAAATTAGCCAGAGTCTGGATTTTGTGAAATCGAAAATTCCGAACCAGCAAAAGCGCCAACAAGCTATTCAAACAGAAATTCAAAAGTTGCGGCAGCAGTATAATTTCATCGATCCGCAAATTCAAACCCAACAACTAGCGCAGCAAATTAGTCAAATTCAAGCGCAAAGATTGGATGCTCAAACGCAACTAAATCAGCAGAGATTGCTCTATGTTAATCTGCAAAATCAGCTAGGACTTAACCAGCAACAAGCGCTGATGGCTTCGTCTCTGAGTCAAGCTCCTCGTTATCAAGGAATGCTGACTCAATTGCAGCAATTAGAAGGACAAATTGCGATTAATTCAGCTACTTTTACAGATCAAACTCCACAAATGGAATTGTTGCGGGAACAGCGCAAGAATCTCATACCTTTGTTGAAAAAGGAAGCTACACAAGTTCTGGGAACAGATTTAGCTAAGGTAAATTCAAAAGTGCTGGCTTTTCAAGATCCGGTTCGGATTAAGTTGATTGAGCAGTTTATAGGTACTGCTAATTCCATTCAGGTTTTGGGAGTGAGAAATCAAGTTTTGGAACAAGCTGCTCAGCAGTTGAATCAATACTCTCAAGGATTTCCGGTGATTTTGCGGCGCTATTCGGATTTGCAGCGGGAGGCGGATTTGACTAATAATACGCTGAAGAATTTGCTGGCTAAACAACAGGCTTTGCAGCTTGAGGCTGTGGGTAAAAAAGAGGTGGCTTGGGAGGTGATTGCTAAGCCGGAAATTCCGCGTTATCGCAATGGGGAGTTGATGGCGGTTGCTCCGATTATGCCTTTGAATTTGGCTTTGGGTGGATTGCTTGGTTTGGTTTTTGGTGCCCTGGTGGCGCAGTTGGCCCAACGGTTTAATAACGATCAGGTTTTCCAGACTCCAGAGGAAGTCAAACATTCGATTCGGCTGCCTTTGTTGGGGGTAATTCCTGCTAGCGATAAAATTTTGAGGCTGACTCCTGCGGAGACGGTTACTCTGGATGTGGGAAGTTCGCAAATGCCGACGGATGCTTTTCAAGAGGCTTTTCGATCGCTCAATGCTAATATTCGCTTACTAAACGTTGATACTCCGATCAATTCTTGTGTAATTACTTCTTGTCAAGTAGCTGACGGCAAGTCTACTGTAGCGGTAAATCTGGCGCGGGCGGCGGCTGCAATGGGCCAGCAGGTGCTGTTGGTGGATGCGGATTTGCGACGCCCGCAGGTTCACGAAATGCTGGGTTTACCGAATTGGCAAGGTTTGCACAATGCGATCGCGGATGATTTGGATGTGGAACAGTTGATTTTGCGATCGCCCCGCGATGAAAACCTATTTGTGTTAACATCAGGGCCAGTTCCTCCCGATCCAACAAAGGTGCTTTCTTCCCGAAAAATGCAGCATTTAATGGCAGCTTTGTCAAGTCATTTTGATTTAGTTATTTACGATACTGCGCCGCTTTTGGGTTTGGCAGATGCGAATTTGTTGGCGGCTCACACTAATGGATTGATCTTGGTAGTGGGGCTGAATCAAACTGAACGAGAGGCGCTATTGTTGGCTTTTGAAGATTTGAAAATGGCCGGAATTCCGCTGTTGGGAATGGTGGCAAATAACGATAAAGGCAGCCGGTATTCCTATCAGTCTTATGTTCAGAATTACATCGAGGAAAAATCAGTTTGAGGGAGGGGAGGGCTGATTATCGTAGGGTGCGTCGCTGCGAGATTTTCGCTTTTTTTTGGGATTCTTGGTGGCGACGCACCTTATGCCTAATTCTTGCAAGGTGCGTCGCTGCGAGATTTTCCCTCTTTTTTGGGATTTTTGATGGCGACGCACCCTACGGCTATACTAGGGATTTGCTTCCAAGTTTTTGATAATTGCTTTAGTTTTTTACTATTTCACCAGCTCAAATTTACCTTTAACTACGTTGACAAGAACTGGTTCTTGACCTTGGCGTTCACCGTTAGAAAAGCGGATTGGATTTCCTGAAGATTCATTTTGTGAAAAATTACGCTCTTGGAGAGTTTCCAATATCTTCGTGCGAGTGGGTTTCTGATCCACAGGTAGAGCTTTAATAAAAGCTTGAGTTGCATCATAACTAGCCGCGGTGCGCCAGCTAACGCGCCCTTTCCATCTTTTCTCAGCTTCTTTAGCAAAATTTTTTGAATTTGGTTCTTCTGCAAACCAAGGTACAGCTAAAACCAAACCTTCAACAGCATCTCCGGCCTCGAAAATCTTTGGATTGTACAAAGCATCAGCTCCCAGTAGGGGTAGCTTTTTAGCTCCATTCTGGCTTAGCCTTTTTTGGGCGCTGGCAATTTCATTAACCACAGAAATGGTCTCTGTGTCTGGCAACAATACAAATGCCTTAACTTGATTATCATACATTTTTGAAACTACGCCAGAAGCATCCAGTGCAGGATAGCCTAAATTAATCGGATCTCCGACAACCGATCGACCTTGGTTTTTGTCTTCAAAAGATTTTTGAAACGCTGTCGTTATGCTACTGCTATATGGACTATTAGGGTTATTGGCAATACCAACTTGGTTGTATTTGTTTTCTATGGCATAAAGCGCTAATTTTTTAGCAGTTTTTTCGTCGTTCGGCACGGTTCTGAAAAAAACGTTACTCTTCAGTGAAGTGCTTGTGCTAGTGGGGGAGATGATGGCTATACCAGCTTTTTGATAAGTAGTTAGCACAGATGCTGTAACTTTACTGGTATTGTGTCCAATCACTCCTATAATATTTGGGTCTTTGATTAGCTTCTGAGCAACTTTGTTAGCTCGATCGGGAGTATCGTCATCTTTAGCGATCTTAATTTTTAAGAATCTATCCTTCGAGTTTTCGTTGAAACTTGTTTGTGCTTGTGCCACTCCTCGCAAGATTTCCGCAGCGATTTCGTCTTTAGGATCGAGAGGTAAAACTACGGCGAGAGTGACTAATTTATCCTTTTCTTTGTTTCCTAGTTCCTTATTTTTCAACAAGGCTTTGGCATTATTAGCATAGATTTGTACTTCTGGATCTGTAGGATTAGCTTGTATACCTTTGCCAAAAAAATCAATAGCATCGGCATACTTATTAACTTTGAAAGCTTCAATACCTCGATCGCGATTGGTATTTTCAATGCCCTTAAAGAGAGTACGCTCACCTTCGCTAAATAACTTCTGATCCACCTGATCGATATGCCACATATATAAACCCCCAGCCACGAAAAATCCCATAATCATTAAGCGAGAGTTACGCTTGTTACTTTCATCTTTCAATTGTTGGCTTTCTATAATAAAATCATGGTCTTCTGAGGGTAAGTTTCTACCTTTATACCATGCAACTGCCTCATTTAATCTTTTTCCACGCAACAGTTTGGATGGGTGTCGATTATTAGCGTTCCATTCCGTTATTTCATTTTGGTAAGGTCGCTGATTTAGTGTATGATTTGATATCTGATTTGTAACCCATTTTAGCTGCTTTTTCAACCATTGATGATTAAAAATAAGCTGATAAATTCGATTGTAAACTCTTAACTGACCATCCTGTTTAACGACCAACCCTGATAACAGCAATTCTTGTTGTTCATAACTGTTATCAGCAGGGATTTCATCATTATCTAAAATTTGCTCATATAGCTTTAGTAATCCCTCGACACTTTGCAGACTGGAGAGAGTGTGAACAATGGATTCGCGACCGGGAACAATGCGATCTCGTATCGTCGTCAAATGTGGGGGGTTATCCTGGGATTCCCAGTTTTGGACGATTCGCTGTTGCACCAACTGTTCTACCCCTGATTCCTCCATACCATTTGTTATAAGTTGGCAAAGTTTTTGGGTAAGAAAAGGTTGCCCACCCGTCCAAGCTAAGACTTCTTGCAGAACCGCTTGGGGATTGCTAACTCTCCCATTTAATCCCTGAGCCAAAGGTCTTCTAGCTTCATCGATATCAAAGCCTTTAAGCTCAATCGGCGTACCAATATTAAACGGCGTGCGTCTTGGATCGGCGATCAAATCTGAGGGAGTGGCTACCCCTAACAGCACGAAAGTTATACGGTTGAATGCTGGCTTATCAGCCCGTTGGTTATAAAAACTTCGGATCAGAGCAAAAAAATCATCTAGCTTGCCCTTCAGCCTGGGACTGAGAACAGAGTCGATTTCATCTACAAAAATGACAATATTTTCATTGGGGACACTTTCAAGCAATTTCTCCTCAATAAATTTGCTCAATCGCTGCATCGGCGACAGTAAGTTATGATTATTCCACCATTCGTCCAAATTAAAATGACCGAGATTTCTCTGGTAAAGCAGACAATCAATAACCCCTACATACCATTCTTCTATGGAGATATCCGCGCCGATCTGATTAAGGTCAATATCAATACAAACAAATCCTTCTATTCTCAACTTTTGCATTGTTCTCACCTTCAAACTGGATTTACCCGTTTGTCGCGAGTTCAGAACATAACAAAACTCCCCAGATCTCAAGGCTTCGTACAACATTGTATCTGCCTCTCGCTCGACGTAGGTGGGGGAATTAAGGGGCAAAGTTCCTGAAATTATGTACATCAATTAACCCTCCAATAAATGTGAAAATAAATACAGTTGATACAAATCATGCAGAGGTAAAACATTATTGTCCCCCTGCTGGATCTGGAAAGTCAATGAAGACTGCTACATTTAACGGCGGATTGGTTATGATATCTTGAGAATGGACAATCACAAACCGCAGTTTTTTCCAACTATCCTCGTTCGCGTAGCTTTCATGCCAAGATCGCAGCAATCCAAAAAAGTTGTCTGCGATCGCTTGATGTGTAAGAATCAACTCCACGTTATACAAGACTACAACCAGGGTAGTTTTGATTTCCGGTAACAGGTATTTTTCAAAGTATTTCGTACATTTGATATTGCCCGGTATTCCTCCCTGCCAAAACTCAGCTACTGTATTTTGTAGATTAAGTTCCGAGCTAACTTGCCTACAGAACCACTGCAATAACTTCTCCGGGCTGGTGAACACATCTCTGTTTGCCAACTTAAAGTTCACGGATACTGCTTGATAGTCTTTCGGAGTTTCCTCAGAGATAATTTTCTTTGCTATTAAATAGATTATGTCCGTTTGTTGGGAAGTTTTCACACAGATTAATGCCCCTGGCTGCTTAATACTCTGGTAAATTTTTGAGCGTAAAAATTGTTCTGGTGTTACGGGTATTGGAGAACAAGGGGGAATGGCTTGTTCCCCCAACTCAGGCCAAGCTTCAATTAGTACGTTCGCGGGAATAAAAAAGGCAGCTCTGGTTTCGGGCCGTCTTGTTTCATTTGCTACTGCCATTCCTGCTACACCCTGTAGCTCCTCATCCCATATCGGCGCACCACTAAAACCAGGTTCTAATCTATAACCCTCTTGTTTTACACCTTCAAGCTGCACCCAACCATTAGCTAATTTGCCGCATAACCTGCCAGAAGCCCAAACTCCATTAGGTTTACCATCTGGAAAACCCAAAACTCGGAAACGATGCTCCCACAAGTTGTCTGATTTGACCCATTGAGCAGGTCTTGCATCGTTTGGGGCAGGAGTTTCTAACTCCAATCCAGCAATATCTTCTGCAAACTCATCCGGATTAACCGGTCGCCAGAAAATTACCCTAGCTGTGAGGAACTGTTTTGGTGCCAGGAGCGGGAAGTCCAACCTGACTTTTTGATCGGGGCATCTCGGCAGTTTTTCTGTCAATTCCCAAAGCATCGGCTATCACATGGGCGCAGGTGAGGATGCGCTGTTGGGAAACTAAGAAGCCAGCACCAACAACATTTCCCCCATTTGAATAAATTCTGACCAGCGATGAATCAAGTGCTGCTGTCATCTTGTGACTTCCTTTGCCACTTCAGCGTAATTTCATAGTTGACTTCACCATTGCCAGAAGCAATAACCGCGCCCAGTTCAGCACTCATTTTGATACCAAATTTGACTTCCACTTCATCGGCTGGATCGTTCAGACTACGCACCTTGGTCATAATGGCATTCGTTAGGGGCTTGATTTTTTCGAGGGCAGACTCGAAAGTCTGTTGTGCTATTTGAGTGAGTTCATCGCGAAGACCGATGCGATCGTCAGTTGGTGCTGGCTTATCTACCTCCACAAAAATGGAGTCGCCGCTTTCCAGGCAAAATTTAACAATCTGTTTCACGCTTAACCTCGCTGTCTTGTTTGGACGATGTGGCAAATGATACTTTTTTGCTGTTAGATGATATTTTCAGCGAGCCACACCAGCCATCCGGAAATTAGAGAAGGACTTCAGCCAATATTTAGCTGACATCGGGTTTTGCGGTAGCGAGGATGCGAGTATCTTGCCTCGATTCAACCAGCCGCCAAGGTGCGAAGTCTTCCAGCCCACAACCCGATCGTGCGTTACCCAGGATGCGATCGCACTGCATTCTCCGATCGTATTTCGCGATCGACATCAGTTTGAAAAGCTAATTTTCTTAAGATTTGCGATCGAGATCTTGCACTATAATAAAAAATGGACAGTTTTAAGAAAATCCTGGCACTTGCAAATTGGCAAGACATGAAAATGTGGCTGGCAAATTCCCATTTTGTAATACATTGATACAACTCCCCGCCTAGCTTGAAAACTAGAAGGGAGTTTTGCGTTTTTCATACAGGAGATAAAACAATGGCTATTGCTACTATTAACCCGACAACGGGAGAAACGCTGAAAACTTTTTATCCGCTCACAGATGCGGAAATAGAAACTAAGCTGGAGTTAGCACAGCAAGCTTTTAATAAATACCGTCGCTTGCCTTTTGAGCAGCGAGCTCTGTGGATGCAAAAAGCTGCGGATATCTTGGAGCGCGATCGCGAAATTTACGCTGAAATGATGACTTTGGAAATGGGGAAAACCCTCAAATCTGCGATCGGCGAAGTCGAAAAATGCGCCTTAGTTTGTCGCTACTACGCCAAAAATGCCGCTATATTTATGGCAGACGTACCAGTCACCACCGACGCTAGCAGCAGCTTTGTCCGTTACCAACCATTGGGCGCTATTTTAGCCGTCATGCCCTGGAATTTCCCATTTTGGCAAGTTTTTCGGTTTGCGGCACCGGCGCTGATGGCGGGCAATGTAGGCTTGCTCAAACACGCTTCTAATGTGCCGCAGTGCGCTTTGAAAATAGAGGAAATTTTCACGGAAGCGGGATTTCCAGAGGGCGTTTTTCAGACATTGTTAGTGGGAGCCGACAAAGTAGCTAAGATAGTTACGGACGATCGCATCAAAGCAGCAACTCTCACCGGTAGCGAACCGGCTGGTGAAAGTTTAGCAGCAAATGCGGGCAAAAGTTTGAAAAAAGTTGTGCTGGAATTGGGAGGAAGTGACCCATATATTGTCATGTCTAGCGCCGATTTACCAGCAGCTTTATCAACTGCTGTAACATCGCGGATGATCAATAACGGCCAAACTTGCGTAGCTGCTAAACGCTTTATTTTAGCAGAAGAAATCGCCGAGGAATTCATCAAAGGATTTGTCGAAAAATTCGAGGAATTAAAAGTAGGCGATCCGATGTTACCAGAAACCGATATCGGCCCTTTAGCTACTCCCGAAATCCTCAAAGAATTGGACAATCAAGTGCAAGCTTGCATTCAGTCAGGAGCAAAACTTTTGACAGGCGGCCGCCCTTTGTCAGAGAATGGCGGTAACTTCTACTTGCCAACTATTTTGACAGATATTCCCCTGGATGCTGCGGCGCGCCAACAAGAATTTTTCGGGCCCGTAGCCTTAGTATTTCGGGTTGCAGACATCGATGAAGCCATAGAATTAGCCAACAGTACATCCTTTGGTTTAGCCGCGACAGCTTGGACTACAGTAAGCTCAGAAGGCGATCGGTTTATTTCCGAACTAGAAGCCGGCGCAGTATTCATCAACGGTTTAGTAAAATCAGACCCCAGATTGCCCTTCGGTGGCATCAAACGCTCCGGTTACGGTCGCGAATTGAGCATCCAAGGAATTCACGAATTTGTTAACATTAAAACAGTGTGGGTAAAATAAACAAAACTCGCTCAACTTCTGGCAAGAATCTAAATTAATATGACACACTTTAACGACGATGTAGGGTGCGTCAGTCTTCAGTTTAGTACGAAAAATAAGGGTTTTACCATCTGACGCACCCTACATGATGTGACAGTTGCGTCGAGGACTGTTAGTATTTTTGCGAGAAGTTGATCAAGACAACAAATTCCCAATTACCTAGGACAAAAACGGAAATGAACACAGCTCAACTACTGGTAAAATGTTTAGAAAACGAAGGCGTCGAATACGTTTTTGGACTCCCTGGCGAAGAAAATCTAGAAGTTCTAGAAGCCCTAAGAAACTCCTCAATTAAATTTATTACTACTCGCCACGAACAAGGCGCTGCTTTCATGGCCGACGTTTACGGCCGCCTCACCGGCAAAGCCGGCGTTTGCTTGTCCACCTTGGGGCCCGGCGCAACTAACCTAATGACAGGCGTTGCTGACGCCAACTTAGACGGCGCTCCTCTAGTAGCAATTACCGGACAAGTCGGCACGGACAGAATGCACATAGAATCGCACCAATATTTAGATTTGGTGGCTATGTTTGCTCCAGTTACTAAGTGGAATGCTCAAATTGTTCGACCCGGTACAACGCCAGAAATTGTCCGCAAAGCCTTTAAGGTAGCTCAGAGTGAAAAGCCGGGAGCAGTTCACATTGACTTGCCCGAAAACATCGCAGCAATGGCTGTGGAAGGATATCCGCTCACCAAAGACAACCGAGAAAAAACTTTTGGTGCTTACCAAAGTCTGAATAAAGCTGCTGTCGCAATTTCCAAGGCAAAAAGTCCTTTGTTGTTAATAGGAAATGGAGCGATCCGAGCTCATGCCAGCGAAGCGGTGACAGAATTTGCGACTCGATTGAATATTCCAGTAGCTAATACTTTCATGGGCAAAGGTGTAGTTCCTTACACTCATCCTTTGGCACTTTGGACAACGGGATTGCAAAAACGGGATTACATTAGTTGTGCTTTTGAAGAAACGGATTTAGTGATTGCTGTTGGCTACGATTTAATTGAATATTCCCCGAAAAAGTGGAATCCTGACGGCAAAATTCCAATTATTCACATAGGAGCTTTGCCATCAGAAATCGACAGTAGTTATATTCCTCTTGTTGAAGTTGTGGGAGATATTTCTGATTCGCTCAATGAAATTTTACAGCGTGCGGATAGAACCGGAAAAGCCGATCCTTTTGCTAAGCAATTGCGGGCAGATATTCGCGCGGGCTATGAACAATATGCAGCGGATGATGGTTTTCCAATTAAGCCACAGAAAATCATTTACGATTTGCGGCAGGTGATGGGGCCTGATGATATTGTGATATCTGACGTGGGAGCTCACAAAATGTGGATCGCGCGGCACTATCATTGCGATCGCCCAAATACCTGTTTAATTTCCAACGGCTTTGCGGCGATGGGAATTGCAATTCCGGGTGCGTTGGCTGCAAAACTGGTTTATCCCGATCGCAAAGTAGTAGCAGCCACGGGAGACGGCGGTTTTATGATGAATTGCCAAGAGTTAGAAACTGCTTTGCGAGTCGGTACTAATTTTGTGACGCTGATCTTTAATGACGGCGGTTACGGTTTGATTGAATGGAAGCAAGAAGATCAATTTGGTCATTCCGATTTCATCAAATTTGGCAATCCCGATTTTGTGAAATTTGCCGAAAGTATGGGTTTAAAAGGCTATCGTGTGGAAGCTGCAACTGATTTAATTCCTATCCTGAAAGAAGCCCTTGCTCAAGATGTACCTTGCGTGATTGACTGTCCGGTTGACTACCGGGAAAATGCGCGTTTCAGTCAACAATCTGGGGATCTGAGTTGTAATTTGTAAGAGTAGTCAGAACCCCGACTTCTTAAAGAAGTCGGGGATTTAATAAGGGACATTCTTCGAGATAGAGTTTTGTAGCTTCTTTGAGATTGGCGAGAGATAATAGGGCAGAAAAATTAACTTTTAAATACGATGCTATTGGGGATATTTTGTACGTCAATAAATGTTCATCTTATGCAGAGCAAGAATCGCCAGAACTAGACTATGGAATTGTGGCTCGTCTAAATCCTGACACGGAGGAAATTGAAAATCTGGAAGTTATGTTTTTCTCAAAGCGGTTGCGAGAGAGTAATGTATTTGAATTACCGATTGTGGGTGACTTGCACTTGAGTCAGAAGGCTTAAAAAACTGGCGACACGCTACCACTCCTCTTAAAATCCCGATCGCCTGTGTTAAAATTATGGAAGCTCAACCACGAGAAGTACAGAACTACCTAAAAGCCGATGGGACAAGTCCCTTTGAAGGATGGCTTGATTCCTTTCAAGATACGAAAACCGTATCTAAAATCAAGAAACGACTCAGGCGAGTTGAGCTAGGCAATCTGGGAGATTATCGCTCACTAGGAGCCGGAGTTTATGAACTTAAGATTGATTATGGCCCTGGCTATCGCATCTATTTTGGACAAATCGGGTTAACAGTTGTGTTGCTGCTATGTGGCGGTGATAAAAGCACTCAAGAGCAAGATATTAGCCAAGCTAAAAAATATTGGAGAGATTATGAAAGAACTCAAAGTGCCAACAAGTAGAAGCTACCATGAATACTTGATTTCTTCTCTGAAAAAACCTGAAAGTGCTGCTAGCTATATCGAGGTTATGTTGGAATTAGAGTCTGAAACACCAGAACCAGAATTGCTGCGAGCAGGACTTAAAGATGTGGTGGATGCTTATTTGCAGATGAATAAGTTATCGACGGAAGCTAAATTTATATATGAGAAACTCGATCGGATGTTGTCTGAGAGTGGGGGTGAGGAAATTTATGCTTTGATAGTTTTACTAGATAAACTGGGGTTCCAGTTAGCTGTCGCGGTAAAGTAGGTTAATTAATCAAGTAGTTAGGGCGATCGCAATTACGTCATTATTCCGCACTGTTTGCTACAATTATTTAAGTCAGCTCTAAAAACTGCCATGACTCAAACTACTTCAACAAAAAATGAATATCAAGTGACTGTAAGTTCTCCAGTCTGGCAAAAAGTTGAGCAAATTGCCGGAGAATTTAACTTGTCAGTTTATGAACTATTGGAACAGATAGGCGAAGGCAAACTGAAAGTTGTTGCGGTTGCAACTAATTCGGAAAAAATCAGCGATCGAGATATTGCAAATGCTTTCATTTGGTTAGCTTCGCAAAATAATGTAGCAATCAACGTCTACAAGCTACAAAAACTCTTGTATTACGCTCAAGCTTGGTATTTAGGAGTTTACGGCAAGCCACTCTTTGATGCAGATTTTCAAGCCTGGATTCACGGGCCAGTTATTCCTGATTTATTGGAGAAGTATCAATGCCAATTTAGTTGGGAACCAATTACAGAGAAAATTGAACAACCGAAACTTCCCCAAAAAATTGGGCAATTTATAGAAGAAGTTGGTGAGGCATATTTTGAGTATGATGATGAAACTTTGGAACGAATGATTTGCAGTGAAATGCCTTGGCTGGAAGCGAGAGGGAATTTGCCGAGAGACGAATCTTGTCATGCCATTATTTCTCAAGAATCGATGAAAAAATATTATTCTGGTCGTGTCAAAGAAGAAACCTCTGTCTAAAATTGTCCCTTCTCAACCGAAATCGCCCGAAGGCTTGGGATTTTCGTTCAAGTACATGCAAACTCAGAATGAAAAATTCTCAATTCGCGATCGGGATGCGAATTATTTCATTATTTTATTGGAAAGACTGCGCGATTTATCCACATTGACAGCACAAGAAGTGAAGATGAATCGCAGTCAATCCCTTCGCTGTCATCCCATTAAGTGGCGAGAAACAACGGAACCCAATGGGTTTGGTATTCCGAATGAAAAAGAATTGGTAACGGTTCCTTATCAGTTTTCTCTGTCAACTAACGAGCATGGTCGAGTGCATGGATTCTTTATTGAGGATGTGTTTTATATTGTTTGGTTAGATCCGAACCACAATCTTTATCAGTAAGCAGCGTTTTTTTGAAAAATAGAGGCGAGGGGCGATCGCACTTTTTGACTATTTGGGACGTAAGGGCGATCGCTATTTCATTACGATCGCGATCGACCCCTACAAGCTACAAAAACTCATCTACTGGGAAACCCGTTTATTCTCACTTATAAATTAGCTATAAACTCATCAGGTGTGACCTTTGCTTGCTTTAGAACACCGCTGAGAGTACCAATTTTTAACTCGCGGTGGAGTGGCACAACGCAAACAATTTCTCCGTCTGGAAGAGGCTTTTTAAGGACAACGTGGCTACCCGTTTGTCTGGCTTGATAAAAGTCTAAACGCTCTAGTACGCGAATTACTTCTAGGCTTGATATTCTGGGCAACCTAGGCATAGCTAACCTCTATGCTAGTGACAAACCTGGGAGTCATTTCGTCGGGTAAAGGACACTCTTCGAGATAGAGCCTTGTAGCTTCTTTGAGATTGGCGATCGCTTGTTCTATGGTTTCGCCTTGGTCAATTGTGCCGACTTCTGGACATTCGGCAATGTACATATCTTCTTCTTTGTAAATGATGACTGTGAAGCTTTTAGTTTTCATTATATTTTTGCTTTCAGCATCAGAGGTTGCTTAGTTTCTATTTCCTAGTTTATCTTGGATGTAATTTTTTTGCAAGTACAGGGGAAGAGGCGCGATGCGCTTTTTGACAAGTTGGGATGTAAGGGCGATCGCGATTTTTCAAAAGTTGGTAGAGGAGGCGACAGTTACTTTATGTATCTTCTAATCTCTACCAGGTTCTAAACCTATCTGTGATTTACTCATCAACTTACCATCAGAAAAAATAGCAGATAAATATTTGCCTTCACCATCGTTCCACTGCCACATCTCTATGCTACCAGATTGAGACTGAAGTTTACCCGCATAACCAAGAACATTTGCCACTTGAGAATATGTCATTCCGTCAACTAGACAGTTTTCAAATGTATCTAGTTTAACGCTTACATATTTTCTTGAACACGACGGATGTGTGGGAACTTCAACACCAACTTTTGTACTATCCGATTTTAATGAATCGGGAGACACAGATTTTAATGAATCTAAAGACACAGAGCCAGCAGGACATTGAATGTCGTTGCCAATTAATTGAGGTATATTAGGAGGTGTTTGAGATGGTCTATCTGTTTCACAAACATCAGCTTTTGTAGTATCATTACCATCAATACCCTTAATTGAAAAAACTGCTCCTGTATAACTTTTTAAGTTTTTATTTTTTGCTGTTGCTGATGCTATAACTTTCGTGTTATCTACGCTAAAAATAGTATATTTGTAATTGTTTGTTTCTGTTTTTAGCCCCAATCCTATTTCTTCTATCGTAGAGGAGAATTTAGTATGTTCTGCGTAATAAGCTTGTTGACCTCTATTAATAGAACTAATATATTGTTTAGCTTCCGATTGTTTAGCTTGGCTTTCAAGTTGAGTGTTAGCAAACAGTGATATCCCAAAAACTGAAAGCAGCAACACATAAAAAGTAACCGCAATGGCGCCACCTACAATACACAAAACCTTAGCTGTATTAGAATTAGATTTAGCTCCTTCGTAATCCCCTTGCTCATATTTACTTACAACCTGAGCAGCAAAGATTATTGCTGCTATTCCTAAAGGAGGGAAAGCCAGGATGGTTACTAAGATAGATGCACCCAAGTAGGTGCGAGGACAAGACTGTTTATTCTGATGAGATTGAGTGCCACTAACGGTGAATTTTGTTGATGTGTTGCCATTCTCAGCTTTGGGTTGAGTGTTAAAAGTGGTATTAGATGACACTAAATTATTGAACTGGTCAGCCAAAATAGAGACTATTTTTATAACTTGTTTATCAAAATATTTCCAAATGTAGATTGCATGAATAATCAGCCCAACCCAAAACATCCATAAGTAACCAATAAAAGCACCTAATAACCAGGCCACGCCAATACCTGTTATCCCATTTTTGAGTTGCTTAAGCCCAGGAACAAGCATTTCAACTAATTCTTCAGTTTCAACTTTCTTGGATGGCTTAGGCGTTGAAGTATCAGCTTTAGACGTTGGGTGACTTACTTGTACCACTATCTCAAACTCTCGATTCCAAGCCGGAAAATCCTCACCCGCCTGCTGCCCGTAAACCTTCACAGAAGCGATCGCCCCCGCCTTCAAATTCGTCAACTCCCTGCGGACAATCCTGATAGAAACCTCCTCATCAGGAACCCGATCGCCCTCCAGCATCACTTGCAAACAACCATCTTGCAAACTCGCAGTCGCACTAATTCCCTTATTCTGTAACGGAAGATTTAACAGAGATGCGATCGCCTCCACATCCCCAAGCTTAGCCCGTTCCTTCAAACTAAGCTGATTAGACTCCGTATTTTCACTAGGACTTGCCCGCCCCTCTGTAACATCCGTAACAGGCAACTTTAGCCCCGCCACTTCAAACTCTTGACTCCACGCCGGCACCTTTGCGCCCGTCTGTCGCCCGTAAACCTTCACTTTCTCAATCGATGCAGCCCCCAAACCAGCGATCGACTTACTCACCCACGAGGCCAAGACTTGCTGACTAGGCGCTTCTGCGGCTTCCAACATCACCTGTAAACAACCATCCTTAAGGGAAGCTGCGGCGGTGATGCCCTTAGCTTGTAGCTGGCGGTTCAGCAGAAGCGCGATCGCCTTTGCATCTCCCTGTTTCGCGAGTTCCAAAATATTCGGTTGTGTCATAACAGGTAGATACAACTAGCGCTTAGAATAACCTTTTACTGTCTAAGTATAAATTATTGTCCAAATACTAGAGGTTGTC
Organism: Microcoleus sp.; assembly: GCA_042408215.1. GTDB lineage: Bacteria > Cyanobacteriota > Cyanobacteriia > Cyanobacteriales > Microcoleaceae > Microcoleus. Next base: position 118,912 of record JAYFMW010000028.1, on the reverse strand, counting down.
AAGCAATATGGCGACCTTTGGCAGTTCCAGCAGGCGAATACAGATTCACAGCATTGAAAAATATGTCTTTATAACAGATCAAGTAGTTTTCGCTTTTTATCGTCAAATTCCGACTCAGTAATTAATCCTTGATCTCTTAGCTTTTTCAATTTTTCCAACTTAGAAATAGGATCGGATTGAGTATTGCCTGACTTACTTGCAAACTGTCCCTTAAATTCAAGAAGATAATTGATAAATTCCCTAGCTTTTTCCGCTTCCCCTGCTATAGTCAGAGCTCCGTGAATCTGAAATCTTGCACTCCGTTCTGTATTTTCATCATCTAAGTAACATAATTCTAAAGTATTCTTTGTTTGTTGAAGCTGTCGTCCTACATCACCAGACGCTAGGAAGCCACGCACACCACTCATCTCAAAAAAATCGAGTTTTGCTTCGATTATACGTTCATAAGCTAATTTGCATAAAACTTGATTGTCATAAAATGCAAAGGAATAATCGAGAACAAATGCAAATCCAGGATTTTGAGAAGCATTGGGATAACCTCGAACTCCACCTTTGTAAGTGGCTGTTTGATAGAATACAACTTGCTCATTTACATCTATAAGACCTTTTTGTTTAATAGCTGTATAATTTTCAGCTTTGAGATGAACTTCTGATCTTGGCTCTTTTACTAAATCATCGGAGCTTTTCAACTGATCTATAGATTGAGCGTTTGCAAGAGGTTGCGCTGGTATTTGGGTAGCAGCACAACAAGCTAAACTAAATATAATAATTGCCCAAAACCAATTTATGAACAAAAGGATAGTAGATAATATAAAAAGACCAACGATTATTGGGGTTGCTAGGTCATTTGTAATTGTGTTGTTCTGCTTGTTTAACTGAAAACTCTTATTTTGTTTTACCGGCTGGGTTTCTACCACTATCTCAAACTCTCGATTCCAAGCCGGGAAATCCTCACCCGCCTGCTGCCCGTAAACCTTCACAGAAGCGATCGCCCCCGCCTTCAAATTCGTCAACTCCCTGCGGACAATCCTGATAGAAGCCTCCTCATCAGGAACCCGATCGCCCTCCAGCATCACCTGTAAACAACCATCTTGCAAACTCGCAGTCGCACTAATCCCCTTATTCTGTAACGGAAGATTTAACAGACTGGCGATCGCCTCCACATCCCCAAGCTTAGCCCGTTCCTTCAAACTAAGCTGATTTGACTCCGTATTCTCACTAGAACTTGCCCGCCCCTGTGTTACATTCGCAACAGGCAATTTTTGCCCCGCCACTTCAAACTCTTGACTCCACGCCGGCACCTTCGAGCCCGTCTGTCGCCCGTAAACCTTCACTTTCTCAATCGATGCAGCCCCCAAACCAGCGATCGACTTACTAACCCACCCGGCCAAGACTTGCTGACTAGGCGCTTCTGTCGCTTCCAGCATCACCTGTAAACAACCATCCTTCAGGGAAGCTGCGGCGGTGATGCCCTTGGCTTGTAGCTGGCGGTTCAGCAGAAGCGCGATCGCCTTCGCATCTCCCTGTTTAGCGAGTTCCAGAATATTCTGCTGTGTCATAACAGGTAGATACAAGTAGCGCTTAGCATAATATTTTGCTGTCTTAAGTATAAATTATTCCCTAAGTGTCAAATCTTGTCAAGCCAGATAAAGCCATGTTTAGTAGTTTTTTTTAATTGCAACTAAGTCATAAAAAGTCATATTTAGCTGGTTCATACCGAAAAAGTCATGTTTAGTCGGGTTACAATCAAGTCAAACCCTTGCATCTGCGTGACTAATGGATATTGAAGAAGCCTTAAAATTTACTGACAATCTAGCTTTGACTACTACGGGAAAACACTTAGATAGTCTGCAAAAAGCTATACTACGCGGCGCTTGGAACAATCAAAAATATAAGGAAATTGCACAGCATCACAACCGTTCAGAGAAATACATTAAAGAAGTTGGCTTTAAATTATGGAAACTTCTATCAGTTGCATTAGGTGAGGAACAAGTATCTAAAGCAAATTTTAGAGCTAAATTGGAAAATTTACAAGCTTCTAATATTGTCTCACTCGTCGGGAATGGCTGCATCCATATTGGTAACATCTCTGCTGATAGTTCGCAACCCTCAAAAAAATTACAATCTGAACCGCAAAACAAGGATAAGTTTAACGAAAAAACAAGCAATTCCGAACCTAAAATACATTTAGACTTAGGCGACGCACCAGAACCCAACCTATTCTATAACCGCACATCCGAACTCACCACCCTCCAAAACTGGATTTTAGCCCGCACCCGCCTCATCACCATCTTAGGCTTATCCGGTATTGGCAAAACCGCCCTGACACTCCAACTAATTCCACAAATTCAACACGAATTCGATTACATTATCTGGCGAAGTCTCCGCAACTCTCCACCCCTCGCATCACTCCAAACCGACTTAATTAAATTCCTCTCCCAGCAGCAAGAAACTAACCCCCCCAACCCCCCCTTATCAAGGGGGGGCGAAGAGATTCAACCTCTTTCTCCCCAGCGCGGCGAAGAGATTCAACCTCTTTCTCCCCGGCGCGGCGAAGAGATTCAACCTCTTTCTCCCCGGCGCGGCGCAGAGATTCAACCTCTTTCTCCCCGGCGCGGCGCAGAGATTCAACCTCTTTCTCCCCGGCGCGGCGAAGACATTCAACCTCTTTCTCCCCGGCGCGGCGAAGAGATTCAACCTCTTTCTCCCCCCCTTAGCAAGGGGGGGTTGGGGGGGGTAATCAACTATTTACGATCGCACCGCTGTCTCATCATCCTCGATGATATCCAAACCATCTTCAGCAGCCAACAACTCGCAGGAAATTACCAACCAGGCTATGAAAATTACGGCCCATTCTTCAAACAACTAACAGAATCATCCCACAACAGTTGCTTAATTCTCCTGAGTTGGGAAAAACCCAGAGAAATCGCCGCCTTAGAAGGCGAAAACCGCCCCTGCAAATCTCTGCAACTCAACGGTTTAGGCCCCGAAGCACAAGAAATATTCAGAGAAAAAGGTTTAGCAGAACCCGATAAATGGTCAGAACTAATCGACCTTTACCGAGGCAATCCCTTATGGTTAAATATAGTTGCCACATTGATTCAAGACTTATTCGGCGGCAGCGTTTCCGAATTCCTATCCTATGATACCCTATTCTTAGGTGACTTAGAATCACTCCTAGACCAGCAGTGCGATCGCCTAACCGCATCCGAACAACAAGTTATCGCTTGGCTAGCAAGTACCCCCGAACCAGCCGACATCTCAAAAATACCAGAAAACCTGCAACTATCACCGCCAGAATTATTGAAAGTCATCCAATCTTTAGGACGGCGGTCATTAGTTGAAACAGTAAAACAAAATGGGCGATCGTACTTGACAATTCAACCAGTAATCAGACAGAATATAATCAACAAAACCAGAAGCAAAAACTAATAAACTTATCCATCTTAGTCGTGGAGGCAGAAACCGGGTTTTTTACGAAAATACTGCATCTTAGCCTTGAATTTGGTAAAAAAACCCGGTTTCTTTGATATTGATGCGTAAGTCTTGAATCTGCATTTACTCAGCAATTACCGATCCCTATCACGGAGTTTTACAATGGCTACAGCAACATTGGTAAGTCAAGAAATAGAAGAAGGTCAAAGACTAATAGACGCTCTCAATGCAGCAGATTTATCAGTTGATTCGGCTCTCTGGACCTACGCGCCCGAACCGGAAACATGGCGGCTGATGCTCACCTCACCTCTGTACGATAGCAAAGGGCCTCTTAAAACTTATTATGAAATTCTGTCAGTTTTTCGCGAAGTTAAACCCGACTTGAAAATCGATTGGACAGCGATTGTAGCAGTAAGCCCAAAACATGAATTAATTGAGGGATTACGTCAGTTACAACAAGATTGGAATTTAGACTTATCAGGCAGAAGAATGACAAATAATCGGGTTAATCAGACGTGGATCGAAGATGCTTATATTTATCAAATCAAGTGAGTTGAACGGGAATCAAATAGGTTAAAATAGGTGCGATCGCTTTTATTATTAGTCCGCGCAGGCGGACTTTGTTTGTGTAGTAGCGGTTTCAACCGCCGAGTCATCCGAATTTGGGTTCCCCCCACATCACCGTTAGGATTACTATATTAATGAAAATCGCCACCTGGAACGTCAACTCAATCCGCACCCGCTCAGAACAGGTTATTAGCTGGTTGCAAACAAACTCCCCAGACGTTCTCTGCCTCCAAGAAACCAAAGTCATAGACAAAGACTTTCCCCTAGAACCCTTCATCAACCTCGGCTACAACTGTTACATTTCCGGTCAAAAATCCTACAACGGCGTCGCCATTTTTAGCCGATCGCCCCTAGAGCAAATTAGCAGCGGATTTGCCCCCATTCTCGGCGACGAAACCGCAGGTATGTTTGACGAACAAAAACGCCTAATAGCCGGGGTTATAGACGATATTTGCATCATTTGCGTATACGTTCCCAACGGTTCCGAAGTCGGCAGCGAGAAATATGAGTACAAACTAAAGTGGCTCAAACTGCTGCAAGAATACCTCAAAATAGCACTAGACAAATCCCCCAACTTGTGCATTTGCGGCGACTTCAACATCGTCCCGGACGATCGAGATATCCACAATCCCAAAGCCAATGCCAACTCCGTCGGCTTATCTGTCCCCGAACGCCTCGCACTCACAGAAATCATAGAATTAGGATTAAACGACCCCTTTCGCAAATTCACATCAGAAGGCGGCCATTATAGCTGGTGGGACTACCGCGCCGCCGCATTTCCCCGCAACAACGGCTGGAGAATCGACCACCATTATCTCAGCCCTCCCCTGTACGAACAAGCAAAAAACTGTACAATAGACATTGCTCCCAGAAAATTGGTCAAACCCAGCGACCACACCCCGGTAATTGTCGAAATTTGATTTATGAGTTATAAATAAAACTAAGGCAAAAGAAACCCGGTTTCTACGATAAATCTTAGGTTTAGCAACGAGAAATTTAAGAAACCGGGTTTCTAGACCCTCTGCGTAAGTCCCGATCGAGTTAATAACAACCAAGCAGCAAACATCATGTTCTTAGTAACCGGAGCAACAGGCGCCCTAGGCCGCCGAATTGTACGAGAAATCAGACAGCAAGATCAGCCTGTTCGCGCATTTGTTCGCCTCGCATCTCGCTACTCAGAACTAGAAAACCGAGGTGCCGAGATTTTTATCGGCGACTTAAAACAAGACAAAGATATTAAAAAAGCCTGCCAAGGCGTGAAATACATCATCAGCACCCACGGCACCGGCGGCGACGTTCAAGCAGTACACTACCGCGCTAACATAGAATTGATCGACAGCGCCAAAGCAGCCGGAGTAGAGCACTTTGTATTTCTTTCTGTACTGGGAGTCGATCGCGGATACGAAGATTCCGCAGTATTCAAAGCCAAGCGAGAAGTTGAAAAATACCTGCAAAACAGTGGCTTGAATTATACAATCTTGCGGCCAGCCGGTTTTGCTGACCGCTTGTTACCGCTAGCAGAAAGATTTCGAGAAACCGGATTTTACCTGCTAATTGGCGACGGCAAAAACCGCACATCTGTTGTCAGTACCGACGACTTAGCTCATATTGCAGTAGACTCGCCAACTGTTGAAGGGGCCCGCAACCAAATCTTGCCAGTCGGCGGCCCGGATGTGCTGACAAGAGACGAAATTGCCCGCATTTTTGGACGCTTATTCAATCGCGAACCGATGGTAATCAACCCGCCGCTGGTTGTGTTTGACGGCTTGCGAAATGCCTTGGGTTTATTGAATCCTCAAGCTCAAAAAGACTTAGGAACTTTGCGGGTATTGCTGGGTAACGAGTTTTTCTGCACTCCCGAAGAAGTGCAAAACTTGGAATCTATTTACAGCATCAAAATGGAATCCTTAGAAAGCTTTTTGCGGCGCAACTTAAGCATTTAAAAGGCTAATTCTTCTCGTTCTTCTCGTTACCAGGCTCTGCCCATAGGTGACAACTTAAGACTGAAACCCACAATAAATGTCGCTTTTAGGCGAAGTCTAGATCCCCCTAAATCCCCAGGGCTGTTTCATTCTTTGTAGGGGCAATCCCCCCGTGGCGGTGCGTGCGAAGCGTTGCCCTGAGCCCTTCGGCTTCGCTCAGGATAAACGCAGTCGTTGGGTCGAACCATTGCCCAGATGGATGAAATGCCCATTCGATGGTTGGTGGGGGGGGGTAGGCACGGGGAGTAGGGGTAGCACTACCCCTACAAAACCCTGTTTTTCCTGAGAATGAAACCGCCCTGCCTTAATCAGGGAGACGAAAGATCAATACTCTTCTCCCCCCTTAATCAGGGAGACGAAAGATCAATACTCTTCTCCCCCCTTAATCAGGGAGACGAAAGATCAATACTCTTCTCCCCCCTTAATCAGGGAGACGAAAGATCAATACTCTTCTCCCCCCTTAATCAGGGAGACGAAAGATCAATACTCTTCTCCCCCCTTAATCAGGGAGACGAAAGATCAATACTCTTCTCCCCCCTTAATCAGGGAGACGGAAATATCAATACTCTTCTCCCCCCCTGATTAAGGGGGGTTAGGGGGGATCAATACTCTTCTCCCCCCTTAATCAGGGAGACGGAAAGATCAATACTCTTCTCCCCCCTTAATCAGGGAGACGGAAAGATCAATACTCTTCTCCCCCCCTGATTAAGGGGGGTTAGGGGGGATCAATACTCTTCTCCCCCCTTAATCAGGGAGACGGAAAGATCAATACTCTTCTCCCCCCCTGATTAAGGGGGGTTAGGGGGGATCAATACTCTTCTCCCCCCTTAATCAGGGAGACGGAAAGATCAATACTCTTCTCCCCCCCTGATTAAGGGGGGTTAGGGGGGATCAATACTCTTCTCCCCCCTTAATCAGGGAGACGAAAGATCAATACTCTTCTCCCCCCTGATTAAGGGGGGTTAGGGGGGATCAATACTCTTCTCCCCCCTTAATCAGGGAGACGAAAGATCAATACTCTTCTCCCCCCCTTATTAAGGGGGGTTAGGGGGGATCAATACTCTTCTCCCCCCTTAATCAGGGAGACGGAAAGATCAATACTCTTCTCCCCCCCTTATTAAGGGGGGTTAGGGGGGATCAATACTCTTCTCCCCCCTTAATCAGGGAGACGAAAGATCAATACTCTTCTCCCCCCCTTATTAAGGGGGGTTAGGCAGGGTGGATTTATTGTCGAAAAAATAAACTAAGCCGATCGGGCAATGCGATCGTGCTACGTGAAGGATTTAACTGGTTTGTCACGGGTCAAAAAACCGAAAAGCAACTCACTGATATTTTCAACTTGGTTAGCCATCAATCTTAAAGCTTGTGGAAGAGTATTCGTCCCACTCATCCTAGCTAAAGAGACTAAAAACTGTCTAACCATTGCCCAATTAGCTGCTGCGTTGCCCCCACGATGAATACAGTTATCCTCATTTAACGTCACATCTTTAACCCAATGCAGTCTATTCTCAATTAACCAGTGTCCTCGAATTGCCTCGGCAAATTGACTAGCTGACCAGTCCAGACTACTTAAATAATAGTGTGATTCATGGAAATCAACTAATCGACGCCGACTTTTTTTACCTTTCCATCTGCTGCCACTTCTGATGATTGCAATTATGTGCTTAACCCCCGCCCACAAAGGTAATAATTGAGGAGCAATGGCATAAATTGTGGTGATTCGAGCTGTACTGCGTCCATGTAAGCGTTCATCAGCGTGATGTGACTCGATCGCATCGGCAAAATTTACTACTTTCTGAGCTGTTTTAAATAGACTTGATTGATTCTTTTTAATGGTAACTATATAGTCATTACCACCATCAATAATTAACCGCAGCGTTTTTTTTTGACAATGCAGCGCGTCCGCTGTAATTACCACCTGAGAACCCGATAGTTCTCCGATCAGTTCCTCAACAACGGAGATTTCGCTTTGATGATGATTTTCCATGACTTTATGTCGTACTACCCATCCATGATGATGACTGTAGACAGAAACCATGCTGACCAAATTTTGGTAATAACTCTGGCCACCGACTGAGGTACTTTTGATACCTTTTCCATCGATTGCCATCAATTCGACCGGGGTTAGCGGTAAATTTTGTTGTGACCATACATTAAAAAGGACGGCGATAATCTCAAAATCTAATGATTGAATTATGTTTCTAAAAGTCGAGTCTGACGGAAATCTAACATCGGGTGACAGCTTAAATAATTTGATGAGGGTTGCTCGATGATTTGTGGTAAAATCAACCAAGGGCTTATAGCCCCAATATCCCGTACAACTGCCTAAAAAAATTATTGTTAGTATCAGCCATAAAGGATGTCTGATTCCTCTCGGTTGTCGATGGTCGGGAACAGATTTAATTGCTTCAATTAAGTTCATTGTTGATGCACTCCATGACTGATAGTCTTCCAAGTTCTGAATACCCGATCGCCTATTCTATGATACCTTTATCCTGTGACAATTAATCCACCCTGCTTATTAAGGGGGGTTAGGGGGGATCAAGACTTCACTACAAACAAGAAAGACTGTCGGTTTGACATTAAGTTGTCACCAATGGGCTCTGCGTAGGAACGAGCCATCCCAACTGCAAACCTTTTAAGCAGAAATAGCTTCAGATTCTACACCACCAATATAACTTGTAACTGCGATCGGCGGAGAAGTTGGCTTAGCAATCAAATAACCTTGAACAAAAGTTGCTCCCCGTTGTCGCACCCACTCTAACTCCTCCAAAGTTTCCACACCTTCAGCAACAGTTTTAATCTCTAACTTACAGGCAATTTCTAACATCTTTTCAGTAATTAGTGCCTTATAATAATCTTGATGGACATTGCGAATCAATTCCATATCCAACTTAATAAAATCAGGACGCAACTGGTGCATCAAGTTTAAATTAGAAGAACCGCTGCCAAAATCATCTAGTGCAATTAAAAAACCCGCCTCTCGGTAAAACTCAAGAATCCTAATCAGGTGAGCAATATCTGGAGGGTGCCGAGATTCCGCTACCTCAAAAACAATATTGCTGTGAGGAATTCCCGATTCATCAATAGCTTTCACAGTCATTCGCAGACAGGTAGCGGGATCGTAAACAGAAGTCGGCGAAAAATTAATAAAAAGTAGTTCCTTCATCTCGTATACCTTGGCTTCGCGGATAGCGCGAGTTCTAGCTAAAGCATCTAGTTGAAAAATGATCCCCGCTGATTCTGCCTGGGCAAAAATGCGACCAGGAGGAATTAAGTTTCCCTGCTCATCAATTCCTCGCAGCAGCGCTTCTTGTGCAAAAATTTGAGACGTGTCTGAGGTATAAACAATTGGCTGAAAATGAGTAGTAATACGTTCTTGAGACAATAAATCTAACAGCCAATCTGACTTACTGAAGTTAATAAAACTGTCTAAGGAAGTGAGCCTAGAAAAATCGCAGAGTTTCGGCTGTTCAATTCCCGGCATCCACAAGACATTTGTCTCTTTTAACTCTTGATTTGTCAGGGTCGATAATGCTATGTTGCTCAAGCTTTCCGTTCCCCTCCAGTCAATTACAACGTACAAACACTTCCCGTCTTCTAGCAGCAGGTATTCAAGTTGCGCCTTGGCCAGTGCAGAAATAATCTTATGCAGCGTGTGTGATACTGGAAACCATAGGTATAGACCCCCGCTGCCCTCTATTTTGTCGGGTACTGTTTCGCAGCGAGTGCAGGATCCGAAGGCTGTGCCACTTTTATGCATCAGAATATCCTCCAATTTTTTAGTTGATTTTAAAATGGGTAGCAAGATCAGATTGTAAGCTTATTCAGCTATCTATAAATCTCTCTCAAGATGTAAAGGTTTAAGAAGTGATAGTTAAGAAATATTCCAGTCTTCTTAATTAAATCTGGTTTCCAACCAGGGCTAAATTTCTATATTCAATCTCAAATCTCAAATCTCAAATCTCAAATCGATTCACAGGAGTTGCGATCGCCCGATAGATTTATCGCCCATAAAAAATATTTACCGCCCAAGCATCGCACCAAAGAAACTCAGTTTCTGAGCAATTTCCGGTCTGATTTAAAAATCGGGATGACAGGATTTGAACCTGCGACCCCCTCGTCCCGAACGAGGTGCGCTACCAAGCTGCGCTACATCCCGAATTTAGTCAATATCTTAGTAATATATCACATACAAGTCAAAATTGAACAAGCTCGTATATAATAATTTGTAAAACACTACTCAGGCGGAGACAGGCGTGACAGTTAAGCCACAGTGGTTGCGAGTCAAAGCCCCCCAGTGGGAGCGCGTCGGCAACGTTAAAGAAATTTTGCGGGATTTAGCCCTAAATACGGTTTGCGAAGAGGCATCGTGTCCCAACATCGGCGAGTGCTTCAATGCAGGTACTGCCACATTTTTAATTATGGGGCCAGCCTGTACCCGCGCCTGTCCTTACTGCGATATTGACTTTGAGAAAAAGCCTCAACCTCTAGATCCGACGGAGCCGGAAAGATTGGCGCAAGCAGTGAAGCGCCTCAAACTCAAGCACGTCGTGATTACCTCGGTGAATCGGGACGATTTGCCCGATGGGGGTGCATCCCAGTTCGTGCAGTGCATTCAAGCGGTGCGATCGGCGATGCCCGATACAACTATAGAAGTTTTGATTCCCGATTTGTGCGGCAACTGGCAAGCTTTAGACACTATTCTCGCAGCCCGGCCGGAGGTACTCAACCACAACACGGAAACTGTGAAGCGACTTTACCGGAAGGTGCGGCCACAAGGAAATTACGATCGCACCCTGGAATTATTGAGGCGCAGTCGCGAACTTGCACCAGAGGTTTACACCAAATCTGGCATCATGGTGGGACTGGGAGAAACAGACGAGGAAGTTCGGGAAGCCATGCAGGACTTGCGGGCTGTGGGCTGCGATATTTTGACGATGGGACAGTACCTGCAACCAACTCAAAAGCACTTGAATGTGGAAAACTTTGTGCCGCCAGAACAGTTTGATGCTTGGAGAGAGTTTGGGGAATCTTTGGGATTCTTGCAAGTTGTCGCTTCTCCCTTGACTCGCAGTTCTTATCACGCCGAACAGGTGAGGGAACTGATGAAACTTTACCCGCGCCACTAATTTTAATTTTCTGGCACCTCCCCAGCCCGTCGCCAGGGAATCGCCAAAAAGCAATAAACCGTTACATAAGACTTACCCAAAGCTACCCAACTTTATACAAAGCTGAACTTTGAACCTTACTTCCTGTTTCAACCTGGTAGTGTCGGCACTCACCAGTCCGCAGGCTATCCCCGTCTAACTGACGGTTTTTGACAAATTAATCGCCGCATTTAAGTCGCGGTCAATCTTAAAACCACAATGGCTGCATTCAAACATTCGCTCACAAAGAGAGAATGTTTCTTTTTTGGTTCCACAATTAGAACAGGTTTTTGAGCTTGGGAACCAACGGTCAACTATTACCAACTTTGAACCGTACAACTTGCATTTGTAGGTGAGATGGCGTCGGAATTCAAAGAAACCCATATCAGCCACCGCTCCCGCCAGTTTATGATTAGCCATCATCCCAGATACATTCAAATCTTCTATGACAATTACACCGTGGTTTTTGGCAAGTAATGTCGTTAGTTTGTGCAACGTATCTTTACGGATGTTAGCTATCTTTCTATGCAGTCCAGCTATCTTGACTTGTGCTTTTTCCCAATTGCTCGAACCGATGACTTTATGGCGACTCAACCATTGCATCCTTGAGAGTTTTGCTGCATATTTTTTGTAGGATTTAGCACCGATAACTACTTCACCTGTTGAGAGAGTAGCCAATGCTTTAATACCGAGGTCAACTCCTACAATGTCTGTTTGGCATGACTCTTGCTGTTCTACATCAAACCTGAAACTGATCGACCACCTGTCGGCAATCCGGGATATCGCGCAAGACGCAAGTTGATACTTGTGGTAGCCTTTCATAAGTCTTGAGGACGCCAATTACAGGAACTTGGATTTTGTTACTCCCGCTTATTTTGACTGTCCCTTCCAACGTGAAAGAATCTCGCCGTCCTTTTTTCTTAAACTTCGGTACCCCAGCAGTCTTTTTAAAACACCGCTTCCATGCTTCTCGCAATGCTATTAATGCGCTCTGCGGTGTAGATTTGCTGCACTCGTAATACCAAGCATTCTCTGATTTCACCAAAGCTACTAACAGTTTGTGCAGGTCAATAGCTGTAGGAAATTTGAGTTTTTCGTTGGGATTGGATTTATTGTGGTCGAGAATGTTTTTGGTCAACCACAGCCCCCAGTTCCAAGCGTGACGCGCTACCCCACAATGTTTGGCTAGCAGTATTCGCTGTCGGGCATTGAGTTTTAATTCGGTTTTAAATCCGAGTAGCATGGCATTCCTTTATTTGGATCGCGGCATATATTTCTTGCTTGCACTGTCTTATTGTGACCAATATCAGACACCGCAGCAAGTATGGAAAATCTAACAGAAGACAAAAGCTACCCACGATTGGGCAAATATGGGCAACTTTGTCTAACAATCTAGTTACAGTTTCTCGCCCTTAAACTGCGGGCTATAACCTAGGTTAACGGTTTATTGCTTTTATAGATCGCTCGGAGAGTTATTTGACACTCCCCGGTCTAAAGACACGGGGATTCTTAAGGACAAACTTTGGGGGATGAATCCACCCAAATCTTGCTCCTTAAAGGGTTTGTCAATAACCCACTACCCACTCGCCCATTGCTGAGCCTATGGCTACTTGTGGTAGGCATTTGCTTCCCAGACCTGCGTCTGTGTATCCATCCCACATTTTTCTGGTAACAGAATGTGGTTTGTGTCTTGCATAAAGAGGGCTGGCTGGATAAATCCTGCAACGCCCTTTCATCCCTGGACTAAAGTCACAGGGTGTTCAGGGTATTCTTTATAAAGTTTTATTAAAAAAACCAGGAATTTTGAGAAGTGATCGGGAACCAGGCGATCGGTGATGAAGATTAACTTAACTTCTGACGAAAGTCACTTGTTTCTAGCTAGTCACTCTCTATACTAGCTACATAAACAGAGAAGTACAACGCACTTTCCGGGGCCTCAACCTGTTACATCAGAAAGTTCTTGGCATTTTCCTGAAAGTTACCAAAACAAGATGGGCAGCCAAAGTTCGATCGGCAAACAGTAGAAAGGTCAGGAAAATTAGTAGAGAAACAAATAGCGGTGATGCTTCGTCTTGACAAAATGGGCATCATAAATACAAATGACCGCTAAGCGTAGCATCTTTTCACCCGGAGCAACTGAGAAAATCACTATGCCAGCCACCTCTTTTTACGCTGAAGCTGAATTCGACGAACGACTGCGAGTCAATCCCTTGCAAGATGATGTGTTGGATGAAGATGCTGAAGAAGCTGGGGACGAACTCATCGACCAAGATGCAACAGAGGCTGAGGATGCAGACCATGAGGCCAAATTGCAAAAAAATGCCAGCCGTCGCACTACAGATTTAGTGCGCCTGTACCTCCAAGAAATAGGTCGGGTTCGTCTTTTAGGTCGAGACGAGGAAGTCTCCGAAGCCCAAAAAGTTCAGCGCTATATCAAATTGCTGGAATTGCGTAACACCGCCGCAGAGCAGCAGGAAGGCAAGATTCAGGGATTCGTGCATTTAATCGAGGTGCGCGATCGCTTGGCCGCACAATTGGGGCACAGACCTTCCCTGGAACGCTGGGCCACGACAGCCGGTATCGCTGACGTACCTGAACTCAAGCGAATGATGGTCGAAGGCAAACGCCACTGGGCCGAGATAGCAGAGATGACGGTGGAGACGATCGAAAGAATTCAAACAGAAGGCATCGAAGCAAAAGACCACATGATCAAGGCGAACCTGCGCCTGGTGGTTTCAGTAGCCAAAAAATATCAAAATCGCGGTTTAGAACTGTTGGATTTAATACAAGAAGGTACTCTCGGACTGGAACGAGCTGTAGAAAAGTTCGACCCGACTCGGGGCTATCGGTTTAGCACTTACGCATACTGGTGGATTCGCCAGGGAATTACGCGGGCTATAGCTACTCAAAGCCGTACCATCCGCCTCCCGGTGCACATCACCGAGAAACTTAACAAAATAAAAAAAGCCCAGCGCAAAATTTCTCAAGAAAAAGGCCGCACAGCTACGATCGAAGACATTGCGATCGAGTTGAACATGACAGCGCCCCAAGTGCGGGATGTCTTGCTGCGAGTACCTCGCTCTGTGTCCCTAGAAACTAAAGTGGGCAATGAGAAAGATACGGAGCTCGGCGACTTGCTCGAAACCCCTTCCATCTCCCCGGAAGAAATGCTGATGCGAGAAGCCCTGCACCGCGACTTGCAGCAACTGTTGGCAGATTTGAGTAGCCGCGAGCGCGATGTGATTCTGATGCGGTTCGGTTTGGGTGACGGACACCCCTACTCCCTGGCAGAAATTGGTCGTGCTCTCGACTTGTCCCGCGAGCGAGTCCGCCAAATTGAAGCTAAAGCTTTGCAAAAGCTACGCCAGCCCAAGCGTCGCAACCGCGTTCGCGACTATCTGGAGTCTCTCGGCTAAAGTTGCCGAAACCAGAATGCCATAGCTGTTAGAGCCCCGACTTCTTAAAGAAATCGGGGCTCTGCTTTTTTCAGAAATTATCAAAAACCAGATTTTTGGGTCAGTAAATCCACCTGATTAAAAGTCAGATACAGGTGGCTAAAAAGCTTGCTGTATGAGCGTTCTTCCGACTTCCATTTCTCGACTTCCATTTCTCTTCTACTTAAACCTTTTTTCAATCAGCTCCGATATTTGAAAAATATCCCGCTCGTTGTGTATTATTGTCAATAGGCAGACTTTCTTGAGAGGGTCAGATGGCACTTTATACCGCGTCCTCGTTTAAATCCGAACTCAATGACAAAGGCTGGCGGATGACTCCCCAACGGGAAACCATCTTGCACGTTTTTCAGAACCTCCCCAAAGGCAATCACCTGAGCGCCGAGGATTTGTACACTTTGTTAAAAAATCGCGGGGAAAACATTAGCTTGTCCACCATTTACCGAACTTTAAAGTTAATGGCAAGGATGAGCCTTCTCCGGGAACTCGAACTAGCAGAAGGTCACAAACACTATGAAATAAACCAGCCTTACCCGCACCACCACCACCACCTAGTCTGCGTTCAGTGCAACAGAACGATCGAATTTAACAACGATTCGATCTTAAAAATTGGCATGAAGCAAGCTGAAAAGTCAGGGTTGCACCTGCTAGACTGCCAGCTCACCATTCATACTGTTTGTCACGAAGCTTTGAGAATGGGATGGCCGTCTTTGGTTTCTAGCAATTGGTCTTGTCCGAGGTCGATCGCCCAAAACGGCAACGCCCCGGATTCAGACCAGTGATTATACACCTATTTTCGCATTGAAAGTACGAATTGTTACAACAATTAACAAAACCTAGCGGTGCAACTGCTAGAAAGTTTGGCTGAACAAATCGTCACTGCTGACCCCGTAACTGCGCTGAGCTTGGTCGAGGGCGGCTCCTGTCGGAGCATCAAAAACTCCACTCAGCGGGCCATTGTAAAAGCCGAGGTCTTGCAATCGCCTTTGCAACTGCAAGACGCTCGATCGAGAGTTGGAACTGCTGCTAATCGGCACAGCAGGGATTCGATCGCCCCGTCGCAGTGTGAATTCTTGTGGGGTTCTCCTCTGTGCGAGGACTCTCTTTAATCTCACCTGAGTATTGCGATCGAGCTTCCCAGTTGTCGGTAGCGAATTGTCTTCCTGAAACCGGATCAGGGCATCTCGAACCCCTTCGTCAAAAACACCGTCGATGGAGCCATTGTAATAATCCAGTTCTGCCAACTGCCTTTGCAGGGCGATTACTTGTCTGCGAGTGTAGCCGGAGCGACTAGATTCACGATCGTGCCGATCGAAGTGAGGAGAAGTCGGCACAAATGCCCTCAACCTTGAATCTATAGCAATCAAAGTAGCAGTGTCAGCGCAGCCGTCAGAAACAAGATTGTAATCTTGCTGGAAACTTGTCACAGCGTAGAGAGTGCGTTCTCTAAACTTGCCATCTACTGAGCCTTCAAAATAGCCCAAAACTTTTAACTGTCGCTGAATCAAGTCAACAGTTGGGCCTCTGTCCCCGAACCTGAGTCCCTTACAAGCGCCATTTCCCGAAATATTGCCAGGAATCGTCACAGGGCCAATCGGCGCTGTTGAGCTAAACAGCAAAGCTAAAGTTTGGCTGTCAGCAACACCCGTCACTCGCAGTCGATTAACTCGCTGGAAGGCTTTAAGGGCTTGTAGAGTAACTTCGCGAAAACTGCCAGTTGGATGTGTATTGAAATAGCCTAGCTCCTGTAACCTGTGCTGAAGAGACGAAACATCTGCACCTCGATCGCCAAAATGCAACTCCCGATAATTTGTATAGTATTTTGTCACAGAGGTTGTCAAAGAGGTTGTCAAAGAGGTTCTCAAAGGTTGAGTGTCAAGGCCCGCCAAACTATTGAGCGCGATCGCAGTATCTCGATCGGGCCTTCCAGTCAGCGACAGTTGATAGTCTCGCTGGAAGTTGGTTAGAGCTTGTTGAGTCACCGGGCCCAGTTGACCGGTGGAACTTCTGTTGAAATAGCCGAGCTCCCGCAATTGATCTTGAACCGATCGCAAATTTGGGTATCTTGGATCTATTTGAGCAAAAGCCGAACTAGCTGCACTCAAAACCGACAGCATTAAAGCCAGAGACAGCAAATGGATGTAAGTCTGACTGGATAGATGTTTCCACTTCAGCCCCTCACAGATTTTAGAATCTGCGGGTGCTTCGGAAGCAAGAACAAGTTCGAGGTAGGCCAGGGATTCCATAACTTTTTAGTGTGAGATGTTATCAAAGAGGTGGATGGGTTGTGTGAGCAAACGACCGATATTATCAAAGAGATGAGATGTTACCGAAGAGTGGCAGGCTTGGGATCTATCAAGGCTAAGTTCTACCTGTTGACGCGAAGCACCCGTTTTTGGAAAAAAATTACACTCAAAAATAACTACAGATAATAGCCAAGATAGCATTGCCGATTCTAGAGATGCAAGACTCAGGGTATGCGATCAAAGAGTTATCAAAGAGAGTTTGAGGCACATCTTAGCCTTTGAGGCTGGGATGCGATCGAAGAGATGAACTGTTTTTAGTTCTTATTCATAAAAATTAATACGGGATGCGGGAAACTCAGTGGCTTTAGCCCTTCCTAGGGAAGCGGCACGAGCGACTTCAGTCGCAGTGGTATTTGTGTTAAAATTAGATCGTGAGTAAGAACAAAAAACATCTACGTGTTGAAGCATCCTAGTATCGGAGAAATCCCGGCTCCTATGAAACAACGGTTAGGTTTAAGTCCTGGCGCAGTATGACAGGAAAGAGCAAATAAAGGCAGGTTGCGGAGCGTACCGCGTCTTGGCTTAGTGATGGATTCTGAAAGCATTGGAAAAAATAAAAGTAGCTAGAAACTATCGCTTGACGATTGGTGACTAGGTAGACGGCGTTTGACGGTCGTAGCGAGAGTTTTACTCTGTCCGCAGAATCTCAGTGGCTTTAGCCCTGAGAGTGTCAATAATATTTGATCCGGCTGTCGCTAAAAATACTACTTATTGCGCCCGCCATAGTATGTTTTCAAAGATATCCCCGCCTTTGCTTGTTGCAGATGTTGTCAAAGAGGGGCGGGGATTTTGTGTACTGCTGATTCAGTATGTTGTCAAAGAGTGAGAGCTTCCTTAAATTAAGCCAAACCGATCGCAAATTAAAGCTACTCCCGCTGCAAAAACCGTAATTCCCAAAGCTACCAGAGGATTTTGCCCTCGGCTGACGGCAAAAGAGGTGACAACCCCAGCTCCTAAAGCCGCAGTAACAGCAGCAGTGGCCCAATCTCGATCGGGACGTTTATCGTACATATTTTTTTATCCTAGATAACTTTGAATCTGATATGTTGTCAAAGAGGCTGACATCTTGTCATCAAAGTTACCACTCTCGCTCTTTGTGGGGTGAAAACCCCTCATTTTTGCAACTAAGCTTAAAATTTAGCTATGTTTCTTAACATATTTCTAGGAAGAAGGGAGGCGAAGGAAGAAGGAAGATGGAAGAGAGAAGATGGCAGATGGAAGATGGAAGATGGAAGAGAGAAGATGGAAGATGGAAGATGGAAGATGGAAGAAGGAAGATGGAAGAAGGGGGAGGCGAAGGAAGAAGGAAGAGAGAAGAAAGAAGAAAGTTTTAACTGCCCAATGCCCAATGCCCAATGCCCAATGCCCAATGCCCAATGCCCAATGCCCAATGCCCGATGCCCAATGCCCAATGCCCAATGCCCAATGCCCAATGCCCAATGCCCAATGCCCAATGCCCAATGCCCAATGCCCAATGCCCAATGCCCAATGCCCAATGCCCAATGCCCAATTCCCTATCTCCCTCTCTTATAAGAAATACCCTGAAAACCCTGTGACTTTAGTCCAGGGATGAAAGGGCGTGGCAGGATTTATCCTGCCTGTTCGTAAGTTTCAAGATAACATAATGTTTAACCGTCCCCGGACAAATCCTTCTAGCAATTGAGACCAAGGTAAAGATTTGTTTAGGATTAATTAACTTGTTAATTCACGATCTATACTCAACCTAGTATCATAACAGCCAGTAAATTAAATGTACGCTGTACAAAAAGATGTTTGGCGTTTAAAGGGACTCGACAAAACCATTGTCGAACAACTACTAAGATGGTCAAATAATCTGTTCAATGTCGGCACCTATGAAAGTCGGCAACAATACTTTAAGAACCCAAGCGTAGTTAAATATCCAGATTTGTATAAAATAGCCAAGACCAACGAAAATTACGGGTTGCTATACTCTCAAGTTGCCCAACAATCTCTTAAATCTGTCGCAGAATCTTTTACTTCTTTCCGAGCCTTAGAGAAGTTGGCAAATCAAGGAGAAATCCATCAAAAACCGAGACTACCAAGGTACAGAACCAAAGGGGGAATGTACCCTGTTTCATATCCCGGTCAAGCCTTAAAGGTAATTGGAAATAAAATCAGATTACCCCTGGGGAAAAAAGGAAAAGAATACTTTGGGAAAGATGCGATTTGGGTGCCGCTACCTGAACGTATCAAGAATTGCCAGATCAAAGAACTCAGGTTAATCCCTAGAAATGGTGCGGTATGGGTCGAATATGTCTACGAATCCCTGACTGAACAAGCCCCTAGTTGCAGCTTGGAAGTGACAGGGGTTCTGGGCATCGATCGCGGCATCAATAACTGGTTAACTTGTGTCTCTAGCAATGGTAAACCTTTCATCATTGATGGACTTAGACTCAAGTCTTGGAACCAATGGTTTAATAAAGAAAAAGCGAGAGTTCAATCAGAACACGCAATACATAAACTGCCTAAAGGTTTCTCGTCAAAAAGATTGCAGCAGTTGTCGGAAACTCGCACTAGAAGGATGAGAGATGCTGTCAACAAAGCAGTTAGAACCATCGTAGATTATTGCGAAAATAACCAAATAAACGTCTTAGTCTTTGGCTGGAACAAGGCACAGAAGCAAGAGGTTAATATGGGGGTCGTAACTAATCAGAATTTTGTCCAAATACCCACAGCTAAAGTCAAAGATAGACTCCAGCAAGAATGCGACTTAAGAGGGTGGCGATTTGTTGAACAAGACGAATCTTACACATCAAAAGCAAGTTTTTTAGACCGAGACATTTTGCCAGTAAAAGTCGGTGAAAAACCTGACAATTGGCAACCATCGGGTAAAAGAATCAAAAGAGGATTGTACTGTTCTAGCGCTGGGTTGTTAATCAATGCAGATGTTAACGGTGCAGCCAATATCATTAGAAAGTCAATCATTTGCCATAGACTCAATTCTTGAGCGAGTGGGTAGGGGGTTTCTGACTAACCCTTTGAGAATTAAACTTTGGGCGGATTCATCCCCCAAAGTTTGTCCTTAAGAATCCCCGTGTCTTTAGACCGGGGAGTGTCAATCCCCCTCGACTTTTTCAGTATTACCGCCCTTCACCCAACCTTCGCGATTACCATCCTCAATCCGAATTCGCTGCCACTGTTTGTCTGGCGAATCTTCCAAAACCACCACTTTTTCCTTGTAACCAACACCGCCAATCCGGTTCGAGTCTCGGCTACCACTATCCCGCAAAATCAAGCCGATCGGCTGAGTTACCATAGCTCTGTAGGCTCCCGGTTCCAGCGGTTTGGGGGAGGGGCTGTCGCTAGAGTCAGAAACAGGGCTAGCTTTCACTGTTGACTTCGGCCCAGCGCCGGCAATCTGAACTGCTGTTTTGTCGTTAGGAAAAACAGGTTTTTCAGGTAATGTAGTTAGCTTCGCCGCAAAGTAAAGTGCAGCAGCCACGCTAGCACCTGCCATGAGTACGATCGCTAAGAGAAAACCCACTAAAAATTTGAATACACTATATAAACTGCTCATAAACCGCAATTAATTAATTGACAATTGAAGGAAGAAGGCGAAACAATCATTGCTGACTGAAACCGGAATAGATCTGACTACTGACTTCGGAAGTCTATCCCTGAATTCGGCGACTTAAACTGCCGTATCGAGAAGCAAGACGAGCTTTCCCCGCAGCAGCCCAATCTTGAAGAAACTGGATTTGTGCTTGAGCCGTTCTGGCTAAGGGGACCATCTGACTAGCTGATTCTAAAATATCATCGGTGGTAAAGTCTCGATTTTGGCTAAATCCAATGTGCATGGCTTCAATCAAAGTTTGCTCAATTTCGGCTCCTGAAAAATCTGGAGTTTCGTAAGCCAAGCGCTCTACATCGTAATTTTTGATGCTGTGCGATCGCAGCCGCAACAAATGTACCTCAAAAATCGCCCGCCGTTCCTCCTGACTAGGTAAACCCACAAAAAATATTTCGTCAAACCTACCTTTTCTGAGCAATTCTGGCGGCAAAGACTGAATGTTGTTGGCAGTTGCAACTACAAATACAGGGGAAGTTTTTTCGGCCAGCCAAGTTATAAAAGTTCCAAACACCCGGCTAGTTGTCCCCGAATCGCCTCTACCATCTAATCCCGCAAAAGCCTTGTCAATCTCATCAATCCACAGCACGCAAGGCGCTAAAGCTTCCGCTAGCTGAATCATTTGTCTGGTGCGGGATTCAGATTCCCCGACTAATCCAGCAAACAGACGCCCGACATCCAAACGCAGTAGGGGTAAATGCCAGTGGTGGGCGATCGCCTTTGCAGTTAAAGATTTTCCGGTTCCTTGAATTCCGACCAACAACAAACCTCTGGGATGGGGTAAACCGTATTGGCGCGCGCGATCGGAAAAAGCACCACCGCGCCGCAGCAGCCATTCTTTGAGATTGTCCAAACCGCCGATATCGGAGATATTTTCGCGGGCTGGGTAAAAATCTAGAATTTGAGTTTGGCGGATAGTTTGGCGTTTTTCTTCTAAAATCAGTTCTGCGTCGTCGGTATGGAGTTCGCCTTTGGTGGCGATCGCCTTTGCCAAAACTCGCCGAATTCGTTCGATCGACAACCCTTGACAGGAGCGCACCATTTCATCCACCAAATGCCCTTCTATCGCCTGTCCGATCGCCCCTAACAGCTTTTCCACCTCAATTTTGATTTCCGCCGCCGCAGGCAAGGGAAACTCCAAGACAGTGATCGCTTCGCTGAGGTCTTCCGGGATCGAAACGATCGGAGATACGATGACAATATTTTTGGGTTGAGATTTGAGGCGTCTCGCCAAATTCCGCAGTTGGCGGGAAATTGCCACATCTTCTAAAAACCGCTGAAAATCGCGCAGAATAAAGATTGCCGGCGCGGTTGCGGGCAACTTTTCGATAAATTCCAAAGCTTGTAAGGGGTTGCGCTTGCCAAAACCTGCATCGTTGGGATTACCTTGGTAGCCGTCAACAAAATCCCAGATGTAGACAGCGCGAGCGCCCTGTTTTTTGGCACTGTGGGCGATCGCCACTTCTACCCGTTCTTCCTCCCTTGTGGGAATGTAGATTAGGGGGTAGCGCGATCGTAACAGCAGTTCAAATTCATCACTAAAATTAGTCATTAGTCATTAGTCATTAGTCATTAGTCATTAGTCATTAGTCATTGGTCATTGGTCATTCGTAATTCGTCATTCGTAATTCGTCATTCGTAATTCGTCATTCGTAATTCGTCATTCGTAATTCGTCATTCGTAATTCGTCATTCGTAATTCGTCATTAGTAAAATAACTAAGGCAGTTGTTGTTTAAGTGACTTCAGAGATGCCCAACGGCTGTCAGATATAGTTTCTGAGCTTTCTGTATTTGGAGCATCATCATTTAAAATGATTCCCGCACATTTAGGATCGCAGATCTGTTTGTGGGGCACTTCCAGACATAATTGATCGTAGATCCAGTCTCTTGGTTCAAAGTGACCGTTAGGTGGCAAAGTTTCCACCAAATCTTCTAAATCAACTTCTATTTCTCCCGATCTTGAATCTGGCTGAGTGACTGATTCATCTAGCCAGATTAATTCCGATGATTTGAGTCTCAAGCGGTGATTGTACTGTTTCAGGCATCTGTGACAGGTGAGGGTGACAATGGTTTCTGCTTTCCCTTTCACCTCCAGATAATTTCCTTGGTGTGTCACTTCCAAGCTACCTCGCACCGGAGTGAGAGTTTCTAAATCGGGTATAAATTCTTCAAATTCGATCGCCTCTTTCCGCTCAGATTTGTGGAGTAGATGAGGGATATAAATTGTCTCCATATTAATCTTTCGCCTTTCTGTTCTCAAAGTAAAAGGTAAAATTCAAAAGGAAAAGCTATTTTTTCACTTTATCCTTTCTCCTTTATCCTTTTTTCTTTTTGATCGCTCCTTTCCACCGTCAACGCAGCCGCACTACCAATCTGCGATCGGCATCCTGTCCTTGACTGTAAGTTTCTAGATCCTCACATTCGCTCAAAAAGTTGTGTATTTGACGCCTTTCTGCCGAAGATAAGGATTTGATTTCAACTTCAACTCCTGTTGTGCGGGCTTGCTCTGCTGCGTATTGTGCCATTGAGCGCAATTCCTCTTGGCGACGAATTCGATAGCCATTGAGTTCAACTGTGTAAGCAATGGGCTCATCTGGTTCGTGAGCTATATTCAGAACCGTGTTGCAGAGGTACTGAATGGCATCTAGTACATTACCATTTGGGCCTACCAAAATTGCAATTTCTTCGGGAGTCAGATTGCTTTCATCTATTGTCATCCAATAGCAATCTTCTTGCTTTTGCCCTATTACCCTTGAGGGAATTGCGGACAGTTGTAGCAGTTCTTCTAACCATTGCTGTCCGCGCTGCATTTGACTGTCTTTCATGTTAACATCAAGCCTTTTTCTTAGAACGACCGGGTTCAAAGGGAAGTGAATCTAATCCCTGCTCTTTTTTGGTTTTCGCCTCTGCTTCGTCCACTATTTTTTGCAAGTTTTCGGGGAGCGGTTCTCGCGACAAAATGAACGACTGAACTGTTTGGAAGATGTTAGCAATCAGCATATACATCAACACGCCTGCGGGCAGGGGGAAGAACAAAAACATCCCGGAAAAGATGACTGGCGTTAGTTTGTTGACTGTCGCCTGCTGGGGATTGTCGTTTGGTCCTTGTGCTTGTCCCGAAAGGGTTTGGTTGATGTACAAACTAATACCAAAGCCGAGGATCATGACCAAAATATCCCAGTGGATTGTACCGTCAGGGTCGATCGCACCAACGCGGCCTAGGGCTTCTATAAACAGGAATCCTTTCTTAGTAGCTAATCCGGGGATTGTGCCTTGAACTGTGGCTTCACCGGGTGCTAAGGCTGTGATATTGCCCTGTTCATCTACTTGTACCAGTTCTTCGCCTTTGATGACTTTCCACCGGGGCGCAAAGTCTATTTCGCTCTTATTTTCTGTCGCTACGGCGTTGAGAGGTTTGCCCTCTGGGGTTTGAAATTCAATCTTGCTTTTGTCGCCGACTGCGAGTTTGTCGCCGCCTGGAATTACGCCAATAATTGGAGCGTGAAAAGTACCTGTGACGTAAATATTTTGGGGTGGCGTAGCAAAGGCTTGCGGTTGAACAGTTTCGATTTGTTCTTTGGGCAAGACTTGGACGTTAACGCTGTAATTTATGTCCGAAAACGGCGAACCCCTGAGGGTTGCAAACAGCGCAAACAGCACTGGCATTTGCAGCACTAATGGGAAGCATCCTGCTAGAGGATTACCGAATTCTTTGTATACCTTGCTCATTTCCTCCTGCTGTTTGGCAGGATTGTCTTTGTAGAGTTTTTGAATTTGATCTACTCGCTCTTTCATCAATGGCTGCGCTACTTTCATGCGCCGCATATTGCGGAGAGAGCCTGCATTGAGAGGATAAAGAGCAAAGCGAATCACGAGGGTTAGAGCTACGATCGCTAAACCGTAGCTGGGCACGATACCGTAGAAAAAATCTAGGATCGGCAGCATTAAGTTATTGGAAAGAAACGAGATACCAAAATCCATTCGCTTTGAGTTAATTTAGGTGCTCTGTGTTTACTGTTGAGAACTCTTGGCCACCGCTGGATACGGGCTGTCTCAACTTTTAGACTTTTGTCTCTATCTTAGGACATTGCCCTCTCGATCGACTGCCCGCTCTTCGGGTTTTGGATAAGGGATGTGCCAATACTCGCACTAACTTCACCGTGATTTGAGGGCGAAGCTATTATTTATTCTTGGCTGCATTTGCTTTTTGAGCTGCTGCGGGCAGTTTTTCGTTAATGTAGTCGTACATTTCTCGGAATCTCGGAATGGCTCTGAGTTCCAAGCGGCTGCCACTTTTCAGGGTGATCACCATGTCTCCGTAACTGCCAAAACCGCGTGGTACTGTTACGATTTTTACTATGTCTGAGTAGATCACATCTGTGCGATCGCGCCCCATCCAGCCGCTAGTTATGGACACTCGGCGACTGGTGATCCGGTAACGCAGCCACAGAGCCCGGACAATTGCTCCCACTGCGAGGGGAATTCCCACCACAGTCAGCCCCAGGAGTAAGTTAACGATCAAGTCACCGGGCGCGGGCCCGCCTTCATAAAATACATCCTCTCGAATTCCCATCTAGTACCTCGGCTTCTACCAACAACTGCTCTAATTCTTGCAGAATTTCTGCATAATTGCACTCTTGTGCGGTCGGTCGCACCACAATTATTAAATCCCACCCGAATTTTAATCTGGGCAATAGCTGTCGCAAAGCAGCCCGAATCTGGCGCTTGATCCGGTTGCGGACTACGGCGCGCTTGCTGACTTTCAGGCTGATAGAAATGCCTGTGCGAGTGGGCTGCAAGGATTTTTCCGCTGTCGGTTTGGTTAAGCAAGCGCTTTTTGGTTTACGCAGAGCTCTTAAACTTAGATGAGCGGAGTTGCGGCGCATTCCTTTGCGGTAGACGGCGCTGAAGTCTTTTCGGTGCTTGAGTCGGTTTGTATCGGGCAACATAGTGGCTGCGATCGGGTATGCCCCTCAACGCTTCATGCAGTGCTAGACTGCGAGGCGATGGCGACCTTTGCTGCGGCGGGCCTTGATGACTAATCGACCGGTTGCGGTACGCATTCTGGCGCGAAAACCGGATGTTCTTTTTCTTTTGCGGCTGGTTCCGTGCAGGGTTTGCTGTGTCATTTTGATTTCTCCGGGCTTGTTACTTTACTTTTGATTAATATTCACAATCTTCTAGTATACCATAGAGTTGTTTAGTTTGCAAAAAAATTACAATTTGTGATATAATGAGAGTTTAATATTGTTAGTTTTAGGGGACAATATTCCCAGAAACCGGGTTTATTTTCAGAGCTTTAGTATGCCAACCAAAATTATCGTAGAAACCGGGTTTCTTAGTCTGTGCGTAATTCCGTAGAAACCGGGTTTCTTAGGCTGTGCGTAATTCCCAGAAACCCGGTTTCTTGCCAGATTTTTCGTCTCCCAACCAAAATTATCGAAGAAACCGGGTTTCTTAGGCTGTGGGTAGAAACCGGGTTTCTTAGGCTGTGCGTAATTCCCAGAAACCCGGTTTCTTGCCAGATTTTTCGTCTCCCAACCAAAATTATCGAAGAAACCGGGTTTCTTAGGCTGTGGGTAGAAACCGGGTTTCTTAGGCTGTGCGTAATTCCCAGAAACCCGGTTTCTTGCCAGATTTTTCGTCTCCCAACCAAAATTATCGTAGAAACCGGGTTTCTTAGTCTGTGCGTAATTCCGTAGAAACCGGGTTTCTTAGTCTGTGCGTAATTCCCAGAAACCCGGTTTCTTGCCAGATTTTTCGTCTCCCAACGCAGATGATCGAAGAAACCGGGTTTCTTAGGCTGTGCGTAATTCCGTAGAAACCGGGTTTCTTAGGCTGTGCGTAATTCCCAGAAACCCGGTTTCTTGCCAGATTTTTCGTCTCCCAACCAAAATTATCGTAGAAACCGGGTTTCTTAGGCTGTGGGTAGAAACCGGGTTTCTTAGGCTGTGCGTAATTCCCAGAAACCCGGTTTCTTGCCAGATTTTTCGTCTCCCAACCAAAATTATCGAAGAAACCGGGTTTCTTAGTCTGTGGGTAGAAACCGGGTTTCTTAGGCTGTGCGTAATTCCCAGAAACCCGGTTTCTTGCCAGATTTTTCGTCTCCCAACCAAAATTATCGTAGAAACCGGGTTTCTTAGGCTGTGGGTAGAAACCGGGTTTCTTAGTCTGTGCGTAATTCCGCAGAAACCCGGTTTCTTGCCAGATTTTTCGTCTCCCAACCAAAATTATCGTAGAAACCGGGTTTCTTAGTCTGTGCGTAATTCCGTAGAAACCGGGTTTCTTAGGCTGTGCGTAATTCCCAGAAACCCGGTTTCTTGCCAGATTTTTCGTCTCCCAACCAAAATTATCGTAGAAACCGGGTTTCTTAGGCTGTGCGTAATTCCCAGAAACCGGGTTTCTTAGTCTGTGCATAATTACCAGAAACAAGGTTTTAGGCTTAAGTTGACACCAATGTGCGCCCATAAGCACCCTACATACAGAGGTTCTGCGTAAGTCCTTCCTTCATTTAAGTTCAACATTTACCGTAGCAGACATCCCCGGTGCAATCCGCGATTCGTAGCCTTTAATACTTGCGGCATCAAATACAACTTTGACAGGAATCCGCTGCACGATTTTGGTGAAATTTCCCGTAGCATTATCGGGAGGTAATAAGGAAAATTGAGCGCCAGAAGCTGGGGAGAAACTATCAACTCTGCCCTCAAATTTATGGCTACCAAAAGCATCTAATTTGATTTCTACTTTTTGACCTGGTTTGATGTTTGCCAGTTGCGTTTCTTTGAAGTTGGCAATTACCCATAAATCGTTACTTACGATCGCCATTAAAGGCGTTCCCGACAGCACCCGCTGGCCCACTTCAACGGATTTGCGGCCGATTTTTCCGGCGGCGGGTGCGGTGATCTTCGTGTAGGAAAGTTGCAGTTGAGCGTCTTTAACCGAGGCTTCCGATTGGGCGATCGCAGCCTTGGCCGCATCATACTGCGATCGACTGACCTTAGTTTGTTCTCCCGTAGCTTCGGCTTGTTGCAATCCGCCCTTGGATGTCGCAAGTTTTGCTTGGGCGCTGGCGATCCCTTCTTGGGCTAGGGCGACTTTGGCTTCAGCGCTGGCGATGCCGACTTGGGAGCGCGCTACTTCGGCTTGAGCTTGTTTTACGCCTTCTTGGGCTTGCGCTACTGTGGCTTGAGCTTGTTTTACGCCTTCGGTGGCTTGGGCTAAGCGCGCTCTGGCTTGGGCAATTCCTTGTTGGGCTGCGGTAGTTTGGCCGACAGCTACATCGTAGGCTGCTTTGGCGGAGTCTAGTTGCTGGCGGGCGATCGCACCTTGAGACTGCAAGCTCTTCATATCGTTTATAATCAGCTTGCGTTTTGACAAGATTAGCCTGTGCTTGCACTAGCTGAGCTTGCGCTTGGGCAATTCCGGCTGCGGCTTCGGTGACTTTGGCTTCAGCTTGGGGAATTCCGGCTTGGGCTTGGGCGACTTTGGCGATCGCGACGGATACGCCGGCTTGGGCTTGGGCAACGGTAGCTTCCGCTGCGGGCACGCCTTGCTGGGCTTCTCTGAGTGCTGCTTGGGCGGTGGAAATGGCAGCGTTTGCACCGCTGATATCTCCCTGGGCTTGTGCTGTTTTGCCTTGGCTGGTTTGAGAGGCTAGGGAAATATTGGCTTTTGCTGCTTCGGCTTGGCGACGGGCGTTTTCTAAGGCTGCTTGGGCTTGTTGGACTTTAACTTGGTAGTCGCGGGGGTCGAGTTTGATTAGCAGTTGTCCGGGTTTTACTTGTTGGTTGTCTTCTACGGTGACTTCGCCAACAGTACCGTTGATGCGGCTGCTGATTTGGTGGATGTGTCCGGCAACTGTGGCGTTTTCGGTTTCTTGGTGGATGGAGGCGTATTGCCAGTATTGATAGCCGAAGCTGCTGGCGGCGATCGCACCTACTCCCAATACGGCGAAAATCAGTGGTTTCTTGGACTTTTTCTGCGGTGTTGCAGCCACTGATCTGGGTGCTTGGAGTGCTGTTTCTGCGCCTGTTTTGACATCGGTGGGGGCGCTGATTTCTGGCTCTGCGGGCGTTACGGGTACTATTTTAGCTTGTGTGTCGTCGATCGGCTTTTCTAATAGCGCGACTGGTTTGCCGTTACCGTTGAATTCTGCTGGGTTGATTTCCTTGGTGGGTTTCATGGTAGTTGACTCCTGAGATTTTTATAAGATGCCGTTTGGTTAGAGTGCGTAGTATTTATTTATTAAGACTGCTGTTTTTAAGAGTGCGTAGTATTTTGCGGTTATTTGTAGTCTAGTAGGGGTAGATGCTGTGGCGCGACCTCCGTGAGATTGATTTTTCGGTTTAGGAAAGATTGACGATCGCCAGATCGATCAGTTCTGAGAAGCGTTCTCGATCGGCCAGGGCAATTCCAGTCATTGACTTCTCTCTGATCTGATCTACCAGTGGCGGCAGTACGTCTTGCAGTCCCCTGCCTGAGTCGGTCAGCCAAATTCGCCAAATGCGGCGATCGCGGGTGTCTCTCGAACGGCGGACTAAATCTCTTTCTTCCATGCGATCGATTACACCAGTCAGCGTACCACCTACCTGTTGCAGTTTGTCGCCTATGCTGGAAGTCGCTAAACCGTCTTCTTGCCACAAGCAGCACAGTACCAGCCAGTGAAAAGGTGTCAATCCAAAGGGTTCGAGTACCTCTTGCAGCCTGCGAGTAACTAGCTGCCCCAGCAGTTTGAGCCGGTAGCCCAGGCTGTGGGGGGCGAGAACGTCGTGCCACTGACCTAGATATGTGCGATCGACAGTGGATGTAGTAACCATTGGTTTATTGCTTAGTGTCCGTATGATTAGAGTATGATATTTTTGGGGTTTTGTCAAGGAGGCGCAAGCAGATTTTTTGAGGGCGAAAGCTATGCTAAAAGCGGGAATCCGCCGGAGACTCAAGCTTAACAAGTGGGATGCTGAATCATTCGATCGAGACTACCACCGCTTTTTAGTCCACTTAAAGTGGACTTTAGCTGTGAGGCGGGGACTTAAGTCCCCGGCGGACTCGCGGGTTCACTCGCAGACTGTGGCGCTGCGGAGGATGTGTAGCTTTCAATACCACGATCGATCGCGCCTCACAGCAACGGAGTGCCGGATGTCCGGGCTGCGGAATGTGTTTACATTTCTTAATTGTTCTTAAAATAGGAACGGTAAAGTTACGATCGCGATCGCAGATTATGTTACTCAAAGGCAATCAGCGCACCAAGTTAGACGACACCGACGATACATTGTTCTATGCCTCTCCTCGGTTTGTGACGCACGTAGACGAGGGATTCATTCAGCAATTAACCGACTTGTATCGGGAACGCCTGAAACCGAATACTCGGATTTTTGATATGATGAGCAGTTGGGTTTCTCATCTACCCGAAGAGATGGAATTTGCCCAGGTTGAAGGACATGGATTGAATCAACAAGAGTTGGCCAAAAATCCTCGGTTCAATCGTTATTTTGTCCAGAATTTGAATGCAAATCCTAAGTTGCCCTTGCCGGATGCAGAATTTGACGCCGTTGTCAACTGTGTTTCAGTACAATATTTGCAGTATCCAGATGCCATATTTGCCGAGATTCATCGGATCTTGAAACCGGGTGGAGTAGCGATTTTTAGCTTTTCTAACCGGATGTTTTATCAAAAGGCGATCGCGGCATGGCGAGAAGGAGCGGAGGGCGATCGGGTAGAATTAGTCAAGCGTTACTTTGATTCTGTCAAAGGAGCGAATATACCCGGATTTAGCAAGCCGGAAGTAATTGCTAAGCAGTCTAGCTTGCCGAGTTTTATGCAAATGCTGGGAATCGGAGGCGGCGATCCGTTTTATGCGGTAATTGCTTACCGCCAAAGTTAGGATTTTTTGCAGTCAGGACTTGAGGACTTTAAATGTACAATTAACATCCTCAAGTCTTTACTAACACTTGAATAAAAGCTCTTATGAGGTTATACTAGATCCAACATTTGATTTTAAAATATGGAAAACAAACTTTTGCAGCGAATTACACTAGATCCGAACATCTGTCACGGAAAACCCTGTATTCGCGGCCTACGCTATCCTGTAGAGTTGATTCTTGAATTGCTCAGTTCTGGCATGAATGCAAAGGAAATTATAGATGACTATGACGATTTAGAGCATGAGGATATTCTAGCTGCTTTGCTATTTGCAACCCGTCTGACTCAAGTTAAAAGCATATACCGAGTAGTACAATAATTATCAAGGATATCAAAACCTTTAGATGAAACCCTACCAGCAAATACCCATTCTCGAATGCAGCGAACCTTTAGTCTCAATTACCTCCGAAAATTTTGCCTTAGAAAATCCGCATCCTTATCAAAAATTAGGCGCACCCTATCACAACAGCAAAGCAGATTCCCCTTACTATTTGCGTGAGGGAGTTAGAGATAGTTTGATGGTGGCTAAAACCCAGCTACAGCAAAATCATCCTCATTGGAAAATTCTGATATTTGACGCTTACCGTCCGGTGGAAGTGCAGCAATTTATGGTAGATTATACTTTTGCAGAAATTGCCCAAGCTCAAGGCTGCGAATTGCCGGTTTCAGAAGAAAAACGCCAAGTAATTTTAGAGAAAGTATATCAATTTTGGGCAGTGCCCAGCCTCGATCGCGCCACACCTCCTCCTCATAGCACAGGTGGTGCATTAGATCTAACTTTAGTAGATGAAAACCATCAAAAAATTGATATGGGTTCTCCCATAGATGAAATATCAGAACGTTCTTATCCCGATTATTTTGCTAGCAGCAATGAGCCGCAAGAACAGCAATATCACCGTCACAGGCAAATATTAAAAGATGTGATGATAGCTGCTGGTTTTCAGCAACATCCTCACGAGTGGTGGCATTTTTGCTTGGGGGATCAGATGTGGGCTTGGCTGACAAATCAACAGCATGGCCGCGGTGCAGTTATCGCCCGGTACGGCCGCTATTAAAAAGGTAGGCAATTAAATGTATAGTGGGCTATAAGCACCTTACACCTAAATGCTAAAAGTTCGATCGCACAAATCATTTGTATCAGAAAACACGGCAGCTATTGCCAGCGGAGTAGCAGTGCTTTAGAATTAACGAGAGCGAACAAGTGCAGGCGAATCGAGCCAGCACTGTACACCCTAAAGGATAACTGAGAATTAACTAAATGAAAGCATTAATCCTCTCTGGCGGCAAAGGAACACGTTTGCGTCCCCTCACCTATACAGGTGCTAAGCAGTTGGTGCCGGTGGCAAATAAGCCCATACTGTGGTACGGAATTGAAGGAATTGTGGCGGCAGGTATTACGGATATTGGGATTATTATTAGTCCTGAAACCGGGGAAGAGGTGAAGGCGAAAACCGGAAATGGCGATCGCTTTGGTGCAAAAATTACTTATATCTTGCAAAACGAACCGGCGGGACTGGCTCACGCGGTGAAAATTGCTAGACCATTTTTGGGCGATTCTCCGTTTATTATGTATTTAGGAGATAACTTAATTCAGAATCAACTCGATCCGTTTTTAGAGACTTTTAAAAAGCACCAGCTAGACGCTTTAATTCTGTTGCGACCAGTCCAAAATCCTAGTGCTTTCGGGGTGGCAAAAGTAGATGAAAATGGGCGAGTTTTGCAACTTGTAGAAAAACCCAAAGTCCCGCCTTCTAATTTAGCACTGGTCGGGATTTACTTTTTTGCTCCTACGATTCACGAGGCGATCGATCAAATTCAGCCTTCGCCCCGTGGCGAGCTCGAAATTACCGATGCGATTCAACAGTTGATCGATCGACAAAAAAAAGTAGAAGCCTGCAATTTAGAAGGTTGGTGGTTGGATACGGGAAAAAAAGACGATTTGCTGAGTGCTAACCAAATTATTCTAGATAGCTGTATCGTAGCTTCAACCGAATTAAAAGTAGATGAGAAAAGTCAAATTATCGGGCGAGTGCAAATAGGCGAAGGAACTGAAGTAATTAATTCTACCGTTCGCGGGCCGGTGGTGATTGGGGAAAATTGCCACATCGAAAATTGCTTTATCGGGCCTTACAGCAGTATTGCCGATCGAGTGACGATGATTGATGCTGATATCGAACACAGTGTAATACTGCAAGGGGCGAGAATAGTTGGCATTCACCAGCGAATTGTTGACAGTGTAGTGGGACAACGAGCTAAAATTACTAAGGCCCCTCCGCGCCCGAAAGCTCTGCGGTTTATGATTGGCGATGACAGTCAAATCGAGTTAGTTTAAAGAAGAGGAAGGTTGTGAGATTCAGGTAAGGTGCGCCGCAGCGCACCCTACGTTATTAGAGTTGATAGAAAGGAGGCGAAAGATTGCAGTACGAAAAAGTACCAACTCAACAGATAATAGATAAATTACGGCAAACTTTGGAGCCACTAATTGTGGCTAATTCGCCGCAGTCTGGGAGCAAAAATAGTACGATAGCCCTTGATGAAGAAGACGAAGATATCGCCTTGCTAAAAACTGGTTTTGATATTTATAATGTCCCAATTACCTCTTATCAAAGGCGGCTTGGTTCCGTAGTCATCGCAGTTAGAAAAATAGTCCGAAAATTGCTCAGACCGGTACTGGAACGACAAGTAATTTACAATTTTGCCAATACCCGCGTCGTTCAAACATTGAGCAACCAGTTGCAAAAATTGCAGGAGAATCAAAAAAATCTAGATCAAAAACTGCAAGGGGAATTTAGGAATGGGTTTCTCGAAGTTACAGCACAGCTTGAAACTCAGCAAAAAGCCATAACAGCCCTTCAATCTGAAATAGAGCAAATTCAAGCAGTACAGCAGCAGCAGAGTGCTATTTTAGCTCAAATTAACGCTCAGTTGCTCCATCGACAATAATAGGACTTAGACATTTGGATATAATTCTGTCATTCTGAGTAAAACGAAGAATCTCAAAGTCTTGAAACACCACCCTTGAGTGCGTAAGTCGTGAATCAAAAATGACCCAAAGCAATTTAGTCACAAGCCCCCGAATTCATCTGCGAGATCAATCTAAAATCTAAAATCTAAAATCTAAAATCTAAAATGACCTCAATACCAATATGTTCGCTAATTATCGTCAATTATAAAGGTCTTCGCCAGACGAAAGATTGCCTAAAATCTCTGCAAAAACTTGCCTATCCTGAACAGCAACTAGACGTAATTTTAATAGATAACTGCTCTCAAGACGAATCAGTTAACACTCTGAGCGAACTATTTCCCCAAGTGCGCGTTTTTGTCAACTCAGAAAACAACTTTGCTAAAGCTCTAAACCTGGGTGTCAGCCAAGCTAAAGGACAATATATCGGTTTCCTCAATAACGATGCCACCCTTGATAGCCACTGGCTAGAAATCCTGGTAAAGCTGCTAGAAACACACAAAAATGTAGGTGCTGCAAGCGGGAAATTGCTGTTTAAAGACGGGCGAATTAACAGTGTTGGCATCCAACAATTGCCTAATTTTTTTTGGCGAGATGTCGGCTTTGGCGAGAAAGATTCAGGACAGTATAACACAGAACGCGAAGTAGAAGGTCTTTGTTGGGCTGCTGTGCTTTTCCGCAAGGAATGTCTCGAAATAGTTGGTCAAATAGATGAAGATTTTGTGATGTATTTTGAGGATGTAGAATATTCTAAACGCTGCCAAAAACAGGGTTGGAAAATGCTTTATACTCCGACAGCTATAGCGCATCACGAATACCGAGGTTCGAGTAAAGGTAGCAAAATCACAGAGTATTTTTGCAACCGCAATCGGTTTTTGTATTTGGCAAAACACGAACCTTTGCAACTTGCCGCTTCTCTTCACACTTCGGATTTTTTCACTCACAAACAATACGATTTGTTGCTGGAAAGTTTATTTGTAGCAATTAAAAAATTGTATGAATATCAGAAACCGGAGATCGTCGAAACTGTACTGCCGCAATTGTCTGATAAGTTAGCTGTGATTTACAGTCATCTCAAAGTCGATCGCATTTTATCACGGTTAGAGGTGGTGCGAGGCGATCGCAAAATGTCGATCGCGATTTACGATCACGGACTGCATTTTATTGGTGGCGGACAAAAATACGTGGCTACGATGGCTTCGCTGCTACAAAATCAATTTGACATTACTTTTATTACCAACAAACCAGTTACTATTTCCGAATTAGAATCATGGTATGGTTTGAACCTTTCAGAATGCCAAATCAAAATTATTCCCTTACCGTTTTACGAGAAGCGCGGAATGCAGTGTATTGATTCGAGCATAATTACGGATGACTTGGAAAATCCCTTTGATGAAATTGCCAGAGCCAGCAAAAATTACGATATTTTTGTCAACGCTAATCAACTGGAAAAAGTTAAACCGTTGTCGCCGATTTCAGTATTTTTCTGCCATTTTCCCAATACCTTTCGCAACCGCCACTTTGCCGTTGATGACTATACTTTCATTATTGCAAACAGTCAATTTACTGTCAAGTGGTTGGACAAACGCTGGAACCTAAAACCCACTTTTTTACTGTATCCGCCCGTGGACATAGAAACAGTTAAAGTCCCAAAAGAAAACATAATTTTAGCTGTGGGACAGTTTGAAGCTGGGGGAACGAAAAAGCAAATTGAATTGATTAAAGCTTTCCGCAGTTTGCGAGGGGATTATCCAGAACAACTGCAAGGATGGCGGCTAGTTTTAGTGGGAAGTAGCATTCCGAAGAATCCTTATTTAAAGACTGTCCAGAATTTATTGAAGCAAGATGCGGGTGCGATCGAACTAAAAGTCAATGCTGACTTAGAGGAGGTAAAATCGCTTTATGCTAGAGCCAGCATATTTTGGCACGCCTGCGGTTTGGGAGAAGTAAATCCTCAAAGATTTGAACATTTCGGGATGGCGACTGTAGAAGCAATGCAAAACCGTTGTGCTCCGATTGTTTTCAACGGTGGTGGCCAACCGGAAATTGTCGAAAATGGGCGATCGGGTTTTTTATTCAATAGCGTTGAGGAACTTTGCCACCATTCACATCAGCTAATTATTAATCCCGATTTGCTAGCAGAAATTCAAGCTGTCGCTTATCAGCGCAGTCAGTATTTTAGACTGGCACATTTCGAGGAAAAAGTCAAGCATTTCTTTGAGATTATTCACAAAGAATATGCTACAATTCGTCTGCCAAATCCAGCGGATGTAGCTCAAATGGTCCATATCAATCGCGAGGGATAAATTGCGTAGGGGCGGGTTTTACCAACAATATTTAATGATGACAAACAATTTATATAAACCCGCCCCCACACAACCAATAACTTACACCAAATCCGTTGACATAAATCCCTTTTTGTTCTACCGCGAAGACGCGAAGGACACAAAGAAGAAGAGGAAGATAGGTCGGGTGTAGATCCGGATTTGGTATTACATCAACCTTGACTTTTATCCAAGCCGAAAAATGTAAATTTGGATAGTTCGTTTGGTGGGGGGCGGGTTTAGGAGATGATTTGTTTCAGACGTAGATTGTTGGTAAAACCCGCCTACAATATAGATAAATTGTGTTCGAGGGAATCATGCCTAATTCACTGTTAATTAATTTGTCATTCTTAACACCTGAACCAACGGGAATCGGGACTTATGCAGCCAATCTTTTTCCCCAACTTCAACAGCTAGAACCAACATTACTTGTTTCCCAGCAGATTGACGATTATACTTGCTATCAAACACCCGAAAATCTCACACCAGATCGAGGAACAAAAGGACAAATAAACAGGCTCAGGTGGACTCAGTTTAATCTGCCTAAAATTTACAATAAATTGGATTCAAACCTGATATTTTCTCCAATTCCAGAAGCACCTTTGTATTCCGGCTGCCGCTACATCGTCACAGTACACGATTTAATTCCTTTACGATTTTTCAAACGGTTTTCTCGCTTAAGAGCTTATTTTCGCTACTACATACCGCAGGTTTTGCGACAAGCAGAACACATTATTTGCGATTCTCAAGCAACCGCAGAGGATGTTGCTAACTTTTTTCAGATTCCCGCTAAGAAAATGACGGCAATTCCCCTAGCTTGTGATAATATTAACTTTAGACATCTAGACTTGCCGACCAAAAATTATTTTCTTTATACAGGGAGAAATGATCCTTATAAAAACTTAGAAAGATTAATTACAGCATTTGCGAGTTTGAGCGATCGCACAAACTACGAACTTTGGCTAGCAGGGCCTCCCAATACCTACACACCGCAGTTAATAGCACAAGTTGAAGAATTAGGACTAAAATCTTCCATCAAATTTTTGGGTTACGTTTCCTACGAACAATTACCCGTACTAATGAATCAAGCCATCGCCCTAGTATTCCCCACACTTTGGGAAGGATTCGGCTTACCAATTTTAGAAGCAATGGCTTGCGGCACTCCCGTCATTACCTCCAACCTATCATCAATGCCAGAAGTAGCCGGAGATGCGGCATTATTAGTAAATCCTTACAGCGTTGGAGAAATCGCCGAAGCCATGAAAACAGTAGCAACAGATTCAAAATTGCGATCGAACTTAAAAACAGCTAGTTTAGCCAGATCAGCTCAATTTAGCTGGAACAAAACCGGAGAAACCACTGCCAATATTTTACAAAAATACCTTTAAATCTTCTCTCTTAATCTCTCCTCTCTGCGCCCTCTGCGCCCTCTGCGGTAAAAAAAATCTTGGATTTCTCGAAAAAAGCAACGATTGTTGGAAGAAACCGGGTTTTTTGCGTACACTCTCTGCGCCCTCTGCGCCCTCTGCGGTTAACAAAAAAAAATCCCACTAAAAACCGCAATCTATATATTATCCCATGCCAAATCCCCAATCCAACTTACTAATCAACCTCTCCTTCTTAATTTCCAAACCAACCGGCTTAGCCATCTACGCCAAAAACCTATTTCCCCACCTAAAATCCCTCAATCCAACATTACTAACAGCCGCCGAAATACCAAACTACACCTGCTACAAAATCCCATCAAACCTAACTCCCGAACAAGGAACCAAAGGACATATAAACAGATTGGTGTGGACACAAACCCAGCTTCCCCAAATTTACAAAGAGTTAAAATCTAACTTAATATTTTCCCCAATTCCCGAAGCTCCGGTATTTGCAGGTTGTCGCTATATAATTACAGTACATGATTTAATTGCACTGCGATTTCCCCGCCGCTTCGATCCTCTCACGCCCTACCACCGCTACTATATTCCCCAAGTGCTGCGACAGGCTCAGCACGTTATTTGCGATTCTGAAGCAACTGCGAAAGATATTGCCGATTTTTGTAAAATTCCTACTGATTTAATTACGCCAATTTCCCCTGGATATGATAGCAGTTTTTTCCGCTTTCTAGATTTGCCAACTAGCAATTATTTTCTTTATATTGGCCGCCACAATCCTCATAAAAACTTGCAGCGAATCCTAGCAGGATTTGCTGCTTTACCCAGCAGTTGCGAGTGCGAATTGTGGATAGCTGGATCGGAAGATAAACGTTATACGCCACTGCTGAAAGCTCAGGTGCAAGAATTGGGATTAGCCGATCGCGTAAAATTCTTAGATTACATTCCCGCTGGTGATTTGCCGAAAGTCATCAATCAGGCGATCGCCCTAGTTTTCCCCAGTCTTTGGGAAGGATTCGGCCTCCCCGTGCTCGAAGCAATGGCTTGTGGTACTCCTGTAATCACCTCTAACCTGTCTTCTCTCCCAGAGGTGGGGGGGGACGGCGCGTTGTTAGTTAATCCTTACAGCGTGGCGGAAATTGGCGCTGCTATGCACGAGCTTGTAGTAGATCCTCAAGTGCGATCGCACCTGAGAGCCCTCGGTTTGGCGAGAGCAAAACAATTTAGCTGGGAAAAAACAGGCCGGGAAACTGCTGCTATTCTCGATCGGTATCTTTAACGAAGGAAGTTCGGCAGCGGATTTTGTAACGGATTTAACGGATGTCACGGAGGTCAGTTCGAGGGTAGAAGGAAAAGGGATGGAGGAAGATTTTTTTTTCATCCCCCACTCTCCCCTCTCCCATTCTCCCCCTCTCCCCAGATGGGGTGGGCACTCTTGGCACCGCCCCTACAAGCCGATTTACTTGTTGATACCCAACTGATCGCCGCGCTTGTACTGCTGATAAGCAGCAAAAAACAGCCCCGACAGAGTAACAAAGATCAGACCCAGAACAATACCTGAAAGCAACGGTTCTACCATGAGAGCTCCTTATCGTTAAGATTTAACAACCTATTTTTAATATTACCAGCAGTTACACAGATGAATTTTCCCAAAAGAACCATTACAGGGGTCTCAGAGCTTGATATCCCCGCTGCAAAGGATTAAGCTATGTTATGAGAAATAAACTTTCTTGTAGATTACTTTTTTTAATTGAAATCCTTTGAATAACCAATTTGCCAGAAATGAAACTAAAAACCCGATCGAGCGACTTGGCATATTTGTGCTATCATTCTCGATCGCGATCGTGTTATCCACTTTAGCAATGCACCACTTTCAGGTCGCCGATCCCTATGTCAGCAGCGTACTGTCCTTGACTGGAGACCCGATTCAGGGCTCCGCCATCTTTCAAATGAACTGTGCCGGGTGTCACACATCCCTGTCCGACAGTCAAGTCGGGCCAAACTTACACTTAGTGTCCCAGCGCAAATCCGAATTCGATTTAATCCGCCAAGTCACCAGCGGGCAAACCCCGCCCATGCCCCAGTTCCAGCCAAATCCGCAAGAAATGGCAGACTTGCTCAGATATTTAGAACAAATTTAAACCAGCAACGGGAATGGAATAGAATCTCTCGTTCCCAGGCAGAGCTTTTCTCCGCAAGCAAAGTCGGACACGGCAGTGCCGTTTCCCTACCCCAAAATAATCATGTAGGGACACGGCACTGCCGTGTCCTGATTTCTTTGAGGCAGGGGTTTAAACCCCTGCCGGACTGCCGGACTAAACCAGTACGTTGAAATCCTGAGCCGTTAGCAAGCTCGATCGCACCCCATTGAGAATAGCCAAAAGTTCACCAGTGCCAGCAACCCTGATGGCTGCCGATCCGTTAGTTTGGCTAAAGGACAATTGACCGAAGTCCAAGCCTCCCGTCAAAACCAGCGAATCAACTCCTTGGGTGAAATCAATAATCGTGTCCGAACCGCTGCCCAGTGCCAAGAAGAAGCCATTGCTGCCGTCGTCACCCATCAGAGTATCGTTGCCAAAGCCACCAATCAGAGTATCGTTGCCACTGTCGCCAAAAAGAACGTCATCGCCACTGCCACCAAATAGGATATCATCGCCACTGCCGCCACAAAGAGTGTCATTGCCTCGATCGCCAAAGAGGACATCGTTGCCGATGCCGCCCAACATGACGTCATCGCCTTTGCCACCGTAGGATAAATCATCACCTTCATCGCCAGAGATGGAGTCATTGCCACGATTACCATAAATGATATCGTTGCCGCGATCGCCAAAGATCAGGTCAAAGCCTTTGCCACCAAGGAGAGTATCGTTATCAATGCCTCCGTAGACAGTATCGTTGCCCGTATTGCCATTGATATAGTCGCCGCCCTGTCGCCCAAAGATCAAATCATTGCCATCCAAGCCGAAGATCGAGTCACGGGCTGCACTACCGAAGATCGTATCGTCGCCGTTAGGGCCGTAGATCGCATTACCCCCGATCGGACTG
The DNA here is from genome assembly GCA_042408215.1 of Microcoleus sp. Taxonomy (GTDB): domain Bacteria; phylum Cyanobacteriota; class Cyanobacteriia; order Cyanobacteriales; family Microcoleaceae; genus Microcoleus. The sequence continues at coordinate 78,800 of JAYFMW010000028.1, read as the reverse complement.
CCGGACTGATTAGGAGTCTCGACCCTGGGGAAGTCGCTTGGACCAACCAAATCAGTCGTTTGTGAGCTCAGAGGAGTAGTTGGTTCTGGAATCGGAGTCGGTGCAGGAGTCGGTGCCGGAGTCGGTGCAGGAGTCGGTGCAGGAGTCGGTGCAGGAGTCGGTGCCGGAGTCGGTGCCGGAGTCGGAATCGGAGTCGGCCTCGGCGTCGGTGCGGGTGTCGGAGTCGGTGCAGGAGTCGGGAAGTTCCCGAAATTGATGTTGCTGACAGTAGCCCCAGAAGCGATCGCGATGTCGGCGGGGTCGGGGGTGCTTTGGGTGAACCCAGTTTGCGCGACTTCCCGGACGCGGTAGGTTCCCGGCGTCAGGTTCGTGAACAGGTAGTTACCACTATTGTCTGTAGTGGCAGTAACAGGAGTAGGAGCAACTACTCCGGGCGTGACATTAGTTAACTGAATTTGGAAACCGGGAAAACCCAGTTCACCGCTGTCTTGAGTGCCATTGTTATTGCCGTCTCGGAACTTCAGGCCTTGGATAGTGCCCGGTTGGGGCAGGAAGTTGCCGAAGTCAACACCGGTTTTACTATCTCCAGCGGTAATCGTCACGGCAGCGGGGTTGGGGGTCGTCTGCGTCCAGCCGGTTTGCTGGACTTCCCTCACCTGGTAAGTGCCTGCGGGTATTTGGTTCAGAGTATAGCTGCCATCGGCCTTAGTAATGGTAGTCAGTTCACCCTGCTGAAAGATACCATCTGAGTTGATATCGAGGAAGATTTGCCAGTTCGGCAGCCCCAGTTCCCCCGCATCCTTGATACCGTTGTTGTTGCTGTCGCTGAATTTTTGGCCGCTAATCGTACTCGACTTAAAGTTGCCGAAGTTGACATTAACGATGTTTTGATCGCTGGTAACAGTAATGTCAGCGGGGTTGGGGGTCGTTTGCAGCCAACCGGTCTGTGGTACTTCCCGCACCTTGTAGGTACCTGCTGCCAAAGCGGGAAATTTGTAGTTCCCTGTGGCATCGGTGAGGACGTTCGTTTCTCCTGTGTCGAAGATGTCGTTGTTGTTGGTATCGAGGTAGATTTGCCACTTGTCAAGTCCTAGTTCCCCGGTATCTTTGATGCCATTGTTGTTGAGGTCATTGAACTTCAGGCCGCTGATGCTATTGGGCTTGAAGTTGTTGTCTTTGTTCCCGAAATTGATGTTGCTGACAGTAGCCCCAGAAGCGATCGCGATGTCGGCGGGGTCGGGTGTGCTTTGGGTGAACCCAGTTTGCGCGACTTCCCGGACGCGGTAGGTTCCCGGCGTCAGGTTCGTGAACAGGTAGTTACCACTATTGTCTGTAGTGGTGGTAACAGGAGTAGGAGCAACTACTCCGGGAGTGACGTTAGTTAACTGAATTTGGAAACCCGGTAAACCCAGTTCACCGCTGTCTTGAGTGCCATTGCTATTGGCGTCTTGGAACTTCAGGCCTTGGATAGTGCCCGGTTGGGGCAGGAAGTTGCCGAAGTCAACGCCGGTTTTGTTATCTCCACTCTGAACCAGAAAGGGAGCGGGGTTGGGGGTCGTCTGCGTCCAGCCCTTTTGCTGAACTTCCCTCACCTGGTAAGTGCCTGCGGGTATGTTAACCAGGGTGTAGTTGCCGGCAGCATCGGTAATGGTAGTCGGTTCGCCCTGTTGAAAGATGCCATCTGGGTTGATACTGTCTAGGAAGATTTGCCAGTTCGGCAGCCCCAGTTCCCCGGCATCCTTGATACCGTTGTTGTTGCTGTCGTTGAATTTTTGGCCGCTAATCGTACTCGACTTGAAGTTGCCGAAGTTGACATTAACGATGTTTTGATCGCTGGTAACAGTGATGTCAGCGGGGTTGGGGGTCGTTTGTGTCCAAGTCGGCTGTGGCACTTCCCGCACCTCGTAGGTACCTGCTGCCAAATCGGCGAATTTGTAGTTCCCTGTGGCATCGGTGAGGACCTTCGTTTCTCCTGTGTCGAGGGTGCCGCTGTCGTTGCTATCGAGGTAGATTTCCCAGTCTGGAAGTCCTAGTTCCCCGGTATCTTTGATGCCATTGTTGTTGATGTCATCGAACTTCAGGCCGCTGATGCTATTGGGCTTGAAGTTGCCGAAGTTTTTGTCTTTGGAGTCGGTGCCGCTGGTGACGGGGATGGTAAATGCGCCGGAAAGGGTAGGCGTGGCTGCGCTGGCTAGGGGCGTCGTTTGTGTCCAGCCGGTTTGTGGCACTTCCCGGACGTTGTAGGTGCCTGCTACCAGGTTGGTGAACTGGTACTTGCCGGTGACATCGGTGACAGCGGCGTTGGTGCCTGTTTCGGCTGGTACTACGTCTTGAATGCCGCTGTTGTTGGCATCCAGGTAGATTGTCCAGCCTCCTAGTGGTTGTTCTGCTGGCAAATCTTGGGTGCCATTCTTGTTGAGGTCATTAAATTTGATCCCGCTGATTTTGCCTAGCAGGAAGTTCCCGAAGTTGGTGGGAGTGGCTGCGGTATTGGTGATGTTGACGCCGCTGGTGGCAGTGATGCTGCCAGCGGGGGCAAGAGTTGACTGCCAACCAGTCTGTGCCACTTCCTTTAGGGTGTAGGTGCCGGGCCCAACATCGGTAAAGGTGTAGTTGCCGGTAGCATCTGTAGTTTTGGTTTGTGCTACTGCACCGGCGGCGTTAAGTAACTGAATATCCCAAGTATTTGCCGGTGCTCCTTCGGCCCCATTTAGGGCACCGTTGCCGTCTTTGTCCTCGAATTTGGTGCCGCTAATGGTGATTTTTTTGAAGTTACCGAAGTTTGGAACAGCGACAGTTAGACCGCTTTGGAGGGGGATGTCGGCGGGATCGGTTGTGGTTTTTGTGGAGTCTGTCGGCACGACTTCCCGGACGCGGTAGCTAGCACCGCCGGTCAGCGGCCCTAGGTTCGGGAAGCTGTAAGCACCAGTGGCAGTTGTAGGTTGGGTGCTGATAGTTGCTCCGGTGACGGAGTTGATTAAGTCGATCGGGATGTTGTCTAATCCGGTATCTCCTGAGTCTTGGACTCCGTTGCCGTTTTTATCATCGAATATTAGACCATTAATGGTCATCAACTGGAAGTTGCCGAAATTGGCGGTGGCATCAAAGAGATCGGTAGTACCAATCGTAGTTGGAGTGGTAGGGAAAGTCTGCGTCCAACCAGCTTGTGCTGTTTCTGCGATCGCAGTATTTGCCTTAGTGTCGTAGAGAGTGTATTGACCGAGAGTGGCAGCAACAGCAGAGGTAGTAGCAGTCTTAGTACCTGCGGTAATAGTCCAGCCGCCTAAACCTGGTTCAGTCGCCGCGGCACCTTGCAGGCTATCACCGTTTATGTCGTTGAATTTCTGACCCTGGACGACAGGCCCATACTCGTAAGCACCGATGTCTATATTGGGCTTAGGAGTAGTAAGAATAGTATTGTCAATTTTCCGAGGGAAACCTGTGCCGCGTTGGTCAAAGGCTGTCGCACCCACTGTTGTTATACTTGGGTCGCCGCCACCAATTGCAGGGTTGCTGCTGGTAGTTACGGGGCTATTGTCAACTAGGGCAAGGGTAAAAGGAACACCCGTTGCGCCGTTGAGTCCGGCATCGGTGGCTGGTTTTAATACATTTGCCACAGGAACGCCCAGTGCCGTTAGGTCCTCAGTAGCAGCTAAACCAGTGCTACCAGTCAGAGTTCCTATTAAGTTGTTGTTCCCTGTGAATGCTCCGGTAACATCTGTGTTGGTGGTAGCAATATTGCCAGCGACGATCGTGTTTTTGACCGTAACTGTACCGCCATTGTTGTAGATGCCACCCGCATTTCCCGCTGTGGCAGTGTTGTAGGCGATCGTGTTGTTAGTCAGGGTGGCTGTAGCACCAGTGTTGACAAAAATGGCACCACCTGCTGCCTGACCTGCAATTGCGGCACCACCACCGGAAGCACCCCCCGTCACTGTGTTGCTATACAGGGTGCTGTTGGTCATGGTGAATGTGCCACCGTTGATAAAAATTGCGCCGCCTAAACCAGCACCGCCGCCGCCAAAACCAATAGCACCTGCACCGCCAAAAGTGCCGCCTGCGATCGCACCATTACCGCTACCGCTGCCGCCGCCGAAGCCACCTAGGCCGCCTGCGCCGATCGCACCAGAGATCGCACCTGTACCAAAAGCACCGCCAGCACCGCCGCCGCCACCAAAGGTGCCAGCACCGCCAGTACCACCATTACCACCATTACCTTGAGTACCACTACCAGCAGCACCGCCAACGCCACCGGCACCACCACCACCGCCGCCACTACCGACAACGCTACCAGCACCACCAGCACCACCAATACCACCAGCACCACCGTTTGTGCCGCCAACACCAGTACCGCCAGTGCCGCCAATACCGCCAGTACCGCCAGCAGTACCAGCACCCCCCGCCTCGCCATCTTCGCCAACCCCACCGGCAGCGCCATTACTTGCTAGACCATTTCTACCATTTCTACCATTTGTCCCTGCTGTGCCTCGAAAGACAGTAGCCAGATCCGCGCTACCACCCTTCCCACCATTCCCAGCCACACCTGCACCGCCCAAGGCAGAGTTATTAGAAAAAGTCACTCTGTCAACGGTGACAGTGCCGCTGTTGATAAAAAGTGCGCCACCTAAGCCCGCAGCGCCACCACCACCGGTGGTTCCTGAGTTGCCTACTGCTGTTGCTGAATCAATGGTGAGGTTGGAGATGTTAAATGTGGTGTTATCAACTACAAAGGCTCGCGCAGTGGGACTCCCGGTGATCTTGAAACCGGCGCCAACAATAGTGGTGGTGTCGGTAATTCTCGGCAATAGCCCTGTCAGGTTGATATTCCCAGTGAGGGTGATAGTGTCAGTACCAGTGTTGATGTTGGCAACATTAATGGCATTTACCAGTCCGTTAAAGTCGCCAGTCGTTTGGTTCAAGTCACCCAGTACGCCGCTATAAACCTCTCTCGCCTCTGCGGAAAATGCCAAAGCCGTCTCTATGTTCCCTGTAGTGACTTCCAGCACCCAGTCTCCACCCAAGGCTGCATTCCCAGTCAAGTTATCCGAAGCCGCAACTTCCGCCCCCGTGAGCTGACTCAGCCTTTGCACAAAAGCGACACCAGCTTCTGTGGCGGCGACGTTGCAACCATAAAGTAGAATTTCGGGTTTAGCTGTAATTCGAGAGTTCGAGTTTTCCTCTGCCGGTAAAGCAAACCATGTTTCTAGGCGATCGCGATAAGTTTCAATATTACTCAGATTCAGTTCTGTTGCGCCGATTTGCAGGCTGGCTGCCGCACCGTGAGACAGGATGTGAACGGCTGCAATGTTTTTCCGCTGTTTAAGTGTTTCTGCTATTTGCTCGATCCCGTCGCGATCGCCCTTGAGAACAATAACTTTTGTATTGGGATGGTTGCTTTCTGTTAAAATTGGGTAATCTTTAACTTTTGGATCTACAAAAACTATCTGTTGTTTCCGTTTTTTATCAAATTCCATGATTTAATTCCTCTGGTACACGCACATCAAATTGATAACACAAACCAAGCGTAGGAGCGATCGCCCTTTTTCCTGTGCGATCGGGCGATCGTCCGTGCTTCCTTCCACATATGCTTATCTATTGACAGCAAGGTTTTTTTGTGCATTGCTACAATAAATCACTTAATTTGATTGCTTAGAAGTCTGAAAGGGGGATATTGTTCCGGCTTTTACAAAAATCTTTGATAATACTTGCGCGCAGCTTCTGCTCTTAAATTAAAATTATTACCACAATCGATCAAAAATGTCAAGACTAAAAACAAGTGAGCAACGGCTAAAAAAACAGAATACCCAGATACCCGACTTCTTTAAGAAGTCGGGTATCTAACAGCGATTGGTCATTAGTTATTGGTTATTGGTCATCGTTCATTAGTTATTGGTCATTAGTTATTGTGAGTTACTACCAATTACCAATTACCAATTACCAATTACCAATTACCAATTACCAATTACCAATTACCAATTACCCATGACCAATTACCAATTACCCATGACCAATTACCAAGTTTCCTCAACAGGATTATTGGAATTGCTCCAAATTTCCACATCTAAATCGTTGAGATAAAACAGAGCACTTTCAATCTGTTTAGCAGTACCGTTAAGTTCCAAATCAAACCAACCATCATCTAAAGTTTTTACACCCAACAAAGCAGCATTAAAATTTACCGTCAAACCGTATTCAGAAATCAGGTTAGAAATTACAGGTTCCTGATGGTATTCTTTAGGAACGCGAATGCGAATGCGGGTTTGAGTTTGTCTGGTGTCGCCGCTGTCGGATTTGGGAATGTCTGATTCTTGGGTTTTGTGAAAATTGTCGTTCGACTCAAATTGAGATTCGCTACTATTTTGATCTAACATTTTAGCCTCCTAGTGTTTACTTATTTCAGGGATAAGGTACTACTGCTTGACGATTAGCCCTTCGATCCCCCCTAACCCCCCTTAACAAGGGGGGGACAGGAGTATTCAAGGTACTACTGTTTGACGATTGGCCCTTCGATCCCCCCTAACCCCCCTTAACAAGGGGGGGACAGGAGTATTCAAGGTACTACTGTTTGACGATTGGCCCTTCGATCCCCCCTAACCCCCCTTAACAAGGGGGGGACAGGAGTATTCAAGGTACTACTGCTTGACGATAGGCCCTTCGATCCCCCCTAACCCCCCTTAACAAGGGGGGGACAGGAGTATTCAAGGTACTACTGCTTGACGATAGGCCCTCCGATCCCCCCTAACCCCCCTTAACAAGGGGGGGACAGGAGTATTCAAGGTACTACTGTTTGACGATTGGCCCTTCGATCCCCCCTAACCCCCCTTAACAAGGGGGGGACAGGAGTATTCAAGGTACTACTGTTTGACGATTGGCCCTCCGATCCCCCCTAACCCCCCTTAACAAGGGGGGGACAGGAGTATTCAAGGTACTACTGTTTGACGATTGGCCCTCCGATCCCCCCTAACCCCCCTTAACAAGGGGGGGACAGGAGTATTCAAGGTACTACTGCTTGACGATTGGCCCTTCGATCCCCCCTAACCCCCCTTAACAAGGGGGGGACAGGAGTATTCAAGGTACTACTGTTTGACGATTGGCCCTCCGATCCCCCCTAACCCCCCTTAACAAGGGGGGGACAGGAGTATTCAAGGTACTACTGTTTGACGATTGGCCCTCCGATCCCCCCTAACCCCCCTTAACAAGGGGGGGACAGGAGTATTCAAGGTACTACTGTTTGACGATTGGCCCTCCGATCCCCCCTAACCCCCCTTAACAAGGGGGGGACAGGAGTATTCAAGGTACTACTGTTTGACGATAGGCCATTCGATCCCCCCTAACCCCCCTTAACAAGGGGGGGACAGGAGTATTCTCAAAGTCAACCCCTACTCATACCCTACTCCCTTCTTAAGGGGGATTAGGAGGATCGAAACTGCGGTATAAACTGTCAACAGTGAACAGTGAACGGTCAACTGTCAACTTCCTTGATGCTAGTTTTTCGTTCCAAAATCTCCTTAAGCACGAGGGTGACAACTGCTAGCAAACCGAGAACTACCGCCGCAGAAAATGCTGATTGCGTCGCGTACTGCTTGTAAGCATCCTCTACAAATAGAGGCAAAGTTTGCGTTTTTTTGGCAATATTTCCCGACACCACAGAAACAGCTCCAAATTCTCCCATCGCTCTAGCATTAGTCAAAATTACTCCGTAAAGCAATCCCCAGCGAATACTGGGAAGTGTGACATTCCAGAAAATTTGCCAGTCATTTGCTCCCAAAGTTTTAGCTGCTTCTTCTTGATCTGTTCCCACTTCTTCCAACACAGGAATTACTTCGCGAGCCACAAAAGGTAGGGTGACAAAAGCAGTAGCCAGCACCATTCCAGGGACGGCAAAAATAACCTTGATATTGAATGCTTCCAGCCAGGGTCCGAACCATCCCAGCCGACCGTAAAGCAGTACAATCATTAAACCTGCAACTACGGGAGATATGGCAAATGGCACGTCTAAAATGCTGATTAATAGCGTGCGACCGGGAAATTTGTTGCGGCCAATTACCCAGGCGGCACACAAACCGAATACTGTATTTACAGGCACAACTATCAGAGTAATCAGCAGGGTAAGTTGCGCTGCGGACAGAAAATCTGGCGATGTTAAGTTAGCAAAAAATGGCTCAACTCCTTTTTTGAAAGCTTGGTAAAAAACGTTGATGGCGGGGATAAATAAGACAAGTGCAAGATAGCCGATCGCAATTCCGATTAAAGTTGGTTTTACCCAGGCTTTTTCCTGACTCCGCGTCGAACCACTGGGCGGGAAATTGTAATCCGTGGATGAATTTATCTTAGCCGTCATAGCGTCTTCTCCATGCTTGTAATAGATTAATTGCGAACAGCATTGCTAAGGAAATAGCTAACATGACAGTGCCGATAACTGTTGCTCCTGCATAGTCGTACTGTTCCAATCTTTGAAAAATTAATACGGGCGCGATTAAATCTTTGAACGGTATGTTAGAGGCGACAATTACAGTAGAACCGTACTCGCCAACCGCTCGCGAAAATCCGAGTGCAACTCCGGTTAAAATAGACGGAAATAATGGCGGCAAAACTACTCGCCAGAAGGTTTGAAATTTAGAAGCACCTAAACACCAAGCTGCTTCTTCGACGTCTTTTTCCATCTCGTTTAAAACTGGCTGTACAGTTCTAACTATAAATGGTAAGGAAATAAATATCATCGCTATACCTACGCCCAAGCGAGTAAAGGATATCTTGATTCCCAAGGGTGCAAAAAGTGAACCTATCCAGCCGTTATCGCTGTAAACTGTGGCGAGAGTTAAACCTGCGACGGATGTGGGTAGTGCAAAGGGCAAATCGACGACTGCATCGACAATCCGTTTTAAGGGAAAGTCGTAGCGGACTAAAACCCAGGCAATTAATGTGCCGAATAATCCGTTAATTAATGCTGCAATTAATGCGGTAACGAAGGTGACATCGTAGGCGGAAAGGGCGATCGGGCTGGTGGCAATTGCCCAAAATTCGGCGGGGTTTGCTGTGCTGGCTTTCAGCAGCATTGCTGTAACTGGGAACTAACAGCATGACGCTGAGGTAGCCTAGGGTGATTCCCCAAGGTAATGTGATTTTGCCGATCGCCCTTTTGATATTCTGAATTAGAGATTGAGGGTTATTGATTGGAGATGATACAGTCATAATTGAATAGCTTTGAATTGGGAATAATTGCTGTAGTGGCGGATTTTACAAATCATATAAATTCCGGCGGTTCCACTCCTTATAATAACGAGGAGACGGCAATGCCGTGTCCCTACCCCGATTAATTGTAGATTAATTGTAGGTTGGGTTGAGGCGAGAGCGAAACCCAACTCTTAATTTCAAGTAAGAGGAGACGGCAATGCCGTGTCCCTACCCCGATTAATTGTAGATTAATTGTAGGTTGGGTTGAGGCGAGAGCGAAACCCAACTCTTAATTTCAAGTAAGGTGTTGGGTTTCGCTATCGCTCTACCCAACCTACTTCCTACTTCCTACCGTGTCCTGATTGTTCGACTACTGTTTAATTGAACCTTGAATTTTGTCAAAAACAGCTCCGTCATCGAAGAATTTCTTCTGAATTTCTCCCCAACCTCCTAAGTCTTGAGCTGTAAATAGGGTTTTGATGGGGGGATATTTTTGGACAAATTCTGGTTCCGCGGCTACTGTTGCATCTACTGGGCGGAATCCTGCTTTGGCAAATTCTCGCTGAGCTTCTGGGGTGTACAGAAACTTGACGAATGCTTCGGCGACTTCCTTCGTGCCGTGTTTGGTGACGTTTTTATCGACAATGGCGATCGGATTGTCGATCGAAACATTGACTTCTGGAATAGTATAAGTCGGTTTTTCGCCTTTCTGACCAGCCAAAATAATCTCGTTTTCGTAGTTGATTAAGGCATCGCCTTGGCCTTGTTTGAAAAATACGTCGGTGGCTTCGCGAGCATCTTTAGTCAGGATGGGGACGTTTTTGTAGACTTTGCTAGTAAAGTCTAATGCTTTGGTATCGTCTCCTCCGGTTTTGAGAACCGATCCCCAAAGTGCGAGGAAATTCCAGCGAGCAACGCCTGATGTTTTGGGATCGGCGGTAATCACTTTTACTCCGTCTTTGGCTAAATCTTCCCAGGTTTTGATGCCTTTGGGATTACCATCGCGGGTGACTATGGCTGCTACGGATTTGCTGACTATGGCTTCGTTGGGGGCTTCTTTTTCCCAGCCGGGATCAATGAGTCCGGCTTTTTCGATTTTTGCAGTGTCGAGGGCGAGGGCTAGGTGTACGATGTCTGCTTCTAAGCCGTCAATTACGGCTCTCGTTTGGGAACCGGAACCGCCGTAGCTTTGGTTGAAGGTGACGGTTTGGCCTTTTTCTTTTTGCCATTGTGCTACGAATTTGGGAATTATGGCTTCGTGGGCGGCTTTGGTGACGGCGAAGGAAACGAGGGTTAATTCTACGTTGCTTTTGTTTGCGGTTGGGGTAGATGCTCCGCCTGGAGTTGCTGCGGGATTGTTGGTGCTGCTGGTGCCGCAGGATGCCACGGCTACACTTAATGTGATTCCCAGTAAAAATAGCGACACAAAGCTTTTAAGCGAAGTCAATAATTGAGTTTTGCCAACTGGCTGCTTTTGTGACCAGCGAAGACGTTGAGTTAGGTGTTCCCACAGGCTCATTATATTTGTTCCTTTACTTAAAGTACGGTTATTAGGTCGGAATACCGTAATTGCCGTGTGAGATACTATTATATACAAGAGTGAGTAAAATGACAATAGGAAAATAAATTTGCTTGACCCAGGGGCGATCGAATATGCCTGAGTCTCTTTTCTCGGTGCTGTGTAGGCAGATTCACGGTAAAATGTAAAGAATATTTGAACTATTAATTTAAGCTGTGGCTAACCAGGTGGGGCTGTGCGATCGGTTAAATCCAAAGGCGATGCCAAAAATCAAGAGCCCAGTCAGAAAAAATTTTAAGTTTTAAGCTGTCGCACATTTCTTTCCCCCAGCAATCATTTTATATGCGTAGCAACTTATGTCCTTATCCCGCCCCATCTCAGACGCCCTAATTGAACTGTTGAAGCCGATTGCCAGCGAATTGGGAGAAAGATTGGGAGCAAGCGCTGTCAACGAACGCTTTGCAGAAATTGAGCCATCTGGTTCTTCAACTCTGAATCAACAAATCAAAAAAGACCCCCGCTGGATTAAAGCACAGGTTAAATATTTGCAGCGACAGCAAGTCAGAGAAGAAGAATTAATCGCGATCGCAAATATAAATGAAGAATGGGTACAAGAAGAACGCGCTAATCGAATTAAGGCGGAAGACTTGAGAGACAGGCGGGCAATTAGTCGGCTGTGTCGCGCATTAATGCGGGAGTTTCAAGCAGAAGCAATTCGAGCTAAGCTGAGCGAAATTCAAACTATTTGGGATCGAGATAACTGGTTTTCTAATTTGAGCAGGCAGGAAACTGAACAGATTTTGCAGCAGCAGCAGCACCGATTGCTGTTATTGGTTGCTCCGGCAAAAATTAGCGAAGATTGTCCCGATTCCTTTCGCCACAATCTGAATATCGAGCTGCCTGGTAAGTTGAGAGCTTTTTTAAACCAACACTATCCTCAGTACGGAGATTTGTGTCCGGTTCAGTTTTACGGAGACTATTTCAAAAAGCCGATTTCTGATATTGATGTGGAGCGGTTACAGACTGTGTTGTCTCCCGTGCCGACAGCTATATTGTATAGCGATATCAGCGATTATGAAGTAAATTTTCATGTGGGGTTTTGGGGAGTTATCAATCAAAGTGTTTCTTTAGTTGCGATGCATCCTTGGAATTGGGAAGAAGTTTACCATCAGTTGGAGGCGGAGGGAAAAGATGAAAAGGTAAGCCTGCGGATTATTCGGCAGATAATTGTGACGATTCACAAGTTATTGGCTGCGTTTTTAGCTGATTTGTATTATCTTAATATTGATTTTACTCACGAACCTCAGCTATTTAATTTAAAGGCTGAATTTGCTCAAGAATGGTTTTCTCAAGATTGGGAATTACCATACATTGAAACTCTCAAAGAGATTCAGCAACAGCAGCGCATAGCCTATCAGGGGGAGATGCGGCGGCTGGCACTTCGAGAAGCTAAAGCTAAGGCGGAACGCAAGCGTTTGGAGGAGGCTGAACTCAAACGTAGAGAAGAGGCCTCGGCGGCATCGCGGCGGGCAAAGGAATTAGCTTATAAGTTTAAAAATCATAAATGGCGGTGCGTGCATACCCTGCCGGGACATTCATCGTTTGTTAATTCTCTGGCGATTAGTCCTGATGGGAAAATTTTGGCTAGCGGTAGTTGGGATAAAACTATTAAAATTTGGAAGTTAGAAACAGGGGAATTAATTAGCACTCTGACTGGACATTCGGATCGGGTAAATTCGGTGGCTATTAGTGGCGATGGGCAAATGCTAGCCAGCGGCAGTTCGGACGAAACAATTAAGTTTTGGAATTTGCATAGTGGGGAGTTGCTGTGTACTTTTCCGGGACATTCTATGGAGGTGAATTCGGTGGCGATTAGCCCGAATGGGCTGGGAATTGCTAGCTGTGGTGGGGCTGATAATACTATTAAGCTTTGGAATTTGCGGACGGGGGAGTTGCTGCGGACTTTGAGGGGTCATTCGGATAATGTGAATGCGGTGGTTTTTAGCCCGGATGGTAAAATTTTGGCTAGCGGGAGTTCGGATGCGACGAGTAAGGTTTGGGATGTGGAAAGTGGTAAGTTGCTGCGGACTCTTTCGGGGTTGAATGTTGGGGTGAATTCTGTGGCGATCGGGCCGGATGGCAAGATTCTTGCTAGCGTAAGTAATGATTATACGATTAAGTTGCGGAATTTGCAGACGGGCAGTTTGTTGCGGATTTTAAATTCTAATTCTAGCCGGGAAAATGGTGTGACGAGTTTAGGAACTAATGAGGCTGTGCATATTTTGCAGAATTATGTGAGTCGGGGAGATTCGGTTGCTATTAGTCTGGATGGTTTGACTTTGGCTAGTGGCTGCGATGATAATACGATTAAGATTTGGAATTTGTTGACGGGGGAGTTGTTGAGCACTCTTAAGGGGCATTTGGGTACGGTGTATTCGGTGGCGATCGCCCCTTTGGGCAATATACTTGTCAGTGGTAGTGCGGATGAGACGATTAAGATTTGGCGCTGTGATTAAGTCATTAGTCATTAGTCATTAGTCATTAGTCATTGGGCAGTGGTGTCAACTTAAGCCTAAAACCATTGATAAATCTCGCTTTTAGCTAAGTCTAGATCCCCCTAAATCCCCCTTAAGAAGGGGGACTTTGAGCGGATTCTTGTCCCACACCCCCTACTCCCCTACTCCCCTTCTTAAGGGGGAGTAGGGGGCAAGAATGCGGGGGGATCTGGCCTTAATAGTCAAACAGCAGTCTGTGATTGGGCTTGAAGTTAAGTTGACAACATTGGGCATTGGGCAGTTGCTCAGACGAGGATAATTCCGGTTTTGCCCTTGCGGTGAGGGCTTTTGGGGGATTTTGAAAAAAAACTTTGCTGGGGGGGTTGCGCTAATGACTATATGTTTGCTATATTTGTTTTTGTTGCTGGTGTAACTCAGTTGGTAGAGTAGCTGATTTGTAATCAGCCTGTCGCAGGTTCAAATCCTGTCACCAGCTTTACTCTAAATATTTTGATCTTAAATCCCCGATTTTTTAGAGAAATCGGGGATTTAGGTTTTTTGTTTTTCAGCTTAACTTAGTTCACACAAGGTGCGGCGACTGTTTTCAACCACTCCAGGGTTGCTGAATCGATCGCACTTCCCAATTTCTCGACTACAGCACCATGATAATTATTTAACCATGCGAGTTGAGTCTTTGACAGGCGATCGGCATTAATCAACTTTCGGTCAAACGGAATATACGTCAACGGTTCAAATCCGTACCAAACTGTATCATTCTTTGACGGCATTTCTATGACAACATAGAGATTTTCGATCCGAATTCCGCCCCATCCCGGTTGATAATATCCCGGTTCTATGCTAGTTACCATTCCCGGTTCTAGGGCATATTGCACCGATTTGCTGATGCCGTTTGGCCCTTCGTGAACGGCTAAAAATGCCCCGACTCCGTGCCCAGTACCGTGTCCGTAGTCTAGCTGTTCTTGCCATAATATCGATCGGGCGATCGCATCTAATTGCACTCCCATTGTTCCCTTGGGAAATTGCTGCATTGCACAGCTAATATGTGCGATTAAAACTGTCGTGTAGTGTTCGATTTGTAGCGCCGTTGGTTCCCCTATAATCACAGTTCTAGTATCATCGGTTGTACCTCCCAAATATTGCGATCCTGAATCCAGTAACAGGAATTCCCCCGGTTTTAACGTGATTTCAGGGCTTGGGGTTCCGTAATGGACGATCGAGCTATTTACTCCCGCACCGGCGATCGTTCTAAAACTTAAAGTCTGAAAGTCTGTTTCTTCCTGATAAAATCTTTCGACGGTTTCTTTGACATCAAATTCTGTCAATATATTACCATTTTCTAACTGTTCTGTCAACCACTTTAAGGTAAAAGTTTTGGCTTTACTTGCTTTGAAGTTGGCGGATTTCATCTGCTCGATTTCTACTGGGTTTTTTCGAGCTTTCATCCCTTCGATGGGATTTGCTTCAAAGACTATTTCAATATTACTCTCAGTTGCAGATTGGCGATCGATTATTAACTGATGCGTGCCTGCTGTAGTGTGTTTTGGATCTAAAAGCACCCGAATTTGTTTGGGTTGAGATACGCAATCTTGCAAGGTTTCGGGATATTTTGCGTAGGGAAGCAGAGTCGCGCAGTTGTGTAAATCTTGCTGAATTTCTGGTGAAACTCTTTCCGGGTTGGTAAACAGAAAAGCTGCATCGGGCGTGACAATTGCATAGGAGATAAAAATCGGAATGTTGGGAATATCCGAACCCCGGAGATTGAACAACCATGCTATTTGATTGAGGTTGGTAATCGGAAGCACATCGATGTTAGCTTTTTGCATCGCTTCCCTGACTCTGGCTAATTTTTCGGCTGCGCTTTCTCCTGTCAGGGATACAGGTAGACTAAATATGGGAGATTCATCGATCGCAGGTAAGGTTTCCGATGTTTTTGCTAGATTGTGCGATCCTCTGCGAGGGCTTCGCCAACGAACTTTGTCGGCTAAATTCTCAGATATTGGTATGAGTTCAATTCCAGCAGTAGCAAATTTCTTCACCCAACTCTGATATTGCTCAACAGACAGAGTAAACGGATCGAAACCTAAACGCAATTTAGTTTGACTTGGTGCAGATTCTACAGCCAGCTTTTCTAAAGTTTCAATGAAATTAAGATTTCCTTCCAAACCGAGTTTCGATATTTGGATGAGTGCAGAATCAACTTGCAATTCTGCTTGTTCGTAGTAGCGGGAATCCACAAACAACCAAGCCGAATTTTTACCAACCAAGAAATCGCCAGCGGAACCGGTAAACCCACTAATCCAAGCTCGCCGCTGCTTAGCTTCTGGTACTGATAAATTTAAGTGTTCGTCAACGGCTGGGACGAAATAGCAATCTAAGTCATAATTAAGCATCAAAAGTCGCAATTCAGCAATTTTTAATTTAGTTAATTGCTCAGAATTTCTAGTTGGATTCAAATTGGCAGCAACCATTTTTTAAGCTCCTAAAATTGTCTTCAAACCTTTAACTAATCTGCTAATTCCTGCGGCGCAGGTTTCAAGTTCCAGAGCACCGTAGGCGACTCGCAAATAGCAGCCATGATCCATGCCGAAAGTTGTACCGGGAAGCACAGCCACTTGATATTCGCGAATTAATTTTTCTACTAATTCCATTGTATCGAGTTGTGTGTCAACTTTCAAGAAAAAGTAGAAAGCTCCGCAGGCTGGGGAAATTGTACACAAGTTTTGCAAGGTGTTTAGTTCATTTAAGACAAGTTGTCGCACAGAGGCGATCGCCCTTACATGATTATCGCAGTATTCTCGCCCAACTTGCAAGGCTCCCAAGGCTGCATATTGCGAAATTACTGGCGGACAAATTAGGATTGTATCTTGAATTTTCCTCACTGAATCTAGCAAATGTTCTGGTATTACCATATACCCAATCCGCCAACTAGCAAAACCGTAGGCTTTGGAGAGAGTAAATAGGGAAATTGTGTGTTCGTTGCTATGAGAAAAAGCTGCGGGGGAAAAGTGTTTAACGCCGTCATAAGTAAAATATTCGTAGGCTTCATCGCTGATATGATAGATGTTGTGTTGGCGGCAGATTTCGTTCACTTCCCGGAGTGCTTCGGGAGTATAAACTACGCCGGTTGGGTTGTTTGGTGAAATGGTGACAATCCCTCGCGTTTTGTCGGTAATTGCTTTTTTTATTGCATCGGGATTGAGTTGATAATTTTCGTCAGTTTCTACGATTACGGGACGGCAATTTGCCATGAAAATCGCCATTTCATGGTTGAAGTAATAAGGCGATTGAATAATAATTTCATCCCCCGCCGAAGTGATAGCAAGAATGGCATTGATAAAACCCATATTGCTGCCAGCAGTAACAACAATGGAGTTTTTACTATTAATTTCTATGTTGTTATCTGCTTTAAGTTTGGCTGAAATTAAATCGAGTAAAGGCGGAATTCCTTCGACTGCTTTGTATTTGTGATTTTCGGGATTTGCGAGAAATTCGGGAATTTTTGCAAAAGATTGTGGTGGCGGATTGTAAGAAACCACGCCTTGTCCTAATGATATGGTTCCCGGATTTTGACTGATTAGTTCACCAATAACAGGAATAATTGGCGACTGTACCGATTGCATTCGAGTCGGGTTAATTTTCATATTTTTTTTTGTGTTAGTTATATCAAATCCGCTGGTATCGAAATTATTCACATCTCTCTTCTCTGACTCTGTGTCCTCTGCGCTCTCTGCGGTTAAATCATTCCGATCCAATTGTAAACTATATTATCCCATCGTTTATGCTCCCGCAAATCCAGTAGGTTGAAAATGGCGATCGTGCTAAAATGAAATATCAGCTCATAACGGGAGAAAAATCCTATGTCAACGATGACTGTCAAAGATGTAGAGCAAGTTCAAACCGCTTTTTCCGAAGCTGGTTTAGATTACCAAATTGAACTAGAAGACGGGAGGATTTTAATTATGGGCCCATCAGACATCGTATCCAGCGAAATCAGCAGCCGTCTCATCGCCTTTCTTTTCGCTTGGATAAATCCCCGCCGTCTCGGACGAGTTTTTGACTCCGCAGGCGGTTTCATCATGCCAGATGCTAACCTAAAAGCACCCGATGTTTCTTTTGTGCGCGCCGCACGATTGCGTCAAAGTCCGCGTTATTTCGGACAACTTGTCCCCGATTTGGTGGTAGAGATTAAATCTCAGAGCGATCGCATTAAGCCGATCGAAACCAAGATTCTGAAATTTATTGAACTCGGAGCGATTGTGGGAATTCTGATCGATCCTGATGAAGAAACAGTTACAATTTATCGCTCTTCTGGCGAACCACAAATTTTACAAAATGGGGATATCTTAACTATACCAGAACTTGTTTCTGGTTGGGAATTGCCAGTTTCTGAATTGTGGCCTCCTATTTTTACAGAGGAAGAAACACAATAAAGAGAGAAAATACAACAGGAAACGAGTATTGTTATTAATCTGCATAAAGACGCGCCACAATTTATGCCTCTTCTTGTTCTAGAATTGCTGTTTCAATCTCATCAGGATAGGCCTCAGCATAACTAAAAGCATTCACCAAATCTGCTGCACTCAGATCGGGATGACCTTCTAAAATATGAGCATCGGTGGCACCTTGACGGCGATAACTCACCAACAGCCAAACAGGAATCCGCGTTTTTCGGATACAGGCTTCACCGCCCATGACGCCGGGAGTCTTTTGAATTCCAGACCAGGGGTATTCTATCACTTATACTCACTCCGAAGGACGGTTAACTCGAATCAGTAAACTTCTCAATGTTTCCAGATTATAAATAGCTTGATTAATGCGTACAGCCAGCCGCTCCCTATTTGAATCATCTTTACAAACAATGATACCAGCATGGTCTGGTTGTAATGTATGCAACCTGATAAAATCACGGCGATTGAGCGTTAAAATAGCGCGGTCAATACTCAATGCAAAAGCTAACACTTCTTCATCAGGAATTTTTTGATTAGCATTTCCTGCTTCCTGTACGGTAAGGACATCGTGACCTAAATTCCTCAGCAATTCCACAACCCGCTTGGGGTATTGTTCATCTGCATAAAAACGCGCCACTTTTCAATCTTCCTCATTTTCTAGAATTGCTGTTTCAATCTCATCAGGATAGGCCTCAGCATAACTAAAAGCATTCGCCAAGTCAGCGGCACGCAGAGTCGGATAGTCTTCTAGGAGTTGAGCTTCAGAAATACCTAAACGGCTAGCATTCACCAGCACCCAAACAGGAATTCGCGTTTGTCTGATACAAGCATCGCCGCCGCACAAGCCGGGAGTCTTTTGAATTCCCGGCCAAATGTTGCTTAAACTTTGAGATAGTAATTGTATAGCTTGAGCCTTTTCTTCGGGAGTTAAAGCCAGGAGTTGCGGTTGCAATTCTTTCAGTGTCATATTCACAGTTATTGAGTTCATAAATATTAACTTGTGTTGCCATACAGGTATTGTAGCACTGGCTCAATCAAAAGTTTGATTCCAGAGGCTTCACTTCGTGAAAGCGAGTGTAGTCAACTACCCGTTTTCCTGCGGGCGTTCTGGATATAATATCTACAAACCGCAGATCCCACAAAATTTCTGATGCTACGAAAGAATGGCGGGCGTGAATTGTTTGCGAAACGGTTTCGTCAAGTCCCGTTAAGGTAATGACAATCTCCGCTTGCTGCTCTACCAAGTCTTTTGCAGTAAGTTTGTACAGAGGACTGTTCTCATCTATTGCGTGCATAACCGTCCAAGTTAGTGCAAAAATAGGTGATTGACTCCGCAGTAATTCTAAGTCGTAAAAACGGCGCATTACTTCTCCTTCAAGTGTTACCTCATCGCGAATTAAAGTAGCTCGTTGCTGCGCTTCTAAAATTTGATTGAAGCGCTGATTTGCTGTGCGGTACATGAGAGTTGGAACGCCGTTGAAAGGAGCGATAACAGCGACGCGGCTGAATATAACTCTAGCTGTCGGCTTGGAAAATCTAGCAAAGGCAAGTCCCGTCACCATCGCCACTCCCCATAGACCAAAAAGCGCTTGGATAGCAACTATTATATTAGCATAATCCGTGCGCGGATACATGGAACCGTAGCCGATCGTCGCCATTGTTTGCACGCTGAAATAAAAGGCATCTTTGAAGGAACCGGGTCTAGCATTGGCGATGCAATCTCCTCCCGCTAAATAAGCTAAGGCAAATAAAGAATTTGTGATGACATACAGCAGACTAATTAAAGTAAAAAATCCAGGTCAAGAAAGAGTTAGCAACCAGTGGTAAAGGTCGGCGAAATGCAGGCGAGGTAGGCCTAGCCTGACAACATTCAGGGTGAATTGTCCTTTTCGGCTGACTAAACGGTGTGGCTGCCGATCGCGATTATTGTTCATTGAGATTTGTAACTGCGGCTGTGTCAATTTGTAACTATTGCTTTGACTGGGAAAACATATCCTTTAGACTAATGTTTGATGCTAAAAATTAGGATAACAAGGAAATTTTAAAATGGTTGCTCTTAACTGGCATGACTATCTCGTTATGGTTTCTTTTATGGCTTCTCTTGCCGGTCTAGTCCTGTTGTGCGATCGCAACTCGCAGCCAACGGACGATTCCCTACGGGATAGCTTCGCACGCGCGAACTTTAAGCGAAGAAATCCCGATCGAGATGAGCTTTATTTACTGGATAGTTTACTGCATCTCTGTTGCGGGGCTAAAACTTCATCGGCCGGAGGAGAGCTGGCTGTTGCTGAGTCTGAAGTTGAGCACTGTGCTTTCTTACTTGTTGACTGTTTCGAGCATCCTCAGTTTGCCGCTGCAACGGATGGCTGTTCGGCTCGAAGATTAGAATTATTTTGGTAGCGGTAAGGTGCGCCGAGGCGCACCCTACAGATTCACTTTTTGATGATGTGAGGAAGCTTGACATAACGCGCCCAAAATGGCTCTAGTCGATCTCTGCGGGATTGCAACGAGCCGATATTTTCCTGCATTCCGTTTGCTGCTGAAATCTCCGAAACTATCCTGATACTGCCAGCAATCAAGCCGTCAGACTAAGTGATCTTACGCCTCCGTGCAGAAATCTCGATACCGACAAGCGCAAAGGAGGTTAGGATTTAAAACCCTTAGAGCTTTTCTTTTTATCCTGCGGCTTAGACTTTGACTTATTGACTTCGCCTAAAGCTTCCTGAAATAAATTGTGCAAGTGTAAAGGAACGCTCGCAATTTCCGGCAATTCGGGTTCTAAAGGTTTGTTAAATTCCAGCAGCAGCGCATCTAAATCCCGATGGATCTGAAAATCAGGCCGTTCCAATACTGTTTGCAAAACTTGTTCTAGTTTAGCTGGATCAACTTTAGCTAACCGCTGCCAAATCCAGGCATTAATTGCCGGATCTTCTAAATAGTTGCGAACCAGTTTTTCGGCACCGGGAATGCTTAGACAGTCTTCTGCTGCTAGCATGGCGGTGAATTGAGTGTAGGTAGACAAAAACGTTTGGCCCCAGCGCGGATGAGAAAGTGCTGTCACCTGTTCGGCTTTCTTGAAGCGATCGGGCAACTCAGCTTTAGGCATTACCATTTTTGAGTTACTGTCGATCGCTACGTCAACTGAAGAGGGATCTGCACCGCTGGCTGCGATTGCGGCTGCTTTAATTTCTTCAGCATCGACTCCAGCATCTTCAACTATCTGGGCGAGAGATTTAGTTTCATCAAAGCCTGCATCAGCTAAGCGTTTTTTAGTGATGAATTCCTGAAATTCTGCAATTTTTTTATTCAGATGATATCCCGATAGCGTCACTTCATCGCTGTCAAAAAATTCGGTAAAATCTACATGATACTGTTCTACCGACTGCCAAGCCTGCTCTAACAATTCCGGCGCATCGCTGTACAGAGATTTTTTGTGATTCTGCTTGAAATTGCCGATCGCAACTGCCAATTTCGGCTTGCCCAATTTCCCCATCGGTATGGGAGGACCCGATAATATCCAGCAGTTATCGGTGAGAGGAGCAATGCGAGTTAGCAAAATTTCTCCTAACTTAAACCGAGACATTTCTTGCAGAAAATTAGGACTGTTGGGTTTGACTGCGTATTGTTTGTTGGTGAGCCAGTTGGTTAGATCGAAGCCCTCTGGGGAAATTTGAGTGATTTCAAATAAACCAGTAAAGCTCCTGTGTCGCCAACTTTCTAGCAAGTTGCGATCGCTCTCGGTTAAATCTGGCTGACTTGCGATAAAAAGGTCGATCGGGATTTTATCTCCGACTTTGCCTTCAACGGTA
Source organism: Microcoleus sp. (assembly GCA_042408215.1). Lineage (GTDB taxonomy): Bacteria > Cyanobacteriota > Cyanobacteriia > Cyanobacteriales > Microcoleaceae > Microcoleus. Next base: position 57,334 of record JAYFMW010000028.1, on the reverse strand, counting down.
AAACTGTCAATTATTTGATTTTGCTGAGCAATATCATAGCGATCCCGCGAAGAGCGATCGGCTACATAAGCTTCCAAAGCTACGGCCAATTCTCCCTCAGATTCCAGTACAAAGTCAATTAAATTTTGCTTGAGAGTCCAAGCTTGTGCCAATATTTCTTCCACAATTTATACCTATTTTGAACGATCGGTCCTGAATTAGTTTAATTGTAAGGCTAATTGTGTCAAAAAGTGTCAATTTCAAATCCAGCATCATATCAATTTTGGTTGCATCGGAATGATTTAACCTTTCTAGAACGCAGAGAACGCAGAGGGAGATCAGAGAGAGATGAATATTTTCGATGAAGAGCGGAATTGATCTGATATCAATTCCGATGCTGAAAAACTTTTAACTGAGCTTAAAAAAGACCCCTCCCCGAAACAGAGAGGGGTTTTAAACCCGAATAATTTCGCCAAATTCCTGTTGAAAATTGTGCCTGATATCAACAGAAAAACCGCAATATTCGCGATCGCCCTTAGCGGCCGTCTTTGTCTATGTCTCCAGGAATAGCGCGTTCAACGCGATTCCAAGCGTCCTGGGCGGCGTGCTTAGCTTTTTCCCACTGCACATTAGACTTACCGCGATTGATTTCGTAGTCGCGCTGCAAATCGTCTTCAAGCTCGTTGAAGCTCTTACCAGTAGCGGAGTAGCGGCTGTATCCCTCATAGCCAGTGCGGTATGCAGGCTCATAGTCTTCGTATGTCGCGCCCGGATCTGCGTAAGAACTAGAGGTGTAGTTGTTTTGCCAGTAAGCATCTTCTACTGTAGGGTCGATCGCCTCTGCTACACCTTTACCAGCCAAACCACCGCTAAACGCGCCTACAACAGCCCCCACAACTGCTCCCACGGGTCCCCCCACAGCACCGCCGATCGCAGCACCCGCAGCACCCGCACTCGCCGCACCGATACCCGTTCCCACTGGATGTGCCCCCGTTTCCCCGGAAATCGGGTCAATGTTGGCATCAGATTCCTTCACGGATTTTTTTTTATTTGCCATGATATTTTTGGGCTTTTCATTTAACTGTAACTATCACTAAATTTACTTGAAAAATTGCTATTTATTCATCTTCCTTAAGGGGGGTTCTACTCGTTCCCAGGCTCTGCCCATTGGTGACAACCTGACGTCAAACCGACAGTCTTTCTTGTTTGTATCGAACTGCGCGATCCCCCTAAGGAGGGCGGGCACTCTTGGCACCGCCCCTACACTCGGAAGGGACAAGAGTATTTCTCAAAGTCAACCCCTACTCACACCCTACTCCCTGATTAAGGGGGATTTAGGGGGATCTAGACTTCGCCTAAAAGCGACATTTATTGTGGGGTTTCCCTATTCCCCATGCCCTATTCCCTAGGCCCTATTCCTAGCAATTTGAGTTAGATAGAAATATGTTAATTTATTCATTCCCCGTTACTTTTTCGATGAAATCTTCAGCTTTTTCCACTAAACTTTCTTGTGGATGCTCTGCTTTGTACTCCTGTAAGCTTTCTTCGTAAACCTTCTCTACCTTTGCAGGATTTTGAGCGCTTTTGACTATTTCTTCGTAAGCTTCTTGGGGATTCAAATCCTCGAAATTTTCTGCGGGGTCGGTAATTTTAGCTCCCTGCTGCGCTTGACTGTTATATTGACCTGCTGCGCGAGCAGCCTGACTGGGTACTACAGCTAAACCAATTAAAGTCAGCATACAGCCCAGAAAAATGCAGCGACTTAATGTTTGTCCCAGAGCTTTTAAAACCCGCTTCATGTCAATTTCTCCTCGTATTTTAAGAGATAGTTATTGTGCTAGGGCTTATATTAAGACGCTGATTGCTATACAGACTTCTACCTGAAGATAGATTAACGGCATCAAACTCGATCGATTTTGAGGTGGCGACTCTGCATCGATCGTTCAAATAGCTCCGTAGAAAGAGCCTGTTCTACCGACCAAACGCCCGGTTTTGTCAGTTTGCCTTCTAAGATTAATTGAGCGATGCTGCCAGTACCGATGCCAGTAGCGGCGGCAGCATTGTCGTGTAGGGCGATCGAGCAAACTTGAGCTGGTTTGCCATTTTTGAGGCCGGTTACTTGCGATCGCACCGCCACCCCAACCCCACTAAAATTATTGCTAACACCGGTCATCCCATAACTGACATAGGAGAGAAATTCAATAACTCCTTTATTTTTGAGCCAGCTAGCCGGCCAATACTTAGCAACAAACCAGGTAAGATGATTGTAAAGGTCAGGAAAAGTGCCGAATTTAGTAATCACTGTTTTGACTGGGAAAGTTTCCGGCAAAGTGATTGCTTCCGGCATATCGAACCAGTAAACCCCTGTTTTGCCGTAGGGTTGGGGAAATTCAATTGTTTCGCGATCGCTGTAGGGTTTTACCTGCTGCCACTTGCCATCAATCCAAACATCAAAAGGCGTTTGCAAACCTAAAAAAGTCGTTCTCATTACGGTGACACCAGCACCGCCAGAACCTCCGACTACATAACTCAAATGGATGTGTTCTGCTGTATCTAAATGCTCGACATCTCGGCGTACCATGCTGTTAGAAACTCCCGGAAAAATTCCCGTATTAACAATAGCAGTAACACCCGCTTTCTTGGCTAATTCGCGGTATGCTAAAGCCCTGCTAGTAAAACGGCGGCTGTCGCTGACATCGGTATAATTAACACCTGCTTCTATGGAAGTTTTCAGCACGCTAGCATCTCGGTAATGAAAAGGCCCGGCAGTGTGGACGACAAGGTTAGAGGATGAAACTGCTTCTTCCAGAGCTGCACTGTCCGCTAAGTTTAAAGCCAGATATTGCACCCGATCCGGCGGAAGTCCAGGCGGAATAGAGCCTTCAGAATCACGCCCAGTCACAGTAATTTCTGCGTCGGTATGGGTGAGAATATCTTGGGCAACGCTTGTGCCAATTCGTCCCCGCCCTCCAATAATTAAAATCCGGTTGGTCATCGCTCAAAAAAGGGTAACGCTAATATTAGTTTCTCATTATTTGAGTGATTTGAGTGAGAATTTCTATCTGCACAAAAGATGGATTTGTGAAGTAGGTCGCCCTAATTAAAGGTGAGAATTTTACGCTGTTTAGAAACCCACAAGGGCGGGCTGCGCTGCGACGCAATTCCCTGTACTTTTGTTCCTTTTATGTCACCCTTCAGTTAGTCAGTAATATCACGCAAAGCTATTCCGGACATCAGGACTTTTGCTAGTAAATCTGACCAGAGATATAGATACTCCCGATCGATCTTCCCCAATCCAAGATGACTGGCTAGGGTCCAAAGTAACAAATGCTACCCAACCCCAAAGCTTTCCACTGAATGCTGTCTTAGTAGTTGGGTCGATCGGGCGGGCGAACTGACAGGCGGCAACTTGACTGACGATCGATCGGCCTGTCAATCATTTGCAATTTCTAGGTCAATTTGCTTAAAAGCTTGATTGATTGCTTTCTTTAGCTGGTTTGTCATCTCGTTAGGGTGCAGATACTGCACATACATCACTATCCTCAACAAAGGATTTACCATGTCTCAAATCGTAATTCCTAGTCCACCACACAGTACAGGCCCGGATGACTGTGATGGTTTGATTATCACAGGCTCCGGTGAGCTCAGACCCACCACTAGACCCGGTATCCCGCGACTTAACCTCACTCCTTTGGACGACATTGCCTATGGCACCAACCAAGATGAAGAATTGGCTGCTCTAGGGGGTAACGACCTCGTTGGTGGAGGCGGTGGCAATGATGTCATCCAAGGCAACCAGGGACAAGATACGCTTTCTGGAGGCGAAAACGATGATACTGTCATGGGCGGTAAAGGCAATGACATCGTTGATGGCAATGCTGGCAATGATGTCCTTTACGGCGATCGCGGCAACGACATCCTCTCTGGCGGCGACGGCAACGACTATATCGAAGGCAACCAGGGGGAGGATTACGTTAGAGCTGGCGCTGGCAACGATACCGTGTTCGGCGGTAAATGCGATGACGTTCTTTATGGCGAGGAGGGCGATGACATCATCTATGGCGATAGCGGCAATGACTTCCTCGACGGCGGTAAAGGCAACGATACCCTTTTTGGAGGGAAGGGCCATGATGTCGTCGTGGGTGGCAAAGGCAACGACTCTATCTTCGGCGGTAAAGGCGACGACTGGGTATTTGGCGGCGCTGGGGATGATTTCGTAAGCGGCAACTTAGGAAATGACACCGTAAGAGGCGGCGATGGCAACGATATTTTGTTCGGCGGTAAAGGCAACGATCTCGTTATGGGTGATGCTGGCAACGACATTCTTTCTGGCGATCGAGGAAATGACACCCTCACAGGTGGTGCCGGGGCGGATACATTCCGCTTCGAGTTCCTCGGCATAGATAATATGGATACGCTGACCGACTTTAATCCTACAGAAGATAAAATACAGCTTGACAAAGCTGTTTTTAATGCTTTAATACCGGGCAATTTAACTGGGAACCAATTTATTACCGTCCCCAATTTCAATCCCAACGCTCCTGGGGTGACAGGCGCGGCTAATCTCATCTACAACCCGGTTGACGGTTCGCTGTACTACCGCAATCAAAACGGTCAAGTGTCGATCGTCGCTCAAGTAGGTAATAACCTAAATCTTGGATCGAATAACTTTGAAATCATCTAGATTTCTACTCAATTTCCGGTGGCTATACCATTAATTAAATAGTAATTGCTAATTGCTAATTGGTAATAGATCCAGGACGGATATTCTAATTAAAAGCAGCCGAATTGCAGCCATTACCTATTCCATAACGCCTCTTCCACTCTCAATTTTTTTTGAGAACTTACCTTGTCAAATCAGTAGTTTAAGTATGCTCAGCACCCAAAGGACGGAACCAGATTTCAATTTAGTAGAAGCTTTTGCCAAAATGGGTTTGCTGTGCGATCGCACGGGAAGGATAGAAGATGCTGCTTTTCACTACCAACAAGCACTGGCATTAGGAAAAAATAGCCCAGAACTACAACAAAATTTGGGTAGAGTTCTGCAAGAGCAGGGGGATTTCACAGGGGCGATTAGCAGCTACCAGCAGGCCCTTGCTGTGAACCCAGATGACGTTAAAGCTCTCTATAATATAGGAGTTGCTTTTCAACAGCAAGGCAAGATAGAAGCGGCGATTCACAGTTACCAGCAAGCGATACGCTGCTGGGCAAAAAGCTCGAAAAAAGCACATCGGACACCATTCTCAGGAACGGGCAAGATGCCCGTTCCACAAGAGTTCAAGGTTCTTGTAGGGGTGGCTTCGACACCGCCCTCAAAAGAATTTTTGCCCTACGCAATTAATGCCTATAGTAATTGGGGCTGCATTCTGGTACAGTCGGGCAAATTTGACCAGGCAATTCAGGTTTTTCAAGCGGGAATAGTTGTGGCACCCGGTGATGCTACTCTGTACAATAATTTAGGTATTGCTCTGTTGGAACAGAAGAAGCCAGAGGAGGCGATCGCGCTTTACCGTCGGGCGATCGAGTTGCAGCCAGAGTTAGTTATCGCTCGTCATAATTTGGGCAAAGCATTTCAAAGACTGGGGCTGCACGCTTTTGCAGGAGAATGTTTTGAACAGGTGATTAGCAAACAGCCCAATCATGTTTCAGCATACAGCGATCGGGCTTTTTCCCTGATGGCACAAGGGAAGCTAGCTGAGGCAATGGTCTGTTTTCAAAATGCTATTGCTCTGCAAAGCGAGTTTGTGGATGATTTTTGCGATCGGGCAAGTTTATTAGTTGAAAACGATCGACTCGATCGGGCTAAAGTAGCTTGTGCTCGGTTTATTAAAGCACTAACTACAAACCAATTACCACTTGCCGTAATTTACGAGCATTTAGTACAGACTTATTTTCATTTAGGAAATGTCTTGGCTGAGTATGGCGGGTACAAACAGGCGGAAAGTTATTACCAAAAAGCGTTACAAATTCAGCCTCATAATGTGGATATTTACTTGCGGTTGGCAAATTGCTTGGCGAAGCAGAAACGATTTCCGGCAGCGATTATAGTTTACCACATGGCGCTGGCAATTGCAGGCGATCGCTCGGATATTTCCGAGCAGTTGCAGGCTGTATTGAAAAAACAGCAGAAATTGATTCATTCTCAGGAAAACGAGGATTTTGGTAGGGGTAGTGCGACCCCTACTCCCCGTGCCTACCCCCCCACCGACGAAAAATCGGTTATTTCAGAGATCGGGGCGGGCACGGGGGCACCGCCCCTACGAGAGAATAAAAAAGCCCTGCTTGTTAACGGGAATGAAAAGCAAAAATCGGAATGTCAGGGTTTAGATTGTCAGCGGTGCCTCAAGGGAATTTTCCGACAGTTTGAGCCTATACACTTAGGTGATGGCGTATATTTTTGTTCTCAGCAGAAAGAGACTGCTGTTGATTCACCGGAAACCTTTGTAGCTAAATTGCCAAATGGCAGGGCTTGGGTTGTACCGCAGAAAAATTCTTGGATGATTTGCAATGCGATCGCTATTATTAATCAGGACAATCAACTTTTACCTGAACTTTCCCGCGAATATCCGGGTGAGTTACCTGGATGTGAAAATCAACATTCTACTCAACACAGATTTCTGAATTTAGAATCGGAAGAATTGCCACCTTTAGAACAAATAGATGGCCAGGTGGCGGTATTAGCTGGACTATCAGGAAATGTCTATTTTCACTGGATGGTAGATATCCTACCTAGAGTAGAAATTATGCTCAGCAGCGCTGTGAATCTGGAAGAGATTGATTGGTTTTTGGTGAATAGCTGTCAGCAGTCTTTTCAGCGAGAAACTCTGAAAGCTTTGGGCATTCCTGAATCTAAAATCATAGAAAGCGATCGCCATCCCTACATCCAAGCCAAACAATTAATTGTTCCCTCTTTTCCTGGATATCTGGGCTGGTTGTCGCCGCGAGGGCTGAAGTTTCTGAGGCAGGTTTTTTTCAAAGACTTTTCTCATAAACACGACTTGCATAATTATACCACAAAAACAGTTTTATCCGGGATTCAAAATCTATCTAATCACGCAAAAAACTTAAGTCAAACAGGTGTTTCCGTAGGCGATCGCAAATCTTACCCAGAGCGCATCTATATCAGTCGCAGCAAATGCAGCTATCGGCGAGTCATAAATGAAGAAAATGTCATAGAAATTTTAAGCGGATTTGGCTTTGTTTCAGTGTTATTAGAATCTATGAATTTGGATGAGCAAATAGCCTTATTTGCTCGTGCAAAAGTCATTGTTTCGCCCCACGGCAGCGGTTTAACAAATATTATGTTTTGTGAACCGGGAACTAAGGTAATTGAGCTGGTGTCGCCCAATTATATCAGACATTACTACTGGGCCATCAGCCAGCAGCTAAATCTTGAACATTATTATGTAACAGGGGAGAGCTTTAACTGTGCTCCGATTCGAGAGTTAATGTATCAAAACCCATTGACTGAAGATCTTTTAGTGAATTTGAAATCCCTCAAAAAAATGATGGGAAAAATTAATCTCCTTCCCTCAAAGAAGCCCCTAAATTTAATTGTGCTTGAAAACCCTAAAAACCCGATCTCTATTATGAACCAAGAATCAGCAGATTATTTCCAAAAACGAGCAGATTTTTATTTGGAACAAGGCAAGTTAGATGATGCTATCGCTGCTTGCTCGCAAGCCCTGGAGCAGAAACCTGATTTTGCACCAGCTTACAAAACTTTGGGCAAGGCTAGTCAAGTACAAGGCAATTTAGCTAAGGCAAAGCATTGGTATAGTAAAGCTTTGGAAATTCAGCCAGATTTTGCAGAAGTTTATACCAATCTTGCTACCTTATACGCCCAAGAGAAAAATTGGGAGCGGGCTTTAGTCTGTTATCAAAAATCAACATCTGTGCAGGTAAAAGAACCCCAAAAAACTAATATTGAACCCGCTGTTTTTACCTGCGATATTGATGATATTGAAGTCTACATTCAAGGTGCAGAAGCATTTTATGCTCAAAGGAAATTTGAGCTGGCGGCGGCGGCTTGTCAGCGAGTTATCAAAGTTAAACCAGATGCGAGGGCGTATAAAATTTGGGGTAATGCTAGGCAAGCTCAAGGCAAGGTAGATGAGGCGAAAAAATGGTACGCTAAGGCTATTGAAATCGATCCTGATTTTGCTGAAGCTTATACTAATTTGGGGACGCTTTATGCTCAGGAACAACAGTGGCAGCCCGCCATTGCGTGTTACCAAAAAGCGATCGCCCTTCAGCCCAATTTAGCATCAACTTACCGAAATTTGGCTAGGGTATGGACGCAAATGGGTCAGTTGTCGGAGGCTGACGAGTGCTGGTTTAAAGCATATTCTATCGAGCCTGACAAGGCAACATCGGAAGAACATATTCATCTAGGCGATAACTTTTTGAGGCAAAATCAGCTAACGCAGGCTATACGCTGTTACTGCCACGCTATTGAGTTAAACCCCAATTCAAACGAGGCTTACCAACATTTAGGAAATGCTCTCAAAGCCCAAAAAAAATTAAACGAAGAAACTGCCAATTATCGAAAAGTTATTGAACGTCCAGCTAACATTTTTGGGGATTTGTTCAAGACAGTAGTTCTTGGTTTAAATGGTAGATCTGAGTTACCTCAAACCTCGGAAATTCCTACAACTAATCCCTTGCAACTCGGTTCAACAATCTCCGCTGAAAAACCTAATGTGCAGTTGCAGCAGCCAGAACCGATAGATACTGTACCGCAAGAGTTAAATGCGATCGCCCTTGCGACGAATTCTGCCCCCATTCCTCAAAAATCGGCTGATATTTTGTCTAAATTGACAGTTGTTGAAAGCAGTTTGGAGGCAGATTCTCGGAAACAGGAAACGGCTGATGCGTGCATTCAACAGGCAGAATCTTATTACGTTCAAAAACAATTTGATCTGGCTATCCTTGAGTGCAAGCGAGCTATTGAAATTCAACCAGATGCGGTGGCTGCTTACAAACTGTGTGGCAAGATTTTGCAAGCGCAAGGGAATATGGAAGGGGCGATAGACTGCTATAAAAAAGCCGTCAAGATTCAGTCTAATGATGCGGAAACCCACGTAAATCTTGGCAGTTTGTATGCCCTGACCAAACAGTGGTCGCCGGCAATTACTTGCTACCAAAAAGCGATCGCCATTCTACCAAATCTAGCACCAGCTTACCGTAATTTAGCTAGGGTGTGGACGCAGGCCGGTAAGCTGGAAGAGGCGAATGAGTGCTGGTACGAAGCGTATTCTTTGGCACCGGAAAAAGTGCCACCAGAGCAACATTTTAAACTGGGTAACAGTTTGTTTAAGCAAGGTCAAATTACTCATGCGATCGTTTGTTACCGCCGCGCGATCGAGTTAAAGCCGAACTGGGCTGGGGCTTATCAAAATATGGGGAAAGCGTTGAAACAGCAAGGTAAGTTAGATGAAGCTGCGCTCTGTTTTCAAAGAGTGGCGGAACTTAACAAAAATAGTTTGCTAAATCATCATCAATCTGGTAATTCTCTGACCACCGCAGCACAGGTAAATACTCCCAGCAACGGTCATTCAAAATCTGCGGAAATTGTCACATCCGCGCCGGCAAAGGGCAATAGCAACGATCGCAAACCAGAGCAGATAGTCCCTCGCTACGATGCGGAAACATACATTAAACAGGCAGAATCTTATTACGACCAGCGGAAATATGAGGAGGCGATCGCAGAGTGCAAGCGAGCTATTGAAATGAAACCTCCGGCGGCACTTGCCTACAAGATTTTGGGGAATGCTACCCAAGCGATGGACAAACTAGATGCGGCCTGGTATTGGTACGCTCAAGCCCTAGAAATTGACCCGAATTTTGCTGAAGTTCATGCCAATTTAGGCAGTCTTTATGCTCAGCAAAAACAGTGGAAAAAGTCAATTTCTTGTTACCGAAAAGCGATTGAAATTAAACCGAGTTTAGCATCGGCTTACCGGAATTTAGCTCAGGTATTTTTGCAGTCTGGTCAGCCAAAATTAGGGGCAAATTGCTGGTATGAAGCTCTCACTTTAGATATCAACTGGGCAACGGCTGAGGAACACTTTACTCTGGGGAATACTTTGTTAGAGCTGGGCAAGTTGGAGCGGGCAATTTCCTGTTACCAGCGTGCGATTGAGTTGCAGCCGAGTTATGCGGATGCTTATCACAATTTAGGGGAAGTTTTGAGCGTTCAGGGTAAGTGGGAGAATGCGATCGCGGCTTATCGGCCAGCCATAGAGTTGAACCCGAATTTCGAGGGGTCTCATTACGGTTTGGGGAAAGCTTGGGCAAGTCTCAACCGGCGGGAAGATGCGATCGCCTGTTATCGGAGAGCGATCGAATTAAATCCCAATTTGGCTCAAGCTTATCAAAGTTTGGGGGATGTCTTAGACAGTTGGGGTCAGTTGGATGAAGCGATCGGGTGTTATGAAAAAACTATTGAGTTGAAACCAGACATCTGGGAATTTCACCACAAATTAGGGGATGCTTTGCAAGAAAAAGGTGAGATTGATGAGGCGATCGAGGCTTACAAGCGCGCCATTAAACTAGCAAAAGTTTAGAAATTTTCCGGATAGCTTAGCCAACACCAGGAATCATAAATTAAGCGGATTTACGGGTGTAAAATTACAACAGGTACAGGCGATGAGCAACCAATCAAAAATTATTGCATTTCCAGTAAATAAGCATTCAGATTTATCCGCATCTATCGCAGGAAAATCATGAACTTTTACCTCCTCAATCAGTTACATTAACAAAGGTTGACTCGGAATCTGGGGAACAGGATAGGAAGCGATATCAGTATTCCTATTGGAGTGTGGGAGCTAATTTCAATGCTGCTAAACCTCACTACAGTTTAGGGAAGGCTTTGGCTAAAAAGGGGGAATGGGAGAAGGCTATTTATTCCTATCGCAAAGCTCTAGAGATTGATTCTGAAGCGGCGGAGATTTACCAAAGTCTAGGGGATGCTCTTGTTAAAAATGGTGAGTTGGATGAAGCAGTAATAGTTTATCATAAAGCTATCGAACTTCAGCCTAATTTGTGGGAAGTCCACCACAATTTAGGGGATATTTGGCAGGGACAAGGAAGGTTAGATGAGGCTGTTGTTGCATATCGTCTAGCGATTAAATTTAATCCAGATTTTTGTTGGTCGCACAATAATTTAGGGGATGTGCTGATTAAGCAGGAGAAATGGGAAGAGGCGGTGGAGGGGTATAGAAGTGCGACGAAGCTCAATCCAGACTTCCATTGGTCTTACTATAATTTGGGGGATGCTTTGGTGGAGTTGGAGAGGTGGGAAGAGGCGGTTGTTGCTTATCGGCGTGCAATTCAGTTAAAGTCGGATCTGCCTTGCGTGTATGAAAAATTGGGGGATGCGCTGCGAAATTACAGCCCATTATCTGCCAAGGAAGCTATTAGTTATTACAGTCAAGCTATTCAAGAAAATCCAGATAATATCAAGCTCTATCACAAGGCTCTGGAGGTTAACCCAAAAGATCCAAAACTCTATTTGGGTTTGGGTAATGCTTTGATTAAACAAGGACAGAGGGATGGAGCGATCGTATTTTATCAAATGGGGCTGCAACTTAAGCCTGGTGACTTTGAACTTTATTTGCAGCTATGGAAAGCCATGCTCCAGATTAATGATGGGTTTGAAGATGTCGGTGTACAGTCGCAAGCTGATTTGATTGATTTTTGTGGAGAACGGAAGGTTCATAATAAATCTTCACACATTCCCTTGTCATTTAAATTCTCGCCTGTATCACAATCTACAGTTGATCGAGTTGATATTGTTCTCTGCGTTCACAATGCTTTCGAGGATGTAAAAGAGTGTCTGACTTCGATTAGACAACACACAAAGGTTGACTATCGCTTGCTGATTGTAGATGACGGTTCTCAAGCAGAAACTAGAGACTTTGTTAAGTCGTGGGTTCAAGAATATTCTGTAGCGAATTTGTTTAGAAATGAGACGGCTCGCGGTTATACCAAAGCAGCTAATATTGGTCTGCGCGCCAGCAAAGGTGACTACATAATTTTATTAAACAGTGACACAATTGTTACTCCTGGGTGGCTTGAAAAATTAATTGAATGTGCTACTTCTAGAAAGGATATTGGCATAGTCGGCCCCCTCTCAAATTGTGCATCTTGGCAATCTATTCCCGAAATATTTGACAAAAATGGAGGCTGGATGATTAACAATATTCCTGAAGGATACTCTCTGGAAATGTTTAGTAATATAGTGGCAAATGTTTCCGAAAAAGCATTTCCTTGTGTCAGTTTTGTTAATGGTTTTTGTTACATGATTAAGAGAGCAGTAATCGATGCCATAGGTTGGCTGGATGAAGAAAGCTTTCCCTACGGTTATGGAGAAGAGAATGATTTTTCTATTCGAGCTCGCAAAGCTGGGTTTAAACTAGCGATCGCCGATCATGCCTACGTCTATCACTCTAAGTCTAAAAGTTTCGGACACGAACGCCGTCAAGAGCTTTCTAAGCAAGGTTCAGCAGCCTTCAAATCCAAGCATCCTGATATTAATGTCAAAGCTTTGACAGAGGAAATTAAAAACAATCAAGCTCTCGATCGTTTGCGTCTTAAACTCCGCGAACATATCGTACCTCAGCGAAATCAATAATAATTTCAGTGAAAAACAAGATCGAATAGAGGTTTGTATATGTCAACAAAAATCCACCAAGAAACTGCTGAAACAAATTTCCAAACAGGCCAACAGTTGGCTGGTGAAGGTAAATTAGACGAGGCGATCGCTATCTACCGTCAAGCTATTGAACTCAACCCCAATAACCCTGAGTTTCACCGCAGTTTGGGGGAGGTTTTGCAACGAGTGGGGAAACACCAAGAGGCGATCGCATCTTACCGTCAAGCAATTGAGCTGCAACCCAAGTTTTCTAAGGCTTACCATAACCTAGGAAATGCCCTGAGCCAACTCAAACAATGGCCCGAAGCGATCGCCTCTTACCGTCAGGCGATCGAACTTAACCCCAATTTCCCTACCGCCTATTATCGTTTAGCTGAAGCTCTAAAACAGCTTGGAGAAACTGAATCAGCGATCGCCGCCTACCGTCAAGCGATTGAACTCAACCCAAATAACCCTGACTGTCACCACAGTTTAGGGGAACTTTGGCGGCAACAAGGGAAATATGAGGATGCGATCGCCTGTTATCGTCGAGCAATTGAGCTGCAACCGAAATTTTTTAAAGCTTACAATCAGTTAGGAAATGTTCTGGGTCAGCTCAAACAGTGGGAAGAAGCGATCGCCTCTTATCGTCTAGCGATCGAACTCAATCCAAATACTCCTGAGTTACACTTCAGCTTAGGAGAGCTTTGGCAACAACAAGGGAAACATGAAGAAGCGATCGTCGCCTACCGCCAAGCAACTGAGTTGCAACCGAAGTTTTCTAAGGCTTACCATAACTTAGGAAATGCCCTGAGTCAACTCAAGCAATTCGAGGAAGCGATCGCCTGTTATCGTCTAGCGATCGAACTTAACCCCAAGTTCCCGAGCGCTTATCATCGTTTAGGGGAAGCTCTGCAACAACAAGGACAAATTGAGGATGCGATCAACTCTTACCGTCGAGCCATCGAATTCGATCCTAATTTCATAACATCTTATCATCGATTAGGAGAAGCTCTACAGCAACAAGGACAAATAGAAGAGGCAATTACTACTTATCGTCAATCCATCGATCTGAAACCAAATTATTCTGCTAATATTTATTACAACTTAGGAGAAATGCTGAGTCAAAAACAGCAGTGGAAGGAAGCTGTTACTTATTATTCTCAATCATTTGAGCTAGATCCCAACTTTTCTCCTGCCTACTACAAATTAAGGATAGCATTAGCCCAGAGCGGTCAGCTAGAGAGCGATCAATTTTATCAACCAAGTATTGACTTAAATCTGGATGATAGATTTATCAAAATTCTATTTATACTTCCTGTGAAAGGAGGAGGTGGTGGATCTCACTCAGTTGTGCAAGAATGTCTAGAACTTCATCGCTGTGGAATCCCAGTGAAAATTGCAGTTAATCAGCAGAATTACTCTCATTTCTTAGAAAACTATGCAGGTATTTCTCCCATTAATGAAATAGTAGCTTCTTATCAAACTATCACCGACTTAAAAAGATTAGCTGAAAATTTTTCAGTTGTATGTGCAACCACTTACAGTTCTGTCAAAATTCTCAATTTTTTAACAATAGAAAATTCCAGATTTTTGCCAGCTTACTATATACAAGACTATGAACCATTGTTTTGTCGTAAAGACACCCCAGAGTGGGAAGAGGCTCGACAATCTTACACACTCATCCCTCATGCTGTCTTATTTGCTAAGACACAGTGGTTGTGTGACATTGTTAATCGCAATCATTCTGTTACCGTCCACAAAGTAGAACCCAGTATCGATCATCAAGTGTATTACCCAAATTTGGGAAATAAACGCGATCGTATTGAGATTTCTATGATGGTAAGATTGGCAACGCCTATACGTGCTCCGCGTCGGACCTTAGCTGTGACCAAAATTTTATCAGAATTGTTTCCAAATGAAGTACATTTCACTATCTTTGGGTCTGAATGCAATATGATAGAGTCGTCTGGAATACCTATTCCAGAAAACACGACGATCTTTCCCCATCTGACTCGTGAAGAGGTTGCGACCCTATTGCGTAACTCAGATATATTCCTAGACCTTTCAGACTACCAAGCCTTCGGACGCACAGCATTAGAAGCTATGGCTTCTGGTTGTATTCCATTTGTTCCTGAAAGGGGAGGTACTAATGAGTTTGCTGTACATTCTTTCAACTCTCTAGTTGGTGATACTACATCAATCGATCAGTGCATATCTATGATTTATGAACTAATTAAGGTCGAAAGCAATGTCTTATTACAACTTAAATTAAATGCTATTGAAACAGCAGCAAGATATTCACCCAATCGAGCAGCTTTTAGTATTGTCAGCGTTTTTTACAAAAAAATCATCGAAGGATACCAAAAGACTCAAAGAATAGGTGCTTTAGTTCCTTTGACTCAAGGGGGGACTTTTCCAGGTTCCAGTTTTATTCGAGTTTTATTACCATATAAATATCTAAATAAACATGAATTTAACTTCCAAGTAATCGACTTAAAATCTGTCGAGAAAGTTGAAAATTTAAATCATTTAGTGGTCCAAAGAAATGCTGTATCTAATCCTCAAGATGCTCGTCAATTAGTTGCTACTTGTTCCAACCGAAACTGCAAGTTAATCTATGAAATTGACGATCTCCTCTTCGATATTGGTAGCAGCAACCTGTCAATACAGCGTCAAGAAGAGATTCAGGCAATGACTATTTTATGTCAAGCAGCCAATGTTGTAACAGTGTCAACGGTGGATCTAGCCCGAGCAATCGAGCGTTTCAATAAAAATGTAGTAGTCATACCTAACGTTTTGGACGATCGTCTGTGGAAATTGAATCGTAAAAAAGAAAGTGCAACTATTAAAGATCGCAAACCTTTACGATTGGTCTATATGGGAACGCGCACTCATTTGGAAGATTTTCAGATGATAGAGCCGGCTTTAATGCAAATCAAAAAAGAACGAGGGACTCAGGTAGAAATTGACTTAATTGGTATCTGCGATCGCCAATCCATACCTAGTTGGGCTAATAATGTTGTTATTCCCAAAGGAGCAAATCTCTATCCCAAATTTGTAGATTGGCTGATCTCAGAGCAAAAATGGCACATTGGTCTTGCACCATTGATAGATAATCCTTTTAACCGCTGCAAAAGTTATATTAAATTTTTAGACTATGCAGCAATGGAAATTCCGACTATTTGCAGTATCAGCAATGCTTACAGCCAGATTATTGAGCATGGGGTTAATGGTTTATTGGTCGAAAATAGAGTGGATGATTGGTACAAAGCTATTTGCAGTTTATTAGATAATTCTGAACTTAGAGCTAAGCTGGCTCAAGTCGCTCATCAACAACTACTTACTGAACACATACTCAAGGTGAAAAGTATTAATTGGCTCAAAACTTTAGAACAAGTTTTGAAAAATTAGTAGTTTTTTTGCTACTTTAAATAATTTCCAATACTTGAGACAACCCGAAGCAGGAAAAATAGTTATGCCAAAGTCATCACGTCAATTGTTTGTAAAAAAAATTATCGAGCTATCATCGGCTAAAATTCTCGAAATTGGTGCTCTTGATAATCCTACCTTTCATAAAGCAGAAGCTAATATATTTTACCTGGATTGGTTTTCTAAAGCTGAACTGTATCTCAAACACCAATATAACAATCCGCAGAAGGCAGAAAATCTAGTTGAAGTTGATTTTGTTGTCAAAGACAAAAACTTTCACAAGCCTATTAATCAAGAATTTGATTTAGTGATTGCCAATCATGTAATAGAACATATTCCGAATATCATTGGTTGGTTCAATAATGTATCTTCAATTCTCAAAAAAGATGGCTTTTTATTTCTTTCTGTTCCCCATAAAGAATATACTTTTGACAAAATAAGAAACCTGACATCTTTATCGCAAATCATTCGGAATTATGATGAAGACCTGAACATACCGACAATTTATCAGGTATTTGAGCATCTTTACTTTTACAGACCTATTTCAGCCCTTGATGTGTGGAAAGGAGATTTTCAAGAACTCCTCAATCAAAAACGTTTTTCGACTGCATTTGAAGCTTTAGAATTAGCTCGTTCAGAAGTCTCTAGGAAGGGATATGTTGATGTACATTGTAATATTTTTGACTTTCACTCTTTTACGAATATCTGCAAGGAGCTGTATGCGTCAAAATATATTGATTTAAAGCTTGTTGATTCCAAGGATATTGAAAAGCCTGACAATGAATTTTTTACAATTTTCCAAAAAACTGAGGAGGTAACTCATGTACACAATTCAAGATAGATGGGAACTAACTAGGAAAATTTTTGATGATTTGTTTACACACCTATCATCTAAAGTCAAGTTATCTAAAACCCAAACTTTACTAGAGTTTGGCATGGGAAAATGGGGATTTGGTCAATTTTAAAAGGAAAAGTTTGATCCGGTTTATGGTTGAGATGTAGAAGATTATTCTTCTCACCATCCTGGAGTTAAGTTTCTACTCTATGATGGGGTTAGCCCGATCCCAGTAGAGGATAAAAGCTTAGATATTATAGTGTCACATTCTGTTTTAGAACACGTTCAAAACCTAGATTCTTCTCTTTCGGAGATGAACAGAATCTTAAAGGTCAATGGCATTTTGTATCTAACTGTTAATCCCTTGTATTATTCAAGTTACGGAAGCCACGTTAACTTCGACGGAAAACGTCTGGAAAATTGGGAGCATTTACAATAAAATTCCGAATATTATTTAACTGATAATCCTCTTAAGGATAGCAAAACATCAGGACATTTTTTAAACAAAATGACATCTTCATCTTTTCTAAGTTATGTTGGTAAACAGCCTTGGAATATAGAAGATCACTCAGTGTTTTACGAAACGAAGGAAATCCCTAAAGATGTCGATCAAAATAAATTCAGTCAAGTCGATTTAATGACCAAAGCATTTAGATTTATTGGTCGAAAAAGAAGAGACTTAAAGTGAATAGATGAATGGTAATAAGTTTAAGATACGATCGCTTAACTTATTACCATTCCCAAGGTAATTAACTATAGAGGAAAAAGTGTCCCTTTTTGATAAAGCAAATGTTTGTGTGACACATTTCGGACATCAGAGACACTTACATCCTTAGACAACCAAATAATACCAATAAATTCTCTGTAAATTGCTTGAGTGAGTGTCAATATTGGTTTTACTCCATGTTTTTCCATAACCCACTGATGTTGGTTTTTAAGTGATGATAGCGGGTGAATAGTTGCATCTCTCGAAGATTCAAGCAGAACTCTCCCATATATTTCATAGTTGGGCGTGTTTATATCTTCAAGAATGTTCATTACTTGCTCAGCTTTTAGATGCAAAGTATGACCGATCCAGTCAGACCAATAGAATTTGAGACCTAAAGATTTCAAGTAGTCATCAGCATCGAAAAAAGGACCTCTAATAAAAACGAACTTTCTCGATATTCGGAGAGCATTTTTTATTGCTTCTTTGGCACAATCTAAAGTTGGTAAATGCTCTAAAGTATGGCTGAGAATTGTAAAATCTACGCAACCATCTGGGAGATCGAGATTGCAAAAATCTCCTTTGATGGCTTCATATCCAGCAGCTTTAGCTGATACTATTTTCTTCGGATCGAGATCGATGCCGAATCCCTTACGCCCTTTGAGTACCTCCATTCCAAATTGAATTGAGCTACCGTTAGAGCAGCCAAAGTCTGCAAAGTCAAAACTTGTAATATCGATATCAATCATAACCCTACTCAACTCAATACAAATTGTCTTGTCACTAAGGATGATTACTTAATACATGAATTGGGTAAGTCGCTCCGGAAAATAAATGTAGATTTGGAGATGCAGCAACGCAATCGCCATTTTGTATTGTATCCCCAACAACTTCTAATTTACATATTTCTCAAGTTTAATCCGGATCAAATAGCAAACCCCAGAAAAAATAACTATTAACGAACTGATCTCCAAGAGTACGGTATGCCTCCTCACAAACCCATAGTACCGCCTGTACAACCTTTAGGCCCATCTAAAGAACACTACAAACTTACTGGTCAACCATACAAAACCACGACACTCAAGATTAAGTGGACGCCCTTAAAAACCCTAGGTACTGCTATTTTGTTAGGAGTCCCTTATCTGGGGTTAATTCTGATGGTATACTCATCTGGTTTAAAAATAATGGCTACTATGATAATAGTAGCCGTTGTCCTGATCGGGGGATCGATCGCGCTTTTATATTACTTAAATAGAGAAGAGTCTGTTAAACCGCCTTCCAATCAAAAGAAGCGACATTAATACACAGCACCCACTCAATCTGAGGAACGCTCAACTTCGCCAATCAACACAAATAAACGCAGATGACTCACATTGCCATCTGCGTTCACCTGCGTTCATCTGCGGTTAAAAAATCTTACTTCTAATGCCCTCGAAACACCGACTTAGCCGTCGATTTCAAAGAATTGGTCACATCCGCCAAAATCTGCGCGATCGGCTGCTGAGCGTGCATGAAAACGCGAGCCGTATTGCGTCCGGGCATCCCCGAAATCGAGCCGCCCGGATGGGTACCCGCCCCCGTGAGATACAAACCGTCGATCGGCGTTTTGTAATTAGCCAACTCCGGTAAAGGGCGGAAAAATATCATCTGATCCAGCGTCATGTCAATGTGGTAACAATTCCCCTTAAAAGCCCCCAAACGCTCTCCCAATTCTGCCGGACTTTCCACCCGCCGCCCGATAATTGCGTTCTTGATATTGGGTGCATATTCTGCCAATTTGTCAATACATCGATCGGCAACTTTGTGCTTCAATTCGTCCGTCCAACCCGTACCGTTGAGCCCAGTTCCCTCAGCATTTTCGATTTGGTAAGGAGCAAAAAATTCAATCCAAACCGTATGATGTCCGGGGGGAGCCATTGATGGATCTCGCATTGTGGGCACCACCACATACATCGACGGATCGGCATCAGGAATTTTGCCGATCGCAGGCTGAGTATGAGCAATCTCAACGTGTTTCACCGAATCGGCAATCAAAATAGAACCGATTAAATATTCATCTTGATGATTCCAGCGATCGAACTTTGGAGCCTCATTCAGAGCCAAATCTATTTTCAGAATACTTTCGTTGTTATTAACAATTTTGCGTTCCAATCTTTCCCGCAAATTCGGGTCAGCAGCATCGACATCGCTGTCATCAATTAGCAAAAACAAACGCTTCGCATCAATATTAGAAATGACACCTTTTGTAGCTCGATATTCTGTGCCACCGGCAACTCGAACTCCCACAGCGCGGCCATCATCAACTAATATTTTCTCGACGTGCCGATCGGTAAGTACCACACCCCCGTAGCTTTTGACTAAATTGAGCAGCGCTTGGACTAATGCACCCGTACCTCCGCGCGGTCTTGCCATACCTGGATTGTGGCGCATTGCCATCATAATTGCGCCGATCGCGATCGTTTTTTGCGATGGAGGAGCACCCAATTCTGCGGACAATCTGGCTAAGGGTGCTTTCAGAAATTCCTCATCAAACCACTCATTAAGAATGTCCTCAGCGCTGGCGAGCATCGTGCGTACAAAATCCAGGCTTTTTTCTGGGGAACCGATGACTGAAAATAAATCTTTGAGTTGGGCAATATTATAGTTGCCAGCAATATCTATAATCGACTTGGGAGGCGCATTGAACATCGGAATCATGGCATTTAAAGCGCGTTGCCAATAATCGGTATATTCGGCATATTTTTTAGCATCTCGTTCGCTGTATCGGGCAATTTCAGCACAGGTTTTTTCGAGGGATTTGTGAGCTAAAAAATACTTGCCGTCGGGATGGGGACAAAAGACAACCGGATCGCATTCGAGATATTCTAATCCGTATTTTCCCAATTCTAATTCTTCGACAACAGGCCCTAAATGGATAAATTCGTGGTCGATCGCACAAAGGTTGAATTTAAAATCCGGCAATTCGGGAATCACAGCTTCGGTAGTTGCGGCGCCGCCGGGAACCGAACGTTTTTCTAACAAGAGGACGGTATATCCCGCTTTGAGGAGATAAGAGGCACAGACCAGTCCGTTGTGACCAGCTCCGATGATAATCACATCATAGGTTTGCATAGATGAAGCTCTGAGGATGGGGCATTGGGCATTGGGCATTGGGCATTGGGCATCGGGCATTGGGCATCGGGCATCGGGCATCGGGCATTGGGCATTGGGCATCGGGCATTGGGCATCGGGCATCGGGCATTGGGCATTGGTTATTAGTTATTAGTTATTCGTTATTCGTTATTCGTTATTCGTTAACAGTCAACAGTTAACAGTCAACAGTTAACAATGCCCAATGCCCAATGCCCAATTCCCAATTACTTGAGTTCCATGAGCGCCGCCTCAGCTTTTTCTGCACCATCATTGTTACCTTGCTGGCGATAAGTATCGAGGGCTTGTTGAAAAGCTTGAATTGCTTCGGATGTGCGATCGCGCCTTTGGAGAGCAGTACCCAAGTTATAATAAGCTTCGGCTCTGTTAGGGTCAAGCTGAATCACGCGCCGAAAAGTGATAATCGCTCCTAAGAAATCTTGTTTTTCCAGTTGAATTTCCCCGATCGCTGCGTGTGCTTGGACTAAATTAGGTCGCACCGTAATCGCACGCTGATAAGCTACAAGCGCTCCGTCGAAGTCGTTTTGAGCTTTGAGAAGTTGGCCGATTTCTAACTGCACTTCTGGATTCCGAGGCTCTAGTTTAGCAGCTTCTTCAAAAGCTGCCAGCCCTTCGGAAGTGTTGCCACTACGGAGTAAAGCAGTACCTAATTTTAACTGTACGCTGGCTTGTTTGGGAGCGAGTTTGGCGGCTTGTTGGAGCAGATTAACTGCACTAGCAAAGTTTCCTTGCTGGATTAATACTAAACCCATTGAAGAATAAGCTTGCCAACTTTTCGGGTCGATCGCGATCGCCTGTTGGTAAGCTTTAAAAGCGCCGCTGTAATCTTGTTGCTGAAATAGTACCACGCCAAGACCGATCAGGGCATTAACATTTTTGCGATCGAGCACAGCGGCGCGGCGGTAGGCGGTAGCAGCAGCGGGATAGTTTTGCAAATTCGCCATAGCATATCCTAGGGCGTATTGAAAGTCAGCATTGTTGGGTTCCAGACCGATCGCTTGTTGGTAAAATTCTACTGCTGCTTGATAGTTGCCCTGACGCGCTTCTAAATAACCAATACCGGAAAAAATGCGCGGGTTTTCAGTATCTAAACGGGCGGCTTGCTCATAAATGGCGATCGCCTTACCGTAGTCTCCCAAATCGACCAACTCGCGTCCTTTTCGCAGCAAAGCATCCAAATTTGAATTATTTTCAGGGTTAACTTCAACAGACGTTTCTGCTGAGAGTGCCCCGATCGGCGCAGTGACAGCGAGTCCCGCCACCAACAACGTACTGAATACCAAGAGAATTTGTTTGTACACGGCCATTTGTTTCAAAGAGTGTGTGAAATGAAAGAGCGAATTAATGTCAGTTTGCCAAACAGACAACTGAGGATGTACCAGGAATCTCTGAGCGACGAGATGTAGTAAATCTACAGAACAAGACTAACTCAAAATTTTCGCGATCGAGGCCAACTGATGATTGTAACAACAACTGATATCATCCAAGGAGCAGAAATTCAATCTTACTTGGGAATTGTAACTGCTGAGGTGGTTTACGGCACCAACGCCCTGCGAGATTTCTTCGCGGGTATTCGCGACATCATCGGCGGGCGCACCGGCAGTTACGAGGAAGTGTTCCTCAAAGGACAGCGAGATGCACTCGCAGAACTCGAAAAACGGGCTCAGAGGCTGGGAGCAAATGCCGTCATCGGAGTGGAAATTGACACCGGCACGATTAATGTAGACTCTTCCGGGGCTCTGCTGCTGATTACTGCCGTTGGGACAGCGGTAAGACTGCGCTAAGCTGTCTTTTTTCTATACATCCCCCAACTTTTATAACTGGATAGAATCGCCATCAGTCATCAGTCATCCGCCATCAGTGAATAGACTTCTCCTAAAAAGATAGTCAACCACAGGCAGGATGCCTGTTTCACAACTATTACGGGAGAAGCTTATTAGCTAATAGCTGCTGGTTGAGGGCTGATGACTTGTTCGTTTCTTTCTTCAGACATAGAGAGCGGTTATTTCCCCAGACAGATATAGTTTCTATCAATCTCAGCCACAATCAATGCTTAGGTGAAAGATTGTTAAAAATAAAAGCAAGTCTCAGAGGAAAGGAAAAGCTATGGCATACGTAAATAGACCTGTAGATAACTTTGTTACCGAACCCGTGGTGGTGAATTCAGTGATGGAATATCACGATCGAGTGCGGTGGGGCCCGATTTTCTCAGGTTTGGTAATTGCGATCGGCACACAACTGGTTTTAAGTGCATTGGGCGCTGCGATCGGGTTGAGCAACATTGCTAGTTCAGGAGCTCCGCGCAGTATAGCAGGGGACGTGGGTACCGGCGTCGGAATTTGGTCAATTATCAGTTTGCTAATCAGCTTGGGCATTGGCGGTTGGGTAACAGCTCGCGCCTGCGGGCCGATGAACCGCAGCACAGCGCTTTTGAACGGAGCAATTTTGTGGGCAACTACCTTAACAATCGGCTCTTGGCTGTTAGCAAATGGCGTAGCTGGTACTTTTGGCGTAATCGCCGCTAATGCTGGAGAAGCGCTCAATCAAGCGCAGCAAGGCGGGGTAAATTTACCGAACCAACCGCCTAACGTAACTGCTCAGGATACTCGCAATATTGCTGGTAATGCTGCAAAGGCTGGCTGGTCGTTTTTGTTCGGCTCCCTGCTGGGTTTAGTTGCATCAATGGCTGGAGCATCTGCCGGCGCGCGCACTCCCCGCAATCACTCGTAAGATGGATCTCGGGCATTGGGCATTGGGCATCGGGCATGGGACATTTTTCTCGTTCCCAGGTTCTACCCATTGGTGACAACTTAACACTGAAATCCATAATAAATGTCGCTTGTAGTCGAGTCTCGATCCCCCTAAATCCCCCTTAAGAAGGGGGACTTTGATAATACTCTTGTCCCCCCCTTATTAAGGGGGGCTAGGGGGGATCTAGACTTCGAGATAAACAAGAGAGACTAAAGATTTAACGTTAAGTTGTCACCAATCGGTAGAGCCTGGTAACGAGTAGAAAAACGAGAAAAAGGTGCACAATGTGCACCCTACAAATTAAGCAGTAAAGTATTTCGCTGCTGGATGATAGGTGATAATTGCGGTTGTAGATTGTTCGGGATAAAGTTGTTCGCTTTCATCCATATATAGGTTAATGCGATCGCACTTCAACAAATCCAACTGCTTGTACTGATCCGCCATATTCGGACAAGCAGGATAGCCGAAACTGTAGCGCGAACCCCGATATCTTTGGGCAAGCATATCGCGAATATTATCCGGTTCTTCGCTTGCAAATCCCAATTCCCGGCGAATCCGCGCGTGAGTCCATTCTGCCACTGCTTCGGCTGTCTGTACCGCTAACCCGTGAAAGTAGAGATAATCGGTATATTGATTATTAGCAAACAGCTTTTGTGCATACTCTGTCGCAATCTCGCCCACTGTCGCTACTTGCATCGGAAATACATCAATTTTACCCGATTCTTTGGGTGCGAAGAAATCAGCAATGCACATTCTGCGCGCCGATTTTTGGCGGGGAAATGTGAAGGTTGCTGCGGGTGTCGATACATCTTGCCCGCCCTTCATAATTTCCGGGTCATACACATACAAAGAATTGCCTTCAGACTGACAGGGAAAATAGCCGTAAATTGCTTGCGGATGCAACAGTTTTTCAGTGATTATTTTATGTTTCCACTGTTCCAAAATCGGATATACTGTCTCAGCTAAGAAAGCATCGTATTCTTCCCGCGATTGGTCTTTCGGCTTGCGGAACTGCCACTGTCCAGCAACTAAGGCTTGCAAATCTAAGTGCCAGAAAATCTCTTCAAAGGGGATTTCTTCTGGCCGCAATAACTGAGTTCCCCAAAATGGAGGATTTGGGCGATCGATATTTGCATCAACTGCTTCGGAACGGTTAGTATCTATAACAGCCGGAGTTTCTAGTTTGGCGGCTTTCTTCGCATCCTCAACAGCGATTTCTTCAGAAGTCTTAGCTGATTTAACCGCCCCATTGCCATTTTCAGCAAACTCGCCTAAAAATCCTTGCAAATCTTCCCAGTTACCAGCAGATTTTGCTGGCATGAGTTTGTCCATAAAATGCAAGTCAGAAAACGCATCTTTGCCGTAAACGACTTTACCTTTGTAAGTATTTTGGCAATCTTCATGCACAAACTTGGGAGTTAAAGCTGCACCGCCCAAAATTACCGGAACCGTAATTCCTCTCTGGTTAAATACCTCCAAGTTTTCTTTCATAAATGCCGTGGATTTTACCAGCAATCCACTCATGGCGATACAATCAGCTTTGTGCTTTTCGTAGGCATCAATTATGTTATCAACTGGCTGTTTAATTCCCAAATTAATTACTCGATAGCCGTTGTTTGATAAGATAATATCAACCAAGTTTTTGCCGATGTCGTGAACGTCGCCCTTGACAGTAGCAATGATGAATGTTCCTTTGGCATTGTCGCCGGATTCGGACTTTTCCATGTACGGTTCTAAATAGGCAACTGCCGCTTTCATGGTTTCGGCTGACTGCAATACAAACGGCAGTTGCATTTGTCCCGATCCGAACAGTTCTCCGACTACTTTCATCCCGTCTAATAGGAAAGTATTGATAATGTGGAGAGGAGGATAGGTTTCTAATGCTTTGGCTAGTTGGATATCGAGTCCAATGCGTTCGCCGTCGATGATGTGCTGCTTGAGGCGTTGTTCTACGGGAAGGTTTGCGTCTTCTGTGCGATCGCGCTTAGTAGTTTTGCCCGCAAACACCGTTGTCAGCTCGCCCAAGGGGTCATAAACGCAAATTTCGCCGTCGAACTCCCGTCGATCATAAATCAGTTTGTGGCAGATTTCTTGATGTTTGGGGTCTATTTTGGCGAGGGGCAAAATCTTGTTGGGGCTAACAATGGCTGAGTCCATCCCCGCCTGCATTGCTTCGTGCAAAAACATGGAATTCAAAACTTGCCGCGCCGCCGGATTTAAGCCGAAGGAGATGTTAGAAACTCCCAAAATTACGTGACATCCGGGCAATTCTTGGCGAATGCGGCGGATCGATTCGATGGTGGCTTTGCCATTTTTTCGGTCTTCTTCAATCCCGGTGGAAATTGGCAATGCTAGGGTGTCAAAAAAGATTTCCTGGGCGGGTATTCCGTGGGCGACGGCGGCGTTGTAGGCGCGTTGGGCGATCGCAAATTTTTGGTCAGCAGTCCGCGCCATTCCATCTTCATCAATTGTACCGATCACTATACCAGCGCCGTATTTTTTCGCCAAATCCAAAACTTGATAAAAACGCGGTTCTCCGTCTTCATAGTTAGTGGAATTCAACAAACATTTGCCGCCCGCAACTTTTAAGCCGGCTTCCATCTTTTCCCATTCTGTGGAATCCAACATTAAAGGGAGAGTGGCATTTGTCACAACACGAGAAACTAATTCTTTCATGTCGCGGACACCATCGCGGCCGACATAATCGACGTTGACATCAAGAATGTGCGCGCCTTCTCGCACTTGTTCCCTAGCCATTGCGACTAAACCATCCCAGTCTTCAGCGTTTAGTAAATCGCGGCATTTTTTGGAACCGCTGGCGTTGAGTCTTTCGCCGACAATTAAGAAGGAATTCTCTTGTTCGTAGGGTTGGGCGCTGTAGATTGAGGCGGCGGAAGGTTCCCAGGTAGTTTCGCGAATTTTGGGTGTGAGAGTTTTGCCAATTTCTGATAGTTCGCGGATGTGATCGTAGCGGGTACCGCAGCAGCCGCCGATGACTTGTACGCCTAAGTCTTCGACAAAGCGCATCAAGGCCATTTTTAATTCTATGGGCGTGAGTTTGTAGTGCGCGTGGCCGCCGATGTTTTCGGGTAAACCGGCGTTGGGAACGCAGGAAACGACGAAGGGTGAATGTTGGGAAAGGTATTTAATATGTTCGGCCATGCGATCGGGGCCGGTGGCACAATTTAATCCTAAAATGTCTATGGGATAGGGCTGCAAAATGGCTAGGGCGGCGCTGATGTCGGAACCGACTAACATTGTGCCGGTGGCTTCCATTGTGACTGATACCATTAATGGAATGCGATCGCCTTTTTTCTTGAATACTGCTTCAATGGCATTTAATGCTGATTTTATTTGCAGCACATCTTGACAAGTTTCGACAATAAATAAGTCAACGCCGCCGTCGTAGAGTCCTTCTGCTTGTTCGGTAAAAGCGGCGGTGAGTGTGTCAAAATCAATGTGTCCTAATGTTGGTAATTTGGTCCCAGGTCCGATCGAACCTGCAACAAATCTCGGTTTTTCTGGGGTGGAAAATTCGGCGGCGATACTTTTGGCGAGTTCTGCCGCTGTTTTGTTGAGATAATAGGCTTTGTCTGCTAAATCGTATTCGGCGAGCACGATGGAAGCAGCCCCAAAGGTGTCGGTTTCGATGACGTCGGCGCCTGCTTCGAGGAAACCTCGGTGGACTAGGGCGACTGCTTCGGGTTTGGTGTGGACGAGATATTCGTTACAGCCTTCGTATTCTTTGCCGCCAAAGTCTTCTGCTGTAAGGTTTTGGACTTGTAGGTTGGTGCCCATTGCGCCGTCGAAGACGATGACGGGGCGCGAGGGGTGGTGGAGTCGATCGAGAAACAGGCTTTTCATCGGCGGTAAAAAAACATAGAGCTATATATTTATAATTTTATCTGTTGTGCAATACTGTCAACAATTATGCGAGTGTTGGGAAAAGAGCAATGGCTGAAAGACACAAGGCTGCTGACAATAGTCCGATCGTACCTGGAAGTGCGCGGGAAGTGCAAGGTTATTTGGGAAATTCCGTGGTATGTGGGGATGTGGGGGAGAATCGGGTGACGACGATCGCAGGTGAGGGATTTTTTCGCTTAACTGTTGAGGATTTTCGGGAAAATGCGATCGAGATTATGAAACGAGTGATGTTTCAGGGCGATCGGATTCTGTTACAGGAAGCGGGGGAAGATGTAGGTGCGATCGTTCCTGAAGCAGAATTTCACAAACTAGATTATTTGATGGCAGAAATCAAACCATCACAATTCATGCCTGATGAAGAAGCATATTATGAAGATGAAGGAGCAATTCACTGCATTTATCCAGATGAATTTTTAGATGATTTAGAAAACATTTTAGCAGATGTCAATGAATTTGACGAATTATTTGGTTTGCTACCAACTAAAGAGATGGGAGAGGATGTTGATATTTTTATTTCGGCTGCTATTGTGATGTCTGTAGATAGATTTTGGGTGCCGGATTATGTAATAGCTGAACGACAAGCGATGGTGGGTGAATCAGTATAGTCTTGGACGCAGAAACCGGGTTTTTTATAAAATCTTGCATCCCAGTCTTCCAAACTGGTAAAAAACCCCGGTTTCTTTGGTATTTAGGCGTAAGTCCTAATCGGGATTTGCGGCTGTTTAAAAATCGGAAATCCATCAGGAGTTTTCAATATTTTCCCCTGTTTGTTCAGTTCAACATCACAAAATACATAATTACCAGTTTCATCTCGCATTAAAGCAGGTTTTCCGTCTACAATTTGGTAAGCAGGACGAGAAAATTGAACGAGGCCTTGATTTTCGACAATTTCTCCATTTTCATCCCGCAAAATCGGACAAGTCACTAATTTGTCTTCCGCATCAATAACCCAAGAATTAGTTGCGGGATCTAGCAACAATTCCGGGTAAATATGTTGACCGCTAGATGACTTCAGCAATTCACCTTTGTCATCAACTAAGGGCATCAAGAAAACAGGTTCTTCTTGAGAATTGCGAAGGAGTTCGTTAGTTTGTGGATGGCGTAGAGGAATTGCTCTCGGTGTCGGCAATTCTACATCGGGCAATTCGGGATGGGGCGGGTGCAAACTCGGTAATTCAGCATCCGTTGAAATGTCGTAATGGCGGGTATATTGCACGGCGGCTTTGGTGAATCCAGCCCGCTGTAAAAAGGCTTGCATACCCGATTGATCTGCGGCAATTAGTAAGTCGATATCGCTAACTTTCATGGTTTTTGCATGGGCGATCGCAGCTTTTGCTAGCATTTGAATTGCTTCTGATTTCCGATGTTCTGGTTGGACGTACATTCCCAAAACGGAACCGACGCGGCGGGGTTGAAAAGGGTTGTCAATGTTGTGTTGCTGAATCAAGTATTCGGGGAGATTCGCGGGCGGGGCTTCGTCGTAATAGTAGATAAATAGACAGCCGATGATGGTGTCGCTGTGTTCTAATAACCAGCAGAAAGAAAGGGGTTTTTCGATTTGGCTGGTGACGTATTTTTCAAAGTCGAAGTTAGGTTTGACTAGCATTGAGGGGTCGATGGATTCGCGTTCTGCGGCGAATGCTTGCCAAAGGGGGGCGATCGCCTTTGCGTCGGTTGCGGTGGCTAGACGGTGGCTGTAAGGGGCGATGGGGGCGATCGGTATAGTTGTGGCTGTCATCGGTTTTTTGGGGGGTGAATTTGCTCCGAAGGTGAAGGCCTTCTATTGTTTATGCGGATTTCGCGGGGTATTTTTACGCAAAATCGGAGTTTTTGTAATAAAAGTTAATATATGGGACTTCAAGTAGAAACCTGGTTTCTGGGAAAGGTGCGATCGCGTGGGTTAAAGAAACCGGGTTTCTTCCTCAATATTTCGGTGGGATGCAAAAGTTATCGCAGAAACCCGGTTTCTGGGAGAGGTGTGCGATCGCGTAGGATCGAGAAACCGGGTTTCTTCCTAAATATCTCGGTGGGATGCAAAAGTTATTGGAGAAACCCGGTTTCTGGGAGAGGTGCGATCGCGTAGGATCGAGAAACCGGGTTTCTTCCTAAATATTTCGGTGGGATGCAAAGATTGTCGCAGAAACCCGGTTTCTGGGCTCTGGGAGAGGTGCGATCGCGTGAATTAAGAAACCGGGTTTCTTCCTAAATATCTTGGTGGGATGCAGAAGTTATCGCAGAAACCCGGTTTCTGGGAGAGGGGCGATCGCGTGAATTAAGAAACCGGGTTTCTTCCTAAATATCTTGGTGGGATGCAAAAGCGATCGTAGAAACCCGGTTTCTGGGAGAGAAGTGCGATCGCTCTTCTAATTCTAGGGGTTATATTTCTGGCTTATGTAATAATCGGCAGAATCCTGATTCGCGAACGCGAGGGATCGATCGTTATTAAAGAACCGCGCTCTAATTCTGATTCAAACTGACGCAGAACTGGAATTACAATATTTTCTAAAGTAGCGGGCAAAATATCTTGAGTTCTTACCTGAATTACGCTTGGAGCATTAGCCTGGGTAGTAGCTAGAAGTATGCCAAAATCTAGGTCGTGAGTGAAAACAATGTAGCCGTTGGTAACGGCCCAAGCCATAATTATTTGGTCTAGGGCGGTTGGTTCTCCGACATTTAACCAGTGAAGAGAGTCAATTGAGTATTTAGCAAAAACCAAAACCCAGTCGGGTGATAGGTTCATGTCTATTAATATTTTCATGCCAGCAACAAGGGAACTTCTTGTTCTTCGACTCGCCAAGCTGCATAAGCTAGGGCTTCATAAATGTCTGCTTCTTCTAAATAAGGGTAAGCTTTAAGAATGTCGGCGGGGGTGTGACCGGATGCCATCAGACCGACGATCGCGCCTACTGTCACTCTCATGCCTCGGATACAAGGTTTGCCACCCATAACTTGGGGATTAAGCGTGATTCTGGTTAATTGTTTCATAGTAAAAATTAGAGTTATTTCTGGATTATATCACAGGGCGATCGCGTAGATCAAGAAACCGGGTTTCTTAGCAAAATCTCGGTTGTAATGCAAAAGTTATCGCAGAAACCCGGTTTCTGGGAGAGGGGCGATCGCGCAGGTTTTTGTTTGTTGAGATTTTGGTAAGGGCGATCGCACGGTATTCGATCTTGCTACTTTCGCTGCATCCGCCAGCGGAAAACGACTGCACCAAAAGCTAAAGTACCTAACACTGTCATTGGTTCGGGAACGGGTTCGCTGCTAATAGGTTCGATCTCGCGAGCTAATTTTTTTTCAATCGCCGTTCCAAACTCAGTAAAATCCCCCGCTGCGATCGCAAAAGCATCTCTACCGCCAACCAAATTGGCTTGATACCAACTCAATAAATTGCGATCGTCGGTTAGGATGGGCAATCCGTTGATAGCGGTGACACCCATAGCCAGCGCGCGATCGCGGGCCTGGAATGTTGAATATCCCTGATTCTGTCTACCATCGCCGGAAACATCAATTACCCAGCGCTTACCTTCAAATTGGTTATTTGCAAATAGAGGAACTGCAAAATTTATAGCAGAACCGGGAGCGGTCTTGTTAGCAAAGGGGCGACTGAGAGCAGCAATTGTATTCGCAAACTCGATCGCGCTTCTTGAGTCGTTAATTAAAAACCAAGGAATTGCAACTTGTTGTTGATTTGCTCCCGACCAAAGTACGGTATTAACTGCAACATCGCCAAAACCAACAGCCCCGAAGCGGGGTGCGAGGTTAGTGAAAGCACTCTGATAGCCTCCTAGCTGCAAGTTGTATTCTCTAGAATCCACACTGCTAGATACATCAATCAGCAGTTGCAGTTCTAATGAAACTGGCGTTAAGGATGCTGCTGGCGCAGGTAAAGGGGACAGCAAACCTAGTGCTAATAAGGCTAGTGTCAGAGGATTGCAATATCTTGCCGCAGCAGTCGATCGATTGTTTGTAGTAACCATAAAACCCATTTTCACCAAATAAACTATCTGACAAGAGCAATATTTTTGAAGTGCGATCGCCCCTAGGAATTGAGAAAGGGCGATCGGCTTTCAAATCACGGTGCAGCAATTGCGGGCTGCGGCTGATTTTGCAATGTTTGTTGCTGTTGTACAAGCGATTGCAATTGTTGCTGCTCTCCCGATACTTGCTGTTGCAGCGCTGTGATTTGTGGCTGCAAAGCAGCAGTTAACTCTTGGGCTTTTTGTGCAGCTATATCTCGGTATTGAGCCGCCATATTAGCAGCCGCTTGTGCCTCATTTCGATAAGCTACAGCCTGCGGATTGTAAATCGTGCCGTAGATAGGATTTTGGCGTCCTGAACGACCTCTTTGCCAGCCGACAATGCCCCAAGTATAAATCTGGCTGTTCCAGTAATTAGCAGCATTTTGAGCCTCCTGTCGCTGCTGTTCGAGTTGATTAACCAAAGTATTAGCTTCGTTGATTTGATCTTGGTAGGTTTGCAGGGCTGACTGAGTGCCTTGAATCTGCGATTGTTGGGTAACAATTAGATTTTGGAAATCAGCCAGCCCTAGGGAAAATTTGGCTGGTACGGACTGGGAATTCCCCCTGGTAAGAAAGTCAAAACAGTGCTTTGAGCATTGGGTGATATTCCACCTAAACCATTTAATAGTGGCAAAATACCATCAGGATCGGTGCCATTAAACAGGGGCTGATATAGCTGCGGAATTCCACCTTGCAGGAACTTCAAAAGTTCTTGTTTCTGCTGTGGATTCAGAACACTCCAAGCATTAGCAACGTCCGCTGGCAGTGCAGGAGTTGGTGCAGAACCCTGTAACACTGGTAGAAACTGAGCTGGCGTGCCATATAACAGCCAAGAATAAAGTTGTGGCGATGTAGAATTCAGTCCTGGATTGATGCTCGATAAAGTCTGGATTAGTGGCAAGATACCAGCCGGATCTCCCTGAAAAAGCGGTCGCCCATAAGGACTATTAATCCCATTTTTCAGAGCAGTTTTTAGTACAGTTGGCAAGCCGCCCCAAATTCCTTGGAGATCGATAATTTCCTGCGGAGTGGTATTTTGAACAGGTGGCTGTGCAGGGGGCTGTTGCTTCTTCTTAAACCATGCAACCAAACCTGCGATCGCACCTCCAACCAGAGCAATTCCTCCTAAAACTATCCCAACTTTCCCCAAGATAGGCAGAGCCAAGAATTTGGTACTAATCCAGCTAAATACCTTCTTAACCGTCGAAAAAATACCGCTAACTTTAGAGAAAAAGTCCTTAACCTTGCCGATAAAACTCGATACTTTGTTAACAAAACCTACCACTTTGCCAACAAATCCGCTCACCTTGTTAAAGACTTTCTTCGCTCCATTCCATAATTTCTTGAAAAAGCCACGAGCCTCTTGTTCGCTAGCACCTTCCCCACTCCAAACATCAGAATTTGAGGACAAAATACTATCTGCAACATCAAGTCCAGTTGGCGGAGATTTAGCCATTGCTACAGCATCAGCCAGATTCAACAAACCCGCACCTGTTTGAATATCCCAGCCGGGAGTACCCAAATCAACCGCAGTAGCTTTGAGAATAGCTTTCACCTGTGCCAAGCTCAAATTTGGATTAGCCGCCCAAACTTGAGAAGCCGCACCAGTCACCTTCGCCGCAGCAATCGAAGTACCAACAATTTCGGGAATTGATGCCGCCCAATTGCTATCAGGATTCTTAATATCTCCTAACGCCTTTCCTAGTTTTTTAGTCGCTTCTAAGACAAGTTGTTCCTCAGCTTCTGTCAGTTTGGCATCTTCAGTTGGTGCTTCGTTAAATTTAATCGCTTTTTCCACAGCTTGGCGTTCAAGCGGAGTTAAATCTTTGAGCAAATCCTCATTGGAAGTAGTATTAGAACTTGCTTGGCTCTCAGGGGTACTGCCAAAAGCAACTAAATCTATTCCCGCACCGTAGCTAGAATAGTCAGCAAGATTGCCATTCCAATCCGCCGCACCAACTGTGATGATATTGGGAAAGTCCCGCGAAGCTTTCCCCAAAGCAGATAAACCTTCGACACCTTGATTTCCTGCCGCTGCTACAATCAAGACTTTATTGTCGCGAGCGTATTCAATGGCGGCTCGTTCTTCAGCTGTAAATTTAGTGCGAGTGTTGCCATCTTTGTCAATTAAATCAAAACTGAGGTTGACAATAGCATTGGGCTGTTTGGATACTTTTACAGCATCCACAAATTCCCGCAAAGATTGAGCCCATTTCCCAGAACCAACAGCACGTCCAACCCACAGCGGTGCATCGTCATTAACGCCATTGATGCCGATGTCATTATTCTGTTTTGCCCCGATAATTTCTAATACTTTAGTGCCGTGTTCTGCCTTGGGGTCGTTGGTCGGAAGTAAGGGATTATCGTCGCTATCATTGTAATCGCTACCTTTGATAATCCGGCTGTAGTCAATATCGGGATTGTTTTCAGCAAAACCAGTATCGATAATACCGATTAAAGGTTGGTCTTTCGCATCAAATTGATATTCGCTAGCAATGCCATCTACATCAGCAAACGGATCGTTTTGCAAGTCATCAATGTCTTTTTGTAGATCTGCGATTAAAGCATCAAGTTCTTGGGAAGCTTGTTTTTCATCTTCAGGTTTGGGTTCGACTAAAGCACTGTCTGGATTGGCAGAAATTTTGTCAGATTCAGCCTTAAATTGCTCTAGCAGTTGATCGAGTTCTGGAGCTAAGTTATTGATTTGGCTGACAACATCTTGAACAGTCGCTTCTGGTGGTAGCGGTTTAGCTTCAGTCGCTTTTGCTAAAGGTACTGCTGCTGCCAAATTCAGCAATCCTGCACCTGTTTTGGCATCCCAATTGGGCAAAGCAATATCAGTGGCGGTGCGTTTGATGATATCAATAACTTGCTGATAATTCAGCAGGGGATTTGCTGCCCAAACTTGAGAAATTGCGCCTGTAACTTGGGCGGCTGCTACGGATGTACCCGCCATCAATCCGGTACTTTCGCCGACGGTCGATCGCACGGGATTGTTCAGCGTTCCTCCTTCTGTTAAAATATCTAAACCCTTGCCAGTGCCGGAATAGTCTGTGACTTGACCGCCGGAAGATGCACCGACGGTGATGATATTGTCAAACTGAAGAGATGCTTTCCCTAAAGCCGATATTTCTTGGGGATTGTTGCCCGCAGGAACGACTACAACTATGTGATTTTTGCGAGCATATTCTAGGGCATTGTTTTCGGCTTCTGTCAGTTCGTAGCGGGGAACTATCTTGCCGCTAGCATCAACTTGAGTTAGTTCAAAACTGATGTTAACAACTGCATTTGATTGAGCAGATTTTTTGGCAGTATCGACAAATTCAATTAAGGATTCTGCCCAACTGTTGTTGCCGCTAGCCCGACCCAGCCAAATCGGTGCTTCGTTGTTAATACCATCGATGCCTTTGCTGTTATTTTGAGTGGCGGCAATTAAGCCTAAAACGTGAGTACCTTGTTCGCTACCTTCACCGGATTTAATTAAGGGATTGTCATCGTTAGCAATGCGGTCTTTTCCGAGAGTAATGCGACTGTAGTCTATGTCAAAATTATTAACATTAAATCCTGTGCCAATAATACCGACTAAGGGCTGAGATGCTTTTAAAAAATGGAATGAGGTAGCCATTGCAGCCGGATTAGAGCCGACATTTTGTACGGGGTTTATGGGATCTGTACTGGTTTTTTGTTGACTATTTGTGGCTATTGTGCTAATTGCATTTGGTGCGACAGGTTGAGTTACAGGAGCAACTTCTTGAAGAGAAATTGCTGGCTGGCTGTTAGTAGCAATTGCTGGCTTAGCGACTTCTGGCGTGGCAGTTACTGGCTTGCTATCTGTGGCAATTGACTGATTGACAGCCGAAAGTTCTTGAGGATAAATTGCTGGCTTACTTTCCTGGGCGATCGGCTGAGAAACTTTAGCAACTTCTTGAGTAGAAATGGCTGGTTTGTCATCATTTTTTGGACTGAGAGTAACAGCAGGTTGCGGTTGATTAGTCTTGGTTTCTATCTCAACTGTCGAAAGGTTTTTAGGTGCAGGTTGAGGTGCAGGTTGAGTTTGAGTTTGAGTTTCAGTTTCAACTAATGTCGTTACAGTTTTCTCTGAAGCAGGCGCATCTTTTGTTGAGGTAGAAACAGGTACGATCGCCTTTTTTTCCTCTTCAGTTTCCACCACCGGCGTTACAGTTGTATCTGAAGATGGCTGATCCGCTTCGACTAAAGAAACCGGGTTTTTTACCGAATCTGTGGGCTGTAACGAAGTATTTTCGTCAAAAAACCCGGTTTCTGGACTCCCATGCGTAAGTCCTGCTGAAGTAGCAATCTCGGTTTTTGAGACAGATTCAGTATTAGTCGAAATCGGTACGATCGCCTTTTTTTCCTCTTCAATCTTCACCACCGGCGTTACAGTTGTATCTGAAGATGGCTGATGCTCTTCGACCAAAGAAACCGGGTTTTTTAGCGAATCTGTGGGCTGTAACGAAGTATTTTCGGAGAAAAACCCGGTTTCTGATTCCCCATGCGTAAGTCCTGCTGAAGTAGCAATCTCGGTTTTTGAGACAGATTCAGTATTAGTCGAAATCGGTACGATCGCCTTTTTTTCCTCTTCTATTATCACCGCTGGCGTTACAGTTTTATCTGAAGTAGTAACCTCGGTTTTTGCAACAGATTCAGTAGCAGTAGAAACAGGTACGATCGCCTTTTTTTCCTCTTCAATTTTCACCGCTGGCGTTACAGTTGTATCTGAAGTAGCAACCTCGGTTTTTGCAACAGGTTCAGTAGCAGTAGAAACAGGTACGATCGCCTTTTTTTCCTCTGCAATCTTCACCTCAGAAACTACAGTCTTATCTGAAGTAGCAACCTCCGTTTTCGAGACAGATTCATTGGGAGTAAAAACAGGTACGATCGCCTTTTTTTCCTCTTCAATTATCACCGCTGGCGTTACAGTCTTATCTGAAGATGGCTGATCCGCTTCGACTAAAGAAACCGGGTTTTTTACCGAATCTGTGGGCTGTAACGAAGTATTTTCGTCAAAAAACCCGGTTTCTGGACTCCCATGCGTAAGTTCTGTTGAAGTAGCAACCTCGGTTTTCGAGACAGATTCAGTAGCAGTAGAAACAGGTACGATCGCCTTTTTGTCCTCTTCTATTTTCACCGCCGGCGTTACAGTTGTATCTGAAGTAGCAACCTCGGTTTTTGCAACAGATTCATTAGCAGTAGAAACAGGTACGATCGCCTTTTTGTCCTCTTCTATTTTCACCGCTGGCGTTACAGTCTTATCTGAAGATGGCTGATGATCTTCGACCAAAGAAACCGGGTTTTTTACCGCATCTGTGGGCTGTAACGAAGTATTTTCGGAGAAAAACCCGGTTTCTGATTCCCCATGCGTAAGTCCTGCTGAAGTAGCAACCTCGGTTTTCGAGACAGATTCAGTAGCAGTAGAAACAGGTACGATCGCCTTTTTGTCCTCTTCAATTTTCACCGCTGGCGTTACAGTTGTATCTGAAGTAGCAACCTCGGTTTTCGAGACAGATTCAGTAGCAGTAGAAACAGGTGCGATCGGCTCTGTTTTAGCTTCATCAGTCGGCGTTACTTTTGTTTCAGAAACCGCCACATCTTTAGTTTCCACAGAATTAGTGACAGGTTTTGCATCCTCTTTTGCAGTCGGTAAAGTATCCGAAATCGGAACATCTAAAACTGAATTTGACTCAGAATTAGTAACAGGTTTTGCATCCTCTTTTACAGGCTCTAACTTCGGTTCAACGTAAGGTTTAGCATAAGCAATCAAAGCCTGACCCATATCCGTTTTGCGCCAATCTTTATCAGCATTAATCACACTATCTAAATTCACAGCTTGACCAGTTGCACCCCGCACCTGAAATACGAAGTCATTGTAATCGCGATCGCTCCCTAAATCGACTCGCATATCCTCCATTGTAAAAGTCTTGCCGCTACCCGTTACATCTGCAATTTGACCCAGATAAAATCCCTCAGCAGGATTCGCTGTCACCATTGAAAATAAAGGACGTTTGTCTCCTCCGATCGCCGGATTATTAAGCACCTCTTGTACAGTCCCATTAGGTACTAACATCACCCCAAATTCCTCACCCGGAGTCATCGCAAAAGTCTTGACTCCTAAGTAACTTCCATCGTTAGAATTTCCTTCAGGTAAATTACCGGTAAATTTTGCACCTTCGCTCAAGTCATCAATCACTACATGACCTTTTGCAGAGTTACTAAGTGCTCTCGAAGCCACTTCTTTGAGAAATTCTTCGGAACCCGGAGAAAACTTCTCCATTCCTTTGAGACTGATGATAGCTAGTTGACCTTTATACAAGCCACCGTCAAATAAGAAATCAATGCCGACTTGACCTGTAGAGTCAACAACAAATTTCCCGGATGTAAATGAATTATCGGCTACTGGCTCTGATTTAGGAACGGTTGGACTGAGTTCTTTTTGTGTTTCAACTGCGACAACTTCTGTATTGTCTGTAGATTGTTTGTTGTTTTCTGTGCTGCTAGCTGGAGATTTTTCTGGGTTGCTGTCTTTGCTAACATCGGCGACTGTAGTGGCTGGTTTTTCTGCTGTCGAATTATCTGGTTTGATAGCTTCTGAAATCGCTGTTTCTTTCGGTTCTGAGACAACAGAAGTATTTTGGGCGATCGCCATTTCTGGCTTACTTTCTTTTGCAACTAATGTATCTGGAGTCGTTGTTTCTTTCGATTCTGCGACAGAAGTATTTTGGGCGATCGCCATTTCTGGCTTACTTTCTTTTGTGGCTAAGGTATCTGGAGTCGTTGTTGCTTTCGATTCTGAGACAACAGAAGTATTTTGGGCGATCGCCATTTCTGTCTTAGTTTCTTTCTCAGCTAAGGTAGTGGTTGCTGGTTTGGATTCTGCGACAGAGGTATTTGGGGCGATCGCAATTTCTGTCTTAGTTTCTTTCTCAGCTAAGGTAGTCGTTGCTGGTTTGGATTCTGTGACAGAGGTATTTGGGGCGATCGCAATTTCTGTCTTAGTTTGTGTTTCAGCTAAGGTAGTAGTTGTTGGTTTGGATTCTGCGACAGAGGTATTTTGGGCGATCGCAATTTCTGGCTTAGTTTCTTTCTCAGCTAAGGTATCGGGACTTTTCTCAGATGGTATCTTCTCCACACTCTGAGGATTAGTCAAGGAATCAGTTGCTGTAATACTGTCGCCTTTAATCACAACTAACTGTGCATCTTTTGTGCTTCCAGTCAGGGTATCTTTGACATCTGTACCAGGACTGGAAGATATAGTGTCCTGACTAATACTGGTGCTGGCTGAGCCGCTTAAACCGCCTTTTAGAGTGTCCGAAACAATTAATGAATCATCTATTTTTTTGCTATTGGGTTCCGCAATCGCATTTTTTGAATTAAGCGTGTCAGTCGCACTGGATAGCTTTTCTGGTTCAATAATCGGCTGAGTTTTGGTATCAGCTATCAAAGGACTACCGCCAATATTTTGACTGTTGCTGCTGCTTAAAGGATTGAGGATGGAATTTTTGGCTGCACTTCCCGGTAAAGTGTCAGTTATCAAAACATCGATGAGCAGGTTGCTGGAAACTTCATTTGTGGTAGCCATTGAAATTGCACTCCTAGTCTAGGATTGAATTAAAAGTGATATAATGAACTGAAATGGGGCGATCGCCCGTTTGTTTAAAAGTGCGATCGGCCTCTTGTTATTACTTACGAAATTCGATAGAACTTTTTCCGCAAATCTCGCAACTTTTTTTTGAAACGGCGCGATTGGCTGATTCGTTTGGTTCGTTTGTCCGCAAGTCCGCCGGGGAATCAATTCCCCGTCTCATAGTGCAAGTCGGTTAAAAACCGACTGAATAATGCTGTAAAATCCTTGCATATTTGTCTATCGAACCTGCTTTCGCTATGAGGCGGGGGTTTAAACCCCCGCCGGACTTTCGCTATGAGGCGAAACTTTAAACCCCCGACGGACTACAACGAAGTGAAATATCTCAAATTAAGCAACCGTTGAATTCAAAACTTTCTGTTGCTGTTTGCGCTTCATCCGCCAGCGGGAAATGACAGCACCAAAAGCTAAAGTACCCAACACAGTAGTCGGTTCGGGAACAGGTTCAGCTTCAGCAGTATCTGGAGTATTCGCGATCGCCCCAGTAAAGCGGAAAGTATTATCATCGTAGTCCAAATCTCCGCCACCCAGCTTATCTTCAAACCCAACAATGGCTACCCCAGGACTGAGAAAAGCTACCGCAGCATGGGCGATTCCATCGGGGTTTCGCGAACCCTCTCC
Source organism: Microcoleus sp. (assembly GCA_042408215.1). GTDB lineage: Bacteria > Cyanobacteriota > Cyanobacteriia > Cyanobacteriales > Microcoleaceae > Microcoleus. The sequence goes on along the minus strand of JAYFMW010000028.1, from coordinate 17,617 downwards.
CATTAAAAAAGTGTTCCTGTCCTTGGCTTTTTTGCCTTGAGTAAATATCCCAAATATTAGTTCTAAGCCAGCTTGAAAACTTCCCAAATTAACGACTTTGCCAACATCCCGATTAGTTGCAATGAATCTTTGCGCTCCCGGAGAGTAAAGACTCAAATTGCTGGTCAAACCTGCTTCTGCTGGTAAAACTTGCACTGATATTTCCCCTCCTGTCGAAAAAATTTTTCCTCCAATAATTGCACCTTCTGCCGCACTGTTTGTTCCTAAAGCTAAAAATGTTGCTCCGATCGCAATCATTGATAATTTCTTCACAGTAGCCATAAAATTGATTCCCAGAAAAAGTAAAAGTTGACAATCAAAGTATTTAGCGGACGATCGCCCTTTCCCCAAAAGCCCGCGCCAGCAAAGCCATACCCCAGGAAATCGCCCCCTATTCTCACTTACGGAATCCAGCCAAACTTTTTCCGCAAACCTCAAAACTTTTTTTCCAAAACCCCTAAAACAGTAAAGTTTTGTAACAATTTCCCCCTAAATGCGTAAAAACTGGCCACCAAATCCGAAATATAAATAGAGGTTCCAACAGACAGCACAAAAATACCCACAGGAGTGAGGAGAGCCCGATGGAAGACGAAATCGATTTGCAGCTCAAACAGCTAGCCCTAGAAGCTCAACAGCACCCAGCCGGAAGCCAAGAGCGACAGATAGCATTAACCAAATTGATAGACCAAATTTACCGTCATAACAGACTTACTCGTCCCCACATAGGTGATGACAGCCTTCTTCATCTTTACGAAGATATTTACAGCGAAGCCCGGTTGAAAATAGTTGAGCATATCTGTCAAAACATTGACACCTATGATTCAAAAAAACCAGTCATGGCTTGGGTGAATCACTTCTTTAACTTTAGATTTAGAGATGTGTGCGATCGATATAGAAGAGAAACAAGAATTAAATGTTTCTCGATAGATGACTTAGAAAAATTTGAACAAGAAGAATCCGATATTTATCAACAAAACTATCCCCAGATGCAAATGATGGAAGATACCCAAAGACTGCGTGAATTGATAGCAGAAGATCCCGATCGTCTTTTCCGAAATAAAACCATCAAAAATCGTCCCGATATCACTTGGCAAGTCATAGCTTTAGCTATATTAGATGATGAAAAATGGAAGACCATAGCTCAAAGATTTCACCCTACCAAAAGCATTTCAACACTCCAAAGTTTTTTCGATCGAAATCTGCGGAAATTTTCAGATTACATTCGTAATAAATTACAGTAGTAGTTGAGTGATGCAGCGGATAAATTAATGATGAGTAAAATGATTGAAACCATAACTTTCACAGTGCCACTATCCTTTGAAGCGCACGAAATTGCCCAACAGTGCAGCAAACAATCCAGTCCGAAAAAATTCAAACAAGTTTATCTTAATACCCTCGCAGTATATGCAGTAGATTCTTACCTGCGCTGCATGGGATTTGAGACAGATTGGCCTGTTAGCGACAGTCGCAATCCATTAATGCTGAAACTGATGGATGTGGCAGATTTACACGTTAAACAAATAGGAAAAATAGAATGCTGTCCCGTCTTACCAGATGCAGACGCTTGTCAGATTTCCTACGATGCTTGGGGAGACAGAATTGGTTATGTAGCCGTACAGTTTGACCAATCTTTGAGACAAGCAACGCTGTTAGGATTTACCAGAAAAGTAGCTAAACAAGTACCTCTGGATGAAATGAATTACCTCGAAGATTTACTCGTCTACATGAATCGAATCAAACAACTAAAACCAATTAATTTAATGAACTGGTTTGACGATGTTTTTGATGAGGGATGGCAAGTAATCGATGAGCTATTAAATTCTCAAAAATTGCAATTTCGCTCTTTTAGAAGCAACAACGCATTACCTATCGATCGCGGTCATAAAATTGACCTGGGAATGCAATTAGCAGAACACTCCGTAGCACTGCTAGTCACGCTGCCGCCAGAACCAGATTTAGAAGTAAATATTGAGATAGAAGTGCATCCAATGGGAAATCAAACTTACTTGCCTCCAGGGTTGAAATTGATGCTGATTAATGAGTCAGAAGAGCTACTTTATCAGGTAGAATCGAGAAAAGCTGACAACTTTATTAAATTTGAATTTACTCCAGATTTAAGGGAATTGTTCAGCATTAATATCGTGTTAGGAGAGGTAAATGTGAGGCAATCTTTTCGTTTGTAGCAGTTACCTAACTGGGTTAGATCGAGTCCGATTGATTCCTTCTTGTATAATGCAATGTATTGTAGGGGCGGGTTCACCAGTATTCTTGACTTCCAAGCCAACAGCTTCATAAACCCGCCCCGCCCATACAAACACGAATCAACCGGATATGATATATAGCGCGTCTAAGCCATTTGTAAAACTATGTAGGGGTACTACCCTTCTCATTAGTGTCAACTCAATGTCAAATTTAGTACCAGTTTAATGTATGGGTAAATTAGCCTCTCGATCCCCCCTAACCCCCCTTAATAAGGGGGGAACCGGAAATGGATCGAAGTCCCCCTTCTTAAGGGGGATTTAGGGGGATCTAGACTTCGCCTAAAAGCGACATTTATTATGAATTCCAGTCTTAAGTTGTCACCAATGGGAACAGCCTGGAAACGAGGAATCCGTTGCCAAACATCCGTTAAATCCGTTACAAAATCCGCTGCCAAACATCCGTTAAATCCGTTACAAAATCCGCTGCCGAACCTCCTTATACCATATGTCATCATTAACCTTTCAAAACTTTCGCGGTAAAAATCTCCAAGGTCGTTCTTTCAAAGGTCGTAATCTCACCAATGAAGATTTCTCTAATGCAGATATCCGAGGTGCAGACTTTACCAATGCAACTCTCGATGGGGCTAATTTCAATCACGCTCGCTGCGGATTAGCCAGAAAATCCCAAATCAAAATATTCTTAATTGTAGCACTGCTCTCGGCGATATCAGGAATAGCTGCTGTAATTGCTGTTGATAATACATTCAAATCTCTAATTCCCAAAACAACCGAGCATATCGGTTTTATACCAACCGCAATCATCTTATTAGTCAATGCTATTCTGTTGACTACTATGATTCGCCAAGGGATACAAAAAGCTTTAGATTATTTAGGTATTGCGGCTGCTATTTTTGTACCTCTCATTGGTTTTCTCTCTGCATTCTCCAATGATAAACATCCCATACTTTCGTGGTTAAGGTCTTTTAGAACTGGTGCCTTAATTAGTGCCTTGTCTGGCGAAACGAAGGCTAACGATACTCCGTTTTTAATTGTGACTTTAACTGCGGCTGTCGTTGCAACTACGATCGCAGTTGTCGCTCTTCCTTTAGCCCTAACATTGGCTGAAGTTGTTCTGGGGCGGACGATTGCAGCTTTGGCTCTATTTGAAGCTGTGGCTATAAGTGCGATCGCCACCGGAATTATTGCCAGAAATTCCTTGAGATATTTAAAAGCATCCGTATTAATCCAAGCTGGAGTAGTTGACAACAGAAACAATAAATGCTATGATGTCCTGAATAATTGTGTCAAAAACTTTGCCGATCCGCCTGTAGTTATTGCGGCGATCGCTGGATCTGTAATTGTAGCTGTAGCTTTGGTCTTATTAGGAACTTACATTGCTAAAAGAGTTTTAGCCGAAGATGATAAATACAGCGTAATTCGCCAGTTAGCGATCGTCATTGGTGCGATGGGCGGCACCAGTTTTCGCAATACTCAATTAGCCCATACTAACTTCAGCTACGCCACCCTCAAAAACACCGATTTTAGATTTGCTACTATCCACCGAACTATGTGGCGTCACGCTCGTTTTCTCGACTGGGCAAGAGTCGATGAGACAATATTAATCAATCCAGCAGTGCGAGATTTACTTGTCACCGGCAACGGTCATCAAAAATGCTATCAAGGCATGGATTTGAGAGGAGCAAACTTGATAGGTGCAGACCTCAGAAATGCTAAACTTCAAACAGCAGACCTCAGTCAAGCCACTTTGGAAACGGCTAATTTAGAATATGCAATATTTAGTCAAGTTCAGGCGATCGGCACTGATTTTAGTAGTGCCCAAATGACTGGTGTTTGCGGTTTGGGAACCTGGAATATTGACAGCACTACGGAACTAGAATGGGTTGATTGTAGGTGGGTTTATTTGCTAGAAGAACCGAAACCGCGAACGGACGATCGCGAACGCCGCCCCAGCGGTACAGGCGAACTATCAACCAGGAGAATTTACCACCTTTTTTGAAGAAGTTATAAATACAGTTGACTTAATCTTCAGCCACGGTGTTGACTGGAAAGCTTTCGTGGAATCTTTCCAACAAGTCCAAGTAGAAAATCAAGGTATACCACTCAACATTCAAAGTATTGAAAATAAAGGAAATGGAGTTGTCGTCAAAGTCAGCGTACCTCCTGATGCGGACAAAGAAAAAATTTATAATGATTTCAATATTTTCTATCAAGAAACGCTAAAAATATTCGGCAGACAAGTTCCTACCCTGCAAACAATGGCAGAACAGCGCCAATACTTGCTGTCAGTAATGGAGGATATAGTCAGACCATTGTCTGAACAAGTAGTCTTCTTAAAATTGGAGCGTGGTGACTTGAAACAAGGGTTTGAGGTGACAGTGCTGATATTTTGTGCGATCGCCAGCGTTTAGGCATAACATTAGAAGGCAAATTGCCACCCAAACCTGAACTTTCAGAAAACTATCAAAAGTGGCAAGAAATGTATGAGTTTAACCGTAAGCGAAACAACCGTGCCATAAAAGTAGACAAAGGTCAAATCACTAACTTTTCCATAGAGGAGCTAAAAACCCTAAGCTGAACAAGTAGAAATGGATGTAAAGAATTGGCTGAAATCAGAACAATTTCACCCAATCCAGCATGGATTGCGCGACAAGTTAAACCACAATGACGAGGTGCGGGTAATCATCGAAACTGAAGATAATTTACTGCGAAAACTCCCCTGGCATCAATGGGAATTTTTTGAAAGCTACACTAAAGCAGAAGTAGCTTTAAGTCGCAAACTATCTAACAGAGTCAAAAAATCAGTACCATCGAGAAACAAAGTAAGAATTTTGGCAGTTTTGGGCGACAGTACAGGAATTAATCTCGATGCAGATAGACAAATTTTGGAGGATTTGCAAGGAGCCGAAATAAAATTTTTGGAAAAACCAAATCTCAGGAAACTTGAGGAACATCTCACTGATAAAATAGGCTGGGATATCTTGTGTTTTTCGGGTCACAGTCAGAGCGAAGTAGATGGCAGTACGGGGGTGATTTGTATCAATGAAACAGATAAGTTAACCGTGGAACAGCTAAAAGATTCCTTGAAAATAGCTATTCAAAAGGGTTTGGAAATAGCAATCTTTAACTCTTGCGATGGCTTAGGATTGGCGAAGCAATTAGCCCATTTAGATATCCCTCAAATTATCGTGATGCGGGAACGAGTGCCGGATTTAGTCGCCCAGGAGTTTCTGAAAGCTTTTCTCCAAGCTTTTGCTGGCGGCAATTCTTTTTATGTTTCCGTGAGAGAAGCCCGAAAGCGTCTAAAAGATTATGATGGGGAAATTCCCGGTGTTAGCTGGTTGCCGATTATCTGTCAAAATAAAGCTGAGTATCCGAAAACTTGGCGAGAATTGCAAGGAATACTTAATGGCGGAATCTACGCGGGGCCAAAAACCGGGTTTCTGTCTTAATATCTCTGGTTTGATGCACGATTTTTCGGAGAAACCCGGTTTTTTTGACCTTGGTCTTATTTTACTTCTAGTTCAGTTTTAGGGGGTATTTATGTCTGTATTTACTCAAAACTTTTTGTTATACATCTGTCACCATAAACGCTATTTACGACGACAAAAATGTCATAATTCCTCCCACGGCTTCACTTTGATTGAATTATTAGTTGTGATATTGATCGTTGGGATTTTATCGGCTATTGCTTTGCCTACTTTCCTCAGATTAATCAACCAAGCTAAAGAAAGTGAAGCTACACAATATATTAGTTATCTGAATAAACACCAAACTGCGGAATATTCAGAAGAATCTCAATTTACAAACTCTTTCGGCACTCTCTCATTTCCACAGCCAGAAACACCGAGTTCTGCGGCTGGCCTTTTGAAATCTTTGGGCTTTTCTGTAGCAGAAACAAACAATTATTTATATGGCATAAAAATTGCCAGTTATAATAACAATCCGCTGGCTATTCAAGTAGCTTTGTCTAAACAATTAGGCGTTAAATCTTATTTGGGAATTGTGTATTTCAAAGACAATAAGGCTCCGTGCGGGCCAGTTTCATTACCCGTCAGCTTGTCTTCTCCGGTGTTTCAACAGTTCGGAATATTAAACAATTTGATCTCGAATCCAGGGAGTTATTGCCCTGATTTGTTTTAATGCAAAAAGTGATATTGCGATTAATTTATGAATAACTGTGTTTCCTGCGTCGATAAATCTTCCTGTGATGCTAAACATTCTTCTACTTCTTGACTAATCTCAGTTTCTATGGTTTCATTATCTAATTGCTGCTTTTCTGCTGACAACTGCTCAACTCTTTCTGTAAGTATTCTTAGCTGTTCATTCAGCACCCGAATTTCTCTATCTTGCTCCTGAATCTTTTCCTCTGCTTCATAAATAGTCCGATTCTTCTCTAAAATTAACTCATTGCTAGCTTCTAATTCCAAAGCATTCATGGCTGCTTTAATTACATTATAAAAATGAGATTTACTGACATCAACTTTTTTCGCACTCTCGCGAGTTTTGCCCAAAATTCCCATTTTGGCTCCTTGCTTAACTGCTAATACAAAGCCTTGATGATTTTTAATTTTCAATTCTTGCGTAAAATTCATTTGAACTAAACTGCAAGTATATCTGTAACGGTCATAATAAAATTCTGCTTTCATAAAACAGCACCCCTTTTTGGTAAGGTAAACTCCGGCATGATTATAGCACAAAATACGCACAATTAACAAAAATTAAGCATCGATCGCCATTTCGGTCAAAACAAAACTCGATCGCCAACAAGATCTTCCGGCAACTCTACCACACCCGCAATCAACTTCCAACAAGGGTCATCTCCCTCCCAATCATCGGGCCGCCAAGGCATACTCAAACTCACCGTTACCAAACAAGCTTTTTGCGGTCGATAGCCCAATTCTAACTTTCTAATAAACACCGGATCGGTAATTGTTGCGGTCAATCTTTGGTCATGCTGCGTGACAATAGATCCTTCCCATTTATGAGCACCTTCAAATCTTTGACTTAGCTTTTTTACCGTAAATTTTACTGCTTTGACTAATTGCAAAGTCAGGCGATCGCACATTGGCAAAGACTGCATATATTCCACTGTAACATATCGCAAATCGTTGTGCAAAATATATTCCTGACTGTTGCAATATTTCAACAAATATGCTGGCGGAACCTTCCCAACTTGCCGCCATTTTCCCGGTAAAACAGAGATATTTTCACACTCAAAGCCAAAGTCCGGCCCCGTCTTAGCCAGAGGAATGTCTAGAACATCTAATAATGCGGGTTCAAGTCTATTTATCTGCCGCATTTCTTGCGGAATCTGACCATCTGGTAAGTCTGAAACTGGGCGAACCCACTTACCTTGAAGTTCATTAATTCCGGCGATGCATCTGTCGCCGCGTTTCCACGAATTAGCGAGACAAATTATCCGAGTCATGGGATTTTAGATTTTAGATTTTAGATTGTAGATTAGTGGTAGGGTGCGTCAGACGAAGTTCTAGGGCGATGATTGAAAATCTCCGATCTGACGCACCTTACTAAATATCAAAGATGATTAATCTTGACATTTTTCCACTTATCGCTGAGATATTCAGCGACTAAGCGGCGGTGACAATTATGAGGTTTGGGTTCGCTACAAAGCAGACACGAACAGTCTATCAGATCTGATGAAACCTTGTGTTCAATTTGTCGATCGCGCATTAAGCCCAAAAACTGCTGTTCATAAACATCCCAATCTCCCTTTTTCTTTTTATAATCATCCAAAATATCTTGAGTCGGCGCTAAATCCAGCACATGAACATACTCAATATTACCAATTGTTCGCAGAAAATATTCTAAATCTTTCCGCTTAGCAAAACCAGCCAACTGTGATACATTATTTAGTCGCGTATCTATCACCCTGCGGACTCCCGCTTGCATCAAAGTCCCAAAAAACTCCTCGGCACTTTTTTGAGTAAAACCAATTGTAAATAAATTAATTGCTTTCTTTTGTGACATAAGCGATTTCCAATCCGTGACGATAATAAGCTGATTCTAAATCAACTATTTCAGTTTTCACACGAGGCTCTAATTCAAACAAACTTAATTGAATTGGTTCATCATTTTTTTTGCCTTTACTTCGACTACGCTCAGCACAAGTATTAAACTTGCTTAAAAGTCTGGCTTCTAAATCCTGGTGCGATTCTAAATTGCCATCGGACAGAATGTGATTAATCTGCAAGTTAAAATCTTTCAGTTTGTGGCAAACTAAAATAGTCCGATGACAAGTAATCGGGTCTTTTTCCGCACACATTAGACTGATTTTATAATTGGCTGCACCTTTAAGTAAGCGCTGAATTCCTTCGGAGAATAGAGGAGTGGCGGCGATGCGTTGGTATAAAGCTTTACCACTAACATCGTAACAGCTTAAATCTTCCGGTCTTGCGCCCAATTCTTTACCTAAAAAAACGTATTGAATGCCGGCACCAGACAGAGAGGCTTTAATTTCCGATTGATTGAAATGGGGTAAATAGCGGCTGAAAGGGTGCGATCGCACATCTGCCACTGCGGTAATTCCATGTTGTTGCAGCAGCAAAACAAACGCTTCAATACTCAGATTTGAGTGACCGATCGTAAATAATTCCATTGCTTTTATTTTGGTATTCAGTCCGCGCCAGCCCAGGAAAGTTTGTCTAACCCGATTGTTTTAAACTGTGGGTTTCTTCGCAAAATTTTGAATCAAAATTTGCAAAGCCAGCGCCATCAAACCCACAGCAGCAAAAGCAAAAACACCGCCTCCCAAAGCCACAATTCCCATTACCAAAGTCCGCACAGCCGCCGCAATGTTAATCACAGTCACATTGTCAGAATGAATCGGCTTGTTGGCAAAAGTTTGAGCGATCGACAAAGTAAGCGCATACAAAGCCGCCGCAAACCCGCCCGCCATCAGCGAACCAGTCACGCACCGCAATACCGTTGGTGGCTGAGGCGATGCCGGCAAAGCATCCTCAACAGAAGTTGGAGATTGAGAAGTAGAATTGGGATTAGTTAAATCAGCCATTTCGATTTTAGAGTTGAGAGTTGAGATTTTAGATTTCGGGTTAATTGACCAAAATTAAAATCCGTGTTTCGTTCCATTTTACCAGTTTTTCAAGCTGATACTCTCGAAAAAATTAGATTCATCCCTGTCGGCGTTCATCTACGGTTTCAAATCATTTTCATCCGAAACAATCCGAATCCCAGTATTGCTAAACTTTGCTACCCAAAAATCCAAATCTGGAGAGGCGATGGTTCGACTTCCCTCACCAACCATCGCACTTTTCACCCGTTCCCGAACCTCCTCGGCTTGGGCCAAAGACTCAGCCAACGCAAACACCGTCGGCCCAGAACCGGACATCATCGTTCCCAAAACCCCCGCCGACTCAAAAGCCTCGCGCAACTGCAACACCTGGGGGTACACAGGTAAAGCAACTTTCTCCAAATCATTATGCAGCAATTGACCAATTTTCGATCGATCTTTTTGGGCGATCGCCCCCACCATCGGGCCCGAATGCAGCCGTTCCCGGCGACAATCCAAATCCTCCGGCGCACAATAGGAACTACTGAACTGCTGGCGATAAGTTTGATACGCCCAAGCCGTAGAAATACTGAGATTTCGGTACTTCGCCAACACCACGCACAAACTCCCCAAATCCGGCAGCGGCGAGAGTTCATCCCCGCGACCGGTTGCCAAAGCCGTACCTCCAGCAATGCAAAAAGGCACATCCGATCCCAAAGTTCCCCCCAACTCTTGCAACTCCGACTGAGTGAGTCCCAATTCCCACAACAAATCCATCCCGACTAAAACCGCCGCCGCATTTGCCGAACCGCCAGCGAGCCCCGCCGCCACCGGAATCTGCTTGTGAATGGCAATTTCGACTCCCCCGTATCTCGCCAAAGCATCGGGGAATTGCTTCGCCAACAAATCGGCCGCCCGGTAAGCGAGGTTATTCTTATCAGCAGGGACTTGGGGGTGATCGCAGCGCACGCGAATTGTGTCTGTACCGATCGCCCGCAAGTCTATGCGATCGGCTAAATCTATGCTTTGAAGCACCATCGCCAGTTCGTGATATCCGTCTGGGCGATCGCCTATTATCTCTAAATACAGATTGATTTTTGCTGAAGCTAGCAGAGAATATGAACGCATAAGTGATTAGGCTGCGGTGAAGGAAACCCCAGGTTGAAATTAATTGACACCAGTCCGAGTCCATTTTCTCACAACTCAAAGGAAATATTCTGCTAGAATTCTAGAAAACTTTTTTTAGTTCCGGGTCATTTATTCCTCACGGCCACTGCTATCTTTGGCACAGCAAGTTAGTCTGGCTTCATGTTGCCCTCAGATTCGCTAACAGACAATATTTCTTCGCAAATATCTCCTAGGGGATCGCCGGAAATTATTGCTCAACAATATCTTCAGGCAACAAATTATTACTCACAGCTATCCATTCCGCAACGCTTAAATCTTCCGCGCGAGATTGAGGATTTATCTGTAACTCTTCTAGCAATTGAACGAGTTTATCTAAATCCACAGCCCCTTTCAAATTATTTCGCAGCATCTTGCGCTTGCTACTAAATCCCAACTTAACTAAATTCTCCAAATGGCGCGGATTAACAGCAGGAGTTTCTATCAATCTCGGACGCAGCCGTACCACCGCCGATGCAACTTTTGGCGGCGGAAAAAAGTCTTTAGCCTGCACGTCGCAAATTAACTCGCATTCTGCCAAATATTGTACCCGCACCGACAGCGCGCCGAAGGCTCTCGAACTCGGTTTAGCATAAAGTCTTTCCGCTACTTCTTTCTGCACCAACAGCACGATCGAATCGAAGGGTTTAGCAGCAGGAACAGATATCGTTCCTAGTAGTTTTTGCAGGATCGGTCCCGTAATATTGTAAGGAATATTGGCAACAACTTTATTCGGATTTTGGAATTTGCGAAAAGCAGCGAGTTGAGCATCCAAATCCATCTCTAGGAAGTCGCCTTGCAGCAATAAAAAGTTATCGGATGCGCCAAATTGTTTGGCTAGCTTGAGACACAAATCTCGATCGATTTCCACAGCAACAACAGACTCAGCCGCAGGCAGCAAGCGCTTGGTGAGAATGCCAGTACCAGGCCCGATTTCGAGCACGCGATCGCCTGACAAATTCGCAGCTTTGATAATCCTATCTAAAACTTTTTCACTTTTGAGCCAATGTTGAGCAAACTGTTTCCGGGGGATGGTCGATCGCATTTTTTGAAATTTGGGAAAAATCTTAATTTCTCATTATATCACAAGCCAATAGTTTTTGCAGCCATTCCGGCATGATTACATTTTGTTAACAGGTCTTGAATCCAGGAAAAAAATTGGTCATCATCAAAGGAGCAACGATGAAAAATATTTTTTTTTCTCCCCAATCCCCATGCCCAATTCCCCATTCCCCAGACCCAATTCCCCATGCCCAATGCCCCATTCCCCATTCCCCAAAAATGAACTTCCAACGAGTATTTGGTACATTACCCAAAACCCAAGCCAGCGCCCCCGGCAGAGTAAACCTACTCGGCGAACACACAGACTATAACGACGGATTTGTACTTCCCACTGCTATTCCCCAACGCACAACAGTACAACTAGGATTTAGTAGCGACCACAAACATCATTTTTATTCAGTAGAATTTGACGAACTGATAAATTTTTCAGACGACGATACCATACCGCAAAAATTCGTTAGTTACATCTGCGGCTGCATCAGACTTGTAGAAAAAGAAGGATACAAAATACCGCCAATAAATCTCTACATTACCTCCAATGTGCCGATCGGCGCCGGTTTGTCCAGCAGCGCAGCCTTAGAAATAGCCACCCTCAGAGGATTGCGCGCCCTCCTCAACCTCCCCCTAGACGACGTGCGGCTGGCTCAAATCGGACAGCTAGCCGAAATCCGATATGCCGGCTTGAACTGTGGCATCATGGACCAAATGGCATCGAGTTTAGCCGACACCAACACCATGCTATTTCTCGACACCCGCAGCCTCGAATGCCGCCCGATACCTTTTCCCACAAGCACAGAAATTTTAGTAATTGACAGCGGCGAAAGCCATAACCTAGCAGCAGGTAGTGGCTACAACCAGCGGCGCGCCGAGTGTGAGGAATCCGCCCGGTTACTGGGAGTTAAAGCCCTCAGAGATATCGCCACTTCGCAAGCTGTGGAAGTATTACCAGAACCTCTCAGGAGGCGTGCTCGCCACGTCGTTACTGAAAACAACCGCGTCCTCGAAGCTTTGAAGTCCTTGCCAGGAGAGCGTTTCGGCCAGTTAATGAATGCCTCACACACCAGCCAGCGCGACGACTATGAAGTTTCGACACCAGCAGTAGACGCCCTAGCCGCAATATTGCAGGAAACCCCCGGAGTATTCGGTGCAAGGCTTACGGGCGGAGGTTTTGGTGGTGCTTGTGTTGCGCTGGTTGAAAGCGGAAAAGCGGGTGTTATCGCCTCAGAGGCGATCGCCCGCTACCAGCGTGCGGGTTACAAGGGCCGGGTTTTGGTTCCCGAAGTTAAAGTGAATTTTTAAGGCTCAAACTATCTCCAGATAGGGAAGGCCAACGCACAGTGACGATCGCAGAATCCTCCTCCGCAGACCAATAATGAGGCACTCCTGGCATCCACAAAGCGTAGTCTCCCTCGCGAGATAGCAAGATTTCGCAATCGGGAAATTGCAAGCGAAAGCGCCCTTTGATCGGGATAGAAAGCGTGGTTGCTTCCGCATTTACCGCCCACTCTGTTCTACAGTCTCCGGCTTGGTGAACGCCCCATTTTACCTCTAACATAGAAGTCGATCGAGGGTCATCTTTAGGGGTGATAAAGTGACCAGCAAACCAACCGCCCCGACTTGCACCTTCAGCGCCCGCATTTCCAAAAACAACTTGAGATGACATCAATCGATTTGAGATTTGAGATCGAAATTTTCGGCTCAGCAGCAGCGCTTTGCTTTGGAAAGAGCCGATCCAGAATCCCGCAACAGCAAAGCCCGCGCCAGCAAATCTTAACTTACAACCAGAACACGATCGCGCTTTGCCATAATTAAAATAATTAGATCAACAGAGCGATCGGGAGAAACAGTTATCGAAACCATCTACGGCAATCTGCAAGGGTTAAAGTCCAGCCAGCTCAAGCAACTAGAAAAACTTTACCACCAGCGACTTCCGGGCGATCGCTTTACCACAACCGAATTTGCCCAGCGCGTAGCCGCCATCAGCACCGAAATTGACGAACCAATCTGCATCTACATCAACCGTCGCGGACAAGTAATTCGCGTCGGCGTCGGGAGTCCCCGCCAAACGCAGATTCCGCCCGTAGAATTGCCCCGCTACGGAGGAGGTCGCCTCAGCGGCATTCGCTGCATCGCCACCCACCTGAAACCAGAAACACCAAGCGAAGCCGCCCTGACAGCAATGGCAATTCAGCGGCTGGACGCCTTAGTTTGGCTGACACTGACAGGGCTAGGATTTCAGCGCCGAGGCGGCGGTGCCACCGGTTACATCGAAGCAACCTATCTCGCTCACCTGATCCCCCAAGCACATCAGGCCAGTTTGGAGTTGTCAGTTTTGAGTTCTCAGGTAGCAGAATCTGCTATTCAAAGCTCACAAATGCCCACTCTCAACTCTCCGTGGACAGTATCTGAACCGCTGAGTCTCGACGAGCTCGCAGACCAAGACTTTCTGGATCTGGTCGAAGGACTCGAAGCAGAGTTTGAAGAGGAGTTTGTCGCCAGACAAGTTGATGCAGATCAAGACAAAGTGCTCCTAGTAGGGGTAATGACTCAGGAGATGACTCTGCTGGATTTTGAGGACGGACTCGCAGAAATCACGCGGCTGGTTGACAGCGCCGGGGGTCAGGTACTGCAAACAGTGCGCCAAAAGCGATCGCGCCCGCACCCCCAAACAGTCGTAGGCGAAGGCAAAGTTCAGGAAATTGCCCTGACGGCTCAGACGATTAGCGCTAACCTCGTTGTATTCGATCGCGACCTCTCCTCCGCACAAATACGGAACCTAGAAACTCTGCTCGGTATTCGGGTAGTCGATCGCACAGAAGTAATTCTCGACATCTTCGCCCAAAGAGCTCGATCGAGCGAGGGTAAATTGCAAGTCGAACTCGCTCAACTACAGTACACCCTGCCCAGGCTCAGAGGTCGCGGTCAGGCGATGTCGAGACAAGGTGGCGGCATCGGTACCAGAGGGCCTGGGGAAACTAAACTGGAAACAGAACGGCGGACGATCGCCAAACGGATTGCTCGCTTGCAGCAAGAAGTAAATCAACTGCTAGCCCACCGCTTCCGGCTGCGCCAAAACCGCCACCAGCACGAAGTACCCTCGATCGCGATCGTCGGCTACACCAACGCCGGCAAATCCACTCTGCTCAACCTGCTCACCAATTCCGAGGTCTACGCCGCCGACCAGTTATTTGCGACCCTCGACCCCACCACCCGACGGCTAACGATTCCGGGCCCCGTCGCCGAGGAACCACTGTCCATCGTCCTCACAGACACAGTGGGCTTTATTCGCGAACTACCCCCCGCCTTGATCGATGCTTTTCGCGCCACCCTCGAAGAAGTGACTGATGCCGATGCTTTGCTGCACGTCGTCGATCTCTCCCATCCCGCGTGGCAGAGTCAAATTCGATCGGTCATGAATATATTGACAGATATGCCCGTAACCCCTGGGCCTGCCATTGTAGCCTTTAACAAAATCGACGCAGTAGATGAAGATACTCTCGCCCTCGCCCGAGAAGAGTTTCCTCAAGCCGTATTTATTTCGGCGGCAAAAGGTCTCGGCCTGGAAACACTCCGCGACAGACTAGCGATGCTCATTCAATATGTTAATCAACACTTCGACTAAGCTCAGTGACCAGCCATCTGCCCTCGGTAAATACTTAAATATTGCTTTTAAGTAGTTGACAAGCGACAAAATACGTACATATACTGAGGACAGATATCATTGAAGTATGAGATGATAAAATAGTAGTCAAAATGTGTCTGCGCCAACTATATACGGCAGAGCTAGTTTGCGTTCTGCGAAATATAGTATTTTATCAAAGAGGCAGGAGGCGATAGTCAAGGTAAAAATCATCTTTTTTAATGGCTGTAACGGCTGTTGGTTAAGAGATTGCAAAAAGATGTTGCGGTATGTTATCAAAGAGGGTGCTCTGGCAGTATGTTACCGAAGAGACGACACCAATGTGAAATAGAATAAAGTTATTAAAGCGTTTGGGCGATCGCCTCAATCGCTGGATCATCTTTTACAGACCTAATCCAAAGCCAACATCAAATTGTAAGATCTCGAAAATCCTTGCCCGTGCAGCGCTAATCTGTAGCAATATTTCAGATTTTACCACTGTTTAACTAAATAGTTATGTGTACGCCACTGGCAAAACTAGCAATTGGAATCTGGGCCGCAATGGCAACAGGGTTCTACTATCTAGCTGCCGCCCCTCCGGCTTCAGCTCAAATAGATGTGTGCGGGCCCGGAAATTTTTCTAGTGCCTGCGCCCCTAACAATACCCCCAGCCCACAATCAGCAGCATCCCGATCGGCAGCATCCCGATCGGCTCCGCAACCGACACCAGCAGTCATAGCAGACCCGGTACCGTCGCCGGTAGTCCAATCACCAGCAGTCATAGCAGACCCGGTACCGCCACCGGTAGTCCAATCACCAGCAGTCATAGCAGACCCGGTACCACCGCCGGTAGTCCAATCACCAGCAGTCATAGCAGACCCGGTACCGTCGCCGGTAGTCCAATCACCAGCAGTCATAGCAGACCCGGTACCACCGCTGGTAGTCCAATCACCAGCAGTCATAGCAGACCCGGTACCGTCGCCGGTAGTCCAATCACCAGCAGTCATAGCAGACCCGATACCGCCATTGCCGGTAGTCCAACCGACGGCATCGCCGAGCTTTGCCAATATATATATAAACGCACCTTCGGTAAGGTCAACAGCTATCCCAGAACCGGGTACTGCGATCGCACTCCTGCTGACAGGTGCAGGAATGATTTGTGGCGGCAGAAAGCGAAACAAGCAGGTTGGTCAGCAGCGCTAGCCAGGCTGATAAATCTGCTGTTTGCCTTCAAAATGTCTCCGTTTATTTAAGGGCGGGTAGTTATTTATTTGTATATAAATAAATAACTTGTATGAAAAATAACTTGACAGCTAGCTGGTTGGCTGCGACTATATAAAAATTTAAATAAGATTGGTTAAGAGATTAAAATAAAAGAATATTGTTACTGTTTGAGTATCCGATGGCCCCTAAAGTAGAAATTTACACTTGGAGAACCTGCCCGTTTTGCATTCGTGCCAAAGCACTGCTCAAGCAAAAAGGGGTGAAATTTACAGAGTACGCGATCGACGGAGATGAAGCAGCTCGTGCTAAAATGGCCGATCGAGCCAACGGAGGGCGATCGCTGCCTCAGATCTTCATTAACGACCAACACGTAGGCGGCTGCGACGACATCCACGAACTCGATGCTCTCGGCCAGCTAGACCCACTGCTAGCAAAATAAAAATTACTTTTAGCTGGTGGAATTTTCCTGCGACCAATTCATAAGTGCCAACAGAAAATGAAATTTGCATTCATCATCGATCCCCTCGCGCGACTAATTCCAGGACACGATACCAGCGTAGCCCTCATGGAAGCAGCCCAAGAGTTGGGTCACGAAGTCTGGGCGACTCAAGCCAACGAGTTGAGTGTCATCGGCGGCAAAACCTGGGGAATCCTCAGTCGGGTGACACTCACCCCAGTAAAATTGGTAGAAGGACGCTGGAAGGAGGCTGAAGTTTGGTACGAGGTGGAACCACCGACTTTGCAGCCCCTCGAAGCAATGGACGCAGTATTTATGCGGACAGACCCCCCAGTCAACGTTCCGTATCTCTACGCTACTTACCTGCTTGACTACATTGATCCCGCTAAAACTTTAGTAGTTAATAGTCCAAAAGGATTGCGGGATGCGAATGAAAAAATGTACGCTTTGCAATTTGAGGGAGCAATCCCAGAAACAATTGTCTCTCAAAGTAAAGAGGTAATTCGACAATTTGTCGAGAAAAAAGGAGCAGCAGTGCTCAAACCTTTGGGCGGCAAAGCTGGGGAAGGGATTTTATTTTTGGAAAATGGCGATCGCAATCTCAATTCCCTAGTCGAAATTAGCACTCAACAAGGTCTAACTCCAGTGATGGTTCAGACTTATCTGCCGGAAGCAAAAGACGGAGACAAACGGATTATACTGTTGGATGGTAAACCCATCGGTGCTGTCAACCGCATTCCCACCGGCAATGAATTTCGCGGCAACATGGCCGTCGGTGGCCGAGTGGAAAAAACCGAAATTAG
>JAYFMW010000027.1:0-68993 GCA_042408215.1 Microcoleus sp. | reverse complement strand
CGCCTTTTAGATTCAACGCCCTTGTAAGAGCCTTTGAGCAGTCAGTTCTAACACGCCCAAAACAGGAGATGCGATCGCACTATCACCTGTATATACCACTTCCTCATACAAACCCTCAACCCATTCTAATACAGTTACCCGCTGTTGCATCGGGTCAACAATCCAATACTCCGCAATCCCTCGCGCCGCATACTCAGAGCGTTTGTAGCGATAATCTCGATTCTCCTGATGGGGACTCACCACCTCTACTACCAGCAATGGCGGCGGCATATCGATCGTAATGGTCGATCGACTACTTCCCTCCAAGGCGATCGCCAATTCCTCCGATAGCACGATCAAATCGGGTAAGCGAGACGTGGCCCGCGAACCATTGACCACAATTTCAGTCTTCATCGTCAAGCGATAGGATGGAATACCTTGTTGTGCAAAGTATACCAATAGAAACATCGCAATTCGGCGATTGAGTTCGCTTTCTGGGGGCATGACAATCAGTTCTCCATTTTCCAGTTCGTACCGGGTATCTGTACCATCATCAAAGTTGAGATACTCTTCAAGGCTCATTTTTTGGGATGCAACAATCATAGCAACCGCGCCTCTTCTAAAAATTGTTCAGATATCCTCATCATTTTAGCAGTATATTTCACTAATTTCGCTATTAGCTCCCCGAATTTTTGAAGAATTCGGGGAACTGGGGATTCTATTTGTTGAGTTTCGCTTAATTAAGGCTTAGCTCAAGAGTGTCGATATATCGAGGGATTCCCTAGTTTGGAAAAAAGCTAAAAGCCGAGTCTTAATGCGATCTACACCACCTTTAACATTAGATTCAACATTCAAAGGCATCACCGGATCGTGCAGCGATAAGCGTAACAGAAACCAGCCAGATTCGCTAGCTGACGTGCAGGAAATTCGCAGACCTTCGTAGTTGTTGGGAACGATTTTCCAGTCAGTTTGCGTTGAGGCAAATTCTTGCAGTTGTTCAATTACCCGAACGCCCAGAGCTTTGAAATCATCCACACCAATTTTAATCCGAAATTCTGCACTTTCTTCCGGCTCTTTTAAATTCGCAATTAAATCTGGGAATGACTTATTTTCCAGCTTTGATTTAGCCAATTCAATCAATAGTTTGCTGACCAAATAAGCGCCATCATCCAGAAAGTAATTTTCTTTCAAAGCTCCATGTCCAGAGGTTTCAATAGCCAGCCATGATTCCTGTCCGGCTTGATTGAGGCGAATCGACTCGTCAATCACATTTTTGTAGCCGCGTTTAAAGCGATGGTGAATCCCCTTTAAATCCTGTTCGATGAATTGCGTTAAGCCATCGGAGGTGATGGAATCGGTGACAATGGTAGAGCCTGGGTGTTCTTGTAATACGATCGCCGAAATCAAGGCAATTAAGCGATTGCGGTTAAGTTCATTACCAACTCCATCGACGGCGGCACTGCGATCGACATCTGTATCAAAAATAATCCCAAAATCAGCTTTATTTGCAATTACCGCTTGACAAATTGACTGCATTGCCTTTTTATCTTCGGGATTTGGCACATGATTGGGAAAAGTGCCATCCGGTTCAAGAAACTGACTCCCTGTCGTGTCTGCGCCTAAAGGTTTTAAAACTTTATCCACATAGAATCCGCCAGCACCATTACCAGCATCCACAACAATTTTTAACCCTGTCAGTGGTCGATCGAAATTATCGGGATGATTGACTGATTCGCGAATTTTGGTGACAAATTGGTGAGCATAAACTGAGATGAAATCATGCTTGGTAATGCTACCTGGCGCTGAGGATTTCTGAAATTGATTGGTTTGGGCTAAGGTCAAGATATCTGTAATATCTTTTTTTTGTAAACCACCATTGGCGGTAAAAAACTTTAAGCCGTTGCGATTAAAGGGTAGATGGCTGGCGGTGAGCATAATCGCGCCGTCGCAATCAAAACCAGGGGTGATGGTACTCATAAACATGGCCGGAGTTGAGGCCATTTCAAAGTTGTAGACTTGGCTTCCGACTGAGGTGATACCGGCGATGACTGCTTGCATTAAGCTGGGCCCAGATAGGCGGCTGTCGCGCCCGATCGCGATCGTTAATTTTGCCGCAGGCTTATGGACTTTTTGCACCAGCCAAGTGACAAAAGCTTGCCCCAAAATTGTCGCAATTTCCGGGGTGAGGTTTACTTTTTCATCGGGAACGCCTTCGAGGGCGATACCGCGAATGTCTGAACCATTTTGGAGTTTTTTCCAATTGAAGTTTTGCATAATCATTGATGGTAATATTGACGATCGCTCAGTTTACAGCAGGTGGAAATCAAATATTGTTACATTTGTTGCATTTAAGAGTATATTGGACTTAAGCAAAGAAACCGGGTTTCTGTGAAAAATCGAATATTCTCAACTAGACATCTCCCATAATTATTGTGGAACAGGCAGGATGCCTGTTCTTGACAAGCTTTTTAGGAGATGTCTACTAGATATCTAGGAAGAAACCCGGTTTCTGGCCTCTCGTGCGTCCAGGAATAGTGGGAATTTTAGCCCCATCACCGCCGAGATTAAGCTCTCATTTCTTAGTCGCGTTCAACGCTGTAAATTGCCTCCAACCGGAACTCACCATTCGCGGGTACTTCAACAATATCCGTCGCCGCATTGGTCGTTTCTACGCAGATTAAACGCTGATAATCGGCATCATCAAGGTCGGCCATGTTTGCAGCAATTGTCACCCAGGGATTCCACACTACGGCGGATTTACTCCCAGAGGATTTAATGCGAATACGACGATTGAGGGCGCTATCATCAATGACTAATTCATTGGTAACATCGAGATAGATGCGATCGACTTCACCTGCGATCGCAATTCCACCCACTTGAGTTTTTTCCACACCACCATCGGCTTTATCAAGATACTGGGTATTTTCTAAACCCAAAACCTGCACGCGGTTGATATCACCCACTAGAAAATAGGTGTGGAAAGCTTGGGTGAGGGGAAAGGCTTTGTCGCCTAGATTGCGGGTGATTAATTCTACAGCGAGGGTGGTGCCGACGGTAATGGCGATCGCCAATTCAAAGGCTTGGGGCCAAATCGCTCTAGTTTCCTCAGTATCCTTAAGCCCGAGGGTGACTTTGGTTGCGCCCTCTGGGGTAGTGCTGGTGGCTACCACATTCCAGAGGCGATTCCGCACAAACCCGTGGGCTGGGCGCCCCAAACCTTCGGGATCTGGGCCAAACCAAGGCCAACAGATGGGTACACCGCCTTTGATCGCTTTCCCCTCCGCATAGTAGGCTTTTTCGCTGAGGAACATCAAATCTGCGGTTTCGGTGGCGGGTTGGAAGGACAGCACTTGGCCCGAATACACTGATATCAAGGCTTTGGCTTGGCCGTTGTCGATGTGGATCATCGGGAAACCACCGTTTCCGGTGGCGAAGGTGAGGTGGCCGGCAATGCCGTAGTCGGTGTTTAATTGGTCAATACTCATGTTGTTGGCGGGAGTGAATTGCTTCACAATTATCTCAGTCATGGACACATAAACTTTATCTGTAGGGTGCGTCGCCGTGAGATGTTCAATGAAAATTGCAGATTGTAGGAAGCGACGCACTTTATCTGTAGGGTGCGTCGCCGTGAGATGTTCAATGAAAATTGCAGATTCTAGAAAGCGACGCACCTTACTCCTCGATCAATCCTATGAATGAGCTGCCTAACAGCTTGGGCTTCAGCGGACTGACTTGCACTTTGTATCATAACTGATAGCGTAAACCTCCGTTCCGCTACAAGCCCTGGTTAGCTGGGTGGGTGCAACTGCCGAATAAACTCTTGATAAAACTGCTCATGTGAACCTGAAAAGTTTTCCATTCCAGTCTTTGTTAAATACCCACTCTTCTTTTGAGTATGTGGATTTTTTACATAGCTGTAAATCACTTTTTGACGCTCTGGATTCTCATGCCAGGTAATGTTGAAAGCTGCGTATTTTGGGAAAAAAGTCATTTCTGAATACGCATCAATGCGATCGTGAATCCACCAAGCTAATGCTGTCCAATCTTCTGTCTGATTGTAATAAGGAATAAAGGAAGTCACAACCACACAAGCAGTTGCACCCATATACTCATCCTTATCTCTGACATCCCAGATGTGCCCTGCATAATTTTCCTCATTACTAGCGCAACTATATTGATTTTGATTTTCCGCACCTATTTTATTGACAGCACTAGCACGGAAAGCGGAACGGACGCTGATTCTACCGAGTGCATCTTGAATTGGCTCAAGCACTTTTTCGCACAGATTTCTCCCGGCTGCAATTGCTAAATCTGGCTCGTCCGGGATATTGGGAATGCTTTCAATTTGTGAGATTTCAGAATACAGAAACTCACGCATAAAAAAGCTCTTTGAAAGTTGGATACGTCCTAATTCTTCCAGAGATTTTACTGTTTGCGGTTTTCTCATGCTTTTAACACAGTTTTTAGATGACGAATCATGGCCGTTCCCATCGAAACTTACGGTCAGACTCTTGAATTAGCACATCATTAATACTAGCTTCGCGTCTTTGCATCAACCCAGTTTCTGCAAATTCCCACTGTTCATTACCATAGGCGCGATACCAGTAGCCAGAATCATCATGCCACTCATATTCAAAGCGCACAGAAATCCGATTATCTGTAAAACTCCATAGTTCTTTCTGCAAACGGTAGTCTAATTCTTTTGCCCACTTGCGTTTTAAGAAAGCCTTGATTTGTTCCCTTCCACTGAAAAATTCGGCACGGTTGCGCCACTGTGAATCTTCGGTGTAAGCTAAGGCTACTCGTTCGGGATCGCGGCTATTCCAAGCATCTTCTGCGGCTTGAACTTTAGTTTTAGCTGTTTCCAGCGTAAAAGGCGGTAGAGGTGGTTTAGTTTCCATAGGATTGAATAATTTTTCTCATTTTAAACGACTGATGAAACAAAGAAGTGGCTCCTACAGACAAATAATTTTATGTACCTATTTAATTTCTAATCAGGAAACTGTCGGGCAAACATCATCCTGCGTCATTCGATCGATCTTAAACTCAAACTTTTGATAATCCCTGATTATTGAATTGGCAGCAATTGATAAGTAACCCCGCATAAACAACAGAATATCCAGATCCCCGCAGCACACGATCGCCAAGTGCGACAACCAACACAGGCGAGATCCCTAGTGAGGATCTAGCATCCGGGCTACAAAGCCCCGGTACAGGCGGGGATCGAGAAAAAAGCCCTGCGTCCGATCGACCGTAGAACGTGACAGGCGGCCGACTCCCCTCTAAAATCTAAAATCTAAAATCCATTGACTGATGTCACAAAGTACGCGAAACTTTACAGATAACTGACGTTATGCTTCTAGATATTAATAAGTTTTGTTAAGTTGTGACTCGCAACCTATCAATTCGTCAAAATTGATTTAGAGGTTCGCGAGCAACGCCAACCTCAAGAAGCGAATTCAGCAGGCATCGTCGCTAGCTTACTGCTACCGATGTCTAGTCCCACTATTCCTATTCAGTCAGCCACTCTTTGATAACAAACATGGAAACACTAGAGTTTGTGATTTATCCAGATGGCCGCGTCCAGGAAACAGTCACCGGCATTGTCGGAGCTTCCTGCGCTGAGGTAACGGCTGCGATCGAAGCTCAGCTAGGCGTGGTGCTTCATCAAGAGTCAACATCTGAATATTTCGCCCAGGTGCTGCATCAGTCAGCCGAAGCGACAGCCCAAGTCGCTTTTAGCGATTGGTAACTTTTTTTGTAGAGTTCACTTAAATTTTTGGGGAATCACCATGTCACATTTTAGCCAAATTAAGACCCAGATCCGCAATTTGACTTCTTTGGAAGCTGCTTTAACTGACTTGGGTATCGACTGGAAGTCGGGCCCGACTGAGGTGCGGGGCTATCGCGGCCTAACCAGTACCGCTGAGGTGGTTATTCAGCAAGAAAACGGCTATGACTTAGGTTTTAGCTGGAACGGGACTGAGTATGAATTGGTGGCTGATTTGCAATTTTGGCAGCAAGCTTGGTCTGTAGACCGTTTTCTCAATAAGGTGACTCAGCGCTACGCATACCATACGGTGGTGAATGAGAGCGCCAAACAGGGTTTCCAAGTTTCTGAGCAAAAGCAAAATCAAGATGGTTCGATTCGCTTGGTGGTACAGCGCTGGTGCGCTTAGATGCGTCTAGCTTGAAACATTGGTTTAACAATCAATTGACACTCCCCGGTCGGTCGACACGGGGATTCTTAAGGACAAACTTTGGGGGATGAATCCGCCCAAAGTTTAATTCTCAAAGGATTAGTCAGCAACCCGCTACCCACTCGCTCGATAATTGAGTCTATGGCTACTTTTGACTTTCTGATGATGTTGGCTGCACCATTAATATCTGCATTCAATATTAATCCCTGAGCCGAACAGTACAATCCTCTTTTGATTCTTTTACCCGATGGTTGCCAATTGTCAGGTTTTTCACCGACTTTTACTGGCAAAATATCTCGGTCTAAAAAACTTGCTTTTGAGGTGTAAGATTCGTCTTGTTCGACAAATCGCCACCCCTTTAAGTCACATTCTTGTTGGAGCCTTTCTTTGACTTTAGCGGTGGGTATTTGGACAAAGTTCTGATTAGTCACTCCCCCCATATTAACTTCTTGCTTCTGTCCTTTATTCCAACCAAAGACTAAGACGTTAATTTGGTTATTTTCGCAATAATCTACGATGGTTCTAACTGCTTTGTTGACAGCATCTCTCATCCTTCTAGTGCGAATTTCCGACAACTGTTGTAATCTTTTTGACGAGAAACCTTTGGGTAATTTATGTATTGCGTGTTCTGATTGAATTCTCGCTTTTTCTTTGTTAAACCATTGGTTCCAAGACTTGAGTCTAAGTCCATCAATGATGAAAGGTTTACCATTGCTAGAGACACAAGTTAACCAGTTATTGATGCCATGATCTATTCCCAGAACCCCTGTCACTTCCAAGCTGCAACTAGGGGCTTGTTCAGTCAGGGATTCGTGGACATATTCGACCCAGACCTCACCATTTCTAGGGATTAGTCGAAGCTCTTTAATCTGGCAATTCTTCAGTCTTTCCGGTAAATTTACCCATATAGCATCTTTCCCAAAGTATTCTTTTCCTTTTTTCCCTAGGGGTAATCTGACTTTATTTCCAATTACCTTTAAGGCTTGACCGGGATACGAAACAGGGTACATTCCCCCTTTGGTTCTGTACCTTTGTAGTCTGGGTTTTTGATGGATTTCTCCTTGATTTGCCAACTTCTCTAAGGCTCGGAAAGAAGTAAAAGATTCCGCGACAGATTTAAGAGATTGCTGGGCGACTTGAGAGTATAGCAACCTGTAATTTTCGTTGGTTTTGGTGATTTTATACAAATCTGGATATTTAACTACGCTTTGGTTCTTAAAGTATTGTTGCCGACTTTCGTAAGTGCCGACATTAAACAGATTATTTGACCATCTCAAGAGTTGTTCGACAATGGTTTTGTCGAGTTCTTTTAAATGCCAAACATCTTTTTGTACTGCGTACATTTAACTGACTGGCTATTGTGACACTAGGTTTAGTGTATATCGTGAATTAATAAGTTAATTAATCCTAAACAAATCTTTACCTTGGTCTCAATTGCTAGAAGTATTTGTCCGGGGACGGTTAAACATTATGTTATATTGAAACTTACGAACAGGCAGGATAAATCCTGCCACGCCCTTTCATCCCTGGACTAAAGTCACAGGGTTTTCAGGGTATTTATTATAAACGCATGGGGCCTAGAAACCGGGTTTTTTTACGAGAAGACTTCGTTACACCGAAAATTCGGTAAAAACCCGGTTTCTTTGTCGGAGTGCGTCCAAGACTGTTCTATTGAAAGAGGTCTAAATGTCGGAGATTTCTGGAGTTGAAATAGAGACTGCGGGCGATCGTTCTGGTTTAGAGCCTGAGTTGGGTGGTTTTTTGCGGGATGCGCCCGATCGCACTGGTTTAGAACCGGAGTTGGGCGGCTTGTTGCGGCAAAAAGGTGTCTACGTTGACGAGATTACCTGCATTGGCTGCAAGCACTGCGCTCATGTTGCTCGCAATACATTTTACATTGAACCGGATTACGGGCGATCGCGCGTAGTTCGACAAGATGGTGATTCAGAAGAGTTGATTGCTGAGGCGATCGACACTTGTCCGGTGAATTGCATTCACTGGGTTGATTACACCGAACTCAAAAATCTGGAAGAAGAACGCAAGGATCAGGTGATTCCTGTAGTTGGCTTTCCCCCGGAGTATGCGACGATTCGGACCCGTGCTCGCGGGCGCCAAAAATCTAGATTGGGCGATCGTACCTTTAAAGGTTGATTAACGTAGCCATTGAAATCCACAATCAAAATCCACAGGTTGCAACCTGTGGCTACAAAAACAAAGCCCGCCTGCGCGGGCTATTTTTATACAAAATATAACTTTCACGTTCTCAATCTCTTAGTCCGCTTGGAGTGGACTTCGTTTGTGTAGAAGCGGTTTCAACCGCCAATTATTTCAAAGGATGGTGTTCCGCGAGAATTTTCTCAACTCTAGCCTCATCAATTCTGGCAGTCAATCTAGTTGCCTCATTGTTATCCCGAATGGTTTTTGCTAAAGTAAAAGAGGAACCAACCGAGAAAGTTAAACCCATACCCACAAAGCTTTTTACCCAGATATCTACGGGCAGATAAATGATACCGATCGCCGTGGTAGAAGTGGCTAAAATAAAGGAAACCCAACACTGTAAAATCCAAGCATTAGTATCTCTTTGACGTCCAATTTGTTGTGTCATAATCCCTCGGTTTCAAATAAATCTTTTGGTT
The DNA here is from genome assembly GCA_042408215.1 of Microcoleus sp. GTDB lineage: Bacteria > Cyanobacteriota > Cyanobacteriia > Cyanobacteriales > Microcoleaceae > Microcoleus. Next base: position 60,178 of record JAYFMW010000027.1, on the reverse strand, counting down.
GATTAACTTCAAGAATAGAGAGTATAAATTAAGCGATCGGGAGAGATAGGGACAGTTTGGATAAGTGCACAGGGCGATCGGGCTTTTGACTAAAAAATAGAACGCTGTAGATAGGGTTTGAAGCTCTCGGAGGACTACGGTGGGAGTAGACAGTTTGGCAACTGGACTAAGGGAAAGAGTTCGCCACACAGATCTTAACACAGATACACGGATAATTTATGCGATCCGTGTATCCGTATCCGTTTCAGGCTAACTGATTACTTATTTTTCTGCTGAGTCTTAGCTTGTTCGATCGCAATTTCCTTAACCGCTTCAAAAGATTTCAAATTCGACGCACCTTCAATAGCCTTCACCGCCAAATCTTGCACCTGTTTCAACGCAGAATCCAGTTGTTTCGACAAGCTAGCAATCCGAGACTCTTGATTTTGAATAGTCTGCAACATACCTTGAATTTGCAACTCGTAATTTTGCTTTTGTCCTTCCATTTCTTTCATCAACAAATCCGACTTAATTTTAGCTTGATAATTGCCGATATTGCGACCATTATCTTTGCCATTCTTGATATTAGCTTCCAGTTCTTTCGGAAAAGCTTCCACCTTAGCTTTCACCTCAGCATAGAGTTTTTCGCGTTCCGAAATAGATTTCTCCCGTTCAGTCCATTGTTTCTCTTGTTCTTGTTGAAACTCTTCGATTTCTTTGTACAGCGTTTGCTGGCGCTGTTCATATTCTTCACTATCCAGATTTCGCTGGAGATGCAAATCATAACAATAGGATTCTTCATCTCGCTGACGAGATTTATTCTGGTTATCGTTACGTTCTTTGACAGCTAATTTTTGCACTTCTTGCTCTTTTTCCCAAGCTTGCCGCCGTGACAGCAAATCCTGTTCAACAGTTTCGCGCTGCTGGCTGATTTCGTCAGCAAATGTTTTCGCGCTTTCTTCGTATTGTTGGATTAAATTATCCAGCGTATCTTCTGCAACATCTTCTAAATTATGCAACTCTTGAAGATGTTGAATTTCTTCCCCTACAGTTCGCCGCAATTCCTCCAGTTTAGACGCTTCCGATGTCAGTTTTTCAGACAGTTCGCTGACAGCGCCACCAAAGCCAAATTGCAGTAAGATTAAATTGTCGATCGTAGACTGCATTCTTTCTTTATTTTCCACTAAAGTCATTGATTTATTTACCTCAACAATTGATTTTTCTGGGACTGCTGTTGGCTGTTCGGAAACATTGGCAGATTTGCCGTGATTAAGCTGCTTCAGTTGCGATTCTAAAGCAGCCTTTGCTTCTGTTACTTCCTTGTACGCTTCCAAGATTTCAGCCTTGGTGTTCTTATCACTTACTTTTTTATTCACAACTCTTCATCTCCTAATAGTTCGGAAAATTTGGTCTGGTTTCAATTAAAATCCTTAGTCCGCGTCGGCGGACTTCGTTTGACAAGGAGCGGTTTCAACCGCCGAGTTTCAACCGCCGAGTAATCTTTAAGCTTTAGTAGCAAAAGCTTTCATCGCCAAATCTTGCGATTGCTTCATCGTCCCTTGCAATTGTGCAGATATTTCCGCAATTTGTGCAGTTTGTCGCTCAATAGTCTGCTGCAAAGATTGCACTTTCAATTCATATCCCTGCTTAGTTCCTTCCCATTCTTTCTCCACCAAATCAGCCTTGACTTTAGCCTCGCGAGAAACTTCCTGAATAGCTTCTTCCTTGGCTTTAACATAAGCCTGTTTCAGTTCTTCTTCAAATCCAGCCGCTTTCTTTTGATTCGCTTCAAACTCAGCTTGATTGTCACTCAGTAATTTTTCACGTTCTACCCAATTTTTCTCTTTTTCACGAGTAGATTGCTGCAAGTCCCGTTCTAGTTTGCGTTTTGTTTCTTCGTATTCGTCAGTTTCGACTTTGCGGGTGCGTTCTAATTCGTAGCGATAATCTGCTGTTTCCCGCTGACGTTCTTTCGTTGTTAGTGCAATTTCTTCTTGAATTGCTGTGTCAAACTCTTGCTGTTCTTTTTGCCAAACTTTGCGTTTTTGGGTCGTATCTTTTTCGATGACTTCGCGCTGCGTAGCTGCACTTTGCTCTAAGGCTGTTATTTTCTCTTGATGTTCTTGCGTTAAAATGTAGAGCGCGTCTGCTACAACTCGAATTTGCTGCAATTCTTGCAATTGTGCTGTTTCTATTTCAATGGCACGCTTTAATTCGTCTAATTTTGATGATTCAGCGCTCAGTTTTTCCGAAAGTCCGCTGATGATGCTGCCAAAATCTAATTGCAAGTCGGCTAAACCTTTGACAATACTATCAATTGTGTAGGTAGAAGCGACTTCCAGGAGTTGTTTATTTTTGGCTTTATCAGCTTCCTGTTCTTTGGTTTCTACTTTGGATTCGATGTTTTTATTGTCAGCTAAAATTTGCTGAAAAGTTCGCAAAATCTTGGCTTTGCTGTCCTTCGTAGTTCCTAGTGTCATAATGGTTTCTCCTGATTGTTGTAACTTGTTTAGACTTTTTTGGGGAACGGTTGTAGTTATCCTAACTTGCGGATTTGGGTAAGGATGGCTTGGTATTTCAGGACTGGATCTAGTTTTTGTTCTGGATTGTTACCTGCTAGAATTTGGAGAATTCGCTGACAGCGATCGCACCGATTATTTCCTTCGCAGTTGCACTCATCAATTATACACAAAATTGTAGTTTTTGGCAAGTGATTTTGCGAGAAAACAATTTGGTAATTTTGCTTAAATGCTTCGGTAACTAAAGCCATGTGTAGGCAAGTTTATGTGAGACTTGCGAGAGCATTCACAGCATCGGATCGGATTTGAGCGATCGGCTATCAATTAGCTATCAAACGGTTTGAGAGCAAGTTATGTGGTTGGTGTATGTTCGTTATTTTCTGCATTTTATCCAAGCAGTAATAATTATTGTCAAGGCGCGATTTGATCGCGCCTTGACAACAGAATTAGAACAAGTCAGCAGTTGATTTGTCTGCGGCTGGCGACAACGACATAGCGCCGTTAGAATTCAAACTAATAGCATCAGTTTCACCGTTAGCTTGAGCCGCCATCAAACAGGCAACTTCCTGGGGAGGGAGATTATCCAAACACACCATTTGCCGCGTTCCTTCCAAATCAATCATCCGAGATTGATTGCTCATATCGGACAAAACTGCTGCTGCTTGGTCGATAATTGCCCAGTCATTACGCTCCGCCCACGACCATTTTAAGCTGTAATAATTGATTGGTTTAACGAATCCGCTGTCATCTGGTTTTTCGCCGGAATGCTGGGTAAATTCGGGAATGAAAATACCCGTAGCTGGCTCTACTCCGCGAGATTGCACAGAAACAACTAAGCCGTTAAAATCGTTCAAACTGCGGTTTTTGATGTATGTCACCATGACAACTCCTTGCGGCAATTCGCCGCTTTCTGCGACAAACCAGAGTTGTCCCCATAATGTGTGGGAAGTTTGGCCGAGGGAGCCGAAGAATTTGGAGAATTTGAGAATCGTCATTGAGCATTTGCTACCATAATCGGTATCGCCGATCGCCCATTGGCCAATTTGACAGTTGTTTCGGACGGCGATCGGGATTTCTGGTACTAGCAAAGCATTACTCGGTTTAGCACCAAATACTGAAAATGCTGGTCTTTCTTGTATTTTAGTCATGGTTGATTTTTCCTTGAATTATTGATTTACGGCGGCTCGGGAATTGGGAATTATAAAATTATTTTTCTTCCTTTTTTAGGACTTACGCACGGGTAGTCAGAAACCGGGTTTTTTTGCGAGAATACTCGTTACAGACCGCAGAAACGGCAAAAAACCCGGTTTCTATCAAGTTTCTTTACCAATTAGCAATTCCCAATTAGCAATTCCCAATTCCCAATTCCCAATTCCCAATTCCCAATTACCAATTCCCAATTCCCAATTACCTCATGAGATGTTTTGCTGTTTTTGGTTCTGGATATGTGTACTCAAGCATCGCCTCCTGTTGAGCTTTCATAATCCGCAGCGCGGCGAGCAAATGCTCCAACATTTCTAAGTGCGCTGGCGTGAAGTGGATGCTAAAGCCTTCGCCATCCCGCGCGTAGCCGGGACAAACAAGTGAGGCCGAGCTTTGTTCTTCGTGAGTGGCAATGTATAGCCAGTCATCGTCTTCGAGCTGGTAATGCGTGTCTGTCCAGGTTCTGAGCATTTGCGACCATTCCTCCTTATTTGCTGTTTACAAGGGTTTTGACTGCTCGCGGTTCTCACTCCTCGAACGGTTGATCGCGCTATATATAGCGTGTTGGCTCGGCTGATCTCCACTGTTAACCCTACCAGTGCGGTCAAAATAGTTGACGAAACCGTCAACTAAACTCATAGTAGCCTGAGTTGATTTTCTCGTCAAGTAGTTTGTTGAACTTTTCATCAAAACAGGCTAGAATGCTTGTCAGGAGGCGAAAAACCGTGGAACAAACATTTGGAAGACTCATCCGTCAAGCTCGCAAAGACAAGGCTTACTCACAACGTGAGTTAGCTGGTATGCTAAGTGTGGACTTTACTTATTTGTCTAAGTTGGAGAACGATCGCGCTGATTATGCGCCAAAAGAGGAGGTAATCCGATCGCTAGCGCGGAATCTAGATATAAATGAGGAGGAGTTAATTTTTCTGGCCGGCAGACTGCCACAGCAGTACGAAGCGCTGCTGAAGCAGAATCCGAAGGAAATGCAGGCTCTTTTCCGCCGGATGCAAGAAAATCCAGATTGGCTCAAAAAGTCGTTCCAATCCTAAGAGAGGGCCCTCAAAGTGAGTATTTTTAAGCCGTATTGCTTCTACCCCAAAGAATCGATCGAACGTTTGGCAAATGACATTTTGATGCAGATGCAAAAAACGCAAAATTTTGCTCCGAGATGGCCAATTGATGCGACAACGGTGGCTGACTTTCTGGATTTGGGAGTAGTTTGGGAGTGGATTGAGCCGGATGAAGAAGGTGCGATCGCGGCGAGAATTTTGCCGCAGCAGCGGTTAATTGAAATCAACGAATTGATATTAGAAAAACCCCCAGGCTTCATCGAATCGACGATCGCCCACGAAATCGGACACTGGGTGCTGCACATCAATCAAGACGAAGCAGACGGTAAGATCGAACAATTGGAACTCAACTTAGGCAAGGGAGAAAAAACGGCGCCGGATGTCGAAGAACCGTTTGTTTGTCGGGGTGCGAGTGCGGATACAAAAATTGCATCGATCGAATGGCAAGCGCAATATTTTGCAAGCTGTTTGTTGATGCCTCGATGTATTTTGGAGGATAAAAGACAAGGAAAGGATTTAACCAAGTGGTCGCATTTATACAAAATTAGAGACGAATTGGGAGTGAGTATTTCCAATTTAACCAATCGCTTGCAAGAATTCGGCTGGATTTATATTCCCAAGGGAACCCGCGAGATTTATGCGGGGAAAGATGCGGCCAATGGACAGCAGCGGTTGTTTGGGTAGAGATTTGATGGAATTTGAGATTTGAGAATTGCGATCGATTCTCGAATCTCAAATATTTAAAATTATAGGAGTTACGCATAAAACCAAAGAAACCGGGTTTTTTGCCGTTTTTGCGATTGGTAAGGAAATATGATCTAAAATCCTCTCTTCATCGGAATGATATAAACGGAGGACACGGCAGTGCCGTGTCCCTACAATTAATGGGGTAGGGACACGACTGTCTTGTCACTCGGTATCATTCCAATGCAACCGGAAACGATATGATCTAAAAAACCCGGTTTCTGACCACCCGTGCGTAAGTCCTAAACTACTTTCAAATTAAATTACATTTTATGCTAACGAACATTCAAATCTTGCTTGAAGCTTGTCGGGAATTAAATATCCCTTACGAAATCCTGCATCATTCCCAAAACTTGATTAGAATCAAAGATGGTGGCCAAGACTATTACTTTGTCAATTACATGATGCCATTTAACAGCGCGTCAATTGCACAGATTTTCAAAGACAAAGAATATACTTATCAACTATTAAAAGGCAAGATCAATACTCCCAGAACTCTAGGCTTTGTCTCGCCTCACTGTGAAGAAAAGTATCAAAAATATTTGAGTTTCCCAGATATTGAATCAATGGTTTTAGAAGTAAATAAAAATTTTGCTTTTCCGGTGATTCTCAAAAGAAATCGCGGTTCTGGCGGCAACAATGTTTTTCTGTGTGAAACTAGAGAGCAAATTAAAGAATCTCTAGAAATTATATTTAACATCAACAGCAAAGATTATGACTATGTGGCGCTAGCTCAAGAATATATCGAAATCGAACACGAATATCGGGCTGTATTCTGCAAAGAAAAGCTAGTTTTGCTGTACGAAAAAGACAAATCTCAGGCTGAATTTGCGGGCAATTTAAGCCCGCTGCACTGGGAAGGTGCAAAAGCCAAACATATAATTAACCCAAATCTCATGTCTGAGATTGAAGATTTTGTTAAGCCTGTTTTTGCAGAAATTACGATTAATTATGCTGGGTTTGACGTAGGAATAGATAAAAATGGACAATATTGGTTGATTGAAATTAACTCAAGTCCCAACTACGATATTTTTGTCAGAGATAACGATCGCCAAATTGTCGTAACCATGTTTAAAGACATCCTAGAGAGTTTGGTTGTTAACAAAACGCCGTAAATGCTCGATTTGAGAAATGCGCTATAACTGAGATCTTGCACCAATATCAATCAAGGACTTTCGCGCGGGGTGGGGGCGGGTTTATTTAACCTGTCTGCACTCTTTAAAGCTGTTGGTGAACCCGCCCCTACAGGTTTTTGATAGCTGAATGAATTTACTTGATCGCATTTAGATGGAATGTGCTGTAAGGTGTAGAGTAGCTGAAAGGATTTAAGCTAAATAGGTTTCAGCCAATAACTTAAAATTCACACCCACACCTGAAGGTGAACAGGTTAGCCTAGATGTTGCCACCTTCACCCCACCACTGCCACCAGTGTTTTGCCAGAGGAATGTCTACGGCGTGAATATAATTAGAGAGGGCGATCGCTTTTTGGAAAAAAGAGGACATAGACTATGGACAGTCAGCAGCTTAGACAACTCATCAGCCAGCCAGAAGGTTTGAAATTAGACTTCAAACGGGAACTCCACAAACTAAAACACCCCAATAAAGATTATGCCAAGCAGCAACGCGATGAGTTCATCAGAGATATTTTATCACTAACTAATGGCAATTTTAACACCGCCGATCAAACAGGCTATCTGATTATAGGGGTTGGAGATGAGTTAAGGTCTGATGGTACGAGAGATTTATTTGATGTTAGCAACCCGCTAATCCCCAAACAAATTCTGCAAAGGGTGAACTTTGCCTGCGATCCTCCTATTCCAGATGTTCACTGTGAAAAAGTTGAGATAGATGGCAAAAATATTTTCGTGGTTTCTATCCCGCCGAGTCCCCATTTACACCGGACGATCAGAGATTTAACAACACCGAGTAAAAGCTATCCTATTGGCACTGTTTTTATCAGGCGAAATGAGGAAATATTTCCGGCAACTCCAGAAGAGTGCGATGTTATTCTGAGGGAAAAGGAGCGAGTCTTTGCCAAACCGAGGCGTGAGAAATACGATAATCTTACTCGCAGCAGTGTGGTGGAGTTTGTAGGGCGAGAACAGAATATTGAAAAGCTGGATGAGTTGTTTCAGCAACAGAATAATCTTCCTGCTGTCGCGATTATTGGCATGGGCGGGGTTGGCAAAACAGCACTTGCCGATCGCTATGGGCAGCGACATTTAGAGGGGTTAGGTGACGGTGCCGGCGGTGTTTGTTGGATTGATGTCAGAAATGGAGATGTAGGGCTTCAAATTGTTAGTTTTGCGCGGAGTCTCTTAAACCTGAAGCCGCCAGAGGATTTTGATTTACCAAATCAGTTGAGGTACTGCTGGCAAAATTGGCCATCGGGAGATGTGCTGATTGCGTTCGATGATGTCACAGACTACAAGCAGGAGGTAAAGCCTTATTTGCCACCAAAATCATCTGGGTTTAAGGTGCTGATTACATCGCGGGAACAGTTGGGGCGAGGTTTGGCGTATTTGCCATTGGATGAACTGAAAGCAGAGGCGGCACTGAGACTGTTGGAAGTGCTGATTGAAGATGGCGATCGCTTTCAACAGGAATTAGATGTTGCCGAACAAATATGTGAGTGGCTTGGCTATTTGCCCTTGGGGTTGGAATTAGTGGGGTGTTATCTTTATAATCGCCGGGATTTGTCGTTGGAGGCAATGCTGTCTTTACTGGAGGAAAAGCGACTCAGACACATAGCTGTCCAAAAATCTGACCCGACAATGACTGCCCAATTGGGGGTAGCTGCTGCCTTTGAGTTGAGTTGGGAGCGATTATATGAAAACGCCCAAAAATTGGGCTGTATGCTGAGTTTATTTGCCTTAGCTGACATTCCTTGGTGGCTAGTGAAAGGAGCATACAATTATCTGCTCACCTCAGAAGATGAGGAGATTGATTTAGAACTTTTGGAAGAAGCTAGAGCTGATTTATTGAATTGCCATCTGCTAAAGTCTACGAGTGATACAGCCTGTCGTTTGCATCCCCTAATTCGAGAATTTTTGAGGGGGAAGCGAGAAGAGTCAATAGAAGTGAATGAACTTAAAGAAGCATTTGTAAACGCCACATGGGCAGTAGCGGATCAAATCCCTGATTCACCCACTTATCAGCAGATTCAAATAGCTGCCCCTGCTATTCCCCATGTGGCAGAGATAGCCAAAGACAAAGAGTTAAGGGATTTACTGAATGACAAGTATTTAACAGTGCCTTTTGTAGGCTTGGGTCGATTTTATCAAGGTCAAGGATTATATGCTCAAGCATTACCTTGGTTAGAGCAATGTCTATCCGTAACTCGATCGCATTTTGGGTCAGAGCATTCCCAAGTGGCAACAAGCCTCAGCAATTTGGCTTGCGTCTACAAAGCTCTAGGTCGCTATAGGGAAGTTGAGCCCCTATTAGTAGAAGCTTTGGAATTAGACAAACGCTTACTCGGAGAACAAAATGTTTGCGTATCAATCAGTTTAATCAATCTCGCTAGCCTGTACAACCTTCAAGGTCGTTATGATGAGGCTGAAACTATGTTTTGGCAAGCCTTAGAACTCAGCAAATACTGGCGTGAAGAAGACAAAACTCTTCTAATAACCTGCTTGAACCATCTGGTAGCACTATATTTTGAACGATATGAATACGAAAAAGCTAAATTTGTATTAATGCGAGCTATAGAGGAGAGCAAAGACTGTAGCGATGTTAACCACTTGCCTAATTTACTGAACTATCTAGCACGTATTTACAAGCATCAGCAACGCGACGCTGAAGCGGAAAAGTTTTATAAGCTAGCCTTGGAAATAACAAAGCAGTTGGTGGGAGAAAATCACCCCGATATAGCAACACACCTGAATAATCTAGCGCTGTTTTACCTGGACAGAAGTCGTCACAGTGAAGCAGAATCCTTATTTATTCAAGCTTTGGAACTGACAAAAAGTTTCTGTGGAGAAGAACATCTTGATGTGGCAACAGTTCAACATCATTTAGCAGCATTATATGATATTCAAGATCGCTATAGTGAAGCAGAGCCTCTGCATTTACAAGCTTTAAAAACAAGAATTTGCTGGCTAGGAGAAGAGCATCCTGATGTGGCAAGTAGCCTGAACGATCTAGCCTATTTACATTACTGTCAAGGTCACTACAGCCAAGCGGAGCCTTTATTTATAAAAGCATTGAAAATCAGAGAAAGCTGTTTGGGAAAAGACCATATCCAGGTCAAAAACAGCCTAAATAATCTAGTTGTTTTTTATTTAAAACAGGAGCGCTATACTGAAGCAGAACCCCTAATGCTACGACTTTTTAAAATTCTTCAGCGAAAGTTAGGCTCGAAACATCCTGAAACTATTTATTGTCAGGAAAGCCTTGCAATGCTTCGCCAAAATCTCAACTATGCAGAGAGAGACTTGCCAAATTTTAAACATAAAGGTAAGAAAGGAAAATCTTCTAAAAAGCGAAATAATTTCTGGGAACTGTAGAATTTATAAAATTATGTTGCTAAGTGCGATCGTACCTCTCCTCTCTTTCTCTGCGTCCTCTGCGACGAAAGCGGTTCATTTCCAAAAGAGCCATCATTCACGCGCTATAATAAATTCAACAAAAAAAAATTAAGGAGTAAAAGCAATGACATCACAACTACTAGAACTAGAGGGAACGTGGTCAGAAATTCTAGCGCAATCAGCCAAATTTGCCGATCGCCAATTTCGCGTTATTGTTCTTGCTGAGGCACCGCATAATCCTCCTTTGTTGTATCGGAATGATTTAACCACAGAGAACGCAGAGAACACAGAGTCAGAGAAGAGAGAGATGAATTATTCCGATGAAGAGAGGATTTGATATTACATTCTTTCTAACACTTGAATTCCCAATAATCCTAACCCCAACTGCAAAGTCCGCGCTGTCAAATCGCACAAAACTAATCGCGAACTCCTCAATGGTTCCTCCGCTTTCAAAACCGGACATTGCTCAAAGAATTGGTTGAACTTTTGACTCAATTCAAACAAATACTGACAAATTCGATTCGGCAATAAATCACCATTAACTGCACTGACAACTTCATTCAATTGCAATAAATGCTTCGCCAATACCAACTCCGCATCAGACTGCAAAATCACCTTTGCACCAGCATCTAAATTATCGAAATCAATCCCGCCTTTGCGACGAATTCCCTGCACGCGCACGTAAGCATACAGCATATAAGGTGCGGTGTTTCCTTGCAAAGCGAGCATTTTGTCGTAACTAAAGACATAGTTGCTGGCGCGGTTTTGACTTAAATCTGCGTACTTAACTGCACTCAAACCAACTACTTGAGAGACGTTAGTAATAAACTCTTCTGTTTCCTGTCTTTCTTCTGCTGCTAATCTTTTTTCCAAATCTGCACGGGTTCGCACGATCGCCTGATCTAACAAATCTTGCAACCGCACAGTGTCACCGGAACGAGTTTTGAGCTTTTTGCCATCTTCTCCGCATACCAAACCGAAGGGAACGTGCACTATTTCGACATTTTCGGGAATCCAACCGGCTTTTTGCGCGACTTTGAATACTTGAGCAAAATGGTTTGCTTGTCCTGAATCGGTGACGTAAATTATGCGATTTGCTTGGTCTTTTTCGATCCGGTAGCGTATGGCGGCTAAATCGGTGGTGGCGTAGTTGTAACCGCCGTCGGTTTTCTGGACAATTAGCGGCAATGGTTCGCCTTCTTTGTTGGTGAAACCGTCTACAAAAACGCATTTTGCACCTTCACTTTCTACCAGCAAACCGAGATTAGTTAAATCTTCGACTACTGCGGGTAATAACGGATTGTAAAATGATTCGCCACGTTCGGTTAATTTGATGTCGAGCAAATTGTAGATTACTTGAAATTCGCGGCGCGATTGATCGCATAGCAATTTCCAAGCGCGGTTGGTGTCTTCGGCGCCGGCTTGCAGTTTTACTACTTCTTGTCTGGCGGTTTCTTTGAAGGTTTCGTCTGCATCAAATCGCTGTTTTGCTTGGCGGTAAAATGCAACTAAATCGCCTAAGTCTAGGGCGTTTGCTGTTGTTAATGCTTCGGGGTGAACTTCGCGTAAATAGGCGATTAGCATTCCGAATTGGGTGCCCCAGTCGCCGATGTGGTTGATTCTGATGACGTCGTGGCCGAGAAATTCGAGGATGCGGGCGATCGCATCGCCGATGATTGTCGATCGCAGGTGCCCGACGTGCATTTCTTTGGCGATATTCGGGCTGGAAAAGTCGATCGCCACTTTTTGAGGTGTTTCTGTGGGTGCGATTCCCAAACGAGAGTCGATCGCGATCGCACTAACTTGCGCTTCCAAATAAGCCGATTTGAGTTTCAAATTGATAAAACCGGGGCCGGCGATTTCTGGAGTTTCGCAGATGTCGGCGATGTCGAGGTTTTCGATGATTGTTTGGGCGATCGCCCGTGGCGGCTTTCCTAATTTTTTCGCTAAAGTCATCGCCGCATTGCACTGAAAATCCCCAAAGTTGGGATTGCTTGCCGCTGTCAGCATCGGATCGGTACCTGCTAGACTTTCGCCAAATGCATCGGTGAATGCTTTGTCAAATCTTGCTTTTAGGTTTTCTGTAGTTGAGAACATACTGTATAAGTAGGGCGAAAATTAGGAATATTTTTACTTACAGCAGATTCCACGTTTATCAAGTACACCCCAGTAGGGACACTCCAAGAGCCCAAGGAGTGTCAACTTAACGTTAAACTCAGTCAGAGACTGCTGTTTGACTATTAAACTTAGATCCCCCCTAGCCCCCCTTAAGAAGGGGGGGACAGGAATCTTCTCTTTCGTCACCCCCTACTCACACCCTACTCCCTTCTTAAGGGGGATTTAGGGGGATCTAGACTGGGGTGAAAGCGAGATTTCTCATGGCTTTCAGGCTGGTTGTTGACACCAATGGGCGAAAGCCTTTGTCCCTGCCGCCGCCGTAAGGACACGGCGAAAGCCTTTGTCCCTACACTTAATAAACCTGGAATACGCTGTAGTTTGGGCGTGAGTCCTGGGATGGCCATCACTCGCAGTGCTAACACATGACACATTTTATCACAGTTGCAACCGCTACACAAATCAAAAAAAAATCACATTCAGTCGATGATCTCGATCGCTAGAAAAATTAATTACATCGCTTAAATTAAGATATGTTAAAATTTTTTCAATCCTCCTAAAAGATCCTACCAAAGGAAGTTGCCATGTTATCTCAACCTATTTTTGGCGATCGTTCTCTGACTCAAGCCTTTTATCAAGCTGTAATCGATCGCTTCGATAACGGTTTCAGTCTCTCGACTCAAGCACTATTACGAGAGTGCACCCTCGGCTTTGCACCCAGTCCCGAAGGAGTCAAAACCTTTTTCATTGTCGCGCCGACGCTGGAAGCAGCAGAGCAACTAATTGACAAAATGGAAAGTATTTTGGAGCGAGTTGCCGAACTGATGGCTGGAGTCGGACAAGTTGCTCTGTGTGTCATGCCCGCCGGCACTGAAGCACTCGAAACTGTCGATCGCCCAAGCTTAGAAAAAGTTCCCACCGATTGTCTGGCTTGTAAATTCTTTTCTATTTTTTGTGACTGTGAAACAGCCGAACGTTAAAATCTACAATTAGCAACCAGCAATTAAGCTGTATTGCATTGCTTTTAAAAGACCAAAAAGCCAAATCGGCAGGTAATTCGATCGTTCTCAGAGACAGGGATCGCAGAAAAACAACTGTTAAGCAAACAGGCACAATTTACCAACAAAATGACCGCTTGTCAGTCGATCGGATTTTTACCTGCCGGCTAAAACAGCCGTGCATCTACTTTAGCAGCGCTACTTTTGCCGCCAACAAGCCGCATAAATTCCCGAAGTGTCTCGCATCAAAAGACAGCCACAGGAATTACACAGTATCAGTCAAAAATCGGAGCATCACCAGCAAACAGAGTTTGTTAAAAATTTCAGTTTAAAATTTTAATTATTAAATTTTTGAGATAAAGTTGGCTATTCAATCTAAGATTGAAATTCTGAAATCTCAAATCTGAAATCAAGCCATGACGGTAAAACTGACACCGAACCCCAGCTTTAGTTTAATGATTCGCGTTTCCCTGCCAAACCAGCCGGGAATGCTGGCCAGCGTCACCAGCGCGATCGCATCTGTTGGCGGCAACTTCGACCAAATCGAATTGATCGAGCAAAACCGCGCCACTACCATTCGCGATATCACCGTCGATGCTTCGAGCACCGAGCACAGCGAAGAAATAGTGCAAGCAGTGAAAGCTCTGCCGGATATCGAAGTGATCGATGTGTACGATCGCACCTTCAACTTGCACCGCGGCGGTAAAATCAGAGTTGAAAGCAAAATTCCCCTCAAACGCCCGTCCGATTTGGCAATGGCATACACCCCAGGAGTCGGCCGCATCTGCACGGCGATCGCCCAGGACCCCGAACAAGTTTATAACCTGACAATCAAACAAAATACTGTTGCCATTGTTACCGACGGTAGCGCAGTTTTGGGACTCGGAAACCTCGGCCCTCTTGCTGCACTGCCAGTCATGGAAGGCAAAGCCATGCTATTTAAAGAATTTGCCGGAATAGATGCCTTTCCTATCTGTTTGAATACCCAAGATACGGAGGAAATTATTCGGACTGTGCAGAATATCGCCCCAGTTTTTGGCGGCATCAACCTCGAAGATATTTCCGCGCCCCGCTGCTTTGAAATCGAAGCAAGATTGCGGGAAACTCTAGATATTCCCATTTTTCACGATGACCAACATGGCACTGCCATTGTCAGTTTAGCAGCATTAATTAATTCCCTAAAATTCGTGCAGAAATCTATTTCAGAAGTGTGCATCGTGATTAACGGAGCCGGTGCCGCTGGAGTTGCGATCGCCCGTTTGTTACGCAAAGCAGGTGCCGAAAACATCATCATGTGCGACTCCAAAGGTGTCCTCTCCAAAGACCGCACGGACATGAACCCAGAAAAACTCGAATTTGCCGTGGCGTCAGGCGGTACTTTGGAAGATGCGATCGCCGGTGCCGATGTATTTTTAGGAGTTAGCGCCCCTGGCGTTCTCACCCGATCGATGGTGCGTTCGATGGCAGAGAATCGGATTGTTTTTGCAATGGCAAATCCCATTCCCGAAATTCAGCCAGAATTAATCATGGATGATGTGGCAATCATCGCCACTGGGCGCAGCGATTACCCAAATCAAATTAACAATGTTTTGGCATTTCCTGGCATATTCCGAGGTGCTTTGGACTGCAAGGCTACCACGATTACGACAAATATGTATTTGGAAGCAGCTTACGCGATCGCCTCTTTAGTCGAGCCTGACCAGCTTGGCAAAGAATACATTATACCCTCTGTATTTGACGATCGAGTTGCTACTGCTGTCGCCAGTGCAGTACAGTTGGCAGCGCGAGCCGAAGGCATCGCCCGCGATTAATTTAATTTAGTCAGTTAACTGTTAACAGTTAACAGTTAACAGTTAACAGTTGACAGTTGACTGTTGACTGTTGACTGTTGACAGAGTTAGGAAGGTAGGAGCCGATCGCATTCGGACTCTAGTTTTGAGTTTGCGTACTTTCTCCAGGCTTGACGAAGCAGAAATGAAAAAAGTTGACATTCACGAAGGCATTGAAAGTACGCTGATGATTTTGCAAAACCGCCTGAAAATCAACCCGATCGACCGAATATTAATGTGATTAAACAGTCCGGCGATTTGCCCAAATTTGAGTGTTATCCCGGTCAATCGATTTTAGATTTTAGATTTTAGATTTTAGATTTACCCCACGTATAAATGCGGGGGCTTGAGGATTTTAGATTTGGGATTTTGGATTGATTCCACGGATAAATCCGGGGGCTTGTACCACCTTTGAAATTATTGGTCAGTTAAATCAAGTATTTATGAATTTTCTGAGTCCTGCGATCGACGCATTAGAAACAGAGATCGCTCGCTCTAATTCTACCACTGAAAATCACCTCTACACAGCCAAAAATCTAGAAATTAGGATTCGCACCGAAGTCACAGACAACTGCGTTGCAATTCGGATTGCCGATAGCGGTCCCGGTATCAGCGAACCCGTTTTTCACTACTAAACCTGTTGGTAAGGGAACAGGTTTAGGTTTAGCAATTTCGCTGTCGATTGTATAGCTGTTCTAACGGAACCGAACACGCACACTGACGCACCCTAGGACAAACTTTTTGACCTTTTTATAACTTTCATGTAAACCCGATCGCACCTTTGCGTCTCAACACCAGTTGTCGGTTGATATCCACTATTTTCGTACATCTTAACAGCTTCATTGAGCACGCTAGCAGTTTCGATCCAGATTTCATCAAAGCCGCGAGTGGCAATTTTACTTTCCAATTCTTGCAGTAAAAATTTACCCAAACCTTGTCCCCTTGCCTTTGGCAAAATATACATTTTGCGAATTTCCACAGCATTATTCCCGCGTTCGATGGGATAGTAAGCCGCCGTACCGACTATTTCACCCAGCCATTCAACCACCCAAAATTCTCCGCCTTTTGTCTGATAATATAGTTCTACATCGTAGACATCTCGATCGGCATCGAAAGGCTCACAATTTAAACCGTACTCCGCTAAAACATCCCGAATTACATGAAAGGCATCAGCCCGATCGCGCGTTTCCCAGGAACGAATTAAAAAATCTCGATATTTGGTGTTCATTGGTTTTCGCAACTCATTTTTGGGGTAACATTAATAACTTTCAATTAGCACTGATTTCATGTTGCACAGTGCCTCAACACACCCTAATTTTAACTATGAATTCTCGGTTCTGGATGAAGAGTTGCCAGCAACTCGCTCTCAACTAATGATAATTGATCCAGTCGCATATCGACAAGAGAGCGATCGAAATAAGTTGTTGCCAAAATCCAATATACACCGTAATGACGGGCTTCAGAAGCCATCAAACTGCGGTAAAATTTAGCTAATTCTGTATCTAGACAGCGAGCAGCCAGCAGTCCCAGCCGTTCGTGACTGCGCGCTTCTATTATAGCACAAACTAGCAAAGAATCCAACAATCTATCCGGTTCTTGCTTCCGAATTTGGCTGGACAAACCGGCACCGTAGGGAGGAGCCGCTAAATGGCCCAAAGCAATATTCCGCTGTTCTAACCGCTGATTGACTTGCTCGAAATGCTCTAATTCTTCGCGGGCGATCGCAGTTAGCATCCTCACCAATTTAGCATGAGCCGGGTAGCGAAACATTAAATTTAACGCTACTCCCGCCGCTTTTCGCTCGCAGTGAGAATGATCTAATAAGATTGTATCTAAATTGGCGATCGCCTGTTCCACCCAATCTTCAGAAGTCGGCTGTTTCAGAAACTTAATAGTTGGTAGAGTTGAAGTCATGCAATTTGAGATTTGAGATTTGAGATTTTTAGTCCTGGACGCAGAAACCGGGTTTTTTAACTAAAATACTGCACCAGCCTTTAACTGGCGTAAAAAACCCGGTTTCTTTGGTATTTATGCGTCCAGGAATATTCAAGAAGTCGGGGTTCTGGCTATTATAGCAACCGCCAAGACGGTTAGGACATTTCTCGTCATTGAGCGTAGTCGAACCACGCTCCGCTCAATGACCTAAGCACCTTGGCGAATGCTATTACTAACTGTTGCCTATTTTACACAGTTTTTCAAACACCGCGTACATATCTCCAGCAAACTTTTTCGGATTCCACAGCGGCGACAAATTTCCCGCATTTTTAGATTGCACCAACTGTGCTTTAATCGCCTTTCGCAATTCACCATCTTTACCCAATTTTACACCCAATTCCACATATTCCGGCCAAGACCAAGCCACACCAGTCTCAATCCCCAAAGTCTGCAAAAACGAATAACCCATTCTTGACAAAAATTGCTCTCCAGTGCGAGTCACCACAGGTAAATTAAACCACAAAGCCTCTAAAGTATGAGTACCGCCATTGTAAGGATAAGAATCCAACAAAACATCGGCCAGCAAATAGATAATTCTGTGTTCTTCCTCGGTAGCAACTCTCGGCAAAAACTTAATCCGGTGCCGGCCGACTCCCTCCGCTTCGCAAGCTTGGTGATAAGCAGCCTGAAACACTGCACCATCCCCTAAAGCTTTGTGAATCAAAACACTATTTGGCACTTGCTTGAGAATAGCCACCTGTGCTTTTACCAAATCGTAATTAAATTTTCTACCGGGAGCGACACACAGGTAAACTATCTGATCTAAACCAATCCGATTCGACTGTCTCAAAGCCACCGGATCGACAGCATACCTTGGGAAATCTGACACCGCAACAAATGAATCCGGCATTCTAATTAGTTGCTCTTCGTAATATTTTTCCCGGCCTGCTGGGTGCGTGCGATCGTCGCACAAAAAGTAATTATTTGGTGATATGTAAGCTGCGTCAAATCCCAACCAAGAAACACAAACTCGCGCGGGTTTCCGATAGAGAATATCAGCATGAATTGGCACGCTTAGAGAATCTAAGTCTACTAAAACATCCAAGGAGTCTTGCTGAATTTGCTCGATAATTTCGGCTGAGTTAGGAAGTCCATTCGGGAAAGTTTTAGGCAAATTCAGTTTGCCAAAACTTTCAAACTCCTGAGTTTTGTCATCAGTCACAATTCTTTCGGAAGCGTACAAATACAAATTCGGTGCGATCGCCGACAATTCGCGAATGATGTCAGCACTGCACCAACCTACAGAATGGCGGCTGAAGTGATTGGACAAAAAGCCGATTTTCAACTTACTTGCTGTGGGAGTTGGTTTTAAACTGTAATGAGCGACTTGCGAAAAATTAGGTTTGATACATTTGTCGATATACTTTTGGGCAATTAATCGGTAAAGCTGAGAGTTTGCCGCCACGTCATCTCGCAGATATGGCGTGCTAAATAAAAAGTTTGCATAAAGCGATTTAATTTCAACCGATTTAACTGTGTCTAAGTTTTTCTGCAAGTAAGATTCTAATTCTAAAAATCTCTCCCCAGCAATTTGATTCAAGCCCGACACTTGATAGGTGCTGATGAAGTAAATTGCGGTCATAATTGGATCGGTTTCTTCGCACATTTGGCTGTATTTATGAACAGCTTGCCGCGCCGCAGCTAAATCGCTAGTATCTCTGAGAATGCCGCACAAATGTTGGTGAGCGGGAATAAAATCTGGTTTAATTTCCAGGGCTTTCTGAAGGTGGGGAATTGCTTCTTTAAATTTGCCTTGATACCGCAAAACTATGCCTATTTGACAGTGTGCTTCGGGTAAATCGGGCTTAAAAGCGATCGCCCGTTGCCATGCAGCCACAGCCTCATCTAGCTTACCCAGCCGCGCTAATTGATCTCCCAAATTTAAATGAAAATCCACCTCAGCCAGATAGGGATTGAGTTCGAGAGCTTTTTGTTCGTATGCTACCGCTGCATCAAATTGTCCCTGCTGCTTCAGTGCTCCAGCCAAATTCCAGTAAGCCGCGGCTAAATCCGGTTTGAGCACAATCGCCTTTTCGTAATTGACGATCGCCTCCACCAAACGCCCTTGTTTGTAGAGCATACTGCCCAAATTAGCATAAGCCTCAGCAAAGTCGGGATTCAGGGCGATCGCCTCAGAATACAGCCGCATCGCCTCCTCAATTTGCCCGCTGGCTTGCTGCACGTTACCCATTGTCACGTAAGCGGGGGCCCAATCCGGTTGTAATTCCAGGGCACGGCGACAAGCGGCGATCGCTTCTACTAAATTGCCAACAGAGTAATACTTTTCTGCAACAATTGTCAGGGATGTGGCATCTTCAAATTTGGGTGTTTCAGACTGGTTGTGAAAATCGGGATTCATTGGGCGGCCTATTTGTGCTATCAAGTTAAGGGTTGAATCTATATTATTTTGCACAGTAACAGTTTTAGCGGAACTACGGGCGATCGTCGATCGGGAATTTATAGCAACCGTCTCGGCAATTAGGACATTTTCAATTGCTGAAACCATTGATTGTATTACATTTTTCTTCTTCCTGATTCCTGATTCCTGACATCCGTTACATCCGTTACATCCGTTACATCCGTTACATCCGTTACAGAATCCGTTGCCGAACTTCCATCTTCCTTCTGCCATATGAGCGACAAGCAACCGACACAGCGCCAACTTAAAATCAAGTGGAAACCAAACCTCCTGCTGGGGATACTCTTGTTAAGCTTGGCAATCCCCTTACCCTTTGCCCAAAAGACTCTCGCACAGCAGCAGACAGCCAACTTTCGGCAGAAATTATTTCAAACTGCCCTTTATTTTACCCTATATTTTGAGGGCGGATTCAGCGATCACCCCGCAGACAAGGGCGGCAGAACTTATCGAGGGATTCTGCAAACCGAATACAATGCTTACCGATACAGTCGCGGGCTACCACCCCTCGACGTGACGCAGATGTCGGAATCAGAGCTCCTAGAAATTTATCAATATTACTGGGATTCGAGCCTTTCCGGTACAATGCAGCCAGCTTTGGCGATCGTCATGTTTGATACAGCAGTTAATTTTGGAATTAATAACTCGATTACGTTTCTTCAGCAAGCATTAGGATTGCCACAAACGGGAGTTTTTGATGCCCCAACCAAGGAAGCGCTGAAAGCGGCAAATAACAGAAATACAGCGTTGCAAATGATTAACGAACGGATTATTTATCGTTACAAACGGGTGCAAGAAGATCCGAGTCAGATGGCATTTTTCCGGGGATGGTTGAGTCGAGATTATAGTTTGTGGGGCTATGTGAATAAGATTAAGAATTAAATCGGCGGTTGAAATTGGGGCAATGGTTCGACCCTTCGACTACGCGAGCGTTCGACGCTTCGCGGTTCCTGAGCGTAGTCGAAGGGCGCCTACCGCCACGGGGGATTGCCCCTACTACACAAACTTTCGTCTTTAACAAATGATTCGTTTTTGTTGACACCAATATCACAGGTAAATTGCCCCGACTCTAGCGGTTCTCAATTTACCCGATAAATGCTATATTGTCACCCCATTTCGATTAGCTGTTGTCGTCAAAATGTACTCTACTTGAGCCCGAGTCAAAGTCAGATTGGCATTCAAAACTAAAGCCACTACACCTATGAAACCATAAGTGGCACATCTATGGCAGCACCACAGGTAGCGGGTTACCTAGGAACCCATATCCAGAGGCTCTGTTTCTCGATCGCCCCAAACCGCAATAATTCTTTACAATAAGAGAGTAACAGTACCTATTGACTTAAACAACCTTCCTTAAAAATGCCTGTAAACCAACTTTCTCCAACAACAGCCCCCCTCCAAACAGCGGAATTCGATTTTGACATCGCCATAGTCGGCGGCGGCATAGTCGGGGCCACCTTAGCCAGCGCCTTAAAAGATTCAGGCTTAAAAATAGCGATCGTTGAAACCCAACTCCCCGCAATAGCAGCAGCCAAAAAACAAGCTTACGCAATCACCTTGCTGTCAGGAATGATCTTAGAAGGTATCGGCGTGTGGGAGCAAATCTTACCCCAAATTACCACCTTCGAGCAAATTAGCCTCTGCGACGGCGACTATCCCGGTGTCGTCGAATTCCACCGCCCAGACTTGGGAAATACTGGCAAATTACCCGTACCAAAAGCCGCTTTAGGTTATGTCGGCGAACACCGAGTCATGCTGTCAGCTTTGCACGAATGTTTGGCAAAAAACCCGAATTTTACTTGGGTTTGTCCGGCGGAAGTAGTCGAGGTCAAATATTTAACTAATTGCGCCGAAATTTCCATCAAACAAAACGGCGAAACTCGGACAATTCGTACTAAATTATTAGTTGCCGCCGACGGTTCGCGATCGCGCATTCGGACATCCGCCAACATCAGCACTCGCGGCTGGAAATACTGGCAATCCTGCCTTGCTATCACCATTAAAGCAGAAAAACCGCACAAAAATATCGCCTTTGAGCGATTTTGGCCCAGCGGCCCGATGGGAGTATTACCATTACCAGGGAACCGTTGTCAAGTAGTTTGGACAGCACCCCACGCGGAAGCAAAAGCTTTGCAGGAGTTGGACGAAAAAGAATTTTTAGCTTTGTTGAAACAGCGCACGGGTGGGCTTTTGGGGAATTTGGAATTGGAGAGCGATCGCTTTTTATTTCCGGTACAGTTAATGCAGAGCGATCGCTACGCCTTACCGAGATTAGCACTAATTGGCGATGCGGCCCACTGCTGCCATCCCGTGGGCGGCCAGGGATTAAATATGGGCATTCGAGACGCTGGGGCGATCGCCCAAATCTTGCAACAAGCCCACCACAAAGGCGAAGATATCGGCGATTTGCGAGTATTAAAACGGTATCAAAACTGGCGGAAAAAAGAGAATTTAATCGTGTTAGGATTTACCGATTTTCTAGACAGATTATTTTCTAATACTTGGCTACCAATTGTAGCATTTCGCCGCTTCGGATTGTGGTGTTTGCGAACAATTCCGCCAGTTAGGTTTTTGGCTTTGCGGCTGATGACCGGTTTGATGGGGCGGCCACCGGAATTAGCACAAAATTAGGTTTGTACACCCACTATCAAAGAAACCGGGTTTTTTCCCAAATCTTTGCACTTTCACCAAATCTGTCGCAAAAACCCGGTTTCTGGCCACCCGTGCTTCCAAGACTAAACTAAATTCATCGATGAATGGTATATCATTAAGATAGAATAGAGCTATGAGTGGAGTTGACCGTGAACTTACTTTAGAAACTAGAACCAGTCTCATTGATAAACATCTTCCCGGAAGCCAAAAAGCCCAAAGCGAATTTGAAAGCGAAGGAATCGTCCATCTCTTTAATGATAGAGAAACAATGGAAAGAGTAGCCGCAGAAATTAAGCTAAGAGGGGAACGCACAGGAGAGGACGATGTAGAGGACAATTATGAACGCTATGGATTGTACTTTTCAGAACCAATTGGTTATATACTGAAAGCAGACGGTACTCAGATACCACTAAATTACGGTGAAATAAAGATTAAAAAAACTACAGGTAAATACCATGTCATACCTCGCACAAAACCCCGCACAAGCTACTAAAATCAGTCAAGAATCAGAGCAAGAGACTGAGTGGGAGTTTGCGGAAATCTGGGCGGATACTCTGATATCTCCTCCTTATATCCTGATGTTAGTTAAGGAGATTTCCGGGAGATTTTGTATCCATAACCCGGCACAAAATTATCAAGTTATTTTCACCAGTGACAATTACGAAGCTGCTAAGATGTGGCTGCTAGAGGATGAATATGAGCGTTTGAATAGTCGGATTTTACAAGAAGTATAAAGTGGTGTATCTAATAGGGATTTGATTGTGTCACCAAACTTCATTCCCCACAGCAACTCCACTATCAATCTCAGTATGAAGATTTTCTGGGGTAATCGCTTCAACTAACTCCTCAAGGGAATATCGCCGACGAGTTATCGGCTCGATTGTTAGCTTACCATCTATCAACACAAGCTGCACTTGGGAACCTTCGGCTAAGTTAATCTCTTTAGCTAAATGCTGTGGAATCCGAACAGCAAGACTGTTTCCCCACTTTGCGATCGTCCCAACCATAACCCGAACCTCTAGGTAGTGATATTACTCTGAGGAATTCACCTTTTTTAAGGATGTATATACAGAGTGTCTACATTATAGCAACTAATACCAAAGAAACCGGGTTTTTACGATTTTTGCCGACAGTAAAGAAGTATCTCGAAAAAACCCGGTTTCTGACCACCCACCCATCAAAATCAATAGCCGTTGTTTTTTCGTTGGGTTTACGTTAGGATATGGTAAAGAGGTGAAACTATGCAGATTACAAATAAAAAATTTAGGTTGCGAAGCGGTGCAAACTGGACATCGTTTGAGAAGTTTCGTTTGCAGGGCGCAGAAGCACTCAGTTCGATCGCCAATGGTGAGATCGCGACTCTCCAGACAAAAACAGGACAGTACCGCATTATTGAGGAACGTGACTTTCAAGGAATGTATGGACTAGCCCGTGATGTCGATCGGCTAAGGGGAGGATTGCGTGTCGTCATCTTGGCTGTGCGTGCGGCACAAAAACACCCCGATCCTGAGAATCTTAATCTACTTGCTGAAGCGGTTGCTATGCTGGGAGACTTCCCCGAGCTTCCTACCCGCAATAGCTTCGATCGATTAGTTCCAGAGAATTTCGACTTGGATGAGGATGATGAAGCGATCCTCGATCCTGATGAAATTGAGCGTCCTCTGCAATCTGAGAATGCGATCGACAATAGGATGGATTAATTGTGATGGCTATAGTAAATAATGAGCCTAATAATCTGGAAACTCTATTTTATTAGGTTACAATCAATAATTAAAAGGAGAATTTTCTGTCAACAAACAGCGAGTATTATATACCAGAATTTTCTCGGACACAGCAAACAATAAAGGGAGAGGATATTCCCTTACCAGATCCACTCGCAGAAGGACAACCCCATACAACACTTGGAAGAAGATAGGTCAGTGATAATATTTGTTACCGGCAGTCAGCAACCTTTCCTTCATTAACTTGGCCGAAAGCTAATGGCTATGATGTACCTTGGGGTAGAGTAGATTGGACAGATCGCGATCGCCCATCCGATCATCCTAACCCCCATATCCACGAATTCCGCTACAATTGGGAACAGAAAAGATGGGAATGTGGATTACAAAAATTTTGGTGGTATCGCAGAGATGTTGATTAAGTAAAGGAGAAATTATGGATGCCTGTTTTGAAATATTGCTTTCGACAAGACAGACTCTTGAGTATTTAGAAGCTCATCAGGAAACCTTTACTTGGGGTGATGTAGAATATCCCCAAGGTGAAAAATATTACCTTTGGGGCAAATATATAAAATTAGTAGAGCGGGAAATTCCGCCCCATATAATCAAGCGCTTACCCCCCGCTTATGGAAGTATGCAATGGCTAAATTTTTCGGTGCAAGGTCAAGGATTAGACTTATTAGAATCCGAGGTAAATGGTTCCGAGATAGATTGGGACGGCAAAAGTTTTGATGAATTTCTCAAGTTGATTCTGACTGAGCAATCTCAATGGGTGGTGATATTTAAAGGGCACTGCGATCGCATAGATAGTCTATACCAAAAGAATGTTTTTGAGTGCATTTCTCATATCAAAAATAACTTGAAATGGGACAATAATAGAGAGGGGTTTATCGTAATATCTGTACCGGAAAATGAGATTTGCTCATCGATGTCTGTCGGTGGTGTCGCACACATCCGCCAAGGGTTGAAACCCCTGGCTAATAGCGAAAGTCGGTTTCAACCGACTGAAAATCCGAGATAAAAATAAAAAACTCTTTAGTCCTCGACCGAGGACTTTTGCTATGAGACAGGGGTTTCAACCCCTGGCGGACTATCGGGCTAACGAGGTTTCTGGGCACCCGCGCACAATCTTTAGAAACCGGGTTTTTTCCCATCTCTTCGCCTGTCACGAAATATTCTCGCAAAAACCCGGTTTCTGGGCACTCGCGCAGGATCAAAGAAACCGGGTTTTTCCCAATCTCTTCGCCTGTCACAAAATATTCTCGCAAAAACCCGGTTTCTGGCCACCCACCAATCATGGTAAAATAAATCCCGGTGTTATTCACAACTCCCCACAATGGAAGAAAACCGCGCCGAAGCCTATCTCCAATTAATTCACACCCTGCTGAATTGCCCCAACGGAGACGAACCGCAGATATTACAGGATAACTCAGAATTATTGGATCGCGGATTTCTGGAAACTTGCGAGTCAGTAGTGGCAAAGTTGGCAGCACAAGGAGGCGAGAATGGCGCTAATTTCCTCCGAAATCTGGTCAGTCAGCTAGGGCAATTCATCGATATGAATGATGGCGGAGATAGCAATAACTCTCAAGGTGAAAATCCCCAAGAGTATGCCAAGTTTTTCCTATAATTATTGCAAGCAGAACAAGCTAGTAAGGGCGATGTTAAAGTAATTTACACTATGCTCGCTCAACGGCAACATCTCCTCAATGCCCGTTTTGCTGAGACTTTACAGCAAGTAGCCCAGAGGTTACTTGATGGCGAAAATGCAGAAACAATTAGCTCAATTGTTGCACTCATTGAAAATTTGAGTATTCGTATTAATAACTTTCCCCGTGGGAATAGAGCGAATAATATTGAAATTGCCATTACTGGTTATCAAATAGTTTTAAATAATCGGGAATCGGGGAGCGAAAAATGGACGCAAACTCAAAATAATCTGGCTATTGCCTACAATAACAGAATCAACGGTTCGCTGGCGGAAAATCTGTAACGGACGATCGCATTTTACACGGTGGCCTTAGAAGTCGGCAGCCGCGATGCCTTTCCCGAACAATGGCCAACGACGCAAAATAATCTGGCAGTTGCCTATAGTAACAGAATCAGGGGAAAGAAAGCTGAGAATATCGAACGGGCGATCGCATATTACACTCCTTACAAAATTGTCTAGCATCCCATAATCCCCTTAATCTGCTCTACAAGCTGTGACACCAATCCCAAAGACATAGCAACAGCCCCTAACTGTGCTGCTATTGCACCCGCTATGGATTCAAGTGTTGCACCAGTCATAATCATCTGTACGATTGTGGTTGCCATAAATACCATTGTAACTGCACTAGCTGGAACCAAAACTACCAGCCCTCCCACCATTCCTGTTACTGCGGCGACAATCAGCATAGACTCCATTAGATTAGGGCTGTGGCATAGTGTCGCGAATAAACCTAGTCCTGTCAAGTTATTAAATTGTAACAAAGGTAAAAAAATAGTCATTTTGAATGTCCACCAAACATTATCTATTCAATATGATAGTATCTAGCCTCCTAGTTTAGCAACCCTACTTAACTAGCACCAGGGCGATCGCCGGCTACCTCGCCGAGTCAACCGAAAATCCCCCCAAAAAACTCGATCGGCTTTTATGACGCTGCTTTAACAGTTCGTACCTTTGAAGATTTCCCATTAGGAAACATAGAAACCTTAAATAACCTGGGCTGGAATTATCTGGCAAAACTAGACTACATCAACCAAGAACAACCAGAAGACACAAACCAAAAAGCAGCAACTCTCCAAAGTGCCTACAATACCTTTAAAAATGCCATAACCGGAGCCTCCAAATTACGAGAGTTAAAATCGGAGGATGAAACCAAGCAAAAACACGATTTGGAGTGGGATAGGCTCTACATGGGTATGGTGCAAGTATGCCTCGATCGCAAAAGCAACCAAGAAGCACTCTTATATGCCGAAGCCAACAAAGCCCGCAACCTTGCCGAAGTCATCGCCCAAAAACAGGAAACCCCCGAAGTCCTAAAACCCATTACTTTCACCGAAATTACCCAACTCCTCACCCCAGACACCGCCTTAATAGAGTGGTACATCACCGACAAAGAAATCAGCACCTTTGTCGTCACATATCCCGACGTGCTGACAGTGCATCGCAACCGTCAATGCGATGAATTAATCGATTTAGTTAACGACTACCGGGCCGACTACAAACAAAGCAAAACCCACTGGAAAACCCAACTCTCCGACTATCTCCAGCGTCTTGCCGAAATCCTCCAAATCACCACAATTCTGCCCACAAAAAGTACGCGCTTAATCCTAATTCCCCACTGGTTGCTGCACCTGTTCCCCCTCCACGCCCTACCCCTAACCGACGACGAATTCTTGTTAGATAGATTCACCCAAGGGATTCAATACAGCCCCAGTTGCCAACTCCTGCAACAGATTACAATCCACCCAAATTTTGACCAACTCCTCGCCCTGCAAAACCCCACCTCGGATCTTCCCTACACCGATTTAGAAGTGGCCAGCATCGCCCCCTAATTCGCGATGAGGGAAGTTCTTCCGGGCTCGGAAGCGAGTAAAACTAATCTTTTGGAACAGTATTTAGAGCAGTTAGAAAATGCTCATTGCGCGCACTTTTCCTGTCACGGCTCGTTTAATGCTGATGATCCGTTGAAGTCGTTTTTGATTTTGTCTGGGGGTATCATCGAAGAACCCCCCCAGCCCCCCTTGCTAAGGGGGGAGCAAGAAGTTATCAAAGTCCCCCTTCTTAAGGGGGATTTAGGGGGATCGAATTTAGGGGAGCAAGAAGAGATCAAAGCACCTCTTGTCGAACCCGGAGAACCCCCCCAGCCCCCCTTGGTAAGGGAGGAGCAAGAAGTTATCAAAGTCCCCCTTCTTAAGGGGGATTTAGGGGGATCGAATTTAGGGGAGCAAGAAGAGATCAAAGCACCTCTTGTCGAACCCGGAGAACCCCCCCAGCCCCCCTTGGTAAGGGAGGAGCAAGAAGTTATCAAAGTCCCCCTTCTTAAGGGGGATTTAGGGGGATCGAATTTAGGGGAGCAAGAAGAGATCAAAGCACCTCTTGTCGAACCCGGAGAACCCCCCCAGCCCCCCTTGGTAAGGGAGGAGCAAGAAGTTATCAAAGTCCCCCTTCTTAAGGGGGATTTAGGGGGATCGAATTTAGGGGAGCAAGAAGAGATCAAAGCACCTCTTGTCGAACCCGGAGAACCCCCCCAGCCCCCCTTGGTAAGGGAGGAGCAAGAAGTTATCAAAGTCCCCCTTCTTAAGGGGGATTTAGGGGGATCGAATTTAGGGGAGCAAGAAGAGATCAAAGCACCTCTTGTCGAACCCGGAGAACCCCCCCAGCCCCCCTTGGTAAGGGAGGAGCAAGAAGTTATCAAAGTCCCCCTTCTTAAGGGGGATTTAGGGGGATCGAATTTAGGGGAGCAAGAAGAGATCAAAGCACCTCTTGTCGAACCCGGAGAACCCCCCCAGCCCCCCTTGGTAAGGGAGGAGCAAGAAGTTATCAAAGTCCCCCTTCTTAAGGGGGATTTAGGGGGATCGAATTTAGGGGAGCAAGAAGAGATCAAAGCACCTCTTGTCGAACCCGGAGAACCCCCCCAGCCCCCCTTGGTAAGGGAGGAGCAAGAAGTTATCAAAGTCCCCCTTCTTAAGGGGGATTTAGGGGGATCGAATTTAGGGGAGCAAGAAGAGATCAAAGCACCTCTTGTCGAACCCGGAGAACCCCCCCAGCCCCCCTTGGTAAGGGAGGAGCAAGAAGTTATCAAAGTCCCCCTTCTTAAGGGGGATTTAGGGGGATCAGATTTAGGGGAGCAAGAAGAGATCAAAGTACCTCTTGTCGAACCCGGAGAACCCCCCCAGCCCCCCTTGGTAAGGGAGGAGCAAGAAGTTATCAAAGTCCCCCTTCTTAAGGGGGATTTAGGGGGATCAGATTTAGGGGAGCAAGAAGAGATCAAAGTACCTCTTGTCGAACCCGGAGAACCCCCCCAGCCCCCCTTGGTAAGGGAGGAGCAAGAAGTTATCAAAGTCCCCCTTCTTAAGGGGGATTTAGGGGGATCAGATTTAGGGGAGCAAGAAGAGATCAAAGTACCTCTTGTCGAACCCGGAGAACCCCCCCAGCCCCCCTTGGTAAGGGAGGAGCAAGAAGTTATCAAAGTCCCCCTTCTTAAGGGGGATTTAGGGGGATCAGATTTAGGGGAGCAAGAAGAGATCAAAGTACCTCTTGTCGAACCCGGAGAACCCCCCCAGCCCCCCTTGGTAAGGGAGGAGCAAGAAGTTATCAAAGTCCCCCTTCTTAAGGGGGATTTAGGGGGATCAGATTTAGGCGCATCACAGCGTTATGTGGAATGGCGCGAAGGCAAAACAGCGGATATTGACAAATGCCTGACTTTGGCTGAAATTTTCGGACTGCGATTCAAACAGTGCCGCCTAGTCGTGCTTTCCGCCTGCGAAACCGCGCTAATTGATACGCAGAATCGCTCCGATTATATTGGATTACCGACGGGATTTCTCTACGCGGGAGCAATGGGAACTTTGGCCAGTCTTTGGGCTGTGAATGACCTCTCGACTGCCTTGATGATGGTAAAATTCTATGAGGTACTAAAACCTGGAGTTAGCATTGGTCAAGCGCTCCATGATACCCAGCGCTGGTTTAAGTCTGCTACTACTTCAGATTTGCTAGAATGGGTGGAAGGTTCGGAGAGTTTCGATGGAGAGCAAAAAGAAGATATTACAGAATATCTAGGACGTTACAAACTGACCGTAAAACCCTACGGCGATGTCGATCATTGGGGAGCGTTTTGTGCGATCGGTTTATAATCTTGTAGGGTGCGTCGCTGCGAGATTTTCGAGTTTATGGATAGATAGTCGATAGCGACGCACCCTACGGTATCGATAGCATCGGTTTCCAATTCAAACAATATCCATTTCTGAGGTAAACTTATGATGAAAACCCTGATTTTGTTAGAAATCTGTAACGCGATTACCAAAGCCCCAGAGATTCTGACTCCGCCATTTATTGAAGAATTACTCAAGACTGTTTTGCCGATAGCTGAGTCTGATGCTACTGATAAAGCAGTTAAAGAAGCTATTAATAAAGTCTATCAAAATTTTCCTGAAGTATCAGAGCAAATTGCCAATCTGACTCGCAAAAATCTAGATGACGCAGAATCCGAAGTCACACCGGGCTATGAAACAGTCACTAATACCTATCCCGGTCTCAAAAAGCTAGAAGCAAACTTGAAAAAACGCATTCAACCACCCTCAAATCCCCCCGCACCAGATGCTAAAAATTGACCATCCCCAAGTCTATATTTACAGCTACCAACTCAGCAGCGACAGCAAAACCGATGTTGACTCAATCTGGACTTGGGCAAATAATTTATGGCAATATTTTAGCCCCGAAAAAGACATAATTTTATCAAATAAAAACCTTAGTTATCCCCTCAATAAAGCCAAACAATTCACGCATTTAAATCAAATAAATGGTTCGTTGAAGTTTTGCTTTATCGATGATATCGAAGGCATTTTAGCTAGAATTTGTAGCCCAGAAACTGAGGGAAATAAAGACTTAGAAATCGCAACAGCATTAACACAATTCAATGTTAATAATCTTCTGGTTGCTGATAGTCATGAAAATTGGCTAGGACAAACTCTTTTGATTACTTATAAATTAAAAACAGATCGACAGCCAAGTAAAAATGACTTCCGCGAAGTTGCAGATGAATGTTTAACACATCTCTTTCCAGAAGCATCTGTGCGTCCACCTTTTTACCGGGCTACTGAGTTATTCGATTCTCCGATGTTTGAGTATAGTTCTCCCAAAAGTCAATTACAGGTGTTGGTTTATCTGGTTGATGATGAGATTGAGGGAAAATTAGGGAAGATTATTCAACCTTTGTTTGAACTGTTTTATCACCGCCATAAAATCACTAAAGCTTTTATCGATAGTCGCAAAAATTACGATCTACTTAAGGAACGATATTTGGAGATTGAGCAAACAATCGAAAACCTAGAAGCAAAAATCACCGAAGTAAGTCGGATTGAATTGCCAAATGGAGTTGATTCGCCACAAAGTGTTGATATAGATGAATCGTTAAAATATCTGAAAATCAAACTCAAAGAGTTACTTCGAGAAAGTTTGAATTATGAAAGAGCCTTGGAATGTTTAGAAGATTTTAATAACACGATTAATATTCATGTTTATAACTATCAATAAAAGTTATTTCAAGTTGGTAATAAATCGCAGCTACTACCTGATGACTTGACAACGTTCAAGTTTTTTATTGATAGAAGTTGTCCGTACTATCAAGAACAAATTAAGGGCGATTTAGGCTATTTTAAACATGGCACTGATTTGATTAAGATTGCGGTGGCTTTAGTGCGAGGGATTGTAGAAATTGAACAGGCAGAAAACGATCGCGCTTCTGAGCTTAGAGAAAAAGATCGCGATCGCAATTTACAAATCACTATAGCCGTTGTCGGTGTGGGTATAGGCGTTGCGGGGGTTGTTTCCAGCAGCTACACCTTGGCTGTAGACAAACCTTGGGATTTCCCATCTTTCCAGCATCCTCTGCTGCCGCCTCATCCTTTCTTTATTGCGATTATAGTTAGTTGCTTAGGCGGTGGAATCTTGGGAGGGGTTGCTTGGCTGATTGCTCGTAAAGTGCTAAAATCATCATCCGCCGTGAGAAGTTTACCTAGTTCCGAAAATCAACCTCGCTCTATTGATATGTAATCGCCCTCTGCTTTCGGGTTAATTACATTTGAAGGTAGAGATTTAGGAAAAAGAGGTAAAAACAGATGAAAACTGATGCCAACATCCAAATAGCGATCGAATACAAGCTCAATAACAGTATTCATTGGCAATCAGTAGAGTTAACACCCTCAGAGTATTTTGACCTCGAACCTGATGAAAAAATTGAATTAGATTGCATTCCCAAATACAATCATGCAATTGAATATCTCAATTTTCAACCCGATCGAGTAGTCGCAACCAAACTTATATTAATTGACCAAACAGTACAATCCAAGCGTTTGATTGTTGAGAGATTCTGGAATGGTGGAGAAAACCGATTAATTGAACGCACCGATATAGGAGCTAATACCTATTGGGAACTGATTCTGGAACATCAAATAAGTAAAGACCCACTTTTGTGGGAAATTGTGAGGTTAGGACGAGAAAATGGAATTGTGACACCTTGGTATCACGGTTTTTTGCAAGATAATGATGAGGGATCTCAGACAGAAACTAAAGTTGACACAGAAGGCAACTTAACATGACGCAAAATCGGTTTACTCTTTGACAACTTCCATCAACTCCTCAATCAAAACATCGAGGGTGCGAGCTATCTTTTGAATGGATATCAACCGTTGCTAGTCCTTCCGATCGAGCATAGTGCCTGACTGTGCTGTACGGAACTTCGGATCGATCGGCAACATCCTTTAGCGTCCATCCCTTTTCATCAGCCAACTCTCGGATTCGGAACCTAACTAACCCCATTCTACTTGACAAACGATAAGTATCTATCGTTTATTATTTTTAATAACAAAGACGATCGCCCTCAGACCTGATAAATCAAGGGCAATCGCCTCTCTCACCATCCACTTTCGTGGAAAGGATTTTCCTATGATACCAAAAGAACTGACTTATCGCGATCGACTTAAACCTTGGTGTATAATTCGCCAACTCCCAAACTGTCAGCGCTTAACAGTCGCCCGTTTTACTCGCCGCCCTGATGCCGAAGCTTACTTGAATGCACTGCGTCGCTTAATGCCGGCAGTCCCACATACAATTGTTTTTGTAAATGCGCTGTGCGTCAATGAAACCAGCGTTCCAATTCAAACACAATTGTCGATCGACATTTAAAGAGTATTTTGTATGGTGCGTCACTGTCAGAAGTTCGATCGCACTTAAAGATATCTCATAGCGACGCACCCGACGATACTCCCGCACAATCTTTAGAAACCGGGTTTTTTCCCATCTCTTCGCCTGTAACAAAGTATCTCGCAAAAACCCGGTTTCTCGCCCCCCTCCCACAATCAAAACCAAAACAACTGCCAACAGCCAAAACTGTCAACAGTTGTTTTACACATTCAATGCGGATGGCGAGACTCGAACTCGCAAGGACATAATGCCACACGCACCTCAAGCGTGCGCGTATACCAATTCCGCCACATCCGCTCTTTCTGGCACTCTCAGGGATTTTTTGCGTTACGAGTTAAAGATGCACAGGTTGAGGTTCCTGACTTTTAACTTGTGACTTGCCCTTTGAGACCACCGATTTTAAATCATAGCACCACTACCAGCAAAATGTAAAATAAATTTTTGTGAAGATTTTCTGGGAAACCATCATCCACAACATACCGAAAGGGATTATTCTACAGAATATTGAGTGAATAAGCAGCGAAGATGGGGTTCTCGAAAATTTTAATCGCTAATCGGGGGGAAATCGCCCTCCGCATCCTGCGCACCTGCGAGGAAATGGGGATTGCCACGGTCGCCGTTCACTCCACCGTAGACAAGCACGCCCTGCACGTTCAGTTGGCAGACGAAGCCGTTTGCATCGGCCCCCCCACCAGCAGCAAAAGCTATTTAAACATCCCCAACATCATCTCGGCCGCCCTGACGCGCAACGCCGCAGCCATTCACCCTGGCTATGGCTTCCTCGCTGAAAATGCCCGATTTGCCGAAATCTGCGCGGATCATCAAATTACCTTCATCGGCCCAACTCCGGCTGCGATGCGGGCGATGGGTGATAAATCCACGGCCAAAGAAACCATGCAGCGGGTGAAAGTCCCCACAGTCCCCGGTAGTGAAGGATTGCTGGCCGACGATCGCGAAGCTTTGTCGATCGCCCGCGACATCGGCTATCCTGTGATGATCAAAGCCACCGCCGGCGGTGGAGGCCGCGGGATGAGGCTAGTTAGAGAAGCATCCGAACTCCCCAAACTATTCTGTGCAGCCCAAGGCGAAGCAGATGCAGCTTTCGGCAACCCCGGACTTTACCTCGAAAAATTCATCGAAAGACCGCGGCACATCGAAATCCAAATCCTCGCCGACAACTACGGTAACGTCATCCACCTCGGCGAGAGAGATTGTTCGATTCAACGGCGGCATCAGAAACTCCTCGAAGAAGCCCCCAGCCCCGCCCTCAGCCAGAAACTGCGAGATCAAATGGGTAACGCCGCCATTGCCGCCGCCAAATCCATCAACTACACCGGTGCAGGAACAGTCGAATTTTTGCTTGACAAATCGGGCAAGTTCTACTTCATGGAAATGAACACCCGGATTCAAGTAGAACATACTGTCACGGAAATGATTACAGGCCTCGACTTGATTGCCGAACAAATTCGCATCGCCCAAGGAGAAAAACTCCAAATCAAGCAAAACCAAGTAATTCTCAGCGGGCACGCCATTGAGTGTCGCATCAATGCTGAAGATCCCGATCGCAACTTCCGACCCCATCCGGGCAGAATCACAGGCTTTTTGCCTCCCGGTGGCCCTGGGGTGCGGATGGACTCCCACGTTTACACCGATTACGAAATACCGGCTTACTACGATTCTTTAATTGGTAAATTGATAGTCTGGGGGCGCGATCGACCCTCAGCCATCCGGCGCATGAAACGCGCCCTGCGGGAATGCGCGATTACCGGCGTCCCCACCACCCTCAGCTTTCACCAAAAAATCCTCGATAGCCCCGAATTTCTCAGGGGCGAAGTTTACACCAATTTCGTCGAACAATTCATGGGCCAAAACAGTTAGTAGTCATTAGTCATTAGTCAGCAGTCATTAGTCAGCAGTCTTGACTATCGCAAGATCGGAAATTTCCAGCGTCTAAGGAGTTTCTTCGCCAGATTGACGAGGGCTGGGCTGGCATTGCCCACCTTAATCCCACTAATAACGAATGACTAATGACGAATGACTAATCACTGCTGACTAATGACTGCTGACCAATGACTAATGACTGCTGACCAATGACTAATGACTGCTGACTAATGACTAATGACTAATGACTCATGACTTCTACATCATCATCGTCAGTAGCCCTTGCTGACCGAGAATCATTTCTCGCAGCAAACTACAGATACCCACCCAAATAATCGGCGTAATGTCCACCCCGCCGATCGGCGGTACAATTTTTCTTGTTACCACTAAAAAAGGTTCCGTCGGCCAAGCAATCAGACTCAACGGCAGTCTGCTGAGGTTGACCTGCGGATACCAACTCAGGACGATCCGAAAAATAAATAGCAAAGTCATCAGCACTAGGATAGAGCCCAGAATCCAACTCGCAACGGTAATACCACTCATAGGGTTATTCTGTAAAAATCTTAAGTTTTGTTAAGTCAAGTCTTCATAATTTTAACTGCGATCGCGCACCAGAATTTTTCCGCTACGTTCAACAGCCAACAGCCAACAGCCAACAGTCAACAGCCAACAGCCAACAGTCAACAGCCAACAGTCAACAGACAACTGCCCACTGACAACTGACTGCTGATAAAATTAATCAAAATCAAACAGTTGTAACAGAGGGCTTTAGATCTATGACTCCTTCACTCGCAAGTTTTTTGTACAGTCTGCTGTGGGGCGCTGGGCTGATCCTGATTCCAGGAACGATCGCCCTCATCTTCATTAGCCAAAAAGACAAAATCAAGCGCACATAACAGGTGTGCGGGGCTTTAAGTCCAGCGTGAGAGCTAGACTAAATAGCCAAATACTTGTCTAAAGTTGCTCAGAGTTCTTCTGGCGTGATGATATTGACAGCGTTGTAATTTTCTGCTAATTTGACGCTCATGCCGAAACGATGAGGCAAAATATCTGGTTTGTAAACCGAGCGTCGATTCAAAACTGACCAGCCTGTAAAAAGGTCGAACGGGAGACCACGATTCGTTAAATAGGTGGAAAATACAGGTTGAACAATGGCTAAAAGCTTCAACAGTTATACAACGTGAGGCTGTAGGGACACGGCAGTGCCGTGTCCGTACGGCTACACCCGAATTTACGCCTGTGGACTGTAGGGACACGGCAGTGCCGTGTCCGTACGGAGCCGACTCCCTTGGCAGAAGCAGGAAGCAGACCAAGAAAGAAACCACTTCTAGTTGAATGGTGAAGCTTGAATAAGTTTAGCCAAGTTTTGTATAGCAGTCATCCAGAAAGTTGCTTTCGGCACTTATGCGATCGCCTCCTAGGGCATTTCCCCGATCAAAGAAACCTCGGCTAAGAGCAAATCAGAAGGTAAAACCTTCTAGGACTGCCAAGCTGAGGTTTTTTCCCGTTAAACTCAGTAATATGTCACTTCCCAAGCTGCAACTTCTTTTGGAGGAAGACCAGACTTAAGTAAAAATGTAAAATCTAACTCGTTAATATAGGACAGAAATAGGAGATAGGCTAATGGTTAATTTAGGATTGAACTGGAGCAGCCTGCTAGGCATTATCCTAGCAGTAGCCGGGGCGGGACTTTACTTTCTGCGATCGTGGCGTCCCAAACTAGCACGAGACCACGATATTTTTTTTGCAGCAGTAGGCCTGCTGTGTGGCGGTATTCTGTTATTTCAAGGCTGGCGACTCGACCCAATTCTGGCATTCGGTCAATTCCTCCTCACCGGTTCCGCCATATTTTTTGCAGCCGAAAGCATCAAACTACGGGGAGCGACCACAGCCCAAGCCAAAAGTCGCGCCCAATACGTCGATGAAGAGCGACCCGTCAGCAACGCCTACGGTTACGACGGCTATGATACCGAAATCGAGCAGCTAGAACCAGAGGAAGACTACCCCCAGCGCCCCCGGATTAGAGGTAGCCAAGACTACCGTTCCTCCCGCGAAGGCTACGACGACGAACCCCGTCGCCGTCCCGGATCTCGCAACAGCAGCATTAACAACTCCAAGCCACCGGAATCGCCCGATCGCGCGCGCAAGCGTTCCTCTCGCCCCGAAGCCCCGCCCGCCGATCCCTCTGACAATTGGGACGTTTCACACAACCCCGAAGAAAGACCGACTCGCAACCGCAGCAGCCGTCCTCCTGCTTCGGAAAACCGCAACTCCGAGACACCACCGAGAACCAAAAAAACCCGTCCGACAGAAACATCGAGGTCACGCGCTAGCAGCCGTGAGGTGGAAGCACCAACCTCAGATTATGTGGAGTATCGACCAGTAGAATACCCGGAAGACCAACCGGATTCGACCAATTTCGACAAATAGGCATTCAGTAAGTAGATGGGCGAAATTAAACATTGATCCCGCAGCGACAGCTTGGGACGCATAACTCTAAGTTGCGTTTATTGATACCCATCTACTTATAGCGGTTTTCAACCCCATGAGCTACAAGCCGATCGATCCCCTAGGCCCTAGGCCCAATCCCCAAGGGTACCTCATTGAACAGAGAAGGGCTATATGATCAGATATTAGACTTATTAAAAAGACTGTAAATTGGAAGTGTGAAACCGCATATCAACGCAGATAAATACAGATAAATACAGCTAATTTTTGGGATTGAAAAAACGATGATTTAGAACGCCCAATTCCGTCAAAACTCACCCTTGATTTTTCACTACCGCTGTACAAGTCCTAAAATAATTACAGAGGGTAGTTAGCAGTTAGCAACAAAACCTAATTACTAGCTACGGAGCGCTCCATACTAATCGATCGCCATGAATCTCAAACTTCTAAGTTTAGCAGTATCGGGAATTTTAACAATTGGGGTAACAGCCAGCGCCACTGGGGTTGTTACCACATCCCCAGTGCGACCATCAACAGATTTAACTGAATTTAACTCGGTATTTAAGTCGGTGCATTCCCAGGGTGCGATCGCCCAAAATGTCGAAGAACAAACCAATATTCGGGTCTACGAACGAGCCAGTCCAGCGGTTGTTACCGTCGATACAGATAAATCTAACGGTAGCGGCACAATTATCAGCCCGGACGGCATGGTTTTAACTAACGCCCACGTTGTTTCCGCAGGCGGTACTGTAACTATAATTTTGTCAGACGGCAGAAAACTCCCAGCCGATGTCATCGGATTCGGGGAAGAAGGTCTAGATTTAGCTGTAGTCAAGATTCGCGGTCAAAACAATTTGCCCACTATTCCTTTAGCCCGTCCCGGTTCGGTAAAAGTTGGGCAACAAGCATTTGCGATCGGCAATCCTTTCGGTCAATTTCAAGGTACTTTTACCGTCGGAATTGTCAGCCGCATCGACCAACAACGAAGCTTGATTCAAACAGACGCAGCCATCAATCCCGGCAATTCAGGAGGCCCGCTGCTCAACAGTTCTGGAGAATTAATTGGTGTCAATACTTCTATTTTTACTCGCGGTCAGGGCGGAGGCAATATCGGTATCAGTTTTGCAATTTCTGTAGACAAAGTGCCCGCTTTCCTGACTGCGGTGCGAGAAGGACGAGCTCCCCGCGTGACTCAGAGGCGATCGCCCTTTGGTAGCAAATCACCTGAAAAACTAGCCTTAAACGGGCCCGCTGTCAGCCGTCAACTCACCAACCAATCTAGCGTTCTGCCCGCAGACAACAGCTTTTTCGACCTCTACTCCTTTGAGGGAAAAGCAGGATCTACTATCACAATTGAAATGAAAAGTCAAGAGATTGACTCTTATTTAATATTGCTCGGCCCCAATCAGCGGCAAATCGCTCAAGACGATGACGGGGCAGGCAATAACAATGCCCGAATTACAGTCAGGTTGCCAGCAGATGGCACTTACACCTTACTGGCAAATTCCAACGAGGCGAGGCAGTCTGGGGCTTATACATTAGAGCTCAAAGCAACTACTCCTACTGAGCCGACCAGGGCGATTTTGCAAGAAGAAGGCGCTTTAGTCGCAGGCGGTGCGGTACTGCCG
The DNA here is from genome assembly GCA_042408215.1 of Microcoleus sp. Taxonomy (GTDB): domain Bacteria; phylum Cyanobacteriota; class Cyanobacteriia; order Cyanobacteriales; family Microcoleaceae; genus Microcoleus. The sequence continues at coordinate 21,546 of JAYFMW010000027.1, read as the reverse complement.
TCTGACAAGAGTCTGTATCGCGAGTATACTTTTGAAGGTCGAGCGGGTCAGTCTGTGGCGATTTCGCTCGAAAGTAGAGATTTCGATCCCTATGTGGCTCTGTTTGGCCCTAACGGCCGATTAGTGGCAGAAAATGACGATGGGAGTGATTCGACTAAAAATGCGTTTCTGAGCGTTACTTTGCCCGCTACGGGTCGCTACCGCGTGATTGTCAATGCTTACGATGCTTCGGGCCGGGGTCGTTACACTCTAACTATCCGCTAAAAGTTGGGAATTGGTAATTGGTAATTGGGCATGGGGCCGAAAAGCATGGGGCCGAAAAGCATGGGGCCGAAAAGCATAGGGCCTTGGGAAATTCAAAAAGTTGAATTATTTTTCTTCCCTCTTCCCTCTTCCTTCGACCCATCGATCCTCTTCCTTCCCGGCGTTAAATCCGTTAAATCCTTTAAATCCGTTACATCCGTTAAATCCGTTACAGAATCCGTTGCCGAACTTCTTCCTTCGTTGCAAATCGAGGTAATTCATGCGTCAAGTTAGATTGAGATTTTGGGCGATCGCGCCAATTGCTTTGTTAGCTACTTTTTGGGCCAAGCCGACTGTCTCCTCGCCTGTTTCCGATGCAGTTGGAGTCTCGAAGAGTAGAAGTTCCACCGACCTTGTGAAATCACCTGCTGTTACTTCTGCTGGTAATGCTGTTTTAGCTCAAGCAAGTCCAAAGCCGCCATCCCCACAGCAGTCGCCAACTCAAACGCCCACCATAGATTCGCCGATTCCTGATCCCCAGTCATTTAAGGTGATCTTGGAACAACTTGGAGAACTCACTCCTGCGAAGTCTTCTGTACTTCCCTCGGACAGCAGTTTGTACGACGAATACACCTTTGAAGGTAATCAGGGTCAGACGGTGGTTGTTGCTGTCCAAAGTTCTGATTTTGATACTTATCTCGCTATCTTCAACTCCAAAGGAGAGTTGCTTGCAGAAAATGATGATCTCACCCAGCAAAATTCCAATTCAGAGCTGACACTTACTTTGTCTGAAACTGGTCGCTACCGCGTAATTGTCAATGCTTATGACCCACCTCCCAAAGGTAAAGGAAAGTACAATCTGACAGTCCGCGAAAAAACTAAAAATTAGTTTGAACGAAACCGAGCACCCATCTCAATTATTCCTGGAGGGGCGGGAGCTTATTCCCACCCCACAAGTACCAGTTAAATTCGCAACAGCTTAACTCTATATACCCAGATACCAGACTTCCTAAAGAAGTCTGGTATCTGAGAGCGCGAGCGGATTTTACGTTTAATTAGAGCGACCTACTTACCAGCCATTTTTGATTAGCTTAACGCAGACCGATCCAAGTAAAAAAATCCTGGCGGGTGAAGAATTCTAGCAACAGAAGTCCCACGAATCCCACCATTGCAAATCTGCCATTGATTTGTTCAGCGTAGGCATTCCAGCCAAAGGCTGGTTCTGGTTTTTTCGCGGACTCTGGGGTTGATGCGGTTGAGGATGGAGGAGTTTTAGAAGTCATTGAAAAGTTGGGAGTTGGGAGTTGGGAGTTGGGAGTTTGGGAATGAAAATCCCGTCTTTAATTTACCGGAAAATGACCGCACAGAGTTAATCTGTTGACTTTTCTAAATTTTGAACCGATTCGATCAGAGCTCGGACGGTTTTAGTACCTTCTGAACTCTCAAAGGACAGCGGGAATTTGCCGCGGGCGATCATTCTCAAACCTAATGGCCCGAGACTCAGCAAGCCTTGAATATCTCGGAAGTAGTTTCCTACTACTTCGATGCCAAATTTGCGCTCGTCTATCCAGCCGCCTTCTTTGACGAGCTTAATTAAGACTTTGCGGTGGCGAATCGATCGACTGGCTTGTTCGTCTTTGCGATCGAGAATCTCTTGTTTAATCTTACCAATTTGATCCATCGGCGCAACTTCCATCGGACAAACCGAGTTGCAGTAGTAACAGCGGGTACATCCCCAAACGCCTTCAGTACCTTGGTTGTATTTTTCTAGCCGATTTTCTGTATCCCCGTCGCGGGAATCGGCGATCGTCCGGTAAGCTTTGGCGAGGGCGTGGGGGCCGACAAATTCGGGGTTGACTTCACGGGCATTGCACTCAGAATAGCACGCACCGCAAAGGATGCAATTGCCTGTTTGGTCGAGTTTCGATCGCTCTTCTGGTGTTTGCAGAAATTCCCGTTCGGGAACTGCTCGCGCCTCAGTGCTCACATAGGGGTCCACTGCTTCCAGATTGTCCCAAAAACTGGTCATGTCAACAACCAAATCTTTGATTACGGGCATATTTCCCATTGGGGCGATCGTAATTTCTGGGATTAAATCCGCTGGCTTTTCTGGATAACTGAAATTAGCTATTTTGTCAAGTCTTGCGAGTTCGCTGCCAATATTTTCTTTGCAAGCTAATGCCGATCGACCGTTAATCCGCATGGAACAACTGCCACAAATGGTGTTACGGCAATTTTTGCGGTAGGCTAAGGTGCCGTCCTGTTCCCACTTAATGCTGTTGAGGCAGTCGAGGATGGTATTGCTCTCTTCCACCTCTAGGGTGTAAGTGTGAATGCGGGGAGCCTCGTTTTGATTTTGGCGAATTACGTTAAAACGGACTTGCATATTTTAAGCTAATAATTTTTTGTCTATTTTAAGCTGAAATTTTTGGTTATTTCAAAAGCTATTTATTATTTAATATCCCCATCGTTCCTGTCATGGTTCCTGGATTGCTCCGGGGGAGTAATTCTCCAATCCCAAATCCCAAATCCCAAATCCCAAATCGATGATGACAATGATTCCTGATGTGAGTATTTATCAAAAACGCCGGTAAACTCCGAACAGCCGCCTTCAATGCCTTGCGGTTTTTTGGGTGATTGTACTGATTTGAACAGGCAAATCGATCGGCTAATATGGGGGAATAGTTGAGCTTGCAATGTTGGTGCATCCATGACTTACAGTCTGAGAATTGTCGATTTGCCGACGAGTGAACGGCCGCGGGAGCGGTTGATGGCCGGCGGCCCTTCAAGTTTGGCGACTGCGGAATTGATTGCGATTTTGCTCGGTACCGGGCAGGGAAAGGGCAAACTTTCGGCTGTGGGGTTGGGACAATATATTCTCAATCAGTTGAGCCAGCACCAGCGCGATCCTCTGGCTGTGCTGCGGAATATTAGCGTCCAGGAGTTGACGCAGATTCACGGGATTGGGCCTGCTAAGGCGACTGGGATTTTGGCTGCTGTGGAGTTGGGTAAGCGGGTGTTTCAGTCGCGGCCGCCGGAAATGGCCGTGGTTGACTCTCCCCAATCGGCGGCGGATGCCCTGAGTCAGGATTTGATGTGGCAGTCTCAGGAACGTTTTGCTGTGGTGCTGCTGGATGTGAAAAATCGGCTGCTGGGAACTCAGGTGATTACGATCGGGACGGCGACGGAAACTTTGGCTCACCCACGGGATATTTTTCGCGAGGTGATCCGCCAGGGGGCGACGCGGGCGATCGTTTCCCACAATCACCCGTCGGGAAATCTGGATCCCAGCCCGGAGGATATTGCTTTGACGCGGCAGTTGCTGGCTGGGGCGCAGTTTTTGTCGATTCCGCTGCTGGATCACTTGATTTTGGGGAATGGGGATTACCGGAGTTTGCGACAGACTACGACGCTTTGGGATGAGTATCCCCAGGGCGATTGAACTTTTATACTTAACTAATTGGATACTTCTGATTAGTTATTTGTATCTTTGGGCTGTCTGAGGGCTGAATCCCCTGTCATAGCAGGGGTATTTTGGGGCTGGACTCCCTGATGGCTGCCTGTTTACATTGAATGTCGCTACTGATACTTAGTTTCGATCGCCACTCGGTTACTGTAGTATAAGTAGGCTGAAGAAGTCGCTAATCCGATTTTTTTGGAGCATACTAAACGTGTAACGTACCACTACCTAAATCCCCAATTCTTAAGAAATTATTAAATGGGGTGTAAAATAAACGGCGTGGTGATAGGAGGAGAACTGTGTTTCTGAGACTTGCAGAACAACACCGTAAATTCGTCCAAGATTTGGTAATGAACCTCCAAGCTTTGGCGATCGTGCTAGAGCATCGGGGTTATTTGGCTTCCTGCTACACTTGCGGGGGTCAGATGAACAGTGCCTCATTTATGGTCAGTTTGACGGACAACCATCTGATTCGATTTTTAGTGTCAGATTACGGTATCACTTGGACGGAGATGCGGGACGATCGCGAACTGATGAAACTCGAAGGTGCAGAAGCGATTAATCAGTTACAGGAACTGGCAAATCTCGTCAAGTACCAAATCCAACCTTCGGAAGCTACGGTGGCGAAGGTGCAACGTGTCTAGCGATTGCATGGTTCGGAGAAAAGCGACAGCGAAAGTCGGCCCTTGCGTGCTAAAGAGCGAATCAAAGAGCGACTTAGCACAGAGGGTTGGCAGTTGCGGAGCGATCGCAACTCAACAGACAAGAGTGCTTTCAGTGCGTTCAGCTCCTGAGCTATGCGTTGGATCATCTGACGCTACAGGAGCAAATTCCGCTAGATGTTATCGAAGAGTGTTATCGAAGAGTTAGCTAAAGTCTCCTGAGCATTGCCAAGGATCTATAAAGTTATCAAAGAGGGTATTGTCCAGGACGTAAATTACCCAGACATTCTGGACTGTTTCCGACCCAGCTACGAGAACACATTTATAGTTGATTGACAAACCATAATACAAGCATTAAACTGAAATTAGCATTCGCTTTGACAGTTCGTAAAATGCTGCTAGGTTTTAAAACCGAACTTAACCCCAACAATAAACAACGTACTTTGCTGGCTAAATCAGCAGGGGTAGCTAGATATGCTTATAATTGGGGACTTCAAGTTTTAATTACCAGCTTAGAACATCATAAAACTCAACCAGAAAACCAAATTAAATTACCAACTGCCATAGATCTGAATAAGCGATTTACGGCTGAGGTAAAATCAGAAAACCCTTGGACTTATGAAGTGTCGAAAGGATGTCATAATTATGCTACCCGCCATGTTAGAGATGCTTTAAACAATTTCTTTAAACAACCAGAAAAGGGATTTCCCAACTTCAAAAAGAAAGGATTTAACGATAGTTTTACTTGTGATGGTTCCACAATTGTGGGTTCTACTTGGGTACAGATTCCTAATATTGGTAAGGTCAAAACTTTTGAGAAATTACCAGCTTTGGGAAAAGTTAAAAGTTTCACCATCAGTAAAAAAGCCGATAAGTGGTTTGTAAGTTTCAAGAGAGAAACACCGTCACAGCCAATGAGAGAACCAATCGAAGTTGTAGGTGTTGATCTGGGAATTAAATCACTGGCTACGTTGAGCAATGGTCAAGTTATCCCCAATATAAAACCGCTGAAAGCGGCTTTAGGAAGGCTTAGGCAGTTGTCTAGGTCACTGAGTCGCAAGCAAAAAGGAACAGGCTCTTATCAGGAAGCAAAGATTAAATTAGGACGGTTTCATTCGCACGTTGCGAATATCAGAAAAGACTATCTGCACAAATTAACTACATGGCTGGCAAAAACTTTTGATGTAATCTGCCTTGAAGATTTAAACGTTAAAGGGATGCTAAAAAACCCTAAATGAGCTTCGTGCTATAGCCGATTTAGGTTTGTTTGAATTCCGAAGACAGTTGGAATATAAATGCCAGTTGTATGGTTCACATTTAGTAATAGTTGATCGCTGGTATCCGTCTTCTAAATCATGTTCTAATTGTGGACATAAACAAGATTTGACTCTTGCTGATAGAGTATATAAGTGTGAAAACTGTGGTCAGGTCCAAGATAGAGATGAAAATGCCGCCGTTAATTTAAAACATGAAGGTTTAAGAGTTTTAAGACTTTCCTTGTGGAGCCCGTAGCTTACGGGTGCTCTGCCTGTGGATGGGCTCGGATTACCGACCGTGAGAAGCAGGAAGAAAACACTAAAACTATTTAATCTCCGGTTTGTCGGGGTTTGTCTGGTTTTGGGTAAGTTTTTCAGAGCGGTAACGTAATATCAGTGTGAAGTTAAGCCTGTGGGCTGGTAGGAGCCGACTCCCCAGAGTGCGCAGTTCTAGAGAACATCAGCTTACAACTCGTCAAGTTCTCGTGAAGTTTCAGTATGTTATCAAAGAGCCGGACTTGATCTAAGAGGGGTGCGACGGGATCCCATCTGGGGTGTCACCCTTCACCGATTCGCCAACAGGATCACGACCTTCCCCCGGCCGGCACGGGGGCACAGCCGCTACATTGACACCAATGCCCTTGTGGTCGCCCCACCAAAGTGTTACAAAAACTTGATGGGAGTGTGAAAGCCCCAGCCTTTTAAGGAGGGGATGAAACACGACACGGCAGGTTTTAACCTGCCTTCTTTCGATTCTATCAACTCAGGCAATGCGAACCTTAACCGTTCTTGCCAATCAGGGACGGATTTTAAGTTTTTGGCTAACTCTTCATCCATCCGCAAACAGACTGGACTACTTGTTAGAGGTTTTTCTCTACTTGTTGTATATCTATCTTTGTGTTTCTTCTGGAATGGCATGGTTATTTGTTGTAGATTCATGTATACTTGTATGAATAACACATAAAAGTAGGTGGTCGCAAGGTGTATGGATGTCAGCAAAATCTCATCAATCCTGATGTCAATTTGAAAGCAATTCTTGAGTTTATTTGTTCCGAGTCGCATAAATTAACCAACTGCGGTATTTATTATGCTCGTCAGTTGTTTTTTAAAACCAGAAAAATAATTGGTAAGTACGACCTAGAGAAAGAATACAAAACCAATAGGCATTATCAGGTTTTGCATTCTCAGGCAGCACAACAAATATTGAGGACGGTCGCAGAATCTTTTAAATCGTTTCAGGAGTTGGATAAAAAATACCGCAAGGGTGAACTACATTTCCGCCCGAAAGCTCCTGACTACCGTAAGAAGGACGGATTTGCAATGGTGACATACCCTCATCAAGCATTAAGACTTGTTGGGGATCAAATCAAAATACCTCTCGGAACAACTGTAAAAAAATGGTTTAAGCTTGATAGTTTCATGATTCCAATGTCTGCCAATTTGCGTTTTGAAGATATCAAGGAATTGCGGATACTGCCTAGAAACCAGTGTTTTTATGCTGAGTTTGTCTACGAGAAACAGCAAGTTGCTAAACACGATATCGACTCAAGCAATGCGCTGACAATTGACCCAGGTATCAACAACTGGTTAAGCTGTGTTTCCAATGTTGGAACTAGTTTCATCATTGATGGGCGTAAAGTTAAATCACTCAACCAGTGGTACAACAAACGGGTTAGCACACTCCAGGAAGGTAAACCGCAAGGCTATTGGGATGATCGATTAGCTCATCTAACCGAAAAACGCAATCGACAAATGCGAGATGCCGTCAACAAAGCCGCGAGGTTAGTTATTGACCATTGCATCAAATATCAAATTGGTACAGTCGTTTTTGGATGGAACCAGGGACAACGACAAGAAGCAGCATTGGGTAAAACGACTCAATCCTTCGTGCAGATACCTACTGCCAAACTCAAAGAACGGATCAAACAACTGTGCGAAGAATACTGCATCAAGTTTGTTGAAACAGAAGAGTCCTATACCAGCAAATCGTCTTTTCTAGATGGTGATTTTCTGCCTACTTTCGGCGCCAAACCTGAAGGGTGGAAACCAAGTGGGAAAAGAGTTAAGCGCGGAATGTACCGCACTGGGAAAGGACAATTAATCAATGCTGATTTGAATGGTGCAGCGAATATACTTCGCAAAGTAGAGACACAACTAGGATTAAGCCTAGTCAAGGTCTGTAGGCAAGTTTTGACCCTTGCTACCAGATTTCGGATCTGGGAAACCAAAACTAAAAAGCGAAGTGGCACGGCTTCAGCCTGCCACGTAGCAACAGTTTAGAATCCCCGTGCTTTTAAGCCGGGGAGAGGTCAAGCACCCCCCTACACTCGTCCAGATTCCGGTTGCAACCGCAGTTCTGCCCCCACCGGCAGATGCTCTGAATCGATTGCCGGTAAAACCTGCGCTGATTTCGCCCCCCAGTGCCGAGAATACCAAACATAGTCAAGCCTCACCAGGGGAAAAGTTATTTTCCAGTTGATCTGTTTAACCAGTAAATTCAGCTCCCACCCGTGAGGAAAAGTAAAGCCAAAACCCAGTCCTGCTGTTCGGAAAGCATCTTGCATAACCGCTCTCAAATAATAGTAGTCTTGAGACTGTTCTGTAAAATTAAAGTCCCCGGCGGCAATAACCGGCAGCGTTTCTTTCTGGAGTCGCCACACTAAATCTTGAATTTGTGCCGGTCGGTCGCCGTACTCGTAAACTGGGATTTTGAGGAAAGGCAAAATTTTATGCCGGCGAAACCAGGGTGGGGTTGTTGAAATGTTATAAAGAACTACGTCTTGCTGGTTCATTTCGATCATGGCTCGTTCCTGTGGTTCGTTCCCACCGGCTAGGTGTAACGTTTGGAAAGAGCGAATGGGATATCTGCTGAGAATCACATGGTATCCGCGCCCCTGGTGGTACGGGTATAATGCGGCCAACTTAGAGAATACTTCTTTGGCGTAATCCTCCTTAATTTCTTGTAAACAAATGAGGTCTGGTTTTTCTGACTGAATTAGGCTAACCAAAGCTTGTGGGGATTTGTGATGCCAGCCGATGTTGAGAGAAAAAACCTTGAGGGTTGGCTGGGAGTTACTGATGTTCGCCGGCTGGGGAGAAAAGTAGGTGACGTGCAGCCAACCCAGCAGACAGATGCAAGCCACAGATGAAACAATGGCGAACCGGCGTTTCTTGACGATCAAAAACCCGAGAATTGGCAGGAGGAAGATTGGCAAGAAAATCCAAGGAACAAAATCCCCGGCCAAGGAAATCGGCCACAGTCTGTCCCAAAAGCTCAGTCTCAGAATCAGATAGCCGGCAATCAGTGCTGAGTAGGCGTAGGCGAGCAGTTGAGCAATGCGCTGCAAAATTCGGTAAGGCTTAATCATAGCGCCGTCTGCAATGGCTTCCTCTTACTGGTGTGGGGACAAAAGATTGGATACTGCTCAGCTCAAATTAACTGAAATGGCAGCTCCCCTGCTGAGGCTAGGCAATACACTTCTCCTGTGTCCCGCTCTTTTATTTTATACAGACTTCTGGCTGGAAACAGTGATTGAAAACTGTATTCGTAGTGTTTTGACATACCTCCCCGTCTATCAAGTCCGAGGATTCCTTGACGCTTCATAGCAACGCGCTCCGCAAGCGGTAGTCTTACCATCGCTCCACGTCCGTTTAGAGTCTCCCAATGCCCTAGGTTGACTTAATTTATTCTAGCAAAAAGCCGTCCTCAAAGGACGGGGCTTGTATCCCAATTTTTTGGTCAAAATCTCGCAGTCGGCCTTAGCCGGCTAAGTTTTGTGTAAATCTATGCTTTTGGATAGATGACTCTCTTTGATAACATACCAACAAGTCAAAGTATTTTTTTGGGCGCTCAAAGGGCTATTTGATTGGGGCGATCGCGATCGCACTATTACTATTTTAGAGTAAATTATTAATTAAATCAAAATTAGCGATCGCCAAGTTGGGAATCTCAAGCAAATGATCAATCTAAGTGAACTGTTAGAGCCAATTGCCAGTCAATTTCGCAGTCTGGGCATTCCCGAACCCATCACTCATTGGGGACATCCGGTAATGATGGGGATCGTGGTTGTGGCGATGGGCAGTTTTGTCGGTTATACCGGATGGCAGGGACGTTTAGCCACCGATAAAGATGTGGCACTCAAAAGTCGATCGGAGCACCGCAAACTTGCACCGTGGATGTTTTTGTTCATAGCTTTGGGTTATACTGGCGGCTTGCTGTCGCTGGTGATGCAGCACCAGCCAGTCATGGAAAGTCCACATTTTTGGACTGGTTCGACAGTGCTGGTTTTGCTGGCTGTTAACAGCTTGATTTCGCTAACTGGTTTTGGGGGCGACAAACTGGCACTGCGGGCGGTTCATGCTTATTTGGGCACGACAGCCCTGGCACTTATGGTGGTGCACGCGGCTTTCGGTTTAAAATTGGGGTTGTCTATTTAGGTGAGTTAACTAACTCTTCGATCCCCCCTAACCCCCCTTCTTAAGGGGGGGACAAGAGAGAATACTCAGATCCCCGACTTCTTACAGAAGTCGGGATATAATAGCTATAGTATTTTACGTTTTGATGAATCAAGTAACGGGTGTCATTTTCTGTCTTGCCTACCTTTTGGGATTGATTTCTACAGCGGTGCATTGGGGTGGTTTCGGTATACTTGCTTTGGGAGTTGTCGCGGCGATCGCCATGCCGAAATTCTTGCGAAAATATACTCGAACTTCGGTCAAAAAGACTAAAAAAAGACGCAGCCGAACCACCAAAAATCCTGCTGATTCTTCCTTAGAAAAAACCGAAGAATTGAGTTTTTATCAAATGCTGCCGAGGTCGAAATGGGTGTGGTTACTCGCAGGTTTGACGGGATTTCTCGCTAGCGTTTATTTTCAAATCCGATCGCCCCAACCAGCAATTAATGATATCAGCAAATTGATTCCTGCGGTTGGTAATACTGAAGAAGTCGCGGTGACTGTTCGCGGTAGAGTTGTGAGTAGCCCACGCATAACTCGATCGGGGCGATCGCAATTTTGGCTGGAAACCGATCTAGTTAGCGAAATTAACGGTGGCGAGGGAGGAGTAGTAGTAAATCGCGAAGTATCCGGGAAACTCTACGTCACAGTACCTTTGTTGCAAGCAACAGGTTTGTACCCAGAAAATACGATCGCAGTTACAGGTTCTCTCTACAAACCGCAGCCGCCATCGAATCCGGGGGCTTTTGATTTTCAAAGATATTTAGCCAGAGAAGGGGCTTTTGTAGGGCTCAAAGGCCGCCAAATTGACTGGACGAGAGAAAATGCGATCGCCGCTGTCAATCGACGTGACAAGCAAGCTACGGCTGCTTTCTCTGAGTCAAGCGAGATGTCGGCACCAACAATTTATAGAATGCGACAGCGGATTGTCCGATCGCAACTACTGCACTTAAATGTTCCCGAAGGCCCGCTGATTAGTGCGATCGCCCTGGGTAAGCAAGCCGTAGATTTACCTTACAACATCCGCGACTACTTTGTGCAGGTTGGATTAGCCCACGCGATCGCAGCTTCGGGCACTCAAGTTTCTATGGTTTTGGCTTTAGTTCTAGCTTTAACCAGAGGTTTTTCCAAACAGTTACAATTTAGCTTTGGCTGCGGTGCTTTATTTTTGCTAGTGGGATTAACTGGCTTTGAAGCTTCAGTATGCCGCGCGGCTTTGATGGGATTTGGAACGCTATTTGCTTTGCTGCTGAAGCGAGAAGTTAAGCCCCTGGGATTGCTGTTAATCGCTGGGATAGTTTTACTATTGGTTAATCCTTTATGGATTTGGGATTTAGGTTTTCAACTGAGTTTTTTGGCGACTTTGGGGTTGATAGTGACCACACCCCCGATGATGGCAAAATTGGAGTGGATGCCACCGGCGATCGCTTCTATTTTTGTGGTTCCTATCGCTGCTTCAGTTTGGGTGCTACCGCTGCTACTTTACGTTTTTAGTGTGGTATCTCCTTATTGCATTTTAGTCAATATTATTGCCGCTCCTTTACTGTGGATTTTGAGTATTGGGGGGATGATTAGTGCTTTAGCTGGATTGATTTTTCCGCTGGCTGGCAGTGGGTTAGCGCAACTGCTAGACTATCCGGCACATGGGTTAATTGCGATCGCTCAATATTTCTCGCAGTTACCCGGTAATTCGGTAGCTGTCGGTCAAGTATCGGAGTTACAACTAATCGTACTTTATAGTTTAATTGGCTGGGTTTGGCTGGGTAGAGGGAAGTTCGGCAACGGATTATGTAACGGATTTAACGGATTTAACGCCGGGAAGGAAGAAGGAAGATGGGAGAAGGAAGATGGGAGAGAGAAGATGGAAAAAAGCAGATTTATTTCCCTGCCGATTTTTTCATCTGCCTCAATTTTACCGCTGGCGATTGTGGCGGGAATTGCTATCATAGTTTTGCCAGCTTGGCACAGTCAGGCATCTTTATTTCAAGTTACTTTACTGGCGACATCAGGCGAGCCTGTTTTGGTGATTCAAGACCGAGGAAAAGTGGCGCTAATTAATACCGGTGATGAAAATACAGTTAGGTTTACAGTGCTACCTTTTTTGCAGAAACAAGCAGTTAATTCTGTGAATTTTGCGATCGCCACCCATCCTCATTTAGGTTTGAGTGCAGGTTGGGGAAAATTATTAGAACGCTTGCCAATTCAAACATTTTATGATAACAGCGCTCCCAAACAAATTCACTATGCCAGCCGTCAGGAATTGATGACTGCGGTGCAATCTCGCCAAGGGGTTTACTTTCCTTTAGAAACTAACAGCACAATTAATCTGGGCTCTGTGCGGTTGCAGTTGGTGAATGCGGAAATCCCGGTGGTAGAATTGCTGATGGGCGATTCCCTTCGGGATAGCTTCGCTTCACGAAGTTGGTTGATGCTTGGTGAGATCGCACCCGAAGCCCAAAAAAAATTGGTAGCAACGGGAACTTTGAAGCCAGCTCAAGTGCTGTGGTGGTCTGGAAAAACGTTGACGGCGGAGTTATTGGCGGCAGTTGGGCCAAAATTGGCGATCGCATCTGCTGACGAAATTGACTCCTCAACCGCAGCCCAACTGCACCAAAGCAAAACCCAGCTCTTTTGGACTGGGCGCGACGGAGCCATCCAATGGACTCCCGCTGCGGGATTTAAGACTACCCTGGAATCTCAAGAAAATCAGACTTCTTTTTTGTGAAGATTGGCAAATGTGGCGCGCTGTGCGGTAAGATACGAAACAGCGAACATCTCAACCAGACTTGTGGCTCGATCGCACCATTATGCGATTCCAGGAGTCGCGAAGCAACAGCAACCTGAAATTTATGGTTGATTTTTAGCTTCAGTCGTGCGATTATGATCAAATGGTCAATCAATTGGAGAGGTGGCAGAGCGGTTGAATGCGGTAGACTCGAAATCTACTTTAAAGGCAACTTTAACGTGGGTTCAAATCCCACCCTCTCCGTACATCCCTTACTCCACAAGGCTTTGAGGCTATCCGCTTTTTTAGCCATACGTGCAGTTTTATAGGCAGTGGTATATATGAGTGGTATATAAACCACTCATATATACCACTTTTTGTTTTCCCTCTACCCCTTCTCAGGGCGATCGGTCCAGGACAAAAGTATTTCTAAGATTGCCTCAATATCCGCCAAGTCCGCCCTCGACTTTTTGCGCCGCGTCCTCAACTGGTTAAGTAGGTCACTTGGTTCAGGAAAATCTGCGACGGCCGGGACGGATTCTTAAATTTCAGGGCGATCGGTCCTGACCGCCTCAAGCTCTGATTGCAACATCTGCACCTGCAACCCTAAGTCACCGTTGCGGGCGTGCAATTGGTCAAGCTCCTTGTCCCATTCTGCAAGCTGCTTATTGGCGGCCTTCAATTCTTGCCTGAGCGATTCATTGTTGCCATCGCTCAGGCTTTCAATTTTCCCAAGCGTTCTTCAATCCCTGCTAATTTAACCGCTAGCAGTGTGTCTAGCTTAGTATCTAGCAACTTGTCTAGCACTGATTCAATGTCCGAAATTTCGGACACTTGTGTCTGAGGTTGAATTGGCGGCGCTGCTATTGCCTGGTTGGCAGCTTGCTCTAAAGTTCGCACTACCCAAGCATTGACGCTCAAACCCTCTGCTGCTGCGACATCTTTAATGGTTTCGAGCAAGTCTCGGCGGCCGTCCAATCTCAAGTTAAGCTGGCATCTGTCTGTCATGTCTAATACCTGTTTAGTGATTGTCTAGTTAGATACCAACATCATGTCTAGCATCTGTCTAGTTAGATACTAGCATTGTGTCTAGCGTCTGTCTAGTTAGATACTAGGATTGTGTCTAACGTCTGTCTAGTTAGATACTAGCATTGTGTCTAGCGTCTGTCTAGTTAGATACTAGCATTATGTCTAGCATCTGTCTAGTGGTTATCTAGTGGGCGCAATTCATAAGTAATAATAATCAATTATAGTTACAAAAAATATAACTAAATCTTATCTAAATCGACTAACACGAGCCATTAAAGTACCGTCTACTTATGTCTACATACAGGTAGACATAAGTAGACGCACGTAGACAGTGCAAAACATAATAAAATATAATACTTTTGTATCAATAGCATTATAAGCAGAACTAATAAATCTAGGTCACTGTACACCTTTAGTGTCAACGCCTGCAACCGTTGCTAGCAATTGGCTTGAGACTTTCGAGGACTGCGTTGTTAGCAACGTCTGTAAAAAATGTCTCAAAACTGAGACACTTTTTAAGGACTCAATAGGCTCCCTACACTGCTATCAGATTGTCTACAAAACCTGTAGACACAAAAATCCCCCAATTGAGGGGGATGGAATTGAGTCGTCAGTTGTCGGGTAGTGGCTAAATTTTCCGCAGGTCACAGAAGAGCATTGAGATTATCCGACCGCCCTTGTGTTTTTCGCGCTCTTGCCAGTCAACCCTGCAACTGATGCTTGTGTGAATTTCAACGATGCGGCCGTGCCAGTTATATAGCAACCGCCAAGGCGGTTATGGTGTAAAGTGGAAGTAGTCTCTTATCCATTATGCTGTTTACCCGATGGCACGACTCATGCCAAAACCGTACAGTTATGACCTACGTCAGAAAGTCATTCAAGCTATCAAACTAGATGGCTTAAAGATTAGTGAAGCGAGTATACTATTCAGTATCAGTTGCAACACAATCAGCTTATGGTTGAAGCGACAAACGGAAACAGGAGACTTTTTAGCATTACCGAATCAGCCTCGCGGTAACGGTCATAAAATTACTGATTGGGAGAAGTTTCGTGAGTTTGTCAAGACTCATGGGGATAAAACTCAAGTTGAAATGGCCTCACTTTGGGATGGAGAAATTAGCGATCGCACAATCTCGCGGGCTTTGAAAAAAATTGGTTTTACTCGAAAAAAAAGACCTAGGGCTACCGGGCGCGGGCTGAAGTCAAAAGGCAGGCTTTTGTAACCGAATTGTCCACCATTCCCTCGGCTCAGATTGTCTATGTTGATGAATCTGGCATGGATAATAGAGACCAGTATGATTATGGTTGGAACCCCGTCATGCCAACGGTTTCATGCACTCAAATCAGGGCGACGTGAGGATAGGGTAAATATGATTGCTGCTCTATGTAACCAAAAAATCCTCGCCCCTTTTACCGTTGTTGGAGCGTGTAATCGAACAGTTTTTGAAATTTGGCTAGAAACTTGTTTACTGCCAACACTTGTGACAGGACAGGTGGTAGTGATGGATAATGCCACGTTTCATAAAGGTGGCAGAATTGAGGAATTAATTCAAAGTGTAGGGTGTAAATTGTTGTATTTACCGCCGTACTCCCCAGATTTGAACAGAATTGAAAAATGCTGGTCGTGGCTCAAAAGTCGCATCCGCAAACAATTAGATCGGTTTGATTGTTTACGTGATGCGATCGAAGATCTTCTAGAGCTTGCATCCTAACCGCCAAGGCGGTTGCTATACTTCGCTCAAATAAGCGTCTAATAAATCTAAACCGCCAGCATGAGGCACGTCGGGAGAAGCAATGAACTCCAACCCCTGGTCTCGAAGTTGCGATATTTTATGCTCCAATACCAACTGTGCGATTTGGACAACTGAAGCGGTCACAGAGAGCGATCGATCTAACACCAATTCAATTTCAGCAGTTGGCAGCCCTAGACTAGAAACAGCCAGCCGCTTTTTAGCAGCTACCGCATCTAAACCAAAATCAAGGGAACAATTGCGATCGCAAAACTTATCTACAAGAACTTCGACTTCAAAGCGATCGGGTAACGGACATTTGAGTAGAGGAATTAATGGACTTAGCTTTGATGGCAATTGGATGTACTCGCCCAGCAGTACCCAATATTGGTTGGCCCAACGCCCTTTCAAGTCAAAGAATGCGTTAGCTAATTGAGAATAACGGCGGATAAGAGGCTGTTCGCTACTCTCTGATTCCAAAATATCTTCTAACAAAAAGATACCGGGGCAGTCATTTTCCAGCAGAAATTGCAGGACATCACTCTCGACAGATAGCTCAGTTTTGCATAGGACGCATTCACTGTTATACGTTTCCGAAATATCTGAAACGCTTGTCAAGTCTGAATGACAACCTAATTTCGGGAGATTTTTATCCAAACACCGCACCTGTTGAAGAGTTGCATAGCCGGGATTCCAATAATAAACAGGTAAACAACACTCACTGGCGTACTGATGAAATGATGACAAGATTTTTTGGCGATCGGCACTGTAATATTCAAGGGCAACTATGGGAGTTTGAATGACTCTTAACTTAGACCAAGTATTGAAAAGTTTCATGAGTTGATACAACTAAAGAGACGACGTTGAACATAATAATTTAACTAAGGTAATTAAAACTTAACTTCCTGCTAATGAGCGAAATACGCCCCCTCAACTGGAGGGGGTAATTGTGCCTAACGGCACTCATAAATTGATGTTAAGCAAGTTAAATTGTCAATCATGGTCACAAGTAAAAAGCAAACCGCCGCCACTCCCATTCGCTCTCATTCACCAGTGCCTGCTAAATCTAAGCCACCTGAAAAACAGAACAGTCAAACTGTCGGCAGTAACAATGGAGCCAAATCAAAACCTCAACCTAACCTCAGCTCCGAGCAACTTGCTGGCGAGCTAGTCAAACAGATTCGCAATACAATTCATAAGAAGTACGGCGTGACAATTCAGCGTCGCGATAGCCGTATTTCGACAAAGGTTGGCCACGCAATTCGCGAAAAACTGGGATTGGATATTCAAGCTCAGTTGAATAAGCGCAACGGTAATGGCAATGGTAAAAAGTTCGACTGGCAAGAGTGGAACAATACTGTGTTTCCCAAGCTAGTTTGCCGACCCGATGAACTCAAGTATGATGTCCAAGTTGTTGCCTTAGCGATGATCCAACTTTACGATACAATTGCTGACAACCCGCAAGCTGCCATTGCCGATTTAATGGAGTTCAATGCTCAAAGCTTAAAGCGTCGCAACGAGTTAGCTAAATCCTCTGAAGAAGATACTGAAGAACTCGATGAGGACGACGAACTCGATGATGAAGATGATGAAATTGATGACATACTCGATGAAATTGATGAAGATGACGAAGACGAGGAAGGCGATGAGGATGAGGATGATGACGATGAGGAGGATGATTTTAGTTTAGACGAAGACGAAGAATTTGAGGAAGACGACGAATAATTGCTAAAGTTTGATTAGAAAGCTCTGCTGAAAAAGCAGAGCATTTTTTTGCCTCTATCGAGGCCTTTTCCACGAATTGCGATTCAGGGTAATGATTGTCGCCACCGTCCGAATCAGGACGCTCTGGGAAGCAGACCCAACAAATTCACAATCAAGGAAATTTTGACCTTGGTTGTGAATTTAATTTTACCCACTCACCCACCCACTAATTTTTTTGAATTAATTGTAATTAGCAGACTGCCGTCGCTTTAGTTGTGAAAAAAAACACGCTTGAGGGTTAATCATGGCTAATCGCAAATCCGCTCCAACTCCGATGCAAAAGCAATTTGCCGAAACTCTTGAAGAACAGCGCTTCGAGATGTTTTTGCACGTTGCCCGCGAGTTAACGGGACGTGCCAAACAACGACAGTTGCAGAAAGGTAAAGCTCTTGACTGGGAAGCGTTCAATACTTGGTTTAACAAGCAATATGAAGGCTACTCGGCTGACGAGATGCTTGAAGAAATCTTGAGCAACGTTTACTGGCTTTCATCTGAGCAAGCAGTGATTGACTTGCACTTCCGTTATATCGAATCGGCAGTCAAAGCTTCTCATAAGAAAAAGGCAACTGACGATAATGAAGAGATTGATGATTTTGTCAAGTGATCGATGACGACCCCCGATAAAGGGAATAAAATCCTGCTTGGAGCAGGATTTTATTTGCCCGCCCACCCACCGCACCAGTTCCCTTTGCGATATTTGCGATCGCATTCTCACAAGGATTTAGTTAATAGCACTTATGGAGTAATAACTTGATTATGTCATTCTGAACCCTTGACGGAGTTTACCATCGAGCGTAGCAAAGGTTCCGCAAGTAAGGCGAATAATCTCAAAGCTTTGCAACACAGTTACAAAGCGTAAGTTATGGTTAATTGGTTTTATCCGAGAATGTAGGTTGCTCAATAAGTCAGCGTAAAACCGTTTGGCAATAAATTAAATGACTGTTTTTGTTAAAAGGCTTTGATATTAAACGCGATCGCGTTTGAGAGATGTTCCACTTGCAAATTATAATCATGTACGAACGTATTCAGCATTTTCTCACCCTCACAATTGAAACTGTGGTAATTTTTGGTTACGGTGGCTTAATTGTTCACTATCTCGCTACGCTGTTAGCATCGAAGCGGATGAATCCTTCTGAAAAACTCTCAGCAGAACTTGCCCCAGATTTTGTGCCTCTTCTCAATGAAATTGCTTCCTTTCCTGCTGTTGCCGAATGTGCAGCAACTCCAGAACCCACAGAAGAACAGCGCCTCACCTCTTCGCTACAAGTTAAAGCCGAATTTGCTTCTAATATTCAACTCGATACCGGCCCATTAAATTTACCCTTCATTCAAGTCGATAGCCTCACTCTCCGACAATGCCGTACCGTTATTCTATCGCTCAATTCCACTCTGCCACGAAGTGAGCATATTCGCCTTAAAATCAACAAAAAAGATGTGCCCGTAGATTCGTTAAAATTTCAAATCAAGAAGCACTTTGAGCATCGACCGCAGCAAGTTGTCTCCCTAATTAAGCAAATTTTGAGAGCTAGTTAGAATGCTCGGAGAATCAACGACTAAATTAGTGTTCTTTTTCAAAAAAACTTCTGGTAACGAGTTGATAGAAAGTTTTTTTGAGTGAACCCTCCCTTTCCATATCTGGCGATTAGTTACTTTTTTCACCATTGCCAAAGGGAATCAGACCCCTGCCAATCTGTTCTATCAACTCGTTGAGACTCAATCCCAGTTCAATGGCGATCACACCGCACGAATTTCCTCCATCCTACCGACGTTACCTAGATATAAGCTACATAGCAGCATATCTGCCTGCAGCGAAGATTTTTTGTGCGGTTAATTGCAAGTCAGGAAAGATTGATGAAATAAGCCGATCGCTCTTTTGAAACAACTGTTTTTGATACTCATCTCCTCGCAGCGTACAAATCGTAACTGTCGGCTGTTTTGGTTTGCCAATATATTCTCTGCCACCAACACCCAGATAGTCAACAATCCAATACTCAGGCACTCCCAGCAAAGCGTAATCTTCAACTTTACGGGCATAATCATTTTGCCAGTTGGTGCTGACGACTTCAGCAATCAGTTTAATTGAAGAACCTGATGTAATTACTGGTTCTTGTTGCCACAAAGGTTGATCGATCAATTTAGTTTCATCTAATACCAGCACGTCGGGGCGAAAGGCTGTTGCTGTTCCTAATAGTTTGATGAGACAGCGAGGGGGGATAAGGTAGGGTATATCCAGGCGGTCAATTTCTACATTCAGTTTTCGTCCCAGAAACCCGGATACTTGTTCGTGCGGCCCTGTTGGTTCCATTTCGGTTAATTCACCATCAATGAGTTCGTAACAATCGCTGTCGCCGTAGTTAGTAATAAATTCATCAACAGTTATAAGTTTTGGAGGTGATTGAACCATTGTGTTTGTTCCTCATCCGACGGCAATGTACATTTTTATTCAAAGCCCAGCCATACCTGAAAGGTTGGCTGTGGATTGTTTGCGGCTCTGTTCCTCGGCGTCAGTCAAAGTAATCTTTCGCCTACCAATCTGCTCGATCAACTCGCTCAAACTCAATCCGCGCTCTCTGGCAATAGCGCGAAAACCTTCCCACCCCGCAGATGTTACTTGAATGTTCCTTTGCTTCTTTGGCTCCTCATATCGAGGTTCGCCTCCGCCTAACTTTAAATTAGCTAGAGAGTTGGGGTGGAGCTGCGTTCCTTTTCTTGGAGGCATTTGACAACATTATCCTTTCTCTATTTTCTTTATTATCCCACATTGTTAATTCGTTTCCATGTTACTATATAAATATGGAATAAGCCTATACCAGTCAATTTTTTCAAACTGGTGTCGGGCAAGGGGCTGGCAAGTTAAGGGTTAACTTATTTCAGGAGGCACGAGGAAATGCACCCAACTCAGGAGACACCGGGCAGCGAGCAGCGTCAACCTTTAGTAGTTTTGCGAGGCTCAACCCGAAAGCGCCACCACACTGTTGCAGACTCCCTGCGGATTGACCCAGATTTCCAAACGCTCATCCCTCCTTTGAGTGCGATCGAGTTCGCTGCCTTAAAATCCAGTATTCTTGAGGAAGGATGTCGGGACCCGTTGGTGGTCTGGACTGAGGAGAAAATTCTGATTGACGGTCACAACCGCTATGCTATTTGTAGCGCGCACGGCATCCCCTACCAAACTGCTGTCTTTCGACAGCCCTAACGCCGTCAAAGTTTGGATGCTCCTCAATCAACTGGGCCGCCGCAATCTCACGTCTGAATCGGTTAGCTATTTGCGCGGCACTTGGTACGAGCTGACAAAGCAGCCCCGTGGCGGGGACAGAAAATCAAGTGGTCATTTTGACCACTTGAAAACAGAGGAAAAGTTGGGGGCGCTTTTCTTGGCATCCCCAAAAACGATTCGCAGAGACGCTCAGTTTGCTAAAGCAGTAGACACCCTGAGTTCTATTGGAGGAGAGGATATGAAGTGGAAAATACTGAATCGCTCTGCTGGACTGACCAAAAAAGAAGTTATTGCCTTAGCCGCTGAGGTTAAGAGCCGCCCAACTAAAGTTGCCAAAACTTTACAGGGGCGCGACAAAAAAGTAAAAACTGAAGGTGAACCTACCATCGCCCACCACCTGACGCTCAAAATTGGTTCCTTGGTGGAAGTGTACGCGCCCGATCGCCAGGACGTTAACGGTCGGTTGGGGCGCATTCAGTCAGTGGGCGAGAAAACGGCTACCGTGTGGATGCGGCACATCCCTACTCTTGCGATGAATTTGCATACCTTCAAACACTCAGCTCTCACCGTCGTGCCGCTCGAAAATCAACCGGGACTTCAAGAAATTTGCGATCGCATTGACCGACTTCACAAATTAGGCAATCTAGATCCCTTTGAAGTAGAAATCCTGAACTTGTTAGAAAGAGCAACCGCTCTTACTCCCACTGAATTGCAGTATTTAGAACAAATTGAGGATAGACACAAGCTTGATTGAGTGCCTCATGGTGTTGCTGAATCAAATATTCGGGGAGATTTGCAGGCGGGGCTTCGTCGTAATAGTAGATAAATAGACAACCGATGATGCTGTCGCTGTGTTCTAATAACCAGCAGAAAGAAAGGGGTTTTTTGATTTAATTGATGACGTATTTTTCAAATTCAAAGTTAGGTTTGACTAGCATTGAGGGGTCGATAGCTTCGCGTTCAGCAGCGAATGCTTGCCAGAGGGGGGCGAGATCCTTTGCGTCG
>JAYFMW010000026.1:0-226019 GCA_042408215.1 Microcoleus sp. | reverse complement strand
CAGGCGCAAGAAGATTGAGAGGAGTCCTCCCTAGTACGAGAGGACCGGGAGGGACGCACCGCTGGTGTACCTGTTATCGTGCCAACGGTAAACGCAGGGTAGCCAAGTGCGGAGTGGATAACCGCTGAAAGCATCTAAGTGGGAAGCCCACCTCAAGATGAGTCTTCTCATGGAGTGATCCAGTAAGGTCACGGGCAGAACACCCGTTGATAGGCGTTAAGTGGAAGTCCTGAGAGGGATGAAGCTGAGGCGTACTAATAGACCGAGGGCTTGACCTCTATTTTTGATGGTAATTGATGACTTAATCCTATGCAGTCTTCAGGGTTTTTTACCCTTACAACTTTTCTAGGTGTCTATGACGCAGTGGCACCACTCCGATTCCATCCCGAACTCGGTTGTTAAACGCTGCGGTGGCGAAGATATTTGGCGGGTCACTGCCTGAGAAAATAGCTCGATGCCTGGGATTTTATTACAACACAAAGCCTTTCTCTGCAAGTCAGAGAGAGGCTTTGTTGTTTTTGCTGATTGTTTGAGTTGGTGTTTGGGTGAAAATAAGTAAGCTCCTTAAATCTGGTTGAGTAGATCAATGGCTCCCTTGAAAATTTGAGAGGCTCTATCTATTTGTTCGGCTTTGATTAACTCTCCGGCGCTCTGAGTAAATGTTTGAGCTTTGATCAAGTGATTAGAAAGATTTGAAGCTCCGAAAGTGCGATCGCACTTTCGGAGCTTCAGCTAATTTGACAGTTATTTTACTCAAGACAAACCCGTGAGCGAGTCTCAACGGCCGATAGGTGGCGTAACTGAAGGTGTTTCGGGGTTGCTATGAGTAAAGAGGGTGGTTGCGGGCGTATCTAGTACGACGAGTTGCAGCACCGTGTCATGCCGACTGCTGGATTTTGAATCAGAGGAATTGTTAAGGGCGATCGGGCCAATGCCATACCCAAACCTCCCTCAGTCAAGTCCAGGGAATGCAGACACCACTTATATATATATGACTCATGCACCAATCAGCTTCTGTCATCCTGAACCCAGCCATACAACCTCACACTCTAACTTAGCCTTACCTCCACTCTAAGTAAGCCCCATCATCTGGAACCACTGAGACATTCTACCCATAGGCGGGAGCTTCAGAGCCCAAAAAGCCCCCGGAGTGCCGAAAAAAAGACCCCTTCCGGAAAAGAGGCATCAGGCAGGGGATGTCGGAGCCTGGTCTAAAAGCCGAAACCCTGACAGTGTATAGGTCATAAAAAAAGTCAAAAATAGTTTCACAAAACGCTTGACAACACCAGGCGAAGTAAGTATATTAATAAAGCGCCGGAAGAGAAGCGATTCACCGAAACGCGCGCTGAACCTAGAAAAAAGAATAGTTTGAAAGCTTAAAGCACTATTAACCTCGTCAAAAAATTAACAGATAGAGAGTGAAAGCGAGAGCTAAACTCAATATCGCAAACAACGAGAAAAATGTCAAGGTGAAATTAAGGGACTGAGACAGAAATGTCAAAGTCGCCGGAAAATAGCTTGACGAGCCGAAAAAAACCATCCAACACGGAGAGTTTGATCCTGGCTCAGGATGAACGCTGGCGGTCTGCTTAACACATGCAAGTCGAACGGAATCCGCAAGGATTTAGTGGCGGACGGGTGAGTAACGCGTGAGAATCTACCTTCAGGACGGAGACAACAGTTGGAAACGACTGCTAACCCCCGATGTACCGAAAGGGCAAATATTTATAGCCTGAAGAAGAGCTCGCGTCCGATTAGCTAGTTGGGGGGGTAAAGGCCCACCAAGGCGACGATCGGTAGCTGGTCTGAGAGGACGATCAGCCACACTGGGACTGAGACACGGCCCAGACTCCTACGGGAGGCAGCAGTGGGGAATTTTCCGCAATGGGCGAAAGCCTGACGGAGCAAGACCGCGTGGGGGAAGAAGGCTCTTGGGTTGTAAACTCCTTTTCTCTGGGAAGAACAAAATGACGGTACCAGAGGAATCAGCATCGGCTAACTCCGTGCCAGCAGCCGCGGTAAGACGGAGGATGCAAGCGTTATCCGGAATGATTGGGCGTAAAGCGTCCGCAGGTGGCAGTTCAAGTCTGCTGTCAAAGACCGGGGCTTAACCTCGGAAAGGCAGTGGAAACTGAACAGCTAGAGTATGGTAGGGGCAAAGGGAATTCCTGGTGTAGCGGTGAAATGCGTAGAGATCAGGAAGAACATCGGTGGCGAAGGCGCTTTGCTGGACCATAACTGACACTCAGGGACGAAAGCTAGGGGAGCGAATGGGATTAGATACCCCAGTAGTCCTAGCCGTAAACGATGGATACTAGGTGTTGTCTGTATCGACCCGGACAGTGCCGTAGCTAACGCGTTAAGTATCCCGCCTGGGGAGTACGCACGCAAGTGTGAAACTCAAAGGAATTGACGGGGGCCCGCACAAGCGGTGGAGTATGTGGTTTAATTCGATGCAACGCGAAGAACCTTACCAGGACTTGACATGTCGCGAATCTTCCTGAAAGGGAGGAGTGCCTTCGGGAGCGCGAACACAGGTGGTGCATGGCTGTCGTCAGCTCGTGTCGTGAGATGTTGGGTTAAGTCCCGCAACGAGCGCAACCCTCGTGTTTAGTTGCCATCATTCAGTTGGGCACTCTAAACAGACTGCCGGTGACAAACCGGAGGAAGGTGGGGATGACGTCAAGTCAGCATGCCCCTTACGTCCTGGGCTACACACGTACTACAATGGTAGGGACAGAGGGCAGCCAACTCGCGAGAGTGAGCTAATCCCGTAAACCCTGCCTCAGTTCAGATTGCAGGCTGCAACTCGCCTGCATGAAGGCGGAATCGCTAGTAATCGCAGGTCAGCATACTGCGGTGAATCCGTTCCCGGGCCTTGTACACACCGCCCGTCACACCATGGAAGTTGGCCACGCCCGAAGTCATTACTCTAACCTTTAGGGGGGGAGGATGCCGAAGGCAGGGCTGATGACTGGGGTGAAGTCGTAACAAGGTAGCCGTACCGGAAGGTGTGGCTGGATCACCTCCTTTTAGGGAGACCATCTGACAGCAGACCGAACCTAAATTATAGGTCAATGTCAGTCATCCCTGGTCGTTCGAGATAATAGAGTCAAAGCTTTCAAACTATTAACTGGTTCAGAACATGGGCTATTAGCTCAGTTGGTTAGAGCGCACCCCTGATAAGGGTGAGGTCCCTGGTTCAAATCCAGGATGGCCCACCTGGAAAAAAAGTAATGAAATTTAAGTCATGAGTCATGAAAGAGCGACGCTCGATTCAGAACTCAGGACTGAAAAAATCAAAGCTTGCTTAGTGGGGGTATAGCTCAGTTGGTAGAGCGCCTGCCTTGCACGCAGGAAGTCAGCGGTTCGAGTCCGCTTACCTCCACTCTCACTAGCCAGCGCCAAAAATCATCATCCACTCAGAATATAGAAATCAGCACCCTAATCGGCTCTTTGGGCTTGTGGGAATGCTGGAGTCTCGACTCTAGTCAGAACCTTGAAAACTGCATAGCAATTAAGTCATCAATCAGCAGGTAAGTCTTCCGAGTCATCGGAATATCTTACAAGCGACCATCTAAAAATCAAGTGGTCAAGTTACAAAGGGCTAACGGTGGATACCTAGGCACACAGAGGCGATGAAGGACGTGGCGACCGACGATAAGCTCCGGGGAGCTGGAAGCAAGCATTGATCCGGAGATGTCCGAATGGGGCAACCCAGTAAGTACCAACTGAATACATAGGTTGGTGCGGCGAACCCAGCGAATTGAAACATCTTAGTAGCTGGAGGAAGAGAAAGCAATAGCGATTTCCCTAGTAGTGGTGAGCGAACGGGAAACAGCCTAAACCAGAGGTTTTTACTTCTGGGGTCGTGGGACAGTCGAAAGCGAACCTTAAAGCTAGACAAAGCAGTTGAAAGCTGCACCAGAGAAGGTGAAAGTCCTGTAGTCGAAAGTAGAGAGGACGTGACTGTATCCCGAGTAGCACGGGGCCCGTGAAATCCCGTGTGAATCAGCGAGGACCATCTCGTAAGGCTAAATACTACTGTGTGACCGATAGTGAACCAGTACCGCGAGGGAAAGGTGAAAAGAACCCCGGAAGGGGAGTGAAATAGAACATGAAACCGTTAGCTTACAAGCAGTGGGAGGACGATTTAACGTCTGACCGCGTGCCTGTTGAAGCATGAGCCGGCGAGTTATAGGCAGTGGCGGGTTAAGACCCTATGGGTCGCAGCCAAAGCGAAAGCGAGTTTGACAAGAGCGTCCGTGTGAAAGCACAAGTCACTGTTTATAGACCCGAACCCGGGTGATCTAACCATGTCCAGGATGAAGCTTGGGTAACACCAAGTGGAGGTCCGAACCGACTGATGTTGAAAAATCAGCGGATGAGGTGTGGTTAGGGGTGAAATGCCAATCGAACCCGGAGCTAGCTGGTTCTCCCCGAAATGTGTTGAGGCACAGCGGTCGAGATTAAGTTGAGGGGTAAAGCACTGTTTCGGTGCGGGCTGCGAGAGCGGTACCAAATCGAGGCAAACTCTGAATACTCAACTGGTACTCGGCCAGTCAGACGGTGGGGGATAAGCTTCATCGTCAAGAGGGAAACAGCCCAGACCACCAGCTAAGGTCCCCAAATGACTGCTAAGTGATAAAGGAGGTGGGAGTGCAGTGACAACCAGGAGGTTTGCCTAGAAGCAGCCACCCTTAAAAGAGTGCGTAATAGCTCACTGGTCTAGCGCTCCTGCGCCGAAAATGAACGGGGCTAAGCAGTCTACCGAAGCTGTGGAATAAATGATTGTAGAATCATGTATTGGTAGGGGAGCGTTCCGCAACGGTGTGAAGCACTAGCGACAAGCAGGTGTGGACTGTGCGGAAGTGAGAATGTCGGCTTGAGTAGCGCAAATGTAGGTGAGAATCCTACACCCCGAAACCCTAAGGGTTCCTCCGCCAGGCTCGTCCGCGGAGGGTGAGTCAGGTCCTAAGGCGAGGCAGAAGTGCGTAGTCGATGGATAACGGGTCAATATTCCCGTACCTGACATTGTTGGTGCAGAGGGACGGAGAAGGCAATCGCCAGCCGGATGTTGGTTACCGGTTCAAGTATTCGAGGTGTTGAGAGACGGAGAAAACGTCTTGAGCTGAGGTACGAGTACGACCTCCTACGGGAGGGAAGTGGTAGATGTCAGGCTTCCAAGAAAAGCTCTAAACACCATAAACAATGCCAGCCTGTACCCGAAACCGACACAGGTAGGGAGGTAGAGTATACCAAGGGGCGCGAGATAACTCTCTCTAAGGAACTCGGCAAAATGGCCCCGTAACTTCGGGAGAAGGGGTACCTACGCAAGTAGGTCACAGTGAAGAGTCCCAGGCGACTGTTTACCAAAAACACAGGTCTCCGCAAAGTCGTAAGACGACGTATGGGGGCTGACGCCTGCCCAGTGCCGGAAGGTTAAGGAAGTTGGTCAGGAGCAATCTGAAGCTAGCGACTGAAGCCCCGGTGAACGGCGGCCGTAACTATAACGGTCCTAAGGTAGCGAAATTCCTTGTCGGGTAAGTTCCGACCCGCACGAAAGGCGTAACGATCTGGGAGCTGTCTCGGAGAGAGACTCGGCGAAATAGAATTGTCTGTGAAGATACGGACTACCTGCACCTGGACAGAAAGACCCTATGAAGCTTTACTATAGCCTGGAATTGTGTTCGGGCTTCGCTTACGCAGGATAGGTGGGAGGCTGTGAAGTTCTGCTTGTGGGCAGAATGGAGCCAACGGTGAGATACCACTTTAGCGAGGCTAGAATTCTAACCCCTACCCGTCATCCGGGAGGGAGACAGTTTCAGGGGGGTAGTTTGACTGGGGCGGTCGCCTCCTAAAAGGTAACGGAGGCGCGCAAAGGTTCCCTCAGGCTGGTTGGAAATCAGCCCAAGAGTGCAAAGGCATAAGGGAGCTTGACTGCAAGACCTACAAGTCGAGCAGGGTGGAAACACGGTCTTAGTGATCCGACGGTGCCGCATGGAAGGGCCGTCGCTCAACGGATAAAAGTTACTCTAGGGATAACAGGCTGATCTCCCCCAAGAGTCCACATCGACGGGGAGGTTTGGCACCTCGATGTCGGCTCATCGCAACCTGGGGCGGAAGTACGTCCCAAGGGTTCGGCTGTTCGCCGATTAAAGCGGTACGTGAGCTGGGTTCAGAACGTCGTGAGACAGTTCGGTCCATATCCGGTGCAGGCGCAAGAAGATTGAGAGGAGTCCTCCCTAGTACGAGAGGACCGGGAGGGACGCACCGCTGGTGTACCTGTTATCGTGCCAACGGTAAACGCAGGGTAGCCAAGTGCGGAGTGGATAACCGCTGAAAGCATCTAAGTGGGAAGCCCACCTCAAGATGAGTCTTCTCATGGAGTGATCCAGTAAGGTCACGGGCAGAACACCCGTTGATAGGCGTTAAGTGGAAGTCCTGAGAGGGATGAAGCTGAGGCGTACTAATAGACCGAGGGCTTGACCTCTATTTTTGATGGTAATTGATGACTTAATCCTATGCAGTCTTCAGGGTTTTTTACCCTTACAACTTTTCTAGGTGTCTATGACGCAGTGGCACCACTCCGATTCCATCCCGAACTCGGTTGTTAAACGCTGCGGTGGCGAAGATATTTGGCGGGTCACTGCCTGAGAAAATAGCTCGATGCCTGGGATTTTATTACAACACAAATAAAGCCTCTTTCTGAGATTCAGATAGGGGCTTTGTTGTTTTTGCAGTTAGTTTGTTTAAATTCAAGATGTCAGGGTTTCAGAAACAGTTTAAGAAACCAGGTTTCGGCGAAGTTACCTGGTTTCAGGGGTCAAGTAATACCAGAAACTTGACTGGCTTTCTAGTCCACATTTAAGTGGCTATTAACATCCATTTTGATTTTGATTTTGAGGTTGAGGTATGGTTTTGATAGGGTGACTGTTTTTTAAAGCAGGATTGACAAACCTCCCCATAAATAAAATAGTGCCAGATTGTTGTTCGCGGATGAGAAATAAAAAGGGGCGATCCGCAAGAAATATGGGCGGAGAAGGCGGTAAAGGAGAAGCACATGGTCTTTCCCCTGTACACATGATCGCCGCTGTTGCGGCGGCGGCTTTTGATCCTTTCTCCTCAACTTCTACAAAAGCTTTGTGAATTACATCGGATACAAACAAATTCTCTTTGTTGCTGATCCCAGAAAAATCGGCGACTCCGGGTCGATCGCTGAAAGCATCTGCCATTCCCATTTTAGAGAGTACGTCTTTTAAATTGAAGCTTTGCTCGAAGGTGAATTTGGGGACATAAGCTTGTACTTCACGCTGAGATAAGGACAGCCATTTTTGCAGATTGTCTGCGGTCAGAGCGCCTTCTAATTTCGGCAAACCATCTGGATTGGCTGGTAAAAGAATTACCAGGGAGAGCTTATTACCTTGATAGGGCATTTCTAGGACTTGCAAATTCTCAAACTCAGCATAGCCAAAGTTATCGGATTGAAGCATCATGGCTACTTGCTTTTGCTCACCTGATGCTAGGGTAAATGGTTGGTTTTTGGTTTGTTCTGAGTCAAATTGAGTCACCCAATTTCCTTTAAAGTAAATGGCATTGGTTAAGACTAGCCTGGTACAAGAATCCAAATCATCAGGGGAAAGTAAATCTTTGATTTGATTTTGGGTTTGCTTCGCTACCCAAGCATTAATTGTGCCACTGGCTTCGGCTGCATTGGCGAAATTCAATGATTCAATAGGAGCTCCATAGAAATCTTGAGTTGTTTTGACAAAGGGTGGTAGCAAGGGAAAATCCTTTTGCGCCCAAAGTCGATTGGCGATTGATAACTGATAGCCTTGAGCGTCAGTTAACTGATAAGTCAATTGGGCAAACGCGGGAGGTCGGGAAGCCGGCGGGAGATTAAAGCTGAAAACCCGATCGATTTGAGTGGCTGTTTTCCCTTTAGCACCCGCCGCTGTCATGGCGATCGCTGTTGAAATGCTGTAGGGTGAGAAAAATAGATTGTCAGGTTGAGTGCGTAGTTGGCTGTAAAGGTTCAGGGCAAATTTGGTGTTGCCCTTCGACTAGGGTAGCCATATCTTTACTGGCTACCTGCTGTGTTGGCTTGACTAGCGGTTTTGAACTGAGTGGGGTTTGATTATTGTTGCAGCCAAAAAAGAGCAGGGATATTAATAATAAGCCAAAGGCAATGAATGAAGGAAGACGCCAGAAGGATAATTTCAGTTGAGGCGACAGTTGATTTTTCTGATCGTCGGGGCGGAATTTTTGTCCAGTCATGAGAGAGTCTCTGATCAGTATTTTTGCTGGTAATTCCTTATTAGCTTGAAGGGGGGGTTTAAGAGCGGAAATATCAACTTTTTTTAATCATTATGAATCTCAGATAGGGGCTTTGTTGTTTGGGAAAATTACACAGACTCGGCTTAGTCCAGAATTCAAAGTTTAATTTAATCAGGACTTACGCACTCAAGGGCGGTGTTGCAATGGTTTGAGATTCTTCGCAGTCTGAGCTATGCGTTGGATCAGAATGACAGAATTACGTTGCAATGCGTCCAGGACTGTTAATGTCAGTTTGAGTTCTGATATAAGTTGCTATACCTGTTAAACTAATTCCGATCGCCCTCAACACGATTTGATCCAATGTGGGATAAAATTAGCGCGCATATCTCCGAAGTGACGGGAGACAAATTTGCGATCGACAATCGCCGTTCTGTCAGCGGTGGCTGCATCAATCAAGGATATTATATCAGCAGCAGTTCCCGCACTTACTTCGCGAAAATCAATCAAGCTTCCCAAATCGCGATGTTTGAAGCTGAAGCCCTGGGTTTGCAGCAAATGGGGGAAACCCAGACGATTCGAGTACCTGAGCCGATTTGCTGGGGAACCGAGGGTAATTCAGCTTATATTGTGCTGGAATGGATGGATTTGGGAGGGCGTGCGGGTGATAAACCTTGGGAAGAAATGGGGCGTAAACTCGCTGCAATGCACAAATACACTCCCCCCAGCCCACCCTTGCTAAGGGGGGTAGAAGAGCCTAAGTCTACCTTGCTGAGGGGATGTTTTGGTTGGGATAGGAACAATACGATCGGCTCAACTGTGCAAATTAATAATTGGACGGCAAATTGGGCTGAATTTTGGGCAGAACATCGGATTGGTTATCAGTTAAAATTGGCTAAGCGTCGGGGTGGTCATTTTCCCCAAGGGGAACGTTTATTAAAGGTAATTCCTGAGTTGTTAGCAGGTTACGAACCTCAACCTTCCCTAGTTCACGGGGATTTGTGGGGGGGGAATGCGGGGGTAACGCCTGCGGGGGAACCGGTGATTTTTGACCCGGCGGCATATTTTGGAGATAGAGAAGTTGATATCGCGATGACGGAGTTATTTGGCGGGTTTTCGGCGCAGTTTTATCGGGGATATAATCAGGTTTGGCCGTTGGACTCAGGGTATGAAAAGCGCAAAATTCTTTATAATCTATATCACATTTTGAATCATTTTAATTTGTTTGGTGGAAGTTACGATTCCCAGGCGAATCAGATGATTAATCGAATTTTAGGTTAAAATTTAAGCAACTCTGGACACGGCAATGCCGTTTCCCTACCCCAAAATAATCATGAGGAGGACACGGAAATGCCGTTTCCCTACCCCAAAATAATCACGATCCCAATCGAATGATGTAACTATCGCCAAATTAATTGTAGGGACACGGCAATGCCGTGTCCTGATTTCTGCTTGGTGGTTGAGACTTTATTTTTGCTTAGCTGTTGCTTTTTTCTTGGCTTCTTTTTCTGCTTTTTTAGCTGCTTTTTCTGCTTCAAGTTTGGCTAACTTGGCCAGCTCTTTTTCTTCAGCTATTTTATCCAGATAGTAGTGGTAATCTCCCAAATAAGGGCGAAACTCTCCATCCCGAATTTCGACAATTTTGTTAGCGACTTGGGAGATGAAATAGCGATCGTGCGAAACGATCATTACCGTGCCATCATAATTCTTGATGGCTTCTTCCATCATCTCTTTTGCCGGAATGTCGAGGTGATTTGTAGGTTCGTCCAAAATCAGCAAATTCACGGGAGTCAACAGCATTTTTGCTAAAGCTAAGCGGGCTTTTTCTCCGCCGCTTAAAGCGCCGACTTGTTTGTATACTGTTTCGCCGGTGAACAGAAAACGCCCCAACAAAGTCCGAACTTCTTCGTTTTTCCAGTCGGGAACTTCATCGTGAATCGTTTCCATCACGGTTTTATTCAAATCTAAGGCTTCGGCTTGATTCTGTTCAAAGTAACCGGGGATGACGTTATGACCTCCGAATTTTACCGTACCTTCGGTTGGCGTTTCCAAACCCATAATCAGGCGCAGCAAGGTAGATTTGCCGGCGCCGTTGGGGCCGAGGAATGCGATACGTTCGCCCCTTTCAACTAATAAGTCGGCACCCAAAAATAGGATTTTGTCGCCGTAGCTGTGCACCAAGTCTTCAATTATTACTACTTCGCGGCCGCTGCGGGGTGCGGGGGGAAAGCGAAAATGCAAAGTTTTTAATCCGCCGGTGGGGGCTTCGATGCGTTCGATTTTATCTAATTGTTTCTCGCGGCTTTTCGCTTGGGTGCTGCGAGTGGCGCTGGCGCGGAATTTTTCAACGAATGCTTGCTGTTTTTCGAGTTCTTTTTGTTGGCTTTCGTAGGCGCTGAGTTGGGCTTCTCTGGCTTCGGCTTTTTGCAGTAAATAGGAGGAATAGTTGCCGAGGTAGGTGCTGGAAACTCCGCGTTCGGTTTCGACTATTTGGGTGCAGAGGCGATCGAGAAATTCGCGGTCATGGGATACGATTACCATCGGGGTTGTCAGCCCTTTGAGGTAAACTTCCAGCCATTCGATGGTTTCTAAATCGAGGTGGTTGGTAGGTTCGTCTAACAGCAGGATGTCGGGTTTTTGGAGGAGAATTTTGCCCAAACTCATCCGCATTTGCCAGCCGCCACTGAAGGCGCTGACTAGCCGATCGCCATCTTCGGGTTCAAATCCGATTTCTGGTAGAATTTTCTCGATTTGGGCTTCTAAACCGTAGCCGTTTAAGCCTTCAAATTGTCTTTGTAGCCGATCCATTTTGTGGATCAGTTCGTCGAGATTTTCTGGAGTGGAGGCTTCCAAGTCTCGATGGACTTGCATGAGGGATTCGTGTATTTCGTTGGCTTCGCTGAAGGCGCGCCAAAATTCTTCTTTGACGGTGCGTGTCGGATCTACTTCAAATTCTTGGGAGAGGTAGGCGATGTGGAGGCTGGCGGGGCGAATGACTTCGCCTGCGGTGGGTTCGATTTCGCCGGCGATGATTTTGAGTTGGGTGGATTTGCCGGCACCGTTGACGCCTACTAAGCCGATGCGATCGCCTGGTTTGACTTCCCAGGTGACATCTTTGAGTACGACGCCTGTGGGATAAATTTTACTGATGTGTTCGAGTCGCAGCATTGTTGTGGGGCTGGGGAAGGGGGTTTAGCGGCGGATCGGATGCCGGCGCTGAGGTCGTGTTAATCTTAACAAATTTTAAAGATTTTTAGCGTATTGCCAGATTTTGATTTGGTAGGAGTTACGGGAAGAAACCGGGTTTCTACGAAAAATCACTGATTCTCAACTACATATCTAGGAAGAAACCCGGTTTCTAGCCTCGACGTGGGTTCGGGACTATTTGGGCGGGGCGATCGAGCGATCGGGCTGTTTCTGTGTTGCGGGCTTGACTGCGAACCCGTTAGTCTTATTGAAGAGAGTTGAATGGGATGGGATGTAAAATAATGACCATTGAGCAAGCTGTATTAGAAAATTTACGGGAATTGCAGCCAGAGCAACAGCAAGAAGTCCTCAACTTCGTCCAGTTTCTCAGGCAAAAGTCTACTGGGAAACAACCTCGGCGTAGTTTGTACGGGTTGTGGAGCGATTTAAATATTGAAATTACAGCCGCTGATATTTCCGAAGTTCGTGAAGAAATGTGGGGTAATTTTCCGAAGGAATGTCCTTTATGAGCGCAGTTGTAATAGATACCCATGCAATTGTTTGGTATTTTTTGAAGTCTAGGAATTTATCGGCTACTGCTTTGGCAGCAATCGAACAGGCTGAGTCGGTTTATGTGGCTTCTATTTCAGTTGTAGAAATCATTTACTTGAACGAAAAAGGAAAGTTGCCAGCAGTGGCTTTAGAGAGGTTAATTCAAGCCTTAGCTGATATTAATACTGGATGGCTGGTAATGCCATTATCTCTAGAAATTGCTCAGGCAATTGGCCAAATTCCACGAGATGTTGTGCCAGATATGCCCGATCGCATTATTACGGCTACTGCTTTTTATTTGAATCTGCCATTGGTTAGCTGTGATTCTAAGATTCGGGCAGCCAACATTCAGACGATTTGGTAAATTAGGATTTGGTGGGGCGATCGCACCGATCGCGAGATTGAGTGCGATCGATCGCACTATGGTGCTGTTTCAGATTGAATTTCAAGGGAGAATGGTTGAGACTTCTTCTTCTGAATGTAAATGTCGTGCTAAAACTTGGGCTGTTGCTTCCATGAGGCGATCGCTAAACAATTTTGTTAAATCTTGCCGCAAACCTTGCCCAATGTAAAATTTGAGCACAACTGACAAAGGCATATCTCGATGCAGTGCTACTTTGTTTAGGGATTCTAAGGTATCTGTTGGGATTTCAATCGATACTGTTGTTGGGCGCGATCGGACTTTTAATGTCAGTTCTTTTTCAACGTTGTTCATATAGTTTCCTTTCTGTACGGGTAACTGGACGTGCAGAAATTATTGGGAAAGGCCATCGTACTAGGTCGTATCTCAGTATATCGAATTTGTTGATACAATACATTATAATAGTCAGTGTCAACCTCGATAGCAAAAGAGAGCGATCGTGCCAGCAAGAGACATTTATCATCAAGTTGTCAAACAGGCTCTGATTAAGGCTGGCTGGACAATTACCCACGATCCCTATCCCTTGGCTTGGGCGAAGAGAAACCTATCGATCGATCTTGGTGCAGAACAGCTATTAGCTGCTGAGAACAACGATCGCAAGATAGCCGTTGAAGTTAAAAGTTTTATCAGAGAGTCGAGAGTTGCAGATTTAGAGCAAGCTTTGGGTCAATACACTCTTTACTATGACATCTTAAAACGGACTGAATCAGAAAGAAAACTGTATCTTGCAATTCCACTAAATGCTTTTACCGAGCTTTTTGAAGGACAAAAATTTGGTCAAATTTTGCTAGATAATAACCGCCTAAATCTTGTTTTTAACCCAAAAACAGAGGAAATATTACAATGGATAGCTTGAATAATTATCGAAAACTTGTTAAGCAGCTCCTGACTGAATACGCTGAAATTCCCGTTGGTGACAGCGGGATACAAAACAAAACAATTTTTGATGTGGAAAATGACCGCTATATGTTAATCAATATAGGTTGGTTTAACGAGCAACGCATTCACCATTGCGTGATTCATATTGATATTATTGACGGTCAGGTGTGGATTCAAGCAAATAATACCGATCGCCTGATTGCTGAGGAGTTAGTTGCAGCGGGTATTCCGGCTAAATCAATTGTTTTGGGACTTCAACCGCCGGATGTTAGACCTTATACTGCTTATGGAGTGCCTTCTAAACAGCATCAGCGAGAATCGTTGAAAGTATGATGGAGTGGAAGGGATTTGACTTGGAGGGCGATGGTTTATGAGTCGATATAGTATGATTGTTCAATGGTCTGATAAAGATGGACTTTTCTTAGTTACTATTCCAGAGTTTTGCGATCGCATCGGCTCGTATCAGTCCACAGGCTGCTGTTGTGCAATTGATCGCACTTGTTCTACCGCCTTTTAAAATAAGTGATAAAATAATTAGGTTGAATTTCCCAAAAACCTGAAACTAGATTGTTAGTCCACTCACGCTATGCAGATGGTACGATTGTACTTAAAAGTCAACAACCGCCTAGACTTGGGGAAGCAAAACCCGATCCGAATGCTATAGGACCTCATTCTCAATTAAGATGGGATACTTATAATCAGAGGATTTATCAGATGCGAGAATTCGATCAGTCTGGGGCAACCTGTGAGAGACATAGATTTTACCAGTCCTACCTATCCTAATGGTAATCCTCGACCGGATCATCTGCCACCACCTCATCAACATCAATGGATACCAAATCTTACAGGTGGTACTCCTACTAGAAATAAAATACCGGAACTATTATGAAATCTCAAACTTCTGCTCTCAAACAAAATGTTAGCCAAAAGTGGGCAATTACACTCTGCTATGAGGAACAGGAAAAACTGGAACCCAGAGTTGCCCAAATTATTGAATATTTAGCCCAAAATTGTGAGTTGCCTAATCAATGGATCGTTGCTGATATTGATGCTACTGGAAGATGTGGCGATCAATTGACTAAGAAAGGTAATAATGAGGAAGTATTGCGTTTATCTAGTGCGGATTTATTAAGTGTCTTGAAGGAAGAGGGTCAAGTTATTGAGTTAGATGCAAGCTTAGTTCAAAATGGGGATGAAGTGTTTAAAATTCTGATTAGAGATGGGGTGTCTGTTGATGTACTTGGAAGTGCGGATGTGATGCCATTGACAGTTTTGGGGAAATATGTAACTGTTGACAAATCTTTTTTTCTATGGTGTTAAAAAGGGGCGAGGATTTATGAGTCGATATAGTATGATTGTTCAATGGTAGTCATGAAGATCGACTTTTCCTAGTCACGATTCCAGAGTTTGCCGATCGCGTGGTGATGCCTTGCACTCACGGTCAAACTCGCGAGCAAGCAATTCATAACGGCGAAGAAGTGATTGAAATGTATTTGGAAGCTTGGGAAGCAGAAGGTGAATCTATCCCTGAACCCAGGACGCTTCAAATTGCTTGTTAAATGCTACTGTAAAATTATATTTGTGTGGTGGAGCAAAAAAGGGCGATCGCACTTTCTACTTCTTCTAATGGTTGCAGACTTCCCACTTCCCAAGCGTGAGAGATCGCATTGGGGATGATTTGGGCGATCGGGATGAAATACATTATAATAGTCTCGATCTGGATAGAAAAAGAGAGCGATCGTGCCCGCAAGAGACATTTATCATCAAGTTGTCAAACAGGCTCTGATTAAGGCTGGCTGGACAATTACCCACGATCCCTATCCATTGGCTTGGGCGAAGAGAAACCTATCGATCTTGGTGCCGAACAGCTATTAGCTGCTGAGAACAACGATCGCAAGATAGCCGTTGAAGTTAAAAGTTTTATCAGAGAGTCGCGAGTTGCAGATTTAGAGCAAGCGTTGGGTCAATACACTCTTTACTATGACATCTTAAAACAGACAGAATCAGAAAGACAACTTTATCTTGCACTTCCACTAAATGCTTTTACGGAGCTTTTTGAAGGACAAAAATTTGGTCAAATTTTGCTAGATAATAACCGCCTAAGTCTTGTTGTTTTCAACCCAAAAACAGAGGAAATAGTACAATGGATAGCTTAAATAATTATCGCAAACTTGTTAAGCAGCTCCTGACTGAATACGCTGAGATTCCCGTTTTTGACAGCGGCACGCAAAACGCCACAATTTTTGATGTGGAAAATGACCGCTATATGTTAATAAATATAGGTTGGTTTAACGAGCAGCGCATTCACCATTGCGTGATTCATATTGATATTATTGACTCTCAGGTGTGGATTCAAGCAAATAATACCGATCGCCTGATTGCTGAGGAGTTAGTTGCAGCAGGAATTCCGGCTAAATCAATTGTTTTGGGGCTTCAACCGCCTGATGTTCGACCTTATACTGCTTATGGAGTGCCTTCTAGGGAACAGCAGCGAGAATCTTTGAAAGTATGATCGATTGCAAGGGATTTGCATTGGAGGGCGATCGAACTTCAAGAACCTTTAAAGCAGGCGATGGGAGAAGATTGTAGAAAGGTGAGGGTGATGAGGTGCGATCGTAACTCAAGCACAGATTCTTCCCTATCAAGGACTTGGCGAAGGACTTGGTGATGGTGATGTAGCTAATTTACCATTCTCCCAGACTTGGAATTTACCAGTGCCGTTAGTGTATATCATTACCCCAAAACCATTGCGCTTGTCATCAAGCCACTCCCCTTCAAAGCGATCGCCATCAGCCCAAGTAAAAACCCCTTGACCGTTATATTTGTTATCACGCCAGTACCCGTCATAGCTACTGCCATCAGACCAAATAATTTTGCCTTTGCCGTTGAATTTTCCGTTTTTCCACTCACCGTCATAGCTTTGTGTCTTGCTGTCTTTAGGGTAGGTCATACTCCCTGTACCATTGATTTCGTTGTCACGAAACTCACCTACATAACGCTGACCATCTGCATAGGTTAAAGTCCCTTTTCCATTGCGTTTTGTTCCATCATTGCTCCACTCTCCCTCATATCGATCGCCATTTTTATAGATATATACACCCTTGATGTAACTATCATTTTTCCACTCTCCTTCTAAACGATCACCACTCGTATAATTCAACGTCCCTTTACCATTTCTTTTGCCATTCTGCCACTCCCCTAGATGGCGTTTATAGCCAGCCTCATTTGCGGCGTAAGTATATGTGCCTTTACCTTCATATGTTCCATTCTTGAACTCTCCTTCGTAGCGATCGCCATTAGCAGTAATAAATACTCCTTTACCATGTGGATTACCATTAAAAGTATCACCCTTATATCTACCACCATCCTTGTATGTTACCTCATTTGTCAGAGGGCAAAAACCTACTTGCAAACCAATACATTGTTTAATTTCATTCTGAAAAATATGGATTGACGATCCTACAACAGCTACTATTACTCCAACTACTATTGTTTTGACTATTCCTTGTTCGCTCATAACTTCCCCCTTAATAAGACATTTGGAGCTAGAAACACCGAACGCTTTGATTTATCTGCTCTTGCAATAGTCAAGCGTTCCTTTAAGATAAGGTGCTAATCCTCCAAACCAAGTCCCCCAAACCTGTAGCCCTTGACTGCTACCAATAAAAGAGTTCACTGTATTTTGCCACTGAGTATCGTTAGTAGGAAGTATCATTCCATAAAAGTCACAGGATAGAGGTTGGTTGGGTACTATCTCAAAAGCACTGAGCGGCACTCCCTGTCTCACGGCTTCTCCTATCAAAAGAATACTATCTCCAGCAAATGCAGTAACTTGACCGTTCATTGCAGCACTTACACCCTCACTTCTTTCAGAAAACTGCTGTATTTCAGCTTCTGAATATGCTTGGGTAACTGAACGTATATTGGTTGATCCTCGAAGTACACCGAGTCTCGCATTTTTCAAGCTGGTATTTTTGTTGGCAGCCCTTACAATAAATTGCGTCCCCGTGACAAAAAAAGCCTGTGAATATTTAATGTTTTCCTGTACTTCTTTTTCGCGACTAATTGTATTTGGTCCACACTCAATATGTACAGTGCCATCTCGAACTATTCCCTCGCGGGTTGGGAGCGTAGATGTAACTGCTCTGACACTAATAGAAGTATTCATTTGTTTGCTGAGACTACTTGCTAGAGCATTGGCAAAGCCTGCACAATAGCCTGTCCAACTTCCTGAACTTTCATAGCCAAAAAACACAGCATCTTTTCTAATCCCTACTTTTAAAACTCCTGTTTGCTGGATTTCTTGCAAGACAGTCCGCGCCCAGCTTGCCGAAGGAAACAGCACTGTACATATAATGGTAGATGTTAGAAATATCAGTTTTAATCGCTTATTCATTATTCTGTATTGCTACCTGTGGAGCACTGCTCGCGAGCTATTAGTAAAATACTTTATCAACTCGATCTCATCTTTGTCAGTGATAAAAAGTGATAAAAAGTGATAAAAAGTAATGACTTTCCCCAAATCGCCCTAAAATCTCCTCTCAGATAGATGCCCCTAGGGTTAAACTCTTCTAGTCCCCTCTCACAACCCAACTTCCTTGGCCTACGACAACACCTGCAAATATCTAGCCGAAAAATTCCCTGCCGCCTTCGTAAGCTGGCTGCTACCAATTGACGAACCCACCAGCGTTCAGGTACTCAAAACCGAACTAATTCAAGAGCCCATCCGAGCCGATTCTCTCGTTTTCCTGCAAACAGATAACCAAATCCTGCATCTGGAATTTGAAACCCGACCCTACTCCGACCCGCCGATCGCCTTCAGAATGCTAGACTACTACGTCAGGCTCAAACGGCAATACTCCTGTTCCATCAATCAAGTAGTAATCTTTTTGCAGCAAACAGCCTCAGAACAAGTTTTTGTATCCGAGTACACAGACGCGAACACCCGACACAGCTATCGAGTTATCCGCCTGTGGGAACAAGACCCCGCGTTACTGCTGTCCGTCCCCGGCTTACTCCCATTCGCGACACTATCCCAAACCAACTCGCCGCGAAATTTGTTAGAGCAAATTGCTACTCAGATTGCTACAATAGAAGAACCGAATCAACAAGCGGATTTACTCGCTTGTACCCAAGTGCTCGCAGGTTTGAGATTTGAAAAAGACTTGATCAGACAACTATTTAGGAAAGAAACTATGCGCGGTTCTGTGATTTACCAAGAAATTCGCGAAGATGGACTCCTTGAAGGAAGACAACTAGGCCTCCTTGAAGGAAGGAAAGATGAGGCGCTGTCGTTGCTCACTCGCCTGTTGATTCGACGCATCGGTTCGATCGCCCCTGAAACAACCGAGCAAATTCAGACTTTATCCGTAGAAGAATTAGAGGATTTAGGAGAAGCGCTTTTGGATTTTTCAGAAGCCTCAGATTTAACCAATTGGTTGAACGAACATCAGCCTTAATTGCTCAAACATCGCCTCTTATATTAATTTAATGGGTCGTTGCACATATCTCGATCCCCCTAAATCCCCCTTAAGAAGGGGGACTTTGAGAAGAGTCTTGTCCCCCCCATTGTAGGGGCGGTGCCCCCGTTGCCGCCCTCTTTAGGGCTTTGAGAAGAGTCTTGTCCCCCCCTTCTTAAGGGGGGCTAGGGGGGATCGGATTCTACGGGGCCTCATAAAAAATTGGTATTATATTAATTTAATGGGTCGTTGCACATATCTCGATCCCCCTAAATCCCCCTTAAGAAGGGGGACTTTGAGAAGAATCTTGTCCCCCCATTGTAGGGGCGGTGCCCCCGTGCCCGCCCGCCCTCTTTAGGGGGGATCGGATTCTATGCAGCATCATAAAAAAATGGTATTATTGTCAAAACTTCACCAGATATATACTTTAAGGAAACTTAAGCCATGACCGTTGATGAAGCAATCGCGATCGCAGAAACAGTCCTCGATGGCGAAGGCTTAAACGACGTACAAGAGCTCATCTTCAGACAATGCTGGGAAGGAAGACATTCCTATGAAGAAATTTCTCAACTCTCTCAATATAATGATGAATACATAAAAGCGCTGGCGGCTAAACTCTGGAAACAACTCTCACAGGCTTTTGATGAAAAAGTAAAAAAAAATAATTTACGCTCTGTTTTTAAACGATACTTGCGGCGACATCAAGTGACTTTACATCGAACTCAAGTTATTGGAGTTAATCTCAGCGGTGCTAACTTAAGCGGAGCCAGAATATCATTCGCCAACTTAAGTGAG
The DNA here is from genome assembly GCA_042408215.1 of Microcoleus sp. Classification (GTDB taxonomy): domain Bacteria; phylum Cyanobacteriota; class Cyanobacteriia; order Cyanobacteriales; family Microcoleaceae; genus Microcoleus. The sequence continues at coordinate 206,453 of JAYFMW010000026.1, read as the reverse complement.
TCTGATTCATCAACAGATTTACAGGGTGCAACTATATCTGATTATAATACAGTATCAGATGGAATGATTAAGCCTGAAAACGCCCATAACCAGGGACTTTTGTCAAGCATAAAAGAACGGATTTATCACTGGAACGATTTGCGCTTTCACAGCCAAGAACAAGTAAAAATAGCCGAAGCGCTCGATCGCACAAACACCCTCTTTTTCCCCAACTCCAAAGCCCGCCTCACCACACCCGCAGGGCGACAAAACCAAGAACCAGATTTTCTGATATTCCACCAAGGCAAATGGGGTATTCTGGAAATATGCCATCCCGACACAGAAAAAGATGAAACGCGCGATCGCCTGTTTGCATCTCACGGTATCAGCATCATCCACTATTGCGACGCTAACAGATGCACAGAAGAACCCGATCGCATTGTCCAAGAATTTTTAGACATATTGAGTCAGGGATAGGGCGAGTGGTTTTTTCATAAGGGCGATGATAGGGGGCCCAGAAACCGGGTTTTTTAGGAAAATACTTCGTTGTCACCGACAGATTAGGTGAAAAACCCGGTTTCTTTGTCGGAGTGCGTCAGTCCATAAGGGCTATCGGACTCCGTAACCAAGTAGATTTTAACTTGACAAAATACTCAATTTGTGATATGCACGAGTGGGAGGAATTTCTTAAGGGCGATCGAACTCTACTTTGCAAAACGGGCGATCGCGATCGATTCTAACTCATTCTCCAGCAGCCTCAGCCGACGCAGCGAACCTATCCGCTACAGCTTTGCCAATTAGCGCCACCTGACTCAGAGGCAAAAACTGAATTTTTTTGACAATATCGTTAATTTCTGGGGCTTGCGAGACTGAATTGCCATCCAAAATGCTGAGAAACTCTTCCAACGAATAACCAGCTCTTGCAGCAATTTTAGCCAAGTTTTCCGTCTCTGGAACCGTATCGCCCCTTTCCCAAAGCTGAACCGCAGTTGCAGAAACGCCTAAAAGCTTACCAAACGCTCGTTGACTCATTGTTCCACGAGCAGTTTTGATAATTTCGCTAAGTTTTTGTCTATTTTGGATGTTCACGACTTAAAAGCTATGCGATCGTATCTACGAGTCTACTTACAAACAGATACATCAACTATATTTCCCAGACGACTCAGCCGCCGCCGCGAGTCTATCCATCACAGCTCTACCAACCACGGCTAACTCACTAATTGGTATACATTGAATTTTCTTAAGCAGATCGTTAGTATCTACGGGTTCCTGCACCGGCTTGCCTTCAAGATGAGCCATGAGCTCTTCCATCGTAAAGCCTGCTCTTGTCGCAATCTGAGTCAAATTTTTCGTATCTGGAAGTACCTGCCCCTTTTCCCAATACAAGACAGAAGCAGCAGAAACTCCCAACAGCTTGCCAAAAGCAGTCAGACTCATCGAGCCCCGCGCTAATTTAACAACCTCACTCAGTTTTTTCTTAGCTTCTGCGTCCACGGTATCAGCCACCAGATAACCACAATTCCTAGTTTACTTGTGTACCAACAAATTTACCTGTCTTGCTTGACAGGAGAAGATTTAACAGATATTCTTTTAATTAGATTGAAATTTTGAATTTTAATGAAAACGGATTTAGGAGAAATAGCAATGACCAAGAGACGGACTCAAAAAAATCACAAGCCCAGCCACACCCGTCAAAGCCTTACAGCCTCCGGTTGGCTAAAACCCCAGTGCTGGCAAATCTCCAAAATAGAAGCAGCCGAAGCCCTGAGAATGCCCGTAAACCGGATAGTCAAAGTTTACCCCAAACAACATCAAGTAATAGTCGTTTACCTGAACAAGAAAGGACAAAAATGCAGTTCCTTTTTCAGCTACAGACTATTTGCCAGATGGGAACAAGAGGCGATCGCCACAATTGCCAGTTGTAGAAACCAGCAAACCTTAGCACCTCTAGAAATCATTGTACAGTACGACCTCGAACATTTCAAGTATCCAGTGGCGATCGCCGATGCAATTTGGGAAGCCCTCCTCAACCACATCCGCCAAGTCATCACAGAACAAAGGCTCAGCCTAGCTTGCGCCTAGTTCCCCATCAACCCATCAATTAGAAGTAGAAGCAGCCAACTGGGCCAAACGTTCCTGCTGATCCTGAGAAATGCAAGTCTGAATAATCCCCTCAATATCCCCTTCCAAAACAGTATTGAGCGAAAAATTCTCCCCCAAACGGTGGTCGGTAGCCCGATTATCCTTATAGTTGTAGGTGCGAATTTTTTCCGATCGCGAACCAGTACCAACCTGCCCCAAACGTAGCTCCTTCACCTCATCCTGCTGCTGGCGCAACTTTATTTCATAAAGCTTAGCCCGCAAAATCTGCATCGCCCGCTCCTTATTCTGCAACTGACTCCGCTCCTGGGTACAGAAAATCCGAATCCCAGTCGGCTTGTGAAACAAATCCGCAGCAGTTTCCACCTTGTTCACATTTTGGCCGCTGATTGCTGAGGAGTTAGTTGCAGCGGGAATTCCGGCTAAATCAATTGTTTTGGGGCTTCAACCGCCTGATGTTAGACCTCATACTGCTCATGGAGTTCCTTGTAGTGAGAAGCAGCGAGAATCCTTGAAAGTATGATGGAGTGCAGGAAGTTGAATGGGAGGGCGATCGCACTTCAAAAACCTTTAAAGCAGGCGATCGGAGAAGGTTGTAGAAAGGTGAGGGTGAGGAGGTGCGATCGTAAATACAACTCTCACCTCAACCGTATGCTATACTACCATTCATAATATTAGCAATATCTATCCTTAAATTAAAGTATGGCTGAGTACCAAGGCATGACTCCCACTGTCGTCATCGGACTAGGTGGGACAGGAAAAGAAATATTAATTAAAATTCGCCGGATGATCGTGGAAACCTACGGATCCTTAGATGCTCTGCCGATAGTATCGTTCTTGCATATAGATACAGAGCAGAACGCCAAATGCTCAGAATCGCAAGTCGTTCTCAAACAAGATATTTCCCTGCGTCCTGTCGAACAAGTCTGGGCTAAGGTAGAAAATGCTAAAGCCATGCTTAACAAACTTTCTGACTACAACTATTTAGCAGATTGGTTTCCGAGTCAGCTCAAAGGTACTGATTCAATTTTGGCAGGTGCAGGTCAAATTAGATCTTTAGGTAAATTTGCCTTTACCATCAATTATCCGTCAATTAAAGATAGTTTTGAGAATGCTAAACAGAGGATTATTGAAGGAACGGACAAAATGGAGCGCCGCCAGGTGCAAATTGATAAAGGCATCAATATCTTTGTTGTTTGTTCCCTTTGTGGCGGAACAGGTTCAGGAATGTTTTTAGACCTCGCCTACAATCTCCGCGATTGGATTCCCGCGTCGGATCAGCCTCAAACATCAGCCTACTTGGTGTTGCCAGGGGCTTTTTCTGGTTTGGGAGACAGGGTAGTTGCCAATGCTTATGCTGCTCTAATGGAATTAAACCACTATTCCCGCAGCGATACTCGCTTTGAAGCGCAATACAGCACAAATGCTTCCGATCAAATTAGCAGTCAGATTGGTCAAGATGTGCCTTTTAGCTTCTGCTACCTGCTAGGCAATAGCAACGATAAAGTCACCCTTCCCACCCTGGAATCAATGCTAGAAATGGTCGCACAAAATATTTTCCTAGACTTCAGTTCTGGATTTAGTCCCTATAAAAAGTTAGTGAGAGACAATATTCGTAAGCAGTGGGCAGCGCCCGATCCCCTTGGTTATCCTCAAAATTTTATTACTTTCGGTCTTTCTAGCATTCAGTTTCCCGTAGAACGGGTTCGCAAAGCTTGTGCTTTTCGCCTCGCTAACCGTGTAGTTTCATGGTGGGCAAATCCTACTCCCGTTTCTACATCAATGCGAGATGTAGTTAAAACCGAAATATTGCCAAGCCTCCAGCTAACTGAATCTGACAAGGAGCACCAAATCCTTGACAGCATCAGTTTGAGCGACAATAGTAAAACCTATAGCCTGGAAGTTTCTGAGTGGGTGGCTGCGGTGAAACAGGAACGCAACCAATTAAACGTTAAATTTGAAGTTTTACAAAACTTTATAGCGGAAAACAAACGGAAGTACGATCCCCATTTTGAGGGTAGCGATGACGATCCGAAGCGGTGGAGCGACTACTATAAAAAAATGTGGGATAACCTCAGTCGATTAATTCCCCAAAAACGCCAAGAGCTTCGCGAAACGGTCTACCGCATGGTTGAAGACAGATTTCGTGGTTCAAGGTTTACCCGTCAATTTTTAGAGACGCTCCGAGAAGTCTTTGCTGAATACCGCAGTCGATTTGAGCAAGAAAGGTCAAAAGTGTGGCTAGACCAAGAAACAAAAGCTGACAAAAAGTTTCCAGTATTGTCCAATCAAATCGACACCCATGCTAAAGAGTTTAACCCCATCAATAAAAAAAGTGTTGTTGACAAAGATTTTGAAGATATTTTGGCGACACTCAAAGACCTATATGTGGCTAAGATAGAAGTCAAGTCTCGCGTTTTAGGGGTTCGACTTGTAGACTCTATGATTGCAGAAATAGATCAGTTATTGCTCGATATCACAGCCTATGAGCGAACAATAGAATATGTACAGTTGATATTACAAGAATATGAAAATACTTACATACGGGAAACAGGAACGCTAACCGTTAATGGCATTTTACTTTATGACCCCAAGGTAGTCGATCAAGTTTATAGCGAAGCCCTAGAAGGTAAAGAAGAAAATGCTATTCAGACTATTTCCCAGAAAGTTTTAGGGGAATTGAAGTTGAGATTGCTTGGCATGCACACTTTCTCAGAAGATGTTCCACGAAGGAAAGACTTGTTGAATAGGCTTTACGATCTAGCTTTAGATGAATTGGCAGGTAGGCTTCAAATCAAAATTTCGGCAGCACGCCAATTCCTACAACAGTATCCTACTCTACAAGAGCAGGAAGCCAGAATTAAAACTACCTTTGAGAAAAGTGAACCGTTTGTACGGTTTAGTCAAGATCAAGCCCGTCTAGGTTGGGATGACCGACCTGAAAAACGCCAAAAACTGGTAGGAATTGAGGGAGGAAATAAGCCTACAGATTCAGCGGTAGAAATTATTTTGCCCATGCTCCGTAAAGCTAGCACGTTAACCGATAAAGATATCAAACCTCTCAACGACCCGCACTCAATTTATTTTGTTCAAGAAGTTGGAGCTTTTCCATTAAGGCTAATTGAGGGGATGGATCGGATGCGGACTGTTTATCGCTCGGTTTCGCAATCAGATCCGAACCCGCTGCACACTCATCAAGATAATCGTCGTTTTCAAGACCCGATGCCTGCACCTGACCATGAGGTAAAAGTTAAACACAACCTGATTCTGGGAAGAGTTTTGGAGTTGCTGACGGAAGTGGAGAACAAAGCTACTGGGTTCCACGAAGTGCGTTTTGCCTACCAAGATAAGCAGACGGGGTTTGGAAAAACTCATACTTTCGGAGCAAATTGGCAGGAGGCTGAAGAATACTTGCTGAACGATTCTAACCGGCAAGTTAGAGAAATCCTTAATGACACTATTCAAAGTATCGGTGAAAAAGCGGTTACGAAACCAGAGAAAAAAGCTCTCTATCAAAAACTGATGACATACCTGGAGCAGTTAGAAAATACTCTCTTGCATGGCAAAGATAATCCTGAACACGGAAAGGCTAAAGCCGCAATTGAGGAGTTTGTCAAGAATCACAATTTATTCATTAGTGATGCTACATCTTCAGCTTCCCAGACACCTACTGAGCCTTCCATCCCTTCACCAGTAAAACCTGCAACTACAGCAGATTTTGAAGGGAATCTGGAAAAATTCAAAAAGTTAGCCCAGAGTTGTTACAGTCGCGGCAATCCTTCTGCCACAGACTTGCAAACTTTGGAGCGCTTTCGCCAAAGATATGCCATTCCTCAAGAACTGGCAGAGCGGATTATTGCTGAGTTCGCACCTCAAAATTATCAACAGGAATATGCTCTGATGTATCGAGCTTTTCTTGAGAATGATGAAGGAATAGGCGGGCAACAGCAGGCTGATTTACTTGATCTTCAAGAGGAATTGGGATTGACTAACGAACAAGTAACAGCAATTGAGTCGAACGTGCGAAAAGAACTAGGCTTGAATAAATAGTTATCAATTTTTATGAGGTATTTATGAGTAGTGGCTCTAATAATGTCGAATGCCCGAAGTGTAAAACATTAAATTCATCCACAGCATATCAGTGTTCCTACTGCGGTACAAGATTACGCGGTGTACCTCCTATAGTTTTGGGATTAGCAACTGTATTTTTAATGTTAGGGGGACCCTATTTTTTATTTAAAGACAAGCTATTTGGAGCGCCATCATCTACTTCTACAGCTTCACCCATCAGCCCCATCCCTAACCCCACATCACCTACTCCTACAGCTTCACCCATCAGCCCCATCCCTAACCCCACAACGCCTGTTACACCGAGTAGCGCCCCGTTCACTACCTATCCTAGTCTGGCTAATGTTCCTAATGTCCCAAATGGAATATTCAACTATGGGGGTTCTACAACCTTTGCACCTCTGCGCTCTCCGGTCATTGTTGCAGCTATTAATAAGACACATCCTCAATTTCAGTTGCGCTATACTGAGCCGCCTAATGGCAAGCCTGGATCTGGAACAGGTATTAAAATGCTGATTGAGGGACAAATGAGTTTTGCTGAATCTTCGCGATCTGTAAAAGACGATGAGTTTGAACTGGCTAAAAAGCGAAATTTTAAACTTGAACAAGTAGCTGTTGCTATTGATGGTATTGCTTTTTATGTCAATCCTGAATTGATTAATCAAGGTTTAAAAGGGATTAGCTTAGCTCAAGGGCAGGATATCTTTACTGGAAGAGTCAAAAACTGGAAAGATGTAGGAGGGCCAGACCAGGAAATTACTCCCTTTAGCCGTAATCTTAGTGCTGGTGGTACAGTTGATTACTTTTCTGAAAAAGTGTTAGATAAACAACCATTTGGATCGAATGTGCAAGAGGTGAGAGACACTACTGAATCAATAAGAAAGGTTGCTGTGACTCGTGGTGGTATTGGGTATGCTACAGCTTCAGAGGTAATCAATCAAAGTATGATAAACCTTCTTCCTCTTGGCAAGGTAGCGAGTTCAGGTTTTGTGTCTCCCTGTATCGATCAAATTTGCAAAGCGGTTAATAAAACTGCTTTTACTGATGGAACTTACCCGTTGACGCGACGACTTTTTGTTGTCATCAAACAGGATGGAAAATTGGATGAACAAGCGGGAGTTGCTTATACCAATATGCTCTTGAGCGATGAAGGTCAAAAGTTAGTAGAAGAAGCAGGGTTTGTTCCAATTCGGTAAAATTTAGGCACGATCGCTCGCCCCAATTCCCAAAGAGTGATCGCCGATGCAATTTGGGAAGCCCTCCTCAACCACATCCGTCAAGTCATCAGAGAACAAAGGCACACCCAAAAATGCGCCTAAGTTCCCCATCAACCCATCAATTAGAAGTAGAAGCAGCCAACTGGGCCAAACGTTCCTGCTGATCCTGAGAAATGCAAGTCTGAATAATCCCCTCAATATCCCCTTCCAAAACACTATTGAGCGAAAAATTCTCCCCCAAACGGTGGTCGGTAGCCCGATTATCCTTATAGTTGTAGGTGCGAATTTTTTCCGATCGCGAACCAGTACCAACCTGCCCCAAACGTAGCTCCTTCACCTCATCCTGCTGCTGGCGCAACTTTATTTCATAAAGCTTAGCCCGCAAAATCTGCATCGCCCGCTCCTTATTCTGCAACTGACTCCGCTCCTGGGTACAGAAAATCCGAATCCCAGTCGGCTTGTGAAACAAATCCGCAGCAGTTTCCACCTTGTTCACATTTTGGCCGCTGATTGCTGAGGAGTTAGTTGCAGCGGGAATTCCGGCTAAATCAATTGTTTTGGGGCTTCAACCGCCTGATGTTAGACCTCATACTGCTCATGGAGTTCCTTGTAGTGAGAAGCAGCGAGAATCCTTGAAAGTATGATGGAGTGCAGGAAGTTGAATGGGAGGGCGATCGCACTTCAAAAACCTTTAAAGCAGGCGATCGGAGAAGGTTGTAGAAAGGTGAGGGTGAGGAGGTGCGATCGTGTGCTTTGTCTTCCTACAATCCGTTTCCGGTGCTTCCCCATGCGAAGAGAGAGGTTTTGCTGGATGTGCTACAGTTGGATCAACGCCAATTTTGGGGGTAAATGACCCGGATTGGGGAGAACAGGTAGAGGAGGCATTTAAGCGGGGTATCTCGGTTTCGTTGATGGCTCGACCCTCTAGCAGATGCGAGCTAAGGTCAGCTATTCTGGGTTTAGCTGCGAAACTTTTGGAACTGGGGTTTTTGCAGGTTTACCTGCAAGTTGAAGGAGTAAAATTGTATCCGCATGGGTTTGCCACAAGGTTGATGCGGAAGGCTATCCAGTCGCTAATTTATAACTACATTCAATTTATTAAGGAAAAAGTTATGTATTGTGCCAAGTCTATGTATCAGGGAGGAATGATTGTTTGTGCAGATGATGCGGATTACTCCAGTTACTCAAATTTAGGTCTACGCTGTCTGGAATGTGGTGAAGAAGTTCATCTAAAAAGGGGGGACTATAAAAAAACTCATTTTGCTCATTTTCAAGCTACTTCTTCTAGTAGATGTTCCCTTAGAGTAACAGGCTACAGCGAAGAATCGAGTGGCTTAACCCCAGAAGACAAAAAGCAAAGGCGTGATTTATTTCAAAAATACTTTCTGAATATTATAGCAAGGAGTGATGATAATTTTTATCAAAAAATTCACGTATTTAAAGAAAAAATTAACACCCAGAAATTGAATAACTTTACTGAAGCCTGTTGCAATCATTTTTCCGATAACAGTAGTCAATTGGAAACGGAATGCCGAATATTGTCGTCAAAAACTTACGATCAAAATTTATTACTACAAATACTTATTGCTTGCGAAGCGATAGACTATCTATCTTTATCATCTAGTCGCATTTTGCTAGAGCAGTTGGTTCATTACAGCCTAGATAAATTTTGTATTACCATTACTGACAATTGGGATAATTATGTAACTCAAATCCAACCCAATGAAATAATCCAACAAATTAAAGATATAGTTATTAATGTTTCTTGGTTGTCAATTTTATCTGAACTACAAGAAATCCAGAGATTTAGGAGAATATAAGGTTTTGGTTTATGATAATTATACTTAACCTATTTCTTAAGCTCTGTCACGCTATCTCAAAACAGTATCTTCAATGTAGTGAGTTATAATCTTAAGTAGTTTCAAATTAGCTTCTCTAACCAGTTTCATATGTTCTAGATTATTGCGGCTAAACTTAAAAACATTTTCCCTAGTAGCAAATCTTGTCTGTAGAGGAGTTACAGTGTTATTACGATAAACAAGTCCATGAACAACTAAATTTCTCGTAGCTGTAAGCAATGGATCTTCAGTCATTGGTGGAGGAGCTTCATTCTCCTGAATAAGTTCAAACAAATTTGATAAGCTGATTAAAAGGAGTACAGGATCTATTTTTGACCCTTTAATTAAGTTATTTTCTATAAAATAATATCTTTCTATGTATTCATCTAAAAATTCTGATTGGGGAGCAGTAATCAAATTACGGAATTTCAATTTATCAATCGTCTTCAATACTAAATACTGAGAAATTTCATCTTTGATTTGAGGAGCATCAGATGGATGATATTGATATTCATAGCCATTTTTATTTTTTACAAATACATCGGCTACTGTAGCTGACCAATCACCTGAAAAAGCTACTAATCTATAAGCATAAGATTTTATTTTTTCTTGGGCGTATTCCCAAAAATCCTCTAATTTTTGCTGTATAGGATAGTCTTTTTCTATAATTAAAGCCTCAATCTTTGCGCGTCCATCTACAAAATTATCAAAGGATAATTTTCCATAAATTCTGTACTCGTCACCCCCTTCATCTTGACATTTTAAAAGTTCAACCACATCCCCAGGGTTTTCACCTCCGTCTGGGAAATAGTCAATGTGTCCTGTGAATTGAGCTACTGCTTGATATTGAAACGGTGGAGATGCGGGATTCATATTATGACATTCTCGATAAATAAATTACTCAATCCCATTATTGAAGTCAGATTTGGGAGAAATAACAATGACCAAGAGAGGCACTCAAAAAACTCGCAATCTACTGTCCTTACCCAGACGACTCAGCAGCAGCAGCGAGCCTATCCATCACGGCTCTACCAATAACTGCCAACTCACTAATCGGCATACATTGAATTTTCTTCAGCAGCTCATTGGTATTGACAGGTTCCGGCATTGGTTTGCCTTCGAGATGAGCCATCAACTCTTCCATTGTAAAGCCCGCTTTTGCCGCAATCTGAGTCAAATTTTTCGTATCCGGGAGTACCTGACCCTTTTCCCAATACTGAACAGCAGACCCAGAGACTCCCAATAGCCTACCAAAAGCGCTAAAACTCAGGTCGCCACGGGCTAGCTTCACAACTTCGCTCAGTTTTTTCTTAGCTTCTGAGTCCACAGTATTAGTCACCAGATCAACACAAGTCCTAGTTTACAGATAAATTTGCCTCATATTCATTCTCCAGCAGCCTCAGCCGACGCAGCGAATCTATCGGCTACAGCTCTAGCAATTAGCGCCACCTGACTCAGAGGCAAAAACTGAATTTTTTTGACAATATCGTTAATTTCTGGTGGTTGCGAGACTGGATTGCCATCCAAAAAGCTGAGAAACTCTTCCAGAGTATAGCCGGCTCTCGCTGCGAGCTTACCCAAGTTTTCGGTATCGGGAACCGTATCGCCCCTTTCCCAAAGCTGAACAGCAGTCGCAGAAACGCCTAAAAGCTTACCAAACGCTCGTTGACTCATTGTTCCACGAGCAGTTTTGATGATTTCACTGAGTTTTTGTCTATTTTGGATGTTCACAACTTAAAAGCTATGCGATCGTACCTACCAGTCTACTTACGAACAGATACATCAACTCTACTTACCCAGACGACTCAGCCGCCGCCGCGAGCCTATCCATCACAGCTCTACCAATCACTGCCAACTCACTCATCGGCATACACTGAATTTTCTTCAGTAGCTCGTTGGTATTAACAGGTTCCGGCATTGGCTTACCTTCGAGATGAGCCATCAACTCTTCCATTGTAAAGCCCGCTTTTGCCGCAATCTGAGTCAAATTTTTCGTATCCGGGAGTACCTGCCCCTTTTCCCAATACTGAACGGCAGACCCAGAGACTCCCAATAGCCTACCAAAAGCGCTAAAACTCAGGTCGCCACGGGCTAGCTTCACAACTTCGCTCAGTTTCTTCCTAGCTTCTGCGTCCACAGTATTAGTCACCAGATCAACACAACTCCTAGTTTACTTATCTACCAAAAAATTTGTCTTTCTTGCTTGACAGCAAAAAGTTTACCAGTTAGAGTGTAAATAGTTTTGAAATCGTAATTGTATTTGTAGCAAATCAGGGGCAGTAAAAATGACTCGCAAGACACGCAACACCCGTCAAAGCCTTACAGCCTCCGGTTGGCTCAAACCCCAGCGCTGGCAAATCTCCAAAATAGAAGCAGCCGAAGCCCTGAGAATGCCCGTAAACCGCATAGTCAAAGTCTACCCCAAACAACATCAAGTAATAGTCGTCTATCTGAACCAGAAAGGACAAAAATGCAGTTCCTTTTTCAGCTATAGACTGTTTGCCAGATGGCAGCAAGAGACGATCGCCACAATTGCCAGTTGTCGAAACCAGCAAACTCTCGCACCTCTAGAAATCATCGTACAGTATGACCTCGAACATTTCAAGTATCCCGTTGCGATCGCCGATGCAATTTGGGAAGCCCTCCTCAACCACATCCGTCAAGTCATCCGAGAACAAAGGCTCAGTCAACAATGCGCCTAAGTTCCCCATCAACCCATCAATTAGAAGTAGAAGCAGCCAACTGGGCCAAACGTTCCTGCTGATCCTGAGAAATGCAAGTCTGAATAATCCCCTCAATATCCCCTTCCAAAACAGTATTGAGCGAGAAATTTTCCCCTAAACGGTGGTCGGTAGCCCGATTATCCTTATAGTTGTAGGTGCGAATTTTTTCCGATCGCGAACCAGTACCAACCTGAGCCAAACGGCGCGACTTCACCTCATCCTGCTGCTCCCGCAACTTCAGATCGTAGAGCTTAGCCCGCAAAATCTGCATCGCCCGCTCCTTATTCTGCAACTGACTGCGCTCCTCAGTACAGAAAATCCGAATCCCCGTCGGCTTGTGAAACAAATCCGCAGCAGTTTCCACCTTGTTCACATTTTGACCGCCAGCACCGCCCGATCGAGCCGTACTCATCTCAATATCCTTCGGATCGATGTGAATCTCCACCTCATCAACCTCCGGCATCACAGCCACCGTCGCCGTCGAAGTATGCACCCGGCCGCTAGCCTCAGTCAACGGCACCCGCTGCACCCGGTGTACCCCAGCCTCAAACTTCAGCTTGCTATAAACGCTATCGCCCGTGACTTCCAGAATTACTTCCTTAAACCCGCCCATATCCGCCAGGGACTCACTCACCAACTTCACCACCCAGCCTTGAGTTTGAGCGTAGCGCGAATACAGCCGCAACAAATCTCCCGCCCAAATACTAGCCTCATCTCCACCAGTACCCGCCCGAATTTCCAGCATAATATTCTTATCATCATTCGGGTCGCGAGGCAGTAACAAAACCTTCAAACGACTCTCGAAATGTTCCGATTTCGACTCAAGTTCCTCAACTTCCAGCGCAGCCATTTGCTGCATTTCTCGATCGCTCGCTGCTTCCTTGAGAACCTGCCGCGCACCTACCAAGTCGTCCTGAGTTATTTTCCACAGCTCAAAAGTATCGACCACTTCCTCCAAGGACGATCGAGCTTTCGCTACCCGCTGAAACTCATAATTATCCCTAGCCACATCCGGGTCAGCCATGCGGCGAGTCAACTCATGAAAAGTTTGCTCAACCGACTTCAATTTATCCAGCAAATAAGATTCAGCCATTGTCAGATGTCCTCCGTCAATCGATTTTAGATTTTAGATTTTAGATTTTAGATTTTAGAATTGAAGAGAAGTCTGGCTCGAATCTCGATCGAACTCTACTCGATCGCACTCAACAGCCTGTATAGCAAAACTCTTCAATCTAAAATCTCAAATTCGAGGGCGGTAAGTTGTCAGTAGAAAAAACTACTCTCAACAAACTGCGGACAAATGACAATCCGGCTACTTCTTCTTTTTGCCTTTAGCAGCAGCCTTAGAAGCCTCTGGTTTAGGAGCTTCCATTTTGATCGGCCCAGAGGAAGCATCTGCCTTCGGCATTTCCACATCGGTCATGCCATACTTCCGCATAAAGCGTTCCACACGACCTTCAGTATCAATAATCTTCTGAGTGCCAGTATAAAAAGGATGATTCCCCGACCAAACATCAACTTGAAGTTTCGGTCTAGTCGAACCAACGGTCATTACGTGTTCCCCGTTGCAATAAACCTGAGCTTCGGGATACCACTGAGGGTGAATGCCATCTTTTGCCATTGTTTTTTACTCTCTAACTTTTGACTTTATAACCATTTTAGCTGTCCTAGGACTTGCGTAGCAAAAACAGCAGGGATTTTCCGCCATCGTCGGCTGTGAAAGCGCGAATCGGGAATCAGAAATAGACCTTGAAAAAAGAAGGATGGAATCAGGAAAATTTTTCCTTCTTCCCTATTCCCTATTCCTTCTTCGTTCGATCCGTTCGATCCGTTACATCCGTTACACAATCCGCTGCCGAACTTCTCTTACCGCTTCGAGTATTGAGGAGCCTTGCGAGCCTTCCGCAAACCGTACTTTTTCCGCTCTTTAGCCCGTGGGTCACGAGTCAAATACCCCTCAATCTTGAGAGGTTTGCGGTTGTCCGGGTCTAATTGGCACAGAGCTCTAGCCACACCCAAGCGAATCGAATCAGCTTGGCCTGTCAACCCGCCGCCTTCAACTTTCACCAAAATGTCGTACTCATTTTCCAGACCCAAAGTTTCCAAAGGGGCCTTAGCGAGTGCTAAATAAGTTGGGTTGAATTGCAGGTACAAATCCCCCTCTTTACCATTGACTGTCAGTATGCCAGTGCCGGGAACCAAACGTACCCGTGCTACCGAACACTTGCGGCGGCCGGTACCCCAGTACACAGCGCGGCCGGTATCTGTTGCTTGCATTACTCATTTCCTCCCGGAATCGTGTGAACAATTAACTGCTATACAAATACCAGACAAGCCTAGACATTTGCTTCTTACTTCATCGGGAGCATGGGAGCGGTTATCCCTCAGTAAGCTTTCACGCTTTAGCCAAACGTGACAAATTAATCGCTGCATTCAAATCTCTGTTTGTGGTTTTTCAACATCCCAGAAATATTTAAATCTTCTACTACTATTGTTGCGTGGTTTTTGCATAAGTAAGTAGTGATTTGAACGAGAGTATTTTTTCTGAGATTTCCTATTTTTGAAGGACTAACTCTTCTGGTTTTTGAGCTGCGTGCGGATGCTCAGGCCCAGCGTACACCTTCAGCTTAGTAAACAGTTGCCTGCCCAGAGAAGTGTGAGGCAGCATTCCCCGAATCGCTTCTTCGACAATTCTTTCAGGCAAACGTGCTTGCAATTTGGCAAAAGTTTCTGTTTTCATCCCACCCGGTCTTCCAGAGTGGCGACGATAGATTTTTTGGGTGCGTTTTTTGCCAGTAACAGCAATCTTTTCGGCATTGATGACAATTATGAAATCGCCAGTATCCATAGAAGGAGTGTAAGTCGGTTTGTGTTTACCGCGAAGGTACGTGGCAACTTCAGTGGCCAGACGGCCGAGCCGTTGGTCGGCGGCATCGACCACGTACCACTTGTGCTCTAGGGAGTCTTGAGTAGGGACGTAAGTTTTGTTCATTGTTTGTTGTGAGTTGTCTGTTAACTGTTAACTGTTAACTGTTAACTGTTAACTGTTGTCAGTTGTCAGTTCTTAATTGTTAGTTGTCAGTTTTTAATTGTCAGTTGTCAGTTGTTAGTTTTCAGCTTTTAATTGTTAGTTGTCAGTTGTCCTTAGTTTATATTAGTAGTTACCTAATAGACATCTCCCATAATTCTTGTGGAACAGGCATCCTGCCTGTTCTTGACAGGCTTTTTGGGAGATGTCTAATGACTAATGACTACTGACTACTGACTACTGACTAATGACTACTGACTAATGACTACTGACTAATGACTAATTTTGGCTGAGTGTCGTACCAGACTTCTGGGGGAAAGGGAAAGTCTTGATAGCCAACCCGCAGCAGGCACAAACCTTGAGCAGGGGCGGCATATTTTACCATTTCTCGGCGTTCGTTGACCCAGATATCTGTGAAATTGTCGATCGCCCTTTCCCCGCGACCCACCTGCACCAGCAACCCCACCAGCAGCCGCATCATCCCGTACAGAAACCCGCTCGCCTGAACCTCGATATAGATCAGAGGCCCAGAACGCTGACACTCTGCCGCTTGCACGTCCACCCAAGAATGGGGCCGGGCAGACCCCGCGCGGTGGAAAGCAGCTAGATGGTGCCGCCCGATTAGGGGTGCCATTGCTGCCTGAATCAAAGATTCATCCACAGGGGCGTGATAATAATGCCAAGCAAAAGGACGGACAAACAAATTAGGAATCGGGTCTGTATAAAGGGTGTAGCGATAGCGCCGCCAACTGGCTGAGAACCGAGCGTGCCAGGTAGGTTCCACCTTTGCCGAAGCTCGAATTAAAATATCTTTTGCCAGTCGAGAGTTGAGAACGCTTGCCCAGCGGTGAGCCGGAATTGGGCCCTGGGCATCAAAATGGGCTACTTGAGCAGCGGCGTGAACTCCCGCATCAGTTCTCCCTGCCGCGTGCAGCGTTACCGGACGCTCTAGAACATTCGAGATTGCTGTTTCAATCTCTTCTTGTACTGTACGCTGATTCGGCTGTCGCTGCCAACCGTGAAAGTCTGTGCCGAGATATTGAATCACAAGAGCAACGCGCTGTTTGTGATTAGTTATTAGTCCTTTGTCAACAGTCATTAGTTATTTTTTTAGTTATTACTTGTGATTTGTTAGTTTTCCCAATTCACTGACTAATGACTGATAACTGATGACTAATGACTGATTACATTAAACCAATTCAACGATCGCCATTTCGGAATGATCTCCCTGACGGGGGACTGTTCGCACCACGCGAGTGTAGCCCCCGTTTCGCGAGCCGTACCGTTCTTTTGCTGCTTCAAACAGTGCGTGTACTAACTGTTTGTCGTAGATATAGCCCATAGCTTGCCGACGAGCGGCCAAGGAGCCATCTTTGGCCAGGGTAATCATCCTGTCCGCCTCTGAACGCAGCGCTTTGGCGCGGGCGAGAGTGGTAGTGATTTTACCGTGGCGGATTAATTCGGTGGTCAGCGAGCGCAGTAGGGCGCGGCGCTGGTCAGCCGGTTTGCTGAGTTGGGGAACGCGACAGCGGTGACGCATAGCAGTTGGTAATTGGTAATTGGTAATTAGTAATTTGGTCTACGGATAGTTTTAAGTTTTGAGTTTTGAATTTTTTACTGAAAACTCAAAACTTAAAATTCAAAACTTTGTTTGACCCATTACCCTGTGATTAACTTTTCGCTGACTTTTCTTGCGGCAAGGTAATGCCCAAGCGCTTTTGCAAAGCTTCAATCACTTCTTCAGCGGATTTCTGCCCGAAGTTCTTGATCTCGAGCAAGTCTTCTTGGGTATAATCCAATAAGTCTGCCACGGAGTTGATCTGAGCTCGTTTGAGACAGTTGTAAGCCCGCACTGACAACTGCAATTCTTCGATCGGAATCTGGCTGGTAGGATCGGCTTCACCTGGATACTCGGGTTTGAGCAAATCTTGGGTGATGTCTTTGAGAGGTGCAAATAGGTCTACCAGGATGTGGGCAGCTTGGCTCAGAGCTTCTTGAGGAGCCACGCTACCATCAGTCCAGATTTCCATAATCAGTCGGTCTTTCTCGACCGTGCCGCCTACCCGAGCGTCTTCAACGCTGTAGTTAACCCTACGAATCGGCATAAAAATGGCGTCTATCGAGAGAAAATCCAAAGCCGCTCCATCATCGCGACTGCGGTCTACAGCTCGGTATCCGACCCCTTTTTCAATTCTGAATTCCATCTCCAGAATTGAGCCGGGCGAGAGAGTGGCAATGTACTGAGAGCGATCGACTATTTCGACCTCAGAAGGCAAATCGAATCGATCGGCAGTAACTGTGACTGGCCCTTCGATCCGCAACCTACCTATTTGCGGCTGCTGAGAATGGCTTTTGAGGACGACCTCTTTCATGTTCAGCAGGATTTCGAGAACGTCCTCCCGTACTCCTTCGATCGTCGCAAACTCGTGATTGACACCGGCGATGCGGACAGAAGTTACTGCGGTCCCTTCCAAGTTGGACAGCATAACTCGCCTCAGCGCATTCCCAACAGTTGTTCCCTGACCGCGATCGAGCGGTTCGAGGACGAATTTTCCGTACTGACTCCGGTCTTTGTCAGTGTTAGACTCTATGCATTCAATTTGAAACTGCGCCACGGAGTGACCTCCCTTTTCCACTTTGGATTTTTGATTGAGGATTTTAGATTGCAGAGCATACCCCTGAACGGATTTCGGATTTTGGATGGACGGGGCAACAGTTGAAAGCATTAGTTTTTGGCTTTCAGCAATTAGCCATTATCCAAAATCTAAAATCTAAAATCTCAAATCGTTTTAGACTCTACGCCGCTTGGGAGGGCGACAGCCGTTGTGAGGAATTGGAGTGACATCTCGAATTAGAGTAATTTCCAGTCCTGCCCCTTGCAGCGCCCGAATAGCAGTTTCTCGACCTGCTCCTGGTCCGCTGACCATTACTTCTATTTGGCGCATTCCCTGGTCGTTGGCTCGGCGGGCGGCACTTTCTGCTGCTGTTTGAGCTGCGAAGGGGGTTCCCTTTTTAGCTCCTTTAAAACCGCTCGAACCTGCTGATGCCCAGGATATGACTTCGCCATTGAGGTCAGTAATAGTCACGATCGTGTTGTTAAAGGTAGACTGGATGTAGCCTACCCCATTCGGTACATTCCGTTTCTGCTTTTTTGCACCAGATTTCTTGCCTGTTTGTGGTCGCGCCATAGGAGTCTCTTTAACTTTTCTCTCAACTAATTTCCCGAAGCGCTAGGAGCCAGCAGCCCCCAGCGTAATTTTCCCAAAAAGATATTACTTCTTGGAAGGTGCTTTTTTCTTGCCCGCAACAGTTCGGCGGACACCCCGGCGGGTTCTGGCATTGGTGCGGGTTCTCTGGCCCCGTACCGGCAAACCCAAACGGTGACGCCGACCGCGGTAAGTCCCGATATCCATCAGGCGCTTGATGTTCATTGACTCCCAGCGCCGGAGGTCTCCTTCGATCTGGTAGTTGGTTTCTACATGAGCCCGCAGGGCGGTCACGTCTTCCTCTGTTAAATCCTTGACACGAATGTCAGGATTTACGCCTGTTGCAGCGATAATTGCTTGGGCGCGTGAGAGCCCTATTCCGTAAATGTATGTCAGACCTATTTCGACGCGCTTGTCGCGTGGAAGGTCTACCCCGGCAATCCGTGCCACACTTTTTGTCTCCCTAGTTTTCCTGTTTGGCTACAATGTTCAATTAGGCGGCAACTATTTGCAGTGCCCAATTTTCCGGTTTCCTAACCCTGGCGCTGTTTGTGTTTCGGGTTAGTGCATATCACCATCACTCTGCCACGACGGCGGATGACGCGACATTTCTCGCAAATTTTTTTGACAGATGCTCGAACTTTCATCTTTCTTCCTGCCTGGAGAACCCCGCTATACCGGAGAGCAGGCAAGCCGGCGCTGCCCGTACAGCGGTGGGAGGAGAGGCTGGGCAAGGTGTAGGCCTCTCCTCGATTAAATTGTATAAAGTGCGGGTTATTTCATGAAGGAACCCGCTTGCTCCCACTCCCATTACTGGAGTAAAGTTCGCTTGCTTTCACAGTGTTAGCGATCGATACTTTCACGGCGTAGCAATGACTTAACCCTGTACACCGGTGGGTTGTTGACGCCCTTCTCGGCAACGCTACAAACCCAGCATTATAGCATAAATTTGACGGATTTTACAAAATTCTCTCTAATTAAACTTATAATTAGTTTTGAGAAAGTTTTATCTAAGCCTATTTTTTACGAAGGCGATAAGTGATCCTGCCCTTGGTCAAGTCGTAGGGGGTTAATTCGACTTTGACGCGATCGCCAGGCAGAATTTTGATGTAGTTGCGACGAATCTTGCCGGAAATGTGAGCTAGCACGTTAAACCCATTATCTAGGTCAACGCGAAACATCGCATTGGGCAGGGATTCCGTCACTGTCCCTTCCATTTCAATTAAATCTTGCTTAGACAATTTGGTATTTACCTCAACTCTACATTTGATTAACTAGGAGTGTCCGGGCTGCCTTGTCGAACCCAAAGCTGCAAAACGGACGAGTCAAAAATCTCACTGTAGATTAACCCTCAGACAACCCTTTAGCACAAAAAGCTCCTAGTTAACACATCTTAGCAAAAGTTGTTGGGGGGTAACAGGATCGATTGAGAAGGTTCAAGAGTCTGCTTTATAAAACCTATCTAAACTTATCCAAAGTGATCTTGAGATAATTAGTGTTTACTGACAACGCTGTTGGGTAGTCGGCTATCCCAAGATCAGTAGGCTATCCCCCGATCGCCAAGGGTTCCCAGTTTAAAATATTAATACTGGCGTTTAAATCGCGGTCTATTGACATACCACCAGCGAGACAGTCCTATTGTCTGAGACTCAGTGGCAGATCTGGTCTCCCGAAAGAGCCTGTTGAAGTTCTGCCGTAACTTCTGCCATCGATCGATCGCCATCAACCGCAACTAACTGTTGGCGGTCTTTGTAAAACTCAATCAAAGGTGAAGTTTGCTCGCGATAAACTTGCAAGCGGTGGCGAATCGTCTGCTCATTGTCATCTTGGCGGCCCCGCGACAACAGGCGAGTCACCAAAACATTGTCAGGGACATCCAAATTGACAGCCCTGAGAGCACAGTCCTTCCCAGACTTTGGGCCCGCACCAGCAACATCGCAGAGCAGTTTGTCAAAAAAAGCTGCCTGTGGGACTGTGCGGGGAAAGCCGTCGAGAATCCAGCCAGCACTAGCATCTGGTTGATTCATGCGTTCTTGTACGAGATCCATCAATAACTGGTCAGGAACCAAATCACCAGCATCCATGTAAGATTGTGCCTTTTGGCCCAAGGCAGTTTTGGCAACTACGGAGGCGCGCAGGATGTCGCCTGTAGAAATGTGGGGTATGTTCCAGAGAGAGGCTAATAGCTGAGCCTGAGTTCCCTTTCCCGCCCCTGGAGGCCCCATAAAAATCAATTGCATTGCGATTACTTCACCATTCCTTCATATCGTTGGGAGATGACGTAAGTTTGAATTTGCTTAGCAGTTTCGATCGCCACACCTACTAGAATCAGTAGGGAAGTTGCACCAAAGCCTCTAAAAGTTTGCACTCCGATCGCACTTTCCACAGCCGTTGGCACAATCGCCACCAGACCGAGAAATACCGCTCCCAAGAAAGTCAAACGGTTCAAAACCTTCTCCACATAATCGCTCGTTTTCTGACCAGGACGAATCCCAGGAATACTGGCACCCATTTTCTTCAAGTTTTGAGACATATCTACGGGGTTGACAATCAACGAAGCGTAGAAATAGCTAAAGAACAGAATCAAAGTCAGATAAAATAGAGCGTAAGCCCAAGGTGCCGGCCCGTTCGGACTCAAAACATTAGCCACTTGAACCAAAAACGGGTTATTGAGAGATTGAGCGAGGAAAGAGGGTACTATCAGCACCGAAGATGCAAAAATAATCGGCATCACCCCGCCTTGATTCAACCGCAGCGGTAGGTAGCTGCGACTCTCCCGATAAACTTTGCGGCCGACTTGGCGGCGGGCCGAAATAATCGGAATCCGGCGAGTACCTTCCTGAACAAAAACAATCCCAACGATCGTCACCAAAAAGACCAGCAGCAGCACCACTACGCGCCCTACAACCTGCGTGTCTCCACTTTGTGCCAATTCAAAAGTTTGTCCCAAAGAACGTGGCAAAACCGACACAATGTTGATGAAGATCAGCAGCGAAGCTCCATTACCGATACCTCGCTCCGTCACGACTTCCGATATCCACATCACAAACATTGACCCGGCCGTCAGAGCCAAAGCAGTCTGTGCTATAAATAAAGGCCCTGGAATTTGAGCAAAAGGGCTGACCCAAATCGCAATACCCACGCTTTGCAGAATTGCCCAGCCCAAAGAAACGTAGCGAGTAATCTGAGAAATTTTCCGTCGCCCTGCTTCCCCTTCATTTTTCTGCAAGTCTTCTAAACTGGGGAGAGCGGCAGTCAGAAGCTGCACGATAATTGAAGCATTAATGTAGGGCAAAATCCCCAGAGCAAAAATCCCCAAAGCTGACAGCCCGCCGCCTGAAAATAGATCCAAAAAGCCAATTAAAGGGCTATTTTGAACATTTTGGGAAAAGGCGAGGCGATCGATGCTGGGGACTGGCAAGTGGACGCCCAAGCGCACTAAAATCAATAAGCCGATGGTAACGAGGATGCGGCCCCGCAAACCCGCAGCTTGAGCCATCTGCATGAACGTCTCTTGTGCAGTTGGCGCTTTTTCTCTACTAACGTCCATAGTTACGATTTGGGATTTTAGATTTTTGTTTTTGGACTAAATCATTTTTTGATAGCAAGCTTGAGGATTTGAGATTTGGACTGATTCTCAAACCTCAAATCTTTAGGCAACTAATTCGCAACTTCCGCCAGCGGCTTCAATTTTGGTGCGAGCACCTGCGGTAAAAGCCGAGGCGCGCACTTGCAGAGGCACATTTAGTTCGCCATCTCCTAAGATTTTCAGCGGGCCGTCGTCAGTAGTGACGATTTTTGCTTGAATCAAAGAGGTGAGAGTGACTTCTGTGTTTGCTGGCAGCGATGCTAATTTACTGACATTAATCGTAGTGTACTCTTTGCGGTTGACTAAAGGGAAGCTTTTCAGCTTGGGGAGGCGGCGGTAAAGAGGATTTTGACCTCCTTCAAAACCGGGTCTAGTGCCGCTACCGGCTCTAGATTTTTGACCGCGCATCCCTTTACCAGAGCTCGCGCCTTGACCGGCCGCAATACCTCTGCCCAAGCGGCGGGGGCGTTTTGTGGAGCCCGCTTTTGGGCGGGCGTCTTGCAATCTCATAGTGTTGGTAATTGGTAATTGGCAACTGGTAATTGGTAATTGGTGAACAGGTTCGTAGTAGTTTTGAGTTTTGAGTTTTGAGTTAAAAAAATCTTTATTCAAAACTCAATACTGAATACTCAAAACTTACACTGTCCCGTTCTAAGGCCCTTAACCGTAGAGGTTTTCTACTGGAATTCCGCGCTCTTGAGCAACTTCGGATAAGGTGCGAAGAGTTGATAGGGCGTTGACTGCGGCTCTAGCGTTGTTTAAAGGATTTCCTGAACCTAGCTGTTTGGCTAAGATGTTGCGGACTCCTGCTAGTTCGAGAACAGTTCGCACTGCTCCCCCTGCAATTACGCCTGTTCCGGGAGATGCCGGCCGCATCATGACTTTGGCTCCGCCGCCAGCACCGTTGATGGGGTGAGGGATGGAGTTAGCTTTGGTGAGGGGCACTTCAATCAGGTGCTTTTTGCCGTCAGCGACGCCTTTTTTAACGGCACCGATGACGTCGCTAGCTTTGCCTACTCCAACTCCAACTTGACCGCGTTCGTTGCCGATAATGACTATGGCGCGGAAGCTGAGTTTTTTACCGCCTTTGACTACTTTGGTAACGCGGCGAATCTGAACGACTCGTTCTTGCCATTCGGATTCTTTTTCGCGCGTTTTGTTGCTACTTTTTTTCTTGTTGCGCTGTTCTTTTTGTTCTGCCATAGTTTTGTCCTTTGGGGAATTGAAGATTAGTAACTCGCAGCCAGCACTCGGTAATTAACAATTAGGAATTAAGAGTTTTGTTGTAGATTCTTTTTTCCTTCTTCCTGATATCCGTTACATCCGTTACATAATCCGTTGCCGAACTTCCTTCTTCCTAAAAGTCTAACCCGGCTTCGCGAGCTGCTTCTGCGAGGGCTTTGACTCTACCATGATAGAGGTTGCCTCCGCGATCGAAGACGACTTTGGCTATGCCAGCGCTGGAACAGCGTTTGGCTATCAACTGACCTACTTGCACACTGGCTTGGCAGTTGGCTCCCGAACTGAGAGCTGACTTTAATTCCGGGTCTAGGGTTGACGCGGCGGCTAAAGTGTGCTGGGTGGAGTCGTCGATGACTTGGGCGTAAATGTGCTGTTGCGATCGAAATACCGCTAACCTGGGACGTTCGGAAGTGCCGAACACCTTGCGTCGCACGCGGCGGTGTCTGCGGTGGACTGATTCTTTGCGAGTAAGCTTCATGTCTACTTCTTACCTGTTTTGCCTGTTTTACCAGCTTTGCGCCGGACAACTTCGCCGCTGTAGCGAATGCCTTTGCCCTTGTAGACTTCAGGCGGACGTACCGCGCGGATGCGGGCTGCTGTATTGCCGACGAGTTCTTTGTCAATGCCGGAGACAATGACGTTGGTGTTGCCTTCTACTGCCATTGTGATGCCTTCTGGAGGGGGCATTTCAACGGGCTTGCTGTAACCGACGTTTAAAATCAGGTTCCGTCCTTGAACCTGGGCCCGATAACCTGTACCGATAATTTCCAGGCGGCGCACAAAACCTTGGGATACACCTTCGACCATGTTGGCGACTAGGGTGCGACACAAGCCGTGCAGTTGGCGGGCGACGCGAGATTCGTCTCGGCGCGTGACGAGTAAAGTCTCGCCTTCGAGTCCCATCAGGATTTCTGCTGGTATGACTCGTGAAAGTTCACCTTTAGGGCCTTTGACGGCTACTTTTTGACCGTCTAGGGTGATGGTGACTTTCGTGGGAATGCTAATCGGACGCTTGCCAATTCGCGACATAGTTTTTTGTCCTTTGTTTTTAGTTATTAGTCCTGGATGATTAGTCTTTAGTTATTAGTCCTTAGTTATTGATTTTTGAGTCGGTTGCCAATGACCATTGACTAATGACTAATGACTAATGACTACCAAACATAACAAAGCACTTCGCCGCCCAAACCTTGGCGTCGAGCTTCTCGATCGGTCATAATGCCGCTTGAGGTGGAGATAATGGCAATGCCAATTCCGCCTAAAACTCTGGGCAATTCTTTACGGTTCGAGTAAACGCGCAGTCCTGGTTTGCTGACTCGCTTAAGTGCCGTGATAATGGGCTTGCGAGTTTTGCCTTTGTACTTGAGAGAAAGCACTAAATGTCGCTTTATCCCTTCTGGTTCTGCTTCTTCAAATTCGCTGATAAAGCCTTCTGTTTTGAGGACTTGGGCGATGCTACGGGTCATTTTTGTAGCTGGAATTTGTGTTGTTTGGTGGCGCGCCATGCATGAATTGCGAATGCGCGTCAACATATCTGCTATGGTATCGTTAGCTGCCATGTTTTGCTCCTTACTCTACTGCTTAGTTGTCCCGGAAGGGCATTCCCATTTCTTTGAGCAAGGCGCGTCCTTCTTCGTCGGTGTTTGCTGTGGTGATAATTGAAATGTCCATGCCTCGAATTTGATCGATGCTGTCATATTCTATTTCGGGAAAGATTAGTTGTTCTCTCACGCCCAAGCTGTAGTTGCCGCGTCCGTCGAAGCTTTTGGGACTGATGCCGCGAAAGTCTCTGATCCGGGGAAGTGCGAGGTTGATTAGTCGATCGAGAAAATCATACATCCGATCGGCTCGTAGGGTCACCATGACACCAACGGGTACTCCTTTGCGGATTTTGAAGCCTGCGATCGCCTTTTTCGCCCGCGTCACCACTGGTTTTTGACCTGTGATGATACCGATTTCGTTGATAGATGAATCTA
The DNA here is from genome assembly GCA_042408215.1 of Microcoleus sp. Lineage (GTDB taxonomy): Bacteria > Cyanobacteriota > Cyanobacteriia > Cyanobacteriales > Microcoleaceae > Microcoleus. The sequence continues at coordinate 181,490 of JAYFMW010000026.1, read as the reverse complement.
GGGCCTTAGCATTTTGAGATGCTTCTCCCAAACCACGGTTAACGGTGACTTTGACGAGTTTGGGTACCTGATGGATATTAGTATATTTAAACTGCTCCATCAGTTTCGGTACAATCTTTTCTTGGTAAAGAACTTTGAGTTTGTCTGGCATTGTTTTTGGGTTTCTTTAACTGTCCCTGGGCGTGGTCAGGGAATTGTCTGTTGTCTGTTGTCTGTTGTCTGTTGTCTGTTGTCTGTTGTCTGTTGTCTGTTGTCTGTTGTCTGTTGTCTGTTGTTAGCTAATGACTAATGACTAATGACTAATGACTAATGACTAATGACTAATGACTAATTATCGAGGATTTCTCCGGTTTTTTTGAGCTGTCGCAGTTTGCGGCCATCTTCGCTAAAGGTGTAGCAAACACGACTAGCTACTTTCTCTTTTTCGGAGTAGTGCATGACATTTGAGCTGTGAATAGGAGCCTCAAATGTGAGGATTTTTCCCGATTCTCCCTCTTGCTGGGGCTTAACGTGTTTAGTTCTGACGTTGACACCTTTAACAATTACTTTGCTGACTTTAGGATATGTCTTTAAGATTTCTCCGACTTTACCTTTCTCTTTGCCAGTAATTATTTGAACGGTGTCGCCAGCTTTGACGTGCATTCTATGGCGCTGCGGTTCGCTAGTTGGTTTACCCTTTTTTCCGTACATTTTAAAGTACCTCCGGGGCTAAGGAAACGATTTTAGTGAAGTTTTTGTCGCGCAGTTCGCGAGCAACGGGGCCGAAAACGCGGGTGCCTTTGGGGTTGCCGTCTTGGTTGATAATGACGGCGGCGTTGTCGTCAAAACGAATGCTCATGCCGCTGTCGCGACGCAGGCCTTTGCGGGTTCTGACAATGACTGCCCGGACGACATCTGATTTTTTGACTGCCATGTTGGGGATGGCATCTTTGACGACGGCAATGATCACATCGCCGACTCCGCCGTAGTGGCGGTTGCCGCCTCCCAAGACGCGGATGCACATTATTTTGCGTGCTCCGCTATTGTCGGCGACATTGAGGTATGTCTGGGGTTGAATCATGGTGATTGGTGATTGGTAATTGGTAATTGGTAATTGGTAATTGGTAATTGGTAATTGGTTACTACTGCCAACTGCCAACTGTCAACCGCCAACTGTCAACTGTCAACTGTTAACTGTTAACCGTTTTTTGTCCCGAAAACTTCAGCAACCATCCAGTGTTTAGTTTTGCTCAAGGGGCGGGTTTCAGTGATGCGGACACGATCGCCGGATTTGCACTGATTTTCTTCGTCGTGAGCTTTGTACCGTTTGGTGCGGACTACGATTTTGCCGTATTTGGTGTGGGAGGAGCGGTTTTCTACTGCTACCACGACGGTTTTGTCCATTTTGTCGCTGACTACTACGCCAACTCGTTCTTTAACTGCCATAGCTACCTATTTTTGTTGTGCAACTGATTATTGTGCGGGTGTGGCTGCTTCTAACTCTTCGCTGACTGCTGCGGTTGGGGCCGCCGTTGCGCGAGCAGCAGCAGATGCTGCTTGTTCCGATTTGGCTGTGGCTAATTCTTGTGCCAAAGCCAAATCAGCAAGGATTTGCCGTTCCCGTTCAACAGTCATCAATTGAGCTAGTCGGTGTCTGGCGTGCTTGAACAAGTGGGGCTTTTCCATGCGGCCCGTAGCTTGCTGGAGCCGCAAGTTCATTAGTTGGCGCTTGACGGCTAAAATTTGCTCTGCTACTTCCGCATCGCTTAAATCTCTAGCTTCTTTAATCTTGGGCAAAGACATAATTGTGTCCTTATGATTGGTCTTCTTCGCGGGAGATGAACTTGGTTTTAATTGGCAATTTAAAGGAGGCCAAACGCATTGCTTCGCGAGCGGTTTCTTCGGTAACGCCGCCAATTTCAAACATTACCCGGCCCGGTTTGACGACAGCCACCCAAAACTCAGGTGAGCCTTTACCGGAACCCATCCGGGTTTCTGCTGCGCGCTGGGTGACTGGTTTGTCGGGAAAAATCCGAATCCAGATTTTGCCGCCCCGGCGGATATAGCGGGTCATGGCGCGCCGTCCGGCTTCTATTTGGCGAGAAGTAATCCAGGCGGGTTCGATGGCTTGGAGGGCGAAGTCACCAAAGCTAACTGTGTTGCCGCGGGTGGCAATACCGCTCATTCGCCCGCGCTGTTGTTTGCGGAATTTTGTTCTTTTAGGGCTTAACATGGCTGGGGAAGTTGGTAATTGGTAATTGGTAATTGGTAATTGGTAATTGGTAATTGGTAATTGGTTTGGAACAATTGACAATTAACAGCTAACAACTAACAATTAACTGTTAGCCTTCGTTCGATCGATCTTCAAATTGCTGGCGACGGCGCTTTTGTTTGGTGCGAGGCACTGCTGCATTTGGTGCAGCCTCCTGTTCCTGTCCGGGAATAATTTCGCCTTTGAAAACCCAAACTTTAATCCCCAGGATGCCGTAGATGGTTTGAGCGGTGCAGTAGGAGTAGTCAATGTCTGCCCGCAATGTATGCAAGGGGACTCTGCCTTCGCGTGTCCATTCGGTACGGGCGATTTCTGCACCGTTGAGGCGTCCGCTGACTTGAATTTTGATGCCTTGGATGCCTACTTTTTGGGCGCGGGTGATGGCTTGGCGGACTACTCGGCGGAAGGATACGCGCCGTTCTAGTTGCTGAGCGATGTATTCCGCGATCAGGGTGGCATCGGCGTCTACTCGCTGAACTTCGACGACGTTGATGCGGATTTGGCGGTTGCTACCGAGTTGCTGTTGCAAGCCAACTCGCAAGGTTTCGATGCCTGCTCCGCCGCGGCCTACGACAACGCCCGGTCTAGCGGTTAACACTTCTAGGTCGATTTGATCGGCTTTCCGCTCAATTTTGACCGAGGAGATGCCTGCATTGCTGAGGGTTTTGCGGACGTACTTGCGAATTTTATAGTCTTCTTGCAAGAGTTCGGGATAGTTTCTCGCGTCGGCAAACCAGCGGGAGCGGTGCTCTTGGGTGATGCCGAGGCGAAAACCAATTGGATGTATTTTTTGTCCCATAAAAGTTGCTCTTTGGTAGTTGGTAGTTGGTAATTGGTAATTGGATTTACCTGTGTAATCAACTTTTAGGAGTTTGTTACCTATTACCTGTGCTCTTGTTTACTTTTCGGCGATCGGAGCTACTACCACAGTGATGTGACAGGTGGGCTTGCGAATTTGATAGGCGCGACCTTGAGCGCGGGGTCTAAAGCGTTTGAGGACTGGGCCTTGGTCTGCGTAAGCTTGAGACACTACTAGCTTGGATTTGTCCAATCCTGCGTTGTGTTCGGCGTTGGCTACTGCGGAGCGCAAAACTTTGACGATCGGCTCGCAGGCGCGGTAGGGCATGAATTCGAGTAAAATCAGCGCTTCTTGATAGCTTTTGCCGCGAATTTGGTCGAGAACTCGGCGCACTTTGAAGGGGGATGTCCGTATGTAACGGGCGATCGCCTTAATTTCGGATGTGGTATCTATAGCCATGAGATTAGTCCTTTTTCCTCAGTCATTAGTCTTCTGTCTCCAGGCATTAGTCTTTAGTTCTTAGTCACTAAGCTGAATGACTAATGACTAATGACTAATGACTAATGACTTTTATCTTTTTGCCTTTTTATCACCACTTTTAGCGTGACCTCTAAAGGTGCGAGTCGGAGAAAATTCTCCTAGTTTGTGACCTACCATTTGGTCGGTGAGGTAAACGGGAACGTGCTGTCTGCCGTTGTGAACTGCGATCGTGTGTCCTACCATTTGGGGCAGGATTGTGGATGCTCGCGACCAAGTTTTAATTAGTTGCTTTTGGCCAGCGGCGTTGAGTTTTTCGATTTTTGTCATCAGGTGGTCTGCGACAAACGGGCCTTTTTTTAATGAACGAGACATGATTTTTCCAATGAGTTCAGTTGTCAGTTGTCAGTTGTCAGTTACCAGTTGTCATTAGTCAAAAAATACAAACTAATGACTAATGACTAATGACTAATGACTAACTTTGTCTGCCGCCCTTACCGCGCTTGGAAGATTTGCGGCGACGGCGGACAATCAAAGAGTCGCTGCGCTTGTTCTTGCGTCGGGTTTTTGCACCCAATGCTGGTTTACCCCAAGGTGTGACAGGCCCTGAACGCCCGATGGGAGCTCGGCCTTCGCCACCGCCGTGCGGGTGGTCTACCGGGTTCATTACCGAGCCACGGACGGTTGGGCGGCGGCCTTTCCAACGGGTGCGGCCGGCTTTACCGAGGCTGATGTTTCTGGCGTCTATGTTGCCGACTTGACCGATGGTGGCGTAGCAGTCGGCGCGGACTTTGCGCTGTTCGCCGGAGGGCAGTTTGAGGGTAACGTAGCTACCTTCTTTTGCCATTAGCTGAGCGCTGGAGCCGGCGGAACGGACGATTTGTCCGCCTTTACCTGGTACTAGCTCGACGTTATGGATAGCAGTACCTAGGGGGATGTTGCTCAGGGGTAGGGCGTTGCCGATTTCGATCGGCGCGTCTGGGCCTGAGACAATCACTGTACCGACGGCTAAGTTCAGTGGATGAAGGATGTACCGTTTTTCGCCGTCTTTGTAGAACAGGAGGGCGATGCGGGCGTTGCGGTTGGGGTCATATTCGATCGCCTTGACGGTAGCGGGAATGCTATGTTTGTCGCGGCGGAAGTCGATGTCTCTATAAAGGCGTTTGTGACCGCCTCCCCGGTGACGACAGGTGATGACGCCTCGGTTGTTGCGGCCTTGTTTAGTGTGCTTATTACTGGTTAGAGACTTTTCGGGTTCTGAGCGGGTAACTTCAGCGAAGTCCGAGACGGTGTGTTCGCGGGTGCTGGAGGTATAAGGTCGGTAAGAACGGATGCCCATAATTTGATAATCGGTAATTGGTAATTGGTAATTGGTAATTGGTAGTTGGTAATTGGTAATTGGTAATTAGTAATTAGAATTTGTGAAGTCCGAATTCATCCTTCATCCTTGTTTATTACCCATTACCGATGACCGATTACCCATTACCTATTACCTATTCCTAAATTTTAAACTTCTGGGAATAGGAGTTTGCGGATTGAGTCTCCGTCGCTCAGAGTTACGGTGGCTCGCTTGTAACAAGGTTTAAAACCGACGAATTTGCCAACTCGACGCTTTTTGCGCGGCGGGTTTTGGGTGTTGACTGCGGTGACTTTAACCTTAAACAGTTCTTCGATTGCAGCTTTAATTTGAGGTTTTGTCGCTTTGGGGGCTACGTCGAATGTGAATTGATTTAATTCCATCATCCGGGTAGCTTTCTCGGTGAGAATAGGACGCTGGATCAAATCTGCGTAGTCGCGGGGATCGATTTTACTCACCGTAAATCTCCTGAATTTTTGCTATGGCTGTCGATGTGACGATAATTTTGTCAGCCGCAAGAACGTCATAAACATTCAGGGAAGTTGCCAAGATGACGTTCATCAATTCGATGTTGCGTCCAGACAAGTAGACGTTTAGTTGCGGTTCTGGCAAGATTAACAGAACTTTTGTATCTGGTTCGATTCCCCAGCGGGCGATCGCACTCAGCAATTCTTTGGTTTTCGGTCTCGGAAATTGCTCTGCAAATTCTTCCACCACAATCAAGTCTTCTGTACGGCTGTAGAATGCTGTCCGCAAAGCGAGACGGCGTTCTCTTTTGTTCATTTTGACTTCAAAGTCTCTCGGTTTCGGCCCGAAGATCACACCGCCACCACGCCACAGGGGAGAACGGATAGAACCTGCTCTGGCTCGGCCAGTTCCTTTTTGACGCCAAGGTTTGCGGCCACCGCCTCTAACTTCCGATCGAGTTTTGGTGCAAGCATTTCCTTGACGAGCGTTATTCAATTGTCGCGTCAATGCTCTGTGAACGATGTGAGAGGCATTTTCTTGTTTGGCTACGCGCAATTCTAAAGTTGTTTCCCCAACTTCTTCGCCTTGCCAATTTCGCACTACACAGTTAACCATATCTTTTGTCCTTTGTCTGTTGTTAGTTGTCTGTTATTAGTTGTCTGTTGGCGGTACGTCTGTTGTCAGTTGTTAGTTGTTAGTTGTTAGTTCTCAGCTCTTAGTTCTCAGCTCTTAGTTATTACTAAATCAATGCCCAGCAATATCTAATGACTAATGACTAATGACTAATGACTGCTGACTAATGACTGCTGACTACCGCCCAACTTTTTTCTCAGGCACAACATTGACCAAGGCTCCTGCTTTACCGGGAACTGCTCCTTTAATCAGCAGCAAATTCCGCTCTGTATCCACCCGCACAATTGTTAGCTTGCGGACGGTTACTTGAACGTTGCCCATTCTTCCAGCCATTTTTTTGCCTGGATAGACGCGGCCGGGGGTGGTTCCAGGTCCGATCGATCCGGGTTCGCGGTGGTTCTTGGAACCGTGAGACATCGGGCCTCGTTTGAAGTTGTGGCGCTTTTGAAAGCCTGCAAAGCCTTTACCGATGCTCGTACCGATCACATCTACTATTTGTCCGGCTGCAAAAGAATCGGCATTTAGTTGTTGACCTAATTCAAAAGCACTGGTGTCTTCCAAGCGGTATTCCTGCAAGTGGCGCAATGGAGTCGCCCCCGACTTGCCGAGGTGTCCCAATTCTGGCTTGTTGAGAGCCTTCGGCTTGACATCGCCGTATCCAATTTGAACGGCACTGTAGCCGTCAGTTGGTTTTGTTTTAATTTGAGTTACTGTACAAGGCCCTGCTTGTATGACGGTGACGGGGATTGCTCTCCCTTGCTCGTCAAACACTTGAGTCATGCCTAGTTTTGTGCCAAGAATGCCTACAGACACGGATTTTTTTCCTTTTATTTACGCAAGAGGTTTCGGATTGCGAAGTTTACGTCAATCCGCTTGCTCTTGTGCAGAAACATTTATTTCAATGCTTCCGCAATTAACTGTTATCAACCAACAGCCTGACTCGGTGTTTAAAATTAGAATTTTAAATTTGGGAGCGAGCTTGTGGAAGTCTTGCAAGTTTTGAGATTCACAGGCTTCTAGCTGTTGTGTCTCCGAGATTTATTTCGATCTTGCTTTTTTGTGCCTGGACTTGAGTAGCAAGCCACTCAGTATCCTTTACGGCAACGATCTCTAACAGTAGATGATGTGTTGGCAATTTGTCAAGGCCTCGATCGGATTTTTTTGACTCAGCTTAAAGATTTATAATAATTTGAGCTCGCACTTGGGCGATCGACCAAATTTGATACAGCAGGGAACACAAATTTATGGGATTGATTACGACAGGCTCGGACATGATTCGGGATTTGGAAAAGTCGGGGTCTCTGGCCCTGTACGTTCCCTTGGAGGGAGGATTTGAGGGGCGCTACCTGCGCCGGCTGAGGGCTGCGGGCTACGGTGCGTACAACATTACGGCCCGGGGTTTGGGCGATTTGGCGATGTATTTGACGGGGGTTCACGGGGTGCGGCCGCCGCATTTGGGCAAGAAAACTATTGGCAATGAGGCGGCTGTGGGTTATACATATTACGTGCCGCCGATGTTGAAGACTCAATTAGATAATTTGCCGCCAAAAGCAAAAGGATTGGTGCTTTGGATTATTGAAGGGCAGATTTTGTCGAGTCAGGAAGTTGAATATTTGACTGTTTTGCCGACTCTGGAACCGCGAGTTAAAATAGCAGTAGAGATGGGGGGCGATCGAGTTTTTAGCTGGAAGCCACTTAAGGATGCTTTAGTTGCGGCTTAAATTCGGCTTAGTTCGATCGCAAATCAACTGAAAAACGCAGCGAGCAACTCAGGCTCAACAGCTTCTGCTCGCTGGTTTTGTTCTTGTTTGGAAAGACTTAGTTAACAGGAAAAATTTTATGCTTCAGAACCGCGATTATACCATCATCATTGACAAAAGTGGCAGTATGTACACGAAGGACCAGATGGGCGGTAAAAGTCGGTGGGCTCTTATGCAAGAATCGACGATCGCACTAGCCTATAAATGCGAAGAACTCGATCCTGACGGCATAACAGTTTATCTATTTTCCGGTCGCTTCAAACGGTACGACAATGTAACAGCAGCTAAAGTCGTGCAAATTTTCTCTGAAAATGAACCTTCGGGCACTACGAATTTGGCGGCCGTTTTGCAAGATGCTCTGAACAGTTATTTTCAGCGAAAAAAATCCAGTCAGACGAAGCAAAATGGGGAAACAATATTAGTGGTGACTGACGGAGAACCGGACGATCGCAAAGAAGTGATGAAAACGATTATAGAGGCTTCGCGTCAGCTCGATCGAGATGAAGAGTTGGCGATTTCTTTCATTCAAGTAGGAAATGCGCCGGAAGCTACCAAGTTTCTCAAGATATTGGATGACGAACTGCAAAGCGCCGGGGCTAAATTTGATATCGTTGATACTGTAACGATCGACGATATGGAAGGAATGACCCTGACGGAAGTATTGTTGAATGCAATAACTGATTGAGTAGGGGGGTGAAGTTCAATGGGACTGTATTTGTGCCCGCTAGCCCAGAAGCATTATTTAGGGGGGGTGAAGTTATGGAATCGATCGATCGTTTGTTAGCTGAACTTAGGGCTGAATATCAAGAATCTCAAAAAAAATCTGCCCAGTTGAAAAGCCAGCCGACAGTGAAAGCAGAACCGTCGGGCCAACAAGTATGGTTCCCCTCAAGTCAAACAATTAAAACTGTCGGTGAAACTTTGGATTATGGTACTTTTGACAGTGATTTAGCTCAAATTAAGGCTGAGTACGAAGCACAAGATCAAGTTCAGGAAGTTGCTAAACAGGAACAGCTTAAGGCTGAGTACGAAGCACAAAATAAAGCTCAAGAGCTTGCTAAACAGGAACAGCCACCAGCCGAAAAAGTTGTACAGAAACAGTCCCACGTACAAACGCACCGAGAGAAAGTGAGACAAGCTCAAGTTTGGCTGAAGAATTTAAATAAGAATTCCGATGAGGGATTTTGGTTCGATCAGTTTGCTTTTAAGTATTCTTCTAGGATAGATGCGGCGATCGACTATTTGCAAGTTGTGAATGAGTTTGATTGATCGAACTACACGGTATTCACAATTTGTAAGGACAGTTTTTGGTTAATTGCCATCTCTATTTGTTGTAAGGACACGGCAGTGCCGTGTCTTTACAAATGGTAAAATAAATATCATTTGTATCACGCGGGCTTCAGGACACTCAAGCGTGCCCATAGGTGTCAACTTAAGGTCAAACCCAGTCAGAGACTGTTGTTTGACTATTAAATCTAGATCCCCCCGCATTCTTGCCCCCTACTCCCCACTTAAGAAGGGGGGGACAGGAGTCCGATCATAGTCCCCCTTCTTCAAGGGGGATTTAGGGGGATCTAGACTCAGGTAAAAACCAGATTTCTCAGGGCTTTCAGGCTTAAGTTGACACCAATGGGCACGCTTGAGTGTCCCTACAAATGGCAAATAAATATCATTTGTAGGGACACAACACTGTTGTGTCCTTTGGCTGCGCTAAGCACCGTTTTTTGTTAATTGCCATCCCTATTTTTTGTAATAACATGGCAGTGCGATATTCCTACAAATGGTAAAATAAATATCATTTGTAGGGACACAACACTGTTGTGTCCTTTGGCTGCGGAAACCACGGGGAGGATTGATCCTACACTGATTTTTTGGGCACAGAAGTAGGATTCAACAGAAATAAAGCCGCCTTTTTTGCTGTAACTTCAGATAGCTGAATTTGGTTGAACTCAACAATACCTTCACTGATAAAAGTATCTCTCAAAGCAGCTTTTTCGCCGCTGTTAAAAGTCGTTTCGTAAAACACTTCCCGAATTCCAGCGGAAATGATTAATTTCAAACAATAGATGCAGGGTTCTAAGGTGACGTAAATGCTAGCCCCAGCAGTAGATATACCATGTTTGGCTGCTTGGGCGATCGCATTTGCTTCAGCATGAACCGCCCGCGAAGGTAAAGTTTTGCTGGCGTCGCAACTACTCAAACCAGGATAGCAGAAGCCTTGAGTCGTACAGTGTGCTGAACCTGATGGCGAACCGTTGTAACCCGTGGCTAAAATTTGCCGATCTTTAGTTATTACCGCACCTACGGGAAAAGCCAGACAAGTCGATCGAGTTGCGGCCAATTTTGCCAACATTAAAAAGTATTCGTCCCAAGTTGGTCTGTGAGGGGGTTCGTAGTTGTCTGGTGTATTTTCCATTGAAAATGTAGAATTAGAACTGAGAATTAGAACTGTATTGAGACGAGGAATTTATTGCGAGATTCCTGTCGAGCCAAATCCATTATCTCCCCTAGAGCTGGAACTTAACATTTTAACTTCTTCAATTTCCACGCGAATTACTGGCGCTATTACCATTTGAGCAATTTTCATTCCTTTGGTGACTTTAAAGGAAGTTTGACCGTGATTGATTAAGATTACTCCGATTTCGCCTCGATAGCCTTCATCTATGGTTCCTGGTGCATTGAGTACAGTGATTTTGTGCTTGAGAGCTAAACCACTTCGGGGACGAATTTGAGCCTCTGTTTTTTCAGGTAATTCTATTGATATACCTGTATGAATTAACTGGCTTTCTCCCGGAGTAATTTCTATTTCATCTATGGAAAATAAGTCGAGTCCAGCATCATATTCATGGGCGTATTTGGGAATTATGGCTAGTTCATGGAGTTGGAGGATTTTTAATTTCATCTTGTTTGGAAAGTAGAAGGAAGAATGCTTATACAGCAAAGTTTTTAGTGCTCTCAATTTCAGTTTTATCGGAATGATTTAACCGCAGAGAGCGCAGAGGACGCAGAGGAGGAGAAGAGGGAGATGAATAATTTCGATGCTCGCAATTATTACGGGGCTAGCCTTGCTTTTCCCAGACGATTTGTTGTGTACCACTTAGCAATGGCGGGGGCCCAATTCTCAAAATGAGGCCACATCATTTCGCAGAGTTTTTGAATTTCTAGTTGAGCATTTTTCTTGTTTCTCAAGTCGGCAAAATGTAGGAAAGACCTTAAGTTGAAGCTGACTACAAAATGCTGGCGATAATCAAAGGGTAATTTTCCTCTGGCGTGTTCTTCGGACATTCCGCCGTCGAAGTCTATTTTGTAACGTTTAGCGGCTTCTAGACACCATTCTAAATCTTTTTGTCTTTGTTCGGGAGAATAGTAGTATTTTTTGCCTTCACGGTCTGTATAATAATCTACTGGACGCAGGTAAAAAATATCTTCTATATCTTTCTTGCCGGTTGCTGCATCCAAAAATTGATTTCCTGTATAGCGCAGGGAATTATGTACTACTAAACCATTAGCAACGAAATTATGCCATTCACCATCCACCTCTAGGTCATAAGTCATTTGTTCGCCAACATATTCAACACTCTTGACTTTTACGGGATGAGCACGTAATTTTCTCCCTGTTTGCTTTGGCTTGACTTGCCAATTTTGAGGCTCTAATATTGGCGAATAAGCTCGAGCAAATTCAAGCTCTAAGTTGTTTTGATGAATATATTCGTGACAGTCTTTGCATAAAGTCACTAGATTATCAAAATCATAAGCAAGAGATAGATCTGCAAAAACTGGTATTAAGTGATGGGCGTGAAGAGAACCACCTCTGACAGCACATTTCTGGCAAATACAATCAAACTTTTTATGGACTTGGGGCGCAATTTGCCGCGTCCAAGTGCCAATTAATTCTCGCTCCGTAGAAGTACCACCTTTCCAAAAATTAGACTCAGCGCCTCTTCGCGTGTAAATTTTTGCATTTTCCAGTCGTCTCTGGTGGCTTTCTTCAGAGAGGTTAAGTTGATAACCTCCTTTGCCTTTATTCCAAGGTTCATCTCTTCCAGGTTTTCGCTTATTTAGAGACAATCCATAAGCATAGACCCATTTTTTGACCGCCTCAATTGAACAGTTAGCTAAAGTCGCTATTTCATCGGCGTGCAGTCCTTGATTAAGTTGCTCTACCAGCCAAGCCTTGTTGCGATAGAGGGCATTAGGATCGTAATTCCCAGGTTTGTGATTGTTAAGATGACCTGGAATTGAGCATCTTAAAGACAACTCAAACTTATTAATCCATACTTTAACCGTAGCAATAGAGCAAGCCGATAAACCAGCAATTTCTTTGATAGTTAATCCTTTGGCGATTTGGGCTTCTAGCCATGATTTGTCTGTGTAAAGCCGATCGTCCGTTACTGATAAACCATTGCACATCACATAGGAGTTTTTGGCTATGCTAACGACTTTGCCATCTGCGTTGGTTGTCAATCCAACCGCATCTTTCATGGTTTGCCAACCGTTTGCGGTGAATAAACGGTGATTGGTAGTACACTCTAAAGTCTTGCCATCCTCCAATGTAACTTTATAAACGGGTTGAATACCGCTACACATGACATCTTTGATATGACCCACTTCAAACAAGCCAGTTTCTTCATTTAAAACTCGCAAGCGCATTTTACGGATTCTTTGCTTGCAGTCACGACGATATTCGCCTGGCGGTTCACCATTTCGACCTCGAATAGACCGAGAACGAATCGCTTTTTCCCCATTCGTCCAAAGGTCATACAGTTCTCCAATTGTTTTGCTCAAATTTTTCTTGCCAGCACTTCCCTCGCAATCAACAAAAGTGATTGCGGTATCAGCAGCAAGACATTGCACATCAAATGATACTCCTACACGATGTGTTCTGGCTTGCTGCATGACACTGTGGGGAAAGTAGCCGCAATTAAAGATAATTTGGGGGTGCTCTAAGGGGCCGTAATGCCCGCGATCGCCCGCTAAGAGCCGCTTCACAATTATTTCGCCGCATTCTTCGTCTGAGGGCCAGGAATCGCGCTCGTCAAATACGAAATTCTCAGTATAGTCTTGATGGAGGGCAGCATAAATTACTTGCTGAGGATTTGGTGTTTGAGAAATAACTTCTACTCTGAATCTATCCATTATATTTTTATTTTTGTAGGTCGCTGTAGTTGGACATTGCAATATTCTAGATTATTTCATAATCTGGCATTTTTGGCAAGTTTTTTATGCTAATATTTCACTGACGGCTACGCTAAAACCTGCAAGTACCGTTTGAGTGTTAACCACTTCATCTGCATTAAACAAAAGCCTGTTTTTCCCTGCATTTACAAAGATTAATCTCGCTTCAGGAAATAGCAGCCAGACTTCTAAACAACCTGATTCTAAATATTCTTGAGCTTTCGCGAATAATTCTTCGGCACTGTCTTCGGGAGACGCAATTTCCGCAATGAGTGGGAAACTTTGGGAAAATGCTGTAAAATTGCCTGGTGGCAGCAGTTCAGGAGTAATGTAAGCGACATCGGGACGGCGACCCTGCTTGGCTGTGCGACAAAGGACTTCTGTAATAACTTCTCCTCCCTGTCCGCTGGAATTTTTGTAATTTCTCCAGGATGTAGATAATTTAGATTGAGCTAGACCGTGTTTGAATGTCATTCCTGTTTTCTCTACTAAGTTACCATCAACCCATTCCATTCTATCAGCAGGCTTGACTAAAAATTCTTCGAGAGATGTGACTTTTTTGGGTTGTATTTGCTCAGATGAGTCTTGTACTTGTTCAGGAGTTGGTGTTAGGATTAGAGTAGCTGTCATGGTGATGACCTCACTTTTGGATAAGGGGAAGAGAAAGAGTTTTAAATCTGATGGATTTTGCTACATGGGAGGGCGACGGGTTTTGTGCGATCGATTGTAGATGGGATATCAAAGTTACCCGATCGATCGGCCCCTAGACGATCGCCAATTGAGAAAAAAATAATTTTACCCAACAAAGACTCAACTTCAATGATACTATCAAACCGATTTTCGGAAGCTCTCATCTATGCCGCCTCATTACACGCTACCCAAGTCCGCAAGGGCTCTGGCGTTCCTTACATCGCCCATTTGTTGGGCACTGCTAGTATAGCTTTAGAGTACGGGGCTTCGGAAGATGAGGCGATCGCAGCTTTGCTTCACGATGCGATCGAAGATTGCGGCGGGCCCACCATCCGCGAAGCCATTCGCCGACGCTTTGGCGATACAGTGACGGCTATTGTAGACGGCTGTACAGACAGCGACATCACGCCGAAACCCCCTTGGCGGCAGCGAAAAGAAGCCTACATCGCCCACATTCTCACGGCTTCTCACTCCATCAGATTAGTCTCGGCTGCTGATAAACTTTATAATGCCCGATCGATCCTCCAAGATTGTCGTCAATTAGGCGATACTGTTTGGGAACGCTTCAAAGGTGGCAAAGAAGGTTCTCTCTGGTATTATCGTTCTTTAGTAGAAGCATTCCGCCAAGCTGAATCAACGCCGATCGTTGAAGAATTAGACCGCACTGTTTTAGAATTAGACAAGCTTTCCCAAGACCCAATGTAAAAACCACTAACAAATAACTAATAACCAGTAACTACTAACTAATAAAAATGGCCAACGTTCGTTTAGAAAATATTACCAGACGCTACCAAAACGTCACCGCGATCGAAAACATTAGTTTCAAAATCCCGGATGGCGAATTTTGGGTATTAGTAGGGCCATCCGGTTGCGGTAAATCTACAATTATGCGGACAATTGCAGGTTTAGAAACGGCAACTTCCGGCAATCTTTATATTGGAGATAATTTAGTTAACAATATTCCGGCCCGACAGCGGGATGTCGCAATGGTATTTCAAAATTATGCGCTTTACCCGCATATGACAGTCGCAGAAAATCTGGCTTTTGGATTGCGGATGCGGAATGTTGAGCAATCAAAAATTCAAGAACGAGTGGAAACTGTAGCCCGATCGCTCTCGATCGACCTCCTCCTCAACCGTAAGCCCAAACAGCTATCAGGCGGACAGCAGCAGCGGGTGGCCTTGGGAAGGGCGATCGTCCGCGAGCCCAAAGTATTTCTCTTGGACGAGCCGCTTTCTAACCTCGATGCTCAACTGCGAGACGACACTAGAGCCGAACTCAAACTACTCCATCAACGGCTAGGAATTACTACAATTTATGTCACCCACGACCAAGTGGAAGCGATGACTTTAGCGGATAAAATTGTTGTTTTAAATCGCGGTGTTATTCAACAAATAGGAGACCCTCATAGCATTTATGCTAAACCAGCGAATCGGATGGTTGCGACTTTTTTAGGCAATCCGGCTATGAATATTTTGCCGACAATTTATGCTAACGGATCTTTTCAAGTAGGACATCAATGTTTAGCTTGTCCGCCGTCTATTCAGAAAAAATTGCAGCCGAGAGAAGGACAAGGATTTGATTTGGGAATTCGTCCTGAACACATAGAAGTTTTTCCCAAATCAACGACAGAAAATGATGATTTAAACAGCGATCTTTGGGCCTTAGAAAAAGTGCCTCTTGAAGTAGAGGTAAAAGTTGTGGAACCCTTGGGGCGAGAGACTTTAATCCGGGCGAGTTTACCGCTGTTGGATGGAGAAACTACTGTACAGGTGCTGATACCTGCGAGTGTTCGCTTGCGATCGGGCGATCGACTAACAGTACAGCTTGATTTTAATCAACTATTTGTATTTGATCCTTCCACGGGCGAAGCACTGTACCCTTAGTAGGTGCACGCATTGTAATGATGTTGCAAGGGTTTGAGATTCTTCGCGACCCTCAGAATGACATAATTAGGTTGTTAGTGCGTCCAGGACTGCTTAATCGGTGCTTAACCTGAAGATCCCAGATTGAGCGATTTTGTAACAAAAATTTATACTTGACATGGATCAATTTAGCAAGTAATGGTATGATTGATATGATTTGAACAGAAAGCCATCCCGCCAAAGAGGTATTTTTCGTGATTCGGGCGATCGCGATCGACGGATTCGCATCTATCCTAGGATTTGGCCAGCCCCGTCCCGCTTGCTGGAACTCCTGAATCAACAACTCCGAAAAACGTTGTAGGGGCATTTTTTAATGAATTCCGACAAACTACCTCAAATACTGCAAACAGGATTTCACTTAACTTTAGGCGCAACGTCATTTTTAATTGAAACATTGCAAGATCCTGTGAAGCGATCGGAAAATCTGGGTAAATTGCAGTCAGATTTAGGCCTCCTCGCTGACGAATTGCTGGAAAAAGGAGAAATGACCGATCGAGAAGCTCGGAATTTTGTAGATACTATTTTCTCTAAACCGGGCGAATGTGGCTCCGAAAAACAATCGGATTCATCCGCAGGTACTCCCCCTGAGTCGGTTGTACCCGACGCACAGCTAGAAGAGATTCAAGAATTAACGGAACTCATGGCCGCGCTTAGGGCCCAGTTGGAAAAATTGGGTACCGAAAACTCCGAGGATTAAAGCATCGAGAGTCTTTGCTGAGCTAATTTGACAATTTCTACTCCCGGAAAAAGTCAGCAAAAAAAAACACCCGATCCTACAGTGAGTGCGAGTAGGAGCAAGGTGACACAAAGTTAGAGATTTCAAATCTAGATTGCACTACTTGTTGCAGCTTCTACTGTCAACAGCATGGGCAGCAAACACCCTCTTTGATATCATCTACTTTTGACAGTGAGTAACACAATCGGCAATTAACGATCGAGTTTTGAAGGGCAAACTTTAGTCATTGTCCCAATCTTCAGAACCGATCAGGTCGGCAATGCGATCGCGCAGCAAGAAGTCACATTTTTCTAGTTCTCCTTCAACACAAGCCCATTCGCGGGGCGGGATGAATTGGCAGAGCGTGTAGATCGGCTGTTGCCGGCTCAAGACGCCCTCGTGGACGAGATGGCGTGCTTCATCCTGAATGAGATCTAAAGAGTATGCGATTTTGATAGGTGAGTGAATCATAATGCGCCCTCAAGGTTTTGCTAAAAAATTTTATTGCCCTAGTAATAATATAGTTCAAATTTACATATTCGTCTATTAATTTTTTTCTGTATACGGATATACTGTTTGCTCAACTTTTACTTAATAAAAGTTTTCATAATGGGGAGGGGGGAATAGTGCGCTCTGGCCGCGCGACGGCGCAAACAACAGGGGGGCCCTGGGCGAGGGTTGGGCGAGACTTGAGGGCATCACAGAGTATGCGTAGGGGTAGGCAAACTCAAGGATTAGCCATTCTGTCAATGCCAAACAGCAATTCTAGGGCGATCGCCTGGGCTGTCGGCATCTGCCCGTAACAAAATATATAGGGAATAGTCGGAGGCAGGTGCGGCAAAAACTGGTCTAAAACGTAGGGGCTGCCGTAGATGAGCACGGCTTGGAGTTCTCCTGTTTTTAATAATTGCTTAAACCAATCTTGAGCTGCTTCGGTCAAACCAGCACTACCTCGGAAGCAATTGCCACGAATGAAAACTTGCAGCAATGTCGGTCTTCTTAAATTAACTCCTAAATCACAACTCGGCTCTGCATTTGTATTGTCAGCGATCGAACTGGTGCGATCGTCAATTAGTTGCAATTCGTAACCAAACCGTGAGGGCAGGGCGATCGCCGGAGTGTGATTTCCCAAAAACTCACATCCCAAAACATCGTCCACCACAATCAAATTCCGCAAAAGTTGGCTCTGGTCGGGTTTTTTCGGCTGTAAAGGTAGCTCGCCGCCAAATTTCAACGAATCTCGCAAAATATCGGCCGCCGTTGCTCTTGCCTCTGCTGTAGCTAGCAAACTCAGGTTCCCGATCGCACAAATGCCTGTAGGGGCAATCCCCCCGTGGTTGCCCTCGTTGCTGGGGGGGGTAGGCACGGGGGCACTACCCCTACAAAGATCTGGTTTGTCTGAGAATGAAACAGCCTTGGGGGGTTGGGGGGGGTCAGAAATCGCCAAACCAACTTTGACTTTTGCTGCCCAAATTCGCTTGACAGATTCCTTGATTTGTGCTATGTCGATTCGCCCTCGATTGACAGCATCGCAGACAGCCAGAATCGCCCCTTCCGGGTCAAGCGGCATCAGCAAAACATCAGCACCAGCCTCGGCGGCCAAAACAGCAGCTTCATTAGCGCCATACCCTCTTCGATCAAAATTGGCGATCGCGCCCATCACCAAAGCATCCGTCACGATCAAACCCTGAAATCCCAACTCTTGGCGGAGTTTCCCCATCAAAATTTTGCGAGAAAGAGTAGCCGGAAATTCGGCATCCCAAGCCGGAATCAGCAAGTGGGCGCTCATTACAGCATCGACTCCATTGGCGATCGCCTCAACGAAAGGAGGCAACTCAACCTGGGCCAATCGAGTTGGCGAATGTGGCAAAATCGGCAATTCCAAGTGAGAATCAACGGCGGTGTCGCCGTGGCCGGGAAAATGCTTGGCTGTAGTCAAAACCGGGTGTGCGCTAGCGCCCCGAATAAAAGCACTAGCCAATTTGCCGACAATTTCGGGTGTCTCGCCAAAAGCGCGGACGTTAATCACGGGATTGTCGGGATTGTTGTTAACGTCAACTACTGGGGCGAGCACCCAATTTAGACCGATCGCCCTAGCTTCGATCGCAGTGACAGAGCCCATTTGTTCGGCATAGCGAGTGGCTAACTCGGGATTTTTCCTAGCAATTTCAGCAATTGCCATCGGTGGCCCGAACCAAGTCGCCCCCGCAAACCGTTGGCCAACACCTTCCTCAATATCAGCGGCCAACAGCAGCGGAACTCTTTGATAACATTGTGCCCAAGACTGCAATTGGTGCGATCGAACTGCCAATTCCGCAGCACTTCCCCCCGCCAAAATCACACCACCAACGCCCAGATTTTCCACGTAATAGCGGAGTTTGTCGGCCGTTGGTTCCCATGCGGGATAGCGTATTTGGTGGTCGAACAGGAACCCAGAAGCGCGCACCACAAACATTTGAGCGACCAGTTCTGGTAAGGAAAGATTGTCAATCATGGGGAATGGGGAATTGGTAATGGGGGAATGGGGAATGGGGAATGGGGAATGGGGCATCGGGAATTGGGCATTGATCGCAAACAACAAATAACCAATAACCAATAACTAATGACTTCGGAAACTAATCCTCGTCTGCTTCTAAATCATCATCCTCGTCATCTCGATCATCATCGGTCAATTCTTCATCATCAAAAAGACCCGGTTTGCGTTCTTGAGAAAGCTTGTTCAGCAGGATCAGCATTTGATCGCCACGTTCCAAAGAATCATCTTGTAGAAATAGCACTTCTGGGGTGCGGCGGAGTTGCACGCGGTGGCCCAACTGGCTGCGGACGTAGCCGGTAGCGGATTTCAAGCCTTCCATAGTTTCGGCCTTGGCCTGATCGTTACCGTAGATGCTGACAAAGATTTTTGCGTGCTGAAGGTCTCCTGCAACAACGACATTGGTAACGCTAACCATACCTGCACCGACTCGATCGTCCTTAATGCCGTTGAGCAACATCAGGCTGACTTCCCGCTTAATCATTGAAGCTACGCGCTCAATGCGACGACTTGTAGCCATAGCAATTATCCCCTACCTCTTCTATAACATACCGATCGGCTGTTTCTATCCCGATCGATAATTGTAGCGCGATCGGTATCGGGTGTTACGGGCGATCGTCTAAGTCTGTGTGTCATTCTGAGCGTTGCGAAGAATCTCAGCGCTTTAGGCTCTTGGATTTTAATCTAATCGGGCCAATTCCGCGATGCTATAGTTAAAGCCAAGGAAGTAAAAGTCATGGAAAAAGAATTTACTGTCGGTCAAAAAGTTCGAGTTGTGGCGATGCCGCCCTACGTGAAAACTGCCGAACCGATGCCGATGCTGCGGTCTGCTAATGTAATTGCGATCGGTGAGGTCGGTATTGTACTCGATCGGCGTCCCGGCTATTGGGGCATTCGCTTTGCAAAAGGTGCTTTTCTCTTAGACAGCCAGTATATTGAAGCTGCGGAAAATGGCGATCGTAAGTAGGTCAACATTTGTAGGGTGCGCCGAGGAGCACCTTACCCCTACCAATAGGGGATCAAACCATTTTTGGAGTAACTCCTGAGCTCCTTCGCTTTACTCAGGATGACGTAATTTCGTGGATGACGTCATCCTGAGTAAAGTCGTATACGCAAAACCATGTCAACTGTCATGCTGAACCCGGACGCGCAAGCATCTGGGGCCCATAAGAGATCCTTCGCAACGCTTGCGGATGACGTAATTTCGTGGATGAAGTCATCAGGACTAAAGTCGTATACGCAAAACCATTTAAGAAGCAAGTTGTGTTTCAAAACCTAGCAAATTAACGGAAAACTCTCCCAATTTTCCCTCTAAATTAGGATAGTCTAAATTACAAGGTTGAGGCTTGCCAAAATAATAACCTTGAGCATAATCAACCCTAAGTTCATTCAACTTATCCATAATTGCCGCAGTTTCCACATACTCAGCAATGGTTTTAATCCCCATGACGTGAGCAATTTTTGTAATAGCTTCCACCATAGCTATATCGATGGGATTATCAACAATGTTCTTAATAAAATTGCCATCTATTTTGATAAAATCAACGGGCAAATTTTTCAAGTAAGCAAAGGAAGACATCCCGCTGCCAAAGTCGTCTAAGGCAAACATACAGCCGAGTTGCTTCAGTTTTTCAATCAGGCTGGCTGCTTTGCTGAGATTAGCTATCGCCACGGTTTCTGTAATTTCAAAGCAGATGATTTCCGGTGGTATTTTAGAGGTATAAAACTGTTCGTAAATAAACTCAATAAACTTTTCTTCGTTGATGCTAGCCCCAGAAAGGTTGATAGAATACAGGCTGGGACTATTGGTAACTGAGGCTTGGGAATTAGGCTGGGGAGATAAAGCCGGCAAGGCAACTTTATTCGATAACATACTATCTTTTATATCGTTGTCTCTGGCTGGGTTGTAGACCGATGAATTAGCTGATGAATTGGTGGTGAATATTTTTGACAAATTGCTAAATAAAGTGCGAATTACCCAACGGTCGATCGCGTACATTAAATTGTACCGTTCCGCCGCTGGAATAAAGGCCATCGGCAACACCAACTGACCGTTTTCGGGTTGGAGGCGGAGCAGGATTTCGCAGTGTACTGCGGTGGTGTGAGAATTGAGCAAAGGTACGATCGGCTGAGAATACAAGCGAAAACGATGATGTTCTAGGGCTTGATTAATCTGCACTACCCACTCTTGTTCCCCGTGTTGTTTGGCCAATTCTAGATCGCCCGCTTGATAAACCTGCACCCGATCGCGACCTTTATGTTTAGCAGCATAGCAAGCAATATCGGCTGCACTCAAAAGTGCAGATGCCGATGCTATCTGGGGATTAATTGCCACCAAACCGATGCTAACGCCGATCGAAAAAGTTTGATCTTCCCAGACAAAGCGGAACCCTCGAATGGCTTGCAGCAGCGCTTCGGCAACTTCCAATCCGCCTTCAGGAGAACAGTTATATAGAAGGGCGGCAAATTCATCGCCGCCGAGACGTGCCAAAGTATCTGTTTTGCGAATAATACTTTTAAATAGCTGACTGATTTGTCGTAGCAAGGCATCGCCGGCGATATGGCCAGAAGTATCGTTGACTATTTTGAAGCGATCGAGATCCAGGTAAAGCATAACGTGTTCTATGCCGTAACCTTGAGCGCTGTGCAAGGCGTGTTCTAGCTGGTACTCAAATTCGCGGCGGTTGACTAATTGAGTCAGGGCATCGTGGGTGGCTTGCCAGGTGAGTTGGCGCGCTTGGGTGCGCACTTGGGTAACATCTCGAAAGACAACGACAGCCCCGATGATTTCGCCGTTGCGATAGTGGATGGGGGCGACACAATGATCGATCGCAAATTCACGGTTGTTACGGGCAATTAATAAACTGTTCTGTCCTTCGTCGCTGATCAATCCTTCGGACAATGCGATTTGAGCGATATTTTCGATCGGCGTGCGGTTCGTTTCATCAACTATGTTCAACACGGTGGCGAGGGGCAAACCTTTAGCTTCCGAAGTTAACCAACCTGTGAGTTTTTCGGCAACTGGGTTGAGGGTAGAAATGTAGCCCCCAGCGTCCGTGGCGATTACGGCGTCGCCGATCGATTGTAGAGTAACTTGAGCGAGTTCTTTTTCCTGAAAAAAGGCTTGTTCCATCAGCTTGCGATCGCTAATATCCCTCTGCACAGATACCCAGTGGGTAAGCTTGTCGGCTTCATTAGCAACAGGTACGCTGTTAAGTTCCACCCAATAAGTCGAACCATCTTTGCGGTAGTTAATCAATTCCAAGCGCAGGGGTTCGCGGCGAGAGAAAGCACGGCGAATTTTGGCGACTTGGGCGCTGTCGCTGTCTGGCCCGCGCAGACAACTAGGGGTTTGTCCGACGATTTCTTCGGGAAGATAGCCCGTCATTTGGGTAAAAGCTTCGTTGACGTAGATAATGGTAGGGTCGGAGATATCGGTAGATCCCGCATCCATAATCACGATCGCATCATTGGCGTTAACTACAGCCGATTCTAAAAGACGGAGCCTCGCCTCAGCCGCTTCGCGAGTAGCAATTTCGCTTTCCAATCGGGCGTTAGTCAAGCTGAGGGAGGCGATCGCTTTTTGCAATTCGCTAGTTTGTGCTTCGACACAAGCGTGTAAAACATCGATGATGCCGGACATTTCCATCGGGTCAAGTACGCCCAGCAAGCTGGTTTGGGTAACTATTCCCAGGAGTTCTCCCTGTACACCCGTTACTACCAACCTGCGGATTAAACGCTGCTGCATTTCTTGATGAGCTACCCACAGTGAGTCTTCTGGCTTGAGACTAAATAAGGGGGTACTCATCACTGTTTGGGCGATCGTTTTTGACAAATCTATATCTAAAGCTTGAAATTCGACAATATCTCGTTCTGTGACGATGCCTAGGGGAATTGGGAATTGCGAATTGATTAGTGAGCCTGTTTTTTCTGTAATTACCACGCAGCTAACGCGGTGTTTCGCCATCAACTCGGCTAAGCTGATGACTGAGGCTGTAACTGGTGCTTGAATGACTTGAGTTGTCATTACTTCTTTCACCGATCGCATTTTCAAGATATTGGCCGGTTGCAGCATAGCTTGGCGAATGCTTTCGGGGGTAATTACTCCTAGGAGTTGACCTGTATTGTCTAATATTGGTAAGTGGTGAATTTTTTGTTGGCGGATCAGAATTAGGGCGCTGAAAATATCTTGAGCCTGAGATTTTGTGAGAGTCGTTGTTGGTTGACTCATTACCTCTGCGATTTTCACACCTTTTAAGTTTTTGCCTGACGCAATCAGATCGACGAGATCCCTCTCTGTAAATATGCCTTGCAACTGAGCATTTTTAGCAGATGCTGAGGCAGATTTTTGGATGATAAAGACGCAGCTACCTCTGACGTCTCGAAGTTCGCTTGAGGTGAGGGGAGTTGTGATTGCTGTTAGTTGGCGGTAGATAGTTGTTGGAGCCTCTGTTTCCAAAGGACAACTTCCCCGTCGTTGACCCATCAGGGTAATCACTTCCGCTAGTGGGGTATCGGGCGCAACTGTCAAGGGGGTTAGGTCAATTACTTGATCTAAGGTTGGCAAATACTTGGAGGAATCGTTTTTGAGCATAGTTAATTCATTTTGGCGATCGCTCTTGGGGTATACCAGTTTTGAGAAAGGCACTATAGCCTTTCTCAGTAACAGTGCGGTGCACGCTTGATAAGCGGGCATAGGGCATAGGGCATAGGGCATAGGGCATAGGGCATAGGGCATAGGGCATAGGGCATACCTCACCAACATTGAGAACTGCTATACCTGTTTGCAGCAGCTAAGTTTTTAAAGATACTACTGAAGAACAGCTCATTAAGGTTTTTTGTGAGATGTTATCAAAGAGTGCACCCTGGTGTTAGGGAAGGGTTGGGGCTGTCGTCTTGTCGAGGACACTGGCGACTGTTCTGGCAATAGGTTTTTTTATTATAAGCTGATCTCTATTTTAAGTCTAAAGTCTCAGTGAAGTGACAGTTTTATTAAAAATAATCTAATCCTTTGGGTCTATAATGGTATCAGGCGCGATCGCCCTTCACATCTACCTTCAGAAATACTAGCCTCTTCCCATTCCCAGTTAGGCTTTGAAAGGAACATTACTCAAAAATTGCGTGTTAATTTTTGTGAAAATTAGCAGGGTCCTAGGTGGCCAAGCAGGCGGGGGCAACTGTTACAAATATTCTGTGAATTCCCTCGCATATTCCGCGAAAAAGTATGCTAATATTGTAGGTATAAATAAAAGAAGTTAATCACCCTATCAAGTGAGGAAGAGCGATTATGAAACGCTATATCTTAGCTGCTACTCTGTTAGTTACTCCCCTAGTATTAGTTGGCCCCGCCCGCGCCGAAAATCCGCTTCAGGTCCAGCAGTTGCTGTCCACAGGCCAATGTTTTCAGTGCGATTTGTCAGGAGCGGATTTGAAAGGCGCTCATTTAATCGGTGCTGATTTGAGATCGGCCAATTTGCAAGGTGCAAATCTGTCTCAGGCCAACCTCGAAGGCGCTGACTTGACTGGTGCTGATTTGACGGGTGCTAACATGACGGCAGTTTTTCTGACCAATGCTAGTTTAAATAACGCAGACCTCGATCGGGCAAATCTGACCGCAGCCATCATTAACACCGCAGATGTATCCGGCGCCTCAATGGAAGATATGACAATCACTGATGCCAAAATCTACAATACCCAAATCGGCGTCGGCGGCAACTACGATCAATAAATAGTCAAGTTGCAAAATGCTAACCGCTAAATTTCAGTTAAAAAACCCGGTTTCTACTCAGAAACCGGGTTTTTAATTGATTCGCCGTATTTGAGCCCAGGTGCTAAATTTAAAATTAGTATTGCTATAATCTTAATAAAGTTTGACAATACAGCCATGTCGAAACGACTCACCATTGCCCAAGCACAGCAGCAGCTTCCCAACCTACCTCAGGAACTCACTGATGAGCCGATCGTCATCACTCAAGATGGTGTTCCCGTTATGGCGGCAATCAGCTACAACCATTTGACTGAACTCCTGGAAACCTTGGATATTCTCACCGATATTGAATTCGTTACCAAACTGCGCCAAAGCATCACCCAAGCACGCGAAGGCAAAACGGTTTCCTGGGAAAATGCTAAAGCCAAACTGGGACTATGAAAGGCGAAGCAAATTCAATCGAATACGACATCCAACTTACGCCGCTGGCACTGGAAATGTTGGCGGAAGTCAAAGATAGACGAGAACAGGAGAAACTGCGCGATCGCATTGATAAACTCAAAATTGAACCAGAGAAGCAAGGCAAAGCACTTGTTGATAACTTATCTGGATTTCGCAGCATCCGAGCCGTTGGACAACGCTATCGCATTGTTTACAAAGTCGAGCAAGATCGAGTTATGGTGGTTGTTGTAGGACTGGGGAGACGTAAAGATGGTGACAAAAAAGACATTTACTCGATCCTAGACAAACTGTTAGATATTTGATGCGATCGAGGTTGCGAGAATTCCAGGCTTCAACCCAATCCTGTGCAAGTTCAAGAACTCGATCCTCAGCAAGCATAGCTTTTTCTTCTTTCGTAGGGTGCGCGCTGCGCACCTTACTACTATAACTATTGCCACACTCCTCCTACAAACCCAAATCCACCGCAATTCGATGGGCGCAAGCAAACCCCGAAAACGCCACCGCATTTAAACCTTGTCCCGGAAACGTGCTGTCACCCACACAATACAAACCAGGAAGAGAAGTTCGATTAAACGGCATTCCCAACAAACCCATTAACTTTTGTTTCGGAATTGGCCCGTAAGTTCCATCTTCGCGGCCCAAAAACCGACGGTGCGATCGCGCTGTACCAACTTCCATATAATCTAAACCGGCATCTAAACCGGGAAAAATTTGCTCTAGGCGATCGATAATTCTGCCTGCTGCTTCTTCCTTTTTATCCTCATATTCCCGCTGCGAAAGCCCTTCCCACTCTTCCATCCAACTGGAAGTAAAAGCATGGACGATGTGATATCCTTCCGGCGCTAAATCTGGGTCTAACAGCGTTGGAATTGACACCAAAATAGTTCCCTCAGGCGCTTCCATTTTCTCCCAATCTTCCAACAAAATGTGATGACAAGCCGTACCAGGAGGGATTACATCTGCGGCCACTCCCAAATGCAAACTCAAGAAACTGGGTGCTTTTTGATAGCGCTGCTGCCATTTCTTCTCACTAGCTGGCATTTCTGCTGCGGGTAAAAATTTCTCAAAAGTATCCCAGCGAGTTGCATTAGAAACTATCCGCTTTGCGCGATAAACTTCGCCGGTTGCTAACTCGACTCCGACAGCGCGGCCTTTTTCTGTAAGAATTTTTGTCACTTTAGCTTTGTATTGAATTTTCCCGCCGCATTTTTCTAATCCTTCGACTAATTTTTGGGCAATTTGTCCGACTCCGCCTTTGGGATAATTGATTCCGCCGTAATGTCTGTCGGAAAATACCATTCCGGCATTAATCATGGGTGTCAAATCTGCGGGTACTACTGACCAGTAGTAGCATTCCATGTCGATAAATTTCAGCAAAATAGGGTCTTTTATGTAGCGCCGCGCTATGTCGCCTGTATTTTGTGGCAGATATTTTACTAATCCCAAACAGCCAAAAGGATTTTGGAAAAAGACTCGCATTAAATATCGCGGTTCTTCTAGGGAAAGCAATTCCATTGCATTGAGACAGTTGAAGACTTTCCAGCATTCGCCGTAAAATTTGGTGATTCCTGCGCTTTCGTGAGGGAATCTGTCTGTCAGTTCTTGCAAGTATTTCTCATAAGGCTGGGGAACTTCAAGTTCCAGACCTGCGGGTAAATGATAGTGAAGTTGTATGGGATCGGGAATGGTTTCTAGGCTGACATTGACTGCTTCGAGGGCGCGGGTGAGGAGGTTGGTGGTGCCGCGCTGTCCGAATCCAAAAATCATGGAGGCGCCGACATCAAATCTGTAGCCTTCTCGATCGAAATATCCAGCGCTACCTCCGGGAATCAGGTAGCTTTCGAGGACGAGAACTTTAGCTTTCTTAGCGGCTAGCTGGGTTGCAGTGACGAGTCCGCCAATGCCGGAACCGATGACAATCACATCAAACTCTTGTGCTGTCGCGCGGGAGTTGGCAGAGAATAACTGGGATTGGGTGGGGGCTGACATTAGGTTAAAAATCTTAATGTTTTTATAATTTTACAGTCGATCGCCCAGAAGAAGTCATTAGTCATTAGTCATTAGTCATTAGTTATTTGTTAGTGGCTAACGATGCTCTTGGGCTCTTCGGCTCTTCGGCCCCGTGCGCCTTTCAAAAAAAATGCGGGGACAGTCTACCATTGCCGACTGCCCCCGTCTGCCGATCCTTTGAGAGGAGAACACTGAAATCAATATAGTCTTATTGCTAATAGTTGTCAATACTTTGGGAAAACTTTTTCAATAAATTGACATAAATTGAGTGGTGAATGGGTTCTAATGGACGGCTTGTATACGCTTCAGGGTATGATCGGTTCACAGTGCGATCGATCGCACCGCACAAAATCCCTAAAACCTTACAATTCCCCCAATTTTCCAATGTCCCTGCAACTCCGCGTTTACGTTCCTCCCCATCCGTTAATTCAGCACTGGCTGGCTGTCGCCCGCGACTCCGGCACCCCATCGGTACTTTTTCGTTCTGCAATGACAGAATTGGGAAGGTGGCTGGCCTACGAAGCCATTCGAGATTGGCTGCCGACAGTGGAAACAACGGTGCAGACTCCTTTAGGCGAATGTCCGGCGACGTTTATCAACCCAGAAGCTCCCTTATGTGTGGTGCCGATTTTGCGGGCGGGTTTGGCTCTGCTGGAGGGAATTCAGACGGTAGTGCCGCTGGCGTCGGTGTACCACCTGGGTATGGTAAGGAATGAGGAGACGCTGGAACCGATTTGTTATTTAAACAAGTTGCCGGCGCAGTTTAACCCGGAAACACGGGTGATTATTAGCGAGCCGATGCTGGCGACTGGCGGGACGATTTTGGCGACGATGCAGGAATTGACTTCACGGGGAGTAGATCCGAGCTTGATTCGGATTATCTCTGTAGTGGCTGCTCCTCCGGCTCTGAAACGCCTGAGTGTAGACTATCCGACTTTGAATATCTACACGGCGACGATCGACGAAATAGTCAACGAACAGGGCTTTATTGTGCCTGGGTTGGGCGATGCGGGCGATCGAACTTACGGCACTTAGCCAGCCAGTAAGTGGTTTCAGGAATGAGTTGCTCAAAAATGATGGTTAAGATTAAAAGAGAAACAGTCCTGGACACACGGATGCTCAGAAACCGGGTTTTTGCGAGAATATTTCGTGACAGCCCTTGAATCGGTAAAAAACCCGGTTTCTTTGGTATTTGTAAGTCCTAAGAAAGTCAAAAAAAAAATAGCGTTTAGCAAGATTGCCAGTGAAACTTGATTCTGTGCTACCAAGCTTGTCTAATTCTGAGTCTGTTACCCCCAATTCCGATTTACCACAAGAGGTCAAACTAGAAGTACAAGATGTTTCTGATAGTTTTCCGGCTGTTACTTCGGAACCAGCTCAAGTTTCAATTAGTTCTAATCCAGATGTTTGTCAAGAACAAAAAGGATGGAGGCAAAAGCATTGGGCAGTTTTTGCCTCGACTTTTGTAACTATTTTTTTGGCAGAAATTGGAGACAAAACCCAAATTGCGGTTCTGCTGATGACTGCTGAATCTCACAATCCTTGGATCGTTTTTGCCGGTGCTGGTTCAGCTTTGATTGCAACGAGTTTGTTGGGAGTTTTGCTGGGAAGGTGGCTAGCAAGTCGGATTGCTCCGAGAACTTTGGAGAGAGTAGCCGGAGGGATTTTGCTAGCGATTTCGGTGGCACTTGTGTGGGAAGTGCTTGGTTAATTGTCTGATGATTGACACATAAATATCAAAGAAACCGGGTTTTTCACCAGTGTTAATGCCTCAAATCCAGTGTTTTCGTAAAAAACCCGGTTTCTACCTCTAGAACTATATCCAAAAAACATGGATTGGCAACTTTTAGGAATAAGTTTTATTGCAGTGTTTTTGTCAGAATTGGGAGACAAAAGTCAATTAGCTGCGATCGCCCTTGGTAGTAGTTCCTCTTCGCCGCGGGCTGTATTTTTCGGCACGGCGTCGGCGCTGCTGCTGGCGACTTTAATCGGTGTTTTAATCGGGCAAGGTACGGCTGAGGTATTGCCGGCACGTCTGGTAAAGGGGATGGCGGCGATCGGATTTGCTGTGATGGGCCTGCGTTTGCTGTGGCCCAAAGCTGAATTATCTGATGTGCCACAAGAATCCGAATAAGAGGACAAGACAGTCGTTTCCCTACCCCAATTCATGGTAGGACACGGCAGTGCCGTGTCCCTACCCCAATTCATTGTAGGACACGGCAGTGCCGTGTCCCTACTTGTCTCTAATTTTTATTGTCGATTAAGCTTGATGCTGATAGCACCAGCTCAGCAGTGTGCCACCGACAGCCAACTTGACTGCTTCCAAACCGAAATAAGCTTGGTGGAGTAGATTCATCCCGGTGGGCACTTCGGCTGTGGCGTCGAACAGATTTAGCTGCATTCCCAAGGCGCTCATTTGGGGTGTCAGAGCGTAGGTGTCAATCAGGGCGATCGCCAGAAGTACCAAAGATAATATAATTGCTGTGCGCTGATCCTTGCCGAAGCCGTTGGATAAATTGCTCAAAACCATCAAACCCGTCGCCACCAAGCCTGCACAAATTAACTCAACGCGGTTGAATCCCCAGAACATTAAGTTTCCCGCCGTTGCAAATTCGGGAGATGCGATCATTCCAGACACGTACAGGCTGGGCATAATTACTAGATCCAAAATCAGGCTGCCGCTGAGCCAGAAAATTAATGCTACCATGACAATTGCTTGCCAGCGGGGTCTGATAGATTCTACTCTTGATGTAATAGCTGTCATAAAATTTCAAGCCTCTAAACCTTTTTTGTCTCTTTTTTACCTTAACCAATTTTTGGCTCAAATCGTGTTAAGTATTTTTAAATTAATGCTAACTTTTGTGTATAATTGAGTAATAATTTTTATTGAAAGTCCCCAGGAGCGATGGAAATGGCGATCGTATAGCCGGATGTTGAAGTCAGAAGGCAGAAGGCGGAAGGCAGAAGTCAGAAGGCGGAAGGCTTTAGTTATATAGGAAATCGGTCAGAAGTCGATGTGAAAATGCAATTCCCCACATTTGTGAACTAGATTTTTTTACCGAACTGGGAAGGCGCGTTCAATGTAGCCATCTTCTACACATTTGTGAACGAGATTTTTTCTTTCAATTAACCACAGAGAACACAGAGAACGCAGAGTCAGAGAAGAGAGAGGTTCATCAATGATTTATGAGCGCTATATTATGATAGCTGTGACGATCGCACTGTAATGCCTAAACCTAAATTACCATCTTGGTTTCCCCGTCTTCCTCCTCAAGTTTGGATTCTCGCCGCCGGCAGATTCCTCTCCCAAAGCGGCACTGGTTTTACTCTATTTTACGCACCTATATATTTTGTCTCTCAAGTCGGTTTATCTGCTACTGCTGTGGGGATTGGCTTGGGAAGCGGTTCGATTTCTGGGATATTTGGTCGGATTTTAGGCGGTTCTTTTTGTGATTCTAAATTTTGGGGAAGGCGGCGAACTTTATTACTTTCGGCAATTATTTCTGCTGTGGCTTGTTTCCTGCTGGCGGCTGCTAATGATTTCTCCAGCTTAGTTGTGGCGAATTTACTGATGGGTTTTGGTGTTGGTTTATATTGGCCCGCAACGGAAACTCTGGTGGCGGATTTAGGAGAGGGCGAACAGCGACAGGAGGCTTTTGCTTTGACGCGACTGGCTGATAATTTGGGTTTGCAGGTGGGGATTATTTTGGGCGGTTTTTTGATTGCGGTAACTGGGAATTATCGCTCGCTTTTTATTATTGATGCTATCTCGTTTTTGATACTTTTTGCGGTGGTTTGGGGCGCGATATCAGAAACCTACAAACCATCTACTTCAGTGAATACAGGAAAAAAGGGCAAGCAAAATGGCTGGATGGTGGCGCTGGGCGATCGCACTTTGCTAGTCTATGTTGTTGTCAATACTATGTTTACTTTATATATTGCCCAAACCCAAACCACTATGCCCCTGTACTTTAGCAACTTTGTCTCGGTGGAAGGGTCGGGAAAAGGCTTTTCTACGGCTACAATTAGTGTTTTGTTTGCTTTTAGCACTTTTTTGACTGTGGTCTTGCAAATGCCGATTGCTAGGGCGCTGAGGCGGTTTTCTTGTCCGCGAGCTTTGATGATTTCTGCTTGGCTTTGGGGTATGGGATTTATGGCGATCGGCTTGACGGGAATGGCTGCAACTGGTAATCTGTTTTTGGCTGCTTTAGGCTTGTTCTTTTTGTCCGTTGCTACTGTTGCTTACACTCCTTTTGCTTCTGGTTTGGTGGTGGAATTAGCCCCAGAGTCTTTGCGGGGCGTGTATTTGTCAATTAATTCTCAGTGTTGGGCGATCGGATATTTAATCGGGCCACCTTTGGGTGGTTGGGCTTTGGATAAAGGAAAGTTTGCAGCGGATAATTTTTGGTTGGGTTTGGCTGCGAGTGTTGGTGTTGCTATCTTGATTTTGCAGATTGTCGATCGCAGGTTGAAAAAATAGTTGTCTAACTACCTGTTTGGCGATCGGCCCAAGAGCATTTAAATTGTCTGTTAAAAAACAATCAAACTCTTGTGGGGTGGGCCGGAGAGCCCACAACCTAAAATTTAAATCCACGACAGCTTAGTTGGTTGTACTTATATGATGGATGAAAGATCTAAAAATTGTTAATTCAAAACTTTTTAGTTGCGCTCCCAAATAGATTTATAATTTGGTAAATGTAACAGTCCTGGACGCCCCAAGTGGTTTGACACGCTATTTATAGCGGTAAGGTGCGGTTTGCTTCACCCTACCTATAGAGTAGGTGCGTCCAGGACTGCGTAATAGCAATTTTACAATTTATTTGGTGAGGATTTGTAATGAAAGGACGTCTACTATTTAGTGCTGGTGGCATAGGTTTACTGTATTTACTTGTCGGTTCTCTACCATTGGCAGCGATGCCTCCCGTCGCAGAGAAAGAGACATTAGCTACTGAACAGTTGAAACAATTAGAAACTGAAATAAGCCCGGCTCAAACAGTTGATAATCAGGTCAAAAGTCCGGGAATAGGTGAGTTAAAACCAGCCGATGCGGTGGAAGTTGAAAACACGGGTCATCCCCTCTCAACAGCTAGGGAACTCGCCAATCTCCCCGAAGACAGCGCTAAAGGCGATCGCCCGCAAACAGCAGCATTTACCGCCGAAAATCCGCCGGAAAACTCATTAAATTTAGCAGCCAAACCAGCCAACCCAGAACCAGCAACACTTACAGCAGAAACATCTGCTACTTCGCCCCAAAGCCCGCAGACAGCAGCAGAAATTGAGGCCCAAACATCAGTCATTCCTGCTCAAAACCCACTAGCACCAGTTATGGCCCAAACAGCCACATCTACGCCAGTACCAACAGAAACTTCTACTTCCCAAAAGTTAGCCGAAATCGAAAACAGTAGTTCCTTAGAACCCGCAGCAACCAACAGCGAAACTTCAGACTCAAGGGAACTGCAACAAGTAACATCTGTATCTCAACTCTCCGACGTGCGCCCGACAGACTGGGCATTTCAAGCCCTGCAATCTCTTGTAGAAAGATACGGCTGCATAGCGGGATATCCCGACGGCACATTCCGAGGAAATCGGGCCATGACTCGCTACGAATTTGCCGCCGGTTTAAACGCTTGCTTGGATAAAGTTACTGAGCTAATTAAAGCAGGTACAACCAACTTAGCCACCAAGGAAGACTTAACAAAACTGCAAAGATTGCAAGAAGAATTTGCAGCAGAATTAGCCACTTTGCGGGGTCGAGTCGATGGGTTAGAAGCTCGTACTTCCGAACTCGAAGCGAATCAATTTTCGACAACAACTAAACTCAGCGGCGAAGCAATTTTTAGCGTGGCTGATACTACCAAAAACAATCACAGGGAGACTGAAACAGTCTTAAACTACCGATTGCGCTTGAATCTGCTGACCAGTTTTACAGGCAAAGATACGCTGATAACTGGCTTGCAAGCTTACAACATTCGCAGTTTCGGCCCGAATTTAGGTTTGTCAACAGGGGCATTTAGCGGTTTGTCTGACAGTCAAGCAAAGCTGAGTTTTGAACCGCAATTTCCGGGAATCAATCCTCAGACTTTATCGAGCATTGACGCCAATGCTGTTGAACTTTATAAGCTGCTTTACGTCTTCCCAGTTACTAACAGCATCACTTTATTTGCCGGCCCGAAAGCCGAAACTTCCGATGCTTTTCAAGCAATTACTCCCTTTGCTGGAGAAGGGCAAGAAGCTGTCTCTAGGTTTGCAGCTTACAACCCTGTAGTTCGCGTATCCGGCGGCACTTCTGGCAGCGGTTTGGCATCAGCAGGTGGGTTTATTTGGAACGTTTCCAAAAAAGTTAATCTCACAGCATTGTACGGCAGTGTAAATGCAGCTTTGCCGGCTGATTTAGGCTTTCCTGCTACGCCTTTAGGAGCGGGTGCATTTGATGGTAGTACCGTTGCTGCGGCGCAGTTAACTATTAAGCCTACCAGCAGTATCGACATAGGTTTAAATTACGCTCATAGTCGTCACAAATTGAATATTTTGGCTACAGGATTAAGTGATGCCGATTTGGGTTCAATTTTGGGAACAAATAGAGAACCTGTTGGCGGCGGTGTGACGATGAATTCGTTTGGCGGTACTTTAACTTGGCGGGTTACTCCGAAAATTGCTGTTTCTACCTATGGAGGTTGGATAATTGCTGACGCTGAAAGAAGTAATGCTTCTACAACTTTCAACAGTTGGATGGTAGGTTTCCATTTCCGAGATTTGTTCGCACAGGGCAATAATGCAGGTATTCTGTTTGGACAGCCGCTCGATCGCGATTCGGTAAGTGGCGGTGCTCGCTTTCAGCAAAATAAAGCAACTCCTTATCATTTAGAAGCTTATTATCGCTTCAAAGTCAACGATAATATCAGCATTACACCCGGAGCTTTTGTGCTGTTCAATCCTGAAGGAACTAAGGATAATGACACAGTAGGGGTGGGAGTCCTCCGCACGACTTTTACTTTCTAAAGAAAGTCACGATACTATTATCTGTTTGTAGTAAGGACTTCAGTCCTTCATCTGTTTGTAGTAAGGACTTCAGTCCTTTTTCATAAATTTAGGCAACTAAGGACTTTAGTCCTTACTACAAAAGACATCTCCCAAAAAGATAGTCAAGAACAGGCAATATGCCTGTTCCACAATAATTATGGGAGAGATTTAAAGAGCCTGGTAACGCCGAATTCCCAATTCCCAATTACCAATTTTTGATTATTTTCGCCGATCGCCCAATTTGCGATAGACTTCTCTCAAATCAACTTGATGGTGAGCTAAAGCAACCAAAGCGTGATAAAATAAATCCGCAACTTCCCCAGCAATTCCATCTTTGTCATCATCTTTGCAAGCCATCACGACTTCGGCCGATTCTTCGCCAATTTTTTTGAGAATCTTGTTGTCGCCACCCGCGAACAATTTACAAGTATAAGAACTTTCGTTAGGGTTGTCGCGCCGATCGCAAATTACCGCAAACAATTGAGATAACATATCCCCTGGCGGCGCTACAATTTCCCCGTCAACTTGGTGAAAACAACTTCTTTCTCCCGTGTGACAAGCAATATCTCCCACTTGTTCGACAGTGAGTAGCAACGCATCGCTATCGCAGTCATAGCGCAGCCCTTTGACATTTTGAAGGTGTCCCGAAGTCGCCCCTTTGTTCCACAATTCGGCGCGCGATCGACTCCAAAACCAAGTTTGTCCGGTTTCTAGGGTTTTTTGCAGCGACTCCCGACTCATCCATGCCATCATCAACACTGTACCGTCTAAGTAATCTTGGACGATCGCTGGTACTAAACCTCGATCGTCGTAACGGATCTTTTCAATTGGGATCGATCGGCTCAAACTAGATAAATCCGTAGCAGACATAATTTTATTTCAACTTTGTAATATACATTTACGCTTTCTTGACGGATATTTTTTTTTATTAACCGCAGAGAGCGCAGAGGACGCAGAGTTAGAGAAGAGAGGAGATTGAGGAAGTGGTGGGCAAATTGTCAAGAACTATTTTACAAAATATTACACTTTCGGGCGATTCCCTACGGGATAGCTTCGCTTCACGGTGCTAGTACCACAAAGCCTGAAAAACTCAAAATAGTATTGCTACTCATTGGTTTGTATCCTAAAATCTACTAACATAGTTTCCTTGAATCGACCTAACCTTTATCTTGAAGTCGCTATTAAAGTATTCTACCAACAATAGACGTTCACTAAGGAGAAAACTTTGGTTTCCACAACCTTGAAAACGACCAAATCAGAAGAAATTTTCGCCGCCGCCCAGAAATTGATGCCCGGTGGCGTCAGTTCCCCCGTCCGCGCCTTCAAATCTGTAGGCGGACAACCTATTGTATTCGATCGCGTCAAAGGAGCCTATATTTGGGACGTTGACGAAAACCAATACATCGACTATGTAGGTACTTGGGGCCCGGCTATCTGCGGCCACGCCCACCCTGAAGTCATCAAAGCTCTTCACGAATCTTTAGAAAAAGGTACCAGTTTCGGAGCACCCTCGCTCTTGGAAAATGTGCTCGCTGAAATGGTCATAGATGCCGTTCCCAGCATCGAAATGGTGCGATTTGTTAATTCCGGCACCGAAGCCTGTATGGCCGTTTTGCGCCTGATGCGTGCCTTCACCGGGCGCGACAAACTGATTAAGTTTGAAGGCTGCTATCACGGGCACGCTGATATGTTCTTGGTAAAAGCCGGTTCTGGTGTCGCCACTCTCGGCCTTCCTGACTCCCCTGGTGTACCTAAATCTGTTACCGCAAACACCCTCAACGCTCCCTACAATGACTTGGAAGCCGTAAAGGCTTTGTTTGCCGAAAATCCGGGCGAGATCGCAGGCGTAATTCTGGAGCCTGTTGTGGGTAATGCTGGATTTATTGTGCCGGATGCAGGTTTTCTCGAAGGTTTACGGGAAATTACTAAAGATAACGGTGCTTTGTTAGTTTTTGATGAAGTAATGACCGGTTTCCGCATCGCCTACGGCGGAGCTCAGGAAAAATTCGGTGTCACTCCAGATTTGACTACTCTGGGTAAAGTTATCGGTGGCGGTTTGCCTGTGGGAGCTTACGGCGGACGGCGCGATATTATGGGGATGGTGGCTCCTGCTGGGCCGATGTATCAAGCTGGTACGCTGTCGGGTAATCCTTTGGCGATGACTGCTGGGATTAAGACTTTGGAATTGTTGCAAAAACCTGGTACTTACGAACAGTTGGATCGGATTACCAAAAAACTGTCTCACGGTTTGTTGCAAATTGCTAAGGAAACTGGACACGCCGTTTGTGGTGGACAAATTAGCGGGATGTTTGGTTTGTTTTTTGCGGCCGGTCCGGTTCACAATTACGATGATGCGAAAAAGTCGGATGTGGCAAAGTTCGGCCGCTTTCACCGGGGAATGTTGGAGCATGGTATTTATCTGGCTCCTTCGCAGTTTGAAGCTGGATTTACTTCTTTGGCTCACACAGACGAAGATGTCGATCGCACTTTGGCCGCTGCTCGTGAAGTAATGAGCAGCATTTAGTTCGGTTCGTAGTCAGGACTTTAAAAGTAGGTTGGGTTTCGCGATCTAGACCCAACCTACATATCAACTAATGACTCTTCGACGAAGCTGAGCCGGCACCGTCAATGACTAATGACTAATGACTAATGACCAATGACCAATGACTAATGACTAATGACCAATGACTAATGACCAATGACTAATGACTAATAACTAAATCAATCATTCATAAATTCACCTTCACAGATAATCGAGTCTCTTTTGTCCAAATCTTCTTGATTCCAGATCGAGTTTAATGCTGCGGAACTTAATGAAGTTGAAATTGTATTGTTTAATGTTGTGTTGTAGTATTCTACAGCATTATTCAATTCCATCTGCGGCGCATCCTTAAAATAAACATTAATGTCAGGGGTGCAGCGCTGTGCTTGATAGTATGAATAAGCTTCAGCATTAATGCACATTACGTGGTAAAAATCCTTGTTCGCAGCCGTAACATCTCCAAGTTTATACAACGCTAAACCCCGGTTGAGATAAGCTTTAATATAGTTTGGATCGATTTCGACTGCCTTGTTAAAGTCTTCAATGGCAAGCTTCATCTGTTTTAGCTTGTAGCGCACGCAACCTCGGTTATAATACGCATAGACATTTCCTGGATCGATACCGAGTGCTGTGTCATAATCTGCGATCGCCTGGGTATTGTCTTTTAATTGGTGATAAGAAAGACCGCGATTTATGTAAGCTTTGATATATCTAGGGTTCAGCCGCAGCGTTTCGTTGAAATTCTCAATTCCGGCTTCCTTGTCTCCCAAAAGGTAGTAAGCGCGTCCTCGGTTGTAATAGGTTTTATAATTATGGGAATTGATCGATATTGCTCGATCGTAGTCTTGAATTGCTTCTTCGTAATGTCCTAAATTAGCAAGTACCAGTCCACGGTTGTTGTAGATAGCGTGGCTGTCAGGATTATTTGCTAAAGCGCAGTTGAGATCTTCAATAGCTTTTTCGTGTTCTCCGAGATGTCGCCAAGCATTCCCTCGATTCAAGTAGGCCTCAAACAAATTAGGATTGAGAGCCAGTGCTTGACTGAGGTCAGCAATTGCTTTTTGGTAATCTTTCATGTAATAATACACCAAGCCGCGATTGTTGTAGGCTTTGGCGTCGGCTGGGTTGAGTTGCAGTATGCGATCGAAGTCGCCGATCGCCTCGAAGTAGTTTCCTTTCTTGGCGCTATGCAAACCGCGCTTGTAAAATTGCTTAAGATTCATAGGTGAAACTTGCAGGATTGCTTGATTCTAGTGGTTGATTTGTTGGCAGTCATTTTTGGGTCTAATACCAGTTTTTTATGAGGCCCCGTAGAATCTGATCCCCCCTAACCCCCCTTAATAAGGGGGGAACAAGATTCTGCTCAAAGTCAACCCCTACTCCCCTTATTAAGGGGGATTTAGGGGGATCGAGATATATGCAACGACCCATTAAATTGGTCTAACAACCGTTAAACTTTCCGATCGCAGCTAGTTCTATATTGACACTCCCTTGATTCCAGGAAATCTACCCTAAACAGGATTTTAGGTTTATTTTAACAGCACTTTGAACCTGTGGAGAAAGCCAGCACCTCGGCTCGATTTACTTCCCATGTTCGATTATTTACAAGCTCCAGTTGCACGCAAAAGTCTGATTTTAGCTGCTGTTTTGTGTCTGATTCTGGAAGTGCGATCGGCTCTAACACAACATTCAACTTGAGTCAGCAACTCAGTATAAATTCTTGTACGCAGTCCCCGATAGTAAAATTTATATCTTTTTCATAAACTGCGTCTAAGTATTTTCCGCAAGTGGATGGCCAAATTGGTAATTCCCAATTCCCCATTCCCAATTACCAATTACCAACTCCCAACTACCAATTGATTTCTTCTTCCACAGAAACTGTCAACTTCTGCAAATCTGGAAGTTTGATCAATTCTTGTTCCTTTTCCTTAACCGACATCGGCATCATCACAGGCTGACGCTGCTCAATCCAGCAACTCGCCAGTGGTAAAGTTTGTTCCAAATCCTCCAAAGGCCTCGGAATTACCATCACCGCGTTCAACTCGCCAATTCGCTCAGCTTCGTACATCCCTGCTTCAACAGCCACCACCACATCGGCCACCGCACCGCGAATAATTGCCGTGCACAAACCAGCGCCAATTTTCTCATAGGCGGCCAAGTGTACGTCTGCGGATTTGAGCATAGCATCGCAAGCACCGACCATTGCCGGAAATCCCCGCGTTTCGAGCAAACCGACGGCTTGATTGCTCAGACGAGAATAACTGCCACTTTCAGACAGTTGAGTCAGCCGAAAGCCGATCGGCAAAACCACTTCCAAATTAGCTAAAGGTCTAGCAATCACCAACTTAGAAACAAATTGACCGAACTGTTGGGCTGTCTGAGCTCCTGCTTCTACAGCCAAACGGACATCAGCAATTCTACCCCGGACGATCGCCGTACAGTGACCGGAACCGATTTTTTCGTATCCTACTAAAATCACCCCAGCCGACTTCAGCATCATGTCAGCAGTCCCAACAATTGCCGGAAAACTTTTGGTGGATACCAAACCCAAAGCAGTGTCTTTGAAGTATTCCTGGCGCTGCGATTGGGATTCGCTACCACGATTATTGGTTTGTCCGTTCATCTTCTATCACCCTTAGAAACTTCCAAAAATAGCAATTTGTCTATACTTTTAGTTGGTCAAATGAGAAGAATGATTGCATGAGCTGAAAGACACATATTTCTGCTACAAGGCATTAAAAATTGCTGGGCGACCAAGAATAATAAATTACCTATTTATATTTCATCTTTCTGCCCTTAGCATAGCTGCTTTTTGCCGAAAAAACGACTACTCCGAACCCCCAGAGAAAGTTTTACCGTTTTCGGGCGATCCGTTAAAAGATTGTCGGTGCGGAAACAGCGTCCCCAGCAGCCGATTGATGTGAGCTTGTCCGTACAAAATCGTTGGCATTTCTCCGGGTTGAGGAGCTTGCTCTGTGGCCGTTGATTCTGGCGTTGAGGCTGTCTCCGGTTGCGTTTGAGGCTTTGTGCGATCGGCGACTGGTGGCTCGACTGGTGGTGCGACTGGTGGTGCGACTGGTGGTGCGACTGGTGGTGCGACTGGTGGTGCGACTGGTGGTGCGACTGGTGGCGTACTGGCTGCGGGGGTTTCTGGTTCTGGTTTTGCTTCTGCTGTGACTTGGCGGCTACCATCTCCAATCAAAGAACCTGCTGGCAAAATTTGCATTTTGTCAATACAAGGATTAATTATCGTCGATGTCGCGCCGATACAGGCATTTGCGCCGATCGCACCGGAACCCACTATCAACACCCCAGCACCTAGAATCGCACCCGCTCCCACTTCCAGAGTACCTTGACGGGCATGAATGATTACACCCATACCGATACAGGCACCTGGGGCGATCGAGATCCGGCTATCTGGATCTGCTCGTAGGATCGCTCCAGGGGCGATCGCAGCACCCTCATGCACCACCACATCGCCACTGATACAAACCTGAGAATTGCTACTTAATTGCAGTGGCGATAAATGCATTCAACTTAACCATTTTAGATTTAGGATTTAGGTTTAACACCGATATTTTTGACTGTATTAATTGATAGATAAAATGCCTAATTTTGAAGAATTCAGTAATTCCCAATTACCCATTACCAATTCAGTAATTACCAATTACCAATTACCAATTACCAATCGCCTCGCGTACCTGAGCTTACTGAGAATTGCTAGAGCATTCTGAACCCGTTAACTCAGAGACAAATTGACGGGCTCAGAATGCTAATTAGCTTCCGATTAAGGACGCTGGATCATCTCTTCGAGAACCCGGCGCTTAGCCTTAGAGTCAATTCCCAGCAAGCGGACATAATCGCCACTATGTTCTTTCATACAGCCTTCTAGAGCCGCAAACACTTCCGATTCCCGGTTCGAATCGATCGGCGCGCAACTCTGCCAAGAACCAGTGCGGAAACGACGGGCGTCGGCGTGTTCCGTACCAATTTTGTAGCCTTGGGAGAGCAAATTGCGGATTTGTTCGACAGTCTTTTGGCTCAACTGCCCGCTACCAGCCACTGTCGGAGCAGCTTTATAGGATGCTGTCCCAGCCGGTGGAGCAGATTGAGCAACGGGGCCATCTGGCCGCTGAATAATTTCTTCAACCACCCGGCGTTTAGCTTTCGGATCGATCCCGATCAAACGCACGTACTCTCCTGGGTACTGCTGCATCACAGCTTCCAAAGTGGCGATCGCCTGAGATTCATTATTCCCTTGCACAGAAGCCCCACTTTGCCAAGAGCTAGTGCGGAAGCGGCGCGCATCAGCGTGTTCCGTCCCCACCTTGTAGCCTTGAGCCAGCAAGTTGCGAACAGTCGCCACGAGCTCCCCACTCAATTTACCACTTGACACCGCAGCAGCATTCTGGTAAGGAGCTTGGGCAACTTTACCGTTAGATTGGTGAGTTTTCGCGCCGTTAGAACCGTTAGAGCCATTGTCGCCCGGTCTTTGCACAATTTCCTCAAGTACGCGGCGCTTGGCTTTGATATCAATGCCGATCAAACGGACATATTCTCCTTGGTGCTCGCTCATGCAAGCCGACAAAGCATTGATTACTTCAGATTCGCGGGTTGACGAGATGGGCCCGCAAGTACGCCAAGAACCGGTGCGGAAGCGACGCGCATCGGCGTGTTCCGCTCCAACGCTGTAACCTTGAGCTAGCAGGTTGCGGACGCTATCGACTAGCGAATTGCTCAATTTGCTGGTGGATTGGGTAGAATAAGTGATTGGAGTCATGTCCGAATGTTTAGAAAGTTCATTGCGAATAGGTGCCAGACAGGCGATGTTGTCGGCGCAGCGATAACCAGTTCTCAGAGCGTCGTTAACTCCGATGACGTGGGTAGCAAATTTAACGTCAGAATCTTGAACGTCTGGTAGGCGATCGGCCTGCTGCTGGTTAGTGATGACGGCTCCCGAAGGGATGTACTTACCAGGGGGAATCTCCACATCTTGAATAAGTACGTGCATCATCACAATGCAACCGTTTCCCACCCTGGCATTAAACACCGTAGAGCGAAAGCCGATAAAGCAGTTGTCGCCTACATAGGCCGGGCCGTGAATTAAACTCATGTGAGTGAGGGAAGTATTTTTCCCTACCCAAACCGAATAAGAATTGCCATCGTCTCCTGTGACTCGGCCTTGTTCTAAACCGTGAATCACCACTCCGTCTTGAATGTTGGTACTTTCTCCGATATAAAAAGGAGTTCCTTCATCAGCGCGGATAGATGTCCCTGGGGCGATATGCACTTTAGAACCGATATGCACATCCCCTATAATGTTAGAAAAGGAATGTACGTAAGCGGTTTCGTGAATTTTGGGCTCAGCCAAGTTTTTCGACCAAGGCGTGGGGGGAGCCGCAACACTGCGGACTGCCATAAATTAAGTGCTCCTGAACATAAAAAAATTTTTGTTAGTTGTTAGCTGTTAGTTGTTAGTTGTTCACTGTTAGCTGTTAGCTGTTAACTGTTAGCTGTCAACTGTCAACTGTTAACTGTCAACTGTCAACTGTTAACTGTCAACTTCTACTAATGACTAACGGTTGCAACTAGCGGTACGGGTCGTCTTTTTTACTGTAAATGAGGCGGTTTTCTACATTGACAGTATCTATGATACCTACTACCAAAGCATCGATCGGACGGTGTTCGCTTCCGGGGGCAATCCGGGCAGCGCTCCCGCGGGTCACTAACACCCATTCATCAGCACCAGCGCCCACACAGTCAGCGGCCACCTCATATCCGGGGACTGGGGAACCTTCCCGATCGATGAATTGCAGCAGTAAAAATTTCGAGCCTCTAAGACTAGGCTCTTTTTGGGTACTGACAACAGTGCCGAGAACTTTGGCCATTTGCATTTTAGGTAATTGGTAATTGGTAATTGGTAATTGGTAACAGTCATTTTTTCGGTGTCATTAGTCTTTTTTTTATGAGCCTTCCTCCATCATTTTTCTTGCCGTCTTTTAGAGTTATTTGTCTACTCATGACTAATGACTAATGACTAATAACTAATGACTCCTGACTCCTGACTAATAACCAATCTCCCATCACCTCCTCAATTAAAAATTAAAAATGCTAAATCAAAAATCATCACAATTTTTAATTCTTTATTTTTAATTTTTAATTACCAAAAGCCCCACGATCGATCGTCTGTCTTAAGATCTATTGAGTGGGCGAATGCCGCTCACGCCTTCCCGGAACTGTTCAACAGCTTCGGTGTAGCGAATGGGTAGCACGTACTCCAAGTTCTCGTGAGGGCGGGCGATAATGTGGGTGGACATCACCTGTCCGCCATTAACGCGCTTCACTGACTCTACTCCGGCGGCAACGGAAGCTTGCACTTCGGAGACATCACCTCTGACAATCACGGTAACGCGAGCGCTACCGATTTTTTCGTAACCTACTAGGGTGACGCGGGCAGCTTTGACCATCGCGTCGGCGGCTTCTACAACTGCCGGGAAGCCTAAAGTTTCGATCATACCAACTGCAATTGCCATTTTTTCTACTCCTGATTTAATATTTGGGGAAGTGAACTACCCGACGCTGACATAGAGGTACAGCACGGGCTTCCCAATTCATTGGCAACAGCCAAGGGCGAACTCCCTAATTCTATTGGTCTTACATTGCCTCCAAGGGCAGGAGTCTTGGTTCCCAAGACCCACACTTTTTCTGGTAACACGTACCTATGAGCTTGGTTTTCGCTTACGGCATTGGTGGTCCAGATGTACCAATTTTATCGTGAGGACTTAGTAGCCTCGGAACTGTTCTACTGCTTCGGTATAGCGAATCGGCAGAACGTATTCCAGGTTTTCGTGGGGACGAGCGATGATGTGGGTAGAGACGACTTCTCCGCCGTTCACCCGCTTCACTGATTCCACTCCTGCTGCTACTGAGGCTTGGACTTCCGACACGTTGCCGCGCACAATTACTGTGACGCGGGCGCTGCCGATTTTTTCATAGCCCACCAGGGTAACGCGGGCTGCTTTGACCATCGCGTCGGCAGCTTCCACAACAGCGGGAAAACCTTTGGTCTCAATCATGCCCACAGCAATTGACATTGTTGAATCTCCTTTGAGGATTAGTGGAATTACCGTTACAAATCTTTGACCAATTTAAAAAATTGGACGGGGGAGCCCAGATTCTTTAGAACAACGGTTTAAAGCTTCCTATCCTTTAAGAATAGAGTAAGCGGTGTACCTTGACAATATAAACTAACATCATAATGTTTAATAAAAAAAATTAATTTTTTTTATGTTATTTAAAATAACTTAATATTTTTTTAATAAACTTAACATGAAAAGGAGTAGAGGGCGGTGGCAATTGGAGAGTCCGCTGAGTAAAAATACTTGTCAAGTAGAGTCCGCTTTTGCGGTAACAGCTAATTTTTCAGCGATCGAATTCTCAGCTAGAGTGCTTTAATGTATATAGCCTTTCTCAGGTAAATTAGCTGCTCCCGATGCCTAGGGCCTAGGGCCTAGGGCCTAGGGTCTAGGTCATTAATGCTTCCTTTTCCTGAGCCGAATTGAATTGGGCGTACCTGACTTTCTAGAAAACCGCTATAGTTAATGTCAGTGCAAATTATTTTGCCAAAACTATTGATTTTTACATAAAACATAGCACGGGATGTGAGAAACTCAGTCTATGTATGAAAGAGCTGAGAGTTTCATAAAGACAGTAGTAAATTTCCAATTGATCGGGATAAATTAATGACTCAATTTCTCCTCCAAGCCTGTTGGTGGGTGCCTTTATATGGCTTAATTGGCGCAATTTTAACTTTGCCCTGGTCTACTGGAACCATTCGTAAAACAGGGCCAAGACCGGCGGCTTACTTCAATTTGCTGATGACTGTCTTGGCTTTTATACACGGGTCAGTGATTTTCACAGCAACTTGGGATCGACCTCCCCAACAATTGCTCGTACACTGGGTGCAAGCAGCAGATTTAGATCTGTCTTTTTCACTAGAAATATCCACGGTGAGCGTGGGAGCAATGGAGTTAGTGACATTTCTGAGTTTGCTAGCACAAATTTACGCTTTGGGCTACATGGAAAAAGACTGGGCGATGGCTCGATTTTTCGGGTTGCTCGGTTTTTTTGAAGCGGCAATTAGTGGTATTGCGA
This sequence comes from Microcoleus sp., assembly GCA_042408215.1. GTDB lineage: Bacteria > Cyanobacteriota > Cyanobacteriia > Cyanobacteriales > Microcoleaceae > Microcoleus. The sequence goes on along the minus strand of JAYFMW010000026.1, from coordinate 136,812 downwards.
TTAGTGACTCGCTGCTTCTAACTTACGCTTTGTTGGAAATGCTGACGCTTTCAACTTACTTGCTAGTAGGGTTTTGGTACGCTCAACCGCTGGTAGTAACAGCGGCTAGAGATGCGTTTTTAACGAAGCGTGTGGGAGATGTGCCGCTGTTGATGGGAGTAGTAACGCTTTCGACGATCGCCGGAAGTTTGAATTTTTCCGATTTGGAGAAATGGGCGGAAACTGCAACTTTGTCTCCTGTATTCGGGACTCTTTTGGGTTTGGCTTTAATTGCGGCACCTACGGCTAAGTGTGCTCAGTTTCCATTCCATTTGTGGCTCGATGAGGCGATGGAGGGACCTAACCCGGCTTCGATTATGCGGAATACGGTGGTTGTGGGTGCTGGGGCTTATGTTTTGATTAAACTTCAGCCTGTTTTGGCGCTTTCGCCGATGACTGGTGGAGTGCTGGTGGTTTTGGGTGTGGTGACGGCTGTTGGGGCTTCTCTGGTGGCGATCGCCCAAATCGACCTGAAAAGAACATTATCGCATTCTACAAGCGCTTCTTTAGGTTTAGTGTTTATCGCAGTGGGGCTAAATCAAGTTGACATTGCTTTGCTGTTGCTGTTCGCGCACTCGATTTCCAAGGCACTATTATTTATGAGCGCTGGGTCAATTATTTCGACTACCAACACTCAAACTTTAACAGAAATGGGGGGATTGTGGTCGAGAATGCCAGCCACGACTACGGCTTTTCTAGTAGGCGCTGCGGGGATGGTAGCACTGTTGCCGCTGGGGAATTTTTGGGCGATGCGGCGCTGGCTTAACGGTTTTTGGACAGTACCTTTGTGGTTGGTAGTTGTGCTGCTGTTAGTTAATTGTTTGACAGCGCTCAATTTAACTCGCGTATTCGGTTTAGTGTTTGCAGGAAAACCGCAGGCGAAAACTCGCAGAACTCCAGAAGTGGGATGGCTAATGGCTTTACCGATGGTAATTTTGACTGTTACCGGGTTGTTAGTGCCTTGGATGTTGCAGCGGTGGCAATTATTAATTAGTTGGAGTGGGCCTTCGGCTGAGACTGGAGATTTTGATGCTTTAAATTTGCTGTTGAAGACGCTGGATACACCGCTGTTGCTGTTATCTGGGTTGATTGGTTGTGCGATCGGGGTGGCGATTTATTGGTATGGGGTTTTACCTCGGCCGGTGCGATTACCGATTCCGGCTGTGCAGGATTTGTTGGCTTACGATTTTTATATCGATCGCATTTACCGATTGACTGTGGTTTGGGCTGTTGCTTCTATTGCTAAAATCAGCGCTTGGACTGACAGGTATGTGGTGGATGGGGCGGTTAATTTGTTTGGTTTTGCGACAATTTTCAGCGGTGAAGGGTTGAAGTATAGCGGCACCGGTCAGTCGCAGTTTTATGTGTTGACTATTGCGGGGGGTGTGGCGGTGTTGCTGGCGTTGATAATTTGGCAGTTTTAAACCTCGGAGGTCGGCCGATGAATTTATGATGGGTTGGTCTGCTTTGGATCTAATTTTATTTAATTTTTCACCGCAGATGAGGGCAGATGAACACAGATGAACGCAGATGTTTTTATTCGGGGTTTGTCTGCTCTTTTCTCGGATGTTATTCAAATTCGATCGACCACAATTCGGCAACCGGAACTTGCGAACCGGGTAAAAGTTCGGGAAGTGAAATAATTTCGCCTTCTCTCAAGACAACTTTTCAAGGCAGATGCAGGCAGATGAATACTGATGAACGCAGATGAATTTATTGATATTTGAACCTATGTAAAAAAATCAGCCGATCGCTTTTATAATTTCTGGCTTTGCGCTAATCTTAAATATAGTTTAAAAATCTGTAGTAAAGGAAAGTTTTAATTGATGCTGAGTGCTTTAATCTGGATACCAATCTTGGGGGCGGCTCTGATTGGGTTTTGGCCTGGTTCGGTGAGTTCTAAAATTGTTCGGAATTCTGCGATCGCCATTGCAGGTATAACTTTGATTTTATCGGTGATTTTGGCTACTCAGTTTGATACGAGTACCGGTGAGTTGCAGTTTGCTGAATTTATTCCTTGGATAGATGTTTTGGGATTGAACTACAATCTCGGTGTTGATGGTTTGTCTCTGCCTTTGGTGATTTTAAATTGTCTGCTGACAGGGGTGGCTATTTACAGTACAGATGAGTCTCTTCGCAGACCGAGACTTTATTATTCTTTGATTTTGCTGATTACGGGCGGCGTGGCTGGGGCTTTTTTGACTCAAAATTTGCTGCTGTTTTTCTTGTTTTTTGAGGTGGAACTGATACCGCTTTACCTGTTAATTGCAATTTGGGGAGGCGAACGTCGGGGTTATGCTGCGACTAAGTTTTTAATCTATACTGCGTTTTCGGGAATTGTGCTGTTGGCTTCTTTCTTGGGGGTAGTTTGGCTGAGTGGTGCTTCTAGTTTTGACATGGTTGGTGCTGTTGGTGCATCACATTTACAAGGTGGTTTACCTTTGCCTTTGGTGAGGCAAATTGTTTTGCTGGCTGGGATCTTGCTGGCTTTTGGAATTAAGATTCCTTTGGTGCCTTTTCATACTTGGCTTCCTGATGCTCACGTAGAAGCTTCGACTCCGGTTTCGGTGTTGCTGGCTGGGGTGCTTTTGAAGTTGGGTACCTATGGGATGCTGCGCTTCGGTTTGGGTTTGTTTCCTGATGCGTGGGCGGTGGCTGCGCCTTGGTTGGCGAGTTGGGCTGTTGTTAGCGTGCTTTATGGGGCGAGTTGCGCGATCGCCCAAAAAGATATGAAGAAAATGGTAGCTTATAGTTCGATCGCCCACATGGGTTACATTTTGTTGGCTAGCGCCGCTGCTACTCCGGTGAGTTTGTTGGGTACTGTTGTGCAAATGGTAAGCCACGGCTTAATTTCGGCACTGCTGTTTTTGAGTGTCGGCGTTGTTTACAGAAAATCAGGAAGTCGCAATTTAGACGTGCTTAGAGGTTTGTTTAATCCCGATCGAGGTTTGCCAATGATTGGTAGTCTAATGATTGTCGGCGTGATGGCTAGTGCGGGAATTCCGGGTTTGGCTGGATTTATTGCTGAATTTTTGGTATTTCGCGGTAGTTTGCAAGTGTTTCCGGTGCAAACTTTGCTGTGCATGATCGGGACGGGTTTGACTTCAGTGTATTTTTTAATTATGATCAACCGCGTCTTTTTTGGCCGCCTTTCGGATTTGGTGGTTAGTTTACCACAAGTGCGCTGGGGCGATCGCATTCCTTCTCTGGTATTGGCTGTGATTATTCTGATTATGGGAGTGCAGCCGGGAGTTATTGTTGCTTTGAGCGAGAAAACTGCGATCGCAATGGTAGCTAATGTGCCTCCGCAAGTTAATGCGATCGCTCAAAACTTGAAATAAAATATGACCTATCTGTAGGGACACGGCACTGCCCATAGGTGTCAATTTAAGGTCAAACCCAGTCAGAGACTTTTGTTTGACTATTAAATCTAGATCCCCCCGCATTCTTGCCCCCTACTCCCCCTTAAGAAGGGGGGGACAGGAGTCTTTTCAAAGTCAACCCCTACTCACACCCTACTCCCTTCTTAAGGGGGATTTAGGGGGATCTAGACTTAGGTAAAACCGAGAGATACCAAGAGTTTCAGGCTTAAGTTGACACTAATGGGCACCCTTGAGTGTCCCTACCTATTCCATCCATCCGTTAAATCCGTTAAAAAATCCGTTGCCGAACTTCCTTCATTTAAGGTTAAATTAAAATGACAAGTACCGTATTAAAACCATCTTCTCATCCCCTATCAGCATACATTGACATCTTGGAATCAGGCCAAGCTTTACTGCCTGAATCCGAGGAAAATGTAGTAGAAGTTGTTGGCGTTCTCAAAAGTTACGCTATTGTTCTAGATGCCTATTCTCGGAATCTCAATTATATTGCAGAATCACAGTTTTTAGTGCTGTTCCCGTTTTTTAAATATTTCAATGGGGAAGTCACTCTGCCGAAATTAATGCGCTATTTGTGGCACGATCGCATAAATTTTGAGTATGCCGAATATTGCATGAAAACTATGCTTTGGCATGGCGGCGGCGGTTTGGATAGTTATTTGGATTCGCCGGAATTTAGCAGTTTGGCCGAAAAGGCGATCGCTGCTAAACTGAAAGGCAATTTTTTCATGCAGGGACTTAACAAAGCATTTCCTAATTTTTTGCCGGAACAAGTGCGGATGCTGGCTTATTACACCGGTCTCGGTCAGTTTTGGCGGGTAATGAGCGATTTGTTTATGGACTTATCTGATTCCTACGATCGAGGAGAAACTAAGTCTATTTCTGATATAGTTGATTTGATCAAAGCCGGCTTAGTATCCGCCGCCAGTTTACCGATTACCTACAGCGTGAAGATTGGCCCTCAAGTCTACGATATCATTCCAGCGGCGGCTAACTTGACGTTTTTAGCAGATGTAGCGATTCCCTATGTAGAGTCAATTTTCTTTCGGGGTACTGCATTTTTTGGAGTAGTTTCCTACAACGCGCAAGCCCATCAAATCCCAGCAGAACAAAGAGACTTTAACTACGGTGCTTTGTTTGCAGATCCTTTACCTATTGGAGGTGCAGGGATTCCGCCAACTCAATTGATGCAAGATATGCGGCATTTTTTGCCGGAGTATTTGCACGAAGTTTATCGCACTAGCTGTCGGGGTGAAGATGATGTGCGGGTGCAAATTTGTCAGAGTTTTCAAAAGTCGATGTTTTGCGTGACGACGGCGACTATTTTTGGTTTAGCACCTCATCCCATGAATACATCGGATTCTGAAGAAAGAAAGGCTAATCGGGCTTATTTGGAAGGTTGGATGGATCGGTTTGGCAATTCTCGCTTAAATTGGGCTAATCAGCCAACTAATCGGTCTTGCCAACTTTTTCCTGAACGGTAGATAGTAATTAGACATCTCCCATAATTATTGTGGAACAGGCATCCTGCCTGTTCTTGACAAGCTTTTTGGGAGATGTCTATTGTAGGGTGCACAGGCAGCGAGAAATATTTGACTCGCAACTTGCGACTGCGGACTGTCACGCACCCGGTAAAAAGTTGCTTGCTGGTGCGGGGAAAAAGTAGCGACTATTTTTTATAAAAAATTAATCTGTCTGAACTCAATCAATAGGGCGATCGCAACTTAAATAAGTTATACTTATAGTTTTCTTATTAAACACAAATAAATCAAATAAATAAACTCTTGAACTTGCTTTTGGAAAACAGTAAAGTGTTAGTTAATCAGCCAAAAATAAACTGATTCATGCAAACTTCACTCTATGAGAGGTGCTCCTAGGAAGAGAATTTAGGACGGGCGCAAAACTAAGTTGTAAAGTCTATTTTATGTAGGGCAATTTATGAGTTACTCCTACCAATGTTTTACGCTGCGTAAGTTCAGGAATTTTTACGGAATAACTGATTAAATTTAGTCACTAAACCAGTGCCTAACCATCCAAGCAAACTTGATTGAGGAATAAAACAATGAGCGGTTACAGTTTATTTAGACAAATCACACCAACTGATTCAAATGTTAATTTTCCTTTGGAGAGCATAGTCGCAAATCAGCGTACTCAAATCTCTGTAATAAGTGCCGATGATAGCAAATTTCAGCCTTTTTTACGGGTCAACAATCCTAACAGCGTCGAGGTTGCAAGTGGTGAAACTAAAGCTGCTCAGAAAGTCATTTTTACCCCCATCGTAGGCGGTACTTTCACGGGGATTGTTAGGGACAACAAACCGGCGGCCGCTGCTACTGAGCTAACGGCGTACACAGTCGAAGTTAATTTAGAGCCGAACGATCTTAACAACGAACGAAATGGTGATACTCCAGCCGTTAACCCCGGAACTTATTCAGGGTGGGTAGGTAAGATTGACCCTATTGACTACTACCGCATTGAAGGGCCGAGTCTGGGTAAGTTGACGGCAACTCTGGGAAATCTAGATGGTATTGTCACTGCAAATTTAGTGGACCCCAGCAACCCTAATTTTCCAGTTGCTACAACACAAAATAATAAGGGTCAGCCTGACGCTAAATTGGAATTTGAGGTCCTTACACCGGGAAAAAGATATTTTTTGGAAGTTAAGCACGTCAATGCTAATCCTGGTGCTGGTGAAGGTCAGGGTAAGAATAACAGTAGCAAATACAATCTGAATTTGGCATTTGCTACTTCCACAACACCAACACCTGTGGTCACACCTCCAACACCTGTGGTCACACCTCCAACACCTGTGGTCACACCTCCAACACCTGTGGTCACACCTCCAACACCTGTGGTCACACCTCCAACACCTGTGGTCACACCTCCAACACCTGTGGTCACACCTCCAACACCTGTGGTCACACCTCCAACACCAACTCCAACACCGACACCAACTCCAACACCAACTCCAACACCAACTCCAACACCAACGGCTGGTGGTACGCCTGTAACGATCGCGGCACCTGCAATCAATTCTTCGGGCCCTGGTAGTCCTACTGGACAACCAGCAAACACTGTTAGCAATGGGTTTTACAACCTCTCCGACAATAATGACAATATTTTGCTTTCATCACTTCCTCCGGCTGATGCTCGCAAACCAATATTTGCGCTATCTGGCAACGACAATATTACCGGGACAAGTGGCTCTGATATCATTAACGGAATGCAAGGAGCCGATACAATCGACGGAGGGGCAGGTAACGACTGTTTACCAGGCGGTAAAGGGTCGGATGAGATTGACGGCGGTGTTGGCGACGACGCGATCCTAGGCAACAATGACAACGATACTCTCACCGGAGGAGATGGCAATGACATTATGACCGGTGGTAAAGAAAACGATGTCCTGATTGGCGGTAACGGCGACGACAGACTGAGTGGCGATCGCGGTCAAGACATTCTCACAGGTGGCGGCGGAAGCGATACATTTATCTTAACCGGAGGGGCGGCGACGGCTGCCAGCTTAGCAGAGGCAGATGTGATTACAGACTTTACTGTTGGGGACAAAATTGGTCTAACTGGCGGGAGTGTATTTGCTAGCCTCACCTTGGAAACTGTAAGTTTGAATCTGAATGGAGGAGCTGCTGTTAGTGCTACGGCAATTAAACTCGGTACTAACTATTTGGGTATCGTTCAAGGGGTTGCTCAAAGCGAGCTTACGGCAAGTGTTTTTGTGCCAGAAGCATAGTTTCTGTAGCGTGGGCTTTGTGAGTCCTACTTGAGTGGAATTAAGTGCGATCGCCGTTTGAGAGGAGGCGATCTGAATGCACTTTAATTAAGAGGCGATCGGATTTCTGGCCCCCAAACTAATCCAGCAGGTCTGGGCAGAGACTGCAACTTGATTGAGCAAAGAAGAGTCTTGGTTAAAGAGTCGAATCCGCAAAAAAATCGATCGGTTTAGTTGTTTACGTTTTGGCGATCGAGGATTTCTGGCGCTTTGCGTCCGGCGCCACCGGGCGCGGTTGCTATATCTAGACTCGGACTAGAATACTGAGGCCGTGAGAGTCAGTTCCGCAAGTTCCAAGCAAACCGTAATTTTCTACTAATTCTTTGACTAAAACAGTTTGTTTGGGGCTTGGTTTCCAAGGATTGGGGTTAGCATAGGCATAGTAGGTTTCTACGCCGTCTATGCCGAAACGAGCAGCTTCTGGGATTAATTTATCTGCGGTCGATCGATATCGGCAAGGATGTGCGAGAACTGCTAAACCTCCTGCTTGCTGAATAGCTTTAATTACCTTGGCTGCTGGATAACGATCGCTACCGACCGTGCTTCTACCTCGTAAGTATGGTTGGAGACTGGGATGTTGTGGCTCGAATCCATAACCGAGAATGTGTACCTCATTGTTTAGTAATTCAGCATTAATTTCAACCCCTGTCCAGAGACTCGGTGTTGCGCTGTTGTCGGGATGGTTGAATTTCCAATTATCCAACCAAATTTGAGCTTGAGCGTAGCCGTTGGTGCTGTGGTGGTCTGTAATAGCTAAGCCTTTGAGACCGATCGCGATCGCTTGAGAGAGCAATTCCTCTGGCTGCAAGCGCCCGTCGGAGTACACTGTGTGCATATGGAAGTTGTAGGAACTCGGACAGCTATCGGCATCAATTGTCTGGAAGACTTGTTTGAGTGCCGAAACATTTTGGGCTGCGGGTTTGAGACTAGAAGTGGGGGAGGGAGCGAGATTGACATTCATAAGGGTTATTATAAAAGACCTAGCCTTGTTCAATATATCTAATAAATTCAAATGTTGCACTTGTCGCCCTAGTCGCAGTCCGCAGTGGGGTTTAAACTCGACAGCGGACTGCGATCGGCACAAGATCTTAATTTAATCGCACATCTTCCACAATTCTCAATCAAGGATTTTATCGTCTGGTGGGGGCGGGTTTACGAGATAGTTAGTTTTCAACAATTCTGGTTGGTAAAACCCGCCCCTAGGTCTGCGGAAATTATACAATCACTCATCCACCGGACTGGATATAATATGTGCGATCGCTCGGACTTGATCTCATATCAATTCCGGTTGCACCGTCAGGTGATTGTTGACGGTTGACGGTTGACGGTTGACAGTTAACAGTTAACAGTTACAGCTGTTAATACCAATTTAATAGGTCGTTGCACATATCCCGATCCCCCTAAATCCCCCGCACCCTTGGGAGTAGGGTGTGAGTAGGGGTTGACTTTGAATTCTTGCTCCCCCTTTTTAAGGGGGCTGGGGGGATCGGATTCTATGCAGCCTCATAAAAAATTGGTATAACTCAAATTTACTATTCCGATGCTAACGGACTTGATCTCAAAAGGCATTCCCAGCCAGAGCCTGGAAGTAAAAAAAAATCCCAAGCATAACTTGGGAAAGAGAAATCTTCAAAAAAAGTAATGTTTTTTTAATATATTGAATTCGATCAAAAGCAGTCATAATTTAGCAGCAGGTCTTGTAGATTTGAGAGGGGACAGGGGCGGACATTCTTTGCAGTCAGCCGCACCCGATCGCATTTTCCAGCCTCAAGAAAACGGTTACATTCATGGTAAAGTACCCGTTAACCTTGGCTATTGTTGCGAGTCTGGCTAGCCAGATCCAACAGTTGCGCCCAGCGTTTTTGGACTTGTTTGGGAGTGCATTTGATGGCAGTGGCGATCGCACTATCGCTTTCTTGATTCCGCTTCATCGCTAACAGTTGTTGTTGTTCCGAGGAAAGTTGAGCTTGAAATGTTTCCCACTTGTCCGAAGTCATTCCCAGCTTTTGATCGAGATCAGCACCAAGCCATTCGTGAACTAATTTCCAGTTTTGAGTGCGGGCAAATTTTTCGACGTGGTACTTGAAACGTTGTTGCAAGTAGTCGCGTTGTCTAGCAGACAAACCGAGAACGCGATCGATTTCAGAAGCAGAAAGGTCTTGCAATTTTAAAGTTAGGTAGTCCACGCATTCTGGCTGATTTTGCGATTCCAGATAAGCGATCAATTCTGAGACTACTCGATCGCGCAACACAGCATCAGCCGGATCGACAGTTTCAGCCACCATTTGCTCGCGCACTTGTTGCAGCGCCGGAGAGCGGCTGTGCATTTCGGCATCTTCACCCTTGCCAGATTCTACAGCCATTTCAATGTCGATCGCAGTTTCGGGAGGTTGGCCCTTGGCAAATCCTTGAGCGCGGAGCACGATCAGGCGTTGGCGGTTGCGGCCCGGTAAGCCGATTTGGCGTTTGGCGTACTGTTCGGTAAAAGCCATGTACTCAGCCAATTCTAGCTGTGTGCGGGGCTGGTATGTGACATCGAGCTGGTGTTCGCGGCGGAAAGCTCGCAGAGATTCAATGTAAAAGCCTTGCAAAAAGTCTTCAATCATGTTGTAGCGAGCTTGGAAGTTCAAGTTCGATCGAAAAGAAGCAACATGGCGGTAAATCATCGCCGCGAGGTGAGAGTGGAGTTCGACGCGGCCTTGTCTGGAACCGAGGCGATAGAATTCCAAGGTTTTTTGCAAGCGGTGTTCGGCTAGAGTAATTTGCCAAGCTTGAACTTCGCCGGAAATTTGGATGCGATCGCTTTTTTGGCAAATCCGTTCGACTTCCTTAGCAATCCGCATCGCCACGGATTGAGCGCTACGGCTGGGAGTTTTCATTTCTGCTTGCAATTCTTTGAGGGCGAAGTCAGCCAAAGCGAGGATATTGATGCTGGGAACGCTATTGATTTCGGCGATTTGTTCGCTGACTGCGACTTGAAGCGAGTTGATGGTAGAAACGGGCGTGCAGTTAAGGGAGTTGGTGGCAGTTTTGACAGTCATGGCTTTGATCGGGTAGTAGGTGTCAGAGAGTGTTGCAGTTGCTGGCGGTTTCGCTCGTTGCGCTGATTCAACTCTCAATACATTGAATGTACGGGAGGTACAAATAGTACAGTGAAGCCGATGTTCCACACTCTCAGGTGACAGTTTTGGCGGCTTCATTGGATTTTAATCTTTGGCTGTGGGGGATTGCTTTTATTGCCCTTAAACCCATACTGTACAAGCATTCTGAGCTTTTGTGAAGCGATCGCGATCGCTCTTTGAGCTCAGGGTGCTGGAAGGCCTCTGAGTGGACAATTTACCAACTGGCTGTTTGAGGTGGTTTTGGGGGTTGGAGATTGTGGAATCGCCAGTAGCGGGAATGTAGTGAGCCGCAATGTATTCTCAACCTACGCCACAGCAGTTGGGAAACCCGGTTAATTCAGAAATTGGTCTGACAGAAGGCAGGTTGATTGACCGAAGCCAGATTTCTAGCTCCAAAGCGAGGCCCGAAGCGATGTATTTTATTAAATAAGCCCGGTTGCTTTGATGGCGGCGGTAAGTCCTTACAGAAGTTTAGACCCGAAAATTGACAACAGCGATGCTGAGTCGATCGAATTAAATATTAAAGGTGATCAATCCTTTCAAGTTGAAATATGCAATTTAAATGCGCGACAGGTTTTCTAGAATATCGGGTGGTGGCATAAAAACTTGTACCTGATGCCCATCAACAATCTCAGTACCGATGAGCTGCGAACACACAGCTCGCAAAGACTTCCAAAGCATTGTCTCCTCGTAATGTTCCAATTCGGCTGGAATGTGATCTAGCAGCGTCTTAGAGCAGACCACAATCAATTGTTTCTGAGCCCGAGAAAAAGCCACATTAGACCGATTGAGGTCTAAGATAAATTCCACATTTTTACTAATTGCTGAGGGGTCGCTGGCTGTTGCCGACACAATTATATAAGGTCGCTCGTCACCTTGTAAGCTTTCAACAGTATCAATTACATCGATGAGGTCGCCGGAGTCATTCAAATAATTTTTAAGCAGTGTTCGCTGCGCTCGGTGTGGAGTGACAATAGCAACAGATTCGTTTTCTATTGCTCTTTTAGTTTTGGCCGCAGCAATAATTTTCTCAATAATCCGCACCTCAAGCATATTGCTGCGTTTTGACTGGCGCTCAGCATGAAGAACAAGAATTAGACCTCTTGACTCCTCCTGTAAAAGACTATTTGAATCCGGCAACCTTCCTTTGAGTTCAATATTATCCAGTCTGTAAATACGGGAAATTAAATTACAAATTAGCGGTGGCAAACGGAAAGTAAAACTCAACGCAGAACTCAGAATAGCTAAATCTGAAACTCCTGTAATTTTAATATTTTTAACCGCATCATATGCACTCACATAAGGCTTGTATAATTGAATGGGGGGACGGTCTTCCTGCTCCCAATTATGAGCAACAATTGGTGAGAGCTGCCGATGATCTCCGGCTAGCATGATTTCTCCGTCACTTTTTACTAATGTAGCCAGTGACAAAAAGTGTGGAAACACCATCATGCTTGCTTCATCAACGATTAGTATAGGCACTTGGATACCTTTCATTTCCAGCGATAATTTCAAAAGAGCACTGGTTGTACCGCCGATGACCAAGACAGCATCTGAACGCATTTTCTTCAACTTGGCTGCACAAGGCTTAGAGGGAAAACATTCAACATTTTTTTCGATAAAATACTCACCCTCTTTACGGTCAACTCGGCTAAGTTTTATTGGCGGTACTGTTAATCCCGATCGATCTGCCTGTTGCTGAAGGATTGGCAAGAGGCTATCGAGGCGCAACAGCAAGTTGTTTACAGCCGTATGGGTAGGCGCTGCAATGAGAACGATATCTCCGATCGAACAACGCGCCAAAATTCTTAAAAAAGTAGCGATCGCAGTTGTCTGTGTCTTGCCAGTTCCTGGAGGCCCCTGTAAAAGTTGAATTCTAGCGGTTAAGCCGCTGACAGCAGCAGCTACTTGATCGGTAGCCAATTTCTGTCCGTTAGGCAATGTCAAGGACTCCAGTAGATTCTGGTATTGTTCTAGCTTCTGTGCTGCTAGAGCCTGTTGCGGAGGAATCTGAGGACGCTCAGGATCGAACCACTGACATACATGATTTCCCAAACGACTTATTAGTCTGTTGTCAACCTTTCCGGCTACAAAATCAGAAGGACTTTCATCTAAAGTAGCATAGGAAAAAATGTCTTCCTCTTGGTTATAAAACCGACCGGGGAGTTGATAGCGGTCTGGTTTATTTGTTTGTATTACTGAAAGCTCAATCTGTCTAGTCTCCCAGTCAATATTATCCACAACACACGTACTTCCACCGCGTAGAAGTTGACCGAATGTTTGACCGCAATGCGGATCGTTAAAACAAGGGCTAATCCTTACAAAATTGCCTTTTTCGATCGTGCAGTTAGTCTCGAAAACTTCATAGTTAATACCATACCGATCGAGGTTGATAGTGGCTGTCAGCTTATTGTTGCCGTGCGAGACAACATCACTAATAGGAATAGTGCGCCCTAGAGGGACGCGATAGACAGGTGGGACTAAGTGAGTAGCAATCCAGTTTGTAACTTTAACGTGCTGATCCAGTCGGAGATAGTCAATCCCCGCCTGAGCCGCATTATCTACTCCAAGCGTAAATTCCAGTAAATCAGCGATGACAAGAGATGGTTTTACTATCTCTGAGTTCTTAGAACGAATGCTTTCTTCAACCCACCGCAGCGCGTGTACGCGGGCGCGAAAATAATCCTTGAGATAGTTAGGTTTCCGGGCGCTGTTGTAGCGTTCAATTGCCTTAGCAACTGCTGGCGATAGATTTGGGTCTGTTGGATCTGGCAATTTTCGCCAGTAAGCGCGCCAGTAGGGTGCTGTTAAGGAATCATAAAAGCGACTGCGGATTTCAAACTTGTGCTTGCTGACTTGCTCAGAAGGTTTAGCTGCCCACTGCCCCTGAGCATCTAAATCCAAATCAGTCTTAAAATCGAAGATATCCTGTGTAAAAGCTTGCTCTAGATCGACCTCGGCACCAGACACCCGCCGCCGCCAATGATAGCGCCTCCCAAACCACGACAGAGAAGTAACGACAGCTAAGCCTCTGCCTGTCCATCCCAAAGCAAAACGCCGATCGACTTCATCGTGCAAGCAAGAGTAGATGAGTTGCTCCAAACTCTCACGGCATCCTAGCAGTTCTCGGAGGTTGCCGAGCAACTGCGAGCTGACGCGGGAGCATCCTTCGAGCAACTGAGTCATCTCTGATCGAGACCAAACATAAAAGTGAATGGGAGCCGTTTCGGCCTCGGCTACTTCATGAATAGCCTCAACCAGCTTCATTAGAAACCCTTGAATTAGCTGTTTCTCAGCGCCTGTGTCTTCTCTGTATTCCCCCGTCCACGGGGAAGTTTGAAACTCAATAACTTCTCTACCTTGGAGCGAACGCTCTTCATAGACTGGGCGATTATTTCGATCGCGCCCTACCTCCCACCGTTCCTTGACTGTGGGGTCTGGCTGCCAATGTCCATTTACCTGCGTGAAGCTTGTATGTAATTGTCCCTCGCTTTTGGTCACATGAGCTGCCAGCGCTCCAATCCTGTTTTCTACATAGTCGTAATCCACAGAAAGATAAACGCGAATCAGCCGCTCACTATTAATTACGTGTTCTGGAAGTTGACCTTGACCAGCATAAGGTAACAACTCCACTTCATAGGAATCTGGGTTGATATTTCCGCCTGGAAGTGTACGCCTGCGAGTTTTTGCTTTTAACTGGATAAGTTCTAGGTTATCGCTAAAGCTTGGATCTTGCCGCACTTGAACCGCCTGCTGTCCATGTAAGTCGAGTTCAGCCAAGTCATCGATTTTGTCAATCCCGGCCCCTCGCAAGACTCTTACTGCTGATGGATCTAAGCCAATTAGTTCAAGACGACGGAATCGAGCACTTTCGGATAGGCAGTGAATATTGAAAACACAGCCATCACACTTGGGATCGATTTGATAGTCCAAATCGGCTAAATCAGCCTGAACTACCCGGTTTAGGGAACCCTCAGATGCCAGGAGGCGATTAATGTCTGCTTCTTCTGTATCTAGCTTAAACGGTTCTAGATCGAGGATGAGCTGACTTTTATTTGTACTCTCATCAATCCTAGCAACCACGCACTCGATATCTTCTGGTCTGAGTTCTACGCCACCAAGAGCCACTGGACTCACCTGAATAAGCTGCCGTACTAGCATCCGGTATAGAGCAACCTGCACGCGGTGGTAGGTACGGTCTCGACGACTGGCTTTGCATTCAACAATTCGCAGCTTTGGTCGATCGGCTTCCCACAGAATTAGTACAAAGTCAATTTGGCCTTTGATCTGGAAAGCTCCCTCGTCTCCTTGAATGGAAATTTCGCGTCCATATGCTCTTTGTCCTGAACTTATACCTTGCAATTGCGCGACAAAGGTAGTCCAGGGTGTCTTCTTTTTATCAGCAGACTTTTGGCTGTACAAAGTGAGGTCAATAAGACCATTTTTTTGGAGAGAAGTTTCCCATTCGTTCTCTCTCAGTCGCCCAGCCTCTTGGAGAACTGGATCTAAGGAGTTGAAGAGGCGTTCTACAAACGGAAGCTCTCGGGCAAGCTGTCGGTTATTATGCTCTAGCTTAAAGCGGCGATCGCAAGATTGATAATGGATGTACTCACCGATTTCGGTAACTCGAACAGATGGTTTAGTTACTGGGGTTAACATAAATTTAAAAATAAAATGTTTAAATGAGTCAGACTGGCATAAACTATGCAAATTGACTAAATTTAAGTAATCATCTCACAATTAACTTAGCGGTTACATGACAATAATCACCTTTAATTGTGACAATACTCACTGCAACTATTTTTATTATAAATTCATAATTCACCCTGCTTCTCTCTCTAACACCAAAGTCACCGGCCCGTCATTATCTATCGAAACTTGCATCATAGCTCCAAACAAGCCTGTTTCGACCTTTAAGCCACTCTCGCGCAACATTTTGACAAATTTGTCATAAAGAATTTCGGCTCGTTCAGGAGCCGCCGATCTATCAAAGGAAGGACGGCGACCTTTGCGGCAGTCGCCATAAAGCGTAAATTGACTGATTACGAGCAACTCGCCACCGATGTCTTGTACAGATTTGTCCCAGCGGCCAGTGTCCCTGGCTGAGTCAGGAAACAAACGCAATTCCAGGCATTTGCGAGACATCCAGTCTAGTTCTGCTTCGGTGTCAGTATCTGCAATACCTACCAGCAGGTTGAGTCCGCGGCCAATTTTGCCAATAATGCGATCGTTGACTTCGACTTGAGACGATTTAACTCGCTGGATGATGATTCGCATTCAGAATCGGTAATTGGTAATCGGTAATTGGTAATCGGTAATTAGTAATACCAGTTTTTTATGAGGCTGCATAGAATCTGATCCCCCCTAACCCCCCTTAATAAGGGGGGAACAAGATTCTGCTCTTTCGTCAACCCCTACTCACACCCTACTCCCTTATTAAGGGGGATTTAGGGGGATCGAGATATATGCAACGACCCATTAAATTGGTATAATCGGTAATTGATAATTAACTGGTTCCCAGACTCCAGGCCTGGGAACCAGTTAAATCGCCTTGTGTTTAGTTTTTCCCAAACCCTTTGCCGCGATTAGGTGAAGGCATACAGATACAGTTTTCGATTTGCGATCGCAAACTCTCGATATCCAAACCCTGACCGATGAGGACAATCTGGTTTTTCGGTTCACCTTTCCACTCATCATCGTCGATGGAAAATCGCTTGCCGCTCAAGTGGAAAATATGCCGTTTGGGACTTTCTTCAAACCACATAATCCCTTTCGCCCGAAACACATTTGTTGGCAGTTGGTGGTCTAAGAAATATTGAAATTTTCTCAAAGAAAACGGCTTGTCGCTCTGAAATGACAATGAGGTAAATCCGTCATTTTCCAAATGGTCGGAATGGTCGTGATGAGCGTGGTCGTGATGTTCGTGATGTTCGTGATGTTCGTGATGTTCGTGATGGTCGTGGCCGTGGTCGTGATGGTCGTGGCCGTGGTCGTGATGGTCGTGGTCCTGTCCGTGGTCGTGATGGTCGTGATGGTCGTGACTGCTAGCAGTTTCTTCAGATTGGAAATACTTGTCAGATTCAAACAATCCTACACTGAGGACGAGTGGCAGGGGAACTTGCGATTTTACTGTTCGCAGAATACGAGCACCATCTTTGACATCGCGAATCTTAACTTCCAACAAATCTAAATCTGCTTCCTCCACCAAATCAGTTTTGTTGAGGATAATAATATCGCCGTAAGCAATTTGACTGTAAGCTGCTTGAGAGTTGAACAAATCCAAACTGTAATTGGCCGCGTCTACTACTGTAACTATTGAATCGAGACGAGTCATGTCTCGCAATTCAGTGCCTAAGAAAGTCAGAGCTACTGGTAGCGGGTCGGCGAGTCCGGTTGTTTCTACTACTAGATAATCGAGATTTTCTTGACGTTCTAAGACTTTGTAAACTGCATTTACCAAATCTTCATTAATCGTGCAGCAGATGCAGCCATTATTCAACTCTACCATGTTGTCGTCGGTACTGACAATGAGTTCGTTGTCGATGCCGATTTCGCCAAATTCGTTGACCAGAACTGCGGTTTTTAAACCTTGCTGGTTGGTCAGGATATGGTTGAGCAGGGTTGTTTTGCCACTGCCGAGGAATCCTGTAATGATTGTAACTGGTAAGCCGTGTTTGGGCGCGTCCATTGCCGGTGCTGTCTCGGACTGATTTGTTGTAGATTGCATAGCTTGACTGTCAAATAAGGTCGATCGCTTGAACTGGTGGTTCTTATTGTATCTTATACAGTCCTGGACGCACTCCGACTCGTCGAAACCGGGTTTTTTTACGAAAATACTGGATGTGAGCGTTTAATACTGTTGAAAAACCCGGTTTCTGGGCCCCCGATCGCACTATTTTAATTTTGCGATCGAATTGTTGGCAAAAGTACCTCTAGCAATTGGTCTACAACCTGTTTCCAGGTAAACCCAGCAGCTACAAATTTGGGGCCTGCAACGCCGGCGCGATCGCACAATTCCGGCTGTTCTATAATATTTTTCATTAAGGCGATCAAATGTTCTAAATTCGGCATCAGGCGAAATATCGGCCGATCGTTAGAAGTACCTTCTTGAAGCGTACTTTCGACGTGCAAAGCAAAGTCTGGAGTTGTAAAATCATCCGTCGGGCCGCCTTTGGTGCAGATGACCGGCAAGCCACAAGCAATTGCTTCTAGTGCTGGCAAATTGAACCCTTCTACTAAATAAGGAGAGATGTAAGCATCGGCGGCTTGATCGAGTTGAGCCATTTTATCAAAAGGCAATGTTTCTCCCAAGTATGCCATGCGAGGCAAAATTTTTTCGGCTTCGTCAAAGGTTAGTTCGTCTATGTTTTGAGCGAGCAGAGAATCCGACGCATATACTGATTCTTCTCCTTTCAATACTAATCTGGCTTCGGGATAACTTTCAACTACAACTGCGAAAGCTTTTAACAATAAATCGATGCCTTTATTGGGAGTGCCTGCGCCAACATTCAAAAATACAAATCCGTCCCATCCTAGCTGTTTTCGCAAAGCTTCGCGCTCTAATTTTGTTAAAGGTTTGTAAATATTTGGATCGATGCCGCAGGGTATGACAATTGTGCGATCGGGATTTGCACCGCTGCGGATAAATCCGGTTCTCGACCAATGGGAAGGTGTAATAATAATTAGATCGGAGTTGCTGTGTCCTTTGCGGAGGGAAGCCGCCCCTGTTATTCTAAACTTTTCGTTGTGCAGAATTCCCCATTCTGTGGTGGCAAACAAGCACGTCCGTTTTGTATTTGAGGGTGCAAAATTGTAAGGTACTGATATCCGTAAGGTAGCGTCTGCTTCTAGAGACTCGGAAGGGTGAGGAATATTTTTGATTGCTGCTTCAGCAGTTGCGTCTAACAAACCGGTTGCTGGCTGCCAATTTTCGTCGAGATAGGGGATATCTTTGTGGAAAATTTCTAAGTTGGGGTATTTCAGCATTTCTAGTAGCTGAAATTGATTGACGATGGCGTAGGAATGTGGCAAAAAACGCCATCCTTCAACTATACAGAATAAGTCATTAGTCATTAGTTATTAGTTATTAGTTATTAGTTATTAGTTATTGGTGATTAGTTATTAGTTAATTGTCCTTAGGAAGAGGGAAGTTTTTAGTTTTATTTTAAAGAGCTCGCTATTCATAATTTAACAGTCACCATTTAAAATATTCTGGTTCTCTCCCTTGGTTTCGACCTGAGTAATAATTACCCATTCAGTAGGTGCAAATACCCATGTTTTGGCGCTCGTTAATGCTGCAAAGTTCCAAGGGTAAGACATTCGGAGGGTGACATGGGCAAACTGATTTGGGGAAGGGCTGGGAATGCTGTGCAGTAATGTTTCATATCAATTCCGGTTGCACCGTCAGGTGATGTTGACTGTTGACTGTTGACTGTTGACTGTTGACTGTTGGTTGTTGACTGTTGACTGTTGGCTGTTGGCTGTTGACTGTTGATGGTTTGAACAATACCGATGCAACGGTCAACGATATCAGTTGGGCGATCGAATAAACTGGTTGTTGTTTGCCAATCTGGGTCTATATAGGGCAGATCGCGGTGGAAAATTTCTCCTTCAGGGCGATCGAGCATTTCCAGCAGTTGAAATTGATTTGCTACGCAAGAGGAGCGATCGATAAAACGCCAGCCTTCAACAATAACCTGCAATTTACAACCCCCTATTCAGCCATTAAAAATTCAAATAATTATCAGGAAGAAGGCATTAGTCAGTGGTTATTTGTTATTTGTTATTTGTTAATCGCTTGGGGCTGCCAATTCGGAATTCGGAATTCCGAATTCCGAATTCCGAATTCCGAATTCGGAATTCCGAATTCCGAATTGTGAATTACGAATTGTGAATTACGAATTACGAATTCCGAATTGTGAATTACGAATTACGAATGACTAATGACTAATGACTAATGACTAATGACTAATGACTAATGACTAATGACTAATGACTAATGACTAATGACTAATGACTAATGACTAATGACTAATGACTAATGACTAATGACTAATGACCAATTCCCAATTCCCTACTTCATAACTTGCCAATCCATAATTCGCCACTGTCCATCTTGGCGGATTAATTCGTAGCGCACCCGCAGGTTTTCGTTGCGGGAAGTAGTTTGGCTCGTGCCCTCGAAGACATCGGCTTTTTCTGTTACTTGGGCTTCTACTTCTGCCCGATCGGGGTTGGTTGGATTGGGGCGAACTTCTTTAACTTCGAGGGTGTGTTCGTATTGCTGGTGGGCGTTGTTTCGCTGTTGAGCTTCTGCCATCAATTGCCAGCGAGATAGAGCCGGTTCTGTCAGCACTTGCTTTAATTCATCGACAGCGTGGTTGGGGCCCAAGGCTGCTGCTTTGGCGGCCAGCCAGCTTTTAATTATTTGCCCGCCTACTTCCTCTGTGATTGGGCCAGAAGCTGGGGCTGGGGCGGGAGGCTCTGGGGGAGTGGCTGCGGGTGCGGGGATTTCTCTGGGTGGGGCTTCCGGGCTGATTTGGGTTGGCTCTCCTTGCGGGGATGGGCTGGATGGGCCTGACACGGCTTGTAGGGCGTTGGCCAAAAGACTGAGTATCCACCACAGGATTAAGAAGCCCAGAACACCTGCGACTACGAACAGAGCCAGCCTATTGCGAGGCATGGACTTGAGTTTGGCTGAAATTTGTGTTCTGGCTGTGCGGGCCCGATCGACCAGGGCACCCGTTGAAAGAGCGCCTGTCGCCCAGCGGCGGGATGAATTTGGGCGTCTGCGCTCTTTTGAGGTCGTTGGCGACGGGCGCAAGGTCGTGGCTGCTGTGGCGCTCTTGGTGGCTGTGGGGGGGAGGTGCGTGGCAGCCTTCCCCTCGTATTTGGGGCGTCCAGGTGGGGTTCCGGCGCCTGCTGCTACCGGGGTCAAGGTGACAGTACCTGCTCGTGGTGAAGCTGTGGCGGCGGGTTGGAGTGTGCTGCTCGATTGCAGTCGTGGTTGGGGCTTGCGGTCACGGGGCTGCACGACTACCCATTCGTTGGCGGTTTCTGCGTCTGAGGGTAATGCTTCTAGGTAGGCTTGTACTTTGGGGTCGGCAAAGTAATCTTTTAAGGAGACGGATTGGTTTACCAAGTCGCGGAAGTGGGGAAACACTTCTTCTTGTAGCCAGTGTTCGGTGTACAAGCACAGCCCGGGCAACAAATCGGGAGAATCTTGGGAATTTTCGCGAATGAAGGCGAGGGGTTCTTTTTCGGAACTGAGTTCGAGGGCTCTGCTGGCTTCTTCTGTCTGGCCGAGCAGCAGGGAACACACGGCTTTTTCGAGGTGAACGTCTTGGCGGCGGCCCAACTGCATTAACATCAGCTTGGCGCGGCGGATCATGGAGGGCTGTCTGGCTGCAAATCCTTGGGCTAATAGGGTGTAGACCGAGAGGTAGGTGGCGACTGCGGAGGGGCGGCCGGCTTCGGCTTCAAATAGGGTCTGCTGCTCGCTGCTGGTTAGGTGCTTGCGTAGTTGCTGGACGAAGCGCAGGAAGTCTTCTATTCCCAAGCCCGATCGATCGTCCCCTGAGCCGTCTATGCCGCCCCGTTCTTGGAGCATTTCTCGCAGGATTTGCAGTCCACGGCGACGCTGGGCGACTTTTTCTTCGGGGAGGGACAGTAACTCTAAAATGTTGTACGGACGGAGTTTGTATATGTCGGCTTGCATTTCACCCCTCACACTTGGAAATAGGCTTTCGCGCAGCAGTAGTTCTTGACCTGCTTCTAATGATTTGGTGGCTGAGTCGTATTGACCTTGCTGCCATTGTTCGCGACCGAGTTCTAGGTAGGCTAGGGCTACGGTTAAAACTATGTCGGGCCGCACGAGTTCTTTGTCGCCGAAACGACCTTCGGCGATCGCGATGCTGCCATTGTTGAGATACGGGCGACCCAGCTTCTGTACGATTTCGTATTCCCCCAGTTCTTGCAGTATGAGCAGGGCTCCTACGAATTGGTTGTCATCGATTTCTATACTTGGAGTGTGGGGGTCGGGAGTGGCGTCTAAAGCCCTGGATTCTGGCTCCGAGGTTTCTTCTGAGTCTTGCAAAACTGTGCCGGTACCTGAGTCAAGGATTTTTGACCTAGACAGGGGTCGGGCTGAACTTCCGGCTTCTGACTCGCGATCGTAAGTTTTGGCTAAAAAACTGGCATCGTAAGCTTTGCGCCCGTCTGAGTCTGACAGAACGGCGCAGGCTTCATCGAGCAGTTGTTTGCGGGCGACGATCGCAACTTCGGAATACTCCCTGCGTGGAAGCTGTAAAGTGCGATCGCGATGAGCCTGATGCAACTGTTCGGCAGTAGCTTGAATCGGTAGACCCAAAATCCGGTAATAATCTAGTGGAATTAACACTGTCCACTTCCCCAAAGCGCTAGCAACTGAATTAGCCTATCTTAACTAAGGTTGGTTTTTAACAAAAGCATTATGGACAACTTAACCGACTTGACACGAGATTTGGTTGTCCGAGTCTTGGTGAAATCGCCTATTCAAGCTGATTTTAACAAAGATTTGTGACCTGCTTTGAAAATGTTCGACCATTTTCTGCTGCGCTTATAAAGAATACCCTGAAAACCCTGTGACTTTAGTCCAGGGATGAAAGGGCGTTGCAGGATTTATCCAGCCAGCCCTCTTTATGCAAGACACAAACCACATTCTGTTACCATAAAAATGTGGGATGGATACACAGACGCAGGTCTATACCAGCAAATGCCTACCACAAGTAGCCATAGACTCAGCAATGGGCGAGTGGGTAGTGGGTTATTGACAAACCCTTTAAGCATCAAGATTTGGGTGGATTCATCCCCCAAAGTTTGTCCTTAAGCATCCCCGTGTCTTTAGACCGGGGAGTGTCAAGTCTCATCTGCGTTTAAATAGTCAATAACTCAGGGCTAAAGCCACTGAGCTTGTAAGAGCCATGCTCAAACCAAGCTATATTGACCAGTCTCAGTTTGAAAAAACTCCGTTATTTGGGTCACGACACCCGCTTGATGCGACGCTAGTTCCTTGCTCTGTCGTTGTCAATTAAACAGTTCTAAAGTCACGCTTTACAGTGTTGCCAACCTAACAAGCCCAGATCGCATTGACGAAGCGAACTTTACCCCGAAAGGGAGGCCTCACAAGGGCAAACATCATGCGATCGCGGGTTGTGAAGCTTGAAACGGTAATTGCGATGCACTGAGCGTAGCCGAAGTGTCCCGTTGAAAGTGCATTACAAAAGTACCCCAAGCTAAGCAATCCCAAGGCGGTGATGAAAAAAAAGATTCACGGTGGTTAAAACCACCCGCGTCGTTTCCCTCTCAGGTCTAAAGACTCTGAGTTTCCCACTTACCGAACTTTTTTATGATGTCTAGGAAGCCGATCGGGTATTAAAGATTTATGGTTCAGGAACGGACTTTGCCAGTTTTTGACGCAACAAGCGTCAGTATTTCTCGTGATGAAGGTTTGATGCTTTACGAAGATATGGTTTTGGGGCGCTTTTTTGAGGACAAGTGCGCCGAGATGTATTACCGGGGCAAAATGTTCGGTTTTGTTCACTTGTACAACGGCCAGGAGGCTGTTTCTACTGGGGTGATTCGATCGATGCGCCGGGATGACACGGACTATGTTAGCAGCACCTATCGCGACCACGTACACGCTTTGAGCGCCGGAGTGCCGGCGCGGGAAGTGATGGCGGAGTTGTTCGGGAAAGAGACAGGTTGCTCGAAGGGCCGTGGCGGTTCGATGCATATGTTTTCGGCGGAACATCGACTGTTGGGAGGTTATGCTTTTGTGGCTGAGGGGATTCCTGTGGCTACGGGGGCGGCTTTTCAATCTAAGTATCGCCGTGAAGCTTTGGGAGATGAGGGCTCCGATGGTGTGACTGCTTGTTTTTTTGGCGATGGTGCTGCGAATAACGGTCAGTTTTTTGAGTGTTTGAATATGGCGGCTTTGTGGAAGTTGCCGATTCTTTATGTGGTGGAAAACAACAAATGGGCGATCGGGATGTCCCATGAACGTGCTACTTCTGACCCATTGATTTACAAGAAGGCTCATGCTTTTGGTATGGCTGGGGTTGAGGTTGATGGGATGGATGTTTTGGCGGTGCGAGAAGTAGCTAAAGAAGCTGTGGCGCGGGCGCGGGCTGGTGAGGGACCGACGGTGATTGAGGCGTTGACTTATCGTTTTAGGGGGCATTCTTTGGCCGATCCTGATGAGTTGCGTTCTAAGGAAGAGAAGGAATTTTGGTTCCCTCGCGATCCGATTAAGAAGTTGGCTGCTGATTTGATCGATCGCAATTTGGCGACTGCTGAAGAATTAAAGGCGATCGACAAAAAGATTGAAGCAGTAATTGATGATGCGGTGGATTTTGCTGAGAAAAGCGCCGAGCCAGATCCTAGTGAATTGTATCGGTTTATCTATGCTGAAGATGAGTAATCTTTAGATATATTCAGTCCGGTCAGCACCCAGGGTCAAAAACCCGGTTTCTGCGTCAATATCTCTCGGTTCGATGGACAATCTTTTAGAGAAACCGGGTTTTTTTTGCCTTAGTTCTAATATTCTGGGTGCGGTTGCAGCCTACAGGTTAAAACCTGTGGCTGCACCAATTTAAAGCTAGAATCAAAGGTAGACTTTCTAGACGAAAAGAGGCGATATGATAAATCTCGATCGCGATCGAATTCAAGTCAGCAAAAATAAGGTTGCAGTTCGAGTCAAAGTCAAGCTAACGAATGCAATTGATGAAGAGTTAGTCAAGAGAGGATTGCTCAATCCAAATTTGTTGCGCGTGTACGAAGCAGAAGCACTGATAGATACTGGTGCAGTACGCACAGCAATTCCTTTAGAAGTCTGCGAACATTTGGGCTTAAGAATTCGGAGTCAGGAAATAGCCAAATATGCTGATGGCCGACAAGAAATAGTGGGATTGACAGGGCCTATTCTGATTGAAATAGAAGGGCGGGAGACGATTGAGGCGGCAATGGTTTTAGGCGATATGGTGCTCATCGGTCAAACTGTGTTAGAAACATTAGATTTGCTGGTAGATTGTAAGAATCAGCGTCTAGTTCCCAATCCTGAAAATCCCGAAAGACCTGTATTGAGAGTATAATTAATCCCTGTATCCGTGTCAAAATCAGCCTCGTGCTTTCCTTCTGCTATATTTCCAGCGGCACTGGGCGCAACCTTCCCTCTACATCTACACTCGGCCAATTCGGATCGAATGCCAAATTTTCCAATTTTCCATCGCTGTGAATTACAAACGTATCCTCAATTTTTGCTCCCGACAAACTCGGATTCCAAGCCACAGCCATATTCGGGGCTAAGATATCTGAAGTAGTCGGATTTGCGACAATTTCCCGCGCCAAATATCCAGTAGTTCCGCCTTGATGGTGTTCCCGAATTGCTTGAGAATATCCGTGCTGTTCGTAAGCTGTTTTCAGCGCATAGTAAACAGCATTCAGCGATACTCCGGGCTGGCAAAAATTCAGCGCTGCGGCTTCAATTTCTCTGACTTTTCGGTGCAACTCAGAATGCTTTTCCTCAAGGGAACCGAAACAGACAAACCTGGTTAAATTCGCATACAAACCGTATCCCCTGGCGCAAAATACTAACATTGCTTGCCGCCCGATTTGTTCGCCCGTTGGGGTGCTGTGGCGGTACATCGGCAAACGCCTTTCTCCTGCTGCTAAAGTAAGGGCTGGATGCAAGCCTCTCGCCCACAATGCCTCAGCACCTGCTCCCGCTAGCTGATATTCTGTCCATGTTGGTTTGGCGGCTGAAAGTACCTCTGTCATCGCTTCGCTGGCTAAACGTCCCACTCGCCGATATCGCTCTAATTCGCTTGACATCATTACCTGTTTGTGGGATTGTAAAGATGCGATTATTGGTGTTTCTTGGGAATTTGGCCGATCGCTCATCACGTTACCGCCACCAGTAATTTCCTTGACAAAAGCTTCGCGCTGTGCTAGATCTGCCCAAGGATAGATGTGCATTTGAAAGTTGTCTGGCAATTCTTCATCTTGCAAGCGTTGAGCTTCGATTTGATCGGTGAGAACCCAAGCGTTTTCGGCAGTGATTAAGAGTTCTGCAACTCCGGTTTCTGCGGTGAGCAATACTGTGTTGGAACCGCCGGCTGTGGCCCAAGCAAACCAGTCCGTGCCTCGCAATCGAAGGGCGATCGCTCCTGTTTCTGTTAAGGTTTGGCGGATTAATTCGAGTTTGCGATCGACTTCTTTGTTGAATGAGTTTGTCATATATGAAAGTTCGGCAGCGGATTGTGTAACGGATGTAACGGATGTAATATCATGTCTGGTCGATTAACCGCAATCTTGTAGGGGCGGGTTTACCAACAATAATTGCCTAAAAATGCTCGTCTCCTAAACCCGCCCCCACTCCACGGTAAATCTCTAAAATCTAAAATCTAAAATCTACAATCTACAATCTAAAATCTAAAATCTAAAATCTAAAATAGATTGACTGATACTGCTTGCAATTCTTGGGCTTTTTCTTCGGGTAATGCGTCGTTGGCAAACATTCCGGCTGCTAGTTCGGTTCCTGCTAGATATTTTAGCCGATCGCGCGATCGATAGGGCGGATAAAATTGGGCGTGCAAATGCGCCTCTGGGTGCGGTTTTCCGTCTGTGGGCGCTTGAAACCAAGCCATCAAATAAGGGAATGGGCGGTGCCACAAACCGTCATATTTGAGGGCGACGGTTTTTAAGGCTTTGGCGAGGGATTGGCGCTGTTTTTCGGTAAGATCGATGAATGTAGCAGCGGGAGTTATGGGCGCAATCCAAACTTCGTAAGGGTAGCGGGCGCAAGCGGGGACAAAGGCGATCGCCTCTTCAGTCCAAATAAAGAATTCGCTGTTTGTCAGCAATCTCTTTTTGAATCAAATCTTGCAGCAAACCGGAACTATTTTTTTGATAGTAAACTGACTGACATTCTAACATCCGCGCCGGCACCGGTGGCACGAAGGGATAAGCGTAAATTTGACCGTGGGGATGGTGCAAAGTCACTCCTACTTCGACGCCGCGATTTTCAAAGGGTAAGACGTATTGAATTTCGGGATTACTGCCAATAACTGAAGTGCGATCTGCCCATACTTCTAACAACAATTCTAAGTGAGATAACTCCAAAGAACCCAGGGAAGCCAGCGGATTTTGAGTAAAAACTACGACTTCGCAAATGCCCTTAGCGGGCAAAGTTTCCACAATACTTACAGGTGCATTATTTACCTGCAAAGTCATCGAGGGAAAGCGGTTGTCAAACACTGCGACATCGTAATCTCCGGGCGGCAATTCTGTAGGAAATTTGGGGTTAATTGTAGCAGCCAGCGGGTTGTATTCTGGCGGCGGCATGAAAGTTCTTCCCTGACGGTGGCTGGCGTATGCTACCCATTCTCCGCGCAAAGGATGCCACCTAAAGTGCGGGTTTGCTTGTACGGGTTCATGGCTAGGACTTACGGCCGCGATACCTTCTGGGATTGGGTAGCGGCTGTAGAGTGTCAGTGGGCGGCCGTCTGGTTTTCGCAATGTTTGGATGTACATTTTTTGTAGGGGCGGGCGTTTTTAATAGATCGGGACTTACGCATTAAGACCAAAGAAACCGGGTTTTTACTTAATTTACAGGCTACAACTAAAGATTTTCGTAAAAAACCCGGTTTCTGACTGCGGCTGCGTCTAGGAGTAGAGATATTAGGAGTATAACTTCGTGCTTTGAGAATTCGCCCCTATCTAAAGTCGGAATTTATGTTAAAAAGTTTACTCGGCGGTTGAAACCGCGTCTACACAAACAAAGTCCGCCTTCGCGGACTGAAGAATAAAGGGGGTATTTAAGCATGATTTGGTATGATGCGTGCGATCGCACTTTCGTTAGTTTGAACCATTACCATTGATATCGAAGTTTTCTATGATGGGAATTTCTGAAGTTGAGGATGCTACTATTCGCAGGTTTATATCAACTATGATTTGATTTTTATCTAGAATTATATTTGCTTTTTTTATTAAAAATTTTATGGGTAAACAATCGCCTGATTCAGGTTCGGGAGACGACAGAGTTTTATATCCTGCGTCCTCCAGCCATTCACAAATTTTCCTCCAGTTTTCTACCTTTTCATCAGCTTTGCCTACAAGACTTTTTACATAGTGGTATAAGGTGTTACAAAAGTCTACGGCAATCCCCTTGGGGTTTTTACTGAGCGTTTCGGCAATTTCGGTGGGACTGTGGCCGCAGAGTAGACCCCGTAGATGTTGTTTCTCTGTGGGCGTGAGACGCTTGCCTTTGGCGGATGCGAGGTCTGTGTAAAGGGTTTCTAAGTCCCAGTCGCGGGCGGCTTCGGGGAAGCGATCGTTAGAGGATGCCATTGGAGGAGATAGGTTTTTGGATTTTTCCTAATCAAAGTCTAACACAATTCCTAGTGCTTATTAGTTTCTTTTTTAAAGGTAGTTAGATTAGTATCAGGGAAAGCAGGATCGTGATTAATTTTACACCTGGAATCCCGGAAAGGCTCACTTCTTGCGGGGTGGGGTTTTCTGCTCGACAGAGTTATCAACACAAACTCCTCATAATTAGGTATTTACCCGTAAATGTTTAACCACGAATACAAAAAAGAGGCACAATATAGACTGCGCCGTGCAGTAGAAAAGTACCAAAGAGATTGTGAGTATTTACAAAATGCCGCTGGAAGTCTTTATCAAACGCGAGTCAATCGTGGGGTTGAGATTATCCAACTATGCGAAAATTACATTAACACGTTGGCCAATTCGCCAAAAGAGTTTAGCAAAGTCGTTACAAAACTGAAGTTTCAGCTCAAGGAAATTACTGGCAAAGATTGGGATCTAATTTATTCGGCTCATAACAGCAATGTAGCAGCAGCAGGTGGTGCAGGAGTCATGGCTGGAGCAGGAGTTGCCTGTTTTGGGCCAGCAGCAGCAATGGCAATTGCCACAACTTTCGGAACAGCCTCAACGGGTACTGCGATTGCTTCTCTTTCCGGTGCAGCCGCCGTTAATGCTGCTTTAGCTTGGTTAGGAGGTGGCGCTCTTACTGTGGGTGGTGGCGGTATGGTGGCTGGAAATGCACTGCTGGCACTCGCGGGACCGATTGGCTGGGGGATTGGTGGTGTAGCTTTGGCTGGTAGTGCTTTGTGGAAAAGTAGCGAGAATGAAAAAATTGGTGACGAAGCCAACAACCGCGCTCTTGAAATTGAAGGTGACACAGCTAAAGTCAACATAACAAAGAAAGAAGTCAATCTTCTTGAGGGGGAAACTGTCAAACTAGCTAACCTTATTCAAAGTGAACTGCAATACTTCAAGCAGAATGCACCTTTGAATTACCTGAATTTTAGCCAAGCTCTCAAACAAAGGCTGGGGACTTTAATCAATTCCATTACTTCCCTGAGCGAGTCTATTAAAAAGACCGTAGACCTGAAAATGTAATTAGAATTTGGAGTGCAGCATTATGCTCTAGCAATTAGGGAGTAATGCTGCAATTTTTTAAACATGGAAAAAAGAGAAGATAGACATCTGACAACTCAATTCGTTGCTGCAATAGTAGCCCAGGAAAATCTGCGCCATGCAGAACAGCTTGCAACGGAACTCAGTAAACAAGACCGAGCGTTTTTTGCAGCGGTCGGAGAGATTGATCGAGTTCGTGATTTTGTAGGTAGTCCCGAAAAAATTCTGGGAAACACAAGCACAAAACATGGTGAAATTGCGGAACAAGTGGAAGTTGGTATTCGCAATGCAAAATCTCTTTTGAACTCCTCTGAAACTCGCGCTACTTTTGAGGGAGTGGGTAGAACAGCACCGGAAGATTATTTAATTGATGGTATTAAAGTACAGTCTAAATTTGTTAATGGACTTGGAAATAATTTAGACCACGTTCTCGACCACATGAAGAAATACGAAAACTTTGGCAGAGATGGGTCATATTACCATATCCCTAAAAACCAATATGAAGTTATTGATAAAATATTGAAAGGGCAACAAGTCGAGGGAATAACAAGTCGTACTGCTCAAAAAATACAAGAAAAAGCTCAAGAAATAGAGCAGATGTCTGGTCGTCCTTTCAGTCAGACTGTTCAAGCTGGATCGTCTAACTATGAAGATGTGCAAATAGGCAAAGTTGACGATACGCTAGACCGCAAAGAGCATGAATTAAAGCAAGAAAACAAACAAATTAAGGATGGGATACGCAACGACGCTCAACCTACTCTGGCTGATTTTGGTCACGTTGCTGTTAAAGGCGCGGTTATTGGGGGTAGTATTCGATTTGCTACTAAGCTTTACGCCAAGTATAAGCAAGGTAAAAACGTTTTTAAGGGTGAGTTAACCCTCGAAGATTGGCAAGAAATTGGACTTGATACCGCAAAAGGATCTGCGCTTAGTGGTATATCGGCAACGGCTATTTATGGCTTAACTAATTTTGCCCAAATGTCTGCACCTTTAGCTGGTGCTTTTGTTAGTGCTGGTATGGAAATTGCTAGCTTGGTCGGCAGTTTGAATCGAAGGGAAATTACTCGCGAGCAATTCGTTGAATTAAGTTTATTTGCTTGTGCTGATTCAGCCATTGTTGCTGCTGGAGCTACTATCGGACAAGCTTTGATTCCGATTCCTGTTGTTGGCGCAGTCATTGGTGCGATCGCAGGTCGAATGGTGACTGGTTTTTGCAAGCAGTTATTGGGACAAGATACTCATCTTGCTCGACAAGTGGAACAATATTATCAACAGTCCCTCGCTAAAATTGACCGCGCTTATAAGGCAGCCGTTGCTAATCTTGTTGCTACCTATGAACGATTAGGTAACTTAGCGGAAGCAGCTTTTGACTCTAACTTAAACCTTGAATTGAGATTGCAAGCTAGTATCGAATTAGCTGAAGCTTATGGCGTTCCTGATTCCAAGATTATTCACAATGTAGATGAGCTTGACTCTTTTATGCTGAGTTGATCCTCGATTACATGATAAAAAGCCTAAATACCCTTAAAACCTTTGTTTAGCAAGCTTTTTTTCTTGATGGTCACCTAGTCAAGCTATATGACTCTACCACGAGCCATATAGCTTGAATTGACAAGGTAGTTTTCGTATGCTAAACTTAATAGAAGACAATTGAATAACACGCTCTGGATACAGAGGGCAAACTGCTGATGCCGCAGACGCCGGAGACTATTCCGATGGCCCGCAAGCCTGAAAACTGCCACAGGACTACACAAGACTACAGAGCAAATTTTTTACAAGAATACTATCAGTATTTTGTTTGTGTAAAAAATAGTTACTCTCTAGAATGATGAACTTTAGAAAAAAATCTACTCCCAAAAAATCTAAAATAATAAAATCTGGAAAAAAATGTATAACAAAATCTGGAAAAAAATCTAGAAAACACATAAAACAAAGTATAAAAAAACGCATATATTTTCAAAATAAGCAACTTCAAGAAAAATTTAAGCACGCTAGTGATTTTGGTATTCAAGAAAGTTGGAGTTTACAGAATTTAACAAAATTTCAAATCGCTATAGAAAATCATTTACAAAGTAGCACTACGAAAGTGAGGAGGGGAACTTTCAGAAGAATGCCAGTAGTTCATTATTTTGATCCGCAAACAGCTTTAAATGTCTTTTTTGATGATAAGGGATATTTTATCAGTGGTTGGAAATTGAAGGAAAACCAACTTAAGGCGATTATAGATACTGGTAATATTGGAGGAGGCTGATAATAAAAAGGGCTGGAACTTTTTTCCTGCCCTTCTAAAAATACTAGATTGTAAAAAATTCATATATAGCGATCCTAAATCAGTCGCAAAATCGATCGAGACCAGAATCCTTGCAGTGTGAGCATCTTTGCTCGCGTATAATTTTGCAAATCATTTAGGATTGCTATATATGAAATATATTAGATTGCTGAAAGATTTTGTTAATAATAAAATCAGCAGCAATGAATTTGAGTTCCGATTTTTGGAGATATTTAAAAAAGAAAAACGTTTCGACTCAGAAAGGGAGTTCCAAATTTTAGACAAGTTGTTTGGTGATGTAGATGCTTATTGTGGCGATTCTGATTTATTCGATCCTGAATTTGATATTGATGAAGCTGAACTAAGATTATCAGTCCAACAAGCATTAAATGCCTTAGAAGAAGAGTTTGCGAAAACGGATATGTGATTCGGCGCTGTCATTATCTATATTTCAGCGATAAATTTGGTTCATGTTTTTTATTAATTTCTCACCCATGCTTGGAATACTCGCACGGGTGTGGTTACGCCTAGAGTTTGGCAGTGAGCGAGAAATTAGTCAATTTTGGTGGCGGGAAGTATGGGGAAAGGGGGAGATCGATCGCCCTTTTAGATCTAATCCCAAATCCGGCTTAAATACCCCTCAATCTCTTAGTCCGCGCAGGCGGACTTCGTTTGTGTAGAAGCGATTTCAATCGCCGATTTTTCAATCGCCTCCTTCACAAACGGGATAACTAACTTATTGT
This sequence comes from Microcoleus sp., assembly GCA_042408215.1. Taxonomy (GTDB): domain Bacteria; phylum Cyanobacteriota; class Cyanobacteriia; order Cyanobacteriales; family Microcoleaceae; genus Microcoleus. Next base: position 104,998 of record JAYFMW010000026.1, on the reverse strand, counting down.
CAATTCTGCAACTTCATCAACGGTTCAATTTGCTGCCTTTGAAACTGCAATTCATCCGCCAAAGGCTGGTAAATTTCTCGATCGCCCAATTCATTGCAATAATCCCAAAGACCATTGTAGCAGTGGCGATCGTCATCCCAACCCGGATGATTGACAATCGGATACAAACAGACTCCATCCACCGGAACTCCGGCTTTAATCGCCGCCGCTACCTCCGTGCACACATAATTCAACCAGACAGGTCTAAAATCGTCTTCAGTGCCTGTTTCTGCGATGAATAAGGGGCGGCCGTAGCGATCGAAAACTTCTTGCAGGATGGCGCGAAATGGGCGGTACAGCGGATCGGTGTATTTCATCGGTTCTTCATTGTGAATCCACTGATTGCGATCGTAATAATTAACCCCAATAATATCGAGATATTTTTCCTTGCCGCCGAGTTCGGGGCGAAAACGTCCCGCCAACATATCCCAAGCTTGATATTGAGATAAGCGATAACCTTCCGCCTCGTCTCGATCCTGCGGTCTTTTCGGGTCGGCAATAATGTTAATTACTGGGTCGATTTGAACGATGCGACTGCGGGGATTGATTTCCCAAACTGATTCTATCGCGGCGATCGATGCTTTGATTAACTGGATTTTCAGCTCGTCTCCCCGCCCTTTTCCAAAAGGATTGATATAAGCAACATCGCCGCCCGCCCAAGCAATAAATGAAATTTCATTGACAGGTGTCACGAAAGGTGTTTGGTCGGTTTCGTTAGCCAGCACTTCCATAAAAGCGCGCACCATGTTTGCAAACCTTGGCACAAATTCGGGACTGAAAATATCAATATCGTCGGGCCAGCCGTAGTGAAACAAATCCCAAATTACCTGCATTTTCATGTCGCGGGCGGCGCGGATTATTGGCAGGACGCTGGAAAAATCGTATTTTTGGGGCGACTGTTCAATTAAGTGCCAGCGGAGGCCTTCGCGGACTGTGTAAATGCCTTGCTGTTGCAAGCGTTGGTAGTCGGCGACTGCAAATTTATCGTGGCCGGTGGCGGCTGTGACATCGAGGCGTTTTCCAGAAAGCAATCGGTGGGTTGAACATTCAAATCCGCCCATGAAAAAACTTTGAAACATTATATCTAGGTAATGGGGAATGGGGAATGGGGAATGGGGAATGGGGAATGGGGAATGGGGAATGGGGAATGGGGAATGGGGAATGGGGAAGAGGTTCATAAATGATTGAGACTTGCTATATCCAATAACTTGGAACTGCGGGCAATTATCAATTACCAATTACCAATTCCCAATTACCAATTACCAATTCCCAATTACCAATTCCCAATTCCCAATTCCCAATTCCCAATTCCCCATTAACACTGAGTAATTGCTTGCTGTACACTTTCTTCTGGAATATCCCAACCGAGAGTTGCCGCCGCGATCGCCTTTATGGAAAACTTGGGAGTGCGATCGGCATACAGCAAACCGTTAGCTTCTTGGAAAGTATCGGTCAACTGCGTGTAGCAAAATCCGCTGAACATTTCCACTCGATTTACCACCTTCAGCAGCGCGCTGTAGCGCTGTTGCAATTCCTGGGTGTCGGACGCCCGCACGTAGCCCCAAACCCTGAGATAATCTGGGTTTTCGCGGCCGGCGCAGGCGATGCCGCCGAATTCGGTCAGCATCACGGGCTGTCCTTGGTGGGGGTGGCCGTCGAGGGTGAGTACCCGCCCGCCGGGACGCCTGCGATCGAACAAATCGGCTAGCTGGACTTCGGGCCCGTAACGTTTGGCCAGAGTTGTGGGGTTGTTGTCGTAGTCGTGAATGGCGAGGATATCGGTATCTGTGCTTTCCCAGCCGTCGTTCCCAATTACGGGGCGAGTGGGGTCTAAGGTTTTTGTCAAAAAATATAGCGATCGCACGTAGTGGCGGTGGGCTGCCGCTTCGACTAAATTCGGAACTCCCCAGGATTCGTTGAACGGCACCCAGACTACGATACAGGGGTGGCTGGAGTCGCGATCGATCGCTTCCGTCCACTCCCGCGTCAGCCGGTCAACGGCTTTGGGAGTGAAGCGGTAGGCGCTGGGCATTTCTTCCCAAACTAAGAGCCCCAGCAAGTCAGCCCAGTACAAAAAGCGGGGGTCTTCGATTTTCTGGTGTTTGCGGACGCCGTTGAAACCCATTGCTTTGACTAATTCGACATCGTAGCGTAGGGCCTCGTCGGAGGGGGCCGTCATTAGGGTGTCTGGCCAGTAACCTTGGTCGAGTACCAGTCGCAAATAGTAGGGGCGGCCGTTTAGCATGAAGCGATCGCGCTGGATGCTGACCGTCCGCATGGCGGTATAAGATTTTACCTCGTCGAGCAATTTGCCGTCCGCCCACAACTGCACTTGAGCGTTGATTAATGTCGGTTTTTCGGGACTCCACAGCAATTCGTTGCGGTAGTCGTCGATACCAGGGTCTGAGAGGGCGATGCGCCGGTGGATTTCGCTGTTGATGACTTCGTAGGTGTCGTTGACTAGCAGTAAGCAGCCGATCGACAGTTTAACTTTAATTTGAATCCCCGATTGGCGATCGCCCGCGACCAACGCCTCAAAACCGATTTCCCAGCGCTCGAACTGCGGAGTCCACCGGATGCGATCGATATAAGTATGAGGCACCAATTCTACCCATACCGTCTGCCAAATGCCAGTCGTGCGCGGGTACCAGATGCTGTGGGGTTCCACCTGCCAATCTTGCTTGCCGCGGGGTTTCGCCAAGTCTTGGGGGTCGTCTTGGGCCCAGACTGTCACCCGCTGCGGCCCTAGTAAGTTTAAAACTGCTGTAATGTCGGCGCTGAAAGGAGTGTGACCGCCTTCGTGTTCCATGACAAACTGACCGTTCACCCAGACGCGGGCGCGGTAGTCTACGGCCCCGAAGTGCAGGAGCACTCTGCTTTCTGTGTGCGGCAGGTCAAATTCGCGATCGTACCAGCAGTTAGCGTGAAAACTCGTGTCGCCGATGCCACTTTTGACCGATTCTGGAGCAAAGGGGACTTCGATGGTGTGAGTCCACTCGGTAATGTCGATCGGCTGCACACAGCGTCCCCCATCGTCATAAGCAAACCTCCACTGACCGTTGAGACAAATCCAGTTACTCCGGCGCAATTGGGGGCGCGGATAACCAGTTTTTCGCCCTCTAATAGTCACCTTGCTATCAAGAGTTGCAGACTCTTCTATCTCGCAATTTTCTAGTTCTCTACCTAACCAACTCATCCAGACATCTACCCTAAGTTATATTTATAGGTTAGCGACAATTGTCCCGACTTTGACAAGTTTTTAGCGAGTTAATTTTCCGCTAAAAAATCAAAACTTTTCACTTCAAACAGCCTGAGATTTAAGTCAAACAGACTGAGCCTTCAGCGGACAAATGATATCAAGTCCCCTTGAGTAGTTGTCATTCTGAGAGAAGCGAAGAATGACAAATAAGCGTTTATAGTAAGTGATTTGCCGGACATGATCCGATCGGAAAAACTACACTAAATCCCTATTGAAAACCCTCAATCTCTCGTTTGTGTAGTAGCGATTTCAATCGCCGAGTATCTTGGCAGACCTCCTAACGGATCGATTATTTCTGTTTTGAGAGCGACTTCTTCAGGAGCCGACAAACACTGAAATATTTGTTCGAGTCCCGTGAGTTCAAATAGCATTCTAACTTGTTCGCTCATAGAAGATATCAAAAGAATGCAATCGCTATCTCTCACTAATTTCACGATCGCCACTACAGCCATCAACTCGGAATTTTTCAGAGAATTGATCTTTGAGAAATCGAGCATCAGAATTTTGCCACCGTTTTCTATCAGGCGCTCTATTTCTTTGTGAAATTGCAAAAATTGAGAACTTTCCAAAACTTCACCAGACAAAACAATTTTCACGATCGCGCTCATTTTTACCTCGATACTTATTAGATTGTTTTTTGTAAGTGGGATGAAAGGAGATCGCAGTAAGGTGCGCTTTCGCACACCCTACTTTTTGACCAGCTCTTACAAAATCCTGCCAGCTAAGCTAATGGCTAACAGATTTGCCATTGCCGTTAGCAACAGCGACTTCTAGAGGTGCTGTGGCTGCGGCAACTCCATTCAAGCTTAAATTCGAGGCGGAACCGTTAAGATGCCCCGCCAATTCAATCACCGGCTTGGTAATAATTTGAGTGTAAGTTGTCAAGGCTTGAGCTACAACTTGATCCATGTTGTAATACCTGTAAGTTGCCAGCCTCCCTACAAAAGAAACTCCCGGAGTTGCGTCAGCTAAAGCCTTATATTTCTTGTAAATTTCGGCATTTTCCGGTCGCGGAACAGGGTAGTAAGGGTCTCCCTCAGCTTGAGGATATTCGTAGACAATGCTAGTTTTTAGGTGCTCTTGTCCGGTGAGATATTTAAACTCCGTGCAGCGAGTATATAAATGCTCGTTGGGGTAATTTACCACCGGTGCTACTTGGTGTACGGGTACGTTGAGCGTTTCATGCTTGAATTCCAAAGAACGGTAAGGAAGTTTGCCGTAGCAATAATTGAAATAGGAATCAACCGGCCCGGTGTAAATCATTTCCCCGTAAGGAATAATATCCTCAATCTCGCGGTAGTCTGTATTCAGCATCACCTTAATGTTTGGATGAGCCAGCATTTTTTCAAACATCCGAGTGTAGCCGTGCAGCGGCATTGCTTGATAGGTATCTGTGAAATACCGATCGTCCCGATTAATTCTAGTTGGCACGCGCGCAATCACTGATTTATCGAGTTGCGACGGGTCTATTCCCCACTGTTTGCGAGTGTAATTATGGAAAAATTTCTCGTAAAGTTCGCGACCCACTTTGCTGACGACAACATCTTCCGAAGTGCGAATATACTCCATTGGTTCTGCTAATTTAGCAAAAAAATCTGCGACTTCAAATGATGTAAGATTGAGTCCGTAAAGTTTATTTACGGTGTTGAGGTTGATGGGAATTGGTAATAGTTGACCGTCCACGCTGGCCAAGACGCGGTGTTCGTAGGGCCGCCAATCGGTGAACCGCGAAAGGTACTGGAAAACTGGGCGGGAATTGGTATGAAAAATGTGGGGCCCGTATTTGTGTACCAGGATGCCGTGGTTATCGTAGTGATCGTAGGCGTTGCCGCCGATGTGATTGCGGGTGTCAATTATCAATACTTTTTTTCCGGCTTGAGTTGCTAGCCGTTCGGCAATGACGCTACCTGCAAATCCGGCTCCGACAATTAAGTAATCAAACATTAAAATACCTCTGGGAATTGGGAATTGGGAATGGGGAATTGGGCATTGGGCATTGGGAATGGGGCATTGGGAATGGGGCATTGGGCCGAAGAGCATTGGGCATTGGGAATGGGGAATTGGGAATGGGGCATTGGTAACTTAAAAAGTTCAATTGTTTTTCTGACCTCTGACTTCTTCCCTCTGACTTCTTCCCTCTGACTTCTGACTTCTGACTGTTGACTACTGACTACTGACTACTGACTACTGACTACTGACTACTGACTACTGACTACTGACTACTGACTACTGACTACTGACTGCTGACTACTGACTGCTGACTACTGACTGCTGACTACTGACTACTGACTACTGACTACTGACTACTGACTACTGACTGCTGACTACTGACTGCTGACTACTGACTGCTGACTGTTGACTTCTTTCTGCGATCGCACTTTCGATGAGCCCCAGCATTTCCCCCCAGGTTTTGTCCCAAGAGTTATCTGCTAAAAAGGCATCAACTTCGTCCAGCCAATTTGTGCTATCTGCACTTTCATTCATAATTTCTTCAGCGCAGGCGACGAATTCTGACGCATTGCTAGCAATCCGAACTAAGCCTTTTTCTCCGTAGGGCCGAACCACGTCGCGGATCGGAGTAGAAATGACTGGTTTGCCGGCGGCCAGGTATTCGGGAGTTTTGGTGGGACTAATGAATTTAGTCGATTCGTTAATCGCAAAGGGCAGCATTGCTATATCCCACCCGGCCAGATATTCAGGCAGTTGTTGATATGATTTACCGCCGAGATAATGAATGTTTGGGTTAGTAGGCAGAATTGCCCGATCGATCTTGACGACAGGGCCAATAATGACTAAATGCCAATCCGGTTTCGCTTCAGCAATGCCGCGCAGCAGTTCGATATCCATGCGTTCGTCTATGACACCAAAAAATCCCAAACGCGGGTGAGGAATATCTTTTTGATCTGCCGGTTCTTCTACAAAATACTTGGCTGTAGCAAAGTGTTCTTTTTCGATGCTGCTGGGGAAAGCATGAATATTTGGGTGCTGATGCTGTTTGGCTTCGTAAAGGCTGTGTCCGCCAGTAAATACTACGTTGGCGCGCTTTAACAGTTGACTTTCGTTAGCTTTTAAAGCGGGGTGAGCACCTTGGAATGCTGACAGTTCGTCCATGCAGTCGTAGACTACGGCTAGCGGCTTTAAGTGGTTGGTAAAACCGACAGCCATTGGGGTGTAATACCACAGGATGTACTGCTGAATTTCTGCTGCTTGAAACAAGTCATTCAGCATTTCTTGCTGAATTTTTTGTGCTGTTTCTTCGCTGATTTCTTCGCTGAGGTGCGGTACTATTACCCAAACTCCGCTGGCGTGGATGCTGACATCAAGCCGCCAATCAGTACCAGGACTAAAAATCGGTTCTTCAACAAAGAATACGCGGCGGTTTTTGGCGCAGCGACTCAGGAGGTGTTGGGGTCGCTGGTAGACGAAATTCCAGCGCAAATGTGACAGACAAACGAGATCGGGTGTATCTAAAGAAGACTCGTTTGATAAGTTGGCGCGCGATTTGGGTGTCGGGGCTAGTTGAGAGGGCGATCGCGCTGTATCTATTGAGGTAAATCGGATCTCCCATCCAGCACCGTTATTGCTATAATTATTGTTGACTGAGTTTTCTAAGGGGGACATAATTAGCCTCGTAAATTTGTCAAGACGATCTAGTTTTCAGCAGTGTGTTGCAGAAAAATTCCAGCATCTATCTGAGAATTTTTCTGACCCAGCAAGCGCCACATTCAGTTTTCGCAAGCAACTGCTTACCTGCGGAAAAACACGCCGATCTGCTTTTTTTTCGGAAATGAAAGTTTGAGATAAGTTGATATTATTAAACTTGCTATTGTCGATCAATATAACTTAGTTCTTCTGCTATTACTTCTATCTTAAGGATGACTTCGATCTCGATCGCAGCTTGTAGTGGGGTTAAAATCAGCTTAAAATGCCGATGGAGCTTGTCTAGTGGCTCTTAACAGGCGATTACTGCGGTAATGGCGATCGCCTTTTCTCGCTGTATTTGGCCAAGTAAAGACAAGTTGAGCTCTACTTTTTGTTACCCTTTGATTGGATCTACGGTGTTTTTTCTCAACTCGCGCGATCGCCGATCGCCAATTCTTGTATCGGATTATACTAAATTATATCACAGGTCTTTCTGACTTCACAAAGATTTACAAATCAGCCATCAAACTTTTAAATCCGCGTTGATTTAAGTGTCGGAAAATATTACTAAAAAAGCGTCCCTAAAAAAGTAGGGACACGGCTAAAAAAGTAGGGACACTCAAGCGTGCCTATTGGTGTCAACTTAAGCCTAAAAGCCTTGATAAATCTCGTTTTTACCATAGTCTAGATCCCCCTAAATCCCCCTTAAGAAGGGGAGTAGGGGGTGACTTTGAGAAGACTCTTGTCCCCCCCTTCTTAAGGGGGGCTAGGGGGGATCAGGCCTTAATAGTCAAACACCATTCTATGACTGGGTTTTACCTTAAGTTGACACCAATGGGCTCTTGGAGTGTCCCTACCCGATATCTAAAAAAGTGATTTCAAAGTCGGCGATTGTAAATTTTGGCTATTCCCCCTCCGAAGGCAAAATCTTGTACCATCGAACTTTTGCAAAAATCGTGGGTAAAACCCAATTAAATCGCACTTAATGCGTCTAATTTCTGCATTTGTTCCGGGGTTAATTCAAAGTCCAAACAAGGGAGATTTTCTTGTATAGCAGTCGCCAAGGCGCTGGAGTCATTGCTCCCTGAGCGGAGTCGAAGGGAGCAATGACTCCAGCGCCTTAACAGCCTTGGCGGTTGCTATAGTTGTATTCTATTTGTAATCCGATAAATTGTGTCCTGTCGCGTAAATGGGCGATCGTATTTGCTGGAGAAATAATCCAAGCTGGTGTATCGGAAATGCTGATGTAGAAAACTTTGCCGGCGCGTACTAAATGGTCAAAAGCGCCCATGACTTCTTCGACGGGTGTGGTAAAATCCCAAGCGTGTAGCTACAGTAAATCAATGTACTTGTTTCAATCCCTGATAGGGTTTTAGGTATTTTGCGGCAGTTAAAACTTAGAGAGATAAAAACTCCATCAAGTTTCAATCCCTGATAGGGTTTTAGGTATTTTGCGGCCATTATTTAATATGATTGCACCTATACCGCAAAAGCTTGTTTCAATCCCTGATAGGGTTTTAGGTATTTTGCGGCGTGCGGCTGTCGTGTTGTTATCAACAAAGCGTGAATCCCTGTTTCAATCCCCGATCGGGTTTTAGGTATTTTGCGGCTCAAGTATTAATTGCGTGTCACCTTGAACTAATCGGTTTCAATCCCTGATAGGGTTTTAGGTATTTTGCGGCAAGAATTAAATCCTGCGTGTGGATCGATGGCAATGTTTCAATCCCTGATCGGGTTTTAGGTATTTTGCGGCTTAATAATTGAATTGATGCGTCGTGTTTAGCTCCGGCAATGTTTCAATCCCTGATAGGGTTTTAGGTATTTTGCGGCTGTGCCACCTCCGTAAGCCTTGCCAGGGAGTTCGGCGTTTCAATCCCTGATAGGGTTTTAGGTATTTTGCGGCGCAAAAATTCACAAATAGCAATTCAATTTAGAGAGAAAGTTTCAATCCCTGATAGGGTTTTAGGTATTTTGCGGCGCCTCTCATTGCCCAATCCATCGAAAAGTTAACTACGTTTCAATCCCTGATAGGGTTTTAGGTATTTTGCGGCAATTGCTACTTGTGAAATTAGAAATAGTCCTGTAATGTTTCAATCCCTGATAGGGTTTTAGGTATTTTGCGGCACATCGGTAGCACCAATTTCGCCCACCGAAAGGTGTTTCAATCCCTGATAGGGTTTTAGGTATTTTGCGGCGTCAATCCACCACCTAGAGTCCTTTCTGCGCCTGGTTTCAATCCCTGATAGGGTTTTAGGTATTTTGCGGCGTATGTTGAAATTTCTGCATCTTTGGCACTGGGAACGTTTCAATCCCTGATAGGGTTTTAGGTATTTTGCGGCTCCCGGCTGCTACTAACAGCCGGATTTTGATTAAGTTTCAATCCCTGATAGGGTTTTAGGTATTTTGCGGCTGTTTATATCTTTGATACTCAGTTTCGGTGGGTGTAGTTTCAATCCCTGATAGGGTTTTAGGTATTTTGCGGCTTGGGCGGCGCATAAGGAATTAAAGTCTTGGATGTTTGTTTCAATCCCTGATAGGGTTTTAGGTATTTTGCGGCCCAGCAGTAATCACTGAAACGACGGGGGTAGAGGACGTTTCAATCCCTGATAGGGTTTTAGGTATTTTGCGGCAAGTTGGAAGTTTGAAGCAGCTTGCAAGTTTGCAGGTTTCAATCCCTGATAGGGTTTTAGGTATTTTGCGGCTGATGGCCGAAGCGATGAGTGACGGGAATAGCTCTCGTTTCAATCCCTGATAGGGTTTTAGGTATTTTGCGGCTCAAGAAATGGGAGGAGGAATTCGCAGGAAAAAGTTTCAATCCCTGATAGGGTTTTAGGTATTTTGCGGCCGGCAATTTTTGCAGCAGGCAAAATGGTTTGCTGGCAATAGTTTCAATCCCTGATAGGGTTTTAGGTATTTTGCGGCGCAAAAATCGTCATTAATTGGAGTGAAATTAATAGATGTTTCAATCCCTGATAGGGTTTTAGGTATTTTGCGGCCCAAAGAGGACAAAATATACAATAGCCTGTGGCCCGTTTCAATCCCTGATAGGGTTTTAGGTATTTTGCGGCCCACCTATTGCAATCATCTATCTCATCTACCCAGTTTCAATCCCTGATAGGGTTTTAGGTATTTTGCGGCTATATGGCGCTGGCGAAGTGCTTTTAAGATTATCAGTTTCAATCCCTGATAGGGTTTTAGGTATTTTGCGGCAGTTACAATCTGGCGGCGCTCAGAAAACCAGACACAGGTTTCAATCCCTGATAGGGTTTTAGGTATTTTGCGGCGCAAACTTTGACAAATTGTTGTTCCGCTGCGGGGGCATCCGTTTCAATCCCTGATAGGGTTTTAGGTATTTTGCGGCTATTCAATTCCCTGATGAAGATTCCTGTATTGAGTTTCAATCCCTGATAGGGTTTTAGGTATTTTGCGGCCCTTTGTGGCTGCAACGGTATCACAAGGAAATAGGTTTCAATCCCTGATAGGGTTTTAGGTATTTTGCGGCGCTGTTCAGCAAAAAACGTCACAAATTCAAGCGCAAGTTCGTTTCAATCCCTGATAGGGTTTTAGGTATTTTGCGGCGCAGGTCTGCCGAACATCGGCTAAATGTCAATCGTTTCAATCCCTGATAGGGTTTTAGGTATTTTGCGGCCATCAAGCTTTCGTTTTCTCGGAGCCAATTTTGTGTTTCAATCCCTGATAGGGTTTTAGGTATTTTGCGGCTAGAAGAGCATATAGCGAGTCACCAAGACTCCTACGTTTCAATCCCTGATAGGGTTTTAGGTATTTTGCGGCTGAATCCAAAGTAACGCCAGAAAAAGTCCAAGCAACGGTTTCAATCCCTGATAGGGTTTTAGGTATTTTGCGGCATGGGAGAAAGTACGGGAGGCGATCGCTAGCCACGAGGTTTCAATCCCTGATAGGGTTTTAGGTATTTTGCGGCGTGGGGTTGTACCGGGGCGCGATAGGTAATCTTGATGGAGTTTCAATCCCTGATAGGGTTTTAGGTATTTTGCGGCACCCCATTGTTTAGTCCTAATCCTCCCCGGTTCTGTTTCAATCCCTGATAGGGTTTTAGGTATTTTGCGGCAATTTGCTACAAATTTGATTTATATAAGTAACTATAATGTTTCAATCCCTGATAGGGTTTTAGGTATTTTGCGGCAAAAGAGCGGACGGGGTATTGTTAATATTGCTTCCGTTTCAATCCCTGATAGGGTTTTAGGTATTTTGCGGCGAAAGAAAAGAGGGATTGCTCCCCGTAAGTTAGTGTTGTTTCAATCCCTGATAGGGTTTTAGGTATTTTGCGGCTCAACGGCACAGATATTAGCTCCTGTTCTGATTGTTTCAATCCCTGATAGGGTTTTAGGTATTTTGCGGCGGTGCACTTCTTCCTAGCGTCCAACAAGCTGTAGTTAGTTCGTTTCAATCCCTGATAGGGTTTTAGGTATTTTGCGGCGCATCTGCGATCGACAAGGGGGTCAAGTCGGTTAAGTTTCAATCCCTGATAGGGTTTTAGGTATTTTGCGGCTCGTATTAGGCGGTGCTAGGGCTAATCCGAGATTGTTTCAATCCCTGATAGGGTTTTAGGTATTTTGCGGCGCTTTAGCGCTTTGCAGATTAAGCTAAAAACACCGCGAAGTTTCAATCCCTGATAGGGTTTTAGGTATTTTGCGGCATAGGTTTTTTCGCCCGTGGGCGAACACACTTCCTCTGTTTCAATCCCTGATAGGGTTTTAGGTATTTTGCGGCCCGTCATCTATAGCCAGGATTATCTCAAAATAAGTTTCAATCCCTGATAGGGTTTTAGGTATTTTGCGGCATTTAGAAATAGAGGCATCGTAGCAGCCATTTTCGTTTCAATCCCTGATAGGGTTTTAGGTATTTTGCGGCTGGGGTGCCCATTTTGCCGATGTCGGCAAAATGGCTGTTTCAATCCCTGATAGGGTTTTAGGTATTTTGCGGCCAAGCTAGCTGCACGTTCTGAGAACGGTGATTCTGGTTTCAATCCCTGATAGGGTTTTAGGTATTTTGCGGCGAAAGAAGCGACGAACAGCCGCTTAGCCCAATTGCGGGGTTTCAATCCCTGATAGGGTTTTAGGTATTTTGCGGCGCTAATGCTACGGTATCAGTAGCATTAGCCGCTAAGTTTCAATCCCTGATAGGGTTTTAGGTATTTTGCGGCATGGTAATTTTTTACTGAGCGATGATTCATTCAGCGTTTCAATCCCTGATAGGGTTTTAGGTATTTTGCGGCTGGCGGCCATTGCGTTACTCGTCATAGAGCACTGTGTTTCAATCCCTGATAGGGTTTTAGGTATTTTGCGGCTCACAGATTATACGTTGAAGCTCGGGAGATGCTTGATCGTTTCAATCCCTGATAGGGTTTTAGGTATTTTGCGGCCTAGCCCACAGCTTGCGATCGCAGCTCAAAATCAATCTGCCCGTTTCAATCCCTGATAGGGTTTTAGGTATTTTGCGGCCCCGATCGCAGTCGGCTTTAGCTCGATCGATTATGGAGTTTCAATCCCTGATAGGGTTTTAGGTATTTTGCGGCGCGATGTTCAGTGGCTTGCTGAAAAAAAATTATCGTTTCAATCCCTGATAGGGTTTTAGGTATTTTGCGGCGGCAGAAATAATCGCATGAATATCCCCACCGGCGTTTCAATCCCTGATAGGGTTTTAGGTATTTTGCGGCACGCGATCGAGTAATGGAAGAGTTGAATTTGCCAGGGTTTCAATCCCTGATAGGGTTTTAGGTATTTTGCGGCCGCCCGCTCCAGAAGCCAGAGTGTATTTGGTTTTCAAGGTTCAGTTCCGTGAATCTAAAACAAAAGTACCATTCCAGCCTTCGACTTGTCAATAGCCAAATTTCCATATTCACTCCAAAACGTTATCCTGTAAAGCTTTCAGACTTTCCGTGAATCGTTTTTTCAGACGAGGGGCATCAAACTCTTGCTGCACATGAGTTTCAGCCGAAAAATTTGATACCCCTATTTTAACACCTACCGATTCACGGAAACTAGGCAAAAAATATTGTCCGATCGGCAGGCACTACCCCACCAATACGTTCAATTTTACCCTGACAGCACGCGCACAGCCGAAAAAACAAAATGCTGTCTTCGTTCGGTTTGATGACTTTGTTCAGGCGCGATCGCAACTTAGCGTACTGAGTCTCAGTCAAATCAGCACACTCAAACACACTGTACTGCATCCACTGCCCATAGGATTTGAGCATTTTGTGAATCTTTGTCCGGCGCTTATCCTCCGGGACATCGTAAGAAATCAGAATGTGCATATCTAGTACAAAACTAAAGGTGGATACTTGTCAATTTCACCCATCAAATACTTAGCCATCAGCCGCCCTTGAATTTCAAAAGCTTCTTGATAAGTGCACACGACTTTCCCATCACTGGATGCTTAAATTTTGACTGTTTCTTTTGCTCGTAAAGTCGTAAAAAATTGTGCAGCGCTTCTTTTGTCAAAGAAACCGCACCGCTCAACGGTTCTGCCGTAAAATCATTAGGAGCAACTTTCTGCAAATTGATCGCTGTTAACACTACAGCATCAACTACCAACGGTCGAAATTCTTCCATCAAATCCAGTGCTAAGGAAGGACGGCCATAGCGCTCGAAATGCAAGATATCCCAAATACGGATCGAACCCCACAATATTCACCGCACTTTGAACATCGTGCCGCAACAGAGAATATCCCAAACTTAACAGAGAATTTACCGGATCGGTCGGCGGACGACGACGGCGAACTTCAAAGCTAAATTCAGGCACGCGAATCAGCCGATTGAAGCAGCCAAAATAAGTCGCACTACCCGCCCCCTCTAATCCTCGCAGGGAATTAATACTCGCAGTTTTGTCTATTGACGCGATGACTTGTTTCAATTGGGCGATCGATTTTTCAAAATCTTGTGGAGAATATTTGCGCTGACATTCCAACAAAGTATTGCGGTAATTTTTGAGTTTACCTCGTACAAAACCCCTGACTAAATGTACTGACTTTTCAGATTCGCCTGCTGCTTGCCACTGAGCTTTTCGCACAAAAATATTTTTACGTCATTTCCGGTTCCAGCCTGCCTAAATAACGTCCGTTTCAGTCAGAAAGCTTAAAGGAATGTGACGTTCCAAAAGTTCCACAACCACAGCCGGAGAAACTGTGGCGCGTCCCAAAGCAACAACACCATCAATTTTAATTAACGGCACATCCAACAAATTTTTTTTGTCTGCTTTAACGGTAAGACGTTCGTCATTCTTGCCGATAAAAGCATCTTCTTGAGTAATGTAAACTGTTCCCATTGTGAACTCTCCTATTTGTAGGTTAACTTGCTTCTTGATAGCGCAGGACTTTCTCCGCAGCTTGCGGCAAACATTGCGGATAAAGACTGCAACCCTGACAGCGTTTGCTATAATTAGCTGGAGGCATTTTGCCCGTTTGCAGTAAAATTTGGATTGCAGAAATAGTCACAATTGCCTCCCGTCTCAACCGCTCAGAAATCTCCACTAATTGCCGCTGATGCGACTGCGCGTAATACACATATCCAGTCGCAATACTTTTCCCCGTCATCTCCTCCAAACAAAGCGCTTGAGCGCAAACTTGCAACTCATCATTATCCCATTCCCCCTTCCGCCCCCGCTTGTACTCGACGGGATACAACTCACCATCGGTTGATTCAATTAAGTCGGATTTCCCAATCAGCATATACTTCTCAGACTTCAGCCAAATCGCCCGAATTTGCCAAGTTTCGTCGCGGTTGATTTCGCCCATCGTGTGGACGCGATCGTGCAAAGTCGTCCCTTCGATGGTATACTGGTTATCCGCAAATTCTCCCGCACAAGACATTCGCCAACAGCGGTGAGGACAGTAAGAGTATTGGTTGAGAAGTGCGATCGAAATGTAATCAAAATCGTTCATAGTTACACCAATTTTCCTAAATTAGATAGTGAAAAAATCTGGATAACTGACATTTAGCACCATTTTAAATAACCCTGTAGGGGCGGGTTCGCCAGCAATCTTCAAGCTTGCAAACAAGTTAAATAAACCCGCCCTCCCCACTAAGCATTCGGGCGAAAAGTTCCAGATAAAACGTCAAATATTAGACCAAAATGCTTAGCCCTGTGCGTGGAGCAAAAATGACTCGATCGGGTTTTTTCGTGGGTGGGGGCGGGTTTATTTAATCTGTTTGCTATCTTTAAAGTCCTTGGCGAACCCGCCCCTACAGATTTATTGAGAATGGTGCAACGTTTCAGTTTGAAATGAGTTAACGACAAATACAAAGCTATTACCCTTGAATCGGGAACGATAATTCTGCATTTTGCTTGGTAATTTTTTGAGAAGGTGCGATCGCAATTCGCCGTGTCATTCCCATCCCCATCGGAGTTTTCCTCCCAACCCCGCAGTAAAGAGCAAAATCAGCCAAAGCATTAATTTGCTTAATCGCCAAAGGTTCCACATCACCCAAGATCCGATAACTAACCTCCCCAACCATCCCCACAAAATTGATTTCATAGTTAGTCACTTTTTCGCTTTTTATATTGACAAATGTCGAAAACAGTGCATCGAAGGAAAGATCGGGAATCTGCGATGCGGGCTGTACTTATTCCAGCGACTGAGAAGACTGTTAAAAACGCATTCTCTAGTAGGAATCACCGAATCGAATTTCCCCTGCCTAAAAGTAGTAGGAGTCGCAAAACTAAAAGCAATTAAGCGGTTAGTTTCCGAAGCTTGTTCGTACAATTGAGAGTAAGTACAAGCATTAGCCCAAGGTTGATTTAATTGAGCAGTGCCGAAGATATTCGTAATCAGCAAATCCGCCGGGCCCAGGTGCCAGGGATGAGCGGGATTAAGATTGAGCCAAAGGTGAGTTAATTTGCTGAATAAACTGTCATCAAGGAGAGTAATTCGCCACCAGCAGAGGGTATGTTCTGGAATTGGTTCTGTGTGTTCCCATTGGAGGGAATGATGTTTTTTGAAAGGGCATTTTTTGGTTTGTAAAGGGCTGAGGGTGAAGGATTTTTGGGCGGTGGCTTCGTGGAGGTAGTCGCCGAGTTTTTTGTCTGCGGTGCTCACGAGGGTGAGGAATAGGGCGTGCAGGTGTCTTCCGGTGAGGTATCCGGGGGGAATTGGGGCCTGGGGGAGGAGGTTTAGGACTAGGCTGTGTGGCATATTGGTTAATGGTTAAAGTTGGTTTAATTTCTCGTTTCTAGGTTCCACCCATTGATGACAACTTAAGCCTTAAAACCTTTGTATCTCTCGTTCAGAGCCGAGTCTAGAACCCCCTAAATCCCCCTTAAGAAGGGGAGTAGGGGGTGACGAAAGATCTATTTCCGGTTCCCCCCTTCTTAAGGGGGGTTAGGGGGGATCGGGGCCTAATCATCAAACAGCAGACCGGTATTACGTTTAACGTGTTTGTTGTCACCAATGGGTTCTATCTGGGAACGCATTTCTAGAGGCTCTGCCTCGTATTAATCAGCCTTAAAGCGATATTGCATACAGGCTGGAATTTTGAGGTTTTCAAATAGGTAATATCGCCCTCTCATTTTGACATTTTGAATCAAACTAACTGGGGGCATATTTACCACATCGTAGCTAATCACTTGATGAGAAAACATCACATCTAAAGGATTGAGCAAATAGGGAAAAATCAAGTCAGCTTCAGAAGTTGAGCGTTTCACTTCCTTCTGTTCTACAATTTCGACTGCTGCTTTGCTCATCCACTTTCCCAAACGAATCCATTTAGCCAGTTTCAAAGCCTTTTCTGAGATGATGAAAAACTCAAATTTGCTTTCAGGAGCAATTTCTTTGGTTCTGCCAAAACTGGGGATATTTTTCTGGGTTTTTTCCATCTCAACGTGATAGTTGTTGTTGGCGTATTTCCAAGTATTGAGAGTGGAGGAGTGAAAAAGCGATCGCCCTGGAGTAACATAAATCCCCTGTTGGTTGAGCGCCGTTAAATGCGGCTCGTATTTGGGGATTTGTTCGGGACAGAAATAGCGATAGGAATGTTCTTCGGAAACGGTGGTGGCATAGATTTCGCTATCCACCAAACCGAGGGCGTAACAAAGCGCGTAATTGTGAATTACCGGCTCTGTTTCGTAAAGTCTCCCTATCTCGCGAGTTGCAAAATAAAGGCTATCGTGCAACTCGATTTGACAGCGGTAAATAATAGCCATTGTTGTTACTCCGCTGCTGCTGTAGATCCCGCTTTACCCTTGATATGCTTCTTCGCGTAAGCTTTAGCCTCGTCATCAGCTTTTTTCAACATCTTTTTGAGTTCATCTTCATTGCCAATAACAGCTTTAACCTCTGTCACTAATGGTGTAAACTTATTCCCAATAAAGTCCTGATGCACGATAAATTCCTCAGACATTAATGTTTGGATAGCAGCGCTAGCAGCTATAATCACATCATCTTCATTGAGAGGGTTGTTGGAATTCAGCTTATTGTCAAGCTGCAATTTGTCGTAAATTGCTTGCGTCCAGCGGAGGTTACTGGTAATTTCGCCATCTGCAAATACCACACCAATTAACTCATTTCTGACTCTACCTGTGCGGGTGGTTTGAGCCCCATAGTGCCGCGTTCTCAGGATGTTGTTGAAAACATACAAAAAACTAGCTTCGGTAGGATCTTTCAGGGTGACAATGCTAGGAAAGAAAATCTGGGGTTTGATGTGGTCTTGCTGATTGATGCGGCTGGTAACTTCGCCTGGTTTGGAACCTGCTTCACCCTTAGATGCCATTGTGCCATTTTCAAAGGGAGCATTGAGGGTAAAAGTCTCGTGAGATTCGTCAAAAGCGGTAATTGAAAATGCTGTGTCAACTACGACTTTTGACTTCTCTGAACCAGAGTCACCGATCGCAAATCCGTAGATAATGCAATCAGGGTTATTCATGGCAAACTTGACATTGTATTCGCAGTCTTCAGCGGTCATAAAACCGTAGTTACGCAGCAACTCGCGACCGACCAAACGTTCTGGTGTAGATTGCTTGCGCTTAAACATGGTCAGGCGACTGATTGGTTTTTGGTCTTGAATTCCTGACCTCACCCGCGCTTTATTCAGTTCTCCATCTGTCTGAAATAGGGGATAAGATTCCGTCACCCGCACAGTCAGAAAGTGTACATATTTACCCATTGGTTTGTAGGGGATGTTAGCATGGAAAAATTTAGAGTCAACTGTTTTCAAGAAAGGCATGATTTGTGTCCTATGTAAAAATGTTAGTTTTGTAGTTAGCCTGTAGCCGATCGAACAAAAAATTCAGCTTTAATTGTCAGCTTCTTCTTGTAAATCGTCAGGAGATTTGTCATCTCTATCACGATTGTCTTTGTCATTCTCTAAACGGTAAAGAAATTCGCAGGTATCTCGGATTAAGTTGATTTGGCGACCTGCTAAACGAGCGCGATCGCCCGCAAATGATTGCTCAAACACCTCCTCAACAAAGTAGCGAGCAAACTCTAAAATTGCCTCTCGTTCTTCCTCCCGCTTGCTGAGCCAAATCCCAGCGCCCTTCAGCAGTAGAAGCAGTGAACGCGATCCATCGAGCTTTTCCCCGAACAGGCTTCAGCACGCAACGGAGCCCAACACGTAGGAAGATGCTCACCTTGAAAACTGCGATCGGCTTCCAGGATGGTTTTAGAGGCAATATCAATCGGTTTCAGCACAGCATTTGCCTTGGGATTGTATCGCTTACTTGTCAGCGGTATAGAACCTGCGATACAATTCCTGTCAATTTTTGGCAGGGTGGTTTAGGCTTGATGCGGTTGTCTCAGTCGATCCGTTCCTCTGATCATGAAATTATAGTTGGGCATAGGAGTCAAAGCAAGGGTAAAAATGATAAGCATAAAGCTTAATCTTTTGAATTGATGCCGTTTCATTTTTCTGTTTCCGCACCCACTTATTTAGGTAGCTAAACACATAAAGCGGGCTGGTTTCAAAATCAGTGGCGAGTTCAGTTAATTTTCCCCAGTTGGAGTCATAACCGGACTTCCCTTGTTTTGCATTAACATCAAGGTGAATCGCATAAGCAGCGGTTAACACATTCAAAGGTGCTGGATAAGATTTGCCGTTTTCCTCCCATCCTTCTAAAATATAGTCGAGACGAAAGCGATCGCGCTTGGTCAATACCCTAAAAGCTTGGGGTACACTGTCAAGAAATACGGTTTCTTCAAATTCTGCACCGTCGTTAAAAGGCGGAATTGGCGACTCTGAAACTACGGTTTTGACATCCAGAATCATCGGGAAAGCAAAAGCTAGCCAAGCTGGCATTACCCAAGATTCGGTATCTGTTGCATCTCTACCGGGGGGAAGCGCCATGAAGTAAAATGTTAGAGGTTGGTCTTCGGGATAGGAAAGTTTGAAGGTGCGGTCTTTTCCTGGTTCGATGTTTTCATCTATGAGGAAAGCATCGATGCTTTGGTAGCGATCGCGCCCAAAATCGGCTTGCAAATCTTTGCTGATAAAATGATTGCGTATGCTGGTATCAAAGCGGGTTTGGGCAATGCTAGTGTAGGCTTTTTGCAGAAACTTATTTGTTTCTGGGGTGAAGTAATATGTGGGATAAAAATAGAGATAGCGATATTTGCCATCTTCAAATTTTTTGCCCACAGCTTGAGTTTGATTCATTAAAATTTGCCTCAGCATCATTTCCAAACCTGCAATACTAGAAATATTCCGTTTGGCGTTAGAACCTCCCAACATTTGTTTGTTAGTGTAAACTTGAGGGGTGAACAAAACGGCTGATTCCATTTGTTCTGTCACCGTGTAAGCTGAATGGGAAATCGAACAGATTAACTGTCTTCCTCTACCCTGTTTTTTGGCGAGTTGGTAGCGTTCCAATTCATCTAAAAATACGTCAGCGGATGCTGTGTCCAATGGTGTATTTCCGGGTAACATAACAACCCGCGTTACCCACAACCGCAAATCGTCCCAACCGTCGGGCAATTTGTACTGTGAAAGAATGGGTTTAATCATTTGGGAAATGTGGGCGATCGCCTGTTCGCAAACTTCCCGCACATCCTCAATTCCTGGGTGATGTTCTAGGTACTTTGCTGCTAAATAGTACCATTCGTAAGGAACGCCGCCTGTATTGCCTTTTAGTTTAAGTTCTTTGAGGCTTTCATTAATCCGTTGAATTTCTCTTAGGGCTGGTAGATAGTCGGACAGGTTCCAAAACTTAGCAATTTCATCGACAATATCTAGATGAGTTAGGGCGGGTAGTTTTTTGTCTTTCTTGCGTGCAGTTTCGATGGTATTAACCTGTTCTCCCCAAATCTTGCGACTCACTAAGTCCCCAAGTTCAGCAATTTGGTCAATCCGAATATCGTCCTCAAAATTGAATTTATAATCGGCAGATAAAACATCCTGACGCTGAAATTTGATCAGATTATCGCTGCGACTTTTGGCAACAGAGTTTTTTCCTATTTTGAGAATGCGTAAAGTAGCATCAACAGCAACTAGCATCAACTCTGACGGATCAAAAAACAGGTTATAATACTCGGCATATTTCATGCCTTTACCATCTCTACCAAATCCAGTTTGTCGCCGTTGCAATTGTCCGGCGCAGAGTTGTTTAATCTTGCTAACTACCCGTTCGGGCAAGTCTGCAATTGAAATAGCAGGAGCATCCCGCCGTGCTAGGTAAATTACACCTGTTGGTAGGTAAAGCAGTGGTTCATAGTAGGTGCAAGCGTCGGTATTCAGCGCCGTATGCACTTCCATTAAAGCGTTATTGACGACGTTAGTAAGTACGCCTCTGTTTTCAGCGATGCTGTGATAAGTGAATTTTAATTGTCCGTCGCTGAGGCTGTGGATTAACTCGTTTAGTCTGGTATTTTCTGCATCTTGGGGATGTTTGATAATAGATGCTAGGGAATCTGCTAAACAGGTTAAGTCTGAAAGACTGCGGAGTGTGCGATCGCGCAACACTGGATTTAACCCAAATTCGGAAAAATTCCAGTTAGTATCCCAACGCCGCTGAGCGTTGTAAGCAAGGCAGAGCAAATCGTCAATGTATTCTCGATAAGCATCTGGATCGTCGGGATTGATCAAGCTATCTAGTCCTAACTGTCGCACTTTTTCATCAATAATTTGACGGTGCTTTTCTAGTGGTAACTTGCGGCAATCGTTGGGGACATCGGGGAATTTTTCAAAGTCGTGGAGAATAAATCCAGCAATTACTAACCGCCGTTCTTTTTCTCCTACGGATCGCCGCACGGTGGTATCGAGTTTTTCTAACCGCTGTTCAATTAAATTAGCGGGAAATAATCCATTTAGCAGGTGAGTATTTAGGGACTGATCGCCTGCGTTATCGCGCCTGACGTTCTCTTTTCCTTGTTTGCGATCGAGTTCGTCAAAAAATTTGCCGCCTTTGGCTGTGACGCCAATGGCAACTCGCAGCAGATTTGGCAAGACATATTCTGCGAAGTCTGCCATGACGCGATCGCCTGGATTTTGACTCTGAATGGCTGATCGCAAGAGTTTGAGGGTTAGTAAGTCGCGAGTTTGAGGTTCGATTGTGCGATCGGACGTTTGAAAGTTTGACCCTAATTCTTCATCTTGCAACCAGTCATCATCTGGATCATCCGATCGCTCAGAGTTCAAATTAACTGGGATATCAAATAATGAGAGTTGTTGATACTCTTCATCTGGTTTTTGACGTTTTTTAGCCATTTTATGCCTCTAGGGAGTCTATGCAGGGCTATTTCATTCTCAAGAAAACGATAATTTTGTAGGGGTCGTGCCCCCGTGCCGACCCTCTTCATCGACATTTTGTATGTGTTTGAGAGCTAGGGCGGGCACGGGGGCACCGCCCCTACAAGAGAATGAAACAGCCCTGGGAGTCTATGAAAGAACTCACTTATCTTTGATAGAGATTTTTGACAAAAGAGCTCTACAGGCTCTTATGTAGTTACACTACTCCTGTAGAGCCTAACTAATGAAAATTCGTAAGGTGCTACTATCTAGCGCCTTTGAGATACCTTTTTAGAGCCTCGGAGGATTACTAAAAAGTCATAGACTTCTGCTTTGACCTCCTCTGACTCAAACTCATTTCTGTCCAGTGCAGTTTCTAATAAGTTCTGAACTTTTTCCAGCAACTCAAAGGGGTGGCGATTTCTCCCTCGAACTTTCTTTTTGTTTTCCAAAAAAGGTTTCCGGGAATAGGGAATAAATAGCAAAGGCCCTCCCTCACCAGAGCGTTTTGGCTTTGGCATTGTGAATGTCTCCTTTTGAGTTTTTACAGACTGGAAAGACTCACGGCTGCTGACTGCTGACAGGAGCAGAAGGGGGGCGTTATACCCCCACTCAAATAAAGTGACGCTAAAAACCGTTCTGTCTAAAGAACAAGAAGGGCTGCGATTACATATCTGTGTTCCTACTCGCGATCGTTGCTCACAGAGCCGCGAAGCTTTCCATTGTCTGAGTATAAACGATCTAAACATAGTTGTCATCCTTGGTATACTGATGTAGGGTGTGGACAGGTAGAAAAGCTTATTAATTTTTATTGATAGCTTAACCCCCTATTAGGGATTGAAAACATTAGCTGCGCTCCTAATGGCGTTCGTTCCTCTACCTTCCTACCTGACTTAACCCAAACCCTATTAGGGCTTGATATTCTACGCAATCCATACTTCATCCCCCTTACTCTTGAGCCAGTGGGCCAGCGTGTCCACAAGCAGCGCCGACTGCCCAAAGGCGATCGAATAAGGTGCAGTCCCATCGTGGATACTGTACCGATCGCAAATCGGATAAATCTGAAAGTGCACCGGCAGTCGCAGGCGCGATCGCACTTCAGCCACCGGATAACGCAGCACATAACAAACCAATGCTTGCTTCTTCAAACGCTTGTTGATTTCCCCGATCCAATAATTCTCAGGTTGCACAACCTCAATCCCCGTCAACACCTGAACTTTCCAAACAGCAGCGTTTTCCTCTAAATTTCCCGAATAAGTAAATTTCCAATTCAGTCTTTCCTCCCGATAACTACGCAACTTCAAAAAAGCCAGACAGTGTTTAAATCGACCTTTGGCAATTGGTTGCCCAAGGCGTTCAGATGTCTCCTTCAACATTTGCATAAATGCAGATTCCGTCATCGGTTCGATTTCCAAGTTGCTCAAAATTCCTGGTAAATCGTAAGTTTTAAATTTGTCTGCCTCATGGGAATCGGTTAAATCGCAGATGCCGCATTGCAGGGGACTAGAACCTCGAAAACTGCTAGCATCTTCAACGATCGGATTTCCTGTTTTATTTCCCGATCGCTCTTTCCACTCTTTGCCCCACTGTTTAATATTACCGGCCACTTTCCCCAAGCTAGTTTTAAATACTTTTTGAGCAGCTTCCTGAAAAGCTTTCTGACTTGATGCGTACTGCTGTTTAATTGTCCTGTGCCCTAATTCCCAACAAATTTGAACTGACTGCACCGCACCCCACCGCGAATAATATCCCTCAAAATTGTTGATTTGGCGGTACTTTTCGCGAATTTGTTGATAGAAAAAAGGACGATCGTAAATTCCATTAGACTCTAAAGTCGCAGTATCGCCTGCAAATAAGCGTTCGACTAAGAAATTAGGGGTGAGTGCGATGGCTGTGAAATTTTGAAACTGAATAAACTCCCCATTGCGATCGCACCCATCGTGTCGCCCCAACCTTCCCAATCTTTGAATGAAGTTACCCGCATCGGCGGATTCAAAAATCAGCAAATTGATTTTGAAGTCTACCCCGACATCAATGGTGCTAGTACCGAGAACTAAGTCTGACGAGAGCGATCGCTCTTTTTCCGTTTTTCCCGACAACCCAGTATTTTCGCCAACAACTAAACCGTGAGGCGCGAACAATTTCCGAAAAAATGGTGTCAGCCGCTTGACGGCAGCAATTGAATTCAGGATAATAGCTCCTTTACTTCCCGGATTGTGTTTAAAGTGAGTCAGGATGTGATTTGCGCTGTCTTTCAGCCAAGTTTCAGAAGCTTTTGAAGTTGGTTCTAGGGAAATAAAAGTCAGCGTACTTTCCCTCAATATCTGCCGCCAGGAGTCTGATTTCAACTGTTCGATTTCCGCAGGGCGATCGGGAAACCGATATTTTCCTGCTTTTAAAGGGTCGATAGTTTGACAGCGAAACCCTGCTGTTTCTAGTCTGCTAATTAATTGCTCGTCTGGAGTTGCTGACAGAAATACAAACTTTTTTCGGCGGTTTGTATGACTAATTAATAACAGGGTATTGATGACGCTGGCAATCTGAGGAGCAGCAAAAACATGAAATTCATCAAAAATGAACAGGTCAAAATCTTTGTCGATGCGACCCCACAGTTTATCGGGGCTATCTTCAGAGCTTAAATACGCTCCTCGGTGGAGATAGTGCAAGATATCAGGGTTAGTTAATAAAATCTCTGATTGACCTGTGCGAGATGCGATCGCGGCTGCTTTTCTCAGCTTTTCATTTTCTGCATAGATTTCTAATTCCGAGCCGCTGAGTCGCACAACGCGGGGTTGATGTTCGGGCTGGAATTGTTCGATATAGCGCTTAATTTGAGTCTCCTGATCTCGCGCCAGTTCATTAGTAGGATATAGCGCCACTGCACAACAATATGTCTGCAATGTTTCTAGGAAAGCGGCTAAACTTTTGCCGTCGCTAGTAATAGCTGAGTTGAAAATGACATCAATATTCGGATCGCGAATTGCCTTTAAAGTTTCAAGTTGATGCCAAGAAAGCGTCCAATTTTCCGGTAATTTCACTCCTTTGGGAATTTCCGCAGCGGGACAGGAGTAAACGGATTTGAGGGTAATCTGGTAATCGGACATATGCTGAATCTGTGTCCGTAGAAAGTGGATATTCCTCATATTGACACCGATAATTGAGATTATCAAGCCCGTACAATGAAGAAGTGTCCGTACATTTATGAGTCGCAAAGGTCAATCGATCACCCTGTCTGTTTCTGAACGAGATAAAGCGCAGTTGGAAGCCTTGGCCCAAGAATTCGGGAAGACGTGGGGCGATCGCCCGAACATTTCCAAACTGATAGAAGCGATCGCCCGCCGCCAACTGACGATCGCCCCCAACCACGACTGGCCCCAAACCCGCATCCAAGCCCTAGACATCGCCCGACAGCAATTGCTCGACTCGGGCAAAATTGATGAAGCGCTGGCAATTGCCCAATTGTTGAGCTCGCGCAGCGAACTAACTCTCCCCTTCCGGGCCCAAATCGAGGCGTTTTTGAGCAACCCTTTACCTGCTTGGCGGCAAAAAATCGATAATTTTATCCACAGACAGCAACCATTTCGCCTTTCCTATCGAGATGCAGCCGATCGCCTTTGGAGTTACACAGTCTTACACGCTCGGATTGTCCCTATTGAAAAGCGACAGTATTTAATGTGTCGCTGCGAAGAATCTGACGGAAATCAAGACGTACCGGGACTCGAACACAACTGGACCCTGCTGCTCGATCGCATTGAAGATGCTGCGGTGATGTCGGTCGATCGAACTTGGTTGCCGGATCTAGAGCGAATTTCCGTAGAATTTCACTTATTCGGCAGGCTTGCCTTTAACTACAGACGAAAGCAAGGCGATGTGGAAGTCAGCGACTTAGAAGGCGATCCGCCAATTAGACGAGTCACCCGTCCGATTTTCAATACCTTCTGGTTTTTCCGCGAAATTGCCCCCTATTGGGAAGATTGCGCGATCGTCTCTCCAGACAGTGTGCGCGATCGCTTCCAACAAAAACTGATCGCCCTCTGCCGCCAGTACAACCTGGAAATCCGAGATTAAATCAAAAAAAAGCAGCCTGTAAAAGGCTGCTTTGAGAAAAAACCGTTGTTGAGTTAGAGGAGAAAACTGTAAATCGAATTCAAATTACCGCTGTTTCGAGTTGCCATTTTTATCTACCGCTGACTCAGCTTGCCATCAGAACAAAACTTCAACTCCTCCTTACGCTGCTGCTGAAAGTTCGTTGACCATTTTCACCCGGCCTTTGGTGACTGCCCGCAGCAAGCGGTTGACACAGCCTCTATCTTCGTCATTCAGAGACTCGTCGAAGGTGGCGGCCATCAAGCCGTAGCGATCGGCCAGAGTCAAAACGCCTGTATCGCTTACAGAAGCGATGATTTCAGAGATAGCGCCGGGGAGGAGTTGTACGGGGTTCATGGCAGTGCGGTTGAATTCGATATATACATCATCTCCGTGTTTCCCGAAAAGATCAGTGACATTGATGAGGTGACGAATGTGATTATTTTGGTGAAGGTAAGTGATCCAAGTAGCGTAAAGTTGTGACCCAAGTCACAGTGCCACAGGTGGTGGCGGGCAATTCCATCTCACCCTAACCTTTGGGTAGGACGTGGGACTGACGGCGTTTAGGTAAAATAATCGTTAATCCCTCAACCAGTTCAATTTTTACCCCGATACTAAAAATGCTTGATTTTCTCAATCCCATTTTGGGCCGCCAACCCGATCGCATCAAAGCCAATGTTGAAATCTATACTTGGCAAACCTGTCCGTACTGCATCCGGGCAAAAACTTTGCTGTGGTGGAAAGGCGTAAATTACACAGAATACAAGATTGACGGCGACGAAGCGGCTAGAAATGCAATGGCCCAACGCGCTAATGGACGCCGCAGCGTGCCCCAAATTTTCATTAACAACCAACACGTAGGCGGCTGCGATGACATTCACCAACTTGATGCAGAAGGAGAGTTAGATCCGCTGCTAGTTCAAGCCGCCGTTTAAATTAGTTAGTTCGCGATCGCACGGTTGGTCAGAAACCGGGTTTTTTGACGAAAAGACGGGTTGCAGCCCGTAGATTCGGTGAAAAACCCGGTTTCTTCGATCGGAGTGCGTCATTCCTGAAAATTACAAATCTTTGGCAAATTTACCTAGATGATCTTGCCGCCATTTAGCATCTGTACGCCTATTTGTTGGCAATTCTAAGACACGAATCCCGCTATTTGGCAAAAAACTTAATTTTTCTTTTAACTGCTCCCAATCGTCAATTATCTCGTGTTCCACGCCATAAGTTGCACACAACTGAGCAAAGTTGATCTGCTGCGGCGTGGCAAAAAACTCTTCAAATGGCGGGTCAAATTTGGCAACGGGCAACATTTCAAAGATGCCACCGCCGTTGTTATTAATTAAAATAATTGTCAGATGACCGACAAATTTATGTTTAATTAAAAAACCGTTCGTGTCGTGCAAAAGTGCTAAATCCCCTGTTAACATGATGCTGCTTTGATTGCGGTGAGCTATTCCCATAGCTGTTGATAATGTGCCGTCTATGCCGTTAGCGCCGCGATTGAAAAAAGGTTTTATTTCTAAGTGATTCGGCTTCCAGAAAAACTCTACATCTCTGACTGGCATACTGTTAGCAATAAATATTGGTGTTCCTGGTGGCAAAATCTGGGACAGCAGCCAGGAAACTTTGGGTTCAATTATGTTTTGAATTGCTGATATTTTTTGGTCTATTGTTTGTCTGATTTGGGTTTCGGTGTTGTGCCAAAGTTGGAGGTATTCCTTTGATGGAGAGGTGAGGGGTAGGCACGGGGGCACTACCCCTACAAAATTCTGGTTTTCTGTTTGATTGTCTGTAGGGGCAATCCCCCCGTGGTTGCCCTGATTGGTGGGGAGGGGTAGGCACGGGGGCACTACCCCTACAAAATTCTGGTTTTCTGTTTGATTGTCTGTAGGGGCAAT
Organism: Microcoleus sp.; assembly: GCA_042408215.1. Lineage (GTDB taxonomy): Bacteria > Cyanobacteriota > Cyanobacteriia > Cyanobacteriales > Microcoleaceae > Microcoleus. The sequence continues at coordinate 77,384 of JAYFMW010000026.1, read as the reverse complement.
CCCCCCGTGGTTGCCCTCATTGGTGGTGAGGGGTAGGCACGGGGGCACTACCCCTACAAAATTCTGGTTTTCTGTTTGATTGTCTGTAGGGGCAATCCCCCCGTGGTTGCCCTCATTGGTGGGGAGGGGTAGGCACGGGGGCACTACCCCTACAAAATTCTGGTTTTCTGTTTGATTGTCTGTAGGGGCAATCCCCCCGTGGTTGCCCTCATTGGTGGTGAGGGGTAGGCACGGGGGCACTACCCCTACAAAATTCTGGTTTTCTGTTTGATTGTCTGTAGGGGCAATCCCCCCGTGGTTGCCCTCATTGGTGGGGAGGGGTAGGCACGGGGGCACTACCCCTACAAAATTCTGGTTTTCTGTTTGATTGTCTGTAGGGGCAATCCCCCCGTGGTTGCCCTGATTGGTGGGGAGGGGTAGGCACGGGGGCACTACCCCTACAAAATTCTGGTTTTCTGTTTGATTGTCTGTAGGGGCAATCCCCCCGTGGTTGCCCTCATTGGTGGTGAGGGGTAGGCACGGGGGCACTACCCCTACAAAATTCTGGTTTTCTGTTTGATTGTCTGTAGGGGCAATCCCCCCGTGGTTGCCCTCATTGGTGGGGAGGGGTAGGCACGGGGGCACTACCCCTACAAAATTCTGGTTTTCTGTTTGATTGTCTGTAGGGGCAATCCCCCCGTGGTTGCCCTCATTGGTGGGGAGGGGTAGGCACGGGGGCACTACCCCTACAAAATTCTGGTTTTCTGTTTGATTGTCTGTAGGGGCAATCCCCCCGTGGTTGCCCTCATTGGTGGTGAGGGGTAGGCACGGGGGCACTACCCCTACAAAATTCTGGTTTTCTGTTTGATTGTCTGTAGGGGCAATCCCCCCGTGGTTGCCCTCATTGGTGGTGAGGGGTAGGCACGGGGGCACTACCCCTACAAAATTCTGGTTTTCTGTTTGATTGTCTGTAGGGGCAATCCCCCCGTGGTTGCCCTCATTGGTGGTGAGGGGTAGGCACGGGGGCACTACCCCTACAAAATTCTGGTTTTCTGTTTGATTGTCTGTAGGGGCAATCCCCCCGTGGTTGCCCCGATCTTGAACCCCCCCTAACCCCCCCTTAATCAGGGGGGGGACTTGAGGGGAAATAGCAGTGGCTAGATGCTCTACGGAGGTTCGCAGGTGGGTTGTTTTGCCCTGTAGGGGATCGAAGTTGTGGTGGCTGGGGTCGATTATATATCGTCTGGGTTGGGTTTTGTCTAACCAGTTTCGTAGTTCTTTGCTTGTGGGTAAGTCTCCAATTTGAATGGCGATTTCTGGGGTTAGTTTATCTGCTAGTTCGTGGTTTCGCAGGATTAAATCGTAGGTGGAAATTAGATGGGGGTTGAGTTGGGCGTAGTTTCTGACTGGGGATAGTCCTTCTGCTAAAACTGGCCAGTTTAATGATTTGGAGATTTGGGCGATCGCACTACAGTATTTTTCGGGAAATTGAGGCTGTGCAACGCCCGCAATAATTATCCCTCTGCTGCACTTCTGCCATTGTTGCATTGTACTTTCTTCTCCCCCCCTTAACAAGGGGGGGCTTGGTTCTATTGGACTTCCTGCTCCCCCCCTTGCTAAGGGGGGGCTGGGGGGGGTAGAGGTTTCTCCTGCAACAATCGGTTCTAATCCTGCAAAGAAATCTTCGATATCAAATTGTGTTTCTAAAGCTTCTACAGCAATGTCTGGAACGGGTATAAGTGGGTCGCGAAAGGGGATGTTGAGGTGAACGGGGCCGGGTGTTGGAAATTGCGATCGCTCCCAAGCATACACGATCGTCTGCCGCAAATAGCCTAACATTCCTATGGACGCAGAAGGGATGGCTAATTCGGCTTGCCAGTTGGGATAGTTGCCGTAGATTTTTACTTGGTCGATAGCCTGTCCAGCATGGCAATCCCGCAGTTCGGGAGGTCGATCGGCTGTGAATATTAGCAGCGGAATTCGACTTTCTCTGGCTTCTATGATCGCAGGATAAAAGTTGGCTGCGGCGGTTCCAGATGTGCAAATTAGTGCGACGGGTAAATGGGTTTTTTTGGCAATTCCTAATGCAAAAAAGCTGGCTGAACGTTCGTCTAAAACCGGAATAGTTTCTATTTTGTGGTTCTGGGCAAAGGCTATTGTTAATGGTGCCGATCGCGAACCGGGAGAAATGACGGCGGTAGTTAATCCCAGACGCTGTAAAGTTTCGGCTAATATTGAAGACCAGAGGGTGTTTGTGTTGCGAAAATCAATCATTTTTCTAATATATTGCTAAACCAAAGCGTTTAAAAGTGGTTGTAATTTGAGCTGAATTTCAGCTAGTTCTTTTTCGGGTTCTGAACCGGCCACAATACCAGCACCAGCATAGAGTATAGCCCGATCGCCATCGATTAATGCCGATCGAATGCCGACGGCAAATTCGCCGTTTCCCCTGCGATCGATCCAGCCGATGGGTGCTGCGTACAAAGAGCGATCGCAGCTTTCGCAGCGACGAATTTGTTCGAGGGCTATATCTCTCGGCACGCCTGCTACTGCTGGGGTTGGATGCAGTTGGGCTAAAATCTTTAATAAATGAATATCTGCGGGAATTTGAGCAGTTATGGGTGTCCACAAATGCTGAATGTTTGATAGTTGTAGCAGTCTTGGAAGTGGGGAAAAATTGGGAGTTATACCGAGTTTAGACAGGCGATCGACTATAAAATCAATCACAACTTGATGTTCTCGAATATCTTTTTCACTATGCAATAAACCTCTCGCTAAATTGGCATCTTCTGCCTCGGTTTTTCCCCTCGGTGCTGAACCAGCTAAAGCATCTGTTAATAACTGATTGTTGTGAATACTAATTAAGCGTTCTGGACTAGCGCCAATAAAATTTTTACCTTTGCCGTTACTGGTTGAAAATACATAACAATCTGGATAGCTGAGGCGCAAGTTGTTTAAGGAATCTATTAAGCTGAAAGGTGTTTGAGAAATAACATTTATTGCTTGGGATAAAACAATTTTACTAAAATATTGAGACTCGATCAATTCTAACGCAGACTTGACAGATCTTTTAAATTGACTGGCATCATTCACGGGTATTTGTTTCAAAGATATCGAACTGTTGATAGCATTAGTTAATTTATGGTATTTGCGAGATGCAATTTTATCAAAAGTTTGCCAAATATTTTCAGCGATGTTTTTAACGTTTATATCTTTTTCTACAAGGGCCGTCGCGACGATGGTGCAGCTATCTTGTTGTCGAGAAATCTGCCATTTTGGTAAAAATATGGTAGCGGGAGGAAAGTAAGAATTGTCGCAGATGTTCTCATCAAAAAAAGCAAAGCTACAAAAAAAGTGAGGCCCGCTGAAGGGCAAGCGTTCCGTACCAATGGTAATTGTACTGGCAAGTGTTGAACGAATAAAGTTTTGCGCGGCTGCAAATCGATCGCTTCCTGCTACTGTGAGATGGATTGCTGAATCAAGGGCGGCAATCGCAAAACTTTTGCCTGCAATGGGGTCTCTTTTTTCAAAGTAAAAGTGTCGCTGACAAGGTTCGGAAATCTCTTGCAGTACAGCTAGCGGATCGAGAGGGTAAATCTCTTGAGAAATACTAACTATTTTTGTTTGATATTTGTCAGTTAAAGACTGCTGGCAATCTAACAGCAACTGATGCAGTTGATTGCGGTCTTGCAAAAGATTAGCGCGGTGCGGTATTACTGTCATGAAAGCGAGAATAGCAGATTTGTCAGCAAGAGTGCGAGTTTGTCCCGCTAGAACCCCTATTTCGATCTAAGCACGGGAGGGCGATCGCCAAACATGACCTTTCGAGTTTCCCTCCCTGTTTCGACTCCCTAGGGCAAAAAAACAGACTCTGGGGCGATCGAGCGAAACATTTAGACACAAAACTTTATAGATCGATCGGTTAACTCTCGGCAAAAGTCGATCGCCCCCACAGAGGTTTACAGACGGGCTACTTCCACAGTTTGAGTACCCCCACAGCCTCTGAATGGATGCCCGCACGCACTCAACCTGATACAGATGACACCTTCTTTACCAATAAAATTGTAAAATTACTACGCTGCTATCAATTGAATCAAGTTTGTGTAATGACAACAAAGTTAATTGAACCTCCAAATAGTAAACTGTGGCTAGCGGCAATCAAGCCACCCATGTACAGCGTTGCTGTGATTCCTATTTCTGTAGGAACTGCCATTGCTTTTGCCGAAACTCAAACGATTAATTCGTCAATCTTTTCGACATTTTTAATGTCAGCCATTTTAATTATAGCATGGCTGAATCTCACCAATGATGTATTTGACTCGGAAACAGGGATAGATAAAAACAAAGCACATTCCTTGGTTAACTTAACCGGAAATAAATCTTTAATTTTCTGGCTGGCTAATCTGTTTTTAGCTTTGGGAGTGTCGGGAATCTGTGCCATAAGCTGGTGGGAAAAAGACCCAACAGTAATTTTGCTGGTAGTTTTGTGTTGCGCTCTTGGCTACACTTATCAAGGGCCTCCTTTTCGTTTGGGCTATCAGGGTTTAGGGGAATTTATCTGCTTTTTTACCTTCGGCCCTCTAGCTTTAGCCGCTGCTTATTACAGTCAAACTCAAACTTGGTCTGCCACTAATTTTGCGGCTTCGGTAATCGTGGGAATTACTACGAGTATTATCTTATTTTGTTCCCACTTTCATCAAGTTGCGGATGATTTGGCTGCGGGTAAAAAATCGCCAATTGTCCGACTCGGTACAAAAAAAGGTGTCCAGGTGTTGCAGTTGTTGTGCGGTAGCGTTTATGCTTTGACTGTGCTATTTTGGGCGATCGGGCTTTTCCCAATTTGGACGCTGTTAATTTTTGGTAGTGTGTTTTTTGCGATCGACCTTTGCCGCCATGTCACAGACTATCACGACCAGCCAGCCAAAGTCAGCAACTGTAAGTTTATTGCAGTCACCCTGCATTTTGTTAGCGGTGTACTGCTGGGATTGGGGTTTGTTTTGTAAATCGGGCGATCGGGAATAATGGTAAAATAAAGGTACGGTTCGTAGTGAGGAATTTAGTCCTTTGTGCAAGATTTTAGTCAATAAGGACTAAAGTCCTTACTACAAACAGTTTGATGTTGAATCGCCAACAAGGAGAGGCAAATCATGAGTACGCCAGTAGAAATTGACAAAATCCTAACCCTAGAAGAAATCATCCACTTATATCCTAGCGAGTGGGTGCTAATTGCTTACACTGAATTGGACGAGAATTTGAATGTAATTCGAGGTGAAGTTTTAGCACACTCACCAGAACGCGATTTGCTTTACAATAATGCTTTGTCAAGGAAGGGAAAATCGGTGGCAATAGAATACACCGGGCCCATCCCTGAAAATTTAGTAGCTATGTTGTAACAAAAATGTCAAATTATCAAAAAGCTTATCCCTTGTTGCGTCACGGACGAAATTTGCTCGCGGTGCAAGCAACCATTGGCGGAAATAATGGTGAGGCTAATGAGTATCGGGTGCGTTTACTGGTGGATACGGGAGCCTGCTACACAATATTACCAATTAAAACATTAGAGGATTTGGGTTACGATTCACGCAATCCTCTACGCAGGCAAGAAATCTTTACAGGCCAAGGAAGAATCTATGTTCCTGTAATTAATGTATGTTGGTTTAATTGCGTGGGTCAGTTCATAGAAAACTTTGACGTATTTGCCCACGATATACCGCCAAATCTTCGTATAGATGGTCTTCTTGGTATGGATTTTCTGACTCGTTTTAAAGCAGTCATCTCTGTTGGCGATGCGGAAATTCGATTTTAATAAATAGGGCAATTATACTAATTATTGTAGATGAACATAATTAAAAATTATCAGTTTCACTATTCCTTAACTGACAACAAAAATCAGCCCATAATTTTATTACTCCACGGCTTTACCTGCGATTGTCAAGACTTTGACCCAATCATTTCCTTACTTTCTCAAAGTTATTGCTGTCTAGCAGTTGACCTTCCCGGCCACGGAAAAACCCAAGTCAGCGGCGATGAAACTTGCTACAATATGTCAAATACAGCCCAAGCATTGATACACTTATTAGATGATTTACAAATAGACAAATGTTTTTTATTAGGCTATTCAATGGGCGGGCGATTGGCACTGTACATGACGTTGCATTTTCCTGACAGATTCGAGAAAGTAGTGCTGGAGTCAGCTTCGCCGGGATTGAAGACCGAAAAAGAGCGATCGCACCGCATGAAATCCGATTTACATATAGCACAAAAACTGGAAAATAGCAACTTTAAAGAATTTTTATTAAGTTGGTACGATCGCCCTTTATTCCAATCTTTAAAAAACTCTCCTAATTTCGATCGACTCATCGAAACCCGTTTAGCAAATAACCCGATCGAATTAGCCAAATCCCTCCGCAACATGGGAACAGGAAACCAGCCCTCTCTCTGGGAAAAACTTGCACAAAATCAAATTCCTCTCCTCTTGCTAGCGGGAGAATATGATGATAAATTTAAAACTATAAATGCCGAAATTGCTAGTTTATGTCCAGCAGCTAGTCTCAAGATTATAGCACAAGCTGGTCACAATGTGCATTTTGAAAATCTCGATCAATTTGTCGCAGTCGTGAGACAATTTTATGGATAGGACTTACTCAGATCAGAAACCGGGTTTTTTACCGAGATACTGCATCTCAGCCTTTAACCAGGCGAAAAACCCGGTTTCTTTGACACTTATCCGTAAGTCTTAGATTAATTAAAAAGTAAATGCTTTATCAATTTGAATTTCGTACCTATCAACGAAAGTTTAAGCGTCCCTTGCACACAAGTCATGGCATCTGGGAGATTCGATTAGGAATTATCCTGAGACTTACTGACGAAAATGGTCAAATTGGTTGGGGAGAAATTGCCCCTTTGAGTTGGTTTGGTTCCGAAAGTTTTGAGCAAGCTTTAGATTTTTGTAACTCGTTACCAGCTAATATTTCAGAAGAGATGATTTTCTCAATTTCCGCTGAATTGCCGGCTTGTCAATTTGGCTTCGAATCAGCACTATCAAACTCTAGATCCCCCCTAACCAAGGGCGGGCACGGGGGCACCGCCCCTACTAAGGGGGGGACAGGGGGGGTCAAAGTCCCCCTTCTTAAGGGGGATTTAGGGGGATCTAGACTTCGCCTAAAAGCGACATTTATTGTGGGTTCAGTCTTAAGCTGTCACCAATGGGCAGAGCCTGGGAACGAGGAAGAAAATAATCGGTACAGCGGTTTATTGCCAGCGGGAGAAACAGCTTTATCGGCTTTACAAATGCTTTGGAAACAGGGATATCGCACGTTTAAATGGAAAATTGGCGTTGCTGCAATTGAACAAGAATTAAATGTTTTTCAGCAGTTAATTAAGGCAATGGATGATTTGGGCGATCGCGAAAAAGCACTTTTGCGATTAGACGCCAACGGCGGACTCAATTACTCGCAAGCTGAAACATGGCTAAAAACTTGCGACAATGTGTTAGAAATTCCCAAGTTTTCCGTAAAAATTGAATTTTTAGAACAGCCCTTGCCTGTCACACAATTTGAGGAAATGCTAGAATTGAGTGCTGTTTATGCAACTCCGATCGCCCTTGATGAGTCAGTCGCCAATCTCGATCGCATCCAAGAATACTACGATCAAGGCTGGCGGGGAATCTTTGTCATTAAACCAGCCATCTGCGGTTCCCCATCCCAACTGCGAAAATTTTGTCAAACCCACAATATAGACGCTGTTTTTTCATCAGTATTTGAAACCCAAATAGGCAGACAAGCAGCCTTAAATTTAGCAACAGAATTGTTTCCCAATTCTAGAGCATTAGGCTTCGGCACCGACTCTTGGTTTGACGACCATTCAATTTTAGATTTTAGATTTTAGATTTTAGATTACTCCTGGGGGCTCAGAAACTTGGTGAAAGCATCTATGACAAAAAATGTAACAGCAAATATTCTAGATATAGCGTCTCGCTTCTCCGATAATTGGCTCATCGGTTGTGACAGCCGCGAAATTGCTCAAATAGTCGATCGCATATTTCAGCAATTAACCCAAAATCAACCACCGGAAACACCGAAAATAATTTTCCTAGCAGAATCAGAACCCATACAATTTATTGCCAGTTTCATAGCTGCTTGTGACGCCAAATCCCAGATTTTTCTCTGCAATCCCAACTGGGTAAAACAAGAATGGCAACAAGTTTTTGATTTAGTCCAACCAGACCTAATTATTGGGCAAAATGCACTGCAACATCTCACAGAAATGGGAGCGCTCGCATCTCCACCCGAAAAACCGAAAAACAATCCCCAATTACCAATTAGCAATTACCAATTACCATCGATCATGATTCCCACCGGCGGTTCGTCGGGAAAAATCCGTTTTGCCATCCACACTTGGGAAACACTAACAGCATCAGTGCAAGGTTTCCAACAATATTTTCAAGTTGACAAAATCAACTCATTCTGCGTTTTGCCATTATATCACGTCAGCGGTTTAATGCAATTTATGCGTTCATTTACGATCGGCGGAAAACTGGCAATTCAGCCATTCAAAGAATTAGAATCTGGTCAAAAATCCGATATCGAACCAGAAGAATTTTTCATTTCCCTAGTTCCAACTCAACTGCAACGCCTGCTGCAAAACCCAGATACAGCTAATTGGCTTTCCCGATTTCATACCGTACTTTTGGGCGGTGCTCCCGCTTGGCCGGAACTTTTAGCAACAGCTAGAAAATATCATATTAAATTAGCCCTAACTTACGGTATGACAGAAACTGCTTCGCAAATTGCCACACTCAAACCCGAAGATTTCCTCGCGGGTAATAACAGTGCTGGTCAAATTTTACCCCACGCTAAAGTAACAATTCGTAGTGAAAAAGGCGAGATATTGTGTTATAATCAAGTCGGAAATATTGCAGTAAATGCTAAATCTTTAGCCTTGGGTTATTATCCAGACAAATTTGGCGATCGCGAATATTTCCAATTAGACGATTTGGGATTTTTTGATGAAAATAACTACTTAAACATTGTCGGACGCAACAGTGATAAAATTATCACAGGCGGAGAAAACGTATTTCCTGCGGAAGTCGAAGCCGCCATTAGGACGACTAATTTAGTTGTCGATGTGGCCGTCATTGGTTTGCTAGACAAACATTGGGGTCAAGTAGTAACAGCGATTTACGTCCCCACAAATTCCGCAGTTACTGTCACAGCTTTGCAAGCGGCAATAGAAGATAAATTGAGCAAGTTTAAGCGACCTAAATATTGGGTTTTTGTTGAACAATTGCCCCGGAATTCTCAAGGAAAAGTCAATCGGGAACTATTGCAAGAAATTGCCATAAAATATCAATAAATGCTGAGGACACGGCATTGCCCATTGGTGTCAACTTAAGCCTGAAAGCCTTGAGAAATCTCGTTTTTAGCTGAGTCTAGATCCCCCTAAATCCCCCTTAAGAAGGGGGACTTAAAGAGGCTTCCTGTCCCCCCCTTCTTAAGGGGGAGTAGGGGGCAAGAATGCGGGGGGATCTAGGCTTAATGGTCAAACAGCAGTCTCTGACTGGGTTTAACGTTAAGTTGACACCAATGGGCATTGCTGTGTCCCTACCGTACTTCATAAGTGTGGAATCTGCTGTAATAGCTGTCGCTTCCTTTCTGCTTCTTGCTTTTGAGCATCCATAAACTTCAACATTCGGTAAAGTACCTCTATTTGTGGTAACTTAATTCCTGCTTGCTCCGCTACCCGTATCGGATTGCCAAAAATTGCTTCAACTTCTAGGGGGCGCGATTCATCGTAATCGATTTTCATGCTGGTGCGGTAAGGTTTCATTTTGTGAGTGTAGTCGAGCATATTTTGGATAAATTCATCGGGAATAATGCGATCGCAACTTTTCGCCCCCGCTACCACTTCCCCCATAATTTGCTCGACTAAAATCCGAGTATCGGGATTAGCCATCAGTTCATCTGTTCTCGCATTCAATACTACAGACATTCCATTATAAGGAATATTCCAAACAAGTTTTTTCCACCTTGACAAAAGTAAATCTTCACTCATATTAATCGTAATTTCCCCTTTTTGAAAATCGCTAGCAATCTGATTCAATCTGTTAGTAATTCCTAGGGGTTGATAGTCTTGGGAATAATCGCCCAGGGTGATAGTGCCGTAATCTAGATGACAGATGTGACCAGGCCCAACTTTATAAGAACAGAGAAAACATAGCCCGCCAATCACTCGTTCTGCACCGACAATTTTAGCCACTTCTACTTCGATATTCAGTCCGTTTTGCAAGACTAAAACTACGCCATTATCTTTTAATAAAGGAGGCAATATTTTCGGCAATAAGTGATTTTGAGTTGTTTTTAGGGCGACAATTACGACGTCGCATTTAGGCATTTGGTGCGCGTCGTGGTAGGCGCGGACTTGCGGGAGGGTGAAGTTACCTTCGGGAGACTCGACAATCAAGCCGTGTTTTTTGACGTGTTCGTAATCGCTTCGTAGCAAAAAATTAACTTCTAAACCGGCTTTTTGCAGTCTAGCACCGTAGAATCCGCCTAAAGCTCCCGTGCCGACGATGGCATAATTGCGATTGCGATTTGGCATGATGTTGATGAATAAATAATTAGGAATAAGGAAGCAATCTAAAATCTAAAATTGTCCCAGCCACTGCATGAATTCTTCAGATAGCTGTTTTCTAGTTCGGCTAACTGCATCGATGCAGACGTGCTTAGTAAGAGCCTTAGCTGCGGATTTTCCTGCTATTTCTCCCGAAAAAACTTGATAGGCAATTTCAAATTCATCTGCGCCAACCTGTTTGGGCGTCAATTGAATAGTTAGTCGATCGCCAACAAACATCGGGCGGTAAAAATCTACAGTAGCATGAATTATGGGAGTGGCTAGCTGGGGATTGCTAAAAAATGCTTTGAGATTGATTTCCGATGCTGCTAAAGATGCCTCGTAAGCTTCGTGGCACATTGCCAAGACGTTAGCAAAGTATACAACTCCAGCAGCATCGGTATCTTGAAAATGAACAGTGCGGGTGTAAGTGAAAGACATTTCAAGTAGTTGTGAGTTGTGAGTTGTGAGTTGTGAGTTGTGAGTTGTGAGTTGAAAATCTTGTCTTTATTTAATTCAACACTCATAACTCCTACCCCTACCCCTGATTTTTCAACCTTTGTTTTTAATCAACATCACATCTATAATCTTGATGGCCATCTCTTCAGAAAGTCCTAGGGCACCGTAAAGATCGTTCAAAAGTTGTTCTTCTTCCTCCGAAACTTCGCCATCTGCTAAAGCGATATCAGCCGTCACCGCAAAAACTGTTTCTTTAAGTTCGTCTGGAAGTGTTGCTAAAGCCGCATTAAATAATACATCAACTCCTTGCCTTTGCAGAATCATCAGCAGCCGATCGAGCATTTTTTTCATCACGTCATTCGGATAGCTTCTAAACAGTTGCATTCGAGATAGCGTCATGCTAATCGCTTGGCTTTCGCTATCATTAATGTAACCATCGGCTGCTACGGCAATTAGTGCGATCGCTGCAAATGCTTCTGCTGGCCCTAACGTGACATCGCTTTGTTGGCGAGTCTGGGATACTTTATCAAATAAACCCATCGTAGTTTCCTCGTCTAGTTTTGGATTAGTACCATCCTCCGAAGGCTTGGCTCGGGAGGTTTATTTAGGGATTTAGGTAATTATATCAAGTTTGGTTGATTATTTACGATCGACAAAATTAGGAAAAAATTAAGAATTTTCCGCTTTCTCATTCGGGCGGGCTAGAAGCCCACCCCACAAGAAAGCAAATTTAATTTCTGTGGAACAGGCCGAAAAGCCTGTTAAGCGAGAATATTACCCTACAAACCCCATAATTTACTTCTCAGAAAGGGCTAATTCTGCTTTCAGAAAATCAACAAACTGCCGCGCTGTTCGACCCGATCGCCCATTGCGACGTGTGGCCCATTCTTTAGCCCGGTGTTCCAAATCTTCAGGTGCGAGTTGGATTCCAGCCAGCAGTGCCAGATGTGCGACAATTGTTAAATAAGTGTTTTGATCGGCTGGTTCAAAAGTTAAAGTCAAGCCAAAGCGATCGCTAAATGAAAGTTTTTCCTGCACCGTATCCCAAGCGTGAATTTCATCACCATCGCGGGGGCGTGGCCTGTCGTCAAAAAACTCTCGAATTAAATGCCGCCTATTAGATGTTGCGTAAACTGCTACATTTTGAGCTTTGGCGGTAACATTCCCTTCTAAAACCACTTTCAAGGCTTTAAAAGCATCATCATCTTCCTCAAAGGAAAGGTCATCCACAAAAATAATAAACTTTTGAGGAACTCCCCGCAACTGTTCTACAATTAGTGGCAAATCTTGCAAATCAGATTTAGATACTTCAATCAAGCGCAGATTGCGATCGCCAAACTCATTTAACAGCGACTTCACCAAAGAAGACTTGCCCGAACCGCGACTCCCATAAAGCAATACGTGCAAAGCCGGATAACCAGCCAGCAAAAACTCCGTATTTTTGACGATCGCATCTCGCTGCCAATCGCAGCAAACCAACTCTTTCAAATTTATGCGATCGGGATGAGCAATACTCGCCAACTGCCCGTTTCGCCACTGAAAAGCGCGATATTCAGCAAACAAACCAGTACCAAACTGTCGGTAATGTTCTGCCAAAGCTGAGGCTGCACTCGACCATTTTTCCAGTTTGCCATGTAGCGGCAATTTGGCGTTTTCTGCTACAGTTTCTGAATGCCAAATCGGAGGTACTGCCTCAAGTTGACCGGCCACCCGCACCCACTTACCCAATTGGTCGCCACTGCATTCGTAAAGATTTTGCAACACTTGTAAATCGTGTCTGGCGGCTTCCACCAAAGCGGGGGGTAAACTCGCAAAATCTGTTTGTTGAACTCGACGAGAAAAGGGGTTTTCGTCTTTGAGAATTTGGGAAATTAGATCGTCTCTCCAGCTCAAATTTTGAGCAGCCTGAATTTTAAACCAGTTTCCGTAAGCTGCGAGGCAGTCAAAACCGCTGACCTCGCTGTGGTGCAGGGCTTGCAGCAAGTCGAGAAAGGCTTGACCTGCGGGGTTCTTCAGCACCGATTGATACAGCATCAGGGATGCTGCTTGGCGTTGGAGGTAGCGGATTTGGGCGATCGCACCAGAAGTTAGGGCTGACATAATCGGAATTGTAGAACAGTTAGATATCCCAGCGGGGTTTAATAAATTTTCTAACAATTTGCGACCTTTGTTACAGGTCGCGCTGTATAAATTTAGATGCACTTATGAAATTTGAAGGATCAAAAATGAATTTAGGTACTACAGCGGCGATCGGCTACGGCATTTTAACACTGATTGGCGGCATCATGGGTTATGTCAAGGCCAAAAGCCAAGCCTCGCTAATTTCGGGCCTCGTTAGCGGTTCGCTGCTAATTTTTGCCGGCACCGCGCAACTTATGGGGCAAAGTTGGGGTTTGATATTAGCAGCAGCCATTTCTGCTGCTTTAGTAATTGTCTTTATTCTGCGCCTTGTAAAAACTCGTAAATTCATGCCGGCCGGATTGTTGATCCTAGCTAGTTTGGCGTCTTTGGGGGCGATCGCCTACGAAATTAGCGGTCAATTTCAATAGTCATTAGTCAAGAGTTATTTGTTATTTGTTGGTTGTTATTGGTTATTGGTTATTGGTTATTGGTTATTGGTTATTGGTTATTGGTTTTTAGTTGTGCTAATAACCCATAAATAATCACTCATAACCAAGCAATAATAACTCATAACTAATCACTCATAACCAAGCAATAATAACTACAGCAGTTCCCGCTGTTATGAAACACGGTAGGGACACGGCATTGCCGTGTCCCTACTGTTATGAAACACGGTAGGGACACGGCATTGCCGTGTCCCTAGGAGGATTGAACGATAAGTGGGTGTACCTCATAACAGCGGTTTCCGCTGTTATGACTACCTCAGCCACAACCTAATACTATTGTCTTTAGAGCCGCTAGCAATAGTTTTACCATCGGGACTAAAAGTCACCACATAAACCTCATCTAAATGTCCTGTCAAAGTATTCAACAATTCTCCGGTAGCCAAATCCCAAATTTTAATAGTTTTATCCTTACTCCCGCTAGCAATAAATTGTCCGTCTGGACTGATAGCAACCGATACAATATCATCAGAATGTCCCTTAAGAGAACGAATTAGCTCCCCAGTTTCCAGATTCCAAATTTTAATACTTTCATCATAAGAACCGCTAACTAATGTTTGTCCGTCAGGACTAATAGCAACGGACCTCACCTGGTCAGCATGACCATCAATAGTCTTCAGAAACCTCCCGGTTGCCACATCAACAATTGTAATTTTCTTGTCCTTAGAAGCGCTGACCAAAGTTTTGTCATCGGGACTAAAAGCCACAGAATAAACAAAATCTGTGTGGTCTGGCAAATTGTGAATTAACCTGCCGTTTTCCGCATCCCAAATCTTCGCTGTCTTGTCTCCACTGCCGCTAGCAATTAGCAGTCCGTCGTGGCTAATAGCGACGGACCAAACAGAAGCAGCGTGGTCGAGACTGCGAATCGATTGCCCTGTTTTCATATCCCACAGCATCACTCTCCAAAAACCAGTACCTGTGGCAAGTCGCGTGCCGTTTGAGTCAAAAGCAACCGACCAAATGGTGGATGAATCTCCCTCAAAAGTGCGGATTGACTTACCTGTAGCTAAATCCCAAATTTGGATAGTTTTGTCCTTGGAACCGCTGGCTAACATCAAGCCGTCTGGACTGAAAGCAACGGCTCCAACTGCATCTGAATGTTGAGCAAAATTTTTGACTTTGGCATTTTTCCAGCGGAGGCCTGCTTCGCACTGATTCTGCAAGTTTTGAGCTGACGTGTAGCTACTGGAAGTGTTGGCAATTTTTGGTATTTCGCCGATGCAGCCTTCATAATTGCTTTCTTGATAAAGGGCATTAATTTGATTCAGTGCTTGGGATTCTATCGCCACTTGCTGCTGCCATTCTTGCCATTTGAGATATCCGTAAATTCCCCCGATAGCAGCTAAAATAGCAGCAAGGGTTGCCCCGATTAGATAAGGATTGAACTTGCTAGTTTCTTTCTGGACAATCGCTGCTGCACTGTTAATCGGCAAGTCGGTTTTTCCGTTCAAATTAAGCTGCGGCGATGTCGCAGAATTGGTCTGCAAGTTGAGTGGAGAAATGCTTTCTGCTGGTGGCGCATTGGACTTGCGGTGTCCTGCCAAAACTGTGGAAATTGCCTTGTACAATTTCGATAATAAAGATTTAGGAACGACTAATTCTTCGATGGTCGATGCATCTTCGTCTGTCAGTCCTAAAACTTGCTGCAAGCGTTTTAATTCTTCGCGAGTTGCGACAGAAAAGGGATATTCTTGCTGCATTGCTTCTTGCAGTGCTTGTTCGTAGCGTTCCCCTTTTTCCCTGTATTTTCGGTAAGGATTCAATACATCGTCTTCGATTCTTTCTGCTTCTTCTGGCAGCAATTCTAAACTGACGCACAGTTCGTCTAATATTCTTCTGCCGACAAGTGTAATGTCACCACGACTGCTGGTGCGTCTACCGACTTCTTCGCGATATACTGTTAGTTTCGGAATTCGTGCTTTCGAGCGATCGCCTATTTTTCTCAAGTCGGCTAAAGCTTCCGCCGCCGACTGATATCGTTCGCGAAAATCGTAGCACACCATATTGTCTAAAACATCGGCTAGCCCTTGAGAACACACTGCTAAATGCCGCCAAATAATTTCGCCTTTCTGGGATTTTTTCAAATCTCGCAGTTTCGGCAAATCGTAAGCTGGCAATCCCGTCATTGCTTGGATGCCAATCATTCCCAAAGCGTAGATATCGCTATTCAGTTGCGGGTTGTATTGAAATTGTTCGATCGGCATATATTCCATTGTCCCGATCCGCACAGTCACCGGCGCTTGTCTTTGAGCTATGTGGATTTCTTTCACCGATCCAAAATCGATCAAAACTAACTTATTATCTGAATAGCGACGGATTAAATTTCCCGGTTTTATATCTCGATGAATTACTCCCTGCCCGTGTACAAATACTAAAATTTCTAACAGTTCCTTCAACAAAAGAATTACTTTTTCTTCAGTGAGAGGTTTGCCGGGGACAATCTCTGTTGATAGGGAATGACCAGCCACAAAGGATTCAACTAAGAAGAATTCTTCATTTTCTTCAAAAAAAGCGAATAGCTGAGGGATCTGGTCGTGTTGACCGAGCTTTTCTAGAACTTCGGCTTCTTTTTGAAAAAGACGGCGCGTAGTATTAATTAATTCCGGTTCGCTAGTCCCCGGACGCAGGTGTTTAACGAAGCATTGCGGTTCACCCGGACGGCGAATATCTTTGGCGAGATAGGTTAGTCCAAATTCTCCTGTTTCTATGACTTCAATGATCTGATAGCGTCCATCTAAAAGTGGGCTCACCATGATAATAACGCAGCCTTTTTTTGGTTGATTTTCGCAAGAAACAGTTTTACTGTTAGCAGGAATTGCTATTTTTTATAGCGAAGCCTCGCTCCCCCTAAATCACCCTTAAAAAGGGGAGTAGGGGTTGACGAAAGAATGCTCTTGTCCCCCCCTTTGTAGGGGCGGTGCCCCCGTGCCCGCCCGCTCGCTAGGGGGGATAGAGGAGCCAATCGTTGGTCAGGAGGCTCAATGGACTAATAATTTATCTTTTCAACATCTGCAAAGCTTGATATCCTAAAAAGAAGAAGCCCAAAGCACCCAGTATTGCTATCCCATCTGCCAATATATCGACTGTAAGAAATTCACCCATTGCACTATCCTCTGACAACTGATATCTATCCTCGGTTTTTCCGTCGCCGACTGGGTGAGGGGTTTGACCCATCAAGCCAGGTTGAGCGCAAGATGCTCACAAATTATAGCAAGAGCGATCGCCAAAATAACTTTCCGGGCGATCGACTAGCTTTTTGCTGTAATATTTTTTCATATTTAAGCAGGTCAACTGCGTACCCGCACCGAAATTTTGAGGTCAGTTCACTTTGATATTGTTAACCCTGCTAATTTTTTCCCTAATTGTCAGTACAGCCTACACTAAGAATTTACGCCGCTCGGTCAAAAACGCGCCTCGAACGAGCCCAAGTTCGGCTCAGCAGTTATCCCCGTCCACCGCTCAGTTCCCTAAAGTTTCGGTCATCGTACCAGCATACAACGAGGCAGAGAATATTCGGGATTGCGCGATCGCCATTTTGCAGAGTACACCGCTGTCTGTGAACAACCTAGAAGTTTTGATCGTAGACGATCGATCGACAGACGACACACTGGCGATCGCCCAAACTCTCCAACAGCAGGTTAATGACCCCCGCCTCAAAATATTAGCAGGTGAGGCGCGACCAGCCAACCAATATTGGGCGGGAAAGAACTGGGCCTGCGCCGAAGCTGTCCAGGTAGCAACGGGAGAATTCTTATTATTTATTGATGCCGACGTGCGGCTCAAACCAGGGGCGATCGAAACCGCCATTGAAACAGTCCAAACCGAAAAAATAGACCTACTAACCTGTATGCCCGCCCTGGTTTGCGAGTGTTTTGCCGAGTGGTTAGTGCAGCCGTTAATGTTCAATCACCTAGCAGTTTGCTTCGACTTTACCGCCGTCAATGATCCGACAACAGACAGTGCTTTTGCCGCAGGGCCGTTCATGTTATTTAGGCGATCGGCTTACGAAAAAATCGGCGGTCACGCATCAGTTGCCAGCGAAATTGTCGAAGATGTAGAACTAGCTAGACGCATCAAACGTGCGGGTTTAAAGCTAGCACTTTATGCAGGGTCAAATTTGGCATTTGTGCGGATGTATCGGTCTTGGAGCGCCTTGTGGGAAGGCTGGACGAAGAATTTGTATCTGGGTGCTCACCGCAGTTGGGGATTGATGGTTTACATGGCAGCAATTATGTTATTTCTCTATCCAATTCCCTGGTTGGCCTTAGCTATTTTGCTAGCTCAGGGGGAATTGGCAAAAGTCATCACAATTACCAATTACCAATTACCAATTACCAATTACCAATTACCAGTTACTTTGTTAACTATCTGTTTAGCAATAATAGTAATTTGGCAACAGTACAATTTGCGACGTTTAGGTGCCCAGATTTCCGACTGTTCGACGAAATACTGGTGGTTAGGAGGTTTGGGAGGAACGTTAGTCGCGGCAATTGCGATCGCCTCTGCAATTAAAACAGAAACCGGTTGGGGATGGACTTGGCGGGGGAGAGCATTGCAAATCAAGAGTTA
This sequence comes from Microcoleus sp., assembly GCA_042408215.1. GTDB lineage: Bacteria > Cyanobacteriota > Cyanobacteriia > Cyanobacteriales > Microcoleaceae > Microcoleus. The sequence continues at coordinate 59,139 of JAYFMW010000026.1, read as the reverse complement.
ATTAAGACTTGCATATGGGCAGGCTCTCCGGCCCACCCACAAAAAATTAACTCCTTGTGGAACAGGCCGAAAAGCCTGTTATTAAAAATCCTCTAAAATGTGAGTTATAGAAGAAAGAAGAAAGAAGGAAGAAGGCAGAAAGAACAAGGCAGAGGTAATCATAACATCCGTTACATCCGTGGAGCGAATCCGTTACCGAACTTCTGCATAAACAAAAGCAGGTACACGCTTATAAGCAGGCGTGCCCGATCGCCTTTCAATTCTCGCATTAAAAATCACATTAACTTCAGGATAAAACATCAAAGCAGCACCCACACGAACAGCCCCATAAATCACCTCAACATTCTCCAATTTCCCCACATTTCCCTGCACCGTAACCCGCTGATGTTCCTGCAAACCAGCACTTTCTGCATCCACACGATTCATCAAAATGCAGTTACGGTGCGGCATTCCCCGGTACTTATCATCAATTTTGTAAACCACAGTATTGTGCTGAGAATAGCTACGTCCCGTCATCAATGCCACAACTATACCCCGCACTGATTCAGATACTCCAAACTCTTTCGCTTCGGGTAATTTCAGCACTGGTAAAGGCGTAACAAACATCTGCGCTTTGCCAGAATCAGTAGGGAATTTTGGTTCCATAAAAATGCGACCGCTGATGGTGAATTCCTCTTGTGTTTCATCAATTGTCGCTATTTTTTCATAGCCAGGAATAGTTTGAGCAATCAGTTTTCTCACGTATTTTGTGTCTTGAAGTTTGCGCCAATCTACGGGAAACTCGCCGTGAATTCGGCTCGCTAATTCCGTCAAAAATTGCACCTCTGGAATCAGATCGGCATTTTTGAGATGAGTTTCACCCTCCTCATTTAAACGCACAAAATTATTCCCAGATTCCACCGTTGTTTTGTGGGGATTTTCAAAGCGATTAAGTACAGGAATCACAATTGTATTGTGTTTTGCCAATCCGCTAAAATGTCCTAAATTGGGTTTAGTTGCGAGGTAAATGATTGTTTCAATTTTACCTAAAGCGCGTTTGGCCTGAGTTGAATCTGGATTCGCCCCATACAAATTACCGCCTAGACAGATCAGCGTATCGACTTTGCCTGCATCTGCTGCTTCAATGAGCGATCGCGTTTCATAGCCCTTAACAGCGCTCAGAGAACGTCCCAATAACTTTTCTAAAGCTTCTTGAATTTCTTTTTTAAGCTTCACAGTCACGCCCATAGAGCCGAATCCTTGCACGTTTGAGTGTCCTCTCACGGGCATTAATCCAGCACCTTCTTTGCCGACATTTCCTGTCATTAAGGCAGTGTTGGCAATACTGAAAACATTATCTACGCCGTTATCATGTTGGGTAATTCCCATCGCCCAACCAAATACAACTCGCTTTGAACAGCCGATAATTTTGGCGGCTGCTTCAATTTCGGCGCGGGAAACTCCGCAAGTTTCAGTAATAGTTTCCCAAGAGGTTTCACGGGCTTGTTTCACTACTGCTTCCCAGCCTTCTGTATAAGCTTTCAAATAGTTTTCTGCAATCAATCCTTGTTCGATTACAGACTTTTGAATCCCGACAAATAGGGCTGTGTCACTGCCGGGAATTGGTTGCAAGTATAGCGACGAAATATCGTAACCCGTGAGTAGCGACTTGACGGGAAAAGCCGGGGAACCAAACTTGACTAACCCGATTTCCATCATTGGGTTAATCACAATTATTTTACCGCCTTTTTCGCGGATTTTAATCAATTCGTTCATCAAGCGGGGATGGTTGTAGGAACAATTGCTCCCCGCGAGCACGACGCAATCTGCTTGTTTCAGGTTTTCTAGACTCACTACCGAGGTGCCGGTAGCAAACATTTCTCTTAACCCGGTTGTTGAGGGAGCGTGGCAGAGATCCGAACAATCTGCTAAATTATTAGAGCCGATCGCCCGCATCATCAATTGCAACAGAAAAGCCGCCTCGTTGGAAGAGCGACCCGAACTGTAGGATGCCACTCGTTCCGGGGTTTTGGTGAAAGCATCTGCGGCAATTTGATAAACTTCTTGCCAAGAAATGCGATCGTAATGAGATTTTCCAGCCCGCAAAATCATCGGAAAACTCAACCTTCCCAACCGATCAGCTTCCATTGAAGTTAATTGCTGAAGTTCTGCAATACTGTGTTTTTCAAAGTAGTTAGTTGAGATAGCAGGCTGGATTTCTGCGGAGATTGCTTCCACACTTTTCATACACCGCTGAAGTTTTTCGCCCTCTTCATTGGTAAAGCCTCCTTTCTGCCCGCCAGTGCCCCAAGAACATGACAAACACGCACTTTTATGCAGCAAAGTTTTCCAAAGTTTTGGGCCTGACTGGGACAATGTATGTTCTGCCCAATACTCAATTATGGGCAAACCGCCACCTATCTCTGGCGTTTCCTCGTTTGTCTCGCTGAATGGCGGGATTGGTTGGATATTTGGTGAGTTGGTGTCCATGCGGTTTACCTCGCGGTTGATTTGATTACTGGAATTTTACCGTAAATTTACTATCATAAAATTAGCCAATAGATAGATTTTTTAATTGTAATTGGTAATTGGTAATTGGGAATTGGGAATTGGGAAATCGACTAAAGGTAGATGCGTAGAGTGCGTCAGATCGAGAAAACCTGTTGAAATCGAAACAATCAATGTCTGACGCACCATACAAGTTGATTTAACTTATATGTTGCACCTCTGTCAAGAACAGGCAAGATGCCTGTTCCACAAATAGTGAATTTGATTGTGGAATGGGGCGGAGAGCCTGTTCTTAAGAATAGTGCAACATATAAGTTTAACTTACTCAAGTTTCACCGCTTAATCTTATTGAACGCCTGCTGCCCAAATCCGAGACAAAGCATTCGATCGCCCTCGGGCACATTCGGATCATTCTGTAAATAATCCCCCAACCAATCGCAACTCCGATCTATAATATTATTCAATTCCAAATTATCCAAAAGCCACAAAATTACACTTCTATTCCTGCTAGCAAAAGCCAGAGTTTTACTATCAGAACTAAAACTAATGCTCAACACTCGATCGCTCGATTCCAAAGTCTTAGATAGCATAGCATTCTGGCCATCAAAATTCCACAGCTTAACAGTATTTCCCTCACTCGCCGCCGCAATTAACTTGCCGTCAGGACTGAAACTCACGCTTTCAACAGTATCACTGTGGTCGAGTTTTTCCGCTATTGTTGCCCCTTTCCCATCAAACCGCCATAAGTAAACTTTTTTGTCAGCACAAGCAGTAGCAATTGTCTTACCGTCTGGACTGAAACTCACATCTTTAACCCTGTCCCCGTGGTCGAGAGTTTTCAGAATCTTCGCCGAGGAACCATTAAATTGCCACAGGTAAACCCTATTTACTCCGGCCATTCCCAAAGCATTTTTGTTCTCAGTTGGACTATCCTCTGAAGCGATAGCAGTTGCGATAGTTTTGCCGTCGGGGCTGAAACTAACACTAATTAGCGGGTTGCTGTGGTCGAGTTTTGCTAGCAAACTTGCCCGCGAACCATTCCAACGCCAGAGGTACAATTTGCGATCGGCACTTGCGGCCGCAATTATTTTCCCATCTGGACTAAAACTGACACTTTTAACAATACCACCATGTGCTAGAGTATTTAACAGTTTACCCTGTAAACTCCAGATTTTCACCGTTTTGTCATCGCTAGCAGAAGCCACAGTTTTATTCTCCGGCGAAATGCTCACCGAAGTAACAGAATCCTTATGACCTTCTAACCTTTTTAATAAACTCCCATCAGCGCCCCAAAGTCTCACCGTTTTATCTCGGCTAGCCGAAGCAATTGTTTGGCCATCCGCACTAAAACTGACTTTATAAACCCAGTCATCATGTCCCAATAAAATCTTATTCAAAGGAGTGCTGTCAGGATTCCAAACTTTAATCATTTTGTCTTTGCTTGCCGAAGCAATAGTGCCATCTGGGCTGAAACTTACGGCCCTCACATCATCTTGGTGTCCTATAAAAGTGCTCAACAAAGTGCCGCTGCGGTTCCAAACTTTCACCGTATCATCTGCACTACCGGTGACAATTTTTTCGCCGTCGCGACTGAAACTGGCACTGACAACTTCATCGTTGTGTCCTTTGAGAGTTCTAATTTCCTCACCTTTTCGGTTCCAGATTTTGACTGTAGTATCGGCACTTGCGGAGACGATTTCTTGACCATTCGGACTGAAACTGACGCTGTAAACGATGTCAGAATGCTTGTTTAAAGTTTGGGGATTAATTTGAAATTTCTGAGTTTTACCTTCTCGGTTCCAAAGTTTGACAGTTTTGTCAGCACTTGCTGAGGCAATTGTTTGGCCATCGGGACTGAATTTGACGCCGAGTACCCAATCTTTGTGTCCCTTCAAAGTTTGCAGCAATTTTTTGCTGGCGACGTTCCAGATTTTGACGGTATTGTCGTGACTACCGGAAGCGAGGGTTTTCCCGTCGGGGCTAAAACTAACGCTGGTGACGATATCGCTGTGGCCTTCTAAAGTTGCGTGAAGCGAAGCTATCCCGGAGGGAATCGCACTTTGGTCATTATCCACTTGCCAAATTCTAATTTTACGATCGGCACAACCAGTTGCGATCGTTTTACCATCCGGGCTAAAACTAACACTCGTGACACTATCACTGTGATTGAAAGTTTTTAATAACTTACCTTTATTGTTCCACAATTTAACAGTTTGATCTGCACTTGCCGAAGCAACTAATTTACCATCTGGACTCACACTCACATCCAAAACAAACTTGCCATTCTGCTCAAAACGGTTGCGTTCTTGCACCCCAGAAACTGCTTGTCTGAGTCGTTCGGCGATGTGATTTTTAGTATCTACAGGCAACAGTTTACTCTTGAGAGCGTCTCTGCCAATTTTGATACTGGTTTCTAACACTCCTAGTTGATTTTTTACATGAGAAAGCACCAGAGCTTCCGACCCCAAAGTTAGGGCATCAGTCCGAGCTTGCTCCGCTTCCTGTCGCGCAATTTCTGCTAATTTTGTTTGATAAAATGCCATCACCGAAAGAGACGCCAATACAATTACTCCTAGAACCGCCAGTCGCAGTAGCCATCTCCGATTTTCGTAGAGTTGAGCTTCTGCATCATGCTGTTTTTCTCTCGCTTGGCGCTGTTTGTCTCTAGCTTCCGAAAGCAAAGCATTTAGCTCTTTTTCCTTGCGAAGTTGCTGTATTTCATCTTTATTAATTTTGTACTGCTTTCGTAGTTCCTCGAATTCTGCCTTCGTATCTAATTCCCGCTGCTGGCGGATGAAGCTAACTAGATAGTCATGAACTAGCTGGTAAAGCTCTGCCGGCAACTCTGTCCACCGAAAAACTAAACCTGATTTTACTAACAATTCTAAGACTAAATCTAATTTGTCCGCTTCTTTAAATGTTGCTAAATCCGAGGCTAATTCAGCGCGGGTTTTCAGAGGGCGAATATCATCTTCATCTGTCAGCAAGTATAAAACTCGGCGCACCGCTCCTTCATTTTCCGGGCCACAGTCTTGGATGACTTCTTCCAGAAATCTTTCGACTAATTTTTGTTGCGGATTGTTGCCAAGTTCCTGATATTGTGCTAAACTTGTAATTTGCTCTTCTTGCAGTTGCGCTCCGACAACTTGTAGCTCGATCGGGCGAACTTCTCCCAATTCTCCAGCTAAATCTTTGACTAATTCTTCGATCAGTTCCGGTTCCAAGTAAAAGTGCGATCGTTGAGTTAAAGTGCGAATTACCGATCGCGCATCAGCCAAAGAAAAGTTGCCCAAGTAAAACAGAATATCTTTGCTGAGAATATCGTCTAAAATGTCGCTATTGATGAAATATATATTATTTTTGGGTCGGCCAAACTCCAGCAAATAGTGCAGGTAATCCTCTCGCAAAGACAGAATAACTTTTAAATATTTGATTTTCATGCACTCTCGCATAAACTCAAAAAATATTTGCCTTTCCGCTGGCTCTTTCCAGACAAAGAAGAATTCTTCAAATTGGTCGAAGATCAGAACTGTAAATAGATGTTCCGAATTTATCTGCAACTGTTTGATAATTTTATCGTATTCGATAGCCTGCTTTTCTACGATCAATTCTAGCGGTAGTTCCTGAATATTCTGCTCTCGATCGACCGGCAATTCGCCGTTCAATCGTGAAATAAAATTCCGCTTAATTTCGCCGACTGCTACTTCAGATTCTACCTCCGCAACTCCCGGCATTTCTTCTGAAATTACCCGCTCAAATATTTCAGCTTTCCCAGCAGATAACTTTCTTGTCAATTCCAGGGGCCAGTTGTTGTAAACTTGCAGCACTACCGGCAAAACAGTGCGCGATTCTATCACTTTTTGTTTGAGTGCAGGCACTAATCCCCCGGCTACAATTGAACTTTTGCCAACTCCTGATTGACCGTAAATTACTGTCAATTTGTCTCGGGAACCCTGCATCCTATCTATCAAACGTTTGAGGTATTGTTCTCTGCCGGAAGCAGTAATTTCATCAGCAATAGCAGCAGCGGCGACATTAGTTTCTGCGGCGGGATTAATCGCTTGTCTGTGCGGCTGCAACTTTCCGGCCCCAATAAAAGCTCGGAACCGATACATATGTTCTACCGCTCGATAATCTTGCTTAAGTTGAAATGCTGCGAGATATTCTCCCCGCTGAAAATAAACCGATCGCAACATTTCTAAAACCCGCAAATACAATTGCGGGTTGTAGCAAGGTTCAGTTTCCGAGCGGGCAATTTCTAAATGTGCGATCGCCTGCTGTATTTCACCCAACTCCTTCTCTGCTTCTGCTAAAATTAATAAGTACAAGCCTTGATGCTGCGATTTGATCGGCGTTCCTTTTCCAGTTCCTTCCTGATTAGAGTTGAGAACATCTAGAGCAAATTTAGCCCATTCTTTGGCCCCTTTCCAATTTTTTTGCTCTAAGGCTACGCGAGCCAAAAAGCCGTAATCTTGAGCCAAATTAACGGGTTCTAAATTTTTCATATTTTCATGTAACCTCCGAGCTTTAATAGCTAAATTCCAGAGTGCATCCCACTCTTCTAAATACTGCAAGACTTCGCCGAGTTGATTAATGAATTTCCCAACAGCATCTGGCTGTCTTGCCCGTTCTAAAACATCTATACACTCTTGAAAATAATTTTTAGCTTCCGTCCAGTAAGGACGGTTGCCCGTGCGGTGATGTTCGCCTTGGAAGCGGTAGCAAAGGCCGATGTGAAAGAGCAGAATTCCCTCTAATACAGGTGAAGGGTGAAGGGTAAATAACAAATTGCTAAATTCTGTGCCCCCGCCGAGCAATGCTACTTGATACTTCCAAAATTTGAGACTTTTTTGATAGGATTCAATAGCGGAAGTCATCCGTTTTTCATGATATTCATCCCGCCCCCGAATAAATTGCATACTAGCTGCAATAGCTGGTTCTAACCTGACGTTGTAATTTGTCAAGTCTTGGGTGGCAGACTCTAATTCAGTCAAAGAATTGGCTCCGAGAATGGCAGAATTAGTTAAACGCCAATTGCCGCTTTCTAAAATGCCAGAAAAAATGCGATCGGCACTTTTGCCCAAGAAATCCACCAACTCATCGGGGCCCAGGACAAATTCAACAGTTGTCGTCCAACTCTCGATATCTGTTACTAGCCGAATCAGTTTTTTTAAGATTTTGTCTGTCACCCACAGCACCACCGGAAATGGAAAATTATTCCGAAATTCTTCCCTCACGTAGTTCGTAGAAGTCAGCACTTTATTGATCGCATTTACCGACTCTAACCCAAACACCATTAAAGCCTGGGGCTGACTGCCAGACAGTTCTGTTTCTATCGTTGTGTAAAGGGTTTTAACAGATGCCGGCAGGAAAATTTCTCGAATCTCGATAGCAGACTCTTCCCGCAATTGCCCGATAATTTTATCTCTGAGGATATCATAATTGCACCGCACCAAAGTCAGGGAAAATTGCCCCTGAGACATTCTCAAAGTGCGGGTGAGAGTTTGCATCGAAATTTTATTTTGCTGTGCTGCGGTGTCTTGCTGGTAGTGCGAATTAGTCATATTGGGAATTGGGAATTGGGAATTGGGAATTGGGAATTGGGAATTGGTAATAGGGAATAGGTAATAGGTAATAGGTAATTGGGAATAGGGAATTGGTAATTGGGAATAGGGAATTGGGAATTGGGAATTGGGAATTGGGAATTGGGAATTGGGAATAGGGAATTGGTAATAGGTAATAGGTAATAGGTAATAGGGAATTGGGAATAGGTAATTGGGAATAGGTAATTGGGAATTGGTTAGTTATTAGCGATCGTGCCCAATGCCCAATAGGAGAGTGCATCGATGCCCAATTCCCCATCCCGGAGCTTCGCTTCGCCCAATCACTAATGCCCAATAACTAATGACTAATGACGATCGATTCACTTATTCGCAGATTACTGAAATGCGACACGCTCTGGTTGAGTTGTCCCTCGCAACACTCAGATCAAGTATTGGCGGAAGCTCATCAATTTCGGCGGGAACACTTTCTGTCATAAATTTAGTAATCTGCATATCTAAATTAGCTGAAAAATCTGGTTCATCCCAATCCTCGCTTTCTTCGATGTTGATTGATGTTGATGCCGTCATGTCGAAATCCAGCCGATCGCCCAAATTGGAAACTTTTTTGATAGGATCTATTTTCTGGCCGCCAATATTAGCCCAAGCTTCTGTTGTATTTGCCAGGAGCAGGAGCGGCAGTGCTACTATGGCACTTATAGCTTGTCGCGTGGTCATGTTCCTCATGCTATCCTCCTTGTAGAAACTGAGTTTAGATGCTGTCCTCGCTTCAAGAGCCGCGACTACTTTCATCTGCGATCCCATTCATTAATACTGGTGGGTTTTCAGACAAAATATACCCGCATCTGTGACACTCCGTGGAAAGTTTATGAGGCGGATGGTGTCGGGCGAAGAGTTCTCCTTTCTATTTACTAAGTAAATACTCTGAAACAGTAAGTTTTTCGGGCTAAGTAATTCCCCGGGTTTTGGGAGTTTACCCATCAGATTCATAACGGTTAGAAGTTCGATCGCACAGCAGTGGTAACACCGGCTTTCTGCGGCCAGCAGACTGATGTGCATTACCACAAATACACTATATATATATGTCAACACTTAGATCTTAACATTTTCTTTGTTCCCAGGCTCTGCCTGGGAACGCAATGCGGTCGGAAGAGCCTCCTAAGAGCTCTGGGCCCCTACTTAGTCAAGCCGTGTTCAAGAGCGTAGCGAACTAACTCAGTACGGCTGTTAGTACCGGTCTTGCTGAACAAACGGCTAACGTACTTTTCCACATTACGCACACTTGTTTCCAAGCGGCGAGCAATTTCTTTATTCATCAAACCTTGAGCCACCAAATCCAAAACACTTTGTTCTCGCGGAGTCAAATCTATTTTAATTGGTGAAGGAAGTTGAACGATCGAACTCCGCCCGCTCAGCAAAGACTCAATTCTCGCCATTTGATTCGCCAAAGCAGCAATATCGGGAGTTTCAGCATTGTCGCTCATCTCCTTAGCAGCCGCGCGGCGAGCCAGCAAATTTGTGATAATTGCCACCAATTCGTCGGGATCGAAAGGCTTAGAAAGATAAGCATCGCAACCTGCTTGATAGCCTTGAATGCGATCGCTCGTCATACCCTTAGCCGTCAAAAACACCACGGGTAAAGCCTTGTAGCGAGGATCTTCCCGCACTTGCTTCAGAAATTGATAACCATCCACCTGCGGCATCATAATGTCTGAAATCAGCAAATCGGGATTGTAACGCTGCAAAAGTTCCCAGCCGTCGCGAGCATTACTGGCAACCTCAACCGCAAAATTGCTATCTTCCAAATAAGCTTGTACCGCTTCCCGCAAGCCCGGTTCGTCATCTACTAATAATAATCGTGCTGACATCTTTCTTACCTTTGTGCTTTACCACTCTCTTTTAATTTAGCCTAATTTAACTACTTCGGTTCTCTTTTGCAGTCAGGTATGCGCCGCTCGATTACCAATTCCCAATTCCCAATTCCTAAATAATAGTTGCATTCAAGCGGTTAGTAAAAGTAGTGCGTGAGAGCAATTTTGATTAATTAATGAACTCACGCACTCTTTTTGAAATTGAACTCACGCACTCAAAACTCAAGCACTCAAAACTCTTCCCTTTCCCGAACCATTAAACTTTCGATCGATCGGTCAAAATTTCGTAACCGCTGTCCGTCACCAACACAGTATGCTCAAACTGAGCCGATAGAGCATTGTCAACCGTTACAGCAGTCCACTTGTCAGAAAGCGTCCGAGTATACTTAGAACCCGCATTCAGAATCGGTTCGATCGCCAATGTCATACCCGATCGCAATTTCACGTTCGGCATTTCGCGGGTACGGAAATTGAAAACCGAAGGTGCCTCGTGCAAATTTCGGCCCACACCGTGGCCTGTGAATTCCTCAACCACGCTAAAACCGTTGCTTTTGACATGATCTTCGATCGCACCAGCCAGATCGAGCAAATAGGCTCCCGCTTTCACTTGTTCGATACCTTTGTAGAGAGCTTCTTCTGCTACTCGGATTAATTTTGCCGCTTCAGGAGTCACTTCCACAACTGCGATCGTAATGCAAGAATCACCGTGAAAGCCTTGATAATAGGCCCCAGTATCTACCTTGAGAACATCTCCAGCCCGAATTACCTTTTTGGCCTTGGGGATGCCATGAACAACTTCATGATTAATGCTAGAGCAAATCGAGCCTGGAAAACCGTGATAGCCTTTAAAACTAGGCGTTGCACCCAGAGCACGGATGCGTTTTTCGGCATAGGAATCCAAGTCAGCAGTAGTCATTCCCGGCTGCACCATTTGGGAAATTTCTTTGAGTACCGTAGCAACAATTTTCGACGCTTGCCGCATAATTTCGATTTCGCGTTCCGACTTAATTTCAATTCCTCGGCGCTGTTTTTTCACTTCGGGTTGTTGAGTTTTCCCAGAAAGCAGACTGCTAAAAATATTCATGTATTGATTGACGGGTAATTTTGGATTGTGACAGCAGGTTGAAGCAAAAAACGGCAAATATCGGGCTGTTTGTGGCAAAACGGGTGTCTTGCTCACAACTGTCGATCGCGCTTTAACCTAGCTTAATATTTTTCTCAGAAATCGGCACGGAAGACTGGGAAAATGGGGCATTGGCCATTGGGCCTTGGTGATTAGCCAACAGCCAACAATCAACAGTCAACAGCCAACAGTCAACAGCCAACAGCCAACAGCCAACAGCCAACAGCCAACAGTCAACAGCCAACAGCCAACAGTCAACAGCCAACAATCAACAGTCAACAGCCAACAATCAACAGCCAACAGCCAACAGTCAACAGCCAACAGCCAACAGTCAACAGTCAACAGTCAACAGCCAACAATCAACAGTCAACAATCAACTAACTTACTTCCAATTTTGCCAAGAACTATTGAAAATAGAAGTACCCGGAAATGCGATCGGATTGGCATTTTGTTGCAACCGCAACTGCAACACCTCCAAATTCGGCTCGCGGGATGGCAATTCGTCCACCAATTCATAAGGTATAATCCCATTTTCTAGGGAAAAAGCAGCAGTAACACCCGCCGCCACACCGGCTGACCATTCAAAAGAATGCACTCGATAAGCCGCCGCCGCTGTGTGGCTAACAGCAATACTTTTGCCAGCTACTAACATATTGTCAATTTTCTGAGGAATCATTGCTCGCAGCGGAATTTGGAACGGATAAGCTTGGCCTTGACCTTTGCGAGTTCCTTCCCGTTCGGTGTTTCCCGGTGCTTCCGGGGGACTGTTGGTCATGCAGGGGTGAAAGTCGATCGCATAGTGACCGATACCAACACTGTCAGGATAAATCCTAGCGCGCGATCGAGATTTTGTATCCTCTACCGATTGACTTCCCACAGCCAAAGCCGGCGCATTCAAACCACCCACGGCCAGCCACAAATTCCGGTACTCTTTCTCTGATAAATTCTGGCGGTAAAAATCCGCCTTAAAATCAGTGCGAGACATATCAACTTCCCAGATTGTAAAGCCTTGAGGATCGTTGAAACTCGGCCGACCAATAATCCGCCTTCCCTCCCGCATATAAGGATATTTAGAAAGTCCGTGTACCGTCCCCATCGGCGAATCAAAACCGCTCAATAAACGATTATTTGGATAAGGCTTTTTCACACCATTTCCTAGTTGCGAGTCTGTCGTTCCTGCTACCAACCAGTAGAAAAATCCTTGAGCATTTTCTTCTCCGCGCCGCAAAGTTTCTGTTCGCAAACCGCCCATCCATCCACCCGGTTGCAGTTGACCGTTAGCTGACAGTTGCTCGCGACTGTAAATTAAATTATCCTGGGAAGAACCCGGACGGTAGTCATTACCCCAAGTCCAATTTTGCATAGAAATATCCCCTGGATAAATCGGGAATTGTTTCGGGTCAGCAGGGCGCGTTTCATCAGGTCTCATGCTCCTAATTTGGCGGTAGCTGAAAACTAAGGGAAAGCTGGCTAATCTCTGCAATTCGTAACTGTAGTAAGGAGCATATTGTTGATAAAAAGACGGCCCTTGATGCTGTTGTGGTTCTTGAGTTGCCTCCATTGCAAAGGTGTAGGTAAAACCTTGAGTGCAATAAGCGTCGCCTGTGGGGCTTCCCGAAGAGGGTTCTAGAGAAGTTCTGGGGTCAATTCCGAGGCGGTAGGGAACATCGGCAAGTGCGATTAATTCGCCGGTTTCAGTGGCATCTACAACATACCAATCAACACCCCCCCTAGCCCCCCCTTGTAAAGGGGGGGAACTTGTGGAATTCCCCCCCCTTGGTAAGGGGGGGTTAGGGGGGGTCTGAGATGCTTTAGGAATAAAGCGGATAATCGTTTTATTAAATCGCGCCGAATTTTCGTAGCGATAGGCGTCTTCGATAGTTTGAGAAAGAGTTTCGGTGTTGATTGGTGGGGTATTGGCGGCTGGTTTGTGCCCAATGGCGATCGCACTTTTAATTTGTTGTCCGCCAACAGCATTTCCCGCCACAGCAGGAGTAATTCCTAGTTCTTTAATCACAGTATTAGGAAACCATTTCAGCGTACCTTTACCTCTGCTGGCCGCATCCTGCAACATTTCAAACAGAATCTTGTGGCCGTCGTAGGGCATGAAACAGGAATAGCTAACCCAACAGCCCCCCGGATTTAGCCTACCGTAATGTTCTTTGATTCGCCGCCGCAATTCTAGGTAGCCGCGGGGGTAAAATAAGAGCGATCGCTGAGTATCTCTTTCATCCAGTGCAGAGGTTCCCTGAGCCGAGATTTGACCGCCCACCCAGTCAGTAATGTCGGTGAGACAAACTGTACGACCCGCCAGCAAACCTTCGTAAGCCGTAGCAGCACCTGCAAGTCCGCCACCTGCTACGAGAATGTCGCAAGTTTCCTCTTGCTCTGGATTGCGTGGGGTTACCGCAAACACTGGCAAAATGTTCGATATGACGGAAAGTAGACCGAGAGAGAGGCAAAGTCGCGATCGACTTTTGAGCGAGAATAGATACCGTGAAAGTTTCATAGGAGATTGTTGGTTGAATTTTGACACAAGTAAAGATAGCTGTAGCTTCCAAATCTTTATTTTCCACTATACTGGTATGACGAGGTGCGGTCACGGGAAGTTTTTTCTTGGTAGGGGGCCTCTTCAACGACAATAACTCTCCATAGGATTAACCCGATGAATAACATCATCAGATTTTATCGACTTTTGCTGCCTTTTGAAACTTTAAACATAGCGACCAAATTCACATTTTCTGAAGTCTTAGAAAAATTGGATGAAATTGTTGAGCCTCCCAAAATATTCAGACTCACGCTATTCAAGCGACCAGCTAAACCTTACGAAGGAATCATCTCTGGCAACACTTTCAAAATTAGTCGCATCGCCACTGTCCGCCACCCATTCTTGCCAGTGATTCAAGGAGAGAACCATCCTCAAGAACCCGGTTCTTCTCTAAAAATTAGCATGAATTTACATAAAATTGCGATCGTAATTCTGATTTATTGGCTGTGGACAACTGGCAGTATCGGGATGTTCGCCTTATGTGCTTGGTTTGTCGATCGCTCCGTGGGGGCAATATTTTTACCGATCCTAGGAATGTTTATTTTGGGCTGGCTTTTGTGCCTAATCCCATTTAAAATAGAAGCCAAAGCAACCACCAAATTTTTACTAACCCTGTTCCCTGAGTAACTCACTGATTAAACTGCATTTAACATCAGCGTTAATTCCCGTTCATCTTGCGCGTTCATCGGCGGCAAAAAAAATTACAGAGGGGAGCAAGGCTTTATAAATAAGAATTGATAAAAACGGCATTAGAATTCATTTCTTCTGATTATGCTTCCATGTTTACTTTCAAAAAAGTAAACTCGATTAAGCTAGAAGGTTTTCAGCAATTTTTCAAGGATATTCCTGTCGATCCTTATAGGAAAAGTAAGTATCGCTACAGAAGATTGTCGCGGTTTGTGGTAAATGGGAATAAGTTAGTTAAGTTGCCTCGATCATCTTGGAATCCCCACCGAGATATTGCGAAGAAACCCGGTTTCTGAATCCCCACAAACTCCAAAATCCAAGAAACCGGGTTTCTGCGATCATTTACGCATCCCCACCCAGATTTAGTCAGAAACCCGGTTTCTGAGCCCCACGCCCCAAAAATCCAAGAAACCGGGTTTCTGCGAGAATCTTGGCATCCCCACCGAAATTTTGGAAAGAAACCGGGTTTCTGACTCCCCGCGCCCCAAAAATCCAAGAAACCGGGTTTCTGCGACAATCTTGGCATCCTCACCCAGATTTAGGAAGAAACCCGGTTTCTGACTCCCCCACGAGGAAACCCCAAAATCCAAGAAACCGGGTTTCTGCGAGAATTTAAACATCCTCACCAAGATTTAGGAAGAAACCCGGTTTCTGACTCCCCAATCGCCCATCTCTACTAATTGTCCTGTGATATCATGTTCGGTAGCATCGCTCTTATAGGTCGCCGTTGATAAATTTGTAACAATTAGCAAAGATAAATTTTTCTGCCACCGCCAGAATCACCGGGTCTACGGCCTCCCATTACTCCCAAGGCCAACTCATCTTTCAACGAATGAATCTAAACGATATCATAGAAGCAATATTAGAAAATCGGGTGCGAATTACAGACCATGCTGATGAAGAAGCAGAGAACGATCGTCTCTCATTTGATGAAATCTACTTTTCCGTCCTTTATGGTGAAATCATTGAAAATTATCCCAAAGAAAAACCCTATCCCCCATACTTAATCTATGGTGAAAGCTTTAGAGGCGATCCCATTCACAGTGTTTGGTCTTATGTCCCTAGTAATAAACTAGCCATCCTAATTACAGTTTATCGCCCCGATGCGAATCGATGGATTAATTGGATACAAAGGATAAATTAACAATGCTATCTGTAGAAAAATGCCCTATTTGCGGCGGTGAAATAGTTATAAAAGAAGTCGATAAACTTTTACGGGGCGGCAACCATACTGCTATCTTAAAAGTATCCGCTGAAGTTTGTCTAAGCTGTGGAGAACGGTTGTACTCTGTGGAAACAGTGAGGAAATTTGCCAAAATTAGACAGCAGTTACAACGGGAAGAAACTCAAGAATTTCAAGCGATGGGGCAATCTTTTCGCGTTGAGTTAAGTTAAGCGCACCCGGCGGTTGAAACAGGGCAACCACGGGGGGATTGCCCCTACTACACAAACCCGGCGGTTGAAACCGCGACTACACAAACAAAGTCTGCCTCCGCAGACTAAGAAATAAAGAGGTGGAATGTTACTTAGATTGAATATATGCTTTAAATACAGGATCGATCTGAAACTTCGATCGCCCTCCTACTAACACTTTTTCCACTAAGCCGCGTCGGGCTAAAGATTGTATTGCTTGCCAGAATTCTGATTTAGATAATTCACTGTCAGCAGGTTGTTGTGAAATATCTACAGCTTCATTTTGAGTCGCTAACCAGTAACATACCTTTTTTTCTGAGTCTGATAAACGCTCTAGGTGAGATGCTAAAATAGGTTCTAAATCGCCTAAATAGATATCATTTTTATCTGCTAAAAACCGGGAGACGCTACCGTCAAATAATTCGACAATTGTTGCAGCTATAATATTTAACCAGTAAGGATGTCCTTGATAAAGGGTGATTAAGTCTGACCATTTTTCCTCATCGGCTAATCCTTTTTCTCTGAGAATTTCTGCCGATTTTTCCCCTAACCCTTTGAGGTGTAAGGTTCGGGTAGCTCGGTTTTCGGCTTCTAAAGCAGTAATTTCTCTGGGTTTTTCCCAACTGAGGAGGATTAAAGAACTCTGATGAGAGGATGTGGCAATTTGTTTGAAAAATTTGCTATAATCTTCATAGCCTGCTAAATATTGACCTGCTAATTGACTGCTTCTAAAAATATTTTGTACGTCATCAAGGATTACTAAACAGCGTGAGGTGCGAAAATAATCAATGATTGTGGGTAATGGGTTTTGTTGCGATCGCCCAAAAAATTGCTTGAGTTCGGTTTGGAGGGTTGAGAGTGTGGGTGTGTTGGTGAGACTTAACCAAATAATATAGTCAAATTCGGTTTGAGTTTGTTCGATGAGTTGGAGGGCGATCGCGCTTTTGCCAATTCCACTTAAGCCGTAGACGGTAATCAAGCGGGTGTGGGCTTGTAATATCCATTGTTTGAGGGTGGAGAGTTCTGAGGTGCGATCGTAAAAGCTGGTTAATTCGGGTGCGTCTGTTAAATCGATTATGGGCGATTGCTCTTTATTTTGGGGAGAGTTAGGGGGATTGGGCGATCGGGTTTGTACATCGTTCAAAGGATGTAAACATTCACCACAAATATTAATACTACCCTCATTAATTTGTACGCAGTAACCAAAATTAGATCCTTGAGAAACCCTATGCTTTTTCTCTAACTTAGAACGAAAATTAAATTTATTAAGGTCTTCTCCTAATTCCTCACGCAACTTTTCCCATAACTTAGCCGCTTCTTTTTTTACGTGAGATTCACTACAATGGAAGTCTTTAGCGATTTGAGGATATTTTTGTCTTTGCCAAACACCCGTTAGTATTGCTTCCTGTAGGGGTGTGAGATGTTCTCCAGTTTTATCAAAAATCGAATTATTCGCCCATTCTACAACATCTTCAACATTCATGGGTCTGGGTTGAGTGAGGTTGAGTGAACTATATCCTACCATTAGTGTCAACTTAAGCCTGAAAGCCCTGAGAAATCTGGTTTTTACCTGAGTCTAGATCCCCCTAAATCCCCCTTAAGAAGGGGGACTTTGATCGGACTCCTGTCCCCCCCTTCTTAAGGGGGGTTAGGGGGGATCTGGCCTTAATCGTCAAACAGTAGTCTCTGACTGGGTTTGACCTTAAGTTGACACCTATGATATCCTACTAAATCTTACTTTGTCAACTGAATTGTACCATATTCTACTAAATTGGTTCGGGATGGTTGGGAAAATTGGGTGCTGAATGCTACGGTTTTGAGTTGTCAAAGGTAAAACTGACAAAATATAATCATTGTGTTCTTGCTCAAGCCCAATTAATGATTTTTCTGAACAATGAGGATAGTCAAGAGAAATAACATTATGAAAAAATTGGCTATTATTGCGACCACACTCGGCTTTTTATCTCCTCTGTTTTTTTCAGGTACAGCCCAAGCACAATCCCTTGCCTCCAAAAGAGTATGCCTCCAGAGTGGGAAATATGTAGTCTTCGCTCAACATCCTCTGTTGTTCGGTGCGTGGAATGTTCAGGGTTTATTGAATTACTGGCTTCCTCCAGAGCTAAGGAGACCAGGTGGAGATATATTACCAGGACAAGATATTACAAATACGGAACTTTCCCACGAACATATCTTCTTCTGCGATAATGGCGAGATTGTAGATAACATTGGTTTTGGTCCAGATGGAAGGTTCCAATACTCCAAAAAATCACTTGACAGTGGAAAAGAACCTAACGGGAGTAACGTAGATAATTTCGTGCCAATTGATCGTAATGAGAAATATAATTCTAATATTGTGCGTTTAGTTTTGACCGATTCCCCTGCAATTCTTCCAGATCGATGTGTACTTGAAGGAGATGGTAAATACCTGGGAATTGGACATAACTGCCAGAACTTCACAGCAAAGATTAGAGAGGAATATTGGCGTAAAATGTTTGTAGGTACATGGAGAGGAAATGGTTACACTTGTGAAAGAGGAGGATTAACAGAAGAAGTACAGATTTCTGTTAGTGGTAATTCTCTAGTTGCCAAAAAGATTACAGGTGATAACTGTGTACCAGCAGGAAATATAACTTTTCAAGGAACAATTCCCCAATCTGTATCAAAGGGTAGTTCTTTTTCTGTCACTTTTAAGACTGGTTGGCCAGATAGACCAGCTTGTTGCTCTGCTGAAAATAAGCTAAGTATTGTAGATGCAAATACATTTACTGCTTGGGGTATTAGGTTTACTAGAATTGATTAATTGAAATTAAATTCAAACTTCATAAGTAGCAGAAGAAGCGCGATATCTATTGGTAATCAAACCGCGATCGCACCTCCTTAACTCCTGACTTTAGGTTGCTACTCTCGGTCAACCCAGTATTGTGGTTTACGCTTGTGATGTGCAACCGCTAAAATCCGAATCTGCTCTTCTTCTAGGATACGATAAAACAGAGAGTAAGAAAACTTGGGCAAAATTACCCGACGAACAGAAACTCCTACATTTGAACCAGCTTCAGGATATAGCATGAGGAAGTTTACTGCCTCTTCTACTTCTCCTAAAAACTCTAACCCAAGCCCAGGTTTTTGTTCCTCGTAATAGGCGGTGGCATCAATTAATTCTTGTTCGGCTAGTGGATGAAATATCACGTTTTTCATTGCAGAAGCCCACGAATCTTCTGAAACACTTGTTCAGCCGGAATACCAGTAACTTCACCACTATCCATTTCGCGATCGCGCCTTTCAGCTTCCTCACTCCAGATAGTTGTAACTTCTGGATCGATTTCTCTACTTTGTCCCAAGTGTTTTAGGAGTCGAGATAGCAATATTGCTTGAGAGTCTTGTGGAAGTGCAAGAACCTCAGCTTCAAGATTTTCAAGTGTCATAGTATTTAATTATTTTTTGATACACTAACTCTATCATACTTTGGGAAAAAAAACTATAGTTCAGACTTAAACTTGGCCTTAGCCGCTCGAAGCTTTTCCCATGCAGCTTCCGTTCCTGGTTTTGGTGGCCCGGCGGCAATTCTAGCAATGAGATCGCGATTTTTTTCTTCATAATACAGCCGCAGTTCCTCAGCTTCCTTAAGCACCATTTGATACTCAGCTTCAACATCAGCGCGATTGGCCTCAATATAAGCTAAAGCTGCGTTAATTTGTTCCTCTGTCAGGTCAAACAATCCCCTGATAAACTTAGGCGGATATTGAGCCGTCACATAGATATTATATAATTTTGAGAAACCCAAAATCCAAGAAACCGGGTTTCTGCGAGAATTTACCCATCCTCACGAGATTTTGCGAGAAACCCGGTTTCTGACTCCCCACAGACAAACTCCAAAAACTCCAAGAAACCGGGTTTCTGCGAGAATTTACCCATCCTCACCGAGATATTGGTGAGAAACCCGGTTTCTGACTCCCCACAGACAAACTCCAAAAACTCCAAGAAACCGGGTTTCTGCGAGAATTTACCCATCCTCACCGAGATTTTGCTCAGAAACCCGGTTTCTGACTCCCCACGCGATCGCCCCAAAATCCAAGAAACCGGGTTTCTGCGAGAATTTATCCATCCTCACCGAGATTTTGGAAGAAACCCGGTTTCTGACTCCCCACAGACAAACTCCAAAAACTCCAAGAAACCGGGTTTCTGCGAGAATTTACGCATCCTCACCGAGATTTTGGAAGAAACCCGGTTTCTGACTCCCCACAGACAAACTCCAAAAACTCCAAGAAACCGGGTTTCTGCGAGAATTTACCCATCCTCACCGAGATTTTGGTGAGAAACCCGGTTTCTGACTCCCCACAGACAAACTCCAAAAACTCCAAGAAACCGGGTTTCTGCGAGAATTTACCCATCCTCACCGAGATTTTGCGAGAAACCCGGTTTCTGACTCCCCACAGACAAACTCCAAAAACTCCAAGAAACCGGGTTTCTGCGAGAATTTACCCATCCTCACCAAGATTTTGGTGAGAAACCCGGTTTCTGACTCCCCACAAATCGCCCAACTTCAACTAAACCAAAAACAGCAGCAATCCTAAGCAATTTGAAATGCCTCTATTTATTAATAATAATGCTAAAACTCCCGAGGGAGTTTACTTTTTTTTATTTGACCAATTTGTATTCAAGTGGTCTTGTTTTTTTTTAACTAATGTGCAGGGCGATATGGGCGATCGCATTGAACCGCAATATGTTTGATCGTCTACGGTTTTTTAGGAATTATTTAACCGCAGAGAACGCAGAGAACGCAGAGTCAGAGAAGAGAGAGATGAATGATTCCGATGTCAACGGATTTGATATTAATTCAATTTCAAAGCGTTAACAGGCACGTCATCCCAAGAACTAACAATCCGTAATGTAGCAACCCAGCCCTGTTCTTTTTGTTCTGCGGTCAAATTCTGCTCAAAAGAATCATGGCATTCCTGAGCTTGAGTCTCATCGACACAAGCAATGCAAGCATAAACAATACCTGACGGATCGATTTGCTCGTTTACCCAAATAATCACAATCTGTTCTCCTAATTAAGTTAACTATTACCTGAATTTTCCTATATTTTTGGCAATTATCTACAATTACTTTGATGCCAAATTCGCCAAAGATTCGCCCGCCACCCGGCAAATCCGCCAATCAGGCATCACATCAGCACCGATACCCTGGTAAAATCCGATCGCCAATTCATTCCAATCCAACACACTCCATTCCAAACGCCCGCAGCCCCTTTCAACCGTCAACTGTGCTAAATAAACTATCAAAGACTTGCCAATTCCCCGCCCTCGAAACTCAGGGAGCACAAACAAATCTTCCAAATAAATTCCCGGCTGAGTCAAAAAAGTAGAATAGTTATGAAAAAACAGTGCCCAGCCAACAACTAGACCCTCGCACTCTGCTAAAATCGCTTCGGCAAAAGGTCGATCGCCAAACAGATGATTCTCCAAATCTACCGCACTACCAGTCACAGCATCAGACAACTTCTCGTACTCAGCCAAAGCTTTAATCAAATCAAACAGCATCGGCACATCTGCCCGCGTAGCTGGACGCAAAATTACCTCATAAGACATAAACAAGCAGTAAGTGACAATCAAACATTAAAATACCATATCAAACCGGTTTAATGTTCACTTATTTCAACCAGCCCTTTAATCGTTCCGTAACTTGAGGTCGTCGCAGTTTCCGCATTGCCTTATTTTGAATTTGACGGACTCGTTCGCGGGACAAATTGAACAAACTACTCACCTCTTCTAAAGTGTAAGGTTCCCCCGTCACCAAACCATAACGCATAGCAACAATCTCTTTTTCCCGCTCAGTCAAAATTGAGTCCAACACCTCCAAAATATCTTGGCGCATCATCATCTCATTCATCTGAGCTTCAGGAGATTGGGTCACACTATCTTCTATCACATCCAACAGTTCCGAACTTTCTTCCGAGCCGATGCGGTGGTTGAGAGACAAAGATTGTCGGCGTACTTGCTGAAGATAGCGAAGCTGTTCGCAAGTAATTTCCATTGCTTTAGCAAGTTCAGCTTCAGTGGGATTGCGTTGGAGCGATCGCCTCAAATCCCGATATACTCTTTTTAGCTTATTTAACTGTTCGACAATATGAACCGGCAAGCGAATCGTCCGCCCTTGATTGGCAATTGTCCGCGTAATTCCTTGGCGAATCCACCAATAGGCATAGGTAGAAAACTTATAACCCTTTTCCGGGTCGAACTTTTCCGTGGCTCGGTTCAAACCCAAAGCTCCTTCCTGAATTAAATCCAGAAAAGGCACGCCCCGATTCAGATAGCGTTTGGCGATCGAAACCACCAACCGCAAATTCGAGCTAATCATTTTTCGTTTTGCCGACTGCCACTGATGCCGGAGGTTTTGCAGTTGAGTTTCGCTCAAACCCATAGCCAGAGCTAGTTCAGCTTTTGTCGCAACTCTTCCCAATTCCTGCTGTAAACCCTTTTCTAGTTCCTCAAGGGCTACCAATTCTCGGACACGGCGTGCTAACTCCACCTCTTCGCTGGCAGTCAGCAAAGGATAGCGAGCCATTTCCTTGAACAAAGCTCCCACCGGATCGTCGGCCGACCAGTTGTTGTATGCTTCTGAGCGAGTTGAAATGGGACGATCGATCTCGATGTCCTCATCTTCTGCGATCGCGAGTGAGGCTTCCGGTGCCACCGCAAAACTGCCTAGGTCAGATTCTGCCATATGGTGCTTGGTGTCGGTGGAATGATTTGAAATGTCTGCTTCCACTTTAGCGAATTTAAAGGCACATTGCCAAAATCTATCGTTTTCGCTATGAATCGCCGTTAGCACGTCATGGAAAGCCAAAAAATTGTCAATCTTTTAATCGAAAATCCCAAATCCCCAATCCCAAATCAATTAGTCCTAGCCAATAAAGGAGCAGCCTGCAACAACTGCTGAGTGTAAGGGTGCTGTGGATTAGTAAAAATATCTCTAGTCTTGCCAATTTCCACAATTTTTCCGGCATTCATAACTGCAATGCGATCGCAAAAAAATCTCGCCACCCACAAATCATGCGTAATAAACAAATAAGTTAGATTAAACTCCTGCTTCAATTCCAGCATTAGTTCTAAAACTTGCGTCTGCACGCTGGCATCCAGCATACTCACCGGTTCGTCGCAAATAATCAATTGCGGCCGAGTAATCAAAGCGCGGGCGATCGCCACACGCTGCTGTTGTCCTCCCGACAATTCCCCTGGATAGCGGCGAAAGAAATCCTCCCCAGGAGTCAAACCCACCCGCTCTAACATTTGCATTACTTGTCTTTTAGCTTCGGGGGCCTTAGCTAGTTTGTGAATAAATAAAGGGTCAGCAATACTTTCTCCGACAGTCATCATCGGATTCAAGCAAGCGTGGGGGTCTTGAAATACCATTTGCATTTGGCGGCGGTGTTTCCTCACAGCATCGCGATCCAGTGCAGTAAGATCTATTCCTTGAAATTCCACTTTGCCACCAGTAGAAGGAATTAGCTGCAAAATCGTGCGTGACAAGGTACTTTTGCCACAGCCGGACTCCCCTACAAGCCCTAGGATTTCCCCCCGTTCTAGCTGTAAACTAACGCCGTCTACAGCTTTAATTACATCGCGCTTCCTCGAAAATAACTGCTCTAACAAATTACTTTCTAAACTGTAGTGCTGCTGCAAATTCGTCACAGTCAACAGAGGAGAATTTAACTGGGACTTAAGCCGATAATTTTCCTTCTCCCCTCTATCCGTTACATCCGTTACATCCGTTACATCAGTTACACAATCCGTTGCCGAACTTCCTTCTTCCTTCTGAATGTGCAAAGCTGCTTTTAAGAGCGATCGAGTATATTCATGCTGCGGTTGTTGAAAAACCTCCTGCACAGGCCCAGTTTCCACTACTTTACCGCCGTACATCACCGCAATGCGATCGCAATACTCACCCACCATCGCCAAATCGTGAGAAATCAACAAAATAGCCGTTCCCCGTTGGGCACAAAGTCGCGTTAATTCCTGCATAATTTGGGCCGCGACAGTTACATCCAAACTCGTCGTCGGTTCATCCGCCACAATTAATTTAGGATCGAGCAAAAGAGCCAAAGCAATCGCCACCCTTTGCCGCATTCCGCCGCTAAATTCATGGGGAAATTGCGACCAGCGAGAAGCCGGAATTTTCACAGCTTCCAGAATTTCGATCGCCCTTTTCTTAGCTTGCGCCCTAGACAAATTCGGTCTGTGAGCTTGCAAAGTTTCAATGCAGTGTTCGCCAACAGTCATCAAAGGATCGAGACGAGTCATCGGGTCTTGAAAAATCAATGCCACAGCTTCCCCACGAAACCGTCTGAGTCGCGACGCATTCATGTCAAACACAGACTCTCCAGCAAAACCAACTCGCCCCTCAATCAGCGTTGACTCCGGTAGCAACCGCATCGCCGCCCGTCCCAAAGTTGACTTACCGCACCCCGACTCCCCAACTAATCCCAGCTTTTCCCCCGGTTGCAGCGTTAGGGAAACACCGTCAACGGCCCAACCGGATTGGCCTCGCCGCTGGGGATAAGCTACTCGTAGATTTTCGACGGAAAATAGAGCATAGTCATTAGTCATTAGTTATTAGTCCTTAGTTATTAGTCCTTAGTCCTTAGTCCTTAGTCATTAGTTATTAGTCCTTAGTCCTTAGTCATTAGTTATTAGTCATTAGTTATTAGTCATTAGTCATTAGTTATTCGTTGTTTTTTTTACTCTCAACAGTCAACAGTCAACAGCCAACAGCCAACGGTCAACTGTCAACTGTCAACTAACAAATAACTAAATTTCCTTTCGCTTCAGCTCAGCTTTCCGCAATATATAAGTAGCCGCACAATCTGCGTGGGGATGATCTGCTAAAACTTCCGCGAGTTCCAACACATACCCGGCAATGTCCGGCCCCAGCTTGTCAATCAGGACTTGACGCTCCCTTTCGGCGAGTTCCTGCAAACGGGCCTTCGCTTGCCAGTTAGGGGAAAACATCTGGTCAATCTCGGTGTGGAATCCCAAACTTTCGAGAATGTCCCACTCGCCGTTATCAAGCCAAATGCCCCCGCACAGCATACAGCGCTCTATGTAAAAGGGCACTTTGCTGAAAGGAACTTTCGCTCGTGACAGATAGTGACCATCTTCGGGACACAGGGCGGCTTTGCTGTCGTAGAGAGACGGTGTGAATTCTATGCCCAGAGTGCCTGTCTGCTGGCGATCGGATTTAATCGACCACTGGCCCTGGATCTTTTGCCAAGCTTCGTATTCTCTGCCTGCAATCCAGATACCATAACAGTTGGGACACCACTGTACCGACATAGTGCCGGCTAAAGTGCCGCCCTCTAAGTTGGGATGTTTGCATTTTGGACATTCCACGGCTTTAATTTCTCCTTGCCTTCTCAATTCTTGGTTAACTCAGTTGTTAATTCTGCCTTCTGAGCGGTATCTGAAGAACCATAATTTTTGGGCAGCAGCGCACCGCAGTAGCCAATTAGCGTCTTGAGCCTCGCCATCGCCGCAGTTTGCCTCGCTGTCGCTGTCGCTGGCTGGCGCGATGCTTGCAAAAACGTTACGTCTGTCCCCAGCAGCCGTAGTTGCTTGTGAATTTCCGTCAGATAGGACTGTTCAGGGGGTGTTTCTGACGGCTCTAACTCACCGCTGTCGGCTCTCATAATTTGGTTTCCGAAAAATTGTTGCACTTTTTTGTATTCGGCCGCCAGCGCTGCCCTATCTAGATTATCCTGTGCAGCGGTTTTTTGTAGCTGTTCGAGTGCTTGCTGCAATTCCTGGTAGCGCTGATACCGATTTTCGGACAATATCATAATTGTGTAAATAAATTTGTACCTATAATTAAATTAGATACTTGCTTAAGGTTTGTAAAGATTAAGGGAAGTCTTGCATTTTTGCAGCAATTCCCTGTTTAAGCGAGAAAATTTCTGCACGCTCAGGGCGTGACTCGATCCGTCTGGCTTCTGCTTTTAGCACTGGCATTGCCTGTGAATGATGTCGATCGATCGCCCTTCCCTCTACTGCAACTGCCCAAATGTTCTGATTTTACAGGATCCTCACCCCGAAGTGGCTACAATCCTGTCACGATCTTTTCCTCCCTGCGGGGGTGGGCAACTTGGATTTAGATAGATATATTTGACCGAAAAATCGACTATTTTTTTCAAGGGCAATTTGTGACGATCGATTAGTTTAGCATAGCTAGACACATAATTTCGGCAATTGAACCGATAATAGACTTTTAACCATTGGTATTTCTAAGTTTTAAAGGTGCCTACCATGAACGCTCAAACTCTGACTCCCTCGATCGATCCTGCGATCGTTCCCGATTGGCTGCAAGAATGCCTGAATGCCCGATCGCAAGTTGATGCTGACCCCAACCTCAATTGCCCGACTGACAACAGCTTAATTTGTCGGGCCTTTGAATTTGCCCGCGACTTGCACGAAGGACAATACCGCAAGTCAGGAGAACCTTACATTTGCCATCCGATAGCTGTAGCCGGGATGTTGCGCTATATGGGCGCTAACAGTGCCATGATCGCAGCGGGTTTCCTCCACGACATTGTGGAAGATACAGAAGTTACAGTCGAAGACTTAGAACAGCGTTTCGGCCATGAAGTGCGACAGTTGGTGGAAGGAGTCACAAAGCTTTCTAAGTTTAATTTTTCCAGCAAAACTGAACGCCAAGCTGAAAATTTCCGCCGAATGTTTTTGGCAATGGCTAAAGATATTCGCGTAATTGTAGTCAAGTTGGCAGACCGGCTGCACAACATGAGGACCTTAGAGCATCTGCCAGAAGAAAAGCAGCGCAGCATTGCCCTAGAAACACGAGAAATTTTTGCTCCCCTGGCGAATCGTTTGGGTATCGGTCGCTTTAAGTGGGAATTGGAAGATTTAGCTTTTAAATACCTGGAACCGGATGCTTACCGCGAAATTCAGGATTTGGTGGCGGTGAAGCGGTCCGATCGAGAAACTCAACTCGCAGAAGTTACAGATACACTGCGAGAAAGACTTGAAAAATTAGGCATTAAATGCTATGAAGTCAGCGGTCGTCCCAAACATTTGTACGGAATTTACGGGAAGATGCAGCGCAGGCAAAAAGGGTTTAACCAAGTTTACGATATTGCTGCGGTGCGGATCATTGTAGAAACCAATGATGATTGTTATCGAGCTTTGGCGATCGTCCACGATTCTTTCCGCCCCATACCCGGTCGCTTTAAAGATTATATCGGCTTACCGAAGGCGAATCGCTATCAATCTTTGCACACAGGAGTAATCGGAACAAGCGGCCGTCCCATCGAAGTACAAATTCGCACGGTAGCAATGCACCACATTGCGGAATACGGGATTGCCGCGCACTGGAAATACAAAGAAACTGGTGGTTCTAGCAACACTAAAGTTACCGGTGACGACGAGAAATTTACTTGGCTGCGGCAACTGCTAGAATGGCAAAGCGACCTCACAGACGATCGGGAATATTTAGAGAGTATTAAAGACAATTTATTTGACGAAGATATCTACGTTTTCACTCCTAACGGAGATGTGGTTGCTCTCAACAAAGGCTCAACACCTGTAGATTTTGCTTATCGCATTCACACAGAAATAGGCAATCATTGCACCGGGGCGCGGGCCAGGCGGGCGGATGGTGACACTGGACACGGTTTTAAAGAATGGCGATATTGTCGAAATTCTGACTAAAAAAAATGGCAATCCGAGTTTGGATTGGCTAAACTTTGTCAAGACAAACGGGGCAAAAAATCGAATTCGGCAGTGGTTTAAGCGATCGCACCGAGATGAAAATATCGCTCGCGGGCGGGAATTGCTGGAAAAAGAATTAGGTAAAAATGGCTTGGAATCTTTACTAAAATCCGAACCTATGCAGTCGGTGGCTCAGCGCTGCAACTACCACAGCGTCGAAGATTTATTAGCGGCGTTAGGCTACGGCGAAGTTACCTTAAATATGGTGGTAAATCGACTGCGAGATTTGGTGAAGATCAAGCATAAAACGGAGACTTCTCCTGCGGGTGGAGTTCAGGAATTACCCGTGCAAATACCTGCGATGATGCCGCCGAAACCGACACCGAGTTCGTCTCCGAGCAAATCGCCGATCGCAGGTGTTGAGGGCTTGCTGTATCATTTATCCGGCTGCTGCTGTCCGATTCCGGGGGAAGCAATTATTGGAGTTGTGACTCGCACTCACGGAATTTCGATTCACCGACAAGGTTGTGTAAATGTTGAAAATGTGCCTGGAGATCGGTTAGTTCCTGTGAGTTGGAATGCTGGCGATCGCGGTAGCCGCCCGAATACTTATGCAGTTAACATTCAAATTGAGGCTCTCGATCGAGTAGGAGTTCTCAACGATGTATTATCGCATTTAAAGGACAACAAAGTCAACGTCCGCAGCGCTCAAGTAAAAACCTATCCCGGTTTACCCGCATTAATTGACTTGTGCATGGATATCGAAGATAAGGGACAGTTCGAGCGAACTTGTAGGCAAATCAAAAATATGAGTGATATTTTGAATTTGCGGCGGCTGAGTCAAGTGAATTAGCAGTAGGGGCAATCCCCCGTGGTTGCCCCGAAGTAGGGGCAATCCCCCCGTGGTTGCCCCGAAGTAGGGGCAATCCCCCCGTGGTTGCCCCGATCTGGGGTAGGCACGGGGAGTAGGGGTAGCACTACCCCCATAGGTGTCAACAACCAGCCTGAAAGCCTTGGTATATCTCGCTTTTACCTGAGTCTAGAACCCCCTAAATCCCCCTTAAGAAGGGGGACTTTGATCGGAATCTTGTCCCCCCCTTAAGAAGGGGGGCTAGGGGGGATCTAGGCTTAATAGTCAAACAGCAGTTTCTGACAGGGTTTGACGTTAAGTTGACACCAATGCACTACCCCTACAAATCTGCGCTGATAATTATTGTGCAGTGCGAGGGTCCCGATCGCGAGCTAGAAGCTCGCACTGCGCTAGAATTTAAATTATTTATTTTGCGGGAGCGACAGGCTTTGAATCGCCAAATTTTTCCCGCAAAAACTGCTGGGCAACTTTTCCAGCATCCTGCTGTTTCCCATCAACTAGATAGTTGAGTTTCCGCATATCCTGCTCGGAGATTTTGCCACTAAATTCTGCGATCACCGGGCGCAATTCCGGGTATTTATCCAAAATTTGCGATCGCACAACCGGCACTGCTTCATAGGGCGGAAAATAGTTTTTATCATCTTGCAGCACCACCAAACCCAAGCTTTGAATCAAACCGTCGGTTGTACCTCCAGCAATCACATCCACCTCTTTTTGTTGCAGCGCTTGATAAAGCAATCCTAACAACAATTCCTTCGGTTCTTGGGCAAATTTAATCCCGTAAGTTTTAGCCAATCCGGGAAATCCATCTTCTCTCTCTTTAAATTCTGGGCCAAAACCAGCCCGCAGTTTGGGAGCAACTTGCCCCAGTTGCGAGAGAGTTTGTAGATTGAGCTTTTTCGCATCATCTCCCCGCACAATAATCGCAAAACTGTTATTAAATCCCAAGGGCTCAATCCATTCTGCTTTAAACTGTTTAGGATACTCTTTTTTGATATAATCGAAGACTTTTTTGGGGTCTGAAATCGGCTTTTGTTTGAGAATGCTGGAGTAAGCAGTACCCGTATATTCCACGTACAAATCGATTTTACCTGCTGTTAAGGATTGATGACAAAGCGAGCCTCCGAGATTCAGTTCCCGTTCTACTTTAATATTTGTTTTAGCTTCGATACGGCGTGCTAAAATTTCTGCGAGAATCACTTGTTCGGAAAAGTCTTTCGAGCAGATGACAACTCGCTTTTCGGAACTAGAGGTACATCCTGCTACTGCAAACAAACAAAGCAGCAAGAAGAAAGAGAAAAAAAAATCGTTTTTCGATATTTTCATGAGTTAACTCGGTTTTCAATTTTACAAAAGTTAATAGCCACACCTGAAATTTGATCTTTGACAACCATACTCAGCCATCTTTGATATAAACTAAACTTAAGTTTAGCAATACCTGAGCAAAAATGAGCGGTGTAAAATCTCGATATGTCAGCGTAGAAGAACAAGAATTGCGACGATTGCGCGAACAGGAAAGCCGTTTGCGCTCCGTACAGAACGATTTACCAGAACGGTTAAATGCCGTCCGACAACAAGCACAGCAAGAGTTTCAACAGCGCTTGGCCCCCCTGGAACAGCGCGCCAGACAGCAGGAACAAGAAACCCAAAACCTCAAAAGCAATATAGCCAGCTTAGAACAAGATACTCAAAAGCGCTTGCAACAGCAGCGACAGGACTTTAAAACCGCCGTGCGCGAAGCCGAATCTCGCCAGCAGCAGGCTTTGCAGCAGGAAACAAGCCGCTTGGAGTCCGCCCAGCGTCAAGGTTTTGAGCAGCAGCGGGGCGAATATCTGCGAATTACCGCCCAGCAGCGGCAGGAATACACGGGTTTGATCGATCGCCAAGACAGGAAATTCACCCAGTTGATTGCGGAGGAACAGCAAGCGCGAGAACGGGGACAGAAAGTTTTACAGGTGCAAATAGATCGAGTTGTTGATAATCTAGAACAGGAAACCCAGCGGAAAGCCAAAATTGCCGAAGATTTATTGTCCGATGTGGCAGTAATTTGGGAACAAATAAATCGCGATTACCAACATCAACGCTTTGCTCCGGGAAAACTGGCAGATTTGCACCGCGGCTTAGAAATGGCACAGAGCAATATCCAAGCTGGCTTGACAGAAGCGGCCATTGCTACTACCCAGCAAACCTATTTAGATTTAGCTGATTTGCGAATCCAATTAGAACAGAAGGAGCAAGAATGGCTGTTGCTTTATAATGCTGCTTGGGAAGATTTGAAAAGTTTAATTGTCGAAGTCCAGGCTAACAAAGAATGCGAAATTGAAATGGGGGAAGGCGATGAGGCCCAGAAGTTTAAATTAGAAGTAGATTATTGGGTTAATGGTCGCTTGAGCGAGTACGAACAGCAGTTGAATCAGTTGGAATCGCAACTCAAAGCTGGGGAATCGAAACTTACTACCGAGCAAGTGCAGGAATTGGGCGAAAAAATCATTGCTTTGCAGCCCATTTTAGGCGAGATTGTCGAACAGGCAAAACTCACAATCTTGGGTTCCCAATTGCGAGTAGAAATTGCCGACAAAGTTGTAAGTGCTCTGGAATCTTTGGGATATACTTTAGTTAATTCCGAGTCCGATGCTGTCTACGAAGGTGATGACCAGCGCAATGCTTTTGTGGTGAAAGTGAAAAATATTGCTGGCGATGAAGTGGTGACAGTCATCAGTCCAGAAAAAGAGTTTGGGGCGAACTCAGTTTCGATTAACACCTTCAGTCAAACCCTGGTGGATGAAACAGCGACGCAGCAAAATGCGAAGGCTATTTTTAATGCTTTGGAGGAGGAAGGAGTGCAGGGGGATGGTGAACCGGTGTGCAATCAGAAAGCACAGCAGGAATATCAGAATTTGGAGGAAGTAAAGCGCCGTCAAGTTGCACCGCCTCCATCACCTAGTGTATCAAAAAATCAGTAAAAAACCCGGTTTTTTGAATCTACGCGAGTGGCGAGAAACCGGGTTTTTATCCAAGTCTAGGATGGAGTGCGAAAATTCAGGAAAAAACCCGGTTTCTTGAATCCGCACGAGAGCTCAGAAACCGGGTTTTTATCCAAGTCTAGGATGGAGTGCGAAAATTCAGGAAAAAACCCGGTTTCTTGAATCTACGCGAGAGCTCAGAAACCGGGTTTTTATCCAAGTCTAGGATGGAGTCCGAAAAATCAGGAAAAACCCGGTTTCTTGAATCTACGCGAGAGCTCAGAAACCGGGTTTTTATCCAAGTCTAGGATGGAGTGCAAAAATTCAGGAAAAAACCCGGTTTCTTGAATCCGCACGAGAACTCAGACTTCCTTTGTTTATTTTGCACTATAATATTGTTACGCAATTTAGTGAATCATCTCGCCATCAAGGAGGAAATGCGTGTCGAATTGCCCGATTTGTCAAACAGAATATGTCGAAGCAACAGTGAATTTTTGCTCTAGCTGCGGTTGGGATTTGAGCCAGGATAATGTGTATGTGTTGGGAGAATTGCCAGATGTTTTTGTCCAAAATCAACAATCCCAATTAGCTGGTGCGAGGCGAATTTGGTCGAGTTTTATCGCTACTCAAGAGCGACTCAACCAAGAAAAAGCCGATCTTAGTTCCCAGTTAACCGAACAGTTGACTCAAGTCCAGGAACAATTAGCTAAAAGCCGAAGTCTGCGCCGGCAACTTCAAGCTAAATTAGAACAAGTTACTGCTCAACTAACTCAAAAGGAACAAGAAACACCGGCACTGCAAGCAGAAATAGCTAAGCTCGCAGGAGAACGCGCTGAATTAGTCGCGCAACTTGCACAGGCTAATCTAGGGATTTCTCGATTGGAACAGGTGACACGAGAACGGGCTGAATTATTTGTGCAATTGGCACAATCTGATGCAGAATTGCACAAGCTGAAACAAGAACATTTGGTATTAGTCGCACAACTTGCAGCAGCTAAGACGGAAAATTCTCGTCTACAATCGGAATTAGGAACCCAACTTGCAGCAGCTCATACAGAAATTGCTCGCTTGCAATCAGACTTGGCTACTCAATTGTCACAGTCTCAGACGGAAAATGCTCGCAGGCAAAGCATAGCACGGGAACGGGATGAATTAGCCGCGCAATTGGCAAAAGCTCATACAGAAAATTCTCGATTGCAAGTGGGATTGGAGCAACAACTGGTGCAGCGGGAGTTAGTAGTAGGAAATCACCGGGAGTTTTCGTTTCCGGTGGTGACTGTTGATAGACAAGGAAGGGAAAATAGCCGCCAAAATGGAACTGCCCAGGCCTTGATTCAAGCATTGCCCGGTGGTATAATGTTGGAAATGGTGGCGATTCCTGGTGGCAAGTTTTGGATGGGTTCTCCCGATACTGAACTGGAAAGGAGAGATTCGGAAAGTCCCCAGCACCAAGTTACGGTTTCGCCTTTTTATTTGGGGAGATTTCCGGTAACGCAGGCTCAGTGGGCGGCGGTGGCTGGTTTGCCGAAGGTGGTGCGAGACATCGAAGCCAATCCTGCCAATTTTAAGGGAAAAGACTTGCCAGTTGAAAGGATTTCATGGTATGATGCAGTAGAGTTTTGTGCACGACTGACAGAGTATACAAAACTTCCCTACCGTCTCCCCAGCGAGGCTGAGTGGGAATATGCCTGCCGCGCTGGGACAACTACTCCTTTTCATTTTGGAGAAACTATTTCTTCTAAGTTTGTAAATTACAACGGTAATTATACTTACGGTGAGGGCCCCAAGGGCGAGTATCGCCAAAAAACCACCCCTGTTGGCAGTTTAAAAATTGCTAATGCTTTCGGGTTATCCGATATGCACGGCAATGTTTGGGAGTGGTGCAGCGATGTTTGGCATGAAAATTACAATGGCGCTCCCGTAGATGGAAGTGCTTGGGATGATTTGGATAAAAATCATTTAATAAATCTTAGGCAGAAGCTGAATGATAATGATAATCATTCCCGGCTCTTGCGCGGTGGTTCATGGAGCCACTATCCGTGGCGCTGCCGTTCGGCCTTTCGCCTCGGGGATCGATCGGCGTTCCGCTACTACGGCTTCGGTTTTCGGGTTGCTTGTGTTGCCGCGAGGTTTCCCTAGCCCTTTGCTCTCTTGAGTTTTTGCTCTTTATTCTCTCTTCTCTTTTTCTGTCGCGCCCTAGCGCGGGGTTTTTATTTCCTAATTTATTATTTAAATAGTTTACGCGAGAGGCGA
This sequence comes from Microcoleus sp., assembly GCA_042408215.1. Lineage (GTDB taxonomy): Bacteria > Cyanobacteriota > Cyanobacteriia > Cyanobacteriales > Microcoleaceae > Microcoleus. The sequence continues at coordinate 25,645 of JAYFMW010000026.1, read as the reverse complement.
GAAACCGGGTTTTTATCAAGGTTTAGGATGGGGTGCGAAAATTCAGGAAAAAACCCGGTTTCTTGAATCTACGCGAGGCGAGAAACCGGGTTTTTATCAAGGTTTAGGATGGGGTGCAAAAAATTCAGGCAAAAACCCGGTTTCTTGAGTCTAGGTTTCTTGAGTCTACGCGAGGGGCGAGAAACCGGGTTTTTATCAAGGTTTAGGATGGGGGGCGAAAAATCAGGAAAAAACCCGGTTTCTAGAGTCTAGGTTTCTTGAGTCTACGCGAGGGGTGAGAAACCGGGTTTTTATCAAGGTTTAGGATGGGGTGCGAAAATTCAGGAAAAAACCCGGTTTCTTGAATCCGCACGAGATTTTGATTTGGGTGTAAGATGTAAAAAGCAAAAATAATGACGGGCTTTCAAATCTAAAATTCAAAATCAATGACAGTTGAAAGGGTGACATCAGGATTGAATTTACAGTCGGGCGATCGCTTTTTAGTCCTCTACGGGGCGAATACGAGCGATACGTTTTGCAGTCAGGATTTATTGTTGCGAAATATTGAACAGGTTTTACATGAATATTTGCGCTGCGAAGGCTATCAGCGAATTCTATTTTATTCTGGTACTAAAAAACTGTATTTTCTGGATGAGAAATCGCGCGCGCGATCGCGTTTACAACCCAAATCTGCCGCTAGTTCCGCATCTTCACAGCCGATGCGATTCAGAGGTGCTTTAGGGAACAAGGGCGGATTGTTAGGGAAGCAATCAGCCCAGACAAATACCCCCGCTACACCTACCCCCGCAGCACCCAATTCAAGCCCCAGGCTCCAAGATACTCAAATCCTGCCGATTTTTGAAACCGCGATGCGGGAGAGTTCGCAACAATCGGCGATCGTCTTTTCTAATGCTGAAGATTTGGCTAATTTTGACAACCGCCGCGAACTGTTTGGACGGATTGTAGATTGGTCGCGTTTCCCGCCCAACAATCGCAATCTTTGTATCTTCATTTTTCACCATGAAAATCGTACTACTTTACAGCAGTTTTGTCAACGGATTGGATTCACATTTCTAGCAAATCTGGCAAACAATGGCGATGATTCTAACAGTCGCGCGGTTAATTTCGTGCGTTTGAGTGCGCCTGATGCGGGAGAAATTAGAGCCTTGCGGGATTATTTTCGACTGGAACACCGCAAGGTGGTAGACTGGAATGGGGCGGATAAATTATGCAGTTGGATAGCTGCGGAAAATAAGCCGCTGAAACATTGGTGCGATCGCTTTGAAACTGCTCGCGAAATTTCCTTGACAGAAGCGAAAAGATTGGGATGGTTATCTGCTGATATGAATACTAAACCTGCTTTAGAAAGATTGGCAGAAATGACTGGGCTTGCTGCTGTTAAAAATACGATTCGGCGACGGATGCAAGTGTTGGAAATTGAGCGAGAAAGGCTGCAACAAGGTATTAGCACTGAACCGATTCGGCTGCACGTAATTTTTAAGGGTAATCCTGGTACTGGGAAAACTACTGTGGCGAGATTAATTGGGGAAATTTATCGCGATTTGGGATTGTTGAAGCGGGGACATTTGAAGGAGGTAGGAAGGCAAGATTTAGTGGCAGGATATGTGGGACAAACTGCGATTAAGACTAATGAAGCTATTGATGCAGCCCTGGATGGAGTGTTATTTATTGATGAAGCTTATACCTTAACTCAAGGGGATCAGTTTGGGAAAGAAGCAGTGGATGTGCTGGTAAAACGGATGGAGGATGACAGACACCGACTGGCGGTAATTGTGGCGGGATATCCTGATGAAATGGCGGAATTTGTGGCGGCAAATCCGGGTTTGCAGCGCCGCTTGACTGAAATTGTGTTTGAAGATTATAATCCGGCTGAGTTGTTGGCGATTTTTCAACAGCGGGTGGCGCGGGTGCGGTGTTCGATTACGCCGGATTTGGAGGTGGCTTTGATGAATTTGTTTGGTGAATTGTATCAAAGGCGCGATCGCACTTTTGGGAATGCGGGCTTGGTGGAAAATTTGTTTAATTTGATGGATGAGTTGCGTAGTCAGCGGGTGATTGAACAAAAGTGCGATCGGCTTTTGGAACCTTTTCAAGTTGCGGATTTACCTGCTGAATACCGACAAGAATCGAGAAAAGATGAGGCGATTTTACAGGAGTTGTTGCAGGAATTAGACAGGACAATTGGTTTGCATTCTGTGAAAGCAGCGATTGGAGAAATTGTCAATAGCCAAATTGCTAATCAACGGCTGCGGGAAGCTGGGATGTTAACTAAAAATAGTACCGAAACGCGGCATATGCTGTTTACGGGGAATCCTGGTACGGGAAAAACTACGATCGCGCGACTGGTGGGGCGGATTTTTAAGGCTTTGGGTTTGTTGCGGAAAGGGCAATTTGTGGAAGCAGACAGACGCAGTTTGGTAGGGCGTGTTGTGGGAGAAACTGCACAAAAGACTGCTGAGGCGATCGAGTCTGCTTTGGATGGTGTATTGTTTATTGATGAAGCTTACGCCCTCAGTCGCAGCGAGTCGGGGATTGATTTTGGGAAGGAAGCGATTGATACTATAGTACCGATGATGGAGAATCAGCGCGATCGCTTAATAGTAATTCTAGCTGGATATTCCCGCGAGATGGAACAGTTTATGGATGCAAATTCCGGGATGGCTTCGCGGATTGCTTACAAAATCGAGTTTCCCGATTATAATGGTGAAGAATTGCACCAAATTTTCCTCAGTATGTGTCAGGGGGATGGGTGGATTTGTCCTCCCGATGTCTCGGCGCGCTTACAAGCAGTTTTGATGGCTGCGTACCAAAATAGAGGGCGGAATTTTGGGAATGGACGCAGTGTGCGGAATTTTTATGAAAAAATGGTGAATCGCCTCAAAAGTCGCATGGTGCGAGATAATTTGATTGGGGAGGCGATGAGGAGGTTTGCGTTAGCAGATATACCAGATTGGGAGGATTAAGCGATGGTGTTTACAGCCCTAGAACTGGCAAAACTGATGCCAGATGCTAGTAAAATTGAAAGTGATGAACCAGAAATGGAAAGTTCTTTACATTATGTACAATTATCTTTATTAGTGGCTTGTTTAGAATGGCTGTGGCGCAATAAAAATGACTTTTTTATTGGGGCTAACCTCACAGTTTATTACAGCGAGCAACAATTGCGGAATCGGGATTTTCGCGGCCCGGATTTTTTCTTAATCAGGAATACGCAAAAACGTCCGCGTCGGTCTTGGGTGGTTTGGCAAGAAGATGGTAAGTACCCTGATATAATTATAGAATTACTCTCTGAATCCACCGCCAAAGTTGACCGAAACGAGAAAAAAATCTTGTATCAAAATCGGTTTAGAACTCCCGAATATTTTTGGTTCGATCCTGAAGATTTGGAATTTGCTGGTTTTCGTTTAATCGGTCAAGAGTATCAAGCCATTGTTGCCAATGAATCTGGTAGATTGTGGAGTGATATACTAGAATTATATCTGGGAATTTATGAGGGGAAATTGCGCTATTTTACCCTGGATGGGCTGTTAGTTCCCACGCCGGAAGAAGCGGCATTGCAAGCACAACAACGTGCAGAGCGATTAGCTGACCAGTTGCGGGCCTTGGGAATTGAACCGGAATAGTTATTGTTATTTGTTGAATACTCAAGAAACCGGGTTTTTACTGATATTAAAGGCTATGGTGCAATGTTTTCGTAAAAAAACTCGGTTTCTGCCGACGGTACTATAAAAGCGAGTTTTCAGCTAATTAAAATACCAATCATGTCAACTTACAAAATCGGTCTAGACTTCGGTACAACCAACTCGATCATCTCCTATCTCACCCCCAACGGAGACCTCGAAGCATTTCCGTATCCGCCACCAAACGGAGAGAAATACATCCCTTCTTTCATCGCCTATCATTCAGATGGTGACACCGAAATTGGCACTCCCGCCCGTACCGCCGCCGCCCACGATTCCTCTGTGGAAACCTACGGCAATTTCAAAATGCGATTACCGCTAAAGGAGTCTGAATTTGGTCAATATTTTTCAGGCGATCGCACTCCGATTAGTGTTACCATTGATTACCTGCGGGAACTGCTAATTTCTAATGAGAATGACTACAGTTTTAGCAGGGAAAAAGGGGAAATTGCCAGCATTGTTGTGTCAGTCCCCGAAATTTGGCAACGGGATATCCGTAATTTAGGTAGAGAGCGCCTGCAAGAATTAATTAAAAAAGATTTAGGACTAGAAAAACAGCTAATTCAACTCGTTAGCGAACCTGTGGCCGCTGCTGCTTATTATACCTGGGAAACTCAACGGCGTGCTAAGGCAAAGGGAACCGAACCTTTCAGCGGTAACATACTTGTTTGCGACATGGGAGGCGGTACATTTGATGTTAGCCTGTGTCGGATTTATGGGGACAAGAAAGTGGAAGTTCTCTACTTTCACGGACAAGGTGACAAAGGTTTAGAATCAGCAGGAGTCGCTTTCGATCGGCGCGTTGTCCAACAAGCTTATACTAAAAAACATGGTAAATCTTTAGATGAAAATACTGCTGATTTTACTAGCTTGCTCAAAGACTTTGAAAGTGTAAAAATAGGCAGTCATGTCAACGCCACTAAAAAACTAACCAACTATCTAGATGATCCCGATGACACAGCCCAAAAAGAAGCTTATAAATTCAGTGGCTACGCGGTAACGCTGGGAGAAGTTGACGAAGCTTTTGCCCCTATTTCCCAAGGCATCAAAAAGGTAATTAACAAAATTATTGCCCACACTCAGGAACAAGGATTGGCAATAGATCGCATTTTTCTGGTAGGTGGTTTCTGTCAGTTTCTCCTAGTTCAAAAAGCAATTACTGACGCTTTAGGAATTGTGAAAAATGACCCCCGCATTGACCAAACATTTAATATTACTAATAGTGCCTATGCTATTTCCTACGGGGCTTGTCTGATTGCTAACGGTTTGGTCGATCCAACGGAGAAATATATTCATACCCTTGGTATTGGTTTAAGAAGTATCATTGCCGATCAAAAGGTGCAAAAGGAAATTACCTTAATCGAAGGTGGTTCTAATTTAGATGCTTTAGCAAAGCCTAATTTTTGTACGGAATCATATCAAACTGCTGAGTCACAAATGTTTGTTAGTCTGTGGGTACAAATTAATTCTAAAGGCAAAAGACACCAAGAATTGATGCCGCAAAATATTGAAGTACCAAATCACCAATCTGGGGCAAGATATCGAGCTGGGATGAAAGTGGATAGATCGCAAATTGCTTATTTGGCGATCGAGGAAGTAAGCAGTAAAAAGTGCGTCGAGTATGAGCTAGGAAATATTCTTGCTAAAATGTTTCCCGGTTATGTTTTCTTTGATGAAGACTAATCTGATGATACCATAATTGGAGGTGTTTATGCAGCCAAATCAGCAACATGATATAGAAGCAATAACAATTGTATTGCAGCAAATACAAAAAAGTCAAAACTTCAGAGAATTTGAAACTATTAAACTGCCTTTGGAATTAGTACAAGCAGGAATGAGCCTCTGGGAGTCAACTTTTTATCCAGAAGTTTTGAGACAGTTGGCTGGTGCAGATCCAGAAACTTTGGAAGCGTGGGCGATCGCACTTTCCAAAACTCTCAACACCCAGTTAGAAATACTCAATTCTTGGCTCCCCCACTTGACAACTTTACCGATACCGACTACACTAAAAGAAAAGATAGGCGATCGCACTTCAGCCATCAACCAAATAGCCAACGATAAATCTAAACTACTTCAGTCAGCAGCTAACTTGCTGCAACAGGAAGAAAAATTGCAGCAATCTAACTCTGAATTGCAAAGTTTAAGAGAGAAAGCTAGACAACTGCAAGAGATTCAAACTGAACTCGAAGGCACCAATTTAGACAAATTGCGGGCAGAGATTGCGACACACAAGGCGACGTTAGAACCGGAAAAGGAAAAACTGCGATCGCTCCAACAACAAAAAGCCGAATTAGATGACCAAATTAGCGCCATGCAACGACAGCAATCTACGCTCAAAGAAGAAATCAATTATTGGCAATCCCGGCAGAATCGTCTAGAAACCAGCACAGAAGATACTGTTGCTGAACTGATAATTTTAACCCAGTCACAGCGAGAGCGTTTATCCGCAGCTTTAACGCAGGAATTAGCCACTCTGGAACAACAGCGCACGGAGCTCGCACAGCAGCAGAAATCTTACGGTGAAGCCCAGCAGCAATTACAAAAAGCTGGGGAAGACTTCCAGAAATATCAAACAGCAACGGCGGAAATTCTGACAGCTTTGAATACTCACTATCTATCAAATCTGGGATTAGGAAATCGGCTGCCAATAGATAGCCAAAAAGTAGATTCTCTGCTGAGAAATGTACAGCAAATATTAGCAGAAATTGACGGAGAGTTAGGGAATGCTCGCAGAAAACACGAAGAAGCTCAACCCAAAAATACGTTGGTTTTTTAGCTATGACTTTACTCAATGTTGCTGAAATTTGTCCTGCTACTCGCACTCTTGGCCCGAATCAACGCTTTGTGATTTGGGTGCAAGGATGTTGTTTTAATTGCCGCCATTGCGTTTCCCCGGAATGGATTCCTCAACAGCAAGCGACTTTAGTTGAACCGCTACAATTGGCTGACTATATTTTATCTGTTTCCGGTACGGAAGGGCTGACTGTTTCCGGCGGGGAACCGATGTTGCAAGCGGCGGCGCTTGGTGTTTTATTTGCCTATCTCCGCGAACACCGCGACATATCTATTATGTGCTTTACGGGTTTTACTCTGGCACAGTTACAAGGGAAATCTGATGCTGCTATCGATCGAGTTTTGGCTTTGATTGATGTTCTGATTGATGGGCAGTATGTGGCAGAATTGAATGATAATAAAGGTTGGCGGGGTTCTGCTAATCAAGTTGTGCATTTTTTGAGTCCCCGCCATTTGTCGGAAGCGAGTTTGTTTGTAGAGCGGAAACGTGATGTAGAAATCCATTTGCGAGATGATTCGGCTTTGATGGTGGGTGTGCCTCCGCAGGATTTTTCTGATAGCTTTAAACTGGCGATCGATCTGGGTTCAAGGTTGTAAAAAGCAGGGACTAGGGCGTGTTTTCTTGCCCCGGAGAACCCCCTCGCATCCCCCTTAATCAGGGAGTAGGGTGTCAGTAGGAGTTGACTTTGACGCTCATTCTCCCCCCTTATTAAGGGGGGCCGGGGGGGATCTTCTTCGCAACAGACAGGTAAATATAGACTTTGAAAACACGCCCTAGGGAGTATTTAAGCCGGATTTAGTACGATCGTCAATTGTCTAATACCAATTTTTTATGAGGCTGCATAGAATCTGATCCCCCCTAACCCCCCTTAATAAGGGGGGGACAAGAGGGTGGTCTTTCGTCACCCCCTACTCCCTTATTAAGGGGGATTTAGGGGGATCGAAATATATGCAACGACCTATTAAATTGGTCTAAGTGTTATAGCCTATTTTCGGAAATGTTGTAACATTTATTTATAGACATGGAGGACAAAAGATGGTAATCAGCGATACGATCCAGCAGCAGCGACAGTTTTTTGCGACTGGGAAAACTAAAGATGTGGATTTTCGGCTCGAACAACTGAATAAACTCAAAAGTGCGATCGAATCTAATCAATCACGAATTGTCGATGCTGTCAATGCCGACCTCAATCGACCGGAATTTGAGGCTTATTTTGAAATCGCATCGATCGCAGAAGTTAAGTATGCCATCAAAAACCTCAAATCCTGGGTAAAACCGAAAAAAGTTCCTACTTCGATCGACCAATTTCCCGCATCAGCCCGCATTTTTCCCGAACCTTTAGGCGTAGTTTTAATTATCGGGCCTTGGAATTATCCATTTCAGTTAATGATATCACCGTTAGTAGGTGCGATCGCCGCCGGCAACTGTGCGATTCTCAAACCTTCGGAAATAGCATCACACACCTCAGCAGTTGTCGCCGACATGATTGCTAAAACCTTCGATCCCGCCTATGTAGCCGCCGTCGAGGGAGGCGTGGAAATCAGCCAACAATTGCTAGCCGAAAAATTCGACCACATCTTCTTTACAGGTGGCACAAAAATCGGTCGAATTGTGATGGAAGCCGCCGCCAAACACCTGACACCTGTAACATTGGAATTAGGCGGCAAAAGTCCTTGCATTGTCGATTCAGACATTCAGATTGAATACACCGCAAAACGCATTGCTTGGGGCAAATTTATCAATGCTGGACAAACTTGCATTGCTCCAGATTACCTGTTAGTCGATCGGAAAGTCAAGCCAGATTTGATGAAGGCAATTAAAGCATCAATTCTAGAATTTTACGGCGATGATCCGCAAAAAAGTCCCGACTATTGCAGAATTATCAATCAAAGGCAATGGGAACGTTTGAGTGCGTTTATCAAAGACGGAGAAATTGTCGTTGGTGGGGAAACTCACCCGGAAGATAGATATATTGCACCAACAGTTTTAGATAATGTTTCCTGGGATGCGCCGGTGATGCAAGATGAGATTTTTGGGCCGATTTTGCCAGTTTTGGAATATGATGATTTCGGGGAGGCGATCGCCAAAATTAATGCTCGTCCCAAACCTTTGGCTTTGTATTTTTTCTCGAAGGATCAAGAGAAACAACAGCGAGTTTTACGGGAAACTTCCTCTGGGGGAGTTTGTATCAACGATACTGTAATGCAAGTCGGGGTGACAACTTTGCCTTTTGGTGGAGTTGGCGAGAGCGGGATTGGGAGTTATCATGGGAAAGCCAGTTTTGATACTTTTTCTCATTACAAAAGCGTGCTGCACAAGTCATTTTGGCTTGACTTGAAATGGCGCTATGCTCCCTATAAGGGTAAGTTGGATTTGATTAAAAAGGCGATCGGTTGATGGGTTTTTAGGCGATGGATACCCCCTAACCCCCCTTCACAAGGGGGGGACAAGAAGGCCGCTGAGTTATGAGATGAATTGAGTTAAAATAAGATCAATTATTGTTGTCACTGCTGATACTTCCATTTAAATATCCCGTACCTCAAACAGAGCCACCGCGATCGCCTGCTCATTAATTTAACTTGACAAACAAAATATTACTGTAGTATAATTCCTCAAAATGCAATGCGCTTATTCTAAAAATCAGATGCGCGTATTATAATAACATGAACAAGGTCTTATCACTTCTGGCAGGAATTGCGATCGCCTCTGTCTCCGTTGCTGCTTTCATTCCACCCAGCTACGTGCTGCGAGTAGAAACTGTAAAACAGGGAATGCTGCGGCTGACTAATATTTCCAATCAGCGCATTTATGTAAAAAACTTTGTCCTCCACAATCACAAAGTCAACGAATTTGGCAAGCGAACTGGAGAAGTTGAGGAAATGAGCATTCGCGTAGGATCATCGCTAAACCCAGGGGAAAGCACATTAGAAAAAACTTCCGATGCACCACGCCGGACCACCGCAAATACCGAAGTATTGCGGTGGAATGATGGCAAAAAAAATCACCGAGAAGGATTGCTCGTATGTTTTATTAATGAGTTCAACCACAATGTTTACCTAACTCCTAACGGACAATTGTCCTGTCCCAAATAATTCACATCAGAAGTGTCCGTAATGATTTTATTATGGCGGCAAAAACAGATGCGATCGCCACTCAATTCCCAACCTAAAATCAGAAAGCAGATTAAGATCTCATAACTCCCGGCACCGCTGAATGCCATTCATTCCCATTCAACAATTCCAGATTCAGCCGATAGCCAACATTCCGCACAGTTTGAATCAGACTCGGCTGTCGCGGATCGATTTCGATTTTTTTCCGCAAAGACAGTACGTGAGTGTCAATGGTGCGCGGGTTGTCAATAGCATCGGGCCAAGCTCTCCGCAGTAAATCCGATCGCGACAGCGGCACTCCTCCAGCTTGAGCCAGCACGTACAACAGGCTGAATTCCTGGGGAGTGAGCTCAATGTTTGCCTCGTGCAACCGGACTCGGCGCTGCACCAAATCAATTTTTAGCAACCCGCACTCCAGCGTCGCCGGCGGTATCATCGTGCGGTTGCGGCGCATCAGAGCCTCCACCCGCGCCATAAATTCTTGCATCCCAAAGGGTTTAGTCAGGTAATCGTCGGCCCCCGACTTCAAACCTTCAACAATATCCGCTTCGGAATTCCGCGCCGACAGCATCAAAATCAGCGACTGCTGCTGTTGTTGTAGCCATCGACAAAATTCCAAACCATCCCCATCTGGCAATTCAGCATCCAGAATCACTAGGGAAGGCTGGCGAGTGTAAAATATTTCCCTAGCGTGACCAATATCCGCTGACTGGTGTACCCAATGACCGACCTGCTGTAGATGCCAACCCAAGAGCGATCGCAGGTGCGGATTCCCTTCAACAATTGAAATACTAGCAGATCCCACAGCGGCGAGCTTCCCTTATCACTAATGGCTACCAGATTAACAGAACTTTTGTCAAGGTTTTGTAACCATAGCTACCCAAGCCTAGGCTCCCTTGAAAGTGGCCAATCAGGCTCGTGGCTGAATTTTCAAGAACTTGTTGTCTATTTGCGATTATCAGCCCCCAGAAAGATTAAAGCATTCAGGCGCTGATCTTAGAATGAACACAATACAGTGTACAGCCGATCGACCCCAGGCCCCAACCGCCAGCCCATCCCGATCCGAAGACCCAGCCCCAAATCCTCAAAAGTTGACAAATTTACCGACTGCAATTAGAATTCCTCCAACCGTTCCCTCGGTAGCCGGAAGACTCACGCAGTTTAACCGCAAAGTTCAGGAAAATCCCGACTCAATTAAACCCAGGACGAATAGTCTAGGTGTGTGCAAAAAATTCGAGTCGTGCTTCATCAGCGCGTGAAATTTTTTATGGAGGGTAGCCTGTTGAGCTGGGTAAAAACTGTTATTTAGAAATAGCCTAGACCTGAGTAACCAGCGTAAAAATCAAAGCCGTTTCTAAAATCCCGCCGTCATTATACACACCACAAAGGATTTCAACCTCACCATGCTTCAAGACACTCAGACAATCCGGCATTACCAAAAACTCACCGACGCCCTCGTCGAGATGTGGAACAGAGGTTATCGATTCGATGACCTGCGACTTTACTTAGACGGCTATCTAGCAGCCTTGCGACATTCAAACGGTCTAGAACCCTACTTGATTCACAGATTAGAGGAAGAAGCAGCGCGTTACATTCACGACCCCTCGAATTTTGAAATGCCTCAGACACAAACTGAAGCAGACTACTACTAAATAGCAAATTCGGTTTAATTAACCCTTGATTATTTGGTCATTGGTAATTGGGCATCGGGCATCGGGCATTGGGCATCGGGCATTGGGCATCGGGCTACGAGTAGGGAATTACGAATTACTAATTCCTAATTCCTAATTACGAGTAGGGAATTACGAATTACGAATTCCTAATTACGAGTGAATAATTCGTAATTCGTAATTTTTAATTCTTCCTTCTTCCTTCTTCCTTCTTCCTTCTTCCTTCTTCCTTCAACATCTGCTATAAATCAACCTAATTCAACTTAAAACGCGATGGCTGTTAGATCCCCGACTTCTTTAAGAAGTCGGGGATCTGTTTGTTCTGTCTAATTTAAGAAGCTAAAGCCACTTCTACGGCTTCTTGCAATTCGCCTTTTTGATACATCTCGATCAGAATATCCGAGCCACCAAGAAATTCGCCGTTAATATAAACTTGGGGAATTGTCGGCCAGTTGGAATACTCTTTTACTCCCTGACGAATTTCCTGGTCTGCCAAAACATCACAAGTTTCATAGGGTACTCCCAAAGTGTTGAGAATTTGCACTACGTTGTTAGAGAAACCACATTGGGGCATTAATTTATTGCCCTTCATGAATACCATGATTTTGTTTTGCTTAACCAATTCGTCAATTTTCTGATGTGCTGCTGTACTCATGGTCGCTCCTAATATTGCTTGAAAAATTTTAACCTGTGACAGTTGTCTGTTCAGAAACTATTGACAAAAATACCAACTTGTGATATTTTTCCACCTCAACAGTTAAGCAACTTGACTTTGCGCTTCCCATTCTGTGGGAGTGAAAGTTTGCAAAGCCAAAGCGTGGATGGCTTCACTAGCCATTGCTTGTTTGAGAGTACCGTAAACCAGTTGGTGTTGCTGTACTCGGCTTTTACCTTCAAACGCAGACGAAACTACCCTTGCTTGGTAGTGGTCGCCGCCGCCGGTCAAATCGTCAACTTTTACTTTAGCGTCGGGTAATCCAGTCTGAATCATTTCTGCTACTTGAGATGGTGTAACCATTGGTTTTTTTGATAAACGGCTGCAATTTAGATTTTAGTTGAACTATTTGTTAGACGATCGCGGCTGAGTGCTGGTACCCGATCGAGGATAGGGGGTATCCACAAACCCCAACTCTAGTAACTGCTGGTAAGCTTTTTTGCCTAATTCGCGAGTTGGCTGCTGGGAGCGAATAATCTGAATCAGCAGTGGTACTGCGAGTTCTGGCTTATTTTGCGCCCGGTGTACCAACGCTAGCCGATAGGTAGCTTCGTCCCGCATTTGGGCTGTTTCCACAGCTTTGGTGCGGTTGCTGTCGGCTAAGCGGGTGTCAATTCCGGCAAAACTGCCGCCCAGTTGTTGGTAGAAGTTAGACAACTGATTGAAAATTTGGCGGGATTCTTGGAGTTTTTGAGCTGCTAAAGCGTAATTTTGATTGGAGATAGCATTACTGGCTTCTGTCATCAATCGCTGACCTCCGGGAATGCTCAGCAGGCTGTTGTCTTGGGTGAGAGGGCGGAGATTGTTGGGATCTGTGGGGTCGTCTGCTGGTTCGACTTGCGGGCGGTTCTCTGACCCAGAAGGTTGTTGTGCGTGGGCTTGAAGCGGTTGCAACAGGGTAAAAGCTGCGATCGCCCCGATCGTAATCCGGGCGGTGGAGCGGAGCCAGCAAACAGTTCCAGAGTGTACCATGCAATTACTTTGCGCCTCGGCGCCGTGAAAAAAAATATTTAGCTTGAGCTGATCTTACCATTGGCGATCGCAACCGGCTAAGTGTAAACCAAATTTTGGGAAATGTCAAAGGGGCGATCGGTTAGCCTCTAATAATTAATTAATTGGAAAAAGCTGGACAACAAGCACATATGGTGCGAAAGTTTTCCTATGGCTAAATATGTGAAACCCAATGAAGCAGCTAACACTCGCTTGAGTTTGCCTGCGAACCCTCAGACGATGGGAAGCAAACGGCAATATCTCCACCGTCAAAACGCCGTCAGGTCAAAGACGGTACGACATCGAAAAATTCATCAAAAAGGAATCAGAACCAGACTCTGGACGCGCCACTGTTGTCTATGCTCGCGTCTCTACCAGGCCACAAAAGGCAGACCTCGATCGACAAGTTGAACGACTATCAACGCTCTACCCAGGCGCTGAAGTCGTTAAGGAAGTGGGAGGAGGACTCAATCTTAGGAGGAAAGGACTCATCAATATTTTGGGACGAGTTCTGCGAGGTGATATCGCAATTATTGTGGTTGCCCCACAAAGACCGACTGGCAAGATTCGGATTCGACATTATCGAATGGCTCTGTGAGCAATTTGACTGCAAAATCGTGGTTCTCAACCAAATCAGTCTCTCTCCACACGCCGAACTCGTTCAAGATATCGTCGCAATCCTCCACAGCTTTTCCAGCCGACTTTACTCCATCAGAAGGCTTGAAAACCAAATCAAACAGGAGTTACAAGTCGAATCCGAGGCACAAGAAGGAGAAGAAGTCGCCCAACAAAACACTTAAGATTCGGGTTTATCCTGAGCTGGGACTGCACCAAAAATGGAAGTCTTGGCTATCAGCATCGCGTTACTGCTACAACAAAGCTATTGCAGCCTTGAAAGCAGGCGAAAAAATAACCAGTGCTTATTCTTTGAGGGACTACGTGTTAGGACTGGACTTACCTGATTGGGTTAAGTCAGCACCGTCTCACCCAAAAGAAAATGCTATTTTTGACGCTTGGGATGCCTGGAAACAAGCCAAGTTTGTAAAAGGAGAGGCAAATTTTAGGAGTTGCCGTCAACCCTCGCAATCAATCAAATTCCACAAGGTTAATTTCAACGGCGAGACTTGGTTCCCATCCTTAGTTAAAGGGCTTAGCTTTAGAAGTACAGAGCCAATTCAAAAGACCGAGTTTGCGACCCAACTTATTAGAGACAAAAAGCGATGGTTCGCTTGTATCCCAGTAACAGAAGAGGTGAGGACGAAGGAACTGGATAAGGTAATTGCACTTGACCCTGGCGTTAGAACCTTTTTGACTGGCTACGACGGCGACTCATTTCAAGAATTTGGCAAGGCAGACATTGGACGCATTCAAAGATTGTGTTCTCACCTTGACAAACTAATGGGACGTGTGTCAAAAGCTAGTAGAAAGCAGAAACGCCGGATGCTAGAAGCGGCAAGCAAGCTGAGAATCAGGATTCGTGACTTGGTTGACGAGTGCCACAAGCAGGTAGTTAATTACCTGACAAGTCAATACAAAGTCATATTGCTGCCTACATTTGAAACATCACGAATGGTTGTTAAATCAAAGCGCAAGTTACGCACCAAGACTGCTAGGCAGATGCTCACTTGGGGGCATTATCGTTTTGAATGCCACCTCAAGCAATCAGCTAAAAAACGGGGTGTTGTTGTTATTGACGTTAACGAATCCTACACTAGCAAAACTTGCACCAAATGCGGACACAAACATTCAAAGCTTGGTGGTTCAAAAACATTTAAATGCCCCAACTGCGGTCACGAACATGACCGAGATTGGGGCGGCGCTCGAAACATTATGATTCGAGCTTTGAGGGACGGCTACGAGAGCTCTCTCTATCAATAGTGAGAGTATTGCTATCGCGTATGCCCTGTTTGTTCAGGGTTGTAAAGCGTAACACCGTCAGGGCAAAAGGCTCTTTAGGAAAAATTCAAGTAGAGACTTGACAGGAGGTTCTCATTGTGAGAACATAGAGGTGTCGTGTAAAAAACGGTACTGGAATGAGACTAATTTCCAAGAAAAATCTGGAGAGTGCGATCGAATCCTACTCCGACGATGCCAAGGCTGCGATCGCAGTCTGGCGCAAGGCCATCAAAGACAACGATTGGGAATCACTAGAAGAGATTCGACAGGGATATTCCAAATCGGTCGATCAAGTCTGTGGATATACCATATTTAATATTAAAGGCAATCAGTATAGATTAATCGTAAAAATCAACTATACCGCCAAAATTATATATTTTAAAAATTTTTTAACTCATACCGAATATGACAAAATCAAGTGGAATGATGAAGATGAAGTTAAACATAAAATAGGTTAACTCCCACTAAAAATATCGGGGGAAAATTACAGATTCCCTGATGTATTCAATCAATTAAAAACATTTACTCCCAACATCAAAATCATGATACCGAGAAACAAACACCCACCTTCTACTTGAGAACCATGTCTAAGTAAGCAAGCAAAGGAATGAGAAATGAACATCACAATTGAAAAAACAGCTTACGGTCAACTGCTGGCTAAATCTCAGCCTAAGCCAATCCTGAACGAAGCAGATAATGATCTTGCCCTCGCAGAAGTCGATTTTCTGATGTCTAAGGAAGAATTAACAGTAGAAGAAGAAACTTTACTGAGTCTCTGGGGGCTGTTGATCGAAGAATACGAATCAAAATATTACCCAGATCCAGAAGTGACTCCCCGGGATGTTCTATTGCATTTCATCGAAGTTCGCGAGCTCAAACAAGCGGATCTGGTGGGGGTGATTGGTTCAAAGGGAGTAGTTTCTGAGGTGGTTAATGGCAAACGGGCAATTAGCAAAGCGCAAGCTAAGGCGTTGGGAGAATTTTTCAACGTTAATCCGAGCGTATTTATATGATGGGAGTTATTCCATTATTGTTAATAAGCCTTTCAGAGGCGGGCAGGATGCCCGCCCCACAAGAAAATTCAGTTTTTGTGGAACAGGCATCTTGCCTGTTCTTGAGAATATAGTAAGACGGGCAGGATGCCCGCCCCACAAGAAAATTCAGTTTTTGTGGAACAGGCATCTTGCCTGTTCTTGAGAATATAGTAAGACTGGATCAAAATTCAACAGGGGCATTTCTGATGACACAATCGATCGAACTTTCCGCGACAACCTGACAAAATTATCAACTGAAGAAATAACAGGATTTGTGTCCCTTGTAGTCGAGTCTCGATCCCCCTAAATCTCCCGTAGTGCTTGCGCCTAATTTACCCTCGAAAATTCCCCAAAGCTTTCAATGCAAACTGTGGCAAAGCTAACATCCTGCGCCAGCGCCAAGGTTCTTGATAAAGCCGATAGAGCCATTCTAAATGATTGTCGCAAAACCAAGCCGGCGCGCGAGTTTTTGTACCCGCCCAAATATCGAAACTGCCACCAACTCCCACCCAAATAGACTGAGGACAAAGGTGTCGGTGTTTGGCAATCCAAAACTCTTGGCGCGGCACTCCCAAGCCCACAAAAATCAGTTTTGGCTGCATTTCTTTGAGGCTTTGATCCAAGTCTTTTTCTTCATCGGGCGAGAGATAGCCGTGCTGAGAAACGATCGACAATCCCTTAACCCGTTGCTGCCAAGTTTCTGCCGCAGCGCCCGCAACTCCGGGGGAACCTCCAAAGAAAAATATTGGTTCAGAATTCGGCAATTTTCCGGCTGCTTGTAACAGCGATTCTGCTAATTCTATCCCCGGATACCGCTGTGCCGGTTTGCCACGCAGCCGCAAATATAGCACCACTCCCGAACCATCGGGAATCACGAGTTCGGCTTCTCGGATTATACCTGCTAAAGACGGATTTTGCTCGGCTTGCATCGCCATTTCAGCATTCAACGTCACCACATGACTTCCCAAGCCTTGATGCAGGCGCTCGATCAGCCAACCTGCGTAATCATCTAAGATGTGGACTGGTAGTCCCAGCACTGAAAATTGCGGGCGCGATCGATCCATATTGCCTTCTTTGAGATTCCTACACACCGAGTTCTTTAAATCAGCTTAATATTAGCATTGAATGCTAAGCTTTTTCTGCCCATTCAAAAATTCAAGTAGGGGCGATCGCACTTATGCAACAATTTTCCAAGGCGATCGCCCAGGCTGGCAACTCATCAGCTATTCGCACTTTTTCACAGAGCCGTCGGCGTACCATTCCATCGGTACTAACTCAATTTTACCATTAACTTTGACGGTAGTATAGACTATTTTTACGAAAGGAGCACTGTTATTATTGTTGTTACGACAAGACATGGCGACGATCTCCTTGTGTTTGTAGAAATTGATACTTTAATCAAATCTGAATTCTGCTCTGCCTAGATTTTGGGGGAATCAGATTGAGTCAACATTACTGTCAACCCCCAAACAAATCAGGAAATGTGACAATCTGGCGCTCAAAGATTAGAAAGCGAGAGTTGCACAGAACGATCTAATTTCTGATATATTTAAAAGTCTATTCACCGCAACCGATCTAGCATCAGGAAAAAAAAGGAAAACGAAATGGCGATCGCAGCAACTCAGCGACAAATCAGGTTAGATTATTACTACCAGCAAATCAAAAGCGTCATTCTCAAGCGTCAGAACCCAATTACGGGTTTGCTGCCGGCGAGTACAGCCGTTAACGCTCACGGCGACTACACCGATGCTTGGGTGCGGGATAACGTTTACAGCATTCTCGCAGTTTGGGGTTTGGGTTTAGCTTACCGTAAAATTGACGGCGATCGGGGCCGCACCTTTGAGCTCGAACAAAGCACAGTCAAATTGATGCGCGGCTTGATGTTTGCGATGATGCAGCAAGCCAACAAAGTAGAAAGTTTCAAAAATACTCAATCGCCCTTAGATGCCTTACACGCCAAATACAACACCCAGACGGGAAGTATTGTTGTCGGCGATGACAAGTGGGGACACTTGCAGTTAGACGCTACATCTATATTTCTGTTAATTCTAGCTCAAATGACGGCTTCGGGGCTGCACATCATTTTTACAATTGATGAAGTCAATTTCGTGCAAAATTTAGTTTACTATATTGGTAGAGCCTACCGCACGCCCGATTACGGAATTTGGGAAAGAGGTCATAAAATTAATCGCGGCAATGCAGAATTAAATGCCAGTTCGGTTGGCATGGCAAAAGCAGCCCTGGAAGCAATCAATGGATTAGATTTGTTCGGAGTTAGAGGCTCTCAAGCCTCTGTAATTCACGTTTTGCCAGACGAAATTGCCAGAACTCGCATAACTTTAGAATCGCTTTTGCCTCGCGAATCTAGTTCAAAAGAAGTAGATGCCGCTTTATTAAGCGTGATTAGTTTTCCGGGTTTTGCGGTTGAAGACCAAGAATTAGTTGAACGGACGAGAAATAAAATTATTGACAAATTGCAAGGAAACTACGGCTGCAAGCGGTTTCTGCGGGACGGGCATCAAACAGTGTTAGAAAATGCAGATCGCCTGCACTACGAACCCACAGAATTGAAGCAGTTCGAGCATATTGAATGCGAGTGGCCGCTGTTTTTCACCTATTTACTATTAGACGGCATATTTCAGGGAAATCAGTCACAAGTACAAGATTACCAGCAGCGTTTAGAAGCTCTCGCAGTCGAGCGAAATGGTTTGCAACTGCTACCAGAATTGTATTACGTACCAGCGGAAAAAATAGAAGCCGAAAAGTTAAATTCCCGCAGCCAACAGCGCTTACCCAATGAAAATATTCCCCTAGTTTGGGCGCAAAGCTTGTATTTTCTCTGTCAATTGCTGAACGAAGGATTAATCGCAATTGGCGATATCGATCCCCTGGGACGACACCTCTGTGTCGGCCGGCACAGAGAACCAAGCGTGCAAATTGCGCTGTTAGCTGAAGACGAAGATTTGCAAGCAGAATTAGCCGCTAACGGAATGGCCGCCCAAACACCAAAACAAGTAGAACCAATTCAAGTTCGCCAAACCAAAGAATTATCGGCTGTGTACGCGCAAATTGGACGCAACGACCAATTAGGTTTAACCGGCAGGCCCGTCCGTAGGCTGAGGAGTTTAACAACTTCAAGAGTGTTTAAAATTCGCGGAGAGGCGATCGTCTTTCTCCCCTCATTCTTAGACAGACAAGAGTTTTACCTAACTCTAGATTACCATTTTCTCGTAGCTAAAATCAAAAGTGAACTAGCTCACATTCACCGCCACTGGTATCAGTTGGGACGACCTACAGTCACGCTGATGCTGACTCACACCATGCTGGAAACTGGCCGGGAAGCTTTGTTAGAATTGATGAAGGAACTCCGCGACGGACACTGCAATAATACGCCAATCAAACTCGGAAATCTCAACCAGTTAATGCTGACTGCTGGGACAGAAAAAATTGATTTTCTGCACGATTTTGAATTCACCGAATCTCCGGTAACAGGTGCTGTTGAAGTGCGGAAATATCTGACTTATAACCATGAGAAAACTTTGCCTTTGGGTCACACCCAAGAATTTAAACTGGAGTGTGAAACTAATACTGAATTATTGCTCAACAGCCTGCGGGGTTCCGAAAATTTGTACGAACAAATTGAGTTGCTCCACACGCTAGTTCGTCTCAAGGGAATAAATTTTGATACGGGATTTGGAGCTTGGGGAGAAACAGTTAAAGTGGCGGATTTGCTCAACGAAGTTTATACTAAAGCTGGAGAAGGTTCGCAATCTAAAATCCAGTGGGCTGTAATCCGCCACGCCGCCGGTTTGCTGGATAAAGTTGATATTAGCTTGTCGGATGCAGTCACGGATATTTTGGTGCGACAAAAGCAGATTGCTGTGGGAAAAGCTTACAGCGAAGATTCGGTGATTTCGCGCCCCGGTTCCTACACCGAAGTGATGGACAAAATTCGCCAATTCTGCGGAGAAGATATTCGCGATCGAGTTCTCACCCAAGAAATTCTGATCTACCTCGGCTTGCTAATTAAAGCTGAACCGCAGTTATTTAAAGGATTACTGACGCTGAGAGTTAGCTATTTTATTCTGCTGTTAACTAGCGAATTGGCCCGCGAATTGGGAGTTACGCAGAATGAAGCTTACGAACATTTAATGCAGTTAAGTCCCTTTGAAATCCAAAATCGCCTGGGTCAAGTTTTGACAGAATACGAGGAAATGAATCAAATCCTCAAACAGCAAGAATCCCTGCGCGTCAAACAATCGGAAAAAGAGATAGAATGGGTAGTCGCACCCGTTTTTGAAGAACCAAAAATGCCTGGGGGAGGATGGCGCAGAAAGCGGCAAATGGAAGGCGCAGTTAATCGCGTACCCAAGGATTTCTATCCGAATGTTTGGGGACTGCTGCGGCACTGCAAAGGCTTGATAATTGGCGACAAATTAGAGCGGCGCAATCGGTTGGACAGTGATATAATTTTATCAGAGATGACGCCTGGGGAAAAGAATTTCGCGCTACAAATTGAGCATTTGCTGAATAAAATTGTCGCGCCCGAATACCGACAAGTCAATATTGAGGCGCTGATGGAGTTATCTGCGATCGCCCAACGCAACCCTGGACTGCAAATCGAAGAATACATCGTCTTAGATGTGTTAGTCGGTCACGCGGTGCGCCTGAATTGGCAAGGAGAACACCCGGAAAGAGCCGATAAGTACGACGAAGACAAAGCGGCGGCTTGGCAAGCATTTTACAACACTTCGCCCTACGTTTGCGCGAGTCACGTACTGGATGCTTTCCGATTCTTGACGAAGTTTGGATAGACAGGAATCAAGCAAGCGTGTCACACTCAAATCGAATTGTAGGGTGCGTCAGATGAAGTTCTATAACGATTATCGAGGTTTTCCGGTCTGACGCACCTTACTCAAATCGAATTGTTTATGCTTTGGCAAATTGGCTGAATGCTTTGGGATTGAAGTTAACAGTTGCTGTTACTCAAGAGGAGAAAGGGGAAGAAGAAGGTTCTGTTAGTGATGTTGAGTTGGTGGAGGTTGGTAATATTTGATTTTGGGCGATCGCTCTTTTTGTTAACCGCAGATGAACGCTGATGAACGCTGATGGGAAATGGTGTTATTAATATCCTTATTTTGATTTCCAGGTTTGCAGTAGCCCAGAAGCGCTACTACAAACCCCAAACTACAAAACCCCTTTAGAACTCGGAATCCGGCTGGCGCGCCGTGGATCGATTTCTACGGCCATCCGCAAAGCCCGCGCAAAGGCTTTAAACGCAGCTTCTACAATGTGATGGGAATTTCCGCCCTGCAACTGTCGAATGTGAAGTGTCATTTGACAGTGGTTCACCACCGCCGAAAAAAACTCTTTGACTAACTCGCTATCGTAATTACCAATCCGCTGATTGGGAATCTGCAAATTGTAACTTAAGTGAGGCCTTCCCGAAAAATCTAGCACTACTTCAACTAAAGCTTCATCGAGGGGGGCGATGAAATGGCCGAAACGAGAAATTCCCGATCGATCTCCGATCGCTTTTGCTAGGGTTTGTCCTAAGGTAATTCCCACATCTTCGTTGGTGTGGTGATCGTCAATGGCTAAATCGCCGATCGCCTGGACGTCCAAATCGATCAATCCGTGGGAAGCAATCTGATGCAACATATGGTCTAAAAAGGGAATTCCCGTCGCCGCTTTGCAAGTTCCCGAACCGTCGAGATTGAGGCTAACATTGACATCGGTTTCCAGTGTTGTGCGCTTCACGGAGGCGGCCCTGGGCTGGTTAACTGAATTTACAGGAGGAAGAGAAGGGCGATCGATTGTTTCCATAAGTCGCAATTGGTCATTCATTAAATAATTGATAGCTAGTTCGTCGGTGGGGGCGGGTTTATTTTAACTGAGATGTTGCACCATTCTCAATTAGCCTTTTATGAACAGGCTTTCCGGCCTGTTCTACAAGAAAATAGAGTCTTTGTGGAACAGGCCGGAAAGCCTGTTGCTGACAATGGTGCAAGATCTCAGTGTTACATTCCCATGATTTCGTAACCAGAATCCACATACAAAATCTGACCGGTAATCCCGCTAGCCAGATTGCTGCACAGAAAAGCCGCAGCATTTCCTACTTCCTGTTGAGTCACCGTGCGCCGTAGGGGGGCGACTTCCTCAACGTGGTGAATCATGTCCAGAATTCCGCCAACTGCTGAGGAAGCTAAAGTCCGAATCGGGCCTGAAGAAATCGCATTTACCCGAATATTTAACGGGCCGAGTTCCGCCGCCAGATAGCGAACATTCATTTCCAATGCTGCCTTCGCAATTCCCATCACATTATAATTAGGAATTACTCGGACACCGCCCAGATAAGTCAAAGTGACAATACTGCCGCCTTGGGCCATCAGCGGTTTAGCCGCCGCACAAAGCCGTACTAGGGAATAAGCGCTAATATCCAAAGCATTAGAGAAACCTTGCCGCGAAGTGTTGCTGAAGTCTCCTGACAGTTCGTCCTTGCCGGCAAAGGCTAAACAGTGAACCAGAATATCTAATTTGCCCCACTTTTGGGCGATCGTCTCAAAAGTAGACTCAATTTCGCTCTCATTTTGGACATTGCAGGGCAAATACAGACTGGGATTGAGTGGTTCCACGAGTTCAGCGACTTTGCGCTCGTGCTTGCCTTTCTCGTCCTTCAAATATGTGATGCCGAGGTTGGCTCCTGCTTTGTGGAGCTGCTGAGCGATGCCCCAGGCGATCGAGCGATTGTTAGCAATGCCCGTAACAAGAGCATTTTTTCCGGTCAAATCTATCATCGGTAGTTTATTCTAGAAGCAACTTGCACCGTTCTCATTCGCTATACAGGACAACCCCGCCTGTTTAGACACAACTGATTCAGATTTAACTGATTCAGACACAATTGAGACACAATTGAGACACAATTGAGACACAATTGAGATTAATTTGGCTGTGGAGCTACAAGGGGGCGGCATTGAGAAAGTTAAGAGAAGGGCTAGATTTAATCATACAGTGCGTGCTTACCTTAACATTGAATGGAAGTAACTGAATCCCTGGATACAGGAGGTTGGGAAGTATATTTACTGAATAATGTTAATTTTCAACTTACAGAGCATTGATTAGTACAAAGGATCAGGTCGTGACCCATGATAGACCGCTAGCAGCCGTGTTCCGCCAAATCAGCGGCGGGGCGTTTCCACCCATTGTGGAAAGCTTTGAACGGGGTAAGACAATTTTTTTTCCTGGAGACCCGGCTGAGCGCGTCTACGTTCTCATTAAAGGTGCTGTGAAGCTCTCCAGGGTGTATGAAGCAGGAGAAGAAATTACAGTCGCCCTCCTGCGCGAAAACAGCGTATTTGGGGTGCTGTCTCTGATTACGGGACACCGCTCCGACAGGTTTTACCACGCGGTAGCCTTTACGCCGGTGGAATTAATCTCACTGCCGATCGAACAAGTCGAGAAAGCCCTTAAGGAAGACCCTGAACTGTCAATAGTGATGCTGCGGGGACTTTCATCTCGGATTTTGCAAACTGAGATGATGATCGAAACCCTGGCCCATCGAGATATGGGATCGAGACTGGTCAGCTTTTTGCTGATTCTGTGCCGGGATTTTGGTATCCCTGGTACTGAGGGGATTACGATTGATTTGAAGCTGTCCCATCAGGCGATCGCAGAGGCGATCGGCTCAACGCGGGTAACGGTGACTCGTTTGCTGGGGGATCTCAGACAAGAAAAAATGATCTCGATCCACAAGAAAAAGATCACAGTCCATAACCCGGTGGCTTTAGGCCAGCAATTCACTTGACGCCGAGAAAGTATAGGATTATGGATTTGGGATTTTAGATTCAATCCAAAATCCCAAATCCATAATCCAAAATCGGAATGACTGCTGGATACATCCTAGTATTTGTAATTTTAGTTTTAGGGGGTGTGATCGCTACTGTTAGCGATCGCCTTGGGACAAAAGTCGGCAAGGCAAGATTAAGCTTGTTCAAACTTCGCCCCCGCGATACTGCTGTTGTGGTGACAGTGATGGCTGGTAGCATTCTGTCAGCCACAACTCTTGGCATCCTGTTTGCTACTAGCAAGCCACTACGAACGGGGGTTTTTAGAATAGATGAGATTCAAAAAAGACTCAATAACGCCCGCAGAGAACTCAATCAAACCACGCAAGAAAAAAATCGAGTTGAAACTGAATTAGGTCAAGCTAGGGCTGCTCAAGCGCAAGCTAGAGGCAATTTAGAGGAGATTAATCGTTCGTTGCAGGCAGCTAATGCGGAACAAGCTAAGACGCAAGCAAAATTAAACTCGCTGCGAACCCAACTTAATAGCGTGGAAGCCGCTAAGTCTAAAACTGAAAAGCAATTAAGTGAGGTGGAAGCGGCTAAATCCCAGACTGAGGAACAATTACTCAGTGTGGAAGCGGCTAAATCTCGGACGGAATCACAATTGAAGATGGTGGAAACGGCGCGGGCGACTACAAAATCTCAGCTCGATCGCACTGAGAGTCAATTGAACACCGTTTCTGCTCAAAAAACGAGTCTGAGCTCGGAAATTTCCCAACTACAAGGGGAGCGCCAACAGTTAATCGAGCAACGAGAGCAGGTAAAAACTCAAATTGCTCAACGAGACGCAGAAATTGCTCAGCGAGACGGAGAAATTGCTAAGCGAGACGCAGAAATTACTAAGCGAGAGGGAGAAATTGCCAAGCGGGACAAGGAAATTGCCAAGCGGGACAAGGAAATTGTTTCGCGCAACGAATTAATTGCTCAGCGGGACAAGGAAATTGCTCAGCGAGTACAAAATCTTGCCGATCGCGATCGAGCTATAGTCGATCGAGACAAAGTGATTGCTGAGAGAGAAGCACTTTTGCAAACCTTAGCAGAGCAACAAACAAAACTCGAACAACAACAAGCTATATTACAACAGCAAGTGCAAGTTTTGGAACGAGATTTTCAGGCAATTCGCGAGGGGACTGTGGCCATCAGGCGCGGTCAAATTTTAGCGGCTGGAGTTGTTCGCATCGTCGATCCCGCCTTAGCAAGTCGCGCCATCGATCGACTATTGCAAGAAGCAAATAAAACCACTGTTGGACTGATGCAGCCTGGAAATACAAAGGTTAAAGAGCAGATAGTTCAAATTACTAATGCTGAAATTGAGCAACTAATTAATCAGATTAAAGACGGTCAAGATTATGTAGTCAGAATAGTCGCCGGCGCTAATTACCTGCGGGAAGAAAAGCGAATCAAAGTATTTGCAGAAGCCGAAATCAATCGAGTGGTATTCCGGGCTGGAGATGTGATTGTAGGGATTTCTGTCGATCCTGTTACCTCGACAGATGAACAGGTAAGACAGCAGTTGCAGCAATTAATTGAAGCTTGTCAGTTTCGCGCTCGTTTGATTGGCGTTGTGGGCGGTAGAGTCCAAGTGGCGGATAATCGGATTGAAACTTTGGCTGGTTTTGTCGATCGCCTGCAACAATATGATAAAGCCCTGGAGGTTCAGGCGATCGCCACTGATGTCACATACATTGCGGGCCCGCTGAAAATAGATTTAGTGGCTATTGAGAATGGAGTCGTGGTTTTTCGGACTGGAAAACAAACACCGGGCGGCCCAGATGTGAAAGTTAAACAATAAGTGCGATCGACTTATCGAATTATAGCAAAAATTTTGGGCGATCGAATTACAATTTTGCTTGACATTTTCGCGCCCTTGACATATCATTAAATCATGGGAATCCGTGCCGCCATATATATA
>JAYFMW010000025.1:0-25097 GCA_042408215.1 Microcoleus sp. | reverse complement strand
AAATAAATACGGAACACTCATTGTCTTCGCTCATGGCTGACAACATTCGCTCTACTTGCGCCCCATACTGGGCTAGTCATGGCCGCGTGAAACCGGGGATTTTGGCGCAATAAAGCGGCCAGCAAAGTAGATCCTGATCGTGGTAGTCCTGATCTGAAATGGGCTTTCACTGGCTTCGCGTTGCAATGGGGTTGTATAAATTATATTCGAGGTAACTGTATCATACTAAGGGCATATGTTTTGAGATTATAAGTTTATTTAATATTTCGCAACACAACCTCAAGGTTTACGATATCTTTACAATCTAGACATCGTGGGTTGACTTTCCCTATCTCTATCATTGCTTCCGGCCTGTGCCTTTGTAAAGTCGGAAAAGTCGGATCTTAAAGTCGGAAAAGTAGGATCTTTGCCATGAGGACATAATTACTTGACAATTTTTACCGCAGATGGTATGGCGGTTCTCAAGAAAGTGAGGTATGCCCTAGGCCCTATGCCCTAGGCCCTATGCCCTATGCACGTCGGGTATCTCATGTTACTGAGAAAGGCTATAGCGGATGTACGCGGATTAACGCGGATGAATGTTGATTTGGATTTAAGGGCGATCGCCCTTTTTGATCTTTTTTGTACTTAAGGGCGATTCCCTACGGGATAGCTGCGCTTCACGCACTTTTGTTGATTCCTTGAATCTGCCGCAAATTTCCGATATCTATTTGCCAAAACGCCCCCGAATGCGATCGACAAACATATCAACTTCCGGCAATTTCATCTGACTGACAAACACAGCAAAAAATCCTAACCCTAAGAAACTTGCCAGACTCAACTCCAGTAATTGAATTAGCAAACCTTCAGTACCCAAAACTCTTTGACATCCTCGCAGAGTAGCCAAAGCCACGAAACCAGTTACAGAACTCCCAGAAGCTAACCCTAGAAATGGCAAACTCCACTCCCGCCAAGGCAACCCACCCAGCTTTTTATCTAATAAGTACAGAAGCATAATCATCGAAACGATATTCACTCCCACAGTCGCCAAAACTAATCCGGGTGCGCCAAAAGCTTGTACTAATAAATAATCGAGCAATCCGTTCAAAAAGATATTAAAAATACTGACTCGAAAAGGTGTTTCTCCGTCTCCAAAAGCGTAAAATACCCTTACCAAAACATCGCGCCCTAAATAAACAAACATTCCGATGCTGTAAGCCATCAATACCGGTGCGACGAACTGCGAGGCTGACTGATTAAAAGCATAGCGTTCATAAACAACGCGCACAATGGGCCCAGCAAGTGTTACCATTAAAGCGCTTAGTGGTAGCATCGTAATGCCAGTCAAAACTAAAGATTGACGAATTCGATCTTTTAATTCCGGCCAGTCTCTCGGATCGGTGAGGCGAGAAAATATTGGCAGAAATGGCACTAAAATTACATTAGAAATAATGCCTAAAGGCGTCATAACTAACAAGCCTGCATAGCCCATAGCAGCGGCGGCTTGAGGGATGTAGGATGCGAAAAAAAGGTCAGTATAGACATTAATTTGCAGCATTCCTGATGACAAAGTAGCAGGTACCATCACCTTAATTACTTCTTGAACTCCAGGCAGTTGAAAATTAAACCGCAACCGCAATTTTCCTAAGCCCGCGTGCCACTGTGCGCCTAGTTGCACCAACCACTGCAAAATTGCTCCCGCTAAAGTTCCCCAAGCTAAAACTAAGCCGCCAATTAGTGCGTATTGCGGCTGAGTGATTTTGTCTCCGAGTTGCAGTGCGAGAATACCCAAACCGCCCACAAGTGCAACGCTGGAAAATAAAGGGCTAATTGATGGCAACCAGTACATATCGGCGGCGTTGAGAGTGCCAAAACCAATGCCGATTAAGCCCGAAAGTAATGCCATTGGTGCCATAATCCGAAATTGCTGGACGGCGATCGCTTTGATTTGTAAACCTTCTGGTGTTCTATTCAATCCAGGTGCTACCAAATCGATCAGCGGATCGGCAAAAATAATTAAGGCGATCGTCACCAACAGCAACAAGCCGCCGACTAAGGTGGTGATAGTTTCGACTAAGGGTGCTGCTTCTTTTTTGTCGCGGCGGGCTAAAACGCTGACTATGGCGCTGTGAAATGGCCCGTTGATTCCTCCGAGTAAAATAAATAAGAAACCGGGGATGACGTAGGCGTAGTTGTAAGCATCGACGGCGACACCGACTCCAAAGGCTGCGGCGATCGCAATTTGGCGCACCAACCCGAAGACTTTGCTAATCAGAGTGGCGACTGCTACAATGCCGGCAATGCCGGCCAGGGAACGAGAGGGCTTCTGTAATTCTGTCACAAATGGTTACAAACCGTAATGCTAAAAGGCTTCACTTATTTTAATAGCGAATCTGGAGAATCATATCATGAACTCAGAAAACTTCTATTCCGAATTGCGTTTACTGGACAATTTTATCGATATTACTGACTTGCGGAACTTTGTTGATGTACCCGATGACTGGTACATTATTGTCACAGATATTCGCGGTTCTACCAAAGCGATTGAAGCGGGAAAATACAAAGAAGTTAACTTATTGGGGGCTGCTTCGATCGCTGCTGTTTTGAATGTAGCCGACAAAATTGAAATTCCCTTTGTCTTTGGTGGCGACGGCGCTTCTCTTTTAATGGGGCGATCGCTTTTACCCGCTGTCCAGAAAGCTTTGCTGGTCACGCAACAAATGGCTAAGACTGAATTTGACATGGATTTGCGAGTTGGGGCTGTGCCGGTTAAAGTTGTGACAGCAGCTAATTATCCGGTGAAAATAGCTAAGTTTAAAGTTTCGGAAAATTACAGCCAAGCTGTTTTTATTGGCGGCGGCTTAACCCGTGCTACTGAACTTATTAAAGACCCTGTTGCTGGTAATATTTACAGGCTTCAAAATAATGGCATTTCTGCAACAGCCGATTTTTCGGGATTGGAGTGCCGATGGCAGGATATTCCCAGCAAGTACGGGGAAATAGTAACGCTGCTGGTAATGGTGCGATCGGATTTGGGTCAGCAGAGCCATCTATTTTACAGAAATATTTTAGAAAAAATTGAAGAAATTTACGGCCAAGAAGATTGTTTAAATCCTATTGCTATTCAAAATCTTAAATTGACATTGAATAGCAGAAAGCTGATTAAAGAAACTCAAGTTAGGGCGAGCAATGCTAGTTGGTTATACCGCCAGTTATATTTATCAAAAATACAGTTAGAGACGGCGCTTGGTTCGCTGCTAATGAATTTTAAAGTTAAGACAGAAGAGTTAGATTGGGGAGTTTATAAAGCTCTGGCGATCGCAGCTACGGATTACCGCAAATTTGATGATATGTTGAGAATGGTAATTTCGGGCGATCGGTCCCAGCGAGAAAAATTGACGGGGTACTTGGAAAAAAACTACAGAGAAGGTAAGATAGTTTATGGTTGGCACGTTGCTGACAGAGCGTTGATGACTTGTTTAGTGTTTGAACGCAACGGCCGCCAAGTGCATTTTATAGACGGTGCTGATGGAGGTTATGCTTTAGCAGCAAAGCAGATGAAACAAAGGCTGACTAATAACTAATTACTAATTACTGATGCATAATGATGACTGACTTTATTTACAAATATCCCCCTCTCTTACCCGGCATTTTAATCAAGCGATACAAGCGATTTTTCGCCGATATCATTCGCTCTACTTGCGCCCCATACTGGGCTAGTCATGGCCGCGTGAAACCGGGGATTTTGGCGCAATAAAGCGGCCAGCAAAGTAGATCCTGATCGTGGTAGTCCTGATCTGAAATGGGCTTTCACTGGCTTCGCGTTGCAATGGGGTTGTATAAATTATATTCGAGGTAACTGTATCATACTAAGGGCATATGTTTTGAGATTATAAGTTTATTTAATATTTCGCAACACAACCTCAAGGTTTACGATATCTTTACAATCTAGACATCGTGGGTTGACTTTCCCTATCTCTATCATTGCTTCCGGCCTGTGCCTTTGTAAAGTCGGAAAAGTCGGATCTTAAAGTCGGAAAAGTAGGATCTTTGCCATGAGGACATAATTACTTGACAATTTTTACCGCAGATGGTATGGCGGTTCTCAAGAAAGTGAGGTATGCCCTAGGCCCTATGCCCTAGGCCCTATGCCCTATGCACGTCGGGTATCTCATGTTACTGAGAAAGGCTATAGCGGATGTACGCGGATTAACGCGGATGAATGTTGATTTGGATTTAAGGGCGATCGCCCTTTTTGATCTTTTTTGTACTTAAGGGCGATTCCCTACGGGATAGCTGCGCTTCACGCACTTTTGTTGATTCCTTGAATCTGCCGCAAATTTCCGATATCTATTTGCCAAAACGCCCCCGAATGCGATCGACAAACATATCAACTTCCGGCAATTTCATCTGACTGACAAACACAGCAAAAAATCCTAACCCTAAGAAACTTGCCAGACTCAACTCCAGTAATTGAATTAGCAAACCTTCAGTACCCAAAACTCTTTGACATCCTCGCAGAGTAGCCAAAGCCACGAAACCAGTTACAGAACTCCCAGAAGCTAACCCTAGAAATGGCAAACTCCACTCCCGCCAAGGCAACCCACCCAGCTTTTTATCTAATAAGTACAGAAGCATAATCATCGAAACGATATTCACTCCCACAGTCGCCAAAACTAATCCGGGTGCGCCAAAAGCTTGTACTAATAAATAATCGAGCAATCCGTTCAAAAAGATATTAAAAATACTGACTCGAAAAGGTGTTTCTCCGTCTCCAAAAGCGTAAAATACCCTTACCAAAACATCGCGCCCTAAATAAACAAACATTCCGATGCTGTAAGCCATCAATACCGGTGCGACGAACTGCGAGGCTGACTGATTAAAAGCATAGCGTTCATAAACAACGCGCACAATGGGCCCAGCAAGTGTTACCATTAAAGCGCTTAGTGGTAGCATCGTAATGCCAGTCAAAACTAAAGATTGACGAATTCGATCTTTTAATTCCGGCCAGTCTCTCGGATCGGTGAGGCGAGAAAATATTGGCAGAAATGGCACTAAAATTACATTAGAAATAATGCCTAAAGGCGTCATAACTAACAAGCCTGCATAGCCCATAGCAGCGGCGGCTTGAGGGATGTAGGATGCGAAAAAAAGGTCAGTATAGACATTAATTTGCAGCATTCCTGATGACAAAGTAGCAGGTACCATCACCTTAATTACTTCTTGAACTCCAGGCAGTTGAAAATTAAACCGCAACCGCAATTTTCCTAAGCCCGCGTGCCACTGTGCGCCTAGTTGCACCAACCACTGCAAAATTGCTCCCGCTAAAGTTCCCCAAGCTAAAACTAAGCCGCCAATTAGTGCGTATTGCGGCTGAGTGATTTTGTCTCCGAGTTGCAGTGCGAGAATACCCAAACCGCCCACAAGTGCAACGCTGGAAAATAAAGGGCTAATTGATGGCAACCAGTACATATCGGCGGCGTTGAGAGTGCCAAAACCAATGCCGATTAAGCCCGAAAGTAATGCCATTGGTGCCATAATCCGAAATTGCTGGACGGCGATCGCTTTGATTTGTAAACCTTCTGGTGTTCTATTCAATCCAGGTGCTACCAAATCGATCAGCGGATCGGCAAAAATAATTAAGGCGATCGTCACCAACAGCAACAAGCCGCCGACTAAGGTGGTGATAGTTTCGACTAAGGGTGCTGCTTCTTTTTTGTCGCGGCGGGCTAAAACGCTGACTATGGCGCTGTGAAATGGCCCGTTGATTCCTCCGAGTAAAATAAATAAGAAACCGGGGATGACGTAGGCGTAGTTGTAAGCATCGACGGCGACACCGACTCCAAAGGCTGCGGCGATCGCAATTTGGCGCACCAACCCGAAGACTTTGCTAATCAGAGTGGCGACTGCTACAATGCCGGCAATGCCGGCCAGGGAACGAGAGGGCTTCTGTAATTCTGTCACAAATGGTTACAAACCGTAATGCTAAAAGGCTTCACTTATTTTAATAGCGAATCTGGAGAATCATATCATGAACTCAGAAAACTTCTATTCCGAATTGCGTTTACTGGACAATTTTATCGATATTACTGACTTGCGGAACTT
Source organism: Microcoleus sp. (assembly GCA_042408215.1). GTDB lineage: Bacteria > Cyanobacteriota > Cyanobacteriia > Cyanobacteriales > Microcoleaceae > Microcoleus. The sequence continues at coordinate 19,013 of JAYFMW010000025.1, read as the reverse complement.
TGTTGATGTACCCGATGACTGGTACATTATTGTCACAGATATTCGCGGTTCTACCAAAGCGATTGAAGCGGGAAAATACAAAGAAGTTAACTTATTGGGGGCTGCTTCGATCGCTGCTGTTTTGAATGTAGCCGACAAAATTGAAATTCCCTTTGTCTTTGGTGGCGACGGCGCTTCTCTTTTAATGGGGCGATCGCTTTTACCCGCTGTCCAGAAAGCTTTGCTGGTCACGCAACAAATGGCTAAGACTGAATTTGACATGGATTTGCGAGTTGGGGCTGTGCCGGTTAAAGTTGTGACAGCAGCTAATTATCCGGTGAAAATAGCTAAGTTTAAAGTTTCGGAAAATTACAGCCAAGCTGTTTTTATTGGCGGCGGCTTAACCCGTGCTACTGAACTTATTAAAGACCCTGTTGCTGGTAATATTTACAGGCTTCAAAATAATGGCATTTCTGCAACAGCCGATTTTTCGGGATTGGAGTGCCGATGGCAGGATATTCCCAGCAAGTACGGGGAAATAGTAACGCTGCTGGTAATGGTGCGATCGGATTTGGGTCAGCAGAGCCATCTATTTTACAGAAATATTTTAGAAAAAATTGAAGAAATTTACGGCCAAGAAGATTGTTTAAATCCTATTGCTATTCAAAATCTTAAATTGACATTGAATAGCAGAAAGCTGATTAAAGAAACTCAAGTTAGGGCGAGCAATGCTAGTTGGTTATACCGCCAGTTATATTTATCAAAAATACAGTTAGAGACGGCGCTTGGTTCGCTGCTAATGAATTTTAAAGTTAAGACAGAAGAGTTAGATTGGGGAGTTTATAAAGCTCTGGCGATCGCAGCTACGGATTACCGCAAATTTGATGATATGTTGAGAATGGTAATTTCGGGCGATCGGTCCCAGCGAGAAAAATTGACGGGGTACTTGGAAAAAAACTACAGAGAAGGTAAGATAGTTTATGGTTGGCACGTTGCTGACAGAGCGTTGATGACTTGTTTAGTGTTTGAACGCAACGGCCGCCAAGTGCATTTTATAGACGGTGCTGATGGAGGTTATGCTTTAGCAGCAAAGCAGATGAAACAAAGGCTGACTAATAACTAATTACTAATTACTGATGCATAATGATGACTGACTTTATTTACAAATATCCCCCTCTCTTACCCGGCATTTTAATCAAGCGATACAAGCGATTTTTCGCCGATATCGAACTTGCTTCGGGAGAAATTATCACCGCACACTGTCCGAATACGGGCCCGATGACGGGTGTTTATATTCCCGGTAATCCAGTGCTAGTATCTGCCAGCGACAATCCTAAACGCAAGTTAGCTTATACTTGGGAATTAATTAAAGTGTGCGACACTGTACCAACTTGGGTGGGAGTTAATACGGGTTTGCCGAATCGAGTTATTAAATTAGCTTTGGAATTGCGATTGTTTCCTGAGTTGGGAAATTACAGTGTGATTCAACCGGAAGTTGTTTATGGTAAAGCTCGAAAAAGTCGAATTGATTTTTGGCTGAATGGCGAGGAAAATCCGATTTTTCTGGAAGTTAAAAATACAACTTGGGCCAAAGAGCAATTGGCTCTATTTCCCGATACAGTCACAGAAAGAGGACAGAAACATTTGAGGGAATTGATCGAAGTTGTGCAGCAGGGTTCCAGGGCTGTAATGTTGTATTTTATTAATCGCGGAGATTGTACAGATTTTGCGCCTGGGGATAGTGCCGATCGCACTTACGGAGAATTATTCAGACAGGCGATCGGTGAAGGTGTAGAGATTTTGCCTTGTCGGTTTGAAGTCACGCCGGAAGGTGTTCGCTATTTGGGGTTAGCAAAGCTTGATTTACTTAACCCCTAAATAATTGATTAGTTTAAATTGCCTGCATTTCTCGATCGACCTCGACACCAGCGACACCCGGTAGGCTCCTTAGTCCTTCTAGCTTCGACGGAGAAACTGCTCCAGTAATAATACCAGTAACAGCTAGCACCTGATCCACTTTCATTCCCGCCGATTGTAACGCAGTGACAACCGATTGAATTACCGGTAAGTTTTGGTCAATCGATTTTAGATTTTAGATTTTAGATTTTAGATTTACCCCACGTATAAATGCGGGGCTTGAGGATTTTAGATTTGGGATTTTGGATTGATTCCACGGATAAATCCGGGGGCTTGTACCACCTTTGAAATTATTGGTCATCAACAGTCACGATGATGCGCTGTACTTGTTCATCAGACATATTCGACCTCCTTTAGGCCAAATCCATTGCGCTATTCAGGACTTACGCAAAGCCTATGTGTCATGAGTCAAGCGAAGCGAAGCATGACAGAATTACATTGAAATGCGTAAGTCCTATTATTGTGAATTGTATTTGTAGAAGGAGGTTTCCGATCGCAGAGAACCTCCTTCTACTAGCAGGAAATGCTGCCTAATTGCGATCGCCTAGGACTTACGCACTTGCACTCTGAAACCTCGATCCTCCTAGGGCGTGTTTTATTGCCCCGGAGATCCCCCCTAGGGCGTGTTTTCAAACTACTGATTATGAACCGAATCTCTCGAAGATCCCCCTCGCATCCCCCTTAAAAAGGGAGTAGGGTGTGAGTAGGAGTTGACGAAAGAGACTCTTTCTCCCCCCTTGTTAAGGGGGGCCGGGGGGGATCTTAGAGTTTGAAAACACGCCCTAACCCCCCTTAAAAAGGGGAGTAGGGGAGTAGGGGGTGTGGGACAAGAACGTTCTCTTTCGTCCCCCTTCTTAAGGGGGATGCGAGGGGGATCTCTAGCTAATTGCGATCGCGCTTGTGATTACGGAGCTTGTACCAAGCCACTTCCGACACGAGTACATGGTAATGGTAGTGCCATAGCATAGGAAGTGAGCAATTGCCAAAGTTCAGCACCTCGTTTACCAGTCGATTCAGCATACAGGGCCGCCATCCCAGCTACGTGAGGTGTCGCCATGCTAGTGCCATTCCAGGCAGCATAACACCCTTTATCCATAGGGAGTGATGAGTATACTTTCACTCCTGGAGCGGCGATATCGACTTTAGTTCCTTGAACTAGGTTAGAGGTAGCCGAGAAGTTAGCTACTTGGACGCAGTTATCGATCGCTGCAACAGCCATAATTGAGGGGCTATTCGCTGGTTGTCCAACGGTTCCGGTTGGTCCGTTGTTGCCCGCAGCAGCCACGATCAGACACCCATTTTGCAGGGCCCGGCGGCCGACAGTTTCGTAGGCAGTAGAGGGGTTTGGATTGGTGTTTCCTAAAGACATCGAGATCACTTGACACCCGTTGGCGATCGCCCATTCCATCCCAGCCAAAATCCAGGCACCAGCGCCACTACCGGCATTGCTCAACACTTTACCGACATAAATGGTCGATTTGTGAGCGATCCCATACCTGCGGCCGTTCTGATCCTTGAACCCGCAGGCTGTCCCAATGCAGTGGGTACCATGACCCATCCCATCTTGTACATTCTCCCCAGGCACGAAAGATTGCGATACGATCGATCGGCCTGCGAAGTCGGGATGTTGGAGATCCATCCCCGTATCCAGCACAGCAACTTTGATTCCACTACCAGTCAACAGAGAGTTCATCACCTTCGTTGCCTTCAAACCCCAAGTAGACTCGCTATCATCGGAAAAAGATGGTTGGGTATCGATTCCTGCTGCTTCTGTAGTAGTGGCTTTCTCGTACAGGTTATTCACCGCATCGCGATAGCCCCGCAGGTAGTCTGCCGACAAACCATCGCCAATGGCGTAGAAAGTGCGCTCCGGTTCGATCGCCAGAATAGCCGAATCCTCTCCCGCCGATCTCATGACGTTGCTGAAAGCCCCTTCGTCTAACGAGACGACGGCCACGCCGAGAGTGGGAAACACTGCTCCCCCTGCTGCTTCAATTTGGCTCAAGTCTAGAACAAAGTCCGGGAAATCGGCAGCGTTTGGCAGTCCCCTGATGCCAGTTTGGTCACTCAAAAGGTCTAACCCTTCAGTCACCGAATCTTCGCGAAAAGTAATAATGTAACGCCCTGTTGTTGCATCGGCTTGGGCTGTTTCTGGGATGGGAAAACTAGGTTGTTCAGACATAAAATACCTCTTATTTAGTGTTGGATAATGCGTTGAGTTGGAAAAGAGATTTATTGAATTCCAAGGCTGTGACTTGTGAGGAAACAGCCTTGTATTTAATCCGTGCTTCTAAGGGTTGAATACGAAATAGTCAACATAGAGCCGAATAGGGCTTCCCCACTCGATGTTGACCCAAATCTTGATTACACCGTTGCTAGGGGCAACGTTATGGACTGTATATCGAGCCGCACCGATAAACTTTCCAGCAGCGGGACCAGGGGGTACACCTTCACCAATCGCAACGAAGACGAGAGAGTTGGGTGTGATTAAGCCCCAATTGAGAGTCAAGATGTGCTGTCCATTCTTGAACCCCCAGTCATGGCGATAACGGTAGCCATTACCGAAAAATGCTGCGGGCGAAGCTCCTTCTTGAGACATACCCAGTTGACGCACCTCTTCAAGGTTAGCCTCTTGGTTTTCCTGAGCTGCTGGAAACTGTGGCATCGAAGTCGATGCAGGAAATTCTGTTGTAGAAGACATAGTTTATTTCCTTGTTGTTGAACAACGTTAATGGGAAGTAGTTTCTAGCTATCTGCTGAAGCTAGATAACAGCTTTTGATCTAATAATCATCCAAATTTATTTGGAGAGCCATACGACGATCTGCGTATAGGATTATGAAGATATTGCAACACTTCGACTACGCTCAGTGCGCCGCAAATTCTGCTTTGAACAGCCCCAACTTTTCCAGAGCAACCATCACAGCAGCCGTCCGGGTTTGTACATTTAGTTTCCCGTAAAGATGCTCCAGATGTTTTCGCACTGTTCCTTCACTGCAACCGATCGCTTTAGCGATCGCTGCATTGCTTTTATCTTTGGCAATCCAGAATAAAACCTCCGCCTCGCGTTTGGTGAGTCCTAGCAATTCCAGGGCGGACATAGAGAAGGATTGCATTTCTTCTTCCTCCAACAGCAAGATATATTGCTCTTTGATGGGAGTGGAAATCAGACGGACGATCAACTGTTTTCCTGCTTGTTGAATGTGCAAGGGTAAACAGCGAGATGGAACATTGCCGTTGAATGTGAGTCGCGCAATCTGATCCTTGAACCAATGTTTTAAGGATTCTGGTAATGAGTAGGGAATGCGGGGTAAAAAATACTGGCTCAAAAGTTCTTGTGCCCGTTGAGTCATGAATTGCACCCGCCCTGCAATCTCCACAACTATCGCCCCTACCTGATCTAAGATTTGCTTAATGAGGGCCTTAATTAAAGTGTCTGGCTCCTGGTTAGTGCGATCGCCTAAAACTTCGAGAGTATAATGTTTGTCGCAATTTTCGTAACTTTCGGCCTCAGCTTTTGCTGCTGGCAATTTATCTAAAACTTGAGATGTTAAAGTAACTGCGCGCTGAGCCTTTTGTGTCAGTGAATTCATCGGAAGTATCTCCATTGCCATATACGGTGAACATGGCGAAAGTAGATACCCTGGCGGTGGGGCTCTCGCTCATTTCACTCTTGTTGAGGTCTACAACCGTAGAAATGCACTCTGATATTTTTTGACTGTGATTTTTTGACAGTCCCTGATTTAAGTTGCTTTTCTTAATTAATTACTCACAATAACAGTCACTAGCTGTTAGTTACCAGTCACATAATCGAGGGACTTGCATAATTGTTAGTTTTGTGGTAATGGCAGTCAATCGATTTTAGATTTTAGATTTTAGATTTAGATTGAGAATTGGAGAGGCGATCGCACATATTTGAAAAATGCGATATCCATCTCGCGACTACCGCTATCGCCGCCAACTGGAGACATCACAATTAACCTTCCTTCAGCATCGCGCTCGATCGTCAATTCAGCATTACTGAGACAGAGTTGATAAAACTGCTCATCGGTGAATTGAACGCGATCGAGATTAACTTTTAGGGGTAACGTCAGCAAGGCCATTGTCATTACTCCCGACGTGCCTACCCCAAGGATCAGGGCAACCACGGGGGGATTGCCCCTACAGGAATTACTCCAGTCCCCTCCTGTAGGGGCGGTGGATGGTGCGTGCCCGCCCCAAGGATCAGGGCAACCACGGGGGGATTGCCCCTACAGGAATTACTCCAGTCCCCTCCTGTAGGGGCGGTGGATGGTGCGTGCCCGCCCCAAGGATCAGGGCAACCACGGGGGGATTGCCCCTACAGGAATTACTCCAGTCCCCTCCTGTAGGGGCGGTGCCCCCGTGCCCGCCCGCACCAAGGATCAGGGCAACCACGGGGGATTGCCCCTACAGGAATTACTCCAATCCCCTCCTGTAGGGGCGGTGGATGGTGCGTGCCCGCCCCAAGGATCAGGGCAACCACGGGGGGATTGCCCCTACAGGAATTACTCCAGTCCCCTCCTGTAGGGGCGGTGGATGGTGCGTGCCCGCCCCAAGGATCAGGGCAACCACGGGGGGATTGCCCCTACAGGAATTACTCCAGTCCCCTCCTGTAGGGGCGGTGCCCCCGTGCCCGCCCGCCCCAAGGATCAGGGCAACCACGGGGGATTGCCCCTACAGGAATTACTCCAATCCCCTCCTGTAGGGGCGGTGCCCCCGTGCCCGCCCGCTAGGGTTCTGCCACAAATATTCAAAAAATTGGTTCAAGCTCGACAGCAACAGTTATAATTTCTCAATGTGCTTCCCTCTCTATCCCCGTCAATCCCATGAGCAACCTTACAAATCCCCCAGGCGGCGGTGAGCCACCCGATCGCTACCGGAATGTAGGCGAACAAATCCAAGCATTCTTCGATTTTGCCGAAAAGAATCCCGATCGCGCTGTTCCTTTTTTCGTCAACATCTGGGAAACTCAAGCATCATTAACCACGCGGGCTTTAGCGCTACAAGGTTTGGGCGTGGCTGCAAAACACTATGATGTTGTAGAGATTTATGAGTGATTTTTCAGGCATCCAACCAGCAGAGGGCGATCGCGGGAATTACTGGTTAAGTCCGCTCAGTCTGCGGTTATGCGTTTGGTGGGGTTCCCGCCGTCGGAGTCGAAGTAGGCTTTGATTGAGTTGGCTGATTATGTTTTTAGTCAACTTTATTAGGTATTAGGTGCGATCGTGCAGTTTTAGGGAAGATAATCAAATTGTGGTTTACATCTTGCCTGAAAGTTTTATATCAATTAATTGGAGGTATTTACAATGAGTGTTATTAGATTTGTAATTTTGGAAGACTGTAAAAAAAGCTTGGAAACCACAATAGATGATTTTTTATTAAAGGATAAAGAATACTATTGGGATAAAATTTATCTATTTTCTGCTTTTGTTAATGATTATGGGGTGAAACAAATAGAAAAAATTCTTGTACACCCTTCTTTAAATGAAAATACGGAAGTTTTGATTGCGATCGGAAAAAAAGATAATTTTAACAACCCTAGTGATATTCAAAATTTATTGAAATTTATCGACGAAGAATCAACAAAGATTAAAACTAATTCTGTTCGTTTTATATGTCCCACAAATAACTTTCATATCAAAGCCTATTGTTTTTTAGGCCGTCGTGTTAAAGACGATAAAGAAATAGGTTTTTCTATCATAGGGTCATCTAATCTAACTTGGCATGGTCTTAAATGTGAGGGAGAATTATGTATTAGTATCCACCACTTAAATTTAACAAAAGATTTCATTTATCGTTTGTCAAAAAAATATAGTAACTCGCCTCAGTGGAAGCAAGAAATTGAGAACTATCTTTCCGTTCAACAAAACTCTACGCCTGTAAATCAAGATCAAGCACTGATAACCAGCACACCACGAGATGGTGGTAAATTCCTTAAACTAGGTGTCACTGATGATATTGCTATTATTGACCAGGGAACTAATCTCGTTAATGATAGTGAGAATATAGATTGGTTTCACTTGTCACCCACAACTCTAGAGGAAGCGAAAAAGAATTTTCCCGAAGGTTCTTTATGCCTCTTATTTTCAACAGAAAACAAGATATTCCAAATTGTTAAAATCGTGTCTCATAGTTCCGATCAAGAAAATACACAAGGATGTTTTGTAAGATTTCAAGTAAATGTAACTTATGAGTCTGATGATATTTGTGAAATCCTTGAGAAAGAAGAGTATAAAGAGATAAAAATAGCTGAGGAAAAGTATGAGGAATATAGAGAAAGGAATGAATACCCTAAATTAGAGTATGCAACTCTAAATAAGTTTGAAAACGAAGTTATGAAAATGCTCAACGATCAGAATTACAAAAAAGGGCTAGAAAAAGGTAAGAAGAAGATGCAGAAGATGCAATTAGAAGAAATTGAAGAACTATTAAAAATTAATGATATCGATTTAATAAAGAAAAAGCTAGAAGAACTCAAAGAATCCTATTCAATGTGACATCAATGTATTCTCAATGCCAACTTAATTTTACAATGATTATGGGATAAAATCATCGTCTTTACCAGCCATAATATTAATAGCAGGGTTCTTGCAAAAGTGCCATTAATTGTCAGAAAATCAAAGAGAATTTATTGTTTCAGAGTTTATCCTTATCTTAAGTCTTTGCTAAAAGTTTAAGTAACTTCTTTGCTGGTAAGCCCGTAAGATGGCAGATTGAAGGAACTAGAGATAGTGTTAATATTAAGGTAATAGTAGAACCTGATGGGAGAGGAATCATTGTATTGACTAAGTGAGAAACCCGGTTCTTTTTCTCAAGTGACTTGGCTCATAATGTGCGATAATTCACCAAAATTTTAAATAACCAAAAATGGTGAATAACGGGACTAACCAAACCCCTAAGCAAAATTCGGCTAATTGTGGCAGTATTGATGAATCAGAAAGAGCTTTTGGTGCAAACGAAAGAGCGATTGCTGAATTTCTAGAAAGAGAGGGAAAGAATGTTAAAGCCTTGGTGGAAAAAACCGATGGAGGTAGAAATCCCGATGCTGAGGTAGATGGAAAACGCATTGAATTCAAAAGTCTGGATGCCGGTGCTACAAGCGCGACAGTGAAAAATCAGATCAACAACTCGATTAGACGAGGGGGACAAGCTAGGGATATAATTATAGATGCTAGGGTGTCTGGGTTGATAGAGGCTGAGGCTGAACGAGGTTTGCAGAGGGCGAAAAATATTACACGCGGAAAAATTGATAGCGTCCGAATTATTGGCGATAGCTATGACATCACTTCTACTGATTTTCAATGAAGGAGGTTTTTATGTCTCGCACACTAGATATTTTTGTAGACTTTCCCCAGGAAATCGAACATTTAATCAAAGAATTAGAGTTGATATTGGCTCTAAAATTTGAGCTTGTTTCTGATGGTACTGATAACTGGCATGAGTTTCGGCACTCAACAATCACTCTTACTATAGGAAAGCATGATTTTGAAAACGATCGAGATATCAAATTTGAAGAATACCCTTATAACCTATCAATCAGAGCGCTGAATATCTCGAATGAACTTGATAGAAAAAAGTGGCGTGATGATTTTGCTAGTTATGTTTTCCAAAAATTGAAAGCTACAGAAAACTATCGTTTAATGCTCGTGGACGACCTACAAGTGAAGTTAGAGGAGTTTGCACCATTGGTAAAGGTTTGATCGAACATCATAATAGGCAACTTTTGAAATCAACTTGCTACAATTTTATTAAAAATCTCTCAATCCGCGAAGGCGGGCTTCGTTAACGACTAATATCATGTCCGATCGCTCGTGATTCCTGTAGGGGCGGGTTAACCAACAATATTGGCCAAAAACCGACAATCTCAAAAACCCGCCCCGGCCTATGTATTATGCTGAGAATTTCTGTGTCAAACATCGTTGAATATGACCCTTGTGGGTTTTAGTTTTAAGTTGAAACAAGCGATCCGAAACATTATCCCTATCTCTGTATCCTCGGTAACAGGGAATATTTCGCTTACAATACACTTGTAGCATCTAACCAAAAAGAGCGATCGCACTATGGGAATGACCATCACCGAAAAAATCTTGGCCAAAGCATCTGGCCGCACTAAAGTTGAGCCCGGAGAAAACATCTGGGTGGAAACAGACGTATTGATGACCCACGATGTCTGCGGGCCAGGCACCATCGGCGTTTTCAAACGGGAATTCGGCGAAAATGCTAAAGTCTGGAATTCAGAAAAAATCGTCCTAATTCCCGATCACTACATTTTCACCAACGACGAACGCGCGAACCGCAACGTCGATATTCTGCGGGATTTTGCACAGGAACAAGGGATAAAATACTTTTACGACATCACGGATCGATCGAACTTCAAAGCAAACCCCGACTACAAAGGAGTTTGTCACATCGCCCTAGCCCAAGAAGGCCACACCAGACCGGGCGAAGTGCTATTTGGCACAGATTCCCACACCTGCAATGCCGGCGCTTTCGGACAATTTGCGACCGGTATCGGCAATACAGACGCGGCTTTTATCATGGGAACCGGCAAATTGTTGATTAAAGTTCCAGCCACGATGCGCTTTGTGATCAACGGCGAATTACCCGATTATTTGTTAGCAAAAGACCTGATTTTACAAATTATAGGTGATATCAGCGTTGCCGGTGCTAACTATCGATCGATGGAATTTGCCGGCGATACAGTGGAACGTTTGACAATGGAAGAACGGATGACGCTGTGCAACATGGTAATCGAAGCTGGCGGTAAAAACGGCACGGTTGCGCCGGACAAAACTACGTTTGATTACGTTACTTCTCGGACTGATGTGCCGTTTGAGGCATTTTACACCGATGAGGATGCTAAGTTTTATAGCGATCGCACCTACGATGTCACCAAACTAGAACCAGTCGTAGCCAAACCCCATTCCCCCGACAACCGCGACCTAGCCCGCAATTGCCGCGATGTCAAGATCGATCGAGTGTACATCGGTTCCTGCACCGGCGGCAAAACCTCCGACTTTCTGAATGCAGCCCGAATTCTCAAGGGAAATCAAGTCAAAGTTCCGACGTATTTAGTACCAGCAACTCAGAAAGTTTACGAAGATTTATTTGTCACAAAATACGACGGTAAAACCCTGTCAGAAATCTTCTTAGCTGCCGGCTGCATCGAACCCGCCGCACCTTCTTGCGCCGCTTGTTTGGGCGGGCCAAAAGATACTTTTGGGCGGATGAATGAACCGGAAATTTGCGTGTCTACAACCAACCGCAATTTCCCCGGTCGGATGGGGAATAAACAATCCCAAGTTTATCTCGCTTCGCCTTATACGGCGGCGGCTTCTGCATTGACTGGGCACGTCACCGATCCGCGCGAGTTCCTGGGTTAGAAGTTGTTTTTTACCAGTTGTAGGGTGCGTCAGACTTTCACTCTAGAATTTATCGAGGGTTTTGGATATGACGCACCTTATATGATGTTCGATCGATCATGAGTATTGGGTGAAGTGCAACGGAGGGGTGTTGCCTAAATATTTTGTAAGGTGCGGCTCTGCGAGATTATCGCTTTTTTGAGGATTGTAGATGGCGACGCACCATACAGCTACTGTTTCATGAGTTTTGAGAATTAGTATAACTATCTATTTCAGGTGTAAACAGTCATGATAACTCATCAGATTTTCCGCAAAGTGGCTACCGTATTTGCCCTAATTGCTATTACCCTATCATGCAGATCAACTAGGACAGTAACTCAAGCACAGAAGGTAGCAGAAAAGCCACAGCCACAGATTGCTTACGGTGATTTGATCGTTGACCCTGAATCAGAATATATTATGATTCCAGTTACCCTATCTGGCCATGAAAAAGAATCTGGACACAATCCTATCTCATCAAAATTAAGTTTTTATGGAGACTCAAGGGGCAGCCGTATGGTTGGTTACAATATGATTTTCTATAATAAAACTAGCGGAGAATCTAATATTCTATTAAACAAAAAAGCGTTAATATCTAAATTTGAATATTTGTCGCACAAAAAAAAGCCAGAAAATCAAAATAATCAAAATGTACCAACAAATCAACCCAAGCAAGATTCCTCAAAAAAATTCTCCAGTAAGCCTCAGAATCAATTGCTGTTGTTTCACATCATAGATAGCGACACAAATGCTGATGGCAAACTTGACGGTGCAGACGCGATCGTTGGATATTTATCTAACTTAGCCGGCCAATCGCTTCAGGCAATAACTCCGCCCAATACTCAATTAGTAAGCTGGGTATTTGATGAAAAAAGTGGCGGGCTTTTTATCACGATTAGAAAAGACTCCGACGGCGATCGCAAATTTACTGAAAAAGACGGTATCGATTTTGTCCGAGTGAATGTCAGCAAACCCAGTATTGGGAAAGAGATAATCGACGGTAAAACTCGGCAATATCTTCAACAAATTATTTTTAACTCAAACTAAACTTGATGACTGAGAATTTTATGCAACTCAAAACTTATAGCTTATTTTAAAGCGTAGACATCTTTGCCTTGACCGATCGCAAACTTCATCGAATGAGACAAATCTTTGCTAGACTGGGTAATAAATATCAGCAAGGCCAAGCCAGCAAGTCCGGCGGCCAAGCCAAACATATTTCTGTAGCCAACTTGTTCAGCAACAAAGCCTAAAGTCGGCCCAGCCAGCGCAATTCCCAAGTCAAATCCGCCAATACAAAGCGAAAATAATCTACCCCTTTCTTGAGGTTCGCACCTGTCGGACATCAGCGTTACCATCATCGGCAAAACAGTACCACTGGCGACACCTTCTAACAAAGCTGCTATTAAAAAAGCACTGGTACTGTTAGCGCAGTACAACAATAACATAGACAAGGCATAAAAGATTAATCCGCCGCTAATAAACAAGCCGCGCCCGTATTGATCGGAAGCCCGCCCCGTGACTAATCGCATCCCGAAACTGGCAATTGCCGCCGTTGAATAAAACAATCCAGCATTGAAATTAGCCTTAGTTTCCTGCACGAACAAAGGCATAAAAGTGATCAAAGTCCCGAAGACTAAACCTACCAATAATAAGACTAAAGCCGGAATCCGCACGCGGGGATTCCACAGCATTTGCCAATAATTTTTGCTGGTTTTGTCCTGAGATAAAGATGCGGTTTTTGCTAATTCCGCAAAATGCGGTTCCGTAACTTGTAATGTCGAAAACACAGCCATTGTAGCGAAAGATGCAGACATCGCAAACAAAGGAGTGTAACCGAACCAAGCTTGCACAAATCCGCCCATAGCCGGACCAAATGCCATCCCGATTGGACTTACTAAACTCATGTAACCGATTAATTCGCCCCGCTTTTCTGGCGGGGATAAATCTGTGACTAAAGCGCTGTAAGCTGTGGTGAAAGCGGCGATGCTAATGCCGTGAAAAGCCCGGATCAATAACAGTAAAGGGATAGATTTAGCGAATAGGTAGCCCAGCGGCGCGATCGCAGCTACCAACACACCTAAAAGCAAAACTTGTTTTCGACCTCTGCTATCGGCCATTTTGCCCAACTGCGCCCTCGACAGCAAAAGCCCGATCGCAAATGCACCCATCACAAAGCCAATTTGCTGTTTTGTACCACCCACATCTTGGACGTACAACGGCAAAGTTGGCAGCAGTGAAGCCAAACTCGACCAGAATAGCAAGCCTGTGGTGAATAAAGTCAATAAACTGCGTCTGCGTTGGGGTTCGATGTCGCTAAAAATACTCAAGATGCTAATTCCTGTTAAATCTTCGGAGTGAACTCAAGCGTCTGTCGAGTGTATCCAGATCATTGTGTTACAATTCTTTAAGACTTGCAACTAAAAAACGCTATAGAAGAAGTCATTAGTCATTGGTCATTAGTCATTAGTCATTAGTTATTTGTTCGCTCTAATAACCAATAACCAATAACCCATGCCCCATGCCCCATGCCCCATGCCCTAGGCCCGTAAACGCTATAGAAGAAGTCATTAGTCATTGGTCATTAGTCATTAGTCATTAGTTATTTGTTCGCTCTAATAACCAATAACCAATAACCCATGCCCCATGCCCCATGCCCCATGCCCGTAAAAATTTCATAAGTAATTTACTGGACTTGATATTACCAATCAACCTGGGATCTTTCCTCCGCCACCCGCTGATAAACCCACTCGGTTTCCGTCGCCAATTTCTGCCAGCTAAATCGACGTTCTAAATCTTGATAAGCATTATCAACCAACCACCGCCCGTAACCAGGATTTTTCAACACCTCCAAAATCCCCGAAGCCAAAGAAGCGCAGTTATTAGCCTGAGTAACAACCCCAGTTTTAGTATGTTGTACCACTTCAGGAAGCCCACCCGCATCCGAAACCACTACAGGTACCCTTGCAGCAAAACTTTCTAATGCTACAATCCCAAAAGGTTCGTAAAGACTGGGAAAAACAGCACAGTCAGCGACAGTCTGGAATTTGTCGAGATGATCCTCAAACATGAAACCCGTAAAATAACACTTGTTCCAAATTCCTAAATTCCAAGCTAGATGTTTGAGATGGTCTGTATTGCCGCCACCAACAATTACAATTTTGGCGTTTCCCCCCATTTCCCAAATTACTTTAGGTGCCGCATTCAGGAATACAGAAATACCCTTTTCATAACTAATTCTACCCACATAATAGACTATTTTTTCATGGTCAGCCGCAAATAGTCTACGGAAATTTATAGCGTCAAATTCATGCCAGCGGGGCTTTTTATCAGATCTAATTCCGTTGTAAATTACCTCTATTTTGTTCCAAGGAGTCGCTAATACCCGTTCGGCTTCTCGTCGCATATAATCGCTACAAACAATCACCCGCCAAGCGTTGTAAGCGAGGTCGTTTTCTTTGCCGTTTATGTAGCGCTGTCCGTCATTGTGGAGGCCGTTATAGCGCCCGTATTCGGTGGCGTGTATGGTGACAATTAGCGGTATTTTAAAAGTATGCTTGAGGGCGATCGCAGCATCTCCTACCAACCAATCATGAGCGTGGATCATATCAAACGGCCCTTCCTCCAGTATTAGTTTGCCACCGTGATGACCCATACTGCTGTTGAGGTTTGCCACCCAGTGGAAAAAGTCCCGGGCGTGCCTCACCACCACCCGATGTACCTGTATTCCTTCCACCACTTCGTACATCGGCGCATGACCGAATTCTACTGTAATTAAGTGAATGGAGTGACCCAGCTTCACCAATTCTGGATACAGTTCCGATACGTGGCGGGCGATACCCCCCACTATTCTGGGAGGAAACTCCCATGCCAATACCAAAATTTTCATCTTTTTCCGCTCCCAACATTTTACATATCTTAATGTTTACGATTGACCACTTTATTGTATAATAAACAACCTGAAATTTTGATGGAAGGGAATTTTACGCCCAAGGGCTGATTTGGGGCCACAACAAGGACTAGGAATAGTGCAGAAACCGGGTTTGTTGCAGAAAAATAGGTCGCCCTCGATCGATCGCCCGGGCGTGAACAAACCCGGTTTCCTGAATATTTGTGGGACGATACCCAGGGCGATCGCCGTACCCGCTTACTTCAAAATCGGCTCCAATTGGTGTCGAAAACTCGCCCAAGCAGCAGTCGATGCAGAGTTAGAAGCAGCACCCTTCCGCATCAAAATCGCGCCATCTTGAAAGTCAATAATTCCATACTCTCCCGAACTCGACATTCGATCGATCTGCGGGACGATCGCCTGCAACTGTCCCCGTTCCGCGCGAAACGCCACCTGATACTGCTGCAACTGCCACAGATCAGCAATTACATATTCCATCTTCACCGTCTCCCTGGCATCATTACGCAATTCCAACATCGGAAACCTGAGAATTTCCCGGCGGCTTGACAAAATTGGCACAATCGTGTTAGTTGCAGCCACGCTAGCATCGGCAGGAATTTGAGCCAACAGAGGCCGCACCTGAAATACGTGTTGCCATTGTCTGATCGGAGGAACCTGAACCCAAGGTTCGATCGCATCTGGCAAAATGAACGAAAAAGTCCGATTTGGGTTAGACGTGAAGGTAAAAAATAGCGACAAGCAGATACAAAACGTCCAAAATCGGCGAAATTTTGCAGAGGAAGGGAAAGGAAACATCGCAGAAGGAAAACGCAAGATTGTTTGTTCTCCCCTCCTAATTTTATCTTCTTCCTTTTGGCGATCGGCCCACCATAGGATCGCCCCGTAAAAAAGTCCTGGAACCACAGTCATCGCATACCGAATATTAATCGCCAGCACCGACTCTCCTTTAGCTAAAAATAGCTTCAGCAGGGGGAATCCAGCGATCGTCCAAGACGCAGGGGCGAAAGCAGGAACCAAAGCTAATGGCAACCACTGGCCAAGCAGGTATTTGATCTTACCAAAAAACGGCGTAAATAATTGTTCAACCAACCGCCCAGGATTGCTCACCATTCCCCAAATAATTTCCAGAGTCGAAGCCTCATCTCCATCAGCATATTGGCCGAAGCGCTCCATCATAAACCGCTGAGATATATCAGCCGAAAATAAAGGCATAATCAGATTGGTCAGAACTAGCATATAACCAAAACTGAGAATGCACACAGCCCAGCCAGTCCGAGGATAGCGCCGACTCAAAATCAAGTAAACTCCCACCCCAAATAACACAACTCCCCCATCTTCCCGCACCGCCAAAATTAAAGTTGCGAGAATCCCAAACAGCGGCCACCAGCGCTTCTCCATCGCCAGCAGCAAGCTAAAAACATAAAGCGGAATTTGACAATTGTCGTGAAAATTGCCCAAAGTCGGGCCAATTACCGCATTAGCGCCATAGTAGCTGACCACAATTGCAGCCGACAGCCGCGGCTCTAGATAGTGTCTAGCAAGAGGGTAGAGCACTAAACCAGCCGCCGTAATCAAAGTCACCTGCAACACCGTTAAAGTCACAGGCGAGGGAAACAGCGAGTAAATTGGCAGCCACAGCATCAGCGCCGGAGTAAAATGCTGCCCCAACCGGTAGTAATCTACTTCTGGGAGCTGGTTTTGGTGAACCACATTAGTGGACAAAGCCGAAGAGAGAGAACTCTCAAACAAACGACCATGACTACCATTCCAAAAAAGTTGATTGAAAATGCCTTGGTCGTAAGTGGCGTAAAAGCTGTAGTAGCGGTGCAGCGTCAGCAATAGGCACAGCACAAAAAAAACCGCCGCCACCTTCATCACCACATTCAGTGACGAATTTTTATGGCCGCTCAAAAATATCATCCGTCCGCCCTCATCAAATTATCGGGAGAATAGCATAAATGTGAAGAAGATATTAAATTAAAGTAGAAGTGAAATAACTCGGCTCGGCAATGGTCAATTATTTTCACCCGATCGACAAATTGAATAACGTAAATCTGACCGATAGTGACGACACCGACTGTTCACCTGAACAGCCCGCGACTTCCGAATCGGTGTTACAACTTCTGCTGTTCGTAGACAAGCGTCCCTCTTCCAGGGAACAGACCAGACACATCCGCAAATCCCTAAAGGATTTGAAGGCAGAGTGGGACTTTGAACTTCAAATCATCGATGTAGGGGAACAGCCCGATTTAGCCGAACACTTTAAACTCCTAGCCACTCCCTCGCTGCTCAAAATTCATCCAGATCCGCGACAAACTCTCGCCGGCAGCAATTTGAGCGCCCAGTTGGAACACTGGTGGCCCCGCTGGCAGTTGTCGGTAGAAGAATACGCAACCCAGAAGTCTGCGCTAACTCTTTCTCAAACCCAGCCAGAGGTAAAACCCATTTATTCGGTTGCTTGCGCCGTTGAACTGGTGCAACTTTCCGATGAAGTTTTTCGGCTAAAACAGGAAAAAGAACACCTGCAAGAGCAGTTGCAGTTGAAAGACCGGATTATTGCCATGCTAGCTCACGACCTCCGCAATCCTTTGACGGCCGCTTCTTTGGCTTTGGAAACTTTGGAGTCAAATCAGAAGGTGAAAGATGGGGAAACACCACGTTTGTCACCGACTCTGGCGACTCATTTGATGAAACAAGCTAGGCGGCAAATTCGGATTGTCGATCGCATGATCACAGATATCCTACAAGCAGCGCGGGGTACAAATGCCCAATTGCACATTGAACCAAAAACAATCGAACTGGGGGAGATTTGTCAAGATGTACTCCTTCAGTTTCAAGACAAATTTCAGGCTAAAAGCTTGGAGTTAGAAACAGACATTCCCACAGATTTGCCCTTGGTTTATGCCGATCCCGATCGCATCAAACAAGTGATTGCCAACCTACTCGACAACGCCAGCAAGTATACCCCAGAGCAAGGAACTGTGAGTATTTCCATGCTGCACCGCACTGCTTACAAAGTTCAAGTCAGCATTGGCAACAGCGGGCCGGGAATTCCTGAAGAAAATTGCCAAAGCATTTTTGAAGACAGCTTCCGCTTGCAGCGAGACAAATCAAAAGACGGTTACGGCATTGGACTGTCTCTTTGCCAGGGCATCATCCGCGCCCACTACGGTCAAATTTGGGTAGACTCCGTACCCGATCAAGGCAGTTGTTTTCACTTTACCCTACCCGTTCAAAAATAAAAATTAGTCATTGGTAATTGGTAATTGGTAATTGGTAATTGGTAATTGGTCAGTTTAATGTTTGCGCAAAGCAGCAATAATCTGTTCGTTTGCCTCTGGAAAGGTAAATTGGTCAATTTCGTCCAGTGTCACCCAGCGAATTTCATCGCATTCGATCGGTTGCGGTTCCCCGCTGACATGGCGACAGTGATAAGCGTTGAGCGTAACAGTGAACTTACTGTAGTCATGTTCGATCGCAATCAACCAATCGCCAACTTCGATCGCAATCCCCAACTCCTCCATAATTTCCCGTTTAATACAATCTTCGATCGTTTCTCCAGCCTCTATTTTACCCCCAGGAAACTCCCAGAAACCCCCGTGCAGTCCGTGTTGACGCCGCTTGTCAATCAAAATTAGTCCTTGTTCGTTCCAGATGACAGCTACGCCGATAACTTTGTGAGGCAAAGGAGAAAGAGACATAGTAATTGGGAATGGGGAATGGGGCATGGGGAATGGGGCATGGGGAATGGGGAATGGGGCATGGGGCATGGGGCATGGGGCATGGG
>JAYFMW010000024.1:0-20417 GCA_042408215.1 Microcoleus sp. | reverse complement strand
GCAAAAAGGCACTGGCAATATTGTCATCAAGAAAGTCTCGGATAACTCAGTTGTTGAAACTATCAATGTTACCTCCACCAATGTCACTGTTACTGGTAGTAGCGTCACCATTAACCCAGTGGCAGATTTAGCGCAAAGCACAGATTACTACGTTGAAATTGCCGCCGGTGCGATTAAAGATATTGCAGGTAATAATTATGCCGGCACTACAGGCGCAACTGCTTGGAATTTCACCACTGCTGACACCACAGCGCCTACTGTCACCACTTTCACCCCCGCCGACAACGCCACTACTGTTGCAGTGGCGGCTAATTTAGTTGTCACCTTGAGTGAAGCTGTGCAGAAAGGCACTGGCAATATTGTCATCAAGAAAGTCTCGGACAATTCAGTGGTGGAAACTATAAATGTTACCGCAGCTAATGTCACTGTTAGCGGCAGTACCGTCACCGTTAATCCAACTCTCGACTTAGTTGATGGCACTGATTATTACGTTGAAATTGCTGCTGGTGCAATTCAAGACTTAGCTGGTAATAATTATGCCGGCACTACAGGTGCAACTGCTTGGAATTTCACCACTGCTGTCGCCGCTGATACCACACCGCCTACTGCCACTTTCACCCCCCTAGATAACGCCACTACTGTTGCAGTTACTGCTAATTTAGTTGTCACCTTGAGTGAAGCTGTGCAAAAAGGCACTGGCAATATTGTTATCAAGAAAGTCTCGGATAACTCAGTTGTTGAAACTATCAATGTTACCGCAGCTAATGTTACTGTTAGCGGTAGTACAGTCACAGTTAATCCAACTCTCGACTTGGTTAATGGTACTGATTATTACGTTGAAATTGCTGCTGGTGCGATTCAAGACTTAGCTGGTAACAATTATGCCGGCACTACAGGCGCAACGGCTTGGAATTTCACCACTGCTGTCGCCGCTGATACCACACCGCCTACTGCCACTTTCACCCCCCTAGATAACGCCACTACTGTTGCAGTTACTGCTAATTTAGTTGTCACCTTGAGTGAAGCTGTGCAAAAAGGCACTGGCAATATTGTTATCAAGAAAGTCTCGGATAACTCAGTTGTTGAAACTATCAATGTTACCGCAGCTAATGTTACTGTTAGCGGTAGTACAGTCACAGTTAATCCCACGGCAGATTTAGCGCCCGGTACTGATTATTACGTTGAAATTGCTGCTGGTGCGATTCAAGACTTAGCTGGTAACAATTATGCCGGTACTACAGGCGCAACTACTTGGAATTTTACCACGGCTGTCGCTGCTGATACCACACCGCCTACTGCCACTTTCACCCCCCTAGATAACGCCACGAATATTGCAGTTGCGGCTAATTTAGTTGTCACCTTGAGTGAAGCTGTGCAAAAAGGCACTGGCAATATTGTTATCAAGAAAGTCTCGGATAACTCAGTTGTTGAAACTATCAATGTTACCGCAGCTAATGTCACCGTTAGTGGTAGTACAGTAACAGTTAATCCCACCGCAGATTTAGCGCAAGGCACTGGTTACTATGTTGAAATTGCGGCTGGTGCAATTAAAGACTTAGCAGGCAATAATTATGCCGGCACTACAGGTGCAACTGCTTGGAATTTCAACACTGCTGATACCACAGCGCCTACAGTCACAACTTTCACCCCCGCCGATAACGCCACGAATATTGCCGTTGCGGCTAATTTAGTTGTCACCTTGAGTGAAGCTGTGCAAAAAGGCACTGGCAATATTGTTATCAAGAAAGTCTCGGATAACTCAGTTGTTGAAACTATCAATGTTACCGCAGCTAATGTCACCGTTAGTGGTAGTACAGTAACAGTTAATCCCACGGCAGATTTAGCGCAAGGTACTGGTTACTACGTTGAAATTGCGGCCGGTGCGATTAAAGACTTAGCTGGTAATAATTACAGTGGTATTACAGGTGCAACTACTTGGAATTTCACCACTGCTGATACCACAGCGCCTACTGTCACCACTTTCACACCTGTAAATAACGCCACTACTGTTGCAGTTGCTGCTAATGCAGTTGTCACCTTGAGTGAAGCGGTGCAAAAAGGCACTGGCAACATTGTTATCAAGAAAGTTTCGGATAACTCAGTTGTGGAAACTATCAATGTTACCTCCACAAATGTCACCGTTAGCGGCAGTACAGTAACAGTTAATCCCACGGCAGATTTAGCGCAAGGTACTGGTTATTACGTTGAAATTGCTGCTGGTGCAATTAAAGACTTAGCTGGTAACAATTATGCCGGCACTACAGGCGCAACTGCTTGGAATTTCACCACTGCTGACACCACACCGCCGACAGCCGCCACTTTCACTCCCCTAGATAACGCCACTACTGTTGCCGTAGCTGCTAATGTAGTTGTCACCTTGAGTGAAGCGGTGCAAAAAGGCACTGGCAACATTGTTATCAAGAAAGTTTCGGATAACTCAGTTGTGGAAACTATAAATGTTACCTCCACCAATGTCACCGTTAGCGGCAGTACAGTAACAGTTAATCCCACGGCAGATTTAGCGCAAGGTACTGGTTATTACGTTGAAATTGCGGCCGGTGCAATTAAAGACTTAGCTGGTAATAATTATGCCGGCACTACAGGTGCAACTACTTGGAATTTCACCACTGCTGATACCACAGCGCCTACTGTCACCACTTTCACACCCGTAAATAACGCCACTACTGTTGCAGTTACTGCTAATGCAGTTGTCACCTTGAGTGAAGCGGTGCAAAAAGGCACTGGCAACATTGTTATCAAGAAAGTTTCGGATAACTCAGTTGTGGAAACTATCAATGTTACCTCCACAAATGTCACCGTTAGCGGCAGTACAGTAACAGTTAATCCCACGGCAGATTTAGCGCAAGGTACTGGTTATTACGTTGAAATTGCGGCCGGTGCAATTAAAGACTTAGCTGGTAATAATTATGCCGGTATTACAGGCGCAACTGCTTGGAAATTCAACACTGCTGATACCACAGCGCCTACAGCCACCACTTTCACACCTGTAAATAACGCCACTACTGTTGCAGTTGCTGCTAATGCAGTTGTCACCTTGAGTGAAGCGGTGCAAAAAGGCACTGGCAACATTGTTATCAAGAAAGTTTCGGATAACTCAGTTGTGGAAACTATAAATGTTACCTCCACCAATGTCACCGTTAGCGGCAGTACAGTAACAGTTAATCCCACGGCAGATTTAGCGCAAGGTACTGGTTATTACGTTGAAATTGCGGCCGGTGCAATTAAAGACTTAGCTGGTAATAATTATGCCGGCACTACAGGTGCAACTACTTGGAATTTCACCACTGCTGATACCACAGCGCCTACTGTCACCACTTTCACACCCGTAAATAACGCCACTACTGTTGCAGTTACTGCTAATGCAGTTGTCGCTTTCAGTGAAGCCGTGCAAAAAGGCACTGGCAACATCGTCATCAAAAAAGTTTCCGATAACTCAGTAGTGGAAACTATCAACGTGACTTCTACCAATGTCACTATCAGCGGCTCAACCGTCACTATTGACCCGACAAACAACCTAGCTGACAACACCCAATACTATGTAGAAATTGCCAACGGTGCGATTAAAGACTTAGCTGGTAACAACTACAGTGGTATTACAAATACAACCGATTGGAACTTCACCAATACTGATTCTAAGATTGATAACTCGACTGAATTGGACACTTACCTGACAAATAAGGGAATTAATGTATCTGGTGCAGTAGAGTCAGTTCTTTCAGAACTGATCGCGAAGGTCAACCCACTAACTGTTGAGTATCAAAACAATGAACTTACAGTCACATACGACGGGGAAGTAGATTTCAGTAAGTTCGCAGACCTTCCACACCTTCCTCTTGTTAACAAAATTACAGCCGATCTAACAATACCGATTAGCCAACCTAGCTTAACCATCTCTGAACTTAATAGCCCCACTCCTACTTACAAACTCGGTGGGAAGGTGAACTTTGAAGAAGAGAAAGATTCTGGGAAGCCCAATGTCTTAGACTTCATTAATGAACAGCTAAAAATTAAAGAGATAGAGCTGGAAACCGAGGTAAATACATCGAAAGGAGAACTTAGTGTCACCGCCAATTTAAGCACAGAAAAACTAACACTTTTAAAAGTAGATCCACTATGGATTGAACTTACAGATGCTACATTCAACATCAATACGACAACCACTTCAACGCCAAAGTTCGGGATTGGAGGAAGCGTCAGTATTACAGGTTACGATCCTTTCCAAGACAACGAACCTGAATTAAATGTTTCGGCAGATATTATCTTTCAACCTGAATCGATCACAAGTAAGCTTAAACTTGCGCCAACACAAACTTGGAAAAATCCCTTCGGCTTACCTGATTCAGAAATTCGGAATTTCACTATACAGCTAGGTGGAACCTACGCCCCGCCCTGGATTGATAATGTTGGATTCATGGGAGATTTGAAGTTTGGCAACTTCGATATCCAGGCGGCTTTCGCAGTGGATAGCAACGATCCAAAGAAATTTGCTGTCGAATTAACAGCCAACAATCCCATCAACATAGTTGACCTTTGGGCTGGGCCAGTCGGTTCTTATCTGATCAAACAAGTGGGTAAGGAAGTCGGTTTTGTCAAAACGGCAGAAGGCTTTTTGAAGGAGGTTCTGGATTTAAATATTAAATCTATCGATGGCAATGCAGATAAAATACTCGATCCACTCCTAAAGTTAGTGCCTTTTAATACAGAGATTGGCGAGACGAAATTAACAAAAGGTTTTGGGATCAATGGCCAGATAAATTTGTGGGGCAAAGATGTTATTCTCAGCCTTAACGCCAATCCCTATGATGTAATCAATCCAAGCTTAAACGGATCTTTGAAGATTGATGAAATTGACTGGGGATTTTTGAAGCTGACAGGGGCAGATGGTGACAATGATAAGACTTTGGATTTAAATCTCAAAGTCGATACCACTGAGCAATATCTCAAAGGGGACGGGAAACTTGAGGTTTTTGGTGCAACAGTCGCTAAAGCTAACTTTGAGATCACACCCACGAGTGTCAAAGTCAAAGATTATGATGTGAATTTTGGAGTCGTAGCACTAGATATTAACGATTTTTCACTTGATATTGGCAACAAGACTGCGAGTGGCTCTGCTACGCTGAAGTTGCTTGGGAACGAAATTGCAGCAGTTCAGATTAATGGTAATGAAAAAGATGGACTGACAGTTCAAGGAAATATTGACTTATTCGGAGTCGTATCAATCGAGGACGCGACAATTGATGTCAAAAATGCAAAAGATATAACAATCAAAGGGACAGCCAAAATTTTCGGTCAAACGCTAGAGTATGCCAGCATCAGCATCAAGGATGGCAAGCTAGAGGTTACAGGTGGCATAGGCTACGATATCCCCGAAATTGGTAATGTTGGTGCAACTCTGACAATTACCTCAGATGGTAGACCTAGTAGTTCCCAGATGGCTGTATCTTTTAGTGCTGGGCCACTGGGCGGAGTTCAATACACCATACTAGACCTAGCTCCTTTGAGAAGTATCGAAGATGTGTTTGACCAGGCGATAGGCCGTGTCCTGGGTGTCGTCACTGAGGCTGTAAATAAAGCCATTGATGGTGTCGTTACTGGATTTAATACTGTTTCATCAGCTGTACTCGATACCTTCGATAAAATTGGTGCATTTTTGGGAAATCCGGTCGAGGGAGCGATCGAAATTGGCATAGGCATTGTGCGCAACGGAGTAAATATCGAAGATGGATTAGATAATAACGACAATAAATTTGATGCCATGGGGGGCAATGACAAAGTATGGGGTAATGGAGGTAATGACTGGCTCATAGGTGGTGGTGGTGAAGACTATCTTAATGGCGAAGATGGCAATGACAAACTCGAAGGTTCGACTGGACATGACAGTCTTCGTGGAGAAAGTGGCGACGACCAACTCTTTGGGCAACAGGAGCAGGACTCACTATATGGTGGCGATGGCAACGACTTGCTAGACGGCGGGGAATCAGGTGACTTGTTATATGGTGGAGCCGGGAACGATCTGCTTGATGGTGGCCCCGGCAACGATGGAGATGATCTCAATGGTGATGACGGTAATGACAAACTTCAGGGTCGGGACGGTAATGACATTCTCCGTGGCAAACGTGGTGATGACCTTCTGTATGGTGACCAGGGCAACGACCGACTTTACGGTGACGAGGGTACTGACTTTCTCATTGGTGGAGATGGCGATGACCTTCTAGCTGGCTGGGACGATAATGACCGTCTCAACGGCGATCATGGCAACGACACACTCGAAGGTCAGGATGGCAATGACCAACTCCACGGCTATCAGGGTAATGACTCCCTTGATGGCGGAAATGGCAACGACGTTCTCTACGGTCAGGGAGATAACGACTTCCTTCAAGGTGGAGATGGGGATGATGCTCTCTATGGCGAAGACAACGGAAAACAGGGAGGAAACTACGACGGTAGCCACGACAATGACAAACTCGAAGGTGGAAATGGTAAGGATAAACTCTTCGGCGGTCTTGGTGACGATTTCCTCAGTGGTGGTAATGATAATGACCTTCTCAGCGGTGAAGCTGGCAATGACAAACTCAATGGCGATGGGGGTGACGATTTCCTCGACGGTGGTGACGGCAACGACTCTCTAAACGGCGGCAGCGATAATGATACGCTCTTTGGTCGAAACGGCAATGACTTCCTTGAGGGCTTTGACGGCAATGACTACCTTTATGGGGGTGATGGCAACGATCAGATCTACAGTCATGACGGCGATGACATCCTGAAAGGAGAAGCAGGAGACGATGCGATCGGGGGTGGGTCTAATAACGATCTCCTCGATGGTGGGGATGGTAACGACTCCCTCTACGGTGAGGGAGGTTACGATACGCTCTCTGGTGGCAATGGCAGTAATGTCCTTGATGGAGGTGACGGTATTGATGTTGCCGACTACAGATTTGCTACTGGTGCAGTTGAAGCTAGGTTAACCAATGGCAAAGCCTGGTTCTCTGGCAACGTAGATAAATTCATTTCGATTGAAAATATCATTGGTTC
The DNA here is from genome assembly GCA_042408215.1 of Microcoleus sp. GTDB lineage: Bacteria > Cyanobacteriota > Cyanobacteriia > Cyanobacteriales > Microcoleaceae > Microcoleus. Next base: position 13,364 of record JAYFMW010000024.1, on the reverse strand, counting down.
GGCTAATAACGACACACTGGTTGGTAGTGCTGAAAATAATACCCTCTCTGGTCAAGCTGGCGACGACAAGCTCTTTGGTGAGAGTGGCAACGATCAGTTGAAGGGTGAAGAGGGCAATGACGAACTCCACGGCTGGGAGGGCGATGACAAGCTCTTCGGTGATAGTGGCAATGATTTACTGATCGGTCAAGATGGCAATGACGAACTCCACGGATGGGAGGGCAATGATACCCTCCAAGGTGGGGTTGGCAATGACACTTTATATGGTCAGCAGGGCGATGACAATATCCAAGGTGAAGAGGGCAATGATTACCTTGATGGTGGGGCTGGTAACGATACTATTGACGGTGGGGCTGGTAACGATATCTTGCTCTTGACCGGCCAGAAAGAAGACTATAAGTTTACCGAGACAGCTACAGGATGGCGAATTGTTGCTCTTAATGGCGATGTGAAAATCGTCACCGGAGTTGAGAAGTTTCAGTATCTGCTATCTAATACAGATTTTAACCTGAGCTCAGTATTCGATCGTGATGTGATTTTCAACTACAACGGAGGAGCCACAGATCCTACACAAGACGGATTAAGTACCTGGAATGAAACGCTACTCACTCAGTCCTTTGCAACGTTTAAAAACCCTGCGAATGGCAACGGTTTGCCTGACAACGGCTTTTTCCGAGCGAATGCGTACCATCCCGACGTTCAGCTAGGCTACAACAACACCAATAACGGCAACAACGCCAAAGTCCTCACAACTAACAACACATCCTTTACCTTGGCAGTTACGCCCAAGAAGTATTCAGAAATTCACCTGTTCGCCACCAGTACAAATGGCAACGCTGGGATGCAGGTGACTTTTAAATATAGCGATGGCAACACTGAAACAATCCCAGCCAGTGTTCCCGATTGGTTTGACGAAATTACCGAAACATCGTCCAGTTACTATCTGATCAACGGAATGGATCGGAGCAAAGATACAACTCAAGATGGTTATGACAATACCAACGATCCCGCCCTATTTGGGTTCAAGTTCAATCCCAACTCGGCCAAAATGCTGCAAAGTATTACCGTCACTAAAACAAGCGGTAGCACCACTAATAATTGGCTGGGAGTGTTCGGAGCCACAGGTGTTTTCCGCACCAAAACGTTTACCGCAGACACATTAAGGACATACTACAAGAGTCGTGTGATAGATGGTTACATTGGTAGCGGTAAGGTGTTCTTCGATGCCAACTTAAACGGGATGTTGGATGAGGCTGAACCCTTTACGATTACCAGGGCAGATGGCAGCATCGATCTGAACGTAGATATCGAAAAGTTTGATATCAACAAAAATGGTGAACTCGACTACACCGAAGGCCAGTTTGTCCTGATGGGAGGCATGGACATCATCGGCGGGGTGGATGCTGCAACGGGTTTACCGATGGCGACGCCACTCACTTCTACCCTGGCGTCAACGGTTGTGACACCTTTAACGACGGCGATCGCCTCTATGGTGCAGCAAGGCGCTGACCCAGCAACAGCGGAAACTCAGGTGAAATCAGCGTTAGGATTGCCCGCAGGAGTTGACTTGGGTAGCTACGACCCCCTAGAGGCGATCGCCAAAGGGGACACAAATGGTGTATCGGTGTTTGGTTCGATGATTCTGGTGCAAAACACGATCGTCCAGACAGCGAAATTCATCGAGGGAGTTTCGGAAACAGCAGTTGCTCAACTCGCATTTAGTGGGATTGGGGCGATCGCAAATCAACTCAAGGGTGGCGCTGCTGTAGATTTGGGCAAAACAGAAACAATCTTGGCTATCCTTCAAGGAGCCATTACCAAAGCAGCAGAGTCTGACCCCAAAATCAACCCGACACAACTGGTTGCTAGTGCGGCGGCGGCGTCTCAAATCATGGCTCTCGGCAATCAAATAGTCAAGGATGTCCTCGCTAGCGGTCGCCCCATCAAAGATATTGCCCTTGACATCACCAAGTTGCAAGCGGTGTCTGTGGGTCAAATTGCTGTCGGTTTGTCCGATTTGGCTGCGGGAACTGTGACAGTTGAAGATTTCCTCGCTCAAAACAGTCAAGAGGCTATTCTGGCTCGGATGGAGACGGTGAAGGTTAATGACCCCACCGTTCGCCCCGTTGTCGAGACGATCGCTCTCAAAGACCCGATCGTCGATCCAGAGGCACCTACCTCTGACGGCACCGGCACCACCCCCGACACCACCCCCGGCACCGTCACCCCAACATCCACCACTGCGATATCAGGAAAACCGACACCGATTCCATTGGTAACACCGACACCAAAGACCACTCCGACCCCATCAGAAACACCATCAGCAACAACATCGGAAACACCGACATCATCGGAAACAACTAATAACATCTCTAATGATGACTGCATCTGCGACCAAATTACCTATCCCAAATTCAATCAACCCAATGCAGTTGAAAACACCATCATCGGTGGAGCGGCAATTCAAATAGGCACTGCCCAAAACGATGAATTACTGGGTAGCAACACTGGCAATATATTCAATGGCAAATCCGGCGATGACAACCTATATGGTGGAGCCGGCAACGACATCTTTAATGGCAACCAAGGCAACGACTTCATCACCGGAGGCAAAGGTGACGACATCCTCTATGGAGACGAAGGAAACGACATCATCCTTGGCGAATCTGGGAACGATTTAATGTATGGAGGCAAAGGCAATGACTTGTTACATGGTCGCGAAGGTACTGACATCATTTATGGCAATAAAGATGATGACTTCATCGATGGTGGTAAGGATAATGACACCTTATATGGAGGCAAAGGTAACGACATCCTGCTTGGTAGTCAAGGTGATGACAACCTGTTTGGACAGGATGGAGATGATACCATCTGCGGTGGCGAAGGTAATGACTTAATCAACGGTGACGCAGGAGCAGATATCCTGGGAGGGTGTGCCGGAAATGATACTCTTTACGGAGGCGCAGACAACGATACTCTCACGGGTGGGAAAGGCGACGATCTGCTTGACGGAGGCATGGCTAATGATAGTTTGATCGGCGGTAGTGGCAATGATATCTTTGTCTTAAAAGCTGGTCAAGGATTTGATATTATCGCTGATTTTACCCTGGGTCAAGATTTGATTGGATTAACCGGTGGTTTGAGTTTTGGTCAGTTGGAAATGACTCAAAATACTCAGGGAACAATTCTCAAAAACCTCTTGACAGGGGAGCAGTTAGGTGTTATGGTTGGAGTGAGTCCGACTGCGATAACATCGGCTAATTTCATGCTGGTTTAAGGAATCAAGAAAAGCGCGATCGCCCTTAAGTAAAAAAGGGCGATCGCCCTTAAATCCAAATCAACATTCATCCGCGTTAATCCGCGTATATCCGCCACCATCAGCGGTAAAAAATCCCCAAAGTAATTAATCCCACGAATCAAATATCGATCTTTCTGATCTTAAATTAACCATTAAAATTTGAGATAGATGCAAAGAGTGAGAGGGGAAAAAATATCTAATAAAATTATGCATTCTGCTCAAACACAATTCAAGCAGATTTAAGCTGAGATTTGAAAATAGTCTCTTTAGCTTTTGTCCGATCGCACCGCACATTTATTCCACAACTAAAACCAAGCCGCTTTGTATAGCCTGACACAATCGATTGATGTGAAAGTGATCCTTGTGGTCGAACCCGTTCATCACTGCTGAATTGAGTAGCAGTCTCTTGAGTAGCAGTCTGTCGAGGGGGGTAATTTGGCGGAAAGCAAAGATCCGTTGGGCGATCGTCTCCACAGAGATTTTGGGGGTACTTGCATAACTGACTGTCATGGTTTTCACACCTAAAGATATATAACATAACTCAGTATCTTTATTCTTAAAGATTCTGTGAACTAAGTTGGTGATTGAAATCACAGATAGTGGGTGACAATATAGGGTATTCCGGCGAGGAAAGTCATTAAATCTTCAATGAACTTTACGCAAACTTTACGGTTGCCCGGTACAATCACTGGTAAAAGTCAGAAAAAAAGGTAAAAATTATGGCTCAAGCAAAGATCGGAATTATCGGCGGCAGCGGTTTGTATAAAATGGATGCCCTCAAGGATATTGAAGAGGTAAAAATTGATACGCCTTTTGGAGCGCCCTCGGATGCTGCGATCGTCGGCACCTTGGATGGTACGCCGGTAGCATTTCTGGCAAGACATGGCCGCAACCACACTTTTTTACCATCGGAAGTGCCATACCGGGCAAATATTTATGCAATGAAGAGTCTGGGAGTTGAGTATTTAATCTCAGCTTCAGCGGTGGGCTCCCTGAAAACAGAGGCGAAACCTTTGGATATGGTAGTCCCCGATCAGTTTATCGATCGCACAAAAAATCGAATTTCTACATTTTTCGGCTCAGGAATTGTCGGCCACATTACCTTCGGCGATCCGGTTTGTGGCGAATTGGCAAAAGTGTTAGCAGGGGCGATCGAATCCTTGAATCTCCCCGACGTTAACCTCCACCGTGGCGGCACCTACGTCTGCATGGAAGGCCCCGCATTTTCAACAAAAGCAGAATCAAACCTTTACCGCAGTTGGGATGCCACAGTCATTGGGATGACCAATTTGCCGGAAGCAAAATTAGCCAGAGAAGCTGAAATTGCCTATGCAACTTTAGCCTTAGTCACCGATTATGACTGTTGGCATACCGAGCACGACAGCGTAACAGTAGAAATGGTAATCGCAAATTTGCACCGGAATGCAGAAAATGCTCAAAAAGTAATTCAAGAAACAGTCCGCAGGCTAACCGAAAATCCTCCCGTTTCCGAGTCGCATTCAGCTTTAAAATATGCAATTCTGACTCCGCTAGACAAAGTGCCGGCGGCCACTAAGGAGAAAATGGGTTTGTTGTTGCAGAAATATTTGTAGGGAATAGGGCATGGGGCATGGGGCATGGGGCATGGGGCATGGGGCATGGCCCCATTGCCTAAAAACATGGGGCATTCAATCTAATTGAGTAAGATTAGCCTATGCTAAACAACTAACCGATCGCCAGATTCAGGTAGTGAAAATTAGTAAAATATATTAAAATAAATAGAACGCTTATTCAAGGGGTCTAAACGATGAGTAACTCTGATACTAAATGGTCGGATGATGGCAGAAATATTCCTGATATTGAACCTCATACTAAAACCAAGCATTTATTAATAGAGCAATATGTTACTGATTTAATTTATACGCTTTATGGGACAGTGTTTCCTCATGGAACTGATACGTTTACATTTGTTGATGGTTTTTCTGGAGGAGGTATTTACAACGATAGAGAATCACATAATAGTTGGTATGGTTCACCTATTCGCTTAATTAATGCCGTTAGAGAAGGTTATTTAAAATCCCAAAGGACTAATGCTTTAAATGTAAAATTTATTTTTATAGAAAAAAATAAAGAGCATTTACAATGTCTGAAAAATGTTGGTATGTCCCAAGCAGGATTTGGAGAGTTATCGGATGAAGAACCACATACTTTTACAACTGAATTTCCTAAAGGAATAGGTGAAAGGATAGAACAATGTGAATTTATTAGTGATGATTTTGAAAACAAGGTTAATTATTGCGTTTATCAAGCCGAACAAAGAAAAGGTCATTCTTTATTTTTTCTCGATCCTTATGGATGGTCTGATGTATCGATGGAAAGTTTTAGAACAATAATAAATCGTGTCAAGAAATCAGAAATTATTTATACATTTATGATTGATTTTATTAAAAGATTTTTTTATGACCCAAAGTGGACAGGGAGAACAACTTTTGAACAAATACTTGAAACAGATGGTTATTTTGATATTAATCATTTTAAGAATTTAGATACATTTGGAGAACAAGCAGAATTTAGGAATGAATTAATCAGATTATTTCGAGATAGAGGCCATGCAAAAAAAATTATTACATTTGCTATGATGCCTAGAAATGAGCATAGAGTTCTATATTATTTAATTCATATCTGTAACCATCTTAGAGGTTTAGAAGTTATGAAGGATGGAAGTTGGAAATTCAATAATTTAGACTGTCAATATCATTATGATATTTATGGATTGGGCTTTAAATCAGCATTGTTTTATGCAGAAAATCAATTAAGCTTGCAGTTAGATATTAACCAAGATAGTGAGAGAAATTGCATTAATAAACTTAGTCAAGATCTGGATTGTTTAATAAATAACTATCCTGATGGTATTTCATTTAAAATGCTTTGTGAAAAAACAATGGAACTTAATCCGGCTACCAGAAAACATTATTGCAAATATCTTCAACTTTTACAAGATGCTAAAGAAATAGAAATTGTTAGTAAGGGTAAAACAATCAAAATTACAGAGAAGACAAAATTACAAAATTCTGATATAATCAGAAAATCACATCAACAAACATTATTTGATTTAAGACATTTTATCCAAAGGTAACTAATTATGATTACTGGAACAGAAACAATAGTCAATCCACTCCAAAAAAGTGCTTTAAATAAAAAAAGTCTATGTGACTATGTTGTTAACATAGCATCTGGCTGTCTACATGGATGTACATTTTGTTATGTTCCTTCGACTCCAAGTATTAGAACACAACAAAAAAGATTACATCAAAAAGGAGTAGATAATCCTCAATTAGATTGGGGGAAATATCTTTTTATTAGAGAGGGAATTCCTGAAAAATTAGAAAGATTTTTGACTAGAAAAAGAAAATGGGAAAATACACCTTCAGGTAAAGGAGTTGTTTTGCTTTGTTCGGGAACAGATCCTTATCAAAATAAAAAAATAGCAGAAATTACTCGTCAAACAATAAAAATTTTAATTAAACATAATAAAAAAATTAGAATTTTAACTCGTGGTTTATTGTGGCAAAATGATTTAGATATTCTAGTTCATCCTAATATTACATTAGGTATGAGTATTCCTTGTATAAATGATGAATTACTCAAAAAAATTGAACCACAAGCACCTTTATCTTCCGAGAGATATAAAGCATTACAAAAGGCAGATCAGGCTAATTGTCGTTTATATGTAGCAATGGCTCCCACTCCACCTATGATGACTTTAGATGACTTTAGATTTAATTTAGATAAATTTATGCAAATTAATCCAGAATTAATATTTTGGGAACCCATTAATGCCAGAGGGTCAAATGGTCAAAGAATGTTAGCAGCAGGTTTAGATTTTGCCCAGTCAGTTATGACTAAAAAATCTTGGGCTGAAACCTTTATTAGACAATGGGAATTTATTGAAACAGCAGCAACAGAACTAGAGTGTTTAGACAAAATACATATTTGGCCCGATCCATCATTAAAAGGTTTTGTCAATGAAGAAAGAATTAATCATTGGCTATATAAACCAACTCTAGAAAAATGGAATTAGCCTACTAGAATGGGCTCACCAAACTACTAGAACCAGAAACCGGGTTTCTCAGATAATTTGGGCATCTCAACAGATATTTTTTACAGAAACCCGGTTTCTCAATGCCCACGCCCTATGCCCATCAAATTACGATTAACCAATCAACTGTTTAAATGCCTCATATTCGCGAAGTTTTTCTAAATCCGGTTCAGTTTTAGCCAACTCTTTACACAAATTGGGATTGAGATTAAGGGCGCGCTTCAAATTTTCAATAGCCAAATCAATTTGACCTTGCAGCGCGTAACATCTAGCTTTATTGTACCAAATTCGGTAAAAATCTGGTCTAATTTTAGCAGCATTGTCGTAAGAATCTATGGCCGCTTCGTACTTTTGTAATTTAGACAGCGCCACGCCTCGATTGTTCCAAGCGTCAGTATAATCATTTTTGATTTGTAGGGCTTGATTGTAAGAAATTACGGCCTGTTCGTATTCCTGAATTTTTGAGAAAGCCACGCCTCGGTTGTTCCAAGCATCGGCGTAGTCGGGTTTGGCTTGAATTGCTTTTTCGTAACAGGCGATCGCCTCTGGGTACTGCTGCAATTCCAACAGCACCACACCTCGATTGTTCCAAGCATCTGGATAATTTGGGCGAATTGTCGTAGCTTGTTCATAAGATGCGATCGCCTCTGAATACCGCTGCATTCTCGTCAGCACTACTCCTCGGTTATTCCAAGTATCCGCTAAATCTGGCTGAATTTGCAGGGCAAGATTGTAAGCTGCGATCGCATCTTCATAGCGGTTTTCAAAGAAACAAGCATCTCCCTGTTTGGCATAATCTCCAGCAGTCAATAACTGTTTGTCGTTACCGTAATTAACCGGGGCCAATTCTTTAATTTGGGTGTCGGGTAATAGGATGTCTGTTTCTGTGTCGGCTGGGTAACTGTGGTGTTGAATTTCGCATAAGATAGTTTCAGCGTCAGCAATTAAAAGTTTTAATTGAGAAAGTGTATCATAGCGGAGGCTTTCAATTTCTTGGCGAGCAATTGTTGTCTGCTTGGACAATTTAGCTAACAGGAACCAAGCCCCGATTCCTGCTGCTGTCGGAAACAAAGTTAAGGCAATTGCTATCCCATTCAGCAGTACCGCCTGGCGCCCGAAAGCAATGTCAATTTCCTGTTGAACGCGATCGCGAATCTCTTCTTTAAGTTGAAGTTTTTCCGATTGCTGCTGAGCCAGCAGTGCTGGGACCTTCGGTTCGGAGGCAGAAACAGCGCCACCGCCGACTAAAATAGTTGCAAGGGCGATCGAGCTAATACTTGTTCTCAAAATACTTGACAAACGTACTGTCTTAGCCATCGCCACCTGATTTGCGATTTTCATAGTCAAGAGATGCTGGTAAGGTTGATCTCAGACTAGCCCATTTGTTGAACAACTATTAAATACAGGATATCTGTTGTGCAGTCCCTTCCTATCAAGTTGCTGACGCAGGAATTGCTGGACAAAGTTACCACCAACTCCCGCCACATTCCCCGCCAGCGACAAAATTACAATTTTCACGATTTGTCAGAAAAGGTGCAGCGGTTTGTCAATGTCTTGCAGCCTGGGACTTATGTCCGCCCTCACCGACACCTGCGCCCTGATGGAGTTAACGGTTTTGAGTTTTTTGTAGTGATTCAGGGAGAATTGGGGATGATTATTTTCAATGAAAACGGTCAAATTCTGCGATCGTTGCGACTCAGTGCAGCCGGGCCCACTCCCGCTGTCGAACTTCCAGAAGATACCGTCCACACCACTTAGAGTCAGGCTGGAACCAGCAGAAAGACTGTGGAAACTCAGGAATTAACCAGTAGCAAATGGAATTGTTTAGTCATTCGATGAGTTAGAAGAAGTGCTATTTTAGCGGTGCAAAAACTGTTAAAGCAGAAAGGTTTAATCAAAGGTTTAACCGAATTTTATGGGTGAGCAAAAACGGGGGCTTAATTACCTAGAAGTTCAACGGGCGATCGCTTTCTGAACAGTCCAATTACCAATACCCAACTACCAGAGCCCGCTGACTTGCTCAATCAACTCAAGACTCAGCGCAAAAAGTTGAGGGCGGACTTGATGGATATTAGGGCCATTTTGGGGCTTCTAGCGGAGGGGAGTGGCTCAAACCTAGTCTAGGTATGGATTGTATTCAATTTGTATTCAAACGAGGCAAATTGTATTCAATTTTCAGTCAATTTCTAGTCAACTAGACCCATCCCAAACCCCAAAAATCAGCAATAAAAAACCCCAAACCGTTGATTTACCGTAGGTTTGAGGTATTTAAAGACAGAAGCGGGCAGCGGGAATCGAACCCGCATAGTTAGCTTGGAAGGCGGTAGGAGGGAATCGCTGAACTGTTTGTACAGTAACGGTTTCTAAAATACTTATTTTTGCTACAGCCGTGATGATACTCACTTGATACTCAGTGTGGTATGATTTGTAGGCCAATTTCAAGTGAGGATGCAACTGATGACTGAGAAATTTGAGTCAGGTGGTAGGGCTTCTTATGGGTCTGTTGTGGTGCAAAACTTTAGGGGGAGGTTGCGACTGCGGTTGCCGAGGTCCCTCTACGGGGGGGAGCAAAAATACTTGTCTTTGGGAATGCCGGATACTTCTGAGAACAGGCAGTTGGCAGAAGCTAAGGCACAGTTGATTGAATCCGACATCAAGTTTGAGCGGTTTGACCCCACACTCAAAAAGTACAAGCCAGAGACTCACTTGACTGTTGATTGAGACTATCAAGCCTAAGCCGGAACTGACGCTGACTCAGTTGTTCTGCTAAATACTTGGAATTCAAGAAGCCAGCACTCAAGGCTACAACTTTCAATTACTTGGTGACGGGCATCCAGAGCTACGTTGACCGTTGCCCCTACCAGCCTCTGTCAGAGGACTGCGCTTTGCAGGTACGCGCTTGGTTGTTGGAGGACACGACTAATAGCATGACTAAGAGGATTTTGACCCATCTAAATGCAGCGGTAAAGTGGGGGATTAAGTTCAAGATTGTCAAAGGTTTAACTGTATCCCCGTTTGAAGGGCTAGCAGCGGAACTGCCTAAACATAACTGGGAAAGTGACCCGGAACCAAACGCATTTACAGCACAAGAAAAAGAGCTGGTACTGGAGGCTTTTAAGAACCATAGAGGGAGTTGGAATGGGAGAGGAGAAACCGGGCAAAAGTTTTGTTTTTACTACCCTATGGTGCAGTTCTGGTTAATGACTGGATGCCGTCCATCTGAAGCTGTAGGTTTGAGATGGTCTGACGTTGCTCCTGACTTTTCTCACATTGTGTTTAACGGGAGTATACAACACCCAAGCGGTAAGGAGACAAGGGTTGACGGCAGTAAAAACAACAAACGGCGTAAATTTCCTTGCAATCAAGAACTGGTTCAGTTGTTGAAAAGTATTAAGCCACAAAATCTAACCGACAAAGATAGATTGGTTTTCCCATCACCTATTAAGGGCGGGGCAATTAACTACAACAATTTCAGTAAGCAGGTATGGCATAAGTTGGTTGACCCAATAACTGAAAAAACCAGGCAATATGAACAAGATTGTAAGACCACTACTCCTTACTCTTGCCGGGACACTTTTATTAGCGAACAGGTTGGTAAGGGTGTACCAAGTGCAGTCGTGGCTAAGTGGTGCGATACCTCGGAAAGAGTGATTAATTCTGTGTATTTGGATGGCAAGATTTTGGAGCATTTACGCCCGCTTTGATACTGTTAAGATGTTGATTCTAGGGGCAACTTTTTGTATACAAAACTTTACACTCCCCCCATTGACAAGGAAGTGTAAACCTGCAATCGTAAGTAACTAAGGAAGATTGATGCGCGACTGACTAGCACGTACCACCGCTAACCAAGTCACGACTTCCCCAATCCGTTCTCTAACAACGTTTGGAGCCTATAAATTATGCCACTTTCAGGGCGATCGCTTTTAAAGTCGATCGCAATTCTTAATTTGTTGTGGGGATGCCATGAGTAAACCCCCAATGGTATCGCGCCGTCGCATTGATGGCCTCAAGCGAGCTTGCTTACGACTGCGGGCTCACAAATGATGATGCTAAAAACTTTCGGGAAGCTCTCCAAAACTTCGACTTGGGAAACACTGCTAGAATTCCACAATCTAGAGTACGAGCGGGTAAGCAACATATCGCATAACAACGTAGCGTCCGCTGTAGAAACAACCGATTGGACTAACGACGGCTCGTTTCCAGTGTGCAATTTCACTCAGAATTCCATCAACTTTTTAGACTGGGTAGATATCAGTCAGTTTGTTGCACTTGCTCTAGCAACTGTAGGACTGTTTGTGTTGGTAATTTCTTTGTTGCCATCAATCAACCCATTCAATTTATGCCCTGTTCGCATCAACATCAACATTCAATCAGGAACCACAAAATGAGTTTACAACTACGACTGTTTGGTGGTGGCAATAAAGACAGCCAGCTTGCCACAAGTAACGATGGTGGCCACGCAATCGACAAATCTAAAGTGCTAGCAGCCACTGCACCCGGTGTCATTACCCCACAAAATCCTGGTAACTTTTCTAGTATCCGTAGCATCCCCGTAGTGCCGGCACCTCGCTATTTTGACCGGGAAGAAGCCGACAGAATCAAGGAATTGGCAAAGGAAAAAACGGACGGTGCAAAGCAGTCTAAGAGAGCCTATGCAGCCCTGATAAAGATTGAAGAAGCCGACAAATCAGTGCATAAAAGTCACCGTAAATATGAAGGTGCAGTGGCTGAGAATGAGTTAGGAAAAAAACGTGCTGATGCTGGCTTGGCTAAAAAGCTGCACGGTTTACGCCCTGGTTACGCCCGTTTAGGACTGGGTATTGACAAAGCTGAAAATGATGCACGGACTCGGATTGATGCAATCAAAAGTAAGTTAATGGGAGGCTCTAACTAATGAAAGCGATGTATCTGGCAAATTATTTTGTCGCTGGGTGCATCGCGTCCTCCCTACTGGGATGGACTGCGAGCTTGCATCCGATGGCATTCAAGGCGATTACGTTTTTGGTGGCAACAGTCGCCGTTGTTTGGACTTTATGCTGGCTGCTAGATTTCTCTATTAGTCAACTGCTGAAGGTTTCAGTTAGCGACTTACAAGCAGTTCTGGTTAGCGGGCTAGCTATGTTACTGATAGGTTTAGGAGTGTTTGTATGCACTTAGATTTTGACGAATTATTAGCAGAGTTTATGGAGTTTAAAAAATCAGATTACAGATATCTGGTTTCTGTCCGTCGGGATGCAAACACTCTAGAACTCTTTGATGGTGATGGCTCTGAATACCGCATAGAATTTGAGGACTGGTTACAGAGTAAGGTTTTCGAGGCGATTGAAGACGATTGCGACAGTACAGACTGGGATGCTATCGCGCGTAAGGTTTGTGAGTCACTTGGTGGTGGCTATTACTCACTCAAAGAGGCGGAAAGTGGGGGGGATTTATGCACCTAAAAATGTTTGTTTTATCCGGTGCTGCACTGACTTTGTGGCTAACTCCCTTGAGTGCTTTGGATAAGAGAATTGGCTGGCATAAAGCCATGCAAGGAGTTAGTCTTGTGCAGGCAATTGCTTGTGCTGTTAAGGCTGGTAATATTGCCCGCAGGCTATCTCAGCAGGGTGAGATAGAAGCAATCAAAGAGCGTGCAATTACCGCTGATGTGATTGATGAAATCTCGACATCTACCTATGTTTCTCAACAGCAACGACAGCAGGAAGCAGAGCTTATTTTAGCTTCCCCCGATAGTGACACGGAAACTCACCGTAAGACTCTGGAAGCTATGTATACCAGCGACTTACAAGACTGCGCTTCCACTCCCAACTCTCCTGATTACCCTGTATATCTGGAAGTTTGTAAGTCCTTAGAAATGGGTAAGTCTGTCACTTGGATTATTGAGAACATCCTCAAAATGGGAGGACGTAAATTCTCAGAAGGTAAGGTGAAATTGCAAGCATTAATCAGTCAGTTTGAGGGGATGGAAAAATGACAAAAAAGAACCCC
>JAYFMW010000023.1:0-32035 GCA_042408215.1 Microcoleus sp. | reverse complement strand
GTTACACCCTTGACTCTCAGGATTTAATCAAGTACAATCTAATAATGGGAGTGGTGGCATTTTTTTTATTTTTGCCACCACTCCCATTATCTAAAATATACCACAAGAAATCCACCCAAGTCAATAGGTAATCCTGCTTTTTTAGGGCCGCAGATCAACGCGGCTCAACACTTCGGAAATTGCATCAGCGTTCATCAGCGTTCATCCGCTGAACTCTGCGGTAAAAACTCCCAATCCAACTATAGCACTCGCCAAATAAGTTAGGACAAATTCTGGTAGGGAGGGCACTGCTATCATCTTAGCAGAAATTTGGGTTCAGCAGTCAGTTCTGATGAGTTATTTGTTATTCTCAAATTTACCAGCACCAATAACTAATAACTAATAACTAATAACTAATTTGAGATTTGAGATTATTCAAGAATTGCGACCGCGAATCAATCCCTTCCCAGGTCGAACGGACGCTACCCTACTGCCCTGGCTGTTGCTCTAGTCAGGGAAATTTTACTTGATTGAAATAAAAAAAAATCGCCATTTTTTTTAGGGTTAAACCCTTGACTCTCAGGATTTAATCAAGTACAATCTAATAATGGGAGTGGTGGCATTTTTTTTATTTGTGCCACCACTCCCATTATCTAAAATATACCACAAAAAATCCACCAAAGTCAATAGGTAATCCTGCTTTTTTTGGGCCGCAGATCAACGCGGATCAACACTTCGGAAATTGCATCCGCGTTCATCCGCTGAGATCTGCGGTAAAAAACTCCCAATCCAACTATAGCACTCGCCCCATAGGTGAGGACAAATTCTGGTAGGGAGGGCACTGCTATCATCTTAGGAGAAATTTGGGTTCAGCAGTCAGTTCTGATGAGTTATTTGTTATTCTCAAATTTACCAGCACCAATAACTAATAACTAATAACTAATAACTAATTTGAGATTTGAGATTATTGCAGAATTGCGACCGCGAATCAATCCCTTCCCAGGTCGAACGGACGTTACCCTACTGCCCTGGCTGTTGCTCTAGTCAGGGAAATTTTACTTGATTGAAATAAAAAAAAATCGCCATTTTTTTTAGGGTTAAACCCTTGACTCTCAGGATTTAATCAAGTACAATCTAATAATGGGAGTGGTGGCATTTTTTTTATTTGTGCCACCACTCCCATTATCTAAAATATACCACAAAAAATCCACCAACGTCAATAGGTAATCCTGCTTTTTTTGGGCCACAGATCAACGCAGCTCAACACTTCGGAAATTGCATCCGCGTTCATCCGCTGAGATCTGCGGTAAAAAACTCCCAATCCAACTATAGCACTCGCCCCATAGGTGAGGACAAATTCTGGTAGGGAGGGCACTGCTATCATCTTAGCAGAAATATCGTCACAGCAGCGCCCACTCTACTGCTGTTACTATCTCTTAACTGCCCAGGCGGTTGCTATAGAATTCATACCAAATCCGCTGACCTAACCCCCCTTTTTAATAAACCGCGAAGACGCGAAGGACACAAAGAAGAGGAGGAAGATCAGGGGGGTGTAGAGCCGGATTTGATATCAGAAGTCAGTTGTTATTAGTTATTTGTTATTATCTCATTTACCAGCACCAATAACTAATAACCAATAACCAATAACCCATTACAATTTACCATAAGAAGCTATGGTTAATCCGGCAGCCATTAACATTGTTACTGTCAGCCAGAGTCGCTCTTTTGGTGTCGATTTTGAGTC
Organism: Microcoleus sp.; assembly: GCA_042408215.1. GTDB lineage: Bacteria > Cyanobacteriota > Cyanobacteriia > Cyanobacteriales > Microcoleaceae > Microcoleus. Next base: position 30,312 of record JAYFMW010000023.1, on the reverse strand, counting down.
GGTCGGCAAACTTCCTTGATAGCCGCGAATTAGCATGGCTGCATGAACTCTCTCAGCCCGATCGAGACTTCGCAAATAAAGCGCTCCGATCATGGAAGCACTGGCGTATCTCAGCCATCCACCCGTACCCGATAAGCCTCGTAGTTGAGCCGATATTTTCATGCGGCTGACTTCGGCTAGCAAGATTTCTAAGTATTGTCCCGCTAAAAGCACAATCTCTTGCAAGCCTGCTGGTAGCGGCAATCCTTTGAGGGCTATGCCGAAACTGTGCGGCGGCAAGGTTAGCAGAAAACTGTTCATAATTAGCAGACAAATTAGGGAACGTACCAACAGAAAACTCGCACGTTCCCAACCTTGCGGTAGCACTAATAAGGAGAGAAAAATTAATTCTGCTCCTAACAGTTGTACTAAGGTTCGCAGAGGCGCTCTCAGCCACAATGACCACACAAGTGCGATCGCCCCATAAATTCCCAGCCACAGCCAAGCGCCTGTCTTCATAAAACCAATGCCAATCACAATTGTGAGAGACAGTCGCAGTCGAAAAGGTATGGAGAATTTAAGCATCTTTAGGTTTAACCAACTGAGCAATCCCAAAAGCCGCGCCGAAACTGACAGCAGAGCCTAAAAGTCCAGCAATGCTAGTACCTATAGGCTGTTCTTCTAATCCTTTAACACTGTAATCTGCTAAAGGAGTGGGATTCTCAATCGCCACAGCTTCTTGATCTTTAAAACCGTATTTTTCTGCTACCGCTTCTAACCCGTCAGGCCAACTTGAAGCGAACAGCGACAGCACGCCACTAATTAATAAAACCCCAATTACTGGCACTAGCCATTTCTGCAATTGTGGCTGTTCTCCTGGTAACAAATCCGGCCGTACTTTGACGAGATAAGTTAAAACACCGCCTGTAATTAGCCCTTCGCCAAGGCCGATTAAAATATGAACACCTACCATTGCTGGCAATGCAATATTAAGTGCTACTGTTCCAGAAATTGCCAATTCGATCGCCACACAAATCGAAGCAGCCACAACACTGAGGGCGGCTGCAATCCCCGCGGCTAGCGGCAAACGATTTCTGGAGCCTCCCAACAGTCGCTGCAATGGCTGCAACAGCCACCAGCCCACCCAAATTCCGACTAGCCCCATATTAAAAATATTGGCTCCCAGGGCGGTGATACCCCCATCGGCAAATAAGACGCTCTGAATTATAAAAACCGTGCTCATCGCCAGAGTTGCCGCCCAAGGGCTCCCCAAAACGACAGATGCTAGCGCGCCTCCTAACAAGTGCCCGCTGGTGCCGCCTGCTACGGGAAAGTTAATCATCTGAGCCGCAAACACGAAAGCTGTGGTTAAACCCATGATTGGGGCTTGTCGCAGCCCAAGACTTTCGCGCGTTCGATTCAAGGCAACTGCAATTACTGCTGCACTTGCTATGCCGGTGGCTACGGCTACGGGCGGTGAAAGAAAGCCATCAGGTATGTGCATCGATGTATCCTAAACGCGAGAACTCCCAACCCTTTAGTCAACTCTTTTTTACAAAACTTTACAATCCCCTATGGGGGGATTGACAGAATTTTAGATTTGAGATTTTGGATTTTGGATTGAATAATTCACGCATATCAATCGGATACTCACGCTCGGAAGGCTGAATTCAAAAAAAAATCAGTATATTTGGGAATTTTTGAGAAGTATTATCAATAACTTGCGATCGACCGGGTAGCAAAATCTAGCAAATGTAAGGTTTCGACAAAAATATTAAAAAAATATAAAGAAATAATTGAAAGCCGATAATTGGTTTTATTCTAAATTATTGATAATTAGTTGCATTAAACTATTTCTAATAAAAGTAGCAAAATTGCTAAAGAGCTAGTAAAAACAAGAGTTTTTGGTATTTTTTAACTCAAAAACCAGAGATTATTGCTAATATATCTAGTTTGAGCAGTATTTTTGCGGTTGTCGATCGGGCTAATGTGCGATCGACACTTCCCATACGGCATATATTATCAAAAAACTTAGAAAACTAATGCAACTATTCTCAAATAACTTCCTGAACAATCCACACTCAAGGAGGCCCGCCAACGGTGCAACAATCAACACCAGACTCAACTACCGATTTAGTTACATCGGAATTTCCCAAACAGTTAGATTCTGTTTTTACCTCTAGTCAACCTCTTGCATCCGATCCCTTACACTTCCGGCTGCAAATAATTCCAATTTAGCTGTTGACACCCAAAAACAACTGCCTGACAAGTCTCTAGAGGTTTTACCTTTCACTAATACGTCTACTGAAACGGCTATTGCGAGTAGCCCTACAGATAAGACAGTCGAAGCTGTACCTGTATCAGCAGCTCAGCAGGAAGTTCAGGCGGTGGATGGAACAAATCAGACAGCAGAAATTACGGATCGCACTAAACTAGATGAGTTAGCTCTGAAACTGTACGATCGCATAAATCAGACTTGGCAAACTAGCCCCACCTTCAATCAAAATCTAGTCTATCGGGTGGGTGTTAGTCAAGATGGGGCGATCGGCAATTTCGAGCCCCTCAATCAACCAGCCAAGGATTACGCCCAAGAAACTCCCCTGCCAAATCTGCTCAATTCTTCCGAAACTACCAGCAGCAACAGTGCAGCACCAGTCGCTAAGTTTACTGTAGTATTTGCTCCTACTGGAACCTTAGAAGTTAACCCGTAACTCACCTGCAAAATCTATCCGGTAAGGTGCTTAGGGCACACCTTACTTTGAATTTTTAACTTAAATGTGATACTCTTATAAAGAGCATCCTGTAAGGTCTTCTACATCTAAAACAACAAATGAAAGAACTTGACGATAAAAAAACCCAGGAACTGCTATGTACCATCATGGAATGGGAACTAGCAGGAGTCGTGCGCTACACCCACTATGCACTCATGGTGACAGGGCCAAACCGGATTCCCATCGTGCAGTTTTTTCAAGCACAAGCAACCGAATCCCTACTCCACGCCCAACAAGCCGGAGAAATTTTAACAGGTTTAGACGGACATCCCAGCCAGAAAATTGCTCCCATAGAAGAAACCTACAAACACTCCATCAAAGACTTGTTAGAAGAAAGCTTAAATCACGAGAAAAAAGCGCTCGACAAGTACAAATCATTACTTGAAGTCGTCACCGACTCCAGCGTTTATCTAGAAGAATATGCCCGCACCCTGATTGGACAAGAAGAATTGCACCAAGTAGAACTGAAAAAAATGCTGCGGGATTACAGTTGAGTTAGTCATTAGTCCTTAGTCCTTAGTTACTCCCGAACCGCATTAAGAGTACCTAATCCTTTTCTTCTTTCTCTTCCTTCGCGTCCTTCGCGCCTTCGCGGTTCAATAATAAAAGGACTCAGGACTAACCACAAATTAGCAGTTATCAAAAAATGAACTTTACTGAAGCCATCCCAACATTTGTAATCACCCTCCGCGAAGGCGTAGAAGCCGCCTTAGTCGTCGGAATAGTCCTAGCTTGCTTAAAAAAAGCAGAGCAAAGTCACCTCAATTCTTGGGTTTATACAGGTATCGGAGCCGGCATTGCTGCTAGCGCTTGTGTAGGTGCATTATTCAATCAGTTACTCCAAGTAGAACTGAAAAAAATGCTGCGGGATTACAGTTGAGTTAGTCATTAGTCCTTAGTCCTTAGTTACTCCCGAACCGCATTAAGAGTACCTAATCCTTCTCTTCTTTCTTTTCCTTCGCGTCCTTCGCGCCTTCGCGGTTCAATAATAAAAGGACTCAGGACTAACCACAAATTAGCAGTTATCAAAAAATGAACTTTACTGAAGCCATCCCAACATTTGTAATCACCCTCCGCGAAGGCGTAGAAGCCGCCTTAGTCGTCGGAATAGTCCTAGCTTGCTTAAAAAAAGCAGAGCAAAGTCACCTCAATTCTTGGGTTTATACAGGTATCGGAGTCGGCATTGCTGCTAGCGCTTGTGTAGGTGCATTATTCAATCAGTTACTCCACGTACTCTCAACATCAAATCAGCCTTACGCACCAGTAATCAAGCAATTGCTCGAAGGTTCTCTGGGAATTGTCGCCATAGTAATGCTAAGCTGGATGCTAATTTGGATGACTCAGCAAGCGCGCTTTCTCAAAGCTGAAGTGGAAGGAGCCGTTACAGCAGCTTTGAAAGAAAATACTAATGCTGGCTGGGGCGTATTCGGCTTAATTTTGATCGCTGTACTTCGCGAAGGTTTTGAAACAGTTATATTTGTCAGCGCTCAATTTCAACAAGGTTTCACTCCGGCTTTAGGTGCTTTGGGCGGTTTGCTTGGGGCTGCAATCATTGGCGCGCTAATCTTCAAGTGGGGTGTCAAAATTGAGCTCCGCCAGTTTTTCAAGTTTATGGGGATTTTGTTGCTGCTAATTGTAGCGGGTTTAGCAGTATCTGCACTCAAACATTTTGACCAAGCTGCTGCCATTTTGTCCCAGACGGATAGCAAGTATGCAGGGATTTGTGTTTATTTCGATCGCACTTCACAACTCCACTCCTGTATTTTAGGCCCGATGGTCTGGAATGCAGCCGCAATTTTGCCCGATCGCCAATTTCCCGGAATCCTCCTCAAAGCACTATTTGGCTACAGAGAGCGACTGTATCTTTTGCAAGCCGTTGGTTATACAATATTCTTAGTCACAGTCGGCCCCCTTTACTTCCAAAAATTAGGCGGCCAGCCAAATGTTGCCAGCAAAATTACTGAGTCTGCTAAAGAGCAAGCCAGCTAATTCTCGGTAGTTGTCCCGGCGGTCGGTTTTTTCGGTGATTTACCTCCAGGGCGAGGGCAAAATTTTACCCAGAGATAAAAAAAAATCGGCCCAAATTTTCGGGTTTTGGGATTGACTTCTTGATATTTGTATGATACCATTAGATAATGGAAATATTGACATTTTTAGGCACAAGTAGTCATACTCCCATTATCTAATTATACAGTCAAGAGCCAAAAAAAGCAAGGGCTAACCCTCAAAAAAACCCAAATTTTTTTTTCTCCCTTTAACAATTTTTAACCCAATTGTCTAATTTTCGCCTTAAAGACAGCGCTCGACCTGGAACTCAAAGGAAGCAGACTATTGAATGTGCGTGACTCCAAAGCAAGCTCGACTAATTTGGCATCCCATCGAGGCCCAGTCGGCTCTCAAATTTCCCAGAGAAGCACAGTCGGAGCCGGTGAAAGCGCCCGCACATTCGATCGCCAATTTCCCGGAATCCTCCTCAAAGCACTATTTGGCTACAGAGAGCGACTGTATCTTTTGCAAGCCGTTGGTTATACAATATTCTTAGTCACAGTCGGCCCCCTTTACTTCCAAAAATTAGGCAGCCAGCCAAATGTTGCCAGCAAAATTACTGAGTCTGCTAGAGAGCAAGCCAGCTAATTCTCGGTAGTTGTCCCGCCGGTCGGTTTTTTCGGTGATTTACCTCCAGGGCGAGGGCAAAATTTTACCCAGGGATAAAAAAAATCGGCCCAAATTTTCGGGTTTTGGGATTGACTTCTTGATATTTGTATGATACCATTAGATAATGGAAATATTGACATTTTTAGGCACAAGTAGTCATACTCCCATTATCTAATTATACAGTCAAGAGCCAAAAAAAGCAAGGGCTAACCCTCAAAAAAAACCCAAATTTTTTTTTCTCCCTTTAACAATTTTTAACCCAATTGTCTAATTTTCGCCTTAAAGACAGCGCTCGACCTGGAACTCAAAGGAAGCAGACTATTGAATGTGCGTGACTCCAAAGCAAGCTCGACTAATTTGGCATCCCATCGAGGCCCAGTCGGCTCTCAAATTTCCCAGAGAAGGACAGTCGGAGCCGGTGAAAGCGCCCGCACATTCTGCTAAAGTTTAGGCTACGAGCAGACAAAAAATCAACCCCAGGCAAGATTTGTCAGGAACTCAGGGAGTCAACGCCACTGAGCTTGCAAGAAATTGTGAGCTATCCTGACCAGTCTAAGCCTTAATTGGCTACGTTATTTGGGTCACGACACCCTGAAATGCGACGCTAGTTTCTTGCTCTGTCGGTATTAGTTAAACAATTCTAAAGTCACGCTTTATAGTGCTACTACCTTAACAAGCCCAAATAACATTGACGAAGCGAACTTTACCCCGCAAGGGAGGACTACAAAAATGTCTAACTTTATATTTCGTTCTTGATGCCAAAAAACGAGCCGCTTGATCCTATTCGGCCAGGATTGGCTCGTAAGTTATTAACGTCCGGTAAAGCGGCAGTTTTCAGAAGGTATCCGTTCGCCATAATTCTGAAGGAGGAAGTAACAGCAACTCCAGAGCCAATCATGTCTTAAAAATAGATCCTGGCTCTCAAACAACTGGCGTCGCCTTGCTGCAAGGAGAAAGAGTCATTTGGGGTGCTGAACTAACCCATCGGGGTCAGGCGATTAAAGCGAGTTTAGAATCTCGCCACTCACTGCGTAGAGGGCGAAGAAACCGCCATACCCGTTATCGTCAAGCCAGATTTCTCAACCGTACCCGCCCTAAAGGCTGGTTAGCGCCTAGCCTCCAACACCGGGTTGAAACCACCTTGACTTGGGTGAATAAGTCTAATCAGACTTGCACCGATTGGCGCAATTGTTCAAGAGCTTAGTCACGGTTTGACTTCCAGCAGATTAGAGAATCCCTGAAATCTCTGGAGTTGAGTATCGGCAAGGCGAGTTGCATAGGCTACGAAGTTAGAGAATATCTGCTTAACAAATGGGAGCGGAAAATGCGCTGACTGCGGTGTTGAAAATGTGCCGTTACAAGTTGAACATATCCATCCTAAAGCTAAGGGCGGAAGCAACAGAATCTCTAACCTCTGCCTTGCTTGCGAAAGGTGCAACATCAAGAAAGGGACTCAAGGATATTGAGCAGTTCCTAGCTAAAAAGCCCGAGCTTTCTGAAGCAGCATTCTTGTCTCAGGCAAAGCGTCCTTTAAAAGATGCAGCAGCCGTCAATTCAACTCGCTTGGGCATTGTTTAATCGACTCAAGGAAACTGGGTTACCTGTCTTCTACTGGTTCAGTGGCGGTTTAACTAAGTTCAACCGCCCTCGCTTGAACTTACCTAAAGCCCACTGGATCGACGCAGCTTGTGTGGGACAAATTGACATCGCTTAAACTATTAACAAATCAACCACTGTTAATCAAGGCTACGGGTCATGGGACGCGCCAAATGTGCCGCACTGACAAGTTTGGTTTTCCATCTCGGTATGTCCCTAGATTTAAGTTTGTCAAAGGTTTTCAAACGGGCGACATCGTGAAAGCGATTGTTGTCTCCTCTGGGAAGAAAAGTCGGCACTTATATCGGGCGGGTTGCTGTTAGAACGTGTGGGTCATTTCAATATCTCTGCACCCGAATTGGTGTCAGGAATTAGTCAGAAATACTGCCAAGACCGTTCATCACAAAGATGGTTACAGTTACGCATTTTGAAGATTCACGGTGGTTAAAACCACCCTTATAGTTTCCCTCTCAGGTCTAAAGACTCGCTCGTTTCCCACTTACCGAACTTTTTTATGATGCCTCGGATACTTGTTATTGATGATGACGCGGCGATCGCCGAACTCGTAGCCATCAACCTAGAAATGGCTGGGTACGAAGTAACCCATGCAGAAGACGGCATCAAAGGTCAGGCACTAGCCATACAACTGCTCCCCGACCTGATCGTCCTAGACCTGATGCTGCCTAGAGTAGACGGATTCACAGTGTGTCAGCGCTTGCGGCGAGACGATCGCACAGCAGACATTCCCGTCTTGATGTTGACAGCCTTAAGTCAAACTCAAGACAAAGTAGAAGGCTTCAACTCCGGCGCCGACGACTACCTGACCAAGCCCTTTGAATTAGAAGAAATGCTGGCGCGAGTGCGAGCCCTACTGAGGCGCACAGACCGCATCCCCCAAGCCGCCAAACACTCAGAAATCCTGAATTATGGCCCGCTGACCCTTGTCCCCGAAAGGTTTGAAGCGGTTTGGTACGTTCAGACAGTCAAACTGACCCACCTAGAGTTCGAGTTGCTCCACTGCTTGCTCCAGCGCCACGGTCAGACAGTCTCTCCCAGCGAAATTCTCAAAGAAGTCTGGGGCTACGACCCCGACGACGACATCGAAACCATTCGCGTACACATCAGACACCTGAGAACCAAGATGGAACCCGATCCCCGCCATCCTCGGTACATCAAAACCGTATACGGGGCCGGTTATTGTCTGGAGTTACCCAGCAACGAGCAAGTAGCCGAGGAAAGCAAATCATCGGCTTGAACTAGGACGCCAGATGCAACAAGCAGTTACGAATCTAGCTAAAAAAGCCTGGGAACACTTGCTCTCAGGCTTTTGATTTGAAATATCCACGCCTGATGCAACTCCGAAAATTGTTGATCATCTATATCATTGACACTCCCCGGTCTAAAGACGCGGGGATGCTTAAGGATAATTTTTGGGGGATGAATCCACCCAAATCTTGATGCTTAAAGGGTTTGTCAATAACCCACTACCCACTCGCCCATTGCTGAGTCTATGGCTACTTGTGGTAGGCATTTGCTGGTATAGACCTGCTTCTGTGTATCCATCCCACATTTTTCTGGTAACAGAATGTGGTTTGTGTCTTGCTTGACATACTCACCGCCCTAAAAGTGCGGTGATTCTTGACACTTCCGAAAGGCGAAGCTACCGAAAGTAGTCTGACTCTCCTGAAATGTCCATTTAGAGTCGTGGCGATGCCTCATCCCGACTTTTCTCAATTTTAGCTTAAAGCCGTCCTAGAAGGACGGGGTTTTAGACCCATTTTCTTGATCTAGAGGGCAGGCTGGATTTATCCTGCAACGCCCTTTCATCCCTGGACTAAAGTCACAGGGTTTTCAGGGTATTCTTGATCAGCCCCTCAAGCTTATGACTCAATTGACATCTTTCTCAACAGGTAACTCGCCGTGACAACCCAGGCAAAAAAATCCTTCCCAGCCGAAGCAGCATCTTTTCCCTGCTGCGCCGGCAACGCCCGCTTAATGAATCTTTCCGGCCGCCATTTAAGCAGTGCCTGTGAGTGCCAGCCCTTCTGACTCAAGCAACCTCAGAATCACTACGTTGATGTTCCATGCGAAATACATTAGCGTACAAACTAGCCACAATCTGTTTGCCTTCCTGAGTTAACTGTAAGTAGCCGAGAGATTCGCTGATGTGCGGATAAATACCGCTCCAGTAAAACTTCGAGTAGCTTTGCAGCAAGTCGCCCGGATGTCGGCAGCCCAAAACTTTAGTAGCACCGCTTTCTTCCAACTCGTAAAACAGCGCGCCAATTTTCTGTAAATATTGCGGGTTGCTAAGCTGACCTATCAAGTCAGCACCGCGAACTAAACTAGAATAATTAACTGCATCTTCATGAGTGTTGCTATCTAGCACCGAGAAACGAGTCTGTTCTATATTTTCCTTAATTATTTCAGCATTAATTAGCTTGTGGTTCCCAAAGCGCTCATCAATGAAAAGTTTAGCTCTGTCCACTCGGTAAGGAGCTAGGCTGGCTGCTGTTGCACCCGGAGAAAGTGCAATTTTCATGCCATCTTTTCCCGTAGCATACAATCTTTCTGCTTGTTGGTCTTGTCGGCAAACTCCTTTGACATATCCGATATCTTGGCACAGCAAAGATATGATGAAGTGCAGCCAATTTTCGCAGGATACTCCGCCCTTGCGAATGTGTTTTCCCCGCAAGATTTCTTGACCGACTAAGGTAATACAAATCGCGTGTTCTACATTGTGATACAGAGCGTCGCTGCTGGCGATATTTTCTAACGCCATTGCCCCTACCCAGGCAATAATGTCGGCATAATCTGATTTGTATCCTCCGTAAGTGCGACTGTACCCATTCTCAAGTTGTTGAATGAAAGCCTCGATCAGCAGTTCAGTAGAATTAAACATACCCCGTCCTTTTACCTTGAAAACACCTTTAAATAATTGGGATTTTTTTTTACATCCCTCTAATTATATTAAGGGGATTTTCACTCAAAACTCAAAAAATCCTAGCAAGTCAGTCCATGACGGACAGCCTTCCCAGGCGCACTGCATACATTGGTCTGCTGACAATTTTTAGCTCCTCCTGTGAATCGATCAACTTTTGACAATAAATTGCCTATGGAATCTGGTGGAACTGAGATCGATCTTACCGGATTTCCAAATATTCAAGTATACTTCGGAAAATGTATATTCAGGAATCCAAGCTGCGGTTCTCATCTGCGGTCAACTCAATCTATATTTCTGATGATCTGGCAATTTTAGATCGTCAGATGTGATCTCGATCGACCCAATACTGTGATGCAACCCCCCGCTACCGTTGACGCGCCTCTCCCCAAAATTGTGAGGCGATCGACAGTTGGAGGTGGCGAGCGCTGGCTATCACTGCTGTGGCTGCTGTGGCACCGACAGCGGTTAAATTATGCAATCAGCGCCAAAACTCGTTGTTGATGACCGCGAAAACTTTCAGGAACAAGCCAGGGGAAAAAGTTCGATCGCCCCCCCTCATTCCTAATTCCTTGCCAAAGAAGGTCGAGTCATGTACAATATAGAGTCTGGTATCCTCACTTTTCCATAATTTTTGCCAAAATCCCGTCCCCGTAGAGGGGAAGGGACTTTCAGCGCGGATGCCGCCAGCTCACTCTATTATTCAGCAAAAAGCTAGAAATGCCGTAACTCATGCCCACTATTCAGCAACTCATTCGTTCAGCACGGGAACAAACGCAGAAAAAAACCAAATCGCCAGCTCTCAAGAGTTGCCCCCAGCGCCGCGGAGTTTGCACCAGAGTGTACACAACCACCCCGAAAAAACCTAACTCGGCGCTGCGGAAAGTGGCGCGGGTGCGGCTGACCTCTGGATTTGAAGTGACAGCCTACATCCCAGGCATCGGTCACAACTTGCAAGAACACTCGGTAGTAATGATCCGTGGTGGCCGGGTAAAAGATTTGCCGGGAGTTAGATACCACATCATTCGCGGTACATTAGACACGGCCGGGGTGAAAGACCGCAAGCAAGGCCGTTCTAAATACGGGGCTAAGCGTCCCAAAGCGAAGAAATAAAACGGAACTCGCACTTGCTTTCGGGGTTTGGGAGCAAAAATAATTGGCGATCGCCCGTTGATAGCCAGTTAATAGTCGATCGATAGCTAACAAAAACCCCAAACTCAATCATTCAAAATCAAAAATCCCAAATAGAACTATGTCTCGCCGCACAGTTATTCAAAAACGTCCAGTCCCCCCAGATCCCACCTACAACAGCCGGTTGGTGAGCATGATGGTGAGACGGATCATGCAGCACGGCAAAAAATCCGTGGCATCCAGCATCGTCTACGACGCCCTCAAAACCATCCAAGAACGGACAGGAGCCGAACCGTTAGACTTGTTTGAAAAAGCAGTCAAAAACGCTACACCCCTAGTCGAAGTCAAAGCCCGCCGAGTGGGTGGCGCTACCTACCAAGTGCCAATGGAAGTGCGTTCCGATCGCGGAACTACCCTCGCCCTCCGCTGGCTGATCAGATTTGCCAGAGCCAGAACCGGTCGCTCAATGGCCGCCAAGCTGGCCAACGAACTGATGGATGCAGCCAATGAAACAGGCAGTGCCATTCGCAAGCGCGAAGAAACCCACCGTATGGCCGAAGCCAACAAGGCCTTCGCCCACTACCGATACTAATCGCCAAATCGGGTAGGTCAAATTGGACGACTCTGTGGTATGAGAGCATTGGGCGAGAGATTGAACAGTGTAAGTTTTGAGTATTGAGATTGCTTCCCCCGGCGCTGGGCTGCGAGCAATGAAGCAAACTCAACACTCGAAAACTCAAAATTCAAAACTCTCTTAATCCTCCATGTCACATCCTTAATATTTTTGTAAACAAATCTTGCAAAAAATATTAAAATGTAACAATAAGCTCCATATACTTATGTTGTCAGTCCGTCGCGACTACAAAATAGGGTTTCTGTGTAGTATAATTGTATTATAACAGCAGAGAAAACTCAAGGAGGTAGCTGTGGCACGTACCGTCCCGCTAGAAAAAACCCGCAACATCGGCATCGCAGCCCACATAGATGCGGGCAAAACAACGACAACTGAAAGAATTCTGTTCTATTCAGGCATGGTTCACAAAATGGGTGAAGTGCATGAAGGAACAGCAGTCACCGATTGGATGGAGCAAGAGCGGGAGCGGGGAATTACGATTACTGCCGCCGCTATCACCACCAGTTGGAAAGATTACAAAATCAACATCATCGACACTCCCGGACACGTAGACTTCACGATCGAAGTCGAACGCTCCATGCGAGTGCTAGATGGAGTGATCGCAGTATTCTGCTCGGTAGGCGGAGTTCAGCCACAATCGGAAACTGTTTGGCGACAAGCCGATCGGTACAAAGTACCTCGGATTGTGTTCGTCAACAAAATGGATCGGATGGGTGCAAACTTCTACAAAGTCTACGGTCAAATTCGCGATCGAATGAGAGCGAACGCCGTACCCATCCAAATTCCGATCGGCAGCGAAGAAAACTTCCGGGGAATTGTAGACATAGTGCAAATGAAAGCCTATATCTACAACAACGACACCGGCACCGAGATCCTTGAAGTAGAAATCCCCGATGAAGTCAAAGAGCTAGCCGCCGAATACCGCACCAAGCTGATCGAGTCCGTAGCAGAAACCAGCGACGCCCTCACCGAGAAATACCTTGAAGGCCAAGAGTTGACGGAAGACGAAATTCGCACCGCCCTACGCCACGGTACGGTCGAAGGCACGATCGTCCCCATGCTGTGCGGTTCGGCCTTCAAAAACAAAGGCGTTCAGTTGTTGTTGGATGCAGTCATCGACTATCTGCCTTCGCCCTTGGAGGTTCCTGCAATTCAAGGACTCCTGCCCAACGGCGACACAGCAGATCGACACGCAGACGACAGCGCCCCCCTGTCAGCCTTGGCCTTCAAAATCATGGCAGACCCCTACGGTCGCCTGACCTTTGTTCGGGTCTACTCCGGTATCCTCAAAAAAGGTACTTACGTCCTCAACTCCACCAAAGACAAAAAAGAGCGGGTTTCTCGCCTAATTGTGCTCAAAGCGGACGATCGGATAGAAGTAGACGAACTCCGGGCCGGAGACTTGGGAGCAGTTTTGGGTCTGAAAGACACCTTCACAGGGGACACCCTCTGCGACGAAACAGCACCAGTGATTCTGGAATCCCTGTTTATTCCAGAGCCAGTCATCTCGGTGGCGGTGGAACCCAAAACCAAACAAGACATGGAGAAGCTCTCCAAAGCCCTCCAGTCCCTCTCGGAAGAAGACCCGACTTTTCGAGTCAACGTTGACCCGGAAACCAACCAGACAATCATCGCCGGCATGGGCGAACTTCACCTAGAAATCCTCGTAGACAGAATGCTGCGGGAATTCAAAGTAGAAGCCAACGTCGGTCAGCCACAAGTAGCCTACCGCGAAACAATTCGCAAAGCCGTCCGCGCCGAAGGTAAATTTATCCGCCAAAGCGGCGGTAAAGGTCAGTACGGTCACGTCGTGATCGAACTCGAACCAACAGAAGTAGGAACAGGCTTTGAATTTGTCTCCAAAATTGTCGGCGGCACAGTACCCAAAGAGTACATCAGCCCGGCAGGACAAGGGATGAAAGAAGCCTGCGAATCAGGTATTCTAGCAGGATATCCCGTGATTGACCTTAGAGCTACTATGGTAGACGGGTCTTTCCACGATGTAGACTCCTCAGAAATGGCATTTAAGATCGCCGGCTCAATGGCGATCAAAGAAGCCGTGATGAAGGCAACGCCTGTGCTGCTAGAGCCTATGATGAAAGTAGAGGTGGAAGTTCCCGAAGATTATATCGGGAACGTCATCGGCGACCTCAACTCTCGTCGGGGTCATATTGAGGGTCAAGAGACGGATCAGGGAATTGCCAAAGTTTCTGTAAAAGTTCCACTCGCAGAAATGTTTGGTTACGCTACCGACATCCGCTCGAAAACCCAAGGTAGAGGCATCTTCACAATGGAATTCAGCCATTACGAAGAAGTGCCGCGAAATGTGGCTGAAGCCATCATCGCTAAGAACAAAGGGAACTAATGATTTTAGATTTTAGATTTTGGATTTTGGATTGAATCCAAAATCGAGAATCTAAAATCTCAAGTCTAAAATCGCTAAAAAAAACAAGGAACAGATCGAGAATGGCACGCGCAAAATTTGAACGGAATAAACCCCACGTAAACATCGGCACCATCGGTCACGTTGACCACGGCAAAACAACTTTGACCGCCGCGATTACGATGACTCTTTCTGCACTAGGTCAGGCCAAGGGTAAGAAGTATGATGAAATCGATGCTGCGCCTGAAGAAAAAGCGCGGGGTATTACGATTAATACGGCTCACGTTGAGTACGAAACCACAGCTCGGCACTATGCCCACGTTGATTGCCCCGGACACGCTGACTATGTGAAAAACATGATCACCGGTGCGGCTCAAATGGACGGTGGCATCTTAGTTGTGTCAGCGGCAGACGGCCCCATGCCTCAAACTCGCGAACACATCCTGCTAGCCAAGCAAGTTGGCGTTCCTAGCTTGGTTGTTTTCTTGAACAAGGAAGACATGGTAGATGACGCAGAACTTTTGGAATTGGTGGAACTGGAAGTTCGGGAACTCCTGAGCTCTTACGATTTTCCTGGCGATGATATCCCCATCGTGACTGGTTCGGGATTGAAAGCTCTCGAAGCGATGGCTGCCAATCCCAAGGCTGTAAAGGGCGAGGATCCCTGGATTGACAAAATTTACGCACTGATGGAAGCCGTGGATAGTTATATCCCCACTCCAGAACGTGAAATTGACAAACCCTTCTTGATGGCAGTAGAAGACGTATTCTCGATTACTGGTCGGGGTACTGTTGCTACTGGCCGGATTGAACGTGGGAAAGTCAAGGTCGGCGAAAGCGTCGAATTGGTTGGTCTGAAGGACACTCGCAGCACTACGGTGACTGGTGTGGAAATGTTCACAAAATCTCTGGAGGAAGGCTTGGCCGGCGACAACGTGGGCTTACTGCTGCGGGGGATTTTAAAGGCGGATATTGAACGGGGGATGGTGATTGCCAAGCCGAAGAGCATTTTGCCTCACACTCAGTTTGAATCTGAAGTGTACATCCTGAAGAAAGAAGAAGGCGGCCGGCACACACCCTTTTTCTCTGGCTATCGCCCTCAATTCTACGTCCGTACCACCGACGTGACCGGCACGATCGCAGCGTTCACGGCTGACGACGGTACTGAAGTTGAAATGGTGATGCCCGGTGACCGGATTAAAATGACTGTTGAGCTGATTCACCCGATCGCGATCGAACAAGGAATGCGCTTCGCCATCCGCGAAGGCGGACGCACCGTCGGCGCAGGCGTTGTTTCCAAAATCCTCAAGTAGGACTACGCTCACAGCCTAGATAGCAGAAAAGTCGCCAAATGTCAATAGGCTTTTCTGCTATTTAGTCATCAGTCATCAGTCATCAGTCAGCAGTCATCAGTCATCAGTCAGCAGTCATCAGTCATCAGTCAGCGGTTAGTAGTTAACGATTAAATAGTGAATAACTAATGACTAATAACTAATGACTAATAACTAATGACTAATAACTAATGACTAATAACTAATGACTAATAACTAATGACTAAAAATAAACTGAACCTAGAAAATTAAAGAAACAAAAATGGCAGCTATCCCACAACAAAAAATTCGCATTCGCCTCAAAGCTTTCGATCGCCGCATTCTAGACGCATCTTGTGAAAAGATTGTAGATACAGCAAATCGGACAGCCGCTACTGCGATCGGCCCGATTCCTTTGCCCACAAAACGGCGGATTTACTGTTTGCTGCGATCGCCCCACGTAGACAAAGATTCTCGCGAACACTTTGAAACCCGCACGCACCGCCGCATCATCGACATTCACCAGCCTTCTGCTAAAACAATTGACGCTTTGATGAAACTGGATTTGCCAGCCGGCGTAGATATCGAAGTTAAGTTGTAGATTGACTCATCGGAAACTCGGAAAGAAGGAACAAGGGAAAAATACTTTGTTCCTTCTTTTTGCTAAAAGTGCGATCGACAATATGAGTTATTAATTATTAGTCATTAGTTATTAGTGTTTCGTAAAAATAATCATCGATCGCTAAACAAACCATCGTTTAAAAGTCGCTCTCATCGCATTTGACATCGTTGGTTAACCAAAAACATAATTTTAATCATTTTGAGGGCAGGACGGCTTGTTGAAGCAGGCAGCGGGTGCTGAGAGCATTGGCGATCGCGAGCGATCGCTCCCGTCCCGTCCGCAGCCCGATCGCCCCCGCCCCAGAATTACTCAAATCAGTTAAAGTAAGAAAAATCAGCGCAAGTACCCTCACATTCGAGCGATAATGGCATCCTCTTCCTCAGTAGCAGTTCGCGAACTCCCCCTATTTCCCTTACCGGAAGTGGTTCTATTTCCTGGTAGACCGCTCCCGCTGCAAATCTTCGAGTTTCGCTATCGAATCATGATGAATACGATTTTGGAGGGCGATCGCCGTTTCGGTGTACTCATGTGGGACCCCGACCAAAATAAAGTCTCCGCCGTCGGCTGCTGCGCCGAAGTAATTCACTGTCAGCGACTCCCCGACGATCGCATGAAAATTATGACTATCGGACAGCAACGGTTCCGGGTGCTCGACGCAGTGAGGGAAAAACCCTATTTAGTCGGTTTAGTAGAATGGATTGAAGACGAACCGCCGCAAAAAGACCTCAGATCTTTAAGCCGAGATGTCGAACAACTGCTTCGAGATGTAGTTCGCCTCTCTAGCAAATTGATGGATCAGGCGATCGACTTACCAGAAGATATTCCCAGTTTGCCTACAGAGTTGTCCTATTGGGTAGCCAGCTACCTTTACGGCGCGGCGACAGAACAGCAAATACTTTTAGAATTGCAAGATACTGCTGCTAGATTGGAACGCGAAACAGAAATTTTGACTTCGACTCGCAATCACTTGGCAGCTCGGACTGTACTTAAAGATACACTCAAGTAGTCATCCTCTCGTTACTAAGCTGAGGCGCATCTAAATTTTACAGTCAAGTTTAATCAAATTTTTGTGGGGTGTCCCGCCCGCCCGAAAAATACAATTTAGATGCCCGACAGCTTGTGATTCAGGAGTAAGTTTGTGTGAGAAAATATCGATGGACCGAAATCATAGGCAGTGCAGTTAGAGGCGGTCAAATGCCACCTGTGGTGTCGCGATCGGCGGACTAGCGGGAGTTGAACACCGGCTGTCTAGTTCAGTTAGCGAACATCGAATTGCAGCCTTGAAAGAAACTTTGAATTCCGGCGATGCAGGCTGAAAAATCATCAAGATTTGTCAAAGCGAAACAGGGCCATTGCAGCGGGCGGCCTGCAATTTGCTCAGACAAAAGCTGAGTTCCATCGCCACAGAAAAGTTACTGGCATTTGTACCTGCTGCTTCAGAAACAGCAGCCGATTGCCATCAAAAAATATTAGGACAATCTGTCGCTGCGATCGCAATCCTCAATCTCGCAGAAAAAAACAACGATCAACAGTTGTCAGAAGCACAACTAATATTTGAAACTCCTCAACAAATTGCACCGAATTTGTTGCTTACTGAAGCTAATTCTCAGAAAGAAACACTCAAGATGCAGTTGCATTTTGCCAAGGTACAAGAGCAAATTAACTGCACCTTTCAGCGAAATAAACAACATATTTTTTAGTCCTTAGCTTGCAGATTCTTTACTGCCAAATTGCTGTCAGACTTGTCTGAAACAAAATTGTATTGAACCACTTAAATCTGCCCCATCTAACTTAGCTCCTTCCAGATTAGCGCCGCACAAAAATGCCCCGCTCAAGTTAGTACCGCGTAAGTCAGCACCTGTCAAATCTGCATTTTGAAGATTTGCTTCATATAAACAGGCCCCACTCAAATTAGCGCGTTGCAAATTCGCTCCCCGAAGTTTGGCCTCAGTTAAATTTGCTTGTCTCAAATCTGCTTCCTGCAAGCAAGCGTCGATGAGGTTAGCTTCCATGAGGTTGGCGCCAAACAAATTAGCCCGGGTCAAATTGACACCAATCATTTTTGCGTCGCCCAAGTTGGCGTTTTCCAGGTTTGCCTCAATCATGTCAGCCCCTGTCAACCTCGCTAAAGTTAGATTTGCTCTGCTTAGATTAGCGCAATTGAGTTCAGTCATCAGCAGGCAAGCATTCTTGAGGTTTGCACCTATTAAGTTTGCCCAACTTAAGTCTGCCCAAGCTAAATTGACCTCTTTCAAATTGGCACAAGCGAGACAAATATGACTTAGGAAAGCTGCTTGCAAAGAAGCCTCTTTTAAGTTGGTTTCATGAAAATTTCTTGCCCCGGCTGCCGATCGCTTCAGAAGTTCATCAGCATTCATCTTCCTAGGCTCATGAGTTTTACTGAAAATTACACTACTGACAGTACACTGTAGCAACCAAAGATTTTTAAAGTTTCAGTGTGGATTTTTAACTCTTCTAGTGCCTCACGAACTAATGCTTGGCAAGCGTCGGTTTCAATGTCCATAAAGAAAAGATATTCTCCGAGCGATCGCTTAGTCGGTCTAGATTCAATGCGACTTAAATTAATACCCCGACTGGCAAATACTTGCAAAGGTTTTACCAGCGCTCCCGGCATATTGGCGGGCACGCTAAAAGCTAGCGACGTGTGAGTACAATTAGATGGCTCAGCATCGAGGCTCAAGCTGGCGGCCGATTTAGATGAGCGATCGGATTCTCCGGCATTTCCAAGTTCTTCAACACCCCTGCCAAGTATCCAAAATCGAGTGTAATTGTCGGGATAATCATTAATCGGGTGAGCTAACACTGGCAAATTGTAAAGTTGAGCTGCTCTGGGCGCAGAAATCACCGCTATACTTCTATCATCCAGGTACTGCAATGCTTCGGTAGTTGAATTTGCCGGAATCAACTGAGCCGATGGGATAAACTTCCCCAACCACAACTGACACTGAGCAAGGGCTTGCGGGTGAGAGTAAACTTTTTGAATCTCGTTAAAACCTTGAGCTTTTGATACTAGGGCGTGGGAAATCGGTAACACTAAGGCGTGTTGAATGCGGAGCCGATCGAGTCGCCACAACGTATCTAGCGTCACCGTCACGCTACCTTCGATCGAATTTTCCACCGGCACAACTGCATAGTCAACCTGTCCGCAGGCAGATGCCTCTAGCGCCTGGGAAATGGTTGAATAAGGACAGAGGGTGCATTCGGAGTTAGTTTCTTCGCTCAACCACTTGAGATAAGCCAGAGCGGCTGTTTCTGCATTAGTACCAACAGGGCCCAGATGTGCGATCCTCTTCGAGGGCTTCGCTAACGAAATTTTCATAATTTGACAATTTTACGTTACAACTCTTTGCTTAACTCCGATCGACGGGCAAGTATCATGGGGAAATTACTGATTTCTCGAAAGCTTTTCTCCGTTATTTCTCGGATGACATTGCTCGCCGCCTGACCTATGTCACCCAATCAGGGCGAAACTTTATTAAGATATTCTGACGAATCCTATATTTTGACATCCTCTCATGTATATCCGGTTTAATGCTTCCCAATCCGTTGAGATAGCCGTACCAGAGGAACGGGTTCCCATTCAACATTATCTGCGTCAGCCCCGGCGACTTGTGAACGCCCTAGTCGATCGAAGTCGCACTGAGCAGCTAAGTGATGAATGTTTTCGGCTAAAAATGCGGCCGTTAGAATTTATGATGCTGAGCATTCAACCCACAGTAGACATGAGGGTGTGGGCGCAGTCGGACGGCACAATCAATTTGGAGTCTGTCGCCTGCGAAATTCGGGGCGTGGATTACATTAACGATCGCTTTGCTCTCAATCTCAAAGGGCAGTTGTCACCGCATCAAAGCGGGGGGACAACTTATCTCAAGGGAAAAGCGGATTTGGAAGTGGGAGTAGAGATGCCGCCACTTTTTTGGCTGACACCCAAACCGATTTTAGAAGCAACGGGCAACGGTTTGCTCAAGAGTGTACTGCTGACTATCAAACAGCGATTGATGTACCAGTTACTCTTAGATTACCGTCAGTGGGCCGGCAACGAAACAGAGGTATTTGTGAGCGATCGCCCCCCAATATTATCTGTAGAAGGGCAAGTCTGATAGTTGAGTTGCGAGTTAGGAGTTATATCGATTCCGGTTGCACTCAGCAATGATTGTTAACAGTTGACGGTTGACAGTTGACGGTTGACGGTTGACGGTTGACGGTTGACGGTTGACGGTTGACGGTTGACGGTTGACAGTTGACGGTTGACGGTTGACGGTTGACAGTTGACAGTTGACGGTTGACGGTTGACGGTTGACGGTTGACAGTTGACGGTTGACAGTTGACGGTTGACAGTGAGTCGAATATTTTATCAAAGAAGTGAAAATTGCTCTGATCTAGCAGAAGCCCCGGCGGACATGATATTAATGATTGCTTCCACCCTTAATAGTTAAGCATCTTGACTCCTGACTCCTGACTCCTGACTCCTGCCCTGCATATTTGGTTGCCACTTGACTCGACTTTACGCCCGACGATGAAGCGCGGATTTGAGCTTATGAGTTTTTAACTAAGCAATAAAACTCATAACTTTTGACAAGAGGTGTTTCTGGAAGCTTGCCTGTTTGAGCTTGCTCATAGGAATAGCAGCCACTCAATCAAAATCGGTTTGAGTCAACGCCCCTGCTTCATCGTCATGGATGATGGCCAGATTCACAGGTAAAGCAGTTCGCCTTTCTTTTGGAGGTTCGTACATTTTGGCGGGGGGCGATGGTTTCAGTGGCATCTTTACTTGGCCCGGTTCGAGATTCGTCACGCCCACCCGAATCCGAATTTTGGGGCCGGAATTGCCCAAACGAATCGTCATCCCATCCGCCACTGACACCTGAGCGATCGGGCGATCGTCTACATAAGTGCCATTAGCACCAAAATTAATAATTTCCCAGCCTGAAGGATGATTCCACAGCTCCACATGGTGGCGGGAAACGACAGCGCTGTAAATAATCACATCATTGTCGTTCGATCGACCGATCCGAACCACCGATTCGGATTCAAAACACCAACTTTGAACAGGCACGGACTGGATAGGATGCAGGAGGGTTAAGGTAATCATTGATGTTATCAAAATATAGCAATAAATCTAACTCGATACCTGAGAGTAACCGTTCGTGTTAAACTGAACAAATCTTCATTTGCTCACTCTTGACACTTAATAAAGGTGTTACCTTTAAAGGTGCAACGGCTGCACTCGCTATCCCTTCTACTGTATAGGCATTAGGGAATACTTTTCTAGTTATTTGTAAGGAACCATTAACGTCAGCATTGAGTTTGACTCCTGACTGAGATTGAAACAAGCCTCTCTTAACACGTTTACCCAAATAGGTATTATGTTTGCGGGGTGTTTCTAAATCTAAAGCACTCGTCTTTGAAGTATAAGACTCTTCAGTGACTACGACCTTGATTCCTGCTAATTGACATTTATATGTAATTTGGTCAATTAATTTTGCATGGGGAATCTGTGTGAATGACTGATTATTTCTTTTACCTATATTCAGATTCTGTTTCCAGTTCTCATTCTTACCAATTACTAAGATACCAATCTCCGACTCTTGTAGTAAATTGACAACTTTTCTGCTTGTATTGTGCAGATAATTGTCAACATAGCGATTGCGATAGGCAGTCAGAGATTGAATTCTCTTACTTGTTTTACGCTCCCCATCTAATTGAGTTTGTAATTCAGCTTTAGTCTTGTTATAAAATTGGTTTACCGACTTGAGCGGTCGTCCATTAATCAGAATCGGTCTGAAACCTGGTTGGTTTGAAGTTAGGGCTACTAAGTTAGTTAAGCCAAGGTCAATACCAGCCACATAATGACTAGACGCTCGTTGTTGCTCCTGCTTGTAATAGACTATTTCTACTACATAACAAGTGGCACGAGGTACTAATCTCACTTCGACAATGTTATCTACTTTAGTGGGAATCTTAATCTCACTCATCGATAAATGGCAGATTCCTTTCTTAAGTTCAGCTTGGTAAACTGATTCGTGATGGTAGATAACTAGATTGCGTCCTTTGATTTTATCTTTATATCTTGGTATTCTGGGTTGACCTAAGAACTTAGCAGGATGCTGATGCCATTCTTTGTGAGCTTCAAAATAACTTGTCCAAGTAGAAACCAGACGCTTAATTATTTGTTTGCTAACTTTAGTCGGTAACGCACGATAGTCAACTGAATTTTTAATCAGATGATATAAGTCGGTGAGACTATATTTCTTACTACTAGCAAAGAAGTATTGACGACAGATGTAATTAGCTGCATTGTAGAGATTCTTAGATAAGAAAGATAGTCGATCTATGGACTGCCAATGCTGATGGGATTGTTTAATGATGTGTCTCTCTACTAAAATCATTTCTTCTTCCTTCGTTCGGCCGAACGTTTGCCGTAAATCCTAGCTGAGAAAGAAGACATTAGTGACAGCATATCTTCTACTAACTCAGCTTCATATGTTTTAGGTAAAGTCTCTTCCATATATTCAACTTCAACACCATGAGTCTCGAAAAATAACTTAAATATTTCAAAGTTAAATCTGCACAGTCTATCTCGATGTTCAATGATTAGTTGGGAAATCTTCTGATCAATCGCAAGCCGGAACAATTTATGCAACTTAGCTCTAGTATCAGACATACCAGAAGCAACTTCTGCCAATGAATATTCAACCTTGTAACCTTTATTGGCGCAGTAATTTAAAACTCTGCCTTGCTGACGCTCTAAATCACCTTTTTGCTTCTGGTCATGGCTACTAACTCTACAGTAAACACAGACTGGTAACTCAACTGATTTATCTTCTATATAAGTGCCTATAAACTTTGCAATATCGGACTCTCGATACATTCTATGTTTACCAGGAGTCCGTATGGCAGATAATTTAGCTTCTTCATCCCACAGCCTCAGAGTCTTAACTGTAACATTAAGCTGCTTGGCAACTTGTCCGATCGTCAGAAGTTTCTCCATTGGCTAAATCCTCAAAGATAGAAAACCAATGGTCATAGAACTTCTGAAACTCTTCTGGACTAGGCACATCTTCCAACTCAACTGCATGAGGGAATATTGACCCATCTTCAAGTTCAAACTCGGTGGCTGTAACACGAACAACTTTCTGCCTCAACATAAATTTGACCCCAATAGTATAAACATAGCATACCATCAAGAGATTTGTAAAGGTTTTACCACAAATGTTGAGTTATTTTGCTTGCTGCTCGCTACCCCTAGTCGGAGTAAATCGAAATAAATCACAATATTCCACTAAAGTTCACTTTTTCGACTCCTCTGTAGTCGCTTCCTTCAGCTTGTGGGACGAGCCACGGCCAAATAGAGCGTAGTGAAGTAGGAATCTTGAGGCAGTTTACCCAAGCCTCGTACAATCTTTCGTGGTAGTCGCGCTGACACCGTTCTAGTTTGATTGTACAGCCAAAGCATTACTGCGTCTAGCTTTTCAGATTAAGCGTAGCCTCCCGGAGGTTACGCTTGATTGCTTTTAACGCCAGATGACGATCGGGATTCAAGCCACTACGCAGCTCTGTACCCATCAACAGTTGCGACTAATGCAGCACCATTTTGATAGCCATCAAATTCAAGTGGAGTTGAGGGGAATTTGCATCCTCTCCAAACTCGATCGCCCCACGGGGTAAGGCGACTTGTATTCATGGGGCTAACGCGAGTTGTTAAGATTGCATAATCTCGATCGGCAATTCGTTTCACTTGTTCATAGATTTTGCCTTTCAACCAGTAATACCAATTTAATAGGTCGTTGCACATATCCCGATCCCCCTAAATCCCCCGCACCCTTGGGAGTAGGGTGTGAGTAGGGGTTGACTTTGAATTCTTGCTCCCCCTTTTTAAGGGGGCTGGGGGGATCGGGATATGTGCAGCCTCATAAAAAATTGGTATAAGCACGTTTCTGATTTGAGCGTCTTGAATACTTCTCGCGTTTGGGTCGCAAACTTCCAAGGTATTCAAAACTAATTACATCAGACCGCCAATGATTTGCCAACTCAACAAGTTCACGAGATACAGCCCTAGAATATTCAATCTCTCTAGCAGATAGAGAGTCCCATGCTGTTTTAGCGAATCCACGGGAAATAATCCCTGTGGAGCCCATTTTGATTGCAATCTTTCCTAAATCCCGCTTCCTAGGAGCTACATGACGCGAATCGGGAAGGAATTACGAATTAGGAATTACGAATTACTCCAAAAAGCAACTCGTAATTCGTAACTCCTAACTCCTAATTTCTAATCGATCATTTCTCATTTATAATTCCTCCAAAAAAACAACTCGGAATTCGGAATTTATAATTCCTAATTTTTCCAAAAAACAACTCGGAATTCGGAATTTATAATTCCTCCAAAAAAACCACTCGGAATTCGGAATTTATAATTCCTAATTTTTCCAAAAAACAACTCGGAATTCGGAATTCGTAATTTATAATTCCTCCAAAAAAACCACTCGGAATTCGGAATTTCTAACTCCTAATTTTTCCAAAAAACAACTCGGAATTCGGAATTTCTCCAAAAAACCACTCGGAATTCGGAATTCGTAATTCTTAATTCGTAATTTCTCCAAAAAACCACTCGGAATTCGGAATTCGTAATTTTCTCCAAAAAACAACTCGGAATTCGGAATTCGTAATTTTTCCCAAAAACCACTCGGAATTCGGAATTTCTAATTCCTAACTCCTAATTTCTCCCAAAAACCACTCGGAATTCGGAATTCGTAATTTCTCCCAAAAACCACTCGGAATTCGGAATTTCTAATTCCTAACTCCTCCAAAAAACCACTCGGAATTCGGAATTCGGAATTCGTAATTTCTCCAAAAAACCACTCGGAATTCGGAATTTCTAATTTCTCCAAAAAACCACTCGGAATTCGGAATTTCTAATTCCTAATTCCTCCAAAAAACCACTCGTAATTCGGAATTCGTAATTTCTAATTCGGAATTTCTAATTGCTCCAAAAAACAACTCGTAATTCGTAATTCCTAATTCGTAATTCGTAATTCGTAATTTCTCCAAAAAACAAGACGTTTTAGGATCTTTCGACCAATGATGTTTCCTGGATTACTACAATGATACTCCTATGCACTCCGATTCGTCAATAGTATTTTCCGGTTTGTCTTCAGCATTCACCTTTTCTTTAAGAATGGGGTCTTTATATCTACGAAGAAAATACAGGCGACTACTAAAGCAGTGCATGATTGTCATAAAATCTTGCATTAATTCCGCAGGAGGTGACAATTCTGTTTTCCCTAGAACCGTTATTTTGCAACCATTCTGGGTGCAATACCATTCGACAAAATCAAAACCAAATCGACACAAGCGATCTTTGTGAGCGATAACGATTTCAGAAACTTCGCCGCGTCCCACTCGTTCCATCAGGTTTAGAAACTTTTTCCTCTTGAAGTTCATACCAGAACCAATCTCTTGGATAGATTCACCCAGCCTGACCTTCTGAAGCGCGGCGACTTGAGTTTCTAGGTCAACCTTTTGTGAGTGGGTTGAAACCCTAGAGTAGATTACGATATGTTCATTCACCACTGTAGAACCCAGTCCAGTTAGGCTGGATTCTAAGTAGCGCCTGTGTCCACCCTTGGAGCGAATGAACTCAACTTTCCCGGCGTCAGCCCAATCCGCCAAAGTCTTAGGATGATAGCCGTATTTTTTTTGCACTTGAAATGGAGAAAGATAAGTCATTGGATTTAAGTTACTGTAGAGACTTGCTCCAATATACTCCAATATTTCCGTTTCTAGTAATTAGACAAGAAGTCAAGTTTCTCAAACGCCTGTATAACTGGGGGGTGAATCCTCAGACGGCGGGGGTGTCAACCGTTGTTGTGTAAATTTTAAGTTTTTTCCTGTATCTGTCTACAGAGATTCTCTCAAGCAAAACCTACGTATTGTAAAACTTCATTAAGATTGTAAGCATCAATAGACAATGGTAGTATCATATAGTCAGAAGGGTCGATTGATTAACGCCGATGTTAACGGGTCTTACAATATTTTGAGAAAAGCAATCCCAAATGCCTTGTGCAATGGGATAGAGAGCTGCGTAGTTCAGCTTTAGAAGGGTCAATCCGCTCGAAGTAAAAAAGAAAGGGGAGGGACTTCATGCCTCCCACGGCACTGTAATAAATGACTATACTTTTACAAGCTATTACGCCAACTGTTGACACCCAAGACAGCGAGTTAATAGTCTTCGGAAGAATAATATAGCCTGTTGTCTGTCTCCGTTAACTCCTCCTCTTCCCTAGAAGTGCCAGTTTCTTTTTGGTCTGGAACCGGAATCGTGCTAATCTGAGCGGCCCCTGGGGGAGCATGAATTGCCTGAGCATCAGGAGGCTTGACCCTAATTTTGGCTAACTGGGCTGAGGACTGATTCGGGTCAACGTTGATTTGAATGATCGGGCCCGAATGAGCCAAGTGAACGATCAGACCGTCCACAACCGGAACCTTAGCGATCGGTTTACCATCGAGGTAAGTGCCATTCACACCTAAATTGATCAGTTCCCAAGTTAGGCCGGTGCGCCGCAATTCCATGTGACGGCGAGAAACCACCGCGCTGAAAAGAACCACCTGGTTTTCGGTCGATCGCCCGATCCGGATGACCTGTTCGTCTTCAAAGCTCCAACTGCGAACAGGTATAGACTGGAGTGGATGTAGCAAGGTCAGCTTAATCACATTGGCTGCATTGAGTTGTGGTAGAGCACATCAAGATGCGATTTTAGATTTTCGACTTTCGATCGCCCAATCCAAACTCGATCTAAGAGAGTTGAAATAGAAAAGTAACCAGGTCTCCTTTGCCGAGAGAGATGCGGTCTCCCCCTCGCAACCGGTGTCGATTTCCCTTTGGCAGTGGAGTATTGTTGACGTAAGTGCCGTTGGAACTGCCAACATCTTCTAGGTAACAAGCATCTCCCTCCACTCGGAGATTGGCGTGTACCCGAGAAACTATCTCTGAATTAGCCAATCCAGAAACGTCAATATCCGGTGGCACTAAGTCATTCGGCTTGCCTATGTGAATCACAGACAGATTGTGAGGTAATTCGATCGGCGTATTTGTCTGAACGTGTATCAGCCGCGCCGACTGCTGTTGCAGTTGAGTTTTTGCCACACCCACAGCAGGTTGGCTAGCCACTGGGGGAGAGGTATTGACTGCTGTTGCCACCGCTTCTGTGGTAACAGGAACTGGTGGCGACAGTGGCGGCTGTGGAAGTGGCGGTTCGGGAAGAGTAGGAATGCTAAGGGGAGTTTTTGCCAAATTCGGCTCGAAATTTGCAGTAACTAGAGGTTCCGGTGCCACCAGGGGCTGAGGTGGGATTAAATCAGGCTGGGGTGGTGAGACCACTGTCGGCCCGACAGACGATGTGGCTACGGGCGTTGTTTCAACTTCTGGAACAGAGGAACCCGGACGCAAGTTAAAACCACACTGACCGCAAAAGGCCGCATCTGTCTGAACCGCTGCACCGCAGTTCGAGCAACTGGCGGTAATGGGTAAAGGCGTGTAACAAGCCTCACACTGGTTGGCCCCATCGGGGTTCTGGTGATTGCAATTGGGACAGACAATCATC
The DNA here is from genome assembly GCA_042408215.1 of Microcoleus sp. Lineage (GTDB taxonomy): Bacteria > Cyanobacteriota > Cyanobacteriia > Cyanobacteriales > Microcoleaceae > Microcoleus. The sequence continues at coordinate 2,669 of JAYFMW010000023.1, read as the reverse complement.
GATTTCTCCTTGCTATCGGCCAGATTTTAGAATCAGCCTCATAAAAATATTTGAGTATACGGTCAAATTTTAACTTTAACCGCCACAATTCTGATCTTGCTTCGCGCTTTGCTAGCAAGTTGCCGAACTGCGGTGACGGGAGCGATGACGGGCAAGATTTAGTTAGTGATACTACTGACTATGTTGGCAAACTCCCACCGCTATCACCCCAGGCTACCGAGGCTGTTTTACTGCGATGCGCCTGCGGCCGCATCTAGTAACCACCAAAGTTCGCCCTCTGGTTGAATTAGTCTGGATGGATAGGTCATTGCGTCGGCTGCGGGGGCAAAAATTTGAGCGAGTGCTGGTTGTTTGCTGGCCCCTGCAACGATGAAGATGACGCACCGGGCTTTGTTAATTAAGGGGACTGTAAAGGTGATGCGGGGTTGACCGTCTTTGTTGCCGACTGTTACCAGGGAGTCGCGCACTTGCAAGGCTTCTGTGTGCGGAAAGAGAGAGGCTGTGTGGGCGTCGTCCCCTATTCCCAATAAAATGATGTCGAAAGCAGGAAACTCGCCCTCTGATACTTGGAAAAACTGCTGCAATTCGGTTTGGTGTGCCCTGGCGTCGGCGGCTGGGTCGGCAGCGCTTGTGGGCATGGGGTGGATGTTGCTGGGGGGGATGTTTACTTGGTCAAGCCATGCGAGGCGCGCCATTTTTTGATTGCTGTCTGGGTGGTATGAGGGAACGTAGCGTTCGTCGCCCCAAAAAACGTGAATTTTGTCCCAAGGCAGGTCTTGGGCTGCGATCGCCCTGTAAAGTGGCTCTGGTGTGCTTCCGCCGGCTAAGGCGATCGTACATTGCCCCCGTGCTGCGATGGCTGTTTGGATTTGCGATCGCACAATTGACAGTGAGCGCTGTATGAGTTCTTCCTTACTTGCTAATACTTCTACTAATTTTTTCATCGAATTTGCTCTCAACTTTTCTGGGATGTTTTTCTCAGCAATTGCCAACTTGAGTTTGACTGGGATGCTTTAAGGTCGATCGCCCGCGTCGCCGGAAAGGCTCAACACTTCGTTCAGTCGGATTTTATCATCCTGATGCCCGCTTGATTTGAGGAAAGCAACAGATATTTCTACCAGTGCTCGATCGAAGTTGAGATCTTGTAGATATCTGTGAGATATGTGTTAGATATTTAATCAAAAGCTTGTGGCGATCGCAGTCGCATCCATCCGAGCGCTGTATGCGTAGGCCGCGAAAACAACCAAGATGATATAGTAGATTAGGAAAACTTGTTTTAAGTCCGCGCTCGCAATGACAGCAAAACTATGTCAAGTTTTAACCGATTACCTACATCTATCCGCTATCTGATAGCGCGGTTGCGCTACTGGATGCAGCCTACGGTTTGGGTACCGCTAGCAGTTTTGTGTGCGGGAGGTGTGTTTATTTGGGAGGTATCCGTAAATCCAGAAAGGTTGAACATAGATGACGAAGAGGTAGCAGCCTCAAATAGTCCAAGTTCAACGGATCTTCTGTCTGCTGAAGATAGCGCAATTGCTGCTGAAATCGACACCATACCGGTGCTAGTCAATCAGTTCAATCGCTCTAATTCAGAGTTCGGTGTGTTAAATTCATCAGTAGTTGAAGGCAAAGGTTTATTCGACGAAAATCGCGATCGAGGCTCGGAAATTCGATCGGCATCCACCGCGCCCAAGCAGGCGACAAGCAGAACACTTTTGACAGGGCCAAGTTTAGCAAATCCTGCGATCGGGACAACCAACAATAACCCGCCAAATTCAAGCTGGCCAAGTTCAAACCCGACAGCAGCTTTGAGCCCCTCTGGCGACGGTGGCCAGATTTCGTCGGGGAGCAAAACCATCGCCCCTGAGTCTGGAGGTACAGCCACAACAACCTTATCGGCTACTCTGGGTGTGAGTAATTCAGGTAAACAAAACGAAAATCCTCTGCCTTTGAGTCCGCTACAAGCAGCCATGAAAAAATACATCGCTGCTAGCACTTCGGCAACGGGGACTTCGACTCAGAAAACTGCAAGGGAGGGTCAATTGCTCGATCGACCGACCACCACCTCGCCGGTGACAAATCAGGTCAATTTAGTCCCAACGATCGCTACAGCTCAAAATGGGGCAAATCCTGTGAATATTCCGACTACACTTCCCCCCATGACCGCACCGACAAATACTACGATTAACGACTCTCAACCAATCTTAAACCAGGGAGCAACAGTGCCTGAATCATTTCCAGGGTTAAATTTGAGAGTACCAAACATCCCCGCAATTACTGCACAGCCTGCAACTTCGGCTTTGCCCAAAAATCCTTACCAAACTAACTTATTCGGCGACGCACCCATCGCTCAACCAGCTCCAATTCAACTGGCCACACCTTCGCCTATACCGGTAGTTCCCAATGTGGGGAAATCATCGTTTCCGAGTGCTATTGGGGGAAGCAAAATCCAGGACTCTCAATTCTCTCCCAACTCAGCGAATTCTCAATTTCAACCAGTTGAACCGAATCAGCTCAACTTACCTTCCCAGCCTAGTTTTGGAGTTGTTCCCCAAAACACTAATCAGGGTGTGCAGTCAACTCAACCGCAGTCTTTTGCGACACCCCGTTCAATGACTCCGGGACGCTATATTGGTGGTGGCGAAATCAATACTTTTGCTAATCCTTAA
>JAYFMW010000022.1:0-99973 GCA_042408215.1 Microcoleus sp. | reverse complement strand
TGATTGTTGATTGTTGATTGATGATTTGTTGATTGATGTTTGTTGTTTGTTGTTTGTTGTTTGTTGTTTGTTGTTTGTTGTTTGTTGTTTGTTGTTTGTTGTTTGTTGTTTGTTGTTTGTTGTTTGTTGATTGTGCCAGAGTTTCCTTAGTGCTTGTAAGCTGAATAATTGTACTAGGCGAAGTTCCGGCAGTGCCTGCGGAAATTGTGAGTTCAGCAAAGGTAAGACCGGCACTCAAGCGAATTCGATCGCCACCATCAGTAAAGTCTGTAATCACGTCCCCATCTGTCAAACGACCGATCGCAAACGTGTCATTCCCGGTGCCGCCAGTTAAAGTATCTCGGCCCCGATCGCCCGAAAGGCAGTCATCACCGATTCCGCCAAACAGCGAGTCATCGCCGGCCCCCCCAAATAGAGTATCATTACCCGCACCACCCAACAAAGAATCACTATCTTGGTTGCCAAACAGCAAATCATTGCCGTCGTCGCCACTTTGGGAATCTCGTTCCTTAAGCAATTAACAATTAAACATTCAACATTAACAATGGGAGATTTGAGAGTTTATTCTCTCCCCTCTTTCCCCCTCTTTCACCCTCTCAATTGAGGACAAAAAATAGCAGAAGCCAGCTAGATCTCGTCCTCGCAGACAACAAAGTAAACAACAATTTTGTTAATTCACTTTACAAAACTTGCACACAAAAACCCTTGAGATATTAGCTCTCGCCCTTTTTAGAGAGTGCTGCAATCATCTGGCGTTTAACTGCTTTAGCCCAAAGCTCAAAATCAACACTGTTGGTGGTGTTAATTTTAACTTCCTCAACAGGTTGGTGGGGGGCTTCCTTCTGTACTGTAGTCTCCATTTTTTTTCCTCGTCCACAAAATGTTAGTAGTCGATCGCCAGCCGTCAGCATCATAGATCTATTCTATGAACTAATTGCAGGAAGTATTAGCAGTAAATACATAATATTTACCCAACATATGCAGTAAATACATTTAATCAATGCAATTTCCGAATGTCACTTGAAAACTTCCTGCAATCTGTGCGTGCGATCGGTTTTCCTGGAAGTTTGATTCTTACAATTTAGGTTGTAAAACACTATCAAACCAAGACTTATGTTAATACACTGATATTTAAATGAATGTATTTACCTATACAGCAGACAATCATTTGAGCACAGGTCAAAAAGGAGCAAGACCGCCAAAAACAAGCTCGTCAATTAATGCCGGGGCGTTAATATTTAATGATTAATCTTGAGCAACATTCTTTCTTGATATTACCTTTGTACTTCCCTCAACCCCATCCCCCAACCCCATCCCCTTCTTGCCGTAAAGCCGATCGCCAGCATCTCCCAGTCCCGGTACAACATAGCCGTATTGTAAAACTTCATTAAGATTGTAAGCATCAATAGATAATGGTAGTATCATATAGTTAGAAGGATCGATTGATTAACGCCGATGTTAACGGGTCTTACAATATTTTGAGAAAAGCAATCCCAAATGCGTTTAGCACTCTTGATAGAGAGCTGCGTAGTTCAGCTTTAGAAGGGTTAATCCGCTCGAAGTGAAAGCGAAAGGGGAGGGACTTCATGCCTCCCACGGCACTGTAATAAATGACTATACTTTTACCAGCTATTCGTCTCAACAATCGTCCACTGCGACTTCGCTCTGTTACCGTCTTAGTCACCCGAAACTCCAGAGAGAGTTCTCTGGTTACTAGGCTCTTCCTTTCCAGGAAGAGCCGGATTTTGGCCTCGGATCTTCCGGAACATTGTTTAGCTGGCATGAATCTTAGAAAGTCAAAGCAAAAAATCAATCTTTTTCGATGAATTCCACACCTCGAAAAAGCACTGAGCTAGGTACTAGCATTTAGATCATCCTCTAGGTTTTCCTAGTTTTTAAGATGAGAAAATAAGACTTATAATCTCCTAGTTTAACAGGGATTACCTAAATTTTGCTGATTCAATTGATCGGGGTGATTCTCACACAAAACTTAATTGATTAAGGAGAACATCCATGAAGTTTGTAAAACTCTTACTGGCCGCAGCATTAATGTCTGCTTCGATTAGCCCCGCCTTGGCCCAACAAGTTCAAATTTTAGGCGCAAGCTATGGTGGTAGTGGTTGCCCCGACAGATCCGCCAGTGTCAGCGTCAGCCCCGACGGTCAAGAACTAACCATTCTATTTGATAAGTTTGCAGCCCTGGGAAATGTCTCAGCAGAAAAGCGGAAAAGCTGTAATCTGAGCATTCCGATCAAAGTACCCCAAGGCTTCCAGATTTCTCTCTACGATGCTGATTATCGTGGTTATGTCGCACCAAAAACCAGCGGAAATCTACGAGCAGAATACTTTTTCGCTGGCACCCGTGGCCCAGTTTTTTCCCGGACTTTCAACGGCGAAACTAACTATAACGTTCGAGACAGCTTAGCAACCGTAGCAGATGTTTGGTCTCGTTGCGGTGACAGTATAAATATGCGCGTGAATGCTGCGATGACTGCCAGTGGTGCTGGTATGGCCACCGTTGACTCTTTTGATTTGGCTCACCGTGGTTTGGTTTATCACATCAAATATCGCACCTGTCGCTAGAGATGTGGAGAGTGGGGCATAGGGCATAGGGCATAGGGCATAGGGCATAGGGCATTGGTAGCCCGTCTCTCCCCCTCTTCCCTCTCCCCCCTCTCCTCGCACTTTTGGCGAATAGCACTAGGTGCGATCGGATCTTCCACAGTCTCCAATTCACTATTACTCAAGTTCATGCAACTAGACACCGATAAACATCATTTTCTTTAAAAAAGTCAAACTGACTATAATCCAAAATATTATCTAGGATCGCATTTTTATCGAGCTTGATCAACTTATATTCCCATTTCGAGCCGCTGACTTCCCGTTTGATGCGATCGGAAACTATCACCGAATTTTTTTCTGTGCCCGGAGATACTATTTTACTTAAATGTTCCAGTCGATCGGCTATGTTAATATCTTTACCGTAAGTACAAGAGCGAAATATATATAAATTTCCTTTAGTAACTCCCACAGACAAGCCGCAAGGTATGTGATTGCCGTGAATAAAAAGTTTCCAATTTTCGCACAAACTTTCCATTGCCGCTAAAGCCGCATGAGCTTCCGGGAAAGTTAAAAGGTGCGAATCGCCAACGATACTCCGAATTGTGCCTCCGTATTCTTCGCAAATTGTTTTTTCAAAATTATCGAAGTTTGTCAGCAGGTATTCAACATCTTTGATTGAGTTGGATTCTTGATAAGCAATAAAACCTCTCAATTCAGCTTTAATTATTGCTTGATTTTTGACAATTCGCGTCTTATAACTTTGGTCAACTTTGTAGACTTTTTCAGGTTCGCTCATCCCTTTCAAAGCAAACTCATTCACGAAGGATGTTTGCACTTCTGCTTTGTTGAGTGCCAGCCAAGCTGCTTGGGACAAATATATTTCATCAGGGGGCGTGACAGATTCTATGCGAGCTGTTAAATTCACAGTATCCCCAAAGATATCTTTATCTTGGTGCAAGACATCTCCTAAGGTAATCGACACCCGAATAGCCAATCGTTCGTCGCTCGATTTGCTAGACTGCTGAGCCCTCAATTCCTGCTGCATTTCTATGGCAGCCATAGCCGCTGCTGTGACGCTGGGAAAAATCATCCAAAATGAATCACCTTCCCCTTTAATCACACTTCCTTCATTTCTGGTGCTAATATCTGAAATAAAAATTTTATGATCGTTTAATAAGCTACTTAAGTCCGACTGAGATAATTTTTTAACTCTGGCGGTATATCCGCAAATATCTGTTTTTACGATCACAGTAGAACGCAAATTAGCCATAACCTGCCCTGATTTATAAAAAAACAAGCAATAAATTTTATTTGGCAAAGACGCGCCGATTCGCCTCCGATCCCTCGCGCCTGTGCCCGATCGATCTCCTCAATCTCGTCATGAATGTTTCTGCAAGGATAGTAGCATCTGGCCCCTTGTCTGGTGTATAGTAACCAGCGGCTCTGTTGGCGATGATTTCAACTTGTGCATCTGCGGGAATCGAATGTTCAGGAAGGGGAATGCGATCGACTACCTGAATGCCAGAATTACTAATCGCATTGTATTTCTGATCGCTGATGGAAACTAAACGGTCAATTCGAGAGTTCCCCAACCAGTGCAACACATCTGGCATTAATTCTTGAAACCGCATATCTTGAACTCCGGCGACACATTCAGTGCGAGTAAAATACGCATCAGGGCGATCGCCTCCTGACTGACGTTTTCTAGCATTGTACACCAAAAACTTAGTAACTTCGCCCAAAGCTCTCCCTTCCTTGCGGAAGTAAACAATTACCCCAGAGCCGCCAGCCTGTGCCGTTTGGATGCAAACCTCAATCCCCTGTACTAGATAAGGGCGACAGGTGCAAATATCAGAACTGAAAACGTCTGAACCGTTGCACTCGTGGTGGAAGAGCACCGCCAACTGCTTCTGTGGGTCAGAAATATGCGCGACATCCCCAATAATATAGACTGTAGTTCCGCCAATTGGTGGCAATAAAACCTGCAAGTCAGGCCGCCTCACTAAGTCCGCAAACATTCCCCCTGTTTGTTGAAAAAGAACGCGACGAAGATCGTTTTCTTCAACACCAAGTCCCTGGGCAATTCCTGGCAAATACCACAGGGGATCGATCGCGATTTTAGTTACCGCCAAATTCCCTCCTGCTTTAACTATTTTGCCATCAATTAGCACCCGCTTTTTGGCAATAGCATCTTGCAGTTCCGGCAGATTAATGTGAGCTTTTGTCACAGCAATTGTCGGTCGAATATCGTATCCCAGCAGGGATAATGAGCTGTAAATTTCCCTAACCAAACCCCCAAAGGGATCGAGAGACACAATTTGGTTGGCGTCGCCCCAACGCCATCGTGCGGGCCGATGCGTTCGGCGGGAGATGTATTGGTAAAATCAGGGCGGTGCTCTGCTTGGAGTGTACCACTGGCTACTGCTAGTGCCCGATCGACAGAGTAGGAACCGGAGTGAGTGCCGATCGCATTACGGTGAGACGATTTGGTGAGGCTACCAATCACAGGCCGCCGTTTCAGCGGATCTATTTCTCCGCAACAAATGGGAATAGATGAAGCGTCGGAAGTTCCCGAATCGGATGTTAAAACTAGATGCTTGAGTTTTGACACAGTTTGATTTTGCTCTTGCTATGGATACTGCTGTTGGTTGGGAGGCTAAATCTGAGTTTATCTAGTAAATTGATCTAATTTGTGGATATTTTTGTTGAATCCAAATACAGAGGTAACAGAAAAATCAACAAATAGAGAAATAGGTAAAGATAGATGTTTACAACTCCTGCAAAGGTTGCTATAGTTACAGATGATAGCACTGAATTATCAAGAAAATATTAACTCATAAATTGAATGTTGCCAAGTACATCTAATTATTTGCTAAAAAATGCTTGCGTGCCCCTGTCTCTCTCAGAGACGCAATCGATCGCACTTAAGCCCGATCCAGTCGCAGTCAGACAGACTGGCGAGGGTTTGTGTTTAGTGGATTTGGAAATTGCCGCAGGTGCGATCGCCCAAATTACCCCCGCAAGTACAGAAGCCCCATCCCAAATTGCAGATATCCCAGTTGTAGATTTGCGCGGTGGGTTTGTGTTTTTCCTTGCTTTGTGGATTTGCACACCCATTTAGACAAAGGTCATGCTTGGGAGCGATCGCCCAATCCCGATGGAACTTTCGCCAGTGCGATCGAAGCTGTGGGCGCTGACGCTCAAAAAAACTGGAATGCAGACGATGTTTATCGGCGCATGGAGTTCGGGATCGAGTGCAGTTATGCCCACGGTACCAAAGCCATCCGCACCCACATCGACCCAGCAGGCGAACAGGGAACCATTAGTTTAGCAGTATTTCAAGAGTTGCGAGCCAAATGGGGCGATCGGCTAATCTTGCAAGCAGTTAGCCTAGTTTCCCTCGACTATTTCCTGACACCAGCAGGGGAAAAATTAGCCGACAAAATTGCTGAAATTGGCGGCATTCTCGGCGGTTTTGCCTACATGAATCCCGACTTAGACAAACAACTCGATCGAGTTTTTACCTTAGCCCAAGAACGAGGCTTAAACCTCGACTTACACACCGACGAAAACGACGATCCAGAATCAGTAACATTGAGAGAAGTAGCAACAATTCAACTCCGCTCAGTGACCGTTTACGCCATCAATTTGCAGGTCAAATTATCTGCGGACACTGCCGCATTTTAACCGTACAAACGTCAGACTTAGTAACAGAAACCATGACCTTAGTCAAAGAAGCAAATATCGGCATTATCAGCTTACCGATGTGCAATCTTTACCTACAAGACAGACAATCTCAGAGTACGCCACGCTGGCGGGGAGTGACGCTATTGCACGAACTCAAAGCAGCAGGAATTCCCGTTGCAGTTGCTAGCGACAATTGTCGCGATACTAACAGCAATGCCGTGTCCCTAGGGTGGGGATAGATCGATCGCGCGGTGTCCTTCATAAATGTGGAATCTGCTGTATAGCAATCCTCCCATCAAAGGTGAACTCTTACTCTGATCTTATCTTCTCTTATCTTCTCTTATCTTCTCTGCTCTTCCTTCGCGTCATGAGCGTCTTCGCGGTTCGTTCAAATTGAGAATTGCTATCTTGTCAATTCACAAAAGATTTGATATAAATATAAAAGCTAATTCGATTGAGGATGTTTTAAATGAAAGCAGTTATTTTATTATCAGGAGGGCTGGATTCCTCAACAGTTTTGTATCAAGCCAAAGCCGACGGCTGCGAGTGTTACGCGATTTCCTTTGACTACAAGCAAAGACACCGGCGGGAGTTGGAATCAGCAAGGGCGATCGCACTTTCGGCAGGTGTTAAGGCGCATCAGATAGTCAACTTTGATTTGACGCTTTGGGGAGGTTCGGCTTTGACGGATAATCAGATCGAATTGCCGATCGATCGCAGTCTCACAGAAATGTCCCAAAACATCCCAATTACCTACGTTCCTGCTAGAAATACGATATTTCTCAGTTTTGCCCTAGCCTACGCCGAAACCCTAGGAGCTCAGCGAATTTACATCGGCGTCAACGCTTTAGATTATTCCGGCTATCCCGACTGTCGCCTCGATTATATCCAAGCCATGCAGGAAGTATTTCGGTTGGGAACAAAGCAGGGAAGGGAAGGAGAACCTATTAATATTATAACACCTTTGATTGAACTTAAAAAGACAGAAATTATTCAATTGGGTAACAAATTAGGAGTGCCTTGGGAGCAAACTTGGTCTTGCTACGCCGGCGGAGAAAATGCGTGCGGCGTTTGCGATTCTTGTCGGCTGCGGCTGGCGGCTTTTGAAGAATTGGGATTGCAAGATCCGGTGCCTTATGCTTAAATATGACTTACGCATCAAGAACGTATTTCTGTCATTGCTCACTAGAAGAGCGTTAGCTTTCGCGATCTCTTATGAAAGCAATCCCAGCATCTGACCTGTATTTTCGCTATTAAAATCTACAAATAGACTCAGGTTTTAACGGACAAGATTTATTTGCGATCGGGTTGTTCATTAGCAATACCCCATTTAAATTTGTGAGATATCTGAGTGGGCTAATATCAAAAATTTGATTGTTGTGAAGCGACAAACCTTCTAATTGGGTGAGAAAAGCGAGCGGGCTAATATCGGAAATTTGATTGTTGTGGAGTCTTAATTCAGGAAATAGATTAGTGAGATACCTGAGCGGGCTAATATCCGAGATTTGATTGTTGTCGAGTTCTAGTCGAACGAGTTTAGTGAGATTTTCGATCGGGCTAATATCCGAAATCTGATTGTTGCTGAGGTATAAATGAAATAGCTTAGTGAGGGATTTTAGGGGGTTAATACTAACAATTTGATTGTTGTCGAGGTAAAGTTTGCCTAAATTGCTCAAAGACATTAGTGGACTGATATCGGAAATTTGATTGTGATCGAGCTGGAGTTCATATAGATTAACTAGGGATTTTAGAGGGCCCAGATCGGAAATTTGATTGTTACCGAGGTAAAGTTCTGATAAATTGGTCAAAGACTTCAGCGGGCCCAGATCGGAAATTTTGTTGCCATTGAGGGAAACGTATTCTAATTTGGTGAGAAATTTTAGAGGACTGATATCCGAGATTTGATCGCCCAAAGTTAGCATAGTTAAGTTAGTCATGAATTTCACTGGTGTGATGTCAACATTTTTACTGTCTGACAGTGAGGGTGCGAAGTCTTTAATTTCTGAAAGTTTCAGGCTAGCTTCTTTGCAGTCAGAAGTAGCAGTTTTCCTCAACATTTCATTGACAATATCTCTCGTACCGGGCTGAAGAGTTTCTTTCTTTAAACACCACTCAGTAAAAGTACGGTAAGTGCTGCTATCTTTGGACACTGCTACTGACGCAGGAATATTGTATTTTGCTATGGTGATGAGCACAGCTATGCCAAAAACGAGGGATATTTGAACTATTTTGCGAGGAACAAAACTCAGTAATTCTACCAAGTTTGTTAAGAGTTGATGAATCTTCCAAATAATCATGTTTTTTAGGTTGCGGATGAGTTAACGTTAACTACAACAAGCATCATAACATCAGGGAGAAGCAGTCATGGCATTCAACATACAAATAGATTTTGATAAATTTGCCTCAACCTCGCAACTGTTCAATAGCTCCACCCCAGACGGAAAAGCTGCACAAGAAACTGTCAGAAGAGCTGCTGCTGAATGGGCAAAGTATATCAAAGATGACTTTGATGAAATTCCTGGAGGTACTACATTCCAACTTATAGCAAATCCGGCCGGTGCTGGCTCTTCAACTATTACTCTTGCACCCAATGATACTATTCCAGATTTGCGAATTTATGTAGGCACTAAATCGTATTCTGCTAGTAATCCAGGCGACAAAGGTATCGCCGGCACAACGAATGGTCTCATCATTCAAAAACCTGGCGATTCAGCAGTCAAATATGATTATGAATATGCTTTGGCAAGACGACATGGAATTAATTTTGAACCATCTGTAGCTGCCATATCTTTTAATTCCGATCGGAGTTTTAAATGGGGTGCTAATACTGTTTTTGGTCCTCAAGATTTCGACCTGTATACAGTTGCATTGCACGAAATTGGACACGCTTTAGGTTTTACAACTGACAACAGTTTGCTTTTCGGCCCCAAGAATCAAACAGCTTACCGCTTGCGTACTCTAAATCCAGCAACTGGGAATCTTGATACTCCTCCTGTATTCAAAGGATTAAATACCCCGAATGGTGTCCCGCTTTCCAAAGAGCTAAGCAAACAAGACCATTTTGATGCTAGTGTTCAAGGTACACTGGCAGGAAGCACGCGGTCTGTTAAAGAATTGATGATCCCCCAGTATGGTTCTGGAGTTAATTACGCTAACCCTAACTCTCCTGACTATACGGGAATTACCAAGTTGGATCTTTCAGTATTAGCAGATATAGGATACAACATTGATTCGATCGCGGCTGGAATTAATTTAACTCCGATTCCACTGACAGCACCAACTATCAAAGATCAGTTAAGTCCGGGAAAATTGGGTGTTGTGATCGGAGGAACGAAGGGAAATGACAGTATAACAGGCGGCCTGGGAAATGACACGCTTGCCGGTGGCCCTGGAAATGACACTCTCACTGGAGGTAGCGGAAATGACTCTTTGTTTGGAGGAGCTGGCAATGACAGGCTGCTTGGCGGGCCAGGGAATGACTATCTTTTTGGAGGCCTTGGCAATGATACTCTCTTCGGAGGTGCGGGCTCCGATACACTTCGCGGTGCAGGTGTAAATTCAGCAGGAAAAATTGGATTTGGTGAAGTGGATGTTTTGTATCATTCTGCTGATGCCAATTCATTTGTTAAATACATTGTTGCAGAAAATGGGGCTAATTTCTATGAGGGCGGAGGTGCATCTGACTATGCCCAAATTATGAACTGGCAGGCAGGAGATAAAATCACAGTTGCAATGGGTACTGTCAGGCAGATCGTTGGTGCCGATACTCAGCTTCTCAAGGGAGGAGATTTGATTGTAAAAGTGATGGGATATCAAGTCGCTCCCACTGATATTTCTTATATTTAGGGCTTGCCAAGTTTGTAGTTGTGCTTGGCGTTGGCTTTAGCGCCGATTGTATAAGGGATGCGACGCTAAAAAAGGGCAACTACGAACCTAGAGGTTTTACTAACTAATGAGTTGTGCTATTTCGATCGCCCTTTTAATCAAAATCTTAACTAGAAAATTTCGCCGCACCTTTCAACCCGCTAGTTCGATCGCCCTTTTCCCACAATTTCCCCATCCGTCTGTCCAACTTCACCTAAAGTTCGATCGCCCGCCGCCCCTGACAACAACTGAACTTGAATTTGATCCAACCGCGGCCCGCAAACAGAAACCACCGCCAGTTCCACATTTTCGCAGCGCCACACTTCCCCCACAGCCGGCATTCTTTGCAACTGATAGCTCAAAAAACCTCCAATGGTTTGGTATTCATCAGTTACTGGCAGATCCAAATTCAATATTTGATTCACATCATCTACATTTAACTGCGCTTGTACTAAAAAAGTGCGATCGTCCAATACTTGCACAGCAATTTCTTTGCTGTCGGGTGACTCGTAGCTGTGGCCGATAATTTCCGCAATCAAATCCCGCAGTGTCACTAACCCGGAAATGCCACCAAATTCATCGACGACGATCGCAATTTCTGACGACGAACGCTGCATCAAAGGCAGCAATTCCCCCAGCAGCATCATCTCCGGCACAAACCTCACTGGACGCATCCAATTTATAATTGGCGTGTCGGGTGATAACAAACCTTCAGCTAGGGGTTTAGCAAGTTGTTTGAAGTCAATAATGCCGATCATGTCGTCTAAAGAATCTCCCATCACGGGATAGCGGGAATGGTTGGAAATCGCAATTTCCGAGAGCAAAGTTTGAAAAGTGGCCGTCTTGGGAAGCGCGACAATGCTGGGCCTCGGCACCATCACTTCTTGTACCCAAACTTCGCCAAATTCAAACACGTTGTTGAGCAATTCTCGCTCATCGGCCCCGAAGCCGCTTGACTCGCTGGAAGTAGCTATAATTAATTGCAGTTCTTCGGGAGTCACTGGCCGATGGGTGACATCGTATTCAATGCCGGCGAGTCCTAGGAGCGATCGAGTTGATTGATTGAGCAAGGACACAAATGGATTGAATAAACGAGCAATCAGTAAACTGGGAGTGCCTAAACCTCTGGCTAATTTTTCGGAATAAAGTAACGCTACAGATTTCGGAAGCAGTTCTCCCAATACGATTTGTAGATAAGCTAGTAGGAAAAAAGTTACTATGGATATGCTAAAGGAATGGGCGATCGACTCCTGGATATAAGTTGGCAGTGGCAAACAGCCGATCGCAACTCGGATCAGCACGGCGATCGTATCTTCCCCAATCCAGCCGAGAGCTAAACTAGAAAGAGTGATTCCCAACTGCATGGTCGAGAGCAATCGATCGATACTTTGCAGCAAAGATTGAACAGTTAGAGCCGGAGCATCGCCGGCCTCAACTAACTGATTGATGCGCGATCGGCGCACCGTCACCATCGAAAACTCAGCCGCCACAAAAAAAGCATTGATCGCAATCAGCAGCAGCACTGACAGCAACCGTGACAGCACCTCTGTCCAAGTCATCCCAGGCAACTCAGCCATCTCCTAAACTCTCCGGGCGAATGCCCCTTGGAGTGACACAGCCCTGCCTAGAACAACTTTCTCGATCGAGCCAGAGAACCAGTCGATCGGTTTGGCCTCCCCCGCAGCAAGCTAAAATTGTTGACAATCCCCCTAACACGAACACAACAGGGGCAAGCATCTGCAAATATTTTCCAATTCTTAATTCAGCGACGCTATTGCCTTTTGCTATTACTTCGGCACTGGAATGCCAACTATTTGCAACTGGAGTTTTTGACCGGGATAATCTGTCAGCGTCAGCGAAAGTTCTTTAGCATTTTCCAGCAAAGCTGTCGGAATACTAACCGTACCGTAAAAGATCTGCCCGTTGGGGGGCAGTTCCGCCGGCAAATCCTCGGCCGTCGCGCTCAGTACCCGGCCCTGATTGTCAGTGACGTTCAAGAAACTGTAGAGAAACCGTACAGCTTGGGTGCCTTCGTTCTTCATGCTCACGTCTAGCAGCATAGAGTTGCTTCGTTGATTAGCCGCAGTCACTTCCAGGGTGATTCCCCCGTCGCGACTGTTCATGGGAAACTTGGCGCTGGCATTTTGCCCAGTGGCTGTTTTTTTGGCTGTAGCTGATTTAGAGCTAGCCTTGTCTGCTTTGGTATTCCCTTGAGCCTTTGTTTTATCTGGATCGCGACCTTCTATCCGCGCTTTGACGGTTTTCAGAATGTCTTTTTCTTTCAAAATGCTCACTTGGTCGCCTTTAGCGGGAGTTCCCTGCTTGCCGCCTGCATTACTGCTGGGGCGAACGTCGGGTTGAGTCGTTCCTGTCAAAGCTTCGCGACCTAAAGTAAATCCCCAAACAGAACTCGTCACACCAGCTCCGAACATCAGAGTTAGCAGAATCAGAGTCAGCACTACCGTCGAATTCAGTACCATTTCCTGTAAGTTTTATGCCAAGTCCTAGAACTGCTTTGTTTGCCCGATCGACTCTAGCTTGCGCTTCTTTGTGGCGATCGGGGTCAGCAGATCCAAGATTGTGATTTTTGTTCTCTAGTTCTAGCACGGACTGGGAAATTATGTTATCATTCATTTTAAGTTCGATCGCACCAAGCGATTTAACGGCAGTTGGCCGAGCGGTTTAGGCAGCGAACTCATAATTCGCCCCAGGCAGGTTCAACTCCTGCACTGCCGATTTTCACAAAAGATATTTCAGAAAAATACTCGGTAAGAAATTAGGACACTCAAGCGTGCCCATAGGTGTCAACTTAAGCCTGAAAGCTTTGGTATCTCTCGCTTTTACCTGAGTCCAGATCCCCCTAAATCCCCCTTAAGAAGGGGGACTTTGAGAAGACTCTTGTCCCCCCCTTGGGAAGGGGGGCTAGGGGGGATCTAGGCTTAATAGTCTTGCCAGCAGTCTCTGACTGGGTTTGACGTTAAGTTGACACCAATGGGCACGCTTGAGTGTCCCTACCCAAAATCACCTTGTAGGGACACTCAAGCGTGCCCATTGGTGTCAACTTAAGCCTGAAAGCCTTGATAAATCTCGTTTTTACCTGAGTCCAGATCCCCCTAAATCCCCCTTAAGAAGGGGGACTTTGAGAAGACTCTTGTCCCCCCCTTGGGAAGGGGGGCTAGGGGGGATCTAGGCTTAATAGTCTTGCCAGCAGTCTCTGACTGGGTTTGACGTTAAGTTGACACCAATGGGCACGCTTGAGTGTCCCTACCCAAAATCACCTTGTAGGGACACTCAAGCGTGCCCATTGGTGTCAACTTAAGCCTGAAAGCTTTGGTATCTCTCGCTTTTACATAAGTCTAGATCCCCCTCGCATCCCCCTTAAGAAGGGAGTAGGGTGTGAGTAGGGGTTGACGAAAGAGAAGACTCCTGTCCCCCCCTTCTTAAGGGGGAGTAGGGGGCAAGAATGCGGGGGGATCTAGCTCTAATCGTCAAACAACAGTCTCTGAGTGGGTTTGACGTTAAGTTGACACCTATGGGCATTGCCGTGTCCCTAATTTCGTTGTCAACCTTTAATTAACTCCACCCCGTCGCGCCCATCAATCTCTTGAACGTAAACCTTAACTTGTTCTTCCTTCGCCGTCGGCAACTTTTTACCCGTAAAATCTGGCTGAATCGGTACTTCTCGGTGCCCGCGATCGACTAACACCGCCAACCAAATTTTCTCCGGTCGGCCGTAATCATTTACTGCATTCAAAGCCGCTCGAATCGTTCTACCTTTATATATAACGTCATCTACCAACACAACCGTTTTGCCAGTCAAATCAAAGGGAATTTCTGTTTTAGCCGGTGTCCGCATCGCAACTCGATCCAAATCATCTCGGTAAAACGTAATATCCAAAGCACCCACCGATACTTTGACTTGTTCGAGGACTTCAATTTGAGCAGCGAGAATTTGAGCTAAAGGTACTCCTCTAGTATGAATACCCAACAGGACTAACTCTCCTGGGTCGCCTGACCTTTCCACAATCTGGGAAGCTATACGGGTGAGAGTGCGGCGCACTTCATCCGGCGATAAAATTTCGATAATTTTAGTCATTGGTGGCTGTTGCTAATTGTTGGCTGTTGGCGGATCGACAGTCAGCGGACAAAAATGAAGCAAGCATCAAAAAGCAATGATAATCCCAACCAAATCAGAAAGCAATACCGAGTTAATTGCAATGCTTGGCAAATATGCTGCGCTGTGATAGATTGAGTCGGCTCGCCTAACAGCGGTTTGTGTTTAACAACTCCGCGATAGGAATTTGTACCTCCTAGTTGCACTCCCAAGATGGCGGCGTAGGCGCACTCGCTCCAACCGGAATTGGGACTGGCATCTTTCACCGCATCTCTCTGACACATCTTCCAAATGTACAGGGGTTTCCCCGATATAACTGCTAAAGTAATCACTGTTAATCGGCAAGGAAGCCAAGTCAGGACATCTTCTAGTTTGGCGCTAAACCATCCTAAATCGGTGTAAGGTGCTTCTTTGTAGCCAACTGTAGAATCTAATGTACTGGCTGCTTTATAGGCGATCGCCAAGGGGACGATCGCGCTCACTGACATCGAGGAGTCGGCGATCGACAAATTGCCAACACTTAATAATAGATGTGGTAGAGCGAACCCAACTAAGGCATAAAATAGCGGGGCACTCACGCCATCGACTGCATTCTCTGTTACAGTTTCTAACAATGCTCGCAGAATTTCTGGCTCGGATAAGTTTTCGGTATCCCGACCGACGTAAAGACTCAACCGTTCTCGCGCCTTGACTAAATCTCCCACATAAAGAGGTGCCAGCACATCCTCCGCAGCGGCCCTCAAACTCCGACCGGCAAAACAGCTTGCTAGTAAAATGGTCTGTAAGGCAAGGCCCAAAAGAGGATGCACCCAACTAGCAGCTTGCACGCTCGACCAACTGACAGTATAACTGCCTAGAATCAGCCCGATCGCTAGTATTATACCAGCACACCTCAGTAGCAGTTTAGGTCGATCGCCAGGGGGACGATCGCCCAAGTGAGGCCTTTTACCAGGGGGATGATTCCAGATATTAAAGACAAGCCGAGTATAGCGGTCGATCGCCCAACCCATCGCCTGTACAGGATGTGGCCAACCCCAAGGATCGCCGATCGAGTAATCTAATACAGCAGCTAAAATCAAAACAGCAAATTCATCCGACATCATTAGACCTCGACCATATTTATTGTGGAACAGGCAGGATGCTTGTTCAAGACTGGCTTTTATGGAGATGTCTATTATATAGATACGGTTTTAAGTTCACAGATTGTTTTCGTCCCGCAGCAGGTGCACGTTCTGCTCCCAATTAACACCGTCAAAGGGTATGATGCGAAATTGAGAAATTGCATCTGAGTCAAGACAGCGGACATTCACATCAAATTGATCGGGATGCGATCGGGGTCGATAAAACGGGTGAATACCGCAAATCCGGCAGAAAGTATGTTTGGCAATCCCCGTATTAAACGTATAAGTTGTCAAAACATCTTCGCCACTTAGCAATGTAAAATGTTCTGGTGGCACAATTAGGTGCAAAAATCCCTTCTTGTGACAGATAGAACAGTTGCAATCAGCAGCTTCGTGTTTGTCAACCGCGACTCGGAAGCGGACAGCACCACAGTGACAGCCACCTTCGTACATAACAAGTGTGTGATCCATATTGACAGGCGATCAGTATGTTGTCGAAGAGTTTGAGCTTACCATCTAAATGATAAAGCTGGTTTCTTCCCCAAGGGCTGCTTGCCAACTTCGGACATCATAGTATAAGTCTTCGAGAGAAATACTGTACAGCGCTTCGGCAAGTTTTTTGTGCAGTCGGTTCCACAAACTGAATGTTACCCAGTCCTCAGCAAGGGATGCGTCAGGAGAATGTCGAGGTAAAGGTTCAATAGTTTCACCTACAGCCTCTAAGATTTGTCCTAAAGAGATTTGAGCGGGATCGCGGGCCAATTGATACCCTCCTTGGGAACCTCGAACTGATTGGACTAAACCGGCACGTCGCATTTCAATCAGCAATTTTTCGAGATAGGGAGCCGGTAACTCCTGTCGCTTCGCGATCGATTTCACCGATGTCGGACCAAACCGAGGTTGCAAACTTAGATCCAGTAGAGCTTTGACACTGTAGTGTCCGCGTGCGGTTAACTTCATCGGATTTTAAGATTGGGGGCAAATATTCAGCTAGATGATAGCTGATAGCATAAGCTACAGAGTTTAGAGATTGCTTGCATCGACAGCTACTCCTCAAGAAAGACTGCACATTGTTAAAAATATTTAGATAATAGTGGTTAACATTCGGGCCGATCGGTGTAATATGGTTTTATGACCAGCTATAAAGCTAAAGTTTCTTGGCCAAACCAAAAAGCAACCGAGAAAAAAAACGTACACCAGTTGAATATTTCAGGACTCAGTATATGGCTAAAAAGAAAAATATCGAAACCCTCGAAGGCGAAGGTCTGATCAAAAAGGTCAAAGACCTAGAGAACCTTACCAAGGAAGAAAAAGCTAGAGCCTGTGGCTACTACACCATTACCAAAAATGGAGTAGAACGGGTCAACATGATGAAATTCCTGAATGCCCTGATTGATGCTGAGGGCATTCAGCTAGACGGCAAGCAAAACGGCAACGGACGAGGCGGACGCTCGGCTAGCTATCGGATTAGCGTTCAATCTAACGGCAACTTACTGATTGGAGCAGCCTACACCAAACAGATGGAACTCCAGCCAGGAGATGAATTTGAAATCTCTCTGGGACGCAAGCACATTCACCTGCGCCAAATCGATCAAGAAGATGTAGCCTAAGCACTTACTACTTGCTTTGACTTCAAGGATTAGAGTTGGCTCTGTTATCGCTCTGGGCGCGCCTAAAACAGTATCACTTATAAAGATGGCAATGGCTCGATCAAAGCCACTGCCAACCTTGATGTTTCCCGAGAATACCTATTCTCACTCCTCGCTATACCCGTAAAGGCAAGCGGGGAATTTTCTGTATAGCTGTTAAACGGGTTGGGATTGCGGAAATAATGAATCAGCCCGATCTTTTTTTTGTTGGCGGGAAAAGCACTTGCTCAAATGCCATAGATTTATTGCCTTTTCAAAGCCCTGGAAACGAAGCAGAGGTGATGAGCAAATACGATCGAGCCGGAACAGGTAAAGTAATAGGTAGCACTTAGTTAGCAGCCTATGTCGCTTTCAGATGGGAGCCACATTTCGCGCACGATCGCCAAAAATCCCCTGCGCTTGGTTCTAATCCCATCCTTTGTCGTGCAAATAGTCGGCACTGTGGGCCTATTTGGCTATCTCTCCCTTCGCAAATGTTTTTCAAGCTCTAACCGATCGCCAACGGACGATCGCAAATATGGGCCGACTACAACCGAACGCTAGAAATCGAAGTAGCTCAGCGCACGATCGAGTTATCCGAAATCAATGCTCGTTTGGAACTCGAAATTGAGCAGCGCCAGCAAGCTGAAAAAATGAGCCGCCCAGAGCGGGATATAAACTTGACTCTACTCGAAAATTGCCCTAATTTTTTGGTAGCGATCGATCCTGAGAGTAAAACCATAGGGATGAATCTGACCGAAGAGTACCTCTTGGTGGAACAAGCGGGAAAGCCTGTTCCACCAAGAGTGAATTTTCTTGTGGGGTGGGCTCTGATAGCCCGCCCCTGAAAGCCTGATTGACAATGGTGCAATATCTGCCGGATGTTGAAGTCAGAAGGCTATAGCGGCGAAGCTGAGCGGGTAAAAATCAGTCGATGCGATCGGGCAATTCCCAGCAATGGTTTCAGCAATTAATCACGTCCGGTGGAAGCGATCGGGTTGCTAGATCATAACCAATAACCAATCACCAATCACCAATCACCAATCACCAATCACCCATCACCAATCACCCATCACCAATCACCCATCACCCATCACCAATCACCAATCACCCATCACCAATCACCCATCACCAATTAATCTGGCTTTTTTTTCAAAGGTTTATGTTGAGAAAAAATTCGACAGTTATTCAGGTCAGTAATCAACTGTTCTTCTTGATGCTTATCTGACATATTTACCAGGTTATATTGAACAGTATCTCCATAAATAGTTAGGGCGATCTGGGAAACTTCAAAAAAGTTAATTAGCCACTGACATTCGGCGGTAGTTCGATCTTGATAGTATTCGATTAACCTGGCAAAACAAAGTTCTAAATATCTTCGAGAATAGGGCGAAATTAAAATTATCTTTAGCATTAAAATTGCGAGTTTTAAAGGATTTATTTGGGTAGCACATATTAAAAATAAGGCGCTAGGTTCCCCTGAATTTTCCACAGTGAAACATTTGATCAGATAATTGCAAGTTCTGAGCAGCAGGCTGTTATTCAGATTGTTTTCGTCATTTTCTGGAGAACAATTTTCTAAACAATTAATGATTTTGTCTCTAATCAAGTCTGTAGAATAAAACTTGTCACCATAATAAAATAAATACTTAATCAGATTTTTCTTAAACTGTTTGTAGGTAATATCTTGAGTCTGACTCAGAAAAATATTGGCTAAGTTTCGATAACTCATGGAGCCCCGGTTAACCAAGATTATTTTGATTAAACGCAGGGCTTCATCTCCTAAAAGTGTGGGATTATAATAACCTTTAAATTTGAAGGCAGCCGACTGAGAGCGAGATGTATACATGGCCAGATCGAACTTGTACTTGTCTTTGAGCTGCTGCGACAATAGTCTGGCAGTTTGGCGTTGTTTGGGGGTGTTGTTAGGATCTAGATATTGAGCTGCTAGCAAGTAAGGCTGGTAGCGAGAAGTCCAGTGATTTTGAAACGGATTTTCCTGCTTAAATACAAATACCTTCAGCTCTTCGTATTCTGGGCTGTTGACAAAGTTTGTCAGCCAAACTCTCAGTAGTTTGAGAGAATTGTCCCCATCGGGTTCGCCGAGGTTTCTCTGGCTAATAATTTTAATTAAGTCTTGAGGAAGTTGATATTTTCTATGAGCGATCCAGTTATTTAATAAAATGTAGCAGCACCGTTTAAATAAGTTATTAAATTCTAGTTGGCTGTCGCAATCAATTATTGTGTGTATGGCTTGAATGAATTTGGGTTCTACCGGAGCAATCTGTTCGATAAATAAGTTTTTAAATTGCTGCAAAACGAGTTCTGGTTCATATTTTTGAGTCAGATTCATAAAAAATTTGTAAATGATATCTTGAGCTGCGCCAACAGTAGGAGCTGAATTGTTTAATTTAGCTTTTGGTTGAGCTGCTGTCGCCTCGGGCAATGTATTGTTTGTGAGAGGATGTAGAAGTTGTGACTCTTGTGTTGTGGGTTGAGGGGAAAAGTCCTGAGATGGCATAGTGTCCTCGCTCAGTTGGATTAATTTGGATTAATATATTATAGTTATTCTCCTTGATTTGCAGCTAATAATTTATTGCCGAACTTTTCTTTTTTAAAGCTACAGTTAAACCCCCCGATCGCCCAAAAAATCGGGCGATCGAGGGGTAAACTGTGATTGGCCCGCCTATCCCAGGGGATTAAGCAGGGTTGGCTTGAGCTCGTCTTTGAAGCAGGCGGGCAATTTCAGCTTTTTCTACAAGTCCGACGAGCACGCCGTTGTTGTGCATGACGGGGAGTTCTTGTACTTTGAGTGTTTCCAGGAGTGTGACGACTTCGAGGAGGGATAATTCTGGTTCGACGGTGGCGGAAAATTCGATCGGCTTTAAGAGTTCTTTGACTAGAACTTGCGGCCAACGGGAGGTGGGAATGGTTTTGATGTCGTCAAGCTCGATCGCACCTACCAATTGTCCTGCATCATCTGTTACCAGATACCGATGCCAGTTTTGAGCGTTACCAATTACGTAATTGTTAGCAAATTCTCTGAGGGACAAGTTTTCTGAGACTATCGGACTTTGGGGGGTTAAAGCATCTGCGGCTGTCAGCCCTGCTAGTTGATTTTGCACTGTAGCATACTGTGCAGATTGACCGGCATTTTGCAACAAGAACCAACCGATTACTAGATTCCAGATATTGCCGAATACTCCTGTAGCAATGGCAATCCAGCCAATAATTTGACCGACGCGGCTAGCAAAAATTACGCCTTTGTAAGGGTTGCCGGTGATTTTCCAAACGATCGCTTTGAGGATGTTACCGCCGTCTAGGGGCAAACCGGGGATCAGGTTAAATAAGGCTAGGACTAAGTTGATAGAAGCTAACAGTCCGAGGATGGCGGCTGCGGGGCCTGTGGCCGCAGTACCGATACCTACTGCTGTTAACAAACCGGATAAAAATAGGCTGACTAGCGGGCCTGCGATCGCCACCCAAAATGCCTCAGCGGGAGTTGTTGATTCTCTTTCTAAATTTGCCAGTCCGCCAAACAGAAATAGCGATATTGATTTCACGCCAATTCCCTGTTTGATGGCTACCCAACTATGTCCCAATTCGTGGGCTAAAACGGAAGCAAATAACAGAATTGCTGTGAATAATCCTAACATCCAGGGCGCTACGGGGCCGAGTCCGGGAAACAGAAAGGCTAATTGGCCGCCGTACTGCCAGGTTACTAAGCCTAGGACTAAAAACCAAGATGCGTTGATGTAAAAGGGTATTCCAAACAGGTTGCCGACGCGAAATGTACCATTCATAATGGCTACCTCTGATTTTATGGGGGAGAGGTTTTTTCTCTCTGTTTCCTTATAGTAACGAAATGTAACGAGGATGTGAATCTTTCAATTAGGGTGGTATCCGTCTATGGAGGTTCGGTTTTAACCGACTTTAGCTAAAAACCCCGTGGGTTTAAATCCCTAACGGCTTTTTGTGCTTGTCGAGAATGCAGGAATCTGGGAATTATCATTGACTTTAGCTATAAGATATGATTGTTTTTTTTGTGCTTACCTACTTACTACAGATCTTTTCCTTGTTGATTGCTATAGCAATCCTAAATCATTTGTGAATTTCTTACTCCCTCCCCTTAATAAGGGGAGGGTTGGGGTGGGGTAAAAAACTTTACGACTCATTTAGGATTGCTATAGCGTTTTAATTCATCAATTAATTGACTATCGTTAGATGCTGTTCTCGCTCCTGCTTCCGCCGCCCAGCGCTTCAAATCTTCGATTTGCGATCGCGCGATCGCCACTAGAGGTACAGTATCCTCGATGGACCTCAAAATATCCTCCGTCGTCAAATCTCGGCGCTGCCCGTTTACAAAGGTTCCAAAGGCCCGATACAATCCATCTATCACCACTTGCTCAATTTCTGCACCACTAAAATTCTCAGCGCGCTTCGCCAAAACTCCCAGATCGAATTCCCGCAATCTAGTCGGCCGCACCCGCTGTAAGTGTACTTGAAAAATGTCTTGTCGTTCCAATTCTGAAGGCAAATTCAGAAAGAAAATTTCATCAAATCTTCCCTTTCTGAGTAACTCTGCCGGCAAAATCCGCACGTTATTTGCAGTGGCGACAATAAACACCGGACTGGTTTTTTCCTGCATCCAAGTAATCAAACTACCGAATACCCTGCGCGACGTTCCCGAATCGCCATCGCCGCCACTAATAATGTTGCCGAAAGCTTTATCTATTTCATCGATCCACAAAACGCAAGGTGCGATCGCCTCGGCCAATTGGATCATCTGTCTGACGCGACTTTCGCTTTCCCCAACCAGGCCACCAAACAACCTCCCAGTATCCAACCGCAACAGCGGCAAACGCCATTCCGAGGCGATTGTTTTCGCTGATAAAGATTTGCCAGTACCTTGAATTCCTACTAACAAAACGCCTTTAGGATTCGGTATGCCATAGCTTCGGGCTTCATCAGTAAAAGCATCTTTCCGCATCTTTACCCACTGCTTCAAATTATCCAATCCGCCCACTGTTTTGAGGGATTCTCGGGAATTCACAAACTCCAGAATTCCAGTTTGGCGAATTGCTTGCTGTTTCTCCTCCAAAACTCCGTCAATATCTGATTCGTTGATTTGCTGTTTGGCGGCCAAAGCTTTAGCTAAAAATCGTCCGATTCTGGCGCGACTCAAACCTTGACAAGCTTTAACTAACTGTTCCCTTGCTAAACCCGTAACTTGTAACTGTTCCGGCTTAGCCACAACGTGGGAAATTAAATAATTGATTTCCTGAACGTTGGGCAAAGGAAAATCAATTACTGTTACTTCTTCTTTCAATTCTTCCGGCAATTCCAGCGCGTGAGAAGTCAAAATGATCGTTTTCTTGCTGCGCTTCAATTCCCGCGTTAAATTGCGTAATTCCCGCACGACAGGCGCATTTTTTTCCGTGTAGGGATATTTCAAAACTGGGTGCAAGTCCCGCAACACAAATATGGTATATTCTTCCACAGCAGTCTTGCCGATGCGATCGAGCGCCGCCATTGCTGAGCCTTTCCCGGAGCCGTTGTCCTCCCAGCCGCGCACGATATCCCACCGCAATACCCGGCGTGCGGGAGTTACTTGCAGCGCAACTTGGTCAATTACGGCTTCGACTGGTTCCTCTTCCGCGCCCACAATGTACAGCAGCGGATAGCGCGCGCGAATCATCAAATCTAGCTGTCTTGTCAGTGCCTCAAATGGATTATTTTGACCGCCGACGGCATCGCCTGCTTTGGGTTGGAGGGAATTTTCTGTCATTTTATTTAATATTTTAGAGTGCCGTTTAAGTTGGATAAAAAATACTGTTTGTAGTAAGGACTAAAGTCATTATAAAATATTTAAAAGGACTAAATTCCTTACTACGAACCTTCCCATTATAACAGAAGAGGAGACCGTTGGCTATTTTGCTACTTTTCGAGCTTGTTTCACCATTTCAATCAGAGTGTGGTGAGCATCTTCGGCGTCTTTTAAAGTGCGCTCGAATTTAACTCTAACAGGCAAAGTTTCGCCATTGACTTCAGCGGTTAAATCCATGCCATTGGCATCAATAGCCAGCATTTGAGCTGCGGTTGCATCCGGTTTGTCGCCAAATGCTTGAGCGTAAAGCACTACAGCACTAGGGTGATCTTCGTTCATGTGGGTGCAGATGCGATCGCTAATCTCAGTAGAAAACGGTTCTGACATGGGTAAATTCCTCAGATGCAATATTCATCAATTGTACTGCGATCGGAGTTGACAAATCACTTCGCAATTTGCTAAGATAACATTAAAACGATTCTAGCGGGAGCCTCATCGATGCGTAAATTTATTTGTTATCCAGGAACTGTATGCACGTTATCTCTCAATCAGCGCTCAGGAAATTTTGGGAAAAGCATCCTGATGCCGAAACAAGCCTGCGCTATTGGTACAAAATTGCGACAATAGCCGAGTGGTCAAATCTAGCTGAAGTGAAATCAGTTTTTTCCTCTGCCGATCGAGTTGGTAACTTTACTGTCTTTAACATCAGAGGTAATAATTACAGACTGATTACTTTCATAGATTATGAATTTAAACCTAAAAAAGTTTTTATTAGAGCTGTACTTACACATGAAGAATACGACGAAGATCAATGGAAAAAAGACCCGTGGTATGAATAGACATCTCGAATAATTATTGTCGGGAGTAGGGGTTAGGCATCCTGCCTGCCCTTTACAGGCTTTTCTGGAGATGTCTAACGATCGTGTTCTACTTTCTTAATCTTGCATACTCACATGAAAAATTCTAGCGCTTATATCGAACTACTCAAAACATTTCCGCCGCGACCCATAACTGCTGAGGAGGAATTAATTGCAACTCAAAAAGCGATCGATTCTCTGTTGGACAAAGGCGAACTGACTTCAGACGAACGTGACTATCTAAACGTACTTGGAACTCTGGTTTATGAATACGAGCAAACTTTAGAACCCATACCTGACATTTACGGAGTAGAACTGTTGAAGGCTTTAATAGAAGAATTTGACCTGAGACAAAAAGACCTAGTTCCTATTTTTAAAACCGAGTCTATTGTCTCAGATATCCTCCATGAAAAGCGTCAACTTACAACAGAACACATACAAAAACTTGCAGAGTTTTTCAGTGTCTCGCCGGCTGTTTTCTTTCCACTGCATCAAGTTGTTGGTAATGCGGCCTAAAATTGTTTGTAGTAAGGAATTTAGTCCTGATTGACTAAAAGCTTTAAGAGAGGACGGTCGTCCTCACTACAAACTGCACAGCCTAACTCAAAGATCGTCAAACGGCAATTCATCAAACAGCGAATCAATATCAGCCTCAGACTTAGCAACGGGCGAATTAGCGCGAGATTGCACCTTTGCTATCGGCAACTTGGCCGCAGATTCCAAAACAGCAGGCTCCGATTTCTGTAACTTAACTACAGGTAATTCCCCACCATTTTCTCCATTTTTGCTAGTTTGATTCCACATCATCATCCCCAGCAAACCATCAACTAAACCCCCACTGCTACCGCTGCCGCTAACAGCAACATCCGGCACAACTCGCACATGGCGATCGCCAATAATTTGCATTAACTGCAAAGCCGTATAACCAGAACCACCCAAAGCAACAACACCCGCGCGGTAAGCTTCAGCTTGAGCATTTCCCTTCACCCGAATCGACTCAGCTTCGCCTTGAGCTTGTTTCACCTGAGAATTCGCTTTCAACTCAGAAATCTTGACACCTTGCTCGGATTTGACCATCTCTTGCTGAATCTCAGCCAGCGCCGTTTCTCGCACCAATTGTTGCCGCTGAGTTTGCGCTAATTGCTGCACTTCATAAGTCTTGCATTGTTCCTCAGCAATTTTGCGATCGGTTTGAGTTTGCATCAACTCTGCGGGCGGCAAAATATCCCCGAGCAAAGTATCAATTGCTTGCACATCATAGGTACGCAAAGCTGCTTTGATATACTCCGCGGCTTCGGCTTGCCGATCGCTCCTTGCAGAGAGAAAATCTAACACAGAATAAGCTTGAGCCGAATTGCGGAAATAATTCCCAATTGTCGGCTGCAAAACGTGGTCAACTAAGTTCTGCATCGAACCCACGCGAGAGATGACTTTCGGAGCATCCAAAGCGCCGACGTGAATAATTTGAGCTACTTCTAAATCAAAGGCAAAACCGTCGCGAGAACGCACCGTTAAAGAGGAAAGTTGAGAATCGTAACTGTGCCGTTCCGTTTTACTTGACCAATTCAAAACAATATTTGTAGTCGGCACTAACTCTACCTTCAAAATGCGAGTATTCAGCGGATGTTTTCCCGGATAAAGAGGAGTTATCCACACCCCTTTATTCCCTACATTTACTAAATTGCCGTGAGTGAAAGCAGCGCCGCTCACATCTTCTGACGTTTTACCGACATAGGAAATAACAGCGCCAACATAGCCGATCGGGATTTCAGTCATCGCTGCTTGTTCCACCCCGACAAACCAAGGATTTAAGTTCCACGAACCGGAAAGCAAAACCTGTTCCTGCAAGCCGCGCCGCCCGCCGCCGGTGATAAATTTCTGCGCGTTTTGGAAGTTATCGTGATTCGGAATAATCGGGCCTGCAATTTCGCCATCTTGAATCGGAACACCGTCATAGGTGGTGACAATTCCAACTTTATCTGGGGCAATTTTGTACAATTTCAACAGTTCCGCTGTCATCCCGTGTTTGGCAGCATTTGTTGCTGTAATTACCGTAAACAGTGCGGTATTAATCCGATAACTGCCGCCAGTAATAATCCCCAATTGCCTGCCTTTTTCCCCACCGCTTTTAAGGAATTTGCGAGCATCTTGAAAATTGTCGCATTCTGTGATTTTACCAAGAATCCGCTGTGGCGGAATCGACGCGCCGCCTGCGGCGATAATTAAAGCAATTTCACCTTGTGGAACCACAGTTAGAGACTCTTTGCGAACATTGTATTGCAAAGGCCAATAACCCCAGTGCCAACCGGGAGGTAAAGTATCAGCTTGATATCCAGCTTCTCCGTTTAAGGCAATTAAATCACCGGGGGGTAAAGACTTGCCACCAAAGCTAAACTTTTTACTGACAATGCCAACTTCGCGATCGCCAATTACCACCAATCCGCCAAAAAATAGCGGAATACAAATCAGCACCGCACCGCCGAAAACAATTGGTATAATTCCATCCAATAAGTCCATCTGCACTGTCTGCACAGCAACAGTATTTTGAGGTAGCTGGCTCCGCAGCAACTTGGGAGGTTTTGCTGCTAGCTGAGTCGGAGTTTGTGCTAGGGGGATATCGCCAGCAGCCGTTACTGGCGAGGGTTTCAAAGTGCTAATTGCACTGAGAGCTAAGGCAGCCGAAACAGTGGCTGCTAACTGTTTTAAAACCCGAACTTTGATTTGAGATTTAGGCAAAAGTGAATAAAGCATTTTTTTCATACAAGCTATAGTGTTTTATTACATCTAGCTTAGCCTTGATTCCAAATGCCTACATAAAACTTAATTAAACGGCTTCTTTTGGCAAGCAAAGAGCGCTAGTAAATCCTGATGTCAAGATACTGGTAAATGCGAACAGCTTTGAGGTAAGCTAGAATCGATCGAAGTTTCTGGAGTCTGAGATAAAAACAATCAATAGAAGGATTATGAGAGATTGGACTGCTCTCAAGTCACGCTATTTACGAGACAGGGATTCCATGTTATATATATTCCTTTAAATCTTCCAGCGGTTCAGCGAAATCATCAGATTCACGCTATTCGTTTTAATGGGGCGATCGCTACCAGTACAATCATCGCATTATCAAGGGGAACATGGCGAAAAGAAAAAATGAAGTTAAATTTAATATGGGGCCGTATCGCGACCTCTACAATCATCATCGCGGCTTCTGATGGTGGCCGTATCGCGTGGGGATGAGAAACCGGGTTTCTTAACCAAATCTCGGTTGAGATGCAACAGCTATTTGAGAAACCCGGTTTCTTGTGAGCGCGATCGCGTGGGGATGAGAAACCGGGTTTCTGAATAAAATCTCGGTTGGGAGACAAAAGATATCTGAGAAACCCGGTTTCTGGGTTTAGCCGTATCGCGTGGGGATGAGAAACCGGGTTTCTTAACCTAATCTCGGTTGGGAGACAAAAGTGATCTGAGAAACCCGGTTTCTGGGTTTAGCCGTATCGCGTGGGGATGAGAAACCGGGTTTCTTAACCAAATCTCGGTTGGGAGACAAAAGTGATCTGAGAAACCCGGTTTCTGGGCCGTATCGCGTGGGGATGAGAAACCGGGTTTCTTAACCAAATCTCGGTTGAGATGCAACAGCTATTTGAGAAACCCGGTTTCTGGGTTGGAAGCGGTTTCTTGTGGTGGCGCGATCGCCTGAGTAGGGATACTCAAGCGTGCCCATAGGTGTCAACTTAAGCCTGAAAGCCTTGATAAATCTCGTTTTTACCTGAGTCCAGATCCCCCTAAATCCCCCTTAAGAAGGGGGACTTTGAGAA
Organism: Microcoleus sp.; assembly: GCA_042408215.1. Classification (GTDB taxonomy): domain Bacteria; phylum Cyanobacteriota; class Cyanobacteriia; order Cyanobacteriales; family Microcoleaceae; genus Microcoleus. The sequence continues at coordinate 72,503 of JAYFMW010000022.1, read as the reverse complement.
GACTCTTGTCCCCCCCTTGGGAAGGGGGGCTAGGGGGGATCTAGGCTTAATAGTCAAACAGCAGTCTCTGACTGGGTTTGACGTTAAGTTGACACCAATGGGCACGCTTGAGTGTCCCTACCTGCTACCTGCCGTGTAAGGACCGCGTACCTCAGACAATTTCCAACGCGATCAGATGGTGAGGGGAAAAAGTGGTTGGGTTTCAGGAGCGTCAAGCTAACCGATAAGGTCTCTCAGAACATAAATTTATCTCGATCGCTGAGATTCTAGTTTAGTAAGCTTTGTTTCCAATTCCGTTACTCTTTTTTCCAATTGTGTTACTCTTTTTTCCACTGTTTCTCTAAATTCTGCTGTCTGAAAAATTGTCACAAAATAAATTAAAACGATGATAACAACAGCAACTGTATAATATAAGTTATTGGGTACAATGGATCTACTGGCACGTCCATAAGACTTGATAACTTTATAGTCTACCTGTTCTCCAGAATCGCTATATTTCGGTGGTTCTTCAGACATATTCAATTCCCTCCTGTTAATAGACGGCGGATTAAAGGTTTAAGATCGTCTGTCTTTTTTGCAGATATTGTAAAACTTGAAAAATTTTCTATCTTCGATTCCGAACAAGCTCTCTCAATTTCGTTGCTCATCCTTTCAAAATGATGTTCAGCATACTCTGTAGAATTCTGAAATTGGCTGATATCTAAATATCCGCGATCGATCAATTTATCAATTATATCTAATTTATTGATCGCAAATATAACACTTTTCAAGTTTTTGCTATGTAAGCTAGTAAGGAGTAATTCTAAGGAAGCTTGATTAATGTATTCGTATTGTTCTTGAACTCTGAATTTTATTTTCTCTAAGATATTTCCCTCACTAAGCCACTTAAGTAGAGATTCATCATTAAGCGGGTTGCCATGTTCGTCACTTTTTCTAGGGACAATATCTACAATGAATAAAATCGCATTAATTACACGACGACCTTCAGCACCAAAAAAGTCTGGCGAACTTTCCAGTATTACCTGACTGGGCTTTTGCCCTTTGTAGTCCGCTATTGCCACTTCCCGCAGGGGGGAGTTATTTAATCCGAACTGAATCTGGAAATGATAATAGTCAAAAGCATCAGTTGATTTTCTATTTTTATCGGGATCTGCGAGCGTAAAAGCAGTTTCTATAAAAGTAGTTTTACCACTGCCAGGGCGACCAAAAATGCAAATCCTATAAATTGTTTGTTCGATAAATAAATTACTAATAAAAGAATCTAATTCGTCTCGGAGAGGATTAAATAACAATGCTCCAATTGCACCAGATACGAAAATTACAATAGTTACAGCAGCTTCTGGATGTGGAAAATTAGAAGAAAATATCCACCATATAATAACAATTAAGAGGAATAAGTAAATACTTATGATTGCTAGACCCTTACGGCTCTTACGGCTCATATTATTTCACAACACGATTAAGGCGTTTTAACACAACAATAGAGGCTATAAAGCGGCAAGGGTTTAATCTTTGAATTTACGCTTTATACTTTTCCCATTATTCCTTACAAATCAAAACTTTGTCTAGCCCCAAAATGTCCTATTTTGCCGCCAATTTACCCCCAGTTTCACTCTCTTTCATCTGGCTTTGTACGAGACTGTACGAAAATGTACGAAAATGTTGGCAGATGTGAGTTATAATACATAAAATAATCGCATCTACCTAACCAGATGAATCTTAAAGAAATGTTAAAATTCGCTGACGCTCTAGTATTTGCTAAAACGGGTCAACACCTTGACGATTTACAGGAAGCGGTACTCAAAGGCACTCTACAACGTGAGACATACAAAGCAATAGCGAAAGACTTTGACTGTTCTGAAAGTCGTATCAGGGAAATCGGATCGGAATTATGGCAGATATTTTCAGAAGAGTTGGGAGAAGATATTAATAAAAAAAATTTTAGATCGGCAATGGAGAGGTTCCAAGTCTCCATTGTTTCGCATTTTGCACAAGACTGTGTGCAAATAAGTTGCGTTAATTATTGTGGAGAAGCTAGACACCCGCCAAACATCCCAAACTCACACCCACCCAATCAGCAAACCTCTAACCCACAACAAACCCCAACTTTACATCACGATTTAAGCGAAATGCCAGAGTTGGGTGATTTTTACGATCGCACTTCCGAACTCCAAACCCTCACAACCTGGATTCTACAACAAAACAGCCGCATGATTACCCTCATCGGTATCAGCGGAATCGGCAAAACCACCATAGCAGTACAACTCGTAAAACAAATCAAAGACGAGTTTGAGTACGCAGTTTGGTACACACTAGACGAATTCCCCACCATAGATAAATTTCAATCTAACCTAATACAGCTTTTATCCAACTCAGAAAAACAAGATTCATCCCCAACAAACCAGAAACACTTACCGCTGATTAAGTATTTACAAAACCATCGATGTTTAATAGTTTTAGATGACGTTCACCACCTTTTCTGTAGCGGCGAATTTGCAGGAAAATATAAACCAGAATCCGAAGAATATCGCTCTTTATTCAAACAAATAGAAAAATTATCCCATCAAAGTTGCTTGCTGCTAATCGGTTGGGAACAACCCAGAGAAGTGACTCAAGTTAAAAACCAAAATACTCCCATTCGTACTTTACAACTCAAAGGTTTAGACATCGCAGCCGCCGGGGAAATACTGAGAGATAATGGGTTAGCAGAAATCGACAACAGCGAAACACTCATTCATCGCTACCAAGGCAACCCGTTATGGTTAAAAAGCGTGGCCAGTCTGATTCAAGAATTGGGTGGAGGCGTGACAGAGTTATTACCAAATGATACCATATTGTTGCCGGAAGATTTGAAAGATGTTTTACAGCAGCAGTTCGATCGCCTATCGGAACTAGAAAAACAAGTAATCTCCTTGTTGGCGAAAGAAAGCCAGCCAATCAACCGGGCAAAACTGCTAGAAAATGACATGATTCCGCTGTCAAATTTGGTAAATTCGCTGCAATCTCTATCGCGGCGCTGCTGGATTGAACAACAAGCAAATTTTTACACTCTGCCGCCAGTAATCAGGGAATATATCAAAGGGTTATAACCAACGATATGCTTCAGGCTCAACAGTCAATCGATTTTAGATTTTAGATTTTAGATTTTAGATTGACCCCACGGATAAATGCTCTTTCTTGAGGATTTTCGATTTTGGATTGATTCCACGGATAAATCCGGGGGCTTGTACCATCAAGAAATTCTTGGTCAAAGTCGATCGCGAAGTTCTTCAAAACAAGCTTCAATCTCCTCCCATGTTGGATAATTTCCATAGCAGAGTCTACCGCACTGCTGTTCGTATTCTCTAGCAATAGTTTGACGCAGTTCTCCAGTTGGGAAGAGAGCCGAACTGTTTGAGAATTTCATCGCTGACGGCGGCCGATCATCTGGGAAGTGTTCGCGGCTAATGCGATCGCAATCCTCTTTAATCTGGCTGTATTCCTCAGTTTGGAACATTTGGCGCACTTCGGACTTTTGAGCTAAACAAAACAGGTCGTAGTAATGTCTGGCGTAGGTTCCAATTGATTGCCCATCCTGCTGAATCTTCACTACTTTAGAGTGAATTGCAAACAGCTTCTCAACAAAGGTGCGCCGAAAGTCCAGCAATAGCATAGAGAAAGGCAATTCATCTTCAGTATCAAGACTCTGCCCAATTTCACGCAGAAATTCAGCCACATAGGAAGACAGTTGTACAGTCTGCGTAGGATAAGTGCCGCTGCGAGTTCCCATTTCTAAGAATACACGATTGGCGATCGCCTGATTCCCCGAAAATTGCTGAGTGTAGCTGAAATAGCTATTGCGAAAAACCCCCCGCTTCCGCTTGGACGAATCAGGTTCTAGCGTCAAAGCAGGATGCTCTCCCACAGCACTTTCGATTGCTGCTAATTCTCGATCAATTCTGTTTGCACCAAGGGGAGGAACGAATGCCTGTTTGTTCAAAAACAGATCGATATCCTCCGAGAATCGTTCTATCAGTTTCCACCCCTTCGAGAGACTGGTTCCGCCTTTAAAAATGACTTGAGTACGCCACTGATTCGCCACAATTCGCAGCGCCGAGGTGACATAGTAATCTTTCTCGATGAATTGTTCGGTGAGTCCAAAGCGATCGAAATGTTCCCTAGCTGCGATGACAGCATCGCGGAAATCAGGATGTTCAAACATTTTCACTCGGCTTGCCACTCCTTGGCATAACTCAGATTGCTGAAGTTACCAAAATCAAACCGAGAGACTGGATTTAGGCTTTTTCGGAGTTTTTCTAGCTCTTTAAGACTCTTTCTGAGTTCCTGTCCGATCGCACCCAGCATAGCTCGTACTCGTGGCGGTTCCGCATCTGCAACTGCCAACAAACGTTCAAAGCGAGATCCTTCTCGAAAATAGTCTAGCAACCTTTGCTTAGTCTCCGTCAGAGACAACTCGCTCAACTTACCCCTAGACCTTAAAAAATCAAGCATTGCTGCATCAGTCGCTTCTAAGCGATTCCAAGTTTCAGGTCTGCGAGTGTGGAGTCGGGCGCGAGAACCAATTATAGTGCGGGGGACACTGTTCGCTGAGGTAGCAAATTCACCTTGAATTGCGTTTTGAGTGGTAAACCCCAATAAATTAGCCGCACTCAGTCCAGCCGGATGCAAGTTCTGTTTTGTCAGCAGTTTTTGGATATCGCTTGGAGAGGGACGACTGCGACCAAATCGAGTCGGGCGCGATCGATAGTATAGTCCTTTGCTGACTCGCTCCAAAATTCCGTTTTCCGCCATTCGGGAAAGTGCCTTGCTGACCGCAGTTGACGGCAGGTTAGAAAAGTCAGAGTGCCGCCAATAGCCTTCTGGCCGTTCCTCAATCTGTCTGCGAATTAACTCTGCTGTGTTGACTTGACTCCTTTTCATCACTCAAATCCGAGGTCAGGGTCTTAATCCCATTATCCTTACCACTTTACTAAATTGTCAAGTCTGTTTCGCAAAAAAACTTGACAATTTACTAGGCGAGGCGATCGCTACTACACAAACTTTCGTCCCTCTCGCTTGAGACTAATATTTCAGAGCCCGACTTCTTGGGTGAAGTCGGGGCTCTGGGTATTTAGCTTTTGGAGATGGGCTTACCAGAAAATTGGGTCTAAAGCCCCGTCCTTTTAGGACGGCTTTAATTATCTAAATTTCTTGTTCAAGGTTTTCGGAAATCAATTTAACAGTATGGTATAATAGAGTAATACTACAGGTAGAATAACCGCCGATACACAGTGCGCACCAAGCTCAAACGACTGGTCGGGAAATAATAATGGTTAGTGGGTGGCGAACACCACGAAAAACAGAGCTAGGGTAACTAACGTAACCCAGACCAGAAAACTAAAATCTTGAATATTAAACGTACCGTGGGGCACACGGAAACCAGAGAGGAAACTCTTAAAAGCTTGGGGAGATCAGCCCTCTGGGATTGTTCAAATTAGGCTCAAAACACAGGTTCTATCGAACGGGTTTTTGGTTTAAGTATTGCCGAAAGGATGGACAATTTTAAGGTATGTCTGTGAACCAAGAATCCCCGCGCCCTGACTGCCGGGGAGTGTCAATTAAGCAGGATTTACGCACTCGACCTTCATAACCGGGTTTTTACCAAATCTGCCGACTGCGACGACATATCTGGGCAAAAAATCCGGTTTCTGGGCCCCGATGCGTCCAGGACTATTTACACAAACTGACCGGTTGTAGTCGATCGCACGCGACGAATCCCAATCACCGAAGGCATGGGGGAACGACGGGAATCATTCGAGATATTACTCGGCCACAAACTACCACGAGAAACAGTCCTAGTCTGATTGAAAACAGCACCGTTCAAATCCAACATTTCAATTTGGCGGCTCAATACAGTACCATCATCGATCGGACAATCTTCCCCCGGATGCTGCACCGAAAGCAACAGCGTATCTCCCACAAAAGTCGGCCCCGTCATTTCGCACCGGTTCGGCCCGTAAGCAAACGGAATTACTGTGCCCGCATTGGGGCCGGAAGTCGGAATATAAAACAGCCAATTGTTGCCGAAAACACCAGTAAAATCTGACACATTTCCAGTCTTTTTGTGGTCGATCGCACTTTGCTTTCCCACACTCCCTACATCAAAACCGTTATGCGTGCTAGTAGACATATCAGTGACACCCCAAATATTGCCTTGAGTGTCAAAATCCAAATTGTCTACACTAGCAAATCCTGCGCCAGAAACTGAACCCGCTTCTCCACCTTGAGCAAAACGCTGCCAGCGGAATGTCGAACCCGCACCATCGGAACTATCTTCAATTATTTTGTAAATTCCTCCCGACTGCTGGGTGCTATTGACTCCGCTACCGTATTTAGCAACAGTAAAAATCCGAGAATCTGGATAACCGTCACTACCAGGTGCGCCGTCAGTATAAGCAATGAAAACTTCCTTAGTTGTCGGGTTAATTTCCAAATCTTCCGGCCGCGCCGTCGGAGTACCGCCAATTAAATTAGCAGCTAAAAAAGCATCAACTAAAACCGCACCTTGGCTGGTGTAGAAACTAGCAAGAGTTTTATCTTTGTAGCCAGAAATTGTTGTTGCTTCATTCGTTGTATCCATCACAAAAGCACCGCCGTCTTCGGTTTGAGCTGCAATGCCGGTACGTTTTGGCAGGCGAGTATTGCCATCTCTTTGAGCTTTCCCAAAACTGGCTAATTCTGCTTCGGCAACTTTAGAAGGACGCACCGGATTTGTCGGGCTATTTAATGCTAGTGGCAACCATCTTCCCGCACCGTTACGGTTATATTGGGCAACGTACAATGTGCCATCTTCAAACAAGCGACTGTTGTTTTTATCTGCGGGATTGGTGACAGTACCGTTGCTGACAAATTTCCAGGTGTGACCGCCGCGGCGATCGTCCCCCATGTACACTACTAACTTGCGGCCTGCTTCGGCACGAATCGCGACGTTTTCGTGGCGGAAACGACCCAAAGCAGTGTGTTTGCGGGGGCGGAAACTTGGATTTTGGGGATCGACTTCTACCATCCAGCCATATTTTTCGCCGACTAAGCCGAATTCCTCACCGGTAGTCCCCTTGGCGTAGCCGGTTTGGCTACCGTTGGGTTTGATGTTTTCCTGAACTCCGACGAAGAATGCTTCGCTACCCTGGAAGTTTTCTTCGGCGGAGAGGATTGTGCCCCAGGGGGTTGTGCCGCCGGAACAGTTGTAGGCTGTACCGATGATGCGGTTCCCCAGCCCGTCGCTGTTGACTTGGGCGAAGACTTGGGTGGCTGCGGGGCCTGTGGCTGTAAGATAGTTGTCGTCGCCTTTTCTGGTTCCCCAGGAGGTGACTTCTTTGTATTTGTCGGAACGCTGGCTGTTGATTCCGAGGCCGGAAAGTCCGTGGATACGGCGGTTGAGGGAGTCGCGGGCGATCGCCCCAAATCTACCGTTAGACTGTTTGGTAATGCGGACGATCGATCCACCGAGATTGTACATAAATTCGCCGAGGGTATCGCGATTTTTTACCGATAAGTCTATACCGAGGACGGCGCGATCGGTTGCGGGAAATGATGCCACATCTGAGGGAGTATCCGGCGCCACTTTCGACATCGGAAAACCTACATACTCGTGGTTTACCCAGAGATAGCCGTCGTCATTGCTACCGCGAATACCTACAAAGCCCGTATAGTCATTGTTGTAGCCGAAATAGTCCGATGGATCGGGAAAAACTCGATCGCCCCAGCGGAGAATTACATAGCGTTCGTATTCCGGCGGCACAACCACATCGTCAACAACGTTGTAGCTGGTTAATTTAGTATTCTGCGAGGCCGCCATCACGGTTCCCTGTCCGTTTAGGGCGATCGGCATAAAACTGGGTAATTCCTGATAAACTGGTAGCGGGTGAGGAAGTCTTAACGGAGTGAAAGATAGCGGACTTATCGCAGCTTCGGCGGAGGTAGAATTGATGCCGAATAGTGTTTGAGTTAGTTGAGGCGCAAGGACAGTGGTAGCTGCACTGCTACCGAAGAAAATTAGCAGTTGTCGGCGAGTTATTTTAGACATAAATTCCTGTTCAACCCCACATCCCTAATCTAATGATTCTGTATGAGATTTTATCGTTGTTATATTAAGGGAAGTTAACGTGAAGGTTAATTAAAGTAAGATTATATTTTGGTTAATAATTGGTTATTAGTTATTGGTTATTTGTTCCCAATTCCCAATTCCCAATTCCCCATGCCCAATGCCCAATGCCCAATTCCCAATTCCCAATTCCCAATTCCCGATGCCCCATGCCCAATTCCCAATTCCCAATTCCCAATTCCCAATTCCCCATGCCCAATTCCCAATTCCCAATTCCCCATGCCCCATTAGTCATCTCGAAAACCAGGGTCATTTTGTCTGGATGCTGGGCGACTAGGTGGTGGTACGTTAATAGTTGGCGATCGCCCTGAATTGGCCGAAGAAATATAGCTATCTCTGAATCCCAACAGGTATTGAGAATCAGCAAAATATCTAGTCCACTGTTCGATTCGCGAATTTTTTTGCCACTGGTTGCGAGATACTCTCGATCGCAAAACTGGAACCATACGTCTGCTGCGATCCGCTGTAACTATAATCGTCACCTCTGTCAATCCGGGATTTTCTTGGAACTCACGGGCGATCGACAATGCGGCTAAATCTTCCGCCTGCTGAACTAAGCTGGCAAAAGATTGACTATCATCGGAATTTACTGTAAAATAGGTTTCCTTAGTTTCAGCCAAAGCGATCGATGTACTTGTTGTAAAATTGATAGTTACTAGAATGAAGGCAGACAAAAGGAGACGGTGCAAACTCATTAATTTCCCAATTAAACACTGATATTTATCAATGATAATCAACAAAGATTAAGCAGAAATTAAGCTAAGATTAAAACAATATTTTACAGAACCATCGAGACTTATATCAAATCCACTCTTCATCAGAATTATTCATCTCTCCGATCTCCCTCTGTGTTCTCTGCGTTCTCTGCGGTTAAAATATTCCAATTCAACTTCCAATGCAATCAACAAAATGTGCGATCGCCCTCGGTAGCAACCTAGGCGACTCCCTCACAATTCTCAAAAGCGCGATCGCCACCCTCAACAACACCCCAGGAATAGCAGTAAAATCCCATTCAAGCTGGTATCAAACAGCTCCAGTCGGGCCACCACAACCCGATTACATCAACGCCTGTGCCATCCTAGAAGTTACCCTAGAACCACAACAACTGCTAGCAAAGTTACTAAAAATTGAACTAAAATTTAATCGCCTGCGTCGAGAAAAATGGGGGCCGAGAACCCTAGACCTAGATTTGCTGCTGTATGATAATTTAATCCTAGAAACTCCGACACTGACTCTACCTCACCCCCGGATGACGGAAAGAGCTTTTGTATTAGTACCTTTAGCGGAAATTGCCCCGGATTGGGTGCATCCAGTGACGGGAAGTGCGATCGCACAACTCCTGCAAACCGCAGACTGTTCGGGAGTCCAAAAAATGATACTGTAGAAAAGGCACAAAACTAATCATCAATGACCAATTCCCAATTCCCAATTCCCAATTCCCAATGACCAATTCCCAATGACCAATTCCCAAAAAATAGAATCATTCCGATGCAACCGGATTTGATATGATGTCTTAAATCGGTACACTCAAACATTATTCACTTCTTGCTTATGTCGATCGGTGAAGAACTACCCCAACTCCTCAAACAACGCCTATTTTACCAAGGGCGCAAATTTAATTTTGACGTAAACACCCTCCGTCTTCCCAACGGTTCCGAAGGCGAGTGGGAATGTATTCGCCACCCGGGCGGAGCACTTGCAGTTCCCGTCACACCCGAAGGTAAACTCGTCTTGGTGCGACAATATCGTTTTGCTGCTAAAGGGCGAATTTTAGAATTTCCGGCCGGTACGATAGAAGCTAATGAAAACCCCGCCGAAACTATTAAACGCGAAATCGAAGAAGAAACCGGATATCGCGCTGGAAAATGGCAAAAATTAGGGGAATTTTTGCTCGCCCCCGGTTATTCCGACGAAATCATTTATGCTTTTTTAGCCCAAGATTTGGAAAAACTGGAAAAGCCGCCAGCACAAGACGATGATGAAGACATGGAAACAGTTTTATTCACTCCTGAAGAATTAGAAAAAGCTATTTTAGCTGGGGAACCAATAGATGCAAAATCTATTTCTAGCTTTTTCTTAGCCCGTCCTTTTTTAACTTAAAACGATTTGGTCACAACCTCCCGGATCGATCCGTGGAGGTAGTTCTAAAATCTAAAAGATGACTTACGCATGGGGGGGTCCAGAAACCGGGTTTTTTTACAAAAATACTTCGTTGTGACCCGCAGATTCGGTAAAAAACCCGGTTTCTTTGGTCGGAGTGCATCCAGGACTGTAAAATCTCAAATCTCAAATCAAATGTCTGATCTAATTCTATTTTGGCACCGCCGCGACTTGCGTATTTGTGATAACATCGGACTAGCAGCGGCACACCAGCAAAGTCCTAAAGTAGTCGGGATCTTCTGTCTCGATCGCAATATCTTAAATCTTGACGACGTAGCGCCCGCCAGAGTCACATATATGATCGGCTGCTTGCAAAAACTTCAGCACAGTTACGCTGAATCTGGCAGCCAATTACTGATAATTCAAGATGAGCCTAGTCAAGGAATACCGAAATTAGCCACAGCTATAAATGCCAAAGCAGTATTTTGGAATTGGGATGTAGAACCCTATGCAAAAGAGCGCGATTTGGCAGTATCAAACGCCCTTCAGCAAGCAGGAATTACTCTCCAAAACTTCTGGGATCAACTGCTACACGCCCCGGACGAAATTCGCACCGGTGCCGGACATCCTTACACAGTTTATACCCCTTTTTGGAAAAATTGGAATAGCAAACCTAAAGCCGAACCAGTAGAGACACTGCCGATAACGTCTCTCGAACAAATGACAGGATTAACCCCAGAAGAACAAGAAATTGCACGCCAAGCCGGTGCAATTCAATTGTTGCCAAGTGCGAAGGATTTGGGATTTATTTGGGAAAGTCCATTGTTAATAGAACCCGGATCAGATGCAGCGCGAGAAAAGTTGGAAGAATTTTGCGATCGGGCAATTTACGAATATCAAGAAAAACGCAATTTCCCAATAATTAATGGCACATCCCAACTCAGCCCCGCCCTCAAATTTGGTGCCATAGGTATTCGCACGGTTTGGCAAGCTACCCAGAGAGTAATGGACAATTGCCGCAACGAAGAAGCGCGCACAAATATCCGTACTTGGCAACAGGAATTAGCGTGGCGAGAATTTTATCAACACGCCATGTATAACTTCCCGGAATTAGCAGATGGGCCCCACCGTCAAGCATTCAAAGACTTTCCTTGGGAGAATGATGAAAAACTATTTCAAGCCTGGTGTAGAGGCCAAACTGGCTATCCAATTATAGATGCGGCAATGCGGCAATTAAATCAGACAGGTTGGATGCACAATCGGTGCCGGATGATAGTGGCTAGTTTCCTCACCAAAGATTTAATTATTAACTGGCAGTGGGGGGAAAAATACTTTATGCAAAAATTGATAGACGGCGACCTTTCTGCTAATAATGGCGGCTGGCAGTGGAGTGCATCGAGTGGCATGGACCCGAAACCTTTACGCATATTTAATCCCGCGAGTCAAGCTCAAAAATTTGACCCGGAAGGGGAATATATTCGGCACTGGGTGCCTGAATTGCGCCGAGTAGATACGAAGCTTTTGCTCACAGGAAATATTTTGCCTTTAGTGCGAAGAACTCTTCCTTATCCAGATCCGATCGTAGATCATAACGAGCAGCAGCGCAAGTTTAAGGAACTTTATAAACAGCAAAAAAATTAAACATCACACCACCTAATTAATCTGTGATATCATAGGGTTATATGAAAGGAGAATGTTTAATGATTCAAGCCATAGTCAAAGCGATCGCATTTGAAGATTTTTTAGAATGGTATCCAGATGGAAAAGGACGTTTCGAGTTACGCAATGGAGTAATAGTTGAGATGAATCCAAACGGCGACCATGAGGAAGTTACTGGTTTTTTGATTCGTAAAATTAACGTAGAAATTGACCGTTTAAATCTTCCTTATGTAACACCATCAACTTATTTTGTCAGACCTCCAGAAACGACCACGGGCTACCAGCCCGATCTCATAGTTCTAGACAAACCAGCCTTAATTTCAGAGCCACTCTGGAAAAAATCATCAGTTATTTCTCAAGGTAGTTCTGTTAAAGTTGTTGTCGAAGTAGTTAGCATTAACTGGCAAGATGATTACCTTGTCAAAGTGGCTGAGTATGAAAGGTTGGGTATCCCGGAATACTGGGTTGTTGACTATGCTGCTTTGGGTGGCCGACGATTCATCGGTAATCCGAAGCAACCTACTGTCTCGATTTACCAGTTGGTTGATGGGGAATACCAGGTTAGCCAATTCCGAAAGGGCGATCGCATTATTTCGTCTGCTTTCCCGGAACTTGATCTGACTGTTGAGCAGGTTTTTAGCTCTATAACTTAAATCAATCGGAGGTTGAAATGGTAACGCTGCAATTAAGACAAATCACTGTACCGCCTGGACATAGAGTGCTGTTCCATGATGTCAACTGGCAGGAATTTGAAGCAATTTTAGAAGAGTTGGGAGAACACCGGGCCTCTAGAATAGCTTACAGTCAAGGAACTTTGGAGATTAGGATGCCACTACCAGAACACGAGAAAGCTAAAATCATTATTGGCTATTTAGTGAAAATTTTGTTTGAGGAATTAGAAATCGACTTTGAACCATTTGGTTCTACGACTTTCAAACGAAAAAGTATGTTGCAAGGAATTGAACCTGATGAATGTTTTTACATTCAGAATTACGCTTTAATGATTGGCAAAAAGCGCATAGACTTGACAGTCGATCCGCCGCCTGACTTAGCAATTGAAGTCGATCTAACTTCCAAGACTCAACTAGATGCTTACGAGGCGCTGGGAGTACCGGAAATTTGGCGGTACGAAAATAACAAGCTTGAAATTAATGTGCTTGAAGATGGGAAATATGTTGCATCTGAAATTAGTCCAACATTTCCCAATTTGCCAATTATTGAGGCTGTTTCTCTATATTGCGAACAAAGTCAAACGGCGGGCACAAGTCAAACTCTCAGATTGTTTCGTAAGTGGGTGAGAGAGCAAATCGCCTAATTTTAGATTTTAAATTTTGGATTTTGGATTGAAGATTCACGCATCCCAAATTTAAACGCGATAATAAATCTCAAATCCCAAATTGAGGACTTTAGCCATGACTACAAACTTGACTGTTTCCCAATGCCCGATGCCCTCTGCGCTATGCCCAATTACCAATATCGATCTAAAATCCAGTTGTTTTTTTAGTTTCGTTTCTGAGAAATAGAGAGAGAATAAGGGTGTTGACCTTGAGATCGATCGCCCACAAAGATAGTATAAGTTCCCTTGTCCCCGTAACCGGAAAATTCGACATTCCCCGCAGCAGCATTCGCGGGTAGCACGCAGAAACGCCCCCTCGGCCCTTGAATCATCAAACTCGGAGCCCCAGCGGTTTGTACTGCAATCCGCCAATAAGGTAAATCTTGGGTAACATTGATGACGTGGTTTGGTGCTTGGGAAATAAAACCGCAGTCGCCGCTATTGTTCGGGCCGCCGGAAACCCCAGAAATATTCAGCGGTTCGGGAAATCCCGGAGCAATTTGTAGCGGTTGGCTCCGAACAGCGCCCACAGGAGCTAAAATCATTGCCAAGGCTAAGGTTACGATCGAACTTAACCGCAGTCTGACGCGATCGCACGGGTAGTGTATCTTCATATTTATCCTGATTAAGCTGATGTTTCCGAACACAATGGCGGAAAGTTCCACTTCTTTGACAGTAGAAGATAATCGGCGGTTGCGAACAGGGTAATGTGACTGTTATAAATGTGACCGTCCTAGAAAGACCAACTTACAGCTCCAGTAACTCGCAAATTTTTTTATGAATTATCAAAATAATTTCAATTGGCAGGAAGCATTCGGAGAACTAAAAGCTAAACTAGAGCGATCGCCACTAATGAAAATGAATTTAGACAACTACCCAGCCGCCCAAACCTTCTACAATCAATTTCTGAACAAATTTCAAAGCCTCCCCAAACCGGGTCAAGTTGCAGTCTTTGCCATCGGGGCGATAATTGTCCTGACAGTCTTCAATACCGTTGTACAGCTAATTTCTGCCCTGATTACTCTTGCCGTTCTCGGAGTGCTAATCTACATAGCGTATAAGTTGGCAATTTCTCCCCAGTCCTCCAATAATAACGATAAGTAATAGGAAATTCTAAATATGACTAGCCCAACCGCGCCTAGTGGCATTAATCAACCCGATCCCTCTTGGCTGGTACAATCCAAGCAAATGCCACTGCTGGTTCGCAGGTGTGGCGCTTGGGTAGTTGAAATTTCATTAGTGGCGGCTAGTGCCCTCGTTCCCTTTAGTATCGGGGCATTGGTCAACAAGGAAGCTCAAACCGTGCCACTCAACTCCTCAGTAGCAGCAGCATCTGAAACCGTTTCGCGTACTTTAGGCATACCTGTGCGCGATCGCAACCCCAGAGTCGCACCCCTAACTAATCTATTCTGGTCAGCCGGTATAATCGCACCGGCAGTTTTAGCGGGGTGGCAACTATATTTGCTCGCCCGAACCGGTCAAACTCTGCCTAAACGCTGGTTTGGCATCAAAGTTGTCAAAGCGTCGGGTACTCCTCCGGGTTTTGGGCGAGTGCTAATTCGGGAAAGTTTCGGGCGCTGGGGAGTGCCTCTGGGCCTCGCTTACGGCGTTTGGCGCTTATCGGGTGCATTTCCTGATTTGATCATTTTAGGGGGGTTGAGCGGCTTGGCAATGCTCGCAGACGGGGCTTTTGCTTTGCGCTACAAGGGGCAAACTGGACACGATCGCCTCGCGAATACTTTGGTCGTCAATGCTCGATCGCAGGAATTATCTACCAATCCGGTGAAGAGTCAAGATTGGACTGAGGAAGACGCGCAGATTGCTGCTTTGGTTTTGACTACCGAAACACACACCACAGAAAATCACAGTTTGTGGAATTGGATTCGCCAACATCCGGGGGCGACTTTAGCGATCGGGACAATCGGCAGTGCGGGATTGATTTTCACTCTGTTTGTCGGCACTCAAATCTACATTCAAAGTCAAGCAAATTTGCGGGATTCCCGGCAGCGCAACGACGAAGTATTTTTAGCTTTAGTCAACAAATTGTCTCCCAATTCAGCTAACGGGACAGCGGGGCGGCGATCGGCAATTTTGGCCTTGGGAACGGTGGAAGACTCCCGCGCCGTACCGCTGCTAGCCGATTTGCTCGCCCAAGAAGAAAGCCGCACGATGCTCGATGCGATCCAGCAAGCTTTAGTCAGTACCGGGCCTTCATCTTTGCCTTATTTGCAGCGATTGAACCAAGCTCTTCGCAATGACCTCGATTCCCTGCGCTACGGGGGTAAGGCCCCGGAACGTGACTTAGCGGCGGTGCGCCAGCGAACAGTACAAAGGGCGATCGGCAAAATTCTCACAGTGTATAGCAGCCAATTAAACGGCGTCGATTTAAGTCGCACGGATTTAGCTCAAAACGCTTCCGGCCCAGCTCAGTTTACATTAGTATTAGACAAAGTTGACTTGTCAGGAATTAAGCTAAAAAACACCAATTTAACTAATGCCAACTTGCCGGGAACTCGCTTTTACGGAACCGGGGAAGACAGGCGACCTGGTACATTTGACGATTGGATTTCTGACTTGAGCGGAGCTAATTTTGAAGGGGCAAATTTGACAGGAGCATTTTTGAATAGTGCTGTAATGAATCGCACTACTTTTGTGCGCGCTGTCTTGAACAAAGCTAATTTTTCCAACGGAAATTTGAACTCAGCTAATTTTAGCAGTGCTATTTTAATTGGGGCAAATTTGCAGCAAGCAATGTTAAAAGATGCAAGTTTTACCGGTGCAGATATAGGGAGCGCAAATTTTTCGGGAGCGAATTTGTCAGGTGCGCGTTTGCGAAAAGTCAAGGCTCAAGGCGCTCAATTGCCCTTGACAAATTTGGAGAAATCGGAATGGCAAGGTGCGGATTTATCCGGTGCGGATTTGAACGGCGCGAACTTGCAAAAAGCTGATTTGAGTTCAACTAAACTCGCAAACGCAAATTTCAGAGATACGAAATTGCAAGATGCTAACTTGCGGAATGCTGACGTGAGTTCCGCTGATTTTAGGGGCGCGAATGTAGCGGGAGCAAATTTTAAAGGCGCAGTGTTTGTGGGGAAGGAGACTTCGGATCAGTTTATTCAAAGTCCCCCCAGTGCTAAGTCTGGTAGATTGCAAGGAGTTAATTTTGCCGAGGCTAAGAATTTAGATAAAAGTCAAATTGCTTATATTTGTTTGCAGGGTGGCTTTCATCCAAAGTGCCCGCAGAAATAAATATGACTGACGCACATTGAAAATTGTAAGGTGCGTCAGGAGAGTAGATTCTCTATCGGAGAGTGCAAATAACGCGAACTGACGCACCCTACCATTGAAAGTAAGGTGCGTCAGTTTTCTGATTATTTATACAGCAGTTCCCGCTGTTATGAAACACGGTAGGGACACTCCAGGAGCCCATAGGTGTCAACTTAACGTTAAACCCAGTCACAGATTGCTGTTTGACCATTAAGCCTAGATCCCCCCGCATTCTTGCCCCCTACTCCCCCTTAAGAAGGGGGGGATAAGAGTTCGATCAAAGTCAACCCCTACTCCCCTTCTTAAGGGGGATTTAGGGGGATCTAGACTTAGGTAAAAGCGAGAGATACCAAGGGTTTCAGGCTTAAGTTGACACCAATGGGCACGCTTGAGTGTCCCTACGAGGATTGAACGATAAGTGGGTGTACCTCATAACAGCGGTTTCCGCTGTAAGAGTACAAATAACTCGACTGACGCACCCTACTACTAAAGCAATTAGTTGAGATTATCAGGATCTACTCCCAACTCTCGCAATCGTTGAGCTAATTGTTCGGCGCGCCGACTTAATTGTTCGGCACGTTGTAATTCCTGTTGGACAAGTTGCGCTGATTGTTTCACCTGTTCTTCAGGTGTCAGATAGCGTTTGCCATCGGCATCATACCAATACAACCACTCTCTTGTCACCCCAGAATAGTTTCCCCTTTCACAACCAATTCCCAAACCTATTTCTGGCATCCAAACAGGATTTCCTGACTGTAACTCGTACTTCCCATTGACTAACTTGTGTACTTCCAAATGAGGTTTACGACGGCGACGGGAAGAATAAATGACGTAATAAAGTACGCCTAAATCTTGATAAGTTTCTAATTTTGTGCTGTATTCCTTGCGATAAGTTGGGGAAACAACTTCTAGGACGAAAAGTGGCATGACATTTTCATCCCACAGCACGTAACTGGGACGCAATTCTTCGTCGTAAAACCGTTCTACTCCTAAACTTAAGAAAGCATCTGGGACAATGGCTGGTTCGTCTGGGTGATGATAAATACCCATATCTATGCCAAATAACCAGTCCATCCGTTCTGACCAAAGTATCAGCAAGATTGCTTTTAGTAACCCTGGTATTAGTTCTTGCAGTTCGTTATCCACAGGCGTTTCGTCCGAGTCTGGTAGTTCGTCGGCTGAGGGCAAGTTCCTCGGCAAGTTGTACTTTAACATTGCGGCTTTCCTCAAAACTTACTAATATTATAACATTTACTGGTTTGATGATGATTTTTTGTCTCCCCACAAACTACAATGATTAGTATCTCTTTGATAGGAGTACAGTAACGATGACCGAATTACTTGAACGGGCAATCGCCCGATTGAAAACCCTGCCAGCCAGTGAGCAGGACACGATCGCAGCAATGATTTTGGCAGAACTTGAAGATGAAGTTCAATGGGATGTGACTTTTGCAAAGTCCCAAGATTTCCTTGCTAAGCTTGCAACCGAGGCAATGGCTGAGTATCGCGCAGGTAAAACCCAAGAGTTAGATCCAGAAACATTGTGAAGTCACGTACTACCGCCCAATTCCGTAAAGCGTTTGCGGGAATAAATGACAGTAATAATATTTATTGAACGAACCGCGAAGACGCGAAGGACGCGAAGGAAGAAAAGAGAAGAGAAGATGATAGGTAATTTTGACTTGGTTAATCTGAAATAATTTTTGTAAAAAATCTGCTGAGATTTGCGCGATCGACTATACTAAATCTAACAATTCGGTTCTAATGGGGAGCAGCCCTTAGAGGAAATGGGGAAAGTTTGGTGCAAGTCCAACGCTGTCCCGCAACTGTAATGAAAGTTTTGTTGCTTTCTGAGTCAGGATGCCCGCCGATGTGTTGGTTTAAATAGTCTCCAGAGGCGAGGTACTTGATGAAGGCGAGAAATCGAAAATTGGTCAGTCTGGGATTGATGGCTGGCTTGAGTTGTTATCTTGTTTTGGGCTCGGCAACACCGGCCGCAGCTATGCACATTTCTGAAGGTTTTTTGCCGGTGCAATGGGCTGTTTTTTGGTGGATTGTGGCGTTGCCTTTTTTTGTGCTAGGTTTGCGATCGATCGCCCGAATTACCAAAGAACACCCGGAACTTAAACTATTACTAGCTTTATCCGGTGCGTTTACTTTTGTGCTTTCTGCTTTGAAGATTCCTTCGGTAACGGGGAGTTGTTCTCACCCGACGGGTACGGGTTTGGGTGCGATTTTGTTTGGCCCTTCGGTGATGGCTGTACTCGGCGCTTTAGTGCTGCTTTTTCAAGCGGTTTTGTTGGCCCACGGCGGGCTGACAACGCTGGGAGCTAATATGTTTTCGATGGCGATTGTTGGCCCGTTTGCTGCGTATTTTATCTATCAATTGCTGATGCGAACTGGCAACCAACGGGCGGCAATTTTTTGTGCGGCGGCTTTGGCTGATTTGCTGACTTATGTGGTTACTTCGATGCAGTTGGCGTTAGCTTTTCCGGCTGCGAGTGGCGGTTTTATGGCTTCGTTTCTTAAGTTTGCTGGCATCTTTGCGATTACTCAAGTACCCCTGGCTATTAGTGAGGGATTGCTGACTTTATTGGTGTGGAATTGGCTGCATTCTTACGGGCAACCAGAGTTGGAAATTCTGAAATTATTGAAACAGGAGTCTTAAGTGATGAATCGAAAACCTACTAGCAATCAGCAAGCTACTTCACAACAAAATTGGCTGTTAGTAATTGGAGTTGTTGCACTAGCCATTATGCCGCTAGTTTTTGTGCGGGGTGAATACGGCGGGGCGGATGGGGAAGCACAGAAGGCAATTACGGAAATTCAACCGGGCTATAAACCTTGGTTCAATCATTTGTTTGAGCCTGCTAGTGGAGAAGTTGCGAGTCTTTTATTTGCGACTCAAGCGGCGCTGGGGGCTGGTGTGGTTGGATATGCGATCGGGCTTTATAAAGGACGATCGCAATCTCAGAAATCTGATGATTAATCGTCGGAATAAATCGCGAATACAGGGCGAATAAACGGCGAATAGAATTCGCTTCTACACATACAAAGTCCGCCTGCGCGGACTGGAAGACTTTGGAATGAATCATCAGATTGATAGTCTGGCTTACACTAATCGTTTGCGCGGGTTGCCGCCAACTCATAAATTATCGTTTGCGATCGCCCTATTAATTCTTTCTCTGGTTTCTGGGGCGATCGTCCAATTGTCGATCGCCCTTTGGTTAGCAGTCTGGATCGTCATCTATGCAGGGATTCCTGGGAAACTTTATCTGCGGTTGTTGTCACTCCCGTTGAGTGTTTTTGCTGACAAGTTTGCCTGCTTTGGCGATCGGTGGAATTCAGTTAAATCAAATCCAGGCAATTCAGTGGGATATTTGGCAAGGTTGGGGGATTAGCATCGGCAATTTTTATCTGTATGTGAGTCGCACTGGATTATACCAAGTGAGTTTGTTATTCACCCGCACCTTGGCTTCGACAAGTTGTATGTATTTCATCCTCTTGACGATTCCATTTACAGAAATCTTGCAAATTCTCAGACAATTACGCTTTCCGCCGTTGTTGACAGAATTGCTGTTGTTGATGTATCGCTTCATTTTTAGCTTATTGGCGATCGCCGATGAACTTTGGATAGCACAAAACTCGCGCTGTGGCTATCGCACTTGGAAATTAGGAATGCGTAGTTTAGGCATTTTAATCGGGCAATTGCTTCAGCGAACTTTGGTAAATTACCGTCAAGTTTCGTTGAGTTTAGCATCGCGCGGCTTTAACGGAGAACTGCGTGTTTGGCATTCTTACCCTTACAAACCTTCGCGAAGATATACATTAGAAGCTCTGTTTGGTTGCACGGTTTTAACCCTGTTAAGTGTGGTATTTCAAAGAAATTAGGAGACGGCAGTGCCGTGTCCCTACAATATGATTTTGGGTAGAAAAGAAATTAGGAGACGGCAGTGCCGTTTTCCTACAAATAATCGGGTAGGGAAACGGCATTGCCGTCTCCGAATTTGCTTGGTTTTGAGATAAACCGATCGCACTCCCTACAAAATCATATTCAAAATATGACTTTTATGAACATAATTAATAAATTTAATGAATTGACATCAAAAGAAATCTGTTGCATACTGATTGTAGTAAACAAATTTCCCGTAAGTTTCAGCTTTAAACAGATTGAAAACTATGACTAAATCACGTTGGCTTCGCAAGCTTTTACCCTTTGCAGTATCTTTCGCAACCACGATCGCACTAGCAGGCGCGATCGCACCACCAACTTCAGCTCAAGTCAAATCGCCACCTCCCCAACCCCAAAAAGTCCAACCAGCCCAAGCAGAAGGCTTCAGCATCCCGATTTGGATCTATCCGGTAGGCGCAATGTTCCTAGTTTTGATATTTATACCCAAGATTGGTTGGACTTTGGGATTAATTGCGATCGGCGAAAGAGAAGTGGGAATTGTAGTCAAAAAATTCTCCAGTAAAAATTTGCCATCCAGTAGATTGATTGCACTCGATGGCGAAGGAGGTTTGCAAGCAGATACCCTGCCTCCCGGCTGGCATTTTGGTTATTTTCCCTGGCAATATAGCGTTCGCAAAGAACCAGTTGTAGTTGTTCCTCAAGATGAAATTGGTTTGATTATTGCCAATGATGGAGCCACCATTCCTTCCGATCGCATTTTAGGCAAAGTCGTCGATTGCGACAACTTTCAAAATGCCCGCAAATTCCTCACCGACGGTGGCGAAAAAGGACGGCAACTCGCCATCATCACCACTGGTACTTATCGGATCAATACTGCTGTATTTGAGGTGATTACTTCAGCCAATGCTGCTGCAAAAGGTATGAAACCAGCGGATTTTCAACTCTACAAACTTGCTCCCGATCGCGTGGGAATTGCCAACGTCCTAGACGGGATTCCGATCGATGAAGGTGAAATCGCTGGGCCGATAATTCCCGGTCACGACAACTTCCAAAAAGCGCAATCTTTCATCAAGGGTGGCGGGCGCAGGGGCTTGCAAGAACAGGTGATTCTCTCTGGTTCTTGGAACCTGAATCCCTGGTTTGTGCAAGTTGAACAGGTGACAATGACCGAAGTGCCGATCGGCTATGTCGGCGTCGTGATTTCCTATGTGGGGCGATCGCACCAAGATGTAAGTGGCGTGGCTTTTACTCACGGCAATCTTGTCAACAAAGGCGATAAAGGTGTGTGGGTAGAACCGCTGTATCCAGGCAAACATCCGATCAATACAAAGGTGATGAAAGTCGAACTTGTTCCCACTACCGATGTAGTTTTAAACTTCACATCGCGGTTCAGTGGTGAACATGGCTACGACTCAAAATTAAGCGCTCTGAAATTACTTTCTTTTGACGGATTTACCTTTGAGTTGGAAATTTTTCAAATCATTCATGTCGGTACTTTGGATGCACCGAGAGTCATTTCGCGCCAAGGTTCGATGCAAAATCTCATCGACCAAGTGTTGCGTCCAATTGTGGGCAATTACTTTCGGAATTCGGCTCAAGAATATACGATTCTCGACTTTTTGATCGCACGCAGCGAACGCCAAGCAGAGGCGGCAGAACACGTCCGTGAAGCCTTACGAGCCTATGATGTGCAGGCTGTGGACACGCTGATCGGTTTGATTTCGCCGCCAGCAGAGTTGATGCAAACATTGACCGATCGCAAAATTGCTCAGGAACAAGAAAAAACCTACGAAGTACAGCGGATTTCAGAGTATCAGCGTCAAGAATTGGTACGCGCAACGGCGATCGCAAATATTCAAAATCAGGTGGTGGCGGCGGAACAAGGGGTGAAAATTGCTCAATTGAGTGCAACTGCTGCGATCGAACACGCAAATGGTGAAGCAGAAGGGATTCGGCTGATGGGACAAGCAAAAGCCGATGCTTATCAAGTTGGTGTCAACGCTCTCGGTACGCAGAGTTACACGCTGTTGCAATTGATGCAGGCGGTTTCAGATGGTAGCGTTCGCGTTGTTCCCGATGTCACAGTCAATGGTAACGGCGGTAGTGGGGGTTTGTTGGATGGTTTGATGGCAATGTTGCTGCGGAATGAAACCAGTAAAAATGGAGATAATGGAGCACAATCACCTGTAATTAATGTCAAAAAATCTAAGTCTGTTGTTGTGGAACCTGTAGCCGAATCACCAGTAGCAAATGTGCATTCGGTGGAGTCGCCGGAGTCTCCTAATCATTCACCATTTCCTCAGTATGGGGTTGTTGATAAAACTGATATTGATTCGACATTTGATGAATTGTCCGATATTTGAGTTGAGTGCAATTTGTAGAGAGGATGACTGTCCTCTCTGAAAGCTTTTCGTTGAAAACTTTACTGTTCAGAGAATTAGAGGTGCAAGATTATGACGTTTATGGTTATACAGAAATACGTGAATTTGTCAAGGTTGATGGCGGTAGTTGCTTTTAGTGCGATCGGATTCATTCTTTGTGGAACAGGCATCTTGCCTGTTTCTAAGAATAGTAAAAATTGCGATAATCAAATAAACTCTTTGTGGAACAGGCATCTTGCCTGTTTTTTAGCGATTTCTAAGATAAACTGAAATGAGTAGATTAAAGGAGAGCGTTGTGTATGATCGCGCAAGTTGAAACCAAAACCTACACGGCCCAGGAATACCTGGAAGCTGAAGTTAATTCTCTGGATCGGCATGAATTTATCAATGGGGAGATTATTCTGATGGCTGGCGGCACACCGGATCACAATGAAATTGCCCTTAATTTAGGTGGGGCGCTGAAACTGGCGTTAAAAGGGAAACCATATCGGACTTTTAGTTCGGATCAGCGGCTTTGGGTTCCTCAGCTTAATAATTATACTTACCCAGATGTGATGGTGGTAGCGAAACCGATCGAGCTGCAATCGGGACGGACGGATACAATTACTAATCCTCTGCTGATTGCTGAGGTTTTGTCTACAAGTACCAAAGCTTACGATCGAGATGAAAAGTTTGCTGCGTATCGCAGTATTCCTAGTTTTCAGGAATATTTATTAATCGATCAATATCGGCTACAGGTGGAGCAATACTCTAAGACTGATGCGAATAAGTGGATTTTTTCGGAATATGGTGTTATTGGCGATCGGCTGATGTTAACGTCTGTGCAGGTGGAAATTGCGATGGCTGATTTGTATGAAAATATTGAGTTTAGTGAATAAGGCGAAAAGTGCGGTAATTAGATACCAAATACGGTATACATATATCCCCGAATTCTTAAATAAGTCGGCGGATATAACAGCGATCGCATTTATTGATTCCTGCTTTACACGACTTACGGAAAGGCTTTGATTGCAATCCTCAGATAAACCTAGTAAGCGCGCTGAATCGGGCGAGATTCTTCACTTCGATCCGCTACCTTCAGAATGACATAATTTCCTTGAAATGCGTCCTGGACTGTTTATTCACCGATCGCCCCTGAATTCCTCGCTCTAACTAATAAACCATGTTTCGGGGCAAAAATCATCGCCAACACAAACATCAGCGTTTGCAGCACCACAATACATCCGCCTGTCGAAGCATCAATATAGTAGCTGATATATGTTCCCATGACGCTAGAAAATACGCCAGTGGCGATCGCAATTAGCGTCATGTGGTCAAAGTTATCGCTCAATAAATACGCCGTTGCTCCCGGAGTCACCAACATTGCTACCACTAAAATAATGCCCACAGTTTGAAGTCCAGCTACGGCGGTGAGGGATAGCAAAGACAGCAACACATAATAGAGGAAAGTGATATTTAAACCGATCGATCGCGCGTGAGTCGAATCAAAACAAAACAGGACTAAATCTTTGCGTAAAATTGCCAGCGTCACGATAGTAATGACACTAATGATTACCGTTTGAATAATATCAGCATCCGAAATGCCCAACACATTACCAAACAAAATATGCGTTAAATCAATCGAACTTCGGACTTTAGAAATTAAGACTAAACCAAAGGCAAAAAATCCCGTAAACACTAAACCAATCACCGTATCTTCTTTAACGCGAGTTTGCGCTTTGATAAAGCCGATCGCCATTACCGAACCCACCCCAAACACAAACGCCCCCACAGCCAAAGGAATATTCAACACATAAGCAATCACAACTCCCGGCATCACCGCATGAGAAACCGCATCGCCCATCAAAGCCCATCCTTTCAAAGTCATGTAGCAAGAAAGCGCAGAACAAACAAGCCCTACTAAAGCGCTGACTAAAATCGCCTTCACCATAAATTCATGCTGCAACGGTGCCACAAACCACTGAATTAAATCCATTATTTTTCCTCCCTATTGACTTGAATTAACCGACTTTTGGCAGACGAAAAATCACCCACAGAACCGCCAAAGGTGCGGGAAAGATTTTCCTCTGTAAACACTTCCGAGGTGTTACCATAGGCGAGAATGCTGCGATTAATTAATACTACTTGGTCGCAAAATGTGGTAATGGATTCTAAATCATGAGTTGAAACGAGAATTGTATGTCCTGTTTGGCGCAGTTCCATTAACAGGTTAATCATCATTTTCTCGGTTTTGATATCGACTCCGGCAAAGGGTTCATCCAATAGCAAAACTTTGCCCTGTTGCGCCAAAGCCCGCGCAAAAAAGGTGCGTTTTTTTTGTCCGCCGGATAACTCTCCGATTTGCCGATCGCCCATGGGCCACATTTCCACCCTTTCCAAACTTTCTCGCACGGCTTGTTTATCGATCGATCTAGGAATCCGCAACAGATTCATGTACCCATAGCGTCCCATCATCACCACATCATAAACGTTCACCGGAAAATTCCAATCTACCTCTTCCGACTGAGGCACATAGGCAACCAAATTGCATTTTTGCACTTGACGAATCGGCAAACCATTAATTAAAATTCGTCCGGTGTTTGGCTTGACAAACCCCATAATTGCCTTGAATAAAGTCGATTTTCCCGCGCCATTCATCCCCACCAAACCACAAATTGTCCCCGGTTGGAGTTGCAGTGAGGCGCTGTGCAAGGCTACTTTGCCATGATAAGCAACTGTCACATTCTCAAGATCAATGCTGATTTCATTCATCTGATTTTCTCCCAATTACCAATTACCTAAAGAACTTACGCACGAGGCTCAAAACCTACTACCAGTCTCCTGTCTGACGATTAGGGATCGATCCCCCCTAGCCCCTAGGGCGGTTTCATTCTCAGACAAATCATCATTTTGTAGGGGTAGTGCCCCCGTGCCTACCCTCTTCGTCCACGATTTTGTTATGTGTTTCATGGATGGGGGCGGGCACGGGGGCACCGCCCCTACAGAGAATGAAACAGCCCTGCCCTAGCCCCCCTTCTTAAGGGGGGGACAAGAGTCTTCTCAAAGTCCCCCTTCTTAAGGGGGATTTAGGGGGATCTAAACTTTGCCTAAAAGCGACATTTATATGGGTTCAGGCTTAACTTGACACCATTCCCCAATGCCCCATTACCGATTAACCTGTAGTCCTTTTATCAAAGTATTGACATTATATTCAAGTAACTTAAGATAGGTTGATGCGGGCCCGTCGGGTGGAGATAGGGAATCGACATAAAACACCCCGGCAAATTTTGCGCCTGTTTCTTTTGCTACCTGAAGCTGTGCTTGATTGCTGACGGTACTCTCGCAAAATACAGCCGGTATTTGGTTTGCTTTGACTGTATTAATCACCCGTTCAACTTGTTTTGGTGTGGCTTGTTGTTCGGCGTTGACTGGCCACAGGTACACTTCTTTTAAGCCGTAATCGCGGGCTATGTAGGAGAAGGCACCTTCGCAACTTACTATGTAGCGTTTGTCGGGGGGAATGGCTGAAATAGCTTGTTTGAGTTTTACGTCAATGGCCTTAATTTGCTCACTGTATTTTGCCGCATTCGCGTTATAGCTTGCAGCGTTAACCGGGTCGAGATTTCCTAATGTCTTGCGAATGTTATCGACGTAAATCAAGGCATTTTTTGGCGACATCCAAGCATGGGGATTGGGTTTGCCTTGATAGGCATCTTCTGCAATATTTACTGGTTGAACTCCCTCACTTAGGGTAATGTGAGAAACTTTGGGGAGACTGTTGTAAAATCGGGTGGCCCAGCGCTCTAAGTTCAGGCCGTTTTCTAAAATCAAATTGGCATCTTTCCCCCGTTTTAAGTCGCTGGGCGTAACTTCATAGCCGTGAATTTCCGCCCCAGGCTTGGTAATTGATTCGACAATCGCCTTTGCCCCCGCAACGTTCTGAGCCATGTCTGCCAGGACGGTAAAGGTGGTGAGAATGACTTTTTTGTCTTTTCGGGTGGAATTGCTGGCGATCGGGCTAGAATCGCCATTTTGCTTGGTTTGAGGATCGGTCGTCTGAGCGTTACACCCGCTGAGCCAAAAACCAAGCAATAGCCCGAATATACCAATTTTATACGTTTTACGGCAGAGCGCCTGATGATTCATTGTGGTTTTTTATAATTCTTTCATTGTTTTAATATACCACAGATTCAGCAAAAATGAAAAGATTATGAAAATGGGGATATCTTGGCGATCGGGCTATGCCTACAGCAAGATGTGATAGTATTGTACCGATCGTAAAGGCGATCTTTTCGGCGTTCGAGGTAATCTCTGGCGGGTGACGATAATCAGTTATCAAGTTTTATGATAAACTTAAATAGATTACTTACTGAGAAGCGTGTAGTTATTGGAGTGGAGTATAAAAATTGGTTGCGTCAAAAGATTATGAAAGGATGATTCAGTCGCTACAATGGGATGAGTTACGAACTCTATGGGACAATATCGAGAATCGTAGCACCCCTGGATGGGACGCGGGCAAAGCCTTTGAGTACCTGGTTCTACGAGCATTTCAACTTGATGCTGCACAGGTAAGATGGCCTTACAGCGTGAAACTTTTTGATGAGGAAGTTGAACAAATTGATGGTGCTGTCCATTGTTTGGGACTTTCTTGTTTAGTTGAAAGCAAAGACTTTGCAGACGGAACAAAAGTTAATATTGCTCCTATTGCTAAGCTTCGCAATCAGCTTTTACGCCGTCCTGCTGGTGTAGTTGGATTGGTTTTTAGTCGAACTGGCTTTACACTACCAGCCCGCAATCTATCTTGTTTCTCATCACCCCAAGCAATCCTACTGTGGGATGGAGAAGAAATAAAATATGCGTTAGATAATGAAAATATCTGTGAACTATTAATCCTAAAATATCGTGGATATATAGAAGATGGGTTGCCTGATTATAACATTAGAGAGAGATATATTCAATGATTACTTACATTATTTGTGAAGGGTCTTTCGATGCACAATTACTTAAAACTGTGCTGCCAGCAAATTTACTCACTGATGTGGGAGTTGTTGCTGTTGGTAGAGTATCTGGTGTCGAGTCACTAGCTCGTTCTCTAGTGGTGCGCCGACGAGTACCAGTTGTTATTGTAGTTGATGCAGATTCAGTGGTACCGGAGTTAGTTCAACAACGCCGCAAAGATATTGAAGAAACAGTTGAAAGCGTATCTATAAATACGCCAGTCAAAGTAGTTATGGCTGTTCCTGAAATGGAAATTATCTTTTTTCAAGATGTCTCTTTGCTTTCGCGGTTGCTAGGATACATACCACATCAAGATATACTCGATCGCGCCGTTATCAAACCTAAAAAAACTTTAGAAGAATTGATTGCTCGATCGGAAATAGTTCAGGATCGCTCAGAGATTATCGCTCGATTGACTAATAAAGATATTGAGATTCTACAATTGTCTTCAGTTATGCAAGAGATCGTTCATTTTCTTCAATCTGTACGTGAAACAGCAAATGCTGTATGAAGCCCGCCTGCTGAATTTTTAAGAGCTATTTTTGTCAAATATCCCAAATAGTGCTACTATCCCCCTATATCGATCGGCTCTGATGACAAACACACATCAGACGCAAGGGGGAAAGTTCGGTGCGAATCCGGCGCTGTCCCGCAACTGTAATGAGATTATTGCATCTCTGAGTCAGAATGCCCGCCGATTTGTTGACAATCATGTTTTTCATCTGCGAGGTATGGATGATGGTTAGTTCAGTATTTTTAAAATTAATCGGCTGTTGTGTTCCCTTGGACGATCGACAAAAACGCAATTTTGAGTTAAAACTGCTTTTCGTCGGCGCAACGGGAAACTAAAAGAAATGCGAATCAAAGATAGTGTTTGGCAGGGTAGTTTTAGCTACTGGCAAAACTTGTTTATTCACCAGAATATTTTGTCGATCGGATATACTGCTTGGAATGGCTTTTGGCATCTAGGACGAGGTATTGTTGTTTGCCAAATCAATACTCCCATTAACGGTTCTATCAATTGGAGCGTAGATACTGTAAAGTACGATCTGCAATTTATTTCCCAATTGCACGCAACTGCTTATTTGCAACAACTAGAACTAGAGGAAAATACTGTTTCAAATCTGCTCCAAATCATTGCTAGCTACGAACCAGAAAAAGCAATTATTTTTCTACTGCTCGCCAATAATCACATTGATATCAATTTATTACAAAACTTGGCAATTTCGCCTGTTGAGTGCTATGAACAGGTATGCAAGCGCTGGGAAGAATTTCAACCCTGCCCGAAATCCTAAAAGTTACTAAATTTTCCTAATGTCGCAGCCAAAATCAATCGAAATTTCCAAAGTAACTCGCTACCAAAATGCAGCGCTTAATTACTATTTGGGCCTGACAGAATCCCCCTATCTTCACTATGGCTATTGGGAAACCCTACCTGTGCCGGCGGATGAACTAACACTCGCGCGATTACGCAGCGCTCAGCAAGCTTATACAGTCAAACTCTTGGATGCGATCCCCAAGGGCACTCATAGCATCCTGGATGTGGGCTGTGGGATTGGCGGTAATGCGGCTTATTTGCTCGATCGCGGTTTTGCAGTGGAAGGACTCGCACCAGATCCGTTTCAACAACAGCGCTTTCTCAAGTGTACGGGCGATCGCGCCATCTTCCACCTCACAACCTTTGAAACTTTCCGAGCAATCAAATTTTACGATCTGATTCTCTTTAGCGAAAGTAGCCAATATATGTCGGCTGTTGATATTGCTAACGGTGCAGCCAAAATCCTCAATCCCGGAGGCTATGTGCTGCTGGCCGACATGATGCGATCTGATGCTAATTATAAAGAAGGAATGTTCTCTAATTGTCATGTTGTGACTGAACTTCATGCAGCCTTAAAACAGGCTGGATTCACTTTAGTAAAAAGTGAGGATATTTCCGCCCATATTTTGCCAACGATCGACCTTTATGTCGATACTTTCCGCAGATATGGACTGAATACAATGATCTATGTTGCAGATTTGATTGCGATCGCAGTTCCGCCTATACACAAACTCCTGCGCTGGATATTTCGTCGCTGGTTCAAAAAGTTGGTTGTTGAAGGATTGGAAGCAAGCCAACTTTTTGAGCAGCATTTGTGTTATGAAATTCAACTTTGGCAGTTGTCAAAACCAGATGAAGGCTGACACAAATATAATGGGAATCGGGTCTTGGGAATGGCCCATTGGAAATTGGTGACAACTTAATCTTAAACATTCAGTCTCTCTTGTTTATATCGAAGTCTAGATCCCCCCTAACCCCCCTTCTTAAGGGGGGGACAAGAGCAGTCTCAAAGTCAACCCCTACTCACACCCTACTCCCTTCTTCAGGGGGATTTAGGGGGATCTAGACTCGACTACAAGGGAATTTTATTATGGGTTTTAGTCTTAAGTTATCACCCATGAGCAGAGCCTGGGAACAAAGCTAATGCTCAATGCCCCATGTCCTATGCCCCATGCCCCATGCCCTATGCCCTATGCCCCATGCCCTATGCCCTATGCCCAATTCCCCAGGCCCAATTCTCGAATTCGATCGCACTTTCTACTCCTATCCCTGTAGTGCGCGATCGGCAATTCACGGTTTAAACCTCAAAGTCCCCGCCGGCAAACGCTGCGGGCTAATCGGTCAAAATGGTTGTGGCAAAACCACCTTTTTTCTGTTAGCAAATGGCTTGTATCAACCGCAACAGGGAATCATTCGCTGGGAAGGTGAACCCTTACGCTACGATCGCAAATCCTTGATGCAATTGCGCCAACAAATCGGGCTGGTATTTCAAAATCCCGAACATCAATTAGTTGCTTCGACGGTAGAAGAAGATATCTCCTACGGGTTGTACAATTTGGGTTTAGCAGAACCGGATATTGCTAGAATGGTGCAGGAGGCGATCGAGCAATTCAATTTAACTGAATTGGCTAGTCAACCGATTCACAATCTCAGTTTAGGACAGAAAAAGCGCGTTTCGATCGCCGATATCATGGTGCTCAAACCCAAACTGCTGCTGTTAGATGAACCTACCGCCTATCTCGATCCGCGCCACACCCGACAACTGATCGGTTTACTCCAACAAATTCACTCCAGTGGTACTACAATTCTCTTAGCAAGTCACGATCTAGATTTCATCTATCGCTGGGCAGATTGGGTGTTTGTAATGGATCGAGGACAACTGATTTTAGAAGGAACACCGGAAACAGTTTTTGCTCAGCGGGAGGTTTTGGAGCAATTGCAGCTTGGCGTACCGCTGGCGATCGAGCTGATGGAGCAAATGAGGGCGATCGTCGATCGAGATGATCGCTCAAAAATGCACACTTTTGAACAATGGCAACAACAAATTTTACAAAGCCGCCGACTGCTATAAGCATTTTAGTCAGGATTTACCCAGCTATTGTCTGTCATTCTGAGCGTTGCGAATGACAGACAGCGGAAACCGCTGTTATGAGGTACACCCACTTATCGTTCAATCCTCCTAGGGACACTCCAAGAGCCGTGTCCCTACCGTGTTTCATAACAGCGGGAACTGCTGTAATTAGGTTGAAATGCGTCCAAGACTGTTAGTAATTATTAGACCTAATCTTGGTTAAATACCCCCTTGAGCTCTTAGTCTGCTCCGGCAGACTTCGTTTGACAAGGAGCGGTTTCAACCAGTCCCTGCGTAAGTTTTAACTAAGTTCGATCGTACCAACTTTGCAGCGCCAAGCGATGAACTTCCCGCCAGCTAATATTTTTAAGTCTGGCAATTTCCGCGCAATCTTCGTATTCTGGCTGCACATTAGTAATTGTTTGTCCAGTCTTCGCAACTTTTATTTGCACTTCACCGTATTCTGTTTGAACAGTCTGGATTTCTCGGTGCAAAATCGTTCTTTGTTGAGTCGATCGCCTAATTCCCAAAGTAGTAGTTTCGCGAAAGATCACTGTTTCGCAAGCTGCTTGAGTTTCGGGATGACAAATCACAGTTAACAAAACCCCCAACCGCGACTTTTTCATCACAATTGGTTGAGTAAAAACATCCAGGGATCCGGCGACAAACAAAGCATCAAAAACATAGCCGATCGCCTGGGGACTCAAATCGTCAATTTGTGTTTCCAACACCGCAATAGTTTCTAGGGAATCAGGAATTGGGCATTGTTTAAATACTTCCCTCTTTCTTCCCGGCGTTAAATCCGTTAAATCCGTTACAGAATCCGTTGCCGAACTGCCTTCTGCCTTCTCCCCAATCCAGAGGCGCAAAATATTAGGAATTGCCAGCATTCGAGAACCGGCACCCAATCCGATCGCCCGAATTTGCATTTCTGGTGGCGGGCCAAACCCCTCAGCCAGAGTACAGGCGATCGCAGTTCCCGTAGGCGTGCACAATTCGCGATCGATCCCATTGCTGTAAACCGGCACCGAGTGCATTTCCCACAACCGCATCACCGCCGGCGTCGGCACCACCAATCTGCCGTGGGCCGCTTTCACCGTACCGCCACCAGTCGGCATCGCCGAAAAGTAAAATTCGTCAATATCGAACCAATCCAAACCCAAACAAGTACCGATAATATCCACAAGTGCATCCGTAGCCCCCACCTCGTGAAAGTGAACCTCCTTTGGGGGGATGCCATGTACGGCACCTTCTGCTTCTGCCAATTTCCGAAATATGGCCAAACTCCAGGCTTCTACACGCTTTGGCAACTTTGCAGAGAGGATGATTTGCTCAATTTGCGGCAAGTGGCGATGAGGATTGTGGCTAATTTCGGCATCGCCCTCGTCGTGACTGTGAGAATGTTCGTCACCGTGATGATGGTGGTGGCTGCGATCGAAAGTTGGGGATTCTGTTTCTGAGGGCTCGAAGGTGGAGTCAGCAGTGGGATTTTGGGCTTTTTCCCGCAAATCCGAAGTTAAATCGACATAAACTTTAGTTGCTTGCTGAGTATTGCGGTGGACTAATTCGGCGCGCAATTGGTACTCTGTCGAAATGCCGAGCAAATTGAGTTTTTCGATCAGGTACTCCAAAGGTACGCCGGCGTGGACGAGGGCACCGAGACACATATCGCCAGCAATGCCGGTTGGGCATTCAAAATAAGCTATTTTATTCATTATTGACAATTAATTTTCATCATTGATTGTTTGACCGGATATTTCGATCGCCCACTTAGCCTGCAATATCTTAACATGGCAACTATTTACGAACTGCATCCAGTTACACCCCAAAAAGAGCGGATAGAGAAGATTAAAGATGCCCTTAAAGGTGGTGCCTTGATGCTTTACCCGACAGATACGGTTTATGCGATCGGCTGCGACCTCAATGCCAAATCTGCGATCGAACGAGTCAGGCAGATCAAGCAACTATCCAATGATAAGCCCTTAACGTTCCTCTGTTCTTCTCTGTCAAATATTGCGGAGTACGCCGTTGTCAGCGATGAGGCTTACCGAATTATCAAACGGTTGATTCCCGGACCTTACACGTTTCTGCTACCAGCTACCAAGTTAGTACCGCGGCTGGTGATGAACCCGAAACGCAAAACCACGGGAATTCGCGTTCCCGATCGCCCAATTTGTTTTACACTATTGGAAGCCTTGGGAAATCCGATTATTTCAACTTCCGCTCACATTAGTGCAGATGATGAAGGTGAAGCACCTGTAGCTGTGGCCGCTCAAACAGAAAATTTTGGTAAAGCTGAACTGTTTGACAGTTTTGACAAGTTGGTAGATGTCATTGTCGATGACGGTTCCGATCCGAGATATCAAGTGTCTACCATTCTCGATTTAACGGACAGCGAACCGACTATTGTTCGCCGCGGTTTGGGATGGGAAGCTGTGGCCGCTTGGGAACAGGAATAGTTTTGGCAATACCAGAAAAATCACTCTTTGTGGAACAGGCATCTTGCCTGTTATAGTATTAGCAATACCAGAAAACTCACTCTTTGTGGAACAGGCATCTTGCCTGTTATAGTATTAGCAATACCAGAAAAATCACTCTTTGTGGAACAGGCATCTTGCCTGTTATAGTATTAGCAATACCAGAAAAATCACTCTTTGTGGAACAGGCATCTTGCCTGTTATAGTATTAGCAATACCAGAAAAATCACTCTTTGTGGAACAGGCATCTTGCCTGTTATAGTATTAGCAATACCAGAAAAATCACTCTTTGTGGAACAGGCATCTTGCCTGTTATGGTATTAGCAATACCAGAAAACTCACTCTTTGTGGAACAGGCATCTTGCCTGTTATAGTATTAGCAATACCAGAAAACTCACTCTTTGTGGAACAGGCATCTTGCCTGTTTTTGAGAAGGATTCAACTTCCAGATTCCCGACTTCTTCAAGAAGTCGGGAATCTGGAAATTAACTCAAAACTCCCCGATCAGAGATTTGGGTTTAAAACCCCGTCCTTCTAGGACGGATTTCCAAAGACTTAATATAATCCCTCAAGACTTCAGCCATTGAAATATTAAGAAATTCTGCATATTCTTTAAGTTGTTGGTATTCGCTTTCATTGACATTGAATTGAATTTTTTTAGCTCTTGACATACTCTAAAAGCAACTCTATAATTAGAGTGTATTCCCAGGGCAAAATAAGTCAATGAAATTAAGGTATCGCTATCGAATCTACCCAACAACCCAACAAAAGAGGCTTTTGTCTCAATTGTTTGGTTGTTGTCGGGTAGTCTTTAACGATGCCTTAGCATATTGCAAACAGGAGGAGCAAAACGGGAATAAAAAACCTTCTAGCATTGAACTTTCTAAAAGACTTACAGAAATCAAAAAAACGGAGGGAAAACAATGGTTAACAGAAGTTTCCTCTATTCCATTGCAACAGTCTTTGAGAGATTTAGAGCAGGCTTATTCAAACTTTTTCAAATCTTGTAAAGGACAAAGAAAAGGCAAGAAAGTTAAACCGCCTAGATTTAAAAAACGTAAGTCTAAACAGTCTGCTAAGTTCACTGGTAATGGTTTTAAACTCGCTCCTGATTCTGATTATATTTACCTGGCTAAAATAGGTGATATCCAAGTAATCTGGAGTAGACAATTACCAGCTATTCCTTCCAGTGTTACCCTCATCAAAGATAGTGCTGATAGATACTTTGTTAGCTTTGTCGTTGAGTTTAATCCTCAACAATTACCTAAGAACGGTTCAAGTGTAGGAATTGATTTAGGAATAACTGATTTTGCTACTTTAAGTAACGGTGAAAAAGTTAAATCACCTAAACCTTTAAAGAAACAGTTAAAGCGTTTAAGAAAATTACAGCGCAATTTGTCAAGAAAACAAAAAGGGAGTAAAAGAAGGGAAGTGGCTAGAAAAAAATTAGCTAAACTTCACGCTAAAATTTCTGATACTCGAAATGATTTTATTCACAAACTGTCAACTAAGATTATTCGTGAAAACCAAACAATAGTCTTGGAAGATTTGAATGTTTCAGGTATGATGAAAAATCGCAGGTTGTCCCGTGCTATTAGCGACTTAGGCTGGCGTAGTTTTAGAACTATGTTAGAGGCTAAGTCGGTAATGTACGGTCGTGATTTTCGAGTGATTGATAGATGGACTCCCACTTCTGGGACTTGCTCTTGCTGTGGTTTTCGCGGTGGCAAAAAAGAGTTAAATGTTAGAGAGTGGATTTGTCTTAATTGTGGCAGTTATCACGATAGAGATGTTAACGCTGCAATTAATATTAAGGTCGCCGGAGGGCTTTCGGAGACTCTAAACGGACGTGGAGGTAGACGTAAGACTACCGCCAAGGTAGCAGTAGCCATTGAAGCGTCAACCCAACCAGAATTTAAGCAGTTGTCAATTTTTGATCTGCTTAAATAGATGGAATCCCCGTCCGTTCACGGCGGGGTGGATGTCAAACTTCCACTTTAACTCCTTTCCAAAAAGCAATGTAGCCTCCAATATTTTTGGCCGCATCTTTCGGAGTAGGATAATACCAAGCGGCATCTTTATTGACTTGTCCACCGACTTCGACGCTGTAGTAACTAGCGACACCTTTCCAACCGCAAGTAGTGTGGGTGCTGCTGTCCTTAAAATACTCGCGTTTGATGGCATCTGGGGGGAAGTAATAGTTGTTATCTACGACTTCACACTTGTCGCTTTCGGCCAGAACGGCACCATTCCAAATTGCTTTCGGCATCGGTTACTGTGTTTGAGGATTGTAGTTATTTAAGTTTAGCACCTAAAAAAACAAAATACCCAGAACCCCTACTTCTTTAAGAAGTCGGGGTTCTAATTGAAGTGTGACACTAGGGCTTTATTGCCATTATCCCACTAATACCAATTTAATGGGTCGTTGCATATATCTCGATCCCCCTCGCATCCCCCTTAATAAGGGAGTAGGGTGTGAGTAGGGGGTGACGAAAGAGCAGAATCTTGTTCCCCCCTTATTAAGGGGGGTTAGGGGGGATCAGATTCTATGCAACTTCACCTTAAATTGGTAGAACTGCTACAGCTAGCAGAGCTAGAGCTGGAACTGCTGCTGCTGTGCCCATGACTGACTTTTGCCGATCCAAATTGACTGACTTGAGTTTCACCATCCTCTACAGTTGTGCTTGTTGCTTCAGCTTTTGCACAACCATCCGCTGAGATCATCCGTTTGATTATAGTTTTATATTTTTTCATGGTTTTATTACCGAGCGATCGCAGTCTCGGATTGATTGTATAACAAATAGTTTACCTCATTAGACAACCATTCGTTAAACATATTTCGCAAGATTTCTTCATACCGTTCAGGGGTTAATTCAGCAGGGAGAAACTTTTCAACCATGAACAAGTGATATCCTAGGTCAGTTTTAATTGGACGAATCACCTTTCCCGGTTGAGCGCTAAATGCTGCAACGGCCAGTTCTGGATTTAAACCCCACCGATAAACCTTGCCTTCGCAACCACATAAATTCCGACGATTTTCGTCAATGTCGTAAAAATGAGCCGCATCAAAAAAGCTGATTTCTCCTTCTTGAATTTGATAAAATAGTTCTTGAGCCAGCTCAGGTTCATTGACAATTATTTGATAAAGAATGATTCGATCAAATCGCAATTTATTTTGGACAAAATTCTTTTCTACTTCTTTGCCAAATAAGTGTTCGGCTAGTTTTTTAGCCAGGAGTCGATCGCAAATTCCTGCCTCTAAATCTTCTACCGAAATCATCTGATCCGCTAGCCAAGCAATGGTATCCGCAGCTTTCTCCAAACGCTGATCGCGCCGCAGTTTGTCCCCCTCTGCTTGAATTTCTTCGGGAGTCACGGTTAACCCCCGTTCTTTGGCGGCTTTGTCAATAACTTTTTTCTGCAAGTGTTTTTGACAAACTTGCTTTAATTGCAACTCTTGTCTGAGTGAATCGATAATTTCATTGGCCTCAATCAATGGCTGGTAAAAGTTGTTCATGTTTCTCTGTCCCTTTTGGTTGTGTAAGGTGCGCCGAGGCGCACCCTACAAATAGAGTAGGTGCGTAAGTCCTAAGAAAAATTAAAAACTGTTATTTGGCAAAGTAATAAAATCTGCATTTGTCAAATTTGTTGCTCCCGCCGCATTAACTGTTCCTAAAACTACAGCTAAAATGCGATCGCCATTATTGGAACTAAATTTGACTAGAGTCGCATCAGCTTGACCGTCACCGTCAATCGATTTTAGATTTTAGATTTTAGATTTTAGATTTACCCCACGGATAAATGCGGGGGCTTGAGGATTTTAGATTTTGGATTTTGGATTGATTCCGTCCTGAGTCCTCGAAGGAATAAATCCGGGGGCTTGTACCACCTTTGAAATTATTGGTCAGTATCCAATACTTGCAGTGCAATCTCTGCGATCGCAATTCCTGCTGTCAACCCAATTTGATCGCCTTGAGCCGCCTTGAAATCTTGGACGATATCTGCATCAGCTAGATTAGCTAATTGAGTCGCTGTCTCCGGTCTAAATACAAACGGATCAGCACCGTTACCTCCCGTCAATGTATCAGCGCCGAAATCGCCGCACAGAAAATCATCGCCCTTGCCGCCAATTAGTAAATCTTGACCTCTTCCTCCTCGCAAAGAGTCGTTTCCAGCACCTCCATCCATCATATCATTGCCTCTATTACCTGTGACAATATCGTCGCCATTTCCTGCAAAAATTGCATCGAATCCGCTACCATAAGCAATCACATCGCTGTCACGATTGCCGCCCCAATGTTCGCCGCCGTTGCTGTCGTAGGTGACAGTTGAACGCACAGGATCGCCTTCTGTATTGCTAACTTCTGGAGGAGCAGTTGTGTCAGAATCACTGCTGTTTAAATTGATTGGTTGCTGTCAGCAATCTTGTGGGCTTTCTCTGTACCTAATATATCTGGAATAATTAAATCTGTGTTGCCAATTTGGCAGATTTGTGGAAAATTATCATGTCAAGTTAACTTCATAAATATCTGTTAATTACTTGCTCAACCACTAGAGGCGATAGATGTATTTTGAAATAGAAAAATCAGCCTCGTTTTAGAGTCTATTAACGAGACTGGAAGATTGTAGTATTTGGCTCAATACTGAAAAACCCGATCGCCCGCGAGTCAATCAACAAAGTGGTACAGCCAACCCCAGCAACCGGGTTATGTTGCGATCGCACAATCTACTCGCCCGCGAAATTAAACAAACCTGTCTTAAATCCCGCAAAAAATCCTGGATTTTGAACATCAATCCCTTCCTTGACTTCAGGTACAGAACCCCCTCGAACTCCGGCTCGTTTGTCCCTCGCCACCTCCAGATAATCTAAATCAGCAATTTTGCCCAATGCAGACTTAGTTTCCGATTGACTAGACTTGCTGATTTGACTGTTTTCCTTCAGCAAGCGGTTGGAAGTGCGATAGGGGATGTAGTCGAGAGGGTTGTAACCGGTACAACGCAAAAGTAAAAAACAAGCCCAAGAATACTTTCCTGACAGGATGGCTGAAATTATCTCATCCAATTGTTCGGGTTTAATTCCAACTTGCGAATGGCTGGCAGAATTGTGAAATTGGGAATTCATCGTTTTTATCCTGTTTTTTGTAAAGTGCAAATCTGTTAACTGTTGAATGTTAGCTGTTGGCTGTTAGCTGTTGACTGTTGACGGTTGACGGTTGACGGTTGACGGTTGGCTGTTGGCTGTTGACTGTTAACTTTTAACGGTTGACTGTTAACAGCCTTCTTCCTTCTTCCTTCTTCCTTCTTCCTTCTTCCTTCTGCTATATTTCTACAAACTCATGCCACCCTTTTGTAGTTGCTTAAGAGGATCGAGCAAAATGTCAGCTATGCTGCGCTGACGGATCACAATTTCTGCACTAGCTGTCTGGCCAGCTTTCAGTTTCCAGCTTTGATTGTTGGCTTTCACTGAATCTCGATCGATACTCACTTCCACCCGGTAGAAAACGCCCAATCGCTGGTCGGTTTTGGCATCTGGCGAAATCGAAACCACTTTTCCCGGAATAACGCCGTAATTTTGATAAGGAAAAGCATCGAATTTGACTTGCACCGGCATTCCGGTTTTGACAAATCCCGCTTCTCGGTTTGGTAAACTGACTTCCAGCACTAAAGGAGCTTGATTCGGAGTCATTTCCGCAATGGTTTGACCGGTTTGAACGACTTCGCCAATGTTGTCAACATTGAGTGCCGAAATAACTCCGTTGACTGGTGCGTAGAGAAATCTTTGTTTCAGTTTATTTTTGGCTTGAGCTAGCATAGTTTGGGTTTCGGCAATTTTGGATTTGACTTGATTTAATTCCATTTCCAACTGCTGAATTTTTTGCTCTTTTTCTAACTGCGTTTGGCGGGCTGTAGCTTGTTGGCTTTGGGCTTGGGCTTGTAGTCGATCGACTTCTGCCAATTGTTGGGTTAATTCGCCTTGGGTTTTAGAAATGGCGCTAGTTCGATCGCGCAAACTTTGCTCGACTTCAAACAGCCTTTCCTTAACCACAGTTGCATCAGACAGTTGACTCCTGATCTGAGCGGTTTGCCTGTCGCGCACGGTTTGCTCGACTTCAAAGGCGCGATCGTTAGCCTGACTTTCCTCTCCCAATTGGCTTCTAATCACCGCATTTTCGCTTTCCCGCAGAGCTTCCTCAGCTTGAAACAATACGTCTTTTGACAGTGCTCCTTCATCTACCAAAGGTTTGAGCCGCCCGATTCGCTCTTTGTGAGCCGCTACTTTTGCTTGCAATTGTGCCAGCAATTCTTGAGTCTTGCGTTGCAGCGGTTTCACCCGATCGCGCCGCCCTTGCTGGGAGTTAATATCTGTTTGCAGTTGCGAAACCAAGTCTTGCACGTTCTTTTCCAAAGGTTTGAGCTTTTGCTGGCGTGCTTGCTGGAAGACTACATCTGCTTGCAATTGCTCGATTTGAGACTGCGTGGTAGCCACTGAAGCGCGAGCACGGTCGATCGCAGCTTGGGCCCCGCGCTTGTCTGCTTCAGCAATCGCTTTGCTGGCTTGAGCTTCCAATCGCGTTCGTTCGATCGAACTAATCTGCTGCACCAATTGAATCTGAGCAGCGTCGAGAATTTTATCGAGACGTTCCACCTCGCTAGAAGCCGTTTCCGGGTCTAATTCTGCCAATAATTGTCCAGCTTTCACCTTTTGACCTTCTTTAATCGCCAGGTTAATGATTTTTCCCGGCTCAGTCGGATGAATTTTGTAAACAGCACCTTTGGGTACTAATTTGCCCTGAGCGTGACCGACTTGATCGATTTTTCCGAAAGTTGCCCACGCTCCAAAAGCTACGGAAAAAATCATTCCTCCTAATATCAACTTCTGGGGAAAAGATACCGATGGTTGGTCGAGTACCGACTGCAAAGAAGCAGACCAATTATCTTCATCTGTCGTGCGGAACTTGGCAGGATTGATATATTCATTGATTTTAGCAGATCGATTTTGAGGTTCGACTACTTCTAAAGAGCGATCTTTTTGACTGACTTCGTTTTCTTTTAAAGCTACACCCCCATAAACTTCAGCTATTTCATCAGGAGTGCCTCCTAATTCTTTGACATCTTCTGAAAGCATGATATTTACTCCAAATTAGTCTGTTGACTGTTAACTGTTAACTGTTGACTATTGACTGTTGTCAGGTGTTAGTCCTTAGTCCTTAGTCCTTAGTCCTTAGTCCTTAGTCCTTAGTCCTTAGTTGTGGATTGTTACTAATAACTAATAACCAATCACTAATCACCAATCACGAATCACCAATAACTAATGACTAATGACTAATGACTAATGACTAATGACTAATGACTAATGACTAATGACTAATGACTAATGACTAATGACTAATGACTAATGACTAATGACTAATGACTTAAAGATCGAGCTGTTGCTGAGCAAGGTGATAGTAAAGTCCACGTTCAGCCATCAATTGCTCGTGATTACCTTGTTCGGCTAAAATGCCTTTGTCTAAAACTAAAATTCGATCGGCATTACGCACCGTAGACAACCGGTGAGCGATAATAAACGCAGTGCGATCGCGACTAATCTGAGCCAGATTTTGCTGGAACCTCCGCTCAGACTCGGTATCCAAGGAAGAAGTTGCTTCATCCAAAACCAAAATCCGGGGATCGCCTAAAAGAGCACGGGCGATCGCAATTCGCTGTCGCTGTCCCCCAGACAAACTCGTTCCCCTTTCCCCCACAGGAGTCTGATAACCAAGCGGCATATCCTGAATAAAGGCGTGAGCTTCTGCTAACTTCGCCACCTCTATCGCCTCTGCTAAGCTTGTAGAATCAGCATCCTGCCCATTTTTGTACAGCGTAATATTTTCCAAAATCGTTCCCGAAAACAAGAAACAATCTTGAGGGACAACACCCAACTGAACTCGCAACGACTGCAAAGAAATATGCCGAATATCGTGGCCGTCAATTGTCAGCCGCCCCTTTTCTGGATAATAGAAACCTTGCAGCAGCTTTACCAAAGTGCTCTTACCAGAACCGCTGCGGCCGACAATTGCTACAGTTTCTCCAGCTTGCACCTCAAAAGAAAGATTTTGCAGCGTATTCCGTTCGTCATCTTGGGAATAGCGGAAAGAAACATTTTCAAACTTGACGCTTCCCTGAATGCGCGGCAGCACCAGCATCGGTTTGTCATGACTTTCTTCAGCTTGGGTGGAGAATACATCATCCAAACGCTCGATCGAAACCAGCACTTCTTGAAACTGATCCCAAAGTCCCACTACAGACAACACAGGAGAAATCACACTCCCGATCATCATATTAAAAGCGACAAATTGACCGATAGTCAACTGGTCTTGAATTACCAGCATCGCCCCGTACCACAGCAAAGCCGTGCTACCCAAAGTATTAATCGAACCCCCGATTATTTGCAGCGCGTTTCCCAATTTTTGCGCCCGAAATTGGGTATTAATCATACTTGTTAATTGGTCTTCCCAGCGCCAGCGCATTTCTCGCTCCGCAGCAGTTGCTTTAATCGTCGCCACCCCAGTAATCATCTCTACCAAAGATGAGTTTTGCTTAGCACCTGCATTAAAAATCTCCCGCGATATTTGTCGCAGAAACGGAGTTGCGACTAAAGTCAAAATCACGATCGGCGGAATTAAAGCCAGAACCAACAAAGCCAGACGCCCGTTGTAGTAAATCATCAATCCGATGTAAACTACCGCCATCAAAGCGTCTAACCAAGCAGTAATCGCTCGGCGAGTCAGAAACGCTTGAATTTTTTGATTTTCCTGAACGCGCGTTAAGATGTCGCCAACCTGACGCGATTCAAAGAATTTAATCGGCAAACTGAGAGTGTGACTGATAAATCCACTAATTAAAGTCAGGTCAATCCGGTTAGAAAGGTAATCGAGCAAGTATTGTCTGCTTGCACCCAACAGGATTCGCCAAATACTAAATAGCAGCAGTCCTACTGAAAAGACGTGCAGCGTTACTACGCTTTTACTAACAACTACTTGGTCGAGAATTACTTGGGTAAATAGGGGAGTAACTATCCCAAATATTTGGAGAAACAAGGAGATGACGATAATTTGGGCGATCGTACTACGGTAGGGCCAGACTATAGCCAGAAAATTTTTGGTTTTGATCCCTTTCTGTTCGGCAATGTCATTGCGGTATAACTGCGGTGTCGGGTCTAAAATTAGGGCGTAGCCAGTCCAATTATCGGTAAAGTTTTTAATGCTCATCCACCGCTTGCCCATCGCCGGATCGGCAACTAAAACCTGTTGATTTTTAAAGCGGTAAATAACAACGTAGTGATTGCCTTGCCAGTGAGCAATCCAGGGATTTTGATTGCGGAGAGGAGTTAAAGAAGCTCGCACGGGACGGGTCTGAAATCCCATTTTTTCCGCTGCTTTTGCCAGACTTTTGAGAGAGGCACCGCTGCGGCCGACTTCTGCTAGTTCGCGCAAGTAATTGAGGCTGAATTTCTTACCCCAATATTCGCTAATCATTGCTAAGCAGGTGGCTCCGCAATCTGCTGAGCTTTGCTGTTGAATGAATGGGGCTCCACTGCCAAACCACCGGCGCTGCTTGGGTTTGGGAAAGGTGATGATTCCCCCAGGGGCTTGAGGCTTTTCGACTTTCGGTACTCCGGGTAAATCTTTTTTTTCCGCAGGCTTTACTAAGGTTAATATCGGAGATTTCCGGATGATTTTAGGTCGGTAATTACTGTCAGCAATAGTTGCCGATGCTATTTCCCACTGTTTGGCACTAAGCTGGTAAATTATCAATTCTGTTTCAGCTTTCCAGTCTGCGGGAACAGGGTCGGGATGTCCCCAGTGACTGCCTGCAATTGGCGGTTTTTTACCTTGAACTTGACCGCTATGGAGCCAAAAATGATTTGTCGATTTTTGAGGCTGAGCGAGGGAAACTCCGGCGGTAATTCGGGTTTCTTCTATGTAAGGAAGTAAGTAAGGCCAGAGGATTTGCTGTTGCTGGGGATCGAGGGAGCGCAATTCTGTTTGCGTCTTAAAAAATATCAACCGTTGCCGCTGTTGGTATTGTTGCTGCAACTGCTGTCGCAGTTGGGGAAATTCCTCTAAAATTGGTTGAAATTTGACCGCATCAATTCTCACAATTTGGCAAGTACCGGCTGCAATTGCCCTGTAAGGCAATCCGCTTTCAATAAATAGGTTGTCTTGCCCAAATATTTCTCCTATTTCCAGTACAGCCGCCGAAACCTCCTGTTCTTGAGAGGCTTCTACCGCTAGCAGCCGGACTTTTCCTTGACTCAGCAAATAACAATTGCTATCAATTTCTGATTTTTCTAATCCCTGGATTCCCGACTCCTGTTTTTGATATTTTGCGATTTCATCTCCTAGCTGAAAATCGGAGATTTCACAGGCTGCATTTAATTTAGCAACTAATGTCGGTGCAGTACCTATCACCTCCAATAGTTTCTGAATAGCTGGGAGATTTTGCAATGATTCTTGGGCTTGGGAAAAGTAATGCTTAACCCCTAAGCTGTTGTTCATAACTTACCCATCAAATTTTTATTTTAATTTTTGCGATCTACAACTAACCAGGTTATCAGTAACTTTTATTTTGTGTAGTTTCCACCTAGCTCGCTTAAAAACTGCTTGTTTATCTGTCAGACGAAAACCCCTGAGTTATGGCATCCCTTCAACACCTTTAGGATGTAGAAAATTGCGTTTTTTCAGGATTTTGTGTGGACTACGTAAGTGTTGTTTTCGCTGGTTCCCAGTTTAACTTACAGAATCGTGGCTTTGGCTACAGTAAATGGCAATCTTTACTCAATCTTTATAATCAGACCTATAATCGCGGATCGTTATGAAGATTCTGTGAAGCGATCGAGGCAATTGTTTTGCTCGATTTCCGTGAATCTACGTAAGCTTTAAATTTAGTTTTAACAAAATAATCAATTGTCGATCGTTTGTGAAGTCCAGAGACTCCTAAAAGTAAAGAAATATTGCTGTTAATGTGTAGCAGCAATTAAAGCAATTGCTTTCGGTCAATCTCAAATCTCAAATCTCAAATCTCAAATCCCTTGACTCCGATGAGGGGG
Source organism: Microcoleus sp. (assembly GCA_042408215.1). GTDB lineage: Bacteria > Cyanobacteriota > Cyanobacteriia > Cyanobacteriales > Microcoleaceae > Microcoleus. Next base: position 27,769 of record JAYFMW010000022.1, on the reverse strand, counting down.
AAAACCCATCACTTTCGATCGTGCCAACTTGTGCTAAGCGGCGAAATTCGCTGCTGCGCTCATATTTTTAAGTCGGGCAATTTCCGCGCCATCTTCCTATTCTCGGTACACATTAGTAACTGTTTGTCCAGTTTTTGCAACTTTTATTCATAATTCGTTCCATTCTGTTGGAACTTTGGGAAATTATCGGTGCAAAACCGATAATTTCAGCACCAAATCCGCCCAAACTCGATTAAAAGTATCGGTTTCTCTGGTGAACGATTTTTGATTTTCGATCGCGCTCGCTGTATTTGTGACCAAGTAGCATAGAATAGTGTAGAAGTCAACACAAAAGGACTGCAAATGTCAGGGTCGAATCCGCCAACATCTCCTGTACCCCTCTCCCTCGAACACCATCTCAAACATTTTTTTGGCTATGACTCTTTTCGTCCGGGACAGAGAGAAATTGTCGAAGCTGCTCTCGAACAACGGGATCAGATGATTGTGATGCCGACTGGCGGCGGCAAGTCTTTGTGTTTTCAATTGCCGGCGTTGCTGAAACCGGGTTTGAGTGTGGTTGTTTCGCCACTAATTGCTTTGATGCAAGACCAGGTGGAAGCTCTGCGAGATAATGGGATTGGGGCGACTTTTCTCAACAGCACTTTGAACAGCCAGGAAGTTCGATCGCGCGAAACTGCTATTCTCGAAGGCAAGATTAAATTACTCTACGTTGCTCCCGAACGCTTGCTGGGCGAGAGATTTTTGCCTTTTTTAGATATAGTAGCAGCTAAGTTGGGAATTTCGGCATTTGCGATCGACGAAGCACACTGCGTTTCCGAATGGGGACACGATTTTCGTCCAGAATACCGGCAAATGGAACGTGTGCGCGATCGCTACCCAAACATTCCGATTATGGCACTAACTGCCACCGCTACCGAGCGCGTCCGCCAAGATATTATCCAGCAGCTAACTCTGCGAAATCCATACATCCACGTCGCCAGCTTCAACCGTCCCAATTTATACTACGAAGTCCGCCCCAAAACCAAGCACAGTTTTGCCGAAGTTTTACAGATAATTCAAAAAAAAGGCGGTTCGGGAATTATCTACTGTCTCAGCCGCAAGAAAGTCGAAGAAGTTGCTTACAAATTGCAGCAAAGCGGCATCGAAGCTTTACCTTACCATGCCGGGATGAACGATGTCGATCGCACAACCAATCAAAGACGCTTCATCCGCGACGACGTGCAAGTAATGGTCGCCACAATTGCCTTCGGTATGGGCATTAACAAACCAGATGTGCGGTTTGTAATTCACTACGATTTGCCCAAAAATTTAGAAGGATACTATCAAGAATCTGGTCGGGCAGGCCGAGATAACGAATCCGCCCATTGCAGCTTATTTTTCGGCTACGGCGATGTTAAAACCATCGAATATATCATCGAACAAAAACCAGACCCGCAAGAACAGCGAATTGCTCAACAACAATTGCGCCGGGTAATTAACTACGCCCAATCAAGCGAGTGTCGCCGCACAATTCAGTTAAGTTATTTTGGCGATTCATTCCCCGGAAATTGCGGTCATTGCGACAACTGCTGCAATCAAAAACCAGTGGAAGATCGGACAATTGAAGCAATGAAATTTCTTTCTTGCGTCGCGAGGTGCAGAGAAAAATTTGGCATGAATCACATTATAGACGTGCTGCGCGGTTCTAAAAATCAGAAAGTTTTGCAATACCAACATGACCAACTTTCTACCTATGGAATTGGTAAAGATCGCAGTGCTGATGAGTGGAAAATATTAGTGCGATCGCTTTTACATCAAGGATTATTGAACGAAACAACCGACGGCTTTCCAATTTTGAAACTTAACGATAAAAGTTGGGAAATAATGAAACGGCAGCGCACAGTTGAAATAGCCGTTGAACCGCAACGGGAAGTGAAAGCAATAACTCGTTCTTTAGCCGTAGAAGTTGAAAATTTATTTGCAATACTGCGGAGGCTGCGTAAACAAATTGCTGATGAACAATTTGTGCCTCCCTATGTAATCTTTCCTGATAAAAGCTTGCGAGATATGGCAGAAAAACGCCCGCAAAACCTCAGAGAATTTGAGGATGTTTACGGCGTTGGTAGCAACAAGCGAGATAAATATGGTCAGGTTTTTTTAGAGGCAATTCAAAATTTTTCTCAACAACAAGGACTAGCAACAAGTTCTGCATCTTTTCCTGTTCCTAATCTTGCTAACGTTCCGTCTTATTCGCAGATGCAAACATGGGAACTGCACCGACAAGGTTTGACTGTTCAAGCAGTAGCGAATGCGCGGGGGATGAGTCCCACTACTATTACTGGGCACTTAGTAGAATTGATGGAGATGGGGCGAGAAGTCGATCTAAATTTGTTGGTGGAATCGGAACGCCAGCAGGCGATTGTGCACGCAATTGAAATTATTGGGGATGAGAAATTGAGAGCGATTTATGATTTTTTGCAAGAGATTTATACGTTTGAGGAGATTAAGTTGGTGCGTGCTTGGTGGCGGCAAAATTATGTGCAGTTTTGAGTGACAAGTTTGTAGTAAGGACGACAGTCCTTGATTGCCAAACTAGACTCAAGTCCTGACTCCGAACCGGAGTTTTGAAATAAGTATAATATACGAACTGTTCTGTATATCTACTTTTTGACATTTCCTGGATGTTTATAACATAATGAAACCCAAATTGTCAACTTAAAAGGCAACAATTAAGAGACCATAGAAATTAAAAGGTAGAGACAGCTTCGCAAACTGTCCCTACCCAAGCACAAACAGTTAGGGATACATTTCATACTAGATTGAGAGAAAACACTTTAATGTCGCACAAGTCACAAAAATAACTATGAACAGCCCAGCATCTTACACATCATCTCCAATGACCGATCGCGATCGCGCTAACCTCAGCCGCCCGATCGATTACAGTTCCATCCAATCAGTACCCGAAATTTGGGCGATCGTCAAACAGCATTTTCCTCAAACAATCGCCCTCCACGACCCCCACAGCAAGCCCGAAATCAAGCTGACATACACCGACCTCCACCAACAAATCCAACAGTTCGCAGCCGGCCTCCAAGCCCTCGGCATCGAAGCAAACCCAGGAGAAGCCATCCCTCCCCGCGTCGCCCTCTTCGCAGACAACAGCCCCCGCTGGCTGATAGCCGACCAAGGCATCATGATGGCTGGGGCCGCCAACGCCGTGCGAGGCGCCACCGCCGACCCCGAAGAACTCCTCTACATCATCCAAGACAGCGGCTGCACCGCCTTAGTAGTCGAAAACCGGGCATTACTCAAAAAACTGCAACACCGCCTCCCCGATTTACCCATCCAACTCGTCGTCCTCCTCTCCGACGAAGAACCCGAAACCAGCCAAATCCTCAACACAGTCAAATTTTCCCAAGTCATGGCCACAGGGGCCAACCGCCCCCTCAAACCCACCAACCACAAGCCTCAAACCCTCGCCACCCTCCTCTACACCAGCGGCACCACAGGCAAACCCAAAGGTGTTATGCTCACCCACAGCAACCTGCTACACCAAATCACCACCTTCGGCACAATTCTCCAGCCCGAAGCCGGCGAAGGTGTTCTCAGTATTCTCCCCAGTTGGCACGCCTACGAACGCACTGTCGAATACTTCATGTTTTCCCAAGGATGCACGCAGATTTACACCAATATTCGCTACTTCAAACAAGATTTCAGAACTTACAAACCCCAGTACATGATCAGCGTTCCACGCATCTGGGAATCGATTTACGAGGCAGTACAGAAGCAATTTAGGGAACAGCCACCTAACAAACAAAAATTAGTTAACTTCCTCCTATCTGCCAGCAAACAATACATAGAATCCCGTCGCATTTTCCAAGGATTAACTCTCAATTTAAAACCTGCTTCTGCTTCGGAAAAACTCATCGCCCGCATCAAAAACATTCTGTTGTGGCCAGTCCACGCCCTCGCCGAAAAACTTGTTTACCAAAAAGTCCGGGAGGCTACGGGAGGACGTTTTAAATGGGCAATTAGTGGCGGTGGTTCTTTGGCTACGCATTTAGACAATTTCTTTGAAATAGCGAATATCGGCTTGTTGGTGGGATACGGTTTAACCGAAACATCGCCGGTTTTAACTGTTCGCCGCCCTTGGCATAATCTTAAAGGTTCGGCGGGACAGCCTCTGGCCTACACCGAAGTTAAAATAGTAGACCCGGAAACTCGGCAACAACTGCCGGCTGGTCAACGTGGCTTAGTATTGGCGCGGGGGCCGCAAATCATGGCTGGTTATTATCTTAATCCTCAAGCTACTGCCAAGGCGATCGACCCCTCTGGCTGGTTTGATACCGGCGATTTGGGCTGGCTGACATCGGGCAACGATTTAATTTTAACCGGGCGGGCCAAAGATACGATCGTCCTTACCAACGGCGAAAACATCGAACCTCAACCCATCGAAGATGCTTGTCTCCGCAGTCCCTACATCGACCAAATTATGCTAGTGGGTCAAGACCAGAAATCTGTGGGCGCGTTAATTGTACCCAATCCAGAAGCCGTGGAGAAATGGGCAGCAACTCAGAATCCTCCTATACAGGAAATTGACTGGAATAGCAAGACAATTCAAGACTTATTCCGAAAAGAATTGAACCGGGAGGTGCAAAATCGCCCCGGATACCGCGCGGACGATCGCATTAGCCCGTTCCGGTTGATTTTGGAGCCATTCTCGATGGAAAATGGAATGCTGACCCAAACCCTGAAAATTAAGCGCCCGGTTGTGACGGAACACTACCGCGATATGATTGACGGGATGTTTTGAAAATATTCCCCGGACTTGAGGCATAGCGAAGGAAAACTATTCCCAAGTCCCCAGTCCCGATTCTGAGTCCTCAGTTCTCAGTCCTCAGTCCTGAGAAAATGTTTACTAACTGACAAACTAATGACTGATGACTGATGACTAATGACTAATGACTAATTCCCAATAGACAAACAACAACTTTATGGAACTCTCCACCCCACAATTACTCTTGAAGCGATCGATTAACGTTAAAGTCGTCGTTACTCCCCGCTGGAAAGAAGAAGCTCAACAACAACTCCAAGGCCAAATCAATCAAATAGATTCTCAGCTACAACAGCTAGAAATGCAAGGACAGCGGATGATTGCTGAAATCCAAAAGCAAAACCTGCAACCACCAGGCCCCCAGGTAATGCAGCAAATAGAAAACATTCAAACCCAGGTCAATCAACGGAAAAGTGAACTGCTAGAACAGAAAAACCAAAGTCTGCAACAACTCCAGCAAGTGCAGGTACTAGACCTAGAACAAGAAGTGAGTCAAGGTCAAATTGACGGTACATTCACTGTCGGCTTAGGAGAAAACTTGATTCAAAAAATGCAAGTAGAAGTTCTCCTCCGTGACGGCATCGTCCAAGAAATTCGAGGTGATATTTAGAAATTAGAAATTGGTAATTGGTGATTGGTAATTGGCAGATTTGGAGTCATTAGTCACCGATCTTCGGACTAGAGACTGGCATAATCATAATTATTGCCGATCGCCGATCGCCAATAATCAATTGCCAAACAGGCTGTTGTGCATTGAACTTGTATCTTTGAGGCGGCTTCTCCTGGATTGGTGTCAACTTAATTTCAAAGGTAGTACCAGCCTACTGTCTGAGCCTACAGTCTTTCCGATCCCCCCTAGCCAACGGCGGGCACTCACAGGCACCGCCCCTACATTCGGGGGGGACAAGATTCTTCTCAAAATCCCCCTTATTAAGGGGGATTTAGGGGGATCGGAATATATGTAACTTCACATTAAATTGGTATTATAAAACTTCATTAAGATTGTAAGCATCAATAGACAATGGTAGTATCATATAGTCAGAAGGGTCGATTGATTAACGCCGATGTTAACGGGTCTTACAATATTTTGAGAAAAGCAATCCCAAATGCGTTTAGCACTCTTGATAGAGAGCTGCGTAGTTCAGCCGAGGCGGGTTAATCCGCTCGAAGTGAAAGCGAAAGGGGAGGGACTCAACGCCTCCCATGGCACTGTAATAGATGACTATACTTTTACCAGCTATTACCAATTCCCGATTAGCAAGTGACGCTCCCACACCAACCCTTTGGGTATGGTTTGGGCATCTGAGTCCGGCCTGTGGATATCAAGATCTTCCTTCGAGGTACTCCAATTGTTTCCATCTACGGCGTTTTATAGTGAGGAACGCGACCTGCCCCACTTGTCACATGAAAGGTTTTTACTTAGACCCAGATTGTGATTCTTTGATCCAAGATACGAGTATTTTACCAGAATTATGACTCAGAGTGCGAGTTTCCTCGCCACCCAAAGAATGCTGGTTGGCAAGGCCCAACATCGCATTCTGGGTCGCTCCGATGAGGAGCGCAGCTCTCATCCCACAGCATAATCAAAGATTATGCTGTGGGGATTCCCACCTGTCTAGTTAAAAAGGACTTTTTACAGATGATTCGCGAAGTTTTCATGCCCGCCCTAAGTTCTACCATGACAGAGGGCAAAATTGTTTCCTGGGTCAAATCCGCCGGGGACAAAGTAGAAAAAGGCGAAACAGTAGTAGTAGTTGAATCCGACAAAGCCGACATGGACGTAGAGTCTTTCTACGAAGGGTTTTTGGCAATAATTATCGTACCTGCGGGGGAAGTTGCTCCCGTGGGAGCAGCCATCGCCCTAGTAGCAGAAACTGAAGCCGAAATCGCCACCGCTCAGAAACAAGGAGCCGCCGCCTCAACCGCAGCCGCCACACCAGCCGCACCAGCCGCCCCTGTCAGCGCTGCTACAACTTCGTCTCCAGGCTTGCAGCAAAATGTCAGCCGCCAAAACGGCCGCAGCGTCGTTTCTCCCCGCGCTCGCAAGTTGGCCAAAGAATTTAAAGTAGATTTGAATTCTATCAAAGGTAGCGGCCCCCACGGCAGGATTGTCGCAGAGGATGTGGAAGCCGCAGCGGGTAAAGCTCAAGCCGCTCCTGTTCAGCAACTGGTGACAGTCCCCGCATCTCCCGCACCCGCAGCACCCGCACCCGCAGCAGCTAAACCCGCACCGGCACAGCCTGTTCCAGCAGTGGCGATGACAGGCCAAACCGTGCCGATGAATGCGCTGCAAAATGCCGTTGTCCGCAATATGGCGGCAAGTTTGACCGTGCCTTGTTTCCACGTCGGCTATACAATTACTACTGACAATCTGGACAAACTCTACAAACAAATTAAGTCGAAGGGCGTGACGATGACGGCTCTGCTGGCGAAGGCTGTAGCAGTAACTTTACAAAAACATCCTTTGCTGAATGCTTGTTATGTGGAGTCGGCGATTCAATACCGTGCTGATATTAATGTTTCTGTAGCTGTGGCTATGGATGGTGGCGGTTTGATTACGCCGGTGTTGCAAAATGCCGATCGCATGGATATTTATTCCCTCTCCCGCACTTGGAAAGATTTAGTCGATCGCGCCCGCACCAAGCATTTACAACCTGCGGAATACAGCACGGGAACTTTTACTCTTTCCAATTTGGGAATGTTTGGAGTAGACAAATTTGATGCGATTTTGCCGCCCGGTCAAGGCTCGATTTTGGCGATCGGCTCTTCGCGGCCGCAAGTAGTGGCTAATGAAGATGGTTTGATCGGAGTGAAGCGGCAAATGCAGGTGAATATTACTTGCGATCACCGGGTGATTTACGGTGCTGATGCTGCATCTTTCTTGCAGGATTTAGCGAAATTGATTGAGACAAATCCTCAGTCTTTGACACTTTAGCGATCGCCTAAATCTCCCCTTTTCCCTCATGGGCAGGGAGAGGGAGATTTAGTAGTCCTGGACGCACTAATAACCTAATTATGTCATTCACTTTCCAACCGCGAGGCACGCGGACGCTAAGGAAGAGAAAGAAGGAGATGCAGTTCTTCCTTCGCGCTCTTCGCGTCTTCGCGGTTGGTTCAAATAATTAAAAAGCCCTATAATGATTGATGTCAAATCTGTTGGCATCGGAGTTATTCATCTCTCTCTTCTCTGACTCTGCATCAAGAACATCAAGAGCGGTTTAATCATTCCGATGCAACCGTATTTGGTATCAGTAGGGACACAACACTGTTGTGTCCTTTCTATGCTGTGACTGCATTTTCACATCGACTTCTTCTTCCGACTTCGATCGGACTTATGCCATAACAACTAATTACTCGATCGCACCGTCAACACTTGCGGCGGCGTCGCATCCGGCGGATACAAGAAATCCACCTGCACCAAACGGCGTTCCCCCGGCTTCATATTCACATTCACCAAAGGTTCCCCCTGCTGTCCCCGGCGCTGCACAATGTGAATGTAGCGCGTCAAAGTCTTCCCCCCATCATCATTAAACATGACCCGCACCGTACCTCGGAAAAATATCCGATTTTCGGGAGGGTCATAAAACATCAATCCCCCCGATTCTGTATTGGCCTTAACCGGTGTTTGCATCTTAATACTCACAGATTGAGACTCGCGAGATTTGTTGTAAAGCGGAAAACTTAAACTGTATTGAATCCCGTAATTGCCGTGAGCAAAATAAGCAGTATCGGGATAGCGAGCTAACATTTTCGCACTTTGAATTTGACCAGTTCCAAAAGTACCAGTATCCGTAGTGCTCAAGGCATAGGAAAATTCTTCGCCGCGTTTCGGAATGCTTAAATAATCGGTTCTTGAACTATCAGTAATTTTAGCTTCCCACTGGGAACCTTCAGCTACTCCCGCAACGCGACCATAAATTTTTTGCTCAGGATTTGAGCCGATCGCCGTTGGTGCTAAATCTCTCGGCCCTGCTAAACCCTTGGTAGTTAAAATATTTTCCCACTGTTCTAAAGTCGGATATTCTTCGACTCCTGCTTGAGTTGTGGGAGCAAACATTGCTAAACTGGCCACATAAACCGAATTGCTACTAGAAACTCGCATTAAGGTCGATCGACCGTTGGAAGAAGGCGTGACATTCCCCACAGGGATCGGCAAATTCATCAGCATTCGGCTCTGATTGCCCGGAATTTCGATCGCAGCGGGCAAAATGCCTTGTCTGTACCCCCGCAGCACATCGCTCGTGATGCGGCTTCCAGGCCCCGCAAACACAGTGCCGAATCTATTTTCTAAATAGGAAGGCAAATCGACAAACAAAGCATCGGGTCGAGTTAAATAACTCGCCCCTTGCAATACATTCAAAGTGACAGGTTCGGAATTGGGATTGTAGACAATTATGCCTTGAAATAAGGTGCGAGTTTGTTCGTGATTCTTGGCCTTGGCGATGTGGTGGGCAAAGATGTCAAATCTGCCTTTGAAGGGAAAGTTTAAGTGAGCGGAAGGTACTTGTTTTGATTCCTGGGGAAATGTGGAGAGCAAAATGCCTTCGGTTTGTACAACTTCTGGGCTGTTGCTGTTGAAAACGGGGATGTTGTCGAGTTGTCCCGGCAAAACGCGCACTTGCTGGCGCAGCATCACCGTTTTCAGCGGGCTGCTGCTTGGCTGTGGCGGCAAATCTAGTTCGTTTTCTGGTACGGGTAGTTCTGGCTGGACGATCAGTTGTTGGGCTGGGGGTGTGAGGATTGTTTGAGCGAGGGGGAAAATTGGCAAAAACATTGCTGTAGGCGCGTTTAACTGAACTTGCATTGAGATTTGACCGATCCTCTTCGAGGGCTCCGCTAACGGGCGATCGACACAAAACTTTACCACAAGTTCGTTGATGTGTTCTAGGGATTTTGGGATTATTCGCTTTTAGGGCATCGGGCCTTATAGCATCGGGCCTGATAGCATACCTCACTTTCTTGAGAACTTTATATGGTGGAACGAGCCGGAGAGTCCGTTGCCGAAATCAGGCAAGATGTAAGTTATCGAAAGTTCAGCAAATTTTTAATAATGACCATAATTTTAACCAACGACGACGGCATAGATGCTCCGGGCATTCAGGCTCTTTTGCAGGCGGTAAGCGGCAAGACTATGATGGTGGCTCCTCAAGGGCAATTGTCCGGCTGTGGGCATCAGGTGACGGCTCACAGTCCGATTCATGTCGATCGCCGATCGGAATTTGAATATGCTGTAGGGGGAACACCGGCAGATTGTGTTCGCATCGCCCTCAATCACCTTTGTCCAAAACCAGATTTGGTACTTTCGGGCATTAATGCTGGTGGCAATTTGGGCGTTGATGTGTACATTTCTGGTACCGTTGCCGCCGTGCGGGAAGCTGCAATGCACGGCATTCCCGGCATCGCCATTTCCCACTGGATTAAAAAGCCCCTGGAAATAGACTGGGAAATTGCGACTCGTTGGACATCGCGGGTATTGGCGGATTTGCTCAATCGCGAATCTAAGTCTGGGTGTTTCTGGAATGTGAATTTGCCGCATTTAGCTCCCGGAAGTGCGGAACCGGAAATTGTGTTTTGTCGGCCTTCGACTCAGCCTTTGCCGGTGGTATACCGCAGGGAGGGAGAATACTTTCATTATGTTGGAGAATACGGCAAGCGCGATCGGGCTGCGGGGACTGATGTTGATGTCTGTTTTGGGGGCAATATTGCGGTGACTGAGATCTCGCTTTGATCGATTTGGGCGATCGAACTAGATTTTTTGGATTGTTTCCCCTTTCCCAGCGGTTCGCGATCGGCCGCTCAAAACCTAGGATATTTATACTTACCGCGATCGCTCCGAGTCTAATTATTCTCCCCAAACTCTTAATAAAAAATTACAAAAAATCACATATATTCATAAATATCAAGTTAATTTTCAGGATTCTGCAAAGTGCGATCGCGATCGCTCCATTAGATATAAGATTTAAATATAAAATATTTATCAAGAGTTCATATTTCTAGATAAATTTCAGCTATGGAGAATCAGACTTCTATGGAAGTAACCGAGCTGCTCAAAGACTACGAAAATGGCAAAAGAGACTTTGCAGGCGTCAACCTCAGCGGAGCCAACCTCAGCGGAGCCATCTTGGTTGGAATAAACCTTTCAAACGCTAACCTGTTGGGAGCTAACCTGAGTCGGGCCCATCTCACCAAAGCACAACTCAACGGCGCTAACCTTCACAGAGCAAATCTGGGTTTTGCCAAAATGGGCGAAGTCAGACTAGCGGAGGCCGAGCTGACGAAAACCAATCTCAGCGGAGCTTTCCTAGTCAAAGCAAAACTGCCAAGAGCCAAGCTGAGCGGCGCTCAACTCATCGGTAGCAACCTGCGGAGCGCCATCCTCTGGAACGCCAATTTGTGTAATGCTGACCTGCAATTCATCAACCTGCGGGGCGCGAACCTCACCGGAGCCAACCTTAACTGGGCCAACTTAAGGGGGGCAAAACTCAGCGGTGCGATGCTCTTTGGTGCCGAACTAACAGGCATCTGTCTCAGAAAAGCATACATCAACGGCATCGACTTGAGCGGGACCGATCTCAATGGCGTCAACCTCAGCGAAGCAAAACTCAACGGCGTCAACTTAGAAGGCTCAAACTTGGTAGCCGCCAATCTCAGCGGATCTCAGTTGCGGAATGTCAAGTTGACGAGAGCAAATTTAACCAGGGCGAATCTGGCGGGAGTTTCTTTGGTACAAGCAAACCTCGATTGGGCCAAGCTGTGCTACGCCGACTTGAGCTACGCCGACTTGAGGGAAGCAAGCTTAATCGGAACCAACTGTGATGGTACTATCTTAGTGGGAGCAACATTGTCGGAATCGGTGAGCCGCTATTTCTGCTTCACTACGGCGATCGCTGTCTCAGCTTGGCAAACGGAAACCACTGTCACTGGTTGAACTGTAGGACTGTTTGTGATTAGAAGGAAATTTTGCGGTATTTACCAGAACTTTTGTTGGTAAATACCCAAAAATACGATCGAAAATCTGGATGACGCAGCCTCTGCCGGTGGTATACCGGGTGGAGGGTAGGTGTCAGAAATTTCGATCGACACAGTATCGGTCTTACCAACCACATATCCCAAAATAGGATATTAAAATTTGTTAAAGATTGAACGTCATAAAAATTGAACAAAATTAATCGCAACTCCGAGAGTGGCTGCTATCTCTACTTGCGGCCGTCGGTGCCACCATAATTTTTCTTGTCATCCTTCGGCTTAGCCACACCATCAGGCTGTTTCTTTGGCTTTTTGACTTCTTTGTTGCTTTTTTTCTCTTTTGACATAATGACTCCTCAATTTTGACTCATTATAACATAGATTGAAACATCTGCCTAACTGCAAATAGAGGAGGTTGCCTCACACAAATATTACTCGCGGTCAGCTTCCTACGATCTTTAGTATGTTATCAACTATGTTTTGAACCCATAGCATCTACCGTTAGGCAGATCCCATAAATTCCTCTGATGCACAATGTCGGCGCAATGTCTGAAATTACTCTCAACCCCGAAGTTGGTAGCATCACCATTGAGATCACCCGATTAATTTAGCGACTCGCAAAGCAGAGGTAATCGCTCCTTCATGCAAACCATCCCCCAAATAAGCCCCCGCATGATAAGTGTTGTTCTCCCCATTCGTCGCCAGAATTTCATCTCGATATCGGAAAGAATCCACTGTATATAACGGCGTGTGATGTTTCTGAATGTGAATAATGTGCTCTTTTGAAATCAATTCATCCAGTTGAAATGCTAAACTATATTCCCTTACAGATGAGATGCCACAAAGCTGATTTAAACTAGCATTATAGCCCCATCCGTTGTCCTTCTCAAAAAAATCAAATTCTGATAACTTGCGGATGCCATAGCGATCGTACATTGAAGTATCCGCATGGAGCAAAGTTGTTGCATAATTGGCTTGCCACGCTGAAAACCGCTTGATTTCCGCATCCGTAGGGTCAGACAACAGCCTCATGATCTGATCGGGAGGAGTTGCAAAAACAACCCGATCAAACTCCTGAATCTCCCCACTAGACAGCACAATTTTTACACCATCACCGTCTCTAAAAATACTCCCAATCTCCAGATTCTCCCAAATCTCACCCCGAAAGCGCTCTAAAATCTTTTCAATGTAAGAATACACGCCACCTTTAATCCTTACCCAGTTAACTGAGGCATATTCCCGTAGCATGGGAATCGCCAACTCTGCCGGAAAATTGTTGATTATTTCAAAAGGTATTGAGTAGCTATACATCGTCAGCAACTTGAGCCAAGTATTACGGGTACAGGAGCTTTTTAAAGGCTGAGACAGTGGCCGATCGTAAAAATCGTGCGTTTGATAAAATCGCATTTTCATCAAGAATCCAGCGGAACGAGCATAGAGAGCATCGAGCCGCAAATATTCGTTCAGGCGTTGAATTCCCGTGAAGTTTTTCTGAATTGCGACTTTTGATAAAAAGTGGCGGCCGTCTTTAAAAAACAGCGAAGAACCAATCTGCACAGGCTCTAATTCAACTCCTAGTTCTTGCATGAGAGCGACGAAATTATAAAACACTGTCGGAAATTCTAGCACCCCATTTTCTAATATTTCATTGCACTCAGATTGATTGGGCGCAACGTTTTTATTGAGTGTCCGAATATGTCCGCCTAAAATTGGCTGTTTTTCAAACACTGTAACATGATGCTTCTGTTTATCGAGCCAGTAGGCTGCGGCCATACCACTAGCTCCGCCCCCAACAATTGCAATTCTCATGGTTCTCTCCTAAATTGATAGAATGGAACATTAATCATCGAATGCTTAAGAGCTGTTGTTGAGATGGATCAGATCCCCCCTAACCCCCCTTAATAAGGGGGGAACAAGAACCTTTTTTCTCGTTCCTAGGTTGGCTCCGATCCCCCCTAACCCCCCTTAATAAGGGGGGGACTAGAAGCTGTTTCTAGTTTTCTCGTTCCTAGGTTGGCTCCGATCCCCCCTAACCCCCCTTAATAAGGGGGGGACTAGAAGCTGTTTCTAGTTTTCTCGTTACCAGGTTGGATCAGATCCCCCCTAACCCCCCTTAATAAGGGGGGGACTAGAAGCTGTTTCTAGTTTTCTCGTTACCAGGTTGGATCAGATCCCCCCTAACCCCCCTTCTTAAGGGGGGAACAAGAACCTTTTTTCTCGTTCCTAGGTTGGCTCCGATCCCCCCTAACCCCCCTTAATAAGGGGGGGACTAGAAGCTGTTTCTAGTTTTCTCGTTACCAGGTTGGATCGGATCCCCCCTAACCCCCCTTCATAAGGGGGGGATAAGAGTATTCTCAGAGTCCCCCTTCTTAAGGGGGATTTAGGGGGATCTAGACTCGACTAAAAACGACATTTATTATGGGTTTCAGTCTTAATTTGTCAACCTAAAATCGCATCGCCTGATAAACGTTGATACAACAGCGCCCCTGTCCAAAATGTCGGAGCAAATCCTGGGTAGCCGGATGAGGCGTTGCAGAAATAGAAATTGTTGAGAGATGTTTCGTGATTTAGCCGATCGACTCCCATGTTGCGGGGCGTCAAGCTAGAACCGTAGGAATTGCCATTAGGACACCTGCAAAAGCGTTCGTTAGTAGTGGGACTTCCAGTAATATGAAAGACCATGTGTTTTCGGAAATTCGGAACGTAGTGTTTCTCAACCACGTCTAAAATTGCATCTAAAATCTCTTGTTTCTTCTTTCGATAAGCTTTGCGATCGCTATCCCAGAGTTGCTTAAAATAACTGTAATTAGCAACAGTCAGAAATTCAACAATTTGACAATCATCTGGACAATCCCGACCTGCGTCTGTCAGTAAAGTGGGTGTTGTGATGGCAAAACTGGGATTAGAAAAGTCATTTTGTTCATACATTTGAGCAAATGCTTGATTCAAATCCTGATGTCCTGAATGAAAGGTATTCCACTTCCCAAATCCATAGTCTCGGAGATCGATATCTTTGACAACGCAGTAGGCCATGTAGTTCGATGCAGAATACTCATAATTGAGTTTCCGCCGCACTGTTTTAGAGAACAGTTCCTCACCAATCATCTTGGCTGCTTTTTTCGGGTCTAGGTTGCAAATCACGGTGTCGCCGGTGAATTCATGGGTTTGATGGGTTGTTAAATCCATTGCTTCAACTCCCGTTACCGTTCTATCTGTCACCCGAAAATTCGTAACTTCATGGTTTAGTAGAACTTTCCCCCCGTGGGATTCAATGACTTTAACTAAGGAATTGATCGCATATTCAAAATGTTTGGTTGGGTAAAATGCACCTTCTTGATAGCCTCTAAATAAGGCAATCCATGCATAGAAAGAAAGTTGATTTGGTGGCAGTAAAAAATCAGGCCATTGCAGGGCTAATAAGGTTTGGGCTGCTTGCGGAAGTTTGAATTTGTCGAAAACATCCTGAAGCGTACTGTTGAGATATTGGATGGCACAAAATACCTCACTGAAATGTTTGAGTAATTCAGCCGGTTTGATGGGAGGAGCGAGTTTTTTCAACCCTGCGGCTGTCTTTTCAACTTCCTTGACAAATTTGGAAATTCGATCGGCATCTTCAGGAAACAGCGCGGACAATCTGCGGGTCAATTCTGCTGATTCCGAGGGAATTTCTAGGGAATACCCCGGCATTTTCATATGATCGAAGCCCTTCGGATCGTAACGTTCAAAGGTGACATCCCGATCCAAACCGAGTTTTTTGAGTACGCGATTGACAGTATGTCCTTCGCCGCAATCCCACACGTAGTGAAATTGGGCATTAAACGTGTATTTTTTGGCCATCGTAAAGGTGTGACCAAAGCCTCCCGGATGTTCATGGGCTTCGAGGATTTGGACGGTTTTGCCAGAATTTGCCATCAAGGCGCCAAAAACCAGTGCTGATAAACCACTGCCGACGATGAGGTAATCTGTTTTCATAGAGTGTTTCCTCGATCGATTGAATCGGGCGATCGTTCTCTTTTTACACTAACGCCCAATTCTGAGGAAATTATGAAGAGGATTTACTCTAGAGTATGAGGTAGGGTGCGTCGCTGCGAGATTTTTCCACTTCAAAGCATAGATGATCGATCGCGACGCACCCTACAGTATCTACTCTGTAAAACAAGCGATAATCCGAAATACCGCTTACCCGCAAATACCGGCTCTTGTTTAAACAAGAGCCGGACTACTGGTGTTACCTGCGGGTGTTACCTGGAAAGTTGACACTAATAGTTCCAAACATACTGCTACGGTTGTTGAATTTCCATACCCCTTTGGTATTATTTATGGGGCACAATCACATCAAAAAAAGCCTCTTCCAAATCGTAACCAAACATCTGCGACATCGCCATCAACTTCGATTTACTAGGAATTCCCTGCTGATTTAACCAATCAGTCAACACAAATATTTTGTGCATCAAAAACATTTCCAAAGCTTCAGGGTTGTACTGAATTCCTTCACTGCGGTGGAATTGGTGCGGCACCAACATCGCCGCATAGCGGGCTAATTCCCCGGTTTTCCAATCCAGCAAAAAAGGCAGCCAAGGATAACAGGAATCCAAGCGAATAAACCACAGGCGCACTTCTGGGATTTCGGAAATTTCTCGCGGATCGAACTCTTCGCGCGGATACTCTATTTCAAATTGTAGCTGTTGTTCGTTTTGGGCGATCGCCCCTTGGGCCAGCCACTTGTCAATTACTGTCTGCACTGGAGACAAATCTAAATTGTTTATATGCTGGGCATTGATCGATACCATAATACTCATAAAATGTCAAGCCTATTTTAGATTGATCCCACCGATGAATCCGGGGACTTTGTACCCTGAATGCTTGATTGTCAACTTTCTAGCATTTAGTTATACTAGCATCACCAGCCAACATTTTACCATACTAATAACTAATGACTAATGACTAATGACTAATGACTCATTACCCATTTTTCCGAAACTTGCTATCCTGCAAAGAATTGCCAATACCCTGAATAACTCCCCGCCCGATCAAACCAATTCCCCGCCCAATTACCTGGGTTAAAACGTAAACAACACCAGTACCCAACAGCGAAATAACTGCCCTCACTCTAGGTGCGATCGCATCTCTGGCTTCTAGCACCAAAGTCAAGGCTAACTGCCATCCAGAAAGTTGTGCCAACTCCTGATTTCTCGGAGCATAAATAGAAATTCTCTGAATTCCCCTCTCGCCCAAAACATACAGCCAAAACCTACTTTCAAAAATCGCTTTCGGTTCCACAAAATAGCTATCCCAGCGATATTTCCAAGACAAATTATTCCGAAACCGCTCAATTTCTCTTGTCGAAATCAACTTGCCATCGTAAAAAGTTTGTTTGATTTCCTCAACATAGGCAAAATTATTTAGCAGAGGCTGCATGACTCCGCTAGCAACTTGAATTGCCAAATTTTCTAACAAAGCTTCAGCTCGCTGCATCGCTGGCGGGCTACCAGGTAGACAAGAGATATTATCAACTGTTAGGGGAATTTCAAATAGCAAATGTGCAAATAAGTCAAGTGCGATCGGGATTTTGTCAAGGATTTCTGCTGCAACAGCACTAGCATCTTCGAGCAGCACCGGCACAACTTCTAGCCCCTTGCCCGCCACCGCAATTTTCCCTTGACTTTCTCTCCATTTTAAGCTTGGTTGACTGCTCTCAAAAAATAGAGTTTCTGGGGCTGGCAATGTATAGTATTTGCCAAAAAAATCTATAATTGTCGCTGACCACAAATCCCGCAAAATAGCAGGCATTTTTTCCGACAATTGAGTTAGCTGCACTTGCCCCAAGCGCAATTCCTCCAGCAAATCTTTTAACTTGCGTAGGATGGAACTAAGCAATTCTAGCTTTTTGGTCGATCGCAAAATATCGATTTCCAAAGGTACGCCAGTCAAATTCACCAAATCTAACTGCAATTTAGCTGCCACGGAGTCAAACAAACTCCCTTGCCAATCATTTCCAATCACCGAAGATTCGACCAAAACTTGGGAATTAGCAACTTCCAATTCAGAATTAGTTAATACCCTCTCCCCTCTGACTTCTTCCCTATTCCTTCTTTTTACCCTGAGCGTAGTCGAAGGGCTCAGGGTAAACTGCGTCGAAGGGCCTTCTTCCCTCTTCCCTCTGACTTCTGACTTCTCCCTTCTTTCTTCTGGCAATAACTGACTAACAATCCAACGAGCCGCCAGCAATTCTCGGCGATGCCCGTTCAACACAACCCCATCCAAAATAGAGGTAAAATCTTCCGAATCTGCCGCTTTTACCTGTTGCAAATCTGCTTTGACGATCGCCAAAGCCGCATCAATTTGTCGCAATCCAGACAGGCAAAAATAAGCCAACAATTTTTTGGCTACAGGTGTAGAAACCGTCGGAGAATCTGCTTTTTCCTCGGTACCTAGTGCCGAATTTTCGACTGCTTGAATTATCCCTGCATTCAGCGCTATTTCCGAGCTAGCTGACAAATCCATTGGCCAATAAGTTTGACCCGATGCCACCAACCGCATAGCTTCAATGGTGACGGAAATATCTCTACCTTTAGGACTATAGCCATTTGCGCCTACTTGCTGTAAGCGGGCTAACAAAGCTGGTGTGGGGGGGCTCGGCCCGCCCAACAGCAACAGCGGCAGGTTCGGGTAGAGACTTTTGAGCTGCTGGCCAAATGCCAGGACCGACATTTTTTCTCCTGGCAAATTTTGCGTCTCTAAATCAAAAATTACCAAATCAGCTGGCTTTCTCTCTCCAGAGTCGATCGCCAGAGCTTCTAGAACTTGCAAAGCCTCCGTTGGAGTTGAAGCCTCTGCAACAACTTGCAAGTCTGGATACTGCTCGATCGCGACTCGTAGACCGAGGCGAAAAATGGTATTGTTACCGATCGACAACAGTTGAAAATTAGTCATCCTTTCATCACAAGATAGAAGGCCGAAGGCCGAATCTCAACTCAATTACTCCGGGATCAAATTAGCATCAGGAGGCCCACCCGACTCAGGAATCGGAGGAGGCGGGGCGGGTTCGGGCTCCGGAGCCTGAGCGGGTTCGGGAGCCGGCTCCGGTTCTCGAGCTGGCGGATAATAAGGCTCCGGTTCTCGAGCTGGCGGATAATAAGGCTCCGGTTCTCGAGCTGGCGGATAATAAGGCTCCGGTTCTCGAGCTGGCGGATAATAAGGCTCCGGTTCTCGAGCTGGCGGATAATAAGGCTCTGGTTCTCGGGCTGGCGGATAATAAGGCTCTGGTTCAGGAGCCGGGGCCTCTTGTTGGGCTGGCGGATAGTAAGGCTCAGCAGCCGGCTCCGGTTCGGGAGGAGGCGCGTACTGCTCCTCTCGCCGAGGCTCCGGGGCGTATTCCTCCTCTCGCGCCGGAGCCGGGGCGTACTGCTCCTCTCGCGCCTGCTCCGAAGAGCGATCGCGCTCCGCCGCCGGTGGGGGTGCTGTGTTGGCTCTCAGTTCCGCACTCCAGCGCCCGATCGCACCCGCCGCCTCAGAGTGCAGCGCCCTACCGTAGCTGATTTGGGAAGCCATATTGATTGCTGCTCCTAGTCGGCCTTGAGACGCCAATTCAGCAGCTCGATCGAGAATCGGTCGATCTTGAGCCACTTGCAGTTCGCCCACCCACTGATCGACATTCTCCTGAGCTTTGGCGTACAGAATCCTACCGCTCTTAATTTCCGATGCGGTCTCGATCGCTGCGCTAAGTTTTCCTTGCTTCGCCAGGGCCAGGGCTTCGTCCAAAAAAGGCTGATCTTGAATCACTTCTATGCGTTTCGTCCAGCTCGCGAGCAGAGTTTGCGCCTCTATTCTGCGGGGCCGATTTTGAGCGATCAGAAGTGCCTGAGCAATGCCACCTTTGAGTCCCTCAACCGTTCCCGGTTCTGCCAACTGCTTCGCCAGCATCAGAAAAGCTTGGTCTTCTATCCGCTGAATTTCCTTGCGCCAACCAGCGATCAAAGTTTGAGCGTGCACCCGTCGCGGCTGCTTAGGGCCGATCCTTTGGGCTTGCTCGATCGCCACCTCAAACGTCCCAGACTGACCCAAACTGGCGATCGTGCTCGCCACTTGCAGCCTTAGCAAATCTTGAAACTGCACCTGCAAATTTTCTATTTGAGTTTGAGCCTGCTGGTATAGAGGACGGCCTGGAGCAATTTGACTAGCAGCCCCCTGGCCTTCGAGCAAGCTAAAAATGTGTTCTCCCAGGGGTGTTGTAATCGACTGGTTCCATGTCACCGCCTGAGCTCTACCCAATTGCATCAAATCTTGAGCTTCCGCAAACAGAGGCGAATCCTGTGGTACGACAGAAGCAGCATCGATCGCCCCAGGGAGGTTTTTCGCCGCCAACTGCTTAGTAGCCATTGCCAGCAAAATCCGGCTCCAGCCTGCGATTTCCTGCTCCGCTTTGGCGCGCGCCAAGAGCTGCGGATCTATTTTGCGAGCCAATATAATCGCCTCAGCGAACTTTTGCGGAGTTCCCTCCTGCGCCATATTTCTCGCCTCTTGCAAGCGCTGCCAGCCGTTTCTTTCCAAAGCGATCTGCTGGACTAACTCGTTGTAGCGTTTCTGACTCCAAAACACATTTTCCAGCTTAAACAGAGCTTGAGCATAATCCCATGCCTTCCTTAAATCCTCTGTTTTCAAAGCTGCCTGAGCCTTATCGTAAATATTTTGGCCCTCCTGCCAATTTTTCTCCCAAGCCGTAACAGCCTCCTGAACCTCTGGGTAAGACGGACTGGTTTTCGGAATTTTCGCCACAATCCCCAGAGCGCCTTTCAAGTCGCCCATCTCAATTTTTGCCTTGGCAAATCCCAAAATGGCTTTCGACCAGTCCCCCACCAATTGTTGGCCTTGCGAGTAAAGCGGGTGTTCTTTCGGCCAAGCCTGCACCAGTGCGATGGAAGCTTCTAGCTGTTCTAGCTTGCCCGACTTAGCTGCTTGTTGAGCGCAGTAAAGTCGCTCCCCGTCCGCCGCCAGCGGCGACAGTTGTTGGCAATTTGGAGGCGGTGGCATCGTCAACAACCACAGGAATGCAGCGGCCCCGGTGATGCCAAATCCCACCAGGAGACTCAGCCAGATCAGTTGCCACTGCCAAAAAGTTCTTTTACTCTCTAGAGGTGGCATCGTTGCTTCTGAACTAGAATCCCCTGTCGGAGCCTCTGCACTTAACTGTGGTGTCGGCTTAGGGGATGGGTTGTATTGCGGTGGTGTGTGGAATTGGTCTGATTGTCGTCTCGCCATTACTTCAGCCTGTCCTGTAATGCGCTAGGTCGCCTAACCCAGTTGGTAGGTAGGCAGGTTGCCAGAGAACCAAAGCTCATAAAAAAGTTCAGATTTTGGGCTTTGGTTCAAAGCTGATGCTTTTGGCATTGCGGATTGTGACAAACTTTGGCAGTCTGTTCCGCATCCTTATTTAAGCACGGTTATCGAATAGTTATTAACAGATCTAGGAGGCAATGTGCAACCAAGAACAGTAGAAGGTACTCTTGACATACCTCCCCGTCTATCAAGTCCGAGGATTCCTTGACGCTTCATAGCAACGCGCTCCCCAAGCGGTAGTCTTACCGTCGCTCCACGTCCTGAAGCGAGTCTCCCAATGCCCGCTCGGCGACTATCTGTATTCTAGCAAAAAGCCGTCAAGCTTATGACGGGGCTTGTATCCCAGTTTTTTGGTCATTCGGTTCAATCCTAAAGCCTCAAGCAGTCTGAAGCCGAAGGCTGAATTTTTGATAAATTTTTATTTGTTCACTCAATATTTTTCCGTTCTGAAAAACTTACCCATAGCTACCCAAGTCTAAACTTATCTGGACATGAGTGCTTGTGGTGTTAACTTCCTGTTTCACAGTAGCGACAACATGACTGCTGTCGGGTTTGTCTACTCCACAGGCTGACACGGTGGAACTCACCGCCAATTCTGAATGTTCTGGAATAAATATTCCTTCAAACCAACGTTCTATATTTTTCGCAGCGTTTAGGTCGCGATTTTGAATGTTTCCACAGTTGGGGCATTCAAAAACTCGACGTTTTAATGGCATTCTGTGCCGATGATTACAACAATTTGAGCAGATTTGACTGCTAGGAAAGAATCGATCTATGAGCGTCAATTTTGAGTTAAACTTTTTGGTTTTATATTCAAGTTGACGCTTGAATTCGTACATTCCACAGTCAGCGATCGCACCGGCTAGCTTGTGGTTCTTCAAAAATGCTTTAATTTGTAAGTCTTCAATCTTGACCTCGCTGTGGTTTTTGGCGAGGTAAGTTGTTAGCTTATGAATAGCATCTTTTCGGATATTTGATACTTTTAGGTGTAGTTTGGCTAGTTTTGAGACTGCTTTTTTGCGGTGATTAGAACCTTTGACTCGTTTGCTGACACGTCGTTGCAGATGTTTCATTTTACGGCTCATCCGACGATAAGCCTTTGGATTAGCAAAAGTTTGACCATTAGAACAAACAGCTAATTCTTTGATACCGATATCGACACCAACGGTAGGACGGCTAGATAGAATTGCGGGTTGCTCAATCTCGCACTTAAAAGCAATAAACCATCTGTCAGCTTTTCGGCTGATTACGCAGTTGTGGAACGCCGTAATAGGTAATGGTTCGTGCAGCCTAACCCAACCAATCTTAGGTAACTTGATGCGCTTGCCGTCGTTATTAATTCCTGGCTTTGCTTTGGTTCCTTGCTCTAGATAAAAAGAGTCACCTGATACACCTTTTTTTTTGAATCTAGGTTGTTTAGATACCTTTTTGAAGCATCTATCCCAAGCTGTCCTCAATTCAACTATAGTCTGCTGTGGGCTGGCCTTGGAAGACTCATAATACCAGGGATACAGAGGTTTGACTTCCGCTACTAAACGTTTGTGTAAATCAATGGCAGAAGGGAGCTTTACGCTTTGATCCGTCTCCCTGATTGTTAATATTTCAAGGATGATTGAATTCGCCCAGTTGTAAGCGTGTCTTGCTACTCCGCAATGCTGTCGAAATATTGTCACCTGTTTGTTGTTAGGTTTTAATTCCGTTTTGAAACTAAGTAACATTTGCTTTTGCCTCATTTCTGCCTTACTGTTATTGTATGCGGAATTAATGCGGAACAACAAAAGGCCTAGAAAAAAGATTTACAGCGAGCCTAAGCGTAAAGTCAACCTCAGCCTGACCGAGACTGCTACTAAGTGGCTAGAGGAAAAACGAGTTCAGCTTACCGCAAGCAGTCTTAGTGATGTGAGCGAGAGACTTGCTAGAGAGCTACCCAACAATGCCATCAATGGGTAGCTTTGTCCAAGAATCACGTTACAGCTTTAAACCCTCGTCTTGCAGTTGGCTAACTTCTGCCCCGGGCCGGAGGGCGGCTTTGAGTTTCAGCTCTCAATCCAAAAATCCTCTACAAAATGAGTAACGTTGTTGATATCTGTAGAGCTTTGCTGCCAAAGTTTCCAGATCCCTTCACGCAGCAGGCGGCCGATCGCTGGCGATCGAGCCTTCTGTGGCGGACTCGGGCGATCGATAGCCGTAGAAGTCGATGCGGTAATCTACAATCCGAACCCCTGTTTGCTGTTCGATTTGTGCGATCAAGTCTTTGGGCAATTCCACATGAATGTCGAGGATCTGAGCCGTATCCAAACAGTTGACGTGAGAGTGAGAGTCACTCACATTGCCGTACAAGCGTCCCTCCGATCGCTCTATGCACTCAATAATCCCCTCTCTCGAAAGAGCTTCGAGATTTTGATACACAGAAGTGTGACCGATCGAATGCGATTGTTGGTTCAGGCGATCGTAAATTTCGCGCGCTGAGAGGTGTTCTTGCGCCTGCCACAGGAGTTCGAGAATAAATCGACGCTGGCGGCTCAAGCGCATTCCCATCGCCTGACAGCGATTTAAAGCATCTTCTAATGAACGAATTGGTTTCACAGGCATAGTGCGGGATGCGGGATGCGCAGTCTCTTAAGATCTGGGAGGGAAGCCAGTCGGGGGATTTTAATCCCCGTCAATATTTGGTACAATAGAATTCGCAAGTATGAATAACCATCTACGCACTGAAGCAATTTCATAAGGTGAAACTCCTGGGTTGGATCGCTACTCGGCAATGCCGAACCTGTCCAGACAAGCACAAGTGAATTGTGGAGCGTACCTAACTGGCTGAGTGACTTGTACGCTCGCGAAGTCGAAGAATGGACTCGGAAAGCAATCTAAACACAAAAGTAAGCGCAATTGCCATACCTCTGATACTGGTAGTTATTTTGAGCGTCTAGCGACACCCTTGACAGTTGCCTTTGAGAGTCCAAATATGGGCGACTCAAGAATCTCAGTCTCGCTCGCGATCCCAGAGTGTCAAAGCTACCGCCTTCTAAAGCCTGCTCGATTTTAAATTCTCGTACAATGTTGCACGCCGCCCCTAATTTCACTAATTCTAACCCAGGGTTGCCAAAGGTATAGCAGAAGGAAGGAAGAAGGAAGAAGGAAGAAGGAAGAAGGGAAATGCCACAAAATCAATGATTTCTGCAATTAAGAACGTCCTAACCGAGAAAGTGGCCATAAAAAAATGCCATTTAAACCTAACATCCTTTTACCTTCTAGCATCCAAAGTCCTAGGGGGAAGATTTAATCGCGTGAATCAGTAACTTAGCTATTTCCGAGAGTTGCTTTTTGTTAAAGGTTTTGAGCAAAAGCTTTACTACTGCCTTCGGTTCTGCCGGAAGTGCTACTGGCTGCGACGCTGCTGCTGGGGTTGTGGCTGGGGTTGTGGCTGGGGCTGTTGCTGGGGCTGTTGCTGGGACGCTGGCCACTGCTTGTGGGGGTGTTGCCAAAAGCAGTAAATTTTTACTCGGAGCGATCGCCTTGACTTTCCCCCCTTGCACCAAATCTCCGGCGTCCTTGAGTTCTTTGATAATCAGCGGAGCTAACACTTTATAAGAGTTTTTGGGATTCGCGATCGCGACTCTAGCAGTTTTGACTAAATTTTGCCAAGTCTCGATACCGGTTCCCAACTTATAGAGGCGAACGCACACATCCGACAACTGCTGGCGAGTAGCAGCCGACTCTTTCTGCTTGAACACCTGCAACATTTCTTTCAGTAATACCATCACTGAAGCTACAAAATTTGTCGCCGTGACTGTTTGAGCAGCCCCAGACGAACCAGACTTAGCAGAAACCCCAGGAACTTTGCCCGAAACCAAGTTATTGAGGTGAGTTTCCAGTTGAGCAAACGTCGGCATGATTTGCTGCACGAGTTTCTCTCCCTCTTCACTCCTCAAGCCAAAAGGCCCTTCCATCCGCCCCACCAAATCCTTAAGCGTATCAACTCCCTTTAAAAATAGGGATTCTGCTGTTTGGTCAACCTGCTTCACGGGCCCGTCCTTGAGAATCTTAAAACAATCTTCCAATCTGTGAGCGGTTGTTTTAATACTGTCTAAGCCGAGCATCGCCGCCCCTCCCTTGACGGAATGGGCTGCTCGAAACATCTCTTGAAGGCTTTCGGGGTCTTTCATCGTGGACTTTAAATCCACCAAACCATTTTCTAGAGTATCGAGGTGCTCCTTAGCCTCCTCTATGAATAAACGCAAAATTCGGTCTTGCTGGTCTGACACAACAGTCCTCCTAACAATTCAGCACCCCTCCAGAAAGCACTCCTAACCAGGGAGGCAACGCGACTCATGCCAAGAGTCGGAATCTGCTATGCAAGACATTCTAGCAGGACTTACGCAGGCAGACTATATATCGCTTTTTACTTGCAAACTGCGATCGATGTCAACTATTTTTGACTCCTGCATTATTTGAGAAATTTCCATAATGTGCCTCTGCGCTCCATCTCAAAACCATATACATAGATATCCGCGCATTTATAGCGTCGCTCTTTTTCGCGCCATTCAAGAATGCCTATTTTGCTCACGATCTCAACAAAATTTTCAAGATTTTCTACAATATCATGTGCTGAATTATGCCATATTTTTGGCAATTATTCTTTTTCTAAAAAAGGCTGAATTTCCATGACAATTATCAAAAATATTAGTCAAATCAGGAGATGCTTCTTTGATTTCTTGACAGGGTTTTATAGCCCTTCTCTGTTCAATGAGGTACGCTAGGGCCTAGGGCCTAGGGCCTAGGGCCTAGGGCGTGTTTTCAAAGTCTTAGATCCCCCCCAGCCCCCCTTAAAAAGGGGGGAGAAAGAGTCTCAAAGTCCCCCTTTTTAAGGGGGATTTAGGGGGATCGGGATCTGATTGGAGAGTTTGAAAACACGCCCTAGGGCCTAGGGCATCGATCGGCTTGTACCTCATGGGGTTGAAAACCACTATAAAGATCCAAAAATCATGGCTTTTAGTAAACATTCGATGGTTACACCACCCAAGTGCATGGCCGCCACTTTCCTTCCAGATTTGCCTAGTGTTTCGGTATCCAGGTGGCTTTCTATAAAAGCAGCTTGGTAATCTTCTATAGCGGTTCTCAAAAAAGTGAGGTATGCCCACGGAACCCTATGCCCTATGCCCCATGCCCCATGCCCTATGCCCAGTCGTACCTCATCTTTCTGAGAAAGGCTATATATTTAAAAAACTGAGAGTTGAAGCCTAATAAGTATATGATTAAATCGGTATTCTCAATCAAAGACAGGGAAATTGGTGGGGGCGGGTTTATTTAGATTGCGGTTAATAAACATAGGACTTACGCATTGTCATGGTTTAACAAGGCTTTGAGATTGCTTCGCTTCTCTCGCAATGAAAGAATTGCGTTATCTGTGCGTAAGTCCTAAAACATAGATGTTGGTGAACCCACCCCTATTAATCCCTTAATTCTGTTTCCAGTATTTGTAAGCAGCACTGGCCAAGGTGACAACGCCAGTAATTATAGCAGATTCATCGACCTCAAATTGCGGATGATGGAGGGGATAGTTGGGTTGATCTTTCAATCCCACTCCCAAGCGAAACATGGTTCCCGGTGCGTGTTCTAGATACATCGAAAAATCTTCGGCGCCGAGGGAGGGTTCTGGTAAAATTTGGACTTGCGATCGCCCTAAAGTTTCTAAAGCTGCGGCTTCTACTAATTGGGTGAGACTTGGATCGTTTTGCACTCCCGGTACACCCCGTTTATAGGTGAGTTCGTAGCTAGCGCCGTAAGACTGACAGACGCTGGCGACAATTTGTTCGATCCAAGCGGGAAGTTTTTCGTGGGTTTCGGGATGGAGCGATCGCACGGTTCCTAATAATTTTACGCGATCGGCAATCACATTTGGTGCTCGTCCGCCGCTAATTTGCCCGATCGTCAAAACCACTGGCCTCAAGGGATTTTGCGTTCTACTAATGGCCTGCTGCAAAGTAGTAATAATCTGGGAAGCTATCCAAATCGCGTCGATCGCCTCGTGGGGACGCGCTCCGTGGCCAGATTCGCCGATCACAATCAATTCTAGGTCATCTGCCGCCGCCGTCAGTGCCCCGTGACGAATTCCCACGGAACCGCCGGGAATCGTCGGAAAAACGTGCAATCCGAGGATGCCCTCAACGTCTTTCATCGCGCCGTCTGCAATCATCCAGCGCGCGCCTTGGGCTATCTCCTCTGCTGGCTGAAACAAGAAGCGGACGTGACCGGGTAATTTTTCCTCCAACTGAGATAATATCATCGCCGTGCCTAAACCAACCGTGGTGTGGATGTCGTGGCCGCAGGCGTGCATGACTCCTTGGTTTTTTGAGGCAAATTCTAAGTTTGTGCGTTCTTGAATCGGTAAAGCGTCCATATCGGTGCGAATTGCTAGCCACCGGGACTCGCTGCTATGGCCTTTGAGTTCGCCGATGACGCCGGTTTTGCCTACTCCTTCGGTGGCGCGAACTCCGCAGGATGCGAGAACTCCGGCTACATAGGCGGCGGTTTGATATTCTTGGCCGCTGAGTTCGGGGTGAGAGTGGATGTGGCGGCGAATTTCGATTAAGCGGGGGGCGAGGGTGACGGCTAGTTCTTGGATGCGGGGAAGCATGGATTTTGTTGGGGAGTGCG
>JAYFMW010000021.1:0-72682 GCA_042408215.1 Microcoleus sp. | reverse complement strand
TAACAGATTTGCCAATTCAGAAAGGCTTGTCTTCCAGTGCCGCATTTTGCGTGTTAGTAGCCCGCGCTTTCAATCGCTTGTACGATCTAAAAATGAACGTCCGCGACGAAATGGAAATGGCCTATTTAGGCGAAACTGCAACACCTCCCCGCTGCGGCCGCATGGATCAGGGTTGTGCTTATGGAAATCGACCGATTCTGATGATTTTTGACGGCCCACAAATGGATGTTGTTGAGTTAACAGTTCCCAAAGATTTATTTTTTGTAATAGTGGATTTGGGCGCTAGCAAAAATACACAAGAAATCCTGGCAAGCTTAAATCAAGCTTATCCGTTTGCGGTCAATGAAGTTCAAGAAAATGTGCATAAATATCTCGGTGCAATTAGTTGTCAAATTACTCAAGATGCTGGGTCAGCATTGCAACAAGCAGCTCCGGTAAAAATTGGGGAATTAATGCAAGTTGCCCAGAGGGAATTTGACAGGTATTTAATCCCGGCTTGTCCATCCCAATTAACTGCTCCTGTTTTGCATAAACTCCTGAATTATCAACCGATTCAGCCTTATATTTTGGGTGGCAAGGGTGTAGGTTCTCAAGGAGATGGCACGGCACAATTTATTGTGAAAGATGAGGATAGTCAACAGCAAGTTATTGATATTATCGATCGGGATTTTCCCCAGATGCAATGTCTAAAAATGACAATAGGTTCTGCTTACAGAGTCCGCAAAGCAGTTATTCCAGCCGCCGGTTTCGGCACTCGGATGTTTCCGGCGACTAAGGCAGTTAAGAAAGAACTATTTCCAATTATCGATCGAGACGGCCGCGCTAAACCGATTATTTTGGCGATTGTTGAAGAAGCTTTGAGTGCGGGAATCGAAGAAGTGGGGATAGTTGTCCAAAAGGGCGATCGTACATTTTTTGAAGATTTCTTTAAAACTCCCCCGTCTCCCGAACTTTTCCAAAAACTCTCTGTGACAAATCAAGAATATAGCAAATATTTACAAGATTTAGGTCAGAAAGTTACAATTCTTATTCAAGATATTCAGGAAGGATTCGGACACGCGGTATTTTGTGCTCAAGAATGGACGAACAACGAGCCATTTCTCCTGCTTTTGGGCGACCACATTTACTCGTCTGAAACTAACAGTTCTTGTGCGCGCCAGCTATTGGATATTTACTCGCAAGTCCAGCAAAGCGTCATCGGTTTGAGAGTAACACCATCCGATGTCATTCATCACTACGGTTGTGCGGCGGGAGTTTGGCAGAAACAAGATGCTATTTTGTCTGTTACCCAACTTTATGAAAAGCCGACTATCGACTATGCGCGGCAGCATTTAAGCGTAGAAGGAATGGCAGACGATCTATTTTTATCATTTTTGGGGATGTACGTCCTTGGGCCTAAAATCTTTGATTATTTGGCAGAACATATTAATTCTAATTTTCGAGAAAGAGGCGAATTTCAGTTGACATCCTGTTTGGACAAGTTGCGGCAGTCTGAGGGAATCACGGGTTATGTGGTGCAAGGGCGGTGTTTCGATACGGGATTACCGGAGGTTTATCGGCAAACGCTGATTGATTTTGCTTTGTATGGCAGAAGCCAAGAGTCAGCAGTCAGGAGTCAGGATTCGGATGCTTAACTATATAACGGTGGAAGCAATTGCCCAATTCCCGATTCCCAATTCCCGATTCCCAATTCCCGATTCCCAATTCCCGATTCCCAATTCCCCCTGCCTCATCAGCTACATCCCCTATTTTGCCGTTGTAGTCTCCCTAATTTGTAACGAAATATTACAAAATGACGTTAAAGCAGCATAGAGTCTTGACAGCAAAGAAAGGAGCCGCTATTCTGATATACATACCCGGGTAAGTCAATTCACAGTCCTATGCAAGAAAAGCAAAAAGTTACATTGTATCTTCCACCAGAACTGCATCGCCAGCTCAAAATCAAAGCAGCAGTCGAATCTGAACCGATGTCATCAATTGCAGAAAGGGCAATTGTCTTTTACCTAGGAAACGCCGAACTGGTTGACGAAGTAGAAGCCTCTTACGGACAAACCCATCGGGTATACACTTGTCCAGAATGCACGGGTTCAGTAGTAATGCGAGATGGAGAACTGGCATCCGTAACAAGTCAGCCAAGCGTATTGGCTGAGCAGGAGCTTCCAGTAAAGCAGGTGTCCGGCGTCAGCGCCAGCACAGCCCTACCGGGAGAGGAAGAATTAGTTCCCTGCTAAGAATGCCTTGCTTCCAGGCGCGGCTAGAACTGAAATTTTCAGTTTTCAGCTAATGGCAGCATTGAGATTCAGCAAAGATAGCACCGTCTCTAGTGGGTCGAGGAATATGCAAGAAGAGATCAGTATCCTAATCCAAGCTCAATATCCTCTGATCTACCTCGTGACATCCGAGGAAGAGCGGTGTGAGCAAGCAATTTCGACAATAGCTCAAGCCAAACCACAGCGACGAGTATTTATCTGGACTGTAACTCACGGCATTGTGGAGTACGGTCAACCTCGCACCACAACCCAGCACAACACTGTCTCGCCAGAGGCAGCCATTGAATGGGTGATCAGGCAGCGAGAACCCAACAGCAACGCCAGCATCTACATATTCAAAGACCTGCATCCTTTTATCGATTCTCCTCCGGTAACGAGGTGGTTGCGTGATGCGATCGCCAACTTCAAAGGAACAGAAAAGACAATTATACTAATGTCTCCTTTGCAGCAAATTCCGATCGAGCTAGAAAAGGAAGTGGTAGTGTTAGACTTCGCCCTGCCAGACATGAAGGAACTAAACCAAGTATTGTCTAGCCAGTTGGAGCGAACCAAATCGCGGCGCATTACCACAGAAGGGCGCGAAAAACTATTGAAAGCAGCCTTGGGATTAACCAAGGACGAAGCTGAAAAAGTTTATCGCAAAGCCCAAGTTTGCAAGGGGTGCTTGACGGAAGAGGAAGTAGACATAGTTCTTTCGGAGAAAAAGCAGCTAATTCGGCGCAACGGCATTCTAGAGTTCATCGAAGAAGACGAAACCCTGGATGCAGTCGGCGGTTTAGAAGAACTCAAACGGTGGCTCAGACAGCGTTCCAACGCTTTCACAGAGAGAGCGAGAGAATACGGTCTGCCCCAACCCAAAGGAATGCTGATTCTTGGCGTACCCGGATGCGGAAAATCGCTGATTGCCAAGACTACATCCCGCCTCTGGGGACTACCCCTGCTGCGGCTAGATATGGGTAGAGTCTACGACGGATCGATGGTAGGTCGCAGCGAAGCTAACCTCCGTAACGCCCTAAAAACCGCAGAATCCATCTCTCCAGCCATCCTCTTCATCGACGAACTAGATAAAGCCTTTGCAGGAGGCACTGGTTCAGCAGACTCAGACGGAGGCACATCCAGCAGAATTTTCGGTTCCTTCCTCACTTGGATGCAAGAAAAAACTTCCCCAGTCTTTGTAATGGCAACAGCCAACCGCATCGAGCGGTTGCCGGGGGAATTTTTAAGGAAAGGTCGATTCGACGAACTCTTCTTTGTTGACCTGCCGACCAAAGAAGAACGCCAAGATATATTCAAAATTCACCTGTCAAAGCGCCGTCTGGACATCTCTCGCTTCGATTTAGAGCAACTGTCCAACGTTTCCGAGGGCTTTTCAGGTGCAGAGATTGAGCAAGGGCTAGTAGCAGCCATGTATGAAGCCTTCGCTCAAGATAGAGAGTTTACGCAGTTAGACATTATCGCGGCCATTAAATCCACACTGCCACTGTCTAAAACCATGACCGAACAGGTCAGCGCCCTCCGAGATTGGGCGAGACAGCGCGCACGGCCCGCTGCGTCTTCCGTCGCTGAATACCAGCGCATGGAATTCTAAAAGCTTTCTCCTGGTCCAAACAGGAGCAAAGGCTAGCCACAGCTAGCAGTTCGATTCAAGAGCCGCCCAGCGGCACCGTTAAGTCCAGACCGTTGTTGTTTCTCTCTCAGTTCTATTAGGAGGAAATCCAATGTCTCACTTTAGCACTCTGCGTACCAAAATCACCGATGCCGAAATCCTGAAAGCTTCCCTACGCGACTTGGGCATTTCAGTCAAGTCAGAAGCTGACGTTCGCGGCTACAACGGCCAACGTGTTCGCTCCGACATCGTAGCAACTCTCGAAGGCGAATACGACTTGGGTTGGTCTCGCAATAGCGACGGTTCCTTCGACCTGATTGCTGACTTGTGGGGCGTTGCCAAAAAGCACAATCAAACCGAGTTGATCAACTCGATCAACCAGAAGTACGCAGTGAACAAAACCTTGGCAGCCGTCAAGCAACGTGGTTTGCAAAACGCCAACGTTAAGCTGGTAGTGCAAAACTAATTGAGCTGCGCGTTTCTAAGCTGGCGGGTTAACCAAATACGGGTTAACCCGTTTTTTACTGGGATTTTTTTGCTTCGGGCGTTGAGCTGGAATTGTCGATGGTTTGTTGATAAATTTCAATCATGCGATCGACTTTGCGTTCCCAGTCGAAATGCTCCCGAACGCGCGAGTATCCAGCGCTACCCATACTCTGACGGAGTTCCGGCGAATGGGCGAGCTTCAGCATAGCTTCAGTTAGCCCCTGAACAAAGCCTTCTCTGGAATCTGGTTCTACTAAAATACCGCAAGTGGCATCGAGATAATCCTTTGGCCCGCCCCAGTTCATGGCGATGACGGGTAGTCCCACTGCCATTGCTTCCAAAACCACGGCTCCCCCAGGCTCTCGCAAACTCGGCAACACCAGTACATCAGCTTGTTGCAGTTTGATCGCGCACTGCTCCTGAGACTGCCAGCCACTGAATACAACTTTGTCACTTAGCCCCAAATGTGCTGTTTGAGCTTCTAGTTCACCCCGCATCTTCCCCTCACCGATGATTTCCAAGACTGTATCGATTTGAGATGCGACGGGGACGAAGGCTTTTAGCAGCAAGTCTACAGCTTTCCAGTCCACCAGCCTTCCCAAGAATACAAAATTAACCTGTTGATTGGTTTGCTTTGATGCGGTAGAGTCCGATCGCCACACCGAGAAATCCACGCCGTTTTCCACAAGCTCAATAATTTTACCGCGTACTCCCGATGGAAGTGCCTGCTTTGTCCGCTCATTTGCTACCAAAAGTGTCTCAGCTTGAATTTTGCCGGGCAACTGGCGGTTGAAGACATCGACAAACTGGTAACCGAATGCTATTAAACTATCTACTGCAAGACTTTTGCGCGATCGTTGAAATGTGGGAGGAAATTTCACACCCGCATTCAGCGGTCCCATTACTACCGGCACACTCAATCCAAACATCAAGGAAGGGAATTTTGGCGAGACCGGTGTTGGCTCATGTACAATATCAATCTGGTGTTCGCTCACCAGCCGCCGGACAATACGCCGCTGGATTCGTTGGGTATAGAGGTGGCTGAGCAAGCCTACACTAGGTCCGCCTATTCTTGAAGGCAAAAGTTTGCTGATATTGTTAAGCAGCCGGTGTACCCAATCGTCGGCCACGAAGTGCATTCGATCGCAATCTTCAGGAAACAGAGCTTCTAGTTCAGCCTGGGTGCGTGCGTGAACTACTAACCATGTTTCTATTTGGCGCGATCGCAGTATTCGGAAATAATTCACTGGTAGTAAGGCTTCGCCACCGAATTTTGTTGAGGCATTCTGAGCAACAATTACAATTCGCATCACTTTTTTTACTCCAACAGGATTTATGTAATCTCAGATTTAGAAGCAGTTTTTTCGCTAACCATGTGTTCGTAAATTTCAACGATCTTTTCTGCCTTTTTATCCCAGGCAAATTCTCTGGCTTTTTCGATCGCAGAGGCTGACATACTTTCCCGCAGCCGATCATCTTCGACCAACAGCTCAATTTTACTTGTCAACTCCTGGGTGAGATACTCTCTAGAAATCGGCTCGATCTTAAAACCAGTTTCTTCATTCACCTATTCCCCAATACCGCCGTTGTTTGCCACAATACAGGGCAGTCCGCAAGCCATAGCTTCCATTACCACTGCGCCGCCAAACTCTCTGATCGAAGGGAAACAAAAAATATCTGCTTTCCTGTAATAATCCAGAGTTTCTTGTTGATTTACCCATCCGGCAAAGCTGACTATTTCGCCTAAATTAAGTTCCTTGACTCGGTTTTCCAAGTTGTTTTTTTCTGAGCCGTCTCCTACTATTGTTAAGCGGATTTTACTCTGAATGTCAGGGTCTAATTTCCCAATCGACTCTATGACAATATCGGCGCATTTGTAAGGCACTAATCGACCCACAAAGAGCAGATTGATATGGCTCGACATCTTTCTTGGGGATATTTGTCTGACTTTAAAAATTCCTCGGAAATGCCATTTTCGTAGAACAAATCAATTCTTTGGTCAGGGATTGCAAACAAATCCTTTAGCATAGTTTAGAGTATAGGTTGAACCTGCTAAGATTTTGTCGGCTTTTTTGTAAGTTTCTACATAGCCTGGAATTAATGCTCGACCAACTGCTCTCAAAAAGTTGAATTGAGCAAATTCTTGTCTGGCCGTTTCTTGAAAGCCTGGTGGAAAGGGAATGCCTCCATTCACAGGCCCTAGAATAAAAGGAGTCTGCTGACACACACTGACTACCTTAAACGGATACCGCGGCATCATCGGGGTAATTGCATGAACTATGTCATAATCTCCGTTGAGGATTTTTCCTTTGAATTTTTGATATACTTGTTGATTAAATTCTTCATAAATTGGGTAGCTCAAGGCATTATAAAGAGGCCAATTTACTCGTCCGTTGGCGGTAATTTTGGCTACTATCTTATAATATTGCTTGTTTAAATTCGATTCTTCTAGGTAGAAAACTTTTTCATATTCGGGGTGTTTTTCCAGAGCTGGTTGATTTCTAATATGGGTAACGAGGGTGGCATCAACTAAATTGTTGATTTTATGAAAAAAATTGTAGCCAACCAAAGGTACAGATGCCCAGTCAGGATTGCACTGCTCTACAATTAGTAAAACTTTTAATTTTTTATTACTCATTTGTTTGCTACTCAGGGGTGGACTTTCTGGGACGTTAGCTGTAATTCTAGCTTGCTGAATTAATAGAGTTGGTTGTTTTGTATTCGATTAGCTTGCTCTGCTGCCCCAGCAATCGGCGCTGGTGAAACTGGATTTGACCTTGTAGCTGGGGAAATTTGGCTAATACGCAAGACAAAGCGTAGATGGCTGCGTCTTTAGTTGTGAGTTCCCGCTGCTTTGCATAATAGTTATATGTGCGATAGGTTGCTAAGGGGTAGCCAGTCAATAGTAACAGGCTCCAGCCTGCTGTCGGTAATGCCATTGCCAAGGCTAGGGCTGGCAAGATTAATCCCCAAAACCAGGTGCTTCGGGTTTCTTTAACCCAATGGCGCTCTGGTTCGTTTCCGTGCATCCAGGAACCCTCGGCGTAGGCGTGACCCGCTCTTTGGGCGCGCTTCCACCACTGAGCGAAACTGGTCATTTGCGCGTCGTGCAGGGTCATTTCTGCGTCTAAGCGGAGGATTTTCCAACCTTTTTGGCGCAAACGCACGCAGAGATCTGGTTCTTCGCCGGCGATTAGTGCGGGATTGAAACCTTCGACTTGCTGAAATGCTGTGGCGCGCATCATGGAGTCGCCACCGCAGGCTTTGGTTTCGCCGATGGGGGTATCCCACTCGATGTCGCACAATTGGTTGTAGATGCTTGCTTTGGGGTATCGTTCGCGCCTGCGACCGCAGACTGCTGCTACGTCGGGTTTGGCTGCGAGTTCGCTGTAGGCCCGATCGATCCATCCGTCAACGACTTCGCAGTCACCGTCTACAAATTGGACAAATTCGATGTCTGGTGATAGTTCTAGTAAGCGGGCAAAGCCTTCGTTTCTGGCGCGGGCGGCGGTAAAGGGTGTGGATAGGTCGAGTTCTACTGTATCGGCTCCGAGCGATCGGGCTAACTCTAGGCTACCGTCTGTTGAGCCAGAATCGACGTAGACGACGCGCGCAACTTTGTTTGTGGCTAAGACTAGGCATTGGCGAAGACGCTGCCCTTCATTTCGTCCGATCGCCACTAATCCAATTTGTTTCAATTTTTACCTCTTGAATTCGACTACTGAGCAGTTCTTTTAATTTTAATCAAATTCGAGCTAATTTCCTAATTTTTATGCGACTTCTAGAAATTATTTTTCACATTTCCTGGTGTTTTTTTTCGATGATTTTTGCCGGTATTCCTACTGCGGTTGCACCGGGTGGCACATCACAAATTACCACAGCATTAGCACCTATCAAAGCATGATCGCCGATCGTTACGGAGCGAATAATTTTCGCTCCTGCACCGATATCGACGTGACCGCCGATTTTGACATCACCAACAATTGTCACTTGTTGAAGAATCAGACAGTTAGGGCCAATGGAAGCACTGGGATGAATGACAACGCCATTAGGATGAGTCAGCAGCAGTCCTCCTTGTATTTGGCAGTTCAAAGGGATGTCTGTTGCAGTTACAACGCTCCAAAATCGATGCTGGATAACGTTCCAACGGCATAAAATATATCCTGCAATTCCACCCTGCTGCTGCCACTTTTGATAGTTGCGGATAGATTTGAGTAGTTGGCGACTGGGTTCCCACCACTTGCTAAGTTTTTCGCGGCTCCAGTCTGGTTCTGTAGCAGAAATGATTGGCTTAGTGATTGACTCAACCATTGTTTGTGCAGTGTTTTGATGATGTAGACAATTGTGCTTATTTGTGCAGTTTATCTTAAGAAGAATCTCTAACTTGACTAGGGAGATTGATTGAATCTCCGCAGAGTTATAGCAGAAGCCATAAGGAAGAAAATGATTTAAGCGTTGTTTTCAGCAGGCCGGGATTTGATAATTTTGGCTGGGATACCAACAGCAGTTTGACCGGCTTGAACATCTGACAAGACGACTGCATTGGCACCGATATTTACATCGTCTCCTAGGTTGACCTTGCCGAGGATTTTCGCGCCGGCACCGACGTTCACCCGATCGCCCAATTGAGGCGATTCTAGCGGTTTGTCCAAATAGCGGTTCCCCAGGGTTACACCTTGGCGGATAATGCAGTCGTCGCCGATCGTACAATATCCGTGAATAATAATAGCGCTTTGATGTTCAATCACCACGCGACGACCGAGCTTTACCGTATAAGGCAAATCTATACCGTAGGTATTGCGGACTTTTCGGTAGAGCGATCGATAAATAATGCTCAAAGGAGCTCGAAGTAATTTCGGTTCTACCTGCATTCTCCAGACGCCAAAACGCTGCACTGCTACGGCGCGAAATCCCGGTTTTGTCCAGTCGCGGCCGTGAGCAATCCAATCTTCTTGAATCTGCTGCCACAGTCCCAGTGCGGGGGTTTCTACTTGATTTTCACTTGTGATTAAGTTTGGCTCAGTTACCATAAGCTCTAATTCACACTTATTGCTTGTTTACCCTGTTGCTAGATGCCCGTGATAATAATTTGTTTATCTGGTTTTTTGAGGGAGGTTCAACCCGGTTTGTTTAGATATAGAATACCATTTTTGGGCTACATCAAACAATATTTTTATTGCCAGCGTTAACCGGGTTTATTTGGCTTTGACTTATGTACAAACTCATTTAAAAGTTTTTGGATTTTTCAATCTTACCTCCCTTTAAAAATACACTATTCAATACAAAATCCCTGAGAAAATTTGGTGGATCGCCGTCGGGCTTGCCTTGAAGTACGCGGCGCACCCTCCAGGCTGCAAAGCCCGAAGCCCAGGATACATCAGTTAACGCTGTGTAAACCAAGCCGTAGTTTTTGATAAAGTAGCGTCGCCGGGAATCAAACCAATACAGGGGCAGCCGCTTGGGGGCTGCTTTGGTGTCGGTGACGCCTGAGCTTTGACCGACTAGGTGGACAACGCGACTTTCAGGTACATACCAGCAACTCCAGCCAGCTTTCTGAGCTTGCAGGCAAAAGTCCATTTCTTCGCAGTACATGAAATAAGCTTCATCCATCAAGCCAATCTTTTCAAATACTTCGCGACGGACGATCATGCTGGCTCCAGCTACCCAATCAGTTTGGCAGATTTCTTGGGCAATAGGGGGCGCTGCGGCCCAGTTTGCCAATAACTTGGATATAAAGCCTGTCCGCCAACCAAAATCGAGTTCGGTGAAGATGTTGTGAAACCGAAAAGCTGACTCCTGGGGCGTGCCGTCGGGGTCTTCTAAACGGCTGCCGGCGATTCCTGCTTCGGGATGGGTGTCCATGAAATCGACGAGGGCTTTTAGGGCACCGGGGCGAACTACGGTGTCTGGGTTGAGCAGCAGGATGTAAGGCGGGGGATTGGGGGATTGGAGGACGGGACGGATGAGGGCGTTGTTGCCGAAGGCGAATCCGCCGTTGCAGTCTAGGGGCACGAAGGATGCCCAATCGCTCCAGCCTTCTGCTGCGATCGCGCTGCTAATTTCTGCGACTGAGCGATCGCCCGAAGCGTTGTCGGCAACTGCAACCTGCATACCGGGAAGGGATTCAATTTCGCTAACTAGAGAACGCAAGCAGTCAATGGTCAAACCAGGGGTTCGGTAGTTAACAATGACTACCAGTAGCGGATACGGATGATTGCGCGCAATGGCATTGGACATAAGGGCGATCGTCTGTTTAACAATTTCTAGCTCAGCTTGTATCTGTTTGGCAAGATCAGGCGATCGAGCATTGCAACTATCCTACTTGTTTGATTGCTCCAACATCTTCAATAAAAGCTGCCACCGTTTGCGGTGCATTTCTTGGTGCGTCAGGCTGTGAGCCTGCTGGAGAGATGCCTTGCCCATACTTTGAAGCTGAGGCAAGTTTTGCCCCGACCATTCGATCAAATCTGCTAAGGCCACAGGGTCGTTAGAATTAACAATTACACCAGTTTTGTGGTTTTGGATGCAGTCGCGCAGTCCGTCTGTGTTGCTTGCGAGTACAGGTACTGCTTGGGAATAAGCATCGTAGACGATTCTGGGCTGCTCGTCTGAGATGCTGGGAACCACAATAGCGTGATATTTTTGCAGCCACCGAAATAATTCTTTGCCGTAAGCAACCGTTCCCAAAAATCGGATGTTAACCGATTTTTGTAGTTGATTGCTAAGTGTTTTGCATTCGCTTAACAGTGTGCCATCGCCGAGTATATCGAGATTGACAGCAATGTTTTTGTTGTCCAAAATTTTCAGGGCTTCTAGGAGAACTAACACGCCTTTACTGGACTCCACTCTGCCAGCAAATAGAAGTTTGAGTTTTTGGCTTGATGGGGATAACTTTTTTTGCCATATTTCCGCTGCATCGGCTTCAGAAATGATATTTTCTTCATCTATCCAGGAAGCGTGGATGACGTGACCCCGTTCTTTTCGCTTTGTCAGTAAACTCTGCTGGTATTCCGATTGTGTGAAGATTGTCAGGTTCGCATTATTTACGCACCAGCGGTTCACTATTTCCGACACGTAAGCGATGATTCTGTGTTGGATTTTTATGGTTTTGCCTGGTTCCAGACGCCACGGTGCGGACTCGACTATGAGTACGTAGAATTTTCCCTGAATCAGGGCTATTGGTGTCACTAACCACCCCATAGGAATGGGCCAGCCTGCTACGCAACTGTGTACGATATCTGCTTTGCCGATCGCACCCCAAAGTTTGGCAACTGTAGCAGGCAGCGTCAATATTGCTTCTTTATAGCTGTTTGGGGAGGGCAGGTCGATAAATTCAACGTCAGCAAATGATGGTTCCTTCTCCACATCGATTGTGTTTTCTGGGGATGTTTCTTGTTGGCATGGAGATGCTAACGTGAAGTTTTTCAGATACTTGAAATGTTCGGTTAGGTCTTTTGCCCACATCGGATCGAGATACCTGTCACCTTTTTCATCCCTGGTGGATCTGACGTTAATCACCATCAGATAACGCTTGGTAATAGGTTCTAGAAACTCTAAATCCTGTGTTTTTCCTAGTTGTTCTGATTTTTTTGAATTGACTTGCATAAGTGACCTCCTATTTATTGATTAAACGCTAGTCGAGAATGATCTCTACATTCTCGGCACCCTATATTTTGGCGATCGCGATCGCTATCCGGCCGTTGATTTGTTTGCTCTTACCTAACAACCACGCTAACTTGTACTCCTGAAGGGATCTACTTATTTGTCGTTGCTGATTTTACTATTTGTTTTGGACTACTAACCAGGTGACAAGGTTCCCGTGAGCGTTCGCCAACCGGGAAGTCGTTGTCTCACTTGCCTTTAACTTCATCTTGTGGGCGATCGCACCCGCCCTGCTCCCGATCGCGTTCGTCTGATCCATTATACATATCCAACCAATAATCTCAAGCTTTTGATTCAGATGTAGGGGTGAAGGATTTGGGCGACAATTTCTGCAATTAATCTAGATTTTTGTAGTAGGCTTGACAAATCTTAAAGTCGATACTGCCTGTAGGTTTGACTCGCCGCTCGGTGCAGGAGCGAATGCCGATAAA
Organism: Microcoleus sp.; assembly: GCA_042408215.1. Classification (GTDB taxonomy): domain Bacteria; phylum Cyanobacteriota; class Cyanobacteriia; order Cyanobacteriales; family Microcoleaceae; genus Microcoleus. Next base: position 60,227 of record JAYFMW010000021.1, on the reverse strand, counting down.
CTAACCCATTCATGTCATCGCAATAGCCACCGCCAATCACACAGGCGACGGGATCACCCCCCGCCAAACAAGTAGATAAAACTTGCATTTCCCTGCGAAATAACCCCGTATCACTTAAAGCTAATTTTCCCAGTTTGTCGCCCTGATGAGGGTCTACTCCGGCATCGTATAAAACCAAATCTGGCTTGACATCCGAGAGCAAATCTGCTAGGTATTTAGCCAAGGTTTGTAAATATTCGTCGTCCTCCATACCGACAGACAAAGCTACATGTGACATACTCCACACGTCAAGCGAGTACGCTATGACGTGGGCTTCTTTGTAGCCCGATTAAGGGTATACAAAATTTCCTTTGTGGTACTTTTATCCATAGTTCCTACTATAGAAAGATTCCCACTACAGCGTTTTATACTGGGGAAAATGTCCAACCCCAGTCTTTTTAGGTTGATCGCAGCATTAATATCACGATCTACCATCAAAGAATTTTGCTCGTCCCAATAGTCTCTCATACTACAATCAGTGAAAATAATTTCATTCCGATAACAGAGAACCATTGAGGTATAAGCAGGTTTTTGTGAAACGACGACTGATCCAGCTTTGGCGGCTATGTATTCCAGCGTCAGGAAAAATTGACCAAATGCAGCATCCAACCAAGATTTATTCAACCCTGATTTAGCTGATTGACCATTGGGAAGATAATTCGCATTATCATCTTGCTTAACTTTATTTCTCTTGGTTAAGCCTTTAAGATTGAGTTCTTCATAAAAGAAAAATTTGGCTCCTGTCTCGATCAACTTATGAGCGGTTTTATAATGGAAGTCTTTACGAGACCGAGCAATCTTTTGATGTCGAATAGCTTCTTTTTTGGCCAATTTACGTCGAGATTTAGAACCTCGTTTCCGTTTATTTCGTTTCTGAGAAATACGGTCTAGTTTCGCTTTATTCTTGCGAAGTGGCTTCAAACAAGGTAGTTTTTCACCTTCGGAAGTAGCCAGATAGACATCTTCATGTAACACCGCATCCAAACCGATTGAGTTATCCCAAGTGGGAATAACTTTATCAGGTGTGAATTGAGGTACAGAGATGTCTTCGAGTATTAACTGAATGAACCAACCATCAGCTTTTTTCGTAACACTAGCTTGCTTGATGGTAAATCCATAAGGGATTGGGCGGTGCATCCGAACTTTCACAACCCCCAGTTTCGGTAATCGAATATATATCCAACTCTTGCGAATCCGTTTAATCCAATCATTACTCGCAGTGGCGAAAGTCATCGTCCGGTAATCGGCTTCAGTTTTGAATCGGGGTTTGCCCGATTTTTTACCCTGACTATCGCCTACGATAAATCGCTCGAAAGCTTTATCTCCTCGCTTACAAACATCTTGGAGTAGGGTTGAATCTACCTGTTTAAAGTCCAACAACTCCCCACTATGAAAAACCTTTACCAAGTCTTTTTTGAGGAGGGGTAATTGTTGTTTTTGCGAATAGTAGTTAGGCTTTTCTCTGGGATGGGAAATACTGGCGATCGATGGACAAGCATTTACAGCAGTGCGGTTGTTATCCCACCAATCCAAGCGATCTCCCAATTGGCGATTATACCAATAACGGCAAATTCTGAGCCACTGGTTTAGGGCTAACTTTTGATTGGTATTTGGATAAAACTGGTACTGATATGTTGTTTTCATTGGGTCACAGTTAAAGTCGCACCTATTAGTATTACTCTATCAGATATGTTATTCTCGGTCAAGTACATGAACTCATATTATCCATAAAGATCTAGAAATTTTCGACATTAGATATTTGAGGAACCAATAATTATGGTGTTACAATAATAAGTAGAATGAAAATTGCTCGTCTCGTCATCCAGATATGGGCGACTCTCATCCCACACTAACCTTCGATCGGTCTAGTGTGGGGATTCCCGTCTATTGAGCTAAATCGACAATTAAGACTTGACGAACTAAACCCAATTGTTGGAGGACACGAGAGGCGATCGCCAAATCGTTAAAAATACAAAAACCAGACCCATAATTCGGGAAGGCATGATGAGTTCCGCCGGCTGTATTGCAGGCTAAACCGGATTCTAAAGCGAGTCTAGCTGCGATCGCAGTACCTGCGAGGGCCGTGCAAGTGCGGTTCACCAGGGCCGGACTCCAAGGGAGACCAATTCGTCGCTGAGCTTTGGCATCGAGGGTGCCGTTGCAGTAAGCTTGAACGTAGTGGTCGTCGTGGACTAACTCAATCCATGCTTGGGGAGGAAGTTCGGGAGTGTGAAATTGCTATCCGCGAACCACTGGACAAACCTGGACAATCCAGAGAAATCCTTGGTAGAGATAGCCCGGTTAAGTCTAACCACAGACTACGTTAAGAAGGTCACGACACCCTGTGAGTGCTTGCCAGCTCCTTGCTCTGTCGCTACCAGTTAAACATCTTTATTTCGCTAAGGAAGTGCTGCTAGTCTGACAAGCCCTCTTAACATTACCAAGGCAAAAATCACCCGATTATTCGGAGGCTCAATATGAGCAAAATATTCGTTGTAGACACCAACAAAAATCCTCTAAATCCTATCCATCCAGGCCGAGCCAGGATGCTGCTTCAAGAGGGCAAAGCCGCTGTCTGGAAACGTTACCCGTTCACCATCATCCTGAAAGATGTTCTACCAAATCCCCAAATTGCACCCTGGCGATTAAAAATAGATCCTGGTGCTAAATTGACTGGCTTAGCACTGGTAGATGATGCAACAGGAGAAGTAGTTTGGGCCGCCGAACTAGAACATAGAGGCTTTCAAATTCGCGATGCTTTAACCAAACGCCGCCAGTTAAGAAGAGGAAGACGCCATCGAAAAACTCGGTATCGTCAACCACGCTTTGATAACCGGAAACGCCCTACAGGGTGGCTCCCACCCAGTCTGCAAAGCCGAGTTGAGAATATCGTAACTTGGGTTCGTAGGTTACAAAAGCTAGCGTTGATTTCTGATATTTCTCAGGAATTAGTCAAGTTTGACACTCAACTCATGGAGAATCCAGACATCAGTGGAGTCGCATACCAACAAGGTGAGTTAGCTGGTTACGAAGTGCGAGAATTTCTGCTTTTCAAATTCAATCATACCTGTATGTACTGTGGGGCTAAAGATACTCGTTTGGAGATTGAGCATCTTTTACCGAAGTCTAAAGGTGGTTCAAATAGAATTAGTAATTTAGGCATTGCTTGTAGGAATTGCAACCAAAAAAAAGGCCGTCAAGCTCTCAGAGAATTTTTAGCCCAAAAACCTGACTTGTTACAGCGCATTCTGAGACAAGTAAAACAACAGAAAGCCGACACTGCTGCCGTTAATTCTACCCGTTGGGCATTATTTAATCGACTCAAAGAGACTGGATTATCCGTGGAAGTTGGGACTGGTGGGCGGACAAAGTTTAACCGATGTCGTCAAAACCTACCTAAAACTCACTGGCTGGATGCTGCCTGTGTTGGGGCATCTACACCCCTCAAACTAAAAGTTTCAGGGGTAGTGCCGCTGTCAATAAGGGCTGTTGGTTATGGAAATCGTCAAATGTGTCAAGTTGACAAATTTGGCTTTCCTAAGCGTGGTAAGGAAGGTAAGCTAATCAAACGTGAGCGACAGAAAAATTACTTTGGTTTTCAAACGGGCGACATGGTTAAAGCTATTGTTCCTACTGGGAAACACGCTGGTACTCACGTTGGTAAAGTCACCGTCAGAAAATCCGGTGCATTTGATTTGACTGTGGCTCATGTGCGCTTGCAGAGTATTCGTTGGAAGCACTGCCGCGCGGTTCACCGCTTTGATGGTTACAGTTATGCCTCTTTGTCCACCAATGTCGAGTTTTTAAACGATTAGAGGCGTACCGATCGATCTGCTACCCCCTCCGCGAGCAGCATCTGGTAAAGCAGTTGAAACTTTGCCATCGGGAAGCGGTGACCGGAGGGGAGGGGTGCAACGTAATCTTGGTGGTAGACAATTGGTAAGTCCATTTACACTATTTTATACCAATTTAATGGGTCGTTGCATAGATCTCGATCCCCCTAAATCCCCCTTAATAAGGGGGACTTTGAGCAGAATCTTGTTCCCCCCTTATTAAGGGGGGTTAGGGGGGATCAGATTCTATGCAGCCTCATAAAAAACTGGTATTAGTAGGAATGAGTCTCCAATCTCCATCTCAAATCTCAAATTTAAAATCACCGGAGAACCTGTATATGCAGCTAAAAATAGTGTGGGAGTCGGGCAGCAACGATCCAGAAAATGCCGAGATTCTCGATCGAATCCGTCAGTGGTGGGCCAACCTCAACGGTAAAGAAATCACCTGGGTGGAGCGACTGATTCCCCTTGGCGGTGAGAGCGAAATCCACTGGCAGCCCCAGCGTTTTGACGAAAAATTTGTCATAGTCAACCCCGACATAAGCTCTGACACTCTCTATTGGTACAAACCTGATTCTTCTGTGGAACGGAATACCACCGTTCATAAACTGGAACTCGATAACTTGCAACAGCAATTGTACGTCTATCCTCAGTTGGAATCAGAACTGGTAATTCGCATCGGAATCCCCGCAGTTAAATATCAAACACTTGACTTGAATAATCCCGAAATCGCCTTGGGTGAAAATAATATTTTACTGCTGTGGGATGCTGAACAAGAACTTGAAATAAAAATTGCCCTCAGTCATGAAAATTTTGCGAAACTTCAGGAATTGCTAGCCCAACGTCCCCAATAAAAGAGTTGATATTACCTGGATTACGGCGGTTTTATCGATCGCCTTAGTTACCTGTAAATATCTTTGCTAAAACCCAGCCCTACAGTCTACAAAAAATTTTGATTTGGCCTGATTAATGCTGTCAGCAAAAACTCCCTGAATAATCGTCCCTTGTAGGGAATATCCCGATTAACTAAATGATGACTCCGCAGCTCAAACTAGAAAATTAAAAATGGCAGAATCAAAGATGGTAATCAACAAAGAAAGTATCCATATTTTAATTATTGACGACCAACCCAACAATCTCAGGTTTCTCTCAAATATATTGACGCAAGAGGGGTATAAAGTTCAGTGTTATATTTCTGGAGAAATGGCAGTAAATGCTAATTTTTCTTGTTTACCAGACTTGATTTTACTTGAGGTTGCGATGCCGAGAATGAACGGCTATGAAGTCTGCCAAAGACTGAAAGCCAACGAGAATACCCGCGAGATTCCGGTAATTTTCTTGAGCGTGTTCAATGAAACTTTTCATAAAGTCAAAGCTTTTGAAGTCGGGGGCGTTGACTACATTACTAAGCCTTTTCAATTGGAAGAAGTTTTAGCGCGCATCGAAAGTCAACTGACTATTCAACAGCTATCGAAACAATTAAAAGAGCAGAATACACAACTGCAACGAGAGGTAGAAGTTCGCAAAGAAACAGAACAAGCACTCCGGGAAAGCAAAGCAAGGTTGCAGAAATTGGCGGTGAATATACCGGGAGTTATTTATCAATTTGTGCATAATTTATCAGGAAAATTAAATTTTGAATATATCAGTTCTGCTTGTAAAGATATTTACGAATTGGAGCTAGAAGAGATATTGAAGAATGCGGAACTATGCTTCAATCAAAATCATCCCGATGACCGACAATTATTGTCAACAACAATTGCCAGTAGCGCTCAAACATTAGAACCTTTTGCCTGCGAATGGCGGATTGTTACGCCGTCAGGAAAAGTCAAGTGGCTGCAATCAAAGGCTCGACCTGAAATGCGTGATAATGGAGATATTGTGTGGTACGGCGTACTTTTTGATATCAGCGATCGCAAAAAATCAGAAATAGAAACTGCGGTCGCTAAAGCAGCCTTAGAACGGCAAATTCAGCGAGAATTATTAATCGGAAAAATTACTCAGGAGATGCGTTCTAGCTTGCAGCCAGAGCAAATTTTTCAAACAGCGGCAACTCAAATCGGTCAGGCATTTCGGGTTAATCGCTGTTTAATTCACACTTACGTTACTAACCCTAAAGTCGATATTCCTTTGGCGGCAGAGTATCTGGAACCGGAATGCGAATCAATTCGCAATGTATCAGTTCCGATTTGGGGTAATCCTCATGTCGTGCAAATGATGCTGCAAGAGCGGGCGATCGCCTCTAATAATGTTGATTTAGAGCCTCTTTTGCAAGCAGTGCAACCGATTTGTCGCCTGGTGGGTTTGAAATCGATGCTAGCAGTTCGCACTTCCTACCAAGGCCGCGCAAACGGCGCTATCTGCTTGCATCAGTGCGATCGCTACCGTTCATGGACTGAAGATGAAATTGACCTTTTAGAAGCTGTGGCGGCTCAAGTAGGTATTGCGATCGCCCAAGTCCAACTGATCGATCGAGAAAAACAGCGGCGCCAACAGCTCGATCGACAAAATCAACAGTTACAAGCAGAAGTTCGCACCCGCATCCGCGCCGAACAAGCTCTGCAAGAATCTGAAGCAGAATTGCGGGCGATTTTTGCCGCGATGACTGACTTAGTTTTAGTTAGAGATGCGGCAGGGCGCTGCATTAAAATCGCCCCGACAAGCTCGTCGAATTTGGTTAAACCTTTCAGCGAAATGATGAACAGAAACCTGCAGGAATTTTTGCCGGAATCTGTAGCTGATTTGGTATTAGATGCTATCCAACAAGTTCTCAAAACTCAGTCAAGTATCAATGTTGAATATAGCTTTAGTGCGGGCGATCGCGAAGTTTGGCTCGACGCTAAAGTTTCTCCGCTTTCGCCAGAATCAGTAATCATTGTGGCGCGAGATATTAGCGATCGCAAACTAGCAGAATCCGCACTCCGATCAAGTCAGCATTTCATTCAAGCCCTCGCCGATGCTAATCCCAACCTTTTGTATGTCTACGATTTAATTGAACAGCGCAATATCTACAGCAACCGCCAAATTTATACGATGCTGGGCTACACCGCCCAAGAAATACAAGATCTGGGTACTGCAATGATGCCAACGCTGTTCAACCCCGAGGATTTGCCAGCCTTTTTGGAAAGTGTCAAAAAAGTGGAGCGAGCCAAAGACGGCGATGTCATTGAATGTCAATACCGAATGAAACACAAAAACGGCGAATGGCGGTGGATGCACAGTTGGGATACAGTATTTCTGAGACAAACTGATGGTAAACCTCAACAAATTCTCGGCACGGCTAACGACATCACAGACCGTAAATTAGCCGAAGATAAACTGCTAGAATCACAGCAAAGAATCTCATTTTTATTGCAGCAAACCCCCATAGCAATTATTGAATTAAATCTCAATTTAGAAGTTATTACTTGGAATCCTGCTGCTGCCAAAATTTTTGGCTACAGCCAACAAGAAGCGATCGGTTGCAATGTCCCGGATTTTCTCGTTCCAGAAAACTGCTACCAGCAAATATCTCAAGTTTTAAGCAACAAGATTAATGCCGATTTTGGGGCCAGTTGCACCACCAATCAAACTATTACAAAAAATGGTAAAACTATCCTTTGCGAATGGTATAATAATCCGCTAATTAATGAAAACGGTAGAGCGATCGGCATTGCTTTAATGGCTGTAGATATTACCGAACGCAAGCAAGCAGAAACCGCACTGCAAGAAAGTGCTTTGCAGCAAAGAGCGATCGCCAGAACTATTGAAAGAATGCGCCAGACCTTAGAGATCCGAGATATTTTTCACGCCACAACCCGAGAATTGCGCCAAACCATGAAGTGCGATCGAGTCGCCATTTACCGTTTCAATCCTGATTGGAGTGGCGAATTTGTCGCCGAATCCGTTGACAGTAAATGGATTTCTCTCATCCAAGAACAGCAAAGCGATCCCTACTTCGCAGAAGGCACTGTGGAAAGCGAAAACTGCCTAGTCCAAAAATTCGATAGCACCTCACAAACAGTCAACGATACATATTTGCAAGAAACCGAAGGCGGAGCCTACAGGCGAGGGACAGCTTACCTCTGCGTCGAAGACATTTACCAAGCAGGATTCGACTCTTGTTATATCCAATTGCTAGAAAGATTTGAAGTCAAAGCCTATATTACTGTACCTATTTTATGCGGAGAAAACCTCTGGGGATTGCTAGCATCCTATCAAAACTCAGCGCCCCGCCAGTGGAGCGAAGCTGAAATCAACGTCGCAGTTCATATAGGCACGCAGCTAGGAGTAGCATTGCAACAAGCTGAATTGCTCGCTCACACTCAAAGACAGTCAATGGAACTAATGAAATCTAAAGAAACCGCCGAAGTTGCTAATCGTGCCAAAAGCCAATTTCTAGCTTCCATGAGTCACGAACTCCGCACGCCTCTCAACGCCATCCTCGGTTTTTCCCAAGTTATGGCTCGCAACAGTTCCATCACTCCAGAACAAAAAGAATATATAGAAATTATCAACCGCAGCGGCGAACATTTGTTGGAACTCATCAATGATGTTTTGTCAATGTCTAAAATAGAAGCTGGTCAGATTACGCTCAATGAAAGTCGCTTCAACCTCTATAACCTGCTCAACAGCCTTAAAGAAATGCTGCAACTCAAAGCTAATTCAAAAGGCTTAAAGCTAATTTTTGAATTCGACTGCGATTTGCCACAATATATTCAAACAGATGAAGCTAAATTGCGGCAAGTTTTAATTAATTTGCTGGGAAATGCCATCAAATTTACTCAACAGGGAACTGTGACTCTGCGAGTCAGAAGTCTAGGAGACAACCATGTAGCAGGAGATGAAAAATCCCAACTGTATTTTGAAATTGCCGACACCGGCCCCGGTATTTCTGAATCCGAAATTCCTACATTATTTAAGCCGTTCGTGCAAACAGAAACAGGCCGCAAATCAATGCAAGGAACTGGGCTGGGATTGCCAATAAGCCAACAGTTCGTTCGGATTATGGGAGGTGATATTGCTGTTGAAAGCCAAGTCGGTAAAGGCACAAGTTTTACATTTAATATCCAAGTTAATTTGGTAACAGCAAGTGATGAACCAGAAAAATCTAGCACCAAACAAGTCATTGCTTTAGAAGCCGGACAGCAAATTTATCGAATATTGATAGTTGAAGATATAGTCGAAAACCGCCAACTGTTGATCGAGCTTCTCAAACCGTTGGGATTTGAAATTCGCGAAGCTTCTAACGGTGAAGAAGGTATTGCTTTGCAGTTAACTTGGAAACCGCACCTGATCTTGATGGATATGGTGATGCCAGTCATGGACGGGTATGAGGCTACAAGGCTGATTAAGCAAACTCCACAAGGTCAAGAAACCATAATTATTGCCCTAACTGCTAGTGCTTTTGAGGAGCAGCAGCAAGTAATTTTGTCTACAGGTTGTGACGATTTTATCTGTAAACCCTTTCGGGAAGACGTACTTTTTGACAAGATAGCGCATCACCTAAAATTGCGTTATATTTATGAGGAAGAAAAGTCATCTACTTCTGTGTCCCCCCTGATACCTCCCAAAATTTTGACCGCCGAGGATTTGAGTGTAATGCCCATACAATGGGTGGCCGATTTGTACCAAGCAGCACTTTGCGTTGATGACAGTGGCCTACTGGAACTGATCGAGCAAATCCCTGAAAGTGAGGCAACTCTCGCTAATGCTTTAACAGATTTGGTCGATAATTTTCGGATAGATATCATCATCGATTTAATTCAAGTATATTATGATGAACGACCATCCACTGCCAGTGACCTGTAGAAATATTCTGATCGTTGACGATACGCCGGATAATTTGCGACTTTTATCAACTATGCTTGCATCCTACGGGTATCAAGTTAGGAAAGCAATTAGCGGGAAAGTTGCTCTGCAAGGGGCGCAAATAGCTCCCCCCGACCTAATTTTGCTAGATATTAATATGCCGGAAATGAACGGCTATGAAGTTTGTCAAAAGTTAAAAAAAAGTGACAATACTAAAGATATTCCGATCATTTTTATTAGCGCGCTAGATGATGTATTAGAAAAAGTAAAAGCTTTTCAAGTAGGAGGAGTGGACTATATTACTAAGCCGTTTCAAATAGAAGAAGTTTTGGCCCGCGTAGAAAATCAACTTTCTCTTCGTTCTTTGCAATCAAAACTTCAACAACAAGCTAGGGAATTGCACGATCGCAATTCTAGATTGCAGCAAGAAATTGCGGAACGACAGCGGGCTGAAGAAGAAATCCGGTTTTTGCTGGAAACTACGCGGGCGATCGGCGAATCTGTAGACTTTCACTCGGCTTTAGAAGCAATTTTACACCAAGTTGGCGAAACTATAGGATGGGATGTAGGAGAAGCTTGGATTCCTGATAAAGAAGGAATTGTCCTGCAATCCAGCCGGGGTTGGTATGCCAGCAACACCAGCATGGCATCATTCCGTAGCGAAAGCGAAAAGTTGACATTTCCCCTGAATATAGGGCTACCGGGACGAGTTTGGGCATCTCAGCAACCTGAATGGGTAGAAGATTTTTCCCTGGCGGGCTACCCAGATTTTCTCCTCAGTAAAATAGCAGTAGAGACCGGATTTAAAGCAGGTTGTGGCGTGCCTATTTTAGTGGGTGATGAAGTATTGGCAGTGCTGGTTTTTTTTAAGATTTTGCCATGTCTAAAAGACCAGCGATTCATAGATTTATTTAAGGCGATCGGCACTCAATTAGGTTCTTTAATTCAGCGCAAACAAGCAGAAGAAGCGCGGCGAATTGCTGAAGAAAGATATCACAGTATCGTAGAAAATGCGATCGAAGGTATTTTTCAAAGTACGCCTGATGGTGGCTATCTCAGCGCTAATCCTGCTTTGGCAAAATTGTACGGTTACGACTCGCCCTCAGAGTTAATTTTCAGTGTGAAAAATATTTCCGATCAACTTTATGTTGACCCCTCGCGCCGCCTCGAATTCATTGCTGCTATGGAAGCGGATCATGCTGTGTCTGGGTTTGAATCTATGGTGTGTCGCCAGGATGGTCGGAGAATTTGGATCTCAGAAAATGTCCGCGCAGTTCGAGATTCAAAAGGTGTGCTGATCTACTATGAAGGTACTGTTTCTGACATTACGGAGCGCAAATCAGCCCAAGAAGCGCTGAAGGTTCAACAGGAACAAAGTGAGAAATTGCTGTTAAATATTTTGCCTAAAGCAATAGCAGAACGATTGAAATTAGAGCCAAGCACAATTGCTGACTGTTTTGAAGAAGTAACTGTTTTATTTGCTGACATTGTTGGCTTTACTGAGTTGTCGGCTAGAATGTCTCCTACGGAACTGGTAAAGCGATTGAACGTGATTTTTTCCCACTTCGACCAGTTAGCTGAAATGTACGGTGTGGAGAAAATTAAGACTATTGGTGACGCTTATATGGTAGTTGGGGGGTTGCCTACACCGAGAGATGACCACGCTGAGGCGATCGCCCAAATGGCCCTGGGAATGCAAGCAAAAATAGCAAAGTTGTCCGCCGAAACCGGGGAAAAATTGGCAATTCGCGTCGGCATCAATTCCGGGCCAGTAGTTGCGGGAGTGATTGGGGTTAGCAAGTTTACTTACGATTTGTGGGGAGATACTGTGAATGTGGCGTCGAGGATGGAAGTTACGGGATTTGCAGGCGGTATTCAAGTTACTGATGTTACTTATGAGCTTTTGAAAGATCAGTATTTATTTGAGAAGCGTGGTGTGATTCCGGTGAAAGGTAAGGGAGATATGATTACTTATTGGCTGCTCGAAAAAAGGTAATTAGTGGGAATTGGGCATAGGGCATAGGGCATAGGGCATGGGGCATAGGGCATGGGGCATGGGGCATGGGGCATGGGGCATGGGGCATGGGGCATGGGGCATGGGGCATGGGGCATGGGGCATGGCGTATGGGGCACTAGGTTATTGGCTGCCCCAACCGAGTAACTAATGACTAATGACTAATGACCAATGACCAATGACCACTGACTAATGACTACTGACTACTGACTACTGACTAATGACTAATGACTTCTGCTATGAGGTGTAACGAAACTTTACATAACAGCCGTGACTGCACAACAATTAGTATCTACAACCAGCTTTGAAAAATTAATTTGGACTTGGAAAGGTCACAAAATTCAATATACGGTTCAGGGAACCGGCCGCCCTCTCATCTTAATTCACGGCTTTGGGGCTTCGATCGGACATTGGAGACAAAACATCCCCGCACTGGCTGCCGGCGGCTACCGAGTATTTGCTCTAGACTTGCTGGGATTCGGTGCTTCCGCTAAACCAGCCCTAGATTACACTCTGGAATTGTGGGAAGAATTGCTCACAGATTTCTGGGGGGAACTTGTACAGGAACCGGCTGTTTTTGTTGGGAATTCGATCGGCGCTTTGTTGAGTTTGATGGTAGTCGCCAACCATCCCGAAATATCAGCCGGGGGTATTTTAATTAACTGTGCCGGTGGACTCAACCACCGTCCAGATGAACTTAATTTCCCGCTGCGAGTGGTGATGGGGACTTTTACTAAATTAGTTCGATCGCCCATCCTCGGCCCATTTCTGTTCAACAACATCCGCCAGAAACACCGCATCCGCAACACCCTGCGCCAAGTCTACGGGAACCGCGAAGCCATCACCGACGAACTCGTAGAACTCCTGCACGCCCCCTCCTGCGAGCCCGGAGCTCAACAAGTTTTTGCCTCGATTCTGACAGCCCCAGCGGGCCCTCAACCGTCGGAATTGCTGCCCAAAGTCGATCGCCCGTTATTGGTACTTTGGGGCGCAGACGACCCCTGGACACCGATCGCAGGTAGTAAAATCTATCAGGAATTGGCCGATGATGGGCGATCGGTTAAATTTGTTGCGATTCCCAACACGGGCCACTGTCCCCACGATGAGCGGCCCAGTGAAGTCAATTCTCTGATTTTGGACTGGATGGCCGAGTTGAATTGAGCAGTTGCAAAAATCATCCTTCTCCTTTGTGGGGAAGGGTTTCAGGGCTTTGGTGTCCCCGATCGGACGACTGGGAAAAAAAGTTTTGTAAAAAGTCTTGACAGACTTTGCTGAGTCGGGTAGAGTGATGGACGTGTGAGGAGCGAACCAGTAAGAACACCGAGACGAAACACGGCCAGTCGTCGGTGTTCTTTCTGTTGAAACCCATTTTTAAAAGTTTTGAACTATCTAAATTCCCATCCTGTAGGGACTGTAGGGGCGGGTTCGCCAGAATCTATAATTCACCAACAAAATATCTATAAACCCGCCCGTTGTATATTGTATTTTGAAAGAGCTGGATTGCGATTGATGGTGGGTGGGGGCGGGTTTACTATATTGTTAGTTTTCGGCAATTATTGTTTGTAAAACCCGCCCCTACTGTATTTATGAAGTTACGATCGATCGCCCAAAACAAATTCTTCGATCGCAGCAGCCACCCCGTCTTCCTCCACATCCGGCGCCACCCAGTTAGCACCAGCTTTCACAGCATCGGGAGCATTACCCATCGCCACACCCACGCCCGCATAAGAGATCATTTCCACATCATTAAAATTGTCGCCGATCGCCATCACGTTCTCCGGCCGCAACCCCAACAAGTCCTCCGCTATGTATTGCACTGCTGCTCCCTTATTCGCCAAAGGATGAGTAGCTTCAAAAAAAGTAGCAACCGAGCGAGTCAAATACAGTTCCGCAGGCGTGTAGCGATCGCGCATACTACTGAGCAAGCCGTCGAGAACCCCCGAATTTTTGCACAAAGCCAAAACTTTAGTCGGTTCACCCGGAATATCTCGCCGGAAGTCTGTAATAGCAATTGGTTCAATTCCCGATCGTTCGGCGTAAAGTCTGGTGGCGGCGGTAATTTCCGGTACATAAAGTTGGTCGTTGATGTAAAAATTCACCGAAAGGAGCGATCGTAAATGCGGTTCTTCAAAATGCTCCAACAATTCCAGAGCCCTTTGTTTCGACAGCGGCTGGTGGCGGAGCATTTTTTGAGTAGCGGGATCTTGAATCCACGCACCTTGGTAGCAAATCAGGGGCAAAGTTGAGCCAATATCCCGGTGAAATCGTAAAGCCGATCGATACATTCTACCCGTAGCGACTGCAACTTTGATTCCCCGCGAGTGGGCTGCCAAAATTGCCTGTTTGACCGGTTCTCGGATCTCATTGGACTTTCCTGCGATCGTGCCATCGATATCCACTACCAGTAGTTTAATCTCAGCGCCGCCAGAGGCCCGATGTGAGGCCATTATATTCTGCATAATTGTTTTTTGATTTTAGCTTTGGATTTGCACCCACCAGTTTATTTTTGCACTGCTGCGATCGCAAAGCGCAGTTTTTGATTTTTTGAAGGCTAGAATGTAGATTAGGAATTCCGCAGAGCATCTATCTCTAGTTTTTTGTAGGAGTAATCTCCCCGTAATTGCCCCGATATATGGGGAGATTCCATAATCTTCCTGTTTGAAATTGAGCATATTTTTAGTCAAAAAAATAAAAAAAGCATAATAAAGGAATTTTTGATCCATGAATTATCAGGACAACGACGACTTAGTAGCAGCAGAAAAAGCGCGAGTAACGGGCAATATTGTCGAAGCAATGGAATATTACGATCGGGCAATTCAAGGAGCGGAAGACAACGGACACATCCACGAACAAGCATTAGCAGCAGAATTAGCCGGAGCATTTTATCTGTCCCTAGGACGAGCAAAAATTGCCAAAATTTACTTGACAGAATCGCACTCTTGCTATCAGCGCTGTGATGCCAAAGCCCAAGCAGCGCATTTAGAATCAAAATACCAGCAGTGGCTAACTTCTGTCTCCATTCCAACTAATATTGAAATGCACAATAATTTGCAGCAATTTAATCAGAATCTCGAACAGTTAGTACAACAGCGTACCTCCGAACTATCCCAAACTTTAGCAGACCTAAAATCTACCCAAAATCAACTGGTAGAATCGGAAAAAATGGCCGCCCTCGGCGGGTTAGTTGCAGGTGTTGCCCACGAAATCAATACTCCCATCGGCATTGGTATCGCCGCCGCCTCGCTGCTAGCTGAAAAAGTCACAAAATTCTGCGAGATTTACAGCAACGGTCAAATTAAACGCTCGGAGTTAGAAAAATTTCTGGATATCACGATGCAAAGTAGTAATATGATATTGGCTAACCTCACGCGGGCGGCCGACTTGATCCACAGTTTTAAAGAAGTGGCAGTCGATCAATCCAGTGAATTAAAACGAACTTTTCAAGTGAAAAAATATCTCGAGGAAATTTTGACATCCTTAACAGCAAAACTGAGAACAACTAAACACAAAGTAGAGGTTAATTGCGATGAAAACATTGTACTGGACAGTTACCCAGGCGTGTTCTATCAAATTGTGACAAATCTGGTGATCAACTCCCTAATTCACGCTTATGAGCCAGACGACGAAGGAGTTCTCACCTTTTATTTTCAACTAGATGGCGAGCTGTTAGTATTTGAATATGCCGATAATGGCAAAGGAATTACCCCAGAAAATATCAGTAAAATTTTTGAACCTTTCTTTACTACCAAAAGAGGTCAGGGCGGCACTGGATTGGGATTGCACATTATTTACAATCTCGTAAATCAAAAACTTCAAGGCACAATTAAATGCCAAAGTCAACTAGGTCAGGGCACAAAATTTTTGATTAAATTTCCCGCTAAAATTGGTAATTAGTTATTATGCCAGCGTTAATAAAATAATATTTAGGAGAAAAAAATGTCAGAAGCTAGTAAAAAAATATTCGACGCTGAAGACGAAGACTTAATATTTATCGAAGAAGACGCTTTGGAACAAAAACCGATAGAATCCAGTTGGAAAGTGTTAATTGTAGACGACGAGATCGAGATTCACACTATTACGAAACTGGCATTAAAAGACTTTACATTTGAAAATAAATTCATAACATTTATCAGCGCTTACTCAGGCAAGGAAGCCAAAGAAATTATCAAAGATAACCAGGACATAGCATTGATTTTGCTCGATGTAGTTATGGAAACGGAAGAGGCAGGCTTGGCAGTAGTTAAATACATCCGCGATATTTTAGGCAATAAGATAGTGCGGATTATTTTGCGTACTGGACAGCCGGGACAAGTACCAGAAGATGTAGTAATTGTCAGCTACGATATCAATGATTACAAAACCAAAACCGAACTGACTAATAAGAAATTATTTACCACAGTAGTAACAGCACTGAGATCATTTAGCTCCCTCAATCAAATCGAATCCAGCAAAAGCGAACTCGAAAAAATTGCTGCCGCGTCAGCCCGTTTTGTCCCCCGCGAATTTTTGAAATTTCTCAAAAGAGAAAGCATCGTTGATGCCAGATTGGGAGACTCTGTACAGGCAGAAATGACGATTATGTTTGCCGACATTCGCTCATTTACAAGTCTGTCAGAAAGTATGTCTCCCAGAGATAATTTTGATTTTATAAACTCTTACTTGAGTCGAGTTGGGCCTGTGATTCGCCAGTACAACGGCTTTATAGACAAATATATTGGCGACGGCATTATGGCTTTGTTTCCCAACTGCGCCGAAGATGCCGTGCAAGCAGCAATTGAGATGCAGCAGCAAGTTAAAATTTATAATAAACACAGGCAAAATAGCGGCTATCAACCTATTTCGATCGGCATTGGCTTGCATACTGGAACTTTAATGTTAGGTACGATTGGCGAAGCGGAACGAATGGAAAGTACGGTGATTTCCGATGCAGTTAATTTAGCCTCCCGCGTGGAAGGATTGACAAAGCTTTACGGAGTTGGTATTGTAGCTAGCGTCCAAACTCTTTGCCGCATCGACGACCCCCAACAGTACAAGTGCCGATTTCTCGATCGCGTTCAAGTCAAAGGAAAACAAACGCCTGTTGCTGTATTTGAAATTTACGACGGCGACTCCGATATCATGATCGAACTAAAAGCACAAACCCAAACTTATTTTGAACAGGGGATTTTTTTCCACTACCAGCAGCAATTCGCCCAAGCAAAACAAATGTTTTTGCGCGTATTGCAAGTCAACAAACAGGACAAAGCAGCAAATTTTTATGTAGAACGCTGCGATACGTTGATGAAAAATGGGGTGATTTTGACTGTGGAAGGGATAGAGATATAGGTAATTGGGAATTGGTCATTGGGAATTGGGAATTGGTCATTGGGAATTGGGAATTGGGAATTGGTCATTGGTCATTGGGAATTGGGAATTGGGAATTGGTCATTGGGAATTGGGAATTGGGAATTGGGAATTGGTCATTGGGAATTGGTCATTGGGAATTGGTCATTGGGAATTGGTCATTGGGAATTGGGAATTGGGAATTGGTCATTGGGAATTGGTCATTGGGAATTGGGAATTGGGAATTGGGAATTGGGAATTGGGAATTGGTAACAGTTAGCGGTCAACAGTCAACAGTCAACAGACAACCGTCAACAGTCAACCGTCAACAGTCAACAGTCAACAGTCAACAGTCAACAGACAACAGACAACAGTCAACAGTCAACAGTCAACAGACAACAGTCAACAGACAACAGACAACAGACAACAGACAACAGACAACAGACAACAGTCAACCGTCAACAGTCAACAGACAACAGTCAACAGTCAACAGTCAACAGTCAACCGTCAACAGTCAACAGTCAACAGTCAACAGACAACCGTCAACAGTCAACCGTCAACAGACAACCGTCAACAGACAACAGTCAACAACAAATAACAAATAACAAATAACAAATAACAAATAACCAATAACCAATAACAACAGACTTATTTATGCGCTTAAAATCCCTTGATGTTTTTCGCGGAATTGCGATCGCCTCCATGATTCTAGTCAACAACCCCGGCAGTTGGAAACAGGTTTATCCAGCCCTAGAACACGCAGAATGGCACGGTTGCACCCCCACTGACTTGGTATTTCCCTTTTTCTTGTTCATCGTTGGCTGCGCGATGTCCTTTTCCCTATCCAAATATACCCAAACCACTACAAAAACAGAAACAGAAGCATCGAAAATTACAGATGTACAGGAACAAACAAAGACAGAAAAAACCCCTCTGACTTCTTCAAATATCTACTGGCGGATTGCGAGGCGCGCCGCCATTTTATTTATATTAGGATTGCTGCTAAACACATCGTCGATCGCCCTTGACGTACTTCTCAACAGCGCCCCCATTGAAAACTTCAGTAAAATCCGCATCATGGGAGTATTACAGCGCATCGGCTTAGCTTATTTTATCGGTGCGATCGCCATCCTCAACCTCTCCCCCCGCCACCAAAAACTCCTCGCCATTGCCCTATTATTCGGCTATTGGAGCCTGTTAACCCTAGTACCTGTAGGGGGGGGGTACAGCGCCGGCGAACTCACACCAGAGGGCAATTTAGGGGGATATGTCGATCGACTAATTCTAGGCAGTCAACACCTCTACAAAGGCGGCCCCTTCGACCCCGAAGGATTGTTGAGCACCTTACCAGCAGTTGTCACAGTCCTCACAGGCTACTTTACAGGAGAATGGTTGCGAGTACAGCAAATCAAAACCCGCACCAGTGTAAACTTAGCAATATGCGGTCTCAGTTGCGTGGTCATCGGCCATTTGTGGGGATTTTCCTTTCCCATCAACAAACAACTTTGGACAAGTTCCTATGTAATTTTTACCGCCGGTTGGGCGTTGCTATTACTAGCAGTTTGCTACGAAACCATAGAAGTGCGAGGTTGGAAATGGGGGAGGCCGTTTGAAATCATGGGATTGAATGCTATTTTCCTGTTTGTTGCTTCCGGGATTGTCGCCAGAATTCTGTTAAAAACTCATATTGGTAGTGGCAAAAGTGCTCCAAGTACCTACACTTGGATTTACGAAAACTGGTTTTTGCCGTGGGCCGGCCCGCTGAATGGTTCCCTAGCCTTTGCTGTGACTGCGGTGTTATTTTGGTGGTTGATTTTGTATGGAATGTATCGCCGTGGTTGGGAGATTAAAATTTGAGTATTCAGGGTTTACTCATGGGGTCTGGAAACCGGTTATTTTACCGAATCTGTGCGCTGTAACGAAGTTTTATCCTAAAAACCCGGTTTCTTTAGTCGCAGTGCATCAGATCAATTCTGGTTGCATTGGAATGATTAAACCGCAGAGTACGCAGAGTACGCAGAGGAAGATAAGAGAGAGAGGCATAATTCCGATGTCAACGGATTTGAGATCAGTCCTGCTTCTGCGATACCTGATGATTCACCGGTTCAAGTTTCAGATTTGATAGACAATATTTATGGGATGGAATTCCAGTGGGGATTTAGCGATGGAAATTAACAGACTATTCGAGCAAAGTGATACCTGGACTGAGGAAGATCGTCTCGATGTAACAACCTTTTCTTTGCAATATGCAATTACACTTTTTCCAGAGAGTCAGGAAATCGCACCTGTTCAAGTTTCGACTATGAACTCGATCATGCCTCAAACCGCGCGAAATTAAGGATTTTGCCGATAAAAGCCGATCGCCCGCCACGAATCCCTAACTACAAATAAGCCCCACCCGCTAAAATTAAAAAAAGAGACGTAAATAGGCAGGCCCTGTCAATGATCCCAACAGTTATAGAACAATCCGGTCGCGGCGAACGCGCTTTTGATATCTACTCGCGACTCCTGCGCGATCGCATCGTCTTCTTGGGCCAACAGGTAGACTCAGACTTGGCTAACCTGATCGTCGCCCAATTGCTATTTTTAGACGCCGAAGACCCAGAGAAAGATATTTACCTCTATATCAACTCCCCTGGGGGTTCGGTGACGGCTGGTATGGGCATTTTTGACACCATGAACCACATCCGCCCTGATGTTTGCACCATTTGTCTCGGTTTGGCCGCCAGCATGGGCGCTTTTCTGTTGAGTGCGGGGGCTAAAGGCAAGCGCATGAGTCTGCCTCACACCCGGATTATGATCCATCAACCTTTAGGGGGAGCTCAGGGACAAGCAACGGATATTGAAATTCAGGCCAAAGAGATTTTGTATCACAAACGCCGCCTGAACGAATTTTTGGCAAATCATACCGGTCAGCCTCTATCGCGCATTGAAGAAGATACCGAACGGGATTTCTTCATGTCCGCCGAAGAAGCAAAGGAATACGGTTTAGTGGATCAAGTGATCGATCGCCGTCCTTCTGCAACTCGTCCGATCGCCGCCGTTGTCTAAATTACCAGTAATATCAATTCCGGTGGCATAGGAATTGATATTACCCACAGTCAGGACACTCAAGCGTGCCCATTGGTGTCAACTTAAGCCTGAAAGCCCTGAGAAATCTGGTTTTTACCTGAGTCTAGATCCCCCTAAATCCCCCTTAAGAAGGGGGACTTTGATCGGACTCCTGTCCCCCCCTTCTTAAGGGGGGTTAGGGGGGATCTGGCCTTAATCGTCAAACAGTAGTCTGTGACAGGGTTTGGCCTTAAGTTGACACCAATGGGCAGTGCCGTTTCCCTACAATTAATCGCGCGATGGTTACATCCTAGAGAGCGATCGATTATTTTGGGGTAGGGAAACGGCATTGCCGTTTCTTCCCTTGCTGTGTTGTCGATGGTTATATCCGATCGCACTTATGGCAAAGATTCGAGATATTGGAGGAAGTCGAGCAATTCTTCTCTATTTAAGAAGTGTCGCGCTTCCTGGCCGTAAGCTTGTTTGAGATAATCCTTTCCTTGACTGCTACTCCAGCCCAAACGCTTGATTTCCTCAGTCGTTCTGCTGTAGATTTCCAGATATTCGAGATAATCTACCAAGTCTGCTGCTGACAGCAGTCCTTGGGACGGTTTGCCGTAATTGTGTTGCAGACAGTCATTTTCTTGTTTTTTAGTCCATTTCAGGCGCTTGAGAGTCGCGTCTATTTGGGCGATCGTCTCAGAAATATCCTCGATCGCATCACTCGGAATCCCAACAGACATCGGTTCCAATTCCCTGACTTCGGCTGCGCCCTGTAAAAGTTCAGTTTGGTTAGCCCTTGGTATGGACGGTTCCGGTCGCGGTTCCCCGTAGCTGGAAGAAAGCCAAGCGTCAGAAGAGTCGAATTCCTCTCTAGATCCTGTCACAGCCCGATCGACAATTGGCTGCAATCCTGAGCTATGGGTTGGAGTCGGTACTGGTGCGATCGCCTCTTCGATTAATTGCGATTGACTATTGACAAAACTGCTCTGATGTGATATAGCAAAATTGTCATTGGTAAGAGGCTTTTCTAAGACAGGAGCTGCAACGGGAGCCGGAACAGCAACGGGAGCCGGAACAGCAACGGGAGCCGGAACAGCAACGGGAGCCGGAGCCGGAGCCGGAACAACAGCCACGGGAGAGGGAGAAACATTGGCGATCGTCGCAGGTGTAGCCGCATCAAATCCGAGGACAGCGAGCGATCGCAACCGGGCGCGGTCTTCAGCCTCCTCAACAGACTCAGCAGCCGACATACCCGTAGCGAGAGTTTTGCCGTCAACCTGAACCAGAGAGCGAACAACAAACTTACCGTGATGAACAGTCAGCAATTCACAGATCAACTGTCCAGTTGGATAAAGGGTGCGAAATTGAGCAAACATAATGTTTTGACCCCGAAACCAGAGGGGGCTGATGAATTAAGTGTAGTACAGACCAGAGAAAACATTTTTCTGAAATCACCTATTCAACATACAATAAATTATAAGGTGAATCATCCGCGCAACTTTTCACGCCACTAAACCCCATCCCACATCCGGCGGTTTAAGCTAACAGCCACCGGGCGTCATTTCTACCTACTATCGGAAATGACTAAGCAAGTAAGCAAAAGTAGTAAGGGTAAAAGACAGTTTTCTGCACCGTCAGAAGTCAGTTGAAGACAGACAGCAGAAAATTGGCCGCCACCGGCGTCGGGAAAGAATTTCAAAAAAAATCCCCGCGCTCAAACTGGGTGGCTGTGCTTGTCTCAACCTACTAACCCGCGCCCGATAGTTCGTTGGGAAGCACGTTCGCTCCGGCGGGAGAGGGCGCGGTCGATTTCGCCAAAATTAGACTAATTGCTGGAAAAAAGAGGATCGATCGCTACATGGAATTTTCTATCGCTGCACTGTTGGCAAATTTTACAGAAGACAAATTAGTGGCTCCCAAAGCATTAGAGAAAAAACTCGACTGCAATGACGCCACCAGTCAACTCAAACTTCAAATCGCATTAGAAGCTCTAGAGAAAATTGGCATTTTAGTCAAAGATAAAGGTCGATATCGCCGAGTAACTGAAGACGATGTGGTAGAAGCAAAACTGCGCTGTTCAAGCAAAGGATTTTGCTTCGCAATTCAAGACGCCGAAGGCTCAGAAGACGTTTACGTGCGGGAAAGTCATCTCTCAACAGCATGGAATGGCGATCGAGTCTTAGTCAAAATCATTAAAGAAGGTAGCCGCCGCCGTTCCCCCGAAGGCGAAGTCATGCTGATACTCGAACGCGCCAACCCCTCGGTACTCGCCAGAGTCAAGCAAACAGCCACCCCCACCGGCCGCCTCAGCTACAGAGCAATTCCCCTGGACGATCGCCTGCTGTTTGAACTAGACTTACTGGCAAACGGCATCAATCTCCAAGAGGCGATCGACCATTTGGTGCACGTCGAAGTCAAGCGCTATCCCCTCGGCACCCACCGCCCAGTCGGAAAAGTAGTACAGGTACTCGGTTCCGACGCCGAAGCCGCTGACGACCTCGACATCGTATGCTGCAAACACGACTTGCCGCGATCGTTCCCGCCCGCAGTCATCAAAGCAGCCGAAAATTTGCCCAGCAAACTCAAAAAAACCGACATCAAAAAACGCTTAGATTTGCGAGACATCCTCACCATTACCTTCAGCAAAAACCAACTGGAAGAAACCCAAAGCGAAAATAATCCTGAAACAATTGGGGAGGAAACTTTCTCCGACCCAGCCGAAAACGAGAACGAGTTTGACCCGGCCTCATTCCTGTCCGATCCACCAGTCGAACGTGCCCTCTCCATTGAAACCCTCAAGTCGGGAGGTTGGCGAGTGGGAATTCACATCGCCGACGCCGCCGAGTACGTGCAGCCAGAAACCCCGATCGACCGCGAAGCCCGCAAGCGAGGCACCGCCCCCCATCTGGGATCAAAAATCATCGCCGTGCTGCCAGAAATCGTGAACGAGCGCTGCTCTTTGCTGCCAGACACCGAACGGCTGGCCTTCAGCGTGCTGCTGACCCTTGACGAATCAGGGGCCCTCGCTGAATACGAAATTCAAACCAGCGTCATTCAAATTGACTACCAACTCAGCTATCAAGGAAGCAGAAGCAATACTCGAATCTCGCTCCGATGACCCTTTGTCCTCCGCCCTTCGTCCTTTCCTAGATCAAATCTCCGCAGCCTCACAGGCCGCCAGACAGGCGAGACTCCAGCGGGGAGCTTTTGAACTAAATTTGCCCGATGCCAACTCTCACTTCGACGATGAAGGGGAACTGGGGGCTTTTGCGATCGCCCCCCGCGCCCAGTCTGCCGTCGCCGAATTAGTCGTACTAGCCAACCAAGCAGTAGCCACCCACCTGCAAGCCTTGGGAGTACCCGGAATTTACCGCGTCCAGCCCATGCCAGATCCGGCAGACATTCAAGAGTTCATCAAACTGTCCAACAACCTCGGAGGCGAACTGTATCTAGAAAACGAAGAGGAAGTTCTGCCCTTTGACTTTCAGCGATTTACGCAGCAGTTTGCAGGATTGAAGTCGGAAAGAGTGCTCACCTACCTGCTGGAAGACACCATGAAGCCCGCTGTTTACAGCACTACTCCTAAGCCGCACTTCGGTTTAGCCTTGCAAGATGGTTACACGCGCTGCACTTCGCCGCTGTCCCGCTACGCCGATTTGCTGGTGTTGCGATTGTTGCAAGCAGTGTTGGAGCAGGGCCGCAGCGGCCGTACAACAAGGACTAAGGAAAAAGTTGACTTGCACCATTCCTCCTGTCACGGCCAAATTACTTGGAACGTCCTCCCCCCAGACTTACACCACGAATTTGAGACGGAGTTCGCATCGGTAGTAGTGCACCTGACGGAACGGGAAAGGGTTGCTGAGGACGCTGAAAGCGATTTGCAAGGATTGAAGAAAACGGGATTGATGAAAGAGCGCACTGGGCAAACTTTCCAGGGTTTGATTACAGGTGTTCAGTCTTACGGTTTCTTTGTGGAAATTGAGGTGCGGCCGCCGGAGAGCGAACTTCTGCGGGTTGAAGGATTGGTGCACGTTTCTTCGCTGAAGGATGATTGGTATGAGTATCGATCGCGCCAACAAACTCTCGTCGGGCGCAAAAACCGCAATCAGTACCGTTTGGGCGATCGGGTGGAAGTTCAAGTCAAGAGTGTTGACTACTATCGCCAGCAAATTGATTTAGTTGCAGTTGGTGGCGGTAGTCAAGCTTTTGATGATGATGAATAGTCATTAGTCATTAGTCATTAGTCATTAGTCATTAGTTATTAGTTATTAGACATCTCCCATAATTATTGTGGAACAGGCATCCTGCCTGTTCTTGACAAGCTTTTTAGGAGATGTCTATTAGTTATTGGTTATTGGTTATTTCCTGCAAATAACCAGTAACAAATAACCAGTAATATCGTTTCCGACTGCACCGGAATGATATAGAGTCCAAGGCTCTTGGAGTGTCCCTACCCAAAATAATATTGTAGGGACACTCCAAGAGCCATTAGTGTCAACTTAAGGCCAAACCCTGTCACAGACTACTGTTTGACTATTAACCCTAGATCCCCCCTAACCCCCCTTAAGAAGGGGGGGACAGGAGTCCGATCTTTCGTCAACCCCTACTCACACCCTACTCCCTTCTTAAGGGGGATTTAGGGGGATCTAGACTCAGGTAAAAACCAGATTTCTCAGGGCTTTCAGGCTTAAGTTGACACGAAGAAGGGGACGTGCAGTCTCCTAATTTCGGCTACTAATAATTCCGATGCTACCGGAATTGATATGAAACATTGACAGACTGTGCTACTCTAAAATATTAGACATCTCCTAAAAAGCTTGTCAAGAACAGGCAGGATGCCTGTTCCACAATAATTATGGGAGATGTCTATTAGTTATAAAAAATTCATCAACAGCAAAACGTGCCCCCAATATACATACTTGGGGCTGGGCCTGCCGGTCTAGCTGCCGCTTATACCCTCACACAGCAAGGTCAAACAGTTGTCATCGTTGAGCGAGAATCGCAAGTTGGCGGACTCGCTAAAAGCATCGAGTACCAAGGATTTATTCTCGACCTCGGCCCCCACCGTTTTTACACTAAAATTCCCCCCGTCCTCAAACTCTGGAACGAAGTTTTGGGCACCGAACAAGTCACAGTCAGCCGCCTCACCCGCATTTACTATAACGGCAAATACTTTAGCTATCCCCTCAAAGCTTTTGAAGTCTTATTTGCCTTGGGAATTGTGGAAAATATCCGCATCTTTTTTTCTTATTTAGTAGCAAAACTGTTACCCAACCGCCACCCTAAAAATTTTGCAGAATGGGTTGAAGCTAAATTTGGCAAGCGTTTATTTGAAATATTTTTTGAAGCTTATACAGAAAAACTTTGGGGGATTCCCTGCACTGAAATTAGTGCTGAATGGGCCGCCCAGCGGATTAAAGGACTTTCCCTGCTCAAAGCACTTCGCACCGCTTTTTTTGGTAGTGATGGCAAAGTTAAAAGCCTAATCGATCAATTTCAATTTCCCCGTTTAGGCTCCGGGCAATTATACGACAAAATCAGCGACTATCTACTGGAAAAAAATCAGGAAATTCTCCTGAATACAGAAGTAGTGTGGGTGCACGAGCACAACAGTCGCGTTACTCAACTCACTCTGAGAAATCGCCAAACCGGAGTAGAGTCAACGGTTCGCTGTAGTGCAGTGATTTCCTCAGTCCCGCTGAATACATTAGTAAATCAAATGATTTCCCCCCCCCCCGTAAGCAAATCTTATCATTGGCGCGATCGCTCAAGTTTCGCAACACAGTTCTCGTTTATCTAATAGTTGAAGGGAGCCAGTTATTCCCGGACAACTGGCTTTACATCAATGAGCCGAGTGTCAGCGTCGGGAGGGTAACTAATTTTGCCAATTGGTCGCCGGAAATGCTACCAAACCAGCACCAAACGCCTTTATGCTGCGAATATTGGTGTAACCTCGACGAACCGATGTGGCGGCAGCCGGAAGCTGAACTTTTGAGTTTGGCCGAACAAGAATTGAGAAAAATTGGGCTGCTTCGCGATGAGAAGATTGCGGGAGGTTTTGTAGTTCGCTTGCCGCGTACTTACCCAATTTATGCAGGGGATTACAAATACATTTTATCAGAAATTCAAACTTATATCAAGCAATTTGAGAATTTGCAAGTTGTCGGTCGTTATGGTGCTTTTAAGTATAACAACCAAGACCACAGTTTGTTGATGGGGATTTTAGCTGCCCAGAATGTGTTGAACCCAGGGAAACATGACCTTTGGGAGGTGAATTCTGACAGTGAATATGTTGAAGAAGCGAGTGTTGATGCTGCGTCAGCAACAGGCAAGATGCCTGTTCCACAATAGATGAATTTTTTTGTGGAACAGGCATCTTGCCTGTTCATAAAAGGCTAATTGAGAATGGTGCAATATCTCAGTTATAACCCACAGATTTGGTAAAAAACCAGGTTTCTGACTACCCGTGCGTAAGTCCCGATCAAATATGCAGTATTAACAGAGTATTTATTGCTTAAAATGAGGATTAAATAGATGAAAAGTACAAAAATATCTGGCTTTAATTTTACAATCAGGGGAGTGCTGACCACAGCTTTTTTGCTGAGGTGCTTATTAACAATTGTGGTTCTTGCTATTAACAACACATCAGGATCGTACACTCTAGACACTGAATCATACCTGATAACAGCCAGAAAGTTAATAGAGTCAGGTCAATTTGCAAATAGCGTACAGCCTGAAATCTTCCGCACTCCTGGCTATCCACTATTATTGATACCAGGAATTTTATTAGGTCATCAAGAACTTGTGGCAATCTTCATTCAAATAATGCTGAGCTGCTTCACGATATTTCTAATATATAAAATTGCATTGGCTATTTGGGGTGAAAGCAAAATTGCAACTTTTTGTGCCTTGCTGTACGCAGTTGAACCAGTATCTATCCTATGGCTGACGCTGCTGATGCCTGAAACTCTGTTTACGGCCTTAATCACCTTATTCATGTATCTACTGATAAAATACTTTACTGAAAAGTCGTGGAAATATTTACTATGTGCAGCAATTACCTTGGCTGCATCTATTTATGTCCGACCTATAGGGTATTATTTACCTTTCCTTATCGCTGCTATATTATTGATAGATAGCTTGACAAAGATTCATAAAAATAAGATTTTGATGATTCATGCTTGCGTCTTCTTTATAGTCGCGATGGGTAGCGTTGGCATTTGGCAAGTCAGGAACTATGTAAAAACGGGATATTCGGCATTTGCGGCTGTTTCTGATTACAATCTATATTGCTATAACGGTGCATCTGTAATTGCTAAACAAAAAAATATAACATTTGAAGAGATGTCTGAACAGCTTGGATGTAATAATCCCGCAAAGTATTTAAATTTTCATCCCGAACAGCAAGAATGGAGTCAGAGCAAAATTTATCGTTACATGGGGAAAGAAGGGAAAGAAAATGATTATGAGCAATACTTGGGATGCGTCAATTGTTCATTTAGAAGGAACTCTTAGAACCTTGATTGAGACACCCGCAAAGCTGTATCTAAAACGATTCACTAAGCAACGTAATCCGGCTCTAAGTCCTTCCTCTAAAATTCCTAAAGTTTTAACTGGTCAAACAAGCTGGAAAGCAATATTTAGTGATTTTCACCTTTCGTCTCTAGTCTTTTTTGCTGACTTAAGCTTGTTATTAATATCAGGAGCATATTTGTTAGGTGTTACCGCAGCCTTACTATCCAGTAATTTCCTGAAAAATAGGGCAATGATCGCGCTTGTTAGCATAGCCGTATACTTCCTTGCTGTATCCGGTGGGGTTGCTGGTGGCTATAGGTTTCGCCTTGCCATTATGCCAATAATCTGTCTGCTGGGTGGATATGGCTTGTGGCTGATTGTAGATAAAATTAAGCCAAAAAATATTCAGGAGTAAGGAGATATATAGCTGGTAGTTTTCACATCAAATAGTCCAGGACGCATTGGGACTGAGAAACCGGGTTTTTTACGACAATACTTCGTTATAACCCACAGATTTGGTAAAAAACCCGGTTTCTGACTACCCCTGCGTAAGTCCCGATCAAATATGCAGTATTAACAGAGTATTTATTGCTTTCAATGAGGATTAAATAGATGAAAAATACAAAAGATTCTGGCTTTAGTTTTACAATCTGGGGAGTGCTGTTAGTCGCTTTATTGATGAGGTTATTACTGCCTGTTTTAGCTTTGAGTATTACCCAAGATTTAGAAATGTTTAATAGAGGTGATACATTGTCATTCATAATCCCTGCAAAAAAGCTAATAGAATTCGGTCAGTTTTTAAACATTGACGATCGACCAGAACTATTTCGCACTCCTGGCTATCCTTTACTACTAATTCCCGGACTATTAGTAGGTCATGTGGAAAATGTGACAATTTTTATTCAGATAATTCTAGATTGTTTGACTGTATATCTGATCTACAAAATTGCTTTGCTCCTCTTTAAAAAAGATGAAATTGCCATTTTATGTGCTTTACTATATGCCATTGAACCCTTGCCAATACTCAGGTCAGCTTTTTTAATGTCTGAGACTTTACATACAACTTTATTAACTTTGTTTTTGAAGCTGCTGTTAGAATACTTCAAGAATAAGTCAGGAAAACACCTGGCTTTGGCAGCTATGACTTTAGCAGCATCTATTTATGTCAGGCCTATCGGATATTATTTGCCTTTCCTGATAACTGCTATCCTCCTAGTCTGGAATTTAAAAAAAATGCAGGCAAGGAAATTTTTCATTATTCATACCTGTATTTTTTTGGTAGTGGCGATGGGTAGCGTTGGTATTTGGCAAATCAGAAACTATGTAAAAGCAGGATATTCTGGATTTGCTGCTGTTTCTGATTACAACCTATATTGCTATAATGGAGCTGCTTTAATCGCTTACCAAAAAAGTATAGAGTTTGAAGATAGCCACGAACAATTGGGGTGTACTAAACACGAGAAATATTTTATGCTTCATCCTGAACAGCGACAGTGGAGTCAGGCTCAAATTTACCGTTACATGGGTAAAGAAGGAAAAAAGATGATTTTGAGTCAGCCTTTAACTTACTCAATAATCCATTTAAAAGGAATGTTCGCGACTTTAGTTCAGACCCCAGCAAACCGATATGTACCACTATTCGTGGGGCGCTTCGATCGATCGCTCACTCCTTCATATCAAAATCTCGATCGATACAGATATATCATATTTTGGACTAATTTAAGCTTGTCATTATTATCAGGCGTATATCTTTTAGGTGCAGCCACAGCATTACTATCAAAGAGATTCCTGAATAATCTGTCAATGATTACCCTTGTCAGCGTCGCTGTCTACTTCCTGACTGTATCAGGTGGGATAGTTGGCAGCCATAGGTTTCGCCTTCCCATTATGCCAATAATTTGTCTTCTGGCTGGATATGGCTTGTGGCTGATTGTAGATAAAATCAAGCCAAAAAATATTCAGGATTAAGGCGACATTCATAACTTTAGTGCTTTCGGGCCCGAAGAATTAGTATTATTGAACGAACCGCGAAGACGCGAAGGACGCGAAGGAAGAAAAGAGAAGGAAGAAGGCAGAAGTAGATAACTATAGCAATCCTAAATCATTCATGAGGATTTGTAGGGGTAGTGCCCCCGTGCCTACCCCAACATAAGCGGGCAACCACGGGGAGTAGGGGTCGGATTGCCCCTACAACAATTACACAACTGATTTAGGATTGCTATAATATTGAATCGGCAATGTTGGGGTAATTCGATCGCGCTATAATTAGTGAGCTTATTGCTGGATCGTTGCCCATGACTAATTCTGTTTCAGTCCCCGCCCAACCCCTGATCGTAGGAGTTACCGGTGCATCGGGACTGATTTACGCGGTGCGAACTCTCAAATATCTCTTGGAAGCCGATCGCGCGATCGAACTCGTGGCTTCCAAGTCTACCTACATGGTTTGGCAAAGCGAACAGAACACCCGAATGCCCGCAGAACCGACGCTTCAAGAGGAATTCTGGCGGGCACAAGCGGGAGTCCCGACAATGGGTAAACTCCGGTGTCATCCCTGGCAAGATGTCGGTGCTAATATTGCTAGTGGCTCGTTTCGCAGCCAAGGGATGATAATTATTCCCTGTAGCATGAGTACACTGGGCAAGTTGGCGGCTGGCTTGAGTTCGGATTTGCTGGAAAGAGCGGCTGATGTTCAGCTCAAGGAAGGGCGAAAATTGGTACTCGTGCCTCGCGAAACGCCTTTTAGCTTGATTCACCTGCGGAATTTGACTACCTTGGCGGAAGCTGGAGCTAGAATTGTACCAGCGATTCCTGCTTGGTATCACAATCCGCAAACTATTGAAGATTTGGTAGACTTTGTGGTGGCTCGTACTTTAGATCAGTTGGGTATTGATTGCGTTCCTCTCAAACGCTGGAAGGAAGACGAAGGGAGTCATTAGTCATTAGTCAGTAGTCATTAGTCATTAGTCATTAGTCAGTAGTCAGTAGTCAGTAGTCATTAGTCATTAGTCAGTAGTCATTAGTCATTAGTCAGTAGTCAGTAGTCAGTAGTCATTAGTCAGTAGTCATTAGTCATTAGTCAGTAGTCAGTAGTCAGTAGTCATTAGTCATTAGTTATTGGTTATTCGTTATTGGTTATTCGTTATTAGGAAAAGGAAAGGATTAGTAATTCCCCATTCCCAATTCCCCATTCCCAATTCCCCATTCCCAATTCCCCATTCCCAATTCCCAATTCCCCATTCCCCATTCCCCATTCCCCATTCCCCATTCCCAATATTATTAATATGCGTGCTGTATTTTTGCTAGTAATTGTGGTGGGGCTGACTATTTTCGCCCTACAAAATGTTGATCCGGTGTCGCTGGTGTTTTTGGGAATGCGATCGCCCGCTGTGCCACTATCTATCTGGATCTTATTCAGCATGGGGGCGGGAGTTGTCACATCTTTGTTGATTTCTGGCTTGCTGGCTTTCTCAAATTACCTTTCTCAACCGCCAAAGCGCACCAGCCGCGACAGTGGCGGCCGCAATACTTTCGCGGCGGACAAGAGGACACCTTACCCAGCCTCTCCCCCTCCCAGAAAACCGGAAATTGACCCCGATCGCCCTAGGGGAAATACCGAAACTCAGCCTGCTTCTGGATACCGAACTGATTACGGTACGCCCACTGGTTATAATGCTCGGACTTTCCTGCAGGATGTTGGGCCCCCGAACTCTGGTAACGCGAAAACTTATGCTCAAGCTGGGACTTCTGTTGCAGCCGATGATGATGACGATTGGGTCTCAGGTGGCTCTAAAATTGGCTCTCAAGACGGTGAAGACGATTGGGGGGAAAATCGCGAAATTGTCGATCGATCGGCCGTAAATGACGTTGTAGAGGCAAATCCGAGGGATTATGAAGTCAAACAGGAGCCGAAAAGCAAGTCCTGGACAGGCTCAGTCTACTCTTATGGCTATCGCGATCCTAACCAATCAGGGGTGGGACAAACTGAGTCTGTCTACGATGCGGACTATCGGGTGATCGTTCCCCCCCAAGGGGCGACGATTCCTGAGACGGGTGGCCCAGAAGTGGCTAAAAATAATAGTGAAGATGAGGATGATTGGGGATTGGATGAGGATGACGATCGGTTTGAGGACGATCGCCCCAGTGGCGGGCCGATTAACCTTAAAAAATAGCAAAATATCGGAGGATTTGACTGTGGATTTATTGAGAGGAGTGAACCTCTATCTCGTCGGGATGATGGGCGCGGGGAAAACAACGGTGGGGCGCATTTTGGCAAGGAAATTAAAGTATCATTTTTTTGATACTGATGCAGTAATTGCTCAAGTTGCTAATCAGTCGATCGCAGATATTTTTGCGGATCAAGGAGAGGAGGCATTTCGGGAATTAGAAACTCAAGTGCTTGGCCAATTGTCTGCTTATACAAATTTGATTGTTGCTACGGGTGGTGGCATTATTTTGCGATTGACTAATTGGAGTTACTTGCATCACGGTATAGTGGTTTGGCTGGATGTGCCCGTAGACCAACTGTGCGATCGCCTGCGGGAAGACACCACTCGACCCCTACTGCGGGATGGCGAGCTCAAATCCAAGCTGGAAACCCTCTTGAAGGAGCGAGAGCGTTTCTATGCTCAAGCAGATGTCCGAGTCTGTGCAAATATTAGCGAAACGCCGGAAGTTGTGGCTGCTAGGGCGATCGAGGAAATCGAAAAAGTGATCGAATCCAAAAATCGATCGGGCCAGGCCTTCGATGTGAATTAAGCCGCGCAAATCAGTTTCTCGCTCAATCAATCTGTTTGAATGCCCAATATATGCCTTCTTAACCGTATTTCACCCGACGCGGTGCGTAAGTTTTATGAGTTTGAGGAGCGATCGGGAGATTTTGTACAAAAACTAATGGCAGACCTGTTTGATGTGTTACAATCCGCTGCTAACTTCTCGGCAAAAATAAAATGGCCCCACCGCAGTCGGGCTGTAGGGCGCAAGGACAGTTAAACGCTAATTAGATTGTCCTAAAATTTAGCACCAATGGTATCCTCCTATGTGACGATTTCCCGATCGTCCATTCAAAATTAAGTCTCCCGTATCAAAAAATGTAACCCAGCAGCGATCGAATTCAAGCTGTTCTATTCTAAAAACAATACCTCATGCATTCTGACGAGCAGCTCGATCGAGCTGCTTTTTTATTGCAATAGTTATTGGTTATTGGTTATTGGTTATTGGTTATTTACTAGCAATTCCCAATTACGAATTCCCAATTACGAATTCCCAATTCCCAATTACGAATTCCCAATTCCCAATTCCCCATTCCCCATTCCCCATTCCCCATTCCCCATTCCCCATTCCCAATTCCCCATTCCCCATTCCCCATTCCCAATTCCCCATTCCCCATTCCCCATTCCCAATCTACAATTGTGACCACACGATACTGCCATTTTTTAACAAAATATCTAGCGCTCCGCCCAACCCCAAGCCAGTCATAGACACAGCAGCTAATACCCCAAAAGCACCCCATTTTTTTAAACCAGACATTTGAATGTCTAGTCTTGCTAAAGCTCCGGCTGAAAACAAGACTAAACCAGTAGCAAAAAGGTGCAACCATGTAACAACTATAACTGCAAAAAGAGCTGATAAAATGATAGACATAAAAGCACCTGTATCAGTCTTAAACCACCTGGTAATTAAGGTTCTTGTGTCCTTCAGCGGGAACGACAAGAGGACAGTTAATAGCAAAACGGCAGCTACAGATAAAAGCCAAGCAATCGGCAAGGGAATCTTAAAGCCAGATAATTTCCAGCCCAAAGTGAAGTAGGTAACAAAAAGTAGAGTTAGGGAAACCCAAGAGTTTTTTCTCATCTTACCGATCGGATTTTTGGCTGGGCTACAGGTTAGTAGAAATAGCTTGCACCGGACAAGTAGGGATGCACTGCTCGCAGACGATACAGCGCGATCGAGCAAACGTTAGTTTAAAGCTTTCTGGGTCAAGGGTCAAGGCTTCTGTGGGGCAAACCCCCGTACACAAGCCACAGTGAACGCAGATATCTTCGTCTATGAGTATTTCCCTGCTGGCTAGGGAAACGCCGATGTTTTGCGATCGCAGCCAGTCGATCGCCGCTTCGAGTTGGTCGATGTCCCCTGATAACTCTAGCACCAGTTTCCCCACTTGATTCGGAGCCACCTGAGCGCGGATAATGTTGGCAGCAACATTAAAATCCTTGGCCAGTCGGTAGGTGACAGGCATTTGGATCGATCGTTGGGGAAACGTCAGCGTTACCCGTTTTTTCACGCCTCTAGTCCTCGGTAATTTACAGGGAATTTTTTGATTCTGATCTTTTAGCGTACTTGAGATTTGTCAGCGGCACGCAAGTTTAACAAAATATTTATTATAAACGTGTTGTGTTCTCAGAATGTGGTATAATCGGAGACGGATATTAAAAATAAAAAACCTACAATTAAAATCAAAATCCATTTTATGAGTCCCAAATCGCCAAAATCAACTGCGGCCCCCGCACCAAAAAAATCCGAAGCAAAAGCAGCGACGCGCATCAGAAACTTATTAATTGTGTTAGCAGCGATCGCCCTTTCAGTATCGATATTTTTCGGAATACGAACTCAAACGCCGTCAAGTAGTCTCACCGCAATGGCCAAAGCCTCCGCACCTCTGGAAACAGCTTTAGTCAATGGCAAGCCGACACTCATGGAATTTTATGCTAATTGGTGCGGTAGCTGTCAAGCAATGGCAAAGGATTTGAGCGAAATCAAACAGAAATACGCCGAACCGCTAAATTTTGTGATGCTGAATGTGGACAATGATAAATGGCTACCAGAAGTTTCAAAATATCGGGTAGACGGCATTCCACACTTTGTTTATTTAAACAATAAAGGCAGCGCCGTTGCTGAAACGATCGGCGAAGCGCCACGCAGTATTATGGAAGCTAATTTAGAGGCTTTAATTGCAGGGAAAGATTTGCCACACGCGCAAGCTACGGGTCAAGTTTCTAATTTTACTCCCCCCACAGGGCCTGTGAAAACAAGCAGTTCCGACCCCCGCGTCCACGGCAGTCAAGTACAGTGAAAGAAGTCATTAGTCAGCAGTCATTAGTCATTAGGAATAAGACTGTAGGGGCGGGTTTTACAAACAAGAATTGCCGAAAACCCATAATATAGTAAACCCGCCCCCACCCAACGGCAAATCGCAATCTACCTCTTTCAAGACACAAGGGGCGGGTTTTACCAGAGATATTGCGGTGCAGCTACAAGCATAATTGACACTCCCCGGTCTGAAGACGCGGGGATTCTTAAGGACAAACATTGGGGGATGAATCCGCCCAAAGTTGAATTCTTAAAGGGTAAGTCAGATACCCACTACCCACTCGCTCATGACTGAGTCTATGGCTACTTTTTTGCCTAACGGCTTGCAACTGTCGGGTTTTTCACCAACTAAGTTTCAACAACTTTATCAAACCAAAATCAGTTTGTCAAGATGGGCAGGATAAATCCTGCAACGCCCTTTCATCCCTGGACTAAAGTCGCAGGGTTTTCAGGGTATTTCTTATAAACCCGCCCCCACTAAAAGTCAATAAAAAAGCCGATCGCCACTTATCTCGCTCTCTATTTTGGGCGATCGGCTACCTCTAAAGAAATATTAAAAAAAACTTGAGATATTATTAAGATTTATTAGAGCAATTGTAAGGTGCGGACCGTAAATATGCGATCGCTCCCGATCGAAAATAAAGCCTGACCGAAAAGAATTTGGTCGCAAGCCCCACAATTCAAAGTTCGAGTCAACTCTTCAATCCAAAATCCAAAATCCCAAATCTAAAATCAAATGACCCCCGACAAAACCGGATTCAGCATTAGCGCGATCGCCATTCGTCGCCACATCGGCACCCTGATGCTGACACTGGCGATTATAGTTGTGGGCATTTTTTACATCACCCAACTACCCGTTGACTTGCTACCATCCATCACCTATCCCCGGATCAGCGTGCGCCTAGACGCCCCCGGAGTCTCCCCAGAAGTAGCAGTTGACGAAATTACCCGCCCCCTCGAACAAGGACTTTCCGCCACAGAAGGAGTCACGCAAGTCTTCTCCCGCACCCGCGAAGGACAAGTCAGCGTCGATTTATTCTTCAAACCAGGGGGCGACATCAACCAAGCCCTCAACGACGCCACAGCCGCCGTTAACCGCATCCGCAACCGACTTCCCGACACAGTTGAATCGCCAAATCTATTTAAATTCGACCCGTCTCAACAGCCGGTGTACGAATTTGCGCTGACTTCCGACTCGCGCCAAGGCGTAGATTTGCGCGTATTCGCCGATGACGAATTAGCCAGGGAAATTAACGTAATTCCCGGAGTAGCAGCAGTTGACGTTTCCGGCGGCGTTCAAGAAGAAATTCAAGTTAATATTGACCTGAATCGATTGCAAAGTTTAGGAGTTAATCTTAACGATGTTTTCAATGCTTTGCGATCGCGCAATTTAGATACTTCCGGCGGCCGACTGCGCCAAGAATCCAAGGAACCACTGACGCGCACAATCGGCCGCTTTAAAACAGCCGCCGACATCAACAACATTTCCTTTCAAATATCCGGTTCCAACCCGCCCAAACGAGTTTACCTGCGCGATTTTGCCACAGTCAATGACGGCACAGAAGAACAGCGAGTCAAAGTTTTTCTCAATCAAAAACCAGCCGTTAAAATCAGCATCTTGAAACAGCCGGATGCCAACACGATTACGGTTGTGGACGGAGTGAAAAATCGCCTCAAAGAAATGCAGAATTCCGGGTTAATTTCGGCAGATATGGAAGTAGTTACGACCTTAGACGAATCCCGCTTCATCCGCAATTCCTTAGCCGATGTTGCGAATGCGGGAGTTTCCGGGGCAGTGTTGGCTGCGATCGCAGTTTTGTTCTTTTTAGGTTCCCTCAGACAAACCCTAATTATCTCTCTGACTATTCCCCTATGTACTCTCGCAGCCATTATTTTAATGCGCTTGTTTGGCTTGTCGCTGAACTTGTTTAGTTTAGGCGGTTTAGCATTAGGAATCGGTCAGGCAATTGACACCAGCGTCGTGATTTTAGAAAATATTGTAGTCGGTCTAGACAACAACCCTCATCTAAAAAAAGGCAGAATCAAAGACCGCAAAGAACGCACCATCGAAGAATCAGTAATGCGGAGTCAAGAAGTAGAATCAGCAATGGTTGCCTCCACTGCTGCTAACTTAGTATCAGTGCTGCCATTTTTGCTAATTGGCGGCTTTTTTTCCCTGCTGTTTAGCGAATTAATTTTAACAATTAGCTTTGCAGTCGCAGCATCCCTGGTAGTAGCATTAACTATAGTGCCGATGCTGACTTCTCGCTTGATGGGAATGTCTTATTCCAGCGGCATCAGTGAGTTTGGGCCGATCAAACATTTCAACCGTGGCTTTGAAAATGCTACGCGCGCCTACGGTTCGATGCTGTCAAAAGTGCTGGGTTTGCGGTTAATTATCATTGTAGTCGCTTTCGTGATTTTAGGTGGTGGCACTTGGGTAATGGCTGGTCAAATTCCCCAAGAAATTTTGCCGAAAGTTAATACAAGTCAAGCACGATTATTTGCTTTGTTTCCTGCGGGGACTAACTTGGAAACCAATCAAAAAGTAGTTGCAGCCGCCGATAAACTGCTGCTCGCACAGCCAGAAACAGAGTACACTTTAACGACAGCGGGAGGGCTGCTGTTCGGCAACAATACGATCGAAAATTTGCTCAGGGGAAGCAGCACAATTACCCTAAAAAAAGGTACAAGTACCATCGCCTTTACAGAAAGAATGACTGAGGAATTAAAGAAAATAGACGTTCCCAAAGGCACTCGACTGCGCTTGGTTCCAGAAGGGATTAGAGGTTTAGTTTTAACCAATTCTCCAGTCAGAGGTGGCGAAATTGATGTCATAATTCAAGGCCCAAGTGAACAAGTATTGCAATCAGCAGGCCGTCAGATATTAAAAGAGTTAGATGAAAAGGTAAAATTAGCGCGGTTTCGGCCGGATGGAGACGCGCCGCAGTCTGAAGTGCAAATTCGTCCCGATTGGGAAAGGGCATCTTTGTACGGGCTCAGTGCCCAAGACATTGGGGAGACAGTTCAAACGGCAATTGAAGGTACTGTTCCGACTCAAGTGCAGCGGGGAAACCGCTTGGTGGACGTGCGCGTGCAGTTCGATCGCACTTCTGTAAAAAATATCGCCCAACTCGGACAAATTCCCTTATCTGGCAATAATAGCATCGTCCGTTTGAGCGATGTGGCAAAAATTGCGATCGGCAAAGCGCCGGGAGAAATTCAACGTCTCAATCAGCGGCAAGTTTTCTTAATAGTTGGCAACTTAAATCGGGGTGCAAGTTTGGGCGATGCTGTCAAACAAGTCGATGCAGTTTTATCAGAAATGAAGTTGCCGCCAGGAGTCAGAATTGTGCCGAGTTCGGCTGCGGAAACTAACAATCAATTGCAAACTGCGCTCAAACTTTTGGGCGGGTTGGCGACTTTTTTAGTGTTTGTAACGATGGCGGTGCAGTACAATTCTTTGGTTGATCCGCTGGTGATTTTGCTGACGGTGCCGCTGGCGTTGGCTGCGGGTATTTTCGGGCTGTATGTGACCAAAACTGCGATCGGGGCGACGGTGATGATCGGTGCAATTTTGCTCGTGGGAATTGTCGTAAATAACGGCATTATTATGGTAGAATTAGCCAACCAAATTCGGGAAGATGAAAAGGTCGATCGCACCACAGCAATTCTCAGGGCTGCACCTCAACGTTTGCGTCCGATTTTGATGACAACTATTACCACAGTTTTGGGTTTATTCCCCCTCGCTTTGGGGATTGGAGAGGGTTCGGAGTTTCTGCAACCTTTGGGGGTTGTGGTGTTTTCGGGTTTGTCGCTGGCGACTTTGCTGACGCTGTTTATCATTCCCTGTTTTTATATTTTGCTGCACGATTTCTTTGATATGTTTGGGGCGAAGCAGAAGCCGCAGGCGGTGGCTATTCCTGTGCAGAAGGCGGCGAGAAAGACTCCGAATTAATAGGGATTTAGCATCAGCAAATACTGTAGAACACCATTCTCACCCATACTGTAGGGGCGGGTTCACCAATAGCTTTAAAGGATACCAAAAGACTCAAAAACCCGCCCCCACCCCGCGTGAAATTCCTGAAGATTGATATTGGTGCAAGATTTGAGTGGGTGGGGGCGGGTTTATTTAACCTGTTTGCCGCCCGATCGGCTATTGGTGAACCCGCCCCTACAGGTTAATTGAAAATGGTGCAAAATTTGAGTTAAAATAGAGTCTATCAACCCAGTAAATTTAAATATCCCTATGCTGATTTTATCAAAATATGAAAGACAAATTGACGGCTGGATATTGACTATAAATCAAACCACTAATTCCGAGTGGGCTATTGCGACAAGTTGCGGTCAAAATGTCACTGTATGCGATCGCAACTTGTCACCAAAATACGAATACCAGCTTCCCGACGCAATTAGCCGTTCAGCCATCAGCCCCAAAGGCGATTTGCTGGCAGCAATTATGGCAAATGGCAATCATTTAGCAATTGTGACAGCAGAAAACCAGCTAGTTTTTGAAGAACAACTACCTAACCCTCCTGTTAAATTTTCATATGTGTATAATGACAATGGATTTCAGGACTGCTGGTTTGATGCAGACGGCTTGCGTTTTTGGTGCATGAAATTAATTGGATTCGAGGAAGTCGAAATTCAAATCCGCGATACTAATTCATGGCAAATCCAGCGAACACTTCTGATCAAAGACCCTTTTGGTGGCAGTACCTTTTCGTTTTGGCCACACCCAGAAAATCAAATTTTAGCTCTTTGGGCTGCTTCCGGTCAGAATGGACTGCAAGTTTACTGGGTTTACGATGATGGTTTGATAATTCACGCTGCGGAGATTCCGTTTCCCTGCGAAACAGGCCCTCCAGAATTTCATCCCGCTGGTGGCGAATTTTTAGTTCTAAATAGTTGCGAACGACAACTCAGTCGATTAAGTTTTCCTGAGTGCAATATACTTGGACTCTGCGAATGGCCTTGGCCTGATGCGGATGATGGTTTTGGTTACTATATGTGCTACCTATCGGACGATCGCGTTTTAATTAACACAGGTAATGGGAGAATGTACATCATCAATCTCCACAATATGGAAATATCAGATGAACTGATTTTAATCGGTCACGAACCGCGTCCGTGTAAAGAACTTTACCCCACTCTCAAGGATCTTAAAGAAGAGCTTTGCGGCGACTTGGACTATTTCTATCGTTTTGATTCAGATAGCATTCTGTCCGTTCACTCACAAGTGCTGAGTCAACAACCTGACTCTAAACAGAAGACATTAGTTATCTTCGGGGGAAAAGAGTTATTTGGTTCGCTGGCGAAGGTACAACAATCCGCACCCTACAGTAAATTATTCATTCAATCTTTGGGAATCTCTTAAGGATTTTCAATACAGGACGCTTCTAGAATTAGTCGGTAAGGTGCGTCAGTCAATACTCTCTGAATCCCGATCAAAATTCCCGACTGACGCACCCTACGAGAATTAGTGTGTTTGACATCCGAAAAGTTTTATGTTACAATATGTACTACACGATAACTGGCAAAACAAACTCAAACAAAAATGCCCTACGAAAAATTAGAAATATCAACCCCAAAACCAGTCCTATCTTGGGCAAATCACGCCCTGGGCGAAAAAGAAACCAAGATGGCAGAAAATGTAGCATCTTTGCCCTTTGTATTCAAACACGTCGCCCTAATGCCCGATGTACATTTAGGAAAAGGTGCTTTAGTCGGTTCAGTAATTGCTACAAAAGAAGCGATTATTCCGGCGGCTGTGGGCGTTGATATTGGTTGCGGGATGGCTGCCATTAAAATGCCCTTTAACGCTGACAAATTAGAAGGCAAACTCAAACTAATTCGCCTCGATATCGAAGCCGCAATTCCTGTGGGATTTGCCGAAAACAAGGAAGTAGAAAAAACAGTCACCAACTGGCAGGGATGGCGAGAATTTAAGGAACTTCATCAAGGCGTGCAGCACCAAGACAATAAAGCCTTAAAACAATTGGGTTCCCTCGGCGGCGGCAATCATTTTATTGAGGTTTGTGTTGATACTGAAAACTTTGTTTGGCTGATGCTACATTCCGGTTCTCGCGGCATTGGGAATTTGCTCGCACAGCACCATATCGACACTGCTAAAGATTTAGCTAAACTGGCAGAAATTACTCTACCTGACAAAGATTTGGCTTATTTTGTAACAGGTACGCCGGAGTTTGCGGCTTATTGGCACGATTTGCAGTGGGCGCAAGATTATGCTCGTTTTAATCGCGATGTGATGATGAATCGGTTTAAGCACATTGTGGAAAAGCACGTTGCGGGCGGCAAATCTATTAAGCCGTTATTGGAGGTGAATTGTCATCACAATTACGCGGAAAAAGAGGTGCATTTTGGGGAAGAGGTGTATGTTACTCGCAAGGGTGCTGTGCGGGCTGAAGTTGAGGATTATGGGATTATTCCGGGTTCGATGGGGGCGAAGTCTTTCATTGTTAAGGGTAAAGGTAATGCTGAAAGTTATTGTTCTTGCTCTCACGGTGCGGGGCGATTGATGTCTCGAACTCAAGCAAAAAATGTATTCACTCTTGATGATTTTGTGCGGCAAACTGAGGGGGTTGAGTGCCGCAAAAATGAGGATTTTTTAGATGAAATTCCGGGGGCTTATAAGCCGATTGAGGAGGTGATGAGTCAGCAGTCGGATTTGGTGGAAGTTGTGGCGACTTTGAAGCAGGTGGTTTGCGTAAAGGGTTGATCTGGTGGTTTTGGGTTGAATAGGTACTGGCAGAGTAATTGATAATTGGTGATTGGGAATTGGGGATTGGGCATTGGGCCTTTATAGCATTGGGAATGACAACAGTCAACAGTCAATAGTCAATAGTCAACAGTCAATAGTCAACAGTCAATAGTCAACAGTCAACAATCATCTCTGAGTGCAACCGGAATTGATCTAAAAAGACCCATCGCCCTTTTAGTAAATAAAGAGCGATCGACCTTTTTGATTTCCTAGAAATAGCTAAGCCAAAAACTGGAATTGAGAACCGTTAATTGCCAAAGCAAAAGGACTTGCAGTTTCAAATGCACCGGTAAGTTCAAAGCTGTTCGTATTTAAAACTACGCCCAAAATTTGTCCGTTACTTCGGTTGCGAATCACCATGTCGTTAATAATTCCGTCGTTGTCGTAAGCGATCAGAGCATCGTCAGTGAAGATGAGGTTTAGTTCTGTTAAGCCATCGGTGAGAGCTATGCGATCGCCCTCGTCAAAGTTAAAATCAGTAATGACATCGGCTGCATTGACTCCAAATCCTTCATCATTGCTTTTGATCAGAAATGTATCAGCACCCAGGCCTCCTGTGAGCACGTCAATTCCCCGATCGCCCGCTAGGAAATCATTGCCCTCATTGCCCTCTAAATCGTCGTCTCCTTGCCCTCCCCGCAGAATATCATTGCCAGGGCCTCCAAAGATAACGTCGTTGCCGGCGTCGCCTCTTACTACGTCGTTGCCTTCATTTCCGTCGAGTCGATCGTTATCTTTGCCGCCGTAAATGATGTCATTTCCGCCGCCACCTCCGATTACATCATTGCCGTTATTTCCTAACAGCCGTTCGTTGCCATCCGACGAACCTGCTATGGTATCGTTGCCATCAAGTCCCCACACTCCCCAGGGAACAGAAGACAAATTTCCCGGCTCTACGTTAATGTCATCTGGTGTAGCGAATCCCAAAAGACGCGGGCCGCCGCCGGCAAATACAGGAAATCCAGTCGGATCGCCGCTCAAATTGTTAACCGTTAAAGCCATAGGTATGTCCTTTCAAAGATGCTGCTAACTGTATTATATATTTCAATTTTTGCCTTGTCCGCATCCCGATCGCAATCCCCCGGATTAATCCGTGGGAGCAATCTCAAATCTCAAATCTCAAATCTCAAATCGCCTGACACGATCCGCTACTGTTTCCCACTTATAATAAGCTTAACTGGCAATGTGCTAAACAGGTCAATCTCACTCTGTAACGTCGAGACTGTTTGTAAAGAAAAGTAAAAATTTATGAGTCGAACGTCTGGATAAAAACCAGTTTTCGAGGTCCCAAAAATTTATCGACAGGATCTAAGTTCTTCACAAAGCCATAAATCGCCGATCGCTAACATTATTTGGCAAAATCCACTGCTTTCAGGTGCTTTACTCATGTCTACTCCCAAATCGTCTTCGCGTCAAAACAACAACCACTCCGTAAAATCACTGATGCCCGCAGATACAACCCCAACTGAGCCAGAAAGTAACAGTTTGCAAAGCCAACCAAATATGGAACAGCTACTGGAAGAGTTGGCGACCCAAGTACCCAGTCAATCTGCCGAAATTGAATGCTTGAAAACCTGGAAACAAGACTTAGACCGACTCTTTCAATTTCTCGGATCTAGTCGCGTTTTAATAGCAGCAATGGCACCGGGAACCTTTGCCCTGCGTTATGCTAACGCGGCATTCTGTCGCTTAGCTGGTTGGGAGGGAACGCCCTTGGGAACCGAATCTACCAACGGTTTGTTTACAGGAATGGGCATCACTTTGCTGGAACTGTTCGAGGATGGGGACGGCAAAACAGCAGAACAATTATACCGCCGCCACCTATTGCATTGGGTATTTAAGCAATTTTATCAAATTGACCTTGAAAGTTTGCGAATGCTTGATGAACCTGTGATGGTCAGTGTAAAAAGCCGCCAACAGGGAGAACCCAGATTTATTGAATTTTGGCTGGGTTCGGAACAGTTGAAAATTACTAGGATTGACTCAAGAATAGATGAATTTGCCGATTTGCGTTTAAAATTAATGTCTGTTGCAGAACGGGAAGCTTGGCTGATGCAGCCGAATCAATTGGCCAATTTAGCCTCGCGATTGCAGTTGGATAATTACCAAGTAGAAGGTTTGCTGCTGCTGGAAGGTTTTGATGTTACTGTGCAGGAGCAAATTCGGCGGCTGACGCAGTTATTAATTAATCGAGATTCGATGCTGCGGCCTGATAAATTTGAGAGAATCGATCGATGTTTGCGATCGCTCTTTAATGCTGACGGCAGTTTGCTGCTGCGCCCTGACGGCGAACAGGTACAGCTATTAGTTGCTAAAGGCGGCGAACATTTGAAGCCGGTTGTTTATTCGATGAATTCTCTAGAAGCTTCTCATTTTTTGAAAGCAACGGCGGCAAATCAAGTTTGGAATGTGCCGGATTTGCGGCGAGAATGCGACACCGAGTGCGATCGCGCTTTACGGAAAATGGGCGTGCGATCGATGTTGTTGATACCGC
Source organism: Microcoleus sp. (assembly GCA_042408215.1). Taxonomy (GTDB): domain Bacteria; phylum Cyanobacteriota; class Cyanobacteriia; order Cyanobacteriales; family Microcoleaceae; genus Microcoleus. The sequence continues at coordinate 16,299 of JAYFMW010000021.1, read as the reverse complement.
TGGTGGTGAAAACTATTACCCGCGAGGGTTGTGGCCAACGGATTTTGGGCGTGGTGGGGTTATTATGCGATCGGCCCAATCACTTCAACGGCCTTGACTCTCAACACGCCCAAGAACTAATTCCCGCCTTCATTGCAGCCCTGCGGCAAGCCATTCAGCAGCGGTTTACCCACATTCACAACATCCATCCCGCAGTCGAGTGGCGTTTCATCCAAGAAGCAGAAAGGCGAAGTTGGGGACTGCCCCAGGAAACTATTGTATTTGCTGACGTTTATCCGCTGTTCGGAATTTCCGATATTCGCGGTTCTAGCGACGAGCGAAATCGAGCCATTCAAACCGATTTGCTGGAACAATTTCGGTTTGGTTTAGCCATAGTTGATGTCGTTTGTGAAACACAAAATACTCACCTAGGCGAGCAACTGCGGCTCGATTTACTCGACTACATCGAGCATTTAAAAGAAAAAGTAACAGTCGATATGGAAGTGCGATCGGCGGAGTATTTGAAGGAGAAATTAGAAGTATATTTTGACTATTTTATGCAGTGCTGCCCGAAGGTTCAGGCAGCCGTTGAAGCTTACCGGACAGCTTGCGCCAACGAACACAACTGCGTTTATGGCGATCGCACTCGCTACGACCAAATGCTGAATTTAATCAGTACCAAACTCCAAGAAACATGGGCAAGCTGGCAAGAGCGAATGCAGCAAATTCTCCCCCACTACTGCGACATAGAATGCACTGACGGCATGGATCACATGATTTATGTCGGGAAATCTATAGATTCCAAATTTAGTCCCTTTCACCTACACAGTTTGCGCTACGAACAACTGCGAGCAATTTGCGACTGCGCCCGCACAGTTTTCCGCCTGCAAGCCGAGTCTCAAATTAACATGGAACTCGCGCATTTAGTGTTAGTCCAGAATACCACGATCGACATTTTTCACAACGAAAATACTGAAAAAATGTTTGACGTAAAAGGCACTCGCGACATTCGCTACGAACTCGTCAAAAAGCGGATCGAAAAAGCCGTTGATCGAGACACACAAGAGCGAATTACCCAGTCGGGGATGTTGACTATCGTTTATTCAACCGAGGACGAGTGGCAAGAGTACCAGCAATATTTACGCTATTTATCTCGCGAAGGTTGGGTAGAGTCAAAAATTCAAACTGGCATGGTAGAAGCCCTGCAAGGAGTCAGCGGTTTGAAATTTGCCCGCGTCCGCATTTTACCGGAACCCGAATCAATTACTCATTTCAGTGAAGTTACGGTTGTACAAGATTGAAACTCGGCAATTTAACCGAGAAGGACACGGCTCTTGGAGTGTCCCTACCCCAATTAATTGTAGGGACACGGCACTGCCGTGTCCTGACTTTGGGTAATATTAATTCCGATACTACTTGTGACTTGTGGCATAAAACAAAGCGATCTGGATCACATAAATATTCACGAAATTAGTGTTACTCTTGGTAAAATTAGACGTGATATTATTGAAAATAAACCTATGCAAACCCTGTCAGAATACCCAATTAATTCTACTCTGCACGAAGGTGTCGAAACAATTATCTATCGCGGACAGAGAGCGATTAACCAGCCCACAATAATTCTTAAACTCCTGAAAGCCGAATATCCGACGCTCGAAGCCATTACCCGTCTCAAACACGAATATCAAATCCGCCAAAGTTTAGATAGCGAACAAATCGTCAAAGCCATCAGTCTCGAAACCTTTGACCACCGATTAGGACTGGTTTTAGAAGATTTTGGCGGGGAATCTCTCGGAAAAATGCTCGAAAAAGAAAAATTGAGTGCGATTCCCTTTGGGATAGCTTCGCTTCACGCAATTTTAAACATCGCCATCCAAATCGTCAAAGCCTTAGAATACCTGCACCAAAATCAGATTATTCACAAAGACATCAAACCCAGCAACATCATTATTAACTCCCAAACAAAACAAGTTAAACTCACAGACTTTGGCATTGCGACAAAACTAAACAAAGAAAACCCGCAATTTAACAATCCCAACTCAGTCGAAGGCACATTAGCTTATATGTCTCCCGAACAAACCGGGAGAATGAACCGCACCCTCGACTATCGCACCGACTTTTATTCATTAGGAATTACCTTGTATGAAATGCTAACAGGTAAATTGCCTTTCGCCAGCAGTGACCCCTTAGAAATAGTTTACAGCCACATCGCAGTTCAAGCAATTTCGCCCCATCAAATCAATTCTGAAATCTCCCCATCAATCTCAGAAATAGTGATGAAATTGATTGCCAAAAATGCCGAACAAAGATATCAAAGTGCAGCCGGATTATTAGCAGACTTAGAAAAATGTTTGCATCAGTTAGAAACAACAGGCAAGATTGCAGATTTTACCCCAGGACGCTTAGATATTCTCAGTCAGTTATTAATTCCTCAGAAATTGTACGGTCGCGAAAACCAAGTCAACCAACTATTAGCAGCCTTTGAACGTGTAGGGGCGGGTTCACCCGAATCTTTCCCACCCAACCGAAATACAGAAAAACCCGCCCGCCCCAATGCAGAAACCCTTTCACCCGCATCTTTCCCACCCAACCAAAATACAGAAAAAGTCGCCCATTCCCAAAGCGAATTAATGCTAGTATCTGGTTATTCTGGCATCGGCAAATCCGCCGTCGTCAATGAAGTTAGCAAACCAATTACTCGCTCAAAAGGTTACTTCATCAGCGGCAAATTTGATCAATTCAAACGCAACATTCCTTACGCATCATTAATTCAAGCATTTAACTCGCTGCTGGGCCAGTTGCTAACAGAAAGCGCTGCTTCTATAGAAACATGGCGCACTAAAATTTTAACAGCTTTAGGAACAGACGGTCAAGTAATTGCCGATGTAATTCCCGAACTTGAATTAATCATTGGCAAACAGCCAGAAGTGCCAGAACTCGGCCCAATAGAATCGCAAAATCGCTTCAATCGGGTATTCAAAGAATTTCTTCGCGTTTTCGCCCAAAAAGAACACCCGCTAGTGATATTTTTAGACGATTTGCAGTGGGCAGATTCAGCAACATTAAAGTTAATGCAAACACTGATAACTGACCCATACCAGCAATATCTGTTGCTAATCGGTGCTTATCGAGATAACGAAGTTAGTCCCACTCACCCTTTAATTCAGACTGTAGAAGAGATTGAAAAGACGGGTACTGTTGTCAACAATATCGTGCTGGAACCGCTGGATTTAGAAAATGTCACTGAATTAGTCGCGGAAACACTTAACAACCGCACAGAAAAGGTAAAAACTCTAGCAGAGTTAATCTGCAATAAAACAGGCGGTAATCCTTTTTTCTTGACGCAATTACTCCAAGCACTTTATCAAGATAATCTTTTAAAGTTCGACTTTGATTGTCTGATCTCTCCCGTTACCAATGAGGGAGGTAAAGGGGGCTGGAATTGGAGTATTGATGAAATTCAAGCCATTGGAATTACCGATAAAAGTGTAGTACAACTGGTGGCCAGTCGCATTGAAAAGCTCCCCGTAGCCACGCAAGAAGTGTTGAAATTAGCAGCTTGTGTGGGGGATAAATTTGCTCTAGATGTGCTGTCACTTGTCAGCGAAGAGTCAGCTAATACTACAGCCACTCAACTTTATTCAGCTTTGCAAGCAGGGTTAATTCTGCCCTTGAGCGATGCTTATCGCATTCCTTTAGTTTTCGATCGAGCCGAATCAATCAATCTCAAATTAGATACTTCGCGGGTTAGTTACAAATTTTTGCACGATCGCGTCCAGCAAGCCGCGTATTCGCTAATTCCTGAAAACCGGAAAAAATCAACTCACTTTAACATCGGTCAATTACTTCTTCAAAACACTCCCATCGAAAAACTAGAAGAGAACATATTTGATATTGTCAATCAGTTGAACTTCGGAATTGAAACGATTAGCCAGCCAGCAGAAAAGACGCAGTTAGCAAAGTTCAACTTAACTGCTGGACGCAAGGCAAAAGCGGCGGCTGCTTATGAAGCTGCTGTTAGGTATTTGCGGGTTGCTATGGAATTATTGCCAGCGGATTGTTGGCAAAGTCAGTATGACTTAACCTTAGCAATTTACGAGTCAACAGCAGAAGCTGAATACTTAAATATTAACTATGAAGATTCAAAAAAACTGGTTGATATCGTACTGCAAAAAGCTAAAACTCTACTGGAAAAAGTGAATGCTTATGAACTTCAACTCCAGTCTTACAATGCTCAAAATAGACTTATAGAATCACTAAATACAGGACTGGAAGTGCTGAAATTGTTAGGCATTTCTTTACCTCAAAACCCCAACTCGCTCAATATTATGGCGGGAATGATTAACACAAAACTGAGCTTGGGAATTAAACGAATTGACGATCTAGCTAACTTACCAGAAATGACAGATCCCAATCAAAAAGCAGCCATGCGGATTTTATCAGGGATTTTCAGCACTGCTATTCAGGCCAAGCCCCGACTGGTACCACTGCTGGCATTTATGATGGTCAAGCTGTGCATTAAATATGGCAATTCACCTTATGCAAGTATTGCCTACGTTTATTATGGCGTAGTTATGTACAGCCTAGGGGATATTAGTTTGGGATACCAATTCGGCGAACTTGCAATTAGGCTGTTAGACAAATTTCCATCCCGTTCAATCAAAAGTAGAGTTTATGCAGTCTTTGGTTCTTTTATTCAACACTGGAAAACCGCTCTCAAGTCAGGATTAGGCTATCTCATGGAAGCTTTTAAAACCGGGATGGAAACTGGAGATTTGGAATATGCGGGTTATTCTATTAATCTATATTGTACTTGTAAACTGTGGATGGGAGAGCCTCTTGCTCTGGTTGAAGAGGAGACAGGTAAGTATCTGAAACTAATGCAGCAATCTCAACTAGAAATGGCTGTACAGTATATAAGTATAGAGAGACAGACAGCCCTCAATTTGTCTGGCACAACTGTCGAACCATGCCATTTAGTCGGCGATAACTTTAATGAATTAAAAACGCTCCCCGCTTTAATAGAAGCTAAAAGCTTTGTTTTAGTTTGTTTGGTTTATAATGCCAAAGCTATGCTGAATTTTCTGTTCCGAAACTACGCGCAAGCCTTGGAAAATTCAAGGTTGTTTGAGCAATATGAAGAAGCCGTAGCCGGACTTTATATAGTTTCTGTCAGTAAATTATACTCCTCTCTCAGTCTCCTCGCTTTGTATCCCCAAGCTGGGAAAGAGGAGCAAAAGCAATATCTGAAAAAAGTGGTAGATCTCCAAAACAAGATGAAAAAATGGGCCGTTGATGCTCCGATGAATTATCAACACAAATACGACTTGGTAGCAGCAGAGAAAGCGCGAGTTTTGGGGCAGAATACCGAAGCAATGGAATTGTACGATCGCGCAATTGATGGAGCTGCCAAAAATGGTTACATCCAAGAGGAAGCATTAGCTTATGAATTAGCCGGAGAATTCTATCAATGTCTGGGAAAACAGATAATTTCTCAAGCATATCTGACTAAAGCTTATTACGGCTACATCCGCTGGGGAGCTCTAGCGAAAGTTAAACACTTGGAATCAACACATCCTTTTTTAGTAGCACAAACGCGCACAACCCAAACCCCAACCCTCGATGTCACCCGCACTACCACTGGAAATACTACCAGTAATAGTTTAGGCGATTTCTTAGACGTGGCTACTTTTATTAAGTCTTCGCAAGCCATTAACGGTGAAATTGTTCTCGAAAAATTGTTGAGCAAGTTAATCAAAATCATTTTAGAAAATGCGGCGGCTCAAAAAGTCGTGCTGCTGCTGCTCGAAGACGATCGACTCTGCATCGAAGCCGTAGGAAATTCTACAGATAGCACAGCGACTGTTTTACAATCTATGCCATTTGAAAACAGTCAATATTTGCCGTTTTCTGTAATTAATTATGTTTTTCGCAGTCAAAAGCCTCTGGTATTGCAGGATGCGACTGTTGCCGAACTTTTTAATGCGGATGAGTACATTAGAGAATTTCAAATTAAATCAATCCTGTGTTTGCCAATTATTTATCAATCCAATCTGCAAGGGATTATTTATATGGAAAATAAGTTAGCAGCAGGAGCTTTTACCATAGACAGGGTAGAAGTTTTAAAAGTTTTAGTTTCCCAAGTGGCTATTGCGATCGAGAATGCTCGTTTGTATGCGCGAGAGCAAGAAAAATCTCAACAGTTAGAAAAATCTTTTTCCGAACTGCAACAAGCACAAATGCAACTAATTCAAGGTGAAAAAATGTCTTCTCTGGGCAATTTGGTTGCCGGTGTCGCTCACGAAATTAACAATCCAGTTGGCTTTATTGCGGGGAATATTAACGAAGCTAATAGGGCTGTTGCTGATTTAATTAACCACTTGAAGTTATATCAGGAAGAAGTGATTGATCCTAGCTCAAAAATCGCAGAGGATGCTGAGGATATCGATTTAGAGTATCTTATACAAGATTTACCAAAAATGCTGTTGTCGATGAAAGTTGGGTGCGATCGCATTCGCAATATTAGCACATCTCTCCGCACTTTCTCCCGTGCCGATACCAGCCATAAAGTGTCGGCAAATATCCATGAAGGGATTGACAGCACTTTAATGATTTTACAGCATCGATTGAAAGCAAATCCAGACACTCCGGCAATTCAAGTAGTTAAGGATTATGGAAATATCCCGAAAGTTAAGTGTTATTTGGGACAGTTGAATCAGGTGTTTATGAATATTGTTGCCAATGCGATCGACTGTTTTGAGGAAGCAAATAAAGGTCGGAGTTTCCCAGAGATTGAACTCGCTCCTAATATCATTAATATCACAACTGAGATGGACGATGAAAATCAAATAGTTGTCATTAAGATTAGAGATAATGGCCGGGGAATTTCTGAGGAAGTTATATCGCGGATTTTTGACCATTTATTCACTACAAAAGGAGTTGGAAAAGGTACCGGGTTGGGATTGTCTATCAGTCGGCAAATAGTGGAAGAAACCCACGGCGGTAGTTTGAGTTGTGACTCGGTGGTGGGTGAAGGGACGGAATTTACGATCGCCCTGCCGCTGAGTTAAGGGAATTGGCGGTTGAAACCGCGTTTTTTCGGTTGATAGTCGTGGGGGCAAAAACCCGGTTTCTTCTGGTAATTTCGTGATTTGAGGATGGTTGCGAGAAACCGGGTTTTTTCGGTTGATAGTCGTGGGGCAAAAACCCGGTTTCTTCTGATAGTTTCGTGATTTTCAGGATGGTTGCGAGAAACCGGGTTTTTTCGGTTGATAGTCGTGGGGGCAAAAACCCGGTTTCTTCTGGTAGTTTCGTGATTTTCAGGATGGTTGCGAGAAACCGGGTTTTTTCGGTTGATAGTCGTGGGGCAAAAACCCGGTTTCTTCTGATAGTTTCGTGATTTTCAGGATGGTTGCGAGAAACCGGGTTTTTTCGGTTGATAGTCGTGGGGCAAAAACCCGGTTTCTTCTGATAGTTTCGTGATTTTCAGGATGGTTGCGAGAAACCGGGTTTTTTCGGTTGATAGTCGTGGGGGCAAAAACCCGGTTTCTTCTGGTAATTTCGTGATTTGAGGATAGTTGCGAGAAACCGGGTTTTTTCGGTTGATAGTCGTGGGGGCAAAAACCCGGTTTCTTCTGGTAATTTTGTGATTTTCAGGATAGTTGCGAGAAACCGGGTTTTTTCGGTTGATAGTCGTGGGGGCAAAAACCCGGTTTCTTTTGATAGTTTCGTGATTTTCAGGATGGTTGCGAGAAACCGGGTTTTTTCGGTTGATAGTCGTGGGGGCAAAAACCCGGTTTCTTTTGATAGTTTCGTGATTTTCAGGATGGTTGCGAGAAACCGGGTTTTTTCGGTTGATAGTCGTGGGGGCAAAAACCCGGTTTCTTCTGGTAATTTCGTGATTTGAGGATGGTTGCGAGAAACCGGGTTTTTTCGGTTGATAGTCGTGGGGGCAAAAACCCGGTTTCTTCTGGTAATTTCGTGATTTTCAGGATAGTTGCGAGAAACCGGGTTTTTTCGGTTGATAGTCCGTGGGAAATAAGATGACCTAACACATATTTGAAAATTTGTCAATGCCTAATTATCTCTGAAAAAGTCCGCTGTTGACAGTCTACATTCGGCATTATGCAGTTACATTGTGATCTAATGTTATCTAAATCATGTAATAACTTGTATTTGATAGGAGTTTTTCCAGTGAACGCTGCCGAACAAGCTAGGAATATAGAATTAGCCAGTAAAATTGCTGCGGTTGTTAATTTATTCAAGTCTGAATTCCCGGATGCAAAAGTCGATTTGAAACCTTGGATGAATGATCGGGATACTAGGGAACTTGTCGATCCAGATTCGATCGACATTGGCTTTCATTTTCCCGGTAGAAGCCGCTTCTTGCAAAGCCGCAGCATTTTGATTCAAATCCGATTTTACCAAGATCCGGTAGAAGGATCTCGGCGGGCGATCGGAGTGGAGGCCGCTGGTTACGATCATACTGGTCAGCAGTGGCACTTTTCTACTGTGGAAAATTGGAATTTTCTTGGCAAAACTGAACCTGCTGCGGAGTCGGCGCAAAAGCTCAAACACTTTTGCCAGCAGATTTTCGATCTGTTTAATCATTAAAAAAGATGGATTAAATACAGCAGTTCCCGCTGTTATGAAACACGGTAGGGACACGGCAATGCCGTGTCCCTACGAGGATTGAACGATAAGTGCTGCGCTGGATGTTTGGTTGTTTTTTAATGGGTTTTGGTTATGGAGAATTATCGCAATTGTCGATCGCCCGACAGCCAACGGCATAAACTGATTTATACGTTGTAGAACGCTTGCCAAACAAAGTATAGCGGTTGTCGCGGACTTGTTCGTAAAGGCTATCGCCCATCCACTTCATCCCCGGCATAGCGCGGTAAGCAGCTACAAACACCTCACCTCCCGGCAATATCCGCCCGATTTCCTCCGCCGCATCGCTGCCTTGCCAGCGCCGTTGGGGGATGTCACAATCTATCAAAATCATCCCCATTTCGCAGTCATCAGAAGTTATCCCAAAGCGGTTTAATTCCTCTAAATCTTGCATGGAAATATACTCAAAGCGCTGACCTCGATCTAAGTTTTCTAGTAACTGCACCAAGGTGACGCATAGATTGCAATTGCCGTCGTAAATTACGTTATATTTCATTAGTTGACTGTTAACTGTTGACGGTTGACTTTTCATTTTTGACTTTTCATTTTTGACTGTTGACGGTTGACTTTTAATTGTTAATTGTTAATCCCTAACTTTTGCCTACAGGAATCTCCATCGCAAATTCCGTATATTTCTTGAATAGCATCTATTGCGTTTAATTGCCTCTCTAAGCAGGGGGAAGGAGGAATCATCAAAATTATCCCCCTCTCCCCATTGGTGTCAACAACCAGCCTGAAAGCCTTGAGAAATCTCGTTTTTACCTGAGTCTAGATCGGGATCTGAGGTCGCAGTTTGAAAACACGCCCTAGGGGGGATCGAGACTTCGACACAAACAAGAAAGACTGTCGGTTTGACGTTAAGTTGACACCAATGCCCTCTCCCCCTATCCTACTCCCCCCTCTCCCACTCTCCCCCTCTCCTACTCCCCATCTCGTTACAATAAGATAACTTGCCTTGCTACCGATCGCCCCTCAAAACACCATGACTCAACAACAACCCCGGATTTGCATTCTCGGCGGAGGCTTCGGCGGACTCTACACGGCCCTGCGCTTGAGTCAGTTACCCTTCTCCAAAGCGGAAAAACCCGAAATAGTCCTAGTCGATCGCCGCGATCGATTCCTCTTCGTGCCCCTGCTGTACGAACTCCTGACAGGCGAACTGCAAACTTGGGAAATTGCGCCACCGTTTGTCGAACTCTTAGAAAACACAGGCGTGCGCTTTTGTCAAGGAACTGTTTCCGGCATCGACTTGGAAACAAAACAAGTCAAGTTACACGACGGGCCAGCCTCTTCTACTACATTTGCGTGCGATCGCCTCGTGTTAGCTTTAGGAGGCGAAACCCCGCTAAATATGGTCAAAGGCGCTGTTGAATATGCTTACTCATTTCGCACTCTCGACCACGCTTACCGATTAGAAGAACGACTGCGATTTTTAGAAGCCAAAAATACCGACAAAATTCGGATCGCGATCGTCGGCGCGGGTTATTCGGGAGTAGAATTGGCTTGCAAACTAGCCGATCGACTCGGAGACAAAGGTCGCGTGCGGTTAGTCGAACAAAGCGACACGATACTGCGGACATCGCCGGAGTTCAACCGAGACGCAGCCAGAAAAGCCTTAGAAAAACGGCAAGTTTGGATTGACTTAGAAACCGCAGTAGAGGCGATCGGGCCAGACACAATTTCCTTACTTTACAAAGGACAATTAGACGTTCTACCCGTAGATATAGTGCTGTGGACAGTAGGAACCCAAGTTAGCGCCGCAGTGCGATCGCTACCCCTCAAACAAAACCAGCGCGGTCAATTAATGACTACTCCCACAATGCAAATAGTCGATCGTCCAGACATATTTGCTTTAGGAGATATAGCGGAATGTCACGACGCAACAGGTCAAAAACTCCCCACCACAGCCCAAGTAGCCTTCCAGCAAGCGGATTATACCGCGTGGAACATTTGGGCCTCCCTAACCGATCGGCCATTACTTCCTTTCCGCTATCAGCCGATCGGAGAAATGATCGCATTAGGAATTGACAACGCCACCTTCGCCGGTTTAGGAATTCAACTCGACGGACAACTAGCCCACATTGCTCGCCGCTTAGCCTATCTCTATCGGATGCCAACATTTGACCATCAATTGAAAGTTGGTTTCAATTGGATTAGCAAGCCGATTCAGGATTTGCTTAAAAGTTAATTGTTCAGGACTTAGGGACTCCGACAAAGAAACCGGGTTTTTTTACGAAATCTTCGTTACACACCGTAAATTCAGTAAAAAACCCGGTTTCTGACCACCCATGCATCCAGAAGAAACCGGGTTTTTTTACGAAATCTTCGTTACACACCGTAAATTCAGTAAAAAACCCGGTTTCTGACCACCCATGCATCCAGAAGAAACCGGGTTTTTTTACGAAATCTTCGTTACACACCGTAAATTCAGTAAAAAACCCGGTTTCTGACCACCCATGCATCCAGGAAGAAACCGGGTTTTTTTACGAAATCTTCGTTACACACCGTAAATTCAGTAAAAAACCCGGTTTCTGACCACCCATGCGTCCAGGACTAAATAACCAATAACCAATCACCAATAACCAATGACAAAAGTTATTTTTTTAGATGCCGCCGGTACACTATTTGACCTTCGCAGCAGCGTCGGCGAAGTGTACCAAAAATTAGCCAATAGTTTTGGAGTAGCAGTTAAGAGTGAAGAGTTAAATGCAGCGTTTTCCCAAAGTTTTGCCTCAGCAAATCCGATGGCATTTCCAGATATAGAAGCGGCCAAAATTCCCCAGCTAGAATTTGAATGGTGGCAAGAAGTTTGCGCTAAAGCCTTTCAAATAGCAGGGGTTTTCAATCAATTCTCAGACTTTCCTAGTTTCTTTGCTGAACTCTACGCTCATTTTGCCACCGCCGAACCTTGGTTTGTCTATCCCGATGTATTTCCCGCATTAAATAGGTGGCAGCAACAAGGCCTTGAATTAGCCGTAGTCTCGAATTTCGATTCGCGAATTTATGCAGTATTAAAATCACTCAATTTAGCAGAATATTTCACATCAGTGACTATTTCGACCGAAGTTGGTGCCGCCAAACCCGATTCTCAAATTTTCACTGTCGCTTTGCAAAAGCACAACTGCATTGCTGAAAATGTGTTACATATTGGCGACAGTTTTAAAGCTGATTATTGTGGTGCGAAAACTGCGGGATTAAACGCAATTTGGTTGAATCGACAACAGGAAAAACTAGATTTATGTAAATGGGATTTAACTCAGACAAAAGTAAAACAGTGTAGTAGTCTTGATTTTATCATCGAGGTTCTTAAATAGAGGACTTAGCTATTGTCAAGGTGTTACCAAGTTTTGAGATAGTGTTCTAGCTGTGGCCACAAAGTCAAAAAGCCACTATCCCAACGAATACACAACTGTCCGGTATGTTTTACCATCTGTGTAGAGATTGGAATGTGGCTATCAATATCCAGAAGCGTGGGGCACAGGGTCTTAAAGCTCAGTCAATGTCCTCATAGAGGAGTCCCTGAGAAGCCCTCACTCACCGCAACGGGAGAGTGTGGGAGTATGTCACCGCAACAGAGGCTCTGCTAATTCATCCATCTTTTTAGCAAGTTCAACGTCCAAGTTACTGATCGCATGACCTACATCGTAAGTCAGCAGATTTACTTCAACTGAATTATAAATATTCAGCCAGATCGGGTGATGTTTAATCACCTCTGTGTAGATGGCGACACTCACCATCCAACCCATAGCCTCATTAAAAGAACGAAACTCAAATTTTTTGTGCAATTTGCCTTCTTTGACTACCCAATCCGGTAGGCTCTTTAAGGCTTGATTTATTTCTGTTTCGGTGAGTTTATAGGCTGTCATTAGTTACTACGCTCCTGATATTCGATGATATTGAAAGTTGGGGTGAACTATACTCAATTGATGGTTAAGCGAAAAAGATACTTTTCACTTTTAGTTGCTTCGTGCTTTTCTTCAGCTATTTTTTCCACAGTAAAGCTGGGTGGAATTTTATTAAGTAGCCCTAAATCTCCCAGATTGGAATAACTCAAAAAAATCTCTCCTTGAGGTGCAAGATATTGGGGAACTTGTTGGATAAAATTGAGGAATATTTGACCGCTGGGATCGTTGGTAGACAATTCGGCAACACTTTCAATTGGTTTGTCTAACAACGGAGTATTAAAAAGAATGACATCAAATAAAACGTCAGGTAAAGATTTGAACAAATCCGAATTGTAGATTTTAGCTTTGCGGAAATTTATCAACGTATTTATTCTGGCACATAGTACAGCATGGGAAGCGATATCAGAAAGGTACAGTTCCTCTACATATTCACCTAAACTCAGTCCCACAACTCCGGTACCACAACCCAACTCTAACAGCCGTTTTTTCTTGGTTTTGAGATGTTGATATCTTTCCCGAATAGGCTCTAAGAGAAAGAAAGAGCTAGAACCAGGGGCTGGATGATAGACATTAGGTAGAGTAATAATATTCATATTATTAACTCTATAAGTGGCAAATTTAGCCTGTCGATCGAGAAACGCTTGATGAAGATCTATAAAGGTTTGTGTTTGTTGCATTTTTCTGGAAGTCAAAGTTAAACTTCAATAATTGTACACTCAAAGTTCACTGATTTTAGGTTGGCTTCTCACAGACCCTACTTAACTACTTTAACAAAAATTTACATTTTGGGGGGCGGAGCGGTCTTGGGGGGTAAGGAGCCTGGAATGTGGGACTGAAAGCAGGTTTTACGGGCGATCGCAATTACCGGATTGCATTTTTATCGGGGGACGGGAACTAATGCCACGGGTGCTTTTACCCAGGGAATCGATCGCCCAACAGTTACCAAATTGACGAACCTTGATTTTGGCGGTGGTTTTGGCTATGCGATGTCGTCGCATTTTTGGGATCGTCCTCGTCCTGCTGGGGTGTTGATTGATGCTAAGGGCGATCGATTAATTCGACAGCCAACCAAAGAAACCGGGTTTTTAGCAGAATCTGGGTTGTAACGCGTCTTCTCGTAAAAAACCCGGTTGCTGGACTCCATGCGTCCAGCTAAAATATTAACTTAGATTAAAAAAGATTTGAAAGTAACTTATAAATCAATCGAAAAATAGCTGTTGCCGCGATCGCCCCTAAAGCAGCCAACCACCCCACAAACAACACGCCAGCGATCGGATCACCAGGATAAATCATAGTTGCCGCCGATCGCAAAGCCGGAAAATACACCAGCAAAGCCAGAGTACCAGCGCCAATAATCAACATCTCAGTCTGTTCGATCGATCGGCGATACTGAGCATAAATCAAACCCCCCATAATCATCCCCAACAATCCCATACTCAGGCCTGGAGACGGCAATAAACTCTTCAGGGCGATCGCCAGCAACCCACCCTGAAAACCCGTAAACGCCGCCCCGGACAAAACCTCCCAAATCGAAAAAGCCCCTCTCGGCGCAGGTTGCAGCCCTCCCGGAGCAGGCGCGGAAACAGGGCTAGAAGGCTGCTGAGTCGGTATCGAAAGCAAAGTTTGTACGGGGGGTTGAGGAGGTGTCAGAGGAGGCTGTACGACGATTTTAGGCTGTTGCGAGTGAGAATTCAGAGCCGCTTCCACCTCAGCCGCCGATTGAAAACGCTGGCTAGGAGCTGATAATAACAGTCGATCGAGAACTTGAGTCAAACGCGAACTAATCTGCACCCGCGAATGCCAATTCCACTCATTTCTGTAACTATCAAACAACTCCGTCGGCTGCAAACCACTCAGCAAAGTAATACAAGTCACAGCCAAAGCATACAAATCCGTTGCCGGATACACTTCTTGCCCGCTCATTTGTTCTGGCGGAGCATAACCCAAAGAATAAATACCAGTCGAAACTTTTGAACTACCAGCAGTTTGCGTTACCTGTTTAACAGCCCCAAAATCTAATAAATAAAGCCGACCATTTTTCCCCCGCATAATATTAGCAGGTTTAATATCCCGGTGAATCGAACCGCGAGAGTGGACAAAATCGAGAACCTTCAAAATTTCCCGCAATACCTCCACCGTTTCCGATTCCGAAAACTTGCCCTTAACAGCCAGTTCCTCCTCCAAATTTTCACCATCAATAAATTCTTGAACCAGATAGAAAAACTTATCATCTTTCCCCGCCTGCAAACTCGGAAAAGTCAACTCAAAAAAAGCCAGCAGACTCGGAATTTGTGGGTGTTCATTTCCCAGTTCTTCCAAAACCGCCGCTTCCCGTTCAAACAGATTTTGAGCGATTCTTAGCTGTGCCGGAGTCAGATTTACCGACGGCTGCAAAAGTTTAGCAACGCACTGCCGCATCGCCGGAGTATAGCGATCGCGGGCCAAAAACGCCGCCCCAAAACCGCCTTGACCCAAAAGCCTCACGGGCAAATAGCGGCCGCTCAGAATCAGGGGCATTCCACAGGTTTTACAATACCTTTGCTGCACAGTTTTCAACAGCGCACTGTCATCAAGGTCGGTAAAATAGTTTTGAGGGCGCGGACATCCTGGGCGCGTGCAGTAAACTTCCATTGTGGTTTGGTAAGAAGAAGGAAGAAGGAAGAAGGAACAGGGAAGAAGGAAGAAAAAGCGATTGTTAAACCAGATTTCGATTTCTCAACTAACTGCTAACTGCGAACAGCCGACTTTTGAAGAGATTAACTTCCCGCCTGGTTGGGAAATGCTATTTCTACGGGTTCCAACTCAAGCGAAGTGGGTTCTTTCTTCTCCTCGATAGCAGAATAAGTAGCAAACTGGGGCAAAATTTCATTACTGAAAGCCTCTGCCGCTTTAGAACGGTAGCGGTTGGGGTTGCAAATCAGCGACAAAATCCGAGTGACTACAACTTCCTCCATCTGAGATTTGTGCAAGACGCCCATCAGCAACTCTTTTTCGATCGCCGAAACCGACACAAATGCAGCCCCCAACCCCGACTGAACGGCATTTTTAATGGCTTCGATCGAATTTAGTTCCATCTCGATTTTCAGGCGGCGGGTATCAATGCCGCACCGAGACAACACCTGATCGATGACTTTGCGGATAGTAGACTGGGAATCCAGGGAAATAAACTGCAATTTGTAAAGGTCTTCTTTTTGGATAGTTTCTTGTTGTACCATCGGGTGAGACGGAGGGAGGATCAGAGCCAGTTCGTCCTCAGCATAAGGAACAACATCTAAAGCTTCTAGGAGTTCGGTAGGAATTTCACCGCCCACGATCGCCAAATCAATTTGTCCGTTAGCCACACTCCACGCAGTGCGGCGGGTAGAGTGAACGTGAAGTTGTACCGCCACATCTGGGTACTTTTGCCGAAACATCCCGATCATCCGAGGTAGCAGATAGGTCCCCGTAGTTTGAGAAGCCCCCACAATCAAGGTACCGCCTTGGAGATTTTGCAAGTCTTCCAGAGCCCGACAAGTTTCTTGACAAAGGGATAAAATTTTCTCGCCGTAACCCAGCAGCAGGTGTCCAGCTTCGGTGAGTTGAGCTCTGCGCCCCCCCCGATCGAACAACGGTACGTCCAACTGTCTCTCTAAGTTTTGCACCTGCAAGCTAACTGCTGGCTGGGATACATAGAGGCTGTCAGCGGCGCGTTTGAAGCTGCCTTCAGAAGCGATCGCCTTGAGAATGCGTAACTGGTCTAAAGTGA
>JAYFMW010000020.1:0-713038 GCA_042408215.1 Microcoleus sp. | reverse complement strand
CCTTATTTGGCGACGACGGCAACGATCTCCTATTTGGCAACGACGGCAATGATACCGCGATCGGAGGCAGCAGGTAACGATACCGAGTTAGGAGGAAAAGGTGACGACTTATTGTATGGCGGCGACGGCAATGATGTCCTCAGCGGCGATCTAGGCAACAATACCTTAGCCGGCGACGCTGGTGACGACTCCCTGTACGGCGGTAAAGATAATGATGCTTTGCTTGGCGGTAGCGGCAGCGATTTCCTCTTCGGCAAAGAAGGCAACGATATTCTGACTGGCGTTGACGGCACTGCTGCTAACCCAGGGCTGGGCGAAATCGATACGCTGATTGGCGCAGAAGGCAATGATACTTTCTTGCTGGGAAATGCCACCAAGTTCTACTACAACGATGGCATTGATACCGCCACTGGCGCAGGCGACTACGCTTTGATTGTCGGCTTTAACCCGATCGAAGATATCCTCCAACTTCAAGGTGCTCCTAGCACTTACCAGTTAGGTGCTTCACCCGAAGGGTTGCCGGCTGGTACCGCTATTTTCAAGAAGACTGCGGGCTCGGATGAATTAATTGCGATCGTGCAATCAGTTTCTTTCCTGGGTGTTGATAGCAAGTCTTTGCGCTTCGTCTAAGGGTAAAGGGAGGACACGGTAATGTCACGGAGGACACGGCAATGCCGTGTCCCTACCCCGAATATTGTAGGGAAACGGCAATGCCGTGTCCTGACTGTGGGGTCATCAGAGGAGACGGCAATGCCGTTTCCCTACCCCGAAATAATATTGTAGGGAAACGGCAATGCCGTGTCCTGACTGTGGGGTAATAAGAGGAGACGGCAATGCCGTGTCCCTACCCCGAAATAATATTGTAGGGAAACGGCAATGCCGTATCCTGACTGTGGGGTAATAAAGTCATAGAGGACACGGCATTGCCGTGTCCCTACCCCGAATATTGTAGGGAAACGGCACTGCCGTGTCCTGACTGTGGGGTAATAAGAGGAGACGGCAATGCCGTGTCCCTACCCCGAAATAATATTGTAGGGAAACGGCACTGCCGTGTCCTGACTGTGGGGTCATCAGAGGAGACGGCAATGCCGTGTCCCTACCCCGAAATAATATTGTAGGGAAACGGCACTGCCGTGTCCTGACTGTGGGGTAATAAGAGGACACGGCAATGCCGTGTCCCTACCCCGAAATAATATTGTAGGGAAACGGCACTGCCGTGTCCTGACTCTGGGGTAATAAGAGGAGACGGCAATGCCGTGTCCCTACCCCGAAATAATATTGTAGGGAAACGGCACTGCCGTGTCCTGACTCTGGGGTCATCAGAGGAGACGGCAATGCCGTGTCCCTACCCCGAAATAATATTGTAGGGAAACGGCAATGCCGTGTCCTGACTCTGGGGTCATCAGAGGAGACGGCAATGCCGTTTCCCTACCCCGAAATAATATTGTAGGGAAACGGCAATGCCGTATCCTGACTGTGGGGTAATAAAGTCATAGAGGACACGGCATTGCCGTGTCCCTACCCCGAATATTGTAGGGAAACGGCACTGCCGTGTCCTCTAGATCATTCCGGTGTTACCGGAATTGATATGACTCAAAATCCCACGATCAAAATCAGAAAATAGGTGTATAATGCTGTTATAGTTATTTTTGCCCCAATTCCTAAAAGGTAAAAAAGACTAAGCGCGGACGTAATTCAGCGGTAGAATGCCAGCTTCCCATGCTGGACGTCGTGGGTTCGAGCCCCACCGTCCGCTTTGACTGTTAGTGTACCAAAGCCAAGATTTTATTGGTTTAGGGTTTTTTTAAGTTGTGAGTTTCTGCTCGTTACCGATTGGTGACAATTTAACGTCAAATTCACCGTCTCTCTTGTTGTATCGAAGTCTAGATCCCCCCTAGCCAAGAGGGCGGGCACGGGGGCACCGCCCCTACATTTGGGGGGACAAGATTGTTCTCAAAGTCTCGCTTAATAAGGGGGACAGGACTCTTCTCAAAGTCACACCCTACCCCCTTCTTAAGGGGGATGCGAGGGGGATCTAGACTCAATTGCCGAAGTTTAAAGGTTTTCAACTATGATTGATGTTGGTTCTTTAGTCCGATCGCCCAAAAACGATTTGGGAGTCGGAAAAGTGGTCGAATTCTCCCGCACCGAAGCCCTAATTGAATATTTTTGCTCAGTTAAAAACCGCCTTCACAAAACAGTACCCCTAGCTTTACTCCAAGAAGCCAGACTTCAGCGCCAAACTCGATGCTACCTCTGGAGCACAACCCAAGAGCGCTGGATCATTGGTCGGATTTATGACTGGGATGAAGATAAAATGCTGTACGACATTGACTTGCCCGATAGTCAAAGTATACAAGCTGATGAAACGGAAATTTATGTGCGCTGCAATATCCCGATCGCCGATCCGATCGACATCTTAGCAGTCAAAGGTCAAGAAACACCCTATTTTCACGATCGCCGACTCGCATTCGTTCAATCTGCGATCGCCCAACGAGCCGTCAGTCGCGGTATGACAGGTTTAATTTCTGCCAACATAGACCTCTATCCGCACCAAGTTGAAGTCGTGCGGCGCGTTCTAGAAGACCCAATTGGACGCTATTTATTAGCAGACGAAGTAGGATTGGGGAAAACCGTAGAAGCTGGGACAATTCTCCGCCAATACCTCTTAGATGAACCAAGCGGCCGCGCTGTCGTACTGGTTCCGAAATACCTGCTCGAA
The DNA here is from genome assembly GCA_042408215.1 of Microcoleus sp. Taxonomy (GTDB): domain Bacteria; phylum Cyanobacteriota; class Cyanobacteriia; order Cyanobacteriales; family Microcoleaceae; genus Microcoleus. Next base: position 710,316 of record JAYFMW010000020.1, on the reverse strand, counting down.
CAGTGGCGCGATGAGTTGGAAAATAAATTCTATTTGTCTCATTTTGCTGACAGAGTGCAACTTGTTTCTCTGAGTGAAATCAATCAAGTTAGTCGCAATGCTAATCTAGATTTTCTGATTGTGGATGAAGCCCATCATGTCGCTGCAATGGCTAATTCGGGCGATCGCGGTCAGAAACAATGCTTTGAAATCTGCCAAACTCTCGCTCACAAAAGCAAGAATTTATTGCTATTATCGGGGATGTCTGCGATCGGTCACGAGCAGGATTTTCTGACAATGCTGCACTTGCTAGACCCCACAACTTATCGTCTTGATGATTTGGTGAATTTCAAAGAACAGGTGCAAAACCGTCAGGAAATCGGCCGCACTTTGCTCGATTTCCGAGAAGGAGCAAAGCCTGTTGTTTGGAAACCAAAACTTGCTCAAATCCGCACTCTTTTTGCAACAGACGATTATTTGATCGGATTAGCAGATGAGTTGGAAAGTTGTTTGGAAACTGAAGAAGCAACAGAGCGCGATCGCCTTGTCAGAACTATTCGCACTCACGTTAGTGATACCTACCGCTTGTACCGCCGAATGCTCCGCAACCGCCGGGATGCAGTGGAAGATGTGATTTTCGATCGCGATGCGGTGCCCAAAACCGAGTACGATTTGAATGACGAACAGTGGTCGGAAATTCACACAATCCTCGAAAATTGGCGCACTCTCGCTCCGCAAAAGAGCGCCTATCAGAGAATTTTTCTGCTGTTTTTCCGCACTTCTGGTACTTGGCTGAATCTTTTGGAACGAATTGTCAAAGCTCGTTTACAGAAGAAATCGACTGCGGAACTCGATCGCGAATTTGGGTCAAAGTATATGGGGATTGTGACTCAAACTGCGCTGTTTTCAGGAGAAAGCGTCATCTTAGAATCTTTGCTCAAAACCCTTGAGAAGCCCCAGGAAGGAGCCGACAGACTGAGTTTGTTGCGAATCGCCATTATCCGATTCATCGGAGTTGCTTTGAAGATTCCGCCGGAGTATCACAACAAAACTCGCGATTTGTTGTCCAGAATTCAACAGCAAATTAAAAGACCGCTTCCGGGTGATAAATTCCCCAAAATTGTGATTTTTACCAGTTTTACGGAAACTTGTAAAGCCATTGCGGAAAACTTAGGGAAGATTTTGGGTAAAAATGCGATCGCCAGCCATGAAACCAGCAAATCCGCCGCTGATGCAGAGGCGAATCTGAAGCGCTTTAAAAATGAACAGAATTGCTTTGTCTTAGTTTGCGATCGCTCTGCGGAAGAAGGGCTGAATCTGCAATTTGCCGATTGGTTCATTCACTTCGATTTACCCTGGTTTCCCAATCAGTTAGAACAAAGATTGGGCCGAGTCGATCGCATTGGTAGCAAAATGGGATTACAATTTTGTTTGTTTGCGGGCCCGGATTTACCAGAAAGTCCCCATGAAGCTTGGTATCAAGTTTTGAAAGATGGATTTGGCATCTTCAACAAGTCTATTGCTAGCCTTCAATCTTATGTTGAAGAAAAACTTCCTAAACTTGAAGAAAAGTTGTTTACTGAAGGAGCTAAGGGGCTAGCAAGCGAAATTCAATCAATCAAAGCTGAAATCGAACAAGAGAAAATCAAAATTAGCGAACAACAGGTTCTTGATGAAATTGACTTGCTGGATGAAACCGCATCTCAGTATTTTGAATCTCTCGATGACTGCGACGCGAAACATAAAGAAATGCAGCGGGCTACGGAAGGTTGGATTTGTCAAGCTCTTAATTTCAAACAGGTTGAACATCCGACAATATCCGGGTTGATGCGCTATCAACCAAGTCAAAAAACGTTGATTCCATCGAATGATTTGAGAACCAGATTGATTCCCTATTGTCAGCAGTATGGTAGTTACAATCGCCGGGTTGCTCATCAGAATTCTGATGTGGCTCTTTACCGCATTGGTGAGGGATTGATCGATGCTCTTGGCTCTTATATTCGCTGGGACGATCGGGGTCAAGCTTTTGCATTGTGGCGACATGATGAAAGTTGGGATGCTGAGGAAGGTAAGGAGTGGTTTGGATTGCAATTTAACTATTCTATCCAGACTGATTTGCAGCCGGCTGAGCAAGTTTTGCAGGCCCAAAATATCGAGAATTACAACTTGAAAGCTTTGCAGAGACGCGCGGATGCTCTGTTTATTCCGGTTTTTGAAACGGTGTTTGTTGATGCTCGTAATGAGTCGATGTTGTTGGTGGAAGATGGGGAACTTCTGAAGATTTTGCAGCGTGCTTATAAGGGGAAGGGCGGGCCGAATCGGGATTACAATTTGTCGAAAAATCGCACTGTGATTCTTGACAATTTTGTGGATCCGTTGGAATGGGATGATTTTTGCCAACGGGGGCGGGTGGTTTCGGAGGAGTTGCTGCGCGGGCGAGGGGATTTTGTCGAAATGTGCGATCGATCGGCTGTGAGTGCTGCTATTCAACTGGAAAACCGGGTGAATCAATTGCAATTGCGCTTGAATCGGCTGTCTCAATCGGAACAACTTTTAGAGTCGGTTTTGGCTGATGAAATTAGCACCGAAACTGTGTTAAGTCAAGCTGTTTTAGCGGGAATTCGTCAGCCGCGTCTGACTCTGGAATCGGTTGGGTTTATTGTGATTTCTGGGCGTGCTCCTGTGAAGTCGGAGGATGAGGGGTAATATCAAATCCGGTTGCACCGGAATTAATATTACCCGAAATCAGGACACTTTTCGGGTGCCCATAGGTGTCAACTTAAGCCTGAAAGCCTGTGGTATCTGCTCGTTCGACTAGCCAAGTCTAGATCCCCCCTAGCCCCCCTTAAGAAGGGGGGGACAGGAGTCTTCTCAAAGTCCCCCTTCTTAAGGGGGATTTAGGGGGATCTAGACTTGGCGTAAAAACGAGATTTCTCATGGCTTTCAGGCTTAAGTTGACACCTATGAGCTCTTGGAGTGTCCCTACAAGCCGTAGGTTGGGTTGAGGAAGGAAACCCAACAGCCAAAAACCTTTTTATATCAAGTCCGGTTAATTAGCTGTATCGACTAAACCTCCTCAAAAATTGCTCCCCGCTGCTGTAGACTTACCTGCATCTCCTCCGAAAGTCCTGAATTATTCCCGAATTGCGCTGACTCGACATTCGCACCGCTGAGATTCGCATTTGTTAAGTTCACTTCCACCAGATTTGCACCGCACAAATTCGCACCGCTGAGGTTAGCTAAAGCTAGACTTGCTCGGTGCAAATCTGCACCTTTCAAATCTGCATTTCCTAAGAAAGCGCCGCTCAAATCTGCACCGCCGAATTTGGCATTTTGCAGGTTGGCTTCGCTGAAATCGGCGTCGCTTAAGTCTGCACCCCGGAAATTGGCCCCCTGGAGATTTGCATCGCTAAAATCCACTGAACTCAAAGTAGTTCCCCGCAGGTTTGCGCCCCCGAAATCCTCTGCTAGATTGAGATTGGCGATTTTTGCCAACTCTGCAAAGTTGTCGGTTTTGGCTCCAATAATTCGATCGACCATTTCCTGCAATTCCGCTTCTGGTTGAGGGACAATTTCCACCTCGCGCCTTTCAACCGTCGGCGAGTCGTAGCACAATATCGCCCAACTCAGAGCTGGTTGGAGTTTGTTTTTTTGCAGATATACTGTCAGTATTCTTCCTAAAATAGAATGTTGATTTGGGGTGATTTCGTGCGGCCACAAACCTTCGGCATCTGTTAGATAAATATCTTCTTTCGCTACTTCAAAAACCGCTTCAAGCCGCAATGGTTTTGCTGCCAACTCTCCCATTTTAGCACTTTTTAGCAAACCTTTTAATACTGGTTTACCCCCTTCTATTGCAAAAATCCAAGCTGGTTTTGTAGCGTCGCCAATTGTTGAAACGTGACAAAATGTGCTGTCATTTTTAGCGATTTTTTCCCGATCGCTTTCTCTCACGCCACGCTGATTTTCAGTCAATAAAACTTCTGCACTGCTGGCTTTTGCACTGCTTTGAATTTCCTGGGTTGTTTCGGTGGGCGACAGTTGGACATCACCGACTAATTGACGCGCTGCTAGGGGCATTTCGCTGTTTTCCAGATTTAGCTTGAGCGTACCGCCTTGCAGTCCAAATTTGACGCGGCCACCGAGCAGTGGTTCCCAATGCTCGTTAAAATTGAGGCTCAAGTAAAGGTCGAGGTGCTGGGTTTCAGTTGCACCTGACGAAACTGGAATTGCTTCTAATTGCATCCACAAGCAATCTGGATATTTGTTGTGAGACTCTAGCGATCGCATATCGGGTAGAATTGCTGGCACTACCAGCCTGTAATTGAGATTTCGATTACTGTCCAATCTCTAATATATCACAATACAGCATCTTTTTATCCGTTTTAATTGTAAATTTTGTTTAATTTTAGTTGAATTCATTGGTTTTGCTGAATTTGGCTTTTTACCCAACCCCGAAAGGATTTAACTAATTCCAAATAATCCATTGTTTCTGCTTGCTCCAGAAATCTGACAATCTCTAAAACAGCCACACTGGGAAATGCTAAACTGCGATCGCAATCAACATACCTTTGATTTTCCAATCTCTTAATTCTGAGCTGCGATCCATTATATATCCAAACTTCCGGCACTCCCAGATCGGCATAAACCTGCAAGCTATTTTCCGAACTACTCGTAAGATCAATTTCCACCACTAAATCCGGTGGCGGATCTCGATCCATGTCGAGTCTTTTTTTGCCTTTAATTGCACTAATGTTCTGGATGTAAAAACATTCATCAGGTTCTGCACCAATAAGTTCAGGACGTTTGAAAGTAGTCGAACCGAGGGGTTCAATTCTCACCTCTAATTCTTCAGCTAAGGTTTCGACAAATCGACCCATTACTTTTTTGTAAACTTCGTGTTCTGGAGAAGGTACCATAATTTTTAAATGACCGCGATTGTATGTCAGTCTAATTTGCCGATCGCCGAGCTCAGCCAGCAAAGTTTCGTAAGTTTGCCAACTGATACCTGATAGCTGGACGATTTGTTCAGGCCGAGCGAGAGTTTGAGCGGTCATAGGGCTACTTTGGTGAAGAGTTCGCACTTTTAGATTATATCATCGAAGGAAGCTCGATCGCACTTTAATTACTGAGTTCAACAATGTGCGATGGCTACGCCCCGGCTTGCGCCTACGATCCAGCATCTTCACTCACCAATCTGCACTGGAAATATCGCAGATAAATCCAGAGACAAATCTGGAAAACCCGGAATTACCACAGCCTGATTTGGCAAAACTACTCGTTGCAATTGATAACTAAAATCACCTTGTCTTTTTTGATAAGGTTCGCTGTGCATCTCCAGTTGAATATCTACTAAATTAAATATCCAATAATTAGAAATCCCAGCTTCAGCATAGAGAGACAACTTAGTTCTGCGATCGTACTTCAAAGTAGAATCGGAAACCTCAATTACCAACAAGATATCCGCCGGCTCCGGGTGAGAAGATAAATAATTGTCATCACGATTGCGAGCGATCGCAACATCAGGCTCTGGTTCGCTATCAGCAGACAAAATAATCGGCTCTTGACCGCGCACGATCGCTCTTTTTCCCAGCAGGGTGTACAACTCTCCTAACAGCAGCGAATTACAAACAGAGTGCAGCGTACTTTTAGCAGCCTTGATGATAATTTCTCCACGAATCAATTCAACTCGCTCATCAGGGGCGAAAAATCCCAGTTCTCCCAAACGGTGATATTCGGCGATCGAGAATCGTTTTGCAGTTACGCAGTCATAGCTCTTCTGACCCTCTACAATTACCAACATTACCCATTTTACTCGAAAATCCCACCCCGCTGCATCAACTCAATCTTCATTCCTTGAGAAATACCCAAACATCCAGCAAACCTCGTATTCTCAACCACCACATTTTTCAAATCAGCGCGACTCAAATCAGCACCATTCAAATTCGCGCCACTCAAATTAACACCGCTCAAATCAGCATTTTTTAAATCAGCACCATGCAAATTTGCTTCTACCAAAATCGCATTCGGCAAATAAGCACTGCTCAAATTTGCATTGCTCAAATTCGCACGGGTCAAATTTGCCCGCGGCAACTTTGTCCGCAAATCAGCGCCGCTCAAATTCGTACCGCTAAGCTCAGCATCCCGCAAATTAGCATTACACAAAGTAGCGTCAACTAAATTAGCACCACTTAGCAAAGCACCGCTGAGATCCGCTAGGGTCAAATCAACGCGACTGAGGTTTGTCTCCCGCAAATCCGCACCGACTAAATCAGCGTAGTGTAAGTCAAAACCGCTTAAATCTGCTCCTGCAAAATCTTCGACAGGATTCAAACCAACTATTTCTGCAAGTTGTACAAAATCGCCATTTTTCTTAGTTAAAAACAGTTGCCGCACGATCGCCAATTGCAACTGGCGGTACTCGTTAGCTTTCTCGTAATCTGCTAAATACTTGTAAGCTAGCTTCAAGCTTTTCAGGGCCTTGCGCTCAACGCGATCGTCCTTGCTTTCCCGTGCGATCGCCAATTGCTGCTGATAACATTCGATCGCAGCCGGGAAATCTCCTTTCGCATCGCAACAAGAGGCCAAATTGCCCAAAGCTTCCTCTTCCCCGCGACTGTCGCCCGTCTCCCGCGCGATCGCCAAACGCTGCTGCTGGTAACTAATCGCACCCTCAAAATCCGACCGAGCACAGCAAGCATTGCCCAAATTGCCCAAAGCATTAGCCTCACCCCGGCGATCGCCAATTTCGATCGCCAGATCCAAATGTTGCTGATAACACTCGATCGCCTGAGCATAATCTCCCAGCGCCTCATAGGCTACCCCCATATTCCCCAGCGCCGCACCCGATCGCCGCTTGTCATTCACTTCCTGATATAGAATCAGCGCTGAGCGCCAAGAATCCAGCGCCGCCTCAAATTGGTGAGCCTGATATTGTGAAATGCCCTGTTTGAGTAACCCGTTAGCTTGTTCGGTCATATTCTGAAAATTACTTAAATATAACTTAAGTTGGGCATCGGGCATCGGGAATTGGGAATTGGGAATTGGGAATTGGTAATTGGTAATTGGTTAGCTGAAACCATTGATTTTATTGCATTTTCACTTCCTCCTTCCTCCTTCCTCCTTCCTCCTTCCTCCTTCCTCCTTCCTCCTTCTTCCTTCGGCTCTAAAAAAAGCCAAAAAAAAAGGAGAGCCACCTAAGTAACTCTCCCTACCATCAGGGTGCATCTACATAACATAATATAACACTATCGGGATGAGGGGTGTCACCCCTTTTTGTGAAGATTGTGTAAAGATCTGTCTAGATATTTGTAAAGTTAGGATGAAAGGGAAAGGGCGATCGCGCGGCGGACTAGAGAAAAACCGATTGTTCGCCGCTGTATCCGCTACAAAACCCCCGGAGATCCCCCCTAGCCCCCCTTAATAAGGGGAGTAGGGGAGTAGGGGGTGTGGGACAAGAACACTCAAAGTCCCCCTTCTTAAGGGGGATTTAGGGGGATCTGAATCTGATGGTCAAGGCAAAGAAACACGCCCTAGCCGTTAAGCTTGTTAGCGAGGATCTCATTGGTCAATTTGGGATCGGCCCGACCGCCCGTCTCCTTCATTACCTTTCCGACAAAAAAGCCCAACAGCTTTGTTTTGCCGGCGCGGTACTGTTCCAGTTCCTTGGGATTGGCCGCTAAAACAGCATCGATCGCACTTTCGATCGCCCCAGCATCCGAGATTTGAATCAAACCCTTGCTTTCGACAAATTTTTGAGGAGAACCGCCAGTTGTTGACAGCAACTCCGGCAAAATATCCTTAGCCATTTTGCCACTGATCGTGCCTGTATCAATCAGCGAAATTAGTTCCGCCAAATCCTGCGGTTGCAGAGGAATTTCTCCGATCGCCAGCTTTTCATTTTTGAGGTAAGCAGTGAGATCACCCATCACCCAATTAGCAGCTTGCTTAGCAGGAGCACCGGCGGCGATCGCCCCTTCAAAATACTCAGCTACCGCTTTGTCATCCGTCAACACCCGCGCGTCATAGGGAGAAAGAGCGAGTTGAGTTTCGTAGCGATTGCGTTTTTCGGCCGGCAATTCTGGCAATTGAGCTTTCCAATCCTGCAACTGAGCCACTGAAACCTCGATCGGAGGCAAATCCGGTTCCGGGAAATAGCGATAATCGCTCGCCCCTTCCTTAATCCGCATACTAAAAGTACACTGTTTCCCTTCATCCCAAAGCCGCGTTTCTTGGATTATGGTTTCGCCAGTTTCCAAAGCTTGAATTTGCCGATCGATCTCATAATCGATCGCCCGTTCGATCGCATTAAAAGAGTTCATATTTTTAATTTCCACTTTCGTGCCGAACTCTTTTCGCCCCACGGGGCGCACCGAAATATTCACATCACATCGGAGGGAACCTTCCTGCATATTCCCGTCGCCGACACCGATATAGCGGACAATTCGGCGCAATTCTTGGCCGTACTCGGCAGCTTCCGCGCCCGTGCGCAAATCCGGTTCCGAGACTATTTCGATTAAAGGCACACCGGCGCGGTTGTAATCCACCATTGAATAGGTAGAACCACTGATTCTATCGCTTCCTCCGTGAACTAATTTTCCGGCATCTTCCTCCATGTGCAAGCGAGTGATCCCGATTTTTTTCCGAGTCGAATTGCCTGCTTCGTCCACCAATTCTATTTCCAACCAACCGTTAGTGGCGATCGGCAAATCGAACTGAGAAATTTGATAATTTTTCGGCAAATCAGGATAGAAATATTGTTTGCGATCGAACTTGCTGTAAGGTGCGATTTCGCAGTTGAGAGCCAACCCTGCTTTAACGGCATATTCCAGCACTTTCTGATTTAGGACCGGCAACACTCCGGGCATTCCCATACAAATTGGGTCAATGTTAGTGTTTGGAGTACCACCAAATTCTGTAGAAGAACTTGAAAAAATTTTAGTTTTCGTACTCAGTTGACAGTGAGTTTCAAGACCGATAACAGCTTCATACTGAGTTGGGTTTTTTATCGAAGAGGGTGCAGCAGCAGTCATAGGCGATTTAAATGGCTGAATAAACTTTAAACTTTATTTTAGCTTGTTATTGACGAAACCGTAGGCGCGATGCCACCGTGCATAGGTGTCAACTTAACGCTCTTTCCGGCTGGGGTTTAAACCCCAGGCGGACGGTCGGCTTAAGTTGACTCCAACGATGCCCCGGTGGATCTCCTCATGCCCTGGCTGCGCTAATATTTAGGGAGCGCGGGCGATCGCCTGGCCTGCAACACTCTGTGCAAAAATACAGCAGATTCCACGTTTATGAAGGACACCACGCGATCGATCTATCCCCGCCCTCTTAGACACCGCTCCGTGCCTATTGGTGTTAACTTAAGACTAAAACCCCTGAGAACTCTCGCTTTTAGCTGAGTCTAGAGCCCCCTCGCATCCCCCAGGTTGTCGGGGAGTAGCAGTTGACGAAAGAGAAGATTCCTGTCCCCCCCCGACAACCTGGGGAGTAGGGGGGAGCTAGATTTAATAGTCAACAGCCGTCTGTGACTGGGTTTGATGTTAAGTTGACACTAATCGGCATTGCCCTGTCCCTACTTCATAAACCTGGAATACACTGTATATAGCCGAAGTCAGTCAAATCAATGGTTTCACCAGCAATTTGGTCAAAGGCGAACTCAATAGCAGACCGTGAAGACTTGATAAAGCTCCGCATCCTTCCTATCCCTGGCGAACGGATTTATAAGAAATACCCTGAAAACCCTGCGACTTTAGTCCAGGGATGAAAGGGCGAGGGAGACTTTAGTCTCCCAATTAGATACTTCTAAATATAGTACAATTAATCAAAGGAGGTGAAATTAATGTACGCAGTGCAAAAAGATGTATGGCATTTAAAAGGACTTGACAAAACCATTGTTGAACAACTGTTGAGATGGTCAAACAATCTGTTTAATGTCGGAACTTACGAAAGTCGGCAACGGTACTTCAAAGACCAAGGCGCAATTAAATACCCAGACCTGTACAAAATTGCCAAAACCAACGAAAATTACGGATTGCTTTACTCGCAAGTTGCCCAACAATCCCTCAAGTCTGTCGCCGAATCTTTGAGATCTTTCCGAGCATTAGAAAGGTTAGCAAAGAAAGGGCAACTCAATCAAAAACCGAGATTGCCAAAGTACAGAACCAAGGGGGCGATGTACCAGGTTTCATATCCGGGACAAGCCTTGAAAATAGTTGGTAATCGAGTGAGACTGCCTTTGGGAACCAAGGGGAAAGAACACTTTGGGACAGATGCTCTCTGGGTGACTTTACCAGAACGGCGGTCGAATTGCCAGATTAAAGAGCTTCGACTAATCCCCAGAAATGGTGAGGTATGGATCGAATATGTCCACGAAAGTCTAACTGAACAAGCTCCTAGTTGTAGCCTGGAAGTAACAGGGGTTTTGGGAATAGATCATGGCATCAATAACTGGTTGACCTGTGTTTCTAGTAATGGTAAACCATTTATTATTGATGGTCACAAATTAAAGTCTTGGAACCAAGGGTTTAACAAGGAAAAAGCCCGGATTCAATCAGAACACGCACGGTATAAATTACCCAAAGGTTTTTCGTCGAAAAGACTGCAACAGTTGTCAGAAAATCGCGCCAGAAGGATGAGAGATGCTGTTAACAAAGCAGTCAGAACCATCATTGATTATTGCGAAAATCATCAAATTAACGTCTTAGTCTTTGGTTGGAATAAAGGACAGAAGCAAGAAGTCAATATGGGAGGTAAGACCAACCAGAACTTTGTCCAAATACCGACAGCTAAAGTTAAAGATAGACTCATGCAAGAGTGTGACTTAAGGGGTTGGCGATTTGTAGAGCAAGACGAATCTTACACCTCAAAATCAAGTTTTTTAGACCGAGATTTGTTGCCAGTGACAGTCGGTGAAAAACCTGACAATTGGCAACCGTCTGGTAAAAGAATTAAACGAGGTTTGTACCGTTCTAGCACTGGGTTGTTAATCAATGCAGATATTAATGGTGCAGCTAATATTATCAGGAAAGCAAAAGTAGCCATAGACTCAATTATTGAGCGAGTGGGTAGGGGGTTGCTGACTAACCCTTTAAGAATCAAACTTTGGGCGGATTCATCCCCCAAAGTTTGTCCTTAAGAATCCCCGTGTCTTCAGACCGGGGAGTGTCAATCCTTGACAGACTCAGGACGAGAGTAATCTCAAATCTCAAATCTCAAATCGATCGCTTTCCGCTTCCCGTTGATTGCTGTAAAATTTAAAAGTAAGTTTAAACTTTACATTTAACTGCGGAAATTAAGTATTGCCGAACAGTCAGAAATATGCCGAAAATTCCACTGGAAACTGCCGAACTATTTCAGAATAGCATCACTGATCTAGAGCCGACGGAATCAGCCCTAGAACAGGCTTGGGACGAATTAGAAAAACAAACAGCAGAAACCCTAGCTGAATTCACCAAATCCGGCGCAGCAAACCTACAGGAAATAAGCGATCGCTTCGCAGCAGCCAAGCAACTTCGCTCCTCGCTAAAAACCCAAAGGAAACAAGCCGCCGATCGACTAGAGTTTCACCTAGCCAACTCGCCAATGGCAGTTATAGAATGGGATAGCGAATTTCGCGTCCTGCGTTGGTCGCCCCAAGCAGAACAAATATTTGGCTGGAAAACCGCAGAAATAATCGGCAAATACTGGTACGAATGGCCAATAGTTTATTCAGCAGATTTCGATGCACTCAAATTAGTAACAAATAAACTATTAGACGGCAGCGAAGCCCGCAATATTAGCCTGAATCGCAACTATACTAAAGATGGCTCGATCATTTACTGCGAATGGTACAATTCTGCATTAACAGATGCTGAGGGAAAAATAGTTTCTATTCTGTCTTTTGCTAGAGACATCACCGATCGCCACCGCACTCAAGAAGAACTGCACCGACGCGAACAAGCTTTCAGCGCCCTAGCCGAAAATGCGACTGATATCATCGCCCGGTTCGATCGAGAATTGCGCCACCTTTACGTCAACCAAGCAGTCGAAGTTGTTACCGGAAAACTCCGAGGCGAATTCATCGGCAAAACCAACCAAGAATTAGGAATGCCGGCACAGCTTTGCAACTTATGGGATGAGGCTTTTTCAAAAGTTTTCCGTACTGGTAAACAAGAAACTATAGAATTTGAATGGGCTACTCCTAACGGTATAAAATACTACCAAACTCGAATCAGTCCCGAATTTGTGGTTCCCGATCCCAACGACTGCGTTTACCCTGAGCGAAGTCGAAGGGCTGAAGACAATTCAGTCGAAACAGTTTTAGTCATCGCCCGCGACATCACAGAACTAAAACAAGTCGAATCTCAGTTGCGCCAAAGCGAAGCCAAATTTAGGTGCCTGGTAGATTCTAACATTATTGGCATAATTTTTTGGGACATTAACGGCAACATTATAGATGCCAATGACTTCTTTTTAAACATGGTAAATTACCAGCGGGACGATCTGCTTTCAGGAAGAATTAACTGGCTAGAAATGACACCGCCAGAATACCTGCGTTTAGACACAGAAAAAATTGCCGAATTGAGGGCTATCAGGACGGCTTTTCCCTGGGAAAAAGAATACATCCGCTCCGACGGGAGCCGCGTTCCGGTGCTGCTGGGCGGTGCATTGTTACAAGGCTCGCAGGATCGGGGCATCAGTTTTGTGCTTGACATAAGCAGACGCAAACAGGCTGAATCGGAACTGCAAAAAAATCAACAACTTTTAGAGAGCATCCTGAAAACGATCCCTGACTTTCTCTACATTTACGATCTAGTAGAAAACAAAAATATTTATGCAAACGAAGCTGTCACAGCCATCCTCGGCTACACTCCCGAAGAATTGCAAGATTTGGGTACAAATGCTGTGGCTAACTTAGTTCATCCCGAGGATATGTTAAAGCTAATTACAGGTATGGAGCGGCTAGCAAACAGCACAAACATCCATGAAATCAATGACAGAGACTACAGAATCAAACACAAAAATGGGGAATGGCGCTGGGTGCACGATCGGTCTAGAATATTCAAAAAAACCCCAGACGGAAAAATTTTACAAATTATCGGTTCCGTACTCGATATTAGCGATCGCAAACAAGCCGAATCAGCATTAAAACAGCAAAAAGAACTGCTGCAAACTATCTTCGACAACGTGCCGATCATGCTCGGAATATTGGGCAGCAGCGGTGAAATAAGCTGGGTAAACCGCCACTGGGAACAAGTGCTGGGCTGGAGTTGTGAAGAAATCAAAGGCCGCGATATCTTGGCGGAATTTTATCCGCAACCAGAGTACCGCCAATACGTTTTAGATTTCATCGTGGCGGCAACTCAGAAGTGGGCGGACTTCAAAACAAAAGTTAAAGACGGGCGAATTATCGACACTTCTTGGGCAAATGTTCGCCTTTCAGACGGAAGCTGTATCGCTATTGGTCAAGATATCACGGAGCGCAAAAGGGCTGAAGCCGAACTCAAAAAACTCAACGAAACTTTAGAAGCTCAAGTCGCCCAGCGTACCGCAGAATTAGAGACTTTTTTTGATGCTTTGCCCGATCGCATTTTTGTTGTAGAACGCGAGCATATGCGCCAGCCTTTTGTCAACAAATCTGTGGCAGAAATTGCCGGCTTCCACTGCCGAAAAGAGATGCAGGGCAAAACTATTTTTGAATGTTTTCCCACCGAACTCGCAGAACGATTTTACCGGGAAAATTGGCAGGTATTTGAAACAGGCGAAACTCTGCAATTCCAAGAAAAATTTGTGTTCCCTGGTGGCACTTCCTACTACGATACTTTTAAGATTCCCCTCAGAAATATCGACGGCGAGGTTTATGCTTTAATTGGCTCTTCTCGCAATATCACTGAGTTGGTAGAGACAAAACAAGCCTTGTCAAAACGCACAGAGCAATTAGAAGCTGCCAATCAAGAATTAGAATCTTTTTCCTACTCAGTTTCCCACGACTTGCGGGCACCTTTGCGACACATTTCAGGCTTTGTCCATGCCTTGAAGCAGCGCGTCGAAGCAACTGAGGCTTTGAAGGATCGCAAAATAGATCACTATATAGAAGTAATTGAAGACAGCAGCCAAAAAATGAGCCTGTTGATTGACGGTTTGCTCGCCCTGTCGCGGGTGAGTCGCACCGAGTTGATCCAAATTCCGATCGACCTCACCGAGTTGGTACAAACTGCGATTAAATTGACTAGACCCCAAATTGACACAAATTCTGTGGAAACTCCTCTTGAGGTTGAATTTGAAATCGGAGATTTACCCGCAGTGACGGGAGATCCCACCTTGCTGCAACAAGTGCTCACCAATTTGATTAGCAATGCAGTCAAGTTCAGCCGCGATCGCACTCCCGCTAGAATAGTAATTGATTGCTTACCAGATGGAACGATTTTTGTCAAGGATAACGGCGTTGGTTTTCCGATGGAATATGCCGAGCAACTGTTTCGAGCCTTTGGGAGGCTGCACTCCCAGAGAGAATTTGAAGGTACGGGCATCGGTTTAGCGATCGCCTGGCGGATTATTCACCGACACGGCGGCAGGATTTGGGCCCAAAGCGCACCTGGTCAAGGAGCAACATTTTACTTTAAACTAGCGAATGCTCCCAAGCGGTAAGTGATAGAAGAAGTCAGAAGGAAGTTCGGCAACGAAGCACTGTACGGGATTAACGGATACTGGGAATTCGCGAGCGTACAAGTGTAACGCAGGTTAGGAAGAAGTCAGAAGGAAGTTCGGCAACGAAGCACTGTACGGGATTTAACGGATGTAACGGATTTCAGGAAGAAGTCAGAACTAATCTTGCTACATTTTAGTAAAAAAACTCCTGCAATAATTAGGAATTTATCGCATAAAAATGCCAGTAATCAACAAAAAAAACCTCTGTAAAAGAGCCAAATACCATATGTTAAATATAACTCAAACCAACTATTTAGTAAAAATGGGAACGGAATCCACCTTAAACTTGTTGATTGTCGAAGACATGACCGAAGATCTAGAATTAATGGCGATCGCCTTAGAAGCGGGGGGAGTAAATTTCAATTTCGATACAGCCCAAACAGCAACAGAGTGCCGAAAACTGCTGGAGAATTGCAAATACGACGCTGTTTTGTCAGATTACAGCCTCCCAGGCTTCAACGGTTTAGAGGCCTTCAAATTAATGCAGGAATTAGGACAAAATATACCTTTTGTTTTAGTAACAGGAAGTTTGGGAGAAGAAGCCGCAGTAGAGTGCATCAAAGCCGGAATGACAGATTACGTATTAAAAAATAGGCTATTTCGGCTGCCAACAGTATTAGCACGATCGCTCCAAGAATATAAAATGCGCCACCAGCAGCAAGAAGCGATCGCCAAAATTCAGCGACAAGCCACTCGTGAAGCGATCGTCAACCGCATCGTCCAAGCCATGCGCGAAACCCTCGTACTCGACGAAGTGCTGCAAACCACCGCAGATCAACTCCATGAAGCTCTAGAAATTAGCGGCTGCGCGATTTTGCAGCCAGATGCTGAGGGCGGGATTATCATTCGCTACATCAGCCAAGCAGCAGACGAAGAAAGGCTCGTCGGGCTAAATTGCGAATTTGCCCAACACTATCGCTCCTCCCTCACCAGCGGAGAAACCCTCGCCATCGACGACTTATCGACTCTGATCCCCGATCTGCAAGCATCAGCAGAGTTTGTAGGGTTTCGCGCGATCGCGATCGCACCACTGCTCTACCAGCACTCATTTTTAGGAGGAATTTGCCTCTACCAGTGCGATCGGGCCCGCTCTTGGAGTGCAGAAGAACTCTCTCTCCTCAAAGCCATAGCCGATCAGTGCGCGATCGCGATCCACCAAGCCGAACTCTACCAGCAAGCCCAAACCGAACTAGCAGAACGCAAGCGCGCCGAAGCAAGAGTTCGTGGCATCCAGCAGCAACTAGCCACAATGGCCGCCAACATTCCCGGCTCAGTCTACTGCGTCGTGCTGCATCCAGACGGCACAAGCGGACTGCGTTACATCAGTTCGGGAGTGCGGGAATTGACCGGAATCAGTCCAGAAGAGGTAATGGCGCGCCCAGAAATCCTGACCGAAATCATTCATCCTGACGACAAAAACTCCTTTGACAAGAGCGTGGTAGAGTCAAAAGCCAGCCTCCAACCCTGCGATCGCCAATATCGGATCGTTTTGAGAACCGGGGAAGTCAAGTGGGTGCAAGACAACGCCAGATTTTCCAGGAAAGAAAATGGCGACGTCATTGTAGACGGAGTAGCCCTAGACATCAGCGGACGCAAACTGGCAGAATCAGCCCTGCGGCAAAGGGAACAGCGGTTTCGATCGCTGATTGAAAACGCCACAGACATCACCATGATTCTCGACGCCGAGGGCATCTTTCGCTACATCAGCCCCTCAGTCAAACGAATTTTAGGATACGCGCCGGAAAGGGCGATCGGGCACAATGCTCTAGCTATGGTTCACCCCGACGACGCCCCCTTGATTACCGAAACTCTCAAAAAAGCCATTCAAAACCCCTGGAAAAGCCAGTTAGCAGTCGAGTACCGAGTCCGCCATCGCAACGGTAAAGCCTGTTTTTTAGAAGCTGTAGCCACCAACTTGCTGCAAGATCCCGCAGTCAATGGCATAGTCGTCAACTGCCACGATATCACCCAGCGCAAACTCGCTGAAGAACAACTGTTGCACGACGCATTTCACGACGCCCTCACCGGATTGCCCAACCGAGCGCTATTTAACGATCGCCTCGAACACGCTTTGAGGCTAGCACAACGGCGCAAAGACTACTTATTTGCGGTGCTATTTCTCGATTTAGATAGATTTAAAGTAGTTAACGATTCCCTCGGCCACACCATCGGCGACCAACTCCTAGTCGCGATCGCGCGACGCCTGGAAGCCTGTCTGAGGAATGGAGATACAGTTGCGCGCCTCGGAGGAGACGAATTCGTGATTCTGCTGGAGGACATCCAGGGAATCCATGAAGTTACCCATATTGTCAACCACCTCCACCAGAAAATGACCTCCCCCATCCTTCTAGACGGACACGAAGTATTCATCACCGCTAGCATTGGTATTGCTCTGAGTTCTGACGAATACCTGGGACCGACAAACCTGCTGCGCGATGCCGACACCGCAATGTACCGCGCCAAAGAACTCGGCAGAGCCCGCCACGAAGTTTTCAACAGTTCCATGCACGCCCACGCTTTGCGGCTGTTGCAGTTAGAAAACGACTT
Source organism: Microcoleus sp. (assembly GCA_042408215.1). Lineage (GTDB taxonomy): Bacteria > Cyanobacteriota > Cyanobacteriia > Cyanobacteriales > Microcoleaceae > Microcoleus. The sequence continues at coordinate 693,099 of JAYFMW010000020.1, read as the reverse complement.
GCGGCGGGCGATCGATCCAATTAGACATCAGGTAAGAGACGAAGATCAAGAACAAGAACCCACAGCATCAGAAACATCTGGCAAATCTCCCAAATCCCACAAATCTTTCTTACCTCCCTTGTTGCGGACATCACAATTTATCATTCACTACCAACCGATCGTCTCGATCGCCAACAGCCAGATTACAGGTTTTGAAGCCCTAGTGCGCTGGCAGCACCCAGAACGAGGCTTAGTTCCCCCCAGCGAATTCATCACAATCGCCGAAGAAACCGGATTGATCATATCCCTCGGCCTCTGGGTGCTACGCACAGCTTGCCACCAAATCCGCGAGTGGCAGCAGCTATTTCCCAGCAACCCCCCGCTGAGCGTCAGCGTCAACCTTTCTGTCAAACAGTTTTCACAACCCGATTTAATTGAATACATCGACCAAGTGCTCGAAGAAAATCACCTCGACGGCAGCAGTTTAAAATTAGAAATTACAGAAAGCGTACTCATGGAAAATTCCGAATCAGTAACAGCAATGCTGGTAGAACTCAGGGCCCGCAACATACATTTGTGCATCGACGACTTCGGCACCGGCTATTCATCACTCTCCTACCTGCACCGCTTCCCCACCAATACCTTAAAAATAGACCGCTCTTTTGTTAGCAGAATGGGAGTTGAATGCGATCTCCGCCAAGGAGGCATTGACCCGACAGAAATTGTCAGATCGATCGTTACTTTATCGCACAATTTAGGCATGGACGTCATAGCCGAGGGAGTCGAAGACGCATCGCAACTCAACCTACTCAAAGGGTTAAAATGCGAGTACGCCCAAGGATACTTTTTCTCAAAACCAGTAGACTCTCAAACAGCAACAGCCCTGATCCGACAACAAGAAAAAAATCAAAATTTGCTGACCGAAAAACGAGACGCAAGCCCCTGGCTTTAGACACGGGGATAAGTCGGCAGCGGTTTCAACCGCCTTCAGTATTTAACAAATCTTAATACGAAATTTATACGGTATGCAGGTTCATACTGTATAACTATACTATGAGCGTCAATTACAAATCAAACAAAAATGTTGTTTACTCGTGTAAATACCATATTGTGTGGTGTCCGAAATATCGTCGTAAAGTTTTAATCGAAGGTGTTGATGTTCGACTAAAAGAAATATTGTTAGAGGTTGCGACTGAGTTTGGTAGTGAATTAATAGAAATGGAAGTAATGCCAGATCATGTTCATCTCTTGATAGAATGCGATCCTCAATTTGGGATTGCCAAGCTGATTCGGTACATGAAAGGGCGTTCTTCTCGATATCTTCGCCAAGAATTTCCTTGGCTTAAAAGTCGATTGCCAACCCTGTGGACTAATAGCTACTTTATTGCAACTGTTGGCGGTGCGCCTATTTCAGTAATCAAGCAATACATTGAGAATCAAAAGAATGTCTAATTATGGATGCCAGCAAAATCTAATCAGTCCAAGTCGGGAATTGAGAAGCGTTCTGGAGTTTATATGCGAAGAGTCAAACAAATTAGCTAATTGCGGAACTTACTACTCTCGACAACTGTATTTCAAAACTGGAAAGATTCCCGGCAAGTACGACTTGCACAAATTATTCAAAGAAAATCTTCACTTCAAAGCACTATATTCCCATGTTGCTCAACAGACGTTGACTGGCGTTGCGGAGTCTTTTAAATCGTACATTGGACTACTTAAGGGAGTTGCCAGTGGCACAGTGACACAACATCCTAAACTGCCAAAATATCGTAAGAACAGCTTGAAGCTTGTAACGTATCCAAAGGCAGACGTAAAATTTAAAAATGGCCAATTGAGGTTCCCATTGGGAAGCAAGGTTAAACTAAGGTTAAACTATGGTTTGGAATTGGTGAATTTTATTTACCAATTCCATCTAACCTAGACTACAAGGCAATTAGAGAGATTCGCATTTTGCCAAGAAACGGACAATTTTATGTCGAGTTTGTCTACCAACTTCAATCAACCGCCGCTAAACTAGATGCGAGTAAAGCTCTGGGTATCGATCCAGGACTAAATAATTGGTTGACTTGTGTTTCTAATATAGGAACCGGTTTTATCGTAGATGGACGGCATTTAAAGTCATTAAATCAATGGTATAACAAACGGGTTGCAGCGATTAAAGAGTATAGACCTCAAGGCTTTTGGTCTAAGAAATTGGCGAAAATTACGGAAAAGCGGAATAGGCGGGTCAGAGATGCCGTTAATAAAGCAGCTAGATTAGTGTTGAATCATTGCCTTGAAAACCAAATAGGTACAGTCGTTTTTGGCTGGAACAAAGGGATGCGCCAAGAAATAAATCTTGGCAGTAAAACGAATCAAAACTTTGTGCAAATTCCTACCGCTCGATTGAAGGATAGGATTTCTCAGCTTTGTGAACAGTACGGTATTCGATTTGTTGAAACCGAAGAAAGCTATACGAGTAAGGCGAGTTTTTTAGATTCAGATGAGCTACCTAAGTTCGGTGAAAAAACTGAAGGGTGGAAAGAATCTGGAAAGCGCGTTAATCGTGGATTGTATCGTTCCCTGGAAGACGAGACAGTCCCCGGAATTGATATCACGACGTAAAAAGGAAGCAACCGCAGGCAAAAAACGGTTAAAAAACTTGGTAGAAAACACAAGAAAGTTACTGATATAGCAGTCGCCAAGGCGATGAGAGTCATTGCTCCCTGAGCGGAGTCGAAGGGAGCAATGACTCTCATCGCCTTAACAGCCTTGGCGGTTGCTATAATATCGTTTCCGGTTGCATCGGAATGATTTAACCACAGAGGCCACAGAGAACGCAGAGGGAGATCAGAGAAATGAATAATTCCGATGCTATCGGAAGTGATATAAAAGGAACAAAAATTATTGCAATACGGCTAATTGTCTGCTGTCAAAATATGACGTAATTGCTCACGAAGACTTGAATATTAAAGGACTTGCTCGTACAAGATTGGCTAAATCTGTGTTGGATGCTGGGTGGTCAAGCTGACTGTCGATACTAACAAATAAAGCCGTAAATGCTGGGAAATTTGGCAGTCCCAGTCAGCGCTCATAACACTTCACAAGATTGCTCCAATTGCGGTGAGAAAGTACCTAAACAACTGCACGAAAGATGGCACGACTGCCCTCATTGCGGGTGTAGTCTTGAGCGCGACCATAATGCAGCTATCAATATAAAAAATAGAGCGGTGGGTCATCCCGTTCTTAAAGCGCAACGCCTCCTAAGCGATAGCCGGATTGGTTGCGAAGCCTACACCATACTTCGGCGGAGTTTATCCTGAGCGTAGTCGAAGGGCTCAGCACAAGTACCTGTACTCAGGTTGGTGTATCAGATGTCACTCTACTAGAGAAGAACCCTTGAAAAAACACCGCACTTTGTGCGTTTTGTTTCACCATAACATCTTAAAATATCGTAAAACAGTTCCTAACTCCCGTCAGTTAATCAACTGCTGTATCCAAATCATTGTCTGTTACCCAGCTCTCTCATAGACTGGGCTTGCATGAGTCATCATCCAGCCGTACTGACCAGAGCCCTCTTTCATAGGAACCGTTATTCCTGAATACTCACTCCTGAATACGGACTCCTGACTCCTTCTTCTCGTTTCCCTCTCAGGTCTAAAGACTCTGAGTTTCCCACTTACGGAGTTTTTTTATGACTATTGGCTACCTCGCCCTCGTTCTCCACGCCCACCTGCCTTTTGTCCGCCACCCCGAAAGCGACTACGTTCTAGAGGAAGAATGGCTGTTTGAGGCGATCGCCGAAACCTACATTCCCCTGCTACAAGTCTTTGAGGGGCTAAAACGCGACGGTATCGACTTCAAAATTACCATGAGCATGACACCGCCCCTGGTGGCCATGCTGCGCGACCCCCTGCTACAAGACCGGTTTGACGAGCACTTGGCAAAACTCGAAGAATTAGTAGAACTGGAAATCGCACACAACGCCGACAACGGTCACCTCCGCTATTTAGCCGAACACTACGCGGCCCATTTCCATCAAGTCCGCAACTTCTGGGAAAGGTACGATCGAGATTTAGTCAAAGCCTTCAAAGAACACCAAGACACCAACAACCTCGAAATCATCACCTGCGGAGCCACCCACGGCTACCTACCGCTGATGAAAATGTACCCCGAAGCAGTTTGGGCACAAATTCAAGTAGCCTGCGACAACTACGAAGCAAACTTCGGCCGCCGCCCAAAAGGAATTTGGCTGCCCGAATGCGCCTACTACGAAGGCTTAGAGCGGATGTTAGCCGATGCCGGCTTACGATACTTCCTCACAGACGGTCACGGCATCCTCTACGCCCGCCCGCGCCCCCGCTACGGTAGCTACGCCCCAATTTTCACCGAAAGCGGAGTAGCAGTATTCGGTCGAGATCACGAATCTTCCCAGCAAGTTTGGTCTTCGGAAGTCGGCTATCCCGGCGCCGCCGAATACCGAGAATTCTACAAAGATTTGGGCTGGGAAGCAGAATACGATTACATTAAGCCCTATATCATGCCCAACGGCCAGCGGAAAAATACAGGGATTAAATACCACAAAATCACCGGCCGGGGACTAGGTTTAGGCGACAAACAGTTGTACGATCCTTACTGGGCGAGGGAAAAGGCCGCCGAACACGCCAGCAACTTTGCCTTCAACCGGGAACGCCAAGTCGAGCACCTGAACGGGATTATGCAGCGCCCACCGATTATTGTTTCGCCTTACGACGCGGAACTTTTCGGTCACTGGTGGTACGAAGGGCCTTGGTTCTTAGATTACCTGTTCCGCAAGAGTTGGTTCGACCAAAATACCTACGAGATGACGCATTTGGCGGATTATTTGCGGGGGAATACGACTCAGCAAGTTTGTCGCCCGTCTCAGTCTAGTTGGGGTTTCCGGGGTTTCCACGAGTATTGGTTGAACAATACGAATTCTTGGATTTACCCGCACTTGCACAAAGCTGCGGAACGGATGATTGAATTGGGAAGTATGGAACCTGAAGATGAGTTGCAGTGGCGTGCTTTGAACCAGGCGGCGCGGGAAGTGTTGCTGGCTCAATCTTCTGACTGGGCGTTTATTATGCGTACAGGGACGATGGTGCCCTATGCGGTGCGGCGGACTCGATCGCACTTAATGCGCTTTCACAAGCTGTACGATGAACTGAAAGAAGGGAAAGTTGATTCTGGTTGGTTGGAGAAGGTTGAGGAAATTGACAATATTTTCCCTGAAATCAACTATCGCGTTTATCGATCGCTTTAAGGCTAGATCCCCCTCGCATCCCCCTTCTTAAGGGGAGTAGGGGTTGAGTAGGGGGTGGGACAAGATTCTTCTTGCGTCCCACTTTTTCAGGGGGATTTAGGGGGATCTGAATCTGATTGGAGAGTTTGAAAACACACTCTAGCCCCCCTTAATCAGGGGAGTAGGGGGTGGGACAAGATTCCGATCAAAGTCAACCCCTTAATCAGGGGGATGGGAGGGGGTTCTTTCGTCACCCCCTACTCACACCCTACTCCCTTAAGCAGGGGGATGCCAGGGGGATCGAGGCTTAGATCAAAACATCTATCCAGAGGGTTTTAGCCTTAATTTGACACGCCAAATTCAGTGCCGTTTCCCTACCTTATTGAGGGTAATAATCCTGAATTGCTTTGATATCCATCGGGTGAGATTTGAGCGATCGAATGCCCGCAGCCGTCGCCTTCGCACCGGCAATGGTGGTGATGATCGGGATTTTGTAAGTCAAAGCAGTGCGGCGGATAAAGATTCCGTCGGCGCGTGACTCTTCACCGGAAGGTGTGGTGATAATTACTTGAATTTTATCATTTTTGATGGAATCCAACAAATTCGGCCGCCCTTCATGGAGTTTTAACACCAAATCTACCTCTAAACCTTGCTCTCGCAAAACTTTGCGGGTGCCGTGAGTTGCTACTACTTGAAAACCTAATTCCAAGAATTCCTTGACAACTGGTACAACTGCTAATTTGTCCCGATCGCGCATCGAAATCAGCACTGTTCCCGATAGCGGCATCAGTTGTCCCGCGCCCAATTGAGCCTTGGCAAATGCCTTGCCAAAATCCGTGTCAATTCCCATTACTTCGCCGGTCGATCGCATTTCTGGCCCTAACAAAGTATCAGTTCCGGGGAACTTGGCAAAGGGCAATACTGCCTCTTTCACTGAAACGTGAATTGGTACAATCTCTTTAGTAAAACCTAAAGCTTCCAATGTTTTGCCCGACATGACCCGCGACGCTATTTTTGCTAGGGGAACTCCGATCGCTTTCGAGACAAAAGGCACTGTTCGAGAAGCGCGCGGGTTGGCTTCCAGAATGAAAACTTCCTTTCCTTGAACGGCAAATTGAATGTTCATCAACCCGATCACTTTTAGGGCTTTTGCTAATTCTATTGTCTGGCGGCGAATTGTTGCGACAGCTTCCTCGGTAAGGGTTTGGTAAGGGATAGAACAAGCTGAGTCGCCGGAGTGAATTCCCGCTTCTTCAATGTGTTCCATAATGCCGCCGATGGTGACATTTCCCTCCGCATCGGCGATCGCATCTACATCCACCTCGATCGCATTCTCCAAGAACTTGTCAATTAAAATCGGATGCTCCGGTTCTACCAGTACGGCATAAGTCATGTAGCGTTCCAATTCCGTATCGGAATAAACAATTTCCATTGCTCGCCCGCCTAACACGTAACTGGGGCGCACCACCACCGGATACCCAATCCGTTGAGCTACTATTAAAGCATCCTCAAAACTGCGCGCCAAACCGTTAGCAGCTTGTTGAATATTCAACGCCCGCAGAATCTTTTCAAATCTTTCTCTGTCTTCAGCAGTATCAATCGAATCCGGCGAAGTTCCCCAGATTTTTGTTTGTACATCTGGATGATTTTCGAGAGCTTTTTGCAAAGGAATCGCTAATTTCAGCGGAGTTTGTCCGCCAAATTGAATAATTACTCCCTCTGGATTTTCCGCTTCGATAATGTTGAGAACATCCTCTTTAGTTAGCGGTTCAAAATACAGGCGATCGCTCGTATCGTAATCTGTCGAAACCGTCTCCGGGTTCGAGTTGACCATAATTGTCTCAAACCCGTCTGCTCCCAGGGAATAGGAAGCGTGACAGCAACAGTAATCAAACTCAATCCCCTGTCCGATCCGGTTCGGCCCGCCGCCTAAAATCATCACTTTTCGCTTAGTAGAAGGCAAAACTTCCGACTCCGGCGCGAGACTTTGAGCCACCGGCGACACCTTCTTGTCTTCATCGCCCAATTCCCAAATTGCTGCTCCCACTTCGTAGGTAGAATAGTAATAAGGAGTCAAGGCTTCAAACTCAGCGGCGCAGGTATCAACTGTTTTGTAAATCGGTATGACGCCTAATTGTTTGCGGTAAGTGCGAACTTCATCTTCTGATGTTTTGGTAGCGTAAGCAATTTGGCGATCGCTAAATCCCAACTGCTTTACTTCAAACATTGTCTCTTTTGTCAACTGCTTGAGCCGCGTCCGCTTCAGGAACTTTTCCGTTTCCAGCAATTCCTGCATTTTGTCCAAAAACCAGGGGTCAATTGCTGTGAGTTCAAAGATGTCTTCCACCGACATTCCCATCATCATCGCGTGGCGAACTGTGAAAATGCGATCTGGATTTGGTGTCCGCAATCCGGCGCGAATTTGTTCCAAACTCGGCAATTTTTCCGGTTTGTCGCACCCGAAACCTGCCCGGCCTGTTTCCAATCCCCGCAGGGCTTTTTGGAAAGATTCATTGAAGCTACGCCCGATCGCCATTACCTCCCCAACTGACTTCATTTGCGTTGTCAGAGTCGGTTCGGAACCGGGGAACTTTTCAAAGGCAAATCGGGGAATCTTGGTCACCACGTAGTCAATTGTGGGTTCAAAACAAGCAGGAGTTTTCTTCGTAATATCGTTAGAAATTTCGTCCAGCGTGTAGCCTACTGCTAATTTTGCAGCCATTTTCGCAATGGGAAAACCAGTTGCTTTCGAGGCCAAAGCAGAGGAACGGGAAACGCGGGGGTTCATTTCAATGACGATGAAATCCCCGTTTACGGGATTCACGGCAAATTGAATGTTAGAACCGCCGGTTTCAACTCCGATTTCGCGGATGATTTTAATCGAAGCATCCCGCAGCCGCTGATATTCTTTGTCTGTGAGGGTTTGAGCCGGTGCGACTGTGATCGAATCTCCGGTGTGAACGCCCATCGGGTCAAGATTCTCGATCGAACAAATAATCACCACATTATCTGCTAAATCCCGCATCACTTCCAGTTCATACTCTTTCCAACCAATCAAAGATTGTTCGATCAGAATTTGCGATACCGGACTAGCATCAATGCCGCCTTGTGCCATTTCTTCAAACTCTTCTTGATTGTAAGAAATGCCACCACCCGTGCCTCCCATTGTAAAAGCAGGGCGAATAATTAAAGGATAAGTACCGATTTGGTGACCAATTGCTTTGGCTTCATCGAGATGATTCGCAATTCCCGAAGGGCAAACAGCGACTCCAATTCGCGCCATCGCTTCCTTAAATAACAGTCGGTCTTCTGCCATTTCAATGGCCGGCAACTTAGCGCCAATTAACTCGACGCCGTACTTTTCCAAAACGCCATTTTTAGCGATCGCAACTGCCAAATTCAGCGCCGTTTGACCGCCCATCGTTGGTAAAATTGCTTGAGGTCTTTCTTTGGCGATGATTTGTTCGAGGATCGCCGGCGTCAGAGGTTCGATGTAGATGCGATCGGCTGTTTCAGGATCGGTCATAATCGTTGCAGGGTTGGAATTCACCAGCACTACTTCATAACCTTCTTCTCGCAAAGCCTTACAAGCCTGCGTCCCCGAATAGTCGAACTCGCACGCTTGGCCGATCACAATTGGGCCGGAACCAATTAGCAGAATTTTTTTTAAGTCTTGGCGACGGGGCATAGGTTCGTAATTAGTAGTTGGACAAGATTAACGATGGATTTTAGATTTTGCACCGCTATCAACAGGTTAGAAAGCCTGTTGTACCCAAAGCTTACTGAAAATGGTGCTGCTATGTGAGATTAATTTGAAATTGTGCACCATTCTCAGGAGTTTGAAGGCGGAACCCTCCCACTCTTGCTCACAGACATAGCCTGCTAACGGGTGCAGTGTATCGTTGACATACTCCCCGGCGGTACCGCAGGATTCTAAGCTCAAACAGCAATTGCAGGCAAAACCTGTCTGACATCGCCTAACTTAACGGTTGATGCCCCAACCGCACCAATATTTTTAGCTGCGTTTTCATCCCGTCCCTTCGAGAATTTGCAGGAAAATTCTCCGAAAGCCAGATCTGAGATTTTGCGACCCCAAAGACGCTGCACTTGTGCTGAACGAAGTCGAAGCATTCCTTTGAGGTTCAGCGTCTCAAAGCACAACACATCAAACCGCTCCGTCAGTTCATGCCCTAGTTTCCAAAACCAATCAGAACGACGGTTAACAACGTCTTCGTACTTACGAAGGAGGTTCTTTCTCGCTCTTTCCCGATTAGCTGAACCTTTTTGTTTTTGAGAATGCTGACGACTGCCTTTCTCGATCGCATTCATCGACTGCTTAAGGAATTGAGGCGATTCAATCTGGGAACCATCAGAAACAGTGAGAAAAGTTTTCAAACCAAAATCAAACCCAGCGATTCTACTCGTCTCAAATTTGATAATTGGCTCGCTTCCATCGTCCACAACAACGACCATAAACAACTCACCTAGGGGAGTCCGCTTGATGGTCAATGTCTTGACCTTTCTCTCTATCTCTCTGGAGTTCCAATATTGATAGACTCGACTCCCAATCTTAATCCGATTGCCACCCAAGAATTTGTAGCCAGCTTGCTTGAGCGTGAATGACTTGTATCGTTTGACCTTCTTAAATCCCGGTGGTCTAACTCCTTTCTTGTGATGTTTTAAGAATAGTTGATAGGCTCGATCAATGGGTTGGCAAATATCTGGCACAGCCTGAGAACCGACTAATTGCCAGAACGGATTACGTTTCCGCAATTTGGCGATATGAGCCTGAAGTTTTGCACAGTTCAAATGCTTACCCCACATCTGGCAGTACCGTTTGTGAAGCGCAATACAGTGGTTGTAGATCACTCCAGCCGCGTTAATTGACCGCTTGAGAAATCGATTCCGCTTGTATTGATACAGTTTGAACTTCAGGGTTTTCATACTACTATTGTACAGCAGATAGTTGGAACTAACCAGGAAAAAACGATGAGATTTTAGGATTGAAGAACATGAGTTTCAGATGAGGGCAGGAATATTGCGAGTGGGTAGGACGCACAAAAACTGATGTTCTTCGGGAACTGATTAGAAACTTGAGGCGGTCGAAAAAGCCGTCCTAGAAGGACGGGGCTTTAGACCCATTTTTCTGGTAAAATCCAGACTATTTTAAGTGCTGCGCCTAAATCGTGTTGTAAAATACATTATTTGTGTTTTTTTTAGAGCTTACAGCAGCGTGAGGGCATCGCGCGGCACCCAAGCGCTACCGCCAAACTAGGTCGGTGGCCCAATTCCCGGTAACAGAGCGGAGTCGAAGTGTTCGCTGAGCGTAGTCGAAGCGCCTCTGTCTAAGCCAATATGCTAGGTCTTCTGGAGGAGAGAAGCGGTAACAGAGCGTAGTCGAAGCGGTAACAGAGCGTAGTCGAAGCGCCTCTGTCTAAACCAATATGCTAGGTCTTCTGGGGGAGAGAAGCGGTCACTGAGCGTAGTCGAAGTGCCACCCTGGTAGTAGGGATTCTCGATGGTGGAGAATCCCCAAGCTGACGCACCCTAGGAAGCTAGATGATTGACACTCCTCGCTCTTTCATAGATGAGGATTCTTAATTCAGCGACTGACCTTTAAGCACCATGTGCTTGCGGCAGTTCTTAAACCTCTCAACCGTACAGTAGTACCAATCGGCAAGTCTAACTCACAGTTACCCGCTTTGGGTCGATCTCCACTCATCGTACGCTTGATACGAGCCTAGAGTGAGGGCGGGCCCCGCCTTACTTAATCGATTGAACCAAATTATTTATTTGCTGGTATAGAGAATGCGTGGATTCTCTAGCTGTTTTAAGAGTTTTCGCCCCTCTGTATCCAGTGCTTGATGCCTGAAAGTGTGTCTTAACCTTTTCACTCTTAGCATGGCGAGTTTAACCTTGACCTTGCTATTGTAATATAAGGCCGTCCTAGAAGGACGGGGTTTTAAACCCAATTTTTCGATAAATTGATCGAGTAACAGGTAAAATATAGTATGGTTCCAAAAGCTTAAAATCAAAAATCAAAAATACAGATATGGCCAGAACTCCGAACGAATATTCCGTGCACCTGCTGCTAAGTGGCGGCCACCGCGAAGAAGTGCGTTTCGCAACGCTGCAAGATTTTCAGAAGTGGTACAGCAACGTGTTGGTGCCCAAACATGAGTCACAAGAATTTCTCAATGTCCCGATCAAAAATATTCAAGGTGAATACATGGTGGTTCGCCCTACCAGTGTTCAGGCAATTCGCGTAGAACCGATCTTTACTTCTAGTGTTGAAAGATACGATGAATAAGGGACAATGGAAATTGAGCAAAATTTTTCGCTATCAGCTATTGACGATCGCCTGTTGCATTTTGGCGATCGCCTTTTCAGTGCCCGTTGTTGCATTTCCCCCGCTACAACCAGTTAGTGCGAATCAGCTACAAGCGAGTGAATCGGAGTCGATCGCCTTTGACGATCAAATTTGGGGCGTTCAGGGTCAACCGGGAGACAAAGCATCGCTGTTAAAGTCGATCGACTACAGCCTTGGTTATCTCGATACAGCCGCCGCAGCTAATGCTTACAGTCGCTATCAAGTAGCAGGAATTACGCGCGATCGAGTCCGCCGTTCCCTCGCTCGCTTTCGCCAATTAGCGATCGACTCTACTACACCATCACAACTTGAGCAATCTGTCAAGCGCGAATTTGTTTTTTACAAATCCCTAGGCAAAGACGGCAAAGGAACAGTATCATTTACCGGTTATTTTGAGCCTACTTACGCAGCATCTAGAACCCCGACAGCCGAATATCGCTATCCCCTGTATCGCGTGCCGCCAAACATGACATCTTGGGCAAAACCTCACCCGACAAGATTGGAATTAGAAGGCGCAGATGCTTTGCAGGCAAGTAAAGGACTGTTGCGGGGATTAGAATTAGTTTGGTTGCGCGATCGCTTCCAAGCATTTCTGGTTCACGTCCAAGGTTCTGCCAGATTGCAGCTAACAGATGGTAGCGTGATGACAGTCGGTTTTGCCGGCAAAACAAGTCACAGTTATACAGGAGTTGGGCGAGAATTAGTGAAAGACGGAAAGTTTACTTTAGAACAGTTAAATTTGCCGAAACTAACTGAATATTTTACCAATTTCCCCGAAGATATGAACAAGTATTTGCCAAAAAATCAAAGCTTTGTATTCTTCCGAGACACTAACGGAGTTCCAGCCACAGGAAGCATTGGAGTACCAGTAACTGCCGAAAGATCGATCGCCACCGACAAATCCCTAATGCCACCCGGAGCCCTAGCATTAATTAGCACCAAACTACCCTACCCAAATGCAGCGGGAAAACTCGAACAAAACGCAGTGAATCGGTACGTTTTAGACCAAGATACAGGCGGTGCAATTAAAGGTGCCGGTAGAGTAGACGTATTTATGGGCACCGGAAACCTTGCAGGCGATCGAGCCGGTTTCATCAACTCAACCGGAGAACTGTATTATCCACTTTTAAAGTAGATAAAACAATCCTACGCATGGCAAGGTAATTCTGTCATTCTGAGGGTCACGAAGAATCTCAAACCTTTGCAACACCGCCCGCTTTGTGCGTAAATTATGTGAAACAATCTCCATCCATCTGCGTCCATCTGCGTATATCTGCCTGCATCTGCGGTGAAAAAATCCCCAACTCAAATGCTAGACAAAATTTGGCAATTCATCAAACAACTAATACAGCGACTGTTCAAAACCCAACCCTCCCATCCCCCAGCACAACAAAAGCCCCTTCCACCAACCATGACAGACGCCGAATACGAGGCGAAATTCATGGAACTTCTCGAAGGAGTGAATCAAGGCTGGAGTAGAGGAGATGTCGCCGGATTTCTCATCGCAAAACGCCTGAAAGATGCGGAATTAGCCGCTTGGCTGCATCGGTTTGGGGTTCGATTGCTAGAGGGCGAACATGGGGATGTCCCCGGGACAGATGCAGTCGAATCGCTTCAGGAAATGGCGCGCAGGCTGTTGTTATTGAGTAGAATTCGTGACGGGGAATTGGGAAATGTTGCGAGGGAAATTAGCCGGGAGATATTAGCAAGATTTCCGCTACCGATTGTTGAGGATGATGGTGAGAATGGGCTGGTGATTGAGGCGGTGTTTGTGGGGGATGGTTTGGGTTTTTCTGGGGAAGAATAAGTGTAGTAGGGACACGGCACCGTGCCCATTGGTGTCAACAATCGCCTAAAAGCCTTGAGAAATCTCGTTTTTACACTAAGTCTAGATCCCCCTAAATCCCCCTTAAAAAGGGGGACTTTGAGTAAGTTCTTGTCCCCCCCTTAGTAAGGGGGCTAGGGGGGATCTAGGCTTAATAGTCAAACAGCATTCTGTGACTGGGTTTGACGTTAAGTTGACACCAATGCACGGCACCGTGCCCATTGGTGTCAACAATCGCCTAAAAGCCTTGAGAAATCTCGTTTTTACACTAAGTCTAGATCCCCCTAAATCCCCCTTAAAAAGGGGGACTTTGAGTAAGTTCTTGTCCCCCCCTTAGTAAGGGGGGCTAGGGGGGATCTAGGCTTAATAGTCAAACAGCATTCTGTGACTGGGTTTGACGTTAAGTTGACACCAATGCACGGCACCGTGCCCATTGGTGTCAACAATCGCCTAAAAGCCTTGAGAAATCTCGTTTTTACACTAAGTCTAGATCCCCCTAAATCCCCCTTAAAAAGGGGGACTTTGAGTAAGTTCTTGTCCCCCCCTTAGTAAGGGGGGCTAGGGGGGATCTAGGCTTAATAGTCAAACAGCATTCTGTGACTGGGTTTGACGTTAAGTTGACACGAAGAAGGGCTCTTGGAGTGTAGTAGGGGAGCGATTGATAGGCGGGTGTATTTCATAAACGTGGAATCTGCTGTAAATTTCTGGTGAGAATCCAAAATCCAAAATCTAAAATCCCAAATCCAAAATCGAATGACACAAGTAATCGGCATCGACTTAGGCGGCACCGCAATTAAACTCGGCAGATTCAGCGCCGACGGCATTTGTCACCAATCCTTAACAGTGCCAACGCCTCAACCGGCAACGCCTGAAGCGGTTTTAGCGGCAATGGTAGACGCAATTTCTCAACTCAATCCAGTCGAAAATGCTGTAAAGGCGATCGGCATTGGCACCCCTGGCCCCGCAGACGCCACCGGCAGAATAGCCAGAGTCGCAATTAACCTCAAAAACTGGCAAAACGTCCCCCTCGCTGACTGGTTGGAAGCCAAAACGGGACTGCCGACAATATTAGCAAATGACGCTAACTGTGCCGGATTGGGAGAAGCTTGGTTAGGTGCTGGCCGCCACTTTAAAAACCTAATTTTACTAACATTAGGCACTGGTGTCGGCGGTGCAGTTATCCTAGATGGCAAACTATTTTCAGGTCATCTAGGTGCCGCCGGCGAGTTAGGATTAATTACGATCAATCCCGACGGCCCGGAGTGCAATAGCGGCAATCGCGGTTCTTTAGAACAATACGTTTCAGTGCAAGCAATTCGCCGCGAAACGGGTTTAGAACCACTAGAATTAGCGAATTTAGCTAAGTCTGGAGATGCCAAAGCTGTAGAATATTGGCAAAATTACGGTCGTTATCTCGGTATAGGTTTGGCAAGTCTCATTTATGTTTTAACGCCGGAAGCTATTATTATCGGAGGCGGAATTAGTGCAGGTGCAGAGTTTTTTTTGCCTGCGGTTATAGCAGAAATTGAGCTGCGGGTACTCCCCAGTTCTCGCGAAGATTTGCAGTTATTGGTCGCTGAATTGGGCAATCAAGCGGGCATTGTAGGGGCTGCCAAACTAGCTTGGACGCAGTTGAAACAGTTAACAGTTGACCGTTGACCGTTGACTGTTGACCGTTGACCGTTGACTGTTGACAGTGAGGTTTGGAGTTTAGACTAAGCACAAATTCACTCAGAAGGAACTGATCTCAAATCCGGTAGCATCGGCATTATCAGAGTGCGAGCTCATATAGCATCCCGTTTGTCTAGGGCTCTCGCATTCGCGCCCATATCCTATCGATTATACGAGAGATTTTAAACGCGAATGCGAGAGCCCCTGCGGATATATTTACAAAATCGAGATGCTCCCTGCGAGCTTAAGATCTCGCGACCTAAATAGCGAGCGAGGACGCTCGCACTCTCGTCGATCGAAATATATAATTCCAATGCAACCGGAAACGATATGATATCATTTCCGATCGATTACCCGCGATCTTGAATGTTCGTAGTGAGGACTTTAGTCCTTGACTGTTAAGGACTAAAGTCCTCACTACAAACCATTTTTATGATGGTTATACGACCGGACATGATCTGAGTGGAAAATAAGCGTGAATTTAGACAAAAGAATCGCACCACACTATATAATTTGGTGCGTTAGTCCTGTTAGTGTGAACTCGAATTAGATGATCGGTTCAAAAACAAAATGCGAGGCGTTAAATTGACGTACCCCTTGAACCACAGCTAGCGTTTCCGCTTGAGAAATCGGAACTCCGGGTTCAGTAGGCAGGACGTAGATCCGAGTGCTGTTCGTCGCAACCGAGCCAACTGTAAGTGAGATATTCTCGAACCCTAACTGCTCAAAGGTAATCCCCTCCAGGAACAAGAAGTCAGTCCCTTTCACGAAGTCAACGATGTAGTCACCAGCAGGAGCAGGAACGATCGGCTCACCGGGTTGGATTGGTTCTGGCACAAATGCTGTGTACAGCAACTGGAAGAAGTCGGTGTCAGCCCCGCCGGTTAGTGTGTCGCGGGCGGTTTGAGTTTCCGAATCTTCGCCACCAAACAGCAGGTCAACGCCAGCGCCACCGATAATCCGATCGACCCCTGCACCGCCATCTAGGAAGTCATCGCCAGCGCCACCATTGAGGATGTCATTACCAGCAAGTGATTCAGAAACTCCGTAGTCGCCATAGATAGTGTCATTACCACCCAGACCACTGAGGTTGTCATTGTCCTCGCCGCCATCAATGAAGTCGCCTTCAGCGCCACCCGCGATCGTTTCTAAGCCACCGCCACCTCTCAGGGTACTAGAGCCAGCGCCACCATCAAGGATGTCATTGCCATCGCCACCATCTAAATAGTCAATACCATCGCCACCATACAGGTAGTCACTTCCGGCATGGCCGTAGAGCTGATCGTCGCCTGTGCCGCCATCGAGGGTATCGTTGCCGCCACCCGCTAAGCTGTTCCCTTCTCCGTAGAGGGTGTCGTTACCGTCGCCGCCAACCAGGGAATCCGCTCCCCCAAACACTAAACCTTCTGAGTCATCGCCGTAGATCGCGTCATCGGTAAAGCCGCCAATCACGGTGTCATCGCCAACACCACCAAACCCTGTGTCCTCGAAACCCACATAGAGTCGATCGTTTCCAGCCCCACCATCGAGGAAATCTTTGCCATCGTTGCTATCATTGGCATCTGCTCCTCCGTACAGGATGTCATTGCCAGCATCGCCGTACAATAAGTCTTCGCCGGAATCGCCAAAGAGTCGATCGGCTCCGATTCCACCATGCAGGTTGTCTTTATCCAGCCCACCGTAGAGGAAGTCGTTACCATCCTCACCATATAGATCGTCTTCGCCGTTTTCCCCGTAGAGACGATCGGCTCCAGCACCACCATATGCAGTGTCTTTGTCCTCTCCACCGTAGATGCTGTCGTTACCGCCTAAGCCATAAAGCAGATCTTCCTTGCCAAAGCCGCGAATTATGTCGGCGTTATTAGTTCCGGTAAGGGTATCGGGCAGTTCTGTTCCATTTCTGGTAGCCATAATTTTCTCCTAGTGTTGTGTAAATTTTCGTGATGTTATGTGAACTTGCCACATAGCCCGAAAGTGCTACCAGTTCCCAAAAGAATGCTACAATTTACCTAGTTGGTTTTTGACATACTCACCCCCCTAAAATTAAGGTGAGTATGTTAACTCATCAATCAACCTAGTGTTGCTACTGTTGCATGATTTGGGAGAACTGGTATGATTAGTGCATCCTAAAATTCGGTGCTTCGTTGCCACTGCCAATCCTTATCATTCCCCGCCCCTTTCGACGTTGAAGGGGCGGGCATGGTTGATGGAAAAAAATTAACCGTGAGCAGCCATTACACAGACTCCGAACGCACCTTGACAGGGGTTACAGGGCTGGGGTTGCAGGGCGCATCCTACAAGTAGAGTTAGCGCGTAAGTCCTATTGAGGTTACGAGAACTGGAATATCGGACTATTGGTCGAGTTGACATTGGTGCTGACATGAGCCGCCGTAAAGGAAGTGTTTGCCAGGGCGATCAACAGTGCGCCTGTGCCAAAACCGGTATCGCCAGCAATGCCATTGCCCAATCGCAATTGAGTGTTCACGCCAGATGGCACCACATCGATCGCTGCAATGCCACTGAAGGATAGGATGTCTCCGCTGGCTCCGAGGGTGAAACCATTGACCTGATCGGAACCATGACCACTGCGGTAGTGAATGGTATCTCTGCCACCCCCACCCGTCACGGTGTCATTTCCCGCAGCACCAAACAACGCATCATTGCCCGGCCCACCGGTCAGGATATCAGCACCGCTACCGCCATCCAGGTAATCATCCCCGTCACCGCCGTTGAGGGAGTCATTGCCGTCAAGCCCGAAGATATTATCTTTGGTGGAGGTTCCTGTAAGGGTATCGTTGCCGCTAGTCCCGATCGTCAGACCCACCACATCAACGGCGGTTACCCCCGTCATGTTCGCCCCGACCATAACGGCATCGGTGAAATTGGCTTTGCCCAGGTTGGCATTGGTGAAGTTGGCATTGGTGAAGTTGGTACCGCTGAAACTCCCCACCTCTAGGTTGGCACCTGTCAGATTGGCATTCCTAAAGTTGGTTAGGTGATCTCCAGCCGCTTCCTTCAGGTTAGCGCCTGTCAGGTTTGCCCCTGTAAAGTTGGCTCCCGCCAGATTACTCTTCTCAATAAAAGCGTTGTCTAACTGGACTCCACCCGTCAGGTTAGCGCCAACGAGAATTGCTCCACCCAGGTTGGCATTGCTGAGATCAGCACCAACCATGATTGCATTGCTCAAATCAGCACCGTCCAGGAATATGCCTTCTGCAATCACCTGAGTCAGGTTGGCGTTGTTCAACTCAGAATCTGCGAAACTAGCACCGCCCATTTGAGTGCGCGTACCATTTGCATGGGGGCTGAAGTCAGCACCAGCCAGATTGACATCTTCGGCACTAAAGCCAGTCAAATTGGCTCCGCGAAAGCGAGAAGTTGTCAGTGTCAATCCATCGGGTGGGTTGGTATCCGTCAGATTCACCCCACTCAGGTCGGCAAGGTCAAAGATGGCGTTGCTGAGGATAATGTCTGTGAAATTAGTCGATATGTCGAATTGAGCGCCGGTAAAGTTCGCATCGATCAACAAGGTTCCTTCCAGGTCAGCACCCTGGAATTTGCCATTGGTCAAATTGGCACCGGTAAAGTCAGCCGCTTTCAGCTTCGCCTTGTTGAAATCAGCACCCGTAAAGTTGGCTCCCGCCAGGTTCGGTCGGTCCGACTGTTCGCCGCTGAGATTGGCCTCATGCAGAATGGCATTGGTCAGGTTGGCGTTGGACAGGTCGATGAATTTTGTGCCGATCAGCGAGAGATTTGCCCCAGTTAGGTTTGCGCCACTGAAATTGACGTTCTCTAAGTTCGCTTTATAAAAATTTGCTGGTCCAAAGCTGGCATTGGCAGCAAAAATGGCATCCGTTGCATCTACATTCAGCAGAAATGCCTCTTCAAAGTTGGTACCTCTGAGTTGAGTGCGGGTACCTTGAGCGTTGCGTCTGAACAAGACGTTTTCCAGTCTGGCTTTGAAGAATGTGGAACCATTGAGGTTTTGCCCACTAAAGTTATTGCCGACCAAATTTTGATTGCTAAAATTTTGCGCTACCATGTGAAATCCCCAAAACACATGAACTTGAGCTCGATCGATCGGACTACGATCCAAAATCCGCCTTCAATACCCCCTTTATTGCTTAGTTCCCGGAGGCGGACTTTGTTTGACAAGAAGCGATTTCCATCGCCTCTTGGATAAAGGGGCTAACAAACCGGAATTTGATATAACTCGTTACAACTTGGCAAATAATTTTAATCTCCGTCAAGTGAAATGCTCAACGTTACACAAACTTTATAAAACTACCCACTTTTATAAAGATTGTGTGTATCTCTTCTAAGGAAGCATAATGTCTTAAGATATTAGCCAGTATTTCCACTGAACAGGACTTACGTAAGAGCTACGTGGTTATGTCCTTCGCAAGTGTTACGACGAATCTCAAACCAAGCGTCAAAGCGTCGAGACTACGTAAGTCCTAGGAAAAAAACACAAATAAATTGCTACTAATACCGAATCCGAGTTAAAAATCTGTTTATGGCTGAAGAGGGGGAGAGGCTGGGCGGTTTTATGATCCGTAGGGGCCGTGCCAAGAGTGGCGGTCCGCTTGGTTTGAAACGCGCTGCGCGATCGGTGGAGGGGGTAGGAGGGGCTGAACCGGAATTACCTTCCTCTAAATAGGGTTTAAAGCTGTAACGTGATTCTTGGACAAAGTTACCCATTGATGGAATTGTTGGGTAGCTCTCTAGCAAGTCTCTCGATCACGTCACTAAGACTGCTTGCGGTAAGCTGAACTCGTTTTTCCTCTAGCCACTTAGTAGCAGTCTCGGTCAGGCTGAGGTTGACTTTACGTTTAGGCTCGCTGTAAATCTTTTTTCTAGGCATTTTGCTGTTTTGTATTAATTCCGTATATAATAAGAGTAAGGCAGGAATGAGGCAAAAGCAAATGTTACTTAGTTTCAAAACGGAATTAAAACCCAACAACAAACAGGTAACTAGATTTCGACAGCATTGCCCAGTAGCAAGACACGCTTACAACTGGGCCAATTCAATCATCCTTGAAACATTAAAAATCAGGGATACGGAGCAAAGCGTAAAGCTCCCTTCTGCCATTGATTTACACAAACGTTTAGTAGCGGAAGTCAAACCTCTGTATCCCTGGTATTATGAGTCTTCCAAGGCTAGCCCACAGCAGAGTCTAGCTGAACTGAGGACAGCTTGGGATAGATGTTTCAAAAAGGTATCTAAACAACCTAGGTTCAAGAAAAAAGGTGTATCAGGTGACTCTTTTTATTTAGAGCAAGGAACCAAAGCAAAGCCAGGAATTAATAACGACGGCAAGCGCATCAAGTTACCTAAGATTGGTTGGGTTAGGCTGCACGAACCATTACCTATTACGGCGTTCCACAACTGCGTAATCAGTCGAAAAGCTGACAGATGGTTTATTGCTTTTAAGTGCGAGATTGAGCAGCCCGCAACTCTACCTAGCCGTCCTACCGTTGGAGTTGATATCGGTATCAAAGAATTAGCTGTTTGTTCTAACGGCGAAGTCTTTGCCAACCCTAAAGCCTATGGTCGGATGAACCGTAAAATGAAACGTCTACAACGGCGTGTCAGCAAACGAGTCAAAGGTTCTAATAACCGCAAAAAAGCAGTCTCAAAACTAGCCAAGCTGCACCTAAAAGTATCAAATATCCGAAAAGATGCTATTCACAAGTTGACAACTTACCTCGCCAAAAACCACAGTGAGGTGAAGATTGAAGATTTGAATGTTAAGGCATTTTTGAAGAACCACAAGTTAGCTGGTGCGATCGCCGATTGTGGAATGTATGAATTTCGCCGCCAGTTAGAATACAAAACTGAAAAGTTTTTGTCTAAATTGAGCTTGGTGGATAGATTCTTTCCTAGTAGTCAAATCTGCTCAAATTGTTGTAATCATCGGCACAGAATGCCCTTAAAACTTCGAGTTTTTGAATGCCCCAACTGTGGAAACATTCAAAATCGCGACCTAAACGCTGCGAAAAATATAGAACGTTGGTTTGAAGGAATATTTATTCCAGAACGTTCAGAATTGGCGGTGAGTTCCACCGTGTCAGCCTGGGGAGTAGACAAACCCGATAGCAGTCATGCTGTCGCTACTGTGAAACAGGAAGTTAACACCAAAAGCACTTATGTCCAGATAAGTCTAGACTTGGGTAACTATGGGTAAGTTTAATGGAACGGCTTGCTGAATAATCGATCGCAAATCAAGAGTCATAACTAAATAACAAATTCGCCGGACATCACCGGACAATCTGCCATAATAGAACAAGAGTTGAGGAAAAAGCGATTGTCAGGTACGTCCCACCCTCATTAGCGTCGTCCATCCTTGGAGTCAACGAAAGAACTCTCCGACGTTGGGAAGAAGCAGGAAAAATCCAAGCGATCAGAACACCGTCAGGACTCTGAAGGTATAACGTTGACAGGTTTGCCGCCGGAGCCACTAGAACCGACCACCGAATTGCTGTTGTCTACGCCAGAGTCAGTAGTCGCGCACAGCAACCCGACCTTAACAGGCAAGTCGCTCACCTTAGTAGTCTCTACCCGGAAGCCGAAATCTGTAGCGAAGTTGGAGGAGGACTTAATTTCAAACGGAAAAAGCTTCTTGCCCTATTGGAACGAATCTTTAAAGGAGATGTCCGAATGGTTGTCGTTGCTCACAAAGACCGATTGGCAAGATTCGGCTTTGACTTGTTCAAATGGCTCTGTGAGCAAAACCGGTGTGAACTCGTGGTACTCAACGAAACAAACCTTAGTCCAGAACAAGAAATGGTTGAAGACATCCTTGCAATCCTCCACTGCTTTAGTAGTAGACTCTATGGACTCAGAAAGTATAAATCTCAAATCTCTGAAGATCAGGATATACCCCAGTCAAGAATTAAATAAAGTCTGGCGAAAATGGCTGGCCGCCTGTCGTTATTGTTTCAATCAAGCAATAGCAATGCAGCGAAAAAAGCACTTAAGTAAGTTGCAGTTGCGTAACGAAGTTATGCGAAGTGATTTACCTGAATGGGTAAAAGAAACGCCTTGTCATATCAGGCAAAATGCTGTGTTTGATGCTCACAGAGCTTTCAAGGCAAGTTCAGACGCCAAGTTTCGTAGTATCAGAGATTACTCTCAAGCCATCAAGTTTAACGATGCAAATTTCAGCAAAGGTACTTGGTATTCTTCCTTGACAAAAGGATTAACCTTCAAAGCTTCTGAGGTGATTCCTGAGTGTAATCAAGGTACGACATTGTTGTACTGCAAGGGTCGTTGGTTTGCGGTGTTTCCTGTACCAGTTACTGTTCACCCTACCGATGCAACTGGAATTATTGCATTAGATCCGGGCGTAAGAACATTTATGACCGGATTTGATGGCAATAAATTCATTGAGTTTGGAGGTGGTGACATGGGACGAATCGCTCGTCTGTGTCAACACTTAGATAACTTAATGAGCCGAATATCTCAAGCCACGAAACAGCGCAGAAAACGCATGAGACAAGCAGCTCATCGCATGAGAATACGCATTCGTAATTTAGTAGACGAATGCCAAAAACAAACCGCTTGCTATTTAACTAGCAACTATCGGGTCATATTTCTTCCTAATGCATGAGTCGTCCCAAATGGTAGCCAAAGCACGAAGAAAGATTCGTTCAAAAACTGCTAGAGCGATGTTGACTTGGGCCCATTACAGATTCAAGCAAACCATCAAACATCAGGCAAGTATCAGAAACGCCAGCGTGATTGATGTCACTGAAGAATACACGTCTAAAACTTGTACCCATTGTGGTCATGTGCATCAAAAGTTAGGTGGTTCTAAAGTGTTTACTTGCCCTGACTGTGGCTACTCAATCCCACGGGATTATAATGGCGCTTTTGGTATTTTACTGAAAGCTTTGCGGGATACCGCCTCTATTTCCTATGTCGGCGATAGTGCTATCGTTACTTTGTCCGGTAATAGCCGGGTAAGTGTCGCGTAAATGTATCAGTAGGAGCGATCGATATATTCAAGATCGGTTAAATATAAATTTTTCTGTATCGATTCCTCTCCAAGTATAATTGGAGATTATATTCTACCCAAAAACAGGTGTTCTTTTTCCAAATAGACATAAAAACACACACAAAACCCGACGCCACCAGGTAGAAAGGTTCATGACTAAAAAAGTTTGGGCAATTGACCAATGACTAATAACTAATAACCCATAACCAATCACCCATGACTAATAACTAATAACTCATAACCAACGATCTCGTTTCCGGTTGGATAGGAATGATTTAACCGCAGAGAACACAGAGGACACAGAGGGAGAGCATAGAGAGATGAATACAGGACGATGCTACCGGATTAGATATGACCAATGACTTTTTCAAAGCAGAGATTGTCCTGTCGTATTTTTAATATAGTCATGCACTTTTTGATAAGCGTCCTGGTTGCCTTGGCGGGTGAGAATAATCGTATTTGCACTGTCGGGCAGCCAAAAGCTTAGCCGACCGTTAGGTTCGCAGACAAAAGAGCTAATTCTACTCAAATCGATCGCAAATTCTTTACGGTCATAGTTGATTTTTACCCAGGCACCTTTAAAATTGCGATCGATCGTTTTTTTGAGGTAATCGAGAACTTGCTTGTAAGTGTCAGAGTTGGCGTGGGGAATCAGGATAATCGGTTGACTGCTATTAGGCAGCCAAAATGTGAGCCGCTTATTATCCAGTTCGCTAGAAAAAGCACCAATAGTGTCCAGGTCAATTAGATATGTATTTTTCTCATAAGTAAATTTGATCCAGTAAGCCACAAGACCTCCTCAAACCTGTGTTCCCTGGTATTTTAGGATAGTTTGACAACTCATCCTTCAAATCCCAGCCCAAAAATTAAGTCGCAATGCTTGCTAAAATTAGATGGCAATTTTTCAAGCTGCTTGCACCTGTCGCCGTAGCCTTTTGACCGAAACAGTCCTGGACCCAAAAACAGCAGATCAACACTACTGGTAGCGGCAAGGTGCGCCGAGGCGCACCCTACAGATTGAGTTTATGTGTCCAGGACTACTGTTGCACGATCGCGCAATTTAAATGCCGATTAGCAGCTCAGCTTGCTGCCACTTGCTCTATAACTAAGTCGCGGCTCTCACCTTCTAAAACATCCTGCTTTCCCTGAGTGCTCGCAGCTTGCACAAATCCTTGAAACAAGGGATGAGGGGCGCTAGGTCGAGATTGGAATTCGGGGTGAAATTGACTGGCTATGAAAAAGGGATGGCTGGGCAATTCTATCATTTCTACTAAGCGGCCATCGGGAGATGTGCCGGAGACTGCATAACCTGATTCTAAGAAAAGGTTGCGATAGGCGTTGTTGAATTCGTACCGGTGGCGGTGTCGCTCGTAAATCACTTCCTGCTGATACAGTTTGAAAGCTAGGGTGTCGGGATTGACGCGGCATGGATACAAACCCAGTCGCATTGTACCGCCCAAATCGACTACATCTTGCTGTTCGGGCAATAAGTTAATTACCGGATTTGGTGTATCCGGGTCAAATTCAGCGCTGTTGGCATTTTCTAGTTGTGCGGTGTTGCGTGCCCATTCAATGACTGCACATTGCATCCCCAAACATAATCCCAAAAATGGAATTTTGTGGTTTTTGGCGTATTGAATTGCAGCTATTTTG
This sequence comes from Microcoleus sp., assembly GCA_042408215.1. GTDB lineage: Bacteria > Cyanobacteriota > Cyanobacteriia > Cyanobacteriales > Microcoleaceae > Microcoleus. Next base: position 668,359 of record JAYFMW010000020.1, on the reverse strand, counting down.
CCGTCTACTCCCCGAATCCCAAAACCTCCGGGTACAACAATGCCGTTGACACCTTTGAGATAATTTTCGATATTTCCCGATTCTAAGTCTTCTGAGTTAATCCAGTGTAAATTCAGATCGCAGCCGATCGCAATTGCCGCGTGCCGCAAAGCTTCCACCACCGAAAGATAAGCATCGTTCAACCGCACGTATTTGCCAACTAAAGCAATATCAATTTTGTGGCTGGGACTGTAAAGCCGGTTGACTAAAGTTTGCCAGGAATGCAAATCTGGCTGGCGATGTTCGAGTTGCAGCAAATTGATAGTTTGTTCGGCCAAACCTTCCTGTTCCATCATCAGGGGTACTTCGTAGATACTTTTAGCATCTTGAGATGTGATGACGCATTCTTCGGGTACGTCGCAGAATTCCGACAATTTTTGCTTCAGACCCAAAGGTAGCGGACGATCGCACCTACAGACTAAAATATCAGGTTGAATGCCGATCGAGCGCAATTCCTTGACCGAATGCTGAGTCGGTTTAGTTTTCATCTCCCCAGCCGAAGGAATCCAAGGTATCAGCGTTACGTGCATATACAAAACATTGCGCCGCCCGACATCCTTGCGAAACTGCCGAATAGCCTCCAAAAACGGCAAAGATTCAATATCTCCCACCGTTCCGCCAATTTCCGTAATCACGACATCAGGATTGGTATTTTTTGCTACTCGGTGAATTCGCTCTTTAATCTCGTTAGTGATGTGCGGGATCACCTGCACCGTACTCCCCTGATATTCGCCGCGGCGTTCTTTATTAATCACCGCTTGATAAATTGCCCCCGTCGTCACGCTGTTGAGGCGGGACATGGAAGTATCCGTAAAACGCTCGTAATGCCCCAAATCCAGATCGGTTTCAGCACCGTCTTGAGTCACGAACACTTCCCCGTGCTGAAACGGGCTGAGAGTGCCGGGGTCAACGTTAATATAGGGGTCTAGCTTCAAAATCGAGACAGAATAGTCCCGCGACTTCAACAAACGGCCGAGGGAGGAAGCGACAATTCCCTTGCCAATACTGGAAACGACGCCGCCGGTCACAAACACAAACTTGCTCATAGGATTTTTGACTTTAGATGTTTCAATGTCAGGTCACACTCAAATGTGACATAGGTCATCCATAAGGGCAACCACGGGGGATTACCCTACACCCATTTGACTAATCATCGACGATTGTTATGTGCTTGCAACCAAGTTGTCAAATCTGACAAAGTGGTAAAGTCTAATAGCGCCTCTCCTAGATTCTCTAATTGCGATGCAGTTGACATTCCCCGGTCTGAAGACACGGGGATTCTTAAGGACAAACTTTGGGGGATGAATCCGCCCAAAGTTTAATTCTCAAAGGATTAGTCAGCAACCCGCTACCCACTCTCTCAATAATTGAGTCTATGGCAAATGATTGATTTTCGGATGATGTTTGCTGCACCGTTAACATCGGCATTCAGAGTTAATCCCTGAGCCGAACGGTACAATCCTCTTTTGATTCTTTTACCCGATGGTTGCCAATTGTCAGGTTTTTCACCGACTTTTACTGGCAAAATGTCTCGGTCTAAAAAACTTGCTTTTGATGTGTAAGATTCGTCTTGTTCGACAAATCGCCACCCCCTTAAGTCACACTCTTGCTGGAGTCTATATTTGACTTTAGCAGTGGGTATTTGGACAAAAATCTGATTAGTCACGACCCCCATATTCACCTCTTGCTTCTGTCCCTTGTTCCAGCCAAAGACTAAGACGTTTATTTGGTGATTTTCGCAATAATCTACGATGGTTCTAACTGCTTTGTTGACAGCATCTCTCATCCTTCTAGTGCGAATTTCCGACAACTGTTGTAATCTTTTTGACGAGAAACCTTTGGGTAATTTATGTATTGTGTGTTCTGATTGAACTCTCGCTTTTTATTTGTTAAACCATTGGTTCCAAGACTTGAGTCTATGTCCATCAATGATGAAAGGTTTACCATTGCTAGAGACACAAGTTAACCAGTTATTGATGCCGCGATCTATTCCCAAAACCCCTGTTACTTCCAGGCTACAACTAGGAGCTTGTTCAGTTAGACTTTCGTGGACATATTCGACCCATACCGCACCATTTCTAGGGATTAACCTGAGTTCTTTGATCTGGCAATTCTTGATACGTTCAGGTAGCGGAACCCAAATCGCATCTTTCCCAAAGTATTCTTTTCCTTTTTTCCCCAGGGGTAATCTGATTTTATTTTCAATCACCTTTAAGGCTTGACCGGGATATGAAACGGGGTACATTCCCCCTTTGGTTCTGTACCTTGGTAGTCTCGGTTTTTGATGGATTTATCCTTGATTTGCCAACTTCTCTAAGGCTCGGAAAGAAGTAAAAGATTCCGCGACAGATTTAAGAGATTGCTGGGCGACTTGAGAGTATAGCAACCCGTAATTTTCGTTGGTTTTGGTGATTTTATACAAATCTGGATATTTAACTACGCTTTGGTTCTTAAAGTATTGTTGCCGACTTTCGTAAGTTCCGACATTGAACAGATTATTTGACCATCTCAAGAGTTGTTCGACAATGGTTTTGTCGAGTCCTTTTAAATGCCAAACATCTTTTTGTACTGCGTACATTTAATTTACTGGCTATTATGATACTATGTTTAGTATAGAGCGTGAATTAACAAGTTAATTAATCCTCAACAAATCTTGACCTTGGTCTCAATTGCTAGAAGTATTTGTCCGGGGACGGTTAAACATTATGTTATATTGAAACTTACGAACAGGCAGGATAAATCCTGCCACGCCCTTTCATCCCTGGACTAAAGTCACAGGGTTTTCAGGGTATTTCTTATAACTGAGCGATACGGGTTTTGCTCTCCGACGACAGTACGCCAAAACGCCGCTCTAACAGACGAACAATTAATCGCAACTTGCCTTGTTCGATGCCTTGTTCGATACCTTGTTCGATACCTCGTCTGATGCCTTCTTCCATCCCAAGTCTGGTAGCTTTGGTGATTGCACCGCGCTGGTCTTGAATGAACATTTCTCGCCTCTCTAAATCTTCCAATTCTTCAGGTTCTAGATTTGCTTCGTTGGCGATCGCAAAAGCTTTACGGAGTTCGGGTACATCCTCCAATTATTTCGGCACAGACCTGAGAGTTCTAGCTGTTTTCATGAAATATATCCACTTGTCAGTCAGCGTCTCTAACTCCTCTAAGGTCTTGTTGAATTTTGGCAATTCAACAAAGGTAATTTCTAATTCATTGGGCAGATACTCAGTCAAAAAAGTTTTTTCTTTGAAAACAAATCGCGAAATCACTGTATCGAGATTTTCAAACATTTGGAAATCCGTAATTGTCAAGGCAATCACCGGATTTAACAAATTGTAGTTTTCCCCGCTTTTTAATTGCAATGAATAAGCTTTGGTGGCATTGTATAAAATCCGCTTCTCGAAGGATTATACATTCAAGACCTGCATTTCAACGATCGCAGTCTTGTCCCCAGTAATCTTGGCCTTGACATCCAAGTAAGTATCTTTGACCAATAATTTCAAAGGTGGTACAAGCCCCCGGATTTATCCGTGGAATCAATCCAAAATCCCAAATCTAAAATCCTCAAGCCCCCGCATTTATCCGTGGGGTAAATCTAAAATCTAAAATCTAAAATCTAAAATCTAAAATCGATTGACCAATAATTTCAAAGGTGGTACAAGCCCCCGGATTTATCCGTGGAATCAATCCAAAATCCCAAATCTAAAATCCTCAAGCCCCCGCATTTATCCGTGGGGTAAATCTAAAATCTAAAATCTAAAATCTAAAATCTAAAATCGATTGACCAATAATTTCAAAGGTGGTACAAGCCCCCGGATTTATCCGTGGAATCAATCCAAAATCCCAAATCTAAAATCCTCAAGCCCCCGCATTTATCCGTGGGGTAAATCTAAAATCTAAAATCTAAAATCTAAAATCTAAAATCTAAAATCGATTGACCAATAATTTCAAAGGTGGTACAAGCCCCCGGATTTATCCGTGGAATCAATCCAAAATCCCAAATCTAAAATCCTCAAGCCCCCGCATTTATCCGTGGGGTAAATCTAAAATCTAAAATCTAAAATCTAAAATCTAAAATCGATTGACCAATAATTTCAAAGGTGGTACAAGCCCCCGGATTTATCCGTGGAATCAATCCAAAATCCCAAATCTAAAATCCTCAAGCCCCCGCATTTATCCGTGGGGTAAATCTAAAATCTAAAATCTAAAATCTAAAATCGATTGACTCCTTTGATTTTGGGTGCTAAATATGGATCGATAATTTCTAAATCTTCCCTCGCCGGTTGTCCTTCGTATAGCATGGCATTCAAGAAGCTAATCAGAATGTCTTTACTGTCAGCAGAACCCAGGAGTTTTTCAAGGCAAAGTCGGTTTTGGGATTGATAAAATTCATAGTAATTGCAATTTATAGGGGGTTGAGAGGTTTCGGTTAGAGTTTATGTAATTGTCTAACTTATTATACAATCTTGTAGGCGATCGTCGATCGCCCGATCGACCAAACCTACAAGTTTTTGGAGCCCGTTCCTTCAGTTTTGGCACAAAGCTAAGTCAGGAACGTTTCGCCAACGGTAAGGTCATGGTATACAAAGCATCTTAAATCTGCTAAAAAAACAGCTATGAAGTTTGTCTGCGTTATATCCCCCCAACGGTTGCTTTTTGCTGGTATGGCATTCCTCGCAGCGATCGAGTGTGGCGCTATTCTCGCTCCGCAGTCCTCGCGGGCGGTAGCTCCCAGGGGAAATTCTCCGTCTCAGTCGCCGAATATCCTGGCTGGAAATGATGTTAATTGCCATAGGAGTCGATCGCCCCAAAGTCCTTGTCCAGTCGGCGGTTTGTTCGTGCGTACTCAAAATAAGGGCCCAGAACAAGTCTTTCCTCTCAAGCAAACTCAAGTTAAAGCCAAAATTGCCGGCAATATCTCCCGCGTCGAAGTTGTTCAGAAGTTTGAAAATCCTTTTTCCGAACCTTTAGAAGCTGTTTATGTGTTTCCTTTACCCGACGAAGCGGCGGTGGATGACATGGAAATTAAAATAGGCTCACGAACTATTAAAGCTGATATCAAACGGCGCGATGAAGCTTTAGAAATTTACGAAAAAGCCAGACAGCAAGGCCGCACTGCGGGTTTGCTGGAACAAGAACGGGACAATATTTTTACTCAGTCTCTCGCTAATATCAAACCGGGGGAAAAAATTGAAGTTACGATTCGCTACACGGAAAGTCTCAAATTTGTCGGCGGCGATTACGAATTTGTGTTTCCAATGGTGGTAGGGCCTCGCTATATTGGGAGAAATTCGATCCCCCCCAACCCCCCCTTACCAAGGGGGGGCGATCTGAATCCAACCCCCCCCTTAGCAAGGGGGGGGCAGGGGGGGGTTAATTCTGATGCCGATCGCATTAACCCGCCTGTCATGCCTCCGGGAACGCGATCGGGTCACGATATCGCTGTTTCGGTAGAAATAGATAGCGGAATTCCGATTAGGGATGTCCGCTCTACTTCTCATCAAATTGTCACCGATCGCAGCGGTAAGATAGTTAGCGTTAAATTAGCCAATTCTGACACAATTCCCAATAAAGATTTAATTTTACGCTATCGAGTAGCGGGCGAAAATACTCAAGCAACAGTCCTGACTCAAGCTGACAATCGGGGCGGGCATTTTGCAGCTTATCTGATTCCGGCCTTGAATTATAAAAGTAATGAGATTGTCCCTAAAGATGTTGTGTTTTTGATGGATACTTCCGGTTCTCAACAGGGCGAACCGCTGGCAAAATCTCAGGAGTTGATGCGCCGCTTTATTCAAGGTTTAAATCCCAACGATACTTTTACAATTATTGATTTTGCCAACACTGCAAAAGCACTTTCAACTGCTCCTTTAGCAAATACGGCGTCAAATCGACAAAGGGCAATTAATTATATCGACAACTTGCAAGCAAACGGCGGCACGGAACTACTAAACGGCATCCGAACCGTGATGGATTTTCCGGCTCCAAAAACAGGAAGGTTGCGGAGTATTGTATTAATCACTGATGGTTATATCGGTGGCGAAAATGAGGTGCTGGCTTTTGTTCAGCGGAGTCTGAAACCGGGAAATAGACTCTACTGTTTTGGTGTTGGCGGTTCTGTGAATCGGTTTTTGATCGACCGTTTGGCCCAAGTGGGAAGAGGCACATCTCAAGTAATTCGTCAAGATGAACCGTCGGCAGAAGCGGCAGAAAAGTTTTTTCGCCAAATTAATAATCCGGTATTGACTGAGCTTCAAATTAGTTGGGAAGGAATGGGGGAAAAACCGGATATTTATCCGATCGCGCCACCGGATTTATTTGCTAGTCAGCCTCTAGTTTTGTTTGGCAGAAAGGGCGATCGCACCAGCGGCCAACTTCGCATCCGTGGCACTCAGGCTGGGGGTAAAACTTACGAACAGATTTTACCAGTTAATTTTGCTCCCTCCGTCAGCGTGCGGCTGCGGGAGTCAAATCCCGCGACAGTCGCAAATACTGATTTTGGCAATGAGGCGATCGCTCAACTTTGGGCTCGATCGCGCATTAAAGATTTAATGAATCAAATGTTTGGTGGCGAGACGAAATCTGTCGTGGAATCTGTGACTAATACTGCTCTGACTTATCGCTTGCTGTCAGAATACACGGCGTTTGTGGCTGTGAGCGAAGAAGTGCGAGTCGAACCAGATGGATCGCGTCGGCGAGTCCAAGTGCCTGTAGAATTGCCACAGGGGGTGAGCTATGAAGGTATTTTTGAGTCGGAGGAGGCGATCGGGCCAACTAGAGGCGGCACTCGCAGTGTCACCCCGACTCGGCTTTTGTCACCGTCGGCGCCACTTCCTGTGCGGGAAAGAGGTTACGGGGATTTGCAACGCCCGCAGCAAAGCACTTCTCCCTTGCAAATAGTCAGTGCCGAAGGGTTGGATGCCGGGGCGATCGCACTTTTGACTCAATACCTGCAATCTGTGACTCTCCCCACTGGAGTTAGTGGCGAGACAGTGTGGGAGTTGTGGGTACAAGATGGCCGGGTTGTCCGAGTGGCGATCGATTCTCAAGCCTCGACGCTGCAAGCAACTGACGCCATTGAGACTCTCAAGCGAGCTTTAACTTCCTGGCAACCTCCGGCAGGATTAAAGGGCACTGTGCGCCTGAAGTTGCAAATTAATCATTAATGTCGATCGTTAAGGATTGACTAATCACTATGAACAGTAATTTTGTGGTAGTTTTGGTAACTGCTGATTCGGAGGTGGAGGCAGAGGCGATCGCAAAATCTCTAGTTGAAAATCAGCTAGCTGCTTGTGTGAGTTTGTCGCCAATTCGCTCTATTTATGCTTGGCAAGGCGAGATTCATTCCGCTGCTGAGTGGCAGTTGGTGATGAAAACTGACTTGGCTAAATTTGAGGATTTAAAAACAAAAGTGCGGGCAATGCATTCCTATGAAGTTCCCGAAATTATTGCTATTCCGATTGTCGCCGGTAGCGAGGCTTATCTCGATTGGCTCGGACAATCAATAGGTTTGTAGTCAGGAATTTAGTCCTGAATTACAGCAGATTCCATGTTGATGAAGTACACCCGCCTATCGATCCCCGTAGGGACACTAAGCGCGTGCCTATTGGTGTCAACTTAAGCCTGAAAGCCTTGGTATCCCTCGTTCATAGCCAAGTCTAGATCCCCCCTAGCCCCCCTTAAGAAGGGGGGGACAGGAGTCTTCTCAAAGTCCCCCAACAACCAGGGGGGGACAGGAGTCTTCTCAAAGTCACCCCCTACTCACACCCTACTCCCTTCTTAAGGGGGATTTAGGGGGATCTAGACTTGGCGTAAAACCCAGATTTCTCAAGGGTTTCAGGCTTAAGTTGACACTAATGGGCTCCTGGAGTGTCCCTACACTTCATAAACCCGTAGGGACACGGCATTGCCGTGTCCCTACACTTCATAAAACAGTAGGAAAGAAATTTCTTGCTTGTGGAACAGGCCAGAAAGCCTGTTGATAAAAAGCTTAAAGTAAAATCAAAATATTCCCTTGTCAACACTCAACAACTGTCAACAATCAACACTCAACTATATAAAGGTAGGGAGACAGTAAATGCAGTACCTTTACCGATCGCACTTTCCACACTTATTGTACCGCCGTGCAGGTCAACTATGTGTTTGACAATGCAGAGTCCCAACCCCGAGCCTTTAATATTACCTACATTAGCAGCTCGTTCAAACTGCTGAAAAAGTTTCCCTCTATATTCGAGTGGAATGCCAATGCCCTGATCTCGGACGCCAAAAATGACCTGCTGGTCATCGCAGTTTAATTCTAGACTGATTGTGCCGCCATCGGGAGAATATTTTATGGCATTTGATAGCAAATTAATCAGGAGGTAGTTGAGCAATTTTGCATCCAGAACAGCGTGGAGGGGTTCTTTTTTAATTTGTAAAGTTACTCGGTGTTTATGAGTGACAATCGGTTGCATTTCTGCCAAAATCGAGGTGCATAAATAAATCAAATTTACGGGCTTTAAATTTAATTCAATTTTCCCTGACTCTGCCTTGCCGATAGTTAAAATATCCTCGAGCAATTCACTCATATTGCTGACCGCTTTTTTAATGCGATCGACATTTTTATTTATGGTGACTGGCGTCCCACCCGGTGCCAAATCTTCCAGCATTTCCGCCGATAACTGTATGGTAGTTAAGGGAGTGTTTAAATCGTGGTATGCCATTGAAAGAAGTTGCGATTTTTTTTCGCTCTGCGCTGCTGCTAATGCAATTAAATTTCGCATTCTCAGTGCTTCTTTGTGCTTGCTCAGTGCTATCTTAATGGTGGCGTGCAGTTCTCTTTCTTTAATCGGTTTGAGTAGGTAGCCGTAAGCACCCGTATTTTCTGCTCTCTGCAATGTTTCGTCGTCTGCATAGGCAGTTGTATAGATAATTGGGATATCTAATTCTTGATTAATTATAGCTGCTGTTTCTATGCCGTCAATGTCGCCTTTGATGACTAGATCCATCAAGATTAAATCTGGCTTAATTTCATCCACCCGCTGTATAGCATCGGCTCCTGAAGAAACGATATCTATAATTTTGTATCCCAATTTTTCTAATTTTGAGGACAAATTTTTGGCGATCAAAAGTTCGTCCTCTACAATTAAAATAGTAGTGATTTGTTCTGGGTTATTCATAGTTCTTACTTGGCCAACCTGTGAGAATATTTTAATTCATGAAATTTTAAGTGAAACGTAGTGCCGATTTCTCCTGATAATTCAAGAGTTCCTTCTAGCTGCTCGGTTAAAGTACAGACTACTTGAAAACCCATCGATCCCGTTTTCCGAAAATCTAAGTTTTTCGGAAAACCAGCGCCGTTGTCCTTGACTAAGAGGTGAATTTCTCCCTCGCCCGTTTGATAGCATTCTACACTAACAGTACCATTGGCGCGAGCCGGGAAAGCGTGTTTCAAGGTATTTGAGACCAATTCATTAGCAATTAAACCGCAGGGAGTAGCAGTCTCAAGGTTCAGGAAAATCGGTTCAGCCAATACCTCCAACTCAATCCGGCGATCGCTAATATTGTAAGAGTGAAATAAATTAGTGACTAAATCTTCGAGATATTCACCAAAATTAATTTTAGCCAGATTTTTAGAGCGGTAGAGTTTCTCGTGAATCAGAGCCATAGAGTAAAGGCGATTCTGACTTTCTTCAAACATTTTGGCTAGCTGCGGGTCAGCAACGGTTTCAGATTGCAGTTCTAAAAGACTGGCGACTACGCAGAGATTGTTTTTGACGCGGTGGTGAATTTCTTTGAGCAAAATTTCTTTTTCTTTCAGGGATGTCTTTAAATTTTCTTCAGCTTGTTTGCGATCGCTCAGTTCAGCTTGCAATTGCTGGTAAAGCAGAGATTGCTGAATGGCGATCGCTAATTGATTAGCTAATTGCTGAAATAAATTTACTTCCCATTCTCGCCAATTCCGGTCTCGATCGCACTGGTGAGCAATCAGCAATCCCCAGAGTTGATTTAGCTGAAAAATTGGCACTATTAACTTAGCCCTGACTTCAATTTCTGGCAATAAATCTATCAAACCAGGTGAAATCAGTGCCTCTTGCTCAGATACATCATCAATGGGAAATTGTAAATAATCCTGGTAGTTGGCTAGCCCTAAAGCCTCTGCTGAAAAAATAGTATTCAGGATGTGACTGCATCCGTCTGCAACGGCTTCCGCAATGACTTGGCCACGACCATCGGGTAAAATTTGATAAACCAAAACTCGATCGGCTAGCAATACTTGCTGAAGTTCGGCAACAGTTGTGTTGAGAATTTCCTCTAATTGCAAAGACTGGCGGACACGACGGGCGATCGCCTCGACCAGCCGCTCTTGCTCGAACTGCTGCTGCAGGGTGATTTCGGCACATTTGGAATTGCTGATGTCGGCGGCGTAACCAATAATTTCGATCGGTTTTTTCCTACTGTCTACTAATAATTTTAGTTCCGTCCGCAGCCAGCGGTATATTCCATCTCTATGCAAAAAACGATACTCGCAAATACGATTTTCTTGCTCCGATAAATCCGATAAAGCAACTAAAAATTGCATGAGATCTTCAGGGTGAATGTGACAGCACCAGAAATAAGCATCCGCTAAAAAATCTTCCGGGTTGTAACCGACGATCGCCCTCACATTATCGCTAATATAAGTAGTACCAAAATCCCCTTCAGGCGAGACAGTAAAAATTACCGCCGGATTAGAAGCCAGCAAAAATTGCAACCGTTCTTTCAACTGCTGTAATTGCAATTCTGCTGCCTTGCTATCGCTGATATCTTCGATCGCAGCCATAGTGTAAAGGGGACTGCCATCCAGAGCGCGAATCAGTGTCACCGTCAAGTTGACCCAGATCAATTCGCCGTTCTTTTTCCTACAGCGTTTTTCTATTTGGAACCGAGGAATATAGCCTTCTACAAGCTGCTTGACTTGCTCTAAATCTGCTTCTAAATCTTCTGGGTGGGTGACATCAGCAAAACTCATTGCCGCCAACTCTGAGTCGCTGTAGCCGAACATCTGGCGGTGAGCCTCATTCACTTTGACCATGCGAAAGTCGCCCACCCTTGCCAAACTCAGGGCGATCGGAGCATCGTCAAATAAGTTGCGAAACTTTTCCTCGCTCTTTTGCAGTGCAGCTTCTGTCAATTTACGCTGAGTAATGTCTCGCGCTACCAAAATTACTCGATCGACCCCAAAGGGCGAAATACTTGCCTCAAACCAGATTAACTTACCACCAATTTCCAGAGTGTAATCAATTCTCTCCGTCTGCTGAGTTCTCAGCGTGCGCTCTATGTAGCTGAGACAGAGTTCGGCTTCTGGCAATGGTAGAACTTCCACGACAGTTTTGCCCAGCAATTCTTCAGAGGGTTTGTACAGCAGTGAGGCCGCCGAGGGTGCGATTTTGACGTAGCGACCTTCGGCATCGAGCACCAGCACAATATCGGTCATCGCATCAAAAAGTGCTTGCAGTTCTGCTTCGGAGTTTCGCAGTTTCTCTTCGACTAATTTGCCTGCTGTAACTGCCAGTTCGTACCGTTCAGTGCAATGCTGGACTCGCTGTTCTAACTCTGCGTTGAGTTGTTGCTCATAGGTTTCTGCTTGTTTACGATCGCTCACATCCCTGCCCACAGCTTGATACTCAATGATTTGTCCCGTCTCGTCAAATATAGCCCGATCGATCCACTGCTGAGTGCGAATTTCGCCGCTGGGCAAAATCACTCGGTGTTCGGAAGTAAAAAATGGCTTTTCAGGAGACAGCAAATTATATTGCTCCCAAAAATATTCTCGGTCTTCTCCTAAAATCATTGGTATAAAGCTATTACCCAGCAAGTCTTCTGGTTGCACACCAAAATAACGACAGTAAGCTTCATTAACAAATGTCATTCTGCCGTCGGGTAGGTAGCGGCAAATCAGTTCGGTTTGGTCTTCCACAATTTCCCGGTAGCGGGATTCGCTCTCCCGCAAAACATCATTTTCGACCTGTTTTTCGTAGCTGACTCCTTGTTCGATTTCTGACTTATTTTCTAATTTTTTAGAGGGTTTTTCCAGCAGATGTACAACTTCTTGTTGCCACATTTTTACCAGATTGTACATTTCTAATCGCAGGTTTTTTTCAGTTACTAAACCTACTAACTGACCTCCATCGTCTATGATTGGCAATTGGTCGATGGAGTGTTGACAAAATAGGTTAATTGCTGTCAAAACATCTGTAAATTCCGATACTTTCAGAGTCATAAAATTCCGCTTTATTACGTCGGCAACTTTCCTTTCTTGCCAACAGGATTCTGTGGCGATTAAGTTCACCACATCTCCCTCGCTTAGCAGTCCAACTAGCTGATTTCCATCGATAACTAGGAGACAACCAGTCGATGCTTTTGCTGTTCCCCTTGAGTCTAGCAGCGGTTGTGCATTAGGTAGCGCACCAGGATCGATCGCCTGACTCATCAGGGCGATCGCATCTACAAGCCTAGTTTCCGGTGCAACTGTCAGAGGATGGCGATCGATCGCTTCTAGGGGTGATGATGAAAATATTGGCAAATTGGCAAGTTCCATGAGTCTTGACTTGTTTCGGTTGCTAAACTAACTTTAGCAATACTTTTACTCAGTAGTTAGTTGTGAGTTGTGAGTTGTGAGTTGTGAGTTGTGAGTTGTGAGTTGTGAGTTGTTATTTGTTGATTGTTAGTTGTGAGTTGTGTTCAATTCCTAATAAATCATTACCAATTACTAAGAATAACTAATAACCCATAACTAATAACTAATAACCCATAACCAATAACTAATTACGAATTACGAATTCCCCATTCCCAATTCCCCATTCCCAATTACCTATTCCCAATTACCAATGACCAATGACTAATGACTAATGACCAATGACTAATGACTAATGACAAAGCTTATTTTTCACCAATAAGCAAATAAGTTGTCATTGCCCCTTTGCCTTTAACATTAACCGTTCCCCGCTCATCAAATAAGTATTTGTGTTCCAATAACTTATAAGTATCTTCGCTGACTTGAATCCGCCAAGGCAAACCGTGAGATTCCATGCGGGAAGCAATATTTACCGTGTCACCCCACAAATCGTAAATAAACTTTTTGATGCCAATTACTCCCGCAACAACCGGGCCACTGTGGATGCCGATGCGGATGCTGAAATATTTGTTATTGTGAGCATTAAATCGAGCTATTTCTCTTTGCATATCTAGGGCCATTTGGGCGATCGCTTCGGCGTGATCCGCCCTAGGCTCCGGTAATCCTCCTACTACCATGTAGGCGTCACCAATTGTCTTAATTTTCTCTAAGCCGAGCCGATCGCAAATCATGTCAAAGCTTGAAAAAATTTGGTTGAGCAACTCCACAAGGTCGATGGGATTCATCAGGGTAGACAAGTGTGTAAAGCCCACAATATCTGCAAACAAAACGGTCACTTCTGGAAAGTATTCTGCAATAGTAGTTTCGTTTCGTTTCAGCCGTTCTGCTATAGCCTTCGGCAATATATTTAGCAGCAGCTTTTCGGATTTTTCCTGTTCTTCCCGGAGGGCATCTTCTGCTTGCTTGCGTTCAGTGATGTCGTGGTAACTCCAAACTCTGCCGATAATTTTATCTCCCAGCCACTGGGGTTCAGAATAGCGTTCAAAATATCTGCCGTCTTTAAATTCCAACAAGTCGTAACTTTCCGCTTCTGGCTGCTCGTAAAGCGATTCTATTCTATCTTGGAATGCTTCGGGTTCTTTAAGTTGTTCTAGCACAAAGGCGACCATTGTTGCGTCGTCTCGCAGTGCCATCACTTCGTTGGGTATGCCCCACATTTCTACGAATTCTCGATTGTAAGTGACTATTCTGCCAGTGCGATCGATGGCCAAAATCCCGTCAGCAGTAGAATCAAACGTTGCTTGCAGCAAAGACACAGATTTTGCGAGGGCATCTTCGGCTTGTTTGCGGGCGGTAATATCTCGCAAAATGGCACGAATTGCCACTAGCTGACCCTCGGCAAATTTACAGCTTATGCTCCCTTCCAGCCAGATTGGTTGGTTGTATTTGGTAATAAATATTGCTTGAATCGAGTCGGGATAAAATGTATTTTCATAGATGGTTTTCTTGTTAATAGCTTGATATAATATATCTATAGACTCTTGGGAACTATTGGGATGAATAATGTCAAAAACTGTCATACTAGCAATCTCTGCTTCACTGTATCCGAGAGTTTTTTCCCAAGCCCGATTGACGTACAAAAAATTACCGTCGGCTCCAATGCTTTGAATTAAGTCACTAGCATTTTCAAATAAGTCTCGCAGTTTTTCTTCACTTTCCCGCAGGGCAGATTCTGCTTGTTTGCGCTTGATGAATTGACCGATTTCGCTGCCAATTGTTGTCATTGTCTGGAGCAATTCTTCATCAAAAGACTGCACTTCTAGGCTGAAGACAGTCATCACTCCCAAAACAGACCTCGCCGACAGTTCCTGGTCGTAGTCACCCAAAATTGGGAAGCCAAAAGCTCCGTGGATTCCTTCTTCAGCGGCAATTTCTCTGCGTATAAATGTGTCGTTTTCTGCCACATCTGCAATCCACTCAGAGGAACCACTGCCCCAAACGCGACCGGTAAATCCTTCCCCCACTGCAAATGTCATTTGTTCGGCAACTTCTACAAATTTGGGAATGGAAATTGAGCGTTTTGTCCAACGGGCGACGCACCGGAGCAAATTTGGATCGGAAATCGGAATTTTTCTCTTAGTTGCTGACAGCAGTTTTTCGCCTATTTCTGGCATCCAAAGTTCGGCAGCTTGCCATCCCAAACTATGGCAAACTACAGGGAGAATTTCTGCGATCGCCATTTTGACTGTTTCGCATTCCGAGAGGCTCCGGGTAGTAGCATACTGAACTACTTTTCGCTTGCTGGCTCGCTGTTTATCTGTAACATCGCGGCCAATGTACACGAAATCTTGAACGGTAGCCTTTGCTTCAGAAATACTCTTAATCTCAGTCGGAATCGCTGTGCAGGAAAAGGCCACTGTCAGTCTTTCTCCAGTTTTCCGCAAGCAAATTACTTCAGTGTTAGTTTGAGATAATTGAGGCTGCTGGCTGACTGCGTACAAAGATTCGCCCTCCGCCGCGATCGCATTTATTTTTCGTCCTACTAATTCCGATTCACTGTAACCAAACAAATCTTGAGCCGCTTGATTGACTTTTTTAATTTTTCCCGACGCCGTTGTCACCAACAAAACTTCTGCCATTGAAGTAATAATTTTTTCAACATACTTATTAGTAGCTGCTAAGGTACTCAATAAAATATTCATTTCATTGGTAGCCTGAACAAGAGTTTGTTCCAAACCCATCCTGTCTGTTACGTCTTCAAAAAATATAATCAATGTTTGATAATTTTCGTCAGTTGGGAAATCGACTATGTACATATCAAAATAGAGCCGCGAGTTATTCTCGAAAACCCGCGTCATCGCTTTTAACTCAAAATTTGGCAAACGCCCTTCAAAAATATCGATTAAAATTTCTTCACTTCCTACCAATTCTGGAAATGGAATGCGGACATCATTTCCCGTCGTCACTTCCTTGGGACAGTCTGCAAACCGCTGCACTTTGGGAGAGATTTCTTGGATTAAAAAGTCTCTATCCAGTGCCAGATACTCCAAGTGGTGGGGAACCAACAGTTTTTTAAACAGGGTTTTCATGTCTGATTTTTAGTAGTAAATGCGCCCGATCAAGGAATCTGAGATTAATCTATAGCATTTCTCAATCTTGGTGAGGTATGCCCTATGCCCTATGCCCTATGCCCTATGCCCTATGCCCTATGCCCTATGCCCTATGCCTATGCCCGCTTATCAAGCGTGCACCGCACTGTTACTGAGAAAGGCTATATTTGCGTCTGTTTGTCAAAGGGAATTGTTACTATGAAAGTAGTACCTAACCCTGTTCCGCTGGAAAATTCGATTTGACCGCCGTGTAAGTCTACACACTGCTGCACAGAAGCGGAGGTTTCCTGAATGATGAAATTTTCATTGACAATAAAATACTCAGTTTGTCGCGGGCTTAGGAGTTTTTTCAACAAGAGGTTCATGCTTGTTATACCATTGTATAAGCTAGTTTATGAAAAATTTCATCAACGTCTTTTCCTGTTTTCGCAGATGTTGTGTAAACTGCTATTACTTTGTCTTGACCTATTGAATGGGCAATTTCGACTAGCAGGGCCAATTTTTCTTCGTCAATCAAGTCTACTTTGTTCAAAGCGATGATAATTGCTCCTTTAGGGTTAACTGAAGAAAAAAGCTGAATGTGTTCGGAAATTCGTTCGACTGTTTCTGGGCGGCTGACATCGGCAACTATTAAAACGCCGCCTGAACCCTGCAAGTAAGTCGGGGCGATTCCTTTGAATTTTGTATGCCCTTCTAAGTCCCAAATCAGCAACTGGGCTGTGACGTTTTCCCGCTGTTTTACACCTGATAATTCTACGCTTTTGCGGGAAATTTTTACTCCGACAGTGCTCAGGTACTGGTCGCTGAATTGCCGATCGACAAAACGGCGGATTAAGCTGGTTTTACCCACGCCAAAATCCCCGATCATGCACATTTTTTTAGATATAGTAACTGACATAGTTATTGGCCGTTTATGCTCTTAGTTATTGGTTCAAATAGCACGCATCTGCTTAACAGTAGCGGTTGATTTGGTTCCACGCCAGCAGGAGGATTTGGGCTACCGAAGACTTGGAGGCGCTTCGGATCAACTCCTTGCAGCACGAGGGCATCTCGGACTGTTTCGGCGCGAAGCAGCGCCAACTGCTGATTGGCGGTAGCTTCACCAACGCGATCGCTATGACCAATTATCTTAATACGTTTTTGAGGATGCTGTTTAAGAAAATCTTTGATATTGACAATTGTCTCTTGATGTGTAGAGTCTAATCTGGCTATTCCCTGCTCGAAATAGATGCGGGTTGCAATTTTCAACGGATTTAATTTAACAGTGCCGATCGCCGACTGAACTCCGGGAATTTGCTTCAGAGACTGAGCAATTTTCTGAGCGTCTGCAGCCTGCATCACAGTTCCCTCTACTGTAACTCTGCGATCGCCATACCGACTAGAAATAGACACGCCCTCCATTTTGTTCAAAACAGCGGTGATTCGCTGCACCTCAGCCGCTGTCAAAACGGGATCGGGAGGTACATCTACAGCGACTATTTTATTATCTAATTTCAAATTTGGTGCAGTTGATGCAGCTATTTTTTCAGCCTTTGTCCGCAATTCTGGATTTGGCAACTTTCCGGTTAACTTTAAGGTTTCGCCCTCCACATCAACGTTTAAGCGGTAAACTGCTAATTCGGGAGCCGATGCTAAAGCTGAAATGGCATTTGCTTCGAGGCTGCGCTCAATGTTGCTGCGGTACTGATAGATTCCCCAAGGTACTAAAATTAAGCTCAGCACTGCACCGCAAAGGCCGATCAGGGCGATCGGCTTTTTAGTTATTTTTTGCTGGTTATGCTGGTCAAATAATTTTTTGATCGACGGGTGCAACGACTCCGGTATCGTATCGGGATCGCCGTTAAACTCATGAATTAATTTAGCGTAATTTAGGATCAGATTACTGACTGTTTGCCGCACTTGGTCGATAAACGATTGTGGCGGTTCTCCTTTAATTACGACTGCCATGTAGCAGTATCCCGCTACTTCTAGCATAATCTTGGAGTCACCATATTCAATTTGATTGAGTTCGGAAATTTCTCCTGGCTGAATGATGCACTCGTTAACAAAGCTGCGAAGAGCTGTGAGCATTCCTGCTACCATTTCCGATTCTAACTGGTAGTTTCCTGAGTGTTGAGCTTCGGAAATTACCAAGCCTGATGCTTTGTGAATTAAGAATATTGCTTGGACGGTAAAGGGCATTGATTCTTGGAGGATTAATTCGGCTTCGGAAACTCCTTGTACTTTGGAGCGAATTTTGCGCTGAAATCCTTCAAAGCTGAGGGTATTTGACACTTTTTCATTGATTGTCTTGATAGCTTCTGCCATGTATTTAGAGATCGTACTGCCAATTACGGGATAGAGGGCATCCACCATTGCGTCGCGTTCGAGTTCAATTTGGGCTGTAATCGCTTTGCCCATTTCCGGCGCTAGGGCTTGAGCGATCGCCTCTTTGTCAAGGCGAATTTGCTCTTTAATTGCAATGCCGATTTCCGGGGCGATCGCATGAGCAATTTCTGCTGGCGAATTATGTATTTGTTGAGCAAGTGCTTCGGGGAGTAATTCAGCTATAGCGGCGCTCATGGCCTGCTTATTTTCCACAGTTGTCGCCCTAATCACGTCGGCGATCATTGGCACGACCGCCTGCACTACTTCTTCCTTGGAATCAGTTATTTTGCGGCTGATAATTTCTGCGATCCAAGGTAGGAGCAGCGCGATTAACTGTTGGGGATCGTAAATTTGGTGCTCCAATTTTTCTAATTTATCGTCGATTGTTGCCATCAGGTTCCGCACTCCCGGCAAATCGTTCTCTGCGAGGAGATTTTTCACTTGCTCTAGATCTGATATTTGGGAGCCGAAAATCAGATTTTGCAGCATTTCCATCGCGCTGTCGGCTTCATTTATATCCTGTTTTATTTGTCCCAATATCTCTGTCGGTCGCCCTCGCGCGATCGGCTGTTCTAGTAAGTTTGGCATTTCTAGAGCCGAAGCCACCGCAGCATCTAAATATCCGGTTTCTGGTGGTGATGAGGCTGTTGTAACTACGGGATCATGTGGAATTATTTCGGGATATGTTAAATTCTCTAAATTGCGATCGCCCTCCTCGGATTTTTTTGTCTGTACTTCCTGTGGAGCATCTTGAATTTTCAAGCTAGACAAGTCCTGAATCTGCTGCGATTCCTGGTCTAAATCCGCCTGGTCGATCGCCAAAACATCTATAGTATTAACTGAGGAATAGTTTTTTTCCAGTTCAGCACTCGTGAGTTTCTCAGTAACGAATAGCCAACTTTTGAACTCGTCTATAAAAGCCAGAGGATCGCTAGAATCCGGTTCGGGAGCGAGGGTTTCTGGCTTGACACTTGCTGCAACTTCCTCATAACTAGCTAACAAATCGTTCAAGCCGCCGAGTACCTGAGCTTGAGGATTTTGAGCGATGCTATCAGGTTCAGACTCTGCATTCTGCCAGTCTGAACCTGCAACAATTTTGAGCTCTATCAGCAGATTCAGCAACGGTTCAATATCAGTTGAGACCCTCGCAGTGAGTGAGTCTGGTTTAGAAACAAAACCCTCTAACTGATTTTCAACCGTCGGTTCTTCTTTAGGTAAAGCCATGCGTTATTATCCGTGATGGTGGCGCTCCGGTAACAAAAATTCGTTGTTTAACTTATTATCGGCAACTCCTTTAAGTTCCGGCGCAAATTCAGTTCCTTTGAGCCTCATACCAAGTTCAAACAGAATTTCTGCCATATCGTCTCTGGAAACTTTCACCTCTCTGAGCATAGAAAAGCGCCGATCGAGTTCTTCAAAAACTTGTGTTTTCAGAATGCGAGTTTCTTCGGACAGCCGCTCTCTGGTTTGAGAGAGTTCGTCACGAATCGAACCTGTTTGATTGTCTATAGCCTCATCGAGGGCTTCAATGCTGCTCGAAAATTTTCGGTTAATGCGATCGATTTGCTGCCGCAGATCGGCGCTTTCTTCTTGGGTATTTAAGGTGATTGATTTAATTTTCTTTTCTAATGAATCAACTGCTGTCCTCATTTCTGTGGAAAGAACTGTTCTTACCTGTTCGATGCGAGCTTGCATATCTTGCTGCATCATCGACAAGTCGGAATCTATTTTGTCGAAGCGATTGTCGTATTCTCTAAGCTGCGCCCCGAAAATTATATCTCGGATCTGGTCGATATTTCCCAGCCGTTCGCGCATTTCTTCTTTAGTTATTTCGGCCATGATTGTACCTCGGATCTCCGAAAATTGTGAATTTGAGAACTGTGCTAGATTTTTTTTTGAAACCGCCAGTCGAGCCGTTTAAGCAGACTCTAGCTTAGATGTTGAGTGTCTTGTATTGACATTTTCCATGATATCGCATCTTGACTGTAGCTAAAGCACAGCACCTTACCCACCGCTAACCAGCAGCGATCGCGAACACACATCTAACTATGTATCACGTTTCGACAGGATTATTTAGTGCCGATCGCAACTATCTTGGCCCATTTCACCATCTTTCCCTCTACCTCTCCCCCTCCCCCTCTCTCCCCCACTCCCCCCTCTCCCTCTCCATCTCTTCCCCACTCCCCCTTTCCCCCTCTCCCTTCTACCATCACAAAACTTAGGGCCCGATCGACAGTGACCAGGCCCAATAGTATGAGAACCGTAACTTTTCTAACAAACGAGATCTATGGACGATTGAGAACAATTAATTACTAGGGTGTACAACTTGTGCAGCTTTACTCTTAATCCGACATCACACTAGGTCTGACTCGACTGCGTTTTGGCGTTACTGCTAGATCAGCAGTGTTACCACTATTCTAAGTTGTGTTCGGTTAATTTCGGCCGCTTTCGGAATCTAGACCGGAGACACCATGTCTATATCCGGGAAATGTGTTGATAACGTTGATAAGTATGAGCGACCTCCTTTCTTTTTCTATCCAGGTGTCTACTATTAAGCTACCATGACCTTTCCAGACTGGCAAGCATAATTTGCAAAACTTGATAGGTCTTTACATTACTCATTATAATGATATAAATATCCACATAGATGTAAGTTCTATTCCTGCTACATCTTTACATACTTAATTGTTTTTGTCATGTCTATTTCTCCTCAGTTTCTGTGCGGTAGCCAAATTCGCGAAACATTCCTCAACTTTTATGCCCAGCGGGGACATAAAATCTTACCGAGTGCTTCATTAGTGCCCGAAGACCCGACAGTATTGCTGACGATCGCCGGAATGCTACCATTTAAACCAATATTTCTCGGACAGCGCACCGCCGCATCTCCCCGCGCCACCACATCCCAAAAGTGCATCCGCACCAATGATATCGAAAACGTCGGCCGCACCGCCCGTCACCACACATTTTTTGAGATGTTGGGTAACTTCAGCTTCGGGGATTACTTCAAGAAACAAGCCATCGCCTGGGCTTGGGAACTTTCCACCGAAGTCTTCGGTTTACCGGCGGAAAACTTAGTGGTTAGCGTCTTCCGCGAAGATGACGAAGCCTTTGCAATTTGGCGCGACGAAATCGGCATTCCGGGCGATCGCATCCAGCGCATGGGAGAAGACGACAACTTCTGGAATTCCGGCCCCACTGGGCCCTGCGGCCCCTGTTCGGAAATTTACTATGATTTTCACCCAGAAAGAGGCGAGGATATTGACCTAGAAGATGATACCAGATTTATCGAATTTTACAACCTGGTATTCATGCAGTACAATAAAGATGCAGAGGGCAATTTAACACCGCTGCAAAATCAAAATATTGATACTGGAATGGGATTGGAACGGATGGCGCAAATCCTCCAGAAAGTCCCCAATAATTACGAAACAGATTTGATTTTTCCGATCCTCCAATCTGCTGCGGAAATGGCCGGGATTGATTATGCTAATAGCGATGAAAAAACCAAGGTTTCGCTAAAAGTAATTGGCGACCACATTCGGGCTGTCGTCCACATGATTGCTGATGAAATTCGGGCGTCGAATGTGGGGCGGGGCTACATTTTGCGTCGGTTGATTCGCCGGGTGGTGCGCCACGGGCGGCTGATTGGAATTGAAGGGGAATTTACGGTGCGGGTGGCCGAAAGTGCGATCGCCCTTTCCGAGAGCGTGTATCCGAACGTGCGCCAGCGGGAAGCAGCAATTAAAGCTGAATTAGCAAGGGAAGAATCGCAGTTTCTCAAAACTTTGGAACGGGGCGAAAAACTGCTGTCAGAAATTGTCGATCGCACAAAACAGCAAGAAAACCAACAAATCAGCGGCCCCGATGCTTTCACCCTTTACGATACCTACGGTTTCCCCTTAGAATTGACTCAAGAAATTGCCGAAGAACAGGGAATTACTGTCGATTTGCTGGGTTTTGAAGCGCAGATGAAAGAACAGCAACTTCGCGGAAAAGAAGGGCGCGAAACTATTGATTTAACCGTCCAGGGTTCTTTGGATAAATTGGCTGAAAGTATCCAGGTAACAGAGTTTGTTGGTTATGGGAAATTATCGAGTTTAGCTAAGGTGGAAGTTATCTTAGTAGACGGCAAATCTGTTACAGAAGCAGCCGCTGGAACCGAGGTACAAGTTGTATTGAATCCCACGCCGTTTTATGCAGAATCGGGGGGACAAATTGGGGATAAGGGTTATTTTAACCGCAGCGGCGCAGAGGGCGCAGAGGGAGAAAATGTAGAGAGTTTGTTGGTGAGGGTTGATGATGTGAAAAAGGAGTCGGGTTTCTTCGTGCATTTCGGGATTGTGGAACGGGGAATGCTGAAAGTTGGCGAGAATGTGACTGCACAAATTGACAATAGCGGGCGTCGCAGAGTTCAGGCTAATCACACAGCAACTCATTTACTCCAAGCAGCTTTGCGGCAAATTGTAGACGCTTCTATTTCTCAAGCTGGTTCTCTGGTATCCTTTGACAGATTGCGATTTGACTTCAATTCTCCAAGGGCGGTGACAGCGGCAGAGTTGGAGCAAATTGAACATCAAATTAATAACTGGATTGCGGAGGCTCACGTTGCTGAAATTGCCGAAATGCCGATCGCCCAAGCGAGAGAAAAAGGCGCAATCGCCATGTTTGGCGAGAAATACGGCGACGTCGTGCGAGTGATTGATTTCCCCGGCGTTTCGATGGAATTGTGCGGCGGAACCCACGTCAGCAACACCGCAGAAATCGGGCTATTTAAGATAGTTTCCGAAGCGGGGGTAGCATCGGGAATTCGCAGGATAGAAGCAGTTTCCGGTCAAGCTGTGTTAGACTATTTGAACGTGCGGGACAAGGTGGTGCGAGATTTGGGCGATCGATTTAAAGCAAAACCCGAAGAATTGCCAAATCGCATCACTAATTTGCAGAACGAATTGAAGGATACTCAGAAACAATTGGCTGCTTTGAAGTCGGAATTAGCGATCGCTAAATCTGACCAATTGCTAGCACAAGCTGAGTCGATTGGCGACTGCAAAATCATCATCGCCGAATTGGGAGATGTGGATACAGAAGCACTGAAAACTGCGGCGGAAAGGTTGCAGCAAAAACTCGGAAATAGTGCTGTAGTTTTAGCATCAATTCCCGAACCAGACAAAGTAAGTTTGGTAGCAGCTTTTAGTCCAGAAGTCAACAAGAAAGGATTGCAAGCTGGGAAGTTTATTGGGGGAATTGCTCAAATTTGTGGCGGAAAAGGCGGCGGGCGGCCGAATTTAGCGCAAGCTGGGGGCCGCGATGCAACTAAGTTGAAAGCAGCCCTAGAAACTGCTCGCAATCAATTGCTAGAAGGGTTGAAATAATCGCATCTGAAAACTTGTAGGGGCGAGTAAGGCACTGGTGTCAACTTAAGACTAAAACCCTCTATCTTTCTCATTTGTATCGAAGTCTCGATCCCCCTAAATCCCCCTTAAGAAGGGGAGTAGGGGTTGACTTTGAGAATACTCTTGTTCCCCCCTTTTTAAGGGGGGTTAGGGGGGATCGAGAGGATTGTGACTCAGATAGAATATCTAACAAGCGAGATCGTTTTACGTTTAATTAGATTGATTTATTTAACTTGAGATAACAATGACAATTCGGCTTTTCAATCAAAGATTCAACCAAAGCATTCAAAGCAACCGCCGCCAACAATCCGCCGCCAAAAGTCCCAACAGTCGTAATATAAGGAACGCCCGATCGCACTAACCGCCGTTTCGCGATCGGAGAATGACTAAAACCGATCGGCATACCAATCACCAAAGCCGGTTGCAGTTCCCGATGCTCGATCGCCTCACAAACAGCCATCAACACCGACGGCGCATATCCTACTACCAATATACATCCTTTTTCGAGTTTAAACAACTGTTCAAACCATGCTTTTTCCTGCCAAAATTCCTGTTCCGCTTCCGCAGCAGCATTAATGTGTGGGTCATCAATTAAAGTTTCAATACTTGTTCCCAAATGTGCTAATCTAGTGCGATCGAGAGCAGCAAAAACAGGCGAAACATCAGCCACAATTTGACAATTACTTTTCAGGGCTTCGCGAGCAGATTGAATCGCAGTTTCGCTCAACTTCACAAACGGTAACAGCGAACAATCACCGCAAGCTAATACCAACTTTGACAGCAAGTCTACCTCAATTTCCGAGCGATCGCTCAAATCCGGCAACAAATGCTGCAAAGACTCCCCAAAATCCTCCGGGTGAGAATGCGCCACCGCATCCCAACTATCCCAAACTTGTTCCAATTCACCCAATCCCCCCTCAGTTTCCACCTGCAACAGCCTCAATTGCGACAGTGCGCCCGCTTGCACCGCTTGACACGAAATATCCCGCCCCAGCAATCCTTCCAGCGCTAAAGCCGTTTGTCGGAGGCGAACAATCTGTTGCGTGACAGACAAATATTGCTGTTGTAGCGCCCCCATCAGCGCGTCAGAGGAAGTCTCGCTGTCAGTTGCTAAGAGTTTGCGAATATGAGAAAGCTGAAAACCTTGCTGTTTCAGTGCGACAATTTTTTGCAATTTCTGGACGTCGCTGCGGGTGTAGAGTCTGTAGTTGGAGGTCGATCGCACTGCGGGAGATAGCAACCCCAAGGCGTGATAGTGTCGCACCATCCGAGGGGTGATGGGGCCTTTTACGGCTTCTGTAAGTTGTTTAATTGTGAGGTATTTTTGCATGGGATTTTTGGGATTTTTTAACCGCAGATGTGAGCGGATGTACGCGGATGTACGCGGATGAGTACGGATGGTTATTGAGTTTTGTAATTTTGTTTGATTTTACTCTTGACATTGACATTAATGTCAAGGTTTAGGCTATAGGAGTCATTCTACCAAATCAAATTTTCCCAATGACTACTAATTCTCTATCAATTTCTCGCCTTTCCCAGTTAGCAGAAGAACATCCAGATGCTATAACTGCCGCCCTGTGCGGATTTCTGGTAATTTTGGGTTCTCTGGCGCTGCACCTCGGCTGGCTAGGCTTAGCCGTATTTATCCTGCCGGCGGCTTATGCGATCGGTGGTTATTCTAGCGCCCGCGAAGGATTAACTACACTCTTTCAAGAACGAGAATTAGATGTTGATTTGTTAATGATTGTTGCTGCTTTGGGGGCGGCCAGTTTGGGGCTGTGGCGGCAAGAATATCATTTAATTGTTGACGGCGCGGTGTTGATTTTAATCTTTGCGATTAGTGGCGCGCTAGAAGGTTATGCTATGCAGCGTACTGAACGTAGTATTCGCAGTCTGATGAGTTTGACTGCGGATACTGCTAGGGTTATGATGTATGGGGATGAACGAGAAATTGCGATCGACAAATTGGAAATAGGCGATCGCATTTTAGTCAAGCCCGGAGAAATCATTCCCACCGATGCGATAATTGTAGAAGGTTTTAGCAGCCTGAATCAAGCCTCGATTACCGGCGAATCTATGCCCGTGGAAAAAACCGTCGGCGATGAAGTGTATGCAGGGACAATTAACGGTGTCGGCGCGCTACAACTGGAAGTACACAAAACCCCAGAAAGCAGTTTAATTCAGCGAGTAATTCGGATGGTGAAACAAGCGCAAACCGAAGCGCCGCCTTCTCAAATGTTTGTCGAAAAGTTCGAGCGCGGTTATGCCAGATTAATTGTGGGTTTAGGCTTGCTATTAGCAATTTTGCCACCATTTATTTTAGGCTGGAATTGGGAAGATACTATCTATAGGGCGCTGATTTTCCTAGTAGTCGCTTCTCCCTGCGCGCTGATGGCTTCGATTATGCCGGCGCTGCTTTCGGGCATTGCTAACGGGGCGAAACAAGGAATTTTGTTTAAAAGTGGTGCACAATTAGAGATAATTGGTAAAGTTAGGGCGATCGCCTTTGATAAAACAGGCACTCTGACAACTGGAAAACCTGAAGTTATCCAAATTGTCCCAGCAGCAGGATATACTGAAACAGAAGTTTTGCAATTAGCTGCTGCTTTAGAAACTTATTCCGAACACGCGATCGCGATCGCCATTGTCCAAGCCGCCCAGCAGCAACAACTAGAACTCCCAACCGCAACTGATGTCCAAGCAAAAATCGGGCAAGGAATTATCGGTAAAGTCAACAACCAAATAATCACAATTGGCAAAGCTGAATTTGTGGAAGCGACTGCGGAGTTAACTCAAGTAAGTCAGCAGTTGCAAGCAGAAGGAAAAACCGTTGTTTGGGTGGCAAAGGGCGATCGACTTTTAGGAATCATAGCAGTTGCCGATACACTCCGCCCCGAAGCCGCAAACACGATCAAACGCTTGACAAACTTAGGCATAGAACATATAATTATGCTGACAGGTGACAATCAGCAAACCGCTCAATATATAGCCCGCGAATTAGGCATCAATGAAGTCTATGCGGAACTTTTGCCCGAAGATAAAGTGCAGGTAATTAAAGAGCTGCAAAAACACTAT
The DNA here is from genome assembly GCA_042408215.1 of Microcoleus sp. Lineage (GTDB taxonomy): Bacteria > Cyanobacteriota > Cyanobacteriia > Cyanobacteriales > Microcoleaceae > Microcoleus. Next base: position 641,786 of record JAYFMW010000020.1, on the reverse strand, counting down.
CAAACCGTCGCAATGGTAGGAGACGGCATCAACGATGCCCCCGCCCTAGCTCAAGCTTCCGTAGGAATCGCAATGGGAATTTCTGGCAGCGATGTAGCTTTAGAAACTGCGGATATAGTATTAATGGCCGATAGATTGGAACAACTAGCAAAGGCAATTATTTTAGGCCGTCGCGCTCAAAATGTCGTCAAACAAAACATAGTTTTCGCGCTCAGTTGCATTCTGTTGTTATTAGCTGCTAATTTTTGGGGAAATATCACCATGCCTTTAGGTGTAATCGGGCACGAAGGGTCTACAGTAATAGTAACATTAAGCGGTTTGCGACTGCTCAGAAATTAGACAAATCAAGACAGAGGAAGAGCGATATCAATCGGAATTATTAGTCTCTCTCTTCTCTTCCTCTGCGTTCTCTGCGTTCTCTGCGGTTAAAAACTCCAAATATTAAGAAAAACTACAATTTTTGTTGTTGTCACTCAAAACACGCTAGGGTCAAAAGTATTGAATCATACCAAAATCTGAAATTAATCTAGACAGCAATAAAAATTGACCTGGAAAAAGTCTAGAAGATTGTATTTAATTCAATGCACCAGGAGCAATCGAAAACAAGTTTTATGTTGGAGGGAAGATGAACGAAAAAGTTATTGGGGCCACGCGGAACGTTGCAATTGTTGGCCCTTATTTAAGCGGTAAAACCGCACTGCTGGAAAGTTTGCTGTCAGTGACAGGCGCAATTACTCGCAAAGGTAATGCCAAAGATGGCAACACAATCGGTGATAGTTCGCCGGAAGCGCGCGATCGCAAAATGAGCACAGAAGTTAACGCCGCCAGCACTGAATACGAAGGCGTCCGCTTCACATTTCTTGACTGTCCGGGCTCGATCGAATTTGCCCAAGAAACTTACAATGCACTGATTGGTGTAGACGCGGCGGTAATAGTTTGCGAGCCAGTGACGGATCGACCTCTCACCCTCGCACCCCTGTTTAAATTCCTGGATGATTGGGAAATTCCGCACCTAGTTTTTGTCAATAAGATCGATCGCGCTTCCACAGACGAAACAACTTGCGGCAGCAACTTCATCAACATCATCAACGCACTCAAATCTATTTCCAGTAGACCGATCGTACCTCACCAATATCCGATCGGCAAAGACCGACAAATCGTCGGCTTCATCGACTTAGTAACCGAACAAGCTTACCACTACCATCCGGGCGCCGCCGCAGATCCCGTACCGCTACCAGAAAACCTGAAAGCACAAGAGCACGAAGCGCGGCAACAAATGCTGGAGGAATTGGCCAATTTTGACGACCATTTGCTCGAAGAATTGCTCGAAGAAATCAACCCCGACACCGAAGAAATCACCCGCGATTTAAAGATGGAATTGGGCGCCGATTTAATCGTGCCCGTATTCATCGGGATCGCCGAACAAGATTTCGGCGTGCGCCCGCTGCTAGAAGCTTTGCTGAGGGAAGCGCCGGCCCCGGAAACGACTGCGGCCCGGCGCGGTGTTATACAAAGTGATGACAAAGTTGGCGCTCAAGTCCTGAAAACCTATTATACAGCCCAGGGCAGCAAACTATCGTTAGTGAGAATTTGGCAGGGCACCCTAGCAGACGGAGCAACTTTGAACGGGCTGCGAGTTAACGGTTTGTACCGTTTAATCGGCCAGCAAACCCAAAGTTTGAATTCGGCAAGTGGGGGGGAAATAGTCGCTTTGGGGCGGCTAGAAGGCTTGAAAACAGGCGATACGCTGACAGTCGATCGCACAATGGATCTGCCAAAAGCTGATCTTATGTCACCGGTGTACGCATTGGCGATCGCCCCAGAAAAACGCAACGACGAAGTTAAACTCAGCAGCGCCCTAGCCAAATTGCTCGAAGAAGACCCATCTTTAGTTTGGCAGCAACACGGCGACACTCACGAAATTATACTTTGGGGTCAAGGCGAAATCCACCTGAAAGTAGCTTTAGACAGGTTGCGCCGTAAGTATAACCTGCCAATGACAACTCACTTACCACAAGTGCCGTACAAAGAAACCATCCGCAAACCAGCATCTTCGATCCACGGGCGCTACAAACACCAAAGCGGCGGGCACGGACAATTTGGCGACGTCTACCTCGACATTCAACCGCAGCCACGGGGAGAAGGCTTCAATTTCAGCGACAAAATAGTCGGCGGAGTCGTGCCCAAACAGTACATTCCCGGCGTTGAAGTCGGTGTGCGCGAATATCTCGATCGCGGCCCCCTCGGTTTCCCAGTGGTAGACGTAGCGGTGACGCTAACAAACGGTTCCTATCACACCGTTGACAGTTCCGAACAAGCGTTTAAGCAGGCTGCGCGTTTAGCGATGCAGGAAGGGATGGCGAAATGTGAACCGGTGCTGCTGGAGCCGATCGCCAAAGTGGAAATTCACGCTCCGAACGAGTTTACCTCAAAGGTGCTGCAATTGGTGAGCGGTCGCCGCGGTCAAATTCTCGGCTACGAAGGAAAATCCAACTGGAAAGGATGGGATACAGTTACAGCTTATGTGCCGCTAGCAGAAATGCAGGATACGATCGTCGAATTGCGATCGCAAACAATGGGAGTCGGCTTTTTCAATTGGGAGTTCGATCGTTTACAAGAAGTACCAGAACCTTTAGCCAAGCGGGTTTTGCTAACTAGCGGAAATGGTAACGCCAACGGTAAAAGTTAGGTAATTGTCTTAAAAAACCCGGTTTCTTGAAGAAACCGGGTTTCTCTGAAAAATCGCAGATTCTCAACTAGATATCTAGGTCGAAACCCGGTTTCTCGCCTCCTGCGTAATTCCTAATCGCCGAAACTAACGCCGAAAAATGCGCGGCCACACAGCTATAATTATCGCTGTCACCAGACTAGCGGCTACCCCAGATAGAATACTAAATCCCAGAATTACCCTCAATCCAGAACCAGGCTCAAAAATTGGCACCAAGGTATTTATGGCAGTATTGATAGTATGATTTGCTTGTATTTCCGTTGGGAAACCAGCAGCCGCAGAGGCTACCGTGCCGCCAGTAGACAGCCCAACTCCGACTATACCGACAACTGCTTGAAAATTGCGATCGCTCTCAGCTTTCCGAATCTCAACCGTACCTCTAATGGTATCAGTCAGACTCTGCAAAATTTCCAAACAAGGACGAAAATTGTCAATATCTTTTTGGATTTGTTTGGGATAATGTTGTTTAGCCTTGTCGCAAAAATCCTGCAAAAACTGCAAATCATCAGTAGGCTTAGCCTTAGCTTGAATTTCTACCAGCTTATTCTCGTACTTTTCCAGATTCACCTTAATTGTACTATATTGCAACTCCAGGTAATTAAGGTCGATCGCAAAATCAGACAATTTCCCCATCGCATCCATCAGCTTCTGGAGATTGAGTCGAGAAGTATTCCTCATCTCCACAATTTCGTTGTAATTACTCACCAATCGATCCTTTAAAAGTAGACTTTTCTCATAAGCCCAGATAATTTTATGGCGGAAGCACAGCAAATCCAACCAATTTAAATAAAAATCACTGCATTCCTGACAAGCAGCTTCATCGGGATATAAAATTACCAACAGTTGACAATTATCCTCAATCTTATCACCCCAAAACTCAACTACTTTCCCACCTAAAAACTCACCGCTTCCCTGAGAAACACCATCTTTTTCAAACAAACACTTGTAAACCAGTTTTGCAAATTCTGTCGCTTCCAAATTAGTCCCAGATTCCAGCCACCCCGAAAGCATCCAAGTTTTGCCGATATTTTCCAACTTCGGCGGTTCAGGAATTAAAGATTGCAAACTTTCAATCAATTTAATAACTTGGTCAGCTTGATACTCACCATCCACATAGCCATCAAGTAAAAGTTGATAATTATCGCTAACATTCCAGCGGCGATAGCGGCCCTTCACTTGCTGATTATTCAGGTTTCCAGTAAAAGGTAAATCGGCTACTTTTACCTCATTTAGCGCCAGAAATTTTTGTTTATTTTCAGGGGTAAAAGAAACATTCAGCTTTTGGTGAAGTTGTTCAGACAAACCCTCTAAAAATCTGTGGTAAACTTTGCGAGTTTCCGGTTCGCCGACACCCAACCCTTGTTTAAGAGTGTAGCTAAATAAATTCAGAGTTGGGTCAACTAATTTGAGCATAAAATCTGTTTCTGATGGTTACATAAAATTACCCGGCGGTTGAAACCGCGTCTACACAAACCAAGTCCGCCTACGCGGACTGAAGAATAACATTAAATCTCGTTCATTCGGCGGTTATAAATTACCGAGTCACCTCAAATACCAATCTACCTCTTAGTCCGCGAAGGCGGACATCGTTTGTGTAGCCACGGTTTCAACCGCCGGGTAATCTCTTAGTCCGCGAAGGCGGACATCGTTTGTGTAGCCGCGGTTTCAACCGCCGGGTGGCCTCCGTGTGTAGCCACGGTTTCAACCGCCGGGTAATCTCTTAGTCCGCGAAGGCGGACATCGTTTGTGTAGCCGCGGTTTCAACCGCCGGGTGGCCTCCGTGTGTAGCCACGGTTTCAACCGCCGGGTAATCTCTTAGTCCGCGAAGGCGGACATCGTTTGTGTAGCCGCGGTTTCAACCGCCGGGTGGCCTCCGTGTGTAGCCACGGTTTCAACCGCCGGGTAATCTCTTAGTCCGCGAAGGCGGACATCGTTTGTGTAGCCGCGGTTTCAACCGCCGGGTGGCCTCCGGTAATCTCCACCAAGCGCCCTTAAATCAAAACCTCAACCGATAAACCCGTTCCACCAAATCAGTAGCCTTTCCCAACAACCGCTTCGCCACACTCTGCGGATTAGAATTAGTCAAAGGAGGCGCCAAAAAATTATTATAATCATCAGTCTGGCGTGGCGGAGTATTTTCATCCAACTCAGCCATATACTTATTCTTTTCGTTCTCTTTCTTGCCGTGAATTGTCTTCAACTCCTTAAATGCCAGCTCAAAATCTTGATAAAAAGCAGCATCTTTTTGAGCTATAATAATAAGTTGAGACGCTTTTTGTAACTCGCCATTCACCAAAGCCTCACCAACTTCATTCACTTCAGCTATCAACTCAGGCGAAAGAGGAGCTTCAAATCTCGCGAGGGCGATTAAAAAAGCTTTGGGTGCAAACTGATTAAATCCCGATAAGGTAGATTCTTGAGAAGTCATGTTAGTTTAGCCGTTCCCGGTAATGTTAAAAGCAGCCCAGTAGTAAGGATGCTCGTAGGGTTTCTCATCTATTGTAGCTAAATTTTCTTGCAGAATTGAGGCATCAATTCCACAGGAGAATAAAATATCAACTTTGTTGTCAAACTCAGCCTCTCTCAGCAAAGGCAACAACTCTCCCGCGTACCACTCACCTAGCTTACCATTCGTCAGTTGTCGGAGCCAATCTTTGGCTTGTTGCAGGGCTTCAGGCGGCTGGATTCCCTGCTTCCATAACTGGTAGAAATAAATCATTAAGAAGGCGCTAGAACGTTCTTCCGCTCGCCACAGAGTGCTGATCACATAATTAGTCTCCGGCAAAAAGCCACTGGCTATGCCGACGAATTCATCGATTAACTCGCCTTTCTTGGTGATACCAGTTTCGCAAGCGCTGAGGCAGACTAGGTAATAATTGACAAATTTTAACTGCAAAATGTCGGTCAATGTCAATTCTTCGCCGGTGCCTAAAAGTAAGGCAGAATTCTCGGATTTTTCGGTGTTGTGGTAGGCGTGACCTGCATAATGAAAGATGCCACTATTAGTTTTTAATGCTTCAATAATTGCGGTTTTAGTGGTTGCATTCGAGGCGCGATTAGTTGGGTTAATTTGTTTGATGGCGGCTGCTTCGATTTGGGTGAATTTTAATCCGCTTTTGCCCTGGGAGTGCTCTACCATCAGCATTGAATTGGGCGCAATTTTCCTGGGGTTTTGCTGTTGCTGTTCGATCGCAATTTGTGCACTGGGGAGGCGGGTGATTGTGCGGATTTTGGGGGCAACCACGGGGGGATTGCCCCTACCAGGGTTCTGTAGGGGTAGTGCCCCCGTGCCTACCCCCCCCGTGCCTACCCCCTCCAGTGGGAAGGGAGGCAGAAACAGGGCATCTAGCGGCAACAGGTGCAAGTCGCGGTGGGGAATTAAGATTAAGTTTTGGATATTGGTGAGGTGCGTACAAATTTCGGGAATTTTCAGGATGTCAGCGAGTTGTGGCAATTGGGCTGTCATTGACTCGCGCCAGGGATGGGATTCTTTGCTTTGCTGTTTGTTAGTAGTTTGGCAGTAGTTTTGATAGTTGGTTTTCCAGTTTTCTAGCCATTTTTCTAAACTGTGACTGTTGCGCTTTGCGAATAAATCGGTGAGAGGTGTGGCGATGGTTTCAAACTTTTCTAGGGTAATGATAAAAGCAGTCAGGGAAACTGGGCTGAGATGCCAGTAAATAATCGCGGTTGCGGTGTTGTTTGTGAGTAAATCTCGGATTTGGGAATAAGTCGGGCTGGCGGTGCGGTTTGGCGAAGTTGCGCGCATCCATTGCAGGCAAAAGTTTTTCCGCGATTCCGCTTTTTCGAGTGCATTTACTTTGTCGCCAGCCTCGACAAACATATCAACTTCTAGTTGGTAAAGTCCGGCAAAATTGCGCTGGAGTCGCTGTTTGATTTCGGGGTGAGTTTCATCGTCTAAAATTATATTTTCTAAGACGGTAGTAGCTTCGACAAGGTACTCGCTGGCTTTGGCATCTCCCAAGCTGCGGCAGACGGTAATTAAGTCTTGCATTACTTCTAAATAAGTTTCTGGAATCAGGGGTGATTTCAAGAATTCGCGGGCTTGTTCGTAGCTGGCTTTGGCTTTGTGGAAAGAGTCAAAATCTGTGGCTGTTTGTTTGCCGTGTTTGTAGTGTGCTTGGCCTTTTTGATAGTGCAATTGGCCACAAGCGAGGCGATAGTCGTGGTTGCTGGGGAGATATTTCTGTAAGCCTTCATCCCAGTTTTGAATTGCTTCAAAGTAGCGCTCTGAGTAGAAAAATGCCCAACCTCGATTAGCCCAAGCTGCCCAGAATTGATCGCCTGTAATTTCTAAGGCTTTCTCGTAGGCTGCGATCGCCTCAGTGTTGCGGCCCAAATCTCTTAGGGTAGCGCCCAGCCCGTTCCAGGCTAAGTGGAATTTGGGGTCAATTTCTAAGGCTTTCTCGAAGGCTGCGATCGCCTCAGTGTTGCGGCCCAAACCTCTTAGGGTAGCGCCCAGCCCGTTCCAGGCATGGTGGAATTTGGGGTCAATTTCTAAGGCTTTCTCGTAGGCTGCGATCGCCTCTGTGTTGCGGCCCAAATCTTTTAGGGTAGCGCCCAGCCCGTTCCAGGCATGGTGGAATTTGGGGTCAATTTCTAAGGCTTTCTCGTAGGCTGCGATCGCCTCTGTGTTGCGGCCCAAACTATTTAGGGCATTGCCCAGCCCGTTCCAGACAATGTGGGATTTGGGGTCAATTTCTAAGGCTTTCTCGAAGGCTGCGATCGCCTCTGTGTTGCGGCCCAAATCATTTAGGGCATTGCCCAGCCCGTTCCAGGCACCGTGGGATTCGGGGTCAATTTCTAAGGCTGTCTCGAAGGCTGCGATCGCCTCAGTGTTGCGGCCCAAACCTCTTAGGGTAGCGCCTAGCCCGTTCCAGGCATAGTCGAATTTGGGGTCAATTTCTAAGGCTTTCTCGAAGGCTGCGATCGCCCCTGCTAAATCTCCTGCATAATAGCGATCGACTCCTTGGTTAAATAATTCTATAGCCTGTTGGCTGACTTCTCCTTTACGCTTTGGGGGCGGGTTGTCAGAAACCGGGATGTTTTGCGGAAATACTTCGTTACCACCCCCAGAAACAGGAAAAACCCCGGTTTCTTCGGCTTTTACGGGTGCCAACAATTGCCTACCAATATTCCCAGCAACCTCACTAATTCTCCCGCAATTCATCTCACCCAGCCGCACCATCCGCCCACCCAACTCTAAATGCGTTTCCGGCGATACCAGCAACCTTCCTCCAAATTCTTGCAGCCAGTTTTCCCACTCAGCATCATTGATTTTGCTACCGATTAAAAAGCCTTTAATTTCGCCCCGACTCCAGCCTTCTGCAACACCCTCTAACAGTGCCATGAATTTCTGTTCGTATTCCCCAAAAGAGCGCGGAGTTGGCTTTGGCGGTTGGGGTGCTGGTTGTTTGCGGAAGCGCCGCTGAATTTGCCGCCACAGGTTGAGGATGCGTTGCCAAATTTGTCGGAACATTGGCTGGGTGGGTGATGTGTTATTGCAGATTGTAGCAGATTTTGGGGTTGAATGTACATTGCGGTAGGGGCGGGTTTTACCAACCATATATAATGATGACTAACAATCCATATAAACCCGCCCCCGCCCCACCATAAATCTGAATGTACATTTCGATTGTTGGTTGGGTTGGGGCGGGTTTTAGAGATTGTTTGTTTCAGCCGATTATGGTTGGTGAAACCCGCCCCAACGGGAATTATAAAAGATAAATAAACCCGTTCCCGCCGGCGAACTTACCCTAAAAAGAAATAATCAAATAACCATTCTGGAATTTAGCACCTGTAACTGATTTTCCAGTTAGCTGCGGAGGTAACAAAATATTACGCCGCTGATCGCCGGCTTCGATCGTCACTTCCGGCCCAGATTGAATCAATTTAATTTGTTTCTTGTCAAAGGAGGGCAAAAATAAACTAACTTGACGTTGTGCAATATTTATGTCGATCGGCTTAGGAGCTCTTGTCGCCTCAGAAAAATCTGGCAAAGCATCAATTAGTGGCTGCCAATTATTATCGCTGTGCGCCGGCACCGAAACTGCTGTCAAAGGCTCAAAATCCGCCGCTATAGTTTTTGTAATCGGCGCTTGATTGACAATCACACCGCCCACAGTCAAACCAACTCTGTTGAGAACTTCCCCACAAATAGCGGGCTGTGGCGATCGCACTTGCATCTCGCAGTCGTCACCAAATAAGCCGCCGTGCGGTTCGGATTTGCCAGCGACTTCCTTGCCCTTATCCAAAAAATTATCGACTTGTTGGGTAGACTTAGTAGCATTGTCCCCCGACATATCCACATTCAAAACCGTACTAACCACCGGTTGAATAAAAGGCGATAAAGCTTTACCCAAATCAGAATCTACCAAAGCTTGGCGGAATCGGCGAATGTACCAACTCAAAATTTCCGGCATTCCCAGCATCCGTAGCGTATCCATCCCGCCGGTGCCATCATAAACGATCGCATCATATTGTTTGCTTTCGTCATATTCCCGCAGTTCATTCAAAGCCAGCGCGCTGTCCATTCCCGGTAACACCCCCAATTCTTGGCCATAAATCTGCTTAAAAAAGGGCGTGCGGACATATTGGGCTTCCAACTTTTTCACCTCGTCCCATCTACGTTCCAGCATTGGCGCGCTTTGTACCTGAACTGCTTTGAAATTCGGGGCGATTTCTTGGGGGGTGGAAGTCAGGGGAGTTCCCAACAAAATCCCCAATCCCGGCCCCGGATCTTGACTCAGCAGCAGAACTCGCTTGCCTTGAGCCGCATATTTCTTCGCAGTTGCGATCGCGATCGTGCTACGGCCAGTGCCACCTTTACCCAAAAATGTTAAAATCAAAGCCATTTTCTGTTTTCAGCCCCAAAGCTTAATATTTCACCGCAATTCTCAGCCAGGGCGATTTCCCAACGATCGCTCACTGGCCGTACTTTCGCGGACAATACCGACCATATTAACGGTCATTTCCAGCCCGTGCCACCTATCTTTCTGAAGAGTTGCAGAGTCGGGAGAGTCGGAGAAGGAGAGAAGGGGAGAAAGGGAGAAGGGGAGAGTTAGAAAATTTTTCTTCCTTTTTCCTTCTTCCCGACCTCCATTAAATCCGTTAAATCCGTTAAATCCGTTACAGAATCCGTTGCCGAACCTCTTCCTTCTCTCCTCTTCCTTCTGCTAAACGGCTTCGAGTTCGTCTTCAAAAAACCAAGTCGCAAAACCGTCAAACTTAACAACCAAACCGACTCCACTACCGTCAACCATTTTGAAGCTGTCCACAGTACCTACTGGATTCGTTTTCAACTTGCTCACGATATTTGCAGGTATCCGATCTCTGAGACGGCGCACCTTAACTTTCTGTCCTACTTCTATTGCCACTGAAAATGTTCTCCTGCTCTATATAACCTATATACAACAGTCCATTTTACCGTTTGGCGTCTACATCGGAACAGCTGCTACACAAAACTTGGCTAAACTTATTTAAGTCTCACCATTCAATCAGAATTACTTCTGAAGGGTCTGCTTCCTGTTTCATCCAAGGGAGTCGGCTCATTCTTGTCCACAGGCGTTAATTCGGGTGTAGCCCACCCTAATTTAATTAATCTTAGTTGAAGCTTTTAGCCATGAGTCACCCACTATTTTCAACCAATTTAACGAAACGCGGACTCCCGTTCGACCTTTTTACAGGCTGGTCAGTTTTGACAAAACTGTGGTTTACAAACCAGATAATTAAGCCTTTTTTAGGCATTGGTGTAATCATACTGCCCACAATGTTAATCAGTCAAGTTAAGTATGACTAAGTTTAGTAAATTTTTGGGCAATTTAGTCCATCTCTTTTCTATTAGTCGTGGACGCAAACAACCCGGTTTCTTTGAAAAATTGTCGTTTTTTTCACCAATGCTAACGCAGAAACCGGGTTTTTGGTACCCGATGGGTAAGCCTATCTACTCAAATACACTCAGTCCCAGAGATTTCGCTATTTGTTCTAACAGAAACAAACCGCCGACAGAATTTCCCTCTCGATCCAGAGGGGGGCTGTAACAGGCGATCGCCCCTTGACCCGGAATCACCGACAGTACAGCCCCGCTAACTCCCGATTTGGTAGGCAATCCCACCCGCACCGCAAAGCGTCCCGATGCCTGATATAAGCCACAAGTTGCCATCAATGCTTTGACTGTGCGGCCTTGTTCTGAGATTGTGCGATCGCCACTATTTACCAAGAGCATTCCCAGCTTAGCCAAATCCTCCACAGTTCCCGACAAACAGCAAACGCGATTGTAGGTTTCCAAAGCGATTTCGGCATCTTGAATAACACCAAATTTTACCATTTCTAATGCAAGATTCCCATTATTTTGATTAGGATTTGCCTTGACTGAATCGAGCATTAACTCATCCACAAATAACTGACTATTTGCCTGTAGATTCAGCCAAGTTCCCAGATTTTGACAGCGGGTGACAGCATTTTCACCGGGAATCAAAGACCCTAGGGCGATCGCCCCGCTATTAATCATCGGATTTCTCGGCTTCCCTTTGTCTATTTGGAGTTGAGTCAGGGAATTGAAAGGTAGTTCCGAAGGTTCGCAGCCAACCCTCTCAAATACCGCTGTTTCTCCCAATTCACATAGCAAATAAAGCATTACAAAAGGCTTGACTACGCTCATCAGCGGGAAGGTTTTATCTGCCCTACCAAAGCCCATAAATTCACCGTCAATTGCCCTAATTTGCACGGTAAACTCACTTTTATCGGCTTGAACTAGCAGGGGTATGTACGCGGGGATTTGACCGGACAGACTGCGATTAATGGCCTCTGTTGCCCAAGCTTCCAGTTGTTCTGGTTGCAGGGAAGATAGTTTGGTAGTGGGTATTTTCAAAGTATCGCCGAAGGAAGAAGGAAGAAGGAAGAAGGAAGAAGAAAGAAGGAAGAAGGCAAAAGTGCGATCGCGCGATCGAGATCTATATCTACTCGTTCTACTTCCAGTCAGTAGGGACTTAGGCTTTGCCCATTAGTGTCAACTTAAGCCTGAAAGCCTTGGTATCTCTCGTTCATAGCCAAGTCTAGATCCCCCTAAATCCCCCTTAAGAAGGGGGACTTTGATCCATTTCCGGTTCCCCCCTTCTTAAGGGGGGCTAGGGGGGATCTAGGCTTAATGGTCAAACAGCCATCTGTGACTGGGTTTGAGCTGGTTGTTGACACTCCTTGGGATCTGGGAGTGTCCCTACGGGGATTGATCGATAGGCGGGTGTACTTCATAAACCGGCAATCTGCTGTATCTACTCGTTGTACTTCCAGTCAGAGCCTGGTAACGGCGATCGGGAGGAAGAGCCTCGAATTTCTACTTCCCGCAAGAGCCTGGGAACCAGTTAAATAAATTTTTGTATAAAAACCCCGTATTTTGCATAAAAACCAGCCCTTGCTCCCGATATATAAGTAGCAGCTTCAAAGCAAAGTTGTCAACCGACAACAACCAGCACTAGCTGGAAATGCCTTCAGGTTGTCATTTTCAATACCCAGCAAGGGTTAGGGGTACTTGTTGAACTTAATTCTCTCAGAGTAATTCGTAATCCTTTCCCGAAAACCCCCCGAACCTCTGAGAATTTACTATCCAACCGAATCTACCAAAACCAGGACACAAAAATGGCAGACGAAGCAGCAAAACCAGAAGCCACAAAACCCGCTCCGATGACGTTTAAGGGCGTGTGCAAAGACGGAGTTCTCAAAGGCAAAGAGATTGAAGGCAAACTAGACATCAAAATTAACGTCGAGTCAGTCACAACCCCAGAACCACCGAAAAAAGCAGCCCCAGCCTGGGAAACCAATATCTTTTGGGTGCTGTTTTTATTGGTTGCCAACTTAGCAGCCGGCGATCCGATCGGCATGAGAAAATATAGCTCCCCACAAAGGTCTCCTTCTAGTCAGATGTTAAACCAATCTGGGGAGCAGTCACTGTTGGCCAACAACACTTCGACTGCGCTCAGTCACCGTTAGACGCGATTTTAGGCGCTCGGAGCCAGCCAGCCACGCAAAAAGTAATAAAAAGACCCGAAATATTCATCAAATACTCGCGTCGTAGTTACCAAAGCTTCTGCACTGGGCAGAAAATCTGCCACATCTATACGCAGCCTGGACTTCCCTCCTGCGGTGGGTTGAAAAGTGTAGAAGTCGGTAGCTCTAGGAACCACCTGGATTCCCACATCAGCAAAAGCTAGGCTAGCGCGGCGCATCTGAATCGCAGAAGTAACAAGGAGTACCTTGCGTTCCACGCCACGGCTATCCAAGATCTTTCTCACTTCCTGGGCGCTGGTGCGTATGTTCCTGCCGTTCTCGTCGAGAATGATGCTGCTGCGGGGCACACCCATGTTGCTGGCTAGCAAAGTCTGGATATCCTTAGCTTCGCCAACATAACCCTCTAGCTCCGGTCTGGGCCCAGCCGTCACAATCACCAAAGGTGCTAGTTGTTTTTTGTAAAGAACAGCAGCATAGGGCAAGCGATTACCTGTATCTGTCAGTTGAATCGCCACCCGGTTGGGGATGTGAGCCTGAGTTGTGCCCTTACCCAACAGGACGATCGCCGCAGCAGTTTCATCGCAACAATTTGTGCTGACAGCGGCTGCGGATTCCCGTTCTGCTTGGTCTGCGAACCACAAAGCCACAACTGGCATACTCGAAAGGATCAAAACTAGGAGCGCGGCCAGGATTAATTTCGGTGCCGGGTTGCGGATGCCCCCGTTTGTGATCAGCGCCGATGCAATCACCAGCAATGTAATCGAAAAACCCAGCGGCTTAAAGAAGAAAGCCACTAAGCTGAAAATCGCTGCTCCGACCGGCGTGTCTGGGGCAAAAAAAGCGAGCAGCAGAAGGCTGATCAGCAATAAGACGCGCAGCCGGTCTAATAATGGATTGTCTTTGCCTCCTGACTGATCCCACCAAGATTTGACTAATGAGAACAACAGGAATAGAAATAGAATTCGAGCTAGTAGTACAAACATCTTGCAATATTGTCTGTATTTAAGTTACTGGGTAATTGATAACTGGTAATGGTTTATTGGTAATTGGTAATGGGTCGATCGCAGGCTGGTGGAATTGACAATCGTGCCTGATTCCTGCTGCCTGCTATTTTTTGCCATTACCTGTTACCGATTCACCGCTGCCAATCGATCAGCGTTTCAGTTGATTCCGAATTGCCTGCGTTACCGTTTGAATTACTTTAACACGAGCATAATACTTGTTATCGGCCGCAATTGGTGTCCAAGGAGCAGTGGGCGTACTGGTTCGCTGAATCATTTGATTCACCGCCACCTCATAAAAATTCCACTTTTGGCGATTCCGCCAATCTTCCTCGGTGAGTTTGTATTGTTTAAATGAATTATTTTGCCGCTCTGTAAATCGCTTTAGTTGCTCGTCGGGGCTGATGTGAAGCCAGAATTTAACTAAGATGCAACCCGCACTGGTGAGTTGCTCCTCAAATTCGTTGATTTCTTGGTAAGCTCGGCGCCATTCGAGTTCGGTGGCAAATCCTTCGACTCGCTCGACTAGCACTCTACCATACCAACTCCGATCGCAAATGCTAATTTTGCCCGCAGTCGGCAACTTCCGCCAGAATCGCCACAGGTATTGATGGGCTTTTTCTTCGTCTGTGGGAACTGCAAAGGCATTAACTGCGTAACTGCGGGGGTCTAGGATGTCCGTCAAGCGTTTGATGGCTCCTCCTTTGCCGGCGGCGTCCCAGCCTTCAAACAACACTAACACGGGCATTTGGTGTTCGTAGATGCTCTGTTGCAGTTTGCTAAAACGGGTTTGTTCTTGGCGAAGTTGTTGTTTGTACTCCTCTGGGGACAGGGATGCAGTTAAATCCACTTGGGCGAGCAAGTCTGGTTCAGTAGGTTGTAAGTGTTCTTGATGCGGCAATTGTATCGGTGCTGATTGCATCGTTCGTCTGTCTAAGGCTTCTGTAATTGTGGCCGCCATTTGTGTTAAAACTTTGACTCTCGCCCAACGTTGACAGTCGCCTTCTACTAATGTCCAGGGTGCCGGCCCAGTGCCGGTTTGGGTAACCATTTCTTCGGCAAAAGTTTTGTATTCTGCGTATTTTTTGGCTTGTTTCCAGTCTTCGGGCCGCACTCGCCAAGCTTGTAAGCTGTCGGCTTCTAGTTTTTTGAGCCGGTGCTTGAGTTCTTTTTTGCTCAGGTGAATCCAAAATTTGGCAATTGCTGCGCCGTCATCTACCATCTGGCGCTCGAAGGAGTTGATTTGTCTGATGACTGTCGGTACTTGAGCCTCGGACAGTCGATCGAACAATCGGTCTTCTAAAATATGGGTGTACCAACTGTGGTAGAAAAAACCAATGCGACCGCGATCGGGCAATTTCTGCCAAAACCGCCACAGGAAAGGATAGCCCATTTCCTCGGCTGACGGCGGCCAAATCGGGTGTACCGCAAACCCCCGCGGGTCCATGTACCCTACCATTTGTTTGACCAGGGCACCTTTGCCGGCGGCCGCCCAACCTTCCAGGACAATGATTACAGGCAATTTTTTTTCCCAGCAAGCCAGTTGGAGCGATCGCAACTGCTGCATTAAAACTTCTATCTTGGCATCGTAGGTTTCTTTATCGATGGAAATATCTAAATCCAGGTTGTCGAGCATCTTTACCTCATAGGGAAGGAAGGAAGAAGGAAGAAGGAAGAGGGTTTCGGCGATCGAGAATATCCCAACCGCCAAAAAGGTTGTTATTCTCATCACAAAATTTAGTTTAACGTTAGTTTAACGTTAGGATAAATTCCCCCGTCATTAATACTAGCAAGATTCGCTTCATCTCAAACTTGCCAAAAAAACCCGCAGCAGCTATACTTGAAATAGATAGCCAAAGTAAAAATCAACGACCCAGTGGGGGTGACAACTTCTTTACTTAGCTTAAGCAACTTTATTCAAACGATAGTTACTCAAGCACCAGGCTTGGTAACGAAAGAGAGCGCCGCTCATCGACATCCAGACATAAACTCACATACAAAACTAGCCCAAAAGGGCAAACTAATTTTTATGATTGCGCTATGAGATAAAACCTGAAAGCCTGGGTGATATAAACAGGTTTCGGAGTTTTATCGACACCATTCTCAAAGGACACGGCAATGCCGTTCCCCTACTAAAAGCGGTTTAGGTGCGGACACACAAACCCGCGCCACAAGAATATCTATGTCTTGTGGAACAGGCATCTTGCCTGTTACTGGCATTTCTAAAAAATGTCCGAATTACTGTACTCGTTTGACAACATCCACTAATAGGAACAATCCGAAATTACGGATTGCAAGTTTTTTATGACTACCTTGAAAATGCGCTCCTACAGGGGCGAAACTGACTGGTGCGCGATCGCAAATTTAATCGACGCTTGCGAAACAGTCGATCGCCTCGGCGAAGAAGTCTCAGCAACCGAACTTAAGCTAATACTTGATGCACCCAAACTCGACCAAGCCCGCGACGTGCAATTATGGGAAGATGGGAACTACAAACTGATCGGTTTGGCGTTGTTAGATATGCCCGATTCGCTGGATGAAATAGACGCTTGTCTCTGGTTTTACCTGCATCCAAATGTACGGGGCGAAGGTTTAGAAAAAGACATAATTAAGTGGGGAGAACAGCGGCTGCATGAAGTAGGAAAAGAACGGAATTTGCCAGCAAAATTGCGTACCTACAGCCGCGATGACAAAACCAATGAAATCATGTTATTGGAAAAACAGGGCTTTGTAGTCGATCGCTACTTTTTAACAATGGCCCGATCCCTCGCCGATCCCATTCCTACACCCGAATTCCCCGCAGACTTTGCATTAACCCACGTATCGGGAGAAAAAGACATCCAACCGTGGGTAGAGATGTTTAACCAGTCATTTATCGATCACTGGAATCACCACGATTTAACTGCGGAAACCGTGCGTTATTGGATGCAAGATCCGAATTATCAGCCAGAATTAGACTTGATTGCTATTTCGGGCGATCGCAAATTTGCTGCTTTCTGCGACTGTCAAATCAAACCCCAAAAAAACCCCAGCAGCGGCACAAAAGACGGCTGGATTGAATTATTGGGTACGCGGCGCGACTTTCGGAAAATGGGATTAGGAAAAGCCATGCTACTAGCGGGCTTGCACCGATTAAAAGCAGCCGGTGCTAATATAGCTAAACTCAGCGTCGATGCTGACAGTTTGACAGGTGCAACAAAGCTTTACAAATCAGTAGGTTTCCGCCCGATGGAAACATGGATAGAGTGGGCTAAGGCTGTTTGATAGTGCCCAGAAACCGGGTTTTTGCCACAGACTTGGTGACAACTCCAAGATTTCGGAAAAAACCCGGTTTCTTAGATTTTGGGTGGGTAGCCAGAAACCGGGTTTTTTACCGAATCTGCGATCTGCAACGCAGTATTTTCGTAAAAAACCCGGTTTCTGGGGCCCCATGCGTCCAGGACTATTGGTATTAGCCCGGAGCATTTGTAGTGCTCTTACAGCGTATCCCAGGTTTATGAAGTGCAGTAGGGAGACGGCTCTTGGACATTGGTGTCAACAACCAGGCTGAAACCCCTGATAAATCTGGGTTTTACGCTAAGTCTAGATCCCCCTAAATCCCCCTTAAGAAGGGGGACTTTGAAAAGACTCCTGTCCCCCCCTTCTTAAGGGGGAGTAGGGGGCAAGAATGCGGGGGGATCTAGATTTAATAGTCAAACAGCAATCTGTGACTGGGTTTAACGTTAAGTTGACACCAATGGGATCTTGGAGTGTCCCTACGGGCATTTATCGAGTATAGTGTCTTCCCCAACAATCTTACAAGAAAGAGCCACTATTAAGAGCAGTTTGATTCACATTATAAACCACTCCCAAGTAGTTATTCCCAGACTTAATCGCCGTTGAAGCTACAGCAGTTGCACCATCTAAGATGACATTAACTGACTCAAAAGTTAGTTGACTGAAAGTAACACCAATCAACTTGATTTTATCATCGGAAGTGAAGTCAGCGATCGCATCAGCTTGAGATGAGTTAGTAGCGGTATATTGTAATACAAAGGTATCATTACCCGCACCACCTGTGAGCACATCGAAACCTCGATCGCCCCACAATTCATCATCCCCATTCCCACCTATCAAAACATCATTTTCCTTACCCCCGCGTAAGAGATCGTTACCCATCGCCACCCGTGAGAGTATCATTGTCATTATTTGCACTCAAGAAGTCATTCCCATTACCACCAGACAATTGATCCGATTTTTTCCCCCCAAACAATTGATCGTTACCATCACCGCCATCAATGGTATCAGCGCCTTCGTTACCATAGATGATGTCATTCTCGGCACTTCCGGTCAACTTATCATTACCTGATAACCCGAATATAGGTTTACCAAATGCTGATTGTGGGATACTGGTGTCATCATTATCACTCAGTAGATATTGGTTATCTACCACTTGATTTTGTGGGAAATTAGTTGGTTCACCGCGATCGATAGTACCGACTGGTGGTGTGTTAATTGCGATCGCTGTGGGTGTTGGTGTTGGTGTTACCGATGGTGTTGGTGTCGGTGTTACCAATGGAATTGGTATCGGTTGCGGTGTTACCGATGGAGTTGGTGTTACCGATGGAGTTGGTGTCGGAACCGGAACCGCAACATTAACGTTAAAAGTCCCTAAACTGGTAGCAGCATTAAAATTGCCAAGTGCATCTTTAACCTGACTTCCTTGTAACTTGACAGTGTAAGTTCCATTGTCAGTATCATCCCAACTTCCACCAGGAGGAATAAACGAATAAGTTGCTGTACGCGGCGTACCATTACTATTAGTATCGACACTGACAAATTTTGCAGGAATATCACCGCCAGACCAATTTATCAAAACATCAGAATTATCCAAACTGGAAACATCAACAGCATTACTATCGCTGAAAGTCACAGTCAAACTTTGACTGGTTCCTCCTGCTGTAGTAATGTTAGAAATTGCACCAAAGTTAGCAGTTGGTGCGGTAGCATCTACAATTGGTGCGGTGATATCAGCAGTGCGAGTTAACTGAGTAGCAGCAGTATTATTATTACCAACAGTATCCGTAGCTTTAGCCGCAAGTACATCAACTGTGACATTTCCATCCGCAGTGGGAGTCACATCAAAAGTGTAGGTTTTTGCATCTACTTTAACAAAGTTACTCGTAGTAGCATTGGCGACGGTAATATCAGTAGTATCAAAGCCGATGACATCTTCAGTAAAGGTAGCAGTGACGCTAAATAAACCGTTAACTGTTGGTGTGGAAGTGGATGTTAAAGTAACAGTTGGTGCGGTAACATCAACAATTGGTACGGTGACATTAGCTGTGCGAGTTAGTTGAGTTGCTGCGGTATTATTATTACCCGCAGTATCTGTAGCTTGAGCCGCAAGTACATCAACAGTGACATTTCCATCCGCAGTGGGAGTCACATCAAAAGTGTAGGTTTTTGCATCTACTGCGACAAAGTTACCAACAGTTGCATTGGCGACGGTGATATCAGTAGTATCAAAGCCGATGACATCTTCAGTAAAGGTAGCAGTAACGCTAAATAAACCGTTAACTGTTGGTGTGGAAGTGGATGTTAAAGTAACAGTTGGTGCGGTAACATCAACAATTGGTACGGTGACATTAGCTGTGCGAGTTAGTTGAGTTGCTGCGGTATTATTATTACCCGCAGTATCTGTAGCTTGAGCCGCCGGAATATCCACTGTGACATTTCCATCCGCAGTGGGAGTCACATCAAAAGTGTAGGTTTTGGCGTCTACTTTAACAAAGTTACTCGTAGTAGCATTGGCGACGGTAATATCAGTAGTATCAAAGCCGATGACATCTTCAGTAAAGGTAGCAGTAACGCTAAATAAACCGTTAACTGTTGGTGTGGAAGTGGATGTTAAAGTAACAGTTGGTGCGGTAACATCAACAATTGGTACGGTGACATTAGCTGTGCGAGTTAGTTGAGTTGCTGCGGTATTATTATTACCAACAGTATCCGTAGCTTTAGCCGCAAGTACATCAACTGTGACATTTCCATCCGCAGTGGGAGTCACATCAAAAGTGTAGGTTTTCGCATCTACTGTGGTAAAGTTACCAACAGTAGCATTGGCGACGGTGATATCAGTAGTATCAAAACCCGTGACATCTTCAGTAAAGGTAGCAGTGACGCTAAATAAACCGTTAACTGTGGTTGGTGAAGTTGATGCTAAAGTAACAGTCGGTGCGGTAATATCAGCAGTGCGAGTTAACTGAGTAGCAGCAGTATTATTATTACCAACAGTATCCGTAGCTTTCGTCGCCGGAATATCAACAGTGACATTTCCATCCGCAGTCGGAGTCACATCAAAAGTGTAAGTTTTCGCATCAACTGCGACCAAGTTACTCGTAGTAGCATTGGCGACGGTGATATCAGTAGTATCAAAGCCGATGACATCTTCAGTAAAGGTAGCAGTGGCGCTAAATAAACCAGTTACTGTGGTTGCGGAAGTTGATGCTAAAGTGACAGTGGGGGCGGTGATATCAGCAGTGCGAGTTAATTGAGTGGCTGCGGTATTGTTGTTACCTGCTGTATCTGTGGCAGATGATGCGGGGATATCTACGGTGACATTACCATCAGCAGTTGGTGTGACTGTGAAAGTATAAGTTGTGCCACTACCTGTAAAACCGCTCACAGTACCGTTAGCAACAGTCACGTCGGTGTCGATAAATCCTGTGACGGTTTCGCTGAAGGTTGCTGTTACTAAAAATGGTGCGTTTGTGGTGGTTGGGGAAGTTGATGTTAGGGCTA
Organism: Microcoleus sp.; assembly: GCA_042408215.1. GTDB lineage: Bacteria > Cyanobacteriota > Cyanobacteriia > Cyanobacteriales > Microcoleaceae > Microcoleus. The sequence goes on along the minus strand of JAYFMW010000020.1, from coordinate 621,257 downwards.
CTGTTGGTGAGATAATATCAGCAGTGCGAGTTAATTGAGTGGCTGCGGTATTGTTGTTACCAGCGGTATCTGTGGCAGATGATGCGGGGATATCTACGGTGACATTACCATCAGCAGTTGGTGTAACTGTGAAATTATAAGTTGTACCGCTACCTGTAAAATCGCTAATTGTACCGTTAGTTAGATTAACGTCGGTGTCGATAAATCCTGTGACGGTTTCGCTGAAGGTTGCTGTGACTAAAAATGGTGCGTTTGTGGTGGTTGGGGATGTCGAGGTTAAGGCAACTGTAGGTACGGTGATATCAGCAGTCCGAGTTAATTGAGTGGCTGCGGTATTGCTATTACCAACGGTGTTAGTGGCTGTAGCTGCGGGGATATCAACTGTGACATTACCATCAGCAGTTGGTGTGACTGTGAAAGTATAAGTTGTGCCACTACCTGTAAATCCGCTCACAGTACCGTTAGCAACAGTCACGTCGGTGTCGATAAATCCTGTGACGGTTTCGCTGAAGGTTGCTGTGACTAAAAATGGTGCGTTTGTGGTGGTTGGGGATGTCGAGGTTAAGGCAACTGTAGGTACTGTAGTATCAATTACTAAAGCTTTGTTATTACCTAATGAGTTAGTTGCTCCGGGTGCAGATAGCGTTAAAACAGCATTATTTAAGGCATCAGAGATACTGCCGCCGTTTAAACTCAAAGCTGTAGTAGCAGTGTAGTCGAGATCGGCAGATGTTTGTCCCGCTGCGACAGTGTAGTTGAATGTTAGCGTGTTGCTGCCGCTACCGCTGGTGTAGTTGGCGGTAGCACCTGAGTTTAAAGTAAGTTGGGGAATGCCCGTAACAGTGACGAGTTCGCTGAACTGAACGGTGATGGGGATGACTTGACCGATGCCGTAAATGCCATTAGTTGTAGTGGAAGTGATACTGGTAACGGTGGGAGGAGGGTCGGAGACCAAGTTGAGTTGAACAGTACCCGTATTTGCCACAGTCCCATCAACGGCAATTTGGTAAGTAGTACCGGCAACTGCTGTAAAGCTGACACCACTTTGCTGAAAGGCGATGATGTTATCGTTACTGGCGACAGCAGTTAAGCTGTTGACTGCTGTGCCTGTGTAGACTGCTAATGTCGTGTTAAATTGACTGCCAAGGGTATTAAACGACGTAAACCCAGAAGAGGGCGCTGTCCACGACCACCAAAGGGAGTTGAGAGTGGCTGATGCAGCAGCATGATTTCCCTCTCCGGTTTCCCCAGTTGCCCCTACATTTGTGGCAAAGCTGGTGCTAGTTGTTCCTGTCAGAGCAATAGCATTGGCAAAATTATCATTGGTGGGGGTGGGGACTTGGTTGAGGTTGAGTTGAGCATTACCCGTAGTTGCCGCATTCCCATCAACGGCAATTTGGTAAGTAGTTCCGGCAACTGCTGTAAAGGTGACACCACTGAACTTAGTCCCAGGGATGTCATCATTACTGGCGACAGCGGTTAAGCTGTTGACTGCTGTGCCTGTGTAGACTCCTAATGTGGTGTTAAATTGACTGCCAACAGTATCAACAGCAAACGTCCCAGAAGAGGGTGCTGTCCACGACCACCAAAGGGAGTTGAGAGTGCCTGATGCAGCCGCATGATTTGTCTCTCCCACCTCCCCAGTTGTACCTACATTTGTGGATAAAGCTGTGGCACTGGTTCCTGTGAGGGCAATGGCACTGGCAAAATTGTCATTGGTGGGGGTGGGAACTTGGTCGAGGTTGAATTGAATTGTGCCAGTGTTTGCAGAAAACCCATCAACTGCAATTCGGTAGGTGGTGCCAGTCGTAGCTGCAAAGGTGACGCCACTTGGGCCGGAACCGAAGCCCGATAAGTCGTCGTTGCTGGCGACAACGGTTAAGCTGTTGACAGCAGTGCCTGTGTAGACTGCTAATGTGGTGTCAAAGAAAGAACCAAAGGTATTGATGCTCGTATTGCCGGAGGCTGGGGCAGTCCACGACCACCAAACAGAGTTGAGAGTGCTAGAGGCAGTCGCATAATTTGGCTCTCCCACCTGCCCAGTTGTTCCCACATTTGTGGATAAAGCAGTGTAGGTGGTGCCTGGCACGACAATGGCATCAACAAAATTGTCATTAGATGGTAAAACATGGCTGTAAGCTGCGATCGCAGCGGGGGAAAATGCTAAGGAGGCAGCTATTTTTCCGGTTCTGAAATTTAGTTTCCAGTCTCCGCCTAAAGCTGCACTGCCTGTCAAGTTGGTGGCGGCGGCGATGTTGGCATTTGTGAGTTGACTCAGGCGTTGCACAAAGGCTTGCCCCATCTGACCTCTGGCTAAGTTGCAGGCATAAAGGAGGATATCTGCTTTCTCACTCAGCGCATTTCTCCACTGTTTGATCTGACTGCTGAAATGTTCTAGGTTATTTCCATTGAGTACGTCAGCACCGAGTTTTAAACTGCCATCGCTGCCGTGCGAAAGGATGTGTATAGCTTCAATATCTTTTTGATTGGCTAAGGCTTGAGTAATTTGATCGATCGCGCTCAAATTTTCATTTTAAATGAAAATTTGAGCGCGATCGATGCCGTCAATTAGGCTTTGATAGTCTTGTACTGAGGAGTCTACGAAAAGAATTTGCTTGTTCATGTTTGTAGATAGTCTGATAGTTTTGGTTGAGTCTTTAGATATGCATACCCGTTCAAAGTCTATGTTTCTTTTGCTTTCGCTACAATCGCACTAGCGCGGCTATTTGTTGCCTCTGTCCAAAAAGATAAGCGATCAAATCGCTCAAACAAGTCGGGAGGTAAAATCGTTGTTCTCGGTTTAAACTCGACTTGGGCACGCACTTGATGTAAGCCTTTTGTTTGCAGTCTATTATCAAATTCTGGCTCTTCATATTGAACATTCTCGAAATCATGCTCAAAAGGCTCTTCACCCAGAAATTGATAAATCAACGACATGGTTTTAGCCGGCCCTTTGGTTAATAGATCGTAATCAACCAATAGAATAGATGCACTCTGTTCGCTGTAGAATGCTTCTTTCAGGGCGTTATAGGCATAACCCACTAAACGCGAACCTTGACTTAATACCTCGGTGCGACTGTAGCCCGTTCTGCTGGATCAAATAACCTCGAAACATCAAAGGCGTTGCGCGGAATTAGTAGCTCAATGCTATCCATTATCCAAGCAATAGTCCTCACAGAGCAGATGACTTTGGCTTCAGGAAATAGTTCCCGAATTAATGGCAGTTTGCTACACCACAGGCGATTGGTATCAAAGATTACTTCTTTTTCAACTTGCGGGTGGTAATAGGCCGAAAAGATGCTCAGAATTAGCGCTACTTTTTGTTACGGGTAAATAAATAAGGAACATTCATTGTCTTCGCTCATGGCTGACAACATTCGCTCTACTTGCGCCCCATACTGGGCTAGTCATGGCCGCGTGAAACCGGGGATTTTGGCGCAATAAAGCGGCCAGCAAAGTAGAGCCTGATCGTGGTAGTCCTGAGATGAAATGGGCTTTCACTGGCCTCGCGTTGCAATGGGGTTGTATAAATCATATTCGAGGTAACTGTATCATACTAAGGGCAGAGTTTTGGAGATTATATGTTTATTTAATATTTCGTAACACAACCTCAAGGTTTACGAGATCTTTATAATCTAGACATGGTAAGTAGGGACACGGCACTGCCGTGTCCCTACTTGGGATTTCTAGATTGTGTAACAGTTAAAAAAGCCAAAGTTCAGGATGAAAAGTGAGGGAAAGCGGTACTCAACACGGATTGAAATAGGGATAAAAATTATACATAACTCAAGCCAATTGTCACACTTAAATCAACTTGTCGAGTGCGTCAGATGAAGTTATAAATTGATAGAATAAGGGTTTGGGCATAGTAGAAAACCCTACTATGTGCCTGCGTAGCTCCTGTTAGAAAAACTACAGCTACAGATAGTTGGTGGTGTGTCGGAGAGTTACGCACAGCAAAGAAACCGGGTTTTTTACCGAATCTAGGGGTTTGAACGAAGTCTTTTCGTCAAAAAACCCCGGTGGTTGAGCTCTCGCGGAAACCCTGAACCCCCATGCGTAAGTAGGGACACGGCAGTGCCGTTTCCCTACTCACGGCACTGCCGTGTCCCTACTCACGGCTTGGCCTTAGTCCCTACTTGGGAATTTTTACCGCAGATGATAGCGGATGTACGCGGATTAACGCGGATGAAGAGATGTTATTTGATGAGGACACTCCAAGAGCCGTTTCCCTACTTGGGAATTTTTACCGCAGATGATAGCGGATGTACGCGGATGTACGCGGATGAAATACAGCAGACGGCTGTAGGGACACGGCCGTATCCCTACTTGGGAATTTTTACCGCAGATGATAGCGGATGTACGCGGATGTACGCGGATGAAATACAGCAGACGGCTGTAGGGACACTCCAAGAGCCGTGTCCCTACCGTGTTTCATAACTGATGGACGCAGATTAAGATACCGTTTGTTTCGTCACCTCGACATAAATATGTTCTAGCCTCACCGGATACCGCGCAATTGAGTCAATGGAAATTCCATCAAAACGCCAAATAATCTCTTTTAATTCTAAAGGTTCCGGTAGCCAAAATGCTAAATCGCTACCGTAACGACGGGGAATGAAATTGTACTTGTCAGCGCGGGCGATGACTTCAGCTTCTTGTTCGGTTTTGACAATAATAATCTCCTGAGCCGGAATCAGTTTTCGCAACTCCTCCAAACTGCCTTCAGCTACAATACTGCCATTTTTTAAAATTCCAATTCTCTGACAAAGACGTTCAGCTTCATCTAATAAGTGGGTTGTTAGCAAAATCGTAATTCCTTGAGATTGCAATTGCTGAATTAACTCCCAAATTTCATAGCGGGCTTCTATGTCTAAGCCTGTTGTCGGTTCATCTAAAATTACTAACTTAGGTTGGTGCACCAAAGCCACCGCAATATTCAATCGGCGCTGCATTCCTCCGCTCAAAGTTTCCACCGGGCTTTTAGCTCTATCTGTCAAATTTACTGCTTTTAAACATTGCTCTACTTGATAACTTCTTTGCTTGCTATCTAAGCCATAAATTTGAGCAAAAAAGTTGAGATTTTCTTCGCAACTCAGGCTTTTGTAAAGCAAATTATCTTGGGGTGCTACACCGATTAAGGGTTTTGTTGAGTCTGAAACTGGTTCGCCATTGAGGGTGATCTGGCCACTGTCTGCATTGAGCAAATTGCATAAAATATTGATTGTGGTAGTTTTTCCTGCACCGTTTTGTCCGAGCAAACCATAGATTTCTCCTGGTTGTATGTGCAGTGTTAAATCTCGAAGCACTGAACGATTACCATAGGATTTATTTAGCTTTTCTATTTGCAGCACTGCTTGAATTCTCCGTAGTTTTTTGTATATGAGCATTTACGGTTGTTTTGGTTTTTTTTAACCGCAGAGGGCGCAGAGGGCGCAGAGGAGGAGAAGAGAGAGTTCTAAAGTCTTCTTTCTACTCTCAACATCCTGCGGTAAGAAAGCCATCCACCTGCTATCATTGCTAGAGAAAATATGAATAAGAACCAGAAGTGTTCGGAAATATCATCCAAGTTTTTGCCGTTGGCCCAAACTTGGATTAGCGATTCGTTCATGTGATAAATTGGATTATATTTTGCCAGTTCTAAGAGGCTTTTGGGAAACAGTGCTGTCGGCAAAAATGCGCCTCCTAAAATTAACAAAGGAACTCCGAATGCTGCTACTAGGGAGTTGACATCTTCTGTGCGCTTCGCGAATTGGGTTCCGAGAATGAAGCCGACACCGACGTAAGATATAATACTGAGTAGAATAATCGCACTTCCTAACAGAATCGAACCTTGGAATTGTGCTCCGAAACAAGCTGCGATCGCATATACTAAAAGTACCTGACCGATGCCGATGCAACTGTGAGCTAGAAAAATTCCTAAAAAGTAGGAAGTCCCACTTAGAGGGGAAATAAATAGGCGTTTGAGAGTATGCTGTTCTCGCTCTGCTACTACTGTTGCGACGCTCCCGCCGAGACAGCTAAAAAATAAGGCGGCTCCTACTAGGCTTGCAGGTGCTGCACTTTCAAAGGCTTTTGCTGTGGTGAGATTGGCGCGTTCTTTTAAGATCAATGCGTTAATGATCAAGATAGAAACTGGGAAAATACTCCAGAGGATTAAGCTGCGTTTTCGCCGGAACAGTTCAATTAAAATTCGCTGGGCTACAGCTAGGGTTTCGTACCAGTATTTCATCTTAATTCGGGTTAAACTCACATCTTCTATCATTCTCAATAACAGGCAAGATGCCTGTTCCACAAAGAGTTAATTTGATTGTGGGTGGGGACGGGTTTATTTAACCTGTCTGTACTTTTTTGAGCTTTTGGTGCACCCGCCCCTACAGGCATTAAATAATACATTATTTATACCACGGGACATTATATCATACAAAGTTCAATAAATTTAACTCTCAATCAAAAAAAAACGCCTGGACGGGTTTTGCGGTTTTAGGCGATCGTTTTCACCTGTCGGTGTCTGTCTCCACTTATAGTGTTAACCTTTAATCTTTACTTAATCGTAAAGCTTGTACCTCGGTAACATCCTTGAAAAGAAGTCAATTTTGTGTGATTTATCTGTTCTAATTTAGTGACGAGTGAGGGAGTATTTGTACTTTCAGTAGTCGCATCCCATTTGTAGATAAAGTTGCCGAGGTAGTCTCCGGTTTCGTCGTAGCTGTGTTCTTCAATGGGAATTCCAGTAACTCCAGAAATAGTTTGGTTGTGGTATCCGTTAACCAGGATTTTTTCGATGACTGCTCCTGGTTCTACAGTCACATTCCAGTTAAGGGGTTCGTAGGCTGAAAGTGCGAGAATTATCGGTTTGTTTTGGCGTTCTACTTTTACTTCGATCGCACTTTTTGCTCGATTTCCGTTTTCCTGTGGCGAAGTAGCTTCGTAAACGGCTATTAAGTGCAGTTCTTTATTTCCATTTAAGGAACCGACATGGGATGAAAATTTGTATGACTGACCAATATAGCAGCTAGCTTCAAAACTCATAGGGGAAATTGGAGCTGTTTTTTGGGCTAGTTTCTGCTGCACCGCCGGGACTAGCCAAAGCCCTGTTCCTACTCCCAACGCACTGATTAAAGTTGCCGCAATACTGATGGGAATTAGATTTGTTAGGTGCCGAAAAGCGTTGGTTTTTGTGGTTTTAGCTAGCTTTTTTTGCCAAGTTTCGGCAAAGTTGCGATCGCCTTTTGTGTTACTATCGAGACAAGTCAACAATCCTAAACTTTCTGGCTGTTCTAGCAGACTTTGAATTGCTGTCCCTTCGCCAATGTAAAGGTTTCTAGTTTTCCTGTCCAAAAGCAGCGAATGGCGATCGCCCTCGCCGAGATTGTATTCTTGTAGGACAGGCTGAACTAGGTCATGCTTTGACATACTCCCCGGCGTGAACGCACTCTTGATTCTAGCTTCAAGCAGTAATTGCAGGACTAGCCTGTCTGACATCACCTAAGCTAACAGTCGATGCCCCGACTGCTTGAATATTTTTAGCGGCGTTTTCGTCTCTTCCGTTAACCGATTGACAGGAGGGACAACGCCACTCTCGAACTGATAAATCTAGTTTTTCTAGAACCTGTCCACACTCTCGACAAGTCTTGCTGCTGGGGTACCACTGGCCAATAAAAACAACCACTTTATTCTTCTTTTTGGCAACCCATTCTAGGATTTGTAGAAACTCACCAAACGCCAAGTCTGATATCTTTCTACCCCAAAGACGTTGCATCCCCTTGAGATTTAAAGTCTCAAAGCAGAGAAGATCGAACTTATCAGTTAGCTCATGGGCTAACTTCCAGAACCAATCATGCCGACGATTAGAGATATCCTCATGCTTGCGTACTAGATTCTTTCTAGCTCTTTCTCTGTTTGATGAGCCTTTTAGCTTTTTAGAATGCTGTTTACTAGCTTTTTTAATAGTGCTTAGGGATTGTTTAAAAAATTGGGGAGACTCAATTATTGTACCGTCTGAGCAGGTGAGGAATGTCTTTAACCCAAAGTCAAAACCAGCGATTCTACCCGTCTTAACTTCAACTTCTGGGCTAACGTCGTCAACAACCAAAACCAGAAACAATTCACCCAACGGGGTGCGTTTAATGGTTAAAGTTTTAACGGTTCCTTCTATCTCTCTGGATTTCCAGAATTGATAAACTCGACTACCAATTTTTACCCTGTTCCCACCCACCCACTTATAACCTGATTGCTTGAGGGTGAAAGACTTGTACTTCTTAACTTTCTTGAATCCTGGTGGTCTAACTCCTTTCTTGTTATGCTTAAAAAATAGTTGGTAGGCTTTCTCAATGCGTTGACATATATCTTGTACTGCCTGAGAACCTAGTGATTGCCAAAATGGGTTTCTCTTCCGCAGTTTGGCGATATGAGACTGAAGTTTTGCACAGTTTAAGTGTTTACCCCACATCCGGTAGTACCGTTTGTGTAGGGCAATGCAATGGTTATAAATCACCCCAGCAGCATTAATTGTGCGCTTGAGGTGTCTATTCCGTTTGTGTGCGTAGAGTTTAAACTTCAGTGTTTTCATGCTAGTATTCTACCATAGGTTGACAGCAATATGACGGCCTTAAAAAATTAACGGTTCGGTGTTCTAACGAAGAGTATGAAATACTTTTGAAATATTGCGAGAAATCGGAGCGCACTCAAAATGACGTGCTTAGAGAGATGATCCGGAAGTTAAAGAAAAGCCGTCCTACAAGGACGGGGCTTTAGACCCAATTTCTTGGTAAAAACACCAGCCAAGCCATATTATTGCCAGTCTCGACTTTTTTGCCGTCGCTGCAAATAAGTTGCTCGATTTCCGGTTCCCACCGCCAAGCTACCCACAGGCTCTCTCCTCGATAGCCGAGGGATTTTTCCAGTTGCGGATGAGCGGTAATGTTTAAGCGTTGAACTAAGTTTGACACTATATGTCTCTCTCCTCAAGTGCGATCGGCAACTTCTATTTCTTAGCTTAACTTATTATGGCAGTTCAAAAAGTGCCGTTGTCAGTTCCACTGTTGGGAGACTGATTGTTATTGGGATTGGTAGTTGGCGAAGTTCCCGGATTGAGATTATTGGGATTGGTAGTTGGGGAAGTTCCTGGATTGGGATTATTGGGATTATTTGGATTATTCGGATTCGTACCCGCAGGAGTAGTTGTCGGGGTGCCGACAGCATCTCTCGTGATGACATTGGGTTTGGGAGTCGCCGCGCCTGGGTTGGGGTTGACGGTACTGGAATCACGGTTATTCTTAGCTACGGGATCACTATTGCGGCCACACAAACTGCCTAAATCAAAAGTTGTGCCGCTTGTGGTTTCGATGTAGCAAACGGGTACGTTTACTTGGGGGTTTGAGGTAACAGGAAAGTCTGCTGTTCTGGGCATGGGAAGGCTAAAAGCTGCTTCGGCCATCAGTGGAGTCAAGACAGCGGATAAAGTGGCTATTGTTGGTAACAATCTCATCAGCGTTTCCTCAAATATTGACTGTTAACTGTTAACTGTTGACTGTTAACTGTTGACTGTATTAGGACTTACGCACTAAATGACGGTTTTACAAGGTTTGGAGATGCTTCGCAATGCTGGCGAATGACATAATTACGTTGTTAATGCGTAAGTCCTATTATATCAATTTCGGTGGGACTCAAAAATATTTTTTAACAGTCAACGGTCTACAGTCAACTGTCAACATTCCGGCGCAACCGGAATCGATCTGATTTAGTAACGAATTCGCGGGTCAATGTAAGCATTCAAAATGTCAATTACAATGCTAGCAATCACGACTATTCCCGCAAAAAATACCACAATTCCTTGGACTGTTGGATAATCCCGCAAACTAATCGCTTCATACAGTCGATTTGCCAACCCCGGCCAAGAAAAAGTAACTTCTGTTAAAATAGCGCCACCCAACAGTGCAGCAAAAGTTAATCCCAAGACTGTAATTACTGGAATTAGCGCATTTTTCAGAGCGTGAGCCCATAAAATTTGCAATTCGGGAATGCCTCTAGCTCTAGCAGCCTCTACATAATCTGCTTGCAAAGTTTGCTTGAGATTCACTCTCACAATGCGCTCGAAAATGCCGCTCAAAAGAATGCCTAGGGTCAAACTCGGCAGTGCTAAATAATGCAAAGAAATGAGAAACTGATCGGGGTTAGCGCTCAGAATACTATCTATAGTGTACAGTCCGGTATAGCCTTGGGGTGCTGTTAATGTCACCGGAAAGCGTGTTCCCAAGGGAAACCAGCCTAACTGGACTGCGAAAATTAATTGCAATACCATCCCAGCCCAAAAAGCCGGCAGGGAGTAAGTGATAATGCCAAATAAACGGCCTACAACATCGAAAATAGTGTTGGGGCGGGATGCTGCCAGGGAACCGATGCTGATGCCGACAATTAAGGCTATGGCCATGCTAAAAACTGCTAATTCCACCGTAGCGGGGAAATAGTCGCCGATTATTTGCCATACGGTTTGTCCGCGAGTGGTGATGGAGGTTCCCAAGTCCAGACTGAATAAGTCTTTCATGTACTTGAGATATTGCTGCCATAGGGGGGTGTCGAGGCCGAGTTGGGTTCGCATTGCTGCTTTGGCTGCGGCTGGTGCTCGCGAACCGAGAATGGCATCTATGGGGTCGCCCGGAGTGGCCCGCAGCAGCAAAAATACTGCTGTGGTGATTGTCCACAGCATCAGCGGTGCTAGGAGCAACCGGACAACTATATAAGATTGTAGGGCTTTGGAGCGAGACATAGGATTTGGGAGTGGGAAATTGGCAAGAGATAGTTGATTCTAACTATTGTCGATCGCCAATTACCAATTCCCGATTTTTTTATGGCCCCAGCAGCGATTCAAATGCGGCTTGCAAAGATTTGATGTCGCCGACTCTGGCGACTAATAAGTTCTCGCTGCCGGCATCCTGTAACCTCTGCTTCCAATACTGAATACTTTCTGAGTTGTTCATCCAGTAACCGATCGCGGTATTAACGACTCGATCGACATCCCAGCCGCGGTTGGGCGAAACTGTCTCCACTGATGCCACAAAGGAATCTAGAGTGCATTTGCGGTTTCCCAAGTATTCTACACCCGCCGATTGCTGCAAAAGCAGCAATTCCTGCTGTTGATTGAAAAAGCATAAAGTTGGAGCTACGCCCAGGATTTCAAATGTATAGTTCATGTCATCCTCCCAAAGTATTACTTCTGATAAAATCTGGATTGTCCGAAGGTCTGCAAATACTTAAATTTGCGATCGGCGATTAGTTGTAGATGCTTAACTTGCCTGGATTGGTTGGATGGATTTTTGCCAACTATAGCCGGATATTGAAGGAATAAGGAATAAGGAAGAAGGAAGCAGGAAGCAGGAAGATGGAATTAAGCGCTGCTAGTTTCAGCAATTAATCACGTCCTAATCATCCCTCTGGTTGCTATAGGATTTATTAATAGCAGATTTTTAAAGTAGATATTGTTAAATCACTTACATTTTTCCGGCTACGGACGCGAAAAAGTAGGTACTAGCAGAGGTAGGGACACGGCAGTGCCGTGTCCCTACTACGGCGGCGATCGAGCTTCATAAACGTGGAATCTGCTATATCGTCGTTTATGGTTGTTGCGGAACAGGCCAGAGTGCGGGTTGGTGACAGAGGTGCTGGCTGACGATCGCGCTGCAACAGTCAAGTAGTGGCATCATTAATATTGGAAGTCTTTACAATATCGGTGGAAGCGCGATCGCCAAATTGTAGCGGCAGTGGCAGCACTTCACGACAACCGGTCACGCTCGCGAAGTCGAAGTGCTGACTTATATCTAGGGCATCTGCTTAACGATCGCACAATACGCAAACCGGGTTGGTGTCAAAAACTGATGTTATTCAAAAGTCTGAGTTCTCGCCTGATGAAAAGTTCGCCAAAAATGTCGCTGCGTCTGGTGTTGTTAGTGCCGCTGGTTGTGCAAATCTCTGTAGCGGTGGGTGTTACGGGATGGTTGTCTTTTCGCAACGGTCAAAAAGCCGTCAATGACCTCGCTACTAGGTTGAGTTTGGAAGTCGCAGCCAGGACTAAAGAAAATTTCCAAAGTTTTGGGGATGTGTCTCACCTGTTTCTGCAAATGAATACTGCTGCGATCGCCTCTGGAAACTTAGACCCTGAAGACTTCGGTAACTTGGAACGCTATTTTTGGAACCAAACCAAACTGAGCGATCGCATGACAACTATCTACTACGGCGACGAACAGGGTAGATTTCTATTACTCAAGAGAGAAGCCGAAAATTTAGTATACATCAGAGACGAATCAACCGCTCCCGATCGCCAAATTTATCGCCTAGACAGCCAAGGAAATCGCACTGAGTTAATCAAAACCGTACCCTATGACCCCCGTACCAGACCTTGGTACACAACGGCCAAACAGTCAGGAAAACCCACTTGGTCTCCCATCTACGTCTTCACAGCCCCGCCAGTTCTCGGCATTACACCAGTGACGCCCATCTACAACCAAACTGGCAGCCTGCAAGGTGTACTGGCCATTGACCTCACTCTTTCCCAAATCAGCGATTTTCTCAAACGTATCAAAATCAGTCAGTCTGGACAAGTTTTTGCGATCGAACGCAGCGGCGAAATAGTTGCTAGTTCCACCGAGGAATTGCCCTTTGTTACCGAAGGCGACGGACAAAAACGGCTGTTGGCCACCGACAGCAAAAATCTGCTAATTCGATCGGCCGCCACGTATTTACAAAACAGATTTGGCAGTTTTGCACAAATTGACAGCCAAGGACAGTTTACCTTCGATCTAGACGGCAAGCGTCAATTCATTACTGTTGCTCCCTTGCGAGATGGCCGCGGTCTGGATTGGCTGATCGTAGTGGCAATTCCCGAAGCCGACTTTATGGAGCAAATTAATGCCAATACTCGTACAACTATTCTAATGTGTTTTTTTGCGTTCATATTGGCGATCGGACTGGGAATTATCACCTCTCGCTGGGTTTCCCAACCGATTACCCGATTGTTGGAAGCTTCCAAAGCATTAACAAAAATGTCAGAGTCATCGGACTTTACCTCCGCAGAATTAGACGGAGAAATCGAAGTCCAAGGTGTCAACGAACTAGGCGTTCTCGCCCAATCTTTCAACCAGATGGCAAGACAATTGCGATCGTCCTTTGTCGCTTTAGAGCAAACAAACTCCAATTTAGAAAACCGAGTTGCAGAAAGGACAGCCTCACTCAAAGCAGCCGAAGCAGAACTGCGAGCTTTGTTTGCAGCGATGAGCGAATTAATTGTAGTTTTGGATGCTAGTGGCCGCTATTTAAAAGTAGCACCAACAAATCTTTCCCTACTGTATAAACCACCTGAAGAATTAATTGGTAAAACCCTCTCCGAGATGTTTCCGCCAGCCACAGCCGATCGATTTCTGCACTGCATCCAATCAGCTTTAGATACCAAGCAAACTGTCAGTATCGAGTACACTTTACCCATTGGCGATCGCGAAATTTGTTTTGCCGCCAGCATTTCGCCACTTTCAGAAGAGTCCGTAATTTGGGTGGCCCGCGATATTACCGAGTACAAGCGAGACGAATCGGCGCGCCTGGAAAGGCAAAAACAATTGCTCAAGCAAAATACTGTTTTGGTAGAACTCGCCAGAAATAAAAGACTGTATCGAGGCGATTTACAAGTGGCGTTGAGGGAAATCAACGAAGCCGCAGTTTATACCCTACAGACAGAAAGAGCCGGCGCGTGGCTGTATGATGAGAGTCGATCGAAACTGCAATGTCTCGACCAATTTCACCGCAGCACTGGCCGACATTCCCAAGGAGTCGAAATCGCAGCAGCAGACTATCCAGCTTATTTTAAAGCTTTGGAAGAAGACCGGACGATCGCAGCCGACGACGCTCTATCAGATACGAGAACTAGAGAATTTGCCAAATCTTACTTTGTAGAAAGTGGCACTACTTCTACCTTAGACGCGCCAATACGACTCGGCGGACAAACAGTGGGAGTCATCTGTATCGAACAGATAGCAGGTACTCGCAACTGGACAGTAGAAGAACAAAATTTCGCTGCTTCCCTCGCAGATTTAGTCTCCCTAGCCATCGAAGCCAGCGAGCGCGAACGCACAGAAATAGCTCTACGTCAAGCAGAACAAAAATACCGCAGCATCTTTGAAAACGCAGTCGAAGGCATTTTTCAAACCACACCTGAAGGTCACTTTTTGAGCGTTAATCCAGCTTTAGCCCGCATCTACGGCTATTCCACCCCCGAAGAGTTAACATCCAATCTCACAAAGATCCGACAGCAGGCTTACGTTAACCCCCAGCGCCAGGAGGAGTTTATGGGAGCGATCAATAAAACCGGCGAAGTCTCAGGGTTTGAATCCGAGGTTTACCGCGCTGACGGCTACGTCATTTGGATTTCCGAAAGCGCCCGTGCGGTGCGAGATGAGGACGGGAAAACGCTGTACTATGAAGGCAGTATCGAGGATATTAGCGATCGAAAAGTCTTTGAATCAGCCTTAAAACTCGCCCTAGAAGCAGCCGAAGCCGCTTCCACGGCAAAAAGCGCATTTCTAGCAAACATGAGCCACGAACTGCGAACTCCCCTCAACGCCATCATCGGCTATAGCGAAATTCTCCAAGAAGAAAGCGAGGAATACGGTTATACAGAAATCATCCCGGATTTGGACAGAATTCGCACTTCTGGAAGACACTTGCTGTCACTAATCAATGACATTCTCGACATTTCTAAAATTGAAGCCGGCAGAATGGATCTTTATTTAGAAACCTTCGACATCGCAGCTTTGATAGAAGAAGTCACCTCCACCGCCGCGCCACTAATTGAGAAAAACGGCAACACTCTAGACCTGAGTCAAATTAGCAATATCGGCACTATGCACGCCGACATTACTAAAGTGCGGCAGATATTATTAAATTTGCTGAGCAATGCTGCCAAGTTTACTAAGAATGGCACAATTACCCTCACCGCAAATCGAGAACAGATATCGGGCGAAAGTCATGAAGGGAACCCTGAAAAAAGTTCTCAATCTGAAGTAAACCCTCATTCCTCAATTCCCAGTAAAGAATGTTTAGTTTTTCATTGTATTGATACAGGAATTGGGATGAATCCAGACCAATTGCAGCGGATTTTTCAACCGTTTATCCAAGCAGATGCTTCTACCACGCGCAAGTACGGCGGCACCGGTTTAGGACTGGCAATTAGTCAGCGTTTTTGCCAAATGATGGGCGGCAATATTTCCTTACAAAGTCAGGAGGGTGTTGGTTCTACTTTTACGATCCGTTTACCTGTTAATTAATACGAAGGAAGAGGGAAGAAACTCTTTTAGTCCGCGTCAATGTCGCTGGTAGTCAGGTCTCGATCCCCCTAAATCCCCCTTAAGAAGGGAGTAGGGTGTGAGTAGGGGGTGACTTTGAGAAGATTCCTGTCCCCCCTTCTTAAGGGGAGTAGAGGTAGAGTAGGGGGCAAGAATGCGGGGGGATCTAGATTTAATAGTCAAACAACAGTCTATGACTGGGTTTGACCTTAAGTTGACACTAATGACGGCGCCCAATGCCCAATGCCCAATGCCCAATTTCCAATGCCCAATTTCCAATACCCAATTACCAATTACCCATTACCAATTACCCATTCCCAATTACCCATTCCCCATGATTTAATTCCTTTGAGCGCTTCTCGGATCGAGAGCATCCCGCAACCCATCACCCAATAAATTAAACGCCAACACTGTCGAAATAATCAAAATCGCGGGGGGCCAAACTAACCAAGGCTGCAACACTAAAATTGAAGCATTAGTAGACAGCGAAAGCAAATTTCCCCAAGAAGGATCTGGCTGTTGAATTCCCAAACCAATCAAACTCAAAACCGACTCCGCCACAATAAAACTAGGAACCGATAAAGTAGCGGAAATAATCACGTAAGTTGCAGTCTGGGGTAGTACGTGGCGGACAATAATATAAAGTGGATTCGCACCCATAGCCCGTGCCGCTTGGACAAATTCTAGTTGTTTAATCGAGAGAACTTGACCGCGAATTACCCGCGCTAAACCAGTCCAACTGATGAATGAAGTAATCATCACGATCAACATAAATCGCTGAGCGCTTGTCAATCCCGGAGGCAGAACTGCTGCTAGTGCTACTAATAAATAGAGACCGGGAATCGTCATCAATACTTCGACGAATCGCATCAAAATACTATCAATCCAACCACCAAAATAACCGGAAATTCCTCCTATTAATAGCCCTAAAGGAAAAGAAATTGCTATTCCTACTAAACCGATGCTAAGGCTAATGCGGCTACCGTGTACTAAGCGGGTAAATTGGTCGCGTGCTTGTTCGTCCGTGCCTAAAATGTTAATTTTGCCTTCTCCTATAGTACCAAACAGGTGTCTATCTAAAGGCACGATTCCCCAAAATTTATAGGGGGAACCTTTGACAAATAAAACTAGAGAGGAAGGTTTTCGCGAGTCTACAATTACTTCGCGATCGCCTGTATTTGCATCCACTGGGCCCTGGGTGGTTGGATAAACGTGCGGCCCGATAAATCTGCCGTCAGGGGCTGTCAAATGAATCTGAGTTGGCGGTAGCAAGGAACCGTTTAATTGAGAGTCGTAGGGGTCGTAAGGTGCTACAAAATCAGCTAAAATTGCTCCTGTGTAAAAAATTAATAGTAGTACGGCTCCCAACCGGGCTAGAGGATTATTTTTAAGATTTTGCCACCATTTCATATGTTTTGAAATTGTTGATTGTTGACTGTTGACGGTTGTTATTTCTAAGTTGTTAGCTGCTACCAATGACTACTGACTAATGACTAATGACTAATGACTACTGACTACTGACTAATGACTAATGACTACTGACTACTGACTACTGACTAATGACTCCTGACTACTAACTACTAACTACTAACTACCAACTACTGACTAATGACTAATGACTAATGACTAATGACTACTGACTACTGACTACTGACTACTGACTACTAACTACTAACTACTAACTACCAACTACTGACTAATGACTAATGACTAATGACTAATGACTAATGACTACTGACTACTGACTAATGACTACTAACTAATGACTATCGTTTTTATGTAATTCTTCGTCGCTAAAGGGATTGTAGAAAAATGAACCTGTTTGCGGTGGCAATTTGGGATTGAGTACAATTTCTACTATACTTTTTACTACCCCAGTTAACGGAATTGCGAGGATAACTCCCAACAATCCTCCGACTCTACCTCCTAACAGCAAAGCTGTGAAAATAATTACCGGACTCAACCCCGTGAGAGTGCCCATGATCCGGGGAGCTACTAAATTGTCCTTGACTTGCTGAAGGGCGATCGCAACTACTAAGACTTGCAGCGCCTGCCACCAATCAATAAACGCTACAGTTATACTAACAGTTCCAATTCCCAAAGTTGCACCGATAAACGGAATTATTTCCGTCAACCCTATAAATACGGCAAATAACAGGAAAAATGGCACTCGCAGCCACCAAAAAGCCAGAGTCAGTGCTGTCGCCATAAATAGTCCTAGCAGCAACTGTCCCGATACAAACCGCTGGAGGTTTCGCTGTAAAGTTTCGGTTAAAACATAGCGAATGTCTGGGGAAAAAATACTTGTCAAACCACCCCATACTCTTTGTCCGTCTAGGAGCATATAAAATGAAATTACTAGAATTAGAATTAAATCCAAAAACCAGTTGACAGTACCGACAACTAAGCCTAAACTCTTACTCGCGATCGCCTGCACTTGTTCTTGCACCTTAGCAGATAGTTGCTGTTCCAAAATTTCCACGTTAAAAGGCAAATTGCGATCGGCACTCCAAGTTTGGAATTCATCTAGCTGCTGTCGCCCAGACTCCAGCAATTCCGGGAACCTCACCCCCAACTGTCTCCCTTGGCTGAACACTGGCGGCACAATAGTTAGACCAATTACTACTAATAGCAAACCCGCCGTCAAATAAACCAGCCCCGCAGCTATTCCCCGCGGCAAAAATACTTGCAGTCTTACTACTGCGTAGTTCAATAAAAACGCAATCAGTCCCGCTGTTACTAAAATGCTGACCAGTTCTCCAACATAATTGACAGCAGCCAAGGTAAACCACCCCGTCACTAGGACTAGCAGCCAAGTAATTAGAAACTGTTGGACGGGAGAAAAGAGATTATTCATTGGGATGTTTGTCAATTAAAATGGCACAACTTTTGGGGTAGATGTGCCTTATTCTACACTAAACATATTAGAATATAAACTAACAATAATTAGTTCCCGATTAGACTTAATTACCTGATTATTGATGAGTTGGTGACGGCAAAACAGCTTCTGGAAAGAGAATTTAGCCCGATCGACCCGATCGCTCTGACAATCAAGCATCCAGGGTACAAGCCGCCCGATCGCTCCGTGGAGTCACTTTCTTAAATGCTGCAACCCGAAATCAGGACACACTCACCCAACAGGAGGACGCGCCACTGCTGACACCCTCCGTTAAAATGATATAGATCTTAAGACCGCAATCTTTCTTTACAATATAAAAAACCAAAGGCTCAAACCGGCGGGAGGAACTACTGTGACAAATCAAGTTATCTCAGAAGCGGAAGAAATGCAACCTCTTCACCACATACACAACGGGCGCGACAGCAACGAAGCCGTGAACCTGTTTGAAGGTGGCGTCAAAGACGAGTATCGCCGGGAACTAGCCTCTGAGGAAGATGAACGAGAAATTCCTCTACAAGTTCCAGAAATGGATAGGGAAGAATCAGCAGTTTGGGAAGCAGAAGAGCCTGAATCGACGCCCAGCAAAGGCATCAGGTGGTGGTCAGTGTTGGCGGGCGTAGGAATAGGTATTGCAGCAACGCTGGCGACAGAACACTTGATACTACGCCAAAGTGCGCCTCCCGCAGTTCAAGCAAAACCAGCCTCTCCAGCACCGATTGCTCAGACTGTGACAGTGGCACCGGTGGAATCGGCTGCGGTGGCTCAAACTCTGGAAGCAACCGGCACTGTGGCGGCTTACGATTTGCTGCCGGTGCTGCCGCAAGCTAATGGGCTGCAAATTAAGCAGGTTTTGGTGGCGGAAGGAGATGCGGTAGAAAAAGGTCAGGTTATGGCGGTTTTGGATGATTCGGTGTTGCGATCGCAAATTGCCGAAGCTGTTGCTAAAGTACAATCGGCCGATTCTACGGTAGAACAAGCCGAAGCTCAGGTGCTACAAGCCCAGTCTACCCAAAAGGAAGCCGAAGCCGGCGTTACTCAAGCCCAAGCTGGTGTTGAAACAACTGTCGCTGAGTTAGTACAAGTTAAAACAGGTGTCGGCCAAGCTAAAGCTGGTCTCGAGCAAGCTAAAGCCGGTGTCAATCAAGCTCAAGCTAGCATTGCTTCGGCTCGCGCTAAATTAGAACAAGCTCAAAGAGAAGTAAATCGCACCCAAGATTTGGCCTCTCAGGGAGTTGTTAGTCAGCAAGATTTAGAAAGGCGCAAGACGGAACAGCAGACTGCTGTTCAAGATTTGAACAAAGCTAAAGCTGATTTGAATAGAGCTTTGGAAGAACAGAATAAAGAAGTGGAAGAAGTGCGATCGGCTCTTGCTAAAGTAGTTAATGCCGAAGCTAATATCAATAAGGCTAAAGCTGCTGTCAGCGTTGCTCAAGCTAAAGTTAATACGACCGCCACAACGATCGGCAGTGCTAGGGCTAATGTCGGAAATAACGCAGCAAGTGTCCGCAGCAATGAAGCGCGAGTCAAACAGTTACAAACTCAACTAGAACAAACTGTAGTTCGAGCACCGGATAGTGGCACTGTTGCTGAAAGAATTGGTCGTGTTGGTGATGTTTCTTCGGGGAGTCAAAAACTCTTTTCGATTATTCGGGGAAATAAGCTAGAATTGCAATTGAAAGTGCCGGAAACTCAACTAGGGCTGGTGAGGCTGGGAACAGCAGTCCGCATTACTTCTGAATCTGACAAGCGGATTAAATTAGCAGGAACTGTGCGAGATATTTCGCCGCTGGTTGACCCTCAAAATCGCCAAGCAACGGTGAAAATTGATTTGCCTCAAAATGAGTTTTTGCGATCGGGAATGTTTTTGCACGCATCTATTGCGACGGCAACGGCTCAAGGTTTGAAAGTCCCTGCTAAGGCTATTTTACCGCAATCTGACGGTGGTGCTGTGGTTTATAAACTTGTTGGTGAGGATAAGGTGCTGGCTCAAACTGTGGAAGTTGGGGAAATTTCTGGGGGGGCTGTTGGTGATTTGACGAATGCTAAGGTGGAGATTAAAAAGGGTTTGAAGGCGGGCGATCGGGTAGTGATTGCTGGGGCTGGTTATCTCAAAGATGGCGATCGGGTTAAGGTTGTTAAATAGTCATTAGTCAGTAGTCAGTAGTCATTAGTTAGTAGTCATTAGTCAGTAGTCAGTAGTCAGTAGTCATTAGTCAGTAGTCAGTAGTCATTAGTCAGTAGTCAGTAGTCAGTAGTCATTAGTTAGTAGTCAGTAGTCATTAGTTAGTAGTCAGTAGTCAGTAGTCATTAGTTAGTAGTCAGTAGTCATTAGTCATTAGTCATTAGTCATTAGTCATTAGTCATGGTAATGGGAAATCGGTAATCGGTAATTGGTAATTGGTAATTGGTAATTGGTAATTGGTAATCGGTAATCGGTAATTGGTAATTGTTAGTAGTTTTTCTAATAACAAATAACCAATGCTTTTCGGCGAAGATGCCCCATGCCAAATTCCCCATTCCCAATTCTCAATTCTCAATCCCCAATCCCCAATGCCCAATTCCCAATGCCCAATGCCCAATGCCCAATGCCCCATTCCCCATTCCCCATTATGTCTTTCAATATTTCTGCTTGGTCGATTAAACAGCCTGTTCCTACTATTGTTTTATTCTTAATCTTGACAATAGGTGGCTTAATATCTTTTCCGGTTTTGGGGATTGATGATTCGCCTAATATTGATGTTCCTTCTGTTTCGATTTCTGTTAGCCAACCGGGGGCAGATCCGTCGGAACTTGAATCTCAAGTTACTAAAAAAGTTGAAGATGCTGTTGCTGGTTTGGGTAATATCGACCACATTATCTCGACGGTTAATGATGGTTCTTCTAATACTACGGTTAACTTTCTGCTAGGCACTAATAGCGATCGCGCTACGAATGATGTCCGCAATGCGATCGCCCAAATCCGCCAAGGCCTACCGCAAGATATCAACGATCCAGTCGTCAAGCGGGTTGAGTTTGCGGGCAGTTCCATCATGTCCTATGCTGTGGTTTCCGATCGCCAATCCGTAGAACAGTTAAGCGAGTTGATCGACCAAAATATCAGCCGTAGTCTCCTCTCTGTCAAAGGTGTTGCTCAAGTGCAGCGCATCGGAGGTAGAGACAAGGATATTCGAGTTGATTTGAACCCTGAACAACTGAAAAGTCTTGGCATTACAGCTACCCAAGTTAATGACCAAATTCGCAATTTTAATATCAATTTACCGGGCGGTCGAACCGAAATTGGCAATTCAGAACAAACAGTCCGCACCCTCGGTAGTGCCAAAACTCTCGATGAATTGAAAACCTATCAAATTACTTTGCCCAAAGGTGGTTTTGTTCCTCTTTCTAGTTTGGGAGAAGTGACTGAGGGCTATGCAGAGGCGCGTCAGGCGGCGCGACTTAATGGCAAACCTGTAGTGGCTTTTTCTATCCTTCGCAGTACCGGCAGCACTCTCGTTACTGTCGAAGAAGCGGTGCGGAAAACTGTGGAAAAAATGGAAAAGACTTTGCCAACTGATGTCAAGTTGGAACTTATTTATACCCTAGCAGATCACATCCGAGATTCCTATGAAGCTTCTGTGGATGCTTTATTTTTGGGGGCGGCTTTAGCGGTAATTACTATTTTAATCTTTTTGCGGGATTGGCGGGCAACTCTGATTGCTTCTGTGGCTTTACCGCTGTCGGCAATTCCTACTTTTGCTGTACTCCGACTTTTGGGCTATACCCTCAACAGCATGACTTTGTTGGCGCTGGCGCTGGTGGTGGGTGTATTGGTAGATGATGCGATCGTCGAAATTGAAAATATCGAACGCCATGTCGGGATGGGGAAAACTCCCTATCAAGCTTCTTTGGATGCTTCTGCTGAAATTGGTTTGGCTGTTGTTGCTACTACTATGACGATTGTCGCGGTATTTGCACCGGTGGCTTTTATGCCGGGAATTCCGGGTCAGTTTTTTCGACCTTTTGGGGTGACGGTTTCGGCGTCGGTTTTGTTTTCGCTGCTGGTAGCTCGAACTGTGACTCCGATGATGGCTGCTTATTTGTTTAAGGATAAAGGACACCATCAGAAACAGTTAAAAAAAGACCAATTATCCTATCAGTATCGACGGCTTTTAATGTGGTCGCTTAAACATCGGGCGATCGTCCTAATTATGGCTGTGGCTTTATTATTCGGCAGTTTTAAATTAATACCTTATATTCCGACTGGGTTTATCGATCGCGATGATACTGGACTTTCGACTGTCTCTATTGAACTTCCTCCCGGTTCCACTCTCCAGCAGACGGATTTAGCTGTACAACAAGCAACTAAATTGTTGCTCGTCCATCCAGCAGTCGAAAGCGTTTTGGAGACAGAAGGTTCTCCGACAGTTTCTGGTGGCCCCGGTGGGGGTACTGCCCGTGCTAGTGGTGTGAATACAGGGACTCTTTATGTGAAACTCAAACCGGCTGACAAACGGATTAAGCAACAGCAGTTTGAAGAGGAAATGCGCCCCAAACTCACGGATGTTCCCGGTGTGCGGCTCAGTTTTGCTCAAGGGCGAGTGGGGGGTAGAAAGCAAATGTCGATCGTCCTTAAAAGCGAAAATGCTACTGCTTTAACTAAAACAGCTCTTGCTCTTACTCAACAAATGAGTCAGGTGCCGGGATTGATTGAGGTGCAATCTAGTGCGAGTTTGGTGAAGCCAGAAATCCTGGTTAAACCCGATCCGCATCGGGCGGCGGATCAGGGTGTATCTGTACAACAAATTGCTCGCACTGCAACTCTGGCAACTATCGGAGATATTGAATCGAATCTTGCTAAGTTCGATTTGCCAGATAGACAAATTCCGATTCATGTGATGTTGGCACCGCAGTTTCGCAGCGATATCGAAACAATTAAGAATCTACAAGTACCGGGTAAAAATAATACTTTGGTGCCTTTGAGGGCGGTGGCTGATATTGCTTTGGGTAGCGGGCCTTCTCAGATCGATCGCTATGACAGAGCTCGCCAAGTTTCTGTGGAGGGCAATTTGTGGCGCGGTACTACTTTGGGAGAAGCTTCCGCTGCGGTGAAACAACTACCTGCGATGAATCCTCTGCCGCCTGGCGTCGAACAGGAATCGTCGGGAGATGCGAAGGTGATGATGGATGTGTTCAGCGGTTTTGCGGGGGCTTTGGGAACGGCGGTTTTGTTGATTTATGCTGTGTTGGTGCTGCTGTTTGCGAATTTCCTGCACCCGGTGACAATTATGGCTGCGCTGCCTTTGTCAGTTGGGGGCGCGCTGCTGGGATTGCTGGTGGGGCAGAAGTCTTTGGGGCTGTACGCTTTGATTGGGATCGTGTTGCTGATGGGAATTGTGACGAAAAATTCGATTTTGTTGGTGGATTACGCGATTCTTAATCAGAAGGAAGGTAAGCCGATGTATGAGGCGACGCTGGATTCGGGGGTGGCGCGCTTGCGGCCGATTTTGATGACGACGATCGCCATGATCGCTGGAATGATGCCGATCGCCCTGGGAATTGGCGCCGGTTCTCAGGTGCGGAGCCCGATGGCGATGGCGGTTATTGGTGGTTTGATGACTTCTACGCTGTTGACTTTGGTGGTGATTCCGGTGATTTTTACTTATATGGATGGTTTCCAAATCTGGATTTTTCATCTGGTGCGGGGCGGTGGTAGTCAGAAGGGGGAAGGGAAAAAAGTGCGATCGAAGTCTAATTACTAGAAAGGAAAATATTGGAGTATAATGGATCAAGTCTCTAGATTAGTTTCATTCCATTGTCATCGTAGTAGTTGAATAAACATCATTGGTCGAAAGATGCTAAAACGTCAAAAAGGATTTTCCATTACAACCAAGTCGGTCAAGGCGAAATTGCTTCGTTCTGGTTTTGATATGCAGCCCACCAAAGCTGCTTATAACGAGCTGGTTCATTTCTATTTCTTGCTGATTGTAGAAAATCCTCAAGGCATTAGCATCCCGACCAAAGAAGATGGAGGCTGGCGTTACTACGAGCTACTTACAGCTAATCAGCCACGAGTAAAAAGCTTTCCTTCTCCGATGAAAAGAGCCGCTATTAGGCAAGCGATTGGTGCTTATCAAAGTTGGAATTCAACCTATCAAAAATGGTTGAATCGCCCAAAAAGGATGAAGCACCACAAGCCACCTGTCCATCCCAGAAAATTCAACTTTAACCCTCAGTACGATTCTGGAATGTGGAAAGAGGATGATGGTTTCTCCATTGTTCTGAAAATCCTAGTAGGCGATTCATGGAAATGGATCAAACATCAGTATCAATGTCCTGACGTTCCGACTGAATGGGTCAAAGGCTCCCCTAGAGTGCAGGTTCAGAATGACTCCTTGTGGATAGTTTTTCCCCTTGAGAAATACGTCCCTGCAACGGGCGGGATCAAGGGAATCATGGCAAAAGGCACGTTTCGGACCTGCGGAATTGACATGGATTTAGACAAGTTCATCGTAATTGCCACAATCTTAGAAACCAACGACAGAGGCGAAACGACGGTCGTCGCTAGACATTTCATTAACCAGTCGCGTCATGTAGCTCGTAGGAAGCGGGAGCTAGGAAAGATTGCAATTTTGATGGGCAAAACAGGGATTATTTCCCGTGGATTCGCTAAAACAGCATGGGACTCTCTATCTGCTAGAGAGATTGAATATTCTAGAGCCGTATCTCGTGAACTTGTTGAGTTCGCAAATCATTGGCGGTCTGATGTAATTAGTTTTGAACACCTTGGAAATTTACAACCTAAACGCGGTAAATATTCCAGACGTTCAAATCAGAAACGCGCCTACTGGTTAAAAGGCAAAATCTATGAACAAGTGAAACGAATTGCTTACCAAGATTATGCCATCCTCACAACTCGCGTTAGTCCCATGAATACAAGCCGCCTTACCCCGTGGGGTGAGCAACTTTGGAGAGGATGCAAATTCCCTTCAACTCTACTTGAATTTGATGGCTATCAAAATGGCGCTGCATTAGTAGCAACGGTTGATGGGTATAAAGCTCACAGTGGCTTAAATGCGGCTCGTAATGTGGCGTTAAAAGCAATCAAGCGTAACATCCCAGAGGCTACGCTTAATCTAAAAAGCCTAGAGTAGTAATGCTTTAGGTGTGCAATCAAACTAGAACGGTGTTTAGCGACTCCACTTTGATTGTACGAGGCTTGGGTAAACTGCCTAAAGATTCCTACTTCACTACGCTCTATTTGGTTGGGCGAGTCCCACAAGCTGAAGGAAGCGACTACAGAGGAGTCGAAAAAGTGAACCCTAATTGGAACCTTGGGATTTATTCCGATTCACTCCAATTATGGGTTACTCGGGGAGCTCTAGCAAATATAAAGCTTTGTTACAAAATTTGATTCTGTAGCTTTAGATACAGAATTGTCTGTTATATTGAATAGTAGGAACAGAAACACAGCTCAACCTTAGTCAAGGAATACGGAGGAACCGAATATGTGTACCGAAAACCAAGCTCGCTCTCTGATGATGCGCCACCACCAACTCGTCAAGAACCGGCAGCAATCTATGCTCAACCGCAGCGCCGCCGAAGTTGGTATGGAAGATGCTAACTACTGGGGTCATATTCAAGGCAAGCCGCAGCCCAGCTTTCAAGCAAGTTACGATCGCAGCAATGCCGCCATGAGCTAAGGGCAGCTCAATTTCCCCAATTGCCCGCAAACTTAATACCTACATTTGGAGAAACAAGTTATGTCAGCTCAAGAACAAGCCCGCAGCCTGATGATGCGCCACCACAACCGAGTTCTGAATCGCCAGCAATCTCTACTAAGCCGCGTGGCTGCTGAAGTTGGTTTAGATCTGAGTGCACAGGCACTAGGCGATCGCAAATAACTCGTTTTTTCAATGGCGAGACAGTTAAATCTACTTTGTTGAATGCCCGCTAAAAATTAATCATGCCAGTTACAAAATTGTCGCGACTTCTTCTTGAGTTCGATCTCTCAAGAAAAAGTCGCGATTAATTTTATTGAGTTGCTTAAATACAATATTTACAATCTAAAATCTAAAATCTAAAATCTAAAATGATATAATCCCCCTTTCAGCAGAATAGAAAGCTTTTAGGGAGGTCATCATGTCCGACTGGCAAGTAATTAGCGGTGGAGTTACAGCACCGAGAGGATATCGAGCATCAGGAATTACAGCGGGTTTAAAGCCTTCAGGCTTGCCGGATTTAACTTTGATTGTGTCAGAAGTAGACGCGATCGCAGCCGGAGTCTTCACTACATCCACTGTCCGGGCCGCTTGTGTGGACTACTGCCGCACTCGGCTGCAAACCAAACCAAGTGCTAAAGCCATTTTGTGCAACGCCGGACAAGCTAATGCCGCCACCGGCGCTCAAGGTTTGGCTGACGCCCTCGAATGCGCCAAATTGTTGGGTGAAGCCCTGAATATTCCTCCAGAATCTATTCTTTTAGCCTCCACTGGGGTAATCGGACAGCGGATTAAGATGGAACCGTTGAGGGCGGGAATTCCTGCATTAGTTGCTGCGGCTTCAGAAACTGGTTCTGACGCGGCTGCTAAAGCTATTTGCACCACAGATTTAGTCCCAAAAACGATCGCCCTGGAAACCATGTTTGGCGATCGGCCCGTGCGTATCGGCGGCATTTGCAAAGGTTCGGGAATGATACACCCGAATATGGCAACAATGCTAGCATTTGTAACTTGTGATGCAGCAGTATCGTCACATTTGTGGCAAGAAATGCTGAGTCGTGCAGCTAACAGAAGTTTCAATCAAATTACTGTTGACGGCGATACCAGTACCAATGATTCGCTAATTGCTTTAGCAAACGGACAATCTCGCACACCCGCAATTACCGAAAAAGGGCCAGAAGCAGACAAATTAGAAGCAATGCTAACAGAAGTTTGTGTGCATTTAGCCAAGGCGATCGCCCGCGACGGCGAAGGTGCAACTTGTTTGGTTGAAGTGCAAGTTAGCGGCGCGCCGGACGAAGTTTCTGCGAGTAAAATTGCCAAAACAATTGTCGGTTCTTCTTTGGTGAAAGCTGCTATTTTTGGACGCGATCCGAATTGGGGAAGAATTGCAGCGGCGGCTGGGCGTGCGGGCGTACCGTTTGAACAGGAGAATTTGCGGATTCAATTGGGAGATTTTTTGATGATGGAAAATGGCCAACCTTTACCCTTCGATAAATCTGCTGCGAGTAATTATCTGAAAGCGGCGGCGGAGGGAGAATATTTGAAGGAAGACACGGTTTTAATTCAGGTTAGTGTTGGAAATGGCGCGGGTTTTGCTAAGGCTTGGGGGTGCGATTTGAGTTACGACTATGTGAAAATTAATGCGGAATACACGACTTGATATCATCAACTCCGGCTATTAAGTAAGCTGACCTCAAAAACAGCATACCCAGAGCCCCGACTTCTTTAAGAAATCGGGGCTCTAACAGTCATGGGATTTGAAATTTTCAATTCAGGAAATCAGCAACACAATTTTTCCTGTTACCGAACCGGCTTCTAATAGTTCGTGGGCGGCTTGGGCTTGTTCTAGGGGGAAGGTTTGGCTGACGTGAATTTTTAGCAAATTGCGATCGCACAAACTAGCACATTGCTGCAAGATATCAGCCTGATGTTCCTGTGCTGACACCAAACCTTCCAGCATCGGTGTTAACATCAATTCCAAACTAATTCGCAGATTTCGCATTCTCGCTGTTTTCAAATTGCCCAAAGCGGGATCTGGTTCCAAAATTGTCACCAAATCTCCATAAATCTTGATAGCCGGAATCGTTTTGTAGAAAGTTTCTCCCCCGACTGTATCAAAAGCCAAGTCAACTCCTTCTCCCCCAGTCCAAGTCAAAACTCGATCGACAACATCGGTATTTTTGTAGAAAATAACTAAATCTGCACCTAATTGCTTGACAAATTCGGCTTTTTCTGCTGTACTAACGGTAGTGCAAACTTCCGCACCTTGTAATTTTGCCAACTGGATCGCGACGTGGCCGACACCGCCGGCACCAGCTTGGATCAACACTTTCTTTGATAACACCTCACCGGCTCGCAATTGTCCTCGATCGTACAGCGATTCCCATGCTGTAATTAAGACTAACGGTGCCGCCGCCGCCTCAGCAAAACTTAAAGCAGCAGGCTTATGGGCGAGAAATCTCTCGTCTACAACCGCTAACTCTGCATAAGTACCGATCGAACCACCTAAACCGCCATTGCAGAAAAAAACCTCGTCCCCAACTTGGAAACGTTGCACAGCAGCACCTACAGCCTCTACGACTCCAGCACCGTCACACCCCAAAACATGAGGACTTCGATCGGGATAAAAAGTACCCCGCGCCCGCAACTTAGTATCGATGGGATTGACTCCCGCAGCCCGCAGCTTCACCAAAACATCGGTTTCTTTTTGTATAGTAGGGTCTGGGAGATCTTGCAGTTGCAGGACTTCTGGACTTCCGGGCGTAAAATGGGCGATCGCTTTCATAGTCAGTGTTCACTGTATTATTGACTTTACCTCAAATCCTACCTTGTATGCGTTACTGCTCCGTGACGACTGTCCTCGCCCAATTGAGAAATTTAGAAATTCAATTATATATTGATGATTTCGGCACTGGCTATTCTCCATTGAGCCGGCTGCACACTTTCCCAACTGACACTCTTTGATCGCAAGTAAAAATCGATCGGGCTAAGGGAAGCCGGATGGCCGAGGATGAAGGAAATGAAGCTATTGTACAAACAATTTTAATTTTAGCCGGTCATTTAGGCATGAATTTGAACCTCCCCATAGCTAGAAGCTAGGGGATTCCTGCCAACCAAAAGGCGACAGTGGGACATTCAAGTATCCCTCTAGACCCTCAAAACAACTACCTGGCGGTGCTGCAATTGGGCTTACTTTTTGAGTTTTTTGCTTTCAGAGTTCATCACTAGCCAGATAGGTACGCTCCGTATTCTGATATTGCTTGTCAGTTGTATAGGCTTGCTGCCATTGGCAGTAGTGACTTACTGTGCCGGAATCTCACCGAGACTAGAATACTTCAACACGTAGACAATTGTTCTTAATCACTTCTTGATTTTATCAAACTCAAGGCGGCTAAAGCCGCTAATCACCTACATCCCCATGTCTAAAGCCAGGGGCTTTGGTTCGTTTTTCGGTAATTGCAGAAGGCATAGAAACAATCGAACAACTTAATTTGCTCAGATCGCTGCAATGCGAATACGGACAGGGAGACTTTTTTTCAAAACCGATAGATAGCCTTTCCGCAACGATGTTAGTAGCAACTAAACCAGAATGGTAATTTGTTAGTAGTCATTGGGAATCGGGAATCGGGAATCGGGAATCGGGCATTGGGCATCGGGCATTGGTAAATTAAAAAAGTTGAATTATTTTTCTTCCTTTTTCCCTCTTCCTTCTTCCCTCTTCCCTCTTCCTGACACTCCGTTACATCCGTTACATCCGTTACATCCGTTACATCCGTTACATCCGTTACATCCGTGGAGCGAATCCGTTGCCGAACTTCCTTCGTCTTTAAACTTTCGCTTCCAAAGACTTGAGAAACTCAGTATTTACTCCCGACTCCCGCGTCATAGCAATTTTCCCAGTCCGAGCAATTTCCTTGATACCAAATCTATTCAAAACCTGAACGATCGCCACCATTTTACCCGGATCTCCCACTACTTCCAATGTCAGGGTATCATCACCAATATCCACCACTCGTGCTCGGAAAATTTGAGCTAACTCAATTACCTCCGATCGCGTCGCGCTAGCAGCATTAACTTTCAACAACATCAATTCCCGTTCCACACAAGGAATTTCCGTTATATCCTGCACTTTGAGCACATTAATCAACTTGTACAGTTGCTTAGTCAACTGCTCAATAATTTGGTCATCTCCCGGCACAACCATAGTAATCCGAGACACTCCCACTTGCTCTGCCGGGCCTACAGCCAGACTTTCAATATTAAAACCCCGACGGGCAAACAAACCAGCAATTCGGGTGAGGACACCCGCTTCATCTTCAACTAAAACCGAAAGAGTGTGTTTCATTTCTCCAAAAAAGACGCATTTCGTGCAATTCTACTTTCGCCAATTCCGCTTTTAGCAGAACTGCACGCTCATTGAACCTGCCTTACACAATATATTATGTTGTACGGGCGGGTAAGAGCGCGCCCTGTCGGCACTCGCGACAACTGAAAATTTGTGTACGAACGTACACAAATCCTCGACCGAATTAAAATTATTCAGGTCTTGTCCCTGACTGAAACTGAAATTTTGAGACCAATTGGTCTCAAAATGCCTTCAGAGAAAAACCCGATGTTGCAGCGAGGGCATTTGGCGGCGGACTTGTTCTAGTCGATCGGGATTAATTTCGGCGATCGCCACACCGGGTGCATCCCCGGCATCGGCCAAAACCACACCCCAAGGGTCGATAATCATCGCGTGACCGTGAGTTTGACGGCGGCCGTAGTGGTGTCCAGTCTGTGCCGGGGCGATCGTGTAACAAGTATTTTCGATCGCCCTAGCTTGCAACAAAACCTTCCAATGATCCTTGCCAGTGTAAGCCGTAAAAGCCGCCGGCACAAACAAAACATCCGCACCCTTCTGGGACAAATGCCTGTACAATTCCGGGAACCGCACATCATAGCACACCGAAAGCCCCAGAGTACCCAACTCCGGCGACGCATAAACCGGCGGCAAATCTTCACCCGCCTTCACAGTGCTAGATTCCCGATAAGTAATCCCATCGGGCACATTCACATCAAACAAATGTACTTTTTCGTACCTTGCCAACTCCCTGCCGTTCGGATCTACTAACAAACAAGTATTGTATACCTTGCCACCCTCCGTCGGCACCGGAAATCCGCCACCCAGAATCGTTACCTGGAAGCGCTGGGCCATAGTTTTGAGGAATTTTTCACTTTGCTGCCAGATCGCTTCTGAAGCAGCAATCTTTTCCTCCTCTTCTCCCATAAACGGGAAATTTTCTGGTAAACAAACTAACTCAGCACCTTGACGCACTGCCAGGTCGATTAATTCCTCTGCCTGAACCAAATTTTTTTGCAGGTCAGGCAAGCTAGTCATTTGAATTGCTGCGGCGAGATAAGACTTCATCGATACAAGTAGTCAGTAGTTAGTAGTTAGTAGTCAGTAGTTATTAGTCAGTAGTCAGTAGTCATTAGTCATTGGTCATTAGTCATTGGTCATTGGTCATTATAGAGGTTCTCAAGAAAGTGAGGTATGCCCTATTCCCTATTCCCTATTCCCTATTCCCTATTCCCTGATTTGAGAGTTTTGATATTTGAGCTTTGAAATAACTTGATAAATCACAGCTCAAAAATTCAAAACTCTCAACTTTTTTGACCTAGGTTTTGCCACCTAAATTCGCTGAAACTTTAGCGAAGTGGATGGAAAAGCAAGTCAGGGTAAAAGCGGTTGAACTCGATCAAAATTCCCGCCGTTACCACCATCCAAGCTGCTGCCAATACTGGTGCGGTCGAAAGATACTTCAGAAAGTATTGCATAAATACTGCTCCTCGAAAGTTTAGACAACTTTAAAAAAAAATGCCAGAACAGATTTTAGATTGAGGATTTTAGAATAGGTCTTTGCTTTCCCAGCTAAAATCTCAAATCTAAAATCCCAAATTACTAGCGCGGCGAAACGGTAATTTCGTCGTCTTTAGCAAACATTTCACCAGTGGTGATTTCCTTGAGAGCTGCCAGAGGCCACAAAAAGCCACTCAGCATAAATTTGACTGCCAAAGGAACATCGATAATAATCTCTTTTTCCTCTGGAGAGTCAGATTTTTTGGCTGCTTGCAGGTAAGAGCGGCCCACCCAACCAATCCAGCCAGCAATATACAAAAACAGCACGCTGGGAATCAAAAAGTCGCCGGCGTAACTCAAATTGCCATCCACAATCAAGTGAGGATATCCTTCCGGGCCACACAAAGCTTCGGAATAACGGTCGAATCTGGCTTTGGCTGATGCCGGGTCGCCATTGGTAGAACGGGCATCTTTAGCCAGTTCCTTGAACGCGGGAGAGTCCTTGCACGGCACTAGATTGTAAGCCGAAGCTACAGGAGCAAAACTGATCCAAAGACTGACCACTAAAATCGCAGCAAACAATCGTCGCATGAAATTGTTTCCTTTTGTTACAAAACAATAAGTTTTTGTACAAGCATTTCAACTTGCTGATCGGTCATCCAGATTACTGCTCTGTTGACAGTTTAAGCTAGCAATAGCCAACCTATCAAATTAAATTACCAGTTAATGGCAACCGTTTTCGCAATTGAAACAAGTTGTGACGAAACTGCCGCAGCAATTGTTAAGAATCGTCAAGTTTGCAGCAATGTTGTAGCATCACAAATTAAGATCCACCAGCAGTTCGGCGGGGTGGTTCCAGAAGTGGCTTCGCGGAGTCACTTAGAAATGCTAAATCAGGTAATTGCCCAGTGTCTTGCGGAGGCAAATCTCACTTGGTCAGAAATTGACGGGATTGCAGCCACCTGTGCCCCCGGTTTAGTGGGTGCGTTATTAGTCGGGCTGACGGCGGCCAAAACCTTGGCAATCGTCCACCAAAAACCCTTTTTAGGCGTACACCACCTCGAAGGCCACATCTACGCCTCTTACCTTACCGAACCAGACTTGCAGCCGCCGTTTTTGTGTCTGTTAGTTTCTGGGGGACACACCAGCTTAATTCACGTCAAAGATTGTGGCGTTTACGAAACAGTAGGACAAACTCGCGACGACGCAGCGGGGGAAGCTTTTGATAAAATCGCGAGACTGTTGCAGCTAGGCTATCCCGGCGGGCCACTGATTGACAAATTGGCAACAGTGGGCAATCCTACAGCTTTTAGGTTGCCAGAGGGCAGAATTTCGCTACCCGAAGGTGGCTATCATCCCTATGACAGCAGTTTTAGTGGCTTGAAAACAGCAGTTTTGCAATTAGTGCAGAAACTCAAGAAAGAAAATAATAGTTTTGGTAGCGAAGGCATCTTGCCTGAATCTGTAATTAATGATATAGCGGCCAGCTTTCAAGAGACTGTAGCTAAGAGTTTAACAAAAAGGGCGATCGCCTGTGCAGTCAATCTGGGACTCAACACTATTGCGATCGGCGGCGGAGTGGCGGCTAACAGCGGATTACGACAGCACTTACAAACCGCAGCAGCCAAACACAATCTGCGAGTATTGTTTCCGCCCTTAAAATATTGCACCGACAACGCAGCAATGATCGCCTGTGCAGCCGCCGAACACTTGCAGCAAGGACACACTTCGCGATTAACTTTAGGAGCACATTCGAGAATGGCGATTAGCGATGTGATGCAACTGTATAATAGTCATTAGTCATTAGTCATTAGTCATTAGTCATTAGTGATTAGTGATTAGTCATTAGTGATTAGTCATTAGTGATTAGTGATTAGTCATTAGTGATTAGTCATTAGTGATTAGTCATTAGTGATTAGTCATTAGTCATTAGTTATTAGTCATTAGTTATTAGTCATTAGTCATTAGTTAACAGTTAACAGTTAACAGTTGACAGTTGACTGTTAACAGTCATTAGTTAACAGTTAACAGTTAACTGTTAACTGTCAACAGCCAACAGTCAACCAAACTATGAAAATCCGCGATGCAGTTGAAAGCGATTTGCCAGCAATTGTCGAAATATACAATTCAGCAATTCCGGGCAGAATGGCTACAGCAGATTTAGAACCCGTCTCAGTCGAAAGTCGTCTCGCTTGGTACAGAGAACACTCACCCAATTCCTTACCCATTTGGGTAATGGAATCAGAACAAAATATCATTGGATGGCTGAGTTTTCAGCTTTTCTACGGACGCGCAGCCTATCAGCATACAACAGAAGTTAGCATCTACGTCACGCCCGATCGCCAATGCTGCGGAGTTGGGCACAAATTTTTGGAATTAGCAATTCGGCGAAGTCCAGAATTAGGCATTAAAACCTTAATCGGCATAATTTTTGCTCACAATCAGCCCAGTTTAAAATTATTCGATAAATTTGGCTTCCAGCCTTGGGGATATCTGCCAAAAGTCGCCGAACTCGACGGGGTTGAAAGAGATGTAGTAATTGTCGGCCTGCATTTGAAGGCAGTATAGCAATTATATTTGGTAGGGACGGGTTGAGCGCTGCAAAACCGCCAGAGCGACTCAATCTGTTACAATTTGGATTTCATCCAAAGATGCGATCGCCACATCAGCCTTTTCCAAATGACTAACTTCCGGTTTACCCCAACAAATCCCAATACAGCCCGCCGCACCAGCATTTCTACCCATCTGAATATCACCGGCCGAATCTCCCACCATCAAAGTTGCTGCGGGAGCTACCCCTAGTTGCTGACAAGCCAGCAAAAATAGTTTGGGATCTGGTTTATTGAGATGCACAGAATCCACACCCATTTCTAACTGAATGTAGTCACTTAATTGGTAAGTTTTAACAAAATCTTGTACTGCTTTTGTCGTAGCCGCCGAAAGAATACCCAGTTTCAAACCAGCTTCGGAGAGAGATTTCAACACTTCCAAACTGCCAACAAATAAAGGAGAAGGTGGACTATTTTTCAACATTTGGTCGGCTTCATCAAAAGCACGGTGAGCAATAGCTAAAGATTCTATCCATCCTCTGCCAGTTTCGGCGATATATCCCGCAGCCACAATTTCGTTTTCCCGGCGACTACCGACTGCCATCAAGCCCGTGGGGTCAATCTTACCACCTTCGATGCCAAAAGCCATTTGTAATGGCTCCCCAACGCCCGGAATTTGAGCGTCTGCGAGGCGCGATCGCTTAATCCCCAAATGTCTCAAAAACTCCTGAGAATCCTCTAGAGTGCCGTCTTTGTCAAAGATCACGGCTTGAATATGAGAGAAGGTAATGCCCCGACATTTAATAGTTACCAAGAATCTGAACTCCCTAATTTTTATAAGAAATACCCTGAAAACCCTGCGACTTTAGTCCAGGGATGAAAGGGCGTTGCAGGATTTATCCTGCCTGCCCCATCTTGACAAACCGATTTTGGTTTGATAAAGTTGCTGAAACCTAGTTGGTGAAAAACCCGACAGTTGCAAGCCGTTAGGCACCAAAGTAGCCATAGACTCAGCCATGAGCGAGTGGGTAGCGGGTATCTGACTTACCCTTTAAGAACCGAAGTTTGGGTGGATTCATCCCCCAAAGTTTGTCCTTAAGAATCCCCGCGTCTTCAGACCGGGGAGTGTCAAATTTTCTGATATTTTCTCATATTGCGATGTTTTTGGCAATTGTTTTTAGATCGGACGGCTGTTGCAACCGCGTCTATATCAACGATGTCTGAGATTAGACGGCGGTTGAAACCGCGTCTACACAAACGATGTCCGCCTCCGCGGACTGAAGAAAACCAGGTAATTTTAACCGGCATTCTTCAACCCGCGGAGGCGGGTTTTGTTTGTATAGACGCGGTTTCAACCGCCGAGTCTTATCTCCCAAATATTTAAGATCTTCCAGCTAACTCCGCAATGATTAATGCTAGTTGAATTGGCTTAACAGGTTTAGCAATATGCTTTTGGAAACCAGCATCGATCGCCTTTTGCCGTTCTTGAACACTAGCATAAGCAGTAAGCGCAACGGCTGGAATTTTTCCAGATTCGGCATCCAGAGAGCGCACTTTTTGAATCAAGGAATACCCATCTTCCTCTGGCATTCCAATATCGCAGATCAGTACGTCATATTTGTCAAGGTTTTCAGTCAAAGCGGCGATCGCCTCTTTTGCAGAGCCAACCGTCAGCACCTGAGCCCCGTATTCTTCCAGGAAAAATTGCAATAACTCACGAGTATCGGGATCATCATCTACAGCTAAGATCTGCAAGCCTTCAAGGCTGGGGGCGCTATCTGTCGAGCTGTTTAGCGGTAGTGTAAATACAGTTGGCGGTGTAAATTCCTGGGGTATTGAAACTAGAGGAAACCTCACAGTCATCGTAGTTCCTTTTCCCTCACCCGGACTTTCGGCTCCCACTGTACCACCATGAAGTTCGACTAGATGACGCACGATCGACAAACCCAATCCTAGCCCTTGATTAACCTTGGTAGTGCCAGAATCACCTTGATGGAAACGATCGAAAATATACGGCAAAAATTCTGTACGAATGCCTTTTCCCGTGTCGCTGACTCGAATTTGAGCGTGACTGTCGATCGCCTCTAAGACAATTTCCACTCGTCCACCCGATGGAGTAAACTTAATCGCGTTAGATAGCAGATTCCACAGGACTTGTTGCAACCTGTCAGCATCGCCTAAAACAGTCGCAGAACTCAACTGGGCAACCATTTGGATGTTTTTGGCATCCGCTGATAATTGAACCCCGTCGATCGCACTTTGCGCCACTACAAGCAGATCGATCGGACTGGTATCGAGATTAAGCTTACCACTGGTAATCCGGGAAATATCCAGAATATCTTCAATTAACTGAGTTTGGGCGATCGCACTCCGCTCAATCACCTCTATGGCGCGAGTAACGGAGGATTCCTTCAGCTTCCCGGTTCGCAGCAATTTTGCCCATCCCAGAATCGGAGTCAGGGGGTTACGAAGTTCATGGGAGAGATTCGCCAGAAATTCATCTTTAGCACGGTTGCTGTTTTCTGCTTGTTGACGGGCTGACTGCTCCTGCATCAATAGCTGCGATCGTTCCTTCTCAAACTGCTTGCGTTCGGTGATATCCTCGACCGACAACAAAATCATTAAAGCTTGGTCTTCTCGTTGCAGTTTACAAGCATTCAGCACCATAGTTTTCTGCCCAATCTGCTCAAATACGTGTTCTAACTCAAAGTTGTGAAGCTGAACATCACTCACCAGAATATCTGCCAAGATCGATCGCAGTTGCGGGATATTCCATTGCCCATTTCCCAATTCAAACAGCGAAATATTTGATGTTTCTGGGGATAAAACCTGAAAGGTTTCATAGAAACATCGATTGGCTGTGTTCACTTGTAAATCAGCATTCAGCACAACTAAAGGTATTTGAACAGTTTCGACGATCGTTTCAGCATAATTTCGGGCTAACTCCAAGGTTTTGTAACTGCGTTTCAGAGCATCAATATCGATCCAAACCATTACCACACCGTCAATCAGGTTTTCCGTCGTGCGATAAGGACGAATGCGGAGGATGTACCAATAGCCCGCTAGAGTTTGGACTTCTTGTTCTTTCGTCTGGAGAGTATCAATCACCTCCAAAATCATCGCTTCCAAATCTGGAACATCAAGAGTCGAGCGAAGATCGCTAAAAGGTCGTCCAATATCTGTAGGAATCAGATTAAAAAGTTGCTGCGCCAAGGGCGTAAAGCGTCGAATTTTTAAATCGTTTTCCAGCATTAAAATCGGGATATTGATACTGCCCAGCAAATTGATCAGGTCGTTATTGATTTGGTGTTGATCGAGATTTCGACTGCGAAGTTCCTCGTTAGTGGTGATCAGTTCCTCGTTGGTGGCTTGAATCTCTTCTTTTGCCGTTTCTAGTTCCTCATTGGTGCTTTGCAACTCCTCGTTGCTCGAGAGGATTTCTTCGTTGGCAACTTTGATGTCTTGGTTGAGATTTTCCTGCTCCTGGATCACCGCTTGCAGATGCGATTGAGCCGAAAGTTTTTCTTCGTTAGCGGTGGCTATTGCCTCCCTCAGCAGCACAATCTCACGCTCTAAATCACGAGGCTCCGAGCTTTCAGAATTGACGGTACTGAGGTTAATCGCAGTGGGTAAAGCCTCTTCAAATACAACCAAAAAGTAGCGTTCTGCGACTGTCCCAGGCTGGAAGGGAATCACCTCAAGATTCACGAGACTCGCTCGCCCGCCCGCGACCACCGTTACCCCTTCTTTTCTCACAGTTATGTTCTGCATTTGTGCCTGATAAATCGCAGTGCGAAGCTCGATCAGCAAGCCTTCCCTTGCCATTGTCAGCAAGTTTAAGCTGGGAATCCCTGGTGTCAGTCTCAAGTAACCATTGGTGTCTCCCCGCACTTGCAGAATGTTCATCTGTTCGTTGACAACCACACCTGCTGGGGCATAGCGATTCAAAATCAGTTGGTCTGTATATCGCTGTAAGTCAAACTTATCTGTATCATTTTCATTCATTTGCTGCTGCGATTCATCTACTTTAGCGACGGGGTAAGAACTCGTCGTAAACGAAAATATGGGACTATTCTCAGTCAATTTCTTAGCATATATTTTGCACTTTGTGTGCAGCGGCGTAAATAAGTATGAGAATTTTCCGATACTCTCAGAAGTGCCTAATAGGAGAAAGCCAGTCTGGTTAAGACTGTAATGAAAAATGGGAATCACTCGTTTTTGCAACGGCTCTGCCAAGTAAATCAGCACATTGCGACAGCTAATTAGATCGAGATTGGAAAAAGGCGGGTCGCTGCCTAAGTTTTGTCTGGCAAATATACAGAGTTCGCGCACACTTTTGTTGATTCTATAGCCTCCTCCTTCGAGCATAAAGAAGCGATCGCGTCGCAGAGCTGAAACGTCGATCATCTGGTTTTCTAAGTAGAAGCCAGACCTCGCTTTGGCGATCGCCGGTTCGCTAATATCTGTGGCAAAAATCTGGATCGGTGGTAGGGGGACTCGATCGCCCAAAAACTCTAACAAACAGATGGCGATCGAATAAACTTCTTCTCCTGTGGAACATCCCGCCACCCAAATCCTGATGGGACTATTTGCCGATTTATTTTGGGTAATCGCGGGAAAAACCAGCTCTTTTAACTGTTTAAAGGCTTCTGGATCGCGGAAAAAACTGGTGACGTGGATCAGGATTTCTTGATACAGGGCCTGGACTTCAGGCGGATAGTCTCGCAAATATTGGGCGTAATCTGCCAATCGCTCTAGCTTATGCAGCAACATCCGTCGCTGGATGCGTCGATCGATCGTGGCAGCTTTGTAGTGGCTGAAGTCAACGCCTGTGGTCGATCGCAGCATTCCCAAAATAGTCGCCCGGACATCGCTCTCAGGGGGTAATTCTGCAACGGCGATGGTCGGGAGCGGGCTAGCCAGCCAGGGATTGTCACTGAGATTTGCCAATTCCTCAGCAATTTTTTGAGGGAGCAGAACGAAGTCTACATCACCTGTGGCCACTGCGGTATTCGGCATACTATCGAATTTTGCCGAGGCTTCGCATTGAGCAAATGTCACTCCTCCGGCTGCTTTGATTGCTTTGATCCCCAGGGAACCGTCTCCGTCTCCCCCGGATAATACTACGGCGATCGCCTTGTGTCCGCGATCGGCAGCCAAGGACACGAGAAACGCATCTCCCGGCATATATTTGCCATAAATTTTCTCGCGGGGTGTGAGTTTCAGCACCCCGGACAGGAGTGTCATCTTGGCGTTGGGCGGAATGATATATACTTGATTCGGCTCTACAGTCGTCCCGTCTTCCACCTGACTGACAGACATTTGGGTCTTTGTGGCAAGAATTTCTTTCAACAGACTTTTGTAATTGGGGTCTAAGTGCTGAATCAGCACAAAGGCCATGCCCGTATCGGCGGGTAAGTGCTGGAGTAACTCCGTGAATGCTTCTAACCCTCCCGCAGAGGCGACAATCCCCACGATGGGAAAGGGAGCTTCTACTGTGTTTGGCTGTTCCAGGTCGATGGGGGATAGTGCGATCGATTCGGGTATATTTGCCTCAGACGGCTGATTAGCGTTCATGGAAATCTCCGGGAAAATCCCGTATTTGTCAAGGGGAAGGATATCTATCGATATTCTGTCATTCTGAGCTACGCTCAGAATGACAGAATATCGATCCGCTCACGATTATTATTTCTAGATATAAAAATAAATTAAAAAAAGAGGGGAATACCCTCTTCATAATAACAGTGACTCCGATGTTATTCGACTGTCGCCGGAGGTATTTCTTCCACTACCTCTAATGTTGCTTCCGGTGTTGCTTCCGGTGTTGCTTCCGGTGTTGCTTCCGGTGTTGCTTCCGGTGTTGCTTCCGGTGTTGCTTCCGGTGTTGCTTCCGTTACTGCTTCGGGTGTTGATTCCGTTACTGCTTCGGGTGTTGATTCTGTTACTGCTGCGGTTGTTTCTTCCGGCAAATCTTCTTCCATTGCTGATGGTACGTCTTCGAGTATTTCATCGGAGATTTCCTCAGCATCGATCGATTCTACAGGAATTTCAATCCCAGCTTTAGCTTGCTTTTGAGCTAGCATTTTTTCGCGGAACTTAGCAGCCATTTCCTCAGCTTTTTCGTACACCAATTCGCGATTTTTGACCATCGCTCCAGGCTCCGGTTCCAACTGCTTGGTGGAAAGAGAAATCCGACCTCTCTCGGCATCCAAGTCAATAATCATCACTTTCACTTCGTCGTTGACATTGAATACGCTATGAGGCGTATCGATGTGATCGTGCGAAATTTCCGAGATGTGCAGCAAGCCGCTCACGCCGCCGATGTCGATAAAAGCACCGTAGGGCTTGATACCGCGTACTGTACCGATGACCACTTCCCCGACTTCGAGGCGGTTCATCTTGCGCTCAACTAAGGCGCGACGATGACTTAATACTAGGCGGTTGCGGTCTTCGTCTACCTCTAAGAATTTCAAGGGTAATTCTTCGGCGACTAATTCTTCCTTCGGTTTGCGGGTGCTGATGTGAGAACCGGGAATAAAGCCTCGTAAACCTTCTATTCTCACCAGTGCGCCGCCACGGTTGGTAGCAAATACTTGCGATCGCACTGTGGCATCTTCTGCTTGCAGTTGTCGCACTCTTTCCCAGGCTCGCATATACTCGATGCGCCGGATTGACAGGGTTAATTGCCCGTCTTCATTTTCATCGGTGAGGATGAAAAATTCCCTGGTTTCGTTTGATTGCAATACCTCTTCAGGGCTTTCCACTCGATTGATCGACATTTCCTGAATGGGAATGTACGCTGCTGTTTTAGCACCGATATCAATCAGAGCGCCCCTCGGTTCTATACTAAAAACTGTACCCGCTACTACATCGCCGGGGCTAAAGTGATAGTCATATTTATCTAGTAGGGCCGCAAAATCTTCGTGAGTAAAGCCGATGTCTTTGACTGTGGTTTTGAGATTGACCATGCGAATAGTTTCCTAGGATTTCTCTCCTTCATGTTTTTCGTTTGCAGGCAGATACTAGAGATTTTGGGAAAAAAGGGGTTAACTTCTTGCAAAATCTTTTACGAAAGTCAGTTTTTGCCAACTTTTGCCCGGTGCAACCGTACACCGGCGCTTGCCATTGCTCTTAATTCCAACTCTGGGTGAAAACGTTTAATTTTAACATTCAGAGTCCAATAGAATATTATACCTGATCGGCATACTGGTTTCAAATTAATTTAGACCAGGTAGGGAAACGGCATTGCCGTGTCCCTACAGGTCGATGGATTATTTTGGGGTAGGGAAACGGCATTGCCGTGTCCTCAGATAATGTTGGGTTAGGGAAACGGCATTGCCGTGTCCTGAGTTGCCTGAGAATCAGGATAGGCCAGCGATCAAAGCCTGTGAACTTAAGGCTGAAACCCTTGAGAAATATGGGTTTTATGCCAAGTCTAGAACCCCCTAAATCCCCCTTAAGAAGGGGGATTTTGAGAAGAGTCTTGTCCCCCCCTTCTTAAGGGGGGCTAGGGGGGATCTGGCCTTAATCGTCAAACAGTATTCTCTGACTGGGTTTTACCTTAAGTTGACACTCCTTGAGCATTGCCGTCTTCTAAGTTACCTGACAGTCAACCGTCAACTCATCCGGTTCCGACAAATCTGGGTCATTTTCGGGGGGAATTTCTGGACACAAAGCTTCGATGAGGGGACTCTGAAGGTGATTTAGGGTATCTACAAAATCTCGGATGCCTCGAAATTGCCGATATACAGAGGCGAAACGGACATAAGCGACTTCGCTGAGCGGCCGCAGATGTAATAATACTAATTCTCCAATGTCCGAGCTGGTGACTTCCCGGAGCGATCGACCTTGGAGTTGAGCTTCAATTTCTTCGGCGAGAGTTTCAAGTTGCCCGGAAGACAAGCCCGTTTTTTCGCAGGCTCTAACCAGTCCCCTGACTAATTTTGACCGATCGAAAGATTCGCGCTTACCGTCCCGTTTAATTACCGTAATCGGCACAAATTCTATGCGTTCGTAAGTTGTGAACCGATGCTGGCAATTCAGACACTCGCGTCGCCGCCGAATACTTTGACCCGATTCGGCTGAGCGCGATTCGAGAACGCGACTATTTGTGTGTTGACAGGAGGAACAGCGCATGATTGCTGATTTTTACAGGCCTTGCCAGAAAATTGCCATTCATCTGACCCCAGTGGTCAGATGAATTGCTGGACTAGAAAGATTGCGAGAGCTTATTTGCCAATCCGGGGAGGTTCCCGGAAGGCGATCGCAAAAAATATCACGCCTAATGCTAAAGCCAGCATCAAAATGTAAGCAACGCTTTCCATGTTTAAAGTTTCCTTATCTTCCCTTGCCGTATTATTTTATCTTAATTATTGCTTTCTAAGTTCACAGATATTTCTGAAAACTGAATATCTTGAGCCATTTTCAATAACAGGCTTTCCGGCCTGTTCCACAATGAGTGAATTTTATTGTGCTGAAACCCTTGCTATTATTACCTCTTCCTTCTTCCTTCTTCCGACTTCCATCGGACTTCTGCCATAAGTCAAAAAACCCGGTTTCTTCAAGAAACCGGGTTTTTGCAGCACCGGGAAAAATTCCCGATGCCCGATGGTGACAGAAACCTAGATAGATTCCTCTTTTCTGGTTGTCATGTCGCCCAACTTTTGGAACAAGCCGAACTCCACTTGTTCTTCCATGTCGGCCTCAACTCCAGCAAACACGTCGCGGAAGATAGTCCGAGAACCGTGCCAGATATGGCCGAAGAAGAACAGCAAAGCAAAGCAAGCGTGTCCAAAAGTGAACCAACCGCGAGTCGAAGTACGGAAAACCCCGTCAGACTTCAAAGTTTCGCGATCGAATTCAAACACTTCACCCTTTTGGGCGGAGCGGGCAAATCTCTTCACATCCAAAGGACTGCTAAAGGTTTGACCGTTATATTCGCCACCGTAGAAAGTGACAGTAACTCCACTTTGTTCAAAGCTGTACTTTGATTCAGCACGACGGAAAGGAATGTCAGCGCGAACGACGCCATCTTTGTCGGTCAAAATGACTGGGAAAGTTTCAAAGAAGTTCGGGAGACGGCGTACCGACAATACGCGACCTTCGCTGTCTGTAAATACTGGATGGCCCAGCCAAGTTTTAGCAATACCGTCGCCGTTGACCATTGCGCCGGCGCGGAACAAACCACCTTTAGCTGGAGAGTTGCCCACGT
Source organism: Microcoleus sp. (assembly GCA_042408215.1). Taxonomy (GTDB): domain Bacteria; phylum Cyanobacteriota; class Cyanobacteriia; order Cyanobacteriales; family Microcoleaceae; genus Microcoleus. The sequence goes on along the minus strand of JAYFMW010000020.1, from coordinate 577,730 downwards.
AGTCGTAGAAAGCCAATTTTTCAGGAATTTGCTCGTAAGCTTGTTGGAAGCTAGCGCCACCGGCTAAACTAGCTTGAGCTCGGCGATCGATTTCTTGTTGGAAATAGCCGCCGTCCCACTGATAGCGAGTCGGGCCAAAAAGTTCGATCGGAGTAGCAGCAGAACCGTACCACATCGTACCCGCCACCACAAAAGCTGCGAAGAACACAGCAGCGATACTGCTAGAAAGTACAGTTTCGATATTCCCCATCCGCAGGGCTTTATAAAGCCGTTCCGGTGGGCGCACGGTCAAGTGGAACAAACCAGCAATCACGCCGACTACACCCGCTGCAATGTGGTGAGCCACGATGCCACCCGGATTGAACGGATCGAAGCCTTCAGGGCCCCAAGCAGGTGCCACTGGCTGAACGTGACCGGTCAGGCCGTAGGGGTCAGAAATCCACATTCCCGGCCCGAAGAGTCCAGAGAGGTGAAATGCGCCGAAACCGAAGCACAGCAAGCCAGAGAGGAACAAGTGAATCCCAAACATTTTTGGCAAATCCAGGGCTGGTTCACCGGTGCGCGGGTCTCTGAAAAGTTCCAAGTCCCAAAATACCCAGTGCCAGACTGCTGCTAAGAACAGCAAGCCAGAGAGGACGATGTGAGCAGCAGCAACGCCTTCAAAAGACCAGTAGCCTGGATCGACGTTACCTTCGCCCGTAATGCTCCAACCACCCCAAGAACCTGTTACTCCTAAGCGAGTCATAAAGGGTAGTACGAACATCCCTTGACGCCACATCGGGTTCAGAACTGGGTCTGCGTGGTCAAAAATTGCTAGTTCGTAAAGGGCCATTGAGCCGGCCCAGCCTGCCACGAGGGCAGTGTGCATTAAGTGTACAGAAATCAATCGACCTGGGTCATTTAAGACGACTGTGTGTACGCGATACCAGGGTAATCCCATTGACTGCGCTTCTCCAACGTGTAAGTGATGATGTCTATTTTGAGCCAAAAATCAGATTTTAAGTCCTCAGCAGTTACCTGCGGGGTTTAAATTCTGCTTTTTGTCTTCTGCTTTCTGCCTTCGAGGGTCGAGGCATAAAAATGAAAGTTATTTAAAGAAGTGTATCTAGTGTTAGAACCGATTGCAATATCTCGGCCTTACATTAGTTGGGGGTTGCCGATTTCACACCGGGCTGCGATCGCCCCAAGGCGCTCTATAACTTGCTCCGCATCAATAAACCTCGTGAGTACCACGTTGCCAATGTTTTTGGCAGGAGCGGTATGGTCTACGGGGGCTGTGGGTTTGACTTCTACCATGAGTACAGCCTCTTCTACGCGGTAGAGCCACATTGTTTCTTTTTGATCCCAGAGGCAGAGGTCAAGTTGTGTAATGTCGGGCACGCGTCTCCAGGCGGCGTAAGTCCACTCGCCGCCGACTCCCCAGACGCGCCCGATCGTCCAGCCTTCGGATAAGAAAAAGTATTTCACTTGTGTACGCTTGAGATTTTGTTGTCTAAGATAGCGCAAAATTGCAACAGTACCGACTTATTGAACCGCGAAGACGCTTATGACACGAAGGAAGAGTAGAGAAGAAGTGGGTAATCTTCTAAGTAGATCGACTTAAAACAACCGAACACTCACTCTTTTCTAAATATCTAGTTCTAACTGCTTCGCTTTAACTTCCATTTGTTTTTCGGCTGACTTCACCACTTCAAAACTCAGGCGAACATCTAGCCTTTTTTTCTCTTCTAAAATTTGCCTAACAGTAACAATTTGTATTTTGTCGGAACTTTGGCTCATATATCTGCTTTGATATATTCCCGCTGACTTAGCAGTTTTAATCATTTCCTTAGTTGGATCTTTTAAGGTAATGAAAATGCCAAGCGCCGCTTGTTCGAGGGTAATTGTTCCTTGCAAATCGCGGATGTCTCCTGATTTCACATTCCCTGACTTGACTTGCAGGATAATCTTTTCAGGTTCATCTTTCTCACCCTGAAAATAAGCAATGCCATCTATTCCCCGATCTGCACCTTTCTTGGCGTTAATAGTTGCCCTATTATTAGTATAGGTAAGCACGACCCATTTTTCAAATTCTTTACGAGTGCGATCGTCTTTTTTGTTAGCCAAGGCTATTGCAGCTTCCATGTCTTTAGGAATGCCGTTTAACTGAATTTGCTCAAGTACATCTTTACCAAAAGAATCCTCAAGGCGTTTGAGAATTAAACTAATACTTTGATAAGTAATGTCAATTCCGATCCATTGGCGGTTGAGGCGTTGAGATACAGCGACGGTAGTACCACAACCGCAGTAAGCATCTAAAACTACATCGCCTTCATTGCTACTGACTTTGATGATTCGTTCTAATAAAGCTTCCGGTTTCTGTGTAGGATAGCCAAGACGTTCTCTAGCTTGGGAATTTATAACTGGTATATTCCAAACATCATCAGCGGGTGTACCGATTGAATCTTCTTCTGTCATCTGAGTGACTAATCTAGTTTTGCCCTCAAATTCTACTTTGCTCTTTTTACCCTTCCATCTTTTTTGAGTACCTACTGATAAGTCTTCATAGAATGTATTAAATGTATTAGTTGACGAATCTTTAGAATAGAAAAATATGACATCGTGCATTCGTTGAAAATTATTCTGTTTGGCAGGCCAGCGTTTGTATTGCCAGATAATTTCATTTCTGAATTGACCTCCCAAAGAGCAAAAAATTGCATCTAAAATTAATTTTAAATAATGGCTTGCTGTAGGATCGCAATGTAGATAAAAGCTACCCGTAGGTTTTAAGACTCGATGAATCTCGACTACTCGCAAAGTCATGTGAACCAAATATGCTAATAAACTGCCTTTGCTTAAGACCTTTGTTAAGCCAGCGATTAAATCAATACTTTGTGATGTAAATTTACCTTGGTAATTTTCCAAGATTTCAGCTAAACCCTGATTTGCGTAATCGTCCCAAGTCCAAGTGTCAATAAAAGCTTGTGCTTGGGCTTGGTCTTCCTTGCCAATGTTGTTGTAAATTTGGTTGTAGTTGCGTTTTGAGTTAAAAGGCGGGTCAATGTAGCACAAATCGATTGATTCATCTTTGATGTGTCTGCGTAAGACTTCGAGATTGTCACCGTAAAATAGTTGATTTACCATTTTCGCTATTTCCTTTAAATGGCTGGTGTAACTGCTGCTTATCTCTGTATTTGACGACAGATTTTGAATTATAGTATATAATGGTATCCAATAAACAAGCTCCCAGATTAATTCCAACGCGCAGACTCAGGACGGGGTTAATCCTTCAATCTAAAATCTAAAATCTAAAATCTAAAATCGCTCGACTCAGCCATGACCGCACAAACCCCAGTACAATTCCAAGACAGTTTCGACATCATCGTAGTTGGTGCCGGCCACTCCGGCTGCGAAGCCGCCCTCGCCACTTCTCGCCTCGGTTGTCGCACTCTTCTCCTCACCCTCAACCTCGATAAAATTGCCTGGCAACCTTGCAATCCCGCTGTCGGCGGCCCGGCGAAGTCTCAACTGACTAACGAAGTGGATGCGTTAGGCGGGGAAATTGGCAAAATGGCCGATCGCACTTACCTACAAAAACGCATCCTCAACTCTTCCAGAGGCCCCGCTGTGTGGGCGCTGAGAGCACAAACAGACAAGCGAGAATACGCCGCTGTGATGAATAATATTGTCGAAAATCAAGAGAATTTGACCATCCGCGAAGCGATGGTTACAGACTTAGTTTTGGGCAAAAACGAAGAAGTAATCGGAGTTGAAACATACTTCGGTGTCGCCTTTGAATGCAAAGCTGTAATTCTCACCACTGGCACTTTTTTAGGCGGCACAATTTGGGTGGGCAATAAGTCGATGCCTGCCGGACGCGCTGGAGAATTTGCCGCCGTTGGTTTGACGGAAACTCTCAACCGTTTGGGCTTTGAAACTGGCAGGTTAAAAACCGGAACTCCGGCAAGAGTTGACAAACGGACTCTCGATTATACTAACCTGGAACCGCAGCCTGGAGATGCAGATGTCCGCTGGTTTAGTTTCGATCCAGAAGTTTGGATCGAACGGGAACAAATGCCTTGTTATTTGACTCGAACTACGCCAGAAACTCATCAGTTAATTAGGGACAATTTGCACCTTTCTCCTGTCTACGGCGGCTGGGTTGATGCGAAGGGGCCGCGCTATTGTCCGAGTATTGAAGATAAGATTGTCCGGTTTGCGGATAAGGAAAGTCACCAGATTTTTATTGAGCCGGAAGGTAGGGATATTCCTGAACTTTATATCCAAGGTTTTTCGACTGGTTTACCGGAAACTTTGCAATTGCAAATGCTGCGGACTCTTCCTGGTTTGGAAAAGTGCGAGATGATGCGTCCGGCTTATGCTGTGGAGTATGATTATTTGCCTGCGACTCAGTGTTTTCCCACGCTGATGACTAAGAAGATTGAAGGTCTATTTTGCGCGGGCCAGGTGAACGGTACGACTGGCTATGAGGAGGCGGCTGCACAGGGGATTGTGGCGGGGATTAATGCGGCTAGGTTTGCGAAAAATCAGGCAATGATTGTGTTTCCTCGCGAGCAAAGTTATATCGGGACTTTGATTGATGATTTGTGTACGAAGGATTTGCGGGAACCTTATCGGATGTTGACTTCGCGATCGGAATATCGGTTATTATTGCGATCGGACAATGCTGACCAACGCTTGACTCCGCTCGGACGGGAAATTGGCTTGATTGGCGATCGGCGTTGGGAGTTGTTTGAGCGGAAACAAGCTAATATTGTAGCAGAGAAGAAACGCTTGTATTCGACGCGGGTGAAGGAGCACGAGGAGCTTGGTCAGCAGATTTTTGCTGAGACTCAACAAGCGATTAAAGGTTCGATTACTCTGGCTGATTTGTTGCGTCGTCCTGGTTTTCATTATGTCGATTTGGAACGGTACAATTTAGGCGATTATAGTCTGAAGTTGGCTGAGAAAGATGGTGCAGAAATTGATATCAAATATTCTGGCTATCTGCAAAAACAGCAAAATCAAATTGATGAAATTGTCAGACACGAACGCCGACAATTGCCTGGGGATTTGGATTATATGGCGATTACAACTCTGTCGAAGGAGTCGCGGGAAAAGTTGACAAAAATCAGGCCGTTGACTATTGGTCAAGCGTCGAGGATTGGTGGGGTGAATCCGGCTGATGTTAATGCTTTGTTGATTTTTCTGGAAGTGCGAAACCGCCAGCAGCCGGTTAGTCTGGGAAAATAATCGGATTTGAGAGACGGCGCAGGACTCAGAAACCGGGTTTCTCACGAAAATCTGGTGAGGATGCGTAAATTTTCGCAGAAACCCGGTTTCTTGGACTAGGCGCGTGGGGGACTCAGAAACCGGGTTTCTTCCTAAAATCTGGTGAGGATGCGTAAATTTTCGCAGAAACCCGGTTTCTTGGACTAGGCGCGTGGGGGACTCAGAAACCGGGTTTCTTCCTAAAATCTGGTGAGGATGCGTAAATTTTCGCAGAAACCCGGTTTCTTGGACTAGGCGCGTGGGACTCAGAAACCGGGTTTCTTCCTAAAATCTGGTGAGGATGCGTAAATTTTCGCAGAAACCCGGTTTCTTGGACTAGGCGCGTGGGACTCAGAAACCGGGTTTCTTCCTAAAATCTGGTGAGGATGCGTAAATTTTCGCAGAAACCCGGTTTCTTGGACTAGGCGCGTGGGACTCAGAAACCGGGTTTCTTCCTAAAATCTGGTGAGGATGCGTAAATTTTCGCAGAAACCCGGTTTCTTGGACTAGGCGCGTGGGACTCAGAAACCGGGTTTCTCACGAAAATCTGGTGAGGATGCGTAAATTCTCGCAGAAACCCGGTTTCTTGGACTAGGCGCGTGGGACTCAGAAACCGGGTTTCTTCCTAAAATCTGGTGAGGATGCGTAAATTTTCGCAGAAACCCGGTTTCTTGGACTAGGCGCGTGGGACTCAGAAACCGGGTTTCTTCCTAAAATCTGGTGAGGATGCGTAAATTTTCGCAGAAACCCGGTTTCTTGGACTAGGCGCGTGGGACTCAGAAACCGGGTTTCTTCCTAAAATCTGGTGAGGATGCGTAAATTTTCGCAGAAACCCGGTTTCTTGGACTAGGCGCGTGGGACTCAGAAACCGGGTTTCTTCCTAAAATCTGGTGAGGATGCGTAAATTCTCGCAGAAACCCGGTTTCTTGGACTAGGCGCGTGGGGACTCAGAAACCGGGTTTCTTCCTAAAATCTGGTGAGGATGCGTAAATTTTCGCAGAAACCCGGTTTCTTGGACTAGGCGCGTGGGACTCAGAAACCGGGTTTCTTCCTAAAATCTGGTGAGGATGCGTAAATTCTCGCAGAAACCCGGTTTCTTGGACTAGGCGCGTGGGGGACTCAGAAACCGGGTTTCTTCCTAAAATCTGGTGAGGATGCGTAAATTTTCGCAGAAACCCGGTTTCTTGGACTAGGCGCGTGGGACTCAGAAACCGGGTTTCTTCCTAAAATCTGGTGAGGATGCGTAAATTTTCGCAGAAACCCGGTTTCTTGGACTAGGCGCGTGGGGGACTCAGAAACCGGGTTTCTTCCTAAAATCTGGTGAGGATGCGTAAATTTTCGCAGAAACCCGGTTTCTTGGACTAGGCGCGTGGGACTCAGAAACCGGGTTTCTTCCTAAAATCTGGTGAGGATGCGTAAATTTTCGCAGAAACCCGGTTTCTTGGATGGTTGGGCGGCAAGCAGCGGGGCGCAAAAACCGAATTTCAAATTACTATAAAGACCATATCACTGATTAATTAACCACCAACCACCGGAGAATTTAATTTATGCTGATCCAGAAGATTATCCTTAGCAGCGCCTCCGCCTGGGAAATTGCCACCAAATACCGCATCGGCAAACTTCCCGAAGCTAAACAGCTAGTCGAGGAATATTCGCAGATATTACATCAGGCCAAATTTATGGAACTCGCCATTGAACTCGAAAGTTTGCCCATTATCACCTACGACGAAGCCTTCCAAACCGGGCTGATTCAGGTAATTCCCTCCGTCAAGTAATGAAAATATTATTAGTCGAGGATGATTTTCGCATCTCTAAAGCAATCGCTGAAGCCTTGACGGAACAGCGTTATGTTGTGGAGATGGTTGGAGATGGTGAGTCAGGATTGGCCTTCGCCGAAACAGGTTCCTTTGACTTAATTGTCCTAGACTTGATGCTGCCTAAACTAGACGGGATTTCGCTCTGCCGAAAACTGCGACAGGCTGGCAATAAAACTCAGATTCTGATGCTGACAGCACGAGATACAAGCTGCGACAAAGTGTTGGGGCTGGATGTTGGAGCCGATGATTATGTTGTCAAGCCCTTTGATTTACCCGAATTATTGGCGCGGATTCGGGCACTATTACGACGAACTAGCGTCGTCTTTTCGCCTGTTTTGGAATGGGAAAGGCTAACACTGAACCCCAATCAGTGTCGTGTCACCTACAATCAGCAATCTATAACGCTAACCCCGAAAGAATATGCTTTATTAGAGTTATTTCTTCGTCATGGCAGTTGCGTGCTGAGCCGACAGTCAATTCTCGACAAAATCTGGTTGTTTGAAGAGTCACCGGGCGAAGAAACTGTTAAAGTTCATTTACAGAGCTTGCGGCGGAAGCTGACAACTGCTGGAGCACCACCTAATTTGATTGAAACTGTCTATGGCATGGGGTATCGGCTCAATCCAAAATTCTAACCCGCAGGTACGCTCAGTCCGAAATCGACTGTTGGTGATTTATTTTGGCGCGATGGCGGTCATCTTGGGGGTGTTTGGGATAGTAGCCTATCGAGTGACTGAATATGAGTGCAATCGAGAGGTTAACACTCGCCTACAGCAGTTAGCTGTTTCAGGGACTCACACCTTAGAAATCATCAAGCATGAGTACGACGAGTTATCTCTTGAGGAAAAGCATCGGCAGTATAGATCGAGTCAAAGACTCGACACTTTAAATCCTCTAACACTGATAGAGCTAATGGGGAAGTATGAAACAGATTCCTTGCTCAAGCCAAATCTTGCCTTGGAGATTCCATCTAAAAGTTCGCTGTCTAGTCTAAATGGCTTGGAATGGTTTGACGATGCTAGAAATCTTATGGTTGCAGAGGGACGGATATTGTCTCAGCCTCCTCTCCCCAACTCTGTAGAAGTTTCTGGGACATTCTCGCAAAATGATAAAATCCGCAGCTATGTTTTACCTGTCTATAAATTGGGGGTGAACGCCGATCGCGAACTTGTCGGGTATGTTCGCGCTAGTACATCTACGATTCCCCTGGAGGAAGAACTTCGGCGATTGGGATGGAGCTTTGGCAGTATCGGCATCGTCATGCTAGGCATCATTACTATTAGCAGCGCTTGGCTAACACGAGAATCAATGAAACCGATCCTCAGCAGTCTGGAGCAACTTAAACTGTTTACCTCCGACGCCTCTCATGAACTTCGTAACCCGCTAACGGCGATTCGTGCTTCGGTATCGGTGATGCAGAGCCATCCTGAACGGATTCATCCCGCAGATGTCTCGAAATTGTCGGCGATCGCTAGTGCTTCAGAACAAATGTCTATTTTAGTGGGAGACTTGCTGTTATTGGCGCGGATGGATGGATCGCCCTTTAGCAACAAACAGGATTGGCTAACCATCGACTTGCATGAAATGTTACAGGATTTGCTCCTCCTAGTGGAAAGCGAAGCAGAGCAAAAGAACATCGCCCTGAAATCTCATTTGGTTCTAGATGTTTCGATTCAAGGCAATGGTGAACAGCTAAATCGCCTATTTTTAAACCTGATCTTGAATGCTCTGCAATATACCCCAGCCGGGGGAATGGTCACAATCTCAACACAAAAGCGCTCAGATGGTGTAGTGATTCAGATCGAAGATACAGGTATTGGGATTGCGATCGAACATCTCCCTTATATTTTCGATCGCTTTTGGAGAGCCGATCCAGCCCGCCAACATCATTACGGTGGCTCCGGGTTGGGTTTAGCAATTGCACAGGCGATCGCCCACCATCACGGCGGCAAGATTACCGTCACCAGTCAACCGGGATTGGGAAGCCAGTTTCAGGTTTATTTCCCTGTCCTGAGTTACGCCAAGCACTGAAACAATATGATTACTTAAGTAGTCCTGGACGCAACAATCCCAGGAATAGGGGCAACCACGGGGATTGATATTAAATCCTCTCTTCATCGGAATGATATAAACGGAGGACACGGCAGTGCCGTGTCCCTACAATTAATGGGGTAGGGACACTCCAGGAGCCCATAGGTGTCAACTTAAGCCTGAAAGCCTTGATAAATCTCGTTTTTACCTGAGTCCAGATCCCCCTAAATCCCCCTTAAGAAGGGAGTAGGGTGTGAGTAGGGGTTGACTTTGAGAAGACTCTTGTCCCCCCCTTGGGAAGGGGGGCTAGGGGGGATCTAGGCTTAATAGTCAAACAGCAGTCTCTGACTGGGTTTGACGTTAAGTTGACACCAATGGGCTCTTGGAGTGTCCTCGGTATCATTCCGATGCAACCGGAAAGGATATGACCCTACAAAACGCGCTTATGTAGAGACTGTGCGTAAGTCCTGTTCAGAAAAATTGTGTTCTTTGCTACCTATCTTTCCGACTTCTTTACTTTTGCCAAGTTCAATAGAGGGATAGAAATATAGAGAAAAAGGAAATTTATCATGTCTCAATCAGTATCACTATTCCTCGGACTGGACTCGGCAGATTCTTCTGGAGTGTCCCGATCGGCATTTTCCCTCAATAATGGTAATAAATACGACGAATCTGGTGAATCTGGCGAATCGGGTGAATCTGGCGAATCGGGTGAATCTGGCGAATCGGGTGAATCTGGCGATCGCTATGAATATGGCCAATTGGGCCAATCAGGCAATTCTGTTCAGTATAGCCAATCGGGCCAATCAGACGATCGCTATGAATATGGCCAATTGGGCCAATCAGGCAATTCTGTTCAGTATAGCCAATCGGGCCAATCAGACGATCGCTATGAATATGGCCAATTGGGCCAATCAGGCAATTCTGTTCAGTATAGCCAATCGGGCCAATCAGGCGCTCGCGTTGAGTATAGCCTATCGGACCAATCAGGCACTAGCGATCGGTATTACCAATCGGGCACATCAGGCAATCCTGTTCAGTATGTCGAATCGGACCAATCAGGCAATTCTGTTCAGTATGGTCGATCGGACCAATCAGGAACTAACGATCAGTATTACCAATCGGGCACATCAGGCAATTCTGTTCAGTATAGCCAATCTGACCAATCAGGCAACAACTTCTACTCAAGCAACCTCGAAGGCATCAATGGCGATGATGTTTTAGAAGGTAGCGCCGGCAACGATCGACTCGACGGAAAGAAAGGCAACGATCGGCTCAACGGTGGTGTGGGGAATGACTACCTCAAAGGAGGCAAGGGCGGCGACATACTACTTGGTGGCGATGGAGACGACATCCTAGTTGGTGGCCAAGGCCCAGATATCTTGACAGGCGGTGTGGGCAGCGACTTATTTGAAGTCCAGTACAAGTCCAACCAGTCTGGGTACGAATTTGCTGATGTCTTCACCGATTTTCAGGATGGCATAGACAAGTTCAAACTCAATGATTTGAGATTTTCAGACATTCAGATTGTGCCTGGGAGTGGCAGCGCAGCAAATGATACGCTGCTTCTACTCGCTGGTACTGGCAAGACTCTGGCAACGTTGCAGGGTGTCAATTCATCGCTGATCAATGTATCCGACTTTATTTGATCGTAGTCAAAATAGGAGGGTCAAACCCTCCTGCACTACATCAAATTCTATAGGAATACAGTTTGAGATTGGAGCCTTGACATCCACCCCGCCGTAAACGGACGGGGATTCCTCACCACGCCACCTTTTTAGGATGGTCGCTGAATGGGGTTGACGCTTCGCAGACTGTTGCTACTGAAAAAGTAGTCTTACACTGTCTCCACGTCCGTTTTAAGTCTCGTTAGCCCTCCCGCGACTTAAGATTAACCTCGTTCACTAAGTTAAACTTTTTGTTTAATTTGTTAATTAATGCGTTAAAGGTTGGATTTCCCATTGCCTTACATCCGCTTCCCCAGTTTCTAATCTCAACCCCACAGGACTTTCAACCTTGCTATTTATTTCGGAGTATCTTTGATTCGGGCGGGTCTTTTCAAACCACTAATATGTTAACAAAAAACCACAGTAATTCGGTAGTTTTGTTATTGATCTTAATAAAAATTCGTCCTAGAAGGACGAGGTTTTAAACCCATTTTTCCGATCAACATACAGCAGATTCCACGTTTATGAAGTACACCCGCCTAGCGATCGCTCCCCCTAGGGACAAGGCATTGCCCAAGGAGTGTCAACAATCGCCTAAAACCCATATAAATGTCGCTTTTAGGCAAAGTCTAGATCCCCCCTAGCCCCCCTTAAGAAGGGGGGGATAAGAGTCTTTTCAAAGTCAACCCCTACTCACACCCTACTCCCTTCTTAAGGGGGATTTAGGGGGATCTAGACTTGGCGTAAAACCCAGATTTCTCAAGGGTTTCAGGCGATTGTTGACACTAATGGGCATTGCCCTGTCCTTCAAAAACATAAATCAGCAAGCAATTCACAATTAAGTTGGTAAACTATATGTCCACTATGAACTTGCGTAAATTACACCGCAAAATTGCCCCAATCCTATTTTTACCGCTACTGCTAAGTGCCTTTAGTGGTATGGCTTATCGCATCGGCAGAACTTGGTTTGGCCTATCGGATGAGTTTGGTGAATTCATGATGACGATTCATCAGGGGGGGTATCTAGGCAAGCCTCTGGTGCCTGTTTATGTGTTGCTTGTAGGTTTAGGATTAGCAGCTATGCTAGTCAGTGGGATCACCATGATCAAGCAACGGAGAAAAAACAGCGAGGGTGAATCAAAACCTGCAAAATTTAGTTTTCGTCTGGTGCATGGTTTTCTGGCTCCAGTTTTCTTCTTACCCTTATTCGTGAGCGCATCAACAGGTATCACGTACCGTCTTGGCAAAGCATGGTTTGGTCTATCGGATGAGCAAGCCAAGTTCTTTCTGGATATCCATCAAGGTAGTTATCTAGGGAAGGAATTACGCGCTGTGTATGTACTCCTCGTAGGTTTAGGGCTATTGGCAATGTTGGTAACAGGGATTCAGATGACAGGTATTCTCCGAAGTCGAGCTGCTAAAGCGTAAACCTGAAGATTAGGGCGCTGGTGTCAGAGATTCTTCTCATTAACAACTAACTACAATTAATCAGCCTAACAAATGTGTTGCAGCGGACGATAGAGACATCTTGGTCGCTATTCAAAGGTTACTAGCCGCCGCTGAACAGAACCGTTAGGTTGATTAATCGTTTTTGATAGAATTTACTATCCCCAAAACTGATCGCACCATCTTTCCTAAATCTTTACTTTTTGCCATTTATGATGTTGGCATGATTCTGGAACACCAATAAGGAGAACGCGAATGAATTCTAAATCAGTAGCCCTGTTTCTGAGCCTGGGATTGACTGCAAGCCTTGCAGCCAGCGCTGGTGCAGCCATAGGTGCTGTAACACCCACATCTTCTTCAACAAGCCCCTCCTCTTCTCTAACCAGCCCCTCCCCTAGTGTCTCTAGCAGTAGTCAAGGCGGTGAAAAGGGTGAGGGCGGTGAAAAGGGTAAACCTGGTAAAGGCGGTGAAGGCGGAGAGGGCGGTGAAAAGGGTAAGAATTGACACTCCCCGGTCTGAAGACGCGGGGATTCTTAAGGACAAACTTTGGGGATGAATCCACCCAAACTTCGGTTCTTAAAGGGTAAGTCAGATACCCGCTACCCACACAGCGAGTTGCTGAGTCTATGGCTACTTTTTTGCCTAACGGCTTGCAACTGTCGGGTTTTTCACCAACTAGGTTTCAACAACTTGATCAAACCAAAATCGGTTTGTCAAGATGGGGCAGGCAGGATAAATCCTGCAACGCCCTTTCATCCCTGGACTAAAGTCGCAGGGTTTTCAGGGTATTTCTTATAATTTCAGAAGTCAACCTTGTAATTAAACAGAGCGGTGTTTGAGTGTTATGATTCTTGCAATTGACAATGTTTTAACTCCTGAAGAACTGGATGAGATCTACCAGATCCTCAAAGAAGCTGAGTTTGTGGATGGGAAACTAACGGCTGGAGTCTATGCTAAAATAGTGAAGCACAATCAACAGCTTGAAGGCAACACAGATGCGGCGGAGTCTGTTAAGGCAATTGTGAATCAGGCACTCAAACGCAATGCTTTGTTTCAGGCTGTTGTGCGTCCTAAAATTATTCGTCCGGCTCTCTTCAGCCGCTATGAAACAGGGATGGAATATGGCTTACATACTGATAACGCGATCGTGGGTGAAGAGTTCCTGACGCGATCGGATATTTCTGTTACCTTATTTCTAAGTGCACCTGATACCTATGATGGGGGTGAACTCGTAATTGATACGAGTTTGGGGGAACAGTCCTTTAAACTACCGGCTCGATCGATGATTGTCTACCCATCCACCGCATTGCATCGTGTCGCAACGGTGACTAGAGGAGTTCGTTTAGCAGCAGTCACTTGGGTACAAAGCTTAGTGCGAGATACTCAAGAGCGTGAAATTTTGTTTGATCTCGATACGGTGCGTCGAGCCATTTTCGAGAAGCAAGGGAAGACTGTTGAGTTTGATCTGCTGAGTAAAACTCACGCTAATCTGCTGCGGAAATGGGCAGAACTTTAGGCTTGATATTTTGAATACTGCTTAGGAAAACTGGAAAGTGAAAAACTTGCATTCAATTGTTTTTTTCAGGAAGTGAAAAAATTAGGTTCCATCCAGCTATCTGCCTAGGAATTTAACTTACACCGCCGGGAAGTCCCCCGCTCTACCTGTACCCAGGTGAGCGGTGTAGGTACGGAGTTGACCAAATCTTTTTTCAGTATTATGTAGTAAGATATTCAGACCAGGAGGTGATCTTGAGTGCTACATCAAGCTGTACAAGTCCGTCTGTATCCAACTGCATTGCAAGAAGCACTACTAGCCCAAATATTTGGATGTTCGCGGTGGTGGTGGAATTATGCCTTAAATAAATCCATTGAGGTTGATCGAGATACGGGTAAAGGGCTGGGACAGGTAGCACTCAACGCCCTACTACCTAAGCTCAAAAAAGCCGAAGATACGCTGTGGTTAGCTGATTGTTATAGCCAAGTTTTACAATCTACAACACTTAATCTAACCACAGCATATAAAAAATTTTTTGAGCAACGCGCAGGTTTCCCTAAGTTTAAATCTAAACATGGTAAACAGTCAATTCAATACCCTCAAAACGTCAAAATTGTTGATGGTAATGTCAAACTTCCTGGCAAGATTGGGATAGTCAAAGCCAAAATACATAGACTAATTGAGGGGAAAATCAAGACTGTAACTATTAGTAAAACACCATCAGGCAAATATTTGGCATCTATCCTAACAGAAATTGAAGGAGAAAACCCGACTGTTTCAGAAGGTAAGATTTACGGTATTGATTTAGGGTTAAAACACTTTGCAGTTGTCACTGATGGCGAAAATGTTTCTAAATACGATCATCCTAAACACCTTGCTAAACATGAGAAAAATCTCAAACGCCAACAGAAAAAATTAGCGCGTCAACAAAAGGGGAGTAAATCCAGAAATAAATATCGTCAAGTTGTTGCCGCATTATACGAACGAGTTAGTAATTCCCGGCAAGATTTTCTACATAAACTTAGTCATAAGTTAGTCAGCGATAGCCAAGCTGTTATAGTAGAGAATCTTAATGTCAAAGGCATGGTTCGTAATCATAAATTTGCCAAATCAATATCTGATGCAGGATGGGGAAATTTTAGTAATTTCTTAGCCTATAAACTAGAACGAAAAGGCGCTAAGTTAGTTGAGATTGATAGATGGTTTCCCAGTTCCAAACTCTGTTCTAATTGTTTCTATCAAGTCAGTGAGATGCCATTAGATGTTCGTGAATGGACTTGTCCTAATTGTGGTACTGATCGTGACCGAGATGGAAACGCAGCTATCAATATTAGAGCAGAGGGGATCAGAATGCTAAAGACGGATGGTTCAGCCGTTTCTGCTGTAGGAGGGGATGTCAGACCTTCATGGGGACGCAAGTCTGTCTTGAGGTATTCGCCTGTGAGTACAGAAGCCGACACTGTACTTGGTACTCCAAGTCAGTGTGGGTAGTTCACTTAGGTCTATTGCGGCTTATAGAAATCTGTCGGTTTTGCGGGTCTGAGGCTTCTCTATTGATAGATTTGACATACTGGGTGCAATAATGATAGCTAAGTGTTTTGGAGATGGGTTCCCTGTGTCTATATGTCTAAAGTCTCAAAGGTTCTACAGAAGCTTAATCTTAAACCAAGATTAAATGGCGATCGCTTAACAGCTTTTTTGAGCGAATTTCTCAGCAACAGTGGACATTTTTTAATCCTGAAAAGTTTGGAGCATGTGGCACTCTATGGTTGGTATAGCTATGTCACCGACCCGACGCAGTATCTATTGATTGGTGCAATGTCCGCCCAAACAGCCTATTTGTCTGGTTCTCGCCCATCCCGACTATTTGGCAATTTGATTGGTGTCAGTCTCTACACAATGGTCGATTGGCCGGTGGATGGAAGTAATTTTTTTGAAAAACCATCCCACATTGTGTTTTGGGTGTTTTCTCTGGCGATTAGTCTCCTTGCGGGCGCTCGCGATCGCTGGAAAACTAAACTAGAGCGCTGGATAATACCCCTGGAAAGTATCCTGCGAATGCTGATGCTACTGGCATTCTACCTGGTTGTCAGATTAGGTGAAAGTTCAAGTAACTCGGCGATCGTACAATCTCTTCAGCAGTTTACAGAAAAAAATACCCATTTATTCCTGGCTAGCAGTCTTTTGTTAGTTGGGCTACTGTTAGGATTCCAACGGCTGCAAATTTTGATGCAACAGCAGGAGCTGATGCGAACATCTAAACTACTACGAAATTTGGCGGAGTGGGGAATGGGGATTCATGCGGTAGACACATTTGTGAGGAATCCGCAGGAATTGGAATTTCAAAGGTGCGATCGCGCGGTGTTGTTCATGGATATTCGCGGATTTACAAATTGGTGCGAGCAAAACGACCCAAATGCGATCGCCAGTGCGCTCAACAGTTACTATCAGGAGGTTGAGTCAGCAGTATATAATTTCCACCCGTTACGTGTCACTCTTGTCGCCGACGAAATCATGGCGATTTATGCGACTCCACAGCAGGCAGTTTCTGCGGCCCAAGCCATGCAGAAAGCTGCACGCGAGGTTCTTTCTGCCTATGGGCTTGGGGCTGGCTGCGCGGTTCACTGTGGAGATGTGGTGGAAGGATTATTTGGTGGTAAAGATGTCCGTACCTACACGGTGATTGGTGATGTTGTGAATACAGCAAAGCGTCTAGAGGGCGCAACCGCAGCAGGAGAAATCACAATTTCAGATGTTGTCTATGAAAGGTTAGGTAAGCAAATTCAAGTTAAGCTTTGCAGAACTCATGACCTTAAAGGAAAGACAAAGCCATTCAAAAGTTGGGTGCTGCTGAATAGCAAAGTTCCCGATCTGCTTCCATAATACTCCTGATGATGCTTTACAAGGTGATGCAGCGTAAGTCAATTAAGCAAGAAGAGCATTGAATAAGTAGCCGATACTGATGATGCCGAGAGTCATGAGGCTGATGAAAACAGCTAAAAGTTGAGGGCGAAGAACTTTTCTAAGAATGACGATCTCAGGTAATGAGAGAGCGGTAACGGCTATTGGGGCGGCTAACACAGTTCCGAGGGGCATTCCTTTGTTAACCAGTGCTTCAGTAATCGGCATCACACCAGCAATATTGGCATAGAGTGGTACACCTAAAACAACAGCAATAGGAACGGTTAAGGGGTTGCCAGCCCCCGCATATTGGGTGATAAAATCTGTCGGCACATAACCGTGAATTCCTGCACCGATCGCAATTCCTGCGACCACATAAAGCCAAACGGATTGCACGATTTGACGAGACTGAAACCATCCCTGTTCTAATCGTTGTTTACCCGTGAGCTGAGGAGATTCAAATTCCTCTGTTTGAGCCTGTACTCGATGGGATTTTTGGAGTTCCCAAACAAAGGGTTCCACCCATTTTTCTAATTTGAGTAATCCGATCGTATATCCAGCGGCGATCGCCAATCCAACGCCAAAGCCAATATAGAGAAGCGTAACCTTCAACCCAAATAATCCCCAGAGCAACACCACCGCCACGACCTTGACCATTGGTGCTGAGATGAGATAGGAAAATGTGACTCCTAAAGGAACACCTGCTTCCAAAAATCCGATAAAAAGAGGAACTGCTGAACAGGAGCAAAACGGTGTAATGATGCCCACCATAGCCGCTAGGATATTCCCGCCAAAGGTGCGCTTTCCTTCTAACCAATGCCGAACTTTTTCGGGTTCTAAAAAGCTTTGAAATGTACCAACAATGAAACTGATTACAATCAGCAATGTTAAAACTTTGGGTACATCGTAGAGGAAAAAATGTAAGCTGGCTCCGAGGTGAGATGTTACAGATAAACCCAAGAGGCGAGTCACAATCTGAGTGGCTAACCAGTCGAACGGATAAAACGGATCGAACATGGTTTTTATCCAATTATTAGACTTGTAAGAGGGGCTGAATTTCTGCGGGTGCGATCGCTTTTCCCTTGCTGACAACTTTGCCGTTGATAGTCAATGCGGGAGTAGACATCACGCCGCGTTTAGCGATTTCGATCGGGTCAGTGATGTGCAGTATTTCAGCATCTAAATTCAAAGTGGCGATCGCTTCCTTGGCGTTGGCTTCCAATTGCTGACATTTTTTGCAACCCGTTCCTAATACTTCAACTCTGATGGTAGTCATGGCAAAGTTCCTCTAATGTTTAATCAATTGTAACGGATGCGATCGCCCTGTGGGTCATCGTTTGTTTTATGAAAGACAATGCACTGATTGTCAGAAGTATGAAGATTTTCGTAGCAACGATCGACCAAAGGCACTAGCTCATCATGCAGCGATCGCAATTGTCGAATCTTGTCGTCAATTTCCTGAACTTTCTTGCTGAGTCGGTCATAGACGGCTTTACAGGTGAGTAATTGCCCATCTTTCAACGCTAGAATTTCCTTAATTTCATCAAGACTTAACCCTAAAGACTTTGCACGAGAAATAAAGGCAAGTCGTTCCATATCCTGCTGGCTAAAGAGGCGATAGCCCGCTTCATTACGCTGGGGAGATGGGATCAATCCAATGCGCTCATAAAAATATAGAGTTTGTGGATTGAGGCCTAAACGACGAGAGACTTCACCGACTTGTTCCACTTGCTATAGCTCCATTGCAACCTATTAAACTAATCCTATACCCTATATCAAGGTATAAGGTCAAGGGTGAGAAGTTAAGATTTGTTAAAGCCGTCGGGAATCTAACAACGCTGTTGGAGCGGACGGTATCAACTGTATGGAGAGGATATCCAAATTAGTCGAGAACCAAGAAAATTATGCCATGAAGTGATTGAGAAACTTGTCGAAAAGTTGTAAAAATATGATTGAGTCTTGAGGGTTACAAAATTGCTTTGCAGACGGTTTTTGAAGCAGCCACTTAATACTTGTAAGGTTGCATATATAACAATTCAAATCCAGCGGACGGACGAAAGCCCCTTGTGCTAAGTTCGAGTTTGTCTGCCGCTGCTGATTTGAGCCGTTATGTTGCTAAATCGTCTCTGGAACACTTTACTGTTCCCATTGATTCAACCACCTTGGGCCCCATCACCGCCTGGAAAATCAGGTGACTCCCCAAAACCTTCATCACCCAAGGAACCGCGATCAGCACTACGCGAGGGTGCGCGATCAGCAACCGTGACAACTAGAACATACACTTAAAAATCTAGAATTTCTCTGATAACACTCTTTAGATCCGCATCAGCAGGGCGTTTGGCAAACTGTTCATGACTGTAAATCCAAACCAGTCTAATTATGCAAGTAGTAGCGTTAACCAAGTACATCAATCTAATTTGCCCCGAAGCCCCTTTTGCCAACCTGATTTCCAATTTATGAAATGTCCAGTCTTCCGGTAACTGAGTTTTTCCGGGTAGAGGTTCATTACGAGAGTTGTTGGGGTATTGATCGTCTATCAAATCTTCCAAAGTTTTTCCAATCAGCGCCACAAAGCTATCTCTGTGAACTTTTGCAAGTTTCTTGAAAGAACGCTTGAAATTATCGGATGCTTCAATCGAGAAGGGAGTTGAGCCAGTCATGCACTTCTCCTTTACCAATACGATTTAAAGATTCCGAAGCAAACGCATCATTCACAGTTTCAGACATTGCTAGCTCGTATTCAGGTCGATCGCGTTCAATGCGATCGAGCTTTTGATAACCTAATTCTTTCATGTCATTCAGCAGAATCGGCTCCGTTGAACTTGCTTGAGGTGGTAAACCTTTACGAGCTTTCTTCCACGGAAATTCTCCGTGAGTCATATCACTCAGTCGATAAGCATGGTAACCACCGAAGTATTCCCAAATTTCTTCTAAAAGTTCCTTCTTCTGGGATGGAAGCTGCAACAAGGATTCTTGCTGAGGAATTGGTAGTTGTTGAGCCTCAAACTCACTGTAGAACTTATAAGCAGGAGGACAAACCGGACCGTAGCGCCATGCTTGAATTTCTGCTTCAAATAATGGTTCATTGTAGAGCGCCAAATGCAAGCTCTGAGCATAATATAAAAGCTTCTGAACTTTCATGTTGGTCATTTCAGCTTCTAGACCATCTTCATAAGCTCTGATAATGAAGTAGCGAGCAGCATTGAGACAGTTAATCATGGCTCAATCCACATCCTTAAATAAACGTTTTTTATTTTAACAAATTTGCAAAATGTCAATATATAATTATTATAGACGAAGCCTGCAAATAGTGCAATAATACTGAAAACAATCTAACAAACTGCATCAGACAAACTTAATTAAATAGGCATCTGGGAAAAATAAAATATCGCGCCCGGAGCGATCGCCCCCAATGACAAGAGTAAAGCATTTGGACACAAAACCAGAGGTTTGAAACATAAATTTTCGCCCCTCGGCGTACTCCCTACATCGATCGCCCAAACATCACATCACCCATTTCCCGCCGGTAAACGCACAGTAAAAATAGACCCTTTCCCCTCCTCACTTTCCACCAAAATCTCGCCGCCCATCATCCGACAATAGTAGCGGCTAATTGTTAGCCCCAATCCCGTGCCGCCATATTGTCGCGTTGCCGAAGAGTCAGCTTGCACAAAAGCTTCAAACAACTTGTGCTGCTGTGCTTGGGACATTCCAATTCCGGTATCTTTAACAGATAAACAAATCCAATCCGACTCTTGAACATTCAGCAAAGGACAAGCTATGGTGACAGAATGAGTTTCACCCGCAGCAATTGAATTATCAATAGCCGATCGCCCTAAATTCAATTTTCCACTTCCTACAATGCGGCTGACACTGACTTTCACCCTGCCATTTTTGGTAAACTTAGCAGCATTACTCAGCAAGTGCATCAAAACCTGCCGCAATTTCCCAAAATCTGTGTGCATTGTGCCCGCAGTGCGATCGCACTCAATTTCTAAAACATTGCCATTTTTCTCTATGGACGGTTTCGCCGCACTCGCCACATTCTCAATCAGCGATTCGATGTCAAATTCCTCGATTTCTAGTTTCATCCCCCCCGCTTCAATTTTAGACAAATCGAGGATATCGTTAATTAAAGATAGCAGGTGCGCGCCTGCTTTTTCAATCTTCTGCAAGTCTGGTACACAATCATCAAATCCCCCATCCTCAGCATCTTCTGCAAGTAGTTGACTGTAGCCGATAATCGCATTTAAAGGCGTCCGCAATTCGTGGCTCATATTTGCTAAAAACTGGCTTTTAGCAGTGCTAGCAGCTAAAGCCGCTTCCTTAGCTTGTTCCAATTCTTTTGTATGTTCCGAAACCCGCTCGATTAGGTGATTGAGGGAGACAGCCAGAGAGCCTATTTCGCCTTGTGCGGTGACGGGGGCTCGCAAGTCAAAATTCGACTCGGCGGCTACTTGTTCGGCCACCTGAGTGACGCTGATAACAGGTTTAGCGATCGCCCGACTGGTGCGGTAAGCCACAATTCCAGCCACCGCTACCGACAGCAGCATACTAATTATAATTATCGCCTTTTCGATTCCTTGCGCGTCCTCCATCACTTCACCGCCTTGCTCTTCCTGCTGCTGGGCTATGTCGAGGATTTTGCTCAATTCCTGAAGGTGACTGTGGAGTTGTTGTGCACCCGATCCGCTTTCGATTGCGAGCAATTTTCGGGCTGACTCTATCTCCGGTGGTGATAATTGCGTTAGCGAAGCCCTCGAAGAGGATCGCTCGATTTGCTGCAAGCTAGACTTGAGAGTATCGGCGTAGGATTCTAAATCTGCTGTGCAATCTTGCAATAAAGCCTTGAGATTTTCAGGCTTTGTTGCTAGCCAAGCGGGTTGGCTGTCGGCAAACTTTTCTATTTGCAATCGCAGGTTTTTCGCCTTAGTAATACTCCCGACAAATAGCTCTTTTTGCAATTGCAGTTGGGCCCAATTGTCTACAAAAGAATCTAGCTGCGATCCCTGCAATTGCGCCACCAGCGCTGCATCTTTAAAATTGCCCAGCAATTGCGCTTGCCGGTGAGCGTCATTGAGTTGTTTTACTCCTGCTCCTTGGTGGTAGTCGGCGATTAGCAATCCACTCAGCGAACCCAAAAAACCGATTCCTATTGCCAGCAAATATCCGCTGCCAATTTTTTGATGAATGCCCCAACTGCCGATTTTAGATTGCCAAATATCGAGGTTTTTTAAGAAGTAGCTTCCTCCCGAATCCTCGGCTGATTTTTGGCGATCGGTTTTCCCAGCCACCGCATTTTGCGGAATATCGCGCGACTTCCATTCAGATAAATTTCGTTTTTTTTCATGAGTTGCAACCGGTTTTTCAACAGGTTTTGCCTGCTGGTTTAATGGTGGCAATTCTCCTTCCGAATCGCCCTGAATTGCCAAAACTGCAACCGATACACTGGCTTGATTACCTGCTTTTGTCAGCCAGTTAAGTTGGGAAATATGCAACCGCTCTCTTTGAAAACATACTCTGCTAAAATCTAACACGTTCTTAAGTTCCCTAAACGGAAAACATGGTCTATTTTTCAAGAGACATCTCCGACAAAGCATCTGCTATTCTTGTCATTTCATAGCAGAAACTTAAATGCGATCGAACTCTAATAGATAATTAGGTTCCTGATGGCTGTTGCCAAATTCTTTTTCGACCTGTAAAAGTCCTCTCCAGATAAAAGGAAAGAAAAATTTATGCAGGCAATGAATTTTCCCAACATGAAATAATATAGGCAGAAAATTCTGCCTTAGCCTTTTGCCCAGAGAGTGACCCAAAGCTGATATTGTCTGTTGGACGATGCACCCGATTCCTCAACTTTGGAGTCATCGCAGCCAGCACGGTGGCTGACGCTTGACGATTTTTGTTTCAGCACCCGACGACTGCTACAGAATGTCACAAATGCGACAGTCGATCGAACTATAGCAGAAGGAAGAGGGAAGAAGGAAGTTCGGCAACGGATTCTGTAACGGATGTAACGGATGTAACGGATGTAACGGATGTCAGGAAGAGGGAAGAGGGAAGATTTTCCCAATTCTCTATAGGAGGACACTCGGACACTCGGACAGCTCAAAACTGATCCATCGCGGAGGCTAACTTACCGTCTCTGGCCAAAGCTTCATCTGCTAATTCAACAATCCACCGATTTGGTCGAGCTTGGGGTCTGGCGGCTAGCACCAGCGCCCAAGCTTCCCGTTCTTGGCCCCGGCCCAAAACGGCAGCGCAAACCGTCAAAGCCACAGCCGTTGAACGGCTGATACCTTCTTGGCTAGAGACAGCAAGTTGCCCAGTTGCGTCGCACTGAGCGTAGCCGAAGTGTGGCGACATTTTGAGGGCGAAGTCGATAATTTTGAGTACATCCTCAAGGCTAGGCAAAATGCGATCGGGGTCGTCAACGGGGGTGTCGAGGTCGTTAAACTCCAGCCTCAGTCGGTTGGGAACTTGGTTAAAACTTCTGGGTTCGGCGACGCCTGGACTGGCGATCGAGATCATGTATTTGAGCTTACGCCCCGCAGTGCGATCGAGAATGTATTCGTTGGCTTCGGCTTCCGAGGCAATTAAGATGTTGGGCAGTTTGCTACCTGATGAATCTGCGGAGGCTGCGGTATCAAAATTAACTGGTTCTTCCTCAGTGCCGAGGCTTTGTAACTGTTGGGCAGCCTGGGCGCGACTGTCAGCAAATTCCAGGTTTAAAGCTGCTGACAAAGCTGAAATAGCAGCAGCCGAGCCGATTTGACCGAGGGATTTTATAGCCCTGTGGCGCACACCAGAGGTTTCGTCCCCCAGCAACCGCTGTAAACCCGCTACAGCCTCGGTCGTCCCAATTTGCCCGAAAGCAGCAGCCACCCTCCAACGCACGTAGGATTCGCTGTCGTCGATCGCGATCGCCAGACCTGATGCGATCGTACGCAGCAAGTTCTCATCTCCGGCTGTGTTGATGTTCCCAAGGGCTTCGGCGGCCCGGCCGCGCACGAAAATGTCTCGATCGCAGAGCGATCGCATTACCGCCACCACAGCCACCTCGCTGCTGATTTCGCCCAGGGCAGAAACTGCACTCCCGCGCACGGTCGAGTCGTCATGGTTGAGGGCCCTCAGTAGACCTGCTAGGGCTGTTTCCGTGCCAATTTTTCCCAGGGCTTCGGCAGCCCTCAAAGAGACTGCATAGGAGTCTGGATCGTTGAGCAATTCTATGATGTGGGGTACTGCTACTCGATCGCCGATTTTCGCCAGTGCAGCAATCGCCCTAGCACGGACGATGTGATTTTCGTCTCTGAGGGCGTTCAGCAGCCAGGGAACTGCCTCTTTGATGTTGATTCGCCCGCAGTTGACGGCCGCCCGCCAACGCACTTCCGGGTCTTGGTGTTGGAGGGCATTCAGGAGTGGGGTGACGGCTGCTGTGGGGTTAATTTTTCCCAAGGCCCAAACCGCCCACGCGCGAACGCCGGAGGCTTCGTGTTGGAGGGCTGTTTGCAGTGCGGCGGCGGCTGGTTGCGAGTCAATTTCTCCTAGGGCCCAAGCCGCCCAAGCCTGCACTTGGGAATCTTCGCTGTGGAGCGATCGGGCTAATTCAATTACGGCCGCTTGGGAGCCTATTTTCCCTAGAGATCGAATGCAATTCCGGCGCACTGCAATTTCTTTGTTGTTCAATCCTTTGAGCAGCATCGGAATTGCCGTGTCAGAACAAGTTAGTGCCAGCAGTTGAATCTTCAGCAGTGGCGAAGTTTTGATGTTTGCGATTAATTTTACTGTTGCTGTTTGAAACTCTGGCTTTACCATCCCTGCTAATTTTGCGCCTAATTTAATATTTACTTTTATGGCTAATTTAACTACACGCAAAGCCATAGTTTCCTGTTCAACAAGGGGCAATATTTCCGCCAAAGTGTGCATTCCTTGTTTTTGCTTTAAATATTTTTGTTTGAGTTGATCGTCACTGAGCTCTGGTAGCTGTTGGATGAGTGTTGCTGCTGAGTTCATTGATTTATTATCCTAATATTTTTGTGTCCGCTTGATACTTCTCTTTTAAATTAGTTGTCTTAACAAAAATACGGCAACTAAACTTATCTAAAAAATGCACCACCGGTCGGACATATTCGATCGGGCTATGCTTTGCACCTCCTCAATCATTAACTATCTGAAAATTTTGGGCGATCGGGTTTACAATTCGTAGCGTTTGCCGCCTGGCATTGCTGCGATCTTAACTAGCTCAGCTCTAGACTATAATTTTATCAGCAAATTGGGTTTAAAACCCCGTCCTAGAAGGACGGCTTTATGTTTACTAGAGACACAGTTACCACTAAATGTGCTAGAGTAGTGGAATGTTAACCATGAACTACCGCTACCGAGTCTACCCAAATACCGCTCAAGAACAGTTGCTCAAAGAGTGGATGAACACTTGTCGCGTCGCATATAACTACGGACTGCGAGAAATCAAGGACTGGTGCAATAGTCGGAAATGCATGGTTGACAGATGTTCCATCAGTCATGAGTACATCATGCCTGCTGATAGCCCTTTCCCTGGCGAGGTAAAACAGCTTAATGCTCTGCCAAGTGCTAAAAAGGTATTTCCCCGATTGGGTAAAGTACCAAGCCAAGTATTGCAGCAAGCGCTTAAACAATTGCACCGAGCCTGGGAAGGATTTCAAAAAGTTGGACATGGGTTCCCTCGATTTAAAAAGTTTGGACAATTTAAGTCTTTGTTGTTTCCCCAGTTCAAGCAGAATCCTGTGACGGTCGTACATATTGCCTTACCAAAATTGGGGTTGATTTCAATTAACCTCCATCGCCCAATCCCACAGGGGTTTGTAGTAAAGCAAGTCCGAATAATTAATAAAGCGGATATTTGGTACGCATCTATTAACATCCAATGTGATGTTAACATCCCCAACCCTAGTCCACAGGGTCATCCGATTGGAGTAGATATTGGACTTTCCAAGTTTTTAGCAACCAGTGACGGGATGCTCGTAAAATCACCTAAGTTCTTAAAAGTCATGCTCCGCAAGCTCAAATTGCTGCAACGCAGACTTTCTCGAAAAAAGAAACGGTCTAAAAATCACGAGAAGCAGCGCATCAAGGTTGCTAGAATTCACCACAGAATTGATAACACCCGTAAAGATTTTCACTTCAAACAAGCTCATGTCCTTTGCGGGGCAGCCGATATGGTCTTCATGGAAGATTTGGATTACCGAATCCCCGCCCAAGGAATGCTTGGGAAACAAATGCTTGCGGAGGGATTTGGACAATTCCGAACTATCACCAAGTATGTGTGTTGGAAGCGCGGTAAATTCTTTGGTGAGGTTAGTGCTAGGGGGACTTCCCAGGAGTGTCCTGAGTGTGGTGCAGAAGTTAGAAAGGATTTGAGTGTGAGAGTTCATTCTTGTTCTAATTGTGGCTATACAACGGATAGGGATGTTGCTAGTGGTCAAGCGATCAGAAATAGGGGAATAGAACTGATTAGTACCGATGGACAGTCGGGAATTCAAAATGCCTATGCAGACGGTTGGCCGGGGGTTGAGATGTCTCAGCCTAGGTCAAAGTCGAAATCCCGTAAGGGAACAACTAGGAAACCTAACAAGTGATTCTTAGTCCGCGACGTACCGACCGGGCGGAGTGATGTCACAAGAACTGACAAAACCGTATTCAAACCAAGGAATAACTTTTAAACCAACTCTATTTGCTTCAATAATTCTGCTAAGGGGTCACGACCTAGATAGCGGGCGTCAAGTTCTACCCCAAATTGTTCGCGCATAATTTGAGAAGGATAAGCTGTAAAACCTCGGTTCCAGACTACAGGAAATACTGTATTAAATCCCGTATCGGCTATCAAGTCCATTGCTTCTGCAATTCGTTGTTTTGAGGTGAGAACTTTGCAGTCTGTGCTTGGTATCCAGACACCGCGCATTCCAGTGTTATGAGGCGCCAACGACTTGGGAAGCGTTACTTGATTTTTTGCGTCTACTGGAACCGCAAATTGCTGTTTTAATAAAGATTTGAAACGGCGAATGGCTGATTGTAATGGATCTAAAAATGGCATTTAGTAACATTAGGTATCAATATTAGCAACGGGCTAGAAGCCCGTTCCACAATTAATTAAATTTCTTGCGATCTCGTTTACGGTTGTTTTGGAATTATTAAACCGCAGAGGCCACAGAGGACACAGAGGAAGAGAAGAGAGAGATGAATGATTCGGATACCAACGGATTTGATCTGAGCGGCTAGCAACGGGCTAGAAGCCCGTTCCACAAACAATAAAATTTCTTGTGGGGCCTTAGCAACGGGCTAGAAGCCCGTTCCACAAGAAATTTTACTAGCCCGCCACGCCTGACAACTGCTGGCTCAAAGCTGCTTTCAACAGTTCGACTTTATCAGTTTGCTCCCAAGGCAAGTCTAAATCAGTGCGTCCGAAGTGACCGTAAGCAGCCACGTCTTGATAGAAACGACCGCCTCTTTCCGCAGGTAAATTCTGCAAGTTGAATGCTTGAATAATCCCCGCTGGACGCAGTTCAAAATGCTGCTTCACAACTTCTAACAGGCGATCGTCATCAACTTTTCCAGTGCCAAAAGTTTCGATCATCATGCTAACTGGCCGCGCCACGCCGATCGCATAACTCAACTGCACTTCACACTTTTCGGCCAAACCGGCCGCCACGATATTTTTAGCCACGTAGCGACAAGCATAAGCCGCGCTGCGGTCTACCTTTGTGGGGTCTTTCCCAGAAAAAGCGCCGCCCCCGTGACGGGAATAACCGCCGTAGGTATCCACAATAATTTTGCGCCCCGTCAAACCTGAATCTCCTTGAGGCCCGCCGACCACAAATTTGCCTGTGGGGTTGACAAGGAATCGAGTTTGTGCATCTGGTTTGATGGCAATATCGGCAAATACGGGTTCGACGACAGCAGTCCAAAGGTCTTCTTTAATCTTGGCTTGAACTGCGGCCGGGTCAGTAATGTCGCCGATCGCCTCTGTGTGCTGCGTAGAAATTAAGATGGTATCAATACCAACAGGTTTGCCGTCTTCGTAAATCACCGTAACTTGGCTTTTGCCGTCGGGACGTAGGTAAGGCAATTGACCGGTTTTTCTGACTGCTGCTAATTGGCGGCAAATCCGGTGCGCTAAACTAATCGGGAGTGGCATCAATTCCGGTGTTTCGTTGCAAGCAAAGCCGAACATCAAGCCTTGATCGCCGGCTCCTATGGCGTCTAATTCCTCTTCACTCGATTGTTCCCGACTTTCGTGGGCTGTATTCACCCCTTGAGCAATATCGGGTGACTGTGTGTCAAGAGCTACCAATACTGAGCAGCTATTGGCAGAAAAGCCGTTATCAGCGTGGATGTAGCCAATATCGGCTATTTTTTTCCGCGCTAATTCTATGTAATTTACCTGAGCTTTCGTGGTAATTTCTCCAGTCAGCAGCATCAAGCCCGTGTTGACTACAACTTCGGCGGCGACGCGACTTTTAGGGTCTTCGGTCAGTAAGGCATCTAAGATTGTATCTGAAATTTGATCGCAGATTTTATCTGGATGACCTTCGGTAACAGATTCAGAGGTGAACAGGTAGCGGCGTGACAATGATTATTTCTCCTTGTGATGGGGGCTCTCGCCTGCGCGACGGCGACAGATGACTGATTTTTCAGGTAGAGGCGCAAATTCATCAAAAAAATGGGTTGAAACCCCGTCCTTCTAGGACGGCTTTATATTTCCCCTTTCGGGGTAGAGGGGCATGGTTGCCCCTCTGTGGAGATCTGGTTGTCTCCAAACCCATTGCTGGGTAAAGTTAGCTTCGCCAAGGTTTTAAGAGCTTGTTAGGTTAGCAGCACTTCCTGAGCCTCAATAAAGATGTTTAACCACTAACGACAGAGCCGGGGACTAGCTACGCATCCGCAGGGTGTCATGACTCAAAAAACGTAGTACACAAGGCACTTAGGCTGGTCAACTATCACCCTCAGTGAGGCACGAAGCCCCGTCGCAAAGAGCGCGGGGTGCTGACCGCGTCTCGATCGCCGAAAAATTTCTGTCCGTCTCGTCTAGTTGAAGCAGGGTTTGATCGGCGGGTAAAGTCACACCACTATAGCAAATTCACACTCCCACCTCCATCGAGAGATCGGATTCTTTAAAGATTTGCTTTTTTATTCTCTTGAGTAATTCTCACTTCTCAAATCTCAAACCTCCCTTCGGCTGACTGGTATATTTGGGAAGACAGCCGCAGAGCGCATCTCCACCGCGCAGGCGATCGCCACAACCAGGGCGATCGTATCAAACTGATCGGGGATCGGCTTCGCAGAACAACTATGGCAGGATTCCAAAAATCATCAAAGATCATCCAAACGGTTGTAGCAGGCGAATTTCCCAAAGCCCCATACCGCTTGACGATGATTTTAGATCGATCTAACCCCGGCAGAAGCGAGCGTGTAGATCGGAAAAATACAAACCCCTCGGCCTCGCATTAAAGCTCCCATAAAAAAGTGCAGAAGTTCACAGAAGCAGCGAATAATTCACTCCTGCGGCAGCGCGGGGATACCCTATTGTCACGGTAGATTTTCTGTAGAGAATAGGAGCATTAAAAATCGGATTTGGTGTTAATAACGTGGGATAGTTCGATCTACCAACATGGAGTAAGCATCGATGCCGCCAACTATATTTTTGACGTTGGTAAAGCCTTCACCGCTCAGCCACTGGCACATTTGAGCCGATCGCACTCCATGATGACAAAGCACTAGGGTTTCTGTGTCGCGATCGAGCCGATCGGCTATTGTGTCGGACCATTCAGCAAACTCACTCAGCGGAAAAATCGCAAATCCTGCGATCGCGGCTTGCTCAATTTCGTGAGGTTCCCGCACGTCCACAAGCTGGAATTTATCAGCAGTTGGTTCTGCTAAACGGCGACCTAATTCTTCGACTGTGATTTGAACAAAATTTTCTGACATTTTAGGATTAGTTATTGGTGATTATCGATCATTTATAGCGGTTCTCAAAAAAGTGAGGTATGCCCACGGAACCCTATGCCCTATGCCCCATGCCCCATGCCCTATGCCCAGTCGTACCTCATCTTTCTGAGAAAGGCTATATTAGTTATTATTTATTAGTTATTGGTGATTGGTTGTGAGTTATTTGGGATTGGTTATTGATGATGATTTATGGGTAATTGGTGATTAGTCAGAATCCATCAACGACTAACACCTAATAACTGGGAACCAACCAGCAACAAGTAACAAATAACAACTAACCAATAACTAATAAATGACTAATTAATTGAGCCGCGAAGGGGGCGAAATTAGCACCGCAGGAGGCGTCGGCGCTGGACTCCCATCCAACTGACTCACGTCCTAGAATTGAGACAAGTCATCATCAATCGGTCCGTGGGAAAGTCGAGCTGGCGGCTCAATCCGACTACGCATTCAGAAAACTGTTGCGGCAATAAACTGCGACGACATTGATCGAGCACCAACAGCGGAGCCGCAGCTTGAGTTCGAGATTTGCCGTTAATGTCTACGACACAAGTAGCTAACTCGTTGGGACGGCGCACCCGCTGACAGCTAGATAGGGCATCCGCAGCCGCAATATTGGTTTTACCGTTGATTTGAACGACGCACTTAGATATGTCGCGGGGATGGAGCGCGCCCGCACAAGCGCCGGAGGCCGCATCTGCTACAACTCCGGCTCCGATTAGTTCCTGAATGCAGACGCGATAGGGATTTTTACTTCGAGGGAATCTCATAGTGATGGCTGATGCTGGCTCCGTGGGAAGTGATCCGGCTAACAACAAGAGGGTTGCTAGCTGTGTGCCCAGAGCCCATATCCAGCGCCCCGTAGGCTGTGAGCCTTTGGGTGCGGGCTTTTGGGCAGAACTGCGGGCAAATTTTGGGTGGTGCATGGCAGATTTAAGTTATCAGTTTTTTGACTAATTAGTGCGATCGGGCGATCGCGTTTTCCTTCAGAATTTACCGATCAAATTGGGCGGAGCGTAGCGGGTGGCCGGGGCCCCGTCCTTCTAGGACGGCTTTAATTGATTCCAATTTTTGTTTAAGCTGTCTAGCCTCATCAATGTTTATTTTTCAATTTTTCTGGCATTTTATTAAAAACAGGGTACAATTATACTAATACCACAAGTAGAATAACCGCCGATACAAATGAGACACCAAGCTCAAACGACGGGTCGGAAAACAATAATGGTTAGTGGGTGGCGAAAACCACCAATAAACATAGCTAGGCTAACTAACGTCAGCCCAAATCAGAAAAGTAAATTTTGGGAAGTTAAAACGTACCGTAGGGCATCCGGTAACATGAGAAGTAATTCTCGAACGCTTGGGGAGATAAAACCCTCTGGGACTAACTAAATTAGGCTCGATATTTGGTTCCTTTGAACGGATATTTGGTTTAAGTATTGCCGCAAGGATAGCTAGTTTTAAGGTGTGTCGCTAGAACCAAGAATCCCCACGCCTCGATCGCTGGGGAGTGTCAAAACATAATCAAAGGGCCCCGATGGTCGCCACCCGCGTGACTAAAGCCAGGGGACTATTTCTTGGTTGAACACCCTCCACATACTCGATCGAAAATTTGGGTTGAAAACCCCGTCCTTCTAGGACGGCTTTATGCTATAATGTAAAGAAGTCGGGATAGGGCATTTCCACGACTCTAAATGGACGGGGAGGGAGCTAGACTAAATAGCCAAATACTTGTCTAAAGTTGCTCATAGTTCTTCACGGTGATGATATTGACAGCGTTGTAATTTTCTGCTAATTTGACGCTCATGCCGAAACGATGAGGCAAAATATCTGGTTTGTAAACCGAGCGTCGATTCAAAACTGACCAGCCTGTAAAAAGGTCGAACGGGAGACCACGATTCGTTAAATAGGTGGAAAATACAGGTTGAACAATGGCTAAAAGCTTCAACAGTTATACAACGTGATGCATAGGGTGGGCTACACCCGAATTTACGCCTGTGGACTGTAGGGACACGGCAGTGCCGTGTCCGTACGGAGCCGACTCCCTTGGCAGAAGCAGGAAGCAGACCCTCTAGAAACCACTTCTAGTTGAATGGTGAAGCTTGAATAAGTTTAGCCAAGTTTTGTATAGCAGAATAAGACTACGACCGTAGCATCACCCTGTGAAACGTCAAGAATCACCGCACTTTTAGGGCGGTGAGTATGTCAAGATTCGGATTGGTTCAAAATTTGAGTATAACTAAGCAACGTAAAAACTTAACTAGATTAGTTGAGTACGTGGTCTCACCTAACGGTGTTGCAGTTTAGGAAAGCTAAATTTGGACAAGACTTAACTAGACAAAAAACTCATTGAGTACGGTAGGGCATACCGAAACTTTCGGACACCGCTCCGAGCAACGTTTGGGGAGAGATGACCACTACTGAAGTTGGAGTAATCCAGCCTCGGCAAGTCGTCTCGCAGAACCAAAAATCTCAGCGTTTTTAGACCTGAGAGTGCCAAAGTATAAAGCCTGTATAAAATTTTATACAGACATTAGAGAGGAAAATCAATGTCTCGATATCGGGGTCCCCGATTAAGAATCGTCCGTCGCCTAAAGGATTTGCCTGGGCTAACTCGCAAAACACCCAGACGGGATTATCCACCCGGGCAGCATGGTCAAAACCGCAAAAAGCTCTCTGAGTATGCGGTTCGCTTGCAAGAAAAGCAAAAACTCCGTTTCAATTACGGTGTGACTGAACGCCAACTGCTTCGTTACGTTCGGAAAGCTCGCCGAGTTACCGGCTCCACAGGTCAAGTGTTACTGCAATTCTTGGAAATGCGCTTGGACAACACTGTGTTTCGGATGGGAATGGCTCCTACCATTCCGTCCGCTAGACAATTGGTAAATCACGGTCACATAACTGTGAACGATCGCGAAGTCAACATCGCCAGCTATCAGTGCAAGCCTGGAGATGTAATTTCGGTAAAAAATCGGGAGCGTTCCCGCCTCATGGTGGAGACTAACCTCAAAGATCCAGGTTTGGCTCACTTACCCAATCACTTGGAATTTGATAAGCAAAAACTGATTGGTAAAGTTAACGGCGTTGTTGAACGGGAGTGGATTGCGCTTCAGGTTAACGAGCTGCTAGTTGTGGAATACTATTCACGTCAAGCTTAAGTTATTAGTCATTTCCAGTAGTAGGGACACGGCATTGCCGTGTCCCTACGGGGATCGATCGGGACACGGCATTGCCGTGTCCTGATGACTGAGGGACACGGCATTGCCGTGTCCCTACGGGGATCGATCGGGACACGGCATTGCCGTGTCCTGATGACTGAGGGACACGGCATTGCCGTGTCCCTACGGGGATCGATCGGGACACGGCATTGCCGTGTCCTGATGACTGAGGGACACGGCATTGCCGTGTCCCTACTGATGAATGAGGACTTTAAAAAATCCCAGCCCCTAAAAAAGGATGGGATTTTTTAAAATTTTCGCTTTCTTTGAGTTAGTTTACGTCAATTATCTTGCGGTTTATTTGGGAGTTTCAGGAGTTGGCGATCCAGGATTTATAAACATTAGAAAGCCTCGAAAAATATCAGTATAGCTGATTATTCCATCGAAGGCAAATTTACCACTATTAGGGTCTTTTGTGCAAACTACAAGAGCAGTAGGTCTATCCTTAGAATTATCTGGAACAAATGTTTCAATCACTTTAGAGGTAACAGTCCCAGGACTTACGCTATTTCTCTCATTCACCGGAAGCATAATATATTTTAACGGCAATTTTGAGTATTGAGTCAAAGTTATATCGTGTAAAAAAGTATTAACAATTACATCATCAACTATTCCTGTCACAAATCTACCATCTGCTGTTGTGATAGGAATATGAGTAAAGGAATTTTCCTTCAAAATTCTTCGGGCCCGCAACAAATTATCATCCTCAGTTAATACAGTAAGATCCTCTCTTTTCTTAAATAGGCTATTTTCACCTATAGTTAGCCTTAAGAAAGGTGTATGACTTGTTGGATCGTTGATTTTACGCAATACATCGGTGTAGGATATTGTTCCTACGATAAGCTTATTATCTCCATATACACATAGAGTCCGATATCGTCGAGTAAAATTTTCTCCTTCAGGTCTTACAGGATTCATTAAAGCCTCAAAAACATCTCCAACTCTACTATTTCTTAGAGAAAGAGTCTTGACAGGTATCGTCATAAGTTTTGCAAAATCCTCAATTTCATTAAGACATTTTGCACTAATTTCTTGATTGAATTTTCGCAGTTGTAATTTTTGTTGAGGTGTCAGAGGAAATTCTGGCGGATATAGTTCGTTGGGAGGAGTTAAAATTTTCACTAGGTCTGTCTTACTAATGATTGTTTTTAGCTCCCCTCTTGGTTCATCACTTTTAGGATCGATAGGCTCAATAATTGGGACGTGCCTGATTTTAAATTCATCCATCATAGCATCTAAATAGTCCACTGTGTCAGTTGGCTGTAACCACCATAATGGTCTATTCTCTTGGAATTCAGGGAACCCCTGATTAAAAAGTGATCCTAGGTTATTAATAGACATAATTAAAATCCTCCATTGTTGTTTAATTTTGACGGTAAACTTGTACGCGGAATTGTAAAATATCAATCGGCGTTACTACCATTTTCGGGTAAATTTTTCCTAGCAATTGTTCAACAATAACTACTTCCTTAAATCCCCTATTTAAGTAAGCATTAATACACTCTTGCAATGTTTGAATTTTCTCAACCAAACATAATTTAGTTACAGGTTTCATTATTTCCGATAAAGATATACCCATCAAACTAAAATACATGGGATGAGTCAGTGTTGTCACCTGCTTTTTATCAACCATTCCTAGCAAATTGCCATCTCGATCGCAGATAGTTATATGCTCTATCGGCAAATATTTCATCGCAAATCTGGCTTGAGCTAGGGTATCTGATGGTAGTAGAGTATATGGTTGTTCCATACCACTCACTTCCGGTAACGCTAAAAAACGTTCGGCTTTCAATTGACAAAATTTTTGATTAGATTTAATGTGACTTAAGATGCTTTCGGGAGAAGCTACGCCATAAACTGTTTCGTCCTCATTGATAACAGGTAAAACTCCGATCGCTGAAGTTGATTTATAGGATTCCACTAATTTATCCATCGCATAAATTAGCCTCTGATTTTTAGAAGTATAAGGCTTGATTCTTTCTAGTTTAAATACCTCGATTATCGGCTTTTTTAAACTATTAATTAATTCCTCATTTAATTGTTTGCGAAGTTTAGGGCTTTTAATTCTAAACTTAACAGGTACATCTAAAACTGGCGGTGGTAGCGATCGTAAAATTGATAAGTCAGTTAGGATACCCGCAAATTTTTTATCCTCATCTACAATAACAATTTCACTCGCATTTTGCACAGTAACTAAAGCTAATGCTTCTGCTACTGTATCTGTATCTTTCAAGATACAAAAGTCATTGGTTATAACTTTTGTGTCTTCTATACTAACTGCATCGCTATTTTCCATGATTTTTCAACGATTACATATAAGTTACTGATTGAGATAATTTTTGAATCGCTTTCCAGTCATCACTATTTGTGATTTTACCATCCTTGTAGTAAGTAACTATAAAGTCTATTAAATTTCGATTTTCTAAGAATTGTGCAAATATTGGATGTTTGTTCGTAGACTTGATTAAATTATCTATGCCAATATCTATGCTATCATCTGTTCCACCTTCATTTTGCCAAGCAGTGTATATTTGATCCATAAGTTGATGATTGTTAGCTAAACGATCGTAAAACTCAGGAAAATTTAACTGGAGTAAAATTATTTTGCAAAATTTATACTTGTCATCAGTATTCCAGTCTATTTTCTTCTTTTCAATTATGCTTCGACTATCGCTTGTTAGTTGTCGTTGTGTGAGCTTATCAGCAAGCGTAGAGTTGTGTTTTTTAACAATTTCTTGAATCATATAAAAAGCCGTAATAAATTGCTGCATTTTACGGATATTTGAATTAGTCGCTTTAGAAATCATCCCCCATATTTTTTCATCATTACTATACTGGGCTGTTAAAGAACCTTGAAGCAGTCTATTTTTAACTTCTTCTCGATCTTTATCAGATAGAAAAAAGTTCAGGTTAATGATTTTTTCTATATATTCCCTACCAGTAATACCAAGCTCTTTCGGGTATCTTTGTCCCACCGCTTGCTCAATAATTCTTTTATCAATTCCAATGACAAAAATACAGTTAGACTGATCTAAATGTAATTTCAAGCATTCTAGGACAGATAAAGCATTTTCTGGTAAGCAACGATCCAAATCATCAATAAATATCATCAATCGACCATCGTTACCCACATAACTTTGCACTGCATTTTTAAAGACATTTTCAAAGTTGTTGATAAATTGATAAGGATTAATGAGATGAGAGTTTTGATCGGGATTAGACAACATTTCAAATTGTTTAGCTATGGCTTGTATATCAATCATCCCTGCTGTTTGAGCATTAACATATCCTTTTGCTAAAACACCAGCTAATTTCAAAGCACAAGCTGAATAGGTTAAAGCCGCTTTTGTAATATTTTTTCGCTCTTCTGCATTAATACTTGTGTCTTCACATATTTGACTAAGAATAGTCTGAATAAGAGCATTTTTAATGTCCAGTTTATCGTCATCTTTCCAAGCATTAAACCAAACCGTTTTATATTTTTTTGCAGAACGAGTTCCTAATTCTTCAAAGTCACTTCTCATTCGTGCCATGAGGCTGGTTTTGCCGCTCCCCCAAGAACCAAAAATACCAATGGTAAAAGCGCCTTCTTTATGATCTTTATTTTGTCTCAGAAGTGGTTGTGTAGCCTCGATCGCCATATTACAAAGTAATTCAGCGTAAATATCATAATTAAGCTCACTGCTACTTCCTGGGCCACCGCGAATGATATTTCTATCACCTTGATTAAAAGGCATAACTTGTCTACTCCTTGATTTATCAATTAAAGGACTTACGCAGTACGAAAAACATGGGTTTGAGATTGCGACGCACAGCGAACAATGACAGAATTACGTTAGGTATGCGTCCAGGACTAAATTAGGACTTAGTGGGATTTTTTATTTCTGATAAAACTTCTTTAATTGCTGATGTAACTGCCTCTTTAGACATAAACCCGTTGATGGTTTCTAGCAACAACCACTCACTATATAAGTTGATTAAAGGTGCAGTTTCTTCCTGAAAAATTTGGATGCGCCGCCGAATAACTTCTGGAGTATCATCTGTACGATTTTCCTTGATGGCCCTCTTTCTCAGTCGCTGAACTAAAACTGAGTCTGGTACATCAAAATTGATAACACAATCACAACTTGGCTGACCTAAATCCTTTAATAATTTGTCTAAAGCTCCAACTTGAGCGACGTTCCGAGGAAATCCGTCTAATATCCAACCTGGTGTTGCTTCTTTTTTAGTCAATTGTTCTTTTACAATATCTAGCACAATGCTATCAGGGACTAATGACCCTTTATCTATATAAGATTGTGCTTTTTGGCCTCTGTCAGTTTTGTCTTTTCGCTCCTGGCGCAGTAGTTCGCCCGTTGAGATGTGATGAATCCCGAAGTCCTGAGCCACAATAGCAGCTTGAGTGCCTTTGCCTGCGCCATTCGGGCCTAAAAATATAATTCGCATACTTTTTATGATTCAACTGTTGGATAAGCTAGGATTGTTTTGTTGATAACGAACTTAAAGCTAACAAAGACTACCAAATTACGCTATCATTACATTAGCCTTTTCCCAAAGGACTAGAAACTGTCACAAAAAAATATGACCAGAAGCATGAAAGACCCATGTGATATCTACCTTAAAACAAAAAAAAATAATCCGCAACTATTGAACGTTATCAATTTATGCTACCATTACGTTAGCAATTTATACCAATACTAAAAATGGTTACACGAAAACCTACTAGAAAGGATCTATTTGCCGAAGCTGCCCAAACTTGGGACTTGAATCGCATCTATGAACTATTTACCGAAGCTAAACGTCGTATTTTCCCCAACGCCCGCCAAGGTCTCACTGATACAGAAAAATTATATTTGCGTGGTCTTTTGTGCAATTGCAGCCCTAGTGATATTGCGCGTCAATTGTCGAAAAGTGCTAGGGGGGCTGAGGTTTATATGTGCAAAACTCTCTATCAATATTTTAAGGGTATTCCTGAAACTCCTAGTGATGATGTTGGTAATTGGCGCAATGTTCATCAATGGTTGGATAAAGCTGGTTATAAAGTAGATTTATCTGGTGATTCTACTGTCGGTAGGTCTTTACCAAAAGACGCTAAGATACATATAACTGATATACATTTTTTTAATGAAAATAATAATGCAACAATTTCTATAGATATTAATATTAAGTTATCGTTTCCTTCAGAGGTGAAAAGTCAAGGTGAGGATGAAATAGCAAATGATTAAAGATAAACTTAGGAAAACTAGGTGAAACTGGCTACATTTATAGGGACTGCCAAGGCTGTTGAGGTATTTATTGTCATTATCTTGATGCAGTCTTCACTTTGAATTAAGTTTGGATAAAATCTTTGTTCTTGAATTTTTTAACAATCTGTGGCTTTTTCTGGTTTCTCGATCGGCAAATTTGTGCAAAGATTTCCTAGCCCCGGTTAAATTGGAACAGTAGAAAGGCTGACAAAAACTCGCGCAATGATAGACTACGAGGTTCTCGCACCAAAACTAAAGGCAGAATCGCAATCAACCGCAAACCAGCGGAGAGCACAAACAATCCCCAGTATTGCCAGATAAAACCAGTCCCACCTTCAAGGGGTTAGCTTGAAAGTAGGACTGGCGCGTCCGGGTAATTTTGATTAGTATAAGTGAAGCGATCGCCCTTAGCATCGACCGTTTGGAATATCTAAGTTTATTGATTATAAAAAAAGTAGCTTGTCTGGCTTAACAAAGAAGCGATCGCAGCATTTATACAAAAATTGCTCTAATTCGCCCTCAAACAAGTCGCCCCAAGGGCCAAAACAAATTTCGCGCGATCGCAACTGTGAGGACAGAATTATCAGTTGACAAAAAGCACACTAACTGCTAATAATATCAAACCCTAGAATTGGGCTTAAACTCTTTGATAACATACTGAGAACTGTCACTGCTACGGCGTGATGTCGATCGCCAGCAAATTTACGGACGTCTGCATTCTATGAACACAAAAAATCAACCTCGATCCGGGTATACACTGCCAGTATTTGCCTGTGCTGCTGCACTAGGAGCCCTGCGGTGCTTGCGTAGAGGTATGCAGTCCGTAGATAGCGTCTCAGTAGATTTACTTGAACCAGCAATCACCGCAGAAATTCCGATCGAGCAAGTATCTGTACTAAAAACTGACACAGCCTTAGCTGTGACTCGCTCCGATCCGGGGGATAACCTAGATCTGACTCGCAATACCCCAGTTTGGGCAATGGTGGAATTGTCGAGAGTGGGAGAGGGAGAAACTTTGGGGAAAAACAACAACAAGTTACTGATTGTTGGGGGCGAGGGAATTGGACATCACTCCGAAGGTGGAGGAGCGGCTATCTATGATTACGCGACTCGGCTGTTGCGTGTGAATCTGAGCCGAGAACTCGAAAAGGGAGAAAAAATTACTGTCACCCTGATTCTCCCATCAGGTCGCCAACTGGCCGCCCGTACTTCTAACGAAGCTTTCGGTGTCGTAGAAGGACTGTCGCTGCTGGGGACAACAGGCATTTCTCAACCTCTGAGCGCCCCGGGACAGTTGGAAGCTTACCGCGAACAACTGCAACAAAAAGCTGAACTGTTTGACTGTTTGGTTTTCTGCATCGGCGAAAACGGCTTGGATTTGGCCCGACAACTGGGGATTAATCCCGATCGGCTGGTCAAAACAGCTAACTGGCTCGGCCCGCTGCTCGTAGAGGCTGGATATCAAGGCGTGCAGTCAATTTTGCTGTTTGGCTATCATGGCAAACTGATGAAATTGGCTGCGGGGATTTTTCACACTCATCACCACCTCGCTGACGGGCGTCGGGAAATTTTGACAGCTTACTGTGCGCGAGCCCAAATGCCCGCTGATGTGTGTTCCTCGATTTTTGCCGCAGCGACGGCCGAAGACGCTCTCCAGCAACTGCGGGCTTTAGACGGCTCCACTGGCAGCAATTGGGTCGATCGAGTTTACGGCGACATCGCCCAACAGATAGATTTGCGATCGTCCGATTGTATTTTCGCTCACACCGGGCTGCGCGTCCCCGTCGGCTCGGTGATGTTCGGGCGCGATCGCAAAATTATTGTTAAAAGTGAAATGGGTGATACATTTCTCACCCAAATTTGTTAATGTAGTGTGGATATCCCTGAATTCTCTTTAAAGGAAGTATCATGGTTAATAGATAATCAGTAGTAACTCTTAGTTTTTCAACCTTAATTATACTAAGTTGCTTTTTGACGAAATAGCTGAATTAATTAGAGTAAGGGTAGAAGTGAATCCGCGCTTGCCCTCGACGCTAGAAGAGCGGGTAACGTCATAAATGGCAACTTGATATTAGTAAGGTTTATTGCTAGGAACTAATCACTGGTTTGGGATTTGGGATTTGGGATGGTCGATGCCAAGATTATTCGGCATAAGTCCCTGGATTCATCAGTGGAATAAGTCTAAAATCTCAAATCTCAAATCCCCAAACCCACAGTTTGAGCTGGGTAAATCCCCAAAAAAACCAAAATCTAATCACTAATCCCTCGCTCATAAAGTCTTGCATTTGACCGCAAGAATTACCAAGCACGCAACTACCAATTAAGCACTAACCGTGACTACTCAAATAGAAAATAAATCAGGTCTAACAAACTCGGAACAGGGGCAGAGCGATCGCCAGATGATCGTGATTCTCGACTTCGGTTCCCAGTATTCCGAATTGATTGCTCGCCGCATTCGCGAAACTCAAGTATATTCAGAAGTTATTTCCTACCGCACTACTGCTGAACAGTTAGCAGCAATCAATCCTCAAGGAATTATTCTTTCAGGTGGGCCGAGTTCTGTATACGATGAAAAAGCTCCCCAATGCGACCCAGAAATTTGGAATTTGGGAATACCTGTGTTGGGAGTGTGTTACGGGATGCAGTTGATGGTAAAGCAGCTCGGAGGCACTGTTGAGCGAGCTAAATTAGCGGAATACGGCAAGGCATCACTATCTATTGATGACCCTACGGATTTGCTGACAAATGTCGAAGAGGGCAGCACGATGTGGATGAGCCACGGCGATTCCTGTACCCAGTTGCCACTAGGTTTTGAAATCCTCGGTCATACTGAAAATACTCCCTGTGCGGC
Organism: Microcoleus sp.; assembly: GCA_042408215.1. Lineage (GTDB taxonomy): Bacteria > Cyanobacteriota > Cyanobacteriia > Cyanobacteriales > Microcoleaceae > Microcoleus. The sequence goes on along the minus strand of JAYFMW010000020.1, from coordinate 536,830 downwards.
AATTGCTGACCACGAGAAAAAGCTTTACGGGGTTCAGTTCCATCCAGAAGTAGTTCACTCGATGGGGGGAATAGCTTTAATTCGCAATTTTGTTTACCATATTTGCGAGTGCGAACCGAATTGGACTACAGCTACTTTTGTGGAGGAATCTATTCGCGAAATTCGAGCGCAAGTCGGAGAAAAACGAGTTTTGCTGGCTCTATCCGGTGGCGTAGATTCTTCAACTTTGGCTTTTTTGCTGCACCAGGCGATCGGCGACAAACTTACCTGTATGTTTATCGACCAAGGGTTTATGCGTAAGCACGAACCGGAACGGTTGGTGAAGTTATTTAAAGAGGAATTCCACATTGACGTTGAATATGTTAATGCTCGCGAACGCTTTTTAGCTCAAATTGAAGGGATTACCGATCCAGAAGTAAAACGCAAGCGGATTGGTCACGAATTTATCAACGTATTTGAAGAAGAATCGAAGCGTCTCGGCCCCTTCGACTACCTCGCCCAAGGGACTCTTTATCCTGATGTGATTGAGTCGGCTGACACTAATGCAGACCCGAAAAGTGGCGATCGAGTTGCTGTTAAAATTAAAAGCCACCACAACGTCGGCGGTTTGCCGAAAGATTTGCGATTTAAGCTGATTGAACCGCTGCGAAAACTGTTTAAGGATGAAGTGCGAAAAGTCGGCCGGTCGATCGGGCTACCGGAAGAAATCGTGAACCGACAACCTTTCCCAGGGCCGGGATTGGCGATTCGGATTATAGGAGAAGTTACCGCAGAGAGATTAAATATTTTGCGGGATGCTGATTTTGTGGTTCGCCAAGAAATTAATCGGCATGGATTGTATAACGAACTTTGGCAAGCTTTTGCTGTGTTGCTACCGATTCGCAGTGTAGGTGTGATGGGCGATCAGCGCACCTACGCTTACCCGATCGTCTTGCGGTTTATTAAGAGTGAGGATGGGATGACGGCTGACTGGGCGCGGGTTCCTTACGATTTGTTGGAACTGATCTCGAACCGGATTGTGAATGAGGTTAAAGGGGTGAACCGGGTGGTTTACGATATTACTTCTAAGCCGCCGGGAACGATCGAGTGGGAGTGATTGATAGTTAGTCATTAAGTAGGCGGACAAACAGTTTCGACAGGTTTCAACCTGTCGCTACACCAAGAAAGTCCGCCTGCGCGGACTGTTTAATTGCGATCGCGCATTTCAGCATCCAGCAGCAATTCGCACTGTTGAAACACGTAATTAATCGCAGCAAATAGTCGATTCAGATCATCAATCAAGTAAGACTGTTTGTTTTTAGTAAAAATATTTAACTTCAGCTTGCCAAACTGCCATACTCCACCATTCGATACAATTCCAAATACATCTTGCTCTGAGTTTTCATTCAGTCGCTGTGCGGCAATCATTTCAGCCAAACACTGCGCCCATCCATTTTAAAAGTTATCTTGTTTCGCTTCAACTAACAGAAAGTAAGGTTGTTCAAAAACAACTTTTCCTAATACAGAACGTTTCGCCAAAATATATTCAGGAAACCCAGAAAGATATTGGTCATAGGTGAGAGATTGATGGCTCCACAAAACAAACCCCCTGTAATAGCGCTTCCAAACTTCTTCGATCACTGGATAAATCAAATTTTCACAAATTGCAAATTCAGAATTATCAACCACTCCTTCTCGCATTGTAAATTCCAAATCTTCTCGAAAATAGTCAGAGATATTAAACTTTGTTTCTACTATAAAATCAGATTCGGTGTAGGTGATTTTAAATTCTTTGAGGACTGAACCGACTGTTTTGTAAGTGCTGAAAGGCATAATAACCTCCGAAATTTAGGTGGTGTATTGTATTGAGATGATTTGAGCATGGGTCAAGGGCTATCGGTTTTAGTAAAAAGAGCGATCGCCTTTGACAAAAATTTATTATCCCGTCTATTTATCTGGCAATAGTTCCTTGCTAATTGTCTCTAATTTAAGAGATAGTGATAAAACTTTTTCCTTAAGCCTGCGAGCAGTTTGAGGTTGATTATTCATGCCACAATGAGCAATATCATTACGCAACTCTGCCATTAGACTCCAGACACTAGCAAGTTCATCTGCTTCTGGCAAAGCTGCAAACTTTGCATTGCAACGGCTATCAAGAGGAGGGCGAGGATGAGGTCTATTCTGTTCAACTGCATTATTTAGAGCAGCTTCTACATACTTGCGACCTCTTGAATGATCGAACATGGGTTCACCAAATCGCAGCGCTAAGATAGAAACTAACCATTCACGAGCCAAAGTAATTGCTTGTACTAATTGATCTCGGTCAATGTACCATTTAATCATCTGCAATTGTAGCCGCAAATTCTGGCTCAATGCTGCTTCATCTGTAGGATTTTGGAGAGCAAATTGTCCGTACTCTTGAACAACCTTGTCTGATAAAAGTGAAAACGGTTTAGCTCGATCTGCAAAATTTTGTGCAGCTTTTTGGAGAATTTCTTCTAACTTAGTAGCCGATTGCATCGTCTCAATAGGTCTAGTTACACTTAAAGCTAGAGAGATATTCTCAATTGCTTCAACCGAGTTCTTAAGATTGTCTCTAATTTGTCTGCTAGATGGAATTTCGCTTAGTTCAAAATTTGATGGTATAGCACTTTTAAGTAACTTAGCTAGTTCTCGTCCGTCTCCTATTTTGACAAATTGATTAGTGGCTGTAATCCAATCAATCATTGACACAAATTCAGATAGGTCAATGACAGGCGCTGGTACGTTATTTTTGCTGTCGCTTAACTCAGGAGCACCATAGTAAATAGCTGCAATTGTTACGTTTTTGGCCGCTTTGAGGTAAGCAGCGAATAAGAAGACGAGAAAAGGGAGCGATCGCAGTCCGTGAGTAATATCAAAAATTACGCGATCGTCTTCATCAACATATTGAGTGATGATTTTAAAAGTTTCCCACATTTCCTCCGTAGTTCTACCAGTTGGGATATCAATCGGCTTGATCCGCGCATCTCCTAGTGCTTCTAATAGAGGCCAAGTAGTTGCTTTTGCTTCTTCTGTGACGCACACTAACATAGTGTCATATTCACAAAACTGGTGCAGTGCTTCAGCAAATAGTTGACCCTTGTAGGTGCGATCGCTATGGCTGTAAATAGTTTCTCTTGGATATTTACCTAAAAATGTAATGATTTTTATTTGACTCATTGGTAATCTCCTTAATCTAGTTTGACAATTGTTTGACCCATTCCAAGACGGGTTTTAATTCCCGTACCTGAATACTGACTGTATTGAATCAGTAAATTCGCTACATTAGCCAGCAAGGAATCAGTGCGGTAAGGAATTTGCAGCGTTACTTGGCCAACAAACCCGTTTACATATCCTTTAGGTAATTGGTGCGATCGCGTTTGAATCTTGTGGTATTTTAATAAAACAGATTGATTCAAATAAGCGATTAATTCATCACTCCCCAAATAAACAGGGGCAAAGTGATTCCACCGTTCTAACCAACTGCGAAACATGAGATTTACAACGGGTAAAGCTAAGTGCGTGGAACCTTGGGCGAAAGCAGTCGGAGTAGTAAATTTAAGATCGAAGCGGCGGACTGGTTCTGGTTCATTGGCTACAAGTTCCGTGTAAAGTTGTTCGTAGCTGGTGATTTCATCTTCTCGATTAATTATATCAAATTTAGCACCGAGAAATTCGAGAGATGGTGAGAGATTTAGGGAGGCGATCGCTTTTGCAGCATTCTCCTGCAAGCCAGACAAAGACAAGGTATAAAACTCATCTGGTGTAAACGAAAGAAAATCTTGGGAAACTTGGTAAAAACCCTGAATTCCTGAAAAACTTACAGAAGGTACAGTCTCAGTTCCTACTTCTAATTCTAATCGCCGATGCAACTCTTTCACCAATTCTAAATGGTAAGCGCGCGGAAAAACAGCGGGTTCGGATACAGTTAATGTCCAGGTAGAACGAATTAGCATGGCTTAAACTTTACCCATCCAGGTACATATTTGATATTGCCATCAGCAGCTACAACAGTCCGCCGCGATTTTGGTGCTTCAAAACCCGGTGCTTTGATTCCGCAAGTATCGCGGATTTCGGCTACCAATTTATCATCAAGACATAAACTAACCGTAGTTCCCAACATTCCGCTTGCCCAACCAACTCTTAAGTTATAGGGGCATCCAGTTGGCTCGTATAATTCGCGGATATAGCTGAAATTTAAGTCTTTATCTTGAGAGCGATTATTTTCGATATCCTCCCAATAATCATGTTCAGCATCCCATTGCTCTTGAGCGAACTCTTGACAAATTTTCAGCAGTTCATCCAGATTTTTAAACGGTATTTGCATCCCTTCATTGTGAGTGAACCATTGCAGCATTTCCGTATCCAGAGTGAGGGTGAATTTAGTCTGCACGTTGCGAACCATTTCCGCATAAATGGAAGCGCGATATTTGGCTTTATAATCTGGGAAGCGGCTGGAGACAATGACTTCAGCAACTATAGGCAAGTTAAAAAATACATTTTTTCCTTGCTTAGTGACTTTTTTAAATACTAGTAAAGGCTGAGAATCGGTGACTTTAATGGCTCGCATGAAGTCCGTGTTTGGCCCGGTTTTGCTTTTGACAGATTTGCCTTGATAGGAGAGAGCAAAATCAGTGAATAAACTATCCATGAATAATTCATCATCTAATTTTTTTTGTTTTTGTTTATTTGCGAGTTCGCCTCTACCAAGTTTTTCTCGTAATTTGATTTCTATGACACTAAGGCTGGCCGATTCTGGGAGTTGATATTTGTTTTCATGTTTGAGGAGGTGGTAGGCGATCGCAGTTCTAATTGCCCCCTTAATTGACGAGCCGGGAATATACAATTGTCCCATGCCGTTGCGAATCATCGGACGCAAATCTGTCACCGGATTTTCAGTCCATTTATGACTGACGGCAATTTCAGGAAAAATGAGTTCATTATCAAATTTCTCAGTTTGCCAGTCGTCACCAAAAGCATATTGTAGCAGCGAGGTAATTTCTTCTCGATCTTCAATTCGGCGAATATACTCCTGTAACTTTCCTTTTTGGTTTAAGGCTTTAGCTAAAGCTTCTCGATCGGGGAGATAAACCCTTTTAGATGTCTGGACGTATTCAAAAGGATTCAACCGGGAGACTTCTGAACCGATATGTAAAATAGGACTTGTTAGCTGAATTAGCTTGGATTCGGAAGCTTCAGGTTTTTTGATGGCAAGGTGAGAAGCAGCAGTCATGATATTTATTCACTCTTGACTTTGATAGGAAGACTCAAACTAATGCCGCTGCGATAAATTGGGTGATTCGTAAATCCTAACGGAGTGACATCAGCTAGTTTGCCGATCGGTTCGGAGGAAAAAACCGAACCTTCAGCAAACATTCTAATTGACTTGCGACGCAACTGATACCCAGAAGGAGAAGAAGATACCCAACCGCCTCTTTCTATAATTTCATAACTTGCCTTTTCATCTGCGATCGCCTCGTTCAGTTTTTGTTCGTCATTTGTCCAAAACAAACTCAAAAGAGTGTAGTAACTGTTGTCCTTAAAATCTACTACTTGTTGCCAAGTCGGAGATAAAGAATCCCACTTAGCTTTAAACTGTCCGGTTCCGCTAGAACGTTCACCACCTAAACCTTCATCTCCCAGCCACTTCAAGACAGCTTTTAGCTGATGTTCCAACGTTTTATTGACGGAGGGAAAGTGGATGAGAAAATATAAGCCTGAATGGCTTTGGCTATCTTGTTGAAATTGTACGATGCCTGTGTTATAAAAGTTTGTTCCTCTAGTTACTCTGTCTATTGCCACTTTGGGAAGTGGTCTCTTTTTGTAACAGGTTCCGTAAGCAAATGCTCTCGCTTGATTTAAGTTGCCCTGACTTTTGCCCTCATTAGTATAAGTACCGAGTTCGTCGCTATCTGCAAACCCCTCGCCCTGATACCAGCGCTGCCAAATTTCCAAAGGCAAGTAATTGAGTTTCTTCTTGTAAGTCTTAAAAAAAATCAAATCGTCATCGGGGTAATTGCAGGGAAATCGGAGCGGTTTAGGCAAATAGTACGTGATGTTATCTCCTATTTGCTGATATATAAAAGTAGAACTGATGCAAAATGGTGGCTGGTTTTCCCTCACGCAAAATAGTTGCAACAATTCGGCAACTGCCTGAGTTCCAAACATCCTAGCATACACCGTAATCAACGCACTAAATAGCGTATCCGATCGCACTCGTTCGCTAGTTTCCTCAATCCCAATACCTGATTCTCCGAAGTGTGCAGTCCCTAAAAATTGCAGTCGCACAAGTTTCCAGATGCTCATTTTGTTTCTCCTGTCAAATTCTTTTGTTGAATGCTGCGACTCAACGTGCCAAAGTTTTTGAGGAGTGCTGATGTATCATCTGCTTCAAGGATGGGAGCTCGAAAGTCAACACCATCTTCTGTTATCTGTCGATATTGCTCCAAGTCGCGCCAGAAACACTTGAATTTTTCAAACCGGACTTGGCCGTAACCCCGCGATCCATGTCCACCCAAAGCATCATCTTCGAGGAGGGAAAGCCCGATCGCGATATTCTGCAAATCCTCTACAGCTTGAGTGACATCTGCGCGATCGCCATCAGCTTCGACAGTATAAACTAACTCAAACTTGAATTTTGCACCTCTCGGAACTCGTTCAACTTGGCGGGGATTAGCAGCAGCCGTTATGCGATCGATACCGTTCTCAAATTTCCACTCAGTCATGTAAAGTCCGGTGTCTACCCGCTTAAGTTGCTCAGCAGATTCAGGAATGAGATGACAATCGCGTACAATTAACCGTGCCGGAGAATTGCGACCTTTTTTCACCTGGCTATGTTCCACACCATTTATAGTGCGAGTAACAAAAATATCCTTGCTTTTTACTCGCTCCAAACCTTCCGCTTCTTGTGCCTGTGAAGTTTCAACCCAAAAATTAGAGCCGCCAGTAGAGCCAAACAACCGACTAATAGGACAAGTCAGCGCACCTTGATAACAAATCTGCATTCCGTTAATTTCACTGTATCCATCCACCAGATCGTCGCTTTCATAACGATAAGTACCGCTCCCTCCAGCTCGATTCAAAGGTTTATTGTGAAACCGCTCCAAAATAGAGCGCAATTTGCCTTTAATTGAAGAACCGGGAAGGTATGGAAACTGGGTAATAGGGTCACGGACAACGGCTTTATCTAGACCGCCAATGTCGAGTTTTTCTCCACCACCACCAATGTGCATTCCTGTCTCTAATAGCAAGGTGCTTTCCAGTCGAAATTTACCAAGTAGTTGTTTGTGTTGTAGCATGATTAATTATCTTTTCCTCCGGCAGCTTTATGGTAAGCAATGATAGATTCAATTAATTGAACCAGGCGATAGAAATCTGGTGAGTCTTCAACTTTGTCGATCGCTTCTGAAATCACGTCACTCAGCGGCTTAACAGGATTGCTGCCACGATCTTGTTGCCGAACCGCAGCATAAGCTAACTTTGGTTTTAGTAAAAACAGCTCATCCTCAATGACAGAAAAACTCTCTTCTTTATCTTGAGCAAGTTTGACTTTCAGACGTTTAACAGCCTCCAAAAACTTGCGAATTTGGTTGGTTTTTAATCCTTGCTCCTTGAGATATGTACCTAGTAACTCTGCCTCCTTAACCAATTGGCGAATTTCGTAATTTCGCAAAAGCCCATCCTTTAAACTGCGGATAGTTTGGATCATTTGTTGGTCTGCTGTCAAACTCATTTGACTTTTGATAATTTTATTAGGTAGATTTGTCATCGTTATCGTTTTTAGCGCGGTTGAGTAGTTCAATCCAAGTTGCGATCGCTCCGAAATAAGGTGCATTGTACGGACTCATCAGAGATTTTCGTACAGGTTTAAATTCATCACTTTTCCGAACCTCTTCAGGCAATCGCGCTATGGTGTAAGCTATTTGAGGTAGGTGCAAATAATATTGAATATCTTGCTCCTCATTTTCATAATCAACTTTTCTCCTTTTAGTTTGTATCTCCTCAATCATTTGCTCTTGCATTTGAGATGTTAGTAAAAGATTCCGTACAAAACTGCGAGAGGAACTTTCCTCCAATTGCTCTAGGAACTTTTCGACAAAAGGCCAGACACCAAATAAACTCAGCGTTCCCTCTGTCCCCAAATATTCTTGAGTTTTAGAGTCAATCTCTTCGATATCTGCTAGTTTAATATCTCTTGCTCCTAACCACTGGCTCCACTTGAACACTTTGTCATCAAATAATCCGAAACTGTCGCGACCATTATCTTTAGCATCCTCCTCAGCTTTCTCTGCTAACTTGGCAGCTTGATATAGTGGAAACTTTGCTTTTTCGATACTAATGCCACCCGACAAAGTAATATCTGGGTTATTGCCTGTATAAGCGCGAAAACTTTGATAAACATCAAAAGCAAAATCAACAATTTCATTCCAAGCACCGCTGACAAATAAATCGTCACCTCCTGCATAAATAAATAATAAATTCTGTCGTACCTCGTTGTTTAAAACAATAGCACTATCGGCGAGATTAGCTAGACGGTTTTTTGCCAAACTGTTGAGATAAACTTTAAAGAAGTAACTCATTTGGCGAGAAAGTCCAGCCAATCTCGGCAAGGTTTGATTTTCACCCAAACCCTTAGCAAAAATTTTACCCAGTCTGTCTACATCCATCCGCAAGTAACCAACTCTAGGAATCGCTCCTACTTCCTTGGCTTTCTCTGCCATTTCACCTGCTCGGATGAAACCCGATTCTTCTTGGCTGCGCTGACCATAATTTCCTAAAAGTAACGGAACTATATTTTTAGTTTCAGCATCTCGATATTTTTGGAGATTCCAATTGTTGATAAAAAAAACATTTTTCTCCCCCTTAACTTCATCTATCTGTCCCCGCTCAGCTAGAAGGTAATAGTAAGCTTTAGGAAATGAAATCCTAAAAGCATTTGAGACTTTTTGTTGAGGTGGATGCCTTTTTTTCTGTCGCACAATAGCCTCAACTTTAAATAGTTTACCACCCAAGCGAAACATCCGGCGACAAGTTGAACAAGCCTGTACCGAATCAGGTTGATCTGTATTTAAATTTTCCAAACTCTTCACATCATCTCGATGACAAACTTGGCACTTGTCATAGCTACGAAGCCGGCGGGTAAAATAGTTTATCTCCTCAGCAAACTTCCGAGATTTCTGGGGAGTAATTTTTTTCGTAACTGTTGACCAGTGATTAGCAAATTCTCTTTGATTGACATCTTTAACTGGAAATGTAGTGTAGTCTAGAGCCAAAAAGACTTTGCCCTGAAAGTTTCCTAGTAACCATTTGTTGAATTCTCTCTGAACTTTGTTTAAAACAAGTTTTGTGTCTTGAGTAGCAGCGGCTAACAAATATAAGTTACCGCCACCCGCATAAATAACATTAGTACGAGGTAACTTTAACTCTTCTAAAAGCTGCTGAACAATTTCTTCTGTGACTAATTCCAGATAAAAACTTCTAGCGCGGAGAGATTTCAGCGCACCGTCAGAAGCAATGGTGTAAATAAACTTTTGAATTCCCGATAAATCGCCGGCAATTAAACCGATCTCGTTTGCATCAGGATTGTAAACCAAAGCAGATGCTACCGCAGCAGTCGATCGCGCCATATCTATCAAAGCAATATCCCGCTCGCAAAAGCTGAGACAAGAACCATACTTCTCTAAAATCAGAGTTAGCAGTGATAAGTTTTCCCAGTCTTGTTTCCGAAGATTTTCTAACTCTTGTTTGACATTTTTTTTATACTCTTCTAAATCTGGAGGTTCTGTCAATGGATAAGGAATAGACGGATAACAATCATCCTTAGCTTCGATCGCGTTCGCCGGACAATAGTGGGGCTGATTTCGTTCGTTACCCTCTGACAATTTGACAGCATCAAATAACAACGCCAAGTAACTTATGTTCGGATTGTGCCATGACAATAATTCTTTCGCTTTAGTCACGGCTGGATGTTCTGTTGAAAACTGACATCCATCGGGTAATTTCGCGTTATTAGCCCAATCGGCTAAAGCGCAGATAGCTTGCTGAATAACTTGGAGAGCAACTGCTTGTGATGTCATATCTGAAACTTCCTCTATTACCTAGCAAACCATCAATCAACTAAGTCACCCAAATTATACTCTGGATTGTGAGTAATTGCAATTACATATTTTCCCAATTTCGGATCGAAAACTCCAACAGCACCGTAAAGGTGAGAAACTTTGTAAACTAAAACACAAGTTAAAAGAAGCTTGGGGCTGTGATTTTTATAAGGAAGCAGCACTGATGGTACTGCGGTTCGATCGCACTTTTGCTCAATCCTACCTGCTCGGAATCAGCATCCACAATACTTTTACCGCCATAGAGTACGATCGCGCCGCCAGATTAATCACACAATACACCCCCAATCCAGAAGAGCGATCAGCTCTTTTAGAAATTCTCCAGTCACACCCAACCACCGATGCCTACTACCAACTGTATTATCGAAATACAGACTACTACCCATTGAGGTGGTTGCGAGCTCTCGGTTCAAAAGTAGAAATTCTACTACCTTGGCACTGGCGGCGGGAAATGGCCAGAGAAATCCAAAATACTTGGAATTTATACAAATAGAAAGACAGAAATCGACGACAGCCGATCGATCTATTGTGGAAAACTTGGCAATTTCTGTGGAAAACTCACATTTTCCTGTGGAAAAGTACAACTGAATTAGGTGCGAGTTTCTTTAAATAACATCTCAACACCATTCATACCATTTAAAGATTTCGAGGAGCGGTAAGTAAAAATACTTTCCCGATTCTTCCTTCAAGCTGCTGTTTAGCTCACATTTTTCCATCTTCCATCTTCCGATCTTCCTTTTTCATTCTATTCGTTACATCCGTTACATCCGTTACAGAATCCGTTGCCGAACTTCCTTCTTCCTTCATTTTTCAGCATCATAGCTAATTAGATCGCTCTGGTAGGCGGGAGGCTCAACGTGAATTAAGATTCGTACAGGGCTGAAACGTTCTTCCAAGCGGGCTTCCACTTCTTCTGTAATCCGGTGAGCCGTTTCTACATCAGCCGCATCGACAATCAGGTGCATATCAATAAACACCTGACGCCCGACAACGCCACGAGAGGCGATCGAGTGACAGTTGACAACCCCCGGTACATCGATCGCGATCGCGTGAATAATCTCCGGTGCGATCGCCATTTCATCCACCAACCAAGGCAGATTTTCCGTTAAAACCTTCCAACCGCTGTGAAACACCAAAACAGCTACAGGAAAAGACAAAAACACATCCAGGGATTGCAGTTGAGGTATATTCCAAACCTCCCCTTGCCAAACACCAATCAACCCAGCAATTACCATAATTGTCACCCAAACATCGCTCATCGTGTGTTGAGCGTCAGCCACCAAAATAGCGCTACCAAGGCGTTTCCCAGCCCTGCGCTCGTAAAAAGTGACAAAAATATTGATCCCCAGTACAATCAGCAAAATCCATAGTTCATTTGCGGATATTTTGACAACTGTGCCACCTTTGAGCAACCTTTCAACAGCGCCGCTGAGAATTTCAAAACAGGCAATTCCCAAAAAAACAGCAATTCCCAGAGCTCCGATCGCGTCAAATTTATGATGTCCATAGGGATGATCGCGATCGGGCTGCGGATTGGCATAATGATTAGTAACCAATCCTAAAATATTATTAGCGCTGTCCGTGACACTGTGCAAGGCATCTGCTAACAAACTAAGAGAACCTGTCAGCCAACCCACGACTGCTTTAATTACCATCACCAGCAAATTTAGCAATAAGGTAATGATTAAGACCTTGCGGATTTCGGAACGGTTATCAGCCACCATAGAATCTCCTGAATCGGACATCAAATTTTCTAGTTTCTAGTTTAAAGCCGATCGAGTAATAAAAGGTTAAAAGTCTTGCGGACTCTAGCTTACGGCTAGATTAATCTTCATTAATTTTGCCTAGCTTCTTGAGATTATTTATAATTAATTTGATTCTTGCAGCCCAATTTAGTTGTAATGTACTTCCTTTGAGTTATTGTATCTTTTAGCATTAACGTCTGTTAAATTTGATTGCTTATGTCTGTTGCTCAATTTACGCTGAATTTAGTCGAAGGTTCTGTCTCCTTTAGCTTTTCCCCCCAAGCTGCGCGGGATTTGCAAAGTGCGATCGGTCTTTTGATGGAAAGTCTCAAAGCAGTAGCGGCCAAAACTGCTGGCGGCAAAGCCTCTCCCCAGAAACCGATGGAATACCGCTATGCAGGAGAGGTATTTTTTGAAGTCTTCTGCAACCCGAATATCTGGCCGACTCCCTTTGCTGCGAAAGTGCTGATTACTGTGCGGGACGATCGGGTGCGCGTGACCACCGAAGCCGAACTCAGCCGCCTGCGAGATGATTTGGCTCAGTATCTAGAACAAGTCGGTTGAAATACTCAACCTTGATTGTTTGTAGTTAATAGGTTGGATTGAACTTTGTTCGATCTGGTAAGGTGCGCACTGCGCACCCTACTACATTTAGATGTTCTTCGTAAGTCCTATTTTTATTTTTTCTCAAGGATAGCTATCTGCCGGCGAAGCCGACCATTCCCACATCGAACCTGCATAATTCTTAGCATAAAATCCAAAATTTGTCAAGACTGAAATCAACCATGCAGAGCGAATTCCCCCAGTACAAGAACTCAAAATTTGACTTGACAGCGAAACTCCTTTATGCTGTAAAATAGCGACAATTTCGTCGCGACAAAGCAGTTGTCCTTGTTTGTCCATTAACTGCTTGTAGTAGATGTGAACAGCACCGGGAATATGACCGCCACGCTTTTCTCCATAAGGAGTTTTTACCGCATATTCTCGCGGTGTTCTAGCGTCGATAATTACTAAATTATCATCTCCTAAAATCCCTTTCAATTCATCCCGCTGAACTTCCCAATTCCGGCGACTATATATGAAAAAATCTCCGGTTTGCGGTGGATTGTTTGCAGCTTTTACTTGAGGATATCCAGCTTTGATTAAAGCTCCATATCCTCCATCTACAAAAACAGATTTTTCCTGTCCCAAAGTCCGCAACATCCAGACAATTCGCCCATCTTCTCCCCACCCTTTAACAGCATCAGCAACGACTATGACAGGTGGGTCTTGACAAATATCAATTGCTCGGAGTTTGGCTGTTAAAACTGTGTCATTTTCGATGAGTTTTCCCTTGTGGGAAAAGTGCGATATAGAAAAATCCTGCCAAGTTACAGAAACAGCTTTCTCCCAGGGACAAAACCACTTAAAAATAGGTGCGCGAGCATCTAGCAAAATAGCTACTTGTTCCAGAAATTGCTTAGCTAAATCTGCATTTACTATCCAGTAGTCGAAGAAATTAAACATGATTTATCGAGACTTGTAGGGTGCGTCAGACATTGATTATTTCGATTTCAGCAATTTTTTTTCTCTGACGCACCCTATTAGTGACAACTTAAGACTGGAACCTATAAGAAATGTCGCTTTTAGTTGAGTCTCGATACCGCCTAAATCCCCATTAATAAGGGAGTAGGGTATGAGTAGGGGTTGACTTTGAGAAGAATCTTGTCCCCCCGATGTTTTGGGGGTTAGGGAGGTCTAGGCTTCGATACAAACAAGAAAGACTTAAGGTTTGACGTTAAGTTGTCACCAATGGACGCACCCTAAGAATGTGCTGAAAAATCAGACAGGATTTATCGAGCAACTTCTAGCGTATTAGCACCGCAAGCTAAAACCCCATTTTTATTAGTAGGATTAGTCGGTTTAGTCGTACTAGCACCATTAGTTTTAGTTTGACACAGGATTCTGACTGTTGTGATTTCTGTGGTAGCGTCTCCTATTAAAAAAACTCCTCCGACAAAACTTTTGAGCTTACCTTGCTTCGATAGTCCGTAGTTAAATACAGCTTGGTTTTCCGTACTAATTGAGTATTTGTAATTCGCAGTTTCAGATCTAATACCAAGACCTAAATTGGGAACGGAATTTGTAAATTCACCATTCTCAGCATAGTAAGCTTGCTGAGCTTTATTCATTGAGCCAACATATTGTTTTCCTTCTGTTTCATCTGATTCAGAGGCTTTAACCGTTGGTGACAATTGAGAAACTTCCATCGTATTAGCACCGCAGGCTAAAGTACCATTATTATTAGTAGGATTGGCTGGCTTAGCCGTGCTAGCAGTGTTAGCTTGACACAAGATTTTTTGGGTGGTATTTTCTATTAAAAAAACTCCTCCCACAAAACTTTTAAAATTAGCGTTCTGCGAAACTCCATAATTAAATACAGCTTTATTTTCTGTACTACTTGAGTATTTGTAATTCGCAGTTTCAGATTTTATGCCAAGACCTAAATTGGCAACAGAATTTGTGAATTCGGCATTTTCAGCATAGTAAGCTTGCTGAGTTCTATTCATCCAGCTAACATATTGTCTGGCTGCTAATTCCTCAGCTTGAACCGTTTGTGACAATTGAGCTTCAGCAACTTTAACGAACAAAATTAGCATAATCAGAATTGTCAAAACAACTCCAACCAGCCAAATTTGGGAATTAGAAAATCTGAAAGTTATCGAAGAAAACTGTTGAATTAAGCGGTTGAGTAACATATAATTAAATGAATTGTTTTGACTGAAACTGTTTCAATTCCCCAGGAGCAACGGTCCCGTATTCTGTAATAATTCCTGAGATTAATTCAGCCGGAGTTACGTCAAAAGCGGGATTATAAAAATCTACTCCCACAGGACAAATGCGCGTAGTTCCCACTTGATACATTTCCACGGAATCGCGTTCTTCAATGGGGATTTTGCTCCCGTCGGTCAGTTCAAAATCAATGGTCGAAAGAGGCGCGGCGACAAAGAAAGGGACCTTGTGAGCTTTGGCGATAATTGCTAAACTGTAAGTGCCAATTTTGTTAGCAGCATCGCCATTAGCAGCGATTCTGTCTGCACCGACAACTACGGCGTGAATCATGCCTTGTTTCATGCAGTGGGCGGCCATATTGTCGGCAATTAATGTTACGGGAATTCCTTCTTGGACGCATTCCCAAGTTGTCAGTTTTGCACCTTGGAGACGGGGACGAGTTTCGTCTGCAAAAAGTCTGGCGAGTCTTCCTTCTCGCCAAGCGGAACGAACTACGCCTAAAGCTGTACCGTAGCCAGCAGTTGCTAAACCACCGGCATTGCAGTGAGTTAGTAATGTTAATTTTTCCGGTGTCGCGGGGAGAACTTCTAAACCTTTGTCGCCGATATCTTTACAGGTTTGCAAGTCTTCTGCTTGAATGGTTTTTGCCATTTCTAGCAAAGTTTTTTGGATGTGTTCGACGGAACCGATGGCGCGATCGGCTGTTTTGAGCATTCGGGATATTGCCCAAAACAAGTTTACCGCAGTGGGACGGGTCGATCGCAATAAATCGCCGACTTTTTCTAGTTTAGTCAAAAATTCGGCGCGATCGCCCGTTTCGATTTCCCTCGCACCCAAATACATCCCATAAGCTGCTGCTACCCCAATCGCCGGCGCACCTCGAACGATCATCGTTTTAATCGCCTCAGCCATGTCGTCGCAGTGGCTAATTTCCACCACTTCATATTCTTGGGGGAGTTGGTTTTGGTCAATTAGTAGAACTCGGTCTTCGAGCCAGGTGACGGGGGAAACTAGGGTGTTTTGAGTAGTCATGGATTTTAGTTATTGGGGACAAGTTTATTTGATTAGGATTGATTTTTTAACCGCAGAGGGCGCAGAGGGCGCAGAGGAAGAGAAGAGAGAGATTTGAGATGGGCTACAAATTATCGATTGAGATTGCGTTTCATGCGATCGAGTTCTTCATAGGATTGAATGATTGAACCGCAGAGGGCGCAGAGGGCGCAGAGGTAGAGAAGAGAGAGATTTGAGATTGGCTACAAATTATCGATTGAGATTGCGTTTCATGCGATCGAGTTTTTCATGGGAATGATTGATTGAACCACAGAGGGCGCAGAGGGCGCAGAGGTAGAGAAGAGAGAGAGATTTGAGATTGACTACAAATTATCGATTGAGATTGCGTTTCATGCGATCGAGTTCTTCGTCAGCTTCCCAGTGTTTAAACTTTTCTTCCAGAGGGTCTGCTGCACTAAAACTGCTATAATTTGAACTCTGATTCCAACCCTTTGTATCCCAACTCTGCTCTGTTTTAGTAGCTGTTTTAGCAGCAGTGCGAGTTGCTGCTTCGGCTGCTTTTGCTCGGACTTCCTTTCGTCGCGCCTGAATTTGGCGGTAAAGTTCTTTAGCTTTTTCAATCCGTTCTTTACAGCCTTGCATTTGACCCCAGCGCTGATTTCCCTGACGCAGTAAACCTGCTTGTCGCTCTTGAGCCGCTTGGGCGAGGTCGAGCCTTTGAGCTGCTTTGGCTTTGTTGATGCGATCGTTCCAGCGCTGAATTTCTTGCGCTGTTGACAGAATCTCTGCTTGCAGTGTTTTCTCTTGTTTTTGGATTTCGAGAATCAGCCGCAGGGTGTCTTCTTCTTGTTCCTTGAGTTGTTCTTCTATGGCCTGCAATTCCAGATGTGGATTACTTCGCAAGAATTCTTCTAATTTTGTTTCTAACAATCGACTGAAATCGTCAAATAAGCCCATTTTTTTATTAGTCCTATATTATGGGTTATGGGTTAGATAAAATCCGCTCTTCATCGGAATTAGTCATCTCTCTCTGAGTTCCCTCTGCGTTCTCTGCGTTCTCTGCGGTTAAAACATTCCGATGCAAATGGGTTAGATAAAATCCGCTCTTCATCGGAATTAGTCATCTCTCTCTGAGTTCCCTCTGCGTTCTCTGCGTTCTCTGCGGTTAAAACATTCCGATGCAAATGGGTTAGATAAAATCCGCTCTTCATCAGAATTAGTCATCTCTCTCCGATCTCCCTCTGTGTTCTCTGCGTTCTCTGCGGTTAAAACATTCCGATGCAACCCGAATTGATATCATTGGTTATTGGTTATTGGTTATGGGTTAGATAAAATCCGCTCTTCATCGGAATTAGTCATCTCTCTCCGATCTCCCTCTGTGTTCTCTGCGTTCTCTGCGGTTAAAACATTCCGATGCAACCCGAATTGATATCATTGGTTATTTGTTATTTGTTGTTAGTTTTTGCAGTTGAGATTCCCAGGGATTAATTTATTAGTTAACAGTTAACAATTAACAGTTAACAATTAACAGTTAACTAACTAATTAAAATTTCTGCCCGACAAAAACCGATCGCACATCTCCCCCCTTACGAATAACTGCTTCTTGATTTTTGATTTCGGCCAGCGTCCAACCACTAGCGCCGATGCTTTCGCCAACATAAATTCTGCGGGCTACACCGTCTACTTCAAATAAAGCAGCCGATCGATCGCCCAACTCCAAAACCCCGACGAGCGTGTGTGCAGAAGTCTGGGCGCTGCTGCTGACGGGCGGTGCTGGTTGTGTCTGCGGTGCTGCTGGCTGAGCTGCGGGCGCTGGGGCTGCTGCGGGCGCTGGGGCTGCTGCGGGCGCTGGGGCTGCTGCGGGCGCTGGGGCTGCCGGTTCGGTTTCGCGAGCCAAAATCTTTGGCTGGGGAGACTCCGAGGGAGAAGAGGAAGGAGAAGGGGAAGTGGCGACGGGAGTTTGAGTTGCCCTTCCGGCAGAGGCGATGGCTCGACCAGAGGCGGGGGCTGCGGGCGGGGGCGAAACTGTAGCGGTTTGAGGCGCCACAGCAGCCGGAGCTGGAATTGGAACTAGAACTGGAGCTGGAGCTGGAGCTGGAATGGGAACTGGAACTAAAACAGGAGCTGGAGCTGGAACTGGAGCGGGCGGGATGATTACCACTTGGGCTGGGAGTGCAGGTGTTCCCGGCTGCGCGGCGACTTGTTCTAGGGCGTCGGCGATGCGGTTGACTGCTGTCGAGAGACCAGCCGTTACAGGTGGCGACCCGGAAATTTGAATGCTCGGCAGTGTTCCTGGGGGGGCGACTCCGGGAACTACTGGTAGTTGTGGGTTTGCCTGCGGTGCTTTTTTTTGTTCGATCGCTTCTAGCGATCGTTGCACGTATTCGACAAACTGGGTATCTGGTGCTGTTTTCCCAGCCTCTGCCGGCGTAGAGGCGACTGGTGTGGCTGTAGGTAAGCGGACTAGTCCTGACCTGCTGGCCAGCCACAATCCCAGGACTAGCATTAGGGAACCAAATGCTGCTCCGAGTAGGATTTTGTCGAAGGATTGTTTGGACTGTTGTTTTTGGGTTGTTTCTAGGGCGACTTGGCGGGCGATCGCTTTTATGTCTTTTTCGGCTGGCTGCTGTGGCTGCGCCAACTGCGACAGGACTATTGGAGGTACCGAGATCGACTTGAGTGCGATCGTTTTTGGCTGCACCGGTTCTGTGGGCAGTCCGCCACTTTTCTCAAACGATCGATCGACCCCTTCAAACAGTTCATCCATCAACCGATCGGCGTAGGACTCTACCGCCACTGCTTCGGCTGGCATTGTTTCGACTGTCGCCACTACGGCGATCGGGTCTTGGCCTGATTCCAAAGCCATCTGTTTTGTGGTGATATTCTGAGACATAGTTTTTTTCTAATTCGCGATCGGTCTAAAACCCTGAGACTCTTAGCTTCTGACTTCTACAGGTGGATTTTTTAACTTACCAATTCTTTCCCCTGAACAGGTGAATTGTACCTCAGCGAGCGCCAAATTTTTATGCTTTGGCAAACTTCTTTGTCCGATCGACTTTTTCGAGATTTTGGCTGCTTAATTTCTGCTACCCATCTTAATTTTATCTTATTCCATACCACATTTTTGCCGATCGGTCAAGCCCTTTCACGGCGCTCTGACCGACTTTTGATACAAAAACAAATTTTTCTTTACTTTTCTTTACTTTCGGATCTAGCAAAATTTTTTCTCTCTACCCTAGCTTAGCGCTGGTATTCCACTATTCAAAAGAGTTTCAGACTTTTAACTTTGAAGAGTCTGCTTGTTGAGTAGTTATAACTTACGCCAAATTATAGAATTTCAATTGTACCATAGCTTCATCACGATGTAGTAATATATTCTGAAAAGTCGCAAAATCGTTAATTAAATAAGAATCTTTCCTAATAATTTTTTTACAATTTTTTACAACACAACTCGTAACATTAAATATCAAAAATATTTTAGGCGTATATATAAATTTTACTTATCTAAAGAGGCGATCGAAACTTTCGTAAAAAATCAAAATATGTTGGGGAAAAACTCACTTGCTCAACACACATGGGGAATTCCTCTTGAAATATTTCCCATTTCAGTTGGATGACACCAAAAATACGGTCATTACTATCCCTTGAAAGACCACAAAAGCTAAGGGGAAAATCCAGCGAAATCTGCGCGTCATACGATGGATAAAATCGGGATTTTCGTACTTTTTTAGCAAGAAATGTACGGTGACATTCGCCATAATCGACAAAAAGAAAAAGATATAACAGATAAATATGTATGCGTCCAGCAGAGTTAAGTAAGATAATCTCGGCAAAGCATTAGCAACAGTAAAGTTAAAAGTGATTGCCGTGAGGGTGCTGGTCATCCCTACACTCATTTGAGTGGAAAAAGCTGCGTTGGAATCCATCCAAAAAGTCGCCCAAGAAAGCAGTGTAATTAGCAGCAGGGGAATAAAGACTTTAAAGATGTAAAATTGGCAATTGCGTTTGAGTTTTAATTCAAAAGTGTATCGCGAATAGGTTTTACCTTCTGGTGCAAATTTGTTGGGAGTGACTATAGTGTTAATCCCAAGAATTTGCCATTCGGATAAAGAAACAAAAGAATCTTTGCTGTATCCAGTCAGGTTTGGATCGTTTTGCAAAACTATACGTCTGTCATCAGAAGACAAAGATTCCAAAACAATCTGAGCTTTTTGCGAATCAAAGGGAAACTTTTTCAAATCTAAGTCAGAAGATACAGTAGCGTTAATGAGTTCTAAATAATTGACTTTGCCGTCGGGCTGAGCAGTTAATTCCACCGCGCCTTTTTTCGCGGCTGATTGAGAATTGACAATCGTTAAAGCTGGTTCCCATATTTTTTCGGGACTGTAGCGAATTTCCGTATCGCCAACTGCTTTCGGGTTAAATACTAGACGCTTGTCTTGCCAATTTGCAGACAAATAACCGCTGACATCAACAGTCTCATCTGATTGATTAATGCGACCGAGGTTGGTAAGGTAGAAACCGACAGCAACTTCTGTTGGCTTGTCAGGGTTGGGAAGAGTTTTGAGGGAGGGTTTTGCTTCTGGGAGTTTTGCTATTGGAGCAACAGTTGCTGTTGTCGTTTTTTGTTGTTGAGTAACAAGGGAATTTCTGGGAGTCTCTTGAGCTGCGACGTGAGAATAATTGGAAATTATAAAAGTTAAGGCTAATCCCAACAAGGATAGCAGCATGACTGCTAGTGGATTTCTTTTCATCTGGTATATTTGCTCAGATTGTAATGTGAGGAATTAAAGCTAGACTTTATATATCATGAAATTTCTTATTGTGTCAACTGCTATCGACAGCCATGTGTGAGGAATTGGCAAAGGCGATCGCCCTTCAACTAAATATTGATGCCGTGATGTATTCTGGATATTGATCGATCGCACATTTATTGAGTCCCCTGGAACACCTTGAAATACTATAGCAAACATTCTAACACTTTCTCGATTACTTACCTCAACGATTTGCGAGGAGCAATTCTAGCATCCCCTTATTTGGCAATCAACAACCTCAACCGCGACTTCATCGGTACAAAAGGCTTTTCCGTCGTATTTCAACGTTCCGAAATCGCCCAAGTAGAACAGCGTTTCCCATACTTCAAACCCTATCTAGACCAAGCGCTACAGCCAGCTTGCAATGCTTTTTACCTCAACCCTCTGCTACTGAAAGAAGGTTCCCGCGTCGATCCGCATATCGATCGCTCTTTGCGATCGTACTGCAAAACAGTGGAACCGCCGGCGACAGTCAGCGTTTTGTACGTCCAGGTACCGGCCAATCTCGAAGGCGGAGAGTTGGTGTTGTGTTGTCACAAAAAACAAGTCGGGCAAATTAAGCCAGAAATGAACGCGCTAGTGTATTTTCAAGGAGACTTGACTCATTCTGTCAATGCTGTTAAAAGTGCTGGAACTCGCCTCAGTTTAGTTTGCGAACAGTATAGTTTAAGCGAAACAGAATTGCAAGACATTCCACCATTTACAGTGGAGTCTAGGGCGGCGAAGGTAAAAGGAAAGTAAGGTTAGTTAATTATGAGATCATTTTCAGAGTAGAGCGAGGTAGGATGGGATGTGCGATCGCAATTGGTAGTGGTAAGGTCCCCAGTACACACCCTACAAATAGAGTTGAGCTTAAGTCCTAAATTAATCAGGTTGTTGTTGTAGCGATCGACATTAAAAATTATGTACTCAGACCCTGTTCAAAGAGAGTATTCTCGCCTCGCACAGCAATATGATAGTCGCTGGTCATTTTATGTAAATGCAACTGTTGAGGAAACACTCAACCGTCTAGAAATTAACCCAGGAGAGCGTATTTTAGACCTTGGTTGTGGAACCGGGGTTTTAATCCAGCGTCTGTTACAGGTAGCCTCAGAATCAGAAGTTGTCGGAATTGATGCTAGTGCTGAAATGCTCGAAATTGCCAAACAGAAACTACCTGAGTCTGTGGATTTAAAACTAGGTAGTGCTGACAACCTACCATTTCCCAGCAACTATTTTGATATAGTAGTGTCAACCAGCGCATTTCATTTCTTTCGAGATCCATCCCAAGCACTCCAAGAAGCAAAACGAGTTCTCAAACCTAATGGTCGTCTAGTGATTACAGATTGGTGTTATGATTATTTAACTTGCAAAATTTGTGACTTTTTCCTGCGGTGTTTCAACCGCGCTCATTTGGGCACCTATGGAGTCGCTGAATGTCAAGCGATGATGCGAGACGAGGGATTACAAGAAATTGCGATCGAACGATACAAAATCGATTGGTTTTGGGGGATGATGACAGCAACAGCAGTCAATCGATTTTAGATTTTAGATTTTAGATTTTAGATTTTAGATTTTAGATTTTAGATTTTAGATTTTAGATTTTAGATTTTAGATTTTAGATTTTAGATTTTAGAATTGAAGAATCGACCCCACTGATAAATCCAGGTGCTTGTCAAGGAAGCAAATATAGGTCTAATATCGTTTCTCAGTTATTAACTAATTACTGCAAAAGTGGTAATAGCCGCTGTAATTCGCCACAAGCTGCTTGAAGCGATCGCGGTGCATCTTCTGGTAAGTCATGAGCATAACATCGATCGGCTAAATTCTCAACATAGGTCTTGCAAACAGCCTCATTTTTCTCATATTTTGCATAAGCATCCTCCTCATTCACAGTTTCTCCCTGCAAGTAGTGTATCCAAGTCTCAATATTGCGCTTGGGAACGAATATTGCGATCGCCTCATCCGATCGCCTCTTTTCCTGAGCATCTTCATCAAGTATACTAGCTAACTGATTTAGTCTGTCTTGCAGCGTACCCCTATCTGCATCAATTAACACCACTAATGCGATCGATACCCGGTTTCTATTCTGGCGATAAGCTTTCACTTCCTTCGGATACTCAGTGCGTACATACTGTTCTCCAGATTGGCTACCTGGCGGACTAATTTTAGTCCGAAATAGACCTGTGAAACCTCGCTTGTTCAGGAAATGACGGGCAAAAACTTCCTGCTGTCTATCCTCGCAGAGAATGACAATCTGAACTCTACGCTGACTCATTCAACCATCCCCGTGCAATCAGTTCAGAAACTGGCAATCCAGAATTGTCAGCCACTTCACTGCTAATTTTTTTGACTCTAACCGCAGCATTACTTTGACGTTCAAACCAATAGCCAATTGGTGAAACTAAAAGATAGTTGATTAACTCAGGATGGTGAGAAATTAGTAAAGCTTGAAGTGTACCATCACTACAAAGGTCATAAATCTCAATCAGCCAGGGTTGAATTTCTGGCAATGCTAAAAAGTTTTCTGGTTCATCAATCCACACAGTATAGTCTTCAGATTTTGTACCGTGAATCAGCGCGTATAAAGCCACTAATGTTTTTTGTCCGTCCGACAATTCTCTGAGACGATATTCAATTGGCTTGCTGTTATCTTTTTCTCCTGAAAACCGCAGTTTTAACACCAAATTATCTTCGCTTACTCGCTCAAACTTAAAATTGTTGAATCCATTCAAAACATCTTTTAAAATATTGCCAATTTCAGCAACTTTACCTTGATCTTCAGATAAGTAGCGATACCAAGAAACAAAATTTTCCATCTTAGGAGTCAAACGCATTTGTTCTTGGCTACTTTCATCAACCATCAAGCTGGGAACAACTTGCACGATGATAAATCGCGCCATCCGTTCTCTAAACCAAGTTAACTTCGTGTTGTCGTTTCTTGGCATTAATGAAGGCAGAATAGATTGCGACCAGTCAAACTGGTATTTCGGGCCTGGTGAATAATCATCTCGATAGAGTTGAACTTCGCCGAATTCAAATTGTAGTAAAAGCCGGTTATCAAAGAGCAGACTCTCGTACCTAACACGACATTTATCTCGATTGTCATCGATTTGTAATTGATATGTGTAGCAGCCGCCATTACCGAGAATTTCTAGCTCGAAACGCTGAATTTGTGAGATTTGCCAGCGGGTGCAGTCCGCTGGTTTGAAAATTCCTTCTACCTTACTGTCGCCGCTGACCAATGCTTGGATTTTCTGCAATACTTCAAAAACAGTTGATTTTCCCGAACCGTTAGTACCCAGAAATAAATTAATTGCATCAAGGTCAATTTCAAAATTAACCAGACAGCGAAAATTGTCAATGTATATCCGTTTCAACATGAGCTATTCCCAATCTAAACTCCCCAATTAAAAAACTCAAATCGGATTAACTCACCCGTTCCGCCAATTCCAACCAGAGCTCGGTCGCCCGATCGATCTCTTGATTCAATTGTCCCAAACGTTCAGATAACTTTTTCACCTCACCAAAACCACTCGGAGAATTGAGAGACAAAATCTGCTCAATCTCTGCTTTCTCAGCTTCCATCTGCGGAATTTTAACTTCTAACTTCTCGTATTCCCGTTTTTCATTAAATGTAAGTTTGCGCGGCTTCTCCGATTCCTGACTTTCTCCCCTTGTAGGGGCGGTGCCCCCGTGCCCGCCCTGGTTGGGGGGGTTAGCAGCAGATTGTGGTGTTTTGCTAGGATTTTTTTGTGCTTTAAGTTCCTTCGCTTCTTCCGCTTTTTTGCGATCCAAATACACCGAATAATTACCGGGATACAAACGCAAATTCCCCCCAGGCTCTAAGGAGAAAACCATGTCTATTGTGCGATCGAGAAAATAGCGATCGTGAGATACTACAATTACACAGCCGTTGAAGTCTTCCAGATAATCCTCCAACACCGCCAAAGTCTGGACATCCAAATCGTTTGTCGGTTCATCCAAAATCAGCAAGTTCGGCGCACTCATCAACACCTTCAACAGAAACAATCGGCGCTTTTCCCCGCCCGAAAGTTTGCTAATCGGTGCATATTGTTGAATCGGCGGAAACAGAAACTTCTCCAACATTTGAGAAGCCGTAATGATTTCTCCATCGGCCGTTTTCACCAATTCCCCAACACTTTTGAGGTATTCAATGACACGCTGGTCTTCGTTTGGTGTCAAATCCTCCGAGTGTTGGTCGAAATAACCGATGTGAATCGTTGTCCCAATTTCTACAGTCCCCGAATCCGGCTTAATTCGTCCAGTAATAATGTCCATCAGCGTCGATTTTCCCGCGCCGTTACAGCCAATAATCCCAATCCGGTCTTCGGGAGTGAAATTGTAGGTAAAATCTTTAATTAAAGTGCGATCGCCATAAGCTTTACAGATATTGACTAACTCAATAACTTTCTTACCAATCCGGCGCCCCGCTGTAGCAATCTCGACTTTGCCATTGGCTGTTTTGAACTCCTCTGCGCGCATATCTTTAATTCGATCGATCCGAGCCTTTTGCTTCGTACTGCGCGCTTTAGGCCCCTTTTTGAGCCATTCCAACTCACGCCGCAATACTCCCGCGTGTTTGCGCTGAGTGCTGGTGGCTGAGTCTTCAGCTAAGGCTTTTTTCTCCAAGTAATAAGCGTAATTGCCCGCATAATTGTAAAGGTCGCCGCGATCGATCTCTAGAATGCGATTGGTGACGCGATCGAGAAAATAGCGATCGTGCGTAATCAGCAGCAAAGCACCCCGGTAGCCGTTCAAATAATTCTGCAACCACTCCACCGACAGCGCATCCAAGTGGTTAGTCGGTTCATCCATCAACAACACATCTGGTTCCGAAAGTAAAGCCGTTGCTAAGGCAATTCGCTTGCGGTAGCCGCCGGACAAATCCCCAATTTTGGCATCAAAATCCTCAATTCCCAACTTAGTCAAAATCAATTTTGCCTTAGTTTCCAAATCCCACGCATCCACCTCATCAATGCGTTCAGACACCGCAGACAGTCGCGCCATCAACTTGTCTGTGTCGCCTTTGCCGTGGGACAATTGATCGGAAATTTCCTCGTATTCGCGCACCAAAGCCATTTGTTCGCCACTGTCGGCAAATACTTGCTCTAAAACCGTGTGATTTTCGTCCAAATCGGGCTGTTGGGGGAGGTAGACAATTGTAGCGCCGGGATTGACCCAGCGATCGCCAGAGTCGATGGATTCCAAGCCCGCAATCATCTTCAGCAGCGTTGATTTCCCGGAACCGTTGGTGCCGATGAGTCCGACTTTATCGCCTTCATCGAGGCTGAAACTGGCATCTGTCAAGAGTTCTTTGATGCCGAAGTCTTTTTTGATCGATCGCAGAGTAAAAATAGTCATCAGTATATCAAGTCATTTACCTAACTTAGTTTAGCTTAGTTCGATCCAGTCCGGCTGCACTTGTATGCAGCAATTCTATTTCATTAGTCTTTACTCACAGTCTAACGCACTTAGAGTTAAAGCTTTTTGTATTGCAGCCAAATCGCAATTATGATTATAACTCCTAATACACACAATACCGCCCCTAAAATCCACAAAAAAAGTCTTAGATGTTCCCTTTGTTCGAGCCTTGTACGCTTTAGTAGTATAATAAACGTACTCAATAGTGTAATAAATACACCCAATATTTCAGTAAATATACTCGACAAAAACTCCTGCAACCTTAGTAGTATACCTGAAGTAGGTGGAGTAGTTGGAGTAGAATCTTCAATCTGCTCTAATTCTTTCCTTGCTTGAGATATTTTATCTCGCTTCAATGTCCGATTGATCGACTCAATTAGTTTGTTAGAAAAGGGCGTGTTTTCCTTGACTGCCATAACATAGTCTTCTGTTGGTAATGAAGTCAAGTAACCATCTTTTTTGAAAATAGTGTATCCTTTTCTGTTGAAGGGTTCTTTAGAGTTATATCCACTATCTAAAATAGTCTGCAAAATAAGTGCATCACTAGCAAATGCCTCTATTTCCTTAACATTTTTATCAAGAAGAGCATTTAAAGCTTCATCCCTCGTATCATATGGACGAATGTTATCCACAATACCTTCTAACAGGTTGGATGTGGTGGTTTCCTTGACAACACCAACTTTTATATCTTTCACATTCCGACGTTTTGAATTCAAATCCTCAACTAATTTCTCTGGTAATAGCAACTTTACCCCGGTTTTATGGAAACTATCTGAAAACTTAATGCCGACAGCAGTTTTCAGATTATCAGATGGTATTGAATTAGGACCACATTCAATATGAATTATTTCTTTATTCAAACCATCATACCTAGGGTATTTGTATCCAAGACCTTCATTCTTAATCTCATGATATTCAACTTCAATTCGTTTACCATTAGGAGCTAACTTCTTTAACTCCTCTTGTAGCTCCTCACCAAAAGTGCCACAGAAGCCATATGCTTTATTTGTACTTATATTATTGCCGATTGCGGAAGCAACAGTTCTAACTCCTATTTTTATAGGATTAGGTAACTGACCTTGCGAAACAGCAGGAACAGAACTCAAAATACAAGCAAGACACGCGAAAGCCAAAATTATCCCAAGTCGAAAATGTTTTCCAAGCGCAAGTACAGAACTCATAACAAGAGAAACTCCACCTCTAATGTGGATTAAGAGCTGCATTATTGTGGTCATAAAATTGTGTCCTTCCCCAAAAAAAGTGTTACTTAGATGACGATCTACTTGATTAAGTAGCGTCTCAGTCGTTGCAAGGCTATTTACGTAGTATAGAAAACAGACGGATTCAATGCTGTTGATACAGCATCTGCTGCCGGAGTGATATCTGACGGCTTTTTCGCTCCTCCTCAGTAGTTATTCAACTACTCTTACAACTGGATACACCGCTCTCTTACATGATTCCGTACAAAACACTAAATTGCTACAAGACGATCGCACGGAGCCGTTTAACTTCTAATTCACAACACAGTCGCCGCCGGAGCAACTCACAATGAACTGCACAAACACAGTTCTATTAGTAACATGAGTTTCAAGAATCAGATGCCCACATTGGGAAATTATTTAGAGTGCATCAAGTGCCAAACCCTGCTTAAAAATACACTAACACAAGGTGCTAAAAAGCTGCTGGTAAATAAATCATATCCGGGTTGTTTCCCCTCGATCATTATGAGATTTAAATCGCGAATACACAAACAAAGTTAGTCTTCCAAGACCAATAGATAAAAGGAGTATTCAAACCGGATTTGCAATTGCAAGAAGTTTTATGACAGCTTTTGACCACCCAGTGGCGCAGCATTGCTCACCATCGCGCTCTGCGATCTCGCCACGGGATCGTACTGTACAAAAGTACGATTGTTCAATTCGTTCTCTAATCTCTCGGTGTCATACCTGTAAATTGCCGAAGCAGTATTTTAACTTGGTTTAGGGGAAAGCAATGATCTTTAATTTGTTATTTTAATTGTTCAAATGGTTCTCGCAACTATGGGATAGCCTAGATTAGAAAACAAGACATCAAATCATTGAAGAAATTATTAAAGCCTTTGAAGAGTTGCTTGATGCTTTTTATAGACAATGGGAAAACAGCAAAAAAAATGAGGGTAAATCATCAGCAGCTTTAAAGACTTTATGGATGAGGCTGAGGAGTCACCTACTCAACCTTTACCAGCATCTAATATGTCGCTCTCAGATATTCAGCCTTCTCTAGTGGTAGCTACCTACTGCTCTTTGATACCAGTTTCCTTGCTGCTAAATGATCGGAAGCAGGAATTTTCAGAGAAGGTTTCTAATTTAGTCCGAGATGAAGCATTCATACCTGAATTTAGTGACCGTATTAGCGATCCATCCGAGGTTGAAACCGAAGCTTAATTTGTAGAACGTGGTAGCAATGTATTGAGAAAAATGTTGTCTGACAGATTTGGGATCAAGGGTGAATTTTGCTGACCCACCTTTTGCTCTCAAACCGAGACTCTAACGGATCTCTCCCTCTACAATTTTAATTTCCTCAGCCGTCAATTCATACAACTGATAAACCAGTTGATCTATTTCTTTTTCTAATTCTGTGGTGTCTGCTTTGGGATCGGATTTTTTGGCGCTCAGGATTTGATCGACTATTGATTCAATTCGTATTACAATTTTTTCATTGTCAAATTGAACAGGTAAATTCTTTAAAATAGTTGGTTTAATTTGCGCCAAGGTTCTATTCACTTCCATAGATAACAATCTATAGAAATAAGTTAATAATTTTGAGTTCAAAACTCCAACCAGCAATTTATTTGAATATTTCCCATTACTCGCCATTACATACAATCCATCTGTCGGAAATATTTGATTAACATCTAATCCCACAATTATTCTGTCTCCAGTAATTACACCAATAATCTTTTCTTGTTTAAGAAATATTTTTTTATTTCTTGGTCGATGCAAAGACCAAAAAGGATGTTTACCTTCCTCAACCTCTGGACAAGTTATCTGCTCCTTAAACGTTTGTAGATAGTTGAGAATATTAGGAATAAGTTGACAAGCGTCGCTTTTTTGTGTATAAATAATTTTCTTACCAACATCTTGAACTAGATATTTTTTGAGATCTCGACCACCTGTAATCGTAGAAAAAATAAAATCTTTTTCCAATAAACATCTGTGAATAATTTGATCGTCAACAATAAAAGCATCTTTAAAATCAGGACTGATTCCTCTTTGAATCTCATCATTATCTACTAACTCAATCAATCTGGTATGTTTATATTTATTAATTATTTGATAACCACTAATATTTTTTGTAGGAATAGCTTTATTGGGAATATCCTCGAAAAAAGATGTATTGATTTTTGTTAGTAAAATATTAGATAGCTTGTCAGAGCCACCAACAGAATATTCGCCAATCCAAGAAATATTGCTAATGTTAGATGTGAGGAGTATGATGCAAGCAGGTCTTGAGACATCTTCAAAAATTGCATCTCCTAAATTCAAAGCTATCTCTAATTGAGATTTATTGAATATTTTTTCGCGCAACTTTTCATTGTCAATTTGATATAAAATCACATCAGGAATAATTTGACATACCAGACCAAATTTTGATTTCAGGGAAAATGTTAAATTAATAAAAAACATAAAAGAATCTACCATCCTAACAACAATGTCAGAATTCATAGCTTTTATATGTTTAAGCTGATTAGGATCTATATTGGCCCCCCAAGGTGGATTTCCAATCACCACATCAAAACCCACAAAATCACCATCATTATTCAGCAATTCAGGAAACTCAAACCGCCATTCAAACGCATTTTCGTAAATTTTGCCACTTTCTATTTCCTCAATTTCAACTTCTAACCGATCGATCTCATTACTTAACTTAGTGATTTTCTTTTCCCGTGCCTTTTGCTCCGTCGTTGATTCCTGAAACAACAACATTTGATTCTCTAAATTATAACGCTCACCCTCAAGATTTCTCAACTTAGTCTTTTTTGAATCATTCCCATAAAGTGTTGTGCGAAAATTTCCCTTAATAGATGAGATGATGCCTTCCATTTCCCGTTTTTGCTCCTTACTTTCAGCATTGCGGTAAGTTTGTACAGCATTTTTGTAACTATCAATATCACACTTGCTTTTCCTTAAAGCTTGTCGCAAATCACTATCCAACGCAAAACGGCTAATCAAAGAATTACCACATTTGATATTGATATCAATGTTCGGCAAAGTTTCTAGTCGCTCCCCCCTAGGGCGTGTTTTCAAACCCGGAGATCCCCCTAAATCCCCCTTAAAAAGGGGGACTTTGAGTGAATTCTCCCCCCTTAATAAGGGGGGTTGGAGGGGTTCTTCCTTGTAAGGAGAACCCCCTAAATCCCCCTTAAAAAGGGGGACTTTGAGTGAATTCTCCCCCCTTAATAAGGAGGGTTGGAGGGGTTCTTCCTTGTAAGGAGAACCCCCTAAATCCCCCTTAAAAAGGGGGACTTTGAGTGAATAATCCCCCCTTAATAAGGGGGGTTGGGGGGGTTCTTCCTTGTAATAGGCATTTTTCAAAAGCTCAATCCATAAACGTAACCGACATATTTTGACGGAATTAGGGTTAATATCCACACCAAACAAACAGTTTTCAATAATTGTTTGCTTTTCGTGAAATAGAGTTTCTTGTATCCGTTGACTTTCCGGGCTTTTGGGATTATACTCAAATAATAACCCATCATCATCGGTGACAATTAACTCATCATTGACAACTTCTACTTGATAATCTCTTAAAGTTTTCCCTTGTCTGTCAAGCAAAATTTTTAGTTCACTTTTAATCGCAATAATTTCATTGAGCGCCGAAACTAAGAAGTGTCCCGAACCCACAGCCGGATCGCAAATTTTGAGACTATTGATCGTCTGGTTAGCTGCTTTTTTGTCTGTAATTTTATCGTACAACTGATCCATATTTTGGCATTCCCAGCTATTAGTCTGATTAAACTTTTGCAAAACCGCCCTACGAATAGTTTCGCGGCACATATACATCGTAATGAAGCCTGGAGTAAAGAAAGCTCCATCTTTATAACCGTTGATTTTCTCAAAAATTAACCCAAGCACAGAAGCATTAATCAGCCGTTTATTGTCTTCCTTAATTTCTGATGAACCTTCGCTGCTGAAATCGTAAGCATTCAGAAATTCAAATAAATATTCCAAGCCATTAAGTTCGCCTGTGCGCTTTTTCCCGTTGCTATCTTTCAAGACGCTAGATGATAAAATCGGCAGATTCTCATCCCGGAGATTGCTAATAGAAATAGTTAAGTGTTCGAGTTCGGTTAGCTCAAATAATGAACTGTTTAAATAAGGAACCTTGGCGAAAATATTTTGTATACTACTACTTCTTTCCTGTGGTTGGCGCGCCAAAACGCTAAAGAAAAGGCTATTCAAATCGTCATAGTTATTTACTTTGCTGAAATTCAAAAATGCCAAGGATTTATCGCTTTTGTGATATTTAATTAACTGCGCTTCTAATAATTTCAGGAACAGGATGCGATTTACCCAAGTGATTGCTAATTCTAAGCCAACATTAAACAGTCTGTCTTGGTAAGTATCGCCAAACTGTTCTGGTTTTTCGAGTCGGGAGATTTTGTCTAAACTATCAAGTTGCTCCATCGCATTTTCAATCAGTGCACCAATATGGCGGCCTTCTTTTTTCCGCCCGATGAGTTTTTTGCCGCCTGCTTTGGTTTCCGTCAAACCGATGATGTGCAGTAACTCGCTGTAAAATGCTTTATCGAGGCTGTTGCTATCGTTCGCCAACGGTAATTTCAATAAATGCTCTGGTGAAAGCAGCTTAAATAGTGGAATTAGTTGATTGTCATCTTGCTTTTCGGCATTCCTTAAAAATTGTTCGTAGTCTCGAAGATCGAAATGGGTAAAAGTAATCTCGTCTTTGATTGCTTCAATAGCAGGTGCCGCAATTTCTTGATAGAAAAAGTCAGTTTTTTTGCCGGTTAGTCTTCCTGCTTCAAAATCGGTAAATCGCTTTACCAGTTGTTGATTCTGAGCAAAGGATTTTTCAAAAGTACCAGCATCAAAAATGAACCACTCGTAAACATTGGTTGCGACTAAATATTTGATTTCAAGGTTTTTTCCCGAAATGCGATCGCGCAAAAAATAGAGTACCAATTCCTGAAAGGCTTTGCTATTCAGATTGTCAACCTTAAGCATCTCGCCTTTGTTAGTTGGCTTTTTAGCTTCCAGAATGACACCAACGCTGTTTTTGGCATTTTTTCCGTTATGAATAACTAGGTCATTGTGTCCTTTTGTGTTGATGAAATGATTGGCTCCATAATAAGTCTCACGCAAAAACTGCGCCACCAGATTTTTGTGAAATTCCTCCGATTCTGCTTCGTTAATGTGGTCGATTAATCTAATCAGATTGTGTTTAAATTGTTCAAAATCATCTCGATTGGGTTTCACCTTAAGGAATGCTTTATTTAATGCTTTTATCGGCGGTATTTTATTGGCGATCATCTGCTTTTAAATTTAATTTAATATTGACCATTAATATCGATTCCGGTTGCACTCAGCAATGATTGTTGACTGTTGATTGTTGACTGTTGACTGTTGACTGTTGACTGTTGACCGTGAGTCGAAAAACTGAAAATTGCGCTTATATTTGGTGGCCACTTGACTCGATTTTACAATTCCGATGGTAGCGGATGTGATCTAACTTCTGATCTCTGCCATTGGCCCTTCGCTAAAATCGGAACATTTCTTTAAGGCGGTTGCTATATTTATACCGAGATGATCAAATTAATTAATTAATTAATTATGTTTAATTATAGCAACCAAATAAAATGACGCCCGCTCAAGTTTCCCACCAGTACAAAAGCACTTCTAGAAAACCCGCAGGCGTCAAAATCAAGCAAGCTGAAGTTTTAGAAAAGGCCCAGCGTAAAAGATTTGTCGATCGGGAAAATAGCACCAATACCCAACCACAGAGTTATGGCAGTTCCCAATAGGAAAACAGTAGTAGCCACAGGGCGACGGAACGGATTTTGGAACTTGTTAACGTTCTCGATGAACGGAATCAAAATCAAACCCAGGGGAACAGCTGCCATGCAAGCAATACCCAACAATTTGTTAGGCAGAACGCGCAGGAGTTGGAACACAGGCCACAAATACCATTCCGGCAGAATTTCTAGCGGAGTAGCAAAAGGATTAGCCGGTTCTCCAACCAAAGCCGGGTCAAGCACAGCCAAAGCGACGCACAGAGCGATCGTTCCCGTAATTACTACAGGGAAAACATAGAGCAAGTCATTCGGCCAAGCTGGTTCGCCGTAATAGTTGTGACCCATGCCCTGAGCGAGTTTAGCGCGGAGCGCTGGATCGCTCAAATCCGGTTTTTTGAGAATAGACATAGTGAGAGTGTTCTCCTTTTAGTTGTTGGCTGGAAATAAATATCATGAGTGATGAATTCTGAATTTTCAACTCAAAACTCAGCGGGGGCAAAAAAATATCACCCCCACAACTCAAAACTTACAACGGACCAGAGATGCCTTGCTTGCGAATCATCAAGAAGTGGGCCAGCATGAATACTGCAATCAGCCAAGGCAACACAAAAGTGTGCAAGCTGTAATAGCGGCTCAAAGTGCCTTGACCGACGCTAGTGCCACCACGCAGCAGCTCAACCATTAAAGAACCAACAAACGGGATAGCTTCGGGAACACCGGAAACGATTTTGACGGCCCAGTAACCAATTTGATCCCAAGGTAGCGAGTAGCCTGTCACACCGAAAGAAACAGTGATGACTGCCAAAATTACTCCTGTCACCCAGGTTAGTTCGCGGGGCTTTTTGAAGCCACCGGTCAGGTAAACCCGGAAGATGTGGAGAATCATCATCAGCACCATCATGCTGGCAGACCAGCGGTGGATGGAGCGAATCAGCCAACCGAAGCTGACTTCATTCATGATGTATTGCACTGAGGAAAAAGCTTCTGCTACCGTGGGACGGTAATAGAATGTCATGGCGAAGCCGGTGGCAAACTGGATCAGAAAACAAACCAGAGTGATTCCGCCCAAGCAGTAGAAGATATTGACGTGGGGGGGTACATACTTGGTAGTGATGTCGTCGGCGAGCGCCTGAATTTCCAGGCGTTCGTCAAACCACTGGAAGGTTTTTGATTCGGTGATTTGTTTAGAAAACATTGAGCCAGAATTCCTAAAAGAATATTGCTGTGGTTGAGATTTAGGGCCGCAGCCACAAGGATTTTTGGTCGCCCCACGATGGTCAGTTGGCTTTTGCTAGCAACTACCTTCGGCTATTTTAATATTTGGAGCTGACGAGAGGAACTCTATTTTGCGGTAACACGCTTCCCTAGGAAACGGAGCTAGAGCTGGTTTCCCTTTGCTGGCGTTGCCCGATCGAATTCCTGAACATGATATGAAATGTAACATAATAGCCGTGTAGATTTCACGGAGCGATCGCTTTTGCCCAGTCTGAAAAACCCTTGTCCGAAACCTCAACATCCGTCCCAAGCTGCTATATAGCAATGAACCGAGCTACAGACCTGAGTCCGATGCTGCGAGCCGACCCAAGGGGTCTAAAATTTCATATTTATCATAAAACTTCACTCAATCTGTGGTTAAGTCAACTTTAACTAATTTTTTGTTCGCGACTGCCAAAGACCTGATGCTTTAGGACTTAGGCAAAAACCCGGTTTCTTAACGTAATTGCGTCATTTGAGATGGAGGATGAGAACGAGAAACCCGGTTTTTTTCCGTTCAGTGCGTCCAGGACTGGCTTTATGAGTTCTGCCTTCCCAGACATCAAGTTGAATGTGCAAAAGCTCAAAAGCGTACAAACTTAAAATACAACGGATACCAATCTACTCATATTTTACCGAACAATCATGCACAGACGAGTTTCCCAGATCGCCCTTTTACTTGTCCTCCAAGTCGCCCTGGTTCTAGGTTGGCCCGCCGGGCCTGCGGCGGCGCTGAGCCCAGAACAGCAACTCTTGAGCGAAGCTTGGCGAATTGTCAACCGCTCTTATGTGGATGACAAATTCAACCATCACAACTGGTGGTCGATTCGCGAAAAGGCTGTCAAGCAACCCCTGAACGATCGAGAGCAGACTTACACCGGTATTCAACAGATGCTGGCAAATCTGGACGACCCATTTACTCGACTGCTGAAACCCGAACAGTACCGCAGTTTGCAGGTCAATACTTCTGGGGAACTCACGGGTGTGGGGCTACAAATTGCGATCGACCAAAAGAGCGGTACTCTGACAGTGGTGGCTCCTGTGGCGGGTTCACCAGCAGATCAAGCCGGCATTCAACCCCTCGATCGCATTCTGAAAATAGATGGCACTCCCACCTCAGAATTGAGTCTAGACGAGGCCGCAACTCGAATGCGCGGCCGCATTGGCACTCCTGTCACCCTCACCTTGGGGCGCGAAGGGAGAGAGTCTCCTGTTGAAATTGAGTTACTGCGCGATCGCATTGCTCTGAATCCGGTTTACGCCGCATTGCAGTCTGGGCCGGAGAATTTACCAGTGGGCTACATTCGCCTGAGTCAATTCAGCGCCAACGCCACTACCGAAGTCGCTCATGCGATCGACCAACTCGAAAAACAAGGAGCCGCCGCC
Organism: Microcoleus sp.; assembly: GCA_042408215.1. Taxonomy (GTDB): domain Bacteria; phylum Cyanobacteriota; class Cyanobacteriia; order Cyanobacteriales; family Microcoleaceae; genus Microcoleus. The sequence goes on along the minus strand of JAYFMW010000020.1, from coordinate 501,297 downwards.
TACATTCTCGATTTGCGGAATAACCCAGGCGGACTTTTGCAAGCGGGGATTGAAATTGCCCGCCTGTGGCTGGATTCCGGGACGATCGTCTACACTGTGAACCGACAAGGCATTCTCGGCAGTTTTGAAGCCTCTGGAGAAGCCCTGACTAACGATCCTCTGATTGTTTTGGTGAATAAGGGAACAGCCAGTGCTAGCGAAATTTTGGCTGGTGCGCTGCAAGATAACGGCAGAGCTCAACTTGTGGGCGAAAAGACTTTTGGCAAAGGGCTGATTCAGTCGCTGTTTGATTTGTCTGATGGTTCGGGGTTGGCTGTGACTGTTGCCAAGTACGAGACACCGAACCACACAGATATTCACAAACTGGGGATTTCGCCCGATCGGGTAGTACCGCTACAGCCGATTGCGCTTGCCAAATTCGGTAGCAAAGACGACTTGCAATATCAAGCCGCACTCCAACTGCTAAAAGAACAAACCGTAATGGCAAAGTCAGCATAAAGCCAAGTTTTAAGTTCTGAGATTGTCTGGCTCAGTGAATTACAAGACTTACGCAGTCAACAGTCATTAGTCATTAGTCATTAGTCATTAGTCATTAGTCATTAGTCAACAGTCAACAGTCAACCGTCAACAGTCAACAGTCAACCGTCAACCGTCAACAGTCAACCGTCAACAGTCAACAGTCAACAGTCAACAGTCAGCAGTCAACAGTCAACAGTCAACAGTCAACAGTCAACAGTCAACTCCCCTAAGGTTAAGGTTGCTGAGTTGGCTCCTCAGCCTCCGGTGTCCCCAATTCTTGCAAAATCACCGGGCGCTGCTTTGGGTCAACCCGATTGCTTTGCTCTTGCATCACACTTTGAGCTTCATTGGGGTCAAAGTAGCGGTTAAAGTCCGATCGCGACTGATTTACTCGCCCTTGGGTAAGATTGACTTCAGCTTGGATTTCCTGCAACTTTTCTTGCACTGCTCGGTAGTGAGGCCAAAGCTGAATCAAAGCAGAAGTCGCACAGACTGAAAGTACCATGTTGACTGCTAACTTGACCCCTGTTTCGGCGGCAAGCGCTTGGTGAGGGTAGGAACGCTGACGACTGCTACTCCGACTTGGAGCAACAGCAACGCGAGGGGAGTTTTTTACAGATTTCAGTGGGGTAACGGTTGGTTGAATCGCTTGCATAATCTTTTTTGACAAATACCTGCTGAAACAAACGTTTGAGAGCTGCTAATTCGGGAAAATTTTAGCTCGTCCCCCGCAGAAAATCCGAGTACCGATTCTTCTTCAGGAGACGAGGGCGGAACCTCTTTGATAACAGGTCAAATAAAACTGCCTGCCACTTCTAAAAACCTAGGTAAACCTAAGTAAACTCTGCGGTTTAAGTTTTAAACGTTCTTTTAAGCGTGCTTTACGCTTCCCCGGAATCGAGGAACGCTCAGGAAACTCCTGTTAGAAATGGTACAGTATTGACATACTCACCGGGAGTCAACGCCACGGTGATTCTTGACGCTTCATTGACTGATGCTGCCGAAGCAGTCTTACTCTGTCTCTGCGTCCTGAAGCGAGTCGTGGGTATGCCCTATCCCGACTTTGTGGATATTCTTCGCTGCATTCTCGTCTCGGTCCTGTTCAGTGCCACAGTTCAGGCATCGAACCGACCGAACTTTTAGATCGAGCTTACCCCACTTATAAGAAATACCCTGAAAACCCTGCGACTTTAGTCCAGGGATGAAAGGGCGTTGCAGGATTTATCCAGCCTGCCCCATCTTGACAAACCGATTTTGGTTTGATCGAGTTGTTGAAACCTAGTTGGTGAAAAACCCGACAGTTGCAAGCCGTTAGGCACCAAAGTAGCCATAGACTCAGCAACTCGCTGTGTGGGTAGCGGGTATCTGACTTACCCTTTAAGAACCGAAGTTTGGGTGGATTCATCCCCCAAAGTTTGTCCTTAAGAATCCCCGCGTCTTCAGACCGGGGAGTGTCAAAGCCACACTCAGAACAAATCTGGCTTGTAGGCTCCCATCGATTAATGACGTGAAAATCTCTACCAAGTTTCTCGGATTTAGCCTCACACAGCGTTCTAAACTCTCTCCATCCTTGCAAGCTGATTGCTCTAGCAAGCTTGCGATTCTTCACCATTCCTGACACATTTAAGTCTTCTAAGACGAGAGATTGGTTTTCACTAACGACTTGGGTAGATAGTTTGTGCAAGAAGTCTTTACGGGTGTCTGAAATTCGTTTTTGCAGCTTGGCAATTTGAATCCGAGTTTTGTTTCTGCGCTTTGAGTCTTTAGGTTGACGTGCTAACTTGCGTTGCAGTTTGCGAACTTGACGATCGAGCTTCTTAAACGATGCCGCTTCATCACTAGCCAGTCCATAAATTCTTAGATATTTAACCAAGCCCAACCTAAAGAACCAGGGTTCATATCAATACCAATGCAGCCCTATACCCGCTCTCTAGAAACTTGCTTCACAGGGCTGTGAACTGTACAGCAGCAACCCATTTACCCTTTTTACGATAAAAATGCCAATTTTTAGCACAGTATACTGGTAATCGGTGGATGTTCCGATTGAAATCACCAATCTCAGAGGAGATGGTTTTGCCAAACCGTGATTCTCAACAATTAGGGACACGGAAAGTAATTTTACTTCCATCCCATTGACAGACATGATTACCGTAAGACTCGTCTTTATAACCAACAACAAAAACATCAGCGTGAGGTACTGAAGCGTTGATATGCTTAACTTTTAACTGTTCTACTTTGTTGGTCAAACGTGCAAATTTACGCTTTTTCTTGTGAATTTGAAAGCGTAAATTCTGCCAGTTTGTAGATTTGTACGTAAGTGAGCAATAGATCGGGAAGTTGCAGCCTTTTTTTGATTGCTGCCATTTCTTATTGGCAGAGAATTTACGAGCCAATACCAGTTTGCGCTCTGCTTTCTTTAGCCACGCACCGATAGACTTAATCTTCCCTTCAATGGTTTTCAAATGCAAGGCTCTGTGTTCTTTATTCCCGTCTACTCGACCTTTAGCAGAACTGATCGCGCCATTAGCGTGACGTTTGTTAATGCGGTATGTCTGCTGTAAATGGGTATTGCACTGGGATTTTTTGAATTCTACGCCTGAAAGCAAATGATTGACTGTTTCGATATTTGCAGCCATAAAAATAGGGGCGTAAGCATCTAGAAACATCTCGAAATCTGTCAAACCTAACTCGTTAAGCTCATGGGCTGGTGTGGGTAAGCCTTTGCAATAAGTTATGGTAGCCATTGATTCGACCTCTCAATGTGCTGAGATATCTAGATATTATCTATTTTCTACAGAATCTGCCAGGTTTTGGATAAGTTTTTTATTTTTATTTGATCGGTCGCCGTATAATCTTGCAGAGAACACGGCGATCATCTCCAAAACGTCACTCGCTAATTCTTCTTCAAAATTTGCGTCCTCTTTTTTGTTCAGGATGACAACTTCGACCCCGTGGTATTCGCAGATTGCAAAAACCAGTTCTGAGCCAAATCTGAGTAGTCTATCCTTGTGAGTGATCGCGAGTCGGATTATTTGACATACTCACCGCCCTAAAAGTGCGGTGATTCTTGACGCTTCATCGACTGATGCTACCGGAGTAGTCTTACTCTGTCTCTGCGCCCATTTAGAGTCGTGGCAATGCCCTATCCCGACTTGAGCTATATTTTTAGCAGCGTTTTCATCTCTATCTTGCTCAGTACCGCAACTTAAGCAAAGCACTGAGCGAATAGATAAATCAATTTTGCCCCACTTGAAACCACAATCTGAGCAGATTTGGCTAGTGGGTTCCCATCGACTGATTACCTTAAATTCCCTACGAAATTTTTCAGACTTAGCTTCGCACAAAGTCCTGAACTCCCTCCAACCTTGCTGGCTAATTGCTCTAGCAAGTTTGCGGTTTTTGACCAGGCCAGACACGTTTAAATCTTCCAAAACAATCACTTGGTTTTCGTTGACTATTTTGGTTGACAATTTGTGCAGAAAGTCTTTGCGAGTATCGGTGATTTGATTGTGCAACTTGGCGATTTTGATGCGAGTTACATTCCTTCTCCTAGAATCATGAGGTTGACGTGCTAATTTGCGTTGGAGTTTACGAACTTTCCGGTCTAGTTTTTTATAGCTAGGACTTTCGGCTTTCTCCCCATTGCTCATCACTGCAAAAGTTTGGATTCCTAAGTCGATTCCGACGATTGGGTTTTTAGCCTCAACCTGAATTGGTTTAACCTCTACGACAAAACTCAAGAAATAGCGATTAGCACAATCTTTAATTACTGTAACAGAACTAGGTTCGGATGGTAACTCCCTCGACCAAATCGGGTCAAGAACTCCAATCTTAGCTAAATAAATACCATCATCTTTAAAAGAAAACCCTCCAATCCTAAAACGTGCTGATTGACTGCTAGTTCTTTTCTTGAATTTAGGATATCCGACTTTACGTCCCTTTCTCTTTCCTTTACAGGAGTTGAAAAAATTCTTGAAAGCAACATCTAAATCGGCAACCGATTGTTGCAAGGGAATACACGACACTTCTCCTAACCAAGCTCTTTCTTCAGTATTTTTAGCCTGAGTAATTACTATTTTTTGAAGTTCTGCCGAACTTGGCTTTTTCTCGGACTGCTTGCACAACGCAAGAGCATCGTTCCAAACTACCCGCGCACAACCAAACAACTGAGCTAGGCTCTGCTGCTGTTGGTCAGTTGGGTAAACCCTGTAGCGATATCTGGCTTTCATGGCTGTGCTAAAATTGGTCTGTTACTAAATCATCTCTTGGTTTGCAAAAAATGACAACCGTTTATCGCAGGGAAAGGCATAGTGTTACAGAACTTAAGATGCACTTGGTCTGTGTTACAAAATATCGTCGGTCTGTATTCACTGGCGAAAGTATTGATTTGATTGGAAAAACGTTTCGCGAGGTTGCTAAAAAAATGAATTTCCAAATTCTTGAATTCAATGGTGAAGATAATCACGTTCACACGCTGATTGAGTATCCTCCTAAACTTTCAATTTCTCAAATCGTGAACGCCTTGAAAGGAGTTTCTAGTCGTCGCTACGGACAGGCTGGATACAAGAAACCCCATAAAGAGGCTTTGTGGAGTCCTAGTTATTTTGCAGTTTCCGTGGGTGGTGCGCCCCTAGAAGTCTTAAAGGAGTACATTAGAAATCACGAAAAGCCGTCCTAGAAGGACGGGGCTTGTATCCCATTTTCTTGGTCACCGTCTAGAATAGTAGATATTAGCTTGGTGAGTCCTTTTTTGTGGTAATTCATACCACTACCTAAATCTCGGATCACCTCATAATCCCAACCAAAAGACTGGCAGTACCCAGACAAGACGGCATCTTGTCTGTCAAGGTCTGCTTTTTGGTCATGACTAGATACTCTGGCGTAAGCGATCGTCTTTCCAACTTTTTGTTCAACAAAGTCTGAAATACGATACCGTCTGTGTCCACCATCTGTACGAACGGATTGGATCTTGCCTTCCTTCTCCCATCGTCGGATCGTGTCTACACTGACAGCTTTAAGTTCCGCTAATTCACCAATGCCGATCAATTTGTCCACGGATTTACCTAGAATTCGGTATTTAAATTCTAGGTAAATATAGATAAATTGTCAACGGAATTCAACCCTTGCAGTCTCGTCTTGCTGACAACCAACAATTTACTCCACTGCCGGAGCAATTGTCTGCAATCTCAAGATTCAACTGCGCTCGGAGGGCGCTTTACCGTTGCAATCTGGTGTCCTCAACTATTTGTACAGTTCAGTTGACAGCCGGAAAGCCAAGATTCCGGGAATCAAAGCAATTACGAGCGCTACGTAGACTTGGGTATCTGTTAAAGACATATTCGGAAAACTCCTTTTCACTGGCACGATCTTTCACCAATTTCAGACAAATTGGCGCTTTTGGGAATCATTTGTTACAACTTGCAACACTTCTGGGCGGGGGAGTGGGGGAGAGGGGGAGTGGGGGAGTGGGGGAGAGAGGGGGAGAGTGGAAGAGGGGGAGAATCGGGAAAGTCTTCCCTGTTCCTTCTTCCTTCTTCCCTGTTCCTTGTTCCCTCTTCCTTGTTCCTTGTTCCTTGTTCCCTCTTCCTTGTTCCCTCTTCCTTGTTCCTTGTTCCTTCGGACAGAATGGCCACTTTAGGTTAAGATCAGTGAGGTGACACTAATTTTCGACAGAGCCGGTGATTTGTGCTGATCTCTTCAATTTATCAGAAAATTGGGTTGAAAACCCCGTAGTTTTAGGACGGCTTGCTATAATGGTGGTCTCTCTGACTCAATATCTGCGGTGCGCGCTCGCGTAGTCGAAGCGTTGAAACACCTAGGTTGAGAGTAAACTTAGAGTCCGCTGTAAGGGCAATAGTTGAATCTAACCTAGAAGCAACTCAAAAAGTAGGCATGGGGCATCAGCACGACTCTAAACGGACACAGAGGAAACGTAGGACTACTTCGGTAGCAGATTTCGATGAAGTGTCAAGAATCATAGTTCGACTACGCACGCGCCTACCATCGCACCTGATAGTCGGTGAGTATGTCAAAAATCTTAGGTACACAAAATAGTTAATGCTAGATCAATTTCTCGACGCTTCGCCCAGTTTGGGAGTAGATGCCTTTTTATTATTGTTGGTTTTGGTGGCTTTGGAGGCTGTTCTTTCGGCAGACAATGCGATCGCCCTGGCATCTATTTCTAAAGGTTTGGAAGATGCCAAGCTACAGCAACAGGCTCTCAACTTCGGTTTGGCAATTGCTTTTGTACTGCGGATCGCATTAATTTTAACTGCTACTTGGGTGATCCAATACTGGCAGTTTGAACTGCTAGGAGCTCTCTACCTGCTGTGGCTAGTTTTCCAGCATTTTTCATCAGATGCTGACTCGGAAGGAGAACATCACGGGCCGCGATTTTCGTCTCTATGGCAAGCAATTCCGGTGCTTGCTCTAACAGATTTAGCGTTTTCTTTGGATAGCGTTACTACGGCGATCGCGATTTCCGATCAAACTTGGCTCGTCCTGACGGGCGCGACAATCGGAATTATCACCCTGCGATTTATGGCTGGATTGTTCATCCGCTGGCTAGACGAATTCGTTCACCTGGAAGATGCTGGCTACGTCACCGTCGGGTTGGTGGGCTTGCGACTGCTGGTGAAAGTGATTAATGACAATTTAGTTCCGCCGCAATGGCTGGTGGTTTCCAGCATAGCCATAATATTTGTCTGGGGATTTTCTCAACGTAATCCTGAATTGCTCGCTGAGCCAAATTCCTCGGAAGTTGCTCTCAAGCAGCCAGATTCAGAACCTGTAACGCAGGAGTCGGAAGGACAGAAGTCGGAAATTTAACATATAGCAGTTCTCAATCTTGGTGAGGTATGCCCTATGCCCTATGCGCTATGCCCTATGCCCTATGCCCTATGCCCTAGATCCGAGAGTACCGCACTGTTACTGAGAAAGGCTATACTTTGTTATAGACTTTTGTTTTTGTGGAAAGTCGATCGATCTTTTAGCTAAACAGACGGGAATCCCCACACTATACCGCCTCGGTTAGTGTGGGATGAAAGGCGCGTGAGGCGAGGATTCCACCTGTTCATAACCTCAGAAGCAGAGCTTCGAGCAATGAACAGGTGGATGACGAGACGAGCCCTTCGACTTCGCGAGCGTGCGCCGCGAAGCTGAGCGTGCGCCGCGAAGCTGAGCGTGCGCCACAAACTCCTTATTCAACAGGTCGATCTTGTTCTTCGATATACTTCTTCAATTGCTCGACAGTCACGCCACAAGAAGCAATAAAATAACCATTTGTCCAAAAAATATCTTTCCAATACACCTGATTAACCTCAGCCACAAACTCTTTCCGTAAAGCTCGACTAGATACAGTTTTAAGATTGTTAATAAGCTTGGCTTCGCTCAGTTTGCGGTGTGTACTGAAGTAACAAATGTACGTGGTCGCGTTCGCCATTGAATTCTACTAATCTTCCTTCCCATTTGGCCATTAAATTCTTAAAAAATCTCCTCAAGCCTTGCCAGTATTAAATCTGTAATAACTTTATGTCGATACTTAGTAGTCAACATTAAATGACATTTGATATCGGAAACCCCTCTAGCTTTAAGGATCAAATATGAACTCATTTACTTGACACAGAATCTTGTGCTTTTTTATAGTAACACCAACTGAGGTGTAGAGGTTGTAACGCAATGAAGAGAACATATCAGTACCGATTCTATCCAGACACCAATCATAAAATCACCCTCAACCAATGGCTCAGAATTTGCCGTTATTGGTATAATCGCCAGTTAGGAGAGCGCTGTGATTGGTGGGAGATGAATCGCACCGCTGTGAATGCTTGTCCATTGATAACTAGCATTTCGCCTCCCTGGTAAAAACCTAACTACTATTTATAGAAACAACAACAGCCAATTCTTAAAAAAGACTTATTGAAAGTCTGACCTAGTGGTGATACAGCGGAAACCGCTGTTATGAGGTACACCCACTTATCGTTCAATCCTCCTAGGGACATGGCTCTTGGAGTGTCCCTACCGTGTTTCATAACAGCGGGAACTGCTGTATGTTGGATTTTAAGCAAGTAGACTAAACTATTTTATACCAGTTTTTTATGAGGCTGCATAGAATCTGATCCCCCCTAACCCCCCTTAATAAGGGGGGAACAAGATTCTGCTCTTTCGTCACCCCCTACTCACACCCTACTCCCTTATTAAGGGGGATTTAGGGGGATCGAGATATATGCAACTTCACATTAAATTGGTATTACAGGATGTTTATAAGCGAGTAGATAAAGCATTTGAGCGGTTTATTAGAGGAGATATCAATGGTGGAAAGTCTGGTATACCTCGCTTGAAAACTGAAGCGGACTACCGAACAATGACTTTTGCGACTGCTAGCAATGATTGGATTAAACTAATACGCAAAAATTGGCTATATATTTGATTCCCGAAACTAGGAGTTGTCAAAGTTCGGAAACATCGCCCAATCCCAGATGGATTTACTATTAAACAAGCTAGTGTCACCAGAAAAGCAGATTGCTGGTTTATTCAGTTAATGCTTGAAGATGCATCTGTGCCTGAATTTATTCCCGATCAAATTGTCCCAACATGGGATAAATCAATCGGTTTGGATGCAGTGTTACACGAAGATGTCTATCTCGCAACGTCTGAAGGTGAGAAACTTTCTTTCCTGAAGCCATTACGCAAAAATTAAGCTCAGCTTGAACGCATTTCAAAGAAGCGGAATAAACGTGTGGCTCTAAATCTAGACGTACATTGGCGAAAAAAGAAGCAATAAAACATCAACAGATTGCTCGTTTTCGTCAATACTTTCAATATAAAACCGCTCACAAATTGGTCAAAACTGGAGCTATTTTTTTTTTTCGATGAAGACCTTAATCTCAAAGGATTGACTAAACGGAATAAAGTTAAACAAGAGGATGATGGTACTTATATCCCAAATGGTCAATCAGCTAAATCAGGACTGAATAAGTCTTGGCTAGATGCTGCTTTTGGTCATTTTTTTCAGACGCTGGACTACATAGCCGAACAAGCGGTCGCAGTTGTCATTTCACAAAAACCTGCTGACACCTTAATGATACTCAGTTATCGGAATGAGATTATTTTCACCGATTGTATAGCAGTTCTCAATCTTGGTGAGGTATGCCCAAGGGTAAATAATTACGAATTACGAATTACGAGTTACGAGTTGACTTTTTGAAGTGCTAAATTCGTAATTCGTAATTGATTAATTCGTAATTGATTATGCCCTATATCCGAGAGTAGCTCATGCTACTGAGAAAGGCTATAGTATTCGAGATTATTGGGATGAGTTTGACACTCCCCGGTCTGAAGACGCGGGGATTCTTAAGGACAAACTTTGGGGGATGAATCCACCCAAACTTCGGTTCTTAAAGGGTAAGTCAGATACCCGCTACCCACACAGCGAGTTGCTGAGTCTATGGCTACTTTGGTGCCTAACGGCTTGCAACTGTCGGGTTTTTCACCAACTAGGTTTCAACAACTCGATCAAACCAAAATCGGTTTGTCAAGATGGGGCAGGCTGGATAAATCCTGCAACGCCCTTTCATCCCTGGACTAAAGTCGCAGGGTTTTCAGGGTATTTCTTATAACTCTTTGATGGTTGACCGCGATCTCAATGCCGCGATTAACTTAAAAAGACTGGGGTTGGACATTTTCCCCAGTATAAAACGCGCCCATTGGGAATCTTTCTGTAGTAGGAACTATGGATGAGCGTACCAGCAGGAAATTTTGTATACCCTGGTGGAGGACTACAAAGAAGCCCACAGGCTCTGTGTACTCACTCAGTGTGGGAGTATGTCACGATTGGTATATGACACAAAGAGCAAGTTTACTTCGACGCGGCTATCAGGGCTTGGCAAACATTCCGCTCCGAGTATTGCTGACGGTTCCATTTATGTTGCAATTGGTGGGAGCAGTTGGGACAGTCGGTTATTTGTCCGATCGAAGTGGACAGCAATCAGTGAGCTAGTACCTAGCTAGCAAATAAATAAACAAAGTAGTACAATCCTGGGCAAACCTCTGACCTGTACCATGTTCAAAAGTCGGATGTGAGATCGCAGTCGCCAATCAAGAGTCACTATCTCCCCAACATGAATTAGTAGAGGATTTAATGGCAATCATCCATTATTTTTCTTGTCGGTTGTACGGTCTACGAAATTACTCCAAAGAAATCAAGGAGCACCGAAAAAAGGCTATTGACAAACCCGTACAAGACGTGGCAGAATTGAACATAGAAATCCAGTGTTGAGGTCGAACAATGCTTCTGTCCATCAAAACAAAGCTAAAGCTAAGCAAGAGTCAAGCCACAATAATGAGCAAGCACGCTGGAATAGCAAGGTTTACTTATAATTGGGGATTAGCTACTTGGAGTAACCTTGATCGAGATGGATTGAAGCCAAATAAATACCTCCTCAAGAAATTCTTTAATAATCATGTAAAACCTGAGTTTACGTGGATTAAAGAGGCTGGTATCTGCCCAAAAATCACCCAATATGCCTTTGACAATCTAGGGGATTCTTTCTCTCGTTTCTTCTCAAAGAAAAGTGGATACCCCAAGTTTAAGAAGAAAGGGCATCATGATTCCTTCACGATTGATGCAGGTGGTAAGCCTATAGCCGTGGGAGGTACGTCCATAAAGTTGCCAACAATCGGCTGGGTGAAAACCTATGAGGGATTGCCTCACACCACCTGCAAGTCAATCACGATATCTCGAACTGCTGACAGTTGGTTTATGGCTTTTGCTTACGAACAAGAACATGAACCAACTGTAAAGCAACAGGATGTTGTGGGAGTTGATTTAGGGGTTAAGGAATTAGCAACGCTTTCAACAGGAGTTGTTTTTGCTAATCCAAGACATTACAAAACGCATCTCAGTAAGTTGCGTAGGCTGTCAAAGGAGTTGTCAAGAAAGACTCAAGGCTCTAGTAATAGGTATAAAGCCAAAACCAAGCTAGCAAAACATCACGCTAAGGTGGCGAGTCTCAGAAAGGATACTCTGCATCAAATCACTACCTACTTATGTAAAAACCACGCAAAAATAGTAGTAGAAGATTTAAATGTTTCCGGGATGCTGTCAAATCACAAACTCGCTCAAGTTATAGCGGACTGTGGCTTTTACGAATTCAAGCGTCAGTTAGAGTATAAAGCGAAAAAGTTTGGCTGTGAAATAATCATGGCTAGTCGCTGGTTTCCGTCAAGCAAAACCTGTTCAAGCTGTGGGCAGATCCAAGATATGTCCCTAAAAGAAAGAACCTACAACTGTGGAAGTTGCGGTCATTCGATAGACAGAGATTTGAATGCCGCAATTAATTTATCGCGTTTGGCGGCATCGTGAAAGCTTATTGAGGGATAACCGCTCCCATGCTCCCGTTGAAGTAAGAAGCGAATGTCTAGACTTGTTTAGGATTTGTCGAGCAGCATAGTTCAACAGCACCAGGGACAGATTTGGGCCCAGAGTGTGTTGGGCGCAGGAAGCTCCTTTTATTTCACGTTACCAGTTCAGGATGAAGCGGTATAGCCAAACAGCGGGGGAATGAATAAGAAAAGAAAATCAGAAATTTTTTCCTTCTCATATATTTCATATATTTTTCCCCTATCATTGGTTTGTATGAAAAATTGGCTCACCGACTTGTCCTATCGCCAAGGAGTTGCGATCGGCTTCCTGGATGCCGTAGGCGATCGCGAGCCATCGAAAATGCCATTTTCTGATCCCACATTCCCCACCCTCGACTATGGTAGACAACAAGTATCCCACAATTGGACTGATTGAACCTCCAGCAACGGGACTCTATGATGCAGAAGGCAAAAATTGGACTTCTTTATATAGACATCGTTCCTTAATCAGCAAGCAAGTTTTGATCCCTGACTTGCAAGCAGGAGGATTTGATGCCCGATTGGTAAACCTCAGAGATGATAATTATAGTCAAGAATTTGGGGAGATTGTCTGGAAAGGGATGACTCTGCGGAAAACCTACGTCGGGGGCAAAATTTCCGCCCTCGATCCCCACGCCTTCGATGCTTGGGGAATTACAGTGAATTTCTCCCAAGATCGTCAAGTCACTTGTATGGTGATTGAGCATCTGGCTCAGGGAGGTCGTCCCATTGTCGTTGGCGGATCGGATGCTTTCGCTGAACCGCACCATTACTTGAAGGCTGGCGCAGCAGCAGTCGTTCAGGATAAATCCGGGGCAGCGAATTGGGCTATTTTTGACTATGTACTCGGAAAAACCCCACGAGAAGAACTCACGGGTGTCATTCTCGCAGATGGTAAACAGTATCCCAGGAAGGCTAAAGCCAAAAGTCCAGAGGAGTGGGCACTACCCTCAGTGGAAGTGGCGCGGGAATGTTTAGGGACACTTCCCAATGTCCAGGGAACTGTTCCAGTAGGTTCACTGGTGGCTGACATTGGTTGCGATCGCACCTGCGATTTTTGCATGACACCCACCTACGGCACTGGCTTTCGGAGAATGTCCCCACAAACATCCCTCAAATGGTTGGCGATTCAGAAAGAAGCGGGGGCTCGTTCGATCAATATCGGTTCCGATCAATTCCTCGCCCGCGGACTCTTTCCTGAGGGGCGACAAGAGATCCTCGACATTACCAATGGTGCGCGGGAGATGGGAATAACACTCATGTGGCCGAATGGTTTGGAACTGAGGAAAACAACTCTCGGCGCTGGGCGTAACTACGAAAGCAGCGACCTCAGACCTGACGAAGAACTGATTGAAGCACTGTTTGGCTGGGACGGCAAAGTCGGTTGTCCTTTGGCTTATATCCCTGCCGAACGTCCCGTTTTTGGACGAGAAGCCTACAAGAAGCTCGTGCCTTGGCAAGAGCATTGTACGTTGATGAAATCTGTAGTTAGAACTGGTGTACCTGTCATTGCTTATGGCATCATTATCGGGCTACCCGATGATGACCATGAGGACTTGTTACGTCTTGAGGAAGCCATCTCAGAACTGGTGGATCAACTGGTAGAGATTAACCCTCAATTGGAATTTCAGACTTCGTGCTACAGCATTATTCCCTTGCCCGGAACTCCCCAATCTTATAGCTTGCGGAAATCAGGAATGCTACAGTTTGAAGACACCTGTCTTTGGGGGGTATGGACAACGACTTCCAATACTAATCACCTTACCTACGAGCAGGTTTCCGATTGGCAAATTCGTCTATCTAATATTCGGAGATCTCCGTCTGAATTTACCAACTATAACGGCGAATATTCAGGGATGGTTAGTGACGCTTCCTCCGACGACTCAAAGGTTGTGTTGGCCAATTTGAACTAAACACCGCCCTTTTGGGCAACTTCAGATTCACCGATGAATTAATTTTAAAGATTGAGTATCTAGCTGGAAAGCAAGGAAAAATCGTAATTCAAGTGAATCCCAAACATCATCATCACCCTCACTGAAGCGATAGTCGATCCGGAGCCGCAACGGCGGCTCAGGGACGGTGATGAAGGTGGCAAAGTCAGGAGTCCCGCCCAACCAGGGAAAGGAGTAAGAAACACCCTCCTCTCCCTGGTTGGGGTAAAGGTAGCGAACATTTACTCTAACTACGCAACAACCAAATTTGGGCCATCTCATATATTTCTTATATTTTTGCTCTAAAGTCTGGTAATATCTAATTACTTATTACTGACTCGCTAAACGGGATAAATTTTTTCCGTTACTAAAAAATAACTTAGGCGGATTTCTCCCAATAGTTTCTTGATCAAGTACAAAAACTCAATTACCCGTTGGCTAACCTATGGAAGCAGTTTGGGATACGCTAAAAAATATCAATTACTCCGGCATACCGATTGCCAAAATCGCTATTGTTATCATTATCCTGACGTTGACACAGACATTAAGGAGATTTTTTGTTTCAGTCATTGTTAAAACCATTGAGCGTTTTACTAAAAAAACCGAAACGACACTTGATGATGAGTTGATTGCAATTATCAAGCCGGCTTCAAGTTGGCTGATTCTGATTGGTGGATTTTCACTGAGCAAAGAAATTCTGGCAGAGAATTTAGGCTCTCAACTGAACCAAACCATCGGTAGTACGCTCAACTACATAGTCATTTTCATAGTTGCTTATGTTGTTTACCGAGGCTCTTCTATTTTGGGTCAGGTAATAGCCAACATATTGCTACACACTGAAACAGAGCTTGATGAATTGCTCAGACCTTTAATGCCAAAGATTTTTCAATCAGCAGCAATTATTGTATTGGCAATCAAGATAAGTGAGATATTTTTAGGACAATCTGCCGCTGCATTGGTTGGTCTATTAGGCGGTGCTGGTATCACTTTTGGTTTGCTGTTGAAGGATATCGTTTATGATTGGTTTTGTACATTGATTATTTACTCCGATAATCTCTATCGAGAAGGTGACTGGGTGGGAATATCAGGAGTAGAGGGTTTTGTGCAGATACTCCATATCGGATTCAGAACCACAACTCTGCATATATATCAGTGGGGTTCTATAATGAAAATGCCGAATTCTAAAA
Organism: Microcoleus sp.; assembly: GCA_042408215.1. Lineage (GTDB taxonomy): Bacteria > Cyanobacteriota > Cyanobacteriia > Cyanobacteriales > Microcoleaceae > Microcoleus. The sequence goes on along the minus strand of JAYFMW010000020.1, from coordinate 486,260 downwards.
TGATTTCTGGCATTGTAGAGAATTGGTCACAAAATCCTGGTAGTGAATTAAAGTGGGGTCTTAGTTTAACTCTCAAAATTGATGGTATCTCAGCCAAGCAAACTGCCAGAATATGCGATGCTATTCGAGAAATGCCCTCAAATATTAAGGGCTTATCGAAAGAAATAATAGTTCGTTTTAGCAAGATTGAAAATAATGCCAGAGTCATTAAAGTCGTTGCTTTTGTTAATGATGACAATCTCTACTTTGATGCTGAGAAAAACTTAAATCTAGCTATCCTAGAATTACTAGAACAAGAGGGAATTGATTTCCTTCATGTGGAACTTAGAACTGAGCCGGAAAAATATAAACAGAGTCTACAAGCAACCAACAATTGAGCATCCATTTACGGCAAGAATGAATTCTTGCCTGTGAATGGATGCCAACAAATTTTACCAAAATACTCAAGATGACGACTTAATTTATGCGATAATATGCTTGAGCATTTAAAGTGGCGTTGTCAAGGCAATTTTGACACGGATTTATTCAGCAATCAAGCCATTTACAATCAAAAAGAGAATCAAAGAATCAAATTTAAATGTACTTACATTGCCAAAAAAGCCATGTTGTGCATTGAGAATGCCTAGACTTATCTGATTAGTATTCCAACCCATTGAAAAACAAAAATTGCCATCATGAATAGTCTCAAATTTCAACACCCAATCCCACTGAATACTTGTAGCATAGAAGCCATTCTCAGTTATTTTCAAAACGCCTGGGAAATGGAAGATGTGCTGATGAAAAGCATGGTTGGAGCAGAAACATTTTATCTCAATCCTGATTCCTTAAGGAACCCCCTAATTTTTTACTTAGGTCATTCTGCGGCTTTTTACATGAACAAATTAAGCTGGGTTAATTTGTTGGAAAAAGTTCTGCTCCCAGATTATGAATTAATATTTGGATTTGGGGTAGATCCGCAAACTCCTGATGAACTCAATGCCGCCATTTCTCATATTCAATGGCCGGAAGTAGCAAAGGTTTGGGAATATCGCCACCAAGCTTATGAAATCATTTCAGAAGTGATTAAAAACACGCCACTTAATCTCCCAATTCATCAAAATCATCCCCTTTGGGCGTTGATGATGGGTATCGAACATCAGCGCATTCATTTTGAAACTTCTTCCATGCTAATCCGACAACTTCCTGTAGAGAAAGTTGAATGTCCTGACGGATGGCAATATGCACCTTCTAATAACAACATTTCCCATAATGAAATGATCGAAGTTTCTGGTGGGTTGGTTGAACTTGGTAAACCCGAAGATTCCTCCCTTTATGGTTGGGATTGTGAATATGGTTATCGTCAAGTTAAGGTTGAACCATTTTCAGCCAGTAAGTATATGATCACCAATGCAGAATTTCAAGGAATTTGTTACTGCTGGTGGCTACGAAAAACAAGATTATTGGGATGAAGAATCTTGGGGTTGGAAAACTGAATATAATGTCAAACATCCCCAATTTTGGATACCTAATAATGGTAGTTACAAATATCGAGCTATGTTTGATGAAATTGAACTCCCTTTAGATTGGCCAGTGGAAGTCAATCATTATGAAGCAATGGCTTACTGTCGCTGGAAAGGTGAGGGAATTCGCTTAATGAGTGAAGCGGAATGGAATTTAGCAACTTATGGCTCTGATGCTTATGCAAAAAGCATTGCATTAGATACGATAAATGATTTCAATCTCAATTTGAAATTTGGTTCGCCTAGCCCAGTCGGTATATTGAAACAAGCCGAAAGTTCTTCTGGATTGTACGATTTACGGGGGAATGTTTGGGAATGGTTGAATGATGATTTTAATCCATTACCAGGATTTAAAACCCATTTTCTTTATGAAAATTATGCAGCACCTTATTTTGATAGCCAACATAAGATGATGTTGGGTGGTGCTTGGGTGACAAATGGCACAGAAGCCTTAAAGTTTTATCGCAATTGGTTCCGTCCCAATTTTTATCAACACGCGGGGTTTAGGATAGCTAAATCACAAAACTAAGAAGCTTAAAAAGTTATTTAAGCTCGAATTTAACCCCAAATTAATGTAAGTAAGTCGGCACGATAAGCTGTTCGGCATTTAAACTTAGGGGCGTAGGGTGCGTAGGGGCGAATGGCAAGAGAGCCCGTACAAGGTTTTCCGTTCAGCGTAAGGGTTCTAGCTGACGCACCCTACTAGCCTAAATCAATTGATTGAATTTAAAGTGATTAAAAGTGAGATAATAGAAGATGTAGACCAAGCACTATCTCAATTTTAAATTCTGTTCTCCCACTCACCCCAGAATGTTAGAAACTGCCAAAAGTCACTCTTAGTTGTACGATTTGTGGGTGAATGTTGGGGATTTAATCTACGAAAATTCTCCGAAAAACAACCGAATAAAAAATGATGAGCCTATTAATTATCTTGGCTGAAGTCTGCCTGGTCATAATTATTTTTCTGTTCTTAACTTGGCTGGTCGGAAATCTATCCAAGCTATCGATCAAATTATCAATATTTAAGCTCGACGATAGAGGGATCAAAATCCTGCGTCGTCAGAGCACAGGATTGTTGTTACTTGCTTGCTCGGTGCTGTGTATTTTGATTGTCGGTGCTAATGGTTTCCTGCTCTATCGAGGTGAAGACCTGGAAAAATACACACTGGACTTAATTCTCCGTATCCCATCTGAATTTTGGCTCACACTGGGAATTGGCATAGCTCAAAGTATTGGCACCGTAATTGTAGCAGCGATCGCTCTGAAAGTCCTCAAGTATTGCCTGAAGGTAGCGAGCACTCGCGTCAAGAACATAGACAAAAGCACCGCTGACGACGAAAGTATTGATGCTTTCTTTAGATCACTTTATCAAAGAATCAAATGGGGAATTTGGCTGTGGGCGATCGTTTCCTGTACTCAGTTTCTCAAATTACCAGGAGTAGTTTCAGACTATCTGTCGATCGCATTGCGGATCTATCTGATCGTTGCTGTCGGATTACTCATACTCAAAGCAGTTGCTGCGATCGTTGATACCCTAGATGTTCTCACCCTCAGATACTCCAGCCCCGATCGCCTATTGAGATTCTACGATCGCCTAAAACACCTGATCCCCCTTTTGAAGCGGTGTCTGGAATTTGCGCTCTACGTCTGCATAGCAACATTGGTAACTCAGCAAGTGGAGTTAATCACCAAACTGTCCGATTTTGGTCTGCGAATTATCAAGATCATTGCGATTATTTTCATAAGTCAGGTGTTGTTTGAGGTGATCTACTTACTTGTGGAAGAAGTGCTATTTAAAGACCATAATTTGACTGAGACACAAACAAGCAGACGCTTAACTCTGATTCCTCTGTTTCGGAGTTTGTTGCAATACTTAGTTTATTTCACCGTTGGGATTTCTATCCTTTATACCCTCGACATTAATCCAACTCCCATACTGGCTGGTGCGGGTATTGTTGGGATAGCTGTAGGTTTAGGCGCACAGACACTAATCAACGATATAGTCAGCGGCTTCTTTATTCTGTTTGAAAACTACTATTTAGTGGGTGACTATATTGAGGCGGGGAAGGCCGAAGAGAAAACAGTAGAGGGTACTGTTGAGGCGATCGAACTGAGAACCACCCGCATCCGACATCCCAATGGTCAATTACAGATTATTCGCAATGGGGATATTGGCTCAATTACCAATTACTCCAAACAATACATATTTGCAGTAGTGGAATTTTGCGTACCTTATAATGCCAACTTAGCCAAAGTCTATCAAGTAATTGAAGAGATAGGACAAGAGTTAAAAGCAAATTATTCAGATGTACTTGAACCCACACAGGTAGATGGCGTGGCAAGTTTAAGCGAGTCTAACTTATTGCTACGGACAATGACGAAGGTAAAGCCGGGAAAGCATCTTCAGATCCAGCGCATTCTGCGGAAAAAATTTATGGATACCTTGCTGCAAGAATGTATTCTATTTCCTGTTAATATTGCAAGTAAAGAATGATTCCAATAACTACTCTGAGGACGCGCTGAAATTTGTGATTTTTTTATGTTCAAAGACAAGTTTTTTACTACTTTCGGGGCAGAAAGCTGAAAGCTAATAGCTGAGATACTGGCTGAACAAGAGCAAGCCACTGCAATTGATCCCACTCATAATTTGAAGATTTAATAAAAACTCGAAAAAGAAACCGGGTTTCTGCGACAAAGGTATGCCCGATCGCCAAGATTTAGTGAAGAAACCCGGTTTCTGACGCCCTCATGCGACTAGGTTTTTCTTGACTCTGATTTAAAACTACCGTCGCAGCGTTTCTGATGGCAACTCACCGAACATTTCTTTGTAATCTCTGGCAAAATGCCCCGGACTCCAAAATCCCCACTCATGAGCCAACTGCATCACCATTGTTGTGTCAGAGTCAGCTTTTTTTAAAGCGCGACGTACCCCATTAAGTCGTTGAATCTTGATATACGCCATTGGACTTAGACGGAAAATATCTTGAAAGCCATAAGCTAAGGCGCTACTGCTGGTTTCCAATGCGTCGCACAATTGTTTAAGGGTTAAGGGTTTGTCAATGTAGGATTGGGCAATTTCTTCGGCTTTTTTCACTATGGGGTAACGGCGTAAAGTTTTTACGATCGGCTTTTTTTGTCGGATACCCGCTCCGAGCGTATCCATCAGCAACGGCAAGAAATTTTCGACGATGTGGGATTGTGCTTGCGACTCCATTAATAATGAGGGTTGGGCGATCAACATTTGAGAGAGTTGCTGATAATAAGCTCTGAGATGGCGAAATGAAGCAGGATGGAAATGGAGTGAATTTTGCCGGAGAAACTTTTGCCCTAAGTCATGGTATCCCATTTGCTCGGCTAGGGACTGGAAAACGGTCAAATCAAGGTTGGCGAGGACTAGGTGAGCGTCTTTCCCTGTCGTAATATCGTTTTCTCTCGTTGGATCGAACCCAAATAGATCGTTTTTTTTGATCGAGCAACCATGAGCCAGTACCTGTGTGCGATCGCCTTGAAGTGGGATCGTAAATCCCAGGAGCTGAGGACTCTTTAACCCCTTTATTCTCACGGCTTGATTATAGGTAACGTCGGTAAACTTCAGACTCCCCAAATCGGCAAAATTAACTCTCCCCACAAACTGACCAGAGGTTAACTGAGTGCAAGTGAGCTTCAACTGTTTGATAGCTTGGGCACAAACATCAATATCATCGAACTGGCGAGTCACCACCAGAGAGTCCGTGTGGGAGTTAGGGTCAGCAGTGAGGGTCATAGATTGGCGTTAGGTTGAGTAAAATCGTCTGAGACGTAGCTTGAGGGAGCTTTGAACAGATAAATGGCATTATACACGGTCTAGTGGCGTTTATTGAGACGCGCAAAAGTTGGAATTTTGGAATCTTTATTCTCCTCAAGTAGCCATATAATTTGCTTAATGTCTGCAACAATTCATCTATTTTTCGGGGAAATTGGCTAAAAAAGCCTGGTTTACACCAGTTTTCACACCACTGCTAACCACATTAGTTTGTGATGTGTAATCTGAAATCCCGACATATTAGCTACACATTCCCCTCTTTGCTAAGGGAGGTGAGCGGGGATCATCTGTAGCACTCATGATTCAATTTCATATCATTGCTCTCTCGTACTTGTAGTGGAAAACCCTGATTTTGGGGACTGAGGACTGAGATTCTTTATACATAAAGCATTTCACTAAGCGATCGGGTTTACCGATCGCTTTATTCCTTACAGGAAAACCCATCTACACGCATCAGAAACCAAAATGATTGGAAAATCATCCATCAGGGAATGATAAAAAATGAAATATAACACTATGCTACAAACAAAAGAACAACAATCAGTGATTCTCTTTAATAAGAGTTTCAAAACTCCCGCTCCCATTCCTCAAGCTGGTATTGAGCAGGCGATAAAATTGATGCAAACAGGAAGACTTTATCGCTATAATTTCTCAGATGATTTGAGCAATTATCGCCAGCATCCTGAGTTAAATGATGACGATGAGGAACTGGCAACCGAATTAGCCAAATTAGAATATGAGTTTAGTCTCTACACAAAACACAAGTATGTGATAGGAGTTAATTCTTGTGGAAGTGCGCTCTTTTTAGCCCTGAAAGCAGGTGGCGTCAAGCATGGAAATAAAGTATTGACTAATGCTTTTACCTTCACAGCAGTTCCTAGTAGTATCGTTCATGCAGGTGGAGTCCCTATTTACATAGAGTGTAACTCTGAATATGTCATCGATCTGGAAGACTTCAAACGTAAAATAGAATCTCATCCAGACGCAAAGTTCTTTGTTTTATCCTATATGCGAGGACATATTCCCGATTTAGATGCTGTCAAGAATATTTGCGATCGCGCCGGAATTTCTTTAATAGAAGACTGCGCTCATAGTCTAGGTGCCGAATGGGATGGAAACTTGGTCGGACATCATGGAAAAATTGCTTGCTTTAGTACCCAAAGTTATAAATTACTTAACTCTGGTGAAGGGGGTTTAATTGCCACCAATAATCCACAATTAGCCGCCTATTGTATTCTCGCAGCAGGTTCTTACGAAAAGTTGTACAAGAAACATTTGGCTCGTCCATTAGATGACAATTTATTTGAAGAACTGAAGCCTCATGTTCCCAATTTCAGTTTGCGAATGAGTAACTTAACGGCTGCTGTCTTAAGACCTCAAATTAAACATTTAGAACACAAGATATCTCAAGGGATAGAAAGATACGATCGTCTAGTAAAAATACTCAGTTCCGTCAGAAATATTTATATTCCCTCTCCTTTGGACAAAGTGAAACGTGCGCCTGACAGTTTGCAATTTAATCTTTTGGGATTAACTTCAAAACAGGTCGATAAATTTGTTGAACAAACTCACGAGAGGGGTTTGGCTATCCAGATTTTTGGCAAAGACGATAATTCTCGTTATTACAAAAACTGGCAATACTCATTCACAGAAACACCCCGTCTGGAAAAAACAGAAGCGATTATTTCTTCGGCTTGCGATCTGAGGTTGCCATCATCTTTTGATTTCGATGACCTCAATTTAATCGGCTATATTATCAAAGATGTTCTGTATAACATTTTGAGAAAAGACGACGATCGAGATTATCCAACTGGATTAACAGACTACTTTGAAAATATCGAAGAAGTCCGGGGAAAATACGATACTTGGGTATCATTTTATGACCAGGAACATTACGATAACGGCTGGACAGTTTTACTGAACCATATTGCTTACACCCTCCTATCGTATTTAAAGAAAGATGCTTTGATTTTAGATATAGGGTGTGGGACAGGATTATTAGGTCGAGAACTCAATTCTTACGGCTTCAAAAATCTGCAAGGACTCGATATTAGCCAAAAGTCTTTAGACTTATTAAAAGACCAGGGTATCTACAACGCGTTGCAACTAGAAGAGTTGGGTGAAACTCTTTCTTTTGCAGATAATACCTTTGATGCTTTAGTATCAACTGGCGTTTTCACTCGCAATCAAGTTCCTTTAGAAAGCTTTGAGGAACTGATTCGGATTCTCAAACCCGGTGGTATTTTTGCTGTGGTTCTTAGAGTCGAAGATAATGACTTGTATTACAACCCCATCAAAAACTATTGTGCCATGAAGATGTGGCAGGAAGTTTTCAAGGAAAGAATCACTGTGTTACGAAGCTGCAACCATGAGCTAGTGATTTTGCACAAGGAGAGCATTTTGTCGGTTCAATTAAGGAAATAAAACCGATAAGATTTCCTCTAATTTCATCTGACTCAATCCAGTAAGTAACTGAATAGCGCGATCGCCTACAGCCAACTACGCGATCGCCTATCAACCATATACAAGGAGACCAACTCATCATGGAACCCATTTTAGATACGCTAAAAACTATCAATATCGATTTTTCAGGCTTCCCGATCGGCAAAATTCTTCTAGTCGTTCTCATCCTGACAATAGCACAGGTATTTAGGCGATTTTTTATCAGAAAATTGGGTTTAAAACCCCGCCCTTTTAGGACGGCTTTTTCCATTGTTAAGTAATGTAACACATCTATCTCAACAAATGAATATGGTAGAATAAGCACATCAGACAAGATTTAAAAACCTACCCCCGGACTGGGGGAAAGTCTACGCCCAAAACATTCACTAGGTCGATATGACTACGCACGTAACGTGCAAACGTGGTCAGCCAGGGAACTAAGCGCAATAGGGATATTAAGACCGAAATATCTTAAGAATCCTCACGCCTTTAGGCCCAGGACTGATGGCAATAACCCCCTGACGTTCGGTCAGGGATACTGTATAATTGCCGGGATACCAGAAGATTCTGGTGATTAAATTTAGCTGCGTAGCAGCTTAACCGATGAAAATTCTATTAGTTGAGGATGATCGAGCAATCGCAGCGCTTCTCTGGGCGAATCTCACTACCCATCGCTATGCCGTCGATTTAGCGAGCGATGGACAATTGGCATTGGAGTTCTTAATGCAGTGGGATTACGATCTGATTTTGCTCGATGTATTAATTCCCAAACTGGATGGAATTAGCCTCTGTCGTCAACTGCGCTCCCAAGGCAATTGGACTCCGATTCTGATGCTCACTGCTCAAAATTCCAATGAGGATGCGATCGCAGGGTTGGATGCTGGAGCAGACGATTATGTCATCAAACCATTTAATCCCAATCAACTCTTGGCACGGATACGGGCATTATTGCGTCGTGGGGATAGTGCTACTGCTCCCGTCTTGAGTTGGGGGTATTTGTGTTTAGATCCTACCTTGATGCAAGTAACCTATAAGCAGCAGGAAATCACCTTTAGACCCAAAGAGTACACTCTGCTCGAACTATTTCTGCGACATCCTCAGCGCATTTTTAGCCGCACTGCCATTATCGATCGGCTTTGGTCGATCGACCAATCGCCTTCGGAGGCAGCCGTAACAACTTTGATCAAAGACCTGCGAATTCGGCTAAAAGCAGCAGGAATTACTGAAGAAGTGATTGAGACAATTCATGGGTTAGGATATCGTTTGAAGGCAGCACCGACGGTCGAAAAGAGCGCAGAGGTACAGGAGAGCAAAGAGGAGAAGGAAACTCAAACGCACGAAACAGTGTTAGCTTCAGTGGATGCTGTGGAAGAGCGATTTAGACTGTCCTTAGAGTCGAGGGTTAGAGTCTTGGAGGAAATGAAATTCGCGCTACAGACACATGATTTGAGTCCAGAACAACAAGAGAATGCCAGAGAAGAAGCGCATAAGTTAGTAGGTGGACTGGGAACGTTTGGTTACCCGAAAGGATCGAAGATTGCTCGTTCGATCGAACATCTCCTCAAAAACAATTCATTGCTAGAAGAACGGCAAGCGGCCCGCTTCTCACAACTGCTAGCTGATTTGAAGCAAGAGATAGCGCTCCCCCCGACACCATCAACTTAGGAGATTTGACAAAAAAAGGGCAGTATTATGACGAAACACATCCTGGTGATTGATGATGAAGCGGACATTCGAGACGTGATACAGATGTCCCTCGAAGGCTTTGGTGGTTGGCAAGTGATGAAGGCCGAGTCTGGCAGCGAAGGTTTGCTCAAAGCGAAGGCAGAACCCTTTGATGCCATCATTCTCGATATTTCAATGCCCGATATGGACGGGTTCGAGTGCTTTGAGCATCTGCAAGCCGATCTAAAAACTCAGATGATTCCAGTTGTTTTGCTGACGGCTAAAGCATTGCCTAGCGATCGTCGTCGCTTTGCTGCAATGGGGGTAGCCGGAGTGATTATTAAGCCGTTCAATTCAAGACAAGTTTGGAAACAGGTGGCTCAATTTTTAGGGTGGAGCGTTTAGAGACTCTCTTGAAGCTACATTGTTCTCATCAATTTCTTATATTTCTAGGCTATCTTTTAAAAGCTCTAGGGTTGAAGCGGTTTATTTTATGTCTCATAAGCAGATTTTGCTCATTGACCATGAGACTTCTGTTCGAGAAGTTTTGCAGATTTGTTTAAGCAGTTTTGGTGGTTGGCAGATTATATCCGTTGCTTCTATCCAAGCAGGCTTAAAAAAGCTGTCTATTGAGCGTGTGGATGCCATTCTTCTAGATACACCCAACTTAGAAACGGATGGGATAAATTTTATTCAAAAACTTAAAAAAGACCCATTTAGTGCATCCATTCCAGTTATCTTCATTACGGCAAAAGCCAAAAGCTTTTTGTCGCATCAACTGCAAGCCTTCGGGATTGCGGGTGTGCTTGCTAAGCCATTTAATGCAATGACTTTACCGATTCAAGTAGCTGGAATTTTGAACTGGAGTCTGGGTTCTGAATTTGTTGATTGAGCGATTCTTTATAATTTACTTTGTCGTCTATGAGACTGCATCATTCCATAACCATAGTCAACAGAATAAGATTTCATTTTTAGTAATGTATGATGCTTTCTGCAATCATTGATAGATGTGAGCGATCGACTCCTGTGAGCAGCTCAATGACTGTGAGCCGATGGCGCATGAGCGATCGGGGCGCGCGATCCCTCCATTGAATTAGAGCTGTGTGACCTTGAGGCGTTCAATATTTTGCACTCCGTTCAAATTAGTTACATCGTATCTCATCTACCTGAGAAAGGCTATAAGTCCTGTTAGATTGCTGGGGCTATTCTGGGATAAATTCTGTCTCTTGAGGAACCTGACCAAACCGTCCCTCTGTCCAATCGAGTTTGGCTTGTTCAATGCGGGCCGACTCGAAACAAAAATCCACCACTTATGCCGCTCACCAACAGGTGGGGAACGAATCGAAAACCCTAGATTTTTGAGGAAATCTGCCGAGAAATTAGCAAGACTTCAAGCGAAACTAGCTGATAGAGTTAAGGGATCTAAGCCTTGGAAAATTATCAAGGGTAAGATTTCTAAACTTCATCAATTTGTAGCTAGATCCCGACTAGATTTCCAATTCAAGGCAGCACATAACTTATTCGGCAAGTGTGACGTTTTATATTAAATCCTCTCTTCATCGGAATGATCTAAACGGAGTGACAAGACAGTCGTGTCCCTACAATTAATGGGGTAGGGACACGACTGTCTTGTCACTCGGTATCATTCCGATGCAACCGGAAACGATATTAGTTGTTGAAGATTTGAGGCTCAAGAATCTAACTAGACGCGCTCAGGTCAAGACTGGCATTGAGGATGGCAATTTAGTTTATTTGCTAAATGGTCAAGCGGCTAAAAGTGGTTTGAATAAATCAATGCTTGATGCTGCTCATGGTCAATTTGCTGTTGCGCTCAAATACGTTGCTTGGAAATTAGGTAAAAGCGTTCTATTCGTTGACCCGAAAGGAACCTCTCAACACTGTTGGAATTGCCTCAATAAAGTACCTAAAGAATTATCATACCGATGGCATTCTTGTCAGTGCAGCGAGTCTTTGGATCGAGATGAAAATTCAGCCAAACTTATCAAAATAATTGGTCTAAATTCCGCAAGTGGCGGGGGAACTTCGTCACTCAAAAAAGCCCTTGAAAAAAGGGAAAAAGAAGCCTGCGGTCTAACTGTACCCAGTTGACCGTCAGGTTAGTTCACAAACTTCTACGCTTCGACTACGCTTCGACTACGCTCAGCGCACCGCATTTACAGAGCCTTTGGGCAGATCTCAATTTGATCTCACTCAATGTCTGAGTTTGACATATTCTGTCACCCCAAGAGTGAGAACCGCAAAAGAAAGCAATTTGCGTATAAAAACAGTAAAACCCGCTCAATGAGCGGGTTTCCTGAATCGGAACGACAGGATTTGAACCTGCGACCCCTACTACCCCAAAGTAGTGCGCTACCAAGCTGCGCTACGTCCCGACAGCTTTAACAGCATATCATCAATTCAGGAAAAAGTCAAAAAAAAATCAAAAAACTTTTAAAACTTTTGTCGCCTGCACCAAACCGGGCGCGGCTGCGATCGACCAAAAACCCTCGCACCTCCTACCAGCACTCAAGATCAACTGCACGCTGTAAGCTTGGGGATAGCCTTCTACCTGCACCCACAGCAAATCGCTTTCGGCTTCAATGGCGATTTTTTCCTCATCCATCAACTCACTCGCCATTTGACTCATGGTGGCGGCTAACTGTGCTAACAGTCGGCAAAAATCGTTCAACTCAGCCTCGGTTAGCTCGATCGCCCAACCATCCCCCCCCACCAAACCCTGAAACTCCGTCGCATCCGGGTGCCATCCCAAACGCCATCCGTCACCAGTCTTAATTACACGTTCCATCGATCAATTTTAGATTTTAGATTTTGGATTTTAGATTGGGTGAATCACTGATATCAAATCCTCTCTTCATCGGAATTATTCATCTCTCTCCGATCTCCCTCTGCGTTCTCTGCGTTCTAGAAAGGTTAAATCATTCCGATTCGCCGGAAGTGTCGAAGTAGTTTGCCCGTTTCTGGGGGCTGTAACCTGTATTCTCCTAAAAAACCGGTTTCTGACCACCCGTGCGATCGCGAACTAACCGAAACCAAATCTTAGGGTGCCAGCAACTTTGCATCACCGGGCTGCGGCTGCGGTATCTGCGGCGAGTTCGATCGCCCTTCTGGTTTTCCCCCCGTCGTCGGCGCGCGCGATCGCCCGGAATTCCCACTAAAAACATCAACCAAAGCTTGAACCAAAGCATCCCGCTGAGTTCTATTTAAACTTTGAATCGCAGCCCGATCGCCTTCCATCGGATTTTCACGCAAAACGTCCTTACCGGGATAAACGCTTTCGACTAAATAATCAGGAGTAGCACCCAAATAGTCAGCTAAACTCAACTTCCAATCAAAGCGATAATTGGGCGGCCGTCCTTTGACAAACACATGATATCGAATCAACCGTCCGACTAAAGTATTATTGGGGTCTACTTTTCCAGTTTCTTGAGAAATGTAATTATTGGCGATCGGCAAATCAGGCAATCGTTCATACACAAATTTCCACGCATCTTGCGCCCTCAGTTGCTGCGGCGCGGATTCTTGAGCAAATCGTTGCACAGAAACAGACTCTTGACTCGGTAGCAGGGAAGGTTCTACAGCCGACAGTCTAAGTTCCCCCGATTCCAATACCCAGCTCAAAAGCGTGAAAATCGCCACACTCAAAGTAACGAATAAAAAACTCAAGCCCTGCTTTAATTTCTTCACGGTTTTGATAATTTCTTTAAAAATAGAATAACTTCAGAAACTTACAAAGCACTCAGAGGCTATTGACACTCCCCGGTCTAAAGACACGGGGATTCTTAAGGACAAACTTTGGGGGATGAATCCGCCCAAAGTTTAATTCTCAAAGGATTAGTCAGCAACCCTCTACCCACTCGCTCAAGAATTGAGTCTATGGCTACTTTTGACTTTCTAATGATATTGGCTGCACCGTTAACATCTGCATTGATTAACAACCCAGCGCTAGAACAGTACAATCCTCTTTTGATTCTTTTACCCGATGGTTGCCAATTGTCAGGTTTTTCACCGACTTTTACTGGCAAAATGTCTCGGTCTAAAAAACTTGCTTTTGATGTGTAAGATTCGTCTTGTTCGACAAATCGCCATCCCCTTAAGTCGCACTCTTGTTGTAGTCTATCTTTGACTTTAGCAGTGGGTATTTGGACAAAATTCTGATTAGTCACTCCCCCCATATTAACTTCTTGCTTCTGTCCCTTGTTCCAGCCAAAGACTAAGACATTGATTTGGTGATTTTCGCAATAATATACGATGGTTCTAACTGCTTTGTTGACAGCATCTCTCATCCTTCTAGTGCGATTTTCCGACAACTGTTGTAATCTTTTTGACGAGAAACCTTTGGGCAATTTATGTATTGCGTGTTCTGATTGAACTCTCGCTTTTTCTTTGTTAAACCATTGGTTCCAAGACTTGAGTCTATGTCCATCAATGATGAAAGGTTTACCATTGCTAGAGACACAAGTTAACCAGTTGTTGATGCCGTGATCGATGCCCAGAACCCCTGTTACTTCCAAGCTGCAACTAGGGGCTTGTTCAGTCAGGGATTCGTGGACATATTCGACCCAGACCTCACCATTTCTAGGGATTAGTCGAAGCTCTTTAATCTGGCAATTCTTCAGTCTTTCCGGTAAATTTACCCAGATAGCATCTTTCCCAAAGTATTCTTTTCCTTTTTTCCCTAGGGGTAATCTGACTTTATTTCCAATTACCTTTAAGGCTTGACCGGGATACGAAACAGGGTACATTCCCCCTTTGGTTCTGTACCTTGGTAGTCTCGGTTTTTGATGGATTTCTCCTTGATTTGCCAACTTCTCTAAGGCTCGGAAAGAAGTAAAAGATTCCGCGACAGATTTAAGAGATTGCTGGGCAACTTGAGAGTATAGCAACCCATAATTTTCGTTGGTTTTGGTGATTTTATACAAATCTGGATATTTAACTGCGATTTGGTTTTTAAAGTATTGTTGCCGACTTTCATAGGTTCCGACATTAAACAGATTATTTGACCATCTTAGTAGTTGTTCGACAATGGTTTTGTCGAGTCCCTTTAAACGCCAAACATCTTTTTGTACTGCGTACATTTAATTTACTGGCTGTTATGATACTAGGTTGAGTATATATCGTGAATTAACAAGTTAATTAATCCTAAACAAATCTTTACCTTTGTCTCAATTGCTAGAAGTATTTGTCCGGGGACGGTTAAACATTATGTTATATTGAAACTTACGAACAGGCAGGATAAATCCTGCCACGCCCTTTCATCCCTGGACTAAAGTCACAGGGTTTTCAGGGTATTTCTTATAAAACCCATAATAAACGTCGCTTGTATGGAAGTCTCTATCCCCCCTAGCCCCCTTAATCAAGGGGGCTAGGGCGTGTTTTCAAACTCGAAGATCCCCCCCGGCCCCCCTTAACAAGGGGGGAGAAAGAGTCTCAAAGTCACCCCCTACTCACACCCTACTCCCCTTTTTTAAGGGGGATTTAGGGGGATCTTCGAGAGATATGGTTCATAATCAGTAGTTTGAAAACACGCCCTAGGAGGGTTCAAAATCCCCCTTAATAAGGGGGATTTAGGGGGATCGAGACTTCGATATCAACGAAAAATACAGATGGTTTCAGTTTTAAGTTGACACCTATGGACTATTAGGTATCGCCGATAATTTCTGACTGAGTCAACTCATCAGACATCTCAAATATCGCCCGCATCACCGGTTTCATTTGGTGATCGTCCATATTGTCAAAATCTTCATAGCGGCGGCGTTTGGCGCGGTTCGCCACTTGTACCGTAATCCGGTATCGGTTGGAAGCAGCACTGATCAGCTCTTCCGCCCGAAGAGTTAGCTGAGTTGAATCGAAAGTTGGACGCTTAAGCATGAGACTACCTACTTTATCTGAATGCTACATTCTAGTTTAGTATGTAAAAATTCGTAAATTATTTACAGAGTATCATTAGTTATGCAGGCAGCGACCGCCTATTCCTTTCTCCAATTGCATCGGAGCAATTCTCATCCCCTCAAATTGGTAGCTTTCGGAGACAGTTTAATCTACGGTTTCGGCGATGGTGTGGGCGGCGGCTGGGTAGAAAGGCTGCGGCGACAGTGGATGTGTCCCGACAGCCCTGGGCACGTGCTCTACAATTTGGGAGTGCGGGGCGATCGCACCCATCAAGTCGCGCAACGGCTAGAAAACGAGTTTAGACACCGTGGCGAGCTCAGAAATCGCCTCCCGGATGCCATTATACTTTCGGTAGGCCTCAACGATACGGCGAGAGTGCAATCGCCGAGGGGGCGCAATTATACTGATTTTGAACATTTTAAAACTGTTTTGGACAATTTATTAAACCTGTCCAGACAACTTGGCCCGGTAATATTTGTCGGGATGGTGCCGATTGATGAACGTAAAATGCCTTTTCAAGATTGTTTGTATTACAATCATACCGACCAATATCGGTATAAAGAGGCGACGAAGTTAGCTTGTCAGTTGCGGGGGATTCCCTATTTAGATATTTTTGATAAATGGATAAATCGGGGCAGTGATTGGTGGCGATCGCACCTGATTGCAGATGGGCTGCATCCCAATGTAGCGGGGTATCAAGCTTTATTTGAAGATGTCATCACTTGGGAGCCGATCGCGAGTATTAGTCATTAGTCAGTAGTCATTAGTTAGTAGTCATTAGTCAGTAGTCATTAGTCATTAGTTATTAGTCAGTAGTTAGTAGTAGGGTGCGTCAGCTACCATTATTTTCGCTCCAAACCAACAATCTCACAACTGACGCACCACGCAACAAACGGTGCGTCACAATCATAATCTTTGTGCAAATTTAGAACATAAAACCTGACGCACCCTACCACAACTCTTTCTTTTGCAAACAGCTATGTGCGTTTAGTAGTAGGGTGCGTCAGCTCGCATTATTTTCGATACAAACCAACAATCTCACAACTGACGCACCACGCAACAAACGGTGCGTCACAATCATAATCTTTGTGCAAATTTACAACCTAAAACCTGACGCACCCTACCACAACTCTTTCTTTTGCAAACAGCTATGTGCGTCGAGTTAGTAGTAGGGTGCGTCAGCTCGCATTATTTTCGATACAAACCAACAATCTCACAACTGACGCACCACGCAACAAACGGTGCGTCAGAATCATAATTTTTGTGCAAATTTAGAACATAAAACCTGACGCACCCTACCACAACTCTTTCTTTTGCAAACAGCTATGTGCGTTAAGACTCCAGTGTGAATGAGAACTTCAGCTTAGGTATTCCGCTGGCCTGTAACAGACTTGCGATCGCCTCTATACTTGCATTGTACGACATATTATCTTTAGCACCAAATGGAATATCTGCTTTCCATTTCCCATTTAGGGTGACAGTGACTATAGCAGGTGACATACATCTTCTAGGCAATAGATACGCTTTGCTTGCAGATGCTTCTTCTTCGTTCAGCTTTACTTTAGCAAAACCAGACAAGTAGGTTTCTAGCAGTAACCAAAACACTCTATCTACTGTGGCTTCTGAATAAATTTCTTGGTTATTAACAACAAAAAATGGCTTGACAAAGATAGTCATTCTTTTATCTCTGAGGCTGTCCATATAATTATCGTCCTTTGGTAGTTGCTCTAGATACCTATTTACCTCATAACGATTTAAGTCAATACCGCGTTCCGTTAAAAATGCCGCGAGATATTGTTTTTTCTGAACAATGTTTGCCAACCTTACAAGCAGACCCGTCTTACTATCGCGGAGAGTTCTTGTATCTATTGGTAATACTTGCAGCTTACTTAAATCGATATCTTCATTAAAAAGTAATTTAACCAAATCTTGTTTATAAGGATGAATTCGTTCTATAGCCTTGCGGGAAAGTTGATCGTATGGATAATCTTGGTTATCATTAGCCAAAGATATTCCTGCAACTCGAAGCAAACAATTATTTTTTAGGATGGCTAAAGAAGCGTCATCAACAGTCCTAATCTCTACATTTGCCACTTGAGTCAAATCGTAGCCTTGAATGTATTCAAATGCTTCTTTGTCGATTCCATATACTTCTATAGCGAAGCCATTGACCAACAATCTTCTCATAGCAAATTCATAAACTGGTTTACCTTTATAAGCAAATTCCCAGTTGTTATAATAATTACTGCGCTTTCTAAAAATTGTTTTCAGGAAACGGATTGCTGATTTCCAGTTGTAGCCTATTTCACTTAAATTGATGCAAATGTGTATTACAATTAGAGGCAAAAGAGCCTTTTTAACTCTCCAATTATCTAGCCTATAGATAGAATCTTCGATGAATTTAATATCTTCTTTTCGGGCGGATTCTACACCTAATACAAAACTGTAAGGGGCAAGGCTAAATAACGTTTGCCGTAACAATGTCTCGGTTGGATGTAATTTCTTAGCCTTGACTTTAGTTCCATTCAACTGCGGGCTGTAATGCTCAATCCGCTGCTGTTCGATAAGATCGAGTAGCGATTCAGGCAATAATTCGTAGTAGATAGTAAACTGCTTTTTTCGTTGCTTTTGTAATTGATCTAGTCTGTGGTGGCTGTCACCTGTCCATCGGGTGCGTAGATTCTTGGCTTTTCCGATGTACCAAATTATGGATGTTTCATCGACAACGTAATATATTCCAGATTCTTCCGGCAGTAGTGTTCTGCTCTTTAAACTTATATGAGGTAATTGCAAGATATGTTCGTCTGCGCTCATATTTTTGTTCTCTAGTTGATGCGATGTGTCTCTATAGCTAATATTCTCATGTGCGCGAGATCATGTCAAGGGAACTCGCAGTTCTTCTCAAACGGCTTTGTCCGTAAATCCTGTTAATCACAGAGACAAGGCAGATAAAGGAGATAAGGAACATAAAGACTTTAAGGAATTTAAGGATTTTACAATCCCGAAAATACCAGAAATTTATTTATTTTAAAAGACCGTATCTTCCCTGCAAGAAAAATCAGATTGTTGCATAATTATTACATAACAGAGGACAAATCCTTTAATAAATTGCTAACAGTAAATTGGAGAACATAAAAATGTCTGTATTTCATCGCATTAAATCCGGTACATCTATTTTATTAACATTGGGAACCATTGCAGGAACCGCAGCCCCGATGCTAGATCCCGCCCCATCTTTTGCTCAAACAGCTTTTTCTGATGTCAACAATAACTACTGGGCCAAAGACTTTATTCAAGATTTGTCAGAAAGAGGCATTATCAAAGGATTTCCTGATGGCAGATTCCGCCCGGATGCACCCGTGACGCGAGCGGAATTCGCGGCAATGATTCGTTCTGTGAACAAGGCAAAAACCCGCGCTGCTGTTGGTTTTGTGGATGTTCAATCGAATTTTTGGGCAAGGGGGGCGATCGCAGAAGCCTATGAAATGGGATGGATGTCGGGTTATCCCGGCAATGTTTTCAGGCCCTCACAGCAGATTCCTCGCGTTCAAGTTGTAGTCGCTTTAAATAATGGGCTGGGCTATGAGCCTATTTGCAATTTTCAAGATGTTCTGAGCTACTATAATGATGCGGTTGAAATTCAAAACTATGCTGTCAAAAGTGTTGCTGCTGCTACGGAAAGACAGATGGTTGTCAGCTATCCTAATCCGAAATCTCTGAAGCCTAACCAGTCAGCAACGCGGGCTGAAGTAGCTGCTTTTATTTATCAAGTTTTAGTCAATACTAATCAAGCAAAAGCAATTAATTCTCCCTATATTGCCAAGGTTGATGTTAGCGAGACTGTAGCAGTGAAAATTCCTAGCGGTGCTCGTATCCTCGTCGAGTACACAAAAGACAAGATTCTGCTTGGCCCAAATGATAAGTCTCCGATTACGCTGACAGTGGCTGCGGATCTGGTGAGCAATGATGGTAAAGTGCTTGTACCGGAAGGCTCGAAAGTGAGCGGCGAATTGCGATCGACTTCTGGGGGCGTTCAGTTTGTAGCCCAAGAATTAAGCATACTCAATGGTAGCAGAGTACCTCTGAATGCTACTTCGCAACTGATTACTAAGAAGGAAAGTGTGACTAAGGGCGTTAATGTTGGTAATCTGATTAAGAATACGGCTTTGGGTGCTGCCGCCGCCGCCGCGATCGCAGGTGTTACGGGCGATCGGGCGATCGCGACTGAAGAAGTGCTCGGTGGCGCTGGAATCGGGAGTTTGATCGGAGTGTTTTTGGGTAGAGATAAAGTCGATTTGTATGTTGTGAATCCCGACACCGATTTAGATTTGCAGTTGAATTCGGATTTGGTAGTTGGTACTACAAGCACCAGCATTTGTAGGGCTCGATAAAAAACAGAATACCCACAAATCCCAGTAGTAAGGTGCAACCTAAGCACCCTACTTAACTCTTATTCCCCCCTTAAAAAGGGGGGCTAGGGGGGAGCGACGAGGACTGAAGTCCCTCACTACAAACTTATTAATATAGAATAAATTAGCCCACAGCTTTTACCTGCATCCCAAACTTTCTCGCGTAGAAACCCCCGTTTTTTGATTAATTCCCTCTGCTTTTTCGCACAGGAGATTCACTTGATAGGAGTCGATAATCGCATCAGTAAAATCAGCACCGGAAATGGCCGCATTGTAAAACCGAGTTCGAGTCAAAATAGCCTCAGTAAAATTAGCATTTGTTAAATTAGCGCCATCAAATGTCACTCTATCTACCAAAGCACCGGAGAGGTTAGCACCGGACAAATTGGCATTGAGCAAAACTCCTTTAGTCAAAATTGCATTAGTTAAATCAGCACCTTGAAAATTTGTATTCCGCATCTCAGCAGCTACAAATGTTCCACCGGCTAAATCAGCGTTAGAAAAATCGCGATGGTCCAAATTAATGTTAGTGTAATTCACATTGGTTTTAGGTAAGGCAAATGCGGGAGTAGCGCTCAGCATCACCCACCCAAAAGCTATAACTAAACTTAAAATCAGGCTCAGAAAAATTCGGAATATACTTTTCATGGAAATTGGGAATGGGGAATTGGGCATTGGGCATTGGACATTGGGCAATTTTAGATTTGAGATTTGAGATTTTGGATTGAACGACTAATGACTAATGACTACTGACTACTGACTAATGACTACTGACTAATGACTAATGACTAATGACTAATGACTACTGACTACTGACTAATAACTAATTAAATCGTTTGACCCAATCTTCGCCGATGCGAATTGTCAAGTCAGAAGCGATTTCACCGATCGAAGCTGCTTCAATCTTACCGTCGCCTAAGACTTTTTGAAGGATATTCGCGGCCTCTAAATCGCCTTGCTGTACAATAATTTGGCTTTGACGCTGCTTGTCAGGCCAATCCTGAACGACATATACATTATAAAACCCCTTTTTTCTGAGAAAGCTAGCAAGGGTTTTAGCTGTTTTTGGGTTGCTAGAAGCGTTTTGGACGGCTATTTTGAGTTGGCTGGGCAAAACAGACTGGCTGGGATTGCCAAATCGCCCTTGTGCAAAATCTAACAAGCCTTGCTTGAAGTATTGTGTCATAATTCGATCGCGCCCGATCGCATCTACAATCCAATAACTCCTCAAATCGCCTTCTTCTGAACTAGAACGTCCAGGCAACATCACCATTTTAAAATTATCTGGTTCTAATTGCACACCAAAATTTGCCAGAGTCAATATTTCCTCAAATTTTAGATTTGTATCGACATATTTTTGCATCAATCGAATAATTTCCGGTAGCCGCACCACTACTGATGGACTTACAAGTCGGTTCCGAATAGCTTGAATTAAAGATTGCTGACGCCCAATGCTGCCGACATCTCCTAAACCGTCATTGCGAAATCGAGCAAATTGTTCTGCTTGTTCTCCGTTGAGAGTTTGCCATCCCTGCACTAAGTTGATTCTTAACTTTTGGGCACTATCTGTATAGGACATCGCGCGGGGTACAAATACTTCCACTTGGCCCAACAAATCGACTAATTCGCGAAACGCATCGGTGCTAATTCGCACGTATCGATCGATGGTCACATTGTTCAGCATACTGCTGATCGATCGCGCCGCTAAAGCTGATCCTCCTCTAGCATTTGCTTCGCCAATTTTGCTGAAAGCAACTCCGGGAATTTTGACTTTAGTATCTCGCGGCACCGAAAGCAAACTAATAGATTTATCTCTAGGATCGAGGTGCAATAAGAGTATTGTATCGCTACGACCGTCAAAACTTTTAGAGGAATTTGCCGCAACTTGTGGTACGCGGTCAACTCCCATGATTAAGATATTAACTGGCCGCGACAGGCGGTATCCAGAACGGGCGGGCTTGCTCTCAGGGAGCCCGGTAGCGTCTAGCACTCTAGTAATAATTTGCGGTTCCACGGGGGATAACAGGGCGGTAATTGCCCCGAGGGCTGCCGCGATTGCTGCTGTGAGAAACAGCAAAAACAGCCCCAACATATACAGGGCTAATTTTGGCTTTTTTCTAGAGACTCGATCGACCGGTTTAAAAAAGCTTTTTTGCAAGATTGACAAGTTTTTCATGGACTGTTATGTTAATGGTTTAATTTGTTCGGCTTGGCAGTACAACTTGGGCGGTGCTTGGGTAAAATATTTGAACATAGCCGGACACAGCCAGCCTTCCATATTTTTCGATTCCCACCGGTACCAGTTGCCGCCGTATTCTTCTCTTAACAACACCATTTCTGCTTGATATCCGGGAAAAGGTGTTGCTGAAAATAACAGTCGAAAACCTTTTTCGGCATTGGGGATGTCTGCGACAAGGACATCTATCATTTCGGGGACGCCCTGAACAAACGGTTCCCGCACAAGTCCGACTTTATCGTCGTCAAAAACCCAGGTGTATTGTTCCCGATGGGGAAAAATTACCATGATTGCATTGGACATGGAATTTATTTTCCTTAAACTCTCGCGTTGGTTTTTGCTAAAGGCAAGGCTTTATACATTCGACTTCTCCAACAATTCTTGTGGGGGAGACCCAAAGCCTGCCCTTGAATGGTTTTGCTGGAGATATCTATTATATTAGGCTGGAAGGAAGTTATAGCAAATCTGCCTGAAAAAATGACTTTGAGCCGATCGACTATAATTGTGAAATCCTCCCCAACCTCAAAATTTTATGACTGCAAGTAAAAGCTACACCTACGTCTCTCCCGAAGACTATTTAGCAGGCGAGAGAGTCAGCCCGATCAAACACGAGTACAGACAAGGCGAAATCTATGCAATGGCAGGGGCAAGCAAAGCTCATGTTATTATTACTCTCAACGTAGCAACTTTGCTCAGAAACCATCTTCGGGGAAGTGGCTGCATACCTTACATGGCAGACATGAAAGTTCGGATTGAGGCAGCAGATTGTTATTACTATCCCGATGTAGCGGTGAGTTGTGATGAACGGGACAAAAATGCTGCGGAAGATTTCATTCGCTACCCGCGCTTAATTGTGGAAGTTTTATCGCCGACAACAGCGGCTTTTGATAGAGGTGACAAGTTTGCAGATTACCGCAAGTGTGAAACTTTAGAAGAATATGTATTAATCAATCAAGAAAGAGTTGGTGTCGAGTGTTTTCGCCGGAATGCCGAGGGTTTGTGGGTGCTTCATCCTTACAGTCCAGGGGAAGAAGTTGAGTTGGCTACTGTTAATTTTAAATGTGCGATCGAGGCAATATATGAAGATGTATAGCCTTTCTCAGTAACAGTGCGGTGCCCGACGTGCATAGGGCATAGGGCATAGGGCATAGGGCATAGGGCATAGGGCATAGGGCATACCTCACTTTCTTGAGAACCGCTATAAGTAGATCAACTTAATTAAACGTAGAACGATCTCGCTGTTAGAGCCCCGACTTCGCAGAAGTTGTCGGGGCTCTGGGTATTGTAGTAGTAAGGTGCTGATGGGCGCACCCTACAAGTAGAGTCTGTGCGTAAGTCCTAAACAAATAACTAATAACTAATAACTAATAACTAATAACTAATAACTACTGACTGCTTTTCTTTTTAGCTTTCCAAGTGCCGCCTTGTAAAAAGGATTATTTTTAATTACGGATTCCCAAGAGTTAAGACATAGAAAAAAACACTGCCCCGACTCGTCGTACCGGGCGCGGTAGAGAGTCGAGGCAGATTGGGAACAGCGATCGCAATATTTAATTCTAATTGCTCTGGCCATTTTTAGTGAATTTCAAACAATGACGGATTCTTGAGGGCGGGCAAAAATCATTCTGCCTGCGGTTGTTTGCAAAGCGCTTGTGACTACAACTCTGGCTTCGCCGCCGACGTAGCTGCTGCCGGCTTCGACGACAACCATTGTGCCGTCATCCAAGTAGCCAATTCCTTGAGATGGTTCCTTGCCTTCTTTGCGGATTTTGAGTTCGATGGTGTCTCCGGGTAAATAAGTCGGACGCACTGCATGAGTCAAATCGTTAATATTTAAAACTGGCAGTTTTTGTACGGTAGCTACTTTGGATAAATTGTAATCGTTGGTTAGCAGAATGCCGTCGATATCCAAAGCAAAGCGGACTAATTTGGCATCGACTGTAGCAATATCTTCGTAGTCAGCGGAGTGAATTTGAATCCGTTCTGGATAAGTTTCTTTGATGCGGTTGAGAATATCTAAGCCGCGCCGTCCTCGTACCCGTTTTTGGTCGTTGGCGGAATCAGCTATTAGTTGCAATTCTTGGAGAACGAATTGGGGCACGATAATTTGACCTTCTAGGAAACCTGTTTCTAGTAGGTTTTCAATTCGTCCGTCTATGATGCAGCTTGTATCGACAACTTTGGCGGCGGCTGGCTTGAATATGCCTTCGGCTACCAACACTGTGTCTAAGCTTTTGGGGTTGATCAGTCGTAAGAAAGCTCGGCCGTGAGTGTCTGTCAAGTTGACGCCTGTGAAGCCGAACATGACGCTACCTAAAACTGCGACTAGGGGTTTGATGAAGCCAAACTCGCGGGGAATTGGCAGGAGGAATAGTGGGGCGAGCATCAGGTTGGCTACGAGTAGTCCGATGATTAAGCCGATCGCCCGCGTGAGCAGCATTTCTACGGGCATATCCCGGAATTGTTTTTCGACGCGCCGGTAGGTGGTTTGAGCCACTAATCCGAGCACGAAGCCAATTAATGCCCCAAAAGAGCCGAGTACGGAGCTCAAACCTTCTATGTTGGTGACTTGCTCTAGGAGGTTGGTCGGTAGGAGCTCGACTCCGTAATAGCCGATCCCACCCCCTGCGATGATGAATGAGATAATTATGATTGCATCTAGCATTTTTCTGACCAATGAATTTGTTTACATTATATCTTTCCGGTGCTAAGAGTTTTTCCTAAGTTGCGATCGGATATCTCTATCTGTACTGGCGGATTTTCATAAAGTTATTTTTCTTTCGTTGCACGCTTACGGGCTCGTGCGATCGCCCGCAGTGCTCAGCATTCCACCAGCCATAGCGAGCTGCTCCATTGCTACCAACGGCCGAGGGAGCGGTAATTTCAGGAATTGCTGCCGACGCAACAACTGTTGCGGTTAAACTGAAAGAGCCGATCGCTCCCTGGGCGATGTTGGTGAAATTACCTCAAAAAATTCATAAAAATTAATCATGATTTAATGAAAATTAAAGGTTTGAAGTGTCAATTTCCCAATTAAATGTGATGAGCATTACCACAGATTATTTAACATTTGAATTGGAGACTGGTTCGCAAGTGGCAAATTCCGGTGTTCCCAGTTCGGCTTACCTACACATACCTTTTTGTCGTCGTCGCTGCTACTACTGCGATTTTCCGGTGTTTGTGGTGGGCGATCGCAAAAATGGCGAGAATTCAGGCACGATTGTGCAATATGTAGACGTGCTATGTCAGGAAATTCAGGAAACGCCAAATTTAGGGGAATCCCTGAACACGGTTTTTTTTGGTGGCGGGACGCCTTCGCTGCTTTCGGTGAGTCAGTTGAGCAATATTTTAGAAACTCTCGATCGCCAATTTGGGATTGCTGCTGAGGCGGAAATTTCCCTCGAAATAGATCCGGGTACGTTTAATTTAGAACAGTTGCGAGGATATGTGGCGGCTGGGGTAAATCGAGTTAGTTTGGGTACGCAAGCTTTTCAGGATGAATTGTTGCTCTCTTGCGGGCGATCGCATTCTGTCGCGGAAATTTTTGCAGCAGTGGAGATCATTCGATCGGCTAATATTGTCAATTTCAGTTTAGACCTAATTTCGGGACTGCCACACCAAACTTTAACACAGTGGCAAGCTTCCCTAGAATCGGCGGTGGAAATTTCCCCGACTCACCTGTCGTGTTACGACTTAGTTATTGAACCTGTAACTGCTTTTGGTCGATACTTTCAAGCAGGTGCACAGCCGCTTCCTGCGGATGAAACCGCTGCTCAAATGTATCGTTTGGCGCGGGAAATTCTGACAGGTGCGGGATACGAACATTACGAGATTTCTAATTACGCTCGATCGGGCCATCAGTGTCGCCACAACCGCGTTTATTGGGAAAATCGCGCTTATTACGGGTTGGGAATGGGGGCGGCAAGTTACGTGCAGGGGGTGCGGTTGACAAGGCCTCGCAAAACTCAAGAATATTATCAATGGGTGCGGGAGCTCTCGGCTCGAAATTCCCCAAACCAGCTTGGGGAAAGCCAGCCAGATTTGCCAATGTCGGAAAATGCAGTTTTGTTAGAAACGCTGATGCTGGGTTTGCGTTTAGCATCCGGGCTGAGTTGGTCTGGGCTCGCCGATCGGTTCGGTCAAAAAACGGTCGATCGAATTTGGCAGTGTTTACAGCCTTACTGGCGGCAAGGATGGGTGGAAATTGTGCGATCGGACGGAGTTCGCGCAACTTTAAGAGAGGGTGAAAAGCCGCCGAGGTCGGGCCATCTGAGGTTGAGCGATCCAGAAGGTTTTTTATTCTCCAATACAATTTTATCGACTTTGTTTAGCAAGCTAGGGGAGGATAATTAGGTGTATCCTTATAGGTAGTAAAAATCGGCACGGGGCAGCCCGGACTCAGCCATTGTCAGCGGCTGAGATGAAGAGATATTTAATTGATCCCTAGACTTTTTAGATAGAAATTGATATAATTTGTAACGCTCCCTAAAGATATTACCAAGGTTAACTAAGCCTTGGGATAGACGCGCCCGCAAATATCTGACTGTCATACTTGAGAGCGAAGATATAAAAAGCGATTTGATGAACACTCAAATTTTAGAGCGCCCAGCACCCCACAGCCAACTCAACCTTACGATTGGTGAGATGGGCAAAAAATCTACTTCTAAATGTAGTTTTTGCCGTCACTACGAATTTCAGAGGGGATCAGCAGGTAACTGTCAATTGCTGAACGCACCTGTGAGAGGCGGATGGCCGGCTTGTTCTTTAGGACTTGAACCTTTTTCATCGGCTTTATGAGGATATTGGAGGCGAACTTGATTAATCCAGCGAAAAAATGCTCTGGCCATAGCAGAAAAATGGTTTTCTGCTATATTTAGAAGAGTAAGATGGCTCCCAAAAATACACGATTTCACTCTGCCAGTTAAAAATATGATTTCAACAATCACTGAGGTAATTTCTGATCCTGCAATGCGAATTCTTTGCTGGTATATAAATACAAGTAGCAAAATTCAAATTGCTAGAATTACCAACATTCCTAATTGGTATTTTGAACGGACGGTGTTTCCGGGGGAATGTTTATTGTTTGAAGCGCTACCCGAAGCTCAGTTGGAAGTTTGCAAAAGTGTGGAGGCGGGTGCAATTATGTGCGATCGCATTTTGTGCGCGAGGCTACAAGTTGAAGAAGTAAGCCTTTCTGCAACTGAGAGTTAACTCTCCGACAAATAACAAAGTACGATCGCTCTTTTTGGAAAAATGGCGATCGTATTTTGTTGAGACGGCATAAAATTAAGATAAAGTAATATTAAAACCGATGTCTCTCACCGAACAAATTCTCTCCCAACTACCGGGAGATGCCCTCGGAGGCTTACGAAAGGTCGATCGACTCTGGGAAAACCTCAAACAAAACACCGCACCCGTACCCGAATCTGTAAAACACAGCCCACAACCCCTCGAAACCCTCGATTTCGACATAGTTATCAGTGGCGGCACCCTCGGAATATTAATCGGTACCGCCTTAGCCGTGCGGGGTTGGCGAGTTGCGTTACTCGAACGCGGTACACTGCGCGGGCGCGAGCAAGAATGGAACATTTCTCGCAAAGAATTAGACGCATTCGTAGAACTAAATTTGCTATCGGTTGCAGAGATCGAAAAAGCAGTTGCTACCGAATACAACCCAGCCCGCATCAGCTTTCCCAACACCCCCGATATCTGGGTACGCGACGTACTAAACATCGGCATAGACCCAGTTTACCTCCTCGAAACCCTCAAACAGCGATTCCTCCAAGCCGGAGGCAAACTATTTGAAAATACACCATTTCATACAGCAACAATTCACCCAGATGGAGTCGCAGTAGAATCTTTAACTACAGATTCACAAGCAGCTAAAAATTTATTTAAAACCCGATTATTACTAGACGCAATGGGACACTTTTCCCCCATTGTGCGACAAGCAAGACAAGGAAAAAAACCCGACGCCGTGTGTTTAGTAGTCGGTAGTTGCGCTCAAGGATTCCCCAAAAACGACACCGGCGATATATTTGCATCCTTCACCCCAATGCAAAATCATTGCCAATATTTTTGGGAAGCATTTCCCGCACGAGATGGCCGCACAACTTACCTATTTACTTACCTAGACGCCGACACAGAAAGATTCAGTTTAGAAACATTATTTGAAGACTATTTGCGACTGCTACCACAATATCAAAACGTCGAACTTAACCAACTAAAATTTCAAAGAGCGCTCTACGGATTCTTTCCATGCTATCGCCAAAGTCCGCTAAAAACGCCCTGGGATCGCATTCTCCCAGTCGGAGACAGTAGCGGGAGCCAATCTCCCCTCAGCTTCGGAGGATTCGGCGCAATGGTGCGCCACCTCAAACGCTTGACTCTGGGAATTGATGAAGCTTTGACAAGCGACAGTCTCAGTCAAAATGCGATCGCACTTTTGCAACCGTACCAGCCCAATCTATCAGTTACATGGTTGTTTCAGCGTTCCATGAGTGCTGCTGTCAATCAAAAAATAGAACCCAATCAAATTAATCAACTTTTGGCTAGCGTATTTCAGGTAATGGAAGATTTAGGAGAACCAGTTATTAAACCATTTCTTCAGGATATAGTGCTATTTCCAGCTTTATCCAAAACGCTTTTTAAAACAGCAATTAGCCATCCCGGATTAGTTATGAAAATCATCCCGCAGGTGGGAATAGCTAATTTGTTATATTGGATGGTTCATTATGTGAATTTAGGAATTTATACGGGATTGCAACCTTTGGGGAAAGTCATAGAACCGCAGGTACAAAAGTTGTCACCGGAGCAGCAATACTACTTTCACCGATTAATTGAAGCCTGGGAATATGGCGCTGGAGGCGATTATTAATTGATTGATTGTGGCACGGGCATCTTGCCCGTGGCTGATATAGGAACAGGCAAGATGCCTGTTTCACAACACAATTTATTGAGCGATCAATTAATTGTGGCACGGGCATCTTGCCCATATAGGAACAGGCAAGATGCCTGTTTCACAACACAATTTATTGAGCGATCAATTAATTGTGGCACGGGCATCTTGCCCATATAGGAACAGGCAAGATGCCTGTTTCACAACACAATTTATTGAGCGATCAATTAATTGTGGCACGGGCATCTTGCCCATATAGGAACAGGCAAGATGCCTGTTTCACAACACAATTTATTGAGCGATCAATTAATTGTGGCACGGGCATCTTGCCCATATAGGAACAGGCAAGATGCCTGTTTCACAACACAATTTATTGAGCGATCAATTAATTGTGGCACGGGCATCTTGCCCATATAGGAACAGGCAAGATGCCTGTTTCACAACACAATTTATTGAGCGATTAATTAATTGTGGCACGGGCATCTTGCCCATATAGGAACAGGCAAGATGCCTGTTTCACAACACAATTTATTGAGCGATCAATTAATTGTGGCACGGGCATCTTGCCCGTGGCTAATATATGAACGTGGCTGCTCTAGGAACCTGGCTAATATATGAACAGGCAAGATGCCTGTTCTACAACACAAATATATATAAGTGGTGAGTTATTAGGGAGCTATAACTGCTAAAGCTTTGGGAATGACTCGAAATTTTGCAGGGGTGTAAGTTGTGATTTCACCGTCGGTATTAATCGGACGGCGTTTGCTAGTATATACTTCAATTTCTTGAGCTTCCCAGGTGCGAACGTTGGGTAAAGTGGAATGATTTCCTTGCCTCATTGCTGGCAGCAAAGCAATTATTTCCCACCAATTTTTGATTTCCAAACTGTACAAATCTAGTCGCCGATCGTCTATTCTTGCATCCTCGGCAACTGTCAAGCCGCCGCCGTAATAGCGACCGTTTCCAATAGCAATTTGAATAGTTTTTACATAAAAAGATTGATGATTAACCATAATTTCTGCTCGGAAAGGTCGCGCTGACCAAAGTACCTGTAATGCAGTGAAAGCATAAGCGAAAACTCCCCAGCGCTGCTTCACTTCTTTAGTCAGCCGCTCGGTAATTTGCACGCTCAATCCTAAACTTGCTACATTAAAAAAATGCTTGCCGTTTACCCAACCTAAATCTATCAGTCGGACTTGATTGTTGGCAATTACTTGACAAGCTTCCGGTAAAGATGTAGGAATTCCCAGAGTGCGAGCTAGGTCATTAGCAGTTCCCATCGGCAAAATACCCAAGGGTAACTTAGTATCGAGCAAACCTTCTATGGCTGCATTGAGAGTGCCGTCGCCACCGCCGACTATGACTAATTCAACTTGATTTTGGTAGCGCCGAATTGTGTCGGGAAGGTCGCGGGGGTGGGCTGTAGATTCTGTTATTAGCTCAAAACCCAGTGTTTGTAATTCTGCTGTGGCTTGAGATAATAGCTGTTTCCCTTTTCGGGAGTGTTGGTTTACTAAAAACAGAGCTTTTTTCATTTTGTTATTTGTTATTTGTTATTGGTTATTGGTTATTTGTTACGAGGGGTAATTGGTAATTGACAATTGGTAAGTAAGTGGTACAAATGAATATAACATGGGGTGAGGGCGGGTGAAAGCAGCAGCTAGCTCGCTCATAAGATAGACCCTAACTCAACCCGCCTCTACAATTTATGATTGGATATTATGTCTAACATTTTAGAACAAGCACAAGTCGCTGCCGATCGCCAAAACTGGCCATCCCTGGTCCAATGCTTGCAGCAACTGCCACTCAAGGGACAGCAGCCGCCGGAAACCGTCAATTTAGAGTTGGCTGTAAGTTTAGCAATACAAGTTTTAGAGTCGGGCGATTTTGAAGACCGGTGGGAAATTGCTAAAATATTGCCCAATCTGGGAACAGTGGCGATCGCACCCTTAATTTCCCTTCTGGAAGACGAAGACGCAGACAGGGAACAGCGGTGGTTTGCGGCCCGCATCCTCGGAAAGTTCGATCGCCCCGAAGTGATTGAAGCTTTAGCAA
Organism: Microcoleus sp.; assembly: GCA_042408215.1. GTDB lineage: Bacteria > Cyanobacteriota > Cyanobacteriia > Cyanobacteriales > Microcoleaceae > Microcoleus. The sequence goes on along the minus strand of JAYFMW010000020.1, from coordinate 455,344 downwards.
AATTAGTCAAAAATTCCGACGAAGAATTGAGTCAAATCGCAGCCGAAACCCTAGGGAATTTGGGCCCGACAGCAGTAGCATCCCTAGCAACTCTGTTATTGTCAAAAGATTCCCGACTGTTGGCAACAGAAGCACTTGCTCAAATTCGGCACAGTGAAACCATCCCACCGCTGTTAAGTGTAGTCAGAGACTCCCAAGTAGCCGTGCGGTTGGCTGCGATCGAGGCCTTGAGTAGCTTTCACGACATCCGCATTTCGGGGGTACTGATAGCAGCATTGAAAGATCCGGCGACAGCAGTTAGAAAAGAAGCTGCGCGAGCTCTGGGGGTTCGTGCTTACTTGGATCCAGAATGGGATTTAGTTGAGTTGCTGTCACCTTTGCTGTGGGACCTCCATGCAGAAGTTTGTCACCAGGCTGCGATGACGCTCGGACGGCTGAAAACCGATGCAGCAGCGGCGGCTTTATTTGAATTATTGCGATCGCCAATAACTCCGCTGGAATTGCAAATCGAAACTGTTCGGGCTTTAGGCTGGATGGAAACTGCAACCGCTTTAGACTATTTGCAGCAAACCTTAATTGCGCGATTTATTAACATAAACTCTACGGCTTGTCAAGAGATTGTCACTGTTTTAGGGAGAGTAGAAAAGCCGGAATTAAAAGCCTCTTCTGCTGCAATTCTGATGGATTGGATCAAAACCCGTCATCCGGCTCTGCACTCGCCTCAAATCAAAAAATCTTTAGCTTTAGGGTTAGGAAAATTAGGAGATAGGAGAGGGCTAGACGCTCTGATTTCAATGTTGGCGGATGCAGACAACAGCGTCAGGCTGCACTGCATGGCAGCGCTCAAACAGCTAGATCCTGTTGAGGCCAGACAGCAATTAGAAAGTTTATTGAAACAAGACAATCTCGAACCGGGATTGAAAGAGGGAATTGCGATCGCACTGGAAGAATGGTAGGAAAATTAATGGGAATGAGTAATATCAAATCCAGCTTAAATATCCCCCTCATTTCTTAGTCTCGCGTTGGGCGGACTTTGTTTGTGTAGTAGCGGTTTCAACCGCCGAGTATTCCAGGTTTATGAAGTAGGGAAACGGCAATGCCCATTGGTGTCAACTTAAGCTCAAACCCAGTCAGAGACTGCTGTTTGACTATTAAATCTAGATCCCCCCTAGCCCCCCTTAAGAAGGGGGGGACAGGAGTCTTCTCAAAGTCCCCCTTCTTAAGGGGGATTTAGGGGGATCTAGACTTAGGTAAAAGCAAGAGATACCAAGGGTTTCAGGCTTAAGTTGACACCTATGGGCTCCTGGAGTGTCCCTACGGCGGGGATAGATCGATCCCGCGGTGTCCTTCACAAACGTGGAATCTGCTGTATCATCCATTTTCTTTGTGAATTTGGGCGATCGCACTTGTCACCCGCTCTAAATCGACCTCAGTCAAATTAGAGCCAGAAGGCAAACAAAGCCCGTACTCAAATAACTCTTCAGCCACGACACCGCCCATACATTCACAATCAGCAAAAACTGGTTGTAAATGCAAAGGTTTCCAAACCGGACGCGCTTCTATTTTCTCTTCAGCAAGTGCTAAACGAACTTGTTCTCTATCTGCACCGAAAGCGATCGGATCGATCGTCAAACAAGTCAGCCAGCGAGTAGCGCGTCCAAAGGAAGCTTCCGGCATAAATTCAATTCCCGGCAAGTTTCCTAAAGCTTGTTTGTAAAAGTCAAAATTGCGTCGTCTAGCTTCCACTCGCTCCTCCAAAACCTGTAATTGACCGCGACCAATTCCCGCCAAAACATTGCTAAGACGGTAATTGTAGCCAATTTCTGAGTGTTGATAATGAGGAGCGGGGTCACGGGCTTGTGTCGCAAAAAAACGAGCTTTTTCTACCAGTTTTTGGTCATCGGAAACTAACATTCCGCCGCCGGAAGTGGTGATAATTTTATTACCATTGAATGAGAAAATGCCGATTTTACCAAAGCTTCCCGGAGAGCGACCTTTGTAGCTAGCCCCTAGAGATTCGGCCGCATCTTCTATTAGCGGAACTTGATAGTAATTGCAAGCTTCTAGAATTGGGTCAAGATCGCAACTTTGACCGTAGAGGTGTACAATCACCACAGCTTTGGGTAATTTACCAATTTTTGCTCGTTTGTCAAGTGCTTCTCGCAGCAAGTCGGGGTTGAGATTCCAAGAAGTGCGATCGCTATCAATAAAAACTGGTTTTGCGCCCAGATAAGTAATCGGGCTAGCAGTCGCAATAAAAGTCAGAGTCGAGCAAAAAACCTCATCTCCCGAACCGACACCAATTAATTTTAGAGCCAAATGCAAAGCCACTGTCCCGGAACTAACAGCCGCCGCGTGTTTAGCGCCAACTACTTGACAGAATTCTTGCTCGAAAGCGTCTACATGGGGGCCCACGGGGGCGATCCAGTTGGTATCAAAGGCTTCTTGAACGTACTTTTCTTCCAGTTCGCCCATGTGAGGCGTTGACAGGAGAATTTGTTTTGTCACTTTGTTAGAAAATAAACTCATTTTTTACAGACAAAGTATAGCATTCCTCTAATAGGTTCGTTAGCTAGTGTTGCTGGGGATTCATGAATCATACCTTGGCTCAGCTTGTAACTAGAAGCATATCCAACAATCTGAAAATTCACATCTCTTAAAAGCTGATAAGCTTCTTGAACTTTGTACCAATAAACATGAGCACCTCCATCAAACAGCGCTGCCAAATTTGGCCGTTTCTCAAACCTAAGCCAAGGAAGATATTGAATTGAACGATTTGACCCGCGTAACTTCCTCAACAGGCGGATATACTCCACATAGGGGCGGTATAAAGCACTGCTGATTCTGGAGTCAAAACTGAGGAATGAAAATAAGGCAGTCCCCCCTACCTTAAGAATCCGGTAAGCTTCCTTTAAAGCTTTTAATCTTCCCAATTCATCATCTATGGAAGAAACCATTTGGCCTAAATATAAGATTTGCTCAAAGCTGCAATCTTCATAATTTAATTGGGTGGCATCTTCAACCTGAAAATCAATATTGCCATCTACATCTCTCTGTTTTGCTACCTCAATAAATTCGGGTAAGTAATCAAAACCATAAAGAGAATTAAAACCTAACTTGCTCATTTCCAACAAAAGTCTCCCTCCTCCTGTACCTCCCTCCAATGTTTTTTTACTCCGATCTAGATAGTTGGCTATCAGATATTTTTCTTCAGGTAACAAACCATTTCCATAAGCCCAACGAGCAAATTCTTTATCCCGGTAAACTTCTTTATTGCAGGAAGTTGTTTTTAGAGTTGCCATAGTAAAACCTCTCAAATAGTTTTGTAATCAAGCCGTTGTCACAAAAATTAAAAAAACAGATATCTGGCAGTCTTGTTACCAAACCAAGAAATGTCAAGCAACAACAGAAGTAATCCTATTGTTGCGGCTGACAGTTTTGCTTATCCTTTTTCGCCTTGGTCACTTTGAGCTTCTTCCAGCTTCTTGTTAACCATCTTCCGCAGAATCTCTGTATTATCTTTGATGTCTGCAAGTTGTTCCTTCGCTTCCTCTTTATCCAGAAAACCTGCAATCACCTCCCTGGAGAGCAAATTTAGCTCTGGATGATAACCTAATCTTTGGTATATGGGATATTCGATCAACCCAGGGATGACACAGTTTGTACTGTTTCCGTGGATTTTCAAAGTCTTCCAGCCTATATCATCCAGCATTTTTAACACCTCCTTTTCGGTTAATTGCAAAGCAAATGGCATGGAAAAGAACTGCAAATTCAGCCCAGAGGCTTCATCTTTCACCCACCGCACAGAACGAACTTCTGGTTCAATCCAACGCCACCAGTTGCGTCCTAAAATCACCCGATTAATACCCTTTGTTCCACAGTATATTTGAATTTCCTTGTGGAACATTTCCCCACATTTATAGCAAGGATAGCCATTCGTAAAATTTCGATCCATCATGTCTTTGAGAAAAGGCGCAAGCTCTATGTTTAAAACAACGAGTTCCACTCCTAGCTTGTCGCACAAGTCTCGACCATTATCGATCACTTGTTCGGGAATAAACCCGTTTTGTACTAAGACAGCAACTACCTCTAGATTCAATTTCTTTTTCGCCCAATAAAGAGCCGCGGCACTGTCTTTACCTCCTGAGAATGCTACTACTGCATCTAGTTTAGCTCCTTCCTCTCGCGGGGTATTGATAAATGTTTCCAATTCGCTATTGAGAATTTCCAACTTGAAATTCTTTTGGTAAGTCATGCACATATTACAAAGACCATCAGAGCCAATGTATATGTTCGGTATCCGCGTATCGAATAGACAATTATTACATTCTACCGGCTTGACAAATGGATTTTTGCCTGTGTTAATCCAAGTCTTAATCATATTCTGCCCATGTATCCGTCGCGCCCGGAGATTATAATTTTCCCGGTTAGCAGAGACATTGCATTTGTAGGGTGAGTAATCTTCTCGTAAAAAATTAGGCAACAAGAAACTAAAAGTGTTCAGGAAAGAAGAACTAGATTTCATTGTTTTTGTCTCCATTCTTTTGTCGGTTGATTAATTAGGTAGATGCAAACAAATATGGCTATATACACTCATTAAAACCCGTGGAACCAGACTATGTTGCCAATTTGGCAGAAAGTTACAATTATTTACATCAGTTGAATTGCTCCGAGCCTAATTGCATAAATTTTTCCCGCGAAATGAATTAGTATCACCCCTCAATGATGAACTGGATATATGACTGAATTGAATCTTTAGTCAGAGCGGGATTTTGAGAGTCGATAGAGCGGGAAAAACTCATTTTCAAAATCATTGCGCTCTCCATATTTATCCTCCCAAGCTTGAATAAGGTTTGTATATTTTTCCGGGTCGATAATCATTCTATATGTATAAAAATCAGACCTGAAATCAGAAAAATCAGATTTGAATTTAAACAAAGAATCAGGACGGGAACCCACTCCTCCACCTAAATGCAAAAAGCGATTTCCATTTTCTTTAGCCCAACGCCGCACCACATCTATTTCTAACTTAGAGGGCGATCGAGAAAGATACTTGTCAGATGTTCCTGAAAGATAGGTTTGCACAATGCCATTAATTGCCGTAAACAATAAACTGGAAGCGACTTCTCCTTCAGGAGATAAGATGGTACAAAGGTGGAGGCGATCGCCCAGACTAGAACGCAAATCAACAAAGTAACTCTCGTCAAAGAAGTAAAACTCGCTAGCCGATACACGCTGCATATTTGCCCAATAGATGGCAATAAATTTGTCAAAAAAGCTCCAATCATCAATCAGGGCTTGAAAACCCAATCGGGTCAGCTTGTTAATATCTTTCCTGTGATTTTTGCTAGTTTGCGACCACATTTGTTCAACGGATAAAGACAGATCAATATATACAGTTTGACCATGTTTTACCACCGTTCCAAATTTAGCTAATACATCGAAATTTTGCGGCAGCAAAGGATGCAAACGGAAGAACGCACTAATCATTCCAGATGCCGCTCCCATCTCTCGAAAAGACTTGAGAAAAATCTCTAAACTCGATGTATCATCAGCAGGAATAGAGAGCGGTGTTGGATAGCCATAAGGGGTAGTCGCATCGTACCAATTATCCGGTGCTTCAAGGCTTTCTGGAATCTTTCGAGTTAACAAAGGAACCAAAAACGCCGCTTCATCTGCCTCCCCATAGAAAGCAATAGGTTGACTTTGTTCATACTTGGCTGATAAAGAAACATACTCTGGCAGATGGTAAAAATCGTGCAAAGCCAGTGACAAGAAACGTTTCCATTTTGGATTACAAGGCAAAATAAATTCTGACAACATCATCATTTTGCTCCTTTTAAATAATTTCTCGCACCATAACAAAAGCCTCCGCTGCGAAACGCCCTACCGTACTTCCTCGTAAGGTCGCCAAAGCTCTTAAAGTTTTTTCCGAGCGTTCGTGAGGGAAAGGTTTGAGTTGAGAAGCATAGATTTCCATCGCTTGAATTTTCATCTCCAAATAACCGGAAATATCCACAAAAACATTGGGGACAAAGTTAGGTGTTAAATAAGGAGCATTCCAGTTCGTTTCTGAAAGGGTTTCGTAAGCATAAATTGTGGTTGGTGCATTAAGACAATTTGGTCGCGCCGCCACTAAAGCTGATAAGAAAATTCTTTGATGGTCTACATGAAGATCGCCATTGAAAGGAATATAAAGAACCTCTGGCTGGATGTTATGAATAGCTTCAACCAATTGATGATTGATGTCGCGGTAGGGAACGCTGTCTAAATTCGCTGCTGGTAGAGTCAGAAATCGGGTTTCTTTCACACCAATTAACCGATTAGCCACTAACCCTTGTTGGCGAACATTTTCAGAAATTTCTTCTGGGTAATCAGGTGGATAGCCTTGGGTTGCGATGACTACATAAACTTCAGCACCCTCGGCAGCAAACCGAGCCATTGTTCCCCCGACACCAAGCACTTCATCATCAGCATGAGGAGCTATTACTAGGATTTTTTTGTTCATCGCTTGACTCACTTAATTAGCTCCTAAGAAGTTCCTTGTTTCTGGACCGCAACAGAATAAAGTATCGATAATGGATAGGTTCGGTAAAAAGCCAAATTCTGGAAAGAGTTGATTGTAAGATGGTGAGTTAAACTCTTGCCAGATTACATTGATTCCAGCAGCTTCAAAAAGTGATAAATCCATATATCCTTTACCGCCAGAACCCGATAAATAAGTATCAGCCCCCACGGCTTTACAAACCTCGATCAGAAGGTCGCTTTTAGTTCCATCTACCGCCAATTCCGACAAATAAACAATCTGCTTTTTCATGCCTAAAACCTCCATAATCCATTGAATTAAAACCATGTCAAGTTCACAGAGATAATGCCATTCTTTTTCCAGTAATTGTTGGAGTTCAAAGGCGTACTTATCAAAATAAGGAGCCGGGGAGTAGTTGGTGAGCAGCGTATTCCAATGCTTCCGCGCCCAAGGAAGTTCCGAGTCAATTTGCACTTCTTTGATATACTCTTCTTCTCTAGGAGATTGATGGAATACGGGAACTGTTAACCATTGCTCACCTTTGTTGGTTTTAATTTTGTTGCGGTGTTGAATGCCGCGCCGCATAAATTGCACGCTATCCATTACCACAAAAATGTCGCCTTGGTTCAGTTTGTGGAAGAAACCCAGATAGGGTAAATATTGAGGTTGGTGAATCACTGCGATCGTCATATAGCGAGGCTCACTTAAATTAATGAAACTTTCATCAGTGGAAATGTGGAATAGATGATTAGTGGAATTAATTTCTGTTACCTATTCCCTACCTAAAGAGGTTGGCCATGATTGGGAGGCGAATCCTCTTTAGCATAGGCTCCTTCTTTACTAAGAACTACGGGAATTGTACGGATCAGGATAACTAAGTCTAACCAAAAATTCCAATTATTCACATACCAAACATCTAGTTTTAGCCGTTCCTCTAATGTGTTGAGAAGACCGCCTTGTACTGCCTCCCAAGCTGTAATACCTGGGGACACTAAGAAGCGTTGTTTTTGCCAATCGGTGTAAGTTGGTAAAGACTGAACTAACAGCGGTCGAGGCCCGACTAAACTCATTTCACCCCGTAAAACATTGAAGAGTTGCGGTAATTCATCAAGATGGTATTCGCGCAAGAATCGACCGATGGGGGTGACACGAGGATCGCCTTTAAAAGTATTAATTCCCGCACCTTGAGAGATCGCACCATCAATCATCGTGCGAAATTTGTAAATTTTAAATGGTTGAGCCAGCTGGCCCAATCGTTCTTGGCGAAATAAAATTGGGCCGGGAGAACTGAGTCGGATGGCTAAAGAAATCAGAGCCAGAACCGGGAGTAAAATGAGGATAGCAAGGCTGGAAATCGCCAAATCGAAGATGCGTTTCATTCCCAATGATACTCGAATACCTTGGCGTTTGTCAAGATATTTTTTTTGCGCTTCTTGCCACTGTTCTGCTGTCCAAATTGGCGAACCATTCAGGTCAGAGATAGGCAAACATTGACTAGGATAAAATTCCGAATCCATTTCTTTAAACTCCTGCCAACAATAGATTAGTTAACCGTTGTAATTCCGAGTATATTTTGTTAAATGAACCGACATTTTTATTAAACACAGGACTTACCCACACGGGGGCAAAAAACCCGGTTTCTGCTATACCTCGATCGCCTAAACCCAGGATTTTGCGAAGAAACTGGGTTTTTTTGCGTAAGTTCTCAAACAGAAACCATAGGCTTGACCTGTTCTAAAGCCTCTGCATACAACGCTTCGTGCAAATTGAGAATATGCTGCAAGTCATAGGTCGCCATCAGTTCCCGTCCCCGCTTGCCCATTGCTTTCGCCGCGGTGGGATGGTCTAAAATCCAAGTCATTGCCTGAGAAAGTTGCTCCACATTGCCCAACTGAACGAGCAAACCGCAATCTCCTTCCAGCAAATCCTGGATACCCCGAATATCAGTACCAATAACCGGAACTTCCAAGCACAAAGACTCCATCACACTCCTGGGTAGCCCCTCTTGTTCGGAAGCCAGCACCGTCGCCACCGAAGCCTTAACCAAAGTCGGTATGTCCCGACGGTAGCCCAAAAAATGCACTCGTTCTGCCACACCCAGCGCAGAGGCTAACTGCTGCATCTCCGGCATGAGTGGGCCAGAACCAGCAAAAGCTAGGTGGGCTTCAGGTCTAGCAACTTTTGCAAATGCCCGTAAAACATCGCGATGGCGCTTGCGGGGAATGAACTCCGCAATGGATAAAAACAGAGGCGTTTCCGGTGCAAGTCCCAGTTCTTGTCGCGCCTGCACAACCTCAGCATCAGAAATAGCATTGACATTGTATTGTTGAAGATCTACGCCAATTCCTGGCATATACCGGACTCTGTGAGCCGGAAGAAGACCATAGTGCTTTGCGGCGGCTTCATCCTCGCGATTCATTGTCACCAAGTAATCAGTCCATTGCCCCGCCAACTTTTCCAAGGTTAAAAAGATCGCGTTTTTCAGGGGATTTTCCCCTTGGTAGAAGTTAAAGCCGTGAGCCGTGTAGATAATCTGAGGCTTATGCTGTCCTCTCACACCTTTGAGGGCGTACCGGGTGACAAAAGCGGCAACTGCCATGTGAACATGAACGATATCATAGCCTTCGCGCACTACGATTTCTCGGATTTTTGGTGGAGCAACTAAGAGATTTCGGGGACGATCGGGGCTGCGGGAAAACTCCACATCCCAAACGCGATCGAAAGCCTTTGTGCAAAAAGCACAAGTCGAAACACCGTGAGCCATTGCATCTACTCGCCATCCCTTAGCGCGGAAACGATCGCCAAAAGGAAGCAAGAAAGCGCGGAGGGCATCTGGAACAGCAGTAACAAGTAACAGTTTGTTCATTAGATCTCTTGCAAAACTCATTAACCCATCTGTGTTCATTTCTGTACATCTGCGGATATTTTTGGTAAAAAATCCAATATTTCGGACTTTGGCAAGAAGCCTAGAGAATAGGGAATTTTTTAACACTGATTTGATCCAAACAATTGCTAGTATTTTTGTTTAAGCCAAGCCTCGGTTGTGTCACGGACATGGCGGTAAAATGCAATTCTGCGATCGCGTAACACCTCCTCTCTGTAATCTTTTGCCTTTTCCCAATTCCGTGCAGACATCCGAGTCATGCGTTCTGGGTGACTCACCACCTCGCGAATTTTGCCCGCTAGAGCAGCCACATTACCAGGTGGTACCATATCTTCAGGCGGTAGCAATTCAGGGATACCCCCCACAGTTGAGCCAATGCAAGGAAGCGCCCGTGCCATCGCCTCAATCATCGCCCTGGGCAAGCCTTCTTGATGAGATGGCAAGACAAACAGATCGGCGCGATCGAACTCAGTTCGCACCGCCTCCCCCGCAGGCAAGTTGCCCAGAAAACAAACGCGCTCACCCAGATTCAGCTTTGCAGCTTGCGCCTCCAGTTCCCCTCGGTGTTTACCATCCCCCACCAACACTAATTTGAGGTCTAACCCCCCTTCAAGGCAGGCCGCGACAGCATCAATCAGCACATCTGGAGCCTTATAAAGTTGATCCTGCGTACCTACGGTGATCAGAGTCAACGGGTGCATCTCTTTAAGTGAACGAGGAAAAGGTACGAAAGCCCGATCCGGCAACTCAACACTGGAATAGTGTGTCGAAAAAGCATCATTGGCTGGTGGATAGCGCTGTTGCAAGGCGCGTTCAGTGACGTAAGCAGCAGCACAGGCTCCATAGCACTGCTGTTGTAATCGACGGGTGAACATCCAGCGGAAGAAGACTCTCAAGGGATGTTTAACAGAACCAGGTGCAAAGACATCGTAGGGATCAGCTACAACTTCCACGCCGTAAGGATGGTCACTATGACGCAGCAAAGGTTCGAGATCGTTAGCCAATTGAGAACCAACGCGCAAAATCACAGCATCAGTTCCATTTAAGGCATTTCTGACCGCCTGTTTTACTTGCCTTGCCCGGAAAAGATACTGAAGAGGCCCGGTGTAATCCGGCACGGGTGTAAATGTTACCCCCTCACCGTCAGCCCGTTTCCAGTTAGGAGGAATCTCCCTCACTTCGCCCATTCGCGCCACAACCTTCACCTGGTCAAAAACGTCCAGGTAACGCAGCCAAAATGAATAGGGGAACATTGTCTGCGTCCACACGGCTCGATCGGGAGTTTGCCAAAAGTGATGCTCAAGCATAACGATTACATTCATATTTGTTTCAGTTTTTGGGAGAGTTTTCTGCATTTTAGCTGTCTCATTTATTAGCATTTTCACTTTCCTTTAATCCTCATTGTTTTTGCAGAATCAGTAGATGATAATCTATCTTTTTGGGAATAACTGATAGTGAACTTTTCCGAACTTAGCACCAATACTATAAAAGGAAAACCTCCATTTTTTGTCAGGAAAAATATCTGATTATCCAGGTCGCCTACCAGAATTACAAAACAGTAATTTACCAAAAACGGCAACAAAATTAATCGGATATCATCAGCTTGCCAAGTGAAGAGGAAACGTCGAACATTCCCGACAACAACGCCAATAAAAATAAAAGCAAACGGAATTACCGTTGGCCCGAAGTTGAGCATAGTTTCACCAGCTAAACCATAAACTTTTGAAGATGCCCAAAGCTGAGGATGATAACTTCCCATGCCGTATTGTGCCTCTGTCCCTGCCTTAATCTTGTCCGGTGGTTTAACAGGCCAAAAAGCACTTGGTATTAGCATAGATAATGCTGCATAATAGGTTCTGCCCAAGGCGTATTTGTAGTCGCTATTAGGTTGCATTAATCGGTAGAGCAAGAAAGCCTGAATGTCACTTCTTCCCAAGTCTTGGAGGACTAAGCCTTGCCAAGAGCGACCCGACTTTTTTTCCAAACTAGCACGCTCTTCCTGTCCTTCTAAAGCTTTACTCAAACCTTCTAAACCTCCGGTCTTAAAAAAACCATAAATGTACATAAAAATAACCATAAATACTAAACCGATCGCGATTTCTTTCTTAGTAATTTTGCGAATCCAAAAATGAATAATACCCGCGGCCCAAAACAAAGCCCAGATCGTGTTACTCCGACTACCGCGCAGACCGCCAAAAAGCATTTGCAGAACTAGGAAGACCAGCAAAACTATCACTAATACAGTCCAACTTCGCATTTTTTGATTTTTTTGGGCATAGGCCGCGAAACCCATCATTGCCAAAATCGGGAAGCTCTCTGAAAACAAGAAGATTATGCCCGATCCCGCAAATTCACCTTCTCCTTCCCTGTTAGCTTCTCTTGTCGCCGCTTCAATGTAGTTACTTATTCCGCCAAACTTTTGGTAAACCAATAGCTGTAAGACAGCAGAAAACATCAGGGCGAAGCAAAGAATCGGGATAAAACGCCGTCGGTTGAGTTGCCAAACTGTTTGTTTGGCGGGATTTTCAGTTGAATGAGCGGCAAGATTTCTGGAAAAGCGATATATCCAAAGACCGAAAAAATTCAGAATCGCCATCCAGCCAATCCAAGGTCGCCAGTCGGGAGGCGGTATGGCATCTCCTCCCATCCAATAATCCCAACTGACGTGGCACAGAGGTGCTAAAAAGAAGAAATGAAAACCTAATAAGCCGATAATACCAACGGGATCGAAGATGCCTAAGCGACCGCGAAACCAATCAACCGCATCAATTCCCATGATAATTCCGCATAGGGTGACGGGGAACAAAAACCAGTGGAAAAACTGGTCTGAGGTTTGGATAAAACCCACAACTATCAGGAGGCTGAGGAAAAAAGAAACGATCGCGCTATCCTTGTATGCAGTTTTGATGCGTAAAGTATTCTGGGTCATACAATAGCCTCGCGATGATTTGGAATATCTTTATCTTCAAAATCGACAACGACAGCACTAAACTTAGCTCTCGAACCTCTGCGAGGAATGGAGGAAAGATACCTAAATTCTATCTGCACGTTGGTCTGCAAACGCTTGATTAGCTGGTCACGAATTAACTTTTCTAAATACTCGGTTTCAACTGAATATGCTTCAATTTTGACAATGTTACAGATAAATTTTTCGTAACCTACCTGGACGATCTGACTTTCTTTGACACCAGGAAGGTCTTTAAGAACACTGTAACCCAGCATTCCAATCCTGCGCCCATCCCTCGTTTTCACAAGGTTCTCTAACCTTCCCTCGATTTGGGCAATAATCGGCCATTTCAGCCCACAAGAACAGTCTGAGGCATAACCTGTTGATCTGGCAGCATCTCCTAGTTCGTAACGAATCAAAGGCATACTTTTTCGCAGCAGTCCAGTGACTACAACTCTTCCTAACTCGCCTTTTTTCACGGGTCGATCGTATTCGTCTAGGATCTCGACAACGCCCATTAGCGGGTTGATGTGCATTTGTCCTTCTGGACACTCCACAGCTAAGTGACAGCCTTCTTGTGAAGAGTAATAGTTAAACAGTTTCCGGCAAATTACATTTTCGATATCAGCACGCCAATCAGGTTGCAGGGTTTCGGAAGTGACAACAGCCACGCATTGATCTTTTGATAGCAAGGTGCGATCGCCTAAAAGAATGGCTAACTGGTGAACTGCTGAAGCATAGCCCCAGATTAGTTGTGGTTTCAGGTTGTTAATTAACTGAATGATTCCGTCGCGATTGCGGGAGTTTAATGAGTAAATAGACAAAGCCACATTGCCAAATAAGCGATCGCGCCAGAATAACTCTTCACTATTATGTGAAGGAGTCATAAATCCAGTCAGATAAAGCGATCGCGGATAGCGAGTTCCGCAAATGCGAATAAACAATTCTTCATTAATGGCTTGAAAAAATCCTTTTTCCCAAAGAGTTTCAGACAAGCGAAGCGGAGTACCACTCGTTCCGCTAGTCGCGTGAAACATTGTTAATGGTAACAGTGGAGAAGGCCAAAAATCAGAATTTTTGGCTCGGAGCGTTTGTTTCAAGAGAACCGGAAACTGAGAAAGAATTTCTAAAACATTGTCCTCTCCAGAAGAAAGCAAAGGATAATCATTTAGATTCTTTTGATAAAACGGGACTCGGTTTTTGGCCAATTCGTAGAGGGATTTAAAAGCAGTTGCTTGGTAATTCCAGAATTCATCAGTAGACATCTGCCACGCATTTCGTACCAGGGAACGATTTGGCAATCCTGCTACACTTTTAATTCTGGTGTTGAGTTCAATTTTGGTGACTTTCCAGTTACTCATTTACTTCTCCAGGTCGATTTATCTGTGAATTTGGGTAGCACACCTGGTAAGACTTGCTGACGTTGAAGCTATAGAGTTTCGCCAGAGTTTCAATTCCTTTTTCGATGTTGAAGGGACTCTGCTCAATAACGCTCATAGCTTCAGATTGCTTAATGACTGACGCATCACGAAACCTAGCTAACACTGCATCCGCCCAGACAGAGGTTGGTTGAGAAAGGGATAGCCGCTGCATCAAGGGTTTGACCGCATCTACTTCTTCCGTAATCGCATCTGAAAATAGACAGGGTAGCCCTGCCGCTTGTGCTTCCAGCGAGACTAGGGGCAGCCCTTCGTAGAAGGAGGGAAAGAGGAAGACATCCATTGCACCTTGCATCAGTCGGGCTACATCAGACCTGACACCCGCAAAGATCGTTCGGTCAGCTAAACTCAACTGTGCAACTTCTTGCTCTATTTGGGGACGAAGTACACCATCTCCTATGAGTAAGAGGTATGTTTTTGGTTCTCGTTTGGCTACTTCTGCGACAATCTTTAAGAGAAACAGGTGATTTTTTTGTTGAGCAAATCTGCCGACATGACCAATCACGAAAGCATCCTCTGGAATACCCAACTCGGCGCGAACTGCAACTTTTTCGATCGCATCTCGAAAAGCTGTCAGGTCAATACCGTAGTAAAATACCTGCCAACGAGGATCGCGTTCCCAGTTGGCACCGAACAAAGCTGCAACTGCTGGGTGACTGCATCCCAAACCAAGGGTGGCATAACGATCGATCCAATGTTTCGTCACAGTGAAATACAAGCGCCGATACAATTCCGCTTTAGCCTGGAGGAGAGAGCTATCATTATGGCTGTGGGCAATGCGGACGGGTACACCAGCCTGCTTTGCCAAGCGCAGAACATAGCCGCTGAAGTGATGGGGGTGGCTGTGAACGATGTCATAGGGGCCATACTCGCGCAAGATTCCCTTGAAGTTGACAGCATAACTCCAAGGATTCCCGCGATGCAGCGGACAGGGGATAATTTGACTACCCAGGGCGCGAATCTCTTCATCGTAATCGCCCGGTTTAGTCGTGAGAACCAGGAAGTCCATCAGGAAGCGATCGCGATCGATATGTCGCAAAACGTGCATCAACCAAGTTTCAATTCCACCCCGCACCATGCTGCCGACAACGTGCAGAATGCGAATGGGACGATCGCCTAATGTGCTTTGCAGATGCGGTTTTGATCTAGCTGTCGAGTCTGTGAAATACATCTTTTTTCAGTTCCTCTAACTTCATCAATCACGAATATTCACCACAGCTTGGAAATTCGGACCAAGCATATATGCAGTGCTGTTTGGCAGGTTTTGCAAGGAGAGAAAAACGGTTTCGAGTCCCTCTGGTTGACTGTCGAGTTTGGGTTGAATTGCGATCGCACCCGTACTTGCGCCAACAGGAATCGTCACGGAGTTAGGAATAGTTTGGTAATCTACCCCATTTTCGGCTGTTCCTCGGATGGTGTAATTCACCGTTAATGCTTGACTTAAATTGCCCGTGCGAGTGATGAGAAACTCTCCAACATCCCCAGATTCAGAGGCATACATATTTGTTGCGGCTATGTTGACAATTGTGGGATCGCTTTGAGTGAAATTTAAGTTGACATATTTATTTCCATCCTTCTCACTGGGTAAAACATCGAAGGATGCATCCTGGGAATTTGTGATTGGCTTTCCTTCAATCGAAAGGTTTTCAAAATTGATATTGTTGATGTTGCGTTCCGCATCGTAGCCTTGAAAAACTGAATTACTGCCACCATTATCGTCTACTTTCATGTTTTGAACATAGACGTTTCTGATGTAGCCAAATTTATCTGGTTGCGAATCAGGTCGCCACGAACCTGTCCGAATTTGCCAGCTAAATAGACGGGCTGATTTATCCTCTTGGGGGCTATCAAGAATATCTTCTATCCGAATATTTTTCAAGTAAATATATTCAAAATATCCTCCCGCAATCGGCCAGAATCCTGATAATTCATTGGCAAACACAACATCGATATTTTCATAGGTTACATTGCGGATAAAATTTGGTTTTTCCGTTGAAGCTAACTTGAACCCATTGCCACCGTAAAATACGGAATTTATAACATTGATATTTTCATTGTTTTGAATCGCTCCTTTCTTATCGCCACCGTGGGAAGTAGCATCATCAGTTCCTTTGTAGAGAACGTTATCGATCGTGATGTTTCTGGAAGACCAGAAATCAAAGCCATCTGTATTGAGAAATTCCGGCTGCGGATCGGCTAAAATCTTGAGATTGTAAACATTGACATTTTCTGAATAAGACATCCAAACATTGGCAACTGCTGGATCTTTGAGAAGAGTGTCTTGTAAGAGAACATTCTTCGCATTCTTCAACAAGATTAAACTGTACCATCCCCCTCTCGGTCGCCAATAAGTCCCATTGCCATTGATGACTCCGCGCCCCATAATTTTGACATTCTCGGCGTTTTCAATCTGGATTAAACCGCGCCCATAGGAAGGATAAATTTCTTTCGTGGCTTCAAGGACGGCTCCTGGAGCCAAATACAAAGTGAGATTGCTTTTCAGGTTGAGTTGTCTGGTTGTGTATACCCCAGCAGGGAAATAAAGAACACCTTTTTGGGCTGAAACTTCATCAATGGCTTGTTGAATTAGTGCCGTTGCCTCTTGTTTTCCTGTATAATCTACTCCGTAATTTAAGATGTTTGTCACATTGGCCGCTCCCAGCGTGGGAATGTTTTCTTCTAGCGGTTCGGCAATAATAAATAATTTTTCATCCAAGGAATTGACTTGATGAAGAATCAGCTTTCTGGGGACGGTTAGCGAAAAAGAAATTTTGCGATCGTTCCGGCTCGTTGGGATGTCGTAGCTTTTAGGACTAAGGGTATATTTTTCGCTCGCTTCATCAGCCGTAATTTCAATATCAGCTTTCCCAGCAAAAGCGAATTGGACATAACTCAACGAGTTATATTTTTGCACCGATACAGGTTGACCGTTGACGGTGACTGAATAAGTACGGCTTTCTGTCGATGAAGCTGACTTTGGTTCAAGTTCAACTAAGTTTTCACCCGACGATATTGTGCTGTTCATAGATACCGTGTTAAGAGTTACAGTCAGGATCGTTGCTAAACAAACCAGTGCCAAATGCAACCAATTAAATTTCCATTTCCCCAGATTTGGGAATTTTATGCAGTGCATGAAAGATCACCCCCAAACTAAAAACTGTTTGGACAATAGCTGCCAGAATCAGTGCTAGTGCCGCCCCTTGCAATCCCAGAGAGGGAATTAACCAGAGACTTGCGATCGCAGACGTACCCGTAACCGCAGTAAACAAAGGAATTTGAATCAGGAAATACCTAGCAGCCGTGATTCCATAACCTAAAAAAGAAGCTACATAACCGATCGCAGCCGCCACCATCACCAGAACAAACAAATCTTTATGCTGGGCATACTCAGGCCGATAGACAATAGTCAATAGTTCCCGACCTGCAACCAGTGCGACCAAAACAGCCAGTACACCGATTGCTGCACCCATCCCCACTAACTTGATCGCCAGCGTGCGGAAAGCAGTGCTATTTCCCGCGGCATAATATTTCGCTAATCGGGGACTGGCTGACAGCCCTAAGGCACCGATCACTATGTTCCCGGCTACCATTAGGTAGGCCAGTGCGGCAAAAATGCCCAGTTCTCGTTCCCCCAAATAGGATTCGATAAAATATCGTGGGATATTGCTGTTCAAGGAAATCAACATCATCACCAAACCCAAAGGCAGAGTCAGCCAAGTGAGTTGGCCCAAGGTTTTGAGGTGCCAGTGGGGGTGTAACGGATTTTGGGAAGTGCTACTGCTTTTCGGCTCACCTGTTCCCCAAGGGCTAGTCCTTAGCATCAAAGCACCACTGCGAATGTCGTAACTAAGTAAGACGATCGCCCAAGCAACCGCTAATCCGATGCTTCCCCACAACACAGTCCTGGTGAGGTAGACTCCAATACCTAATAGTAAAAGTGATAGGGGGCCTTTAATCATCATCGAAATGGCGATGCGATCCATCCGTTCGTGCTGCTGAATTAATCCGTAAAATACGTCGCTGATTGACTCAATTCCTTTGGAAAAGCCAATAACCAAAATCACCAGCGATGTCTCCCACCGATATCCTGCTTTGAGCGTAATTCCCGCAATGATCAACAGTGCTAACCCAGTTCCAATTAACCTCAGACCCAGATAATCACTGAAAACATAGTCCCCTTTCGCATCCGTCGCTTGGATCCCTCGCAGTTGCAGATTAGTAAACATGATCACAGGTGCTGTCACCGCTAAACCCAAGGTAAATTGACCCACCATTTCAGGAGAACCCAATTTAGCCAGCAGCACCAACATCCCCCACTGGGATGCTGCATAAACTAGGTTCCCAGTGAAAGTCCAAGAAAAATTACGGCGTAATGTTAGTGGTTTCAACTGTTGCATTAGTAGCTAATTTCCTGCTTGCTAATTGGTTAATTCAAAATCCTGTATTTCAAATCTCAAAATTATTAACAAATGCCCCATTAACTATTAACAGCCATCCCCCCAATCAATTTCCCTACCGCCGCGCATTCTACAGGCTCCGAGAAAAAGTATCCCTGTCCGTAGACGCATTTCAGAGTTTTTAGCTGAGCTATTTGCCAACTCGTTTCTACTCCTGTGGCAATCATTCCCATACCTAACTCCTGAGTTATGCCAATAATTTTCTGAAGAATTTCTAAGTTGGGGTTGCTAGTATCCAGGCCGCTCACTAGAGAGCAATCTAGCTTCAAACTGTCGAATTTACCATACTTCAGCCGCGTCAATTGGTAGAGCTGAGTTAATGATAGATCGCTGAGACCGCAGTGGTCAATTTGTACCTGCACTCCTAAAGTTTTAAGTTTGACAAATACAGAACTAGCCAACTCGCAATCATGCGTCACAACATCTTCAGGAATTTCTAACCTCAAACTAGAAGCAGCGAGATTTGTTTCCTTCAATATTTGGTCGATCGTCTCGATTAAGTCAGCTTGGAAAAACTGTTTGCTAGTCAGATTCACGCTGACTGTTAAAGGAGAGTTAAGACGAAATTGCGACTGCCAAATCTTCATCTGGCTGCAAGCTTGTCGTAGCACCCACTCGCCAATAGGAACAATCAAACTCGTTTCTTCTGCATCGGCGAGAAATTCGTCGGGCCACAGCAAACCTCGAGTCGGGTGCTGCCAGCGCAACAGCGCTTCAAAACCAGTAATCTTATTAGTTTCCAGACAGACGATCGGCTGATAGTGAATCCGAAACTCCTCATTGGCCAGAGCCCCCCGCAAATCCTTCTCTAACTGCACAGATGCTGCACTGCTAATCTTCGCCACAGCGGTTGTTTCTTGGGCTGTATTGGCGTGCAAATTGGCTGTTGAATACACTGGTACATACTCAGGCACTAACTGCTGTAGTATTGAGACAATTAAATTGGTATCATTGCGATCGCCCGCTTGACAAAGAGCTTCTACTTCCCGATCGATATTTTCTTTCACTATGCGGCTGGCATTACCTAAACTCAGAATTTTTTCGTGTTTAGTGCGGTTGTATTTCTCGCCCGGAATAAACAGTTCTTCAAACAATTTTTCTCCAGGCCGCAGCCCTGTGAACGCGATTTCAATGTCTTTGCCTACTTCATATCCTGAGAGCCGAATCAAATCATTTGCTAAATCGAAAATTCTGACTGGTTTCCCCATCTCAAGCATGAAAACTTCCCCGCCGTCACCGATGATTGCTGCCTGCAAAACCAGTTGAACTGCTTCGGGAATTGTCATGAAATAGCGACAGATATCTGGATGGGTAATTGTGAGCGGCCCGCCTTCAGCAATTTGTCGCTTGAAAGTGGGTACGACACTACCGCGGCTGCCAAGAACATTACCGAAACGAACCACTACAAAGGGGTTTTTGCTTGTTTTTGCTGCTTGCAGCACCAGCATTTCGGCAACTCTTTTGCTAGCTCCCATAATGCTAGTTGGATTCACCGCTTTGTCGGTGGAAATCATCACAAAATGTTCCACATTGTATTTCAATGCCATATCCAGCAGATTTTTCGTCCCTCGCACATTGTTAGTAATGGCTTCCGGCGGGTTTAATTCCATCATGGGTACGTGTTTGTGAGCGGCCGCATGAAAAATCATGTCTGGTCTAACTGTTTCAAAAACGTACTCTAATCGCTCCAGCAAACGAATGTCGGCGATCGAAGCTGTCAGGCGAGTAATATCTGTTTGGGTTTTGCTGAGATTTTTGAGTTTTGACAGGACTTTTGTTAGTTCTTGTTCAATGTTGAATACAGAATTTTCTCCGTGTCCGACGATGATGATTTCGGCTGGATCGCACTTTAATATTTGCCGACAAAGTTCGCTGCCGATGGAGCCGCCCGCACCGGTAATTAGAACTTTCTTGCCTCCAATCAATCCCAATACTTTCTGGGTATCGGTTTGGATGGGGGCGCGGCGGAGCAAGTCCTCAATCTGTACTTCTCTGAGGCCACCTAAACTGACGCGACCGTTGATGATTTCATTGAGGCCGGGGAGGGTGCTGGTTGGAACTCCTATTGACTGGCAAATTTCTATGATTTCCCTAATCTCTTTTCCCGGCGCTGAGGGGATGGCTATTATGACTTTGCCGATCTTTAGCGATCGAACTACTTGGGGAATATTATGACGATTGCCGACTACAGTCAGTTTGCGAATCCGCTTGCTGATTTTTCTGGGGTCATCGTCAATGAAAGCGATTGGCTCGAGTCCTACCTCCGGGCTCAAGAGCATCGTTTGCATCAGAGATGTGCCTGCACTGCCCGCACCCACTATCAGGAGGCGATTGCGCCGATGAACTTTCCACGGTTTTTGGTTCCATATTTCCAGGGCTGGAATGCTGAAACGAATGGGCACCACTAACAAAAAACTGATCGTAGCGTCTAGTAGTGGCAGCGATCGTGGCAGATTGGCGATCGGCGAATTATTTAGCTGGTAGAGTTGTTGAAACAAGATAATTTCCACTGCTAGGGATATACCTATCAGCATCGCTATTTGTGTCATTTCTTCCCGACCCGCATACTGCCAGTAACGATTGTAGAAGCCACCGGCATATAATACTGCAAGTTTGACTGATACAAATAATACTGTAACTACCGCTAAGCTGTTGAGATAGGGAGCCAGATTCCATGTATCATCTAAACGAATTGCCAGGGCCAATAAGGGTGCGATCGCAAAGCAAATTGCATCGAGCATCAAAAAATGGCGGATTCTTAATCCCAGCAACACTTTGCTGATGTTTTTTATGATTCTCTTCATAACACGCTCTTAGATAACAAGTTTACCAAAACAAGCTCTAGTACCTGACGCTAAGGTGTTTGTTTGTACCACCCTGGCATCTGAAATTAATCAGCCTTTAAATCTGGTATCACTCAAGTGATATCATTCAGGTGATAGTACAAAGAACATCTCCCGTATCCTAATTTTTTTTTTGCTAAATTGTTTTTTTTTAAATATCACCTGCTGCATCTATCTTGTCCTACCACTGCTTCGATCGGTGATAAATTTATAAAACTTTACATTGCGTTTAATAAAAATAAAAAAAAATGTCTGTGATCTGGAACACAAACAACATATTTCTTAAAGAAATGACAGTTTTGACTTAAGTGATATAACAGATATAGCCTTTCTCAGTAACAGTGCGGTGCACGCTTGATAAGCGGGCATAGGGCATAGGGCATAGGGCATAGGGCATAGGGCATAGCTCACCAAGATTGAGAACTGCTATATCTTCAAGAATGAGTCTGTAAGCCTTATGCTGTTTAGGCTAAAACTGAATTTTTGGCAATGTTTAATCTACACTTTTTACCAATAAATCACTTTTCTGGAGTAATTTATGGAATCAACTGAAACTGGTATGGGATTTCAGGCATACTGGCAGATTCTGAAGCGCCGGTGGCTACCAGCCTTAGCTGTATTTGCCTCGGTTCTGGCACTCACCGCCTACAGCACTCTTAAGGAAAAAGCAGTTTATGAAGCAGAAGGAAAGCTGTTATTTAAGAAAACAACTCCTGGCTCTGCTTTAACAGAATTGGGAAAAGAAATCGGACAGTTGACTCCGGCGGCGGAGCAAAGTAACCCTCTGACTACCGAGATCGAACTGATTCGTTCTGTCGAAATTGTCGAAAAAACTATCAATAGACTTCACTTAAAAGACGAAAACAATCATCTGATTAAAACAAAAAATTTTTTGAAAAAACTGACAGTAGCTACTATTCGGGGAGCTGATATTCTCACGGTTTCCTACAAAGACAAAAGCCCGAAGATAGCAGCAGATGTCGTGAAAACTCTGATGACTTATTATCTGGATAACAATCAAAAAGTCAATCGGCTAGAAGCTGTGTCTGTTCGACAGTTTATTGAAAAAAAACTGCCTAATTCAGACAAAAATATGCGGAAAGCTGCCGCAGAATTGAGCAAATTTAAAGAAGATAATAAAGTTGTAAATCTTGAACAAGAAGCTAGCTCAGCACTAACGGTTATGGCGGGACTAGAAAGTCAAATCGACCAAGCTAAGTCTGATTTGCTCAAGGCAAATACTAAGTCCAAAGCATTTGAAGACCAATTACAAATGAATCCCCAGCAAGCATTGGCGGCCAGCACTCTCAGCCAATCTAGCACTGTGCAGGAAGCTCTGAAAGAATACAAACAAATAGAGAGGCAGTTAGCAATTGAGCAAAATCGCTACGTGGAAACTTCGCCGATAATCATTAGGTTAGAAACTAAGAAAGCTACTATGAAAGCTTTACTAGACCAACAAATACAACAAGTTTTAGGTGGTCAACAGCCGTTGGAAAATCAAAGTTTACAGATAGGAGATGTGAAACCAAAACTGATCGAAGAATTTATCAAGGTAGATGTAGAACGCCAGGGTTTGGCTGAGCGAGTTACTCTTTTATCAAATGCTCTAGCTGGCTACAAGCAGCGGGTCAAAGTTTTGCCGAAGCTAGAGAAGGAAAAGCGGGAACTTGAAAGGAAACTCCAAGAAGCCGAAGCGGATTATCAGGAATTGCAGAAAAAACTTCAGGAAATTCGGATTACTGAAAATCAGCAAGTGGGGAACGCTCGCATTATCCAAATGCCGAGTGTTCCTGAAGAACCAATGAGTTCTCGTAAGTCTTTATTGCTGGTGTCGGGTACTTTGTTGGGAACTCTGCTTGCTCTAGCTGCGGCGCTGGTTTTAGAGTCTCAAGATAAGTCTGTGAAAACTATTGAAGAGGCGAGGGAATTGTTTGGGTTGACTTTGTTGGGGGTGATTCCTTTCCAGAGAAAGTCTGACAAAAATACTCGGCGCAATTCCTGGCGGCTTAAGTCTGCTTCGCAGGATTTAGAGCTATCTCCTCGACCGATTGTTGTTAGAGGTACTCCTCATACTTCGAGCAGTGCTGCTTACCGAATGCTTCAGGCAAATCTGAGGTTTCTGAGTTCTGATAAAGAGCTGAAAGTGATTGTTGTCAGTAGTTCGCTACCGCAAGAGGGTAAGTCTACTGTATCGGCTAATTTGGCTGTAGCTATAGCTCAATTAGGACGGAAGGTTTTGCTGGTAGATGCGGATATGCACTGTCCTGTTCAACATCGGATTTGGGAACTTCCTAATCTAGTAGGCTTGAGCAATGTGATCGTGGGACAGGCTGAATTGAAAAGTGCGATCGCCCCAGTCATGGATAATTTAGATGTGCTGACTTGCGGGGTGATTCCACCTAATCCAATGGCTCTCTTAGATTCGCAGCGGATCACTTCGTTAATTAAGCAATTTTCGGCTAGTTATGATGCAGTGATTATTGATGCTCCTGCTGTGAATGTTGCTGCTGATGCTCTGATTCTGGGGAAGAAAGCAGATGGGATTTTATTGGTTGTGCGGCCGGGAGTTCTTAATTCTGGTACTGTGGCTTTTGCGAAGGAGCTTTTGCAGAAATCCAGTCAGCACGTTCTGGGCTTGGTGGTGAATGGAGTAAGTCCTAAAAATGAACCCCACAGCCATTACTATTTTACCAATGAATCTTACGCTCAAGAGCAGAGTCCTAGTATAGCAGAAGGCAGAAGGCAGAAGGAAGAAGGAAGAAGGGAAATGCAATAAAATCAATGGTTTGGGCCATGAACAACGTCCTAATACCAGTTTTTTATGAGGCCCCGTAGAATCTGATCCCCCCTAACCCCCCTTAATAAGGGGGGAACAAGATTCTGATCCCCTAACCCCCCTTAATAAGGGGGGAACAAGATTCTGATCCCCTAACCCCCCTTAATAAGGGGGGAACAAGAATCTGATCCCCCCTAACCCCCCTTAATAAGGGGGGAACAAGATTCTGCTCAAAGTCAACCCCTACTCACACCCTACTCCCTGATTAAGGGGATTTAGGGGGATCGAGATATATGCAACGACCCATTAAATTGGTATTATAAAACTTCATTAAGATTGTAAGCATCAATAGACAATTGTAGTATCATATAGTCAGGAGGGTCTAATGAGAGAATTATTGAGAGCGTTAAAAAATGGAGAGTCTGAATGCAACTAGCAGAAAGACATATCATTAAATCCACCGAGAATCGTTTTGTTGAAATTGACGGATTAGCCTTTAAATCCAAAAATCTCTACAACGTCGCTAACTACGTTATTCGTCAGAGTTTTGTCTATGGATGGGGTTATATCAATTACAACGAAATGAACCGTTTGATGAAGTCTCATCAAGCATACAAGGACTTACCAGCCAAGGTAAGTCAACAAATCTTGATGATATTAGACAAGAATTGGAAATCTTTTTTTAAAGCCGTTAAAGCTTACAATATTGAGCCAACAAAATTTACTGGTAGCCCAAAGTTGCCCAAGTACAAAGATCAAGTTAAGGGTCGGAATATTCTCGTCTATACGATTCAGGCGATTAGTAGCAAGCAACTAAAGAAAGGAATTATCCATCTGTCCGGGACTAATATCTTGATTAAGACCCTGGTAAAACCAGAGCAAATTTGTCAATTTAGACTGGTTCCAAAATGTGATTCTTATGTAATCGAGGTAATTTATAATGAGCCGGAGTCCACCGTCGCACCAAATCCGAAAGAAGCAATTGCTAGTATCGATTTAGGGCTAAATAATTTAGTGGCGTTAACTTCAAATCAGCCGGGATTTGTCCCTTTACTGATTAACGGACGACCATTAAAATCAATTAATCAGTTTTACAACAAGCGTGCAGCTACAATCTCAGCTAAAAGGAAGTCGCAAAACATCGCGTAGGATTCAGCGCTTGACTCGTTGTAGAAACCAAAAAATCGAGAATTACTTACACTAGGTCAGTCGTTCTATCATCAATATTTTAAGCTCAGAAAAGATTGGGACTCTGGTAATAGGGAAAAATGTGCAATGGAAAAACGAGATTAATTTGGGAAAAAAAACTAATCAGAACTTCGTAACTGTTCCTCATGCTCGATTAATTGAGATGTTGGAATACAAAGCTGAATTGGTCGGAATAAAAGTGATTGTACAGGAAGATTCATATACTTCTCAATCCAGTTTCCTAAATTTAGATCCAATTCCTGTATACGGGAGTATTGGCGTCCTGGATGTCACATTTAGTGGCCAACGAATTAAGAGAGGATTATACAAAACATCCTGCGGTCAATTAATTAATGCCGATGTTAATGGGTCTTACAATATATTGAGAAAAGCAATCCCAAATGCCTTGTGCAATGGGATAGAGAGCTGCGTAGTTCAGCTTTAGAAGGGTCAATCCGCTCGAAGTAAAAAAGAAAGGGGAGAGACTTCATGCCTCCCACGGCACTGTAATAAATGACTATACTTTTACAAGCTATAACCGTCCAGAGGTTGCTATAACCAATAACCAATAACCAATCACAACTAACAATTAACAACTGTCAACTGATTAAAGTGGTAGCTGTACTCCGAACGTTGATCCCTGCTGCTCCCCTGGACTTTGGGCCCAGACAGTCCCGCCGTGTAGTTCTACCAAATGCCGGACGATCGCCAATCTCAATCCCAGACCCCGTAATTGCGCGTAGAAGTGCTGTCAGCTTGGCTCCAGCCGATCGAACAAAAACGGCAAAAACTCCTTGCTAATGCCAATTCCGGTATGGCTGACAGTGATTTCAACATAGGGATAGGGCGGTTTGGGATTGTGGACTTTCGGTGACTGAGCGAAGTGGCGCACGCTCGCCCTTCGACACTTCGACACTTCGACTACGCTCAGTGCGCCGCTACGCGAGCGGGTAAATGCAGTCGTTGTGTCGAAGTGTTGAGTTTTGAGATGGTGGGTGGGAAACCGGATGTGCTAAATTTTTCAGCCGGGCGATCGCTCCAGAGGGTAAAATTCTGCCTTTGGATGACACTGTGGGTGCGATCGCGATCGCACCCCATTGCCGAGTCCCTAATTCCAGTTTATTGCTAATCTCTGGAGCGCGATCGCCCGCCCATCAAAACTAATCTGTAGCTGTATCAAAATCTACTAAACTTGGGGAGCAAATCGGTTAATGTGACTCGCAGGTATAACAGAAGGAAGAAGATAGATGTGGAAATGCAATAAAATTCATGGTTTCAGCTACAAATATTGATGACGATCGCACCAAATGTCACCTAGAGTTAAACCTCCATGCGTTTAGAGCAGCTTCAAGCATTTCTTTCTGTTGCCCAAACCGGCAGCTTTCAGCAAGCCGCGGGCAAGTGTGGTGTCACTCAATCGACCATTAGCCGCCAAGTGCAGGGATTAGAAGCTGAACTCGGTTTGTCGCTGTTTCACCGCATCGCCCATGCCAAACTGACTTTGGCTGGAGAACGTCTGTTGCCTCACGCTCGCAAAATCTGTCAGACTTGGGAGAATGCCAGTCAGGAATTGCGAGACTTACTCGCCGGCAAACAACCGGAACTCTGCGTAGCTGCTATTCACTCGGTTTGTGCTGCTTATTTGCCACCTGTTCTCCAAAAATTTTGTAAAACCTATCCAGAGGTGCAGTTGCGGGTGACAGCCCTCGGGAGCGATCGAGCTCTGAAAGTTCTCAAAGATGGTTTGGTGGATGTGGCGATCGTGATGAACAACCGCTATTTTACTCAAGGCCCAGAAATGTTGGTTGAGGTGCTCTACAATGAGCCGATCGAGGTGTTGATGGCGGCGGGTCATCCCCTGGCTAAGTATGAATCAGTGCCTTGGCAGGAATTGATTTGTTACCCGCAAGTGGTGTTTAAGGATGGCTACGGAATGCAGCGGATGGTGCAAGAGCAATTTGTACGCATGGGTGCTAAACTTCAGGCTGTTTTGGAGTTGAACACTCTCGATGCTTTTCGGGGTGTGGTACGACAGGGAGAATTGATTGCTTTGTTGCCACATTCGGCTTTGGTGGAGGCGAGGGTCGATCGCACTTTAGCAATTCGCTCGATCGAAAGCAATCGCGCCAATTCCAAAGTTTCTGATCTTGGCAGTGCGACAGCAGATCCGACTTGGACTCGCGAAGTAGTATTAGTGACAACTCACGATCGAATGCAAATTCCGCCGATCGCCGATTTCTGTCAATTGGTACGTCAATTTGTGCAAATTACTAATTATCAATTACCGCTCGCCAATTACCAATTACCAATTACCAATTACCAGTTACCAATTACTAATTTTAAAGATCATGAGTGACGCTTTTAGAGAATTACTACGAAAAATTGGCAGCGGAATACATACAGGAGAAAATTTAACTCGAAACGAAGCAGCAGCGGCAACGCGGATGATGCTGCTGCAAGAAGCAACACCGGCTCAAATTGGAGCTTTTATGATTTCCCACCGCATTAAACGGCCGACGGGGGAAGAGTTGGCCGGAATGCTTGATGCTTATGAAGAATTGGGCCCGAAGCTGGCCTCCCCAAACAGAGAAACTGGGTTTTCAGTAAACAGCGTTGCGGTGTTTGGCGTTGCTTACGACGGGCGATCGCGCACAGCCCCAATTAGTCCCTTGACTGCTTTGATTTTGGCCTCCTCCGGCGTCCCGGTTCTCATGCACGGGGGTGATACAATGCCCACAAAAGAAGGCATTCCCCTGATTGACATTTGGCGCGGTTTAGGTGTTGACTGGACAAAACTTTCTTTAGAAAAAGTCCAGCAAGTTTTTGACAGTACGGGTTTGGGTTTTGTTTACATACCCAGGCATTTTCCTCAAGCTGCTGCTTTAGTTCCCTACCGCCGCGAAATAGGCAAACGGCCACCTTTTTCCACTATGGAGTTGATGTGGTGTCCCTGTGCGGGGGACGTTCACCTGATTTCCGGCTACGTGCACCCACCGACGGAAGGTATGTTTATTAAGACCTTAGAATTGCGGGGAATTAATAATTATACCACAGTTAAAGGATTGGAAGGAAGTTGCGATTTGCCACGCGATCGCACTGCTATTATTGGTATTGCTAAGCCAGATCTTCCCTTCGAGCGAGTGCTTTTAGCCCACGCAGATTACGGTTTTAGTAGCACAAATCCTGCCTTAGAATCCGCCTCAAATTTATTCAAACAAATGCAGGAAGTCTTGCTCGGCAAGCCTTCAGAATTGATGCAATCTGCTATCTGGAACGGCGGATTTTATCTGTGGCGCTGCGGAGTTTGTTCGGATCTAAATTCGGGTTTTCTCAAAGCAGAAAATTTGTTGCTCAGCGGTCAAGTTGTTCAAAAACTTGAGGAGGTTAGCAAAATTGTTAACTTGATAATTTAGGGGCATGGGGCATCGGGCATCGGGCATGGGTTATTGGTTAGTTGTTAGTTAGTTGTTAGTTGTTAGTTGTTAGTTGTTAGTTGTTAGTTGTTAGTTGTTAGTTGTTAGTTGTTAGTTGTTAGTTGCTATTTGTTCTTTGCTACAAATTACCACTTATAGCGGTTCTCAAAAAAGTGAGGTATGCCCACGGAACCCTATGCCCTATGCCCCATGCCCCATGCCCTATGCCCAGTCGTACCTCATCTTTCTGAGAAAGGCTATACTAATCACACATTACTAATTCCCAATTCCCAAGACGAGAGTGCATCGATGCCCCATGCCCAATGCCCCATTCCCTATTCCCTATTCCCCATAACCAATGACTAATGATAAAATTGCTGTTTTAGTGCTTGCAGGTGGCAAGAGTTCGCGCATGGGTAGGGATAAGGCTCTTTTAGAAATTGAGGGTAAATCTTTATTGCAGCGGGCGTGCGAAGTTGCTGTGAGTTTAACTTCAGAAGTTTATGTTCTTACTTCTTGGCCCGATCGCTATCGATCGACTTTAACTAAAGAATGCCAATTTCTGGTAGAGTATAATCCTGGTTCCGGGCCTCTAGTTGCTTTGACTCAGGGATTGACTGAAATTGCTGCTGAATGGATTTTACTCTTAGCTTGCGATTTGCCTTTGTTGGAGGCCCAAATTATTCAGAATTGGGCCAATCAGTTAACGACAGTACCAATATCTACTTTAGCCATTGTGCCTTATCAAAATTCGCGTTGGGAACCTTTGTGCGGCTTCTACCATCGCCAATCTCTGTCAAGTTTGCAAACTTTTATTGAGTCAGGGGGGAGTTCATTTCAAGTGTGGTTGAGTCAAATTGCGGCAATTCCTCTGCCTGTAGGGGAACGAGAAGCGGTAATGTTGTCAAATTGCAATACACTTGAAGAGTTTGAGCAATTAAAGGGTAAAATTAGTCATTAGTCATTAGTCATTAGTTATTGGTTATTGGTTATTGGTTATTGGTTATTGGTTATTGGTTATTGGTTATTGGTTATTCTAAACAACAATCAATAACCAACACATAATAGTCACCCACCTACCAACAACAAATAACAATTACCAATTACCAATTACCAATTACCAATTACCAATTACCAATTACCCATTACCAATTACAAATTACCAATCACAAATGAATCTAGAATATTGGTTACTCGAACGCGATATAACTTTTCTCAATCACGGCTCTTTTGGCGCTTGTCCAATTCCCGTACTCGAAGCACAAACCTGTTTTCGAGAACAGTTGGAAAGGGAACCTTTGCGCTTTTTGATGCGGGAATTTGAGCCACTGTTGGATCAAGCTAGAAATCAGTTGGCGACATTTATCGGGGCGGATGCGAATGAGTTGGTTTTTGTGCCGAATGCGACGACGGGAGTGAATGCGGTTTTGCGATCGCTCTTTTTTGAGCCCGGTGACGAATTACTAACTACCAGTCAGGAATACAACGCTTGTCGCAATACACTTGATTTTGTTGCTAGTCGCACAGGCGCTAAAGTAATCCTAGCCGAAGTGCCGTTTCCAATAGAGTCGCCGGAACAAATTATTGAAGCGGTAATTAAGTGCGTTTCACCGAAAACAAAGTTAGCATTATTAGACCATATTGTAAGTCAAACGGGTTTAATCTTTCCCATCAAACAGTTAGTAAGCGAGTTAGCTAACTGCGGCGTGGATGTATTAGTAGACGGTGCTCACGCGCCGGGCATGGTAGCGCTCAATTTAGATGAAATTGGCGCTGCTTACTACACTGGAAATTGCCACAAGTGGCTGTGCGCGCCGAAAGGAGCTGGTTTTTTGTACGTGCGACGCGACAAGCAAGATGCTATTCGGCCAACAACTATCAGTCACGGTGCTAATTCGCCGCGTACTGATAAATCGCGCTTTCAATTGGAATTTGACTGGATGGGAACTGTCGATCCTAGTCCCTATTTGTGCGTCCCTGTTGCTATTGATTTTATGGGTTCTTTGTTGGATGGCGGATGGCCGGAATTAATGGAACGAAATCATGCTTTGGCATTAGCAGGAAGACAGATATTGCTGGAAAAATTAGATTTGCCGCAGCCTTGTCCCGATGAAATGGTGGGTTCGATGGCTGTTGTACAACTCCCGGATGAAAAGTCTGATGCGGTTACAAAGGGAGGAATTGCACCTTTACAAGAGGCTTTGTGGGAGATTTTTAAAATAGAGGTGCCGGTGATTCCTTGGCCTGATGCAAGGGGGCGGCTGGTAAGGATTTCGGCTCAGTATTACAACACTTTGCCGCAGTATGAATATTTGGCTAAGGCCCTGCTTGAGTTAATCAGTTTGTAGTAGTAAGGTGCGCAGTGCGCACCCTACAAGTAGAGTCTGCCTGATTTTAATACTTGCGCGGGCTGGGTCGATCGAACTTTTGTTGTTTTTCCTGCAACCTCATCGTCAGACTGACTCGCTTCAGTTTTTCATTAATTTCTAACACTTTGACTTTCACAACTTGTCCGACTTTGACTATTTGCTTCGGATCTTCTACAAATCTGTCAGCTAATTGAGAAATATGCACTAAACCATCTTGGTGCACTCCCACATCTACGAAAGCTCCAAAGTTAGCTACGTTGGTGATTATTCCTTCTAATTCCATCCCAACTGTCAAGTCAGAAATTCCTTTGATTCCTGCTTTAAAAGTAGCGTATTTAAATTCGGCTCGCGGGTCTCTTCCTGGTTTTTCTAGTTCGGAAATAATGTCCCTGAGTGTGGGTTCGCCGACTTGCTCGGTGACATATTTTTTAATGTTTACAGTCTTGACTTTTTCGGCGATTTGTGTTACGTCCGTGAGTGGTAAGTCTAAATCTTTGGCGATCGCCTGAACCACAGCATAACTTTCTGGATGGACTGCTGTATTATCTAACAGGTTTTCGCCGTTGCGAATTCGCAGGAAACCCGCCGCTTGTTCAAAGGCTTTGGGGCCGAGTTTAGGGACTTTTAGGAGTTGGCGACGATTTTTAAACGCGCCGTTTTCGTTGCGGTAATTGACAATATTTTTGGCAACTGTTGGACTCATTCCTGACACAAATGTCAGCAATTCTTTCGAGGCTGTGTTTAAGTCTACTCCTACATAGTTGACACAGCTTTCTACTGTTTCATCTAGTTTCTTTTTGAGCAATTTTTGGTCAACGTCGTGCTGGTATTGTCCAACTCCGATGGATTTGGGGTCGATTTTGACGAGTTCGGCTAAAGGATCTTGTAAACGCCTTCCGATGCTGACTGCGCCCCTGACGGTGATGTCGAGATCGGGAAATTCGGCGATCGCCACATCGCTAGCCGAATAAATCGATGCACCTGATTCATTCACCATCACTTTAATGGGCTTTCTGTCTAATTCTGCCAAAACTTCGGAAACAAACTCCTCTGTTTCGCGGGAAGCTGTACCATTACCGATCGCAATTAATTCAATCTTATATTTTTCAATTAAACGCTTGACAATTGTAGCAGCTTGCTGTCTTTGTCCGGCCGCTTGGTGGGGAAAAATTGCTTGATATTCCAAAAATTGCCCGGTTTCATCTAGTGCAGAAACTTTGCACCCAGTCCGAAATCCCGGATCTATTGCTAATGTCGGTTTCATACCCGCTGGCGCAGACAGCAGCAACTCACGGAGGTTAGTTTCAAAGGTTTTGATTGACTCAATATCAGCAGCATTTTTTCGGTCCGATCGCACTTCTGTAATTAACGAAGTTTTCATCAACCGATTGAAAGCATCTTTCAGCATCAAGCGATAAAAATCTTTGACTTCCGGTATCTTAGTTCTAATTTCTGCCGACTCCAAATAAGCCGTTACTGCTGATTCATCAAAGGAGATTTCTAAATCTAAGATTCCTTCACTTTCGCCCCGAAATAGTGCTAACATATTATGTGAGTGAACGCTTCTCACAGCAACTTGATAACTCCGGTACATTTCAAACTTCGTACTTCCCTCTGGAAACTCATCTTTAATTTTAGATATAAACACTGCTGTTGTCATCAAAAAATCTCGCAGATCGGCCCGCCGTTCTGCTTTTTCAGATACAGATTCTGCTAAAATATCCCCAGCACCTTTGAGAGCTTCTTCCGGTGTTTTGACTCCCTTTTCTTCAGAAATATATTTGGCTGCTTCTGCTTCGAGAGGTACTGGTTGAGATGAGGGTTGGTTCAGGGATTTGATGAATTCTGCGAGGGGTTCTAAACCTTTTTCTCTAGCAATTGTTGCTCGCGTGCGCCGCTTGGGTTTGTAAGGTAAGTAAAGATCTTCTAGTTCAGTTTTTTGCAAACAGGATTCGATTTTTGCTTGCAGTTCTTCGGTAAGTTTACCTAGAGAGGAAATAGTCTCTAAAATTGTGGTTTTTCGTGCTTCGATTTCCGTGAGGTAGGTGAAGCGATCGGAGATATCACGCAAATGAATTTCGTTCAGAGAATCAGTACGTTCTTTACGATACCGAGCAATAAACGGAATTGTTGCTCCTTCGGCGAAAAGTTCCAGAGCATTATTGACTTGAGAGAGATGGACGGAAAGTTCTTGAGCAATGAGTTGAGGAATGTTGAGCATAGTCGGCGTCGGAAATGAAATTGCTAATGATTAATAACAATGTCAGCAACAGGCTTTTCGGCCTGTTCCACAATAAAATTTATTTCTTGTGGGGTGGGCACGAGAGCCCGCCGCTGAAAGGCTTATTGACAATGGTGCCTGCTCTCAGTTTGTACCCACTTACTTAGATTACCTCAATTTGCCAGCTATTGGTTAGTCCTGAGTGGTTATTTGACAGCAACTTGTGAAGTTGAAGCTTTTTTGCCGTTGACACCGTTGACGGTCAATATTTCAGCCTAGGGAGATTGGTGCAAATAAGCTTTACCAGCCGAGCCGAAAAGTTGCAGTTTTTCGGAAATTACCATTCCCATTGCATCAATTGCTTTTTCCATCACTTCCAACAAATCTGGATCTGACAAAGAAGCGGTAGTTTTTAACACATCCATATAAGCTTCGCGAACTTCCGTATTGACATTAAATTTAGCTACTCCTAGTTTAATAGATTGACTAATCATTGTTTCCGGCAAACCGCTAGCACCGTGAAGAACCAGCGGCACTGCTACTGCATCGCGTATTTTTGCCAAACGCGGAAAATCGAGTCTCGGTTCGCTGAGATATTTGCCGTGAACGTTGCCAATTGTAACAGCCAAAGCATCGACTTGAGTTTCTTTTACAAATTCAATTGCTTGGATTGGGTCGGTCATTTTTGCTTCTTTTTCGGCGATGGTCAAACCATCTTCTGTGCCGCTAATTCTGCCGATTTCTGCTTCGACAACAGCACCGTTAGCGTGGGATAATTGAGTCATTTCGCGGGTAAATTTTAAGTTGCCTTCGTAGGGTAAATGCGAACCATCTGCCATAATTGATTTGATCCCTGCTGCGAGGGCTAAATCAATATCTTTGGTGGAGGTGCTGTGATCTAAGTGAACAGCAATCGGCACTAAAGATTTGCGCGCTGCTTCCATGCAAAGTGCTACTAAAGGAGATTTTCCATATTTGAGGGCGCTGGGGTGAAGTTGCAGCATGGCTGGGCTTTGAAGGGCTTCTGCGGCATCGATGACGGCTTTTACTCCTTCGAGGTTGTAGACGTTAAAAGCACCGATCGCATAAGCGTTTCTCCGGGCAGTGTGTAACAATTCGCTAGTTGATGCGAGCATAAGTACCTTGTTTGAAAGCTTTGATGAATATGTATTATCCTATCAAAGTTCGGCTGTCAACTCATCCCAATGCGATTTTAGATGAAAATTACTAATCAATCTAAAATTTCCCATCTAAAATTGTGTTCATCCCCTAGGCCCTAGGCCCCATCCCGGAGCAACGCTAGAGCCCAATTCCCCAGGTTCTATTCTCCCCCCAGATCAAAACTCACAACTAAAATCAGCTATATTGTATTTACAAGCTATGTTAATTTGTTCGCAAAGCGGTCTAGACTAACAGCCAATGGCTTCACTTTTGGAGCCAAATGATCTCGGTCAATAATCGCAAGGAATTCAGTAAGTATGTCCACAGTTTTAGTAGTAGACGACGTTCCCAGCGAACTGGAAATCATCTGTCGGATTCTTCAAGATGCGGGCATCAAGGTGATGCGGGCTATTGATGGCGAAGAAGCGATCGCCCTGATCCGAAAAACTCCTCCGGATCTCGTCGTTTTAGATGTAGTGATGCCCCGAATGAACGGATTTGAAGTGATCGGAGAATTACGGGGCGATCGCAAAACCGCACACTTGCCAGTAGTATTTTGTACTCACAAAAGCACCGAGATCGATCGAGCTTGGGGAACCGATTTAGGAGCCGATGCTTACGTCAGCAAGCCCTTTGCAGCGCAGCAACTCGTCAACATCGTACAGCGTTTGCTATCAGCATAAAGCAAATATCAAGTGTTCTCAGAGCCGCCAATGAAAAAACATCATACCGCGAAAACTCCTAAAAATAATTCATGAAAGCAACCGCAGCCACCAGTACGGCAACTCAGACAAGTGAAACAAAGCAATTCCTCGTCTTCGGTCAAGGAAGCAGTCTTTTTGGCCTAGAGTTAGATGCAGTGCGGGAAGTGCTTTCCCTCAAGGAACAACCGATTTCGCCGGTGCCGAATACCCAGCCATTTTTGCTGGGATTAACTAACTTGCGGGGCGAAATTTTAGCAGCAGCAGACTTCGGGCGCTTCACAGGTATCGAACCTGTGGACACCCACCATCCCAGCAGTCGCATCTTAGTGGTGGAAGCGCCTGATCCGCGAGATGTGAGATTGTCGAGAATGCGGATGGGATTGGCTGTCTCCCGCGTCGAAGGAGTTTTACCTCTAAATCCCGATCGCATTGTCTCCGCAATAGATGTCAGTCCCGATCTCGCTCCATTTTTAAAAGGTCTGTACAATTGTGATGGACGCTTGCTAATGATTGTCGATGTAGAAGCGATCGCCCATTCCGAACGCTGGTAAAAATAGAGAATGGGGAGTTACGAGTACATTTACTAACTTTTTGTCGCCCTCAAAAAGTTGCAGTCACGATCGCCCGGATTCGATTTGCCAATTATCAATTTTACTATGAAACTTGTCTATTACTTTCTCGCAACAACTTTCACCCTAACATTACCTGACATCTCCCAACCGCTACTGCTTGGGGTAGCTAATTGCATCATTTCTTTCTGTTACTTGGCGATCGCCTCACTAATTAGCTTAGGTTTGTGGCGAAGCCGTCCGAGGTTCGACATCTTCGCCACAGTCACAGCCGGCCTATTTTGGAGTTGTGCCTTCGGGCACGGCGGGCACGCAGCAGAATACTTAGGATTGCCACACTCCCCAGTGTTGCAAACTCTGTCCGATTGGATTACTGTAATTCCGGCGATCGCCTTTTTAAGCCTCTCCAACCGCTACGAATTCTTAGTAGGTTCCACCCAAATTCTTCAATCTAAAAAAGAAACAGAACAAGCCCTCAGCGAAACTACTCAGCGATTCCAGGCAATCTTCGATCGAGCTTTTCAATTAATAGCGCTATTGGAGCCCGACGGTACTCTGATCGAAGCCAATCAAACAGCGCTGTCCTTGGGCGATTTCCAACCGTCAGAGGTGCTGGGGCGGAAATTTTGGCAGACACCCTGGTGGGCCTCATCCCCAACTAACCAGCAACAGCTAAAAACTAACATTCAACAAGTCTCCGCCGGCAAATTTGTCCGCTCAGAATACGAAATCACCGGAGTCAATAACCAGGTGATAGTAATTGATCTATCGTTTAAGCCCCTATTAAATCAAGCAGGGGAAGTATTTCAAATACTCGCCGAAGGCCGCGACATCAGCGAGCGCAAACACCTAGAACGAGAACTCGCTTTGCGTCAAGCCCGCTTTGACGCATTTTTTGCAGCCGCCCCAGCCTCAATGTTTATCTTTGACGACCATTTGCGTTTCGTGCAAGTCAACGAAAAAATGGTCGAAACCACCGGGCCCTCAGTTGCCGAACACCTCGGGAAGACGGTTAGGGAAGTTATACCAGAAATGAGCGATACCCTAGAGCCGATCTTAGAGCGCGTTCTGACTAGGAACGAGCCGATTTTAAACATTGAAGTGTCGGGTACAACCCTCAATCTACCGGGCGTACTGCGGTATTGGCTGTCATCTTACTTTCCTTTGCCTGGAGAGAACGGCAAACCCATCGGCGTCGGCGGAGTAGCAATAGAAATTACCGATCGCAAACAAGCCGAAGAAGAGCGCGATCGATTTTTCACCCTTTCCCTCGACTTGCTCTGCATAGCCGATTTTGAAGGCAAATTCAAGCGCGTCAATCCCGCTTGGGTAACAACCCTCGGCTACAGCCTAGAAGAACTGCAAGACCAACCTTTTATCAATTTCGTCCATCCAGACGATCGCGAACAAACCGCAGCCGAAACCGGCCAATCATGCAGCGGCATCGAAACAATCGCTTTTGAAAATCGCTACCGCTGCAAAGACGGTTCCTACAAGTGGCTGTCATGGAAAGCGCGACCTTTGCTCGAAGAAAACATCTTGTATGCAGTGGCTCGCGACGTTACCGAAAGCAAACAGGCAATTACTCAATTACAAGAAACAACATCACAATTAGCCCGTTCCGAATCCGAACTGCGACAGCAAAGCTCTCTGTTACAACTGCTAATTGACAGCATCGCCGATGGCGTAATTGCGGCCGATGAAAAGGGCAATTTTCTCCTATTTAACCCCGCAGCTCAAGATATGTTTGGTTTGGGTGCAACAGATACTCTTCCCGACGAGTGGTCGGCAAAATACGGTCTATTTTTGCCCGATGCAGTCACCCCTTATCCCCCAGCCGACATCCCCTTAACGCGGGCAATTCGAGGAGAAGCAGTTGACAACATAGAGCTTTTCACCCGCCACGCAGGCAAGCCTCTGGGCCTGTGGCTCAAAATTAACGGCAGACCGCTCAAAGACCAAACCGGCGTCCTCAAAGGCGGCGTAGTTGTCTGCCGCAACATCACCGAAGAAAGAGCATCTACCAAGCGAATGCAGCAGTTAGCCGAGGAACAAGAAGGCTTGCTGCAAGAACTCAAAACGCGGCAAAATGCTCTTGACGAAGCTGCGATTGTCAGCGAAACAGACTTCAAAGGAACGATTACCTACGTCAATGAAAGATTCACCCAAATCTCTGGTTACAGCATCGGAGAAATCCTGAACCGCGACCACCGGATAGTCAATTCCGGCTATCACCCCAAATCATTTTTTCAAGAAATGTGGATGACAATTTCTCGCGGCTTGGTGTGGAAAGGCGAAATCAAAAATCGGCGCAAAGACGGCTCTTTTTACTGGGTAGATTCGACGATAGCCCCGATTTTTGGCACCAGCGGCAAAATCGTTAAATATATCGCCATCCGCTTTGACATCACCGAGCGCAAAGAGGCAGAAGAAAGGCTAGAAAAACTCGCAGCAGAACGGAAAGCAGAAGCTGATTCGATGACCCAGCAAGTCCTCAAATTGTTGGGAGAAATTAAAGGCGCGGCTCAAGGCGATTTGACTGTCAGAGCTGAAGTTACTAACGACGTTTTAGGTGCTGTTGCCGATTCTTTCAACTTCCTAATCGGTTCTCTGCGGAAGGTGGTAACCGGAATTCAAACTTTGGCAGAGCAGGTAACATCTGCTACCGGTGAGTCAATTAACAACACCAGCCAACTTACCGAACAAGCTGAAGTTCAAGCAGTAAAAATATCTGCCATCATGCGAGAAATCGATCGAATTGTGAATTCGATTCGCGACGTGCGAGATGTTTCGGTGCGGGCTGAAACAGTGGCTCAGCAGTCTTCTCACAAGGCGGAAGTCGGCGGTATGGCGGTCGATCGAGCTGTCGAAGGTATTAACGAACTGCGATTGACGATCGCCTCTACCTCAAAAATGATGAAACGTTTGGGCGAGTCTTCCCAACAAATTGGCAAAATTGTGACTTCGATTTCTCAACTTGCTTCCCAAACTAATTTGTTAGCTCTCAATGCTACCATTGAAGCCGCCCGTGCCGGCGAACAAGGTTTAGGTTTTGCCGTTGTCGCCGAAGAAGTGCGGAAATTAGCAGAAAGGTCAGCCGGCGCTACCGAGGAAATCTCCGAAATTGTCGGTACAATTCAAGAAGAAATCAGCCGTGTGATGAAAGCAATGGAATCGGGGACGCAAGAAGTTGTCGAAGGTACTAGGCTCGCCAGCGAAGCTAAAACTCACCTGAATGCTATTATTCAAGTCAGCCGGGAAATGAATTCTTTGGTGCAGAACATTACCCGGGCTGCCGCGAAGCAAACTGTTTCGGCTGAGGAAATTTCTAGCAGTATGCAGCAAGTAAACGAGATTGCGAATACAACTGCACAAAAAGGTTCGGATGTAAAAGCATCGCTTGATGATTTATCTGGTTCTGTTGGCAAATTGAAAAAATCAGTGGCGAATTTTAGGAGTTAGTTGACGGTTGACAGTTGACTGTCAGCAAGGTCGGACACTCCAGGAACCCATTGGTGTCAACTTAAGACTAAAACCCTTGAGAAATCTCGTTTTTATCCGAGTCTAGATCCCCCTAAATCCCCCTTAAGAAGGGGGACTTTGATCGGACTCCTGTCCCCCCCTTCTTAAGGGGAGTAGGGGTTGAGTAGGGGGCAAGAATGCGGGGGGATCGGGCTTTAATGTTCAAACAGCAGACAGGTACTACGTTTGACGTTAAGTTGACACCAATGGGCTTTTGGAGTGTCCTGATGGTTAACTGTCAACTGCCAACTGTCAACTGTTAACTGCCAACTGTTAACTGCCAACTGCCAACTGCCAACTGCCAACTGCCAACTGCCAACTGTCAACATACTAATATGAATAGCGATGATTTAAACCAATTAATAGATGCTTTCACCGCAGAAACCCAAGAGTTTCTCCTATCAATGGAAAGAAACTTGTTGGGGATGGAATCTGCTGACTTAAAAGAGCGATCGACCTTGGTTAAAGAAATGTTTCGGGCGGCTCACTCCATCAAAGGTGCCGGTTCGATGTTGGGCTTTCCAAACGTGTCTGCCGCAGCTCACACTCTGGAGGACTGTTTTGTCATTTTGCGCGATCGCACCGACTTGTCGGCCCTGGAACCGGCAACTGTGACTGTTTTACTGCAAGGGGTGGATGCTCTCAAAAAGATTACTACCGAATCAATTCATCACTCGGATGTCAGCACTCCCGATCAACAGGAAAACTTGGAGGCGATCGCCCAAATTCAAGCTCAGTTCCAGGCGAAGTACGGCCGGCCCGAATCACCGCCTGTTCCGGTCATCAGCTCCTCGCCGGCCCCAGAAACCCTAAAATTGATTTTTGAACACGAATTGCCGCCAGTGTTCGATCGCCTCGAAACCGAACTTTCCCAAGCTTCTGAGACAGATTTGGCAAAAAGCGTCACCGCAATCAACCAGGTTTATTACCAACTCTCCGGCTTAGCTGGAATGTTGCAATTGCCAGATTTTGGGAAAATTGCCCAACCCCTCCGAGATTTGATCGACTCAAAGGACTTGACACTAGAACGGTTGCAATCCGAGGGTTGGGCGATCGCCCAAAACTTGCAAAATGCCCGAGGGCAAATATTAGCAGGAGAGGCGATCTCCCTCCCCCAAATCCCCCCCGCAGCCCCGTCAGAAAGCCAGCCAGAGAAAGACTTAGAAGACTTAGAAACTTCCCCCACTCCCCCTACTCAAAACTCATTACCAGAAACTCAAAACTATTCCCCCTCCCCCATATCTCCTCAATCCCCAGTCCCCAACCCACAGCGACAAACCATCCGAGTAGACTTAGAACGCTTAACAGAATTAGTCAATCTAGTCGGCGAATTAGTCATCAACCGCACCAACTTAGAACTTCAAGAATCCGAACTCCGCAGCGAAGTCAAGCGCATCCGTCGCAGTATCGTCGATTTGAACCAATTCGGCGGCCAGTTGCGATCAGAATATGACAGACTGAGTTTTGGAGACTGGATGGTAGGAAATGGCAACCCAGGAATCGGGAAACCTTCAGAACCAGAAACAGAATTCCCAATTATTTCTCACATCAAATCCTCTCAGGCCCATGCTCACTTTGATATCTTAGAGATGGATCGTTATACAGAGTTCCACTCTACAGCCTCAGAAGTCATCGACACCGCCGAAGCAATTGCTCACTCTGCCACCAAATTAGACGCCCTAGCCATCAGATTCGAGCGCAGCATCGACCAACTGCGCCGCATCACCGAACAACTCCGCAGCCGCGTCATGCAGTTGCGAGTAGTCAGTTTCAGCCACGCCGTCGATCACTTGCCGCGGGCGCTCAGGGATATGTGTCTCACATACGATAAAGATATCAACCTGCTGCTGTTGGGACGCGATACCAAAATTGACGAAAGTTTGCTCGACGCCTTGCGCGACCCCTTAGTACACCTAGTCAGAAACGCTTTCGACCACGGCATCGAAATGCCCGAAGTTCGGCAAGCCAGCGGCAAGCCACCAAGCGGTCAAATAGAAATAGAAGCCCGCCACCAAGGCGGCCAAACCATTATCACTGTCGCCGATGACGGTAAAGGCATTGACCCGGAAATCATTCGCCGCCAAGTTGTCAAAAAAGGTTTAGCAACCGAGGAACACGCCCAAGACTTTTCCATTGCCGAACTCTACGATTTTCTATTTTTGCCTGGTTTCAGCACAGTCGAGGAAGTGAGCAACCTTTCAGGGCGGGGAGTCGGTCTCGACGTGGTACGGGCAAATTTGCGAACGGTGCGCGGAACTGTGAAGGTGGACTCTCGCCTAGGAAAGGGTACGAGTTTTATCCTCAAACTGCCGCTGTTACTTTCGATTACCGACGCCTTGATGGTGAAGACCGATCGCAATAAAATAGCAGTGCCACTGGATGCAGTCGAGGAAATTCTCCACATCAAAGCCTCGGATGTGCACACCGCCGGCAATCAGCCGATGCTGTGGTGGCGGGACGAATTTATTCGTTTGGTGCGACTCCAAGATTTGCTCGACTACAGCGTTTTGGGGCCGGATGCCCCCTCTCCTGACCCTTTGACCCAAGACCACATTCCGGTGCTGGTGTTGGCTTCTAGCGAAGGAATGCTGGCGGTGGCCGTGGAACGATTGATCGGCCAGCAGGAAATTGTGGTAAAACCCTTGCCGCCACCTCTGTCTAAGCCTCGCGGGGTTTTGGGGAGTACGATTTTGGGGGACGGCCGAGTCGTGACAATTTTGGATGTGGATGATTTGGTGGGTCAACCTTTAGGAAATAGTTCGATCGCCCCTGTGTCCGGTAAAGCGTCCCATTTACCAACGAGTTCAAGTCAGACACCCCTGATTTTAGTGGTGGACGATTCCTATACTATTCGTCAATTGCTGTCTCTGACGCTGACTAGGGCTCGCTACCGAGTGGTGCAGGCGAAAGACGGCATGGATGCCCTCGAAAAGTTGCAAAACGGTCTCGATTGCAGTTTGGCAATTGTGGATATTGAAATGCCGCGGATGGATGGATTTGACTTGTTGCGATCGATCCGATCGACCCAGCGGTTTGCTAAGATTCCCGTAGCCATGCTGACCTCCCGCAGCGGCGCAAAACACCGGCAAATGGCGATGGAATTAGGAGCCAATCAATATTTCACCAAACCTTACAGCGAAACCCAACTTTTAGAAGCCATCCCCAAACTAATCAAACATTAAACAGTAGTCAGTAGTCATTAGTCAGTAGTCATTAGTCAGTAGTCATTAGTCATTAGTTATTAGTCAGTAGTCATTAGTTATTGGTTATTTGTTGGTTCCCATTACCAATGCCCAATGCTTTTCTGCCCCATTCCCCATTCCCCATTCCCCATTACAATCTAAAATCCCAAATCCCAAATCCAAAATCCAAAATCGACATGACTCACGCAAATTACAATCGCCGTTTTCGCAGCAAAAAACAAGGCACTTTCAGAACCCCAGCTCGCAAACTCGTTGCCTTTGAACTGGGGAACATCTACTATGCTGTTCCTATTGAACGAGTACAGCGCATTGTCAAAGACTTTAATCCCTACGCTTTCTTAGATAGCGGTCAAAGTTTAGTTAGGTACCAAGAAGAACTGATTACGCTCATTGATTTATCTAAAATATTTCCCAGCAGTCGGAGGATTGCTGAGTACAACTACCTAATTATTTGCACTTTTAATCAGAGCTATCGGCTGGGAATTCCGGTTCCTGATATGCCAAAAATATTAGAAACTCCCGAAGAAACTTTTGGCGACATACCAGAATTGTACCGCCAAAATCAACTCCCTGACGCAGTAGAAAAGTTAATTCGCTCACCAGACGGTTCAGAAGTATTTTATTTAAACTTAGATCTATTTAGCTCAATTTAGGTGCGCTATAATATATAATATCAAATCCGGTAGCATCGGAATTATTCAGATCTCTATTCTCTCCCTCTGTGTCCTCTGTGTTCTCTGCGGTTAAATCATTCCGATCCAACGGTCAACGATAGAATATAAATGGTATTTTGTCAACGATTATATGATAAAAATCACAATATTGTCGATCGCCCTGCTAATTTTTGCAGCAACTCCAGAATTGTCTCATGTGGGACTTTCCCTAAGTGCGATCGCCCAACCAAAAACTCCCCAACCCCAAAAAACCGACCCCAAAAACCTCGGCTACATCTCCCCCGAATTTGCCGAAAAGCTTT
Source organism: Microcoleus sp. (assembly GCA_042408215.1). Classification (GTDB taxonomy): domain Bacteria; phylum Cyanobacteriota; class Cyanobacteriia; order Cyanobacteriales; family Microcoleaceae; genus Microcoleus. Next base: position 412,143 of record JAYFMW010000020.1, on the reverse strand, counting down.
CACAGCAACAAATAGACCAAATCAACGCCAACGTCGAAACCCTCCTCCAAACCCAAAGCTGCCCACGCTGCGACCTCCGAGGCATAAAATTAGTGAACATCCGCCTCAAAAATCCCATCCTGACAGGAGCCGATTTATCAGACGCCAACCTCAGCCGCAGCACCTTCGAGCTAGCAGATTTTGTCAACACCAATTTAGCACGCACCGACTTAAGCTCAGCAGTATTAAGAGAAGCAAGAATCAGCAATACAAACCTCAGAAAAGTCAACTTAAACAACACCAATTTAGACGGTGCAGACTTACGATTTTCCGACTTAAGAGACGCAAACCTTTCAGGTGCCAACCTCCGCAATGCTAACATAGATGGCGCAAGTTTTGATAGAGCAAGCATGGCCGGTACAACAATGCCAGATGGCAGAAAAAATTAATAATAATAACTGATAAGATGGGAGGAGCTAAATTTAGAGGTAGTCTTATGTCGCCGATTAAACAACGCCTTCTCGAAGCGATCGAACGGACTCCTGAACCGCTTTTAGAGCAAACCCTGGCATTCCTGGAATTTTTGACCAGTCGGACACAATCCGCGATCGCCCCAGACTTCGACTCAGATTTTGACTCAGATACCGACTCCAACGACCAAATCCTCGCCGATCTGAAAGCCTCCCTCCACCAAGCGAAAGCGGGACAAACCTTTCCCATATCGGAACTCTGGGACGGTATCAATGTCTGATCTGCCAGTCCAACTCAAATTCACAGCACTATTCAAACGCCGCCTCAAAGGACTCGCTAAAAAGTATCGCCAAATTCAAACCGATATTCAGCCAGTCCTAGATGAGATTATCCAAGGAAACTTTATGGGAAACCAAATTACAGGGACTCAATACACCGTTTACAAAGTCCGGGCTAAAAACAGTGATGCCCAAGTTGGTAAGAGCGGCGGTTATCGCTTGATTTATCAAGTTGAATCACAGACTCAAGTTGTTTTACACCTGATTTACTCGAAATCAGAACAAGCAAATGTCTCCGCCGAGGAAATCCAAACTGCGATCGCAGAATACCAAGCGAACCCAGACGAATAAGCCATTTTTCAAATCTAAACGCTTGCCCTTTCCTTGTTCCCAGGCTAGCCTGGGAATAAATATCTAGAGGCTAGCCTCGTTTCCTGATTGTTAATTAATCCGTGTATCCGTGTCAAAATCTCTTAGAGTGCCTGACTTCAATATCAAACAGCCAAAAACCTCTGAATCACCTCATCACTTAACTCGCCAGTGCTTCCAGAAGCCACAATGCCACCTTTTTGCATAGCATAATACCAATCAGCTTGCCGCACAAAATGCAAATGCTGCTCCACCAACAAAACAGAAATTCCCCTAGTAGCAACCACACGACGCACAGCAGCTTCAATATCTAAAATAATAGAGGGTTGAATTCCTTCTGTCGGCTCATCCAAAACCAGCAACTGCGGCTCTCCCATCAAAGCCCTAGCAATAGCCAACTGCTGCTGCTGTCCCCCGCTCAAATCGCCACCTAGGCGCTCCAGCATAGTTTTCAGAACCGGAAATAAATCAAATATTTCATCGGGAATTTCGGGATTTTTTGTAGGAATTGCTTTCGCTTCCAAACCCAACAATAAATTCTCTTTTACAGTCAAACGAGGAATAATTTCGCGTCCTTGAGGAACATAACCAATTCCCATTTTCGCCCGCTGGTGAGTCAACTTAGAAACAATAGACTGTCCGCCAAAATTAATCGTGCCACTGCGGGGTTGCAGCAAACCCATTAGAGTTTTCAACATAGTAGTTTTGCCCACACCATTGCGGCCGATTAAGCAAACCATTTGTCCCGCATTTACGCTTAAATCCACATCGCGGAGAATGTGACTTTCGCCGTAGTAAACATTCAAATTAGAGACTTGCAACATATGATTAGTAATGGGTAATGGGTAATGGGTAATGGGTAATTGGTAATTGGTAATGGGGCATCGGGCATCGGGCATCGGGCATCGGGCATTGGGCATTGGTAATGGGAACCAACAAATAACCAATGACTAATAACTAATGACTACTGACTAATAACTAATGACTAATAACTAATGACTACTGACTAATGACTTCTTAGTTTTCTGGTTTTCCCAAATATACCTCAATTACCCGATCGTCATTTTGCACCTCATCCATAGTTCCTTCACACAAAACCGCACCCTGATGCAGTACCGTCACCTGCCGCGCAATTTGCCGCACAAACTCCATATCATGTTCAATTACCAACACCGAATGACTTTCGGCAAGCGAAATTAACAAATCTCCCGTTAACGCCGTTTCCTCATCAGTCAAACCCGCCACAGGCTCATCTACCAACAACAAATCAGGAGATTGCGCCACCAACATTCCAATTTCCAACCACTGCTTTTCCCCGTGAGAAAGCAAACCAGCCGACACATCAGCCTTAGCAACTAAACCAATGGTTTCTAACAAACCAGAAACCGTGCGTTTTTCAGCGACAGGAGAAGGCTTAAACAGAGTTGCAAACACATTTTTATCACGGTTACAAGACAACTCCAAATTTTCGCGCGGCGTTAAATTTAGGTAAACTCGCGGTGTCTGAAACTTGCGGCCAATTCCCAAACGCGAAATCCTATCTTCCGACAATGTACGCAAATCTCGTCCCTTAAATAACACCCTACCTTCAGTCGGCTGCACCTTCCCAGTAATCGCATCGAGAAACGTCGTTTTACCCGCACCATTCGGGCCAATTATCACCCGCAATTCGCCCGCATCCATGCTAAAATTCAGCCCATTGATGGCTTTAAAACCATCAAAACTCACAGTCAAATTTTCGATTTCTAATACTTTTCCATTCATCGCTGATTTTCCTCGTATGGTGCGTCAGTTAACAGTCTCCGGGTAAGCAGGAAAATCTTTTGGCTGACGCACCTGACATCGCTGATTTTCCTCCTAGGGTGGGTCAGTTAACCGTCTCTGGGTAAGCCGGAAAATCTGCTGGCTGACGCACCCTACACAAGCACATAAATGGTTCTTTTACTCTCAACTAAAACTGCTAGAACTGCTCGAAATTGGAGGTGGAGCGACAGCCAGAATCCGCTCAGCTAACTTCGAGAGTGGCAAACTTTGAATGTATACTTTACCAGGCCCAGTCATCTTAGCCAAAAACAAGCCTTCACCTCCAAATAAAGCATTTTTAAACCCGCCGACAAACTGAATGTCGTAGTCCACTGTAGGAGCAAAAGCTACCAAACAGCCCGTGTCTACTCGCAACACTTCACCAACTCCTAAATTTTTCTCAACTATTGTTCCGCCGGCGTGGACAAAAGCTAGCCCGTCACCCTGCAATTTTTGCAGAATAAAGCCTTCTCCACCAAAGAAACCGGCTCCGAGTCGTTTGGTAAATGCAACCTCAATTTCAATGCCATTAGCTGCACAGAGAAATGAGTCTTTCTGACATAAAAATTCACCGCCAAGTTTGCCTAAATCGAGGGGAATTACTTTACCTGGATAGGGAGCTGCAAAAGCTACTCGCGCTTTGCTTCTTCCGCCATTTACAAATGTCGTGATGAAGAAACCAGCCCCGGTAAACATCCGTTTGAAGCCTTTAAATAAGCCGCCGCCTGTGGAAGTTTGCATTTCGATGCCACCTTCCATATATGTCATGGTGCCGGCTTCCGCCCTGACACCTTCTTGGGGGTCAAGTTCAATTTCAATCAGTTGTAAGTCGTCGCCGTAGATTTTGTAGTCAATAATATCTGCCATATTTTGCCTCTAAATTTGCATAAATTTGCATACATTTTAACATGATTGTTTGACGATCATTTTTCAAGTTCTTCTTTTTCGTGGATCAGTTCGGGGTCTTGTTCGAGGCTGGGGTAGGTAGATACATACCTGGGTTTTCTGAATAAGCGGCGGATTTGGTCAAAGCCTTGTTGTTGGAGCCATCCGACTAAGCCGTCGGGCAGCACTGTCACTACTATTAAGAATAGCGCGCCTTGGAAAAATAGCCAGACTTCGGGGAATTGTTCGCTCAAGAAACTTTTGCCAAAGTTGACTAGAAGTGTTCCTAATACTGCTCCCGATAATGTAGCACGGCCTCCTACTGCTACCCAAATTACCATTTCGATTGAAAAGGCAATATCCATTGCTTTTGGCGAAATTATTCCCGTTTGTACAGTATATAAAGCGCCTGCAATTCCCGCCATTCCCGCAGAAATTGCAAATACTAAAACTTTAAATCCTGTGGGATTGTAACCAGAGAAACGGAGACGGATTTCGTCGTCGCGAATTGCGATTAGCAAGCGACCAAAACGCCCGCTTGTCAGCCATCGGCAAAGGGCGTAAGTTGCTGCTAGAAATAGTATGGTGAGAATGTAGAAAATATATTGGGTATCTCGGTTATTTACTGTGGCTCCGAACAGGGTTTTAAAGTCTGTTAAACCGTTGGTGCCGTTAATCAGTTTTTGTTGACCGTTAAAAAAGTTGAAAAATACTATGGTTGCTGCTTGGGTGAGAATTGAAAAGTAAACGCCTCGAATTCGATTGCGGAATACTAAGTAACCCAAGATTGCGCCCAGTAAGCCGGGGATGAGAATTACTGCTGCCGCTGAGAAGGGAAATGAATAAAATGGTTGCCAAAACCAGGGTAGTTCGGTAACGCCATATAGGTTCATAAATTCGGGCAATTGACTGCTGGCGGTTGGGGGGATTTGCAGTTTTAGGTGCATGGCAAATGCGTAGCCGCCAAGGGCAAAAAATACGCCGTGTCCGAGACTGAGTAAACCTGTGTATCCCCAGATTAAATCAATGCCGAGTGCTGCAATTGCTAGGGCTAGAAATCGCCCTAGTTGGTTGAGGCGAACGTCGGGAAGTATTCCGGGGATGAGTAATATGAAGATGAGTGCGATCGCCCCCACAATCGCCCCTTCTTTTAGCCATGCCTTTCGAGTTGAATTCTTCATGGTTTATGTGTTTTTATTAGTAAAATTTAATTCTCTACCGTGCGTCCTTTTTGTGGGAAAATCCCTCCCGGCCGCACTTGTAAAAAAGCCATAATTAAGGCAAATACCATTACTTTTGCCATGCTGGTTGTGGCGAAAAAAGTGAAGAAATCAGCTAAAGGCTTGACAGGAGTTAGCATTAATGCTAAGGTTCCTGAACCGATCAGGTAATTTGCAGTGCCGATCGCGATCGCAGCAACTACACTCCCCATAATCTTACCAACACCGCCCACAACCACAACCATAAAAGTATCCACCACATAATTCTGCCCGGTATTTGGCCCGACAGAACCAAGCAAACTAATCGCGCATCCAGCAACACCAGCCAACCCAGAACCCAAAGCAAAAGTCAGCGCGTCTACTTGTTCGGTAGGAATGCCCAAACAAGCGCTCATGCTGCGATTTTGCGTCACAGAACGAATCCGAAGTCCCCACACAGACTTCTGCAAAAATAAGTAAATTCCTGCCAAACAAAGCGCCGTTAATACAATAATAAAAAGTCGAGCATAAGGTAACTGAAAATTGCCGATCGGTATGCCGCCCCGCAGCCATGCAGGCGCAGTCACATCGACATTTTGAGCGCCAAACCAAGGTTTAGTTACTGCTAGCTGGTAAGTGGCCCCTAAAAATGCGATCGCCGCCCAAGAAATAGCAACAGAGAGAGGCAAAATAATCGCGATAATTCCCTTGCGAACTTGCTCGAAATCTGGGCGACGTTTCAGCACCCGCAAACCGCCAAAAAACAGTAAACAAAACACCGCAATCCCAACTACCAGCGCCCAACTCACGCTGCGGACAAACTGCTGTAAAATTAAACTTACACCCCAAGTTGCTAGCAAAGTTTCTAGGGGCCGCCCGTAAAGATAGCGAATTACTCCGCGTTCGAGAATTAATCCTACCAGTGCAGCAACTAAAAAAGCTAAAGGTATGGCAAAAAGAATATAGGTTTCAAAAGCGAATCCTCCGATACCTTTAAAGACATTTTGTACGACAAAAGTTGTATAAGCACCCAGCATCATTAACTCGCCGTGAGCCATATTAATCACGCCCATCAGCCCGAAAATAATGGCTAATCCCAGGGCGGCAATTAGCAATACAGCGCCGATGCTAATCCCATTAAATAAACCGTCGAGTATCGCCACTTTTTTTCCTCTGAATTGATAGCGTAGGTTGGCTTTAGGAAGCAAACCCAACATCTGATTAATAGACTTATCCAATAATTCTTGTGGAACAGGTATCCAGCCTGTTCCAAGTTGGATTTTCTGGAGAAGTCTAATGAATGTTGGGTTTCCCGATCGTTCAACCCAACTTACATCATAAAAACTTAGTTAATAATGTAGGTTGGGTTGGGAAACGAAATCAAACATCTAATTAGATCAATTCGGGCTGAATCGGAATGATTAAACCACAGAGGACGCAGAGCGCGCAGAGTCAGAGAAGAGAGATGAATAATTCCGATCCTCATGAATTTGATCTTAATCAGTGTTGGGTTTCACTATCGTTCAACTTGTCAAGCTTTGAATTTGCCGCCTTTTGCGGGGTCTGACCAATCGCAAGAAAAGCCCTTAGTTTCTTCTACAAACTGATTCCAAGGTTGCGGTTTCACTGCTTCTGGTGTAGCAAAAGCTATGTTAAACAAACCGTCTTCTCTAACTTCGCCCAACCGCACAAATTTAGAGAGGTGATGGTTAACTTCCAGCGTAACTTGGCCACCGGGCGCGTCAAAAGTTTGACCCAAAGCTGCTGCCCGCACTTTCTCTAAATCGTCGGCTACCCCGGCTTTTTCTACGGCTTGCTTCCACAGGTAAACCATGATATAAGCTGCTTCCATCGGGTCGTTTGTCACTCGATCTTTGCCGTATTTGGCCTTGAAAGCTTCGACAAATTTTGTATTGGCGGGAGATTCCACAGTCATGAAGTAATTCCAGGCCGCGTAGTGACCTTTGAGGTATTCTACACCGATCGCCTTTACTTCTTCCTCGGCAATACTGACCGACATTGACGGATATTTATCCGGCCCTAAACCAGCGCCCTGCAACTGTTTAAAAAATGCTACGTTACTGTCACCATTCAGGGAATTGAAGATGACTCCGCCGTCTGGCAAAGCTGCTTTGATTTTAGTAATAATTGGCGTAACTTCTGTACCGCCTAAAGGAATATAGTCTTCCCCAACTACTTCGCCACCTTTGGCGGCTAGCTGTGCCTTAATAATGGTATTCGCTGTGCGGGGAAACACGTAGTCTGACCCGATTAAGAAGAATTTTTTACCTTTATTTTCTAGCAGCCAGTCAACTGCTGGTTCGATTTGTTGGTTCGGTGCGGCCCCGGTATAAAAGATGTTTTTTGAACACTCTTGACCCTCGTATTGTACGGGATACCAGAGCATATGATTTTTCTCTTCAAATACTGGTAATACTGCTTTGCGACTTGCTGAAGTCCAGCAGCCAAAAACGGTGACAACTTTGTCTTGATCGATCAATTTTTTGGCTTTTTCGGCAAAAGTTGGCCAGTCAGAGTTGCCGTCTTCTACGATTGCTTCTATCTGTTTTCCTAAGACACCGCCTGCTTTATTGATTTCTTCGATCGCTAATTGTTCGGCCTCGACAACGCTTTTTTCGCTAATTGACATTGTGCCGCTCAATGAGTGCAAAATGCCTACTTTGATGGTGTTTCCGCTGGCTGCTGGTGCTGCTGCTGTTGCAGTTGGAGAAGGAGAAGCTGAGGGAGTTGCTATTGGGGTGGGAGTTCTACAAGCTTTTAGAAATAGACTTGATGTTAGGGTAGCAGAACTGTATAAAAGAAATTTCCGCCGATCGAATCGCTTTGCCATTCTTTTTTTGTTACTCCTGAATAGATGAGTCAGATTTATTAGAATAATAACATATAGCGACTTGATATTAAGACTCTATTAAGCAGATAGTTGTATGTTTGGATACAAAACTTATGATTAACAAAACAGGTGGCGATCGCACTGCGAAACAAGCCCCCGGATTGCTCCGGGCGCTGAAGTCTTCAATCTCAAATCTCAAATCGAAGCGACACTGATTTATGGAGAATAGCGGACTCGAACCGCTGGCCTCTGCGGTGCGATCGCAGCGCTCTACCAACTGAGCTAATTCCCCTGATTGATGCTGAGTTTAGGATTCTAGATGTCGGATTACCGAATCTAAAAGCCTTACAGCTTGCGATCGCTCTCACTTTCGCAGACCGTTATATACATTAGCACATAACGGCCAATAATGTAAAGTCTATTCTGCTTTCGGTGCAGTTGGGGCGATCGCACAAATTTCTTCCACCCTGTCCAATTCTAAATCAGCAAAATAGTCCACCGTCCAGTTAGCTTGGCGCTGGATCATGTGAAACGGGTAAGTGTGAGTCACGCCCACTACCTGAATCCCCGCTTTTTTGGCCGCTTGAATCCCAGCAAAAGTATCTTCCACCGCCAAACACTCCCCCGATCGCAGATTCAAGTCTGGATATTTCTGATTCATAAGTTCCACAGCTAACAAATAGCCGTCTGGTGCTGGCTTGCTCGCCGTCTTGTCATCACCTGCGACAATTAACTCAAAATTTTCTGCCAAACCAGCCCGATTTAACACCAATTCTATATCCGATCGCATGGCACCGCTAACTACCGCCATTTTGAGTCCCTCAGCCCTAATTTGAGCAATAAAGTCTGCTAAACCCGGATAAATCGGCAAAGTTTCCAGACTATCTATTTTTGCCTGATAAGCTTGAGCTTTGCGGAGTAGCAACCGTTGGAGGTAAACTTCTGTCAGAAAACGTCCTCTACGGTTGAACAGTTCCACAAGACAAGCGCGATCGCTCCTCCCCAAACAAACTTCTCGAAACTCCCCGCGTTTGAGCTGGAGATTTTCCTCAAGCATCAGTCGATCGACTATTTGCTCGTGAATCGGCTCGTCATTAATAATAACGCCATTAAAATCAAATAAAACTGCTTTAAGAGTCATTAGTTATTAGTTCTTTGTGATTAGTTATTAGTTATTAGTCATTAGTCATTAGTCAGCAGTCATTAGTCATTAGTCATTAGTCCGACGTCGTAGGGTGCGTCGCCACTCTTAAATCCCTAAAAAAATCGACAATCGATGAGCGACGCACCAAACCAAGAGTCCGACGTCATTAGTCATTAGTCATTAGTTATTTGTTACTCGCTTCAGGATGCTAATAACCAACAACCAATAACATTAGTCAACTGTCAACTGTCAACTGTCAACTATCAACTGTCAAGCAGGAGCCGGAAAGCCTTGTAAATCGTCACCAAAATCAGGAGTGCGATCGCCCTGACTCCATCCCCTCGCCGCCCGCACCAGCTCCAAATCTTCACCCGGAAGAGGTTTAACGCCTTGCGTCACCTGATGCACCCACCAGTGTTCCTGAGTTTGCACTGTAGCAAATCCAGCAGCCCCCATCCAAGCATCGACACTCCCAGCAGCATAAGACTTAATATAAGGCTCCTCGAATACCTCTGTCAGCCACTCCGTCTGCTGCAAAGTTTTCTGGTTCCCATCCAAAATTACCACTTGTCCCCCAACCCCCAGCAGCCGAAAACTTTCTCGCAAAATTGCCCGCGATACAGCAGGCGGCGTCTCGTGAAACAGCAAGGAAGCTGCTACTAAATCGAAGCTAGCGTCGGGAAAACCCACGCTTTCGGCATTACCATGCCGCCACTCGATATTCAATCCGGCTTTTTGGGCTTTAATTTCGGCAACTACCAGCATATAAGGCGACAAGTCAAGGCCGACAACTTCCGCTTCAGGAAAGGCTTGCTTGAGCATGAGCGTGGTCGAACCGGTGCCACATCCCAAATCGATGATTCGGCGCGGCTTAACCCGTATTGCGTCAATTAAGCCTTGCCTGACGACTGTTTCGTGAGGAGGCAAAACATATTGAGTAATCGGATCGTAGGAAACGGCGGCACTGGGGTTGAGGTAGCCGCCTTTAATGCCGTGAAAGTTTTGGCTACTGTAATATTCGGGATACACTAGGTCTGGTTGTCGGTGGCGATCGCCTGCTTGTTCCCAGTCGATACTTTGGTAAAATCGGGAGATTGCTGCTTCGTCGATCGCCAGTCGAATCAAGGGCGATAAAAAGCGCTCAAAAATTGTATCCTTGCCAACAGCCATAAAACTCCTTGCACTGTGTTAATAGTTATAATTATAATAACCAACCTGGTTTCTTTGGTAAGAAGTGTGTCCAGGACTGTTAGCTTTATAGTCCTGGACGAACTAACAACCTAATTATGTCATTCTGAGGGAAGCCAAGAATCTCAAACCTTTGCAACACCGTTACAATGCGTAAGTCCTGTTTAAACAAAGCTGTTTTTTGCTGCTGACTTATTCCCTCTTCCTTCTTGCTTCTTCCCTCTGACTTCTTCCTTCCCCTTATGAATAGGAATCTCCACAGAAAACTCCGTGCCGCCGCCCGGATGTTTAGAAACGTCGATGCTGCCACCATGTCCGTCAACTACAATTTTGTAGCTAATAGCTAACCCCAAACCAGTCCCTTTACCAACAGGCTTGGTAGTAAAAAATGGGTTAAAAATTTGGTCTTTAACGCTGTCTTGAATCCCAGACCCGTTATCGGCGATCGCCACTTTGAGAAACTTCGTACCATTTTTGACAAATACTGCCGTGGAAATAGTAATAATTTTATCCGGGCGATCGCTCTCGATCAAGGCATCAATCGCGTTGTTCAGCAAGTTCATAAACACCTGATTGAGCTGAGAGGGATAGCACTCTACTAAGGGCATATTTCCGTAGTATTTGACTACACAAACTTCCTTTTTGAGGCGGTTGGATAGCAGCAGCAAGGTATTGTCAATACCTTCGTGAATATCCGCCATTTTTTTGTCAGATTCATCAAGTCTCGAAAAGTTACGCAAGGAAAGAACTATCTGACGAATCCGTTCAGTTCCTATTTTCATAGAACTCAACATTTGGGGCAAATCTTCTTCGATAAAATCCAAATCGATCGACGCTGCAAAATCTTCTATTTCCGGGGGAATCTCTGGAAAAGCTTGTTGGTATAAACTCACCAATTGCAATAAGTCTTCAAGATATTTGCTGGTGTAGGGCAAATTAGCAAAAATGAAGTTAACTGGGTTATTGATTTCGTGGGCTATCCCAGCGACCATTTGACCTAGAGATGACATTTTTTCGCTCTGAACTAAATGAGTTTGAGTTTTTTTGAGTTCAGTTAAAGCGCTGTTGAGAAGTTTTACTTGGTCTTGAGTTTGACTGTAAAGGTGAGATTGAGTAATGGCGATCGCCAATTGGTCGGCCACAGCTTTTAACAGTTGAATTTCCTCCCCACTCCAAAACCAATGAGTAGCGTGACTGCAAATTAAATAACCGTGCGACTGGCTTTGAGTCAGGACTGGTACAGCTAAATAACTGTTAGCTTTTAACTGTAAAGATTGATTGTTTTCCTCTGCAAAAGTGTCGCTACCAAGCAGAATTGGCTCGCTTTCTTCTAGCCGCAGTGACAAATTATTTATGCAGTAAGGAGCAAACTTTTTGACTGGTTTCGGATTGTCAGATTGACCACATTCCCACAGGATTTGTAACATTTGATGTGGCGGTTCGTACCAACCAAAGCCAGCCCGTTCTAGATGCAGCAAATTTACTATTTCTTCTACTGTACTTTGCACGATTTGGTCTAATTCTAGGGAAGCGCGAATCCGTCCTGAAATGCGGTTGAGCATGGCTTCTCGCTCGGCTTGAGCGCGATTGCTTTCGGAGGAGTAAATTAGCCAAATTGCTGCTAGCATTGCCGGCCCGATCAGTCCGGCGACGACGGATGTCAACAAATTTAATGCTTGTAGTTGAGATTCAATATTTTCGCGGGGAATTACTAAAGCCATCGACCAGTTAACTTCATCGAGGGGAGCATAGGCGACATAAACCCATTTGCGATCTATTTTTACCAGTTCGATGTTGGTATGGCGATCGGTCATTTTGCGTGCAATTGCTGCTAAGGCGGGGTCTTTTGAGTTTAAAAAGCTATTGGTCAGCGGGTCGCTATTTCCGGTTAAGTTATTATTCGGGTGCACAATTGGCACTCCTTTTGAGTTGAGCGCAAAAGCATAACTTTCTGAACCGTAGCTCAAGCTGTTCGCTACATTTGCTACTCGGTCTACTTTAATGCTGCCTGCAATGACTCCAATTGCTTTGTTGGGAGTAGGAGGCATTGCCCAAATTGGAGCTGCAATTATGATTGTAGAAAGCTTTGTGCTGCGGCCGACGAGGGGGTCAGAAACGTTTACTTTTCCGTCCATTGCCTTTTGAAAGTGTTTGCGGTCTTTGCTGTTGGTGGTAGTGCCTAAAGTGTTCTGCACTGAGCCATCGGCTTGAACTAATGACAGGACAAAATATTCTTTTAACCTGTATGTTTCTCCTTGCAAAATTGGTTCAGCTAATTGCCAATTGAGAGTACGAATAGTAGGAGAGTAAGCGATGGTTTCTATTTCTGCTTTGCGGTTGCTCAGCCAGCGGTCGATTTCGTCGCTGCCTTTTTCTAGTTTTAATAGTGCTATTTCCTTTAAATTGTCCAGTATTAATCCGCGCACAAAAAAATAGCTGACGCAAGCAGTAGCGCTAATTGTTAAAGCCGTGCTGCCCAGAATTAGCAGAGTCAGCAGGTGGCGACGCTGCCGTCTGTGCAGCCAAAGACTGTGCAGTTGCTGCCAGCGAGATTGAGCCGCACCGCTGAGGTTTTGCCAAAAATGGCGCAGCTTTTTCGTTGGCTTGGGTGGCTGTGCAGAGACAGCGCAGGCTTGATTTGCAGGGTTTTGCATCATCAAATTTTCTCTCTTGAGTCAATCCATTTTAGATTTTAGATTAAAGAATTAAAGAATTGATGTCATCCTGAACCGGCGAAGGCATAAATCCGTTCTCTGGTCGATCGGATACCAGGTTTTTTCGCTGATTCACTGGCTGTACCGAGGGCTTGTACCCTGGATGCTTTCAATCGAGGTCAGCCGATTTGAGATTTTAGATTTGAGAATTAATAGTTGCTTGCCGATTTGAGATTTGAGATTTGAGAATTAATAGTTGCTTTACGATATAGCGGTTTTCAACCGCATGAGGTACAAGCCGATCGATGCCCTATGCCCTATGCCCTATGCCCAATCCCCTATGCCCAATCCCCAAGCCTACCTCATTGAACAGAGAATGGCTATATCTTTAATATCTATCTAGTTTGCACTCTCACAAATTATAACAAACACAGGGAAAATACGGATTTTTCTGAATTAGGAATGTATTCTAATTTCAGCAAAAATCCGTATTGACAAAGTTGCTAGTTGATGGGACAGCGTTAAGGGGAAATTTTCTCGTCTAAAGCTTTTTTGGCAATGCGGGTGGCGTAGACGGTGACTGCGATCGTTGCTACCAAACCAATGCCGTACAGAGCCCATTCAGCAGCCGTGCGCGATCGCCCTTTTTCCCCCAGTGCAGCCAAACTCCCAGCCAGGGAACCGATGTAAACATACATGACAGTTGCGGGCATCATGCCGATCCAAGATGCGAAAAAATAATCTTTAAAAGATACCTGCGTCACTCCAAAAGCATAGTTAAGTAAATTAAACGGGAAAATTGGAGAAAGCCGCGTCAGTAAAACAATTTTCGCTCCTTCTCTCTTCACTGCTTCGTCAATGGCTTTGAATTTCTGATTGTTTTCTATCTGCTTGGAAACCCAGCCGCGAGTTAAATATCGCCCTGTTAAAAAAGCACAGGCTGCTCCTAATGTGGAACCAACAGAAACGCAAATTGAACCGCCAACTACTCCAAATAAAACCCCCGCACCCAGAGTCAACAAAGAACCTGGAATAAACAGAACTGTTGCCACAATGTAAATTAGAATAAAAGCTGCCGGGCCCCAAGGGCCGAGATTGCCGATCGACTCCAGGGCATTTTTCAGAATTCCTTGAAAGTTAAAAAACTTGGCCGCCACAATTAAGGCGACAGCTAAACCAATCCCTAAAATCAGCTTCCACCGATTTGATGGCGGCGGATTTTCAGCGATTTGCGATCGAGAATCATTCATTGTTTCAACTCTCTACTCTAAATGACATGGGCCTAGGGCCTAGGGCCTAGGGCCTAGGGCCTAGGGCATTAAAAGCATAGCCTGGAAGGTTATTAGTAACAAAACTGACTTGTTCCTTCTTCCATCCATGCGTTACATCCATTACATCCGTTACAAAATCCGTTGCCGAATCCGTTACATCCGTTACAAAATCCGTTGCCGAACTTCCTTCTTCTCAAATCAAAGTGCCGCCGCAGCTAGAACCGCAACCCGCCGTACAGCCGTAACAATAAGCAGCAGTTTGCACCTCTTGAATCAAATCTAAACTGCCAGTTTCGAGCAATTTAGCGACTGTGATGGTTTCACCTGTGCGAGTTTTAGCCGGCCGATTTTCCATCTGGTTAAAATCGCAGTCGTAGACATTGCCCAAATAGTCGATCGACAATTCATTGCGACACATTAAATGTTCCACAGTATTAGGATTAAAATTATCCTCCAAAAACCCAAGATAAGGTTGGTGCAGCTTTTTGTGTTCCAAATGAAACTTTGTCCGTCCCACCGGCAAATTAGTAATCGTGAACAATTGATTGAAAACAATCCCAAAATGTGCTTCTAAATAAACCTGATAATCTCGCTCTAACTTACCCTGTTCCGCTGTCAGATAAAAATCTTCTGTAGTTGGCACTTGCGGATTATAAACCAAATCCAGAACTAAATCTGCATCTTTGCCATATCCTAATTGATTTAGCTTTTGCAGCGCCAGAATCGAACTGTCAAAAACGCCACTACCGCGCATTTTGTCAACATTATCAGCTTGGTAACAGGGAAGAGACGCAATAATTCTGAGTTGGTGTTTCGCGCAATATTCGGGAATATCTTCAAACCCTTTTTCAAAATAAATTGTTAAATTAGAACGAACAATTACCTCTTTTCCTGTCGCCCTTGCAGCTTCCGCCAGCGGTTTAAAACCGTAAAGCATTTCGGGAGCACCGCCGGTGAGGTCAACAGTTTGAATTTGGGGAAATTTGCGAATTATTTCAATTAATTGGTCGCAAATTTCTGGTGAAAGTTCCTCAGTTCGTTTCGGGCTAGCTTCTACGTGACAGTGAGTGCAAGCAAGGTTGCAGCGTTTCCCTAGATTAATTTGTAAAACTGTAATTTGCTTTTTAGTTAAAGCTGAGTTGAGTTTGTTTCTGAAAGGCGTTACTGCGGTCTGAATCATGTGCTAGTCTGGTTGGTTTATGTTCACAACAGATTTAGAGGCGTTCTGGTGGAACGCCTCTCATAATTTAGCATGAATTCAGAGGAACCTACAAAGCCCCGGCGGTTAGAAACCGCGTCTACACAACCGAAGTCCACCTCCGTGGACTGAAGAGAAATCCTTGATTCTTCAACCCGCGCAGGCGGGTTTTGTTTCTGTAGTCGCGATTTCAATCGCCGGGTAATTCTTATTTGAGAGAATCAACTAATTTCTCAACTCGTGCTTTAATTTCATCTCGCACGCGGTGAAAGGTTTCAATGGGTTGTCCGTCTGGATCGTCGAGTTGCCAATCTTGAAACACTTCTCGCAATACCCACGCTTCGGGTAAATTCACGCCGCAGCCGCACAGAGAAATTACGGCATCGTAGTCTTCTGCATTGAATTCGCCTAACGGATTGGATGTTTGATCTGTGATATCAATGCCGATTTCAGACATGACTTCAATGGCTGTCGGATGAACTCTGCTTGATTCTAACCCGGAACTGGTGACTCCAATCTTGCCGGCTCCGATGGTTTTAGCGAATCCTTCTGCCATTTGCGATCGGCAGGAGTTTCTTTTGCAAACAAACATTACTTTTTTCATGGTTTTGGTTAGTTGTAAGTTGTTAATTTTTAGCCTCGGCGGTTAGAAACCGCGAAGTTTTACGGGCACACAAACGAAGTCTGCCTCCGCAGACTGAAGAAAAATTCTTGATTCTTCAACCCGCGAAGGCGGGTTTTGTCTGTGTAGCCGCGATTTCAATCGCCCGGTGATTTCAATCGCCCGATTTTCAATCGCCCGGTGATTTCAATCGCCCGGTGATTTCAATCGCCCCGTGTTTCAAGGGCGCTATTTGCTACGGCGATCGTCTCTTTGGCCGTTTTTTCCTTGCGTTCGCTGTGGCGATCGGTCAAATAGTCAACTTCCTCCCGCAACAACAGAGTAAACTTGTACAATTCCTCCATCACATCAATAACCCGATCGCGATAAGGCGAATCCTTCATTGTTCCATCCTCATTAAACTCCTGATAAGCCTTAGCAACAGAAGACTGATTTGGAATCGTAAACATCCGCATCCAGCGGCCCAAAATTCTCAAAGTATTGACAGCATTAAAAGACTGGGAACCGCCGCTAACTTGCATCACCGCCAAAGTTCTGCCTTGAGTCGGTCTGACAGCCCCAATACTTAAAGGAATCCAGTCAATTTGGTTTTTCATAATGCCCGTAATATTGCCGTGCATTTCTGGACTAGACCAGACTTGACCCTCCGACCACAGGCTCAATTCCCGCAACTCTTGAACCTTGGGATGAGTATCAGGAACACTACCATAAATTGGCAATTCCAGAGGATTAAAAAACCTAACTTCTGCACCGAAATTCTGAATAATTGTAGCAGATTCTTCTGCCAACAAGCGGCTATAAGAACGCTCTCTTAAAGAGCCGTATAAAAACAGAATTCTCGGTTTGTGAGTGAATTTATTCATGAGATTCTAGCTATTTAAATTAGGACGACAACGGGGATCTCGCAGTGAGGCTGTTTCTGGTTGGCGGGGAAACCAAAATGCGGTTTTCTTGCAGAATTCTACTAACATTAACATCACTGGAACCTCAATTAAAACACCGACAACTGTAGCCAATGCTGCACCTGAGTTTAAGCCAAAAAGCATCACAGCCGTAGCAATCGCCACCTCAAAATGATTACTGGCCCCAATCAGGGCGGCTGGTGCTGAATCTTCGTAGCACAGGTTGAGTTTTAAAGCTGCTACATAAGAAATCATAAAAATGAAATTAGTCTGGATAAACAGAGGCACAGCAATTAAGAGAATGTGCAGAGGATTGTTAACAATCAACTCTCCTTTGAAGGCAAACAAAAGAATTAGCGTAATCAAAAGGGCCGCGGTAGCAACTGGACTCAGATATTGCATAAATTCTCGCTCAAACCATTCTCGCCCTTTATGTTTGAAAATCCAGAAACGGCTATACATTCCGGCGGCTAAGGGCAAACCGACATAAATGAATACAGACAATACTATTGTCTGCCAAGGCACAACTAAATCATTTGCTGCTAACAGCCATCTCCCTAGTGGTGCATATAAAAACAGCATGGCTAGGGAATTAACAGCAACCATAACGAGGGTATGTCCTTGATTGCCGTAGGAGAGATATCCCCACATTAAAACCATCGCAGTACAGGGGGCAATTCCTAATAATATTGTACCAGCAATGTAGGAACTAGCGATGGAGACTTCACTGCCACGAATTATTTCTGTGCCGGTAATGAGGGGGCGAAATAGCCAACCTAAGAAAAACTGAGAAAATGCTACCATTGTCAATGGTTTTATGAGCCAGTTGACCACTAATGTTAAGATCACTGGTTTGGGCGATCGCGCTGCATTTGCCGCCTGGGTAAAGTCAATTTTTACCATGATGGGATACATCATAAAAAATAGACAAATGGCAATAGGAATTGACACCTGATAAAAGCTGAGAGCATCAAGGGTGACGGCGACGCTGGGGAATAATCTACCGAGAATAATACCGCCTAAAATGCAAAGGAATACCCAAAGGGTGAGGTATCTTTCAAAAAAACTGAGCTTGCTTCCTGCTTGGACGGGTGAGTTACTTGCTTGAGGATGGTTCATTTAGTTAAATGGTAAGTTAAAATTGCTGACAAAAACTTAAAAAGTTGCCTGCTGTCGTAATAACTCCCCAATTGTTGAGTCAAAACGAGCCTCGCCGCCAAACACAGTTCCAACTTTGCCATTGTAGAAGTGCTGATAAATTAGTTGATAGCCTTCTTTTGGTAAAGGAATATAACCCACAGAACTAACTAAGCTCGGAGCTTTCTTCATGTAGAATTCTACAAAGTTGCGTAGTTCTATTTTACTTTGAGCGGCGGTGTAACTGACGTAGATAAAAAGAGGTCGGGCGAGAGGTTGATATTGAGCTTTTTCTACAGCTTCGTGGGAGGGCATAACTGGCCCTTTGCCATTGTCAATTCCTAATGCTTTTAATTGAGTTTGATTGGCTTCGTAATAGCTTAGGCCAAAGTAACCCAAGGCATTTGGATCGTTGATAACTCCGCGCACTAAAACGGTATCGTCTTCACTAGCTGTATAGTCGGTTCGACTTGCTTTCGCAGTACCTACTGTTGCTTCTGTGAAGTAGTCAAATGTACCGGAATCTTTGCCTGCACCGTAGAGGGTTATCGGTCGGTTTGGCCAATTAGGTCTAATCTGATTCCAGCGGGTAATTTTTCCTTGAGCGGCTGGTTCCCAAAGTTTTTTCAATTCCTCTAGATTAATATCTTTTGCCCAGTCATTTTTGGGGTTAACTACTACTGTGAGAGCATCAAATGCCACAGGCAATTCGTAGTAGCGGATGCCAGCTTTGTTGCAGGCTTCCATTTCTTCTGGGCGGATGGGTCGCGAGGCGTTGCTAATGTCTGTTTCGCCCGCACAAAATTTTTTAAATCCGCCGCCGGTCCCGGAGAATTCAACAGTAATTGATGCTTTTTTGGGATTCGTATTTTGATATTCTTTTGCCATCGCATCCGTAATTGGATAGACAGTGCTGGAACCGTCTATTTTAATGCTCTGGGATTCTTGCGACTGGACTTGTCCGCAGGAGTTCAGGAGCGCGATCGCACCGATTGTCAAAGCAATTATACCAAGTGCGAAAACCTTGGGCTTTTCTGCTGGGTTCATTGATTTTACCCAATGCCATAACTAAGGGTACTGTTGCATCATATCAATAAAATTTGATATGTCAAGTATGATGGAAGACAAATAGGCAATAAACACATTAAGAAATGTTGATGGGTTAATCTGCCTCGGAGCAAGGGCGGGCCGGCAGGAGCTGGCCGCATCGCCGATAGTCCGACAGGTACTGTTCCAGGGCGATAAACTGAGCTAGATTGAGGCTGTAGTAGATCCAGCGCCCTTCTTGGCGGCTGCGGACTAAAGCTGCTTCTTTTAGGGTTTTGAGGTGGAAAGAGAGTTTAGACTGAGGGACACAAAGTCGATCGCACAATTCGCAAACGCACAATTCCTGTTCCCGCAGCAACTCCAAAATCTGAATCCGCAGGGGGTCAGAAAGAGCGTGAAAGCCCGCAGCAATCAGTTTACCTGAAATTTGGGGCTTCCCTACCAAATCCGGTGTAATTGTCGATTTTTTAAGCATCAATTATTCTGAAAACATCCATACACAACTTGATATTTTTTCCAGCTTGATCCCAGAAAGTTGGTGCATTTAATATCAAAATATCCTGCGGATTTGATATTACTTAGAATTCTCTACCCTGGCTGGCACATCTGTCAGTCCGGCTTTTTGCATCAGCGAGAGCACAGCTATAGATAGAATTCCCCCAATAATTGCACCGCCAACTATCAGGATGATGAATAATTTTTGCAGAGTTTTTTTAGTTGCTGGATGGTAGCGTTTCGGCAATTCTCCACCTTCGTCATCAAGTCGATCGGGATCTTGATTTAAGGGGTCTAGGGGATTGGATGGATTTGAGTTAAACGGATTCGGTAGTTGATTCATGGCTGGGTTTGGTTGAACAAAGGATATCAATAACTATTTTAGCTTGCGATTTGCCCTCGCAGCTTAAATAATACAGCGTATTACAGGTTTATGAAGTAGGGACACGGCAATGCCGTGTCCCTACCGGGATTGAGGTTTAACTCAAGACTCTATAAAATTTATTAAGATACCGAGTATTTTACCAACATTATTGATAAAATATTCATTGGTATCCATCTCGATCGCAATTCCTTCTAACTTAAAAAATTTCCAGATACTCCCAGTTGTGACAACTCCATAAATTGTCTGAATGTCATTTTCTTGACGCTGGTTAAATATTTGGGCTGCGATCGTTTCTGCCATGCACTGTCCTAAGCCGGATTGAATGTTATCATTTTTGGCTTCAACCAAGGCGACAACTGGGGATTCAATGACTAGCTGTTCGGGCGATCGGCTAATTAGAAAATCGCAATAACCGCTCAAGCCCCTAGCAGCATCCACATTAGACCTATTGCAAAATAATTTTGTGCTATTATAGAAAGTCTAGCTAATTTTATGATTTAGTAGGCTGGGCAAGTTTAAGGAGATGCCAATCAACCCAATAATTCAAAGTTTGACCAAAATTTGACCTAAACTTGAGCAAACTTTTAAGTATAACACATATTTTTTTTGCAATAGGTCTATTGGGTTGAGTTTGGCGATCGAGCAATTAATCGAGGAAAGGAGATTCCGATGGGCAGTAAGAAGGGGTTGACATACATCCTCGATCTGCGGTATTATTCCGCTGTATATAGTATTGTACCGCAACTGCGATACAATTATAAACTAGACCTCTCCCATAATTATTGTGGAACAGGCATCTTGCCTGTTCTTGAAAGTCTTTTTAGGAGATGTCTATTAGACAGCCAAGTAAATAACTTTTAGGAAGTTTTTATGTCTGAAAAAATGACGGGTACAGTAACATTCTTCAATGCTGAAAAAGGTTTTGGCTTTATCTGTTCAGATGACGGCACTGAGGATATATACGTACACTTTTCTGCAATCCAGATGACGAAGAGAGGCTTCAAAACTTTGGAGAAAGGGCAGAGGGTAGAATTTACCTTTATACCAAGCCCAAGCCAAAAACTTGGTCGTCAGGCTGGCAATGTAATTGAGCTGTAATTTAATCTTAACTAACGCAGTGCGATCGCCTATCTTGTAGAATGTGTTGATGTCAAACCAACGCATTCTACTGAATGAACATTTTAGCTTTCATGGTTTGAGGCGATCTTGTAAAGTAAAATTAATTGTTCTCTATAAATCAAAAAAACAACACTTCTGGTTAACACCATGTCATCACAAGAAGCATTTCAACGTACTAAACAGCACAACAATATTATTACCATTGGTCATACAGGTCACGGTAAAACTACACTTACTGCGGCACTATCCAAGGTAACGGCGAAACGATTTGGTGGTCAAGAAAATTCCTTCGAGCAAATTACGACTTCTCATACTGTAGAATACGATACTCCAGTGCGTCACTATACCCATGTTGACTATCCAAGTAATGCCGATGATTTGAACAATGTGCTTGCAGGGGATGTTAAATTCAATGGCGCAATTCTAGTTGTTTCTGTGACCGAAGGGCTGACATCGCAAACCAGTGAACAGGTCGAAATGGCAAAACAGGCTGGTATTCCCTATATTGCGACATTTCTGAACAAGTGCGATATATCCGATGATGATGAAGCACTAGTATTAGTTGAAATGGAAGTGCGTGAGATGTTGTCTAATAACGATTATCCAGGTGACAATGTATTTATGATCCGAGGTTCTGCGCTAAAAGCATTAGAAGGAGAAGCGGCTTGGCAGGCGAAAATCATTGACTTAACTGAAGTATTTGACGCTTGTTTTCCGAAAATTTAATTTATTGGGAATAAAATTGACGTTGCACATATTCATAATGACAGTGCGATCTCCGATCTTGTAGGGTGCGTTAATGAAATGTAACGCACCTTATCTTTGCTTGAACAAAAGTAGTTAAGCAAGTTTTCCTATTGCTTGTTTCTCCGTATCTCATAGGATACAATCAAAGCATGATTGAAATTCGGGAGACTGAAATCTATTCTCGGTGGTTTAAATCACTGCGCGATCGGGAAGCTAGGGCGCGTATCGACGTATTCGGCGATTGTCTATGGGCAATCCTGGTGACGTAAAACCGATAGGAAAAGGTGTGTCAGAACTCCGTATTGACTATGGTGCAGGATATCGCGTGTATTTCATACAGCGAGGAAATACGTTAATTGTCTTGCTTGCAGGTGGAGATAAACGTACCCAAGATCGGGATATCAAAACAGCCTTAGACTTATCATAAAACCTATAGGAGATCTCATGAACAAAGTTCCAACCTATCTTTGGGATGCAGCAAAGCATCTAGAAACTAAAGAAGATATGGCAGCTTATCTTGAAGCCGCTCTTGAAGATGGCGATCCTAATCTAGTGGTAGCAGCATTGGGTGACATTGCTAGATCTAAGGGAATGACAAATATTGCGCGTGAAACAGGATTAGGACGTGAAAGCCTCTATAAATCTTTGTCCCTCGAAGGTAATCCAGAATTTGCTACTGTTTTAAGAGTTATACAATCACTTGGTATCCGTTTACGAGCTACTCCCGTATAGCCGCCTAACACTGCGTTGGAGCCGACTTCATCAAAAGTGATCTTTAAAATCCAAAGGTCATCTGTAGCGGCTCAACTAGACCGTTATGCCGCAAATCCTTCGTGAGGTATAGCCTTTCTCTAAAAAGTGAGGTGCCATTTTGCCAAGAAAAGCTTGATACTGTAAGGGTTGCAGCATACCTCGGCATACCTCATCTTTCTGAGAAACGCTATATCATTGCGGCTCAGTTTTTATGATTCAAGGCTGATTGAAGTTTAGGCTTTTATGGAAAAAGGCAACGTAGAGGTAATGGTTGAATGGGTAGTGAGTTAATAATTAGACCTCTTGCAAAAAAAATCTATGTTAGAATTAAAGGCTTTGAGTTTTAGACCTGAGAGCTAACTCATAATTGTAAAGTGCTGATCTAACCTGCAATCTGCTCCACTTAAGCCAAACCCTTGATTATAGCATAAAATTATTTTGCAAGAGGTCTATTGAATTCTCGACCGGAAAATAAACTCATCCGTTCCGGCAGCCGTTTTTTGATTTCAACTAATATCGGCGCGACAATTAGCTCGGAGCGAGCTTTCTCGGAATTTATTTCTAGTGCTAAAGGTAGATTGAATTGCAAAGTTTCTTGCAAAAAAATGCTGGGTTCGATTTCGGGAATATCGGCAAACAACCCAACCCTCCTAGTAAAAGTTATGCCAAAATTTGTCTTAATTTGTTCGATGCTAAATTGACTGTAGGGCATTTAACTCACTGTTCCGAAAAATTAAGTCTTTTTAAGAAGATAACATTATATCACTTGAGGCGCTAAACTTTGAAGCGGGGGTATTTATATACCAATACGGTTCACTTAAGACAGATCCCCCCTAACCCCCCTTTCCCAAGGGGGGGACAAGAAGCTCTTAAAGTGGGTCTTCGATCGGGGGATGCGAGGGGGATCTCCGGGCGTAAATAGTGTTAAGTAAACCGTATTGATTTATATACTTGCCTGCTTGTCCAATGTTTTCTGTCAAAGATAAAACTATTATGACATTACGCGAACTTCAAGACCGATCGCTGAGATTGTCTGCCGAGGAGCGATGGCAGTTAATCAATGCTTTGATGCGATCGCTCCAACCGAAACCCCGATCGAAGGTGAAACCGAAGGGTTTAGCTGCGAGTTTAATTGGCATTGCGAAAACGGACGCGCCACCTCCTACAGATGCAGAAGTAAAGGCAATGTTAGATGAGCGGTTAGTACAAAAGTATCTGTGATGAAAGTTTTATTTGATACCAATGTTTTACTGGATGCAATGCTTGGCCGGGAACCTTTTTTAGCGGATGCTGCTTTTTTACTGAATGCAGTTGAATCGGGGCGAGTTGAAGGGTGTATGTCGGCGACAACGGTTACGGATGTGCATTATTTGGTGGGACGACAAACCAAGAGTTCTGAAGCTGGGATTTCCGCCGTAACTCGACTTTTGACATTGATGGAAATTTGTGCGGTGGATCGAGATGTTCTGGAGGAAGCGATCGCGCCCTTGATTGCCGGATTTTGAAGATGCGGTGCAGATAGCCTGTGCGATCGAGTTAGACTTAGAGGCGATCGTTACCCGTGATGTGAATGGATTCCCAGGGTCGCCTATTCCCATTTTCTCACCTCAACAACTGAGAAGTCGGTGCGATCTAGCAGAGGGCTGAATCAATTAGGCGATCGGTGTTTCATCCCCGGCTTAAAAGCGCGAAAATGAAACACTTACAAAAAAAGTATCGCTATCTATTATCCTTCTGCTTTTGACAGGCGATCGAGAGAAATTGTTGCCGCCTCCGATACTTGAGAATTAGCATCTTTTGCTAAGTATTTCAACGCCGAGATGCTTTTGGGACTAGGCAAATTTCCCAAAGCTTCCGCTAGCCGCTGACGGATTAGCCAATCTTCTGACTGAGCAAAATTCAGAATGCGATCGATCGCCCCAATATCCTTAATTTCCCCCAAAGCTGAAATTGCCGCCTGCTGAATCACTACTTGCTCGCTTTCGAGAGCTTTCAGCAACACATCGCGAGCTCGCGGATCTTTGAGATTCCCCAGAGAAACCGCAGCACTGAAGCGCACCAGCCATTCCGTATCCTCATAAAAAGCCCGCACCAAAGCCTCAAAAGCTCTGATATCTTCGAGATAGCCCAAAGCACCGGCAGCGTCAGCGCGAATCCCGTAATCCGGGTCACTTTCTAGCAATTTGATTAGAATGGGATAGCACTCTTCCGTCGGTTTAACTCCAAGAGCAAACACCGCCATCGATCGCACCTGCAAACTTTCGTCGTTCAAAACCTTTTTAATCAAAGGCACCGCAAGAGCAGCCGGCACATTCCGCAAGTTGGCCAAAGCTACCATTCGATCGGCTGAATTTTGGCTTTCTAACTTGGCTGCAATTTCCTTTAAGCTTAAAGTTGTCATTAGCGGTCAATCTTTTAGTAAAACTTTACATTTCGCTGATTTTAATTATAGGAGAGTCTCAGGAGAAAAAAAGCAGTGAAAACCCCCAAGAGATTTGAGATTCGGCAATTGTAGATGAGTGCTCCGATCGACACTTTGGTGTTGAGTGGAAAAATAAATTAGACAGTCTATCATTGAAAATTCGCCCACAGGCGAGGTGTTTCTGTTCCCCAAGCTTTACTCAGAGTCAGCCGTGTTCCGACAAACCTGCGATCTACTATGCCCTTTTACCCGCCCTTTTACTCCTCAGCCTTAGAACAAGCGATCGACCGCTACCCCTTAACGGCCGGGCCCGAAACCTCTCTAGCAGTGGCGATCGGGCTCATCAGCCAATTGCACAACAGTTGTCCCTTACCCAAGAGGCCTTTACCCTCTGAAGGCGGGGGGATGAACGAAGCGCTCCCACCGGACAAAATGCGGGCTCACTGCGTGCTGGTGGTGCAGAACCAGCCTCGGAGCGCCACAGGTAATGTATCGGACAGCCCCAGCCGAGGGCTGCCGATCGGAATATTAACTCCCGCCGACTTAGTTCGGCTGATCGCTGCTGGCAAAATAGACACTCACCAAAAACTAGCCCTAGACAAAATACCGATTTCCGAAGTGATGTCGCCGGTGTCGGTATCCCTAACCAAATCCGACGACCAAGACCTGTTCACCGCTTTATCCTTATTTCGCCAGCACGGAATTCGCTATTTGCCGATCGTCAACGAATTTCGGCACTTGGTAGGAGTGCTGACGCGGGAAAGAATTCGCCAAGTATTGCAGCCTTCAAACATTCTCAAATTGCGGCGGGTCGCAGAATTGATGACTACACCGATTACAGCGGCCCACACCGCCTCGCTCAAAAGCATAGCGCAACTGATGTCAGAGCATCAAGTCAGTTGCGTAGTCATTACCAAAAATAAAGAATTAAAAATGGAGAAGCTCAAAAATGACTATACCTCCATTTTTCACTATTCCTTTCACCAACCCCAGGGGATTATTACCGAATACGACATCGTGCAGGCGCAGTTTCTGGAACTAGATTTCGAGGAAATGCCAGCTTTCAAAGTAATGAGAACTCCCTTACAATTTCTCAAACCTGCTGATTTGCTGTGGACGGCACACCAACAAATGCAGCAGCAACAAGTGCAGCAGTTGGTTGTGTGCGGGGGGCGCGGAGAAATGTTGGGAATTATTACTCAAACCAGCTTGCTCAGAGTCCTCGATCCGAGCGAAATGTACCGAGTTGTCAAACAGTTGCAGCAGTCGGTTTATCAACTCCAAGCCGAAAAAGTGGAACTGCTACAAAGCCGCAATACCAAACTGGAACAGCAGGTGCGGGAACGGACGGCAAAACTGAACGAACAGGCCCAGCGCGATCGGCTGTTGACTCAAATTGCCTTGCGGATTCACCAATCTTTAAACCTCGAAGAAATTCTCAACGCCAGCGTCGATGAAGTCCGGCAAGTTTTAGAAGCTGACCGGGTAGCAATCCTGCATTTGGAGTCTAGCAATTCCGGCATGGTAGTAGCAGAATCTGTCGCCGAAAATTGGTCTTCTATCTTGGGAGAAATCTTCGCCGACACTATTTGGCAAGAATCGGACTCAGGGGTTGAACACCAAATTTATGCCGTTCCCGACATTGACGAAGCCAGTTTGAGCGACGAAAAATATGCGCGCTTCCAGCAAGCGCAAATCAAAGCTTATTTGATCGTGCCAATTTTGCAAGACGATAATTTGTGGGGGATGATGTGCGTCCACCAATGTTCGCAATCGCGGCAGTGGCAGCCTTCAGAAGTCGATTTGCTGCTGCAACTGGCAACTCAGATCGCGATCGCCATTCAGCAAGCACAGCTTTACCAGCAGGTGCAAAACCTCAACACAGATCTGGAACGCCAAGTCCAAGAACGTACAGCCCAATTGCAGCAAAAAGTCCAGGAACTTCAGCAGCTAAATATCCTCAAAGATGAATTTCTCAGCACAGTTTCTCACGAACTGCGGACGCCTTTAGCTAATATGAAAATGGCTATTCATATGCTACAAATTTCTCCTACTAAAGAGCGACACCAGGTTTATTTAGAAATTTTGCAAACAGAATGTACTAGAGAAACCGATCTGATTAATGCTCTCCTCGATTTGCAGCGGCTCGAAGCAGCAGCTTGTCCGATCGATCTGGAACCTGTCAACTTAGAAGTCTGGTTGCCCTACTATGATCGAACCATTCTACGCCCGCGCCCAAAACCGCCAGCAGCACCTGCGAGTTGAGTGCGATCGCCACCTCCCCACTATCAGTTCCAACCGCGCGAGTTTGGGGAGAATTTTAGCTGAATTGCTCAACAATGCCTGCAAATATACTCCCCTGGACGGCGAAATTTTTCTGGATGTTCAGTGTCCAGGTGGAAACGGGAGAAAAGGCAGTGCTTCTCCTACTGAAATTAAATTTACATTCAGCAATGAATCGGAAATTCCTCAAGAGCAATTGCCTCGGATTTTCGAGAAGTTTTATCGCGTTCCCAATGCCGATCCTTGGAAACAAGGAGGCACTGGTTTGGGTTTAGCTTTAGCCCAGAAACTTGTCGAACAATTGGAGGGGAAAATAGAGGTTGAAAGCGGTAATGGCAAAACTACTTTTACTGTCACATTTCCTATTCATACCAATTTAATGTGAAGTTGCATATATCTCGATCCCCCTAAATCCCCCTTAATAAGGGGAGTAGGGTGTGAGTAGGGGTTGACTTTGAGCAGAATCTTGTTCCCCCCTTATTAAGGGGGGTTAGGGGGGATCAGATTCTACGGGGCCTCATAAAAAACTGGTATCAGCAGGATGAGGAATTGGTAAATTGAATATCCTTCAGAAGAACGTGACTCAAGATGTAGAAGATCTTTAGCTTTTCTTTCCGCTAAAACGTCGAAGCCGATCTCGAAAATAGCAAAAACTTGGTGATAAATTCCTGTCCACTTCCATGAGGGGAGATCTTTTTTGCGCCCAACTCGCCTTTTCTTTACCAATCGCTTACCAACCAAGTTTAGACAATTTTATAGCACCACCGGCAAACACCGCGTCGGCTAATTTCTCCCATCTGTTACAGATACTGTCATTGCTGTACGAATTTAGAACTGCATCTTTTGCACTTGGATAAGCTGCCTTCACTGCTGCTAAGTCACCTAAGTACCATGATTCTCCTTCCTCGATCGCAATACAGAAGTGCGTATCTGGTTTAGGATGACACTTATCCACACAATCCAGTAATTCTTTGCGAAAAGCATTCAAACATCGATCGTCCAAATCGCAAATGACAATCAGAACAGCAGGATAATCGGAGGGATAGCTGGCAAATTTATTGCCATAGCCTTTAACAAGTCGCGGGAGTTGGTCAAGTAAAATGCGCTTTTTGGCATCAGAAGCAGATTTTAGCCCTTTGGGAATATGCCCTATTCCTTTGTACGAGTGGACATTAAATGTATGTTCAGTGCCAATAATCTTCGGGATCAGAATTTCAAGAGCAGTTTTACCGGAAATATCCTCAATCAGTATCTCAAAGTGCATATACTCACCTTGCATCCAGGTAGTCACTGTACCAAAGTCCACCCAGGGGCAAGCCTTCAGAAACCAGGTTCTCGATCAGAGGATCTTCACTAGCTCGTTTAATAGTAGAAAACCCATCCTCTCCCTTCTCAAGAACCCAAACCTCTTCAGGTTCAAGGGCATCTACAAAATAGGGTTGATGTGTTGTAATAAAGACTTGAGAACCGCCCTTGTGACCTGTCGCGTGCGATCTAAATTCTTGCGCCAGAGTCTCTAAAAGTTTATGATAAAGTCCATTTTCTGGCTCCTCAATGCAAAAAAATGGTGGTGGTGATGGATCTTCCAAAAGGAGGAGATAGGCGAATACCTTTAGTGTTCCGTCTGACATTTGTTGAGCATAAAATGGATCTTGAAATCCCCGATCGTTGAAACGCAGGAGAAGTCTTCCGTCTGGGCTTTTCTCGGTGCTAATCCTGTTCAAACCTGGAATTTTGCCAGAAATTTTTTCAAGGATGGATTTAAACTTTTTGGGATGCTCTCTCTCCATAAACTGAACTACATTTCCTAGATTATCCCCATGAATATTCAGATGTTTTTGTGGGCCAGCCAGAGGCAAACTCCGTGCAGCATCTGGCGTGAAATAGCTGAGATACCATCCTTCAATAAATCTCCGAAACGCTGAAATTCTGGGATGTTGTTTGAGTGACCCCAAAGTGGCGATACCAAGTTTGCGTTTGTCGTCAAGTTCGACTAATTCAGTTTCTTTACTTTCCTCTTCCGCCTCACCTATCTGTATTTTGCTTATTAATAAATCCAGTTGTTCTCGTTCTTCCTCAATTTTTTTATTGCCAACTTCTTCACCTTTCCATGCTATTCCCCTTCCTTCATTGAGAATCAGAAAAGAAAAGGGTTGTCCTCTGTTTTGTCCTTTTCTCCTTTGTCTGAGTCTTTCCCTCTTGACATATGGTCTTCCATAGGAGTCAATATCTATTGCCAACTCATAGGTAATTGGTCGAGCATTACCATCCTCTTTATAGTAGATTTCAAACTCAATGCTTCCCTCTTGTCCTTGGGAACGAATTCTCTCAAAGCCTCCACGACTACGAGAATCGCAGGCTTCCTCCAGTCCCAATTTTAAGCAGTCTGCAAGAAAGCCAAAAGTGTCGAAAATCGTACTTTTCCCAACACCATTTTTACCGATGACGGCTGTCATAGGCGTTAGCGATCTCGCATTCTGCGTGTTCCACAGTTTCCCCAAGGTGATATCGCGAAGAACTCTGTAATTTTTTACCCTAAAGCCTTCTATTTTAGACATTTAAGCACCTCGGTTGATTATAATCTCGCCGGGGCGGGTTTACTAAATCTATCACTTGTTTTAGAGATTTTGGTGAACCCGCCCCTACAGGAATTAGGTCTATTTTTATTTGGTATCGCCAATTTAATTGCCTGCTTTCTTTTCTCTGAGTTTCAGCAATATTTCTGCATGAACTTCGCGAGTAATCGGATAAAAATATGTTAAAATCATGCCGCAACTTAAAGCAATTGTGGGCAGTGGCCCGATCGCAACTCGAATCGCAAACAGTGCAGAATCGGGCTGTACAGGTGGCGCTTGTCCCTGAATTGTAGGGAGAAATCCAGCTACTTCTAAAGCTTGTCCTACAAACCACAAACCCAGCGCCAACCCGATTTTTTGCAGCAACACCATAAACGAATAGAACACACCTTCGCGTCTTTGTCCAGTTTGCAGTTCGTCGAGTTCAATCACATCCGGTATCATCGACCAAGGTACTAAATAAGCAGTGGAAACTCCCACACCAGCCATGACTGCGAGGATATACATCAATGTTACTTGTCCTGGTTGCAGGAAAAACAGTCCAGCTTGGGCGATAATCCACAAACTCATGCCCATAAAATATACGGCTTTTTTGCCGTATCTCTCGCTAACTCTACTCCAAACAAATAGCATGGCTAGTGCAGTACCTTGAACTGCGATCGCAGTTTGAGGAAAAGTTTTTTCCGGTAGTTTCATCCAGTCGATCACAAAATAAGGCAAAATAGAAGCTGTTAATTGGACTCCCAGCCAAGAACAGAGATAAATGCCAATTACATACAAAAAAGGGCGATTGTTAAAAGCAATCCGCAACTGTTCTTTCAGCGGTAAGGAAGTTGAATTATCTTCTACTGGATTTTCTTGTAATTGAGATAAGACGTGTTTGCGGGTTCCCAAAAAGCACCAATATAAAGGCAATACTGAAATTACTGTACAGATTGCACCTAATACTAAATATTTTTGGGTATTATCTTTAACTAATTCAAAGATAATTCGTGCTAAAATCAATGACAAAATGCTGCCACCGATCGAGAAAGCGAACCGAAAACTATTCAGGCTAGTGCGTTCGTTGTAGTCTTGAGTAAGTTCTGGAGTCAGGGCTGTGTAGGGAAGATTGACAGCCGTGTAAGCGGTGTTGAATAGAATGGCGATAATTACATAGTACCAAAACAGTACCGTTGGATTTGTGCTGGGAACAATCCACTGCAAAAAGAAGAAGATACCGAAAGGAATTGCGCCGTATACCATCCAAGGATATCGGCGGCCCCAGGGGTGAGAAGTGCGATCGCTCAATACCCCCACAATCGGGTCATTTATAGCATCCCAAACCTTACCAATCAGCAAAATATTGCTAGCAGTACCAGGAGACAAACCGGCGACACTGGTAAAAAATAATAGTAGGTAAAATACCAGAACATTCGCAGTGATGGCTGGGCCGAGATCGCCGGCACCGTAAGCTAATTTTGTCGAGAAGCTGAGTTTTTGTGGTGCGGGGTTGTTCGAGTCTGGGGGAGGAGGGGAAGAGTTGCTCATAAACTTTGATTTCGGGGTTATTTTGCAAATGGGGGGCTTTGTAGTAGAAGTATAACTTGCTGTTTGCTTTAATCCTAAATTTACGCTCCGCGATCGAGATGATCCTGAAAATTTGGGAATTGGTAATTGGGAATTGGTAATGGGTAATGAGTAATTGATTGGTTTGTAGGGGCGGGTTTTACCCGAAATATCGATCGGTAATTCAAGATATCGATAAACCCGCCCCCCACAGTCAATCGCTACTGCCAACCTTTCTCGATCGATCGCACAGCACGTACATTTCAATTTACCATCGGGAGGGGCGGGTTTACTATATTATGGGTCTTAGGCCGAGATTGTTGGTAAAACCCGCCCCTACAGACTTAAGGAAACAGACTTAAGGAAACAGTTGCGAAATCTGAACTTCTATTTCGGGAAATGCCAGCATTGACAAAACATCATCTTGATTAAATACTGTTTCTTGTCGGTAGTTTCCCTCGTGCGGTTCGCGAAAGACATAAACTTGCCACCTGTTAACATCAAGTATCCAATAATCAATAATTCCCGCCTTAGCATAAGCTGGCGCTTTTCGCTTGCGGTCTGTTTCTAAAGTCGTGTCAGCTATTTCTATTAATAAGAAAATGTTAGCGGGTGCGGGGTGAAAATCTTGGTAGAATCGGGAGTCAATTTGCACTACAGCAATATCTGGTTCTGGTTGTGAATTATAACTTAGGGCGATCGGATCTTGGATGCGAATTAAAGCAAGTCCTGTTAACAGATTTCTGAGATAGTCTGCCGCACAGAGATTAGTTGCTGCGTGGGGAGGATTTTTGGCACTCATTGAAATAATTTGCCCGTCAATTAATTCCACTCGTTCATCGGGATTGAGAATCCCAGTTTCGCTCATGCGATGGTATTCAGTTACAGTCCACAAGCGTACATCTGTTACAGTCATGGCATAATTCCCTTACTTTTTAATACTACAAATTTTGCTGTATAATCTCACAACATTCATCTACGGTTGCCCTTTCTGCCATTGCTGCGACTAGGGATTCGTAAGCTAATTTATGGCTTTCAATTAAGTTTTTTGCTTGGAGGGAACCCCAGTTTTGTTTAAGTTGAATTTCGGAACTTGGCCGCCGCAGTTGTGTTAAAATTGCCTTGATTTTAGTGAGGTCTTCTGCTCCTCCTTCGGCATTGCCATAAACAATTTTTTCGGCGACTATTCCGGCCATCCAAACGGTGCAGTATTGGTCTAAAAGTTGGGCGGAAAGAGTGCCACTTTGGAGTTGATATGCTAATTTTTTGTCTGCAAATCGAACGCCCCCTTGGGCTGATTGGCCTTGTTTAAATGCTTCCCAAGCGTTGAGGGCATAGCTGGTTACGGGAATTCCTAATAGGTGCGCGACTAGGAAGTGTCCGGCTTCGTGATGGAGGATTCGATCGCGCTTTTCCCTAGAAGTTCCTGCCAGCCAATCCAACAAAATACTGCCGCCTTGACCTTGCCACTGGAAACTGTCTAAGGTGGCTAGCCCTAACAGGCAAAAAGTGGCGATCGCAGGTACGGTCTGGGGCAAGTTAATTACAGGCCCTAACAATATTGAAACCGTGATGGCGAAGATAGAAATAGCGATCGTATTTAAAGAAGTTTCTTTCATAAATTGGGAATGGGGAATGGGGAATGGGGAATGGGGAATGGGGAATGGGGAATGGGGAATGGGGAATGGGTGATTAGTTATTATAACTAACAAATAACAAATAACAGATAACAACTAACTAATGTTTAGTTTGGTAGTGTCGATCGCGCCTTTGACCAAAATCGACACCAGCCATCGCGCACCGGGCTGGACTTGAGCCTAAAATGTCATCTTCCTTCCAGTTTGACCGAAAATTGTCGCTCCGAAGCCACCTATCTTAAAAAGATATTAAAATAAATCAAAGTCACATCACAATTTCACTGGAATCCTTCATGTCAGTTTTGGCAGCTTTGGCAGCGATCGCAGTTTTAGGTCTTCTGATTGTCGTTCACGAACTCGGCCACTTCCTGGCGGCGAGACTTCAAAACATCCACGTCAACCGCTTTTCCATCGGCTTCGGGCCCATCCTCTGGAAATATCAGGGCCCGGAAACCGAATATGCCCTCCGGGCCTTTCCCCTGGGAGGTTTCGTGGGTTTCCCCGATGATGACCCGGACACGACTATCCCGCCCAATGACCCGAATTTGCTCAGAAATCGCCCCGTGATCGATCGGGCGATCGTGATTAGTGCAGGGGTGATTGCCAATTTAATTTTTGCTTACTTCCTGCTAGTGGTGCAATTGGCAACTATCGGTGCCCCGTCCATGAACTACCTACCAGGAGTTCGAGTCCCAGAAGTAGCGATGGAAGTTAGTTCAGCGGCGGCAAAAGCCGGAATTAAATCGGGAGACATCGTTCTGTCCGTTAACGGTCAAGAATTGGGGGCTTCCCGCGAAGCAGTCAAATCCCTAGTCGCCCAAATTCAAAACCATCCCAATCAACCGCTGTTGATGGAAATTCAGCGCCAAGAGCAAAAAATTGCTCTCACAGTAACTCCAGAATTGGCCCCGGATGGCAAAGGCCGCATCGGCGTACAACTTAGTTCTAACGGTACCGTCGTCCGACAACGGGCGGGAAATATTGTCGAGGCGTTTAGCAACGCCGCTACAGAATTTGAGCGAATTGTCAAGTTGACATTTCAAGGTTTCGGTCAGTTAGTTAGCAATTTCAGCAAAACCGCCTCACAGTTGTCTGGCCCGGTGGCTATTGTAGCGATTGGTGCAGGGATTGCGCGATCGGATGCAGGGAATTTGTTTCAGTTTGCGGCGCTAATTAGCATCAATTTGGCTGTGATTAATATCTTGCCTTTACCTGCTTTGGATGGCGGCCAGCTAGCTTTTCTGTTAATCGAAGGAGTGCGGGGTAAACCTTTGCCGAACCGCTTTCAGGAAAATGTCATGCAGACTGGTTTGGTGCTGTTGCTGGGTTTGGGAATTTTCTTGATTATTAGGGATACAGCTAATTTGGCTGGGATAGATTTGATGAAAAATCTTTTGCAGCAGCAATAGTCAGCAGTCATTAGTCATTAGTCATTAGTCATTAGTCATTAGTCATTACATCACTTATGACTTATGACTAATATAGATCCACCAGCCAATTTGGGAAAAACAGCAATGGTTACACAACTGCAATCTCCCGACAAGTCAAAGATTATCTACCCAGATGACAACGGAGAACCAATGTCAGACAATACCGAACAGTTTCGATTAATCGTGTGGATTAAGGAAAACTTAGAACTATTATTTGCGAGCGTTGCTGATGTTTTTGTAGCCGGAAACTTACTGTGGTATCCAAGAGAAGGAAATAACAAACTTTCTCAAGCGCCAGATGTGATGGTAGCCTTCGGAAGACCAAAAAAATATCGAGGTTCCTACCAACAGTGGAACGAAGATAACATTCCGCCGCAAGTCGTGTTTGAAATTTTGTCGCCGGGAAACCGTCTAACTCCGATGATTCAAAAATTCAAATTTTACGAACACTACGGCGTGGAAGAATATTACTTGTACAACCCAGAAAAAATGGATTTAACTATATGGCAGCGTCGAGAGCAAGAATTAGAAGCTGTAGAATCGGCGGACGGTTGGGTAAGTCCCAGACTAGGAGTGCGGTTTCAACTATCAGAAACCGAACTACAAATATTCGGGCCTGACGGAGCACCGTTTGTAAGTTTTGTGGAACTCGCTCAACTGCGAGAGCAAGCAGAATCAAGAGTCGAACAAGAACAGCAAAGGGCTGAACAAGAACGGCAAAGGGCTGAACAGGCAGAAACTTTGCTGGAAAGAGAACGATCGCGATCGCAAGCTTTAGAAGCTCGACTCCGCGAAATGGGAATTGACCCCAATCAGTTGTAAATGACTGATGACTAATAACTAATGACTAATAACTAATAACTAATGACTAATGACTAATGACTAATGACTAATGACTAAAAAGTTAAGTGTGAAACAGCGATCGCACGAAATCTTGATTCGCCTCAAACGCCTCTATCCCGATGCTCCCTGCACTCTCGATTACGAAACTCCTGTGCAGTTGCTCGTGGCGACAATTCTCTCAGCTCAATGCACAGACGCGCGAGTTAATCTGGTAACACCCGCTTTATTTAAGCGTTTTCCCGATGCGGTTGCTTTGGGAAATGCAGATTTAGAAGAACTAGAAAGTCTAGTGCGATCGACTGGTTTCTATCGCAATAAAGCTAAAAATATTAAAGGTACTTGTTGGGCGATCGCAAATAAATTCAATAATCAAGTGCCACAGACAATGGAATTGCTGCTAGAATTGCCCGGAGTTGCCCGCAAAACCGCTAATGTGGTTCTCGCTCACGCTTTTGGAATTCATATGGGCGTGACAGTTGATACTCACGTCAAACGATTGAGTCAGCGGTTGGGATTGACTAAACATCCAGATCCAATTCGGATTGAGCGAGACTTGATGCTATTATTGCCGCAGCATGATTGGGAAAATTGGTCAATTCGGCTGGTGTATCACGGGAGAGCGGTTTGTAATGCGAGAAATCCGGCTTGTGAGCTTTGTGAGCTTGCAGATTTATGCCCTTCTGCTAATGCTTCCTAGGGTCGGAATTATGCATATCTCTCTTCTCTTCCTCTGCGTTCTCTGCGTTCTCTGCGGTAAAATCATTCATAAACAACCGTAAACGATATCAGTTCCAAGGCTAGCAACTGTCGATCGCACAATCTTAGCTGACGCACCCTAAAAATGAGATAGGTTGTTCTGTACAATTGACACTCCCCGGTCTGAAGACGCGGGGATTCTTAAGGACAAACTTTGGGGGATGAATCCGCCCAAACTTCGGTTCTTAAAGGGTAAGTCAGATACCCACTACCCACACAGCGAGTGGCTGAGTCTATGGCTACTTTGGTGCCTAACGGCTTGCAACTGTCGGGTTTTTCACCAACTAAGTTTCAACAACTTTATCAAACCAAAATCAGTTTGTCAAGATGGGGCAGGCAGGATAAATCCTGCAACGCCCTTTCATCCCTGGACTAAAGTCGCAGGGTTTTCAGGGTATTTCTTATAAAAATATTTCCAACTAAAGTCATCCAAAATGACCAAAATATAGTAAAATACTAGATTGTGATTTATCTAAGGATATCAACAGATTATGGCTAAAAAGAGCATGGTCGAGCGCGAAAAAAAGCGCCAAGCACTCGTAGACAAGTACGCTGACAAGCGCGCAGACCTGAAAGACCAGTTCGACCAAGCTGCGAATCAGATGGAAAAAATGGCGATTCACCGCGAACTGCAACAGCTACCCCGCAGCAGTTCCCGGACTCGTTTGCGTAATCGCTGCTGGGCGACTGGTCGGCCGAGAGGTTTCTACCGGGATTTTGGTTTGTCTCGCAACATGATTCGAGAAATGGCTCACGAAGGTCTTTTGCCCGGTGTAGTTAAGTCTAGCTGGTAGTAGAAAGAACGAAGTTCGGCAACGGATTTTGTAACCGATGTAACGGATATCAGAAAGAAGGAAGAGGGAAGAAAGAAGAAGGAAGAAGGAAGAAAGCCCTTCGACTTCGTTCAGGGTACGAAGAAAGAAGAAAAAACTCAGAATCAATTAATCAGCAGGATTATGTTTTGGGTTTATTCTTGTTTCCTAATTCTGAGTTGAATTTTCCTCTTTCTTGCTTCATTCGCCGCAGCATTTATCGATGCCGAGACTTTCTAATAATAAGTCGCTGACGGCGTTGGCGATCGCAAATTCGCCGTAGAAGCTTTTAGAAAAATCATAGGCTTGCATTTCGGTGACGATCGCAATTACAAGGCTACCCACGTCGTTTTCGCCTTCCATGCGCTGGCGAACGTAGATTTGGGTAGCTCTTTTGGCTATTTGCTCGTTGGCTGCTTCTGGGATAAACTCAGAGTCAAGCCATGCGAGCAGTGTTTGTTGGAGCCATTGGCCTTCTTGCTCTGGGTTTTTGGCTGGCGGCAAAGTAATAGGTGCGATCGATTCTGACATGATTATTCCTATTTGCTCATTGGTAATTGTTGGCTGTTAACGGTCAACTGACAAACAACTGATAAATTTATGCAATATGATATACCGACAATTATACAAGGATACGCGCAAGGCTACTTCTTGATGGCAAATGATGGCGAGGATAGTTTGGGGTGGTATTCCAGCCGCCAACGGGCGCTGATCCCCCTGGATGAGAGATTTACCTATCCCACATCGCTGCGCCGTCAAATCAATCAAAATCGGTTTTCGGTGGCTGTAAACCGCGATTTTGGGGCGGTGGTTGAGGGTTGTGCCGATCGCGAAACGACTTGGATTTCTAAGGAGCTCAAGGAGATTTACTGGGGTTTGTATGAGGCCGGTTGGGCTTACAGCTTTGAGACTTGGTGCGGGGATGAACTGGCGGGGGGAATTCTCGGATTGTCGATCAACGGCGCGTTTATTGGCGAGTCGATGTTTTATCGAATTCCAGAGGGTTCTAAGGTGGCGATGGTGAAGTTGGTAGAGAGATTGCGCGATCGATCTTATCTGCTTTTCGATGCTCAAATGAACAATCCCCACCTCGAAAGATTCGGGGCTTATACTGTCAAGGAAAAACAATATAACACTCTTTTGCGGGCAGCATTAAAGCGCAAGTGTTCGCTGTTTTAACTAACATAGGACTTACGCATGGGTGCCCAGAAACCGGGTTTTTTACGAAAATATTGTATCTCAGCCTTTAAGGAGTGAAAAACCCGGTTTCTTTGGTCGGTAGGGGAGTGATATATTTTTCCTTGGGTGGGGGCGGGTTTACGAGATACTTAATTTTAAACATAGATGGTTTGTAAAACCCGCCCCTACAAATTTATGAATTACCAATGATAAATAGCTGATTGAACAATATCTATGTAGGGGCGGGTTTCACCAACAATAATTGCCTGAAACCAACAATCTCGTAAACCCGCCCCCACCCGATGACGAGCATAAAATACTATAATTAAACCCAGATACTTCTCGGAGACAACCACTATGCAAGTCACAACCGCAGAAATCATTTATCCTTCCAGCGACGGTCAACCAATGGCAGAAAGCACCATTCAATACAAATTAATTGTCAAAATTAAAGAAGGCTGCGAATCGCTGTTTAAGAATGACCCAAACGTTTTTGTAGCCGCCGATTTACTCTGGTATCCCGTTGAGGGGAGAATAGATATTTCTCAAGCACCTGATACGATGGTGGTGTTTGGGAGGCCAAAGGGCGATCGCCTTTCCTACATACAATATCGAGAGGATAATATTGCTCCTCAAGTCGTCTTTGAGATTCGGTCCCATAACGACCGCCAAACTAAAATGAATAAGAAACTTTCATTTTACCACCGTCATGGAGTTGAGGAATATTACCTTTACGATCCCGAAAAAAATGAGTTGGAAGGTTGGCAAAGAATTGAGGGAATTTTAGAAGTAATTGAGCCGATGGAGGGATGGATCAGTCCGAGATTGGGTGTGCGATTTGAGTTGGGAGAAGATGGGTTAGAAATTTATCGACCTGATGGAGAAAAGTTTCTTTCCTATGGGGAATTGGAAGAACAGCGGTTATTAGATCGCCAGCGCCTACAACAAGAATATCAAAGAGCTGAACAAGCAGATCAAAGAGCAGAACAAGCAGATCAAAGGGCTGAACGTTTAGCCGCTAAACTGCGCGAATTGAACATCGATCCAGATAGCATTTAAGCCATAATAAATGCTAAGAAACCTGGTTTTTCAAAAAAATCGGGTTTCTGGGGATTGCGGTTATTTATTCTTTTTAGGACTTACGCATCAAGACCAAAGAAACCGGGTTTCGACTTGGTTTCGACTACGCTCAACCTCCACGGTTCCCCTGAACCCTTCGACTACGCGAGCGGATCAACGCAGTCGTTGGGATCGGGAATGGTTCGACACTTCGGCTACGCGAGCGTGCGACGCTTCGCACGCGCCTACCACCGCGAATTCGAAGTGTCGAAACCCTGACCACCCGTGCGTAAGTCTGATTCTTTTCAGGGCGAATGGGAGATTTTGCCGATCGCCCCCCAACTCAAATTACATATACTACAATAAATAATACAGATATTTGAGCCAAAATCCTTGGAGCTCAGAAAAATCCGAATCGAGGCCCCTTGAATGTGCAAAAATGTTCAAGCAAACATTAGTAAATCTTACAAGGAGAAATTGTTGTGGACTCCAAATACAACCCCCAATCCATAGAAGAAAAATGGCAACAGACATGGGCTGAGCAAAACTTAGACCAAATGCCAGAAAAGAGCGATCGACCTAAATTTTATGCCTTATCCATGTTCCCCTATCCGTCGGGAAGCCTGCACATGGGCCATGTCCGCAACTACACAATTATTGATGTAATTGCCAGACTCAAGCGAATGCAAGGCTATCAGGTATTGAATCCGATGGGATGGGACGCTTTTGGTTTGCCGGCAGAAAATGCCGCCATCGAGCGAGGAATTCCGCCGGCACAATGGACCGATCAAAATATTGCCCAAATGAAAGGCTTATTTCAGCGTTTGGGTATTTCCTTTGATTGGACAAAAGAAGTTACAACTTGTTCTCCCGATTATTATCGGTGGACTCAATGGATTTTCTTGGAATTTTTAGAAGCAGGATTAGCATATCAAAAAGAAGCCGCAGTTAATTGGGACCCCATCGACCAAACAGTCTTAGCAAACGAACAAGTCGATAACGAAGGTCGTTCCTGGCGTTCCGGTGCCCAAGTCGAACGCAAATTATTGCGGCAATGGTTCCTCAAAATTACCGATTATGCCGAACAGTTATTAACTGACTTAGACAAATTGCCAGATTGGCCTGAAAGAGTCAAATTAATGCAAGCAAATTGGATCGGCAAATCAGTCGGTGCTTACTTGGAATTTCCCATTGTCGGGATGGATGAAAAAATCGCTGTTTTCACCACTCGCCCCGACACAGTTTATGGCGTTAGTTATCTTGTTTTAGCACCGGAACATCCATTAACTAATCGCGTTACTACACCTGACAGAAAAGCGGCCGTCGAAACCTTTGCTAAAGAAGTCTCCGCCCAAAGCGAAATCGATCGCACAGCAGAAGACAAACCCAAGCGCGGCATTCCCACAGGCGGCAAAGCAATCAATCCTTTCAACGGCGAAGAAATTCCCATTTGGATTGCCGATTATGTACTGTACGAATATGGCACCGGCGCAGTGATGGGAGTACCCGCCCACGACACGCGAGATTTCCAATTTGCCAATCAAAATCAGTTGCCAATTAAAGTAGTAATTGTAGATGATGATGAGTGGCCGTTGACCGAAGCTTACACAGAACCAGGAATTATGATTAATTCTGAAAGCTTCAACGGCATGGATTCAATTAAAGGCAAAGCAGCGATTATTAGATATGCCGAAAATGCAGGTTGCGGCAAAGCGCGAGTCCAATATCGCTTGAGAGATTGGTTAATTTCTAGACAGCGTTATTGGGGCGCTCCCATTCCCGTTATTCACTGTCCCAACTGCGGAACAGTACCCGTACCCGCATCAGATTTGCCCGTATTGTTGCCGGAAAATGTGGAATTTACGGGCAAAGGTTCGCCTTTAGCCAAGATGGAAGATTGGGTAAATGTTCCTTGTCCGAGTTGTGGCACTCCGGCGAAGCGAGAAACAGATACGATGGATACTTTTATCGATTCTTCGTGGTATTTCTTGCGCTATCCCGATGCTAGGAATGAGGAGCAAGTATTTGACACGGCGAAAATCAATGATTGGATGCCCGTGGATCAATATGTCGGCGGAATCGAACACGCAATCTTGCACTTATTGTATTCGCGGTTCTTTACTAAGGTTTTGCGCGATCGGGGTTTGATCAATTGC
Organism: Microcoleus sp.; assembly: GCA_042408215.1. GTDB lineage: Bacteria > Cyanobacteriota > Cyanobacteriia > Cyanobacteriales > Microcoleaceae > Microcoleus. The sequence goes on along the minus strand of JAYFMW010000020.1, from coordinate 370,945 downwards.
GACGAACCATTTAAGCGCCTATTAACTCAAGGCATGGTGCAAGCAATGGCCTACAAAAATCCCGTTACTGGCAAATACGTTCCTTCGGCAGAAGTAGATGTGGCTAATCCAAAAGATCCTGAAACTGGGGAAGCTTTAGAAGTCTTCTATGAGAAGATGTCTAAATCAAAATACAATGGTGTTGACCCCTTACAAGTTATGGAAAAATATGGGGTAGATACGGCGCGGATGTTTATTTTATTTAAAGCGCCGCCTGAGAAAGATTTGGAGTGGGATGACGCTGATGTAGAAGGGCAATTTCGCTTTTTAAATCGCGTTTGGCGGCTGGTGACAGAATTTGCTTCACCCCCCCCAACCCCCCCTTGCCAAGGGGGGGAGAAAGATAATTTCCCGTCTGCCACGCCTTCCCAAGGGGGGGAGAAAGAGGTATTAAGTAAACCTGAGCAGGATTTGCGGCGGGCGATTCACATTGCAATTAAGGAAGTGAGCGAAGATTTGGCGGGCGATTATCAGTTCAATACTGCTGTTTCTGAAATGATGAAACTCAGCAATGCTTTGACTGATGCTAAATGTAAAAATTCGCCGATTTATGCAGAAGGAATCAATACTTTGATTTTGCTATTAGCGCCTTTTTCACCACACATTGCTGATGAGTTGTGGCAGTTAATTGGTAACAGTGAATCCGTGCACACGCAAAGTTGGCCAATTGTAGATCCATCAGCATTAATTACCGATGAAATTACGCTGGTAATTCAAGTTATGGGGAAAACTCGCGGCACAATTCAAGTGCCTTCTGCTGCCGATAAAGTTGCTTTGGAAAAGTACGCTCGTGAGTCGGAACTTGCTAAGCGTCACCTTGAGGGTAAGGAGATTAAAAAGGTGATTGTGGTGCCTGGAAAGTTGGTTAATTTCGTGGTAGCTTGAGTGTAACTGCTGATAGGTATATAGCGTTTCTCAAATAGATGAAATATAGCAGACGGCTGTAGGGACACTCCAGGAGCCCATAGGTGTCAACTTAACGTTAAACCCAGTCACAGATTGCTGTTTGACCATTAAGCCTAGATCCCCCCTTAGCTTGCCCCCTACTCCCCCTTAAGAAGGGGGGGATAAGAGTTCGATCAAAGTCAACCCCTACTCCCCTTCTTAAGGGGGATTTAGGGGGATCTAGACTTAGGTAAAAGCGAGAGATACCAAGGGTTTCAGGCTTAAGTTGACACCAATGGGCACGCTTGAGTGTCCCTACCGGACATCTGTACTTCACTCAACTGAGAAATTCTATAGCACACTTATAGACTCTATACATAAGCTAATTCTCAAAATCAAAGTTGTTGGCGGAGGGCTATTGTTGACTATCTGAGTAGACAAGTTTCCCCCGTCTAACTAACTTCAAGGGGATTTTAGGATTATTAAGTGCGTCATTATTACACATGAGTAACATTTTATCCGCCCCAATTTACACCACCAAATACGGTCAATCTTATTTGGGAGATTCTCTTAATCTCCTGAAAAATCTTGCTAGCAATTCTGTAGATTTGGTGATTACATCCCCTCCTTTTGCATTGCAACGCAAAAAGAGTTATGGAAATGAAGATCAAGATTTATATGTTGATTGGCTGCTGGGCTTTGCTCCTGAAATTAAAAGAGTTCTCAAGGATACTGGAAGTTTTGTTATAGACCTTGGAGGTGCTTATCAAAAAGGAATACCTGTACGATCGCTGTACAATTACCGCGTACTTATTAGGTTATGTGACGAATATGAATTTAAACTTGCTCAAGAGTTTTTCTGGTTTAATCCTTCAAAACTTCCATCTCCTATAGAGTGGGTGAATAAACAGAAAATCCGGGCTAAAGATTCTGTGAATACTGTTTGGTGGCTTTCCAAAACGAATCACCCTCAAGCGAATATTACTAAAGTCAAAGTAGAGTATTCTGAGAGAATGAAAAAACTTTTGAAAAATGCTGATGAATTTTACACGCCCAAAGAACGTCCTTCCGGTCACAATATTAGCGATCGATTTGCCAAAGATAATGGAGGTGCTATTCCATCTAATTTGCTAGAGATTGCTAATTCGGAAAGTAATTCTCAATACTTGCGTTGGTGTAAAGAGTTTAATGTTAAGGTGCATCCAGCACGTTTTCCCCAAAGATTACCGTCATTTTTTATAAATTTTCTTACTGAACCGGGAGACTTGGTAGTAGATATTTTTTCTGGTTCTAATACTACGGGTCATGCAGCAGAAGAATTATCAAGAAACTGGATAAGTTTTGAAAAGGAAAAACAATATGTTGCTGCATCAATATTTAGATTTTTGCCTCAAGAATCTTTTTGGCAAGCGGATACAATATACAACAAATTGTTAACTGAGGAAGCATCGGGATTGATTTTACCTCAAAATAGGCTACTTTTTGAAGTGAATAATTATTGTTTTTAATTTGGCTAAGTCGTCGAGTTTTTATTTTTTTAATAATGATGAATATCGCCAAACAGTTGTGGATTTTGTAGGGAGAGTAATTCATGGGAAAAGTTATGATTTACGCACTCCGCCAAAAAAGAAACCGGGTTTTTCATCTAATCTGCTGGCTACAACAAAATATTTTCGTAAAAAACCCGGTTTCTGAGCACCCATCCGTCCACTTCCCCAAAGAAACCGGGTTTTTCATCTAATCTGCTGGCTACAACACAATATTTTCGTAAAAAACCCGGTTTCTGAGCACCCATGCGTCCACTTCCCCAAAGAAACCGGGTTTTTCATCTAATCTGCTGGCTACAACACAATATTTTCGTAAAAAACCCGGTTTCTGAGCACCCATGCGTCCACTTCCCCAAAGAAACCGGGTTTTTCATCTAATCTGCTGGCTACAACCAAATATTTTCGTAAAAAACCCGGTTTCCGATCGCCCATGTGTAAGTTCTATTTAATTGTTGAATTCAAAAAGCAATTGCACGATCGCCCCAGACTCCACTTTTAACACAAATTGAGCGCTACCGCCGTTTACAGAAATCTCTACCCAGCCTTCGGAACCTACGATCGCAATTAAATCCCCCGGTTTGCTGTCGCTGTAGGTTTGGCCGCTGGCTATGGTAATTGCATCAGAAATATGATTAATTTTTACTGACCAATTGTTGCTTTTAATGCAATGTTCTGGGATATTAGTAATTAGATTGCCAAACCGATCGCAATATTGGATGCAGCCTTCTATACCTGTGGCTGTAACGGCACAATTTGGTATCTGTAATCGCACTAAACTTGCAAGGTCGATCGCCTCTCCCAAGTCTTCCAAAGCCACCCCATTCGCCAAATGAGCACCCGCAGCAGCGAAAATATCTCGACCGTGGAAAGTGCTGCTGGGTTGAGGTGTGCGCCAGTATTTGGGGTTGGTGAGTTCGACAGATGCGATCGCCCTTTCCCGACTCAACACCCCGCTAAACAACCCGTTATCGGGCCCGACAAGGAAGCAATGAGCACATTGAATCGCGATCGCCCTTCTGCTACTCCCCACACCCGGATCGACTACCGCAATGTGTACCGTTTCCGGCGGAAAATAAGCAACAGCATTCATCAAACAAAACCTCCCCGCTGCAATATTTTGAGGGGGTATTTGGTGCGTAATGTCAATAACTTTGAGTTCAGGGTTGATTTGGGCGATCGCACCTTTCATCACTCCAACATAAACATCGCTTAATCCAAAATCCGTAAGCAGAGTTATAATTCTATTTTTAGACATATAGCATTTTTCGGGTATGTAAGAGGTAGGGACACGGCAATGCCGTGTCCCTACGGGGATATTGAATGTACTATATATTCAGAGGTAAAAATATGGGATCGCAATGGGAAAACTTTCTACAAAATCTTGGAGAATGGCACGGTTCCTTTACTCAGTTATCGCCCAGGGGAGAGGTACTTCAAGATACTCCTAGTATTATTGCTCTCGAAAGTCTCAATAATCACAAAACTGTGCGCTTGAAACTCCGCCGCTTTTCCCCAAATCCTAGCGGTGTCGGCGAACCGGAAGTTAGCGAACTTGTTCGAGAATATCAAAGTTTGGGACGGGATATCCTATTTTTTGAGAATGGAGCTTTTTGTCAAGGTACTATTCAAATAGCGCCTTATTCTGAGTGCGGCGCCGAGTTTGGTTTTATCTACAATTATCGCCGCTTGCGGTTCCTTCAGTTGTACAATACCGATGGGAATTTATCAACAATTACCCTGATTCGGGAAAAACAGCCGGCTCAAAATGTCCCCGAACGTCCACCTTTAACTGTTGAGGCTTTACTGGGAGAATGGCAGGGCGAAGCGGTGACAATTTATCCAGATTGGCGTCATCCTGATTCCTATTCTACCAATTTACAGTTACATTTGGATGGAGCCGATCGCCTACTGCATAAAATTACTTTTGGCACTAATGCTGATGCTAAGATTATCAGTTCTAGGGCCCGCATTGACGGTTCGATTATTAATTTTAATGAAGGTTCAGTGCCGGTGCAAGTTTTGCTGCTTCCTGATGGAGGTTCTTGCACAATACCAGTCAAAGTTGAACTCAGAAAACCTGTATTTTTCGAGGCTGGCTGGCTGGTTGAACCTGACTTGCGGTTTCGGATGATTCGCAGTTATAACGATCGGGGTGAATGGGTGAGTTTGACTTTAATTCAAGAGCGGAAAATTAGTCATTAATCCCGATCAGTTGTTGAGGATTAAGATTGAGTCTTTTGGGCGGGCTAGGAGCAACGCCCCACAATAAAATTGATGTATTGTGGAACTGGCTCTCCGGCCCGTTCTAAAAATAGTACAAGATATCAGCACTACAAACATTTTTCAGATTTAGGAACCGGACTTTGTTTCCTGAGTTTGCGAGTGAATCACCGCACTCCAGTCATCATTGTTAACAGCAGCTTCCAAATCCTTAGCGCGTTCGCCATCACTTTTGGCGGCTGTTTCTAACTCTTTGGTAAGAGTGGAATCGGCCATTGCTTTGCGCAGTTTCAGCTTCTTTTCTTCATAAGCTTTTTGTTCCTCAGCAGACATAGCAGCGCGCGCGGCTTGACCTACCGTAATCGCCCACATTTCGCTCTCAGCGCCGTTTCCAGGGGGAATGCTGCCGAGTGCTGCAATCCACGTATCGCGCAAATTTTCCATTTCTTCCCGCTTCGGAAATTTAAAAGTTTGCACCCGCAGGAATGCACAATTTTCGACGCCATTTTGGGCGATATGACCGTTGATAGAAAGCAGGATATTTCGCGAATAACCTATATACTGAGTTTGATGGAAATTGTCGATTACAGCATAAACGCCGGCGACTTTCGCGTTAGTTGCCAAATCGCGCCATGTATCGATCGACATTACTTGCGTGCCGTCATTTTCTAATTCAGAAATAGTCGCTGCTGCGCTGTGTTCTGAGTCGGAACTGTATAAAAAGTTGTGCAGTCCTTCATGGGCGACTGGTACGTTTTGATGTTCAATTGCTACGTCTCGATCGGCATTCACTTGATTGGCTTCCATTAAATTCAATTCCTCAAAAAATGTCAACTTTACTCATTAATCCCACTTTCAAGGGTGGCCAAGATGCCCAACCCCTACTCCCCAAAATAAAGTTCTCTTTGTGGAACATGCATCTTGCCTGTTCTACTGTTTTTGTGACCCTTATCTACTTAACTTAATGAGATTTGTTGCAAATCCTCGTCAGTCAATTTAACTTCGATCGCCCGCAAAGAGTCTTCAATACTCGATACTTTTGTCGCACCGGGAATCGGAACGACACAGGGGGATTTTGCCATCAACCAAGCTAATACTATACAGTAAACTGAGACATTTTTTTCGGCGGCTAATTTCGCGATCGCCGGCACATCTTGCAAACTTGTGGCCCGGCGACTTCCTCCCAAAGGGCTCCAAGGAAAAAATGTCAGTTTTTCGGCTTCGCAATATTCCAGCACGCCGTCTGATTCTGGCTCTCTGTGCCAAGGATTATATTGATTCTGAACAGAGACAATTTCTACTGTATCACGGGCACGTTTGATTTGTTCTACAGAAAAGTTGGAAACTCCAATAAATCGAATCATTCCTGCTTCTACAGCTTCTTTTGCCGGTGCCAGGGCTGCTTCGATGGTATAACTGGGATCGGGGGAGTGATATTGCCAAAGGTCGATCGGTTTTTGGCCGCCCAAGGCTTCAAAACTTTCGCGAATTGTCTTGCGCAAATGGTGGGGATTACCGTTGCGCGTCCACGCACCTTGAGGCCGCATTAAGCCGCCTTTTGTAGCAACGGTGACAGCTCTAATATCTCCAGTATACTGTTGTAAAGCTTTAGCAATCAGTTCCTCATTATGGTGTTTGTCGGATTCATCTTGACAGTAGGAATCTGCCGTGTCAATTAGTGTCACGCCCAAATCGAGGGCGCGGTGAATTACTGCAATTGATTGAGATTCTGTCGGCCGACCGCTCAAGGACAGTGGCATTCCTCCCAGACCAATTGCGCTGATATTAAAATTAGTGTTTCCGAGTTTTTTGTTTTTCATTGGTTTGCCTTATTTTGATTTTTGATTTCAAGTCGAGATTGCTATACTAATTTAAAAGAATGTGATTTTATTATATAACAATCAACCGTCAAATGTCAACCATCAACTGCTATCAATTATATATAGCAACCTGCTCGACGGCGAGGACGTTATCCATCACCAAAACGAATACCAGAATTGCATTTTCACATCGATATTCTTCCTTCTTCCTTCCAACTTCTGTATTCCATCCATCCGTTACATCCGTTACATAATCCGTTGCCGAACTTCCTTCTGCTATAACTAACTGGAAGCGCTGGTGTAAAATCGGAGAGCAAATTGCCAGAAGTAGCGGGAAGCGAACAAAAGTGCGATCGCCAAAATTCCCGCCCCTGCTATCCAAAGTATATCACCTCTACCTAGCATTGCTTCTGCCGGTACTGTGGTCAAGAAAGCAACCGGGACTATGAAGGTAAAGAAAAATCGGTAAGCTGCGGGATAAGCAGCCATTGGAAATCTACCCGCTTCTAACAATCCTCTGAGCACTTCAGTAACATTATAAATCTTGACAAACCAAATGCTGGTTGCACCTAACATAAACCAGATACTATAAAGACTCACCATGCCAAATAACAGCGGTATTGCAGTTAGGAAATAGTTGCTGATTTGTACTCCTAATTTGTTAGCAGCATACAGCAACAATACCATACCGAAGATTAAATCTGGCATTCCCCAAGGAGAAACTGTATTTGCAGACAGCCAGAATTGAGAATTAATGGGTTTTAGGAGGACAAAATCGAGAGTTCCTTGTTGCACGCGATCGACAATACGGCTGAGATTAGGTGCTAGAAACGTTGACGAAAAGCCCTGCAAAATCGTGAAAATACCCAGTACAACTAAGGCTTCTTCCCATGTCCACCCAGAAAACGTGTAACCAGTGCGATAGAACAGAAACAGTCCAAACAGGCTGCCAGCAAGGTTTCCGAGGCTGCTGAGGGCCGCCAATAGAAAGTTTATTCGGTATTCGATCTCTGCCGAAATCGCCGCACCCCAGAACAGTTTCACTACGTGCAAATATCGTCCCATGTCGATCGCCATTTTTCACCGTTGAAATACTTAGATTTCATCATATTGTAAAGCTTGTGTGAAGTTAACTGCTTGATTGGCTTCCGTTCTAACTATAATTTTAACTTATTGAGGAATTTTACTTAAGTAGTTATACTGAGTTTATGCATTAAGTATTGTAAAAGTATATTACTTAATATTACAGCTTATTCGGTAATAATACTGAATAAAATTAATTGTTAAGCGAATTTCACAGTTTAATCCAAAAATACATTTGAAGTATTTACAATACTCATATGTTACATACTTTAACATTATAAAACTTTGAAAAACATCTAGCCACGCCCAAAAGTAACGCTTAGTATGGGTGCATACCTACTTACAAGCAATGCGTAATCAATACGCAATTGGGTTAAATAAATTTACTTAGTCAACAATACCTAAGAGAAAAAACATGGATGCTTTAACATTGTCCAGACTGGGAGTCAAACACACTAAGAATGCAGTAGCCGAATCGCTCCGCATCAATACAGGATACGACATTACCAGCCCAGTCACTTTTTACGGAATCATCAACGAGCGCTGCAACGCTAAATGCCGTCAGTGCGAGTATTAGCGACTCAAAGAACATAAAGATGAAATGACGATCGAAGAATGGCAAAATGCTCTCTTAAGCATCAAAGAATTTGTGGGCGAATTTTCCATCAACTTTAGCGGCGGCGAACCTTATATTAAAAAAGGTTTTCTAGACTTGCTGACTTTTGCCAACAAGAATGGCATCCACGCCGGCGTCACCACAAACGGCTATTGCATGACCAGGGAAAACGCAGCCAAAACTGTCGCGGCTCGTCCTTTTAATGTGAATATGTCCGTTGACGGGCACAATGCAGAACTGCACGATTATTTGCGCGGCAAACCGGGATTGTTTGACAGACTTTCTAAAGGAATCGGATATCTGCGCGAGGAACAAGAAAAACAGGGAGTTCTGTTTCCCATCAACGTCAAACCTACTATCAACCGACTCAATTTCCGCCACCTTGAGGAGATAGTAACCTGGGCAAAAGAAATTGGGGCGACGACGGTGAATTTCCAACCAGTCAATCGCTGGACACCAGAAACCTATGAGGAATTGTGGATAGAAGAAGCAGACAGAGAGGAATTTGCACAGGTAATTGAGCGCCTAATTGAAATGAAGAAAAACGGTGCGCCAATTATGAACAGCGATGAAGTATTGCGTTTGATGGTGCCTCACTTCCGCGACGAAAAGGCTCCCGATGCAGTGAGGCCTTGTCGGATAGGACTTCGCAATTACTGGATTGATACCCGTGGCGATGTGAAATTGTGCGATGAATATCCGGTGATTGGGAATGTGAAAGAGCAAAGCGCCCGCGAGATTTGGTACGGCGAAAAAGCTCATAAAATTCGCCGCGATACTTTGGATTGCGGCAAGCTTTGTCTGATTACTTGTGTGTCGCAAAAGACGATTTTGGACAAGGTAAAAATGGGGATGAAACTGTTGCATAATTGAGGTTTGAGTAAAGGACACTCCAAGAGCCCATTGGTGTCAACTTAAGCCTAAAACCCATATAAATGTCGCTTTTAGGCAAAGTCTAGATCCCCCTAAATCCCCCTTAAAAAGGGAGTAGGGTGTGAGTAGGGGGTGACGAAAGAGTGCTCTTGTCCCCCCCTTCTTAAGGGGGGCTAGGGGGGATCTAGATTTAATAGTCAAACAGTAGTCTGTGACTACTTTTGACGTTAAGTTGACACTAATGGGCATTGCCGTGTCCCTAGGAATACAATGTGTAATTAAGGCTTGGTAAATAGTTTCCTGATGAATATGGCCGCACCCAGGGTTAGCAACCCAAATCCTAAACCGAACAGGAGACTCCAGAAAATTGTCGCAGCAAAGGGATGCAGGGGTAGAGAAAAATCGGGTTTCCAGTGAATTGGTGTATCTTTGATTAGGGGATAGGCGGCGGAAAAGATTTGGCCGCCACCGATCGCAGTTCCGACAAAAAAGATGATATTCTCAAGTTGGCGATCGCGCTTTTTCTCTTTGTCTTCGTTTTGCTGGTATAATTGTATTTGTTCGCGATCGCGAATTTTCTCTTCTTCTTCCTTTTCCCTGTATAATTGTATTTGTTCGCGATCGCGCTGACGTTCTCTTTCTTCCTTTTCGCGATCGAATTCCACCTGTTCGATTTCCACCATCCCCCGCACAGTAGATATCGACTGCTGGAACAAATCTTGACTAGCAATCAGATACTTCAAATAAATTTCAATTTGCCGCTGATATTTATCCTCAGCCAAATCTAGAAACCTCTGCCAAAAATCTAGATTATCACCTTCCATAGACAAACTTTTAATTCTGGTCAAAGCATCAGCATAATTTTCAGCATTAATATCAATCGTATTTCTATCTTCCTGCAAATACCGCACCTGCTGAGCACAAGCAAACATTTTGGTTCGGACTTCAGCCAGCAAATCCTTCAACTTCTGCAACTTAACTTGTCGATTTTGTTCTCTTTCTACTTCACCGAATTCGGGAAGCTTCTTTTCTAACTCGCCGACAATTTGCTGTGCTTTGCGATACTTTTTCCGAGCTTCGCAATAGACAAATACAATTTTAGCACGAGAACACAGTAGATTCATCAAATGATAATTAAACGTCGCAAAGTTTGCGGATTCCAAAGTTTGGGGATTGTCTTGTAACCATACTAGAATATGACACCGTTTAGCCGCATCATCTTCTCGGCTGTCATACTCAAAAATCGGACTCCCGAATAACTTTCCCTCGGCGCGAAACTTTGGTGATGCTTGCTGTTGATTGTGGACAAAAGCTGTAACGCATTCGTCGGCTAGCTTGGGGTAAGTATCATAAAATGCTGGTGTAGCGTATAACAATAATGTTTGTCCCAAGGACGGTTTAATTGCATTTGGTAACAAACAACCTTGGGGATTTAATTGATTTAAGTCCGCCACTTTCATTGTGACATTTTTATAGTAAAATGTCAAGTCTGCGGTGTAAGTATCGTGAATTCGCAGGGGATAGATAGAACCGTAAAGTGTTGGCTTATCTGGCTGAGTTATGGGCTGTAAATCCAGAGTTTTGCCATCGGGAATCAGCAATTTGCCATTATTGGGATTTTCCTGTTCACCCTTGGGATAATACTGTTTGTCTTTGTAGCAAGTTAGCTTTTCTCTGAGGGATTTGAGTTCGTTGCTGTTAAATTCTGTGCCGACATTATCTGCTAGATTTTCCCACAGAGATTGAGCATTTTTGGCTACTGCGTCATAGCCTTCGTCGCTATCATTCCGCAGGTGGAAAGGATAGAGGGTAATGCTGGGATTTTTAATTTGCTGTGGTTCCTGCATAATCGAATCCGGGATGAAACATAATGTTAATTCAATCTTAGTCCGCGAAGGCGGACATTGTTTGTGTAGACGCGGTTTCAACCGCCGGGGCCTAATCGCCGGGGCCTAATCGCCGGGGCCTAATCGCCGGGGTCTAATCTCCGAATACCCTCTTCGTCCGCGGAGGCGGACATCGTTTGTGTAGCCGCGATTTCCAATCGCCGGGGCCTCAATTGGGATATAATCATTATGATTTCATTGTGCCGTAAATCAATCCCGGCGGTTGAAACCGCGGCTACACAGACAAAACCCGCCTCCGCGGGTTGAAGATTTGACCCGGTGATTTTCAATCACCCGGCGGTTTTGAATTACCCGGCGGTTGAAACCGCGGCTACACAGACAAAACCCGCCTCCGCAGGTTGAAGAGAAATTTGATATATTGTACGAAAAATGAGAGAGAATTTCACGCAGTTGTATGTACACTATGTTTGGGCAACCTGGGATAGATTGCCTTTGATTACTCCCGATATTCAAGAAGCAATTTATGCGGTTATTATTGGAAAATGTAATAATTTAAAATGCACTGTAATTGCTGTTGGTGGGATAGAGGATCATGTACACTTGCTAGTCGGTTTTCCGTCAACTTTGACAATAGCTGAAATTATTAAGGAAGTTAAGGGTAGTTCTTCTCATTTAGTAACTCACGAACTTAAACCTGGTGTGTTTTTTAAATGGCAAGGTAGTTATGGGGCGTTTACGGTTAGCCGTGATGCGATCGACAATGTAGCCAACTATATCAGAAATCAGGCTGTTCACCACCGTCAAAAATCAATGATTCCTGAATGGGAATGGGTTTCTGATCCTGCTTTCGCAGGTTCCAAAAATTTACGTGGCGGTTTTCAATCACCCGGCGGTTTCAAATCACCCGGCGGTTGAAACCGCGTCTACACAAACAAAACCCGCCTTCGCGGGTTGAATACCCGGCGATTTTCAATCACCCGGCGGTTGAAACCGCGTCTACACAAACAAAACCCGCCTTCGCGGGTTGAATACCCGGCGATTTTCAATCACCCGGCGGTTGAAACCGCGTCTACACAAACAAAACCCGCCTCCGCGGGTTGAAGATTCCAATCGGTGATTTCTCATTACCCGGCGGTTGAAACCGCGTCTACACAAACAAAACCCGCCTCCGCGGGTTGAAGATTCCAATCGGTGATTTCTCATTACCCGGCGGTTGAAACCGCGTCTACACAAACAAAACCCGCCTCCGCGGGTTGAAGATTCCAATCGGTGATTTCTCATTACCCGGCGGTTGAAACCGCGTCTACACAAACAAAACCCGCCTCCGCGGGTTGAAGATTCCAATCGGTGATTTCTCATCTCCGAATACCCTCTTCGTCCGCGGAGGCGGACATCGTTTGTGTAGCCGCGGTTTCAACCGCCGGGGCCTTCTTCACCCACCGCCGGGGCCTTCTTCACCCACCGCCGGGGCCTTCTTCACCCACCGCCGGGGCCTTCTTCACCCACCGCCGGGGCCCTCAACCACCGCCGGGGCCTTCTTCACCCACCGCCGGGGCCTTCTTCACCCACCGCCGGGGCCTTCTTCACCCACCGCCGGGGCCTTCTTCACCCACCGCCGGGGCCTTCTTCACCCACCGCCGGGGCCGGGCCCTCAACCACCACAGAATCCCTAGACAAACCCAACCGAATCTGATTTTCCTTCAACGCCTCATACAACTCCCTCACCACTTCCTCATGCGCATCACTATCAGTCCCGCCCGCACCCGCAAGTTCAATCTCATTCTCCAAATTCTCTTCAATTTGAGGCCGACTTTCGCACCAATCCTTGATTCTTTGAGCAATCACATTCACATTATCCATCGCACCAATATCAATCGCTGATAATTCTGCCACAAATTGCGGTTCCGATATTTTCAATAACTGATTAAAAGCCGCCACAATTTGTTCGGGTTTCGCATCATCGGGAAGTGACATGACTAATCTCCTTAAATCTGTTTTTGCAGTTGACAGCGGGAAAGTTTCGGTTTCGCCAATTAGCGTAAATGCAGCCCAAGCTTTCGGACTCGGAAATCGAGCTTTTGTGGTTAGCATAGCACACCGCAAGGCCGCTGCTCGATTGTCGCCCCGTGCTAAATTTTGGTAGAATTCAGTCATTAGCAACTTGGCTGAAATCACTCCCATATCCCACAGGGAAACCACGATGCTGGGGACTCCGGCGAGGATGAAACAGCGCGACAATCCGATGACTCCATCTCCCGTGATTCTACCACGGCCGGTGCTACACGCACTCAATACTACGAGTTCGGAATCGAGTTTTAATTGCAGGATATCTATAGCATGAATTGCGCCGTCGTCGTCTCCCGATGGTGCTAAAATAATCGCGCCGGGAATGCCGGAACTTTGGAAATCGTCGATGAGTCCGTGGGCGGATAAATGGACGATGCGCGTGTTTAGCATTCTGTCTAAAATGGCGACTTTGGTAGCATTGTCTCCGGTAATTGCTTGGGTTTGTAAAGTGGCGGCGATGGCTTCGGCGGCTTCTTTTGCCCTGGAGATTTGGCGGAGTTTGTAGCTTTTCTTTTAATTTTGGGTGAATGGTTGGATCGCCAACAATTAGGGCGGCTTGTCTCAATCCTCGCACTCGGTTTTGATGTTCGCGGGTGATTTCTAATACTTGGATGGATGGGGCGGTGAGGATGGTATGATCTTCGATTAGGTAGCGGTTGTTGCTATCTTGCAAGGCGACGAAAGGAACTAAAAATAAGTCGTAGTGGGGGATGAAGATGATGGGGTTATTGGCATCGGTGGGGAGTAAGTCGATGATGGGTTCGATCAGGATTTGATGGAGGAGTTGCAAGAGGGGAAAGCGGCCTGTTTCGTCTCGTTTGTACTCGGATTCTAGCTGAATTTTGTTGCCTGCGTCGTCGGTTTCATCGGTGCCGATGGAGACGCGGGTTTTGAGGATGATTTGTTTGAGGGTTTGGTTTTGTTGGTTGAGGGGTTCGAGGTTGGCGGCGCGATGGGTGATGTTGCCGTTTGGTTGGATTACCCAGATGTAAATGATGTCTGACTCGACAATCGAATATTCAACTATTGTGGAGTTTCTGTCGCGGGCGATTTGTTGGATTTTGGGAATTGATAACCCCCCCAACCCCCCCTTGGTAAGGGGGGACTTATCTACTTCCCCCCCTTGATAAGGGGGGGACTGAGGGGGGGTTGTTAATAAGGTTTGCTGCAATAACTCGACGAAGGCGCGGGTGCGGGACATTTCTGATATTTCTAGGGCTTCATCAAATCTAGTTTGGGCAACTAGGACTTTTTGCAGGTTGCGATAAGCATATACTTGGGTTTCAAAGATTGAGGCTTTATGCTCATTATTGACTAATTCAGAACGCAGAGTTTCACGAATTTTGATTGAGGCACGAAGCGCTGTTTCAGCTTCAGCAAGTTGGTTAGTTTTTAGTAAAGTCTCTCCCAAATTATTTAGACCAATTGACTCTCCTTGGCGATCTCCGATTTCCCGTGAAATCTCTAAATACTGTTGGTAAAATTCTATCGCCTTGTCGTATTGCCCTAGGGAATCGTAAGCTGAACCCAAACTGCCGAGGGAATTAGCTTCTCCTTGGCGATCTCCGATTTCCCGTGAAATCTCTAAATACTGTTGGTGAAAGTCGATCGCTTTCTGGAATTGCCCTAGGAAATAGTAATCATTGCCCAAACTGCCGAGGGAAGCAGCTTCTCCTCGTCGATCTCCGATTTCCCGTGAAATCTCTAAATACTGTTGGTGAAATTCTATCGCCCTGTGGTATTGCCCTAGGGATTTGTAAGCTAAACCCAAACTGCCGAGGGAAGCAGCTTCTGCTCGTCGATCTCCGATTTCCCGTGAAATCTCTAAATACTGTTGGTGAAATTCTATCGCCTTGTCGTATTGCCCTAGGGAATCGTAAGCTGAGCCCAAATAGCCGAGGGCACCAGCTTCTCCTTGGCAATATCCGATTTTCCGTGAAATCTCTAAATACTGTTGGTGAAATTCGATCGCCCTGTGGTATTGCCCTAGGGATTTGTAAGCTAAGCCCAAATTGCCGAGGGAATTAGCTTCTCCATCGCGATATCCGATTTCTCGTGAAATCTCTAAAGACTGTTGGTGAAATTCGATCGCCCTGTGATATTGCCCTAGGGATTTGTAAGCTAAGCCCAAATTGCCGAGGGAAGCAGCTTCTCCTACGCGATATCCGATTTCCCGTTAAATCTCTAAAGACTGTTGGTGAAATTCGATCGCCCTCTGGAATTGCCCTAGGGAATGGTAAGCATTGCCCAAATTGCCGAGGGAATCAGCTTCTCCTTGGCGATTTACTATTTTCTGATAGATAGTTAATGCCGTTCGCAAGACTGCAAAGCTTCTCGAAATTGACTGATTCCATACTGCTGATTGCCTTGTTATAACAGTCTGTCTGCTTCTGCTTTCAGTGCAATTCCCGCTAGGAAGTCGCCATCCACCTTACCCAGTAGCCCGGCAAAATTCTTCAACCAATTAGCATTATTTAGTTCGCCTTGTTCTCTGAGATTATCTGCCTTTTCTAGCATTGCCGCCACCAAGCCATCATCCAGCAATTCCGGGTGAGTTTTCAATATCTCCGCTTCTTCGCCGCTGGGACTATTTAGCAGTTGATTAATCAGGTTGAGATAGGCTTGTTGGCGTTCAGAGTTCATGGCGATTGGGGATTTGGGATGGTTCGCTAGATTAATTATCGGTGAAACTCATCTGTTTGGGGCGGGGGATGGCAAGTTTTTTTCGCATGGATGCGCGGGGTGGCGAGAAACCGGGTTTTTTCCAGAATAGTTGGTTACAGTCGGTGATTTGGGCAAAAACCCGGTTTCTGAGATTTTGGGTGTGGCCAGAAACCGGGTTTTTTCCGAGAATCCTTTGTTACAGTCGGTGCTCTGGCTAAAAACCCGGTTTCTTTGGTTTTGAGGCGTGGCCAGAAACCGGGTTTTTGCGAAAATTCTTTGTGACAGCCGAAGCTATTGCCAAAAACCCGGTTTCTTTGGTTTTGAGGGGTGGCCAGAAACCGGGTTTTTTCCAGAATTCTTTGTGACAGCCGAAGCTATTGCTAAAAACCCGGTTTCTTTGGTTGTGATGCGTGGCCAGAAACCGGGTTTTTTCGAGAATCCTTCGTTACAGCCGAAGCTATTGCTAAAAACCCGGTTTCTTTGGTATTTATGCACTAAAACTCAGAATATCTCCCGATTAATCCATCGGGAGAATATCAAAACTACTCCACAATCCAAGGAGTTAAACAAGGTGTCCAAGCACTCAATTCTTCTTCCTTAAACCAGAGACTAATTTCCGCACGGGCCGTCTCTATAGCATCAGAACCATGAATAATATTGCGGCCGACATTGACTGCAAAATCGCCCCGAATTGTCGCCGGTTCTGCATTCAAAGGATTTGTGGCACCAATGATTTTTCTCGCCGAAGCCACAACGCCGTCGCCTTCCCACACCATCGCCACTACCGGGCCTGAAGTGATAAAGTTTACCAGTCCAGGAAAAAATGGTCTTTCTTTGTGAACATCATAGTGCTGTTCGGCTAGTTCGCGACTCGCCGTCATCAGCTTCATACCAACTAGCGTAAAGCCTTTGGCTTCAAAACGACCGATAATTTCGCCGACGAGTCCGCGCTGTACACCATCGGGCTTAATTGCTAAAAAAGTGCGTTCCAATCTGAGCTCCTAGATTTTTCTTAACTGATCCAAAGCACAGATTAACTCAGAACGCACCCAAAGGCAATTCATCCTGGGAAATTGTCATCTATACTCCTTTCAACACCAGTAAGTCTAGCTAAGAGTATCCTCGCTCTCAACCCCGATTTATTGGTCCTGCACAATATGATGCAAATCACAATTTCCCAGGATGTCAAATACAAATATGTACGATCGCAAACACTGTTATCTATGCTATATAGCCTTTCTCAGTAACAGTGCGGTGCACGCTTGATCGGCGGGCATAGGGCATAGGGCATAGGGCATAGGGCATAGGGCATACCTCACCAAGATTGAGAACTGCTATATATTACGGCCATGCGGCTCTAGAATACCTGGAGAAACTGGGATTTAACCAATCAATGAGTTCTGGTGATTTTAGACTACTTTGGGGTGAAAAAACTCACAAAATGCGATCGACGATCTCGATTTCTTGTGATTTAAACAATTACTAAATTATCTCTGTGCACCACGGTTTCTACACCTGCATAACCTAAAATTTCCGCAATTTTATCTGACTGGCAGCCCTGAATTTGTCTCAATTCTAAACTGTTATAATTCACAAGTCCTCTAGCAATTTCTTTGCCTTCAGCGTCGCACAAACGCACGGCATCTTCAACCTGAAAATCTCCTTCTATTTGCGAAATTCCGGCGGCTAAAAGCGATTTTCCACCTTGAGCAATTGCTTTGACAGCACCCGCATCTAAGTAAAGTTTGCCCGCCGGAATTAGCACGTTGGCTATCCAGTGTTTCCGAGCGTTTACAGGGCGCGGTTGAGGCTCGAATTGAGTGCCGATCGACTCTCCGTTGATGATTTTCTCTATATTACCCGGAAAGCTGCCATCGGTGATGACTGTGCGGACTCCCGATGCTGTTGCGATTCTCGCCGCTTCAATTTTTGTCACCATTCCGCCGGTTCCCCAACCGCTGCGGGAATCTCCTGTTTGCACTTGCAATTCTGTTAGCTGTGCCATACTTTGTACTAAGGCAATTGGTTGCGCGTCGGGGTTGCTGCGCGGATCGGCGGAATACAGCCGATCGACATCTGTGAGCACGAATAACCAATCTGCTTCGACTAAGCTGGCTACTAATGCTGACAGGGTATCATTATCACCAAATTTGAGTTCGTCTACTGCTACAGTATCGTTTTCATTGACGATCGGAATCACGCCTAATCGCAACAGTTGCTGAAAAGTATTGCAAGCATTCACATAACTATTACGCTGCACTAAATCACGGCGAGTTAGCAAAACTTGCGCGATCGGCTGTTGCAATGTGGTAAACAAGTCATCGTACACCCGCATCAGCCGCCCTTGTCCTACGGCGGCTACAGCCTGTTTCAGAGCGATATTTCGCGGGCGTTCGGTCAAACCCAAGCGCGCACAACCCACCCCAACCGCACCGGAAGAAACCAAAACTACTTGATGACCTTGCTGCCGCAAATCGGCCAAAACCTCGACTAATGCAGCAACGGTTGAAAGAGCCAAGTTTCCTGTAGTCGATCGCGTCAGAGTTGAAGTTCCAATTTTAACAACAATAGTTTTAGTCATTAGTCAGTAGTCAGTAGTCAGTAGTCAGTAGTTATTAGTTATTAGTGATAATATCATTTCCAGTAGACATCTCCAATAATTCTTGTGGAACAGGCATCCTGCCTGTTCAAAGCTGGCAATTCTTGCGATGTCTAGTTGATTATAACCAATACTGTAGGGGCGGGTTCACCAAAATCTATGATTCACGTCCTGGATATTTGTAAACCCGCCCTCCCCACTAATGACTAATGACTAATGACTAATGACTTCTTGCTAATCTTTAGTTTTCAGAGTTGCTCCCAAAGCTTGAGATACCCAAACTTCAAAAGAGCGCAACGGATATTTCCGCACCGCTTCCCCAGCATTAACCATTGGTTCCACTAAAATAGTGAACATACCCAAACGATTGCCGGCTAAAACATCAGTAAAAAGTCGATCGCCCACCATCGCCACCTGCTCCACCGGCAAATTCATCGCAGTCACAGCCCTTCGCAACTTGCGGCGCGACGGTTTAGCAGCACCCGTGATGTATGGTAGATTCAAAGAATCAGCAATCCTACCAATCCGATTCTGACTTAAATTATTGCTCGCCAACCATACCGATACCACTGGTTTAATCTCTGCCACCCACAAACTGAGTTCGGGAGAAGCATTTGCTGCTGTGATGGGGACGAGAGTTTCATCCACATCCAAGACTAATCCTTTGATCTGATATTTGTGAAGAATATCAGCCGTTAAATTCACGATCGCAGTACCGAGAACTAAGTCAGGCTGTAGTAGTTTACCCCAAGACATAAATATTAGTAATTGATAATTGTTAATTGGGAATTGGGAATTGGGCCGAAAAGGATTGGGCATTGGGCATTGAGAATTGACTTTCAAGTAAAAAGGTAAAACTTAAAATAACGCATTTTATTTTTTCACTTTTTGATTACCGATTACCGATTACCGATTACCGATTACCAATTACCAATTACCCATTACCAATTACCCATTGTCTCAGATTCGGTTATTGACCCGATCGCACTTTTTGGTCAACTTGAGCCACAGCAGCATCGTGTTCGGCCTGAGTGCGGCTGAAAATGTGAGTGCCGTCATATCGAGCCATAAAATACAGATATTCTGTATTTTCTGGAGTCAGAGTCGCCTCCAAACTTGCTATTCCCGGAGCTGCGATCGGAGTTGGTGGTAGTCCTACATTGATATAAGTATTGTAAGGAGAAGGCGTTTCCACCTGCTTAAAAGTCAAAGGTTTCTCCTTAGTTTGCCTGATACCGAGAGCATATTCAACTGTCGGGTCAGATCCCAACGGCATACCCTTCTTCAGACGGTTGTTGAACACCCCTGAAATGCGATTGCGCTCGCCCGCAACCACAGCCTCTTTTTCTACAATACTCGCCAAAGTCACCCATTCTTTGAGATCCAGCTTCGTTTTATTCTGATTTTTTTGATAGACTGGCAAAGCTTTCTGCTCGAAACGGCTGAGCATTTGTTCGATCGCAGCTTGAGGAGTAATTCTATCACCGTCTAGCTGATAAGTATCCGGGTACAAAAACCCTTCCAAATGAGGCAACCCACTCGGTAGCCAAGGGTATTGAGCGTAAGGAACTTGACTCACCGCCGCCATAAACTCCTGAGCCGGGAAAAAACCTTGCCCTTCAAAATAAGCGCTCATTTGTTTGAGTGACCACCCTTCTGGAATTGTGAAACTTTGCTGTATGACTTCACCCTTCCAAATTTTGTCAGCAACGGCGCTGAGTGGCTGAGTCGGAGACAATTGGTAAGTCCCTGCTTTAAACCCTCCCTCGCGGTTTTGCATCGTCAGCCAGCGAGCCCACATATTCCATGCTCCCGCCGATCGAATTAAGCCCGCCGCCTCCAAATCCCGCCCGATTTTTTGACTGGAAGTACCATCAGGGATTTGGATCGCAACAGCAGCTTCCTCTACCGAGGCACTGTCTGGGGCTGCTACTTTCGGCGGTGCAGAAGCCCAGCTCCACCAAGCCCAACCTTGCCAAGCGCAAACCCCCCAAATTGCCGGCAGCAACGCCAGATAAAACAACCATTTCGAGACTTGCGGAGGAGCTTTTCGCACCTCGCGCGGGTTGCCTTTTGTAAGTTGTTCTTTCTTCATTGTCAGTTGTCCTCGATATCCTGTCAGTTAACTAACGAGTAATGACTAATGACCTGAGATTGATGACCGAAAATTTGTGGATACAAGCCCTTTCCAAGGCTGAATTCACAGACCTAAGTGTGAAGACAGAAGTCGCAATATCGACAAGTGTCGATCGCATAGACCGTTGATTTTTTTGATAAATTACTAAAAAAATCTGCCTTTTGCCTTCTGCCTTCTAACCTAAATTAAGATCTATTCGAGTTCATCAAAGAACTGGTCTTCGAGCATTGGCAACAGCGGTTCCAGCCTTTGAAACTCTTCTTCCGAGAGCAATTCTGGCTGACCGTCATCATTTATTCGAGCCAAAATAAAGAACGGGTCGAGAGGCGTATAAATGGCATATTCCTGTTCTTCGTGGTAGAAGCTAGTCAGCCACATCAGTTCCTCGAAATCCGACTCTTCATCCGAATCGGCATCTGGAACCATATCCTCTTCGGGAAATTCCGGCAAGTCGCCAACCACAGTCAGCGTTACAGCCGTGCGCCGGAGCGTCAAGTTCTGCTCTTGCAGGACAACTCTAGCAGTATCAAAAATTTTATCAATTTCGGTCTCGTCTTCTACAGGAATTGCGGCTTCGTCGGCGTCGTCTCCGTGCCAAGTAAAAATTTCTACTGGCGAGTCGATCGGAAGCAGCAAAGCGTATTCTTGACCTTCTACGTCCATAGAATGTTCTATGTTGCAAGTGAGCGATCGCCCAACTTCGTCTGTCAGGGTGACGGAAACTTCGTCGGATTTGCCATTCTGTTTGCGGTATGGGGATGAGGACATCGCTTGTATCTTATTTTCCTTCTTCAGTACCGAGTTGACTGGGGAATTTTCTACCGTGTCTTAACGGTTACAGGTGTGCGTAGCAAACTTGCACAACTAGAATATCACGCCTTTGTTCAGCTACTACGCATTTGACATCCTCCCCGACCTGAAGGTACGGGGATTCCTGCTAGAACAAGCTTAATTGCTCAAACTTATCCTTTTGGTGGGTTGACGCTTCACTGGAAATTGCTATCTTTTTAGGGACAGTCTTACTTTTCCTCCGACATCCGTTTAAAGTCTCTGATTGCCCACCAGCGACTAATATATAGCCTTTCTCAGAAAGATGAGGTACGACTGGGCATAGGGCATGGGGCATGGGGCATAGGGCATAGGGTTCCGTGGGCATACCTCACTTTTTTGAGAACCGCTATATTTATGGCAGCATTTATATCTCTATCATGGATTTCCCCACAATTAAGACAAGTCCATTCCCTTACAGAAAGTTCCTTTTTACCACCATTAAAACCACAACAAGAACATTTTTGGCTTGTTGCTTCCCATCTACTGATGACTTGAAAATCCCGCCCGTACATGATTGATTTAGCCTCTAACGTAGTTCTCAAACTTCGCCAGCCTAAATCAGAAATAGCACGGGACAATTTTCGATTTTTCATCATCCCTGAAACATTCAAATCTTCTAAAACTATTGTTTGGTTTTCGCGAATAATTTTAGTTGACAACTTATGGATAACATCTGTTCTTGTATCAGAAATTTTAGCGTGAAGTTTAGCTAATTTCTTTCTAGCTATTTCTCTTCTTTTACTTCCTTTTTGTTTCCGAGAAAGATGACGCTGTAATTTCCTTAACCGGTTCATTTTTTTCTTTAAAGGTTTAGGAGATGTGATTCTTTCACCATTACTTAAAGTTGCAAAATCTGTGATTCCTAAATCTATCCCTACACAATTATCATTTTTAGGTAATTGTTCTGGATTAACTTCAAAGATAAAACTCACAAAATATCTGTCAGCACTATCTTTAATAATTGTTGCTGATGATGGTGTTGCTGGTAATTCCTTACTCCAAATTACTTCAATTTCACCTATTTTAGGTAAGTATATTTGTCGGTTTTCTCTTAGCTGGAATCCATTCTCAGTAAATCTTGCTGATTGCTTGGATTTGCGTTTCTTAAATCTAGGTGACTTAACTTTTTGTCCTTTGCGTTGACCTTTACAGGAGTTAAAAAAGTTAGAATAAGCCTGGTCTAAATCTTTTAAGATTTGCTGTAAAGGTATGCTCGAAACGGATGTTAACCATTCTTTTTCCTCAGTTTTCTTTGCTTGAGTAAGCATTTTGCTTAACTCATTATGTGACGGTTTTTTCTCCCCTTTTTTATACTGTTCCTGGCAAAAAGCTAGAGCATCGTTCCAAACTACGCGACAACAACCAAACAATTTGGCTAATTGCCATTTTTGTCGGTTGGTTGGGTAGATTCGATAGCGATACCTTAACTTCATGTGATATATTTAAATTAGTTTGTATATCTATCTTAGCTGATTCGGTAAAATATGTCAACTCATATTCATAGTGGTTGCATGGTTTTAAAATCCTCTATCCAAAATCAAGAAAATCCGTCCTAGAAGGACGGGGTTTTAAACCCAAATTTCCTGATAAATTCCTTGGTTAATGACTATTGACTATTTTTGCCTCCTTTCGTCCAACCACCGCTGTAAAATCAGAGCCGCTGCTTTGCGATCGATCAAACCCTTATTTCGCGACGGCGAAATCCCTGCTGCTTGGATCAATTCCTCTGCGTTAACAGAAGTCAGGCGCTCGTCCACGTACTCTAAAGGAAGATCTAAGGCGATCGCGACGCGGGAGGCATATTTCTGCACCTGTCGGGCTTGAGCGCCCAACTCTGAGCTCATCGAGTAAGGTAAGCCCGCCACCAAAATTTTCACTCCTCGCTGTTGCACCAGTTGTCGCAGATCGGCGATGTCTCGATCGAAGGACGATCGGACCAGAGTAGTAATCCCTGTAGCAATTAAACCAGTACCGTCACAGCCAGCGATGCCGACACGTTTCAAACCGATATCCAATCCCAGGGCCGAAATCCAGAATTTCTCGTTTGACATAATCAATCTATTTTAGATTTGAGATTTGAGGCCGATCGAATTGCCGTTCGTCGTGCCTCAACTTGCGAAAAAAAGCAAGGCTAATTAACAATTATTTACAACTACGGACTTTAACTCGCGCCACTGCCCAAAAGAAACAGACTCAGGAGAGTGCCACTATTCCAGAGACTATGAAGGAGCATCGGAGCAAGGAGATTGCGCGATCGCGTGTAAACAAACCCCAAAACCGCCCCCAAAGTCGCCAAAGGCAAAACCTCAGACACATTCAAGTGAGCCACAGCAAACAACAAAGCCGAAGCTCCGATCGCCCCCCAAACAGGCAAATAGCGAGTCAGAGAAGGCAGCAGAAAGCCCCGAAACACGATTTCCTCAAAAACCGGAGCCGCGATCGCCGCAGTGCCGAAAAACACCGCCAAAGCCATCCCATCCCTACCATCCAAAACGATCGGCAAAATCGGATTACTGCCACCTTGTCCCTGCCAAAACTGCTGATTGATCAGCGACACCAAAACCACCAAAGGCAAAGCCACAAAATAGCCACCCAAACCCCAAAAAAACCAATTTCCCCGCCAATTAATCCGAAACCAACCTTCAGGTAAAGGCAAAAAAGACCTCACAGAAAAATACAATACCGAAAGTCCACCCGCCGACAGCAATAGATAAGTAGCCAAGATATAAAAAGCCTTGCTACGCGGGTCAAAACTAGCAGGATTTAGCTTGAAAACAGCCAAAAAAAGCGGCAATAATAAAGGTATCAAGATTTGTCCCACAAAGAAAAAGCCGACCACAAGTACCTGCCAAACAATTTCCCCATCCCAAGGCACATCCCAATTCAATCCCGCATTTCGCGCCAACAGCGGCCCCGAATCTGCTGTATCTAACTGCTGACGCTGGAACAGCCACTGCACAGTCAAACCAACCAGCAAAACCGTGCCAATACAAATTCCGATCCCCGGAATGCCAATCACAATCGCCAATTTTTCGACAGCTTGTTCAGCCATTACTTGCTCGGCCAATTGCAGCGACAAAAGCTCCTGAGAACGTTCTTGCAAATTGTAAAGTTGAGCCAGAACACGATAGCGAAACCAACCATCCAAAGACTTTTGAATGTTCGATTCCGCATCCGGCAAAAGTTGAGCCGGATTGCTCCAAATTCCGATTAAAACCTCAGCAGTTTCAGCCGCAGTCACGGCATTAATTTGAGTATCATCTCGATCGACCAAATCTTGCCAAGTGTTGAGCGCCTGATTAGTTTTTCCGCTACTTACCTGCAAAATTCCCACCCGCAAGTCAAGTTCGCTGAGCAGCCCTGACAACTTTTGAAGAGACTCTTCCAGAGCCTTACTTTGAGCCAAATTTAGCTTTTGTGGAGCAACATCAACAGAGCCGGAGGCGGTGGGAGCTTGAAGTTGTTTAAATTGTGCTTGAGTTGTGGCGAGAGTTTTCTGAGTCGATGCTCGCGCCTCTTGATACTGCGTCAAAGCCGTATTTACAGGCTCGGAACCGACAATACTGTTGCGAGCTGAAGTTAAATTAGAACTAGAATTATTTTCCCCTAGCCACTCCGAAGCATGAAGCAGCAGATTTGTCTGATAAAGTTCCAGCCGACTTTGAATTTGTGGCTCATTCCAGCTAGCAAGTAAAGACAAACCGACCAAGGCGATCGCGATCGCTGTTAAAATACCTAAAAATATCCGCTTTAATGTCATCCTCGATTTTCCGTCCCGCGCGAATCCGTACCTAAGTCTGTTCCGTCTCTTATGATAGGCGGTTGCAGCCGATCGCATCCCCGGAACTGGTAAAATTTCTACTGGCTCATCTTTTTCAACCGCTGAAGCCCCGAAATTCAACCGCAGGCTAAATCTAAAATCTAAAATCTAAAATCTAAAATCGAATGACTACTCGCGTTATCTTAGTCCGTCACGGCCAAAGCACCTACAATCTCCAACGTCGCATCCAAGGCCGTTTGGATAAATCAATTTTGACAGAAGCAGGCCGCACCGCCGCCAGACAAGTCGGCGACACACTCAGCAGTATCACCTTTGATGCAGCCTACAGCAGCCCCCTGCAACGAGCCAAAGAAACAGCAGAAATTATCGTTTCGCGCTTGACAAATCCGCCACAACTCCAACCAACAGATCAATTGATGGAAATCGATTTGCCTCTGTGGGAAGGAATGCTCCGCCAAGATGCGATCGACCAATTTCCAGAAGCATACCGCATTTGGCAGCAACAGCCAGACAAATTTGCCATGAAACTCCCATCAAAGGAAGGAGAAATCGAACACTTTCCGGTAGTAGCACTTTTTGCTAACGCTAGATTTTTTTGGCAAGAACTATTATCCCGCCACAGTTCCGGCACAATCCTAGTAGTAGCCCACAACGGCATAAACCGCGCCCTCATCGCTACAGCATCCGAAGTTTCCCCCGCTTACTATCAATCAATTCAGCAATCAAATTGCGGAATTAGCGTCATTAATTTTGGAACTTCTCCTGTTTCTAACGATGAGCAGAAACCGAAAATTGCAGTTCAATTAGAATCACTGAATTTAACAGCCCACACCGGAGAAATTTTCCCAAAACCGAGAGATGGGAATCGCGGCCCGCGCTTATTGCTGGTACGTCACGGCGAAACAGACTGGAACCGAGCCGGCAAATTTCAAGGACAAATAGACGTACCTCTCAACGATAATGGTCGCGAACAATCCCGCAAGGCAGCAGAATTGCTGAAGGATATAAAATTGGATTTTGCCATCAGCAGTTCGATGCTGCGCCCGAAAGAAACTGCCGAAATTATTCTCAAATATCACACCGGTTTGCAACTGGAACTACGCCATGAATTGAGAGAAATCAGTCACGGACTTTGGGAAGGAAAATTTGAATCAGAAATAGAAGCATCCTATCCAGGTTTGCTCGAAGAATGGAAAACAACTCCTGAAACCGTGCAAATGCCGGAAGGGGAAAATTTACAACAAGTTTGGCAAAGAGCGATCGCATCTTGGCAAGACATTGTAAAATCGGTTTCTGGTACTGGAATAGTCGTCGCCCACGACGCCATAAACAAAGCAATTCTCTGCCATCTGTTCGGTTTAGAACCAAAACATTTCTGGAAATTCAAACAAGGAAACGGCGCTGTTAGCGTAATTGACTACCCCCACGGCCCCGAAGGTTTGCCCGTATTGCAAGCAATGAACGTCACAACTCATTTAAGCGCCGGCGTTTTTGACCAAACAGCCGCCGGAGCACTGTAAGTAAAACAGAATTAAGTTTAGCAAAAGCTCTATATGTAGGGTGCAACCTAAGCACCTTACCACTTGCTTCTTCCTTCTTCCATCAATCCGTTACATCCGTTAAATCCGTTACAAAATCCGTTGCCGAACTTTCTTCGTGTCCTTCGCGTCTTCGCGGTTCAATCATCTTCCATCCATCCGTTAAATCCGTTACAGAATCCGTTGCCGAACCTTCTTCTTATGAGTAGCGAACTGCTGCAAAATGTACGGGTGCTAGATCCAGTTTCAAAAAGCGATCGCACCGCCGATGTTCTAATTGCCAAAGGTAACATCAAAGCAATACAAGAGCAAATATCCGAGTTTCCCACTGACACCAAAGTGCGAGATTGTCGGGGGCTAATTTTAGGGCCTGGGCTAACTGATATTTACAGTCACAGCGGGGAACCGGGTTTTGAGGATCGCGAAACCCTAGAATCTTTAATGCAGGCTGCTGCTGCTGGCGGTTTTACCCGCGTGGCGATTTTACCGGATACCTCCCCTGCGATCGACAATTTAGCCGGTTTAGCCCTATTGCAACAAAATATCCGCAATTTCTCCCCCTCCCTACCCCGCTTGTATTTCTGGGGCGCTCTCACAGCGGGCGTTAAAGGCCAACAGATGGCCGAGTTGGGGGAATTGGCCGGGTCTGCGATCGTCGGTTTTACAGACGGTTTACCGCTATCTAATCCGGCTCTGGTGAGACGTTTGTTGGAGTATATTCAGCCTTTGGGTAAGTCGGTGGCTTTGTGGCCCTGCGATCGAACTTTGGCTGGAAATGGCATCGCCAGAGAGGGTGCAGTTTCGATTCGCTTAGGCTTACCGGGAATTCCCGCGAGTGCAGAAACTTCGGCTTTAGCGGCTTTGCTGGAATTAGTAACAACTGTGGGAACTCCAGTTCACATTATGCGTGTTTCTTGTGCCCGCAGTGTCGAATTGATTCGAGATGCCAAAGCGCGGGGTTTACCAGTGACTGCGAGTGTAACTTGGATGCACTTGCTGCTGAATGTAGAGGCACTTGCCGGCAATTCAGGTGAGGTGATTGCAGGGAAAAATGCTGTTCCTGCTTTGTTCCCTTACGATCCGAATTTGCGTTTGTCACCGCCGCTGGGCAATCAATCCGACCAATTAGCGCTGATTCAAGCTGTGAAAGATGGGGTAATAGATGCGATCGCGATCGACCACACTCCCCATACTTATGAAGACAAAACCGTGGCTTTTGCTGATGCTCCCCCAGGGGCGATCGGCTTAGAATTAGCCTTGCCTTTACTCTGGCAACGATTAGTAGAAACCGGCGAATTTTCGGCCTTAGAACTGTGGCGAGTTCTGAGCACGCAGCCGGCCCTTTGTCTCGGACAAACCCCCGCCACCGCTGCACCAGGACTGCCTGCTGAGCTAATTTTATTCGACCCGCAAATGACTTGGACTGTTGGAGGGCAAAGTCTGAAGTCGCGATCGGCAAATACGCCTTGGTTCGGGCAAAAATTAACCGGCAAAGTTTTACAAACCTGGACTTATTAACAATTTCAACAAATAAGCTCACGCTTTTTTACAGATTCCGGGGTGAAGCATTTGGGCCACAAAGCATGGAGAAAACCTGTGATTTTCTGCCCCAATGCTTCACCCTCCCTTTCCCTCGCGCGATCGCACTCCTACGCCATCTTTTATTTTTCCGAGATGTCTAGTCAACAGTCAACTAATCAAACGAGCGAGCGAGCGCTCTCTTAGATGCTGACAGCGCTGCAAGTAAAGTTGAGCCACATTATCCAGCGGGCTGTGACGCAAACACTCACTAAAAAGTTTTTCCGATTCCGCAAATTTTCCTAACATATATTGATGCAATCCTCCTAAAAATACCTGAGAAGTTGCCAACTTTTCCTCTTTCACCTGCGAAGAATCTGCCTCAAAAACTTCATAAACCATTACGAATTCAGATTTGCCCTTAACTTGAACGCGATCGATCGGGCGTAGGGCATATATAGGTTCGTTCAACTCTAAAAAAGTCGGATGAGTAATTAACATCGAAACCCCATAAAATTTCGTCAAACTTTCCACCCGCGCCGCTAAATTCACCACATCGCCAATCACCGTTCCATCCATCCGACTTTCCCCCCCAACTGTCCCCAGCATCAAAGCGCCCGCATTGATTCCAATCCCAATTTTAATAGGTACATAGCCACTACTAATCCGGTGTCGATTATACTCAACCAGACGTTGCAGCATCGCAATTCCCGCTTTAACAGCATCGTCAGCACCAGCGCTAAACAGCGCCATAATTGCATCGCCAATATATTTATCAATAAAACCTTTATTGTCTATAATCGCCGGTTCCATCCGCGACAAAAACGCATTAATAAATTTAAAATTCTGTTCCGGATTCATGGTTTCGCTGAGAGCAGTGAAGTCGCGAATGTCAGCAAATAAAATCGACATTTCCTGCTGCACTTGATCGCCTAACTCCACATCAACAATACTTTGTTTACCCAAAAGTTGCAGAAACTGACGCGGCACAAACCGCGAAAAAGCTTGGTTTACTTGAAACAATTCAGTCGTCAAACTGAGCCGCTGATTTTCCGCTAATTTGCGATGCGTAATATCTTCAACAAAGCCTTGATAATAAATTACTTCCCCCTTCACATCGCAGACAGCCCGCGCATTCTCGCTAATCCAGATCGTGCTGCCATCTTTGCGGTAAACTTCAGACTCGAAATCAGACACTTCGCCAGAGTGTTGGATTAACTCGCTCAACTCGATGCAGCGGCTCGGATTGACATATAATTGCTCTTGAATGTTAGTCAAACTTGCCTTTAAATCTTCAGGCGAATCATAGCCATAAATTTGCGCTAAAGCCTGATTAACACTAATAAAACTACCGTCATGTGCAGTTTGAAAAATGCCTTCAATCGCATTTTCAAAAATGTGGCGGTATTTCTGTTCGGCTTGCAAAAGTGCGTCGGCTACCTGCTTCCTTTCTGTAATATCAATAAAAGCCCAAATCGCATATAAAATATCTCCTTGACCATCATAAATAGGCGTAGCCCAACACTCTAGAGCAACAATCTGATCTCCTTGATGAATTTCCACATCATCAGCCGTAGCGCGTTCCCCCCTCAGTGCCCGAATCACTGGCAAATCATCTACTGGGTACTCCTGATTTGTCCCTGTTTGATAAATTTGATAAACTTCTGATAATTGTTCCGTGGAGGTGTGCGGCACAAACCCTTTTCCCAACAATTCCTGAGCCTTTTGATTAGTATAATCAACTTGACCTTCGACATTTATAACTGACACTGCTACCGGCATTGCTTCCAAAAACTGCATCCAGCGACTTTCTCTTTCATGAAGTTTCTCAATCAGTGCGGCTTGTTCGCGGTTTAATCGTTCCAAATCCTGATTCATCTCCTGAATTTTCGCATTTTTTTCAGCTATTTGTTGCTCCTGAACATAGCTCAAAATCGCTTCTGCCACAGTCATTTTTAAGTCTTGACTTTGCCAAGGTTTCGCGATATAACGGTACAGATTAGCAGAATTAATCGCATTGCTAACCCCTTCAATATTTGCCTGACCAGTCAACATCACCTTGATAGTTTTAGGACAAATTACGTGAACGCGCCTTAAGAGTTCATCTCCCTTCATTTCCGGCATAATATAGTCAGAAATAATCATAGGTATTTCGTACCCATATTGGAGCAACTCTTCCATTATTTCTAAGGCATCTTGCGCCGATTCAGCAATTTCGATCCGACACTCACTGCTGATTACTTCTTTGAGTTCTGCTTTCAGACTTCTGAGTACAGTTTGCTCGTCATCAACGCAGATAATCACCTGCTTTTTCATGTTTATCCAATCCAGAATTAATTGTTTCTACCAACTCGGATTCCGACCAAGGTTTATGCAAGCAGCGATAGAGGTTAGCCTCGGATTTCGCTCTTTCTATTGCAGCTTCGTCAGCTTGACCTGTGAGCATCACTTTCACAATATTGGGGAACTTTTGATGAATGCGAACGAGAAGTTCGTCCCCTTTCATTCCCGGCATTAACCAATCAGATACAATGACAATAACTTGAATTTCATCTTCGCTGAATTCTTCAAGTAATTCTAGGGCATCATTACCATTTTCGGCCATTTCATAATAATATTGATTGCCAAAAGCTGACTTGAGTTGAGCCTTGAGACTTTGCAACACAGCTTTTTCATCGTCAACACACAAAATTATTGGTTTAGACATTTTTATTGGGGTGTAGAAGTCAATCGATTTTAGATTTTAGATTTTAGATTTTAGATTTACCCCACGGATAAATGCTCTTTCTTGAGGATTTTCGATTTTCGATTTTGGATTGATTCCACGGATAAATCCGGGGCTTGTACCATCAAGAAATTCTTGGTCAGAAGTCAGAACCAGGATTTTGACACGGATACAGGGATTAATTATCGAGCGTGAGACCTTCGTCAGAAGTCAGAAGCAGGTATGTTTTTATACCAAAATTGCTGTTAATTCATCGGTAGATAAACCGTAAATGTGGTTTGACCCGGAATTGATTCTACTTCTATTATACCCTGATGTTTGTCAATTATTTGTTTAACAATATGAAGACCTAAACCGCTACCTTCTCCTAAAGATTTTGTAGTAAAAAAAGGCTCAAATATTTTCGGTTTAATTTCTGGTGGTATCCCCTTGCCACTGTCAGTCATGCTAATCTTTACTTGCTCTTCTTCCTGAGTTACATCTATGGTTAAAGAACCTTGACCGTCCATAGCTTGCAAAGCATTGTGGACGAGATTTGTCCACACCTGATTTAGTTCGTCGGGATAGCAGAGTACAGGTGGCAATTCTGCATAGTTCTGAACTACATTCACCCCCTGTTTGATTTGATTGCGATAAAGGGTCAACACAGTTTCGATACCCTCAGTTATGTTGGCTAGACTCTTTTTGCCGGAATAGTCATAGCGGGCGTAAGATTTTAGGGCAAACACTACTTTTGCCGCCCTATCGGCCGCTGTTTCGATTGTTTGCATCCCTCTTTGCAGTCCAGAAATTTTATAGGCGAGTTCTAAAATAGATAAACCGTCCTGTCTTTTTAACAAGGGCAGAAAAGCATTAATTTCGTCATAAATCCTCATGTCCACAAAGGTATCAGCAAAATCCTCAGAATTTTCAATTTGCTGAGCTTCCAATTCACTAATTAATGCTCTTTTAAACTTGCGCTCTTCTTTAGCGGATAAATGAGATTTCTGTTGGAGAGACCTATTCAGTAAAGCTAAAAAATCTTGTCTTTCTACTGGAGATAAAGATATAAATATTGTCGGCAACTGTTCTAAAGTATGATTCAAAAACTTAAGAATGTTTCCCACTGAGGAGCGTATTGCCCCCAAAGGAGTATTAACTTCGTGGGCAATACCTGCGATTAATTGTCCCAAAGCAGCCATTTTTTCGGAATGAATCAGTTCTTTTTGAGTAGCTTTCAGTTCGAGAAAGGTGGCCTTTAATTTTTGATTAGTTTGTGCTAATTCTTGATTTCTGGATTGCAGATTGTTTTGCAAATATTGTAACTTCAAGTGAGTGGCGACGCGGGCCAAAACTTCTTCTACTTGAAAAGGTTTTGTAATATAATCTACTCCGCCAACGCTAAAAGCTTTGACTTTATCGAGTACGTCACTCAAAGCGCTGATAAAAATCACGGGTATGTCGCGAGTTCCTTCCTGGGATTTGAGTTTTTCGCAGACTTGATAACCGTCCATTAAGGGCATATTAATGTCTAGCAAAATTAAATCCACAGGAATCTTTTCGGCAATTGACAACGCCTGATTTCCATCCCGTGCAGGTCTAACAGTATATCCTTGTTCTGTTAAGATTCCAGCCAGAAGGCGCAAATTAGCTGGGGTGTCGTCAACTACTAGAATGTTGGCGAGAATGTTGGCTGTTGGTGGGTTGGTTGGTTGGTCGATCGCACTTTTTTGAATCATATTTTTTATCCATTTAAATTATTTTTTGATATTGTGAATTAAGCTTACTATTTTACCATAATCAAAATCATTTGCCAAGGCCGCCAATGCCGACCCTAGGCTGGGACTGTAATTGCAGATTTCCTGAATCGAATTGTCAGTTTGTGTCATGTCGGAAACGCTGACAGCCTGTTCTAAGTTATTCAACAATTCAGTAGGCACTGCCGCCAAATTGGAGATGTTCAAGACATCTTGAATATCTGTTTTAGCTGAGGGATTGATGTTCTGCTTCTCATCGTAGATGTAACGAACACCTATATGTTTATTCATCGCAGCAAAAATATCTTGTTCCCGAAAAGGCTTGCGTATAAAATCATCGCAGCCAGCGGATATTAGCATTGCTTTTTCTTCTTCTAAACTGCTAGCAGTCAGGGCAATAATCGCGGTAGCCTGCCCTTTAACGGTGGCTTTGATGTGTTTGGTGGCTGTGTAACCGTCCATAACAGGCATTCTCATGTCCATCCAGATTAAGTGCGGTTCCCATTCATCCGCAATTGCGATCGCCTCTTTACCATCCCAAGCTTCTTTGACTTCAAAACCGAGAGGAGAAAGCAGTTTAACCAGCAGTAGGCGGTTCAGCGGTTTGTCATCTACAATTAAAATTCTATACTGCGGTTGATTTGGTTCTAAAGCGATAACCTGTTGTGTTTGCTGCTTCCCTGACAACTCAGAAGCATCAACTACATTAACTTTAATATCAAACTTAAAATTAGTGCCTTTTCCCACTTGAGAATTCACCCTAATGTCCCCACCCATTAGTTGTACAAACTTGCGACTAATGGGCAGTCCCAAACCCGTACCTTCTTGAGATTGTTTGCCTGTTTCTGATTGTACGAAGGCTTGAAAAACGCTGTCTAATTCCTCTGGGGCAATACCTGCACCTGTATCAGCAATTTCAAATACTATGACTAATCTTTGAGCGCTAACAGCTTGACTTTCACCCTGAAACGAAGTCTTGGGAATTCCTGCGACAACAGAAACGCCTCCTTCTTCAGTAAATTTAATCGCATTGTTCAGCAAGTTAATTAAAACTTGGCGCAATTTAACTTCATCGGTGCGAACGTAGCGGGGTAGCTCGGAGGTATATTCTACTAATAAATGCAGCTTTTTGTCATCAGCTTTGAGCTGAAACATATCTGCGATATCGTCTAGCAAACGATACAAATCGAAGTTTGTATCGGTAATAACAGTCCGCCCCGCTTCAATTTTAGACAAATCTAAAACTTGATTAATTAATGATAGCAAATGTTCGCCACTGCGGTTAATAATGCCGAGATTTTCTTGATGTTCAGGAGGTAAGGTTTGGCTGCGAGCCATGATTTGGGAAAAGCCGAGGATGGCGTTGAGGGGCGAGCGCAATTCGTGACTCATATTTGCCAGAAAAGAGCTCTTAGCCTGATTTGCTACCTCAGCTTTGTCTCTAGCTACGGCTAATTCAGCAGTGCGTTGTTGCACTTTGTACTCTAAAGTTTCAAAGGATTCTTGCAGTTGACTCGCCATACTGTTAAAAGACTGAGCAAGTTCTCCCAATTCGTTAGCCGCAGTAATATTAACTCTCGTGTCAAACAGTCCGCCGCTCATCTTGATTGCTGCATCTTTTAAAGATTTTAAAGGCCTAGTAATTGACTGAGAAAAAGCAATTCCCAAACCCACTGCTAAAATCCCGGCCGCCGCCGTCGCGCCACCCATTACTAAGATCATCTGGCCCACAGGAGCGTAAGCTTCTGCTGTTGGTAATTCCACCACCACCAACCACCGCACCCGCCGCACGAGAGTAGCGGTTCCGATCACTTCTTCACCGTTTAAGCCTCGATAAACAACCACAGGTTGACTTCCTGGAAGGCGCGATAAATTCAATAAATTTTGTACAAAAGGAAGATCTTTGAGGTTTTGAAGTTGAAAATTATTAGGATCGCTGCCTTGTTTGGCAATTAAAACCGATCGATTATCGAGAACGTAGCTGTAGCCTGTGTTACCGACTTGAGTTTTGTCAGTAATTTGTGCTAAAAAAATTAAATTGATTCGAGCAAATAATACTCCGGCAAACTCATTTTGTAAATTGCGAATCGGTACCGCTAATGTCGCGACAGGGAGACCGACTTTGGGGTCAACTGTCACGGGACTGACATAATTTTGACCGCTACTGAGTTTCTGCAAAAACTGAGGCGAATCGATCGCTATTTGCTCTAAACTCAAGGTGGAAGGCGAGACTGGTTCGTAGGGAGACATCGCCTGCAAAACTTGACCTTTATTGTTTAAAATTCCCACCAATGTGTAGGCGCTATTGCTGTTAGCCAATCCTTCCAGAATAGTGCGCTGGTTTTCCGAAGTAAAATTGCTAAAACCGCGCAAGTCCGAGAAAAAATTGAGCTGGCGCTGCAAATTATCTAAAGCAGCACTAATTCTGTTAGCGGCGGCTTGCGATCGCTGTGACTGAAGCTGCTTTGTCTGTTTGACTTGTTCTCGAAAACTGAGATAGGTTAAGGTACTCCCCCCTAGCAGAAGAGTGAAGACAAAAATAGCAACTAAACCGTAGCGCAGTTGATTGCCGATCGAGAAAATTTGAGGTTTCAACTGATTAAATTTAAATTGATTCATAGCATTTTTTCTAATCGATTAATTCTTCTTTCCAGACAGCATCTTCTACCCAAATTCGCTGCGGTAGCAAACCCAACCGGAAAAAGGTTTCAGCAGTGCGCTGCTGTTCTTCAATCGCTCTATCTTGAATCGCTTGTACGCCGTAAGTCGCTGATTCGTTGACTTTTTGCATTGTCGCAAGTTCCAGCTTTGCACTCTTCGCAATCATTCTGGCAACTTCATCGAGATTTTGGCTTCCCCAAATTCCGGCTTGCTGCATTTCTTGAATAACTATTTTGACAGTATTGGCATTGTTGTTAGCAAAATCGCTAGTCGCCACATAGAAATTTAAATTCTGCGTCAAACCTCCGCCGTCAGCCAGAATGCGAACGGGCATTTTCGTTTGAATTTGAGCTAAAAATGGGTTCCAAACAACCCAAGCATCTATCTGTTTTTGCTCAAAGGCGGCTTGACCTTCTGGCGGAGTTAAATAGACTTGCTGCACGGAGTCTAGGGTTAAATTTGCTTTCAAAAGTGCTTGAATCAAAAGGTAGTGTGCTGCTGATTTTTTAGTAAAAGCAATTTTCTTCCCTTTGAGGTCAGCGAAATTCCGAATTGGCGAGTTTTCTGGCACCAGAATCCCAATGCTTTGGGCATTGGGTTCGGCATTGGCAACATAGACGAAAGGTTGCTCTTCTGCTTGAGCAAACGCCGTCGGTATTCCGCCCACAAATCCGATGTCAACTTTTCCTTCTTTCATTGCTTTGAGGATGGGCGGGCCTGCCGGAAATGACATCCACTCTACATTAATTCCTAGGGGTTGTAGGCGTTTTTCTAAGGTTCCTCTGGCTTTCAATAGTGGCGGTGTTCCGAAAGGTTGATAGCCAATTCGTACTAATTTTGAGGTGGCTGATTCTTTGTTGTTAACAAGTGCAGCAGCGCCATCGATCGACTTAATTTGCTGGCAGGATGCTAAGCTTAAGCTGAAGCACAAACCGAGGGCACACAAAGCTAAGAATGTCGGAAAGCGATGTTTGATGGTGTCCCAGATTGAGCTAAATGCGTGGCCTTGAGATTTGATGAGCATGAGTGCGATTTCTTTACTGAGACATCTGGGGTTTAGACCGACATCTTGCACCTTTCTGATTTGAGAGCAACCTGATGTTTGAAGTAATGTAACATTTTGTATCGTTGCCGGAGCGATCGCATTAGGAATATATCTAATACCAGTTTTTTATGAGGCCCCGTAGAATCTGATCCCCCCTAACCCCCCTTAATAAGGGGGGAACAAGATTCTGCTCTTTCGTCACCCCCTACTCACACCCTACTCCCTTATTAAGGGGGATGCGAGGGGGATCGAGATCTATGCAACGACCCATTAAATTGGTATAAAATATTTTAAGCTAAATGGCTAATTTATGGCGATCGCCAGCCCGTTCCCTCGCTCTAGTTAATCAGTATAGCGGTTCTCAAGCGTTGTGAGGTATGCCCTATGCCCTATGCCCTATGCCCTATGCCCTATGCCCTATGCGTACCGCACTGTTACTGAGAAAGGCTATATATCAGTATCATTGAAAGTTGAGAGTTATCAGTTTTTACCGACAACTCTCAACTCAGGATCGAAATTATTAGCCAAACCGATAGCCAAACCCCCGCACTGTAATAATATATTCCGGTTTACTGGGTTCGATTTCTAACTTTTCGCGCAGCCAGCGGATGTGAACATCAACAGTTTTGCTGTCTCCGATAAAATCTTGCCCCCAAATTTTTTCCAGCAACTGATCGCGAGACCAAACTCGGCGGGGATAACTCATAAAAAGTTCTAGCAAGCGAAATTGTTTGGGAGAAAATTTTACTTCTATGCCGCGAACCAGCACTCGACATTCTTCGGGATACAGAGTTATGCTTTTATACTGCAACATCACCGGAGAAGGCAACGTACCCAAGCGCTGGCGGCGCATCAAAGCTCGACAGCGAGCGATAAATTCCCTCATTCCAAAAGGCTTGGTGAGATAATCATCCGAGCCTGCTTCTAAGTAAAAAGCACAATTATTTGCACTTCCCCTCGCACCGATAATCAAAATAGGTACGGGATTTCCTTGATGTCGTAACATTCGACACAGATCCAAACCGTTAATTGAATCCATAATTAACAGGTTGAAGCCAAAATCGCTGTGGTACGATAAAGAACCTGGGAAAGAAGGCAGGGCGTTGCGCCCGTCGCTAGTAACCACCACCTCATAGCCCTGTTCTTTAAGGGCTAAAGCTAGCATTTCCCGCAACAAGTCTTCACCTTCTAGTAACAATATCCGGCCTGCTTGTCCAACAGCAGGCCTTGAAGGACTTTCGCTTAACTCAGCAGAAGACATAAATATCAGTGGTAGTGATGTTTGTTTGTAGCTAGTGAGAGATGCCTTGTTCAGTAGCTAAGGCACTCTTCATACCGCGATCGCACTTTATACGATCGCCGTTTCGATTATCGCTTTATATCCTTCGCCTGTCCATCCAACAGATACGCGCTCTATCTTTGCTACTTGCTCCTGTAAGGAATACAGCCGTAGAGCAGTGGCCGGAGCCGCGCAGCCTGCTTGTGTCCAAGCGTCAGAAGCCTGGTCATGTTTAGGGGTTGGTGTTAATTTCATCAAACATTGCCCACTTTTAATTGACCAGGTTATACCCAATCTATAGGGAGATGGTTGTTATCTTACTCTTAAAAGGTTATTAAAAGGTAAAGCTTTGGTAATTAAGTGGTTAAATTATTAAAGTTAAGTAATACAACGGTAAAGTGGCGATCGCAATTTAGAGCTTTGTTTAAGCATAAAATAATAAGTTTGGCCTAAAGTCTATTTTCTGCAAGGGCCGGCTACGATCGAGTTTGTAAGTAAAAAATCTGTAAACTGCCTATAATGTTGCTGCACTTGAGTACCTGGCCGGAGGTAGAAACTTATCTAGAGAGTTCCCGCGGCATAATTATCCCGATCGGTTCCACCGAACAACACGGGCCAACTGGCTTAATCGGGACTGACGCAATTGCAGCTCTTGCGATCGCCCGCGCTGTCGGCGAAGCTGCCAATGCCTTAGTCGGCCCCACAATTAATGTCGGAATGGCCCTGCACCACACCGGTTTTCCCGGCACAATCAGCCTGCGCCCACAAACCATGATCTTGGTAATCAGAGATTATATCACATCTTTGGCAAAATCGGGATTTGAGAAATATTTCTTTATTAACGGTCACGGTGGCAATATTGCGACGATGAAAGCAGCATTTTCCGAGACTTACGCCCACTTATCCGATTTGAATCTACCGAATGGCGATCGAATCCAGTGTCAAATCGGCAATTGGTTTATGTGCGGCTCCGTGTACAAACTAGCCAAAGAATTGTACGGAAACCAAGAAGGTTCCCACGCCACACCCAGCGAAGTCGCCTTAACTCAATATCTTTATCCAGAAGCAATCAAACAAGCTCCACTTTCAGAAGAAGTTGCTTCCGGGCACAAAATATACAGTGCCGCCGACTTTCGCCGCCGATTTCCCGACGGTAGAATGGGATCTAATCCCGCCTTAGCAACTCCCGAACATGGCCAGCAATTTTACGAGTTAGCAGTCAAAGAGTTAACTAATAATTACTTGGAATTTTTAAGCTCGGATTAAGGTTTTTCTGGTTTTTACCAGGCTCTGCCGATTGGTGAAAATTTAAGGTTAGAACGTCTCTCTTGTTTGTACCGAAATCTCGATCCCCCCTAACCCCCCTTAATAAGGGGGGAACCAGAAATATTCTTAAAGTCAACCCCTACTCCCCTTATCAAGGGGGATGCGAGGGGGATCTAGATTCCGTCTAAAAGCGACATTTATTGTGGGTTTCGTCTTAAGTTGTCACAAATTGGTAGAGCCGGGTAACGAGTAAAAAGCTTTAAGAGAGGACTGAAGTCCTCACTACAAACTCCAGAACCTACTCGGCTGCTACCGCTTCCGGCTCAGCATCAGGAGCATCAGGCACATCTTGCTTGATCGTCAAATAGCGAATCACATCCTCGCTCAGACGCATCGCGCGCTCCAGGGGAAAAATTGCAGCGCCAG
The DNA here is from genome assembly GCA_042408215.1 of Microcoleus sp. Classification (GTDB taxonomy): domain Bacteria; phylum Cyanobacteriota; class Cyanobacteriia; order Cyanobacteriales; family Microcoleaceae; genus Microcoleus. Next base: position 331,742 of record JAYFMW010000020.1, on the reverse strand, counting down.
GAGCTGTATAGTTCATTTGAACGTATACTCCGTCCCGGTGCTTGCCGATTTCATAAGCCAAACGACGCTTGCCGCGGTGCTGAGTTTCGATATTTTCAGCACCTTGATCGCGCAAAATAGTTTGATATTTCGCGATCGCCTGATCGGTCATTTCTTCACCCATATCTGGGCGCAGAATGTACATTGTTTCGTAAATAAACGGTTTCATGCCAAAAATCCCCTTATGGACAACAAGGCTTCTCGCGAAGCAAGGACTTACAATCATATCCCAAAGTTGACACTCTCAGGTCTAAAGACACGCTCGATTCTGCTGACAGAGTAAAACTCTCGCTACGGCCGTCAAACGCCGTCTACTTAGTCACCAATCGTCAAGCGATAGTTACTAGCTACTTTTGTCTCCAATGCTTTCAGAATCCATCACTAAGCCAAGACACGGTACGCTCAACATCCAGCCATCCCACCGCTCTTTTTGTGTTAACTCTCACTCTTGTGTACTAAGTTGCTGGGATTTCTCCGATACTAGGATGTTTCAACACGTAGATGTTTTTGTTCTTACTCACAACTCAAATTCTAGCACATTTTCAATACCACGGCGGTTAAAACCGCACGAGTCGCTTCCCTCTCAGGTCTTTAGACTCGCTCGTTGCCCGCATCCCGTATTATTTTTATGAACAATTTCAAAACAAAAAAACCAAATTCCCCAAACACGACTCCCTCCCAGTGGAAAACCCTGTGGACATACAGCATCATGAGTGCGATCGCCCTTTTAATGCTATTCCCCTTGTTGTGGCTGCTCAGCACCTCCCTCAAATCCCCAACCGAAAACATCTTTCAATTTCCCCCGCAACTTTGGCCACAACAGCCAACCCTGCAAAACTTCATCAAAGTTTGGCAAACCAACCCCTTCGGGCGCTACCTATTCAACAGCACCCTCATCGCCACCCTCACAGTTAGCATCAACGTCCTGTTTTGTGCCCTAGCAGCTTATCCATTAGCCCGGAGCAACTTTCGCGGCCGCGAAGCCATATTAATTACCATCATTTCCACAATCATGATTCCCTTCCAAATCGTGATGATTCCCCTATATGTATTGACAGTACAACTAGGACTAAAAAATAGTTATTTAGGCGTAATCTTTCCCGGATTAGCATCAGCCTTCGGCATATTTTTATTGCGGCAAGCATTCCTCGCAGTTCCCAAAGAACTAGAAGAAGCAGCCCGCATCGACGGCTGTAGCGAACTAGGCATTTGGTGGCACATAATGATTCCAGCAATTCAGCCAGCATTAGTCACATTAGGAATTTTCGTATTTATCGGTTCTTGGAGCGACTTTTTGTGGCCGCTGCTAGTTTTAGACAGACCAGAATATTACACATTACCCCTAGGAGTCGCCAATTTAGCCGGGACCTTTTCCTTAGATTGGCGTTTAGTTGCGGCGGGTTCCATTATTTCCATTGTACCAGTTTTAGGACTATTTTTGATATTGCAAAAATACATTGTACCCACAGAAACAGCCACCGGAGTTAAAGGATAAAATCAACATCAAAAATCTGCGTTTATCCGCGTTCATCTGCGGTTAAAAACCTCTTTCCATCCAAATTCCCCTTATCTAGAAGTAAAAACCGCACTAGGATAAGCAATACGCTTATGATTGAACTGTTCCCAAACCCGCACAAAAATCTCCGCAATTAGAGCCATATCCTCCCGCGTTAAACCCGAATCAATCAACTGATTATCCTGCCAGCGAGCCCTCAAAATCTTATTAACCATGTTCAAAGCCTCTTCATGGGTGGCATCCTTGAGCGATCGCAAAGCCGCCTCACAAGAATCCGCCACCATCAAAATCCCCGTTTCCCGCGACTGCGGAATTGGCCCGTCATAACGAAAATCCTCCTCCCTCACTTCACGAGTTTTAAATTTCAATTTTGGACTTTCAGCATCGGTTAAAGTATTCTTTAAATCTGCTGTTTCTTGAGCAGCTTCTTGAGCAGCTTCTTGAGCAGCTTCTTGAGCAGCCTCTTGAGCAACACTTTGCAGCGCTTGGTGATAGAAATACGCGATCAACATTGTTCCTTGGTGTTCCGGGATAAATGCCTGAATCGTTTTAGGTAATCGATGCTTGCGCGCCATCACCAACCCTTCGCTAACGTGCTTTTTAATCAGATCAGCACTCGCCCAAGGGTCATTCATTTCATCATGTTTATTGACGCCGCCCATTTGATTCTCGCAAAATCCGATCGGATCGTGCATTTTTCCAATATCGTGGTATAATGTCCCAGTCCTGACCAGCTCCACATTGCAGCCGAGTTCCCGCGCCGCCGCCTCCGCTAAACTAGCCACAAACAGCGTGTGCTGAAAAGTCCCCGGAGCCTCTGCTGCCAACTTCTTCAACAGCGGGCGGTTGGGATTGGCCAATTCCGCCAGTCGGATCGGTGTAATCAAATCAAAAACGTGTTCTAAATAAGGGCTCAAGCCGATCGCCACAACACTCCAAGCCAAACCGGCTAAACCTTGGGAACCCACGCTACCGAGCAAAACGTACCAAATTGAACCCGAAGCAGCGCTGGCAATTAAAGTCCCCAGGAGATAAATCATGCTCTGAGTCAAGCCGATCGCCACGCCCAAAAGAGCCAATTCCTCGCGCGATCGCAGCCGCCCCGACATGAAAGCACCCAGCAATCCCGCCGCCGCGCTAGCCACCAAATGGATCAAGTCAAGTTCCAAGCCAATGGGTAGCACCACCGACAGCAGCCCCACCACAGTCACTCCCACCGCCGAACCGTAGAAGCCACCGGCTAATATGCCGATCGCGGGCAAACTCGTCCAAGGCAGCCCCAAACTCACCAGCACCGGCGCGCTCAAAGTCAACAACAACAGCAGCAAATGATCTCTCCGGCGCAAGCGGTAATGCCTCTCTACCAGCAGTACGATCGCAATGGCCCCACCGACTAAGCACACAAACCCCGCCAGCCCCAGCCAATTCACTCCCCGCCTGCTTAAACCAAAATAATCCAGCAACACGAAATCTTGCCCAGAAATGATCTCTCCTTCTGCCACAATTGTCTCGCCTTGCTCCACGACGATCGTCACCGGTTTCACCTTTTTCGCAGCCAATTCAGCTAGCTGTTTGGTTCCCTCGGGATCTCTAACCAGATTTGGCTGCAAAATCGCCGTTAAAGCCTCAACCGCCAAAGCTTGGGAAACAGAAGGCACTCGCTCCCTGACTTGCAGTCTCGCCGCTTCCTTCAAAACCTCTTTCGGCAACCCCTGGGGGATACCTTGAGCCAGCATCATTTTTGCCGCCAAACTGATACCCGTTTGGGTTTCTTGCCAAGCTGCATCGGACAAATCAAACAGCGAAGTATCGTAAATTAGTCCGTACCCGGAAACTGATTGTTTGGCCATAGCATCCAAAGTATTGAGATAGCGCCTGCGAGCTAAGTCGATACTGTCTGTCAGGCTTTTGAATTCTGATGAAGAGACCGATCGACTGTAAGCTTGCAGTTGAGCCACAGCATCCTGCTGAGATTGGTTCCCCGTCTGTGCAGGAGTTCCCGGCGACTCCCAACTCAACCGCCCAGAAGTTGCACCGTCGTCACCTACTTGCGCCAAAATCGATCGCCACTCCCACTCCGCACAGCCCCGCAGGTAAAGCTGAACCGCCGTTGAGAGGATCGAAGAGGACACCAACGGAAACGATCCAGCAGCAGAGCGCATTTCGTTGCCCTGTTGCAAAAATAGTTGCAATTCTCGATCGATTTGGCGATCGACCGCCGGATCGAGCCTCAAGATCGCTACAGCCCCTATCCGCGCAGTTGTCCGCTGCTCTTCTGTCGTTTTGTAATCCGCAATGCTTGCCGTCCGTGGTGCCTTAATCGTTTGAGGAGATAAGGTTCCCACATCCAGTTTCGGCTGGTTATAGAAGCGGTGCCCAAGAGTGCTGCTGAGGGAAACTACTGCTATCAGCAGCAATAGGGGGGAACGAGCTGGATTTTTGAGGTACGATTTGGAAGTTTTACTTTGAGAAGGAGTAAAACTATCAAGTCGAGCGGAGGTCGAGCGCAGCCAACCGTTCAGGAGACTCCCGCCAGGGCGATCGGGATCTGCTTTCATGCCACGATTGTGCATCTTAGCAATGTGTTGCCGCAGCGAGCGCGCAGGCCCTAGCTGCTCAATCTGCCGCATCAACGAGGAGAGCGTATTCATTTATGTCGAAGATATATGACTTTTATTCAGCCGTAGGGGCATCGGCATTGCCGTGCCCGACCCGTAGGGGCATCGGCATTGCCGTGCCCTCAGACCTAGGGGCATCGGCATTGCCGTGCCCTCAGACCTAGGGGCATCGGCATTGCCCTGCCCTCTCTTGGTTCTACTTCTGCTTTCCTTTCCATCCCAATCTTTAATTTTGATTTTTTTATTGTTAATTATCCCTCTCCCTCCCATTCCCCTGGTTAATTGTTAATTGCTGGTTTGCCAACCTCTATAAAACTTCGACCTATTTTTGCTTCAATTCCAGTTTGAATCTGGATTTATCCCTACTTAAAATCTCACAAATTTATATTTTATGCGGTCTAATTACATAAGGTGCTGTCACCACCGGAAACCGGGCTGCCGATCGCGCGCCGTCGCAGGGAGTGTAAACTCCAGCCCAAACAGCAAACAGGTTATTTGCTAACTCTACAATTTTCCCATCACTGCTGGTTCCCCAGACCGAGGACTCTCCACCCTCATCTAGCACCAGGCATTCAACCCCAGCCGAGATTGCCTGTCGCCATTCTACGGGAATCGCGACAGTACCGTTGTACGCTCCAGACAAAGCTCCCGTCAGAGCACAGGTTAATTGCCCAGCACCACACCGCGCAGCCCGGACCACGGACAACCGCAAGTCTTCTGGGGTGCTCAGAAAGCAGTAAAAAGCGATCGCGATCGGGATGAAACTTGTAGGGTTGACAATTGAGTTTGTTTGTGATTTTTTTTCACCCTCACTCTGCCTTGTTTGCCAAGCTGTTCCGCTCTTGCAGAGGTGATTTACGGCTCTTTCTAAATCGGCTTCCTGTTCTAATAGCATTTGTACTTGGGAAAGCAGCTCTGTTAAGGCATTATCGGTTCCCAGGTAAGTAATTGTGTTCACAATTGCTGTGGCGGGGTCAAGTTTGTCTTTGAGCGATCGGGCGATCGCGTATCCTACTGCTAAAACTCCTGTTTCCCATTCTGGCGCGTTTTGGTTCTGCCACACCTCTGTCGCGAGCATGAGTTTTTCTCGCAACTTGGCTTGATTTTCATGAAAAAACATAGCTGCTGGTAACGCAGCCACCGCAGCTTCACCAGGGTGCAGTATGCTTTGACATTCCGCAATCTGCTGCTGGTAATGTTCTGAGGAGGCAAATACTTCCCAAGTGTCACGCCAATCTTTTAAATCTAAACCATTGCACCGAATTAAACTTTTAGCACAAGCAACAGCAAGCCTCCCGCACTCGGATGAGTTTTTGCCAATTTGGACTTTGCCATTCACAGACTTCAATTCCGACATCCTCCCATTTAGCGGCAACTTTTGGTGTTTAGTCAGCTTGACAATCGGCCACAATTCTGCTGTTTGTGGGGAAATACCCAGGAGTTGGCTTTGGCATCGATCGCCGATCAAGTCTCCTAAAGCCGAGCCCAGTAAGACTCCTTGAAACTTGCTTAACAGGGAATGGCGCATATTTGTTATTTGTTATTTGTTATTTGTTATTTGTTATTTGTTATTTGTTATTTGTTATTTGTTATTTGTTATTTGTTGTTGGTTATTTCTTATAGCAACCAGGTTCCACCAGACCTTATTAATTCCTGAAACCCTTGCGGGGAATTGCCCGATCGCATCGACTTCTTCCTTCTTCCTTCAACATCTGACTTCTGACTCACCCTCGATAATTAATCCGTGTATCCGTGTCAAAATCCGTGTTCTTGCTTCTTCCTTCTTCCTTTTTCCTTCCAGTTCCGGCTATATTTTTGAAATCTGTTTACTTTGAATTAAGCCCAAACATATAAGGGCTGGCTTCTTCATCAAAAAACCCACCCTCATCCGACGATCGCCATCATCGGTAAATTTTTAATTTTTCTTCAAGTGACTAACTAGAGCTTGCAGCCCTAGGCGATAACTATCTGAGCCAAAACCGCTGATTTGCCCGATCGCCACCGCTGCTATAAACGAGTGGTGCCGAAAAGCTTCCCGCCGATAAATGTTGCTCAGATGAACTTCTACCGCAGGGAGATTCACCGCTGCGATCGCATCCCTAATTGCCACACTCGTATGAGTATAAGCTCCAGCATTAATCAACAAACCTTGATGGTGCCCTAACATCGAGTGAATGGAATCCACCAAGACTCCTTCGTGATTAGACTGCTGGATTGAGACTTTCACCCGGAGCAAGTCCGCTTCTTGCTCTAGCAAATTGTTGATCTCATTTAAAGTTGCAGAACCATACATTCCAGGTTCTCGCTGACCCAATAGATTTAGATTAGGGCCGTGCAGTACCAGGATATTTAACAATTTTCAAAATTCCAGCGCAACAAAAGTATTGAGAGTTTTGATTTTAGGTTTAGAACCAGTTTCAAATCTCAAGTCTCAAACCTCAAATCCAGTCCAGACTACCGGCGATATCTCGGTTGGTTGACTGGAATCGGAATAGGTTCCAGTTCCGGTTGAGCATCTGGATTCAGCAGTCCTTCTATCAGCTTGCGAACCCATTCTTTAATTTGTTCCAGCACCTTTTCAATGTCTTCCATTGAACGGATAGCTCCTTTTTTTTATGGTCTTGATTTCTGAACCGACGGTGAAATCTCTGAAAATAAGCAAGCCCAACTTTGAAAGCCAGAGTCAAACCTGCTTTCTCTCGGGATGTTGTTTTGAGCAACGGAGAGAGTCAGTGTATTTGCAAATCAGTCTTACCTTATTATCATAACGAATCTTTACAGATAATCAAGAGGAAAGCCGAAAATTGCCGCACTCTTTCGGAATGAAGAACATTAAATAAATCTTAAGATCGTTTTTAACTATTGACAATTGACAATTCGCTTGATATTTTATAGCCTTTGGTCAACAATACTCTTCGATCGCATACCGGCGGAGTCGATCGAGAGCCGTACAAATACTGAGATTTCTAATCCAATCGCGGCCTCGCGCATCGCCGAAGCGGTATTCAAAACTGTGGGAATCGCCATTTGGCGCCGCTAAACCGATATAAACCAGTCCGACAGGTTTAGCGTCAGTGGCACCTCCAGGCCCAGCAATACCTGTAATGCTCAATCCCCAACTGGTGTTAAGGCTCGATCGCACGACTGCGGCCATTTGTTTTGCCACTTGGTGGCTGACAGCACCATATTCGCTTAAATCTTCCGGCTTGACACCCAATAATTTTTCCTTCACCCGATCGTCATAGGAAATCACCCCGCCCAAAAAGTAGCCCGAACTGCCGGCAACAGCAGTCAGCATCGCCCCCAATCCTCCTCCCGTGCAGGATTCAGCTACGCTGAGAGTTTCCCCGCGATCGAGTAACAATTGGCCGACAGTAGAAGCGAGGGTATCGGTATCAGCACCGTAACAGTCTAAACCGGCGATTTGTCGCAACTGTTGTTCGATCGGCTCAATCAAGTTTTTCGCCGATGCTTCCGATTCAGCGCGAGCCGAAATTCGCAGTTTGACCTCGCCATGATTGGCGTAGGGAGCAACAGTAGGATTAGTTAAATTGAGAAAATCATCTACTTTTTCAGCGAGGGCCGACTCAGCAATGCCCCAAAATTTCAATGTGCGGCTGTAAATAGTTCCACAGCACCATCCCTTATTTTTCAGGTAAGAAACGGCGGTTTCTCGCCACATCAAGTGCATTTCCGCCGGTACGCCGGGAAATGTCATCACTGTCACGTTGGGAATCGGCTGCCAAATAATCCCCGGTGCAGAACCGCTGCGGTTGGGCAAAATATCCGCACCTTCGGGAATTAAAGCTTGTTTGCGGTTGCTGGGGCTCATGGTGCGCCCCCGCTGAGCAAATTTTTGTTCGATGTCGGCGATAATTTCCGGCCTTTCGATTAGGGGAACGCCAAAAAAATCGGCGATAGTTTCGACGGTGAGGTCGTCTGGTGTCGGGCCGAGGCCTCCTGTAAACAACAGTAGTTGCGATCGCCCTACAGCTATTTCTAACACCTGTTTAATGCGATCGGGATTATCCCCCACCACTGTTTGATAGTAGTGAGGAATTCCCAAACTAGCTAACTCCTTGGCTAAAAACTGAGAATTGCTATTGAGAATATCGCCTAACAGCAATTCAGTGCCAACACAAATAATTTCAGCAACCATTCGATTTGATTTTAGATTTTGGATTTTGGATTTTGGATTGGGCAATTGGGCATCGGGCATTGGGCATCGGGCATCGGGCATTGGGCATTGGTGATTAGAACCAACAACTAACAACCAACAACTAACAACCAACAACTAACAACTAATGACTAACAACTAATGACTAACAACTTGGGCCGAAAAGCATTGGGCATTGGCAATTGGGCATTGGGCATGGGGCATTGGCAATTGGGCATTGGCAATTGGGCCGAAAAGCATTGGGCCTTGGTGATTAGAACAAACAACTAACAACCAACAACTCACAACTAATGACTCACAACCAACAACTCACAACTCACAACTAATGACTAATGACTAATGACTACTGACTAATGACTACTGACTAATGACTACTGACTAATGACTACTGACTATTGACTAATGACTAATGACTAATGACTACTGACTACTGACTAATGACTAACAACTAATGACTAATGACTAATGACTATCGAGCGTGCCTCCAAACTTTCCAGCTAGCGTATCCCAGCAAACTTGTGGCTCCCAAGGCGTAAATTATGCCGCTGGGAATCGAAAAAGCTAGGGCTAAACTTCCCACCCACAGCGTCAGAGCGTAAATAAACAAAACCGCAAATCGATGGGATAATCCTGCATTTAGCAGTCGGTGGTGGAGGTGGCGTTTGTCAGCAATAAACGGGGATTTGCCGTTGCGGAGTCGATCGAGAATTACTGCGGACATATCTAAAATCGGTACAGCTAAAATTAAATATGGTAGCAATACAGAAGTTATAGCCGTAGTTTTAACTAACCCAATCACTCCAACTCCGGCGAGAGTAAAGCCGATAAAATAAGCGCCTCCATCTCCCATAAAGATTTGAGCCGGATTGAAGTTGTAACGCAGAAATCCCAAGGTCCCGCCAGCTAAGGCTGCTGCAATCAGGGCCGCCGCTGGTTGGTTCATCGACAGACTGACAATCAGCATCACAACTGCTGCAATCCCTGAAACTCCAGCAGCTAAACCGTCCAAACCATCAATCCAGTTGATGGCGTTGGCCATACCGACGAGCCAAATTACGGTAATTGGCAAACTCAGCCAGCCCAGATCTGTCAGCCCCAGGGAGGGAACTGTGAGAAACTCAATTTGTACGCCCGCGTACCAAGCGATGCTGGATACGCCAATTTGCATCAGCAAGCGTTTTAAGGCCGAGAGCGAAAATAAATCGTCTGCTAAACCGATGAGGAAGAATCCGATGCCGCCGAGGGTGACTCCCCAAATTTCGTATTCGTCTTTGGGATTGAGAACTTGTCCGCTAGCATCGATGAAGCCTCCTGAGAGCCAGACAATTAGGAGGGCAATGATAGTGCCGAGAAAGATGGAGACTCCTCCCAAGCGTACCATCGGGCGCTTGTGGACTTTGCGATCGCCAGGTCGATCGACTCGCCCGCTCTTGAGACCAATTTTTTTGACTATTGGCGTACTCCAGAGGACGACGATCGCCGAAACGATAAAGGCTAGTAGGTGGTAAAACAGATGGTGAGGCATCTGAAATTAGTAAAGTAGTGTCGGGCAATTAGGGTTTGAGGCAGAGTCTACTACATTTTAGATGGCTTGTCACAAGGAAACATCTTTGAATAGCGACTGGGGGTAAGTTCGCCGGAGAGTTGTGAGTTGCTAGTTGCGATCGGCTCGTGATGTTTTTTTTACCGATCGCTCTCTAATTAACAGCAGTTTATTGACAACTGGCGATCGAGACTAATTAATTTATTAATCGAGCGGGGATTTTTTTTTATCCCTCGAAAGGGGCTGGTCGATCGAGAACTTTCGCTACCGACAAATATCTGCGATCGAATTCGCCCCACCCGACAAATATTATTGATTAAAACTGCCCCTGCGACCAAGATCTTTAGTAAAAACCGGAAGCCAAAAGCCAGCAAGCAACACTCAAAATTCTCCTACTGTTTTACCCCTTTACCTGTCTACACACAACTACCAATTCCCCATCACCGATCAGGACAATTAGGCCAAGGCCGGCACTTTCGAGTACAGGTGCGGATATAAGGGGAAGCGCGAGCACAGTGCTGCTACCCGTCGGAGGCACTCGGCTGCAACGCTTTCATCTTCAGGATTTAACAGTCGATCGGCAATAATATTACCAATCTCGGTAAATTCTGTAGTTCCCATTCCCCTGGTTGTCATCGCTGCCGAACCAAGTCTCAAACCGCTGGTAACAAAGGGCGATGCAGGATCGAAAGGCACGGTATTTTTATTAGCTGTAATATTCACACCGCTGACTAATTGGTCGGCTCGCTTGCCTGTCATGTTGACCGATCGCAAATCAACTAGCATTAAATGATTGTCCGTGCCACCAGAAACCAGTTTCAAACCCCGCTGTTGCAACTGTGCAGCTAAAGCCCGCGCATTTTCAATTACTTGACCAGAATAAGTTTTAAATTCTGGCTTTAATGCTTCGCCGAAAGCTACTGCTTTACCAGCAATGACGTGTTCCAAAGGCCCGCCCTGAGTACCAGGAAACACTGCTTTGTCGAACTTTTTGCCAAGTTCCGGGTCATTTGTCAAAATCAAACCGCCTCTGGGCCCGCGCAGGGTTTTGTGAGTGGTAGTGGTGACTGCATGACAGTGTTGAAGCGGGCTGGGGTGGTGGCCTGTGGCTACCAAACCGGCGATGTGGGCGATGTCGGCGAGCAGATAGGCCCCGATTTCGTCGGCGATCGCTCTAAATTTCTCAAAGTCGATAATTCGCGAATAAGCTGAGTAGCCGCAAATTAGCAATTTCGGTCGATTTTCTTTGGCCAGTGCCAAAATTTCGTCGTAGTCTAACTGTTCTGTTTCTTTGCTGACACCGTAGTGAAAAGCTTTGAACCATTTGCCGGATACGTTGACCGGTGAGCCGTGGGTTAAGTGTCCGCCGTGGGACAAATCCATGCCCATAATTCCGTCCCCAGGCTCTAGCAAGCTCAAAAACACCGCAAAGTTGGCTTGAGCGCCGGAGTGGGGCTGGACGTTGGCGTGGGCTGCTCCAAATAGCTGTTTGGCGCGGTCGATCGCGATTTGCTCGATGCCGTCAATAAATTCGCAGCCGCCGTAGTAGCGTTTCCCTGGTAATCCTTCGGCGTACTTATTTGTCAGCACAGAGCCTTGAGCTGCCATTACCGCCGCCGAGGTAAAGTTTTCGCTGGCGATGAGCTCTAGATGATCTCGCTGGCGCTGGAGTTCTTGCCCGATCAAATCGGAAATTAGCGGATCGGTTTTGGCAAGAAATTCTAAGTTAGAGTCCGTCATTCGATTTTAGATTTTAGATTTTGGATTTTGGATTTTGGATTGACCCCACGGATCGAGTCGGGGGCTTGAGAATTTGAGATTTTAGATGCAAGGATTGATTCCACGGATCGATCCGGGGGCTTGTACCACCAAGAAATTCTTGGTCACAATAATCAACCTCTTCAGAAATTGGGGATTGGGAATTTGCGATCTTTTAAGATACTACGGATTTCGCCCCATTGACATAAATATTACATTGTGTTCAGGTTAAGCTCTTTGTTCCAAAGTCCTGACATACAATGTAATCACTGGTATGAAACCTGCCGGAGGTATCAAATGTTAGTCATTTTAATGGAAAATCAGATGCTTGCCCCTCAGTGTGTTTGCCAAGGTTGTTTGCTGGCCGATCGCACTGGCCAACCGCGCTGGAGTGGTGGAGAGCTCCGTTGTGGCCATCCGGTTAGCAAACCTACGGAAAATTTGCCCGATCGGTACGAGTGTCAAATGGGCTTCACGATCGCTAATATTAAATAATCATCGGGCATGGGGCATGGGGCATGGGGCATGGGGCATGGGGCATGAGGCATTGGGCATGGGGCATGGGGCATTGGGAATTGGGCATGGTGACTATTTAGTTAGAGAGTCGATGGCAGAGTGTCCCCCACCATCTCTCCTACAAAACCGTGCTTGCGACTTTCACCGCACACGGCTCCTGAGTGATGTAATCCTGGTTATGGATACAGTACGATCGCATCACGAGATGATTTATACCGCTTGATAGTTTTCCTTTTACCCCTACATCCCACCATCAGATTTTTCTGTGGCATTAGGCTTTTAAAGGGTTACTCAGTCTCAATCTTTTACACCACCGGGCGCTGTCAGCAGATCTCTGCTATTACAGCAGAGCTTTAGCTTCTGCAACCATCCCTCACACTCACAGCTTACGGCTAGCAACCTACTTATTTTTAAGGGCTGTGAGAGCTTTACTTCGTTCCGATTACACATTGGTTGAACATGACAGCGTAATGCTTTCCACCGGGTTTTTTGGGCAGTGCTGATAAGTCAATCCGATAATTGCTTATGCCCTATCCTTGCCTTTTGGCTTGGTCTATCAGCCATTTGACCATCTATCATAACGGTGGTTCAGACACATTTTTGCTTTCGCTACGCATATGTTCTGGCTCGACAGCTACTCCATTTGGCTAAGAGTCTTTCTGCCTTTTATCCCCGCTTTATCCTGTTAGTTGCTACCTAACAAAATAGGGGATATGCTTTTACCGCTGCACCTGCGGACTGGGACTTGACTTAACGTCTCACCCAGAAGTGTAATCAGTTATCACTAACTCGCAGCGGAGTCAGGCTAACCGTCCCTGGATAGGAGAACCTATCCATTTAGGCTAAACGAATCGCACACCCGACTTGATATAAGTACCCCCTGAATCTACTCCGCTCTGAGTGGGCAAATTCCGCCGGGCGAGTCGGAACACAAACCCTGCTACCAGAAAATTGGGGTTAGAGCCTCTCCCTTCTAGGGGGACTTTCTCCATATTTTTAGAGGAAGTCAGGCATTCCTATGATAAATGTGTTATCATAGGAACAGGAGGAAAAGAAGATGCTTGTTCTCGAATTCAAGGCTTACGCAAAACCATGTCAGTTTCAGGCGGTCAATGAAGCGATTAGAATTGGTCAATTCATTCGCAACAAATCGATTCGCACGACTGATGGACGGTGGCGCTAAATCTTGGCTCGATCTTTCTAAGTATTGTGCGATTTGGGCGTCTGAATTTGACTTTGCCAATAAGTTAGGTGCGATGGCCAGGCAGGCTAGTGCAGAAAGAGCATGGGCTAGTATTTCCCGCTTTTACGATAATGTTAAAAAAGGCATCAAAGGTAAAAAAGTTGGGTTTCCTAAATTCCAGAAAGACTGTCGTTCTGTTGAGTACAAAACTAATTCTTGGAAGCTCTCGGAAGATAGGAAATCAATCACCTTTACCGATAAGTGTGGAATTGGTAGACTGAAGTTAAAAGGTACTCGCGACTTAAATTTCTATCAACCAGACCAAATTAAGCGGGTACGGTTGGTTAAACGAGCAGATGGATATTACGTCCAGTTTTGCATCTCTGTAGATAGACTGGAAACCGCTCCAATGACAGGAAAAACAATTGGATTAGATGTGGGATTGAAAGAGTTTTATACTGATTCAAATGGCGAAACGGCTCCTAACCCTAGATTTCTGCGTAGAGGTGAAACGCGGTTAAAACGTGCCGGGCGTCTTGTAAGCCGGAAAGTCAAGGGTGGGTCAAATCGCCGCAAAGCCAGAGTGATTTTAGGTAAGCGACATCTCAAAATAAGTAGACAGCGTAAAGACCATGCTATCAAATTGGCAAGGTGCGTAATCACGTCAAACGACGTAGTAGTTTAGGTCGATTTGAGAGTGTCTAACCTGGTGAAAAATCATTGTCTGGCCAAGTCAATCAGCGATGCTTCTTGGTATCAGTTCAGAGTGTTCTTAGAATACTTTGGGAAAGTGTTTGGTCGGATTACCATTGCGGTAAATCCTACATACACCAGTCAAGAATGCAGTAATTGCGGGGAAGTCGTTAAAAAATCTCTATCCACTCGAACCCATGCTTGTCAGTGTGGGTGCGAGATGGATAGAGATCATAATGCCGCAATTAATATCCTTAATCGCGGGATAGGTACGACGGGGCACGTCGGAACTTCGATCCAAGAAAGATCGTAAACGCTTAGGGAGATTGGATCTCTGGATCGGGTGCAGCAATGTTCTTGATTTAAGTCCGGTCTAAGAACTAAGAATCCTCACGCCTTCAGGCCCAGGAGTGTCAATGCGTTATCCTGAATTTAATGGGAATTGATAGTTAGTCGATCGACTCAGGAGAGTTCATTATGACTTGGCGCGGCTCTACAACTGTTTCAGACCGGATTTTTGCTTGTTTGCCTTATTTGCTCCCCCTAATTGACGGGCTGGCGTTTGGCCAGTTTCTATTTCGACAGTTTCCTGTCCTCCAACTGTTGTTGATACCCCTAGCTCCCTTGATGCAAATTTATAGTTTGCCCTTCGCTAGCTTGGTGATTTTCTTTGCCCTGTATTTAGGGGTGGTTAGAAACGAAAACATTAGTCACTTCATTCGCTTTAATGCGATGCAGGCGATTCTTTTAGACATTGTTTTGATGTTGTGCGGCCTGGTTTTGCCGATTTTACGCAATGCCTTTCAAATCGCATTTATTGCACAAACTTTGTATAACATGGTGTTTTTGGGCGTTTTGGCTGCATTTATTTATGCGATCGTTCAATCGTCATTGGGACGTTATGCAGAGATTCCTCCGATTTCGGATGCGGTTTATATGCAGGTTCGGTAGTCATTAGTCATTAGTCAGCAGTCATTAGTCAGCAGTCATTAGTTAGCAGTCATTAGTCATTAGTCAGCAGTCATTAGTTAGCAGTCATTAGTTAGCAGTCATTAGTCATTAGTCAGCAGTCATTAGTTAGCAGTCATTAGTCAGCAGTCATTAGTTAGCAGTCATTAGTCATTAGTCAGCAGTCATTAGTTAGCAGTCATTAGTCAGCAGTCATTAGTTAGCAGTCATTAGTTAGTTGTCTTTGAAGCCAATGTAGGTTGGTTAGGTTGTTGGTAATAACTAATGACTCACAATTGACGGCTGACTAATAATTCAAATCAATAATTGAAGGCTGACTAACAACTAATGACTGATGACTAATGACTAACAACTAACATGACTAATGACTAATGACTAATGACTAACAACTAACAGACTAACATGACTAATGACTGATGACTAATGACTAATAACTGTATTTTCAAGACTGCCAATACCTTCTATTTCAATGCGGACTCGATCGCCTATTTGCAGCGGCCCTACTCCTTGCGGGGTTCCAGTCAGGATTACATCACCGGGAATTAGAGTCATGATTTGACTGATGTAAGAGACGAGAAAATCTGGGGAAAATACCATGCGATCGATGCGATCGGATTGTACCGGGCGATCGCTATCATTGACAAAAGTCTGCAATTGTGCAGCGGGACTCAATTCGCGGACAATCCAAGGCCCAAGGGGACAAAATGTATCGAAACCTTTCGCCCGCACCCACTGGTTGTCGCGCTTTTGCAAATCTCTGGCTGTGATGTCATTGGCGATCGTATAACCCCAAATTTTGCCCTGCGCTTGTTCTGGAGTGCACTGACTGCAATGTTCGCCAATGACCAGGGCCAATTCTCCCTCGTAGTCTACTCTCTCGGACTGATGCGGATAGCGAATCGCCCTACCTGTGGGAATCACAGCCGTGGGAGGCTTGAAAAAAAGTAGCGGTTCTTCAGGTACGGAACCTCCCATTTCGGCGGCGTGGTCGCTGTAATTTTTGCCGACGGCTATAATTTTGCTGGGAGAGCAAGGGGCGAGAATTTGGTAAGTATCTGGTGGGATTTCCAAGTCAGTGGGTTGTCCTTTCAACCAGGGAGGTGCATCAAGTACCTGAACGCTGCGGCTCAGTTGCAGTAAACCGTAATGGATTTGTCCTTGTGCTGTTTGAACTCGAACGTAGCGTGCGGCCATAGTATTTTGGATTTTAGATTGTAGATTTTAGATGACCGCTTTCTGTACAAATGCCGTGCAGCGGTTGATCCCAGGAGTCAACAGGGAGTTGGGCGATCGAGGCAAATTCAAAGATCATGCCGATCGCAACTTTTGATTCCCACTCAGCTTTACTCAACATTCTGTCATAATAGCCGCCGCCGTAACCCAAACGATAGCCGCGCAAATCGCAACCTACGGCTGGTACAAGGATTAAATCTACCTCTGAATGGTCTATTTTAGGAGCATCAGGCAGTGGTTCGAGAATGCCATAGATGCCGGTATGTAAAGCATCTCCGGGCTGCCAGATGTGCCAGGAGAGGTCTTTGCCGACACAGCGGGGAAATCCCCATTTTTTAGGGGTGGTAAATAATAGACTTAAATCAGGTTCTTGGCGACAACTGAAGTAGGATAGGACTGTTTTTGCTTGGGTGAATAGCGGCGAGTTTTGTAGGTGGTTGCAGATGCGATCGCTCTTTTCTCTCCATGCTTCTGGTGATAGGGATTTGCGGGTTTGAAGGAGCGATCGTCTTAATTCTGTTTTATTTAATGAAGGTTCAGAAGTATTCATATTTCATATTAAATCATCGCTGCGGGTAGGGAAACGGCAATGCCGTCTCCTCAAAATAGTAGGGAAACGGCATTGCCGTCTCCTCAAAATGGTAGGGAAACGGCATTTCCGTCTCCTCAAAATAGTAGGGAAACGGCATTGCCGTGTCCTCAAAATGGTAGGGAAACGGCATTTCCGTCTCCTCAAAATGGTAGGGAAACGGCATTGCCGTCTCCTCAAAATGGTAGGGAAACGGCATTTCCGTCTCCTCAAAATGGTAGGGAAACGGCAATGCCGTCTCCTCAAAATGGTAGGGAAACGAGAATGCCCATTGGTGTCAACTTAACGTCAAACCCAGTCAGAGAATGCTGTTTGACTATTAAGGCCAGATCCCCCCTAACCCCCCTTAAGAAGGGGGGGACAAGAAAATTTATCAAAGTCCCCCTTCTTAAGGGGGGGACAAGAAAATTTATCAAAGTCCCCCTTCTTAAGGGGGATTTAGGGGGATCTAGACTCAGCTAAAAACGAGAGATTCCAAGGCTTTCAGTCTTAAGTTGTCACCAATGGGCATTTCCCTGTCCCTACAGATATCGTGGCTAATTCACTGGATTTAAGATCACATATTGTCTCACCACAGGACAAAGATTGAATAGAGTTTCATTTTCCTGTTCCTCAGTTTCCACGAGCGATCGCCTACCCAAAGATTGCAGCCCATCGAATAACTCCGAGGGCGATAAATCGGCATCTTGTAGCAATTGCTCTATGGAAACTGAATTTGCTTCGCGGCTGAGCTGGGAGATTAGCTTTTTCTCTAATTCTGACAAACGATTTATCTGCGGGTGCAAAGTTGCTGCCAATTCTTCCCCTAAGAATAGCATATCATATTTCAAAAATTCTGCAACCCTTCCTCGGAATATTTCTTGAATGGTGGCGGCGACTATTTTTAACCACAATGGATTACCTCGGTAGGCGTTAATTAGGTTTTCCCATTTTTCGGGATTGAGTAAACTTTTTTGTCGGAAAATTTCGGTAGCAGTTGCACTTATGCCTTTGAGTTGTAAGGTGCGAACTGGTGAATTTTCACCTTTTAAGGCGGTAATTTCTCTGGGAGGTTCCCAACTATTGAGGATTAAGCAACTGTTGTGGGTTGTTTCTCCGATTTGTCTGAAGAGGATGCTGTAATTTTCGCATTCTGGGCGGTAATTTCCTGCTAGTTGTCCGCTGCTGAGAATGGTTTGCACGTCGTCGAGGATAATGAGACAGCGGTTTTTTCCCAGATATTCCATTAACAGGGAAATTCGCTCTGGGATGCTGGTAGGGAGTTCGATTTCTGGTTTATTTAAGAGAAATTTTAGGAGATTTTTTAGGGTGGTTTCTAAGGGTGGGGAGTGGCGGAGACTTCGCCAGATGACGTATTCAAAGTTATGCTGAATTTTTTGGATGAGGTGGAGGGAAAGTGCGGTTTTGCCAAGGCCGCTTATTCCTAATATTGCTGCGATGTTGCACTTTTGTTGGACGATCCATTTTTCGAGGGTGGCGAGTTCGGATGTGCGATCGGACAATGATGAAATATGAGGTGCGTCTGCTAAGTCTAGTCTGGTTTGGGGTTTGGATGTGTCTGAGGTGGGGGTTGAGGGCGATCGATCTTTTGGAACTTCGGGAGGTTGGGTATCTGTACAAACATTGACGTTACCAATGTGTAGAAAATCATTCCCAAAATTTGATGATACGATGAATAATTGTCGTCTCTCAAGTGCAGAGCGTAAATTCGATTGAGTTACATCTTCATCTAATACATTTGATAAACGCTTCCATAATTTTGATGCGATATTTCTGATATGACCTTCGCTACAGTATGATGTTTCTGCGATTTGAGAGTATTTTTGACCTTTCCATGCACCCAGGAGGATAGCTTTTTGCAGATCGTCCAAGTGTTCTCCCGTTTTGGCGAAAACCATGTTGTCGGCAAATCTCAAGACTTCTTGAACGTCCATCGGTATAGTAAAGGTAGGGGATG
The DNA here is from genome assembly GCA_042408215.1 of Microcoleus sp. GTDB lineage: Bacteria > Cyanobacteriota > Cyanobacteriia > Cyanobacteriales > Microcoleaceae > Microcoleus. The sequence goes on along the minus strand of JAYFMW010000020.1, from coordinate 312,951 downwards.
ACTGGATTATATCTGACATTTTATGACGTAGATGACAAAATCTGACATTTTATTAAAAAAGCAACAATAATTGATGACACTTTATGACGTTTTAAAATTTTAAAAAAATATTGGTTGAGATATAATTGTGTTTGGTAGAATAGGTGCATTAGTGTAATTTATAATATCTTCCACCTCTTCTCTGTTTCCAAATCAACCATTTTATTAATGCTAGTAACTTTAGGGGGTTCAATGGCAAAACATTCTCTGGGAAATAAATGGCTGGGACTCATGCTATTTCTTTCAACAGTTTGTATTTGTTTGAATATAAACTTAGGGAAAGAAAGCAATCATGAAGCAATAGCTTACGAAGCACATGAATTTGTCTTCATCACTGGTTTAAATGGTTTTGCCGGTATGACTCAAGAGCAAGCCGATTTCACCTGTAAAGAAAATTTTCGCGCTCTTAGGCAGGAAGGAATTTTTAACGAAAATGTTGAAAGGAATACTTGGCATATCTGGGCACACCTTAATAACCGACACTGTGTGATAAACATTCGCAATCAGCCATCATCTATTGATGATAAGGACTGGCAACCAGGAAATAATAATGACAAGCGTTTTCAGATTCGGATTCCAAGATTTAAGTAATGACTGAAGTTTGAGGATAGTGCGATCGCCCTTCCTGACATAAGGCGCGATCGCCCTTATTTTATTGATTCAAACTATTTCCGAGGCTAAAAGTCTACCATCAACTCGCTCATATTCATCTTCGAGTAGCCACGAGTGAGCCTGATCGTAACTTGAACTTAAAAACAGCAGTTTGTAGTTAGCCGATGGATCGTAAATACAACACTTACTATTTTTGTCACCCACTAACATCAGAATCCGAGGCGGGAAAACAATCGGATCTACCCACAACTCGATAAAGTCCCAATCATTGATTTGTTCGACGAGGTTTTGTGCGGGGGATAACATGGTAATTATCGGTTCCTTTGATGATTTTAATTTCTGCGTAATACAGCGGGATGTGACTGTCGTCGGATCTGATTTGATAACCTATAGGATAATCAAAGTATAGCCCGTAGCGATCGTAGTCATCGATTTCATCCTGAATCCCTGTAAGCTCTCCTCTATCTATAATAGCTTGTATCACTAAATTCATTGTGGCTCTGTCATTAAATACATGAGCTTTTCCTTCTTTTCTCAGCAGTCTTTGTACCTGTGGCGTTTCTGGAAGATGTTTGTCAAATAAACTGGTTCTTGGATCTGGTGTTAGTTCACGGTTAATGCCACTCATTAACTAATTATATAGGATACTTGCAATTCAGTTTACCATAACCTTACATCAAGAGCGCCCTTCCTAAGCGAGGCGCGATCGCATTTTCAATCTATCCCCTAGATCGCAGTTCATCAATATCTGCTTCTGAATCTTCCTTAGTAAAAATGACATCCTCATAAATAGCATCAATACCCGTGCGAAAATCTACGCTAGCCAAGTGAATTTCGCTGCCTTGAGTATAGGAATACAAAACCCACAACCCTTCAGCATTGCGACGGAAACACTCTACCCGCTCACGTTTTTGGCTAATTAACACATACTCTTGAAGCGTTTCTAATTCTTGATAGTCAGCAAACTTATCACCCCGATCGAATCCTTCAGTACCTTTTGATAAAACCTCAACAATTAAACAAGGATATCTTTTAAAAGATTGAAAAGCCTTGTCCCGTTCATCGCACGTTACCATCACGTCGGGATAGTAGTAAATATTCTTAGATTCAATCCTAGCTTTCATGTCAGACATATAAACACGACAGCCGCTACCCCGAACATGATTTCTCAAAAGAGCAGATAAGTTGCCCGCAACCGTCACATGAGCATCATTTGCATCAGCCCTTGCATAGATTTCTCCCTGAATATACTCATGTTTGAGGGGACTGAGTTCTTCTAACTTCAGATACTCTTCCGGGGAGATATAATTGTGGGTGCGATCGGCAATCATTGGCTTTCCAGAATGTTAATTTTGGATGATTTCAGTCGAGGTATTTCTATTATAGCAGTTTTCAATCGGATGACATACAGGATACGGCAGTAGGGACACTCCAAGAGCCCTTCTTCGTGTCAACTTAACGTCAAACGTACTACCTGTCTGCTGTTTGAACATTAAAGCCCGATCCCCCCTAACCCCCCTTAAGAAGGGGGGGACAAGAATCTTCTCAAAGTCCCCCTTCTTAAGGGGGATTTAGGGGGATCTAGACTTGGCATAAAACCCCGATTTCTCAAAGGTTTTAGTTTTAAGTTCACACCAATGGGCACGGAGCCGTGTCCCTACTCTATATCTGTACTTCACTCAACTGAGAAATGCTATATATCATACCTAAACAGCGATCGCCCTTATTTTATTGATTCAAACTATTTCCGAGGCTAAACGATCTAATTCCAATTGCATTTCAGTTGTAACTCGATCGAAACAAGCATCCACATAATCTCGATCGCGCGCAGCCTCCGCACCGTACCTCTCAAATACAATAGGCGCACACACGCGAGTCCGAATTTGCACCGGCAAAGGTAGATGCGGCAAAGGCCCAATACCCACACCCCAAGGTAATCCTAAATATATCGGAAATACCACCGGATCGACACCCAATAACCACGGCATCCCCAAGGAGTGCAATTGCTTTGCTTGTTCGTAAAAATCTCCAAGTACCATCAAAGTATCGTGAGAACCGGTAGAAATAATTGGCACAATTGGCACTTCTTCTCGCAGCGCTAACTTGATAAATCCCTGACGTCCAGCAAAGTAAATTTTATGTCGCAAGTGATAGGGACGAAAAGTATCTTGTGCGCCACCTGGATAGACGAGAACTGGCGCATTTTTTCGCAAAGCTGCGATCGCCATTTTTGGATGCGCCTTGACTGCACCGCACTGAACTGCCATGCTAGCAAGATCAGGAGAAACTTTCCACACCGTCGGGTGCATCAATCCGTAGGCCAACCGTTCCGTGCCGTACCTGCGGAACCATTCGTATAGGAACATAAACATATCAGGAGTCGCCATTCCTCCGTTGTGAGAACCGACAATCAGCATTTTTCCGCTGGCGGGGACGTTTTGCCAGCCGTCGCTTTGTACGCGAAAATAGTAGCGGTACAGCCACTCCCACAGCGGCAGCATAAGTTTAATGAAGTCGGGATTGCGATCGTCTAAAGATAAACCGTCAAAGGGATAGTCTGAAGATTTACCGTCTTTTTTGTTAGTAGTTTTTGTCACTTTTAAAATATTGGGAATGGGGAATTGGGAATTGGGAATTGGGCATTGGGAATTGGGAATTGGGAATTGGGAATTGGGAATTGGGAATTGGGAATCGGGCATTGGGAATCGGGCATTGGGCATTGGTAGCAAGTAACCAATAATATCATGTCCGGTTAATCAGTTATCATTTGAGTGCGAGCTTCTAGCTCGCGAGCTAGAAGCTCGCACTCAACAATCACTCGCACTCAACAATAAATATAAGCGAGCGCTCGGACTCTATCTAACTAATGACTAATGACGAATTACGAATTACGAATGACGAATTACGAATTACGAATTCCCAATAACCCAATTCCCCATTCCCAATGACCAATGACCAATGACTAATGACTAATGACTAATGACTAATGACTAATGACTAATGACTAATGACTAATCACAATTAAGTACAAAAGTCAATACTGTTTCATCAATTCCCTTCAGTTGCAGCGACTTATATTTAACAATTCGATCCTCCTCAACATAATCTGCAACCGCCGCCGAAATCAGCACACTATTCGGTTCCGCAACCTCTTGCAAGCGGGCCGCAATATTCACGCTCGGTCCGATCGCAGTATAGTCCGATCGCTCCGGGCCGCCAAACATCCCCACCACAGCAGTACCCTGATGAATACCGCAGCGAAACCGCACCGGAGGCACGCCATTCTCCCCAACGATTCCCTGCTCAATCCAGCCCTTGTTAAGCTCCTTCAGGGATAGCAGCATTTGCTTTGCAGCCGCCACAGCACGGCGCACCTGCTCGTTGGGACTCAGTTCCTCCGGCGCTCCAAATATTGCCATTACCGCATCTCCGACAAACTTGTCCACCGTACCGCCACTGTCAAAAATCGCCTTTGTCATCGCGGCCAAATATTCATTCAACAACTCAGCCACCCGGCGCGATCTCAGCGTATTTGCCATTTCAGTAAAACCGACAATATCGCTAAACAAAATAGTAATTAATCGCGGTTCCGGGCGCAAATCCAGCGCCAAATCTCCCGCCGCCGCCGCCTTCACCATCGCCGGTGGCAAAAATCGGCGCAGCACCGACTCAGTTAAATAAGTATTCAACTGCTGCACCCGGCGTTCATTTTGTTTGAGGGCGATCAAATTCCGCACTTCTGCTAATAATTCTCGATCGTTAAAAGGCTTAGACAAATAAGCATCAGCTCCCCGTACTACCCCTTCTATTCGAGTATCTTCATCAGCTTTAGCCGTCAGCAAAATTACCGGAGTTCCTTTCAATTCCTCATCCTCTCGGAGCATCTTGATCAAATCCAAACCAGAAACCAAAGGCATCATTAAATCTGTCACAATCAAATCTGGGAGGCGGTTTTTTGCCACCGCAAATCCTTCCTCCCCGTTGCGGGCCAGCAAAACCGCAAAGCCGGAATCTCGCAGAATTCCCGACACATAGAAGCGCAAATCGGGATTGTCGTCAACCACCAAAACAGTGCCAACGACTGTTTCTGAACTTACAGGATTGATCCCCTCAAAACTCTCAGAGGCAAATTCAGCATCAGACAAATCGGCTTCCACATCAGCCAATTCCACCGCAGCTTTCGATGAGTGAAACTCCGCCGGTATTTCCAGCACCTGTTCAGGAGGTAAGTGAGTCGAACCGACGTGCAGCCAAACCGTAAAAGTAGAGCCTTCACCATAAACCGACTCCACCGAAACTTGACCGCCGTGCAGTTCCACTAATTCCTTTACCAGTGCCAAACCTAAACCGCTGCCTTCGTAGGAACGGTTGGTAGAGCCCTCAGCTTGGCGGAAACGCTCAAACAAATAGGGAATTTGTTCGGTGCGAATGCCAATGCCGGTATCTTTAACTTGCAGCAAACAGTGAGCGCCAGCGGGTTGGACTTTCAGCGTAATGCTTCCACCTTCTGGCGTAAATTTGACCGCATTCGATAGCAGGTTATAGAGAACTTTGTCAAATCTTTCAATATCCAAATAGAGTAAAGGACTGTCTTGTAATTGAGTAATTAAATGCAGGCCTTTTTTCTCGCAGTAGGCGCGGAACGACTCTGCGGTAGAGTAACAGAAACCCACCAAATCGCAGGGGCGAAAACTCGGCTGCATCCGTCCGGCATCCAGCCGCTGCAAGTCCAGCAGTTGATTTACCAAACGCAGCAAGCGGCGGGAATTGCGAAGAGCGATGGCCGCTTGTGCATAGGGCAAATCTTCTTGGCGGGCGCAGGCGGACTCTAAAGGCCCGATGGTCAGAGTTAGGGGTGTGCGGAATTCGTGAGAGATATTTTGGAAAAACTCGGTTTTGAGTCGATCGGCTTCTAGCAGCCGTTCTGCCTGTTGTCTGGTAGTTTGGTAGAGGCGGGACTGCTGTACTGCCAGAGCAGCTTGAGTTGCGACTATTTGAGCCAGGTCAATTTCTGAGGGTTGCCAGCGGCGGGTATGGGTATTTTGGCGCAGGGAAATACTGCCGATGATTTTGCCGTCACAGAGCAAGGGGACGACTAACAGGGCGCGGGCGGGCGATCGCAGTTGCACTTCTGTAACATTTAGATCGGGGCGATCGTCCAGGTCTTCAATCACCACCGGCTGTTTCGACATCATAACTTGCCGTAAAACCGGATTACCTTGAATCGGCACCAAAGACTGCGGTAGGGAAGAATGGGCCAAAACCCAGGCGCGAGGGCTGCTTTGATCGCTGGTATTCCCTTGCTCAATACTGGGAGTCACAAGGAGTATCCCCGGACTGTTAAAATCCTCTTGTACAGAAACAGCATCGCTAGTCGCTTCGTAGAGTCCCACGCATTGGACGTACTCGTCGTCTTCTGTCCACAGAGATAGCGCGCAGCCGTCAACTTGTAGAGCTTGTCCCAGTTGTTCAGTAATCGCCGCAAAAATATTTTGGGGGTCGAGGCTCGATCGAATCGCCGTAGTAATAGTATTAACTAGAGCTTCGCGCTTTGCCAGTGCCCGCACCTGTTCGTAAGCCCGGGCTTGAGAAAGTGCCAAAGCCGCTTGGTCAGCCACCGTAGTCACCAACTGTACCTCGTGGTCTTGCCATTGGCGTGGCTGCTCGAAGGAGTGCAGCGCCAAGACTGCCATCAGTTCCCGTTGATAAAACAGCGGTACGATTAAGCTAGAGCGGATCTTCGCAGCCCGGTAAGCCTCCGAGCGCTGGTCATTTTCCCAGTTTAAAACTCGATCGTCCGTTTGGGCATCTTGAATCACCTCCACCTCCATAGTTTCCCAGACCAACAGCGACAGCAAATCTGGCGACATGATGCCCTCCGAGACACCATCGGCATCTTGCCGTTTCGTTTCAGCACCTTGGTAGATGAACCATTCATCTGCCACAGAGCCATCTTGGAACGGCCGCAGCAGACAGCAACTGACCTCAAACATCTGGCCGACTGTTTCCACAATTCTTTGCAGCATCTGCTGGTAGTTGGGAGCCGATCGGATAGTATTGGTAACAGCATAAAGCAGCGATTCTTGGCTGAGGGCCCTACGCAGTTCATTGGTACGGGCTTTCAGGAGATTGTGAGTTTCAACCGCTTGACGGACAAGAGCTCTGAGTGATTCAGCATCCCAAGGCTTGGTAACATATTTGAATACTTTGCCAGCATTAATAGCTTCGACTAAATCTTCAACATCCGTATAGCCAGTTAAAATAATTCGGATCACGTCTGGGTACTGAGCCGCCGTCAGACTCAGAAACTCCGTACCGCTCATTTTAGGCATTCGCTGATCCGAGATAATCACAGCAACTTCGCCTGATCTAGCCAAAATTTCTAGGGCGGCGGGGCCTGATTCAGCCCTGAGCACTTTGTATTCCCGATGGAAGGTGCGGTAAAGCAAGTCGAGGTTATCCGGTTCATCATCAACGACCAGAATTTTTAGTTTAGGATTTTCTTGGGAATTCATCCACCGCTCTCCTGTGCCTGGGGATTGTTCAATTTAATCGGTCTGATTTTGGAAGAATTTACCTGTTTCAATTGCTTAAGTCACAAGAGTTCGTCAATCTGAAGTTGTTGTGAATTAGCCAGCACCAAAGATAAACCTTGATTTCACCTACCCGTTCTCGATTCGGAATTCTTCTGATTCACAGTTTTCTGTGGTACACCCCAATTATTAATGATATTCACAGACTAGGGAGGCGTCTGTGCGAGTCACCCAATTAGCTGTACTATTTGACTGAGACTTGCTGTCTTTTCCCCATCATCCGCATCTTTTGTGCCTCCTACAGACCTGAAATTGCCAATTACTGGGGTGTTTTACCGCAAGCGAGAGCATCCATCTGTTAATCTTAACCAGGGATGTACTCTCTGGAAACCGGCCACATAGCTCGATCGAGATTGTCTGAGTCCTTGGTAACAAAGTATAAGGCTAGTGAGGAATTGTCGATCGAGGTTGTTCCGACGCTCGCCCAGCGCTCTAGATGTCAACTACGAAAAACCAGAGGGCATTCCCTGACTTAAGTCAGCCGCTGCTCCTATAGCCAACACAGGAAAATGGTTGTCTATTTGGTAAGACTAGCCCTGACTGTAGGTAAAGAAGAAACAAAATGTTTAACTTAAATTACGAATTTAAGCTCAAGCCAATACAACAAATAATCATTTTTAAAGATTGACGATCGCTCAGATTTTGCACCATTCTTAATAAATAATTTTCGAGTGGTATCGGCGAGTTTATTTAATCTGTTTGCACTGTTTTCGGTGATTGGTAAACCCTTGAACCTTACAGGTTAGTTGAGAATATATAGCCTTTCTCAGGTTTCTGGAGGTGCTCATGGGCATAGGGCATGGGGCATAGGGCATTGGGCATAGGGCATAGGGCATAGGGCATAGGGCATTGGGCATTGGGCATGGGGCATTGGGCATAGGGCATGGGGCATAGGGCATAGGGCATGGGGCATTGGGCATAGGGCATTGGGAATGAAGAAACTCAACAGTCAACAGTCAACCGTCAACAGTCAACCGTCAACTAACAAATAACAAATAACAAATAACAAAGATGGGGCATAGGGCATAGGGCATAGGGCACTTGTACGCTCGCGTAGTCGAAGTATAGATGTTTCCTTTTCAGAGAAGTGAATTGCCAATTGCCTCCTGTACCTCACTTCATTCATAAAACCGCTATAGCACTTCTGTGTTAAATATCTCATTTAACACAGAAGTGCTATAGACTATCTTTGAAACAAGAATCCCCGTCCCTGAAGGTTCGATGCTTTTTTCCCTTACTTTTTTCCTGACAGGCGAGAGTGCGGGGTGGGCTGGCAAAAAAAAGTGGGAATCTGGGTCGTTCGACCAGTGGTAGAGTGAGATATATCTGATATCTTGCGCACTGATCTTTAAGCCTTTGACTGGGCTGGCTGGCTGTCTGTACAAAAAAAATCAATATAGCGGCAAGGAATTGTGAATCCTTCTTTTTTTCCCTCAACCTCCCACCACCAAACAACCCCCGACAGCTCTGGCTTTTCGGTTCGGGTGGCTGCGTCTAAGGATCTGGCACTGCTAGCCGATCTGCTGGCCCTCAGCTTTCACTCTGGTGAGGGGTTTGTGGATTGGTTGTATCCGGTGTTGCGGTTGGGTATTTACGAAGATTTAAAAAATCGACTCCGTTCTGGGTCGGAGCATTATATTTGCTTAGTTGTAGAGATGCGATGCTTGGTGAGCCCAACGACTGCGTTTATCCTGAGTCCTTCGAATACGCTCAGGATCAACGCAGTCGAACCATCGATGGAGGATGGGACACATAAATATCGATCGAACCGGGCCGAGTGTTTAGCCGGAACCGTAGAAATGGCCCTCCGTTCTCGCCTCCCTTGGGAACTACCAAGTTTGGACTATCCTTATTTGTCGAATTTAGCAGTTCACCCGGAGTATCGGCGGCTGGGGGTTGCTCAAGAGTTGCTCAGCAACTGCGAGAAGACTGCGCGAGAGTGGGGATTTGATGAGATTTACCTCCACGTTCTGGAAAATAATCACGCAGCGCGACAGTTATACTATCAGGCTGGCTATCGCTTGGAACAAGTGGATGGACATTGGAGTAATTGGCTTTTGGGACAGCCGCGGCGACTGTTTTTGCGAAAGCAATTATAAGTAGGATTTTGGGGACGAAAGTCCCCAATGCTAACCCTATTTTGACACTCTCCGGGAATCAACGCCACGGAGATTATTAAGACCACAATTTGAGTCTTAAAGGCGCTGTCAAATCACCTCTACACGCTCGAAACAACTACTGGTACGAGAAGTATTGCAGTTGCGCTTACTTTTGTTTTTAGATTGCTTTCTGAGTCCACCAATAATCCAGTTAGGTACGCTCAACGATTCACTATTACGTGTTTGGACAGGCTCGGCATTGCCGAGGAGCGATCCAACCCAGGAGTCTCACCTTTTGATATCGTTTCAACACGTAGATGGTTGTTCTTACTTGCTTTTCTAAATTCTCAGCTATTTAGCACAAGATATTTGATATTGCAACAAAGTTTTACAATTAAAGCCGTCCTATAAGGACGGGGCTTCAAACCCATTTTGTTGGTGACAAGAGATTCGATCGGAAATCAGAGGAGCCGATCGCACCGGAGGCCCCTACAAAGTCCGCTAAAACTTGCCCGGTGCCTGCTATTCGCAGCAATGTACCGTTCTGGGTTGGGGTGAGTTGCAACTGCTCGAAACTCAGCCCACCGGTCAACACAAATTGATCGATGCCAACCTGGAAGTTAAGAATGGTATTCGAGCCGTTCCCAGCACTCAAGATAAATTGATCGCTTCCGGCACCTCCAGATAAAGTATTGTCACCCAAGCCTCCAAACAGCCAGTCATCTCCTTCGCCTCCAAACAGAATGTCGTTGTCTTTACCGCCAATCAAGGTATCGTTACCAGCATCGCCGTTGAGCGTATCTTCCCCTTCGTTGCCGTAGATTAGGTCATTACCAGCACCGCCGTTGATGCAATCTTGCTGGCCGGCCGCAGCCACTGGGACGCCCTTGTTATCTGCGCGATCGCCATAGATGGTATCGTTGCCCTCGCCGCCGCAGAGCTCATCGTTGCCATCACCGCCGTAAATTAAGTCGTCCTCGCTGTCTCCGTTGATGAGGTCGTTACCCTTGCCCCCGTACAGGGAATCATTGCCCTTACCGCCACTGAGAGTATCGTCAGCTTCGTCACCGAATAATAAGTCAGAACCGATATTGCCAAAGAGCAAGTCCTTTCCGTCGGCATCTTTCACTAAACCTCGAACCCCGCCGTACAGGGTGTCGTCGCCACTGTCCCCGGTAAGGGTATCGTTACCGAGTTCGCCCCAAATCAAGTCGTTATCTTTGCCGCCCCAAACGCCATCGTTGCCCTTACCTGCTAGCACGGTATCATCGCCGTTGCCGCCGGCGATCGAGTCCCCACCGGTGCCACCAAAGATGAAGTCTTGTTCAACAGCATCACCAACTGAGTTGGAACTGCCACTGTCACCGAGGATGGTATCAATACCTTCGCCGCCGTAGAGGGTATCGGAGCCTAATTGACCAAAAATTAGGTCATTACCTTTGCCTCCGTAAACGCGATCGCGATCTTTGCCTCCAATCAGCGTATCCTCGTTTTCTTGGCCACTGAGCAAGTCGTTGCCGAAACCTCCGTACAGCAAGTCGCGTCCCTGGGCGTCGCTGACACTCTTGTCGGGGTTTCCGCCAAATAAGCTGTCGTCTTCTGTACCGCCCAACAGAGTATCGGAGCCGAGTTCGCCCCAGATGAGGTCATTGTTTTTACCTCCGAGGGCAATATCGTTACCTTTGCCGGCATGAATGGTATCGTCGCCCTCGTTACCGTTGATGACGTCTGCACCGTCGCCTCCGAAGATCAAATCGCGAGCATCGTTAGGACTCTGGGAGTTGTTCAGCCCGGTGTCTCCGAGAATCGTATCCGCACCTCGATCGCCCAAAATGGTATCGGAGCCTAATTCACCAGCAATCCAGTCATTGTCTTTCCCGGCGAATATTAAATCGTTGTTGTCGCCGCCGTAAACAATATCCGTGCCGATGTCGCCAAAAATGGTGTCGTTGTCTTCGTCGCCGTGAATTTCGTCTGCGCCACCTTCACCTAAAAGTAGGTCACGGCCTTGAAAACCGATGATTTTTTCGTTAGCGTTGCTACCCTGAATGGAGTCGTTACCATTGGTTCCTTTAAGAGTTTGTTCCTCAACTGCGACTTGTGCGCCTGGGCTGTTAAAGGAAACCCCAGGCGGTTCTGTTGGTGGCAAAAAGTTAATTCCCGGTTTTTCCAGAACAGCCTGACACTGACAGTCTGTTTCTGGTTCGGGAACCGGATTTGGTATGGGCGCGGTCGTTGGCGTCGGAGTTGGCTGCCCAAGTGCGACAGCAACAGTAGCCGTAGCAGGACTGGTAGCGCCGCTGTTGTCGGTGGCGCTGTAGGTGAAATTAGCTCCGGTAAAATTGCCAGTCGTTTGGAAAAATAATTCCTGAATCTGTGCAGGAGTCAGGACTTGACCGGGGGTGACAGCGACTCCGCCTTGGGCTGGATCTCCTAAAAATAGCAGTCCTTGGTCTGCGGTTGGCAGGGTGTTGATGGTGTAAGAGGCGATCGTCCCGTCGGGGTCGGTTGCGCTCAATCCCGTTACTGGTGTGCTGCTGTTCGGCGGAATGCTCAAGTTAGCATTAGTCGCGACTGGCGGTTGGTTGGGCGTCGGTGTTGGCAGCGGAACTGGTGCCGGAATTGGCGCGGTCGTCGGCAGCGGAACAGGTGCCGGAGTTGGCGCTGGTGTTGGCGTCGGTGTTGCGGCGGGGGCTGGTATCGCAGCTATAGTCGCAGGCGCAGGACTGCTGAGACCTTTGTCATCAGTAGCGCTGTAGTTGAAGTTGGCTCCGGTGAAGGTACCTGTGGACTTGAAAAATAACTGGCTAATTTGCGCTGGTGTCAGGACTTGACCGGGGGTGACAGCGACTCCGCCTTGGGCTGGGTCGCCTAAGAATAGGACTCCTTGGGCTGCGGGTGGTAGAGTATCTATTGTATAAGAGGCGATCGTCCCGTCGGGGTCGGTTCCTCCGAGTCCGGTGAGTGGGACGCTGCTATTGGGGGCGATCGGCGTATTGACATTGTTAGCCACCGGCGGTTGGTTGACTCCGGGCTGCAAGGCCGATACAGTCGCAGATGCAGGACTGCTGAGACCTTTGTCATCAGTAGCGGTGTAGTTGAAGTTGGCTCCGGTGAACGTACCTGTGGACTGGAAAAATAACTGCTGAATCTGTGCAGGAGTCAGGACTTGACCGGGGGTGACAGCGACTCCGCCTTGGGCTGGGTCGCCTAAAAATAGGACTCCTTGGGCTGCGGTTGGTAGGGTGTTGATTGTATAAGAGGCGATGGAGCCGTCGGGGTCGGTTCCTCCCAATCCGGGGAGTGGGACGCTGCTATTGGGCGCGATCGCTAGATTGGCATTGTTGGTGACTGGCGGTTGGTTGAGCGGAGTTGGCGCTGGTGTTGGTGTCGGTGTTGGGGCGGGGGCGAGGAGCGCAGCTATAGTCGCAGGCGCAGGACTGCTGAGACCTTTGTCATCAGTAGCGCTGTAGTTGAAGTTGGCTCCGGTGAACGCATCTGTGGACTTGAAAAATAACTGGCTAATCTGTGCAGGAGTCAGCACTCGACCGGGGGTGACAGCGACTCCGCCTTGGGCTGGGTCGCCTAAGAATAGGACTCCTTGGGCTGCGGGTGGTAGAGTATCTATTGTATAAGAGGCGATCGTCCCGTCGGGGTCGGTTCCTCCGAGTCCGGTGAGTGGGACGCTGCTATTGGGGGCGATCGGCGTATTGACATTGTTAGCCACCGGCGGTTGGTTGACTCCGGGCTGCAAGGCCGATACAGTCGCAGATGCAGGACTGCTGAGACCTTTGTCATCAGTAGCGGTGTAGTTGAAGTTGGCTCCGGTGAACGTACCTGTGGACTGGAAAAATAACTGCTGAATCTGTGCAGGAGTCAGGACTTGACCGGGGGTGACAGCGACTCCGCCTTGGGCTGGGTCGCCTAAAAATAGGACTCCTTGGGCTGCGGTTGGTAGGGTGTTGATTGTATAAGAGGCGATGGAGCCGTCGGGGTCGGTTCCTCCCAATCCGGGGAGTGGGACGCTGCTATTGGGCGCGATCGCTAGATTGGCATTGTTGGTGACTGGCGGTTGGTTGAGCGGAGTTGGCGCTGGTGTTGGTGTCGGTGTTGGGGCGGGGGCGAGGAGCGCAGCTATAGTCGCAGGCGCAGGACTGCTGAGACCTTTGTCATCAGTAGCGCTGTAGTTGAAGTTGGCTCCGGTGAACGCACCTGTTGACTGGAAAAATAACTGGCTAATTTGTGCAGGAGTCAGCTCTTGACCGGGGGTGATTGCGACTCCGCCTTGGGCTGGGTCGCCTAAGAATAGGACTCCTTGGGCTGCGGTTGGCAGAGTATCGATTGTATAAGAGGCGATCGTCCCGTCGGGGTCGGTTCCTCCGAGTCCGGTGAGTGGGACGCTGCTATTGGGGGCGATCGGCGTATTGACATTGTTAGCCACCGGCGGTTGGTTGACTCCGGGCTGCAAGGCCGATACAGTCGCAGATGCAGGACTGCTGAGACCTTTGTCATCAGTAGCGGTGTAGTTGAAGTTGGCTCCGGTGAACGTACCTGTGGACTGGAAAAATAACTGCTGAATCTGTGCAGGAGTCAGGACTTGACCGGGGGTGACAGCGACTCCGCCTTGGGCTGGGTCGCCTAAAAATAGGACTCCTTGGGCTGCGGTTGGTAGGGTGTTGATTGTATAAGAGGCGATGGAGCCGTCGGGGTCGGTTCCTCCCAATCCGGGGAGTGGGACGCTGCTATTGGGCGCGATCGCTAGATTGGCATTGTTGGTGACTGGCGGTTGGTTGAGCGGAGTTGGCGCTGGTGTTGGTGTCGGTGTTGGGGCGGGGGCGAGGAGCGCAGCTATAGTCGCAGGCGCAGGACTGCTGAGACCTTTGTCATCAGTAGCGCTGTAGTTGAAGTTGGCTCCGGTGAACGCATCTGTGGACTTGAAAAATAACTGGCTAATCTGTGCAGGAGTCAGCACTCGACCGGGGGTGACAGCGACTCCGCCTTGGGCTGGGTCGCCTAAGAATAGGACTCCTTGGGCTGCGGGTGGTAGAGTATCTATTGTATAAGAGGCGATCGTCCCGTCGGGGTCGGTTCCTCCGAGTCCGGTGAGTGGGACGCTGCTATTGGGGGCGATCGGCGTATTGACATTGTTAGCCACCGGCGGTTGGTTGACTCCGGGCTGCAAGGCCGATACAGTCGCAGATGCAGGACTGCTGAGACCTTTGTCATCAGTAGCGGTGTAGTTGAAGTTGGCTCCGGTGAACGTACCTGTGGACTGGAAAAATAACTGCTGAATCTGTGCAGGAGTCAGGACTTGACCGGGGGTGACAGCGACTCCGCCTTGGGCTGGGTCGCCTAAAAATAGGACTCCTTGGGCTGCGGTTGGTAGGGTGTTGATTGTATAAGAGGCGATGGAGCCGTCGGGGTCGGTTCCTCCCAATCCGGGGAGTGGGACGCTGCTATTGGGCGCGATCGCTAGATTGGCATTGTTGGTGACTGGCGGTTGGTTGAGCGGAGTTGGCGCTGGTGTTGGTGTCGGTGTTGGGGCGGGGGCGAGGAGCGCAGCTATAGTCGCAGGCGCAGGACTGCTGAGACCTTTGTCATCAGTAGCGCTGTAGTTGAAGTTGGCTCCGGTGAACGCACCTGTTGACTGGAAAAATAACTGGCTAATTTGTGCAGGAGTCAGCTCTTGACCGGGGGTGATTGCGACTCCGCCTTGGGCTGGGTCGCCTAAGAATAGGACTCCTTGGGCTGCGGTTGGCAGAGTATCGATTGTATAAGAGGCGATCGTCCCGTCGGGGTCGGTTCCTCCGAGTCCGGTGAGTGGGACGCTGCTATTGGGTGCGATCGCCAGATTGACATTGTTCGCCACCGGCGGTTGGTTGACTCCGGGCTGCAAGGCCGATACAGTAGCAGATGCAGGACTGCTGAGACCTTTGTCATCAGTAGCGGTGTACTTGAAGTTGGCTCCGGTGAACGTACCTGTGGACTGGAAAAATAACTGCTGAATCTGTGCAGGAGTCAGGACTTGACCGGGGGTGACAGCGACTCCGCCTTGGGCTGGGTTGCCTAAGAATAGGACTCCTTGGGCTGCGGTTGGTAGGGTGTTGATTGTATAAGAGGCGATGGAGCCGTCGGGGTCGGTTCCTCCCAATCCGGGGAGTGGGACGCTGCTATTGGGCGCGATCGCCAGATTGGCATTGTTGGTGACTGGCGGTTGGTTGACCGGAGTTGGCGTCGGTGTCGGAGGAGTTGGTGTTGGAGTTGGTGTCGGAGGAGTTGGTGTTGGAGTTGGTGTCGGAGGAGTTGGTGTTGGAGTTGGTGTCGGAGTTGGTGTCGGAGGAGTTGGTGTCGGAGTTGGTGTTGGAGTTGGTGTCGGAGGAGTTGGTGTTGGAGTTGGTGTCGGTGTCAGAGTCGTGGTGAATGTAGCAGCGTCATTGCTGGGAGTTAAGTCTAAAGCACTCGATTTACTGCTGGCGGTGTTGCTAACGGTGACACCTGCGGGTGCAATGAAGCTGATGGTGCGGGTGGTGCTGGCTGTATTGGTTAGGGTGACAGGAGGGAAGGTGACTATTCCTGTCCCGCTGTTGTATGTACCGCCGTCGGATATGCTAACTATTGTTAAATCGGGAATGATGCTGTCAGTAATTGTGACGTTTTCGGCTGTGCTTGGCCCGTTGTTTCGTGTCGTGATTGTATAACTAACAGTCCTACCCGCAGTTTCCGTTGCTGGCCCGGTTTTGGTGGTAGCGAGGTCGGCACTGGGTGTCAGAGTCGTGGTGAATGTAGCAGCGTCATTGCTGGGAGTTAAGTCTAAAGCACTCGATTTACTGCTGGCGGTGTTGCTAACGGTGACACCTGCGGGTGCAATGAAGCTGATGGTGCGGGTGGTGCTGGCTGTATTGGTTAGGGTGACAGGAGGGAAGGTGACTATTCCTGTCCCGCTGTTGTATGTACCGCCGTCGGATATGCTAACTATTGTTAAATCGGGAATGATGCTGTCAGTAATTGTGACGTTTTCGGCTGTGCTTGGCCCGTTGTTTCGTGTCGTGATTGTATAACTAACAGTCCTACCCGCAGTTTCCGTTGCTGGCCCGGTTTTGGTGGTAGCGAGGTCGGCACTGGGTGTCAGAGTGGTGGTGAATGTAGCAGCGTCATTGCTGGGAGTTAAGTCTAAAGCACTCGATTTACTGCTGGCGGTGTTGCTAACGGTGACACCTGCGGGTGCGATGAAGCTGATGGTGCGGTTGACAGTCTGTTTGTCGGTTAAGGTGACAGCCGGAAAAGTGACAATCCCGTTGTTGTATGTACCGCCGTCGGATATGCTAACTATTGTTAAATCGGGAATGATGCTGTCAGTAATTGTGACATTCTCTGCGGTGTTTGGCCCGTTGTTGACTGTGGAAATTGTATAACTAACAGTCCTACCCGCAGTTTCCGTTGCTGGCCCGGTTTTGGTGGTAGCGAGGTCGGCAACAGCAGTTATTGTAGTTATAGCTTTAGATGTTGGTAGCGAACTATTGTTGTTCGCAGGAACGGGATCGAAAGTGCTGGAATTGCTATAAGCGACGTTAGTTATGGTGGTGGGTGTTGCGGGAGCTATAGCGGTGATGGTGTAAGTGACGCTACCACCGCTGGCCAGAGTCGGAATCACTGGCCAGGAGACAGTCCGCGTTAAAGTGTTGTATGTACCGCCGTCGGATACGCTGACTCCTGTTAAGCCTGGGGGCAGGATATCTTGAATTAGGACATCTTTCGCGTCGCTGGTACTCAGTTCTATATTAGTGGCAGCAATAGTGTAGGTAATCGTGCTGCCGAGTGCGGCAACCTGCGGGCCTTTTTTAACAATGGAAACGTCGGCTGTGAGTGTAGGCGTGTCTACAGTTTCGACTAGGAGATTGTTAAGTTCGTGAATGTTTGTACTTGGGCCTGTCGAAGCAGCAAAGCCAAATTTAAAAGTAGATGGTACGGCTCCGTTTGTGGTTGCCAAATTTGGTATATCGATCAGTGTTTCGCCCGGATCGAATATTGGGTTTTTGTTCGAGTCGAAGTTGTTGTTCAAGTTTACAGCAACGGTGAGACGGTTAGGTGTTGCTGAAGTCGCCGGGAATAATGTAATTTGGACGCTTCTTTTAGCATCACTGCGAATGGTTGTATTTATGTTATTTGTTTTATTATCTATCCCACCGGGAACAGAAGCTGTAGTTAAAAAATTATAACTTGTGCTTTCACGGCCTCTAACTGCTACTGAATCAGGTTTCGCCAGGTCTCCGCCCACACGCCCTCCCGTTCCTGGTTGAGAGACAGAAAAAGCGCCAAACTCATCTAACCCGACACCTAAATAACCTCCTGAAATACCGGTTGAAGAGAGAGTTTGAGCAGTATTATTATTTGGAGCATAGCCAAGAGAGCCGCCAAAACCTCCCGCTTTTGTTGGTGTAGCTGTTCCGTCAATGAGGAAAAAACTTGTGCCATCCGCACCCAAGTTATTACTAGAGTCCGCACTTATGTTATAAGAAAAGAAATCAAAGGTAACTCTCAGACCATCAGTGCTAGAGATGGGGTTGTTGTAGAGGACAAAAGCTGCTTGGCTCTTGGTGTTTGATGTTAATCTCAAAGCGCCTGATCCGGCTGGATCGCCAGTCCCTAAATTGGGAATAACGCCGTTGGGGTTGTTCGCGGCACCTGCGGTTAAGCCTGGGTTAGCAGAAGTACCAGCAGTTCCATAGATCCAAGGCCCGATTACTGTTGTTTGTTTAAAGTCTTCAGTTACTAAGGTAGCTAGGACTGATGGGTAGCCTTCTAGGACTTCTTTTTCAAAGGCTAATTCCCCATTGATTTGTCCGATCGCAATTTCTAATTCCCAGTCGCCTCCTAATGCTGCACTTCCTGTGAGGTTGTTGGAAGCGGCAATATTTGCGCCGGTTAATTCCCAGATTTTTTGTACAAATTTCAGACCAGATTCGCCGGCGGCTATGTTACAGCCATAAAGTAGAATGCTGGCGGATTCGCTAAGTGATTTTCCCCACTGCTGCAATTGGCTGCTGTAGGTGTCTAGGTTGTGAATATTGAGCTCTGTTGAGCCTAGTTGTAGTGCTGCTAGTGCGCCGTGAGAGACTATGTGAATGCTGTCGATGCCGCTGCGATCGCCCAAAATTTCGGTGATTTGCTCTATTCCATCCCGGGCTGGATCCAGCAGGATTACTTCTGTACCACGTTTAACTCCCCTAACCAACTGCTCGTAGTTTTCTACTTTTGAGTCAACAATCGCTAGGTTTTTTGGGTGAGCGGTCTCTACTTTAGAACCGGCTCCTCTCAAGGTTGTAGTGGCCATATTGATATATTTACGTGTTTTTACGGCTGACATATGAGACAGATTGGGGTTATTTTTGGTTTTGGTGGTGAATTTAGTGACTAGGTTTAAGCTAACCCTTTTGATCATAAATGTCGATCAACATTAGAAGATAAATTTTTGTTTAATTATATCTGTAAAATTAAAATAATAATTGCGTATATTTATCATTTGCGATCTGAGGCAATAATTAGACAGGAATTGCTGCGATCGCCCTGGGATATAGATATGTGGCAGATCGCTGCAACTCCTAGATGAATAAGCGACGAGGGGCTTTGTATTCGATGATACACTCTCTGATTGGGGAAAATGATATAATTTCCAGTCGCAAGTTCTATCATAAATTACTTAGGTATTTCTAAGGAACATGGGGTCATAGCCCTCGTACTACTGTTCTGATTCGGCTCACATTGAGGCTCGCTCAGACAGTTTTAACTGTAAATATACTGAAAATATCGATTTCCTCAAAATCACAGAGAGTGATACTGATACTAATAATTTGGCGTGAAGCGAAATCACAACAATGTCACAAGGGCAACTAAAAGTGACAAAAATTAACAAAATAAAAACTTGACAAATTGTATAAATATGTTACGAGTAGGATTGCATTGACAAAAAAGAGCGATCGCCCTTGCATTCAACAAGTGCGATCGCCCTTTACACCATCTTTTTACAGCAGTTCCCGCTGTTATGAAACACGGTAGGGACACTAAGCGCGTGCCTATTGGTGTCAACTTAAGCCTGAAAGCCTTGGTATCTCTCGTTCATAGCCAAGTCTAGATCCCCCTAAATCCCCCTTAAGAAGGGAGTAGGGTGTGAGTAGGGGTTGACTTTGATCGAACTCTTATCCCCCCCTTCTTAAGGGGGGCTAGGGGGGATCTAGGCTTAATGGTCAAACAGCAATCTGTGACTGGGTTTAACGTTAAGTTGACACCTATGGGCATTGCCGTGTCCCTACGAGGATTGAACGATAAGTAGGGACACTCCAGGAGCCCATTGGTGTCAACTTAAGCCTGAAACCCTTGGTATCTCTCGCTTTTACCTAAGTCTAGATCCCCCTAAATCCCCCTTAAGAAGGGGGACTTAAAGAGGCTTCCTGTCCCCCCCTTCTTAAGGGGGGCTAGGGGGGATCTAGGCTTAATGGTCAAACAGCAATCTGTGACTGGGTTTAACGTTAAGTTGACACCTATGGGCATTGCCGTGTCCCTAGGAGGATTGAACGATAAGTAGGGACACGCCAAGAGCCGTGTCCCTAGGAGGATTGAACGATAAGTCGATCGCACCCTCAAGCGCGTGCTGTCTAAGCGTTAATATCGAGTTCCCGCACTAAAAAAGCCCATTCATCAGCCAATTCTTCAATGATTTTAGCAGTAGGTTTTCCAGCACCATGACCCGCTTTAGTTTCAATGCGAATTAACACCGGTTTTTCTCCCCCGTGCATTTCTTGCAAAGCAGAAGCAAACTTGAAACTATGAGCCGGAACAACCCGATCGTCATGATCCGCAGTTGTAATCATTGTAGCTGGATAAGCCGTACCCGATTTGAGATTGTGCAAGGGAGAATAGCCGTAAATTGTTTTAAATTCTTCGGCATTTTCAGGGGAACCGTATTCAGAAGTCCAGGCCCAACCAATGGTAAACTTATGAAAGCGCAACATATCCATAACACCGACAGCCGGCAATGCTGCACCGAATAATTCCGGCCGCTGAGTCATGCAGGCTCCCACCAATAAGCCGCCATTACTACCACCTGCGATCGCCAATTTTGCTGGCTGAGTGTATTTGTTTGCTATCAACCATTCAGCACCAGCAATAAAGTCATCAAACACATTTTGCTTGTTTAACTTTGTCCCTGCTTGGTGCCATGCTTCGCCGTATTCGCCGCCACCCCGCAAACAGGCGATCGCATAAACTCCACCCATCTCCAGCCAGACGACTCTGCTAACAGAAAAACTCGGAGTTAGGGATATGCCAAAACCGCCGTAAGCATAAAGGTATGTGGGATTATTACCATCTAGCTGCAAACCTTTTTTGTGAGTAATAAACATCGGTACTTGCGTGCCGTCTTTGCTGGGATAAAATACCTGTTTTGTCTCGTAATCATCCGGGTTAAAATCTACCTTGGGCTGGCGATAAATTTTGCTTTCATCTGTCAGCATATTGTAGCTGTAAATGGTATTAGGCGTGGTAAAACTGGTATAAGCATAAAAAGTTTCGGTTTCGTGCCGCTTACCGCCAAATCCTCCCGCCGAACCGATTCCGGGTAAAGCTATTTGTCGCGCGAAAGAGCCATCTAAATTGAAGATTTTAATTTGGGTGTAGGCATCTTTTAGGTAGGAAGTGACAAATTGATTGTTGAGGATGCCAATTCCTCCAAGGGTTTCGGCTGCTTCGGGGATAATTTCTGTAAATTTCCCTTGACTTTGTGCGCTGCTGAGAGATGATACAGGGGGGTTGTTGGTGTCGATCGCAATTATGCGGCCTAGGGGTGCATTCAAATCTGTTTTAAACCAGAAAAGAGAGCCTTCATTGTCGATAAAGCTGTATTCGGCCTCGAATTCGCTAATTAGTTCTACGACTGGGGATTCTGGTGCGGTTAAATCCTTGTAGAAAATCAGGTTTTTTGTTTCAGTTCCCAGCCAAACTGATATAATTAGATACTTGCCATCTTCGGTAACGCCACCACTAAATCCCCATTCCTTTTGGTCAGGGCGATCGTAAATTAAGACATCTTCCGATTGGGGAGTGCCTAGCTTATGGTAAAACAGTTTTTGGTAATAGTTAACATCTTCATGTTTGCTTTTTTCATTAGGTTCGTCGTAGCGACTATAAAAAAAGCCTTTCCCGTCGTGAGTCCAAGATGCTCCCGAAAATTTGAGCCACTTTAAATGGTCAGATAAATCTGCGCCTGTTTCGACATCACGGACTTTCCATTCTTGCCAATCCGAGCCAGAAGTTGACAAACCATAGGCCATAAGTTTGCCATCTTCGCTAATAGCGATACCACCCAAAGCAACGGTGCCATCTTCCGAGAGAGTGTTGGGGTCAATTAATACTTTCGGTTCGCCATCGAGGGATGTTAAAGTGTAGAGTATGGATTGGTTTTGTAGACCGTCGTTCTTGTAGTAGAAATATCGATCGCCTTCTTTGAAAGGTATACCATATTTCTCGTAATCCCAAAGCTGAGTCAGTCGCTGTTTGATTTTTTCCCGCGCCGGAATTTCCTTGAGGTAGCCAAAAGTGACTTGGTTTTGGGCTTCCACCCAAGCTTGGGTTTCCTCAGAGTCGGGGTCCTCCAGCCACCTGTAGGGGTCAGATACTGGGACACCGTGGTAATCGTCGGTTTGGTCGATTTTGCGCGTTGTGGGGTAGGTTAAAGGGCGATCGAATGTAGCCATGATTTTTCACTCTCGGTAACTTTGCTTAATTTAACTTTTTATCTGTTCCTAGTCCGCGGAGGCGGACTTCGTTTGTGTAGACGCGGTTTCAACCGCCGAATAATATCACAAAACTAATCCAACTCCCTCCTTCCCTCCAAAGCGCGAGCCAAAGTCACCTCATCAGCATATTCCAAATCTCCCCCCATCGGTAAACCAAAAGCAATTCGCGTCACCCGCGTAAAAGGTTTCAATAAGCGGCCAACATAAAGGGTAGTAGTCTCACCTTCCACACTCGGACTAATAGCAATAATTACCTCTTCAATCTTTTGCTGACTGACACGCCGCACTAATTGTTGAATGTTCAATTGTTCCGGGCCAATGCCATCCATCGGCGAGATAACACCACCGATAACATGATATTTGCCTCTGTATTCCCGCGTTTTTTCCAACGCAATAACATCGCGGGAGTCTGATACTACACAAATAGTAGAATCGTCGCGGTTAGGATTGCGGCAAATTTCGCAAACAGGTTCAGCGGATAAGTGAAAACATACCTGACAAAAACCTACTTGCTGTTTGGCATCAACCAAGGAGCGAGCGAGGGCTTGCACCTCTTCCTCCGGTCGTTTTAAAATATGCAAAGCGAGTCGCTGGGCACTTTTTGGGCCGATGCCTGGTAAGCGCTGCAATTGTTCGATTAAACGGGCTAAAGGTCTAGTGTACATTAAACTCGGCGGTAATTGGTAAGATCATTTCCGGTGGATTGGTTTTTGTATGATTTGCGCGATGTAGGGGCGGATTTTACCAACCATCTATGTTGAAAAATAAGTATCTCATAAACCCGCCCCGCCCTACTAATTTACCCTCCACTAATTTTAGCTTTGTAGCCTAATTTTGTGATAATTTCGAGGAGTTTTTGCTTGTGTTCGCCTTGAATTTCGATTTCACGATCTTTGACAGTGCCGCCAGTACCGCATTGGGCTTTTAGCTGTTTTGCTAAAGTTGCTAATGTTTCGGGTTTTCCCTGAAAGCCGCTGATGACTGTAACTGTTTTGCCGCCGCGTCCTTTTCGGGATGCTTCGATTTTGAGGTTTTGTTGATTTGGGGGGATTTCTTGTATGCCTCGTTGGAGGGCGGCGGAGTTGTCTATGTTGCCAAATTCGGAGTAAACTACTCGTTTTCCTGATTGATTATTTGTATCGGAGTTTTTGGGTTTTGATGTACTCATAGTAGTTTGGTGTTTGGAGATTTTCTGTGGGTGGGGGCGGGTTTATTTAGATTGTTTGCAGGATTTTAAATTGTTGGTGAACCCGC
This sequence comes from Microcoleus sp., assembly GCA_042408215.1. Classification (GTDB taxonomy): domain Bacteria; phylum Cyanobacteriota; class Cyanobacteriia; order Cyanobacteriales; family Microcoleaceae; genus Microcoleus. The sequence goes on along the minus strand of JAYFMW010000020.1, from coordinate 289,566 downwards.
CCCTACGGGAATTGATTCTCTGGTGGCTCGATCGGACATTCCCCGGTTTCAATTGAATTATATCGTGTTCTGACTACGATAGTTAGTTGCCTGCTGAATGTACTCCTAATCGCCCTATTATAGAAATTGGCGATCGACTGCGATAAAATTATGGAAGTACAAGCCAGGGAAATTCGACGTTATATCCGACCCGATGGCAGGATTCCTTTCTTAGAGTGGTACTATGCTCTACGAGATGGTAAGGCCCAAGTTAAGATTGATGCAAGGCTTGAGCGAGTTAGTCTCGGTAATTTCGGGGATTATAAGTCAGTGGGAGATGGTGTCTATGAACTCAGGATTAATTACGGCCCTGGCTACCGGATCTATTTTAGACAAGTAGGAACGACAATTGTGCTTCTGCTCTGTGGTGGGGATAAAAGTACCCAAGAACAAGATATTCTCAAAGCGAAGGAGTATTCGACTGACTATGAAACAACTGAAAATGCCTACCAGCGATAGCTACCGCGAGTCTCTCATTGAATCTCTGAAAGATGCGGAACACGCTGGTGATTTTATCGGGGCTATCTTGGAAGAGAAAGATGCTGAACCTGAATTGCTCAGAAATGCAATTAGAAAGGTAATTGAGGCTCGAATCAGGATGAATGCTCTTTCGGATTCGGCTAAAAAGTATCATGAAAGACTTGACAAAATGTTAACAGTAAGTTCTGGTTCGGAAATTTACTGTTTTGTAGAGTTGCTCGAAGCGTTGGGTTTTAAATTAGGGATTACTGTGGAAGATAGTGAGTTGCCTGCTGAATGTACTCTTAATCGCCCTATGATATAAATTGCCGATCGACTGTGATAAAATTATGGAAGTACAACCCAGGGAAATTCGACGTTACACTACAGCAGAGGGTAGAGCGCCATTTACTGAGTGGCTTGATTCCCTGCGCGATCGGAATGTTAGATTTAGAATCAAGTCTAGGCTTGACCGAGTTGAGCAAGGTAATCTCGGAGATTTTAAGTCGGTGGGAGAAGGAGTTTTTGAACTCAGAATTAATTATGGCCCAGGCTACCGCGTCTATTTCGGACAAGTTGGTTTGACAATTGTGGTAATCCTCATAGCTGGGGATAAAAGCACCCAAGCACAAAACATTCAACAAGCTATAGAATACTGGAAAGATTATGAACAATGTGAAAATGCCTAGGAGTGATAGCTACCGCGAGTACCTCATTGAATCTCTGAAAGAGCCGGAAGAATCTGCTGGGTATCTTGAGGCTATCTTGGAAGAGAAAGATGCTGAACCTGAATTGCTCAGAAATGCAATTAGAAAGGTAATTGAGGCTCGAATCAGGATGAATGCTCTTTCGGATTCGGCTAAGCAATATCATGAAAGGCTTGATAAAATGTTAACAGCAAGTTCAGGTTCGGAAATTTACTGTTTTGTAGAGTTGCTCGAAGCGTTGGGTTTTAAATTAGGAATTACTGTCGAAGATGGTGATTTGGGTGGTGAGTCGGAATCGATGATTGAGGAATCAAAGTTATCGCGGGAAACAGCTAATTTGTAGCTGATTGTAGCTTTTTATAGATCGCACATGAGGTTAATCTAGATTATCGGTTGTGTGGGGGCGGGTTTATCTAGATTGTTTGTTGGTATTAAATATTATTCGTAAAACCCGCCCCTACAGGTCATGTAGGGGCGGGTTTTACAAATAGTCTACGTCGGAAACCAAAAATATAATAAACCCGCCCTCGCCCAAGGACAAAATTGCGTTGGATTAGCAAGAACAGAATTTATAATTGTTAAGTTTCCATTCAATTAGTTTTCCCAGCGAGTGGGGAGGCACAAATCTATGCAAAGCGCGATCGAGGAACAACGCATCACTTTGTTTCCATTCAATTAGTTTCCCCAGCGAGTGGGGACTGCAATCACCAACTTAGGAGTGATTCAAGATTCGGACCGAGAGTTTCCATTCAATTAGTTTCCCCAGCGAGTGGGGACTTGAAACTGGTCGCGCTTTTAATCCCAAGGCGTTCAAAGATTCGTTTCCATTCAATTAGTTTCCCCAGCGAGTGGGGAGATCGGCTCAAATGGACAGATTTTCAAACCCAAAACTGGTTTCCATTCAATTAGTTTCCCCAGCGAGTGGGGAGAGCTTCATTATACACCCCATACAGCGCAACGTGTCCAGAGGCCATTTGCGAGGACTCCCAAAAATCTCTCTAAAAACAAGCTGTCACCCACAATAAAAATCGCTGAAACCCTTGCAGGACAATATATCGAAGGATAGAACGAACTTCCGCCATCCCAGCGATTTTGCCAGCCCTCGCAAAATTACCCGATCGCCCACAGCCCCATCGACTCGATATAATGAAATTTGTCCTATTATCCCCACAAAGTCCGTGACTGTCACTCCCCTGCGTCTCACCACCGAAACCACCGCCCAACGCCCAGACTCCCTCGGTAGATTTGGCAAATTCGGCGGCAAATACGTCCCCGAAACCCTGATGCCGGCTTTATTTGAACTAGAAGCCGCTTTCCACAAATACCGCAGCGAACCCGAATTTCAAAAGCAACTCCAAGGATTACTCAAGGATTATGTCGGCCGCCCCAGCCCATTGTATTTCGCCGAACGCCTCACAGAGCACTACGCTAAACCAGACGGAACCGGCCCGCAAATTTACCTCAAACGCGAAGATTTAAACCACACTGGTGCTCACAAAATTAACAATGCTTTGGCTCAAGCATTGCTCGCAAAACGCATGGGCAAAAAACGAGTAATTGCCGAAACTGGTGCTGGTCAACATGGCGTTGCTACTGCTACAGTTTGCGCTCGTTTCGGTATCGAATGCGTTGTCTACATGGGCGTTCACGACATGGAAAGACAGGCTTTAAATGTATTCAGAATGCGCTTGATGGGAGCGGAAGTTCGGGGTGTTTCAGCGGGTACTGGAACTCTCAAAGATGCTACTTCTGAAGCGATTCGCGATTGGGTAACAAATGTCGAAACAACTCATTACATTCTCGGTTCGGTAGCGGGGCCCCATCCTTACCCGATGATGGTGCGCGATTTCCATGCGATTATCGGTCAAGAAACCCGCGCTCAGTGTCAGGAAAAGTGGGCTGGTTTGCCGGATATTTTATTAGCTTGTGTGGGCGGCGGTTCTAATGCAATGGGTCTTTTCCACGAGTTTGTTGGGGAAGAAACTGTGCGGTTAATTGGTGTTGAAGCGGCGGGCGAAGGTGTGGATACTGAGAAACACGCTGCTACTTTGACTAAGGGAACTGTCGGTGTTCTGCACGGGGCGATGAGTTATTTGTTGCAAGATAATGAGGGCCAAGTCATCGAGCCGCATTCGATTAGTGCGGGTTTGGATTATCCTGGTGTGGGGCCGGAACATAGTTATTTGAAGGATGTTGGTAGGGCTGAATATTATAGTGTTACTGATGCACAGGCTTTGGATGCTTTTCAACGGCTGTCGCAGTTGGAGGGGATTATTCCGGCTTTGGAAACTGCTCATGCGATCGCCTATTTGGAGACTCTTTGTCCGCAGTTGACAGGTAATCCGCGCATTGTGCTGAACTGTTCTGGACGCGGTGATAAGGATGTGCAGACTGTGGCGAAGGTTCTGAATATCTAGTGCGAGCGGAATTTTGGGCGATCGCTCTGTAGGAATGGGTAAGATTATGTCCGGTTATACAAGCAGGACTTACGCACTCCGACAAAGAAACCGGGTTTTTTACCAAATCTGCGGGCTTTAACGAAGTATTTCGTAAAAAAACCCGGTTTCTGACACCCGTGCGTCCAGGACTAATAATCTAAAAATTCAATTTATTTCTTGTTCTAAGTAATGTACAAACCTTTGGTTCTGATGTCCCTGGGATTGCTAACAATCCTGCCTAATTTTTCCCAGCTAATTCCTACAGAATCGCAGCCGCAAATTCCCATGAATATGACTCTTGCTTCTAGTTCAATTGCTGATTTAGAAAAAGCGGCTAACCAACAGATTAATCAATATCGAGCATCTAAGAAGTTGCCGCCGCTGAGTGTCGATCCGCGAATTAGTCAGCAAGCAAGGATTCACAGCGAAAATATGGCGAGTGGGAAGGTTAAGTTTAGTCATGATGGATTTGATGGGCGGGCTAAGTCGATGGCAATTCCGTATCAAAGTGTAGCTGAAAATGTGGCTTACAATATGGGCTTCAGCGACCCGGTACGCAATGCTGTTGACGGCTGGATTAAGAGTGAGGGCCACCGCAAGAATATGGAAGGTCAGTTTAATTTGACTGGAATTGGGATTGCGAAAAATGCTAAAGGGGAGTATTATTTTACTCAGCTTTTTGTCCGCAGTCGATAATTTGAAGTCATTAGTCATTAGTCATTAGTCATTAGTTATGAGTTATGAGTTATTGGTAGCAGAACAGCAAATAACAAATAACAAATAACAAATGCCCAATGCCCCATGCCCAATTACCAATTACCAATTACCAATTCTTAAATAATGGAATTTGCAGATTTTCAAGTGTGCGATCGCGATCTTCCCGATTCTCTTTTATCTTACTATTTGACGGCGGAGGCGATCGCTGTTGATACCGAAACAATGGGTTTGATGCCGTGGCGCGATCGGCTGTGTTTGGTGCAGTTGTGCAACCCGGAAGGTAAAGTTGCAGTGGTGCGAATTGCTAAAAACCAGACAACCGCGCCGAATTTAAAGAAGTTAATGGAAGCTGACAATATCGAGAAAGTATTTCATTTTGCTCGCTTTGATATGGCAACAATGCGTTACAATTTAAGTATTGACATTGCGCCGGTTTTCTGCACTAAAATAGCTAGTAAACTTGCTAGAACTTACACTAACAGACACGGACTGAAAGAAGTAATTCTCGAACTGGAAAAAGTAGAATTAAATAAAACTTCTCAAAGTTCAGACTGGGGAAATGCGACTAATCTTTCTGACGAGCAACTGGATTATGCTGCGAATGATGTTCGCTATTTGTTGAGCGCTAAACAGAAGTTGACTGCGATGTTGCAGCGAGAAGAACGTTGGGAAGTTGCACAGCAATGTTTTCAGTGTTTGCCAGTTTTTGTAAGTTTGGATTTATTGCAGTACAAAGATGTGTTCGAGCACGGATGATATCAATTCCGGTTGATTCATTCTTGTATATGTCTGTAGGGGCGGGTTTCACCGACAAGAATTGGCGAAAACCGACAATCTCGTAAACCCGCCCCCACCCCACCGACAAGAATTGGCGAAAACCGACAATCTCGTAAACCCGCCCCCTAATTGAGGCAAATCGCTTCAATCTAAAATCTCAAATCTAAAATCGATCGGCTATATAGCAGTTCTCAATCTTGGTGAGGTATGCCCAATGCCCTATGCCCCATGCCCTATGCCCCATGCCCCATGCCCTATGCCCCATGCCCCATGCCCTATGCCCTATGCCCTATGCCCTATGCCCTATGCCCTATGCCCTATATCAAGCCTGCACCGCACTGTTACTGAGAAAGGCTATATTACCGAAAAATTGGGTCTAAAGCCCTGTCCTTCTAGGACGGCTTTATATTATTCTACTATATTTATTCTCTACAATTATATTTATCCGCTACAATACCAGATAAATATGTTATACTTAGAGCATGATAGTAAGAGAAGCCAAGCTAAAAAACGGAACAAAAGAGCAATACTTAGCCCTTGATGAGGCGATCCGAACAGCGCAGTTTATTAGGAATAAAGCTGTACGGTTTTGGATGGATAATCAAAAGGTTAGTAAAGCTGTTTTGTATAGCCTATGCAAGGACTTAGCGGCAGAGTTTCCCTTTGCAAAGAAGTTAAACTCTGCTGCTAGACAAGCTAGTGCGGAACGGGCTTGGGCTGCCATCTCTACCTTTTATTCCCGGTGCAGAAAAGGTGCGGGGAAGAAGGGCTATCCAAAGTTCAAGAAACATTGTCGCTCGGTAGAGTATAAAGTTTCAGGCTGGAAGTTATCAGAAGATTGTAAATTAATTACTTTCACTGATGGGTTTGAGGCTGGAACTTTTTCTGTATTTGGCAACAATGAAACTCAGGAAGACTTACACAGATTAAAGATTAATCGGGTGCGAGTAGTTAGAAGAGCAGATGGTTATTATGCTCAGTTTTGCTTTGATGCCGACCGCAAGGAAACAGGGAAATATACGGGTAATGTTGTTGGGTTAGATTTGGGGTTAAAGTTTTTCACCAAAGACCAAAACGATAAAGCCGTGATTTATCCTCAATTCTTGCGGAAGTCAGAAAGGCGACGGGCGAAAGCCCAACGCCGCCTGAGTAAGAAATTCGTGAAGGGTGCTAAACCCCAATCAAGGAACTATCACAAGCAAAGGAAAAGACTGGGTAAAATCCATCTAAAAATTCAGAGACAGCGTAAAGACTGGGCAATCAAGCAAGCCCGGTGCGTAGTCCACTCTAACGATGTGGTTGTCTATGAAGATTTGAAGATTGCCAATATGGTGAAAAATCATCACTTGGCTAAGTCCATCTCCGATGCTAGTTGGTATCAATTCACTCAATGGCTAGACTACTATGGCAGGATTTGGGACAAAGCGGTGGTAGCAGTATCGCCTAACTACACTTCCCAAGATTGTTCTAATTGCGGTCATAGAGCGAAGAAAGCCCTTAGTACCAGAACCCATTCCTGTCCTAATTGCAAAATTGAACAGTGCCGTGATACTAATGCGGCTCTCAATATTTTGCAAAAGGGGATGAATCTTTTGGGTACCCAGTGGCAAAGAAACGGTACTTCTGGGCAAGAAGGATCCGCCTCGTCCGAGGGAAAGCGTGGGGAGAAGACCGCCTCTACTATTGAAGGGAAACTCGATATAGCAAGTGGACTTCTGTGAACCATGAATTAGAATCCCCGTCCGCGACGGTCGGGGAGTATGTCAATGCTCAAGATAGTGTTCGTTCATTAAAGCTTCAATTTGATCGTCAAGATTTCTAATCACCTGTTCCAAAGCCGGCAAGCCCTCCAAAGGCAAGGGATTAAGCCGAGTTCGATCGCGAATTTGATTCACTTTTCGCTGCAATTCCTTGGCCAGTTGTAGTGCATCCCGACTCAAATTAGACAACTGCTGCTGCTCGTAAAACCTCAAAGCCGCACCGCGCAACACTTGCAGCGTCGCATCTTCCCCGCCACTAACAGGCATTACTCGCAAGCGCAATAACAAATGAGTTTTTCGATAAATTCGTTCAACTTCCACTTGTTTGGGGTGTTCCACCAGACTCAGAGGCATATTTGTCAGTCGCTTCAACTCGTCGATGATGTTTTGGAACAATAGGGGTTCGATACCTTCGATCATTGATTTCAAAACACCGTCTTGACTCCAAAGAATTCGACCTTGCGAGTGCTGTCGCTCAAAAAACAGGCGGCCGATACCCTCTCGCAGCACTCTACCGAGCAATTCTTGCAGCAGTTGTGGGGCGGGTAAAGTTACTAAAACTTCCACAGGACTTGACAAGTGCAAGGCTTTTACCTCCAAAATTTGCAATGGGATTGGTGGCTGCGAAACCCCGGTTGGCGAAGATTTCGATGGATTGGCCGGGCGAGTTTGGGGTTCGGGCCGAGACAGCAATGTTTCTGCTTCCGACGACAGCGTTGCAGTCACCCCAGCCCCACCAGTTGAGGCTGTCTGTAGGGGCCTGGCCTCCTTGTCCGATGTGGCGGCTGTCTGGGTTGGTTCTTTTACCTGGCTGCTGTGCAGCAAGTAAGCTGAGAGCATTGAGTGATGGGTTTCCGATGAAAGTGGCTCCGTTGTTACAGAGCAATTCATGTAAGCTAAAATCCGTTGCACATAGTCTAAAGCCGAGTCATCTTGTGCATCGACGACGCCCAGTTTTAAAATATTACCTTCTAGAGACAGAGGCAAAACTTGATAGTAAAGGCAGGCTTCAAAGGGGACAACAGTATCGATTAATGGAAATATTCGATCGGTGTTCATTGTCGTCGCCGAGTCTGTTGGAGATGTGTATAGCATTAGCCACTAAGTAGTAGTCGGGGACAATGGCGATCCGATCGCGCTTTTGCGACACACCAACCTCATCTATCAAATTCAACGCTTTGACACTCCCTGACGGGGGTAGAAGTCTGAAGACTGAAAGTTCTTTTGAAAAAAAATCGTGAACCCAATACACCCCTGGGATCGATCGTCCGATGTCAAGGGGATGTTTTGACTAATTCACAAATTTTACATATGCACCACAACTGATTATTGATAAACAACCGCTTCAATTGACTTCAAAGCAGTATTTGTTAGACCCCACAGTTCGCACCATCGCACGGCGGCGTTGCTTGGTAGATAGGTCAGTGTAATAGTTAATTGAGGATTGGGTAGAAAATCCTGAGAAGTCGATCGTGCTGCTAATATCTTATCCTACACAGCAATCATCGCAATTGATTGCTGAAAATTAAGCTGATGAGGACGATTTGGCAACTCACAGATCAGAGGGCGGTTCGGGAACTGAGCTCAAGTCCGGTGGCATCCGAACAGCATGGGGGGAGCGGGTTTATGAGATACTTAGTTTTCAACAATTATGGTTGGTAAAACCCGCCCTACCAGAGCGCAAATTATACAAGAACGAATTAACCGGACATGATATGATTTGTAGCGAGCATTTCATCCAAATGCTACAAATAATTAACAATTAGCAATTGCCTGCAACTGATTACCGATCACTGGTTGCGGAGGGATTGAGCTGCTAAATAGAGTTTACTCCACTCGCCGATGACCTGATTGGTTTTCAATTTCAATTCAGAGGCGATCGTCTCTACACTTTTACCTGCTTTCAGCGATTCGATCAACTGCCGCTGAATGGGAGTCAGGTTTTGCCAATATTGCTCCCACTGACTTGGAGTCAAGCCCAAACTGTGTTCTTGTAGGGAAGTTTCCAGCCAGCTAGCGACTAATTCCGGCGATTGTTTGACGGCGAAAACCCGAATCGCGTGGTAGCTAACTTTTTCTCGCAAGCGGTAAATTTGCTTAATCGGAACATTCAAAGCTTCGGCGATGGCTTCCTGAGAACGCCCTTGGAGGTACAGCCGTAGCCACTGGGAGGCCAGCGGATCGACTTCCGTCGCCAAGTAATTCTCAAATTCTTGTTGAACGGTTTGCCGCTGAGCTTGCCGGTCTTCCCAAGCTTGATTTTCTTGATACTCGGACATCGCCTGTTCGTCTAGCAGGCTGAGGGGTTCGTCTGTGTCGTCGGGGAGAACTTGTTCCGACACTAGGCGCACCCAGTCTCCTGCTGGGACTTGCGTCAAGCCGCCCCGCTGGGAACGTCGCAGGTAGTTGACAAAACGGTAGACTAGCAGTGGCTGGTTGCGGATCGGGCGCAAACAATATTCTTCGACGCTTGCGAGTAGCAAAGAATTTCGCAGGCGTCTGTCTGAGGTACATTCAGCAATCCAGGCGACTTGCTGCTGAAGGTATCGATCGGAATTGAGCATTTCCTGAATCACCTCTTGCAGTACCTCTACCGCTGTGCGCTGTCTGTCGCGACTCAGAGACACCCAAGCCAGGATTTTTTGTCGCAGCACCACCAAACCGCCCAGCCGCCCGATCAAGTTGCGGTAAGCTTTTTCTGGCGGCACACCCAGATACCGAGAAAGCAAAATTCGATACAGAAAGTCGATCGCCCCCGTCGCGATCGACAATTGAGTAGGATTGAGAGTGTCAAATCGATCTGGCTTGTCTCCCAACAGCCAGCGGACAACACTCTGGCGAGTGCTAGGGCTCTCCTCCGGGCACTCTTTTTCCAGTCGAGACGTCCAATCTTGTGCTAGTCTTTCCGCCAAGGTCATGTGCTGTTGAGATATGATCTTTCTCCCCCGATTTTACGTGGTCTGCTGAACTTTTGAGTCTTTTTTAGATGTACGATTGTACGATCGGATAAATTACCCTAAACTAAATTCCATTACGGTGCGATATGGCTGCATTTTTATTAGAACTCGGTACAGAAGAATTGCCCGCATCCTTCGTCACAGGGAGCGCCCAGCAGTGGCAGCGACTTGTACCTGAAACTCTTGCCGAACAATTCTTGACAAATGACTCAATTCATGTATACGCTACTCCTAGACGCTTGGCAGTTCTGATCAAAGGATTGCCAGTTCAGCAATTAGACAGAGAAGAAGAGGTAAAAGGACCGCCCGCGAGTTCGGCTTTTAAAGATGGGAAACCGACGAAAGCAGCCGAAGGTTTTGCGAAAAAGCAGGGCGTAGAAATTGATGCTTTGGAAGTTCGCGCTACAGATAAGGGCGATTTTGTTTTTGTACTGAAAAAAATTCCGGGCCGCCAGACAGCAGATATTTTGGCAGAACTTGTGCCGCTGTGGATTAGCAAATTGGAAGGTAAGAGATTTATGCGGTGGGCCGACGGTGAGTTGAAGTTTCCTCGCCCGATTCGATCGATCGTGGCACTACTTGATGATACTGTACTGCCGATCGCCCTGGTAAACGGTTCAGATACAGTCAAGAGCGATCGAATTTCCCAAGGGCACCGCGTCTTACACACCCCCCCTACACCCCCCCTTGCTAAGGAGGGGACGCTTCCTACACCTCCCCTTGCTAAGGAGGGGACATCGCTTCCTACACCTCCCCTTGCTAAGGAGGGGACGCTTCCTACACCTCCCCTTGCTAAGGAGGGGACATCGCTTCCTACACCCCCCCTTAGCAAGGGGGGGACGGGGGGGGTCTCCATTCCGCAAGCCGAGGGCTATGTCGAGTGTCTGCGGGCTGCTTACGTTGAAGTCGATCGATCGCAACGCAAAACTCAAATTAAAGCCCAAGTAGAAGCGGCCGCCACAAAACAAGGCGGTTACGCAGACATCAGCGATGATTTATTAGAAGAAGTAACCGATTTAGTAGAATGGCCGAACGCAGTAGTCGGCAAATTTGACGAAGAATTTTTGATATTACCGCCGGAAGTAATCACCACAATAATTGTCACAAACCAGCGGTATTTTCCGATTCTAAAAAATCCCAAATCTCCCGAACTTCTGCCCTACTTCATTACAATTTCCAACGGCGATCCAGCGAAATCAGCCATCATCGCCGCCGGGAACGAGCGAGTAGTTCGGGCGAGATTAGCAGACGGTCAATTTTTCTACAAAGCAGACTTGGCAAAACCTCTAGAAGATTATTTGCCCAAATTGGAAACAGTGACTTTCCAAGAAGATTTAGGGACTGTACGCGCCAAAGTCGATCGCCTGTGCAAGATTGCCAGTCTCATTGTCAATCAACTGCAACTAACAGCAGAAGAAAGCTTACACATAGCAAGAGCAGCCTTACTTTGCAAAGCCGACCTCGTAACCCAAATGGTTTACGAACTGCCAGAAATGCAAGGAATCATGGGGCAGAAATACGCCTTAGCCAGCGGCGAATCAGAAGCAGTAGCCAAAGGGATTGTTGAACATTATTTGCCCAAAGGTGCCGGGGACAAACTGCCCCAAACTATCACAGGTCAAATTGTCGGAATCGCCGACAAACTAGATACATTAGTCAGCATCTTCGGCTTAGGAATGTTGCCGACAGGTTCCTCCGATCCCTTCGCTTTGCGCCGCGCCGCCAATGCGATAGTTAACATTATTTGGGCGGCTCAGTTGCCTGTAAATTTGCACCAATTACTTGCAGAAAGTGTTGGTGAATTTACAGCACTTCGCCCCGAAACACCTGTTGAATTACTGTCACAATTGTATGACTTTTTCCTGCAAAGAATTCGCACTTTGTTGCAAGAAGAAAAGCACGTAGATTACGATTTGGTAAATGCAGTTTTGGGAGAAAACGACCCAGAATATACCGAACGAGCATTGAGAGATTTGTTAGACGCACTGGAAAGAGCGCTTTTCTTGCAACAAATCCGCAATAATCATACATTGGATAAAATCTACGAAACAGTGAATCGTTCAACTCGTTTGGCGGCTCAAGGAGATTTGGATAAAATCGAATTAGAACCGAAAAAAGCAGTGAAACCAGAATTATTTCAAAAATCGTCTGAACAAGCTTTCTACGATGCAGTAGTGCAGTTAGTGCCACAAACCCAGCTATCCAAACAAACTCGCAATTACCAGCTATTAGTAGATAGTTTAACTGAAATTGCTCCGACTGTTAGCAACTTTTTCGATGGGCCAGAAAGCGTTTTAGTGATGGATTCTGACCCGGAAATTAAGCGCAATCGGTTGAGTTTACTGGGATTGCTGCGGAATCATGCGCGGGTGTTGGCTGACTTTGGGGCGATCGTGAATAGATTTTAGATTTTAGATTTTGGATTTTAGATAGCCACCAAAAGTTTTGATGTAAGATCAAATCGATTGGTATCCGAATTATTAATTTCTATCTTCTCTCTTCTCCTCCTCTGCGCCCTCTGCGCCCTCTGCGGTTAAATAATCCAAAAAATGAGATAGTCGCCAAAAGTTTTGATGTAAGATCAAATCGATTGGTATCCGAATTATTCAATACTCTCTTCTCCTCCTCTGTGTCCTCTGCGGCCTCTGCGGTTAAATAATCCAAAAAATGAGATAGTCGCCAAAGGTTAAGATGTAAGATAAAATCCATTGGTATAGGAAACATTCAATACTCTCTTATCTTGCTCTGCGCCCTCTGCGCCCTCTGCGGTTAAATAATCCAAAAAAACCGTAACCGATCGAAAAGGAAAAAACCAGGGAAGTTCGCTCTACCACACACAAAAATTATGCCGATCGCTCATATCATTGGACTAGGAAAATCAGGAATAGCCGCCGCCAGACTACTAAAACGCGAAGGATGGGAAGTAACGCTGAGCGATCGCTCAGATTCTCCAAACTTGCTCAAACAGCAACAAGAACTAGCTAACGAAGGAATAGCAGTTGAGTTAGGTCAATCTTTTGAACCAGTCGAATCTGTACAATTAGTAGTAGTAAGCCCAGGGGTTCCGTGGGACATTCCAGCATTAGTGCGCGCCAGAGAATTAGGGATTGAAACAATCGGAGAAATGGAACTCGCGTGGCGCTATCTCAAGTCACCTTGGGTGGGAATTACCGGCACTAACGGGAAAACTACAACTACGGCTTTAATTGCAGCAATTTTTGAAGAAGCTGGACTTTACGCTCCCGCTTGCGGCAATATTGGCTATGCTGCGTGCGAATTAGCTTTAGCCGAAAAACAGCCGGATTGGGTCATCGCAGAAATCAGCAGCTATCAAATAGAATCTTCGTCATCTCTTGCGCCGCGAATTGGCATTTTGACGACTTTCACACCGGATCACTTAAGCCGCCACAAAACCTTAGAAAATTACTATAAAATTAAGGCGCAATTGCTGAAAAAATCTCAATTGCAAGTAATCAACGGCGACGATCCATATTTGCGGCAACAAGGCATTGACACTTGGCCTAATGCGTGTTGGACTTGCGTCAAAGGTGAAAATGAACTTTTGGGCGATCGAGCTTTTGGAGCGTACATTAAAGACGGTTGGGTAATAGCTCAAAGCGAGAAAATTCTGCCGGCTGAGTCTTTGAAAATGGTGGGAGAACACAATTTGCAAAACTTGTTAATGGCGGTAGCAGCGGCTAATTTGGCGGGGATAGATAAAAGTGCGATCGCCCAAGCCATTGCAAAATTCCCCGGAGTAGCCCACCGCCTCGAACACATCCGCACTTGGGAAGGCATAGATTTCATCAACGACAGCAAAGCCACTAATTATGACGCCGCCCAAGTCGGGTTAGCTTCTGTGAGCGCCCCGGCGATTTTAATAGCCGGTGGCGACCCAAAAGAAGGCGAAGATAGCGCCTGGATTGATACAATCAAAGCTAAAGCTGCCGCAGTGTTGCTAATTGGAGATGCGGCAGGTATTTTTAGCGATCGGCTCGAACAAGAAAATTACAACGCTTGGGAAATTGTAGAAACAATGGAAAGAGCAATTAAGAGAGCAGCAGAATTAGGCAAACAAAACAATGCAAAAGTAGTGCTGCTTTCCCCAGCCTGTGCTAGCTTCGATCAATACCAAAACTTCGAGAAACGGGGCGATCACTTTCGTCAATTGTGCCTCGAAACCCTAGTTTAGATATGTCATTGTTCGCTGTGTAAAAATTCAGATGATTAAACACAGCGAACAAGAAAAAATCCAATTAAATCTGCGTTAATCCGCGTCTATCTGCTTACATCTGCGGTGAAAAATTAAAACCCCTGTCTGCAAATCTACTTTAACTAACAGTCTTCCAAACAGTCTTAATTCTCTCCTGCTGTTCCCATTCTAGCGCCTGAAAAACTATCATCATTTCCTCATGAGTGTAATCAATAATGATCGCCGTCAATTGAGCAGCCGTTTCAGCTTCCAGCATGGCTAGTTTCAATTTTGCCATTACTTCTCGATCCAACACTAAAGTTTGAATAGTTCCCTCACTTTCATTTTAATTGTGGCTGCAAATGTCCTTAACCTTTGTCTTGACACTGGCAACCAGAGCCGCATTTATTGTATCAAAATTGCGCGATGATATTTTAAACTCTTTGTGACCAAGCTCAGAGCGCAATTTTTCATCAATCTCAAGAATCTCCCCTACCGAAGTTAAACGCTTCTGCAACAAAGTTGTAATTTCCTGTTCCAGTTGGCGATTTCCCTGTCGAAAAAAATCTTGAGAATTAGAAGGAAACAAACCGCTATTGATTTGCTGAATTGGGCTGGGTGTCACCGGTTGGGCTGACACAGCAACCGGAAATCCAAAAGATAGCGCCAGCCACAAGCTAGGAATTATCTGTTTGAGAATGTTCTTCATGACCAATAATTTCAAAGGTGGTACAAGCCCCCGGATTTATCCGTGGAATCAATCCAAAATCCAAAATCTAAAATCCTCAAGCCCCCGCATTTATACGTGGGGTAAATCTAAAATCTAAAATCTAAAATCTAAAATCGATTGACTTTCGATCGGATTTTTTACCTCAGTTGGTTTTTCGGATTCGGCATCACTTGCTAATTCATCTTCTTCGGCAATTTTTTCTTGCCAATCGACAAGTTGCTGAAAAAGTTGCGGGCTAATTTGAAAGACAGGTTTATTGGTTTCTGACATATTTCCTCCTAAAATTTATTACATTAAGCACAGGCATTTTGCCTGTGCTAGACAACAATTATGTCGGTAAAAAGCTATGCTTAAACCTTCAGCAGCGACATGATGATGCCAGTAAAGGAACCGCCAAGCAGAGCTAAAGTAGCTAAGGTACTAATACCAAAACCCACGGCTCTTTTTTCCGCAGCTTGATAATATCCCCAAGCAAACAAAATGCGTCCAATTATCCAAACTGCACCGATGCCAGCGGCCCAAATTGGGCTGATAAATTGCGAGAAAAGCCACAGGGAGGGCAAAAATAGAATCATTTGCTCTAAGGTGTTTTGCTGCACTCGCAATACTCGCTCAAAGTCGGGATTTCCTGTCACCTGCGGGGGAGAAACTTTGTATTTGAATCTAGCTCTGCCGACGTTGATCGTGACAATAAAATAGAGTAATAATGCTGAGGCGGTAACTAGGCTGGGCCAAAGTGTTGCTTTTGTTTCTGCGAGCATGATTCTGGTATGATGGGAGTGGAGTAGATACCTTTATTATAAGTCAATTTTTGCCGATCGCCCTCTCGAAATTAAATGCAGCAAATTTAGCTGATTCGCCCTAAGTCCCCCGCTGTATTCGGTACAGGGAAGCGATCGCCTTCAAAGGGTGCCGGACGACTGAAACCTTAAATATTTGATTTGGGATTTTATGACCGCAGAAACTCTAATTGGCGAAATGACGATCGAGGGGAATCTTAAGCAATTTCTCTTAGTGCTATCAGTTTCCTTAACTGTGGCGGTGCTGCCGCAAATATGGGGCTGGTTGCGCCAAATTCCCTACACGCTGCTTTTAGTAATTGTCGGGTTGGGTTTGGCTTTTGTAGATGTGCGGCTGGTGACGCTATCGCCCGAACAGATTCTGTTGATTTTTTTGCCGCCTCTTTTGTTTGAAGCTGCTTGGAATTTGGAATGGTCTCAACTCAAGCGGGATTTAGTGCCGATCGGTCTTTATGCGGTTTTGGGTGTCGTTATTTCTGTTGCTGGCGTGGTTTTTGCTCTCAACAAAATAGCTGGAGTTTCTTTAGCGATCGCCCTGTTGGTAGGAGCTAGTATATCTGCCACCGATCCTGTTTCAGTAATTGCATTGTTCGAGGAATTGGGAGTTGAAAAACGCCTAGCTTTACTGGTGGAGGGTGAGAGTTTATTTAATGATGGCATTGCTATTGTTGCCTTTATTTTTTTGGTGGGATTCTCTTTAGGGACGGATGAAGTTGGCATCCCATTGCTGGTGGCGCGTTTCTTAGTTTTTGTGGGAATTGGGATTGCTGTCGGGAGTGCGATCGGTTTTGGGATCTCCTATCTCATCCAACGGTTTGATTTACCTTTGGTAGAGCAATCGTTAACCTTAGTTTCCGCCTACGGCACTTATATAATTGTTGAGGAATTGGGTGGTTCTGGGGTGATTGGTGTGGTCGCGATGGGCTTGATATTTGGCAATTTCGGCTCTCGGATCGGTATGCAGCCCAGTACCAGACTGGCGGTAACTCAATTTTGGAATTTTTTGGCGTTTTTCGTAAATTCGATCGTGTTCCTGCTGATTGGCGATCGAATTAGTTTTGCTGGTTTGGCAGCGAATTTAGGACTGATTGCTATCACTGTTACAGCGATGTTTTTCACGCGAGCGATATCTATTTTTGGTTTGGGATGGTTGAGCAATTGGTTGGCAAAATCTGAAATTTCCTTAGCCGATCAAACAGTGATTTGGTGGGGAGGATTGCGGGGCACTGTATCCATTGCTTTAGCTTTGAGCGTGCCGGATGTTTTCCCCGATCGGGAAAACATTATTGCGATCGTGTTTGGCGTAGTTTTATAAGAAATACCCTGAAAACCCTGTGACTTTAGTCCAGGGATGAAAGGGCGTGGCAGGATTTATCCTGCCTGTTCGTAAGTTTCAATATAACATAATGTTTAACCGTCCCGTACAAATACTTCTAGCAATTGAGACCAAGGTAAAGATTTGTTTAGGATTAATTAACTGGTTAATTCACGCTCTATACTAAACATAGTATCATCACAGCCAGTAAATTAAATGTACGCAGTACAAAAAGATGTTTGGCGTTTAAAGGGACTCGACAAAACCATTGTCGAACAACTACTAAGATGGTCAAATAATCTGTTTAATGTCGGCACTTACGAAAGTCGGAAACAATACTTTAAGAACCAAAGCGTAGTTAAATATCCAGATTTGTATAAAATCACCAAAACCAACGAAAATTACGGGTTGCTATACTCTCAAGTTGCCCAACAATCTCTTAAATCTGTCGCAGAATCTTTTACTTCTTTCCGAGCCTTAGAGAAGTTGGCAAATCAAGGAGAAATCCATCAAAAACCGAGACTACCAAGGTACAGAACCAAAGGGGGAATGTACCCTGTTTCATATCCCGGTCAAGCCTTAAAGGTAATTGGAAATAAAATCAGATTACCCCTGGGTAAAAAAGGAAAAGAATACTTTGGGAAAGATGCGATTTGGGTTCCACTACCTGAACGGATCAAGAATTGCCAGATCAAAGAACTCAGGTTAATCCCTAGGAATGGTGCGGTATGGGTCGAATATGTCTACGAATCTCTGACTGAACAAGCCCCTAGTTGCAGCTTGGAAGTGACAGGGGTTCTGGGCATCGATCACGGCATCAATAACTGGTTAACTTGTGTCTCTAGCAATGGTAAACCTTTCATCATTGATGGACTTAGACTCAAGTCTTGGAACCAATGGTTTAATAAAGAAAAAGCGAGAGTTCAATCAGAACACGCAATACATAAACTGCCTAAAGGTTTCTCGTCAAAAAGATTGCAGCAGTTGTCGGAAACTCGCACTAGAAGGATGAGAGATGCTGTCAACAAAGCAGTTAGAACCATCGTAGATTATTGCGAAAATAACCAAATAAACGTCTTAGTCTTTGGCTGGAACAAGGCACAGAAGCAAGAGGTTAATATGGGGGTCGTAACTAATCAGAATTTTGTCCAAATACCCACAGCTAAAGTCAAAGATAGACTCCAGCACGAATGCGACTTAAGAGGGTGGCGATTTGTTGAACAAGACGAATCTTACACATCAAAAGCAAGTTTTTTAGACCGAGACATTTTGCCAGTAAAAGTCGGTGAAAAACCTGACAATTGGCAACCATCGGGTAAAAGAATCAAAAGAGGATTGTACCGTTCTAGCGCTGGGTTGTTAATCAATGCAGATGTTAACGGTGCTGCTAATATCATTAGAAAGTCAAAAGTAGCCATAGACTTAATTATTGAGCGAGTGGGTAGGGGGTTTCTGACTAACCCTTTAAGAATTAAACTTTGGGCGGATTCATCCCCCAAAGTTTGTCCTTAAGAATCCCCGTGTCTTTAGACCGGGGAGTGTCAACTCAAATATCTAGCGAGCCTAAAATCGAGCCGGAGTTTTACGATCGTCTAGTCAGTCGCCTTCAACAAAAATTCGACTCTCTACAAGCAGAAATCAACCAAATGTACGATCGATCTCCTCAACTGCGGGAATTGACGATCGAGAAAATCGAAGGGGATTTACGGGCGATCGAAGCCGATACTTATGCTGAATTCGTTCGCTCCGGTGAATTGAACGAGCTGCCTTCTTCTTTGTTAGAAGAAGTTTTTCAAGAGCGAAAAAAACTTTAATAACTAATCGCTCAAAAACATCTATTTAAGCCAAATTTGTAACTCTTAATCTTTGGTCATGCTGGCTAGCTAATTCAATCAGAATACTGGGATAAATACTATGCGAGACAACTTCAAATATTTCAACACAAAAAATGTCGATCCACAGCACTTCAACCAAATCACAATTGAATTATTGTCAGAATCCACCCTAGATATTAACTATCTTGTATTAATTTTAAGCTCCTGTATTATCGCCACTCTTGGACTGCTTTCCAATAGTGCCGCCGTGATTATCGGTGCCATGATCGTTGCTCCTCTGATGTTGCCAATTAGAGGATTAGCATTTGGAGCGGTAGAAGGTAACGTAGTCATTTTCCGCAAAGGTTTAATTGCAGTCGCAGTGGGGACGATTCTCGCAATTATTTTAGCTTGGTTGCTCGGTTCTTTGGTAGGAATTCCAGACTTTGGGAGCGAAGTTTTAGCTCGTTCTAAACCCACGTTACTGGACTTAGGAATTGCGATCGCTGCTGGGGGAATTAGCGGCTTTGCCAAAGTTCAGCCCAAAGTTTCCGGTACTCTGGCGGGAACAGCAATTGCTGTGGCTCTCATGCCGCCAATTTGTGTGATTGGCTTGGGTTTATCTCAGGGTAATTGGTCGCTCAGTCTGGGAGCAAGCCTCCTGTACGTGACCAATTTGTTGGGCATTACTCTCTCCTGTATGCTGACTTTTTTAATAGCAGGCTACACCCCCCTAAATCGCGCCCGTAAAGCCATTTTGTGGGCGCTGGGTTTGACGGCGATACTGATTGTTCCCCTGGGTGTGGGCTTTGCGGAATTGCTCCAGCAAGCCCAACTCGAAGCCAGTCTGAAGCGGGCATTGCTCAACCGAACTATTACCTTTCAACGCATGGAATTGATTAACAGCGATACTAACTGGTTGAAGGAGCCTGCCGAAGTTCGCCTGACTGTTCGCAGCAGTGAAGCTTTGACACCGAAACAGGTGCAGCTTTTAGAAGCATTTATCGAAAAAGAAATGGGTCAAAAATTCACCCTAATTTTTCAAGTCAGTCGAGTTGAAGAAGTCCGGGGAAGGAAGAAGGAATAGGGAATTGGGAATTGGGAATTGGGAATGGGGAATGGGGAATTGGGAATAGGGAATAGGGAATTGGGAATGGGGCATTGGGAATTCGTAATTCGTAATTCGTAATTCGTAATTCGTAATTCGTAATTCGTAATTCGTAATTGGGAATAATTAGCCATTCCCAATTCCCCATGCCCGATGCCCCATGCCCGATTCCCAAATTAATGCAATAATTCCTCTAATTGTTGCTGGTTCCACAAATACTGATAAAGCCCTTTTTGCCCTACTAATTCTCTGTGAGTTCCCACTTGCACTATTTCTCCCTTCTCCATCACAAAAATGCGATCGGCACTAGCAGCCGCCGACATTTGATGGGAGATGAAAATCACTGTTTTGCGATCGGTTCCCGTTGCCAAATTTTTCAAAATATCCGTAGCAGTCTGATTGTCAACACTCGAAAGAGCGTCATCCAAAATCAGCACGGGAGCGTCAACTAACAAAGCGCGAGCCAGGGCTGTCCGTTGTCTTTGTCCGCCGGATAAAGTAATTCCGCGCTCGCCGACAACTGTTTTGTACTGCTGGGGAAAGTTGAGGATTTCTGCGTGAATTTGTGCTTGTTTTCCTGCTGCTTCTATCTCCGGCTGTTCCGCTAAAGGATTGCCGTAGCGGATGTTATTCTTGATGGTAGTACCGAACAAAAAGCTTTCTTGGGGCACGTAGGCGATCGCCCCGCGCAATTCTGTCAACTTTACCTGAGTAATATCTAATCCGTCTACAAATAATTCACCTGGATCAATGTCCAGCAGTCGCGGTAGCGCATTAGCTAAAGTCGATTTCCCTGAGCCGATAGCCCCAACAATTGCTACGGTTTCTCCCGGTTTAATGGTAAAATTAACATTTTTCAGGGCGGGGGTATTAGCACCAGGATAATTATAATTTAAGTGGCGGGCTACAATCTCGCCTTTGACTGGATTTGGTATTTCCATTGCATCAGCCTGATCGTAAATTTTGGGTTCTACGGTAAGAATTGATTCGATGCGATCGACACTCACTTCTCCCCGTTGATAAGCAGTAATTGTGAAACCCAACAGCGCCGTCGGAAACACCAAACGCTCCACATAAATCAGCAAAGCCACAAAATCGCCAACGCTAATTTCGCCCTTAGCAATTGACCCCGCACCAGCAGAAAGCAGCACCAACAAACTCACACTTGCCAAACCGCCCAGCAACGGAAAAAGAAAATTTCGGGTTTTTGCTAGTTCTAAATTGGCATCCAGCAATTTTGCGTTGCAATTGCGAAAAGCTCGGCGTTCGTTCTCTTCTTGAGCGTAGATTTTAATTACGGAAATGCCGCTCATATCCTCTTGAATCAAATCGCTCATCGCTGACAGTTCTTCCTGCACAGCTAACTGCTGGATGCGAAGTTTGTCGCTAAATAACTGCACCAAAACTAACATGAAAGGATAAACTGCGATCGCCAACAGAGTCAGCCGCACATTAATCCCCAACATCACCGGCAAAGTCAAAGCATAAGCAAAGGCTGTATTCGCCAAACTCAGCACCGCAAACCCCACCAAGCGGCGAATATTGTCCAAATCGGAAGTAGCGCGGTTAATTAAATCTCCGACTGTATTAGCAGCAAAATAAGACGGTTCTAAAGTTAATAAATGATTAAATATTTGCTGTTTGAGGTCAAATTCGACTTGACGCCCCACGCCAAACAGCAAAATCCGCGACGCCATCCGAATCACCCACATGATTGAGGCGAGTACCAGAATCAGCATCACGTAGTTCAAAACTTGGTCAAATTTGAGCGCTACTTGCAGAGTGTCAACTGCATTCCGAATCAGCAGGGGAATGTAAACGCCCACAGCATTGACAATTAACAGGGAGAAAACGCCCCAAAATGCCTGTTTCCAGTGCGGGCGCATATAAGAGCCCAGTTTTTGCAGTCGAGAATAACGAGCCATAGGTAGAGGTTCGGCAACGAGCAATGTACGGGATGTAACGGATGAAAGTCCGATGAAAGTCGGAAGAAGGAAGTTCGGCAACGAGCAATGTACGGGATGTAACGGATGAAAGTCCGATGAAGGTCGGAAGAAGGAATGAGGAAGAGGGAAAATTTGATTAATAAATGTGACAAATCACATTATATCCGTATGTTCGTGGGTATACAGATAATTCAGTTTAGGGCAGGCAGGATGCCCAACCCCTACTCCCCACAAAAAAAATTCACTGTTTGTGGAACAGGCCGGAAAGCCTGTTAAGCGAGAATTGTGCACTGCGATGACTTTAACCGGACTGGGCGATCGCCCGCAACCCAAATCTAAAATCGATCGAATTAGCACTCAGCCTCAGAGAGTGCTAAATTTGCTAATGTAAGCGAATGGAGACAAAACATGACCAAAATAGTTGCATTTAGTGACAAATCTCGGCGGGCCCTAGAACGCGGGGTCAATCAACTCGCCGATGCTGTCCGCATTACCTTGGGCCCGAAAGGCCGGAACGTCTTACTGGAAAAGAAGTTCGGCGCCCCCCAAATCGTTAACGATGGTATCACGGTTGCCAGGGAGATCGAACTTGAAGATCCTTTGGAAAATACTGGCGCTCGCTTGATTCAAGAAGTAGCCTCCAAAACTAAAGATATTGCAGGGGATGGCACTACAACCGCTACGGTTCTGGCTCAATCTCTGATTCGCGAAGGCTTGAAGAATGTCGCCGCAGGCGCAAATCCAGTCGCCCTGCGCCGGGGAATTGAGAAAACGATCGCCCATTTGGTTCTGGAAATCGCCAAATTGGCTAAACCCGTCGAAGGGGCTGCAATTGCTCAAGTCGCCACTATCTCCGCCGGTAACGACGAAGAAGTTGGCAACATGATTTTTCAAGCGATGGAAAAAGTCACCAAAGATGGCGTAATTACTGTTGAAGAGTCGAAATCTCTGTTAACAGAATTGGAAGTTGTCGAAGGGATGCAGTACGATCGGGGTTATCTTTCTCCATATTTCGTCACCAACACCGATCGCATGGAAGTTGAGTACGAAAACGCTCGCATCCTGATTACCGACAAAAAAATTAGCTCCATTCAAGAGCTCGTCCCCATTCTCGAAAAAATCGCCCGCACCGGTCAACCGCTGCTAATTATCGCCGAAGATATTGAAGGCGAAGCTTTGGCAACTCTGGTAGTCAACAAAGCCCGTGGCGTATTGAACATCGCAGCCACCAAATCTCCCGGATTTGGCGAGCGCCGCAAAGCTATGCTTCAAGATATCGCCGTTCTGACCGGCGGCCAACTGATTTCTGAAGAAGTCGGACTCAGCATTGATACCGCAACCCTAGAAATGCTCGGTACCGCCCGCAAAATTACGATCGACAAAGAAAACACTGTCATTGTTTCTGGCGAAGAACACAAAGCTGATGTCCAAAAACGGATTGTGCAAATCCGCCAACAGCTAGAGGCGACGGATTCCGATTACGACAAGGAAAAGCTAACCGAACGCATCGCCAAACTCGCCGGCGGCATCGCTGTAATTAAAGTCGGCGCAGCCACCGAAACCGAGCTCAAAGACCGTAAACTGCGTATTGAAGACGCTCTGAACGCTACTAAAGCTGCTGTGGAAGAAGGTATCGTTGCCGGAGGTGGCACAACGCTAATTCACTTGATTACAAAGATAGACGCGATCCGAGATACCTTAGACGCGGAAGAACAGCTTGGTGCTGATTTGGTTGCGAAAGCTTTGGAAGCTCCTTTGCGTCAAATCGCTGACAATGCAGGCGTTGAAGGTTCGATCGTGATCGAGCGAGTTCGGGCTAGCGAATTGAATTTTGGCTACAATGCTCTCACTGACGTGTACGAAGATCTGATTGCGGCCGGGATTATTGACCCTGCTAAGGTAGTGCGATCGGCTTTACAAAATGCTGGTTCCATTGCTGGTATGGTGTTGACCACTGAAGCTGTGATTGTCGAAAAACCAGAGAAGAAAAAGGCCGGTGGCGACATGGGCGACATGGGCGGCATGGGCGGCATGGGCGGCATGGGCGGCATGGGCGGCATGGGCGGCATGGGCGGCATGGGCGGCATGGGCATGATGTAGTCATTAGTCATTAGTCATTAGTCATTAGTCAGCAGTCAGCAGTCATTAGTTGACTGTTGACTGTTGTCATTAGTTACTAATTACCAATGCCCCATGCCCCATGCCCCATGCCCCATGCCCCATGCCCTAGGCCCCATGCCCTAGACCCAATTACCGAACCGCTATATGTTTTGTATAGGTTGCGTCTTGTTAAGAAACAGAAAATCTGCTTTAATTAAGCTATCTCCTTGACACTCCCCAGCCTAAAGGCATGGGGATTCTTAAGACTTTTCGGTCTTAATATCCCTATTGCGCTTAGTTCCCAGGCTGACCACGTTTGCACGTAAGTGCGTAGTCATGTCTCCTCTGTGAATGTTTTGGGCGTAGACTTTCCCCCAGTCCGGGGGTAGGTTTTTAAATCTTGTCTGATCTGTTTATTCTCCCATATTCATTTGTTTAGATGGATGTTGTTATATTACTTAACAATGGAAAAAGCCGTCCTACAAGGACGGGGTTTTAAACCCAATTTTCTGATAAAAAACTTTAAATTAAATTTTTGGATCGTCAAGAGTTGTTGCGGGCGTAAAAGTGCTAGGCTGCACAAAATCTTTGAGTAAGTTAAACTATTTTTATCAAAATGCTTGAGCTTAACTTGCAACAGCTTGAAAAATACCCATGCCGGAAGTTATCAACTGGTTTCAGTCATTCTTATCTAACTCTGTTGATGCTTTCCTAGAGTTCGATATACAGCAAAAGTACATATCTGTTAATCCTGTTGCCGCCGCCTGGATGGGATTAGAACCTGTCGAAATAGCCAACAAAACAAGTCACGAATTACTGCAATTATATCCCAACAATCCAGCTCTAAAAAATATTATTGCACAGATAGATGCCTGCCTGCAACAAGTATTAATTACAGGGGAAAAAAGAATTGCTATCCACGAAGTGACAGCAAAAGACGGCGGGATAAAAATTTACGAAACGGCTTACACGCCAGTTGTGGATGCCTCTAGCAACCAGATGCGGGTTTTTAGTGTTGGTCGAGATATTACCAGGCACTACCGCTGGCAACAGCAGAAAACTGAGCAGTTGCGCCACTCGAACCATTTACTATGGTTGAATGCCGCTAATACTCCCCTGGCAATGGTAGGCTGGGATGAAGATTTTCGGATCGTTCAGTGGTCGAAACGCGCTGAAGATATTTTTGGCTGGACATCGGATGAAATGATGGGCAAGCAGTTTGGCGATTTGGGCTTAGTTTGCGAGGAAGATAGAGAGGCTGTAAGTGCGATCGAACTTGAACTGGCTGCGGGACAAGGCAATACTTCTATTAATCGCAATCATACTAAAAGCGGAGAGGTGATTTGGTGTCGCTGGTTTAACTCGATTATTCGCAGCGGGGATACTTTTACGGTACTTTCTTTAGTGGAAGATATCACCGATCGCAAGCTGCTGGAAGCAGAAAAAGCTCAAGGTTCTCGCCTGACAGCAATGGTGGCTGATGTCGGCATTGCCCTCACCAAACACCCCCAAGATATCTTGCTTCCCTGCTGCGAAGCAATGGTGCAAAATCTCGATGTTGCTTCTGCTGAAATTTGGACTTTAAACTATCAAGAAAATATTCTCGAACAGCAAGCCGCCGCCGGAGTCTACATTCGCACAGAAGCTGTGACTAGCTTTATTCAAAGTAAGGTTAACTCGATCGCCCAACAGCAAAAACCGGAAATTGACTGCGGATTTGAACTGAATAATTTGGGACGCTGGGAGTCAGAATCCGGGGCAGAAACAACTGGAAATTATGCGGAATTGGCGATTATTAATAGTCGCCAACTAGCGGCAAGTTCCAATTTCCAAAAGCAGATTTTTACCTTCGCAGGCTACCCCTTGATTGTCGAAGAAAGGCTGGTGGGAGTCATGGGAATTGTCAGCCACCAGCCGCTGACACAAGCTTTTCTGGACACTCTGGCATCGGTTGCTGATGTCATTGCTTTAGGCATCCAGCGCAAGCGTGCAGAAGCCGATTTGAAAGCAGCTAAAGGGTTCCTCAATTCGGTTGTAGAAAATCTGCCGGTGGGAGTTTTTGCTAAAGATGCTTCCTCCCTAAAATTTGTGTTGTGGAATAAAGCGGGAGAGGCGATCGCAGGTGTGACTAGCCAAGAGGCGATCGGCAAAAATGACTATGACATTTATCCCAAAGAACAAGCTGATGTTTTCACTGCACAAGACAGAGAAATATTAACAGGTTATGACAGCAACTCGATCGTTAAAGACATAGCCGAAGAACCGATCCAAACTCGCCACAAAGGTTTGAGAATACTGCATACCCGCAAAGTGCCAATTCTCGACGCTCAAGGCAATCCCCAATACGTTTTAGGTATTACTGAAGATATCACCGAACGCCGCCAGGTAGACGAAAGCGTGCGTCTCTACGACCAAATTGTCGAAAATATGCAAATAGGTTTGTACGTCTACCATTTAGAAAATATAAACGACGACAGCAGCTTAAGGGCGATCGCTTCCAATCCCGCGGCTACCAAGTTTACCGGATTAGAAATGGCCGATGTTTTGGGAATGACAATCGACGAGATTTTTCCAAATTCGCGGTCTAAAAATATTCCCCAAGTATTTGCATCGGTAATTCGTGGTCAGAAAGCCGTAGAACTTGAAGATATTGACTGCGATGAATGCGAGCGAATAACTCGTGCTTTTTCTATGAAAGCTTTCCCATTACCCAACAACTGCGTCGGCGTTGCTTTTGAAAATATTACCGATCGCAAATGCCTGGAATTAGAACTCAAGGCAGCTTTGGAACAAACCGAACGTTCCGAACAATTGCTGCGGACTGTCATTGACAAAAGCAGTGATTGGATTTTTGCCAAAGATCAAAATTTTCGCTACATTTTGGCAAACAAGAGTTTCGCTGAAGCTATTGGCAAAACCCTAGAAGAAACCATTGGAAAAAACGACCTTGAATTAGGATTTGCCGAAGAATTAGTATTTGGCAATCCCGCAGAAAATATCCGAGGCTTCCGCACAGACGACTCGGCTGTAATGGCTGGCGAAATAATCCACAATCCCTGCGATCCAGCAACATTTGCTGATGGTTCAGTACATATTTTTGATACCCAAAAAGTCCCTCTGCGTGACGCTGAAGGCAATGTATTCGCAGTGCTGGCTTTCGCTCACGATATTACTGAACGCCATCAAGCTCAAGAAGCTTTGCGTAGAAGTGAAGCAAGATTTCGCTCTTTAGTAGCTAATATTCCGGGAGTAGTTTATCGCTGGCGCTGCGATTTTTCGACAACTTTTATTAGCGATGCTGTTTACTTGCTAGCGGGCTATCCTGCTGCTGATTTTCTCTCGCCTCCCGACAGGGGAGGGCGGACTTTTGCCAGCGTTATTTACTCGGAAGATTTGGCAAAAGTAGAAGAAACAATTCGGAAAGAAATAGAAAATAAACAGTGCTATAGCTTGGAATATCGCTTGCTGGCAGCAGACGGAACAATTAAATGGGTGTGGGATAAAGGTTCTCCTGTATTCGCTGAAGATGGGAGCGTTTACTGTTTGGATGGGGTGATTTTTGATATTAGCGATCGCTACTACGCCCAAGAAGCATTGCGCCAAAAAACTTCAGAGTTAGAAGCTGTTTTTCGCGCTTTGCCCGATTTGTATTTCCGACTAGATTCTGACGGTATAATCTTGGATTATTTGTCAGGAAGTTCCTCGGATTTATACCTACCTACCGAACATTTTATGGGCCAACGAATGACAGACATATTGCCCCAAAATGTCGCCAGCCAATTTGCTCAAGCAATCTTGGAAATTTCCGAACACAGAAATTCGAGGGACATAGAATATTCGCTTTCCATGTCGGAAGTAGAAAAAACTTATGAAGCCAGACTGTTGCCTTTTAATTCCGATCAAATTATTATTCTAGCTCGCAACATAACTCTGCGGAAACAAGCCGAATCTCAATTAAAAGATAAAAATCGCCAGTTAGAACAAACATTGAAACAATTAGGAACAACTCAAGCTCAACTAATTCAAGCGGAAAAAATGTCTAGTTTGGGACAGCTAGTCGCGGGAATTGCTCACGAAATTAATAATCCTGTAAGTTTTATTTACGGGAATATCATTTACGCTAGGGATTACGCCAGAAACTTGCTACAATTGTGCAGTTTGTACGAAGAACATTACCCCGAACCTGTTGCTGCGATTGCAGAGTTAGCTGAGGAAATAGAAATAGAATTTATCCAACAGGATTTCCCGCACCTACTCAACTCAATTCAAACAGGAGCCGATCGCATCCACCACATTGTTTTGTCTTTGCGTAACTTTTCTCGTCTAGAAGAATCGGATATCAAGCGTGTTGATATTCATGAAGGAATTGATAGTGCTCTGTTAATTTTGCAACACAGACTCAAAGAAAATGGCAGAATTCGCAATATTGAAATAGTTAAAGAATATGGCAAACTACCACCAGTACAGTGCTATGTCGGACAGTTAAATCAAGTATTTATGAATATTTTAAATAATGCTATTGATGCTTTGGTAGATGTCAGAAATAGGAAGGGGGAATTGGCGGGTGATTCGGAAACCGAACGGCAAGATTTTCCGGGTTTACCTGTAAGTTGCAACGCCTCACCTTCGATTCGGATTCAGACGGAGGTTTTGGAAAATAATCGGATTGCGATCGCAATTTCAGATAATGGCCCAGGAATGGCAGAATCTGTTAAATCTCGGATATTTGATCCCTTTTTTACTACTAAACCTGTAGGAAAAGGTACTGGTTTGGGACTGTCGATTAGCTATCAGATTGTGGTAGAAAGACACTGTGGCTCCCTGCGCTGCATTTCTGCACCGGGAGGAGGAACTAAATTTGCGATCGAAATTCCAATTCGCCAAAGGTAATTAGTCAGTAGTCATTAGTCAGTAGTCATTAGTCATTAGTTATTGGTTGTTTTACTGAAAAAATGATAATCTAATTAAAGATCCTAAAACTAGGGAATATTAACATGGTATACAAAGGCATAAATAGGTCTATTGCTGTTGCAAAACCAATTAAAGATGATGATGATGATGATGATTCCTACGTTGATTATTTTTATGACGATCCGGGGGCGCTGCCGGGAACTCTAGACTTAGAGCCCGACGCACCACCGGCCGATATTGTATTAATTGACTATTGCGAGGCCACAGCTACTCGCTCAAAATTAGCAAATCCTCAAGAAGCTGCTGCCTATTTAGATACAGAATCTGTTTCTTGGGTGGATTTGTTGGGATTGGGAAATAAAGAAACTTGGCGGCAAATGGGTGAAGTCTTTAATTTGCATCTGATGGCTCAAGAAGATGTAGTTAATGTTCCCCAGCGACCGAAGGTTGTAGACTATGAAGACCACATTTTAATTATTGCTTGGATGGTGATGTTACTGCCAAATTCAGATCAGTTTCATAAAGAACAAGTGAGTTTGATTTTGGGGAAACATTACCTGTTAAGTGTTCAGGAAGAACCGGACTATGATTGCTTTGAAACCGTGCGCGATCGCATTCGTAAAGGACAAGGACTTATCCGCAAACACGGAGCAGATTATCTGGCTTATAGTCTGTTAGATTCGATTATAGATGGATTTTTTCCAGTATTAGAACTTTACGGAGAGCGGATTGAAGAACTGGAGGATGAAGTGGTGGTGCGGCCCACCCGCAAAACTCTTGAAAAAATCTATAAAATCCGCAGAGAATTGCTGACTCTCCGCCGCGCAATTTGGCCGCAGCGGGATGCAATTAATATTTTAATTCGCGATAGCAGCGATTTGATCAGTCCCGAGGTGCGAATTTATCTGCGCGACTGTTACGATCACACGGTGCAGGTGATGGATATGGTGGAAACTTACCGAGAATTGTCTTCGGGTTTGATGGATGTTTACCTGTCTTCTGTTGGTAATAAAATGAATGAAATTATGAAACTGCTGACAGTGATTTCTACCATTTTTATTCCTCTAACTTTTGTGGCTGGAGTGTATGGCATGAATTTCAATACGGAGAAATCTCCCTTGAATATGCCAGAACTGAACTGGTATTTTGGTTATCCCCTTTGTTGGGGGCTGATGGTGACGATCGCCTCGGGTTTAATTTACTTCTTCTGGCGGCGCGGCTGGTTTGAAAATTTTTCTCCTGTTAAAGATGACCGAGGAAAGTAACGAGCGATCGAGTATAATAAATCTGGGGAGAAAGTAGGCGCAGGCGGTTGCGGATTAGCGAAAGCTAGTCTGAGGAAAGTCCGGGCTCCCGAAAGACCAAACTTGCTGGGTAACGCCCAGTGCGAGCGATCGTGAGGATAGTGCCACAGAAAGATACCGCCAATTAGTCATCAGTCAGCAGTCATTGGTCATTAGTAAGTAACTGAGGATTTTTGACTGCAAAGCAACAACTAATTTGGTAAGGGTGCAAAGGTGCGGTAAGAGCGCACCAGCAGCATCGAGAGGTGCTGGCTAGGTAAACCCCGGTTGGGAGCAAGGTCGGAGGGACTACGGTTGGTCTTTTACCGGTTCCGTTTTTTGGTACCGCTTGAGGCGTCTGGTAACAGGCGTCCCAGATAGATAACTGCCCTCGAAAATTGCTTGCAGTTGAGAGAACAGAACCCGGCTTATGTCCTACTTTTTCCCCTCCCAAATCCCAGTCAGAAGGAAGTTCGGCAACGGATTAGGTAACGGATTTAACGGATGTCAGGAAGAAGGAGCAAATAACAAATAACAAGTAACAAATAACAAATAACAAATAACAAATAACAAATAACAAATGAGTCTTATTTATCCGGGCCGCCAAAAAGAACTTAAAAAACTAATTGAAAAATTAGGACTGCCCGAAAATCCTGCGATTAAATGGCATCTGCTCGATTTAGCTTTGACTCATTCGAGTGCTTCAGCTAAAGCAAATTATGAGCAACTAGAATTTGTCGGCGATGCAGTTGTGCGGCTGACTGCATCGGAATTGTTGTTCGAGATTTATCCCGACTGTCCTGTAGGCGAATTTGCTGCTATTCGATCGATCCTGGTGAGCGATCGCATTCTTGCCAAAATCGCTGAAAGTTACGGATTCGATCGCTATTTGATTGTTTCCAGCAGTGCCGCCAGCGACAAAACAGGGGCAGAAAGCCGACTGGCTGATGCTTTGGAAGCCGTACTTGCGGCCCTTTATTTGAGTAGCCATACGTTAGAATTAATTCGCCCTTGGTTAGACCCTCATTTTCAACGGCTAGCTACCGAAATTCGCAGCGATCCAGCCCGCCAAAACTACAAAGCTGCTCTCCAAGAATTGACTCAAGGCAAATACAAAACTTTGCCAAAATATACTGTGAAAGAAACCGGGACAGTCCAGGGCGGTGAGGATCGTTTTACCGCAGAAGTTAGACTTCTGGAAGAGTTGCTAGCATGGGGAAAAGGCCGATCGATCAAAGCTGCCGAACAAGCCGCCGCTCAGGCTGCTTTTAATAAATTAGTTAGTAGTCAGTAGTCAGCAGTCAGCAGTCAGTAGTCAGTAGTCATTAGTCAGTAGTTATTTGTTTGCGGATGCTAATAACCAATAATAAATAACATTACATAGTATAATTACTCTGCAATTTTTAAATATAATAAATGAAAATCGGAATAGCTGTATTGGGTGCTGGCCGCTGGGGAGTCAACCTAATTCGCAACTTTCTCGAACATCCCCACAGCGCAGTTTTAGCGATCGTAGATCCGAACCCAGATTCATTGGTTTCTGTGCAAAAACAGTTTAATCTCAATGAAAATGTAATTTTAGCTGGTGATTGGTCGCAAGTCCAAGAATTGCCAGGATTAGAAGCCGTTGCGATCGCCACCCCAGCCTCCACTCACTACACTCTCGCACGAGCCACCCTCAAAGGTGGCTACCATGTCTTAGTAGAAAAACCTCTCGCCCTCAACTTGTCTGAAGCAATAGAACTTTGTCAGTTAGCCGAAAAACAGCAGCGACAACTGTTCGTCGATCACACTTATTTATTCCATCCAGCAGTCCATCGAGGCCAAACAATTATTCAACAACATAAACTCGGAAAATTGCGCTACGGTTACGCCCAGCGCACCCATCTCGAACCCGTGCGGCACGATGTTGATGCCCTGTGGGACTTAGCTATCCACGACATCGCCATTTTCAATACTTGGCTGCAACAAACACCTATTCTAGTAAGTGCGATCGGCACTGTATTTGAGAAGTCAGAAGGAATACAAAATCAATTTTACCCTTCATTTTTAACTGTGAATCCTTTAGAAGGACTAGCAGATTTGGTTTGGGTAACACTCACCTATCCCGACGGATTTCAAGCATTTATTCACCTGTGCTGGCTCAATCCCGACAAACAGCGACGCTTAACAGTTATTGGCAGTTTGGGAACCTTGATTTTTGATGAAATGTCGCCAGAAGCGCCCCTAATTTTACAGCGAGGCAATTCAGATGGCGGGGGCGACGAAAACAGTTTTATCCCTTCTCAAACTTCCCAGCAAACTCTAATCAAAAGTCGCGAAGTATTGAGTTTAGAACCAGTAGAACCGCTGCGTCAAGTGTGCGATCGCTTCCTCAACTGCGTCCAAACAAATACCCGCTGCCCGACCTCTTCCGGCTCGGCCTCCGTCCAATTAATCCGTATTCTCAGCGCTTTGAGCAAATCCCTCCAACTCGGTGGACAACCCTTAACAATTGGCCCCTAATTCACCGATCACTCATAACTTTTCAACAGGGCATTTTCCATTAGCAAATCCTGGCGATCGACAGAAGAATTCGACTGCTGAGTAACAGGCAAAGAAATTACCACAGTAGCACCTTGATTGATACCCGTACTGTGCAGCGTAATGCTCCCTTTCATAGATTCCATGATCTTCCGAGAGATAGCCAAGCCCAAGCCGTTGCCGCCAAATTTGCGAGTCGTAGAGCCGTCAGCCATCACAAAAGGTTGAAACAATTTCTGCTGTTGCTCAGGATCGATACCAATTCCAGTATCTTTAACAGTCACCACCACCCATTCGCTTTCACCGAAGCGGCTTGTCGTACTTTCTGGTACATTCCCGTTGACAACATCAGGACTTTTGATTTTCCTAGATTCAAGATTCATAGATATACTAATGCTGCCGGACTCCGTAAACTTAACCGCATTGCTCAACACATTCAAAAACACCTGCTTGAGCTTCTCCGGGTCTGCATAAACAGTAATTGGATCGCGAGCGGCTGGCCAACTCAAATTCAAACCTTTTTCCTTGATCGGAACGGCCTGCAAATCAACCGCTTCCTCAAGCACCTCGGTCAGATCAATTACTTCCGAAATTACTGAGAACGAGCCTGATTCAATTTTAGCAATATCCAAAATATCATTAATGATATTGAGCAATAGCATTGCCGAGTCGTGGGCCTGTTGCAAAAAGTCCATCTCCTCATCTCGGTCATCGCAGTAGCCGTCCCGCACCAATTGCAGAAAACTAATCATGCCATTCAGCGGAGTTCTCAACTCGTGAGAAATATTCCGCAAAAACTCATTTTTTAACTGATTAGCAACTTGGGCTTCCTTCGTTGCCACCTCCAATTCTCCAGCCCACGAACTGAGCCGCAGCACCATGCTATTTAGGGCCTCTGCTAATTGATTGAATTCCTTAATTTGCAAATTTTGTGGCAATCCCTGTGGCGCTTCTGTATCGACTTTCAGTGCGTAGTCTCTCAGCTTTTCTAAAGGACGGGCTAAATCGCGAGACAAATATAAAGTCGCGATGATACTAGCAGCAACCAAACCCACAATCAGATTAAATAAAACCTGCTGAATTTCTTCGAGACCTGACAGAGCATAATCCAAACGAGAGACAGCTAAAATAATCCACTTGCTGTTCTCTTTTTGAGTTAAAGGACTGGGGATAGCGGCGTACCCAGCGAGCAACTCCACACCATTTCTTTCAAAAGAAAACAGGTGCAGAAAAGCCGCCTGTCCTCCGGCGATCGCCCTTTTGACGATACTCTTCAAGCGATCGGCATCCGCCTCCTGGTCGATATTGCGGCCCACGCGGTCAATATTCGGGTGTGCCAAAATCGTTCCATCTTGGTCGATCGCCACCGTATAGCCAGCCAGAGACCCCTTCGGAGCACTGGTTTGCACCGGCAGTGCCGACTGCAAACTCAAAGCATAAGTCAATTGCCGACCATTGCCTTGACGAATGTAAACAGGAGCGCTCAACACCAAACTAACCGGGCTTTCCTTGCCCTCTTGGCCCTTTTTACTCCCATCTGAAAACTTCGCTGCTGGGGAAACGGGATTCTTGTCGTTTAGTTTCCCCTGCTGCATATTTGGCCACGACAGACTGATGTAAACGCTCTTGTCGTCCAGTAGCGCCTGCTGCTGTTGCTGCGGCCAAAAATTAGCAGGTGGCGACTGCGAGTGAATCTGTTGAGGGCCACAAGTGCTGGCTATCACTTGATTTGTCTGCAAATTCGTCAATTGCAAGCAATCAACCTGCGCCGGCAACCGCTGCCCTAGCTGCGAGATCAACTTTTGATAATCCTTCGGCTCTACAGACTGTAAGAGCGAGTTTTCTGAAGCGCCGATCAGATTCGACTTCAGCGATTTCGCCCACTGTTCAATAGTTTCTGCTTTTCTGACGGCACTTTCTGTCAAGTTTTGACGAGCAGTTTCCAGAAGCATGGAGCGTGCCTTGCGATAGGTAACATACTCCCCCACCAGTAGAACAGGTACGCTGAGCAACAAAATCCGCGACAGTAAAATACGGCGAAAGGAGGATTGACCTAACTTAACCATAGGACATATCTAAATTAAGGTGTAGGACCCAACAGCGACCATAGTGAAACAAACCAGACCGACTAGCGCATCTGTTGAGGGTACTTTTCTGACCGGACAAGACAGTTGCTGAACAACAGTTAAACACAATTATAGAAGCCACTGTCCTCCTTCTCGATGCTCAGTATCTTCAGCTTCAAAAAATCCCGAAAAAGCCGGACAAACTAGGCTGTTTAAGTTTCTTAAGCATTCTTTCCTAGTGCTTACGCTTCCCTTCGACTACGCGAGCGGGCGAGTCCAAGGGGTTGGCCAGGAAATCCCAGTTAGAGATAGCAAAGTAACAATGTCTAGTTGTTACCATACCAGAACACTTGATTTTTTTATTAAGTTGATTCCACAGGCTCCAAACCTGCTTAGTTGAGTTCACCTCAAAGGCGGCGGTTAAGGAGCCTGGGATCTTTTCTGATAGCCTCATCCCTCGACGAGCCATCACTAAACCCGCTGATTCATCACTAGCTAAACCATACATTTTCAGGTATTTAACCAAGCCAATGATACTCGAATAAGCCGGATTTACTGCGATCAATTCTATCCCCAGATTAGAAAGAATAGAGTTTAACAACTTGAAAAACCGAGAATAAACCCAATGAGAAAGGCTTCGAGCATACTTTCTACCCCGTTCTCTTAGTTGTTCTTTCTTAGCACAAAAGTCTAATTTTTCACCCACAATGGGACATTGATAATGGCTGGCTAGTTTCGCCAATTCCCGACAAGCTTTAACAATTTGAGCCTGTTGTTGACCCTTCGGGAGTCCCGTTTGTAATGGTATTTGATTATGAGCTTTTAAATTCCCTTCCTTGTCGATATAAGCCCAACCAATGGACCCCGGATTCAGATCAATACCGATACATCCATAATCTACAGAACTCGATACTCGCTTAACTTCTGATGGGGTAAAACTCACAGCCGCACACCACTTACCCGATTTGTAATAGAAGTGCCAAGTTTTAGCACAATTAGCAGGTAATCGGTTAATGTTGCGAGGAAAATCACCAATTTTCGACTCGACATACTTACCAAATTTTGATTCTAAACAGGCGGGGACTCTCAATTTTAAATTATGACCATCCCATTGACATACCTGATTGCCAAATGACTCATTTTTACAACCCAGTAGGGACACGGCACTGCCGTTTCCTAGGGACACGGCACTGCCTTTTCCTAGGGACACGGCGTGCCGTGTCCCTACAAGTCGGGGGACTGATACCCTAATAGGAGCCAATCTTAAAGCCGATATTTGTTCCTGATATCTGTGTAATTTACGCTTTTTGTGATGGATTTGAAACCGTAAATTCTGCCAAGAGGTTTGGCGAGATTTGAGAGAGCAGGATAAGGGAAAAACACACCCTTTTTTACGCTCGCGCCAATTGGGGGCGGCGTAAAATTTCCGAGCATTCTTCAGTTTCCTTTCTGCCTTCTTCAACCAAGCTGCACAGGATTTGGCTTGACCTTCTAAGGTTTTGATATGTAAAATCCGACATTCTTTTGCACTACCAACAGCACCCTTGGCGGCTGAGATAACACCCAGGGCGTGTCGAGCACTAATCCCGTAATTGTCTTGTAAATGGGTTCGCCATTGAGATTGGTTAAAGTCAACACCTGAGAGGATAAAGTTCACCGTTTCACATACTGCATTGTGGAAAATTGGGGTATAAGCACTCAAAAACATTTCTAGCTGAGTTTGGCCCAGTGGGTTTAACTCATATATTGGTGTCGGAAGTGCTTTGCAGTATGTCAGAGTAGTCATCGGTGTAAATTCGCTCTGGTTATGGACTATTGTCACACTTTGACGTGACCCATGTCAATTATCCGGGATTGTCGGGGATGATCGGGAAAATAGTTTTCCTGGTAATTACACTAGGAGCTCCGCTTAACAGCCTGAATGTTCTTTGGGAGGCTAGTGAAGGGAGATCATTTTTGCCCGATCGGCATTTTCTTGCCCAATACCTTGGAGAGAAGCCGGTTTGAGACATCAGATTCTATATTCTGCACCCTGTGAAAAATTTCTGTCCACATCCGACTGATTCGGTGACAACCATTCACCAGTTAAACCAGGAGACTGCTGAGTCGCCACTCGACTCTGACAAACCTACTGCGGTGAACCTTGAACCTCACCCGCACACCCACTCTCCGTGAATTTACGCGATCGGCAATAGTCTCTCTACCTCAATCAATGAAAAAAAACTCTAGCGACTATACTTACTATTACACAAATAACCGTCCCAGATATCATCACGCTTATTTGCTATCCCCCCTGTTGGAAATGCTGGTCAAACTGGAAGCCACCAGCCAGAGAAAACTCCGAGTTTTAGATCTAGGCTGCGGCAATGGCAGCCTCAGTCACGTCATCGCAGAGCACGGCTGTGAAGTTGTCGGCGTGGACACTTCTGCACCCGGAATTGCCATCTCCCGTCAAAGTTTCCCAGAGTGTCAATTTATCGAAGCCAATATTTACGAACTACCCGACACTGAGATGCTGCATTCATTCGATGTTGTCCTAGCAATTGAAGTAATCGAACACTTACTTTATCCCAAAGAACTAGCAAAAACTGCCAAAAAATGTCTCAAGCCCGGAGGTAGGCTAATTATTTCCACCCCGTATCACGGCTATTTAAAAAATCTTGCCTTGGCTATTAGTGGAAAAATGGACAAACATTTTACCGTGCTTTGGGATAACGGTCACATCAAATTTTTTTCATTAGAGACACTGACGAAATTATTAACACATGAAGGATACACCGACATTGAGTTTAGATTTGCTGGCCGGTTGCCATACCTTTGGAAATCAATGTTATGCTCTAGTAAGTTTTCAGGATAATAGTTAAAGTGACTCAAGTTGCTAGTTATTGGTTATTGTGATTGGGGAGGGTTATTTGTCATTAGTAAATCGAGTTGCTATGATCGTTCCTGCCTGTAACTAGCAACGTGGGTAAAAATCGCAAATCATACCCAAGAAAAAGGAACAAAAATAAGATGAGTGTTGGCGTTTGGATATTAGGCGATCAACTTGGGCAGAACCAAGCTGCTCTCGCCACACTTGACGATCGAGTTTCCCTAGTCATCTTAATTGAATCTTTGCAGCACGTTCGAGAACGTCCCTATCATCAACAGAAATTAGTATTAATTTGGTCGGCGATGCGGCATTTTGCGGCAGAATTACGCGACAGTGGTTATCAAGTTACTTACGCAAAATCTGAAGAATTTGAAACTCCTCTGAAAGTTTGGATTCAAGCTCATAATATCACTGAGTTGCGGGTGATGACACCGAGCGATCGCCCTTTTTTACAGACGATCCAAAACTTGCAACTTCCCTGCCAACTTACCTTAATTGCCAACAACCAATTCCTCGGTCGTGAAACAGAATTTAAAGATTGGGCATCCAGTCGCAAACGCCTGTTAATGGAAGACTTTTATCGAGTCAGTCGCCAGCGATTCCAGATTTTAATGGATGGAAGTAAACCTGTCGGCGGTAAGTGGAATTTTGACAAGGAAAATCGCCAGCCACCAAAAGGTAAGCTGAATACACCGCCAGCTATTTGGTTTGAACCGGATGAAATAACTCAAGAAGCGATCGCAGAAGTTAAGTCTCTGTCTTTCCCAACTTACGGAGATGTTGAACCTTTCCGCTGGGGGGTGACGCGAGAGCAAGCATTGCAAGTATTAAATAATTTCATCGCCCAGCGTCTCCCCACCTTTGGGCCCTATCAAGATGCGATGGTAACGGGGGAGGAAACGATGTGGCATTCGCTAATTTCTCCTTATCTGAATATTGGGTTGCTGCATCCTTTAGAAGTTATTCAAGCGGCAGAAATAGCCTGCGGCGAGCATGACTTAGATTTAAACAGCGTCGAAGGTTTTATCCGCCAAATTCTCGGCTGGCGAGAATACATTCGTGGCGTTTATTTTTATGTAGATGCTGATTATTTTCAGAAGAATTGGTTTAACCACACTCGGCCGCTGCCGGAGTTTTTTTGGGATGCTAGCAAAACTGATATGAACTGTTTGCACCAAGTTTTAACTCAAGTCGAAAGCAGCGGTTACGCGCATCACATCCAGCGATTGATGATTTTGAGCAATTTTGGTCTAATTGCTGGAATCTCGCCCCAGGAGCTGGAAAACTGGTTCCACAGTGCATTTATTGATGCTTACGACTGGGTAATGCAGACAAATGTGCTGGGCATGGGTTTGTTTGCCGATGGGGGTGTGTTAGCGTCGAAACCCTACGCGGCGTCTGCGAATTACATCAATAAGATGAGCGATTATTGTCGGGGGTGCAAGTACGATCGCACGGTGCGATCGGGCGAAAATGCCTGTCCCTTCAATTTTTTCTATTGGGACTTCTTGGCGCGCCACCGGGAAAAATTGCAGGCGATCGGGCGAATGAGCTTTATTTTAGCGAATCTCGACAAAATGCCCCCGGCAGAGCTGGTAACAATTCGCCAAAAAGCAACAGAGTGGGACTCTTGAAGGAGGAGGGGGAGAGGGGGAGAGAGGGGGAAAGGGGGAGTGGGCTACCAAGGCCCAAGGCCCCATCCCGGAGCTTCGCTTCGCCCAATTCCCCATCCCCCTTTGCAATTCTTATTTTTTCCCTTAGTTTTTCCCAAACATTCCACAGCGTTTCCACAGGCAAGTGAGAGGTTTTCCACAGATTTGACGAAGTTTTCCACAGAAATTAACGGCACGGTCCGATCTTGCTGGTGAATTGGGGATTTTGTTAACCTGCTGACAAATCCCTCATAAAAACTCCAAAATATAAAGATATGTAACAAAAAATGCGCCGAAAAGCTGATTATTTCGTAAATCTTTTTGGGATCTCCTGGACTTTGTAATATTTCGCTACATTGACAAACCCACCCCCTAATAGCGCACAATGATGCGACCGACCTAAAAAAACGCTCTGATTTCGGCAGTGCCAGCACCTGTATCCTGCCGAAAGGGGGGTTCTATTTTCAATTTATTAGCGAGACTAAAAAAAATGATGAACCCAACAGTCAGTATCTTTGCCGAAATTCCCGAAACGCTGCACGATTCCCTCAAAAGCTACCTGGAAACTCATCCCGAATGGGATCTAGACCGAGTATTTTGCGCCTCTCTGTCACTGTTTTTGTTGCAGAATGCCGACAGCGCTACGCCTGAAGCCTCGCGTAGTTACCGCCAAGCTGCTAGAGTTTATCTTGAAACGCTGTTTCAGTATCCTCAAGATTTGCGCAGTAGCAATAATGTATAGCCTTTCTCAGAAAGATGAGGTACGACTGGGCATAGGGCATGGGGCATAGGGCATAGGGTTCCGTGGGCATACCTCACTTTTTTGAGAACCGCTATATAGCAGATGTTGAAGGAAGAAGGAAGAAGGAAGAAGGAAGAAGGAAGAAGGAAGAAGGAAGAAGGAAGAAGGAAGAAAGGTTGATGAACAGTAGGACTTTTTCTAATTGTTGCTAACAATCGCTTACATTTGGTAGATGTCTTTGTACCATGTAAAATGAATTTAGCCGCTCGGATGAACGGTGAAAAACCTTGGTAGTAAGCAACCTCTATATAAATAAGTTGCCTCTACAGTATCAAAGCAAATAGTCAGATTGGCTAAGAGTCCGATCGCGAAAACCAAGCAGTCGGCTCATAGTACAAGTGCTTGTAGAGATTTCTACGGGCATTGGTTGATACGCGCAAGGTTCGAGTTCAGATCTCAACTTATGTATTTGTTAGCAAACGTTAGCAAAAAAGTATCGGTTAGAGAATAACCAATTACCAATGACCAATGACCAATGACCAATGACCAATTAGCAATTAGCAATTAGCAATTACCAATGACGAATGTAGTAGATACCTTGATTGTGGGTGCAGGTATTAGCGGTTTGAGTCTGGCCCACGCACTCCAGAAACCATGTAAGACTGCGCCTCCCCTGAAGATTTTAGTCGCTGAGAGTCGGGGACGGGTGGGCGGGAATATTACAACTCAGACAGGTGGAGGGTTTCTCTGGGAGGAGGGCCCGAATAGTTTTGCGCCGACACCGGAATTGATGAAGTTGGCTGTGGATGTGGGGCTGAAGCAGGAGTTGATTTTTGCCGATCGAAAATTGCCTCGTTATGTTTATTGGGAAGGGAAACTGCAACCGGTGCCGATGACTCCACCGGCGATGATTCAATCCCAGTTACTGAGTTTTCCGGGGAAACTGCGGGCGCTTTTCGGGGCTTTGGGGTTTGTGGGGCCGGCTATGGGCTCTCAATTGTCGCAGCAGGGTGGAGAGGAAACTGTTTCTCAATTTTTCCGACGCCATCTTGGTACGGAAGTGATGCAGCGATTGGTGGAACCTTTTGTTTCTGGGGTTTATGCCGGCGATCCGCAACAGTTGAGTGCGGCGGCTGCTTTTGGCCGGGTAACTCAGATGGCTGATGTGGGTGGCGGGCTAGTGGCGGGCGCGCTGCTTTCTGCTAGAAAAAGGCCGAAGAAATTGCCCGTAGACCCGAATATTCCTCAGACTAAGCCGGGGGAGTTGGGTTCGTTTAAACAGGGGTTGAAGGCTCTGCCAGAGGCGATCGCTGCTCAATTGGGCGATCGGCTCAAACTCAATTGGCACTTAACTCGCCTCCAACGCACGGAACGCCAAACTTACATTGCCGAATTTGCTACACCCGACGGCCAGCAACAAGTTGAGGCGCGCACCGTCGTTTTGACAACTCCCGCCTACATCACAGCGGAGTTGTTGGCACCTCTCCAACCGGAAGTTAGCAGTGCTTTACAAGCTTTTACTTATCCTACGGTTGCCTGCGTTGTATTAGCATATCCGCTGTCGGATGTCAAGGGTAAATTAGTGGGTTTTGGAAATTTAATTCCGAGGGGGCAGGGAATTCGCACCCTGGGGACGATTTGGACTTCGAGCTTATTTCCCGATCGAGCGCCTGCTGGTTGGCAAACTCTCAGCAATTACATCGGTGGGGCAACAGACTCGGATATCGCCAATCTTGACCCCGAACAAATCGTTGGGGAGGTACATCGAGATTTATCTCGGATTTTGCTGAAGCCTCTGGCGGCGGAGCCCAAAGTTTTGGCTGTGAACCTGTGGAAGCGGGCGATTCCTCAGTACAATTTGGGGCATCGACCGCGCCTGCAACAAATCGAGAACGGCTTAAAATCCTTGCCGGGGGTGTATTTGTGCAGCAACTACGTTGGCGGGGTGGCTTTGGGAGATTGCGTGCGGTGGGGTTTTGAGCGGGCGATCGAAGTGGGCGAGTATTTGGCAGAAACAGGGCATAGGGCATAGGGCATGGGGCATGGGGCATGGGGCATGGGGCATGGGGCATGGGGCATGGGTACCAAACAACCAATAACCAATAACTAATGGCTACTGGCTACTCGCTACTGGCTACTGGCTACTGGCTACTGGCTTTTTGCTTCTTGCTTCTGCTATATTTTTGATTTTTTGCTTTCCCTTCTGGTAACCCTATTCCCCTTCCCCCTAGGTTGTTCCCTCAAACTTGTAACCCACGCCGCGGACGGTTTGAATCATGGAATTTTGATTGGCATCGGGTTCTATTTTGCGGCGAATTTGACCGATATGGACATCCACCACGCGATCGGCTCCTACATACTCGTAGTCCCACACTTCATGCAGCAGTTCCGATCGCCTCCAAACGCGACCGGGCTTGCTGGCCAAACAGTACAGCAGGTCGAATTCTAAAGCAGTCAAAGCAACTATTTGATTGCCCAGAATCACCTCGCGGCGGACGGGATCTATCAGTAGCTGTCCAAAAACCAGGCTTTGTTGTTCTGCGGAAGTAACAATGCGCTTGCGTTTCAAAATAGCTGCTATGCGAGCTCCAATCTCTACGAGACTGAAGGGTTTAGTAATGTAGTCGTCAGCACCTTCGGCA
This sequence comes from Microcoleus sp., assembly GCA_042408215.1. Classification (GTDB taxonomy): domain Bacteria; phylum Cyanobacteriota; class Cyanobacteriia; order Cyanobacteriales; family Microcoleaceae; genus Microcoleus. The sequence goes on along the minus strand of JAYFMW010000020.1, from coordinate 247,016 downwards.
AACCCTTTCATTTTGTCAGCTTCATCGTTGCGGCTGGTCAGCATCAACACAAACACGCCCGTGCGGCTTTGCATTTCTTGACATAGTTTGTAGCCAGTGGTGTCGGGTAAATTTACATCCAGAACTACTAAGTCAGGATTGAGTTGATCAAATAATTCCAGACCAGTCTGACCGTCCTGGCCAGACTCAACTTGATAACCTTGCTGGCTCAAAAAACGTTGAAGTAAATTTCGGATTGCCGGGTCGTCATCAACCACAAGGATTTTTACAGGGGCCATGACCACAACTTTGCTTGAAGAATTAGGCAAGAATATTTAGCTATAGTAATAGATTTATGCATACAAACCTCGGAAAAATTGAGCTTTTAATGGTTATAGCTTGCGTAAGATTTCAGGCAATAATTCTCCGGGAACTTTGGATAAGGCTAAATTTTGGCCTTGCAGCCCACATTCACTATAGAATGCTCGTATCGTTTTGACAATATAGCTCAAAGCTGTTTGTCGGGAATCAGCAGCTTGGGAGTTGCTTGAGTCTTGTAGTTTGAGTTTATCCCCATATGTTAACCCTTTGTCTTGGAGATATTGTCCCCATCCGGCGCAGACTTGCAACTGGTGGTGCAGTGCTGCTTCTAGATGGCGTGTCTGTGTGGCTTTGTCTGACGCGAAATCTGGGTCTGTGGCTAGTTGATAGTGGGCTAATCCTAGATTGTTGCGGGTGGCTAAGATGTCAAAGGTGAGTTGGGTTCGATCGAGCTCTCCGGCGATATCCAAGGAGGTTTCGTAGGCCAAAATCGCCTGCTGCAAAGATGCGAGCCTGGTGGCTGAGTGCTGTTGCTGGTTCGCCAAATGCCAATAGGCGGTGGCGAGATTGTTCTGGGTGGCTGCGGCATAGGCGGGTACTAATTCTCGCGTGCGGTATTTCAAGGCTTCGCGATAGGAGGCGATCGCTCTGACGAGCAAGATTTCTGAGGGTTCGTGTTGGGCGAGGTTCCAGCAGGCTGTGCCGATGTTGTTGTGGGCTTTGGCATAGTTGAGGGGTTCTCGTTCGGGACTGTAGCAGGAGAGTGCTTCGGTGTAAGCTGCGATCGCGCTTTTGAGGTGTACGATCGGCTGACCGTCTTGAGCTAAATTCCAGTATACTGTTGCCAAATTATTCTGAGCTGCTGCGTACTGTTGGGGATCGGCCCAGCGGTCTAGATCCAGCAGCGCTTGCTGGTATGCTGCAACCGCTTGCTGCAAGTTTTCTGTCTTGTCTTGATAGCGGGCTAAATCCGCTGAGGCGATTCCCAGATTTTTGTTTAATAAGGCGCGGATTTGGGGTGTGGCTGCGACATCTATTTTGTTCAAACCTTCTCGGTAGAGGGCGATACTGCGTTCGAGGCAGTATACGGTACCAAGGGTGGGGTCGCCGACTGTGGGATTCTCTTCGGGATGGCTTCGATCAGTGCGCGATCGCATCCAGTAGAGAGTGCCGAGGTCGTTGAGTAGATCGGCCATTGGCGAAGGGCTATTTGACTGTAAAGGGTATTGAGTTAAGTTTTGTTTCAATTCGGCAATGAGTCGATCGCATTCGGGAGTGTGTTGTGGATTTTCCTGGGAGTTGCGATCGAGATTGAGGTAGAAAATTACTTGCTCAAACGCACGAATGGCGACGATCAAGTTTTGTCCTAAAGAATCGGAGGGTAGAATGCGATCGCGGTAAAAATTCCCCAAACCTTGATAAGCCAAAGCCAAAGCTTCAGAGCAACACTGATGTTCTTGCAGCAGTTCGATATATTGTAGGGTTTGCAGCGGCAGAAAATTTTCCCCCGATGCGGTCTGATTTTCTGATTCCAATTCCACCGAAGCCGCTGCTAGTACCAAATCTGCTAGTTCAAGGGATTTAGGGTTGGGAATTGGGGATGGGGAATTGGGGATGGGGAATTGGGGATGGGGAATTGGGGATGGGGAATTGGGGACTTTCGATTGTCCCGAAAAAGCAGAGCTTAAAACTCGATCGCCCAAGTCTCCCTTGTCCCGTAAGTCTCCCAAATCTCCGTTGTCATCGGAGTCCCCAAAGTCTCCCTGGGCGGGAGTCGGTTCGCCTTCAAACTCAAATATTCCGGTGCGCCATTGCCAAAATTCCGGGGCTGAGGACTCGATCGAACTTAGCCAAGGTCGCGACACCCACAGCAGCAGAGTAGACTCCGACATTTGCAAGTATGCTTCGATGTCCCTCAAATAGCTCAGGAACGACCACTGTATGGCTGCTGGCTGGCGTGTCAAGTGTTCGGTTCCGAGAATTTGGAATCCCGGCAAGTGGCTGTAGCTGCGCGCATTTGAGGCTGGTGCGTGTTCAGTTAGCCACCCGGAAATCGCCCCCCAAGGATTGGGATCGCTGAGGTTGAGTTCCAAACTGACAAATCGGGGATAGTCGATCGAAGAGCGAGGACTTTCCCCTGTTTCTGGGGCTGCTAATTCTGCCTCTAAACGGGCTGCTAGACAGTCCCGCAAGCGCAAGTCATCGCAGGCGGCGATAAAAATTTGACGGCGCAAATTCAGTTCAAGTGCCTGTTTCAAGCGTTGGTAAATCTGCTTGTTTGAGCTAGAAACTTTTGGGAAAGGAATAGACATCACAGTCAGGCTATTTTAGATTTTAGATTTTAGATTTTAGATTTTAGATTTGAAATCCCGATCGGCCGAACGCGAGCAACTCGACCCGGAAGACAGTGAAACGCACCGATGATGACCTGAGAATAGTAGATTTTAGCTAGGCAATTTTATGTTTGTGACCGAAGAGCGAGACGCAAGCCCCGCGCTAAGGACCTGGGGAGAAGTCGGCAGCCGTTTCAACACATTCGACTACGCGAGCGTGACAGCCGCCTTCAATATTTGGTATTATGGGAGCAGCAAGTAAGAATAACCATCTGCGCGTTGAAACATCCTAGTACGGTGCAATCCCGGCAACGGACAGATCCGACTTGATTCGGAATAGTTAAAGGGCAAACAAAAGGCAGGTTGTTGAGCGTACCTATCTCAGGCTAAGTGATGGACTCGGAAAGCGTAAAAAAGCTAAAAGTATACGCAAGGTTTGGATTTGTCCAAGCTGAGTGGGTAGGGGCGCTTTGATTTCGCCTTTAAAGGTTCGCATTTGGACTCTTTAAGAATCCCCGTCCCGGAGCGGGCTGGGGATTATCAAAAGCCAGTCTGATTAATTACATGGGGAAGCCTCTGGGGTTTGTCTTATTTAGTTTTTCAGCTCCCGCGACGAGGTTCAGGAATGTCGCAAATCCCTGGTTTTATTGAAACACAAAAACCATGTTTCCATTTATTATTGCGAAACATGGTTTAGTCAAGGATTATTTAAAATTTGGATTGGAAGTAGCTTTGAATCTTAGCCCTGTTTTTACACAGAAGCAGCCACAAACACCAATAAGGCAACTAACATTGCCCCGGCCACGCCTAGGATGATGTAGTTCCGCTGCTGTTTCTGGTCGGGATATTCGGCTCCGTACACCTTCGGCTCTTTGGCAAAGTTGTTCAGGCGTCCATCGTCATCGTGGATGTAAGGCATGAGTCACAATCCTTAATATTTTTGATGTTTACAACTTTACCAAAAAAGCGCCGTTGAAATTTCGGGAAGTTATTTTGAGGCAATCGTACCTGTTTCGGGAGACGAGGCGATCGCATAATCTTTAACTGGCATTCTGCCTGCTAAGTACGCTAAACGCCCCGCTTCTGCCGCCATTCCCATTGCTTTTGCCATTGCTGGGGAATTTTGAGCATTGGCGATCGCCGAATTGATTAACAGTGCGTCGGCCCCCATTTCCATTGCTTGAGCCGCTTCGCTGGGCGTTCCGATCCCCGCATCCACTACCACAGGAATCTTCACCGTGTCAATAATTATTTGAATATTGGCAGCATTGTTGATCCCTTGTCCCGAACCGATGGGCGAACCCAAAGGCATGACTGTTGCACAGCCAACTTCTTCTAAGCGTTTTGCCAGCAGGGGATCGGCATTGATGTAAGGCAAAACCGCAAAACCTTCTTTGACTAATTGTTCTGCTGCTTCTAAAGTGCCGATCGGATCTGGCAGCAAATATTTAGCATCAGGAATCACTTCTAACTTGACAAAATTATTATCTTCCTGCCCTAAAAGTTTCGCCATTTCTCTACCCAAACGAGCCACTCTAATCGCCTCATCCGCAGTTTGACAGCCCGCAGTATTTGGCAGCATCCAAATTTTAGTCCAATCCAGAGCTTCCGCCAATCCTTCATGTCCGGGAGCATTTGTTTGCACTCGCCGCACAGCTACAGTCACAATTTCACACCTACTAGCATTGACACTTTGCTGCATTTCTGCAATGCTGCGATATTTGCCCGTGCCAGTCATTAAGCGAGAATGAAAAGTTTTGCCAGCAATAATTAGAGGTTTGTCAAAAGGTGGAGTTGCGGTATCTACTGGATAGCCAAAAATACTGTACTCAAGGGCCTCTTCCCACTGTGTTCTACCGCCCATCATCTCTTCAAGCTGCCAACCTTCTTCTATGGTGAGATCGTCGCGGGTAACAGCATATAAAATTTGCCCTACAGTAATTAGTTTAGCATCTCGCGGCATATTGTTATGCAATCCACGCCCTACAATTTCTTTAAATTCGCTGAAAATATCTTCCATTTTTCCACTCTTCCCTTGTGATTATTTGAATCAGTTCGCTGTTGGGCACCACAATTAATTTTTGAATTTGCTTTTCGGTATCCCAAAATAGAGCTTGTTTGATGCCAGCATTGATCTTCCAAACCTCGTAATTTTCTCGGTTGATGTGAAGAATAACGGTTGCTGCACCTTGATTTTTGGCTCTAATGATACCTTCTTGCACTCTGTCTCTGATATTTTGAGTCTGTTCTGTTAACTCCTTAAATTCGCAAATTTCACCGTCTATCTCAGCGTCTGGTGTTCTCACACCCTCTGCTGCTTGCTCGCTCAACATTTTAACTCTTTTTCCCATTTTAGCCAAAACTTCAGCGACCAAACTTTCCGAATTATTAAGATTGTGTTGTTGGTGGATGAGTACAAATCCGCCAGCTACCTCATCAAAATAATATCGCCGATATTCTGGTTCTGCATTTTTGTAGATTTGTCTACTTTCTTCAATATATTCTGGATTCACCGTTATTATACTCTCAATAGACTCGGATCAGGTACTGTTAATTGTATGAAAGCAACCGTTGAGCAACTTGCTGAAATTTGGATATTTGCTACCTTAAACCGAACTGAATTAGAGCGATTGCAAAGCCACACAGAAATTCGCACTTATCGACAGGGAGAAGTTGTGATGTATGAGGGCGATCGCATCCCGGAAAAATTATACACTCTTTTGAGCGGTTCTTTGCGGGTTGCAAAAACAGCGGCGGCGGGAAAAGAAACAATTCTCCGCACCTTATGTCAAGGAGATATCTTTGCCGCACCTGCTTTGCTTGGTAATGCCATAGCTCCGGCAACGGTGACAGCAGAAAGTGATGTGCAAGTTCTTACCATAAATCGGGAATTTTTGCTAGCAGCTATTGGGCAAAATCCCGAAATTGCTTTGCGAATATTGACGGTTTTTAATCAGCGGTTGCAGCAACTGCACGAAACGGTGCACGGGTTGGTGTCGGAAAGGGCGATCGTGCGGCTGGCCCGATTTCTGGATTACTTTGCCGTCGAGCAAAATACAAAGATTACTGAGAATAGTATATGTTTAGAAAAACGTTTTCCCTATTATCAAATTGCTCGCAGTATTGGAATTACCTACGAAGAATGCGTGCGGTTGTTTAAGAAACTAAAGTTAGTTGTATCTTACAGTCGAGGGGGGAAAATTACTATATTGGATTGGGAAAAATTGGAGGCGATCGCCTCTGGAGAAGAAATAGATTAAATGTAAAAATCAAATCCGGGGTTGTTACTCCTTTTGTTACTCGGCGATTGAAATCGGGGGCAACCACGGGGGGATTGCCCCTACATAAACGAATTCCACTCCAAGCGGATTAAAGAATAAAGGGGGTATGATTAATTGACTTCGGAAAGTGTCAAGATAAAAGCCAAATTTTCCTCGGCTTTCAAGGCGTGGAGAGCGCGGGCGGGCATGAAGACAAACACCCCCGTTTCCAAAACAATATCTTTACCTTCCAAAGTCAAAATTCCCTTTCCTTCGAGTACATTAACTGTGGCATTGCGCGCAGAAGTGTGTTCGGAAATCTCCGTTCCTGCGGCCAGACAAAATAGGCTATACTGGCAATTATTGTCTTTGACTAAAATTTTGCTCAGCACTCCGGCGGCGGGATATTCTATCGCTTCTCGGAGTTGGATTGCTGAAGATTGTAGCGGTAAAAGAGTAGCCGTCATAATTTTTGACTCCCTGAAGATTGTTTGGTTGCACAAAGGATGATGTAGCCTAAATCGCGATCGTACTTTTGGAAAACTCGACGCACTGCTAAAATGCGATCGCGAATTTGCGATTTAGTTAAAATATTCCAGAAAATCCGCACTGTATCCAAAAAACCTTCATCTTGAATCATCCGCCCAACGTTGAGAAGTCCCATCGCTCCAGTGAGATGTTTTTCTACTAGCAAACCCGCGTTTTCGCAAACAGCAATCCAGTTAGACTCAGACAAAGGCATTGAATTGACGCGAATCACTTCAGATAAAGCTTGGTTAATTTCTGCTTCTTGATTTCTAGCTAACATTTCGTGAGAGAGAAACTTGCCACCTGGTTTTAGTCGATCGCCAATTCCCGATATAATTTTAGCCTTCCCCGACGGCGACTGCATTGTCATGATAGCTTCAGCCAAAACATAATCAAACTGTTCAGAAATACGTTCTAAGTGAAAAATATCTCCTTCTACAATTTCCACTTGAGCCGTCAAACCGGCTGCTGCAATATTAGCACGAGCGCGAGCCACACTGTCGGGATTTTTCTCAACTCCCACCACTTTTACGCCAAAACGTTCAGCTAGGGCGATCGAACTATATCCAAAACTAGCAGCCAACTCCAAAACAGTCTCCCCAGGCTGAAAATCCGCCCATTCAAACAACATTTCTGTAGCAGCTTTTCCCCCAGGGCGCAGCATCTTTTTCCCAGCAGCCGCCAGCACTTCATGTCCCGATGCAGTCTTAAAATTGAGAGTAGAATTGGTCATAATTTTGACCTCCTATTTAACCTTACCCTCAGTTTGCCAAATCTTCTCAAATCTTTCTATGAGCTAGCTCATATTCAAAGAAAAAATCTCGTTGTATCTCGTTACCAGGCTCTGCCTCTTCTTTTTACTGCCACAATTGATGCCGATTAATATACTTCGTCATGACTTCCAAAATCTACAAACACGGCTTTTCCGTCTTCTGTAAAGTAGAACATTACTCTTTCGTCATAATCTACGCTAAAACTCCAAAATTCCTTGAGCTTACCTGACAATTTATGAGTTTTTAATCCCGGTTCAAACGGCTCTATAGTGAACTGCTCCAGCTTTTGCCAAAACCGATCCTCCAAATCAGCATCGCCTTTGATCCGCCTTTTGAAAGCACGCTTGAATGAAGAACTGAAACTGACTTCCACGACTATTCCTCTATCATTAGTTTGAGTTCATTAATATTAGCGGAAAATTTAAGTTCACCTTTTTGTTGTTCAACCTGCGCTGACTTGAAGTTTTGATACATCTCTTCACGACGTTCTTCGCGGAGATATTGCTTCAACAACAATTGAAGCTCTTGCTTTTCGTCAGTAGAAAGATTCTTGATCGTCTCAACCACATCACTAAAAGTCATAACCTACAAAACCCTATTGTGCCGATCAGATTATAGCAAAAAATATCCTTTTGGTTGATTCTCGTTTATCTCGTTACCAGGCTCTGCCTGGTAACGCAGTTCCAGAGGCTCTAGCTCTTCTTAAAAACAGTAAAAAATCCCACTATTCACCATTCTCAACCCCCAAAGATTCAGCAAACCTCGAATAATCAAAAGCTGCCAACAACGGATCTAACTTGCGCTCCAAAATCAAATCAGCCAACAACTTAGCCGTCACAGGAGCCAATAAAATCCCATTCCGATAATGCCCCGTTCCCAGCATCAAATTCTCCCAAGCACTAGCACCCAAAATCGGCAACTCATCAGGAGTAGCAGGTCTAAATCCCCACCAAAACTCCAGAATAGGATAATTCTGCAATTCAGGATATAACTTCATCGCTCCTGCTAGCAAACTTTGCATTCCCGCTGGCGTATTTCCCGCAGTAAATCCGACATTTTCGCTAGTCGCGCCAATAATAATCCTACCATCTTGACGGGGCACAATATAAATCCCAGTTCCAAATAAAACCATTTGCAGTGGTTGACTGACTGCACAATCTTCCGGCACACATACCGACAGCATTTGCCCCTTTATTGGAAACACCGGAATATCTAATAACTGCTTAGACCAAGCACCAGTTGCCAAAACATAACGGTCAGCTTGCAACTTTCCTGCCGTTGTTTCAACACCCAAAACTCGGTTTCCCTGCCGAATAATTTCGACAGCATTGTCTGGAATAACTTCAATACCCAATTTTTTACTTGCAGTCTGAAGCGTCCGAAACAAAGCGCAGTTATCAACTTGGCCATCCTCTGGATACCACCAACCGCCAATTATTTTTTCACCCAATCCAAGCTGGTGCTGGCGAATAGCATCTCCGTCCAACCATTGAGAATTAAGGCTTGAAGATTCAGGCTGTTCGTAATCCCGATCTTCGCAAACAGGTGCGAGAATTCCCGATCGCCAATATCCCGTTTTCAAGCCAGTAATATCTTCTAGCTGTTCAACCCATGCAGGATATAAGGCGCGACTTTGTAAGCACAAATCCAGCATCGGACTGGGGGGAATTCTTTCGGCTTGGGGAGCCAGCATTCCCGCAGCGGCATTGGCCGCAGGTTGTTGAAATTCGCCCGTGAGGATGGTGACAGATGCCCCTCGCAATTTGAGTTCAACTGCTAGGGAAAAACCGATGATTCCGCCACCAATAATCAGAATATCTGTAGATGAATTCATTGACTTGTTGCCAGAAATCCTTAACTCCGTTATCTATAATGGTAAGGTGCGCGGTGCGCACCCTACAGTTATTCGAGCGACAAAAAATCTATGCTTGGGGTTTCCAGGCAGTTTCAGAGCCTTGGCCCCAGAAACCGTCATATTTTGTTACCTTAATATCGCCTAAAACTTGAGTTTGGCAGGACAAACGGCGGTTGGATGTGGGAGAATGGGGAGGGAGCGAAAGTCGGGCTTTTTCGCGCCACTGGGGTTCGGAAACTTCACCCTCGACGGTGACGGCACAGGTGCCACAAGTGCCCAAGCCGTGGCAGTTGATGACTTTAGCGTTGCCATTGTAGAGATCGATACCGTTTTTGAGCAAAACTTCACGGAGATTGGCTCCGCGATCGCACTCAAATGTTTTTCCTTGTGCTTGTACTTGAACCACAGCAATTCACCCCAATTAGATCTATGTTAACTTTCCTATATATTATCGCATTTATTTCAAATAAATTCATCTAATATAATAAGTCATATTACCAAATTTCAATTTCTAATTCCCCATGACAAATCAGCTCTGGATCTACGATACCACGCTGCGAGACGGCGCTCAGTGCGAGGGACTCTCCCTATCCCTCGAAGACAAACTGCGAATTGCTCGTCAGTTAGACAGTTTAGGAATTCCCTTTATCGAAGGCGGCTGGCCAGGGGCTAATCCTAAAGACGTACAATTTTTCTGGCGACTCAAAGAACAGCCCCTAACTCAAGCAGAAGTTGTGGCTTTTTGTTCCACGAGGCGGCCCGGAACAACGGCGGCTAATGATGAAATGTTGCAGGCTATTTTGTCGGCGGGTACTCGCTGGGTAACGGTGTTTGGGAAGTCGTGGGATTTTCACGTTATTGAAGGTTTGAAGACGACAAAGCAGGAAAATCTGGCGATGATTCGAGATACAATTGAATATTTACGGAGTCAGGGAAGGCGCGTTATTTATGATGCTGAGCACTGGTTTGATGGCTACAAACACAATCGAGATTATGCTATTAAAACTTTGAAAGTTGCGGCGGATGCTGGTGCAGAATGGCTGGTGCTTTGTGATACGAATGGCGGCACTTTACCTCACGAAGTTAGTCAGGTTGTTCGCGATGTCGCAGGAACAATGGAAACTTGGGATATTTCTGAATCGGAAATTCACCCCCCCCAACCCCCCCTTATTAAGGGGGGGAGAAATTCTCAAATTCAACTGGGAATTCACACTCATAATGATTCGGGAGTTGCGGTTGCTAATGCTTTGGCTGCTGTCCAGGAAGGGGTGAAGATGGTGCAGGGAACTATTAACGGTTATGGCGAACGCTGCGGCAATGCTAATTTGTGTTCGTTGATTCCTAATTTTCAGCTCAAGTTGGGTTATGATTGTATTCAAGATGAGCAATTGGTGAAATTAACTCAGGTCAGCCGCTCGATCAGCGAAATTGTCAATGTTGCTCCCGATGACCACGCCCCTTTTGTCGGTCTTTCGGCCTTTGCTCACAAGGGCGGGATTCACGTATCGGCTGTTGAGAAAAATCCGCTAACTTACGAACACTTGGAACCGGAAAAAATCGGGAACAGACGCAGAATTGTGATTTCGGATCAAGCGGGTTTGAGTAATGTTTTGGCCAAGGCTCGGACTTTTGGAATTGAGCTCGATCGCCAACATCCTGCTTGCCGCCAAATTCTGGAAAAATTGAAAGTTTTGGAAAGTCAAGGATATCAATTTGAAGGTGCTGAGGCGTCTTTTGAATTGTTAATGCGAGAGGCTTTGGGAAAGCGGCGACGTTTATTTGAGATTAAAGGTTTTCAGGTTCACTGCGATAAAGGCCGGGAAGAAACTGTTAATTCTTTGGCTACGGTGAAGGTGACTGTTAACGGTCAAAATATTCTGGAATGTGCGGAAGGAAATGGGCCTGTTTCGGCTCTTGATGCGGCTTTGCGGAAGGCTTTGCGGAATTTTTATCCGCAAATTACTGATTTTAACTTAACAGATTATAAGGTGCGAATTCTGGACGGATGTGCGGGTACTTCTGCTAAAACTCGCGTGTTGGTTGAGTTTAGTAATGGTCAAGATCGTTGGACGACGGTTGGGGTTTCTGGTAATATTTTGGATGCTTCTTATCAGGCGGTTGTTGAGGGTTTGGAGTATGGTTTGGTGTTGGGAGATCGGGAGGCGATCGTTTTAACTATGTCGAGTTATTAGATTTCCGGCGAAGAGAATTTGCCTGAATATCGATATTTAAATATAGCAATCCTTGCAGGAGTCGTAAATATTTTTACCCCACCCCAACCCTCCCCTTACTAAGGGGAGGGAGTAAGAAATTTACAAATGATTTAGGATTGCTATAGATACCGGGCGAAGCGAATTCGCGTCTACACAAACCAAGTCCGCCTGCGCGGACTATAAGAGTATTAAATCAACCCGCGCCGGCGGGTTTTGTTTGTGTAGCGACAGATTTCAACCTGTCGTTTTATTAACGAGTTCAAGGATGCAAAAACTCTAAATGATCTCCTGGGATCGATCGCAATTTTGCAGCAGATCCTTGCACTTTCAACCTGCCGCGTTCTAACATAATAATCCAATCAGCGCGATCGATCACTCTCGGCCGGTGACTGATGAAAATCGTGGTTTTTCCGTGCCGGTACATCAACAATTGTTCTAAAACTTCCGCTTCGCTGGCGGGGTCAAGCCCTGCGGTAGATTCGTCTAAAATCAATACGGGCGGGTTGTTGACAATGGCGCGGGCGATCGCCAATCTTTGTCTCTGTCCACCAGAAATATTCGCTCCAAATTCCCCTAAAACTGTCTGGTATTTATCAGGTAATTCGCTGATAAATTCGTCCGCACCAGCAATTTTACACGCTTTGACAATTTGTTCAAAGCTGATTTCTGGACTTCCCAAACGGAAATTTTCCAGAATCGATCGGCTCCAAAAATGTGCTTCTTGAGGAACCAAAACTACCTGCTGTCTCAGACTATCGAGAGACAAATCTTGTAAGTTGTAATCGCCAATTCTAATATTACCAGATTGCAGCGGATACAGACCAGCAATTACTTTCGCTAGCGTACTTTTTCCGCAGCCAGAATAGCCAATTAAAGCAATTGCTTGGCCACCGGGAAAAGTGACAGAAAAGTTTTCCAGCAAATCCAGTCGGCCCGGATAGTGAAAGTTAACGCTCTTACAAACAATATCGTCGCGATTCTGAATTGTTACGAAAGGTTTATTCCTATCGCTTTTGGTTTCCGGTTCAGCGTCGATGACCTCCGATAGCCGTTCAGTTGCTGTCTGGACGCGAGTCATTTCGTCAGTAAATCCTACTAAGGAATTCACCCAAGTAGTGACATTTTGATTCATACTTATAAATGCTAATAACTGACCGATACTCAATACCTTGTCAATCACTAAACCGCTCCCAAGCCACAGCAGAGTAATGCTCCCCGCCGAGGCAACAAAACCAGAAAATATATTGTTAAGAATGCCAATTTGTGTAGTCCGAAAAGTGAGATTTGCTAAGCGACCGAAGCGGGTTTGAAATTCTTCCCAAAGTTGCTGGGTGCTGCCAGTAGTTTTGACGGTCAGCGCGCCTTTAAATGTTTCTACTAAAACACCTTGAGTTTCCGATTCTAGTACGAGTAAGTTCCGCGTTTTTTGCTGCAATAGGGGGAGAAACATTACCGTAGAAGCAGTCATTAATAAAGCTAGGAATGTAGCTGCAAGTGTTAGTTGTTTGCTGTAAAATAGCATGAAACAAAAAGAAACTACAGCTATAAAAAATTGACTGGGTAAGCTGATAGCGACTTGAGCAACTAATTGATTTATTTCTTGAATATCTTGTAATCTACTAATAACTTCGCCGCTGCGTCTGGTTTCGTAAAAACTTAGAGGTAAGCGCAGGAGTTTGCGCCCGAATTCCATCACAAATCCCAATTCTAAACGCTGGGAAAACTGAGCGATTAAGTTCGACTGTACCAGTCCTAAACTGCTGCTAAAAAGATTCATGACTATAACTGCGATCGCCACACTGGCCAGAAGTTGCGTATCGCCCCGCACCAGAATATCATCGGTAAGAATTTGCACTAGAAAAGGCGAAGAAATTGACAGCAAACCCAAGACCATATTTAGCAAGAATGCTTCGATTAAAATCTGGCGGTAAATGCCAATTCGCCGCATCCATCTCTGTAGGGAACTTGCGGATGCTTGACCATCACCTTGAGCAAAAAAACGCTCTGCATCGGGCTCGACTAGCAAGCACAGCCAATCTGTCCAAGATGCGGCTAATTCTGCTTTAGAAACATAGCGGATACCGACAGCGGGATCGGCGATCGCATATTTTTCGCCCTGCTTTCCATACAAAACTACCCAGTGATAACCCTTCCAGTGAATAATTATAGGTAAAGGAGCATCATCCAGCTTGTCTAAAATTGCAGACGCTGCTCGTACCGATCGCGCATTCAAGCCGATCGCCTCAGCGCCTTGTTTCAATCCTAGTAAAGTCGTCCCTTGTTGTCCCGTACCGACAAATTCTCGCAAGCGACTAATTGTCAAATTCTGACCATAAAATTTAGCGATCGAAGCCAGACAAGCAGCTCCGCAATCTTCTTCGCTCTGCTGGAGAACAACCTGATATTTCAGAGAATTATTGATTTTTCCGTAGAATGGTAGTTCTCGTAGAAATGGGATGTTTTTTAGCATTTTGTAAAATGAGTAGAGCCTAAAGGACATTACCCCTCACCCACTACCAAATCAGCAAAAAGCACCCATAAAATTGTGGGCGCTTTATTGATTTACATCGCTCGCTCAGATTTGACAGAAATCAAATTCACCAGTAGCGATATACTGCTCTGAAAGTACCGTCACAATTGCGGCGGTACACAATGTGACGACGAGGGCGGTGACGGTGACAGTATCTCGAATAATAGTGGCCACCGTTGACGCTAGCAGATTCTTCAGCAGTTAGCTCAGTAAACAGTGAGGTGTCTTTAGTTTCTTGCATGATAGACTCCGTTTTAGTTGATGAAATTGATTGAACACAAACTAGAAATTCTAGAAGTTTTCTAGAGTCTCGTTTAAATACTGATCTATGTTTCTCAAAAGCCCGATCGCTCTCCGGAAATTTACGGAGAGATTTTCAAAATTTCCCCGCACAACCTGACACCCAGCTCTAAACCACTAGGGTTTTGTACGGACGCTGACGATTCGGATCGTACATATAAAGTTGACCGGGCTGCGGTACAAACAAGAGCATATTGACGCCATAGCCACTAATATTGCTGGCATCGCTGTTGCTGCTGATGCTACTGACACCGCCGGTAATACTGGCACCGCTGACTGTAGCAGATTCTGCATCCGTTAGTTCCGTGAATAGCGAATATTGTTGATTTTCAAGCATGACGAACTCCTTGGGAATGTAATTAATTTAAAATTTGCAGCCACGACTTTTTCGTCTCCCTTGATCGGAGAGATTTAGCGAAAGCCAAAGGCTAGGTGACATATTCAATACTTACTTACAAGGACAATAGAACCCGGTTTTTTTGACCAGTCCTGATATGCGAGCAAAGTTGGCCAACAAATCCTGGGAATCTGTGCGGATTTTTAGCTGTACCCTGCGAATTTTGATTGAGACTTCTAAACCTATCCGCGCTATCGGGAAAGCTAAAAATAAATGTGATAAAAGAAATAAGAGAGCTCCGAATTTGTCGCCATTTTAAATTTTTCAAGCAACTTTCTAGGTGCCACCGGACGTTATTAATTACTGAAACCATTGCGCTTAATTGCCCGCATCTACTTCTGCCTTCTTTCCATCCCTTAAATCCGTTACAGAATCTGTTGCCGAACTCCTCCTTACCCCCTTGCCGCCATGTCTCCCATTCGCCAACGCACACCCGCTGAAACCCTTCAGAACGACCAGTTTTTGCCCCCTGTCAGCCGCTGGACGACTTTGGGGGGCATTTTGATGGTGGCGACCTTTGGGGGTGCGATCGCCCTTGCTAGCGTCACCAAATACAGCGCTATAGTCAAAGCAGACGCGATCGTCCGTCCCGCAGGAGAGGTGCGCGTCGTACAAGCTGCAACAGAAGGAACCGTCGAAAGCATTGCGGTGAGCGAGAATCAGCCAGTGAAGGCCGGAGATGCGATCGCAGTTGTGGACGCTTCCAGCTTGGGAAGTCAAAAAAAGCAGTTGCAAGAAACTGTCTCTCAGTCTCAGACAGCAGCAAATCAAATCAACCGACAACTGCGCGATTTGGAAAATCAAATTTTAGCCAGCGCCCAATTTCAGACTACCCAAGGTGAAAGTTCCGCACAACAGGAATTAGTCGAATCCGCTGTGGTAAAATTAGCAACATTCCTGCCAGACGTAGCTGAACGACTAGGCAGAAGTCGGCGGGTTTTGCTCGTGAAGCGATCGTCCATTCAACAACAATTAATTCAATCGAAAAAAGAATTAACTCAAATAGATTTCAAACTTCAAAATAGCGTCATCCGCGCACCAGCAGATGGTACAATTCTTAAACTAGAGTTGCGAAATCCCGGTCAAACCGTGCAAGCAGGAAGTGCGATCGCCCAAATCGTCCCCAGCGACGTACCCCTGGTAATCAAAGCCAAAGTCACATCCCAAGACATCGCCCGCATCCAAATCGGCCAACCCGTACAAATCAGGATTTCCGCCCTACCTTTCCCCGACTACGGCACATTGAAAGGCACTGTCAGCGAAATCGCCCCAGATGCGATCGCCCCTCAAAACCCCGCTAATAATTTAGGTGCTGCTTATTACGAAGTGTCAATCAAGCCAGAACAAACTTATTTAACCAGAATCGAGTCCCCTAGCAGTAACTTGTTCGGAGCCCCCCCGGCGAATGTTACGCGCCAATACTCAATTCAATCGGGAATGGACGGAAGAGCCGATATTATTACCGGTCAAGAAACAGTGTTGACATTTGTTTTACGGAAAGCAAGGTTACTGACAGATTGGTAATTAGTCATTAGCTATTTTGATCCGGCGGTTTAAACCGCACACTCTTCAACCCGCGAAGGCGGGTTTTGTTTGTGTAGACGCGGTTTCAACCGCCGAGTCTAATCTTTGTTTATGTAGACGCGGTTTTAACCGCCGAGTCTAATTACGTCTATAATCAGTACAGAGATTGACAAGCATTCCGAATCACGGGTACGCGCAAAAACTATGCTAAATGAATCTTCGCGCCTTGTTTACGGCGATGAATTAATCACCGCAACCGAATTGAACCAACAACCGGGGCGAGTTCTCGATTTAGCGATGGAACACCCTGTTACCATTACTCGCAACGACCAACATTTTGCTTTGCTGCGGCGCGAGGAGATGGCGCTGTGGGTAAAAGCTGCAACTGTTTCTTTAACAGTATTTGAAGTGATGGCGGCTGCTTACCGCCTGCGTCTGGGAGAATCAATTAGTTCAGAACATCCCTATGGGTGGCTGAAAGTATTTGACTCAGATGAATTGTGCGAATTGATTGCTGAATTAGAAACAGCTTACCGACTTGCGGAATCGGAACCTGGGGCGTGGAGTGCGATCGAGATTGTAATTCATGAATGGCACGAAAGCGCGATCGCACTTTCTAGCCCCGAACTCGCAGCAGCTTTCAGAGATTATGAAAATCAACGATAAACTCCAAATTTTAACTAAATATCGCTAATATCAATTAAACACTCCAAATTTTTATAAACCAAAACAGTAACGAACCGCCGATTCAACTTCTAACATTTTTTCTGCGGAAAGTTCCCCTGCTGAATCCGTAGGAAATCGCTCTTTATCCAAAGATCGAATCTGAAAACAGAGGAAAACTGTTTCTATTTGCAAGCCACTTTCAGATGCAGAAACACGCACATTGGTTCTATAGTCGCGGTGAATATTAGTTCCTTTAGTGCCGACAATGACAGTAACAACTAAGGGTGACTGGTTAATAGTATCAATGGAAAGCACCAAAACAGGTCGCATTCCAGCTTGTTCTCTTCCATGCACTGGGTTAAGATTGACAAAATAAATTTTCCCTCGCTGAATGCTCATAGTGCTTCTAAACCATCCATTTCTGCCACAATAAACTCTCGATAGATCGCAGCAATCTCAACTTGAATCTCTGGATCGTTGGCCATCTCTGCTATCTCTGCTTCCAGGTATTTAGCATTAGCGAGTTTATTAGCTATGTAAGTTTTCTCCCGCACTCGGCAAGCGATACGTTCCAGCAGCCAAAGTTGTTCTTCTATCGACAGGGAACTAATAGAACGTTCAATTTCTACTAAAGTTTGTGAAATCATTTTAGTTTCCTCTTGTTTTTTGCCCGATCGCAAATCATCGAGATTTGTTTGAATGAGACCGGGCCCATTCCGAATAGATTCATTATTGCGATCGCTTACTTATCTTGTTTCTATATTATACGACATAGTGGCGTAGCAGCTTATGACGCACACTCCAACGACTCCAGACGATTCAGCAAGTCGGGTTTTCCCCTTGTTTTTCCCCGACAAAGAATGTAAAATTATAAAAACATGGGTTGTAAGCAATGAACGAAGCGCGCCGCCAAGCCTATCAAAATCTGATTGAATCTCTCATCACCTGTACCAGCGAGGAAGAAATCGATATTCTGCAAGCTAACCTAGAATTAATAGATGATGGTTTTGCCCAATATTTGCGAGAGTGGGCAACTGAAATTATGCCAACCTTGGATGCAGAAGAAGCATACAATGGTGCTAATTTTTTCTACGGTTTGAATATTAGTTTTAAAAATCTTCGGCAAGGTAGTCGGGCAAGTAATTTAGAGGTGGCTATTGCTTGTCTGGAGATAGGATTAACTGTTGTCACCCGCGAAGCTTACTCGGAAAAGTGGGCAAAGTTTCAAAACAGTCTGGCGACTGCATACCAAGACAGAATCAGAGGGGAAAAAGCCCAGAATCTGGAATTGGCGATCGCAGCTTTTGAGGCATCCTTGGAAGTTTACACCCGCGACGCATTTCCCTTTGAATGGGCAAGGAGTCAAAATAATTTGGCGATGGCTTACCTCTACAGAATCAGAGGGGAAAAAGCCGAGAATCTGGAATTGGCGATCGCAGCTTGTGAGGCATCCTTGGAAGTTTACACCCGCGACGCATTTCCCTTTGAATGGGCAACGTGTCAAAATAATTTGGCGGGTGCCTACCAAAACAGAATCAGAGGGGAAAAAGCCGAGAATCTGGAATTGGCGATCGCAGCTTGTGAGGCATCCTTGGAAGTTTACACCCGCGACGCATTTCCCTTTGAATGGGCAAGGAGTCAAAATAATTTGGCGAGTGCGTACCACAACAGAATCAGAGGGGAAAAAGCCGAGAATCTGGAATTGGCGATCGCAGCTTGTGAGGCATCCTTGGAAGTTTACACCCCCGACGCATTTCCCTTTGACTGGGCAAGGAGTCAAAATAATTTGGCGAGTGCGTACCTCTACAGAATCAGAGGGGAAAAAGCCGAGAATCTGGAATTGGCGATCGCAGCTTGTGAGGCATCCTTGGAAGTTTACACCCGCGACGCATTTCCCGAAGACTGGGCAAGGAGTCAAAATAATTTGGGGATGGCCTACCTCTACAGAATCAGAGGGGAAAAAGCCGAGAATCTGGAATTGGCGATCGCAGCTTTTGAGGCATCCTTGGAAGTTCGCACCCGCGACGCATTTCCTATAGAGAATGCTAGAACCTTATATAATCTCGGAGTTGCCTACCAGGAAAATTCCCAACTCCCAGAAGCCTACAATACCTTTAACTCTGCCATCGAGACAGTCGAATCAATGCGGAGTGAAATCATTATCGGCGGCGAAGCAGACAGACAGAAATTGGCTGAAGAATGGAATAAACTTTATCAGTCAATGGTAGAAGTTTGCCTACAAATGGAAAACTCCACTGCCGCCCTAGAATACGTCGAACGTAGCAAAACCCGAAACCTAGTAGAATTGTTTCACAAAGCCCGCAGCCTCCCCAGCCAAGTACAGCGGATTAGTTTTGCAGAAATTCGCAGCCTGCTAGCTGAAAACGAAGCAATTTTAGAATGGTACATTACCTACAACGGCTTTAAAGTTTTCATTGTCACCCGCGACTCTCCTCAACCGGATATCTGGCAATCTTCCTCTCAAGACTTGCAAGCATTAGAAGAGTTACAACAGGAATATCTCGACGACATCAAAGACGAGGAAAAATATGACAACTGGAAAAACCAACTAGACAGCCGCCTGGAAAAATTAGCCGAGATTCTGCACATCGACGAAATAATTTCTCGCCTCCCCGAAAACTGCCAAAAATTAATCTTAGTTCCCTTCCGATACTTGCACCTATTCCCCCTACACGCCCTCACCAGCAGCCGACAAAAAGCCGACAAAACCGTAGAAACTGGATGTCTTCTCGAACTTTTCCCAGGCGGCGTGAGATACACTCCCAGTTGCCAACTTTTGCAATTATCTCAGCGGGTAAATCTGACGGCGGAAGACACATCACCCAGCAAATTTTTTGCCATCCAAAACCCCACAGAAGATTTAGACTTCACCGACATCGAAGTCGAAGCAATTGCCAAATCATTCAATCCCGCCGAAATATTGAGTCGGCAAAACGCCAGCAAAGCAGGATTGCAACAACAAATTGCCAGCTTGCAAAATGCCGATATCGCCCACTTTTCCTGTCACGGCTTCTTCGACTTTCTCAATCCCGAAAAATCCGCATTAATCCTAGCCGGCGCAAAAGTAACCCCCCTTAATCCCCCCTTGGTAAGGGGGGAGACAGGAGAAGAAACTCCCCCTCTTCGTAGGGGCGGTGCCCCCGTGCCCGCCCCAGTCTTTGAAACGCATACAAAATCGTGGAAGGGGAGGGTAGGCACGGGGGCACTACCCCTACAAAACGATGATTTGTCTGAGAATGAAACAGCCCTGGGCGGTGCCCCCGTGCCCGCCCAGCCTGGGGTTCCCTCCGAGGAAAAGCGTTATATTCGTTCCCGCCGAGGCGAAACCTACGACATCGTAGAATGTTTGACACTGGAAGAAATCTTTGATTTGGAGTTAAGTAAGTGCCGTTTAGTAGCCCTTTCTGCCTGCGAAACTGGGTTAACCGATGCCAGGAATACCACAGATGAGTATATCGGATTGACTAGCGGTTTTTTCTATGCTGGGGCGACGAGTATACTCAGCACTTTGTGGGCTGTCAATGACGTATCTACTGCGATTTTAACCATCAAATTTTACGAACTTTTTCGTGGGGAAACTCAGCCTGCTGTTGCTGTAGCTTTGCGGGAGTCTCAGTTGTGGCTGCGGAGTGTGACTGTCAAAGGTTTGCTAGAATGGGTGGAAGCGTCGAAGTTGCTGAGTACCGAACACAAACAGAAAATTCAAGACAAATACAGGCGCGGTTACAAACAGGATTATCAACCTTATGAGTCTCCCGTATACTGGGCGGCTTTCTGTGCTGTTGGGCAATAAGATAAAGGATTTTTGCATGGGTGGGGGCGGGTTTATTAGTTGGTTGGTTTTGATTCATAAATCTCGGCGAACCCGCCCCTACAAATTTGTTGAAATTGGTGATGTGATGTCGCACAAAATAGATATAATTGCTGTAGGGGCGGGTTCGCGACAGTCTGTGAAACCACACCATAAATCCCAAAAACCCGCCCCGGCTGACTACAACATAATCAAAGGAGAAATAGGCAATGACAGATGAACAATTTATTTCCGGTTTCCTAGCAGTCTTTGAAACTAAACCCGAAGTATTTGAACAAGCCGGGGCGGTTGACGATTTAGCAAATCTCACCAATACAATATCCCAGATGGCGGATTCATCCAACAATGAAGTAGCCGATGCCATTGGCGATTGGTGTGCAAACTATCCTAAAATAACAGATGAAATCAATAAATTTGAGAGAAAACTAAAACCAGAAGCCACCAAAAAAGAAGCACAAGAACCAAAACTATCAAACCGCTATCCAGAGTTACCCGAAAACCTCAGAAAACCCCGCCCCAATTCATAGCCACCGCCCCAATAACATGAGTGACAAAATTTCTGCCCCCAATGTCTATTTATACGCTTTCCAACTGCAACATGACAGTAAGGGCAGCAATAATCCTCTGTGGAAACACTGCGACAAAATCCTCGCCAACTTCACCGACGAAAGGGTGACACCCGATCTAGTTTTCCCGCAAAATTCCCACAGCTACCGCGAGGATTTACTGTCAACTGTTGTACTCGAATTTAACAGGAATCCACCCATAGAAGGTTTTGCCCAACCGCTACAAATTCAAGACAGCTATGCTTTCTGCTTAAATATAGGTTGCCCGGAAGACGGCACTGCTGATAATGTAGATGTCAATCTAATCCAGCAATTCAACCCAAATCAAGTCTTACTCATCAACGGTGATGACAATTTTTTAGGTCAAACTCTCCTGATTACCGGATGGCTTCCCGAAAACTCACCAGATAATTTAGATTCCCTCAAACCCCTCGCCGATAAATGTCGCGATGCTTTATTCCAAGGCGACTCGCCACCTGTATTTTACCGATCGAGTAAACTGTTCGGTAGTCCGATTTTTGAATACGGTGCAATTAGCGATACTGCGAATTACCGCCACCTGCTTGTCTGGCTGCTGGCCGACAAACAAACCGATAAGGATTTTAACACTTGCCAGGAAGAAATACTCAACCTACTATTTCACCGCAACAAAATTATCAAAGCTTTTCAAGACAGCCGCCTGATTTACCACGAACTCGATCGCGAATACCGTATCATTGAGAAAAATATGGAGATATTGCAGCAGCAATTTTCCAGAGGAACTGTATTAACTCCCCCCCAATTGCAGGAATTTCAGGAACAGTTAAAGCAACTCTTCAGCAAAGCAGTAACTTATACTCGCCTGCTGCGGAAACTCGAAGATTATGACAATACAATTGCCCTAAATCTTTACAATTACAGTGAGATTTTGCAGAAAATCTGTGTTATGATTGAAAGCGATGAGGAAGAACTATCAATATTAAATAACTTCAGTAGAAAAAACGCTCTTTATATGCGATCGCAAATTGCCGGAGACTTAGGATATTTCCGACACGGCACAAACTTAATCGACCAGGCGATCGCCTCAATTCGCGGCATAGTAGAAATAGAACAAGCCAGGAGCGATCGCACCAACCAAATCGCACTCCGCAGCAGCGAGATAGCAGAGAAAAATCGGGACGATCGCCTAGAGAGCACAGTACAGGCGATCGGCGTCGGTTTAGCAGCCGGCGGCATCGCAGCCTCCAGCGGCACAGACAAAGTATTCCAGACAGTCCAAAACCATCAAATCCCAGTGTTAATGCAATGGCATCCCTTTCTATTTTCGTTTGCCTTGAGTTTTGCGATCGCCCTTTTCGCAGCCGGCATCACTTGGTTGCGTACTAAACCGAAAAACAGTTGACAGTTGACAGTTGACAGCGAGATTTTTAAGACGGAGATTTAAACCTAGTTCTAAAAAACAATCCACCTTAAATACCCCGTTAATTCTTCAGTCCGCGCAGGCGGACTTTGTTTCTGTAGACGCGGTTTCAACCGCCGAGTGTTCGTTTTTGTAGACGCGGTTTCAACCGCCGAGTCATCTTCCCCGATGTTTTTATGAATTTCAACAAAAAGCATCTTAGATCGAGATAACGTGTCAATATAGAAATGTGACTTCAATTCTCTTCTTTCCTCATGGGCAAACAGCGCGTTCTTTCAGGAGTTCAGCCAACAGGCAATCTGCACCTTGGCAATTATCTCGGTGCCATTCGCAACTGGGTAGAAGGTCAAAGTCAGTACGAAAATTACTTTTGCGTAGTCGATTTGCACGCAATTACCGCACCGCACAATCCAGCAACCCTAGCCTCTGACACCTACACCATCGCCGCTCTCTATTTAGCTTGCGGCATCAATTTGGAATATTCTACTATTTTCGTGCAATCCCACGTCTCGGCCCACACAGAACTAGCATGGCTGCTCAACTGCATTACCCCGATTAACTGGCTCCAAGATATGATTCAGTTTAAAGAAAAATCAGTTAAACAAGGAGAAAATGTCAACGCCGGTTTACTGAATTATCCCGTATTGATGGCAGCAGATATCTTGCTTTACGATGCCGATAAAGTGCCAGTAGGAGAAGACCAAAAACAGCATTTGGAGCTCACCCGCGATCTGGTAAACAGATTGAATCACCAATTTGGAACACCAGAAAACCCAGTTTTAAAACTTCCAGAACCGTTAATTCGGACTGACGGCGCGAGAGTGATGAGTTTGACAGATGGCACTCGCAAAATGTCTAAATCTGACCCTTCCGAACTGAGTCGAATTAATTTATTGGATTCGCCAGAAACAATTACCAAAAAAATTAAGCGTTGCAAAACTGATGCCGTGCGAGGCTTGACCTTTGACGATCGCGATCGCCCGGAAGCTAGAAATTTGCTGACGCTTTACCTGCTGCTTTCTGGCAAATCGAAGGAAGAAGTCGCAGCGGAGTGTGAAAATATGGGTTGGGGAGACTTTAAACCCCTGTTGACAGAGACGACAATTAATGCCCTGAAACCAATTCAGGATAAATACAAAGACATCATGGACGATCGGGGATACTTGGAGTCGGTATTGCGTCGAGGAAAGGAACAAGCAGAAGCTATTGCTAACCAAACGTTGGTTAAGGTTAAAACAGCTTTCGGTTATTCTTTACCTAATTAGTCATTAGTCATTGGTCATTAGTCATTAGTTATTAGTCATTAGTTATTAGTCAGCAGCAAAACAACTGTCAACTCTCAACTGCCAACTAACAACTGTCAACTGTCAACAGTCAACTGTCAACTGTCAACCAATCATGAATCGTTTTCGCACTGCTTGCACCACCCCCGGAGAATTTATAATTACCGCCGAAGTGACCCCCCCCAAAGGTGGTGATATGACTCACACCCTGGCAATGGCTCAACAGCTCAAAAACCGAGTTCACGCGATTAATATCACCGATGGTAGTCGCGCAGTGTTGCGAATGTGCCCCCTAGCAGTTTCGGCGATTTTATTACAGCACGGAATTGAGCCGATTTGTCAAGTTGCTTGTCGCGATCGCAATCAAATCGGCCTGCAAGCCGATCTCATGGGAGCACAGGCTTTAGGCATTCGCAATGTATTAGCACTAACAGGCGATCCAGTCAAGGCTGGCGATCATCCTAAAGCTAAAAGCGTATTTGATTTTGAAGCCGTGCGACTGCTGCAAGCTATTCAAAAAATGAACGGCGGCACCGACTGGAATGACAAACGTTTAACAGACGGATTTACCGATTTATTTGCCGGTGCTGCTGTTGACCCGCAATCCCCCAGTTGGTCAGGTTTGCAAAGTCGATTTGAGAAAAAAATAGAAGCAGGAGCACAGTTTTTTCAAAGTCAATTAATTACAGATTTTGAACTTTTAGATAAGTTTATGCACCAGATTGCCGCTGGTTGCAACAAACCCATTTTAGCAGGAATCTTTCTGTTTAAATCAGCTAAAAATGCTGAATTTATCAAAAAATATGTGCCGGGAGTTCACATACCACAAGAGACGATCGATCGTTTGGCAAAAGCTCCAGAACCCTTGCAGGAAGGCATAAAAATTGCGGCAGAACAAGTTAAACTAGCGCGGCAGATTTGTCAAGGAGTTCACATGATGGCTGTGAAGCGAGAAGATTTAATTCCTCAAATTTTGGATTTGGCAGGAATCGATCCGGTGAGCTAACATTAAACTGTAGGGGTGGGTTTTACCAACGAGAACTACCCATCAAAACCAAAGAAACCGGGTTTTTACCGAATCTGCGGGCTGTGATGCCTCTTCTCGCAAAAAACCCGGTTTCTGACCACCCATGTCTACAATTAACGATCGCATAAACCCGCCCTCCGACCCCGCCCTAAGCTACCATTTTGAAAATCAATAAAACAGTCATGGTTCAAACTGTAGACAATCCAACAACTTCTCCCGCAGTCGAACAGCGTTTCACTTGGCGCGGTTTGACATGGCATCAATTCAAGGCAATTCAAGCTAGCTTTGAAGACGTTCCCAATGTACGCTTGTTTTATTGTGATGGAGTTTTAGAAATTGTGGGTACTGGAAGGTTGCATGAATCGATCAGGTGTTTGATGGGCTTGCTAATGGGACAGTATTTTCTGCAAAGAAAAATTGTATTTTTTCCCAGCGGTACTTACAGTCAGATTGTGGAAGATCAAGTCGAGTATCAAGCAGATTTGTCTTATTGTTTCGGAACTATTAAAGATGTTCCAGATTTGTGTATTGAGGTAGTTATTACTAGCGGTAGTCCGATTAAACTTCAGAAATACCGACTGATGTGTGTCCCGGAAGTCTGGTTTTGGGAAGACGGCACACTTGAATTATATCACTTGCGAGAACAGGGTTATGAGCGCATTATTAGCAGCGAAATACTGCCGGAGTTGGACTTGTCTTTGCTGAAACGCTGCATTTTGTTTGCTTCGCCTTTGGATGCGCTGGAAGAGTTTTGTAAGGGGATGAATAATCAGGAAAATTAAATGTTTAACAACTTTTTAAAATGCTCGATCGACTAAACGGTGATTAAATAGGAGCAACTGACAATGACCGATTCAGAAACGCCTAATTTAGATACACTTAAAACAGTGGATACTCGCATCTGCGAAGTTACGGTTTATACCGATCGCGCTTTGGTGACGCGCCGCGGCACGGTGGCTTTGACGGGAAACGAGCGAGAATTGGCGATCGCATCTCTCCCCGCAACCCTGGAACCAGAGTCAGTCAGGGCTACGGGTGCGGGTACAGTTGCAGTGCGATTGCTGGGAGTGCGTAGCAAAACAGTGTTTAGCAGAGAACCTGTAGCCGATCGCACCGCCGAATTAACCCAACAGATCCAAGAATTAGAAACCCAAAAACGGGCAATAAAAGACAAGTTAGATGCCCGAAGAATTCAACTCAAATTTGTCGAAGATTTAAGCGAAAAAAGCGTCCGTTTCTTTTCCCGCAGCATCGCCAAACAGCAGGTAGGTTTAAACGAAACTGGCGAAATGCTCAACTTTTTAGGAACCAATTACCTAAAATATGTAAGTGCGATCGCGCAACATGAAAGACAACAGCACGAATTAGACACTCAAATACAAATTTTAAAGCATAAGTTACACCAAGTAAGGACTTCCCATTGTCAGCAAAGTTTTAACATCATTGTTGCCATCGAACCAAGCGGCACCGGCAACTTTGATCTCGAACTTTCCTATGTAGTAAAGCGAGCATCTTGGACTCCCCTTTACGACTTGCGAGTCAATACCACCAACAACCAAATTAATCTCCATTACTTAGCCGATGTCAAACAAAATACAGGCGAAGATTGGACAGGAGTAGCGCTGACATTATCTACAGCTAAACCCGGATTGGGAAGTCTCCCACCACAACTAAAGCCTTGGTATATCGAGATATTCGAGTTAAAGGAACCCGCTGGCCGGGGTTCATCAGAGGATGATTTCTTCGACCTAGAAGAACTCCTAGAAGAAGGTTATGCAGGCAATTCATTCCGCGGTGGAGGACGGCGCATAGAAGCTGAAATAGCAACAGCTCAAGTATCCAGAGAAGGCGGCACAGTCTCATTTCAAATAGGCGGAAATACCAATATTCCCAGCGACAGCACGAGGCATAAAGTTACGATTTTCAGCGATAATTATCCCTCTAAACCTAAATATATCGCCGTTCCACGTTTAGTCAGTTTTGCCTATTTGCAAGCAGTTGTTGTCAATCCGCTGACAGGTGCTACTCTGCTTCCTGGTAAAGCAAATATCTTTCGCGACAACACTTTTGTCGGCACTGTGCAGTTAGAAAATGTTTCCCCCGGCCAAGAATATAAACTGAATTTAGGAATAGATGAAGGGTTAAAAATAGAGCGCGATTTAGTGGAAAGACAAGTAGATAAAAAAATGATCGGCCATCAGCGGCGCACGAGTTACGCTTATCGCTTAAATGTGACAAACTTGCAGCAGGTGCAGGTACACCTGACACTGAGAGAGCAATTGCCGGTCAGCCGGAATGAGCAAATTAAAGTGCGATCGACTCTGACTAATCCTAAGATAGTTGTAGGTGAAATGGGACTACTGGAATGGGAAATCTCTCTGCCGCCACAGGCGAAGCAAGAATTGTATTATCAGTTTGTTGTCGAACATCCTCCCGATTTAACAGTCATCGGTTTAGATATCTAACGCACCACCGGGAATCCAAGACTTAGCTTTCAAAATTTTACCTGATTTTACCTGTAATTGGTAAATTGCAAAGCCACCGGATAATCTTCTTGTTTTAACCGTTGAATTACCAACTGCAAATCATCCTTATCCTTGGCAGAAACCCGCACTGCATCACCTTGAATCGAGCCTTGAATCTTCTTAAACTCATCTCGAATTAATTTAGTGATTTTTTTGGCGATTTCCTGGTCAATTCCTTTTTTTAGTTTGATTTCTTGGCGCACTCTAGTGCCGCTAGCAGCTTCTATTTTGCCATAATCAAAAATTTTCAGAGACAAATTGCGCTTGGCGGCTTTAGTTTGCAAAACAGTATGAATCGCGTCGAGAGTAAATTCACTGTCGGTATTGACAGTAATTGCTTCAGCGCCTAATTCCACAGTGGTTTTGGTATCTTTCAAGTCGTAACGGCTTTGAATTTCCCGCGTTGTTTGGTCAACAGCATTAACTAATTCTTGCCGATCGAAATCGCTGACTATATCAAATGAATAACTGGCGGCCATAAAATGATAATGGGTAATGGGTAATGGGTAATTGGGCATTGGTCATTGGTCATTAGTCATTAGTCATTGGTCATTAGTCATCGATCGTTATAATTAACAAATAACAAGCAACAAATAACCAAGAACTAATGACTAATGACTAATGACTAATAACTAATGACTATTAGCTATTAACAGTCATCAAACTGAAATAAAATAAACTAACAGTGCAAGAAGAACTAATCGCAAACATCAGCGATCGCCCCAGTGGTACATTCAGGATATAGAAAACCGAAAACAACAACCGGGCGATCGTAAAAGCGATCGCAGCCCAACCAGCCACATCCGCATCTACCCCCGTCACAAAAGCCATCAAAGCCGCCGCTGAAAACAGCATAAACGTCTCAAACGAATTCTGGTGAGCCCAAGTAGCCCGTTGAGCGTAAGCAGGCAATTTATCAAACATAGCGCGGGGCGCTGCTCGATCGTAACCTAGCTGCAAGCGGGCGTAGGCAACCACCAAAAACGGTGCGTAAACCAGCGCGGCAGCAGCAGCAATACAATCAAGCAGAATAGCCGACACAGGCAATCCCAAGACCATAATCCCCTTCGCATTTCAATCAAAATAGAACAGAGTAACCACCTTGCGCTGTTCCTCGGCATCCTGACAAGTTTTCAGCAAAGTGTGACTTTCGTGAAAAGCAAAACAGAGCAGTTGCTGACACCGAGAAATAATCTCCTGATTGCACAGGGCGCTTGCTTCCGGGAGAGACAAACTGTCATTTTTGGGATTTTCTACCAAATGTATCACTTGTTCGAGCTGCTCGCGAGAATCTCGCGGCTGGCGGCTCATGCTTTGTGGCAAAATCACTGTCAGCAGATTAGGATCTGCTCGCATCGCCCCCCGAATTGCGGCTGAATTGGTGCCTGTAGCGCCAGAAGTTATGAGCTGATTGCCGGACAGAACTAGGGCGTAGCTCAGCATCTCAATTAGCTGCTGGTGGGTAATGGGAACATGGCGAGAACCCAATAGAGCAATCCGCTTGGAGCTGGTTTGCTGGATTGCCGCAAGTTCTTGTAAAAAATCATCAACTCTGGGTAGCTCAATTGATTGACTCAAAGAATTTATTAAATTAAATAAAACTACGTTGTGGATTTTAGCAGACTGAGTAGCTATTGTCGCCAAAAAGAAGTTAAGAATTGCAGATTTACTCGATCGGCCTTACGGATGGGGAGAGCCTCAAGTCAGAAGCAGGTCGGAAGAAGGCAGAATTTTTGATTCTTCCTTCTTCCAACTTCAGTCTTCCTGACATCCGTTACATCCGTGGAGCGAATCCGTTGCCGAACTTCCTTCCTTACGGACTCAATCGCCCATACCCAAGGAGGCGAGCATTCCATCCATGTCAAAATGCTCTGCCATTAGCTGAGTCACGCATTCCACCTTAATCGTCTCGTGCAGGCGCACGCTGCCAAAGGTGCTGTCGATAATTTCCACCGTGGTTAAGGTATCCAAATCAACCGACAAAACTGGAATTTCCACTTCTTCTGCCCTGCCGATCACCAGGGGAGACGGAGGCAAGTGTCCCGTCAGAATTAAGCACTGAGTCGAGCTTTCCAGAGCCGCTAGCTGAATGTCCGTGCGATCGCCCCCTGTCACCACTGCCATATTTCTGGCTTTGCGGAAATACTTCAGAGCCGAACTAACATTCATCGCGCCAATTGTCAAGGTTTCCACAAACAATCCCAAACGGTCAGGGCGACAGAGCACCTCAGCTTTCAATTGGTACACCAGTTCTTTGACGCTGACACTGCGTAGCAAAGCGCTTCTGGGCAGCATTCCCAGGACTGGAATCCCTTTTGCTTCCAGAAAAGGTCGCACAGTGGTGGTTATAGATTCGAGTTTGTCCGAGGGAACGTCGTTGAGGACGACACCCAGCAAACGGGAACCCAAACGCTGCTTAGCCGACAGCAAATCGTCTATATAAAGGTCCATCGGGCGAGTCACCAGCAGCACAGAAGCATCAACTGCCTCGGCTACTTGAGGTAAAGACAAGTCAAACAGACTGCCTTCCTCCAAATTAGCGGGGCCTTCTAACAACACTAAGTCTCCGCAGGGCTCTTCCAAATATGCCGCTAGATCCCTGCGGTAATCTGTCTTGTCTTCTCCTAGCAGCCGCTTGTGAACCGTCTCTGCGTCCAAAGACAACAGGGTTGACGGTATCTGGCTATCTTTGAGCTTCAGCGTCTCTACCGCGAACCGCACGTCCTCCTCCTCGCCACCTGCTACATCGGAGCTAAAACAAGTTCCCAGAGGTTTGCCGTAGGCGATGGCCACTCCTTTTGATCGGAGTCCGAGTGCCATCCCCAGGGCGATCGCGGACTTGCCGCTGTAAGCTTTTGTGGAACCGATCAGTAAATATTTAGTCAATTTCGGTACGCTTTCACTCCTCAATTTGCACCTGTCTATTTTAATAAATTTAGCTTTCTGCGTCGGAATCCCCACAGCCAGCGGTAATCCGCTTGGTGTTGGGATGGATAGACCGGCCAACCTAGGTACGAAGTTGACCAAATCTTTGTATACTCAAATAGTAAGACCAAACAGCAAGTAAGTGAGAACAGCCTACCAGTATAAACTACGTCCCACAAAGCAGCAAGTTACTGAGCTTGACAGATGGTTATCCATGCTGTGCGCCCAGTATAACTATTTGTTGGCGGATAGATTTAACTGGTATGAACAAAATCGCTGTGCTATCAATGCTTGTCCTCTTATTTGTCACTTGCCTGAATTACGGGTTCATCCCGACTATTTTTCTCAGAAAAAGACCTGACCTCAACTGAAAAAAACTCGTCCTTGGTATAGCGAGATTTACTCTCAAGTTCTCCAAGATGTAGTCAAGCGAGTTAAGGTAACATTTGACCGATTTCTCAAAGGTGATAGCAATGGTAAACGCAGCGGTAGACCACGATTTAAACCTCGTAGTCGTTATCGCACCTTTACCTATCCCCAAATGAAAGATGCTTGTTTACAGGGCAACTTGGTTAACTTGCCGATGTTGGGAAAAGTTAAAGTAATTCTACATCGTCAAATACCGGATGGATTCAAGATTAAAACAGCTTCTGTTACTAAAAAAGCTGATGGATATTACATTACCGTTTCACTAGAAGACCAGACTGTTCCCGAAATTAAGCCGGATTTTCATCCAGATGCAATTACTGGGATTGACCTGGGATTGAATGAATTCTTAACAACTGCTGAGGGAGAAACTGTAGCTATTCCTCAACATTATCGTCAAGCGCAAAAACGTTTGAAGGTAATCCAAAAACGGGTATCACGGCGTAAAAAAGGGAGTAACCGCAGACATAAAGCAGTTAAACAACTAGGGTGTCAACATCAGAAAGTTGACGCTCAACGTAAAGATTTCCATTTCAATACAGCTAATTATTTGCTATCAAAATACGATGTAGTTGCTCATGAAGATTTAAACATCAAAGGTCTGGCTCGTACAAGATTGGCTAAATCTGTGCTGGATGCTGGGTGGTCAAACTTTCTGTCAATATTAGCAAACAAAGCCGTAAATGCTGGGAAAGTTAGTGATACCAGTAAGGGCCCATAACACCTCACAAGATTGTTCCAATTGCGATGAGAAAGTACCTAAAAAACTGCATATTCGTTGGCCTGACTGCCCTCATTGTGGGTGTAGTCTCGATCGTGACCATAATGCAGCTATTAATATCAAAAATAGAGCGGTAGGGCATTCCGTTCTTAAAGCCAAGAGTCTCCTAAGCGATAGCCGGATTGTCTTGGAAGCCTACACCATACTTCGGCTACGCTCAGCACAAGTACCTGTATTCAGGTTGGTGTAGGAGATGTCACTTAATTCAACAGTATGAACGCACAGCGACTCAATTTCGCAATATGATTATACTCTCTTTTGTACCCTCACGTACATCCAACTTTTACTTGCCACATTTGTTCACCTGTTAGCAACCCTCTGGTTCGCAATTTTATTGACTGCATTTTTTTCAGATGTTTGTTTCAAAGGTTTTTTTCAAAGCGGTTTTTTTGAACTATTATATAATTCCGGTGACACCGAAATCTGGATGATTATTAATTAGTTATTAGTGCGACGCGCGATCGTTCAAACGCAGTAGTTGGGCGCGAGGCTAATGCTGTGCAACAGTTAAACAAAATCTGACGGTGTGCTGTGGGCGATCGCAGCACAACGGCTCAGAGTTCCCCAGAGTTGGCAATTCAGATGTCAGTGGAAATCATGCAAGTTCGCCGCTCTGGGTTTGGCTAATGCTCAGTCAAGACTTGGCGTGTCTGTTTCCTGGTAATTGGCAACAGACAGGGCAGTCAATTGCCGACTCTGGGGAGATCAACCGCCCCAAAATCACTCATCCATGCGCATCAGCTTCCGGTAAAATGATTTAGAAAAATCGACGGTACGAGTGCGCTGAAAAGTCAGGAGTACCTCAATTAAGTAACTCACAAACTCAGAGCTTTGCATGGTCACTTCATAGCTGAGTTCAGGATTGCCGTCAAATAACACCCGACAGCGAGTCAAATCGATCGGCAGCGAAGAGATATTCCAACTAGCGACAAACGGCACATCGTCGCCACCGTCAATTTTTCTGGCCCCCTCCAAACTTTTGAGCTTGTAGAGCGCAATCGCGTGTGGCAAAAACCTGCGCCGAGGCTCTTGACAGAAAGGCGCATAGACCTTTACTTCTTTGTCATCGGCTGGCTTGAGTTGAGGAATAGACATTATTTCCACCTCAAATGTGTAGACTTTCTGGAGATCCCCTCAAAAAATTAGCAGATCTTAAAACTATCGCGCAAGCACAAGTAATTCCCAATACTCGCGCTCGGATGCCAGATTACCCCGGCAGTAACCACAGATGGCCCTCCCTGGTGATGCTCCCGTCGGCTTTAGACAAAAGCCCAGAAACTGATAAAGTTAATACTGATCTCTAAAATCAAAAACTATTGGTGGTTGAATCAAGTAACCTATGCAGGAGAGTTCTTGGCCAGAAAACAACGCTCGCAGCGAGCTTAACTTGGAAATCCCTGACTTAGCTCAAGAAGAGGACAAGGGTTTTATGTCAAAGTCGAATCAAGGCAAGGTATTTGCGATACCCCCTGGCGACAGGGAGTTTGACATCGAAACAAAAGCAGAGCTGCCAGTTTCAGTGTCTGTGCCCGGTTCTGCCTCTTTTCCTCAAAATTTGTACCAGGGACGCCGGGCCAAAGCGGCTGTAGTGCTGAGCGCGATCTGGGGCGGCACGATCGCCCTGCACTTGGTTTCTTGGGGCGCCTGGGTAATGTGGGGGTTGACGGGACTGCTGTGGATGCACCTAGGTCGAGTGGTGTTTGCTTCGCCCAAACCCGTACCGTCGCCTCTTGAGGATGAAAATCAAGAGGATTGGCCCTACGTGTCGCTGCTGGTGGCGGCGAAAAATGAGGAAGCGGTAATTGCCAGACTGGTAAAATCCATCTGCAATTTGGATTATCCGATCGACCGTTACGAACTTTGGGCGATCGACGATGATAGCACTGACAGCACCCCGTTGATCTTGGAACAGCTAACCAAACAATACCCGCAGCTCAAAGTATTTCGCCGAGGGGCCAATGCCAGCGGCGGCAAGTCGGGTGCTCTCAATCAAGTGTTACCCTTGACTCGCGGGGAATTTGTGGCGGTATTTGATGCCGACGCAACAGTGACGGCGGACTTGCTGCGACGGGTGCTACCGGTGTTCGAGAACTCCCTGGTGGGAGCAGTGCAAGTCAGAAAAGCGATCGCCAATGCCCCTCTGAATTTTTGGACTCGCAGCCAAGCAGCAGAAATGGCCCTCGACAGTTTTTTCCAGCAACAGCGGACGGCGATCGGCGGCATTGGAGAATTGCGCGGTAATGGCCAATTTATGCGCCGCACAGCCTTGGAAAGCTGCGGAGGCTGGAACGAGGAGACGATTACCGACGACCTGGATTTGACGGTGAGGCTGCACTTAGACCAGTGGGACATTGAATTTTTAGCTTTTCCCGCCGTGTCAGAAGAAGGAGTCACTAACGCTAAAGCTCTGTGGCACCAGCGCAATCGCTGGGCTGAAGGTGGCTATCAGCGCTATCTTGACTACTGGCGACTAATTTTTCGCAACCGGATGGGAACTGGGAAAACTTGGGATTTATTTGGATTTTGGGTAACTCAGTATCTCTTGCCCACAGTAGCGCTGCCCGACTTTTTGATGTCGATTGTGCTGCGCCGGATGCCGATCGCCAGTCCCCTAACTGTGATGACTGTCACCTTGTCTGTGGTGGGAATGTTTGTCGGTTTGCGCCGCACTCGCAAAGAAACCACCAAATTTGAAGTTAAGAGAGTTTTGGCCACCTTGCTGGAAACAATACAGGCTACTGTGTATATGTTCCACTGGCTGCTGGTAGGGACGGTGACGGCTCGGATTTCCGTGCGGCCCAAACGGCTAAAATGGGTCAAAACCGTCCATCGAGGCACTGATTAGCTGATCGGTAATAGTGAAGTCGGGCGATCGTCCAATCGCTAATCAGTAATCGGTAATAGAAAAGTCGAAAATTCAAAGCTAAAATCCAGGATTTTTAACCTTTAACTTGAAAAATTACCAATTACTAATGGCTACTTATATCAGGTCCGGTTGAATAGTTATAATACTTTTGTTCGACCAGACCCGATGCCCTTGGCCCCTACAGGATTTATAAGCAATTAATCGGACTTGATATTACTAATTGCTTGTTGCTAAATACCCGTTACCCGTTACTGATAATGGATTTGTTAGAGTACCAAGCTAAAGCTTTATTTCGCCAGATGGCAATCCCAGTTTTGCCGTCGCAGCGGATTGACAATCCCGCAGACCTCAAAGGGCTGAAAATACCCTATCCAGTTGTACTGAAGTCGCAAGTGCGGGCGGGCGGACGGGGGAGGGCTGGCGGCATCAAGTTTGTGGAAAACACGATCGATGCAGTGGCTGCTGCTCAAACAATTTTTAATTTGCCGATCGAATCGGAGTATCCCCAAGTCTTACTGGCAGAGGCTAAGTACAACGCTGACCAAGAATTGTACTTGGCGGTACTCCTAGACCCCGTGGCGCGACGCCCCGTACTTTTGGGATCGAAACAAGGAGGCATGAATGTAGAAGGGGCGAATGCAGCAAGTTGCAGCAAGTTGCAGCAGGTTGTCGTAGACCAAGACTTTTCCCCCTTCTACGCGAGGCGTCTGACGCTGAAAATGGGATTGCAGGGAGACTTGATTCAGTCGGTGAGTACCATAGTCGAAAAAATGTACCGGCTGTTTGTCGAAAAGGATTTAGATTTAGTAGAAATCAATCCTCTCGGCATCAGTCCGAAGCGAGAGGTAATGGCTTTAGACGGCAAAGTCAGTGCCAACGACGATGCCTTGGGGCGGCACCCAGACTTGGCTGTACTCTCCGGTAACAGGCAAAGCAGCGGATTGCCAGGGGAAAGGAGAAGTCCCTATGCCCCAGCCTCGCGCCAGAATTCCCACCCGAACCTGCTACACTCGGACTCACAGTTTGAACCCAACTCTCAATCCCAAATCTCCAATTCCGAATCCCTGAACTTGGTAGAACTAGAGGGGAATATCGGGATTTTGTGCAACGGAGTGGGTCTGACGATGGCAACTCTGGATGCTGTGGCCCACGCCAAAGGAAAACCAGCTAATTTTGTGAATCTGGGTTCACTAGACCGCTATCAGGCAGCAGATGCCCTGCGCGATCGCGCACAGTTGGGTCTGGAGTTAGTCGGGAGAGAGAAAAACGTCAAGGTGTTACTGGTGAATATCTTGGGCAGTGTCTCGAAGAGCGATGAAATGATCGCTGCGGTGGCGGGCTATCTGGAACGGAAAACTCGCGCCAACCGCCAGATTCAGGTTGTGCTGCGCCTGATTGGGTGCGATCGAGACTCTGTAAAAGAGCGCTTGGGCCAGTTGCCCGTACACCTGGCAGCCACTTTGGATCAGGCTGTGGCGCAAGCTGTATCCTTGGCTAAATAGTCCACTGCCTAATGCTATAAGGCCCTAGGGCGTGTTTTCAAACTCTAAGATCCCCCCCGGCCCCCCTTAACAAGGGGGGAGAAAGAGTCTCTTTCGTCAACTCCTACTCACACCCTACTCCCTTTTTAAGGGGGATTTAGGGGGATCTTCGAGAGATTCGGTTCATAATCAGTAGTTTGAAAACACGCCCTAGGCCCTATGCTATAAGGCCCTAGGCCCAATGCCCTGTGCATCCATGCCCCATGCCCCATGCCCCATGCCCCATGCCCCAGGCCCCAGGCCCCTAGACTATCTATAAGGAAACAGTAAACAACCCGCCGCTAATCGGATTACCGATCTAGCGGGGGCTTTGAAAGAAGCCAAAGTTTACCCGACTAAGTTCGCAAGAACTACGTTAGAAGCAAGAGTCCAAGTTCTTACCTTGGAATGCGAAGCTAGTTCCAAGCTCTAAAACTCAAAAGTTAAACAGGTCTAAAAGGGTTAAGCCAGTGCTTTTGGGATAGTACCGACTTCTAACATTGTCAAAGCTCACATTACCCTAGAAATAGGAGAGGCAGAAATGTCAAATTACGCATTAGTTATTGACACCAAGAAACAGCCGTTAAGCCCTTGTCACCTTTCGGGAGCAAGGAAATTACTAGGCTCGGTCAATGCTGCTGTATTCAGAATGTATCCATTTACAATCATCTTAAAAAAATCATGTCCAGAAGTAATTGTTGCACCAATACAACTCAAGCTAGACCCAGGCTCTAAAACTACTGGCATCGCATTAGTGCAAGGTAATAAGGTGATCTGGGGTGCTGAACTAACCCATCGTGGTCAAGCCATCAAAGCAAGCCTTGAGTCCCGAAGCGAGTTACGTCGGTCACGCAGAAATCGCCATACTCGCTACCGGAGAGCAAGATTTTTGAATCGCACCCGCTCGAAAGGTTGGTTAGCCCCTAGTTTGCAACATCGAGTCGAAACAACTTTGACTTGGGTGAACAAATTAATTAGGTTTGCCCCCATCGGTTCAATTGTTCAAGAACTGGTCAGGTTTGATTTACAGCAATTAGAGAACCCTGAGATTTCAGGCATTGAATATCAGCAAGGGGAATTAGTTGGCTACGAACTTCGGGAATATCTACTGAACAAATGGGACAGGAAATGCACTTACTGCGGTGTTGAAAATGTACCTTGGCAAATTGAACATATTCATCCCAAAGCCAAAGGTGGCAGCGATCGCATTTCTAACCTTGGCCTTGCTTGTGAGAAGTGCAACCTGAAGAAAGGTACTCAGGATGTCGAGCAATTCTTAGCCAAGAAACCAGACGTTCTGAAGTGCATTCTTGCACAAGCTAAACATCCCCTAAAGGATGCTGCTGCTGTGAATTCGACTCGATGGACGTTATTTAGTCGCTTAAAAGAAACGGGGTTGCCTGTTTCAACTGGTTCAGGTGGATTGACCAAATTCAACCGGACTCGATTGAAACTACCTAAAACCCATTGGCTTGATGCAGCTTGTGTTGGTCAAGTTGAGGAATTGTCCGTGTTAACAAACAAGCCGTTGTTGATTAAGGCGACGGGACACGGTACTCGTCAAATGTGTCGCACGGATAAATTTGGCTTCCCATCTCGCTATGTTCCTCGATTCAAGAATGTCTTGGGTTTTCAAACAGGCGATCTTGTTAAAGCGATTGTTACGAAGGGTAAAAAGATTGGAACTTACATCGGTCGCGTAGCAGTGAGGAATACCGGAAGTTTCAATATTTCGACTTGGGCTGGATTAATTCAAGGTATTAATCGCAAAAACTGTAAACCGATTCAGAGAAAGGATGGTTATTCTTATGTTGAATAGACCCCGACCCCCTTTTCCTCTCACCGCTAACCTGAGTACAGGTATAGCGGGAGTCTCCAAGGGGGAATAAAGATGAATTTAACTCCTGAGAGCAAAGTCCTAGTACAGGGCATTACAGAAT
Source organism: Microcoleus sp. (assembly GCA_042408215.1). Lineage (GTDB taxonomy): Bacteria > Cyanobacteriota > Cyanobacteriia > Cyanobacteriales > Microcoleaceae > Microcoleus. The sequence continues at coordinate 209,247 of JAYFMW010000020.1, read as the reverse complement.
CTCCCGCGTCAACCCGGGCTGCCCTGATGATGAAAGCATACGGCACGAATGTAGTCGCCGGTGTGAGTCCCGGCCGGGGGGGGCTGGAGTTGGAGGGAATTCCGGTTTTTGATTTGGTGGAACAAGCAGTGGCGGCAGTTGGTCACATTGACACTACGGTAATTTTTGTGCAGCCTTACTCGGTGCTGGATGCGGCCCTGGAAGCGATCGCCGCAGGGATTCGGCAAATCGCGATCGTGACGGAGGGAGTGCCTCCTCTGGATATGGTGCGCTTGGTGAGAAAAGCAGAGGCCACAGAAACTTTGGTTGTCGGCCCAAACAGTCCGGGGATTATTGTGCCGGACAAACTGCTGCTGGGAACTCACCCCAAGGAATTCTACACTCCGGGCCCGGTGGGGTTGATCAGTCGCAGCAGCACTTTGACTTACGAAGTTGCTCTGGAACTGACTAATGCGGGGTTGGGACAGTCGATGGCGGTTTGTATTGGCTGCGATGCGATTGTGGGTTCTTCTTTTATGCAGTGGCTGCAAATTTTGGACGAAGACGACAGTACCGAGGCGATCGTTTTGGTGGGGGAAGTTGGCGGGTGGAGCGAACAAGCTGCTGCTTCTTACATCGCCTGAGGCGATCGACAAACCGGTGGTTGCCTACCTGGCGGGTCGTTACGCTCCCAAAGGGCCGTCTTTAGGCCACGCCGGCATCCTGATCAGTTCTCGCGCAGCAGCGCAGTCAGCGTTTGGAGTCACAGCCGAAAATAAAATGGCTGCCTTTGAAGAGGCCAAGATACCAGTGGCGGCTCGGCCTTCGGAGGTTCCTAAATTGGTAAAAAAATTACTTAAGAAAAATTAAATTTTTAACGAATGTCCTAGGGGCGGGTTTTACCAACAATAATTGCCTACAATTAGCGATCTCGAAAACCCGCCCCCACACAACCCACAATCCACATCAAACATTCTTTCGCTCAAATCACCGCAATCCTCTCACAGGCCTGATTGGCTGTGGTGCCGTCCCTGTGGGTGCGGGTGCTGTGACGCGGCGCAAAGGGTTCGGCGTGGTTGGCTGGATGCGGAGGCCAGGTTCGATCGTACTTTCGGTGCGAGTTTTTTCAGTTGTGGCCCTGGGGCGCATCAGATCTTGAAGCAGAGTTTGCATATTTCCTGCTAAACTCTGAACTTTCCCAACAGCTGCGCCAATGCTGGCAACATCTACGTACACCTCTGCCAAAGGATACTTTTTCAGGATTTCCAGGATTGATACCTTGCCATCGTCGCCGGCTGCTAGAATCACGGCTGCGCGCAGAGCTTTGCCACTTTCTGTGTGGCGCTGAGTCCGAATTGCTTGACCGATTTCGTCGGTGATTTTTTCCCCAGGGGTGCTATAAATTACCCTGGCAAGATTAGCTGGCTTTAAGCCGATTTCTAAACCGATCAACCCGCGTAGGGTTCCTGCATCCATTTTGGAGGCTCCGATAATTTGTCGGAGGGTTGGGGTCGTTTTGCCATCTTTCGCAAAGTCTTCTAAGTCGCTGATATTAATAGCTTGCCTGATCGGGCCAAAAGTGAGGACAATTTTTTGGGCCCCTAATGCCAGAGTGCAGCTCGATAATATGCTAGCGCTTGTTCCTAAAAGTATGGCGATGCCGATCGATCCAAATTTTGTTAACTTCATAATGACTGCTACATTCAAACTAATTTTTCGATATTGGTAAATTATAGATGCAGCAGTTATATTCTACAAGGTCGCGAGTATAATAATTTGTGCCCTGTCACATCCACAATCTCGATATTTTTTCTCTGAACCCAACTTTAATAATCATTAACTAAACCTACCAAAATATTTTTCCTATTCATTCTGCCTTCTACATAACTGCCTTCTGCCTTCTACAAGTCATGTTTAAAAACAAGCGTAAATCCCAAAAATCTCAAGACAAGGATAGGGAAAAAACAGCCCCACTCAGCAAGAAAGAAATAGCTGCACAAAAACGCAAAATTACACAAAAGCGCACTGAATTTGTGCAAACGAGCGTCATTTGCGGCGTCGTCAGCCTTGCAGTCACCACCGCGCTTTTTTTCGTCGCCAGCCCTAAGATTGCGATTGCAGGAGGCAGCGCCGTAGCAATCTTGCTGCTTTCCTACCAATACCCCCGTCAAGCTTTGTGGGCATTTCTAATTTACCTGCCTTTGAGTGGTACAATTACTTACGCAATTGGTGGCGGAAATGCTGCATTTCAACTAGCCAAAGATGCTTTCTACATACCAGCTCTCATCGCCCTAATTCAAAGCTGCAAAAAGAAACAATTGCCCATCTTCCTTCCCAAACAAATGATTGCTACCTTCAGCATCCTGTTGATGATGGCACTGATGACTTTAATTTTTGTCAACGGGGGAATGCAGCTCCACCCGATGAAAGGTGACAAACCAATTCTCCAAGGAATTCTCGGCTTAAAAGTATTGATAGGTTACATACCGCTAATCACTTGCACTTATTATCTCATCCGCACTAAGAAGGATTTGGTATTTTTTACTCGAATGCACCTAATGCTGGCGATCCTTTGCTGCGTTTTGGGTGTGATTCAGTACCTGTTACTGAAAAGTGGAAGGTGCGCGGGAACGCGAGGAATGTCGGGAGTAGAATTATATAAAGCAACACTGCAAGCTAGATGTTTTGTCGGCGGTTCTCTTGTATTTAGTCCTGAAGTCAATTTTATCCGCTTACCAGGAACTTTTGTAGCGCCTTGGCAGTGGGCTTGGTTTTTAATTTCTAATGCTTTTTTAACCTTTGCCTCTGCTTTTTGTGACACTTCATTCTGGTGGCGGAGCATCGGTTTATTTGGCATGGCGTTAGTATTTGCCAATGCTGTTTTTTCCGGTCAAAGAGCTGCTTTAGTTATGGTTCCAGTTGCCACTGTTCTGCTCCTAGTTCTCACCGGTCAAGTAGTTAATTTAAAACGATTTATTCCCATTGGTGCGGGACTTGCTATTCTGCTGTTTGTCGGTGCAGCAATTAACCCAGGAGTTTTTGAGCAGCGATGGGAGAGTTTTGTCAACCGCTGGAATGCTGCACCACCACAGCAATTTCTTTTTAATCAGTTCGAGCAGAGCCACAATTTTATTATTGGTATGCCACTGGGTAGAGGTGTGGGACGAGCGACTAATTCAACGCGGATATTTGGTAACACGCAACTAATTGAAACTTTCCAACCTAAGTTGATGTACGAACTAGGTTATCCGGGGATGATTGCTTTTCAGGTGATGGTTTTACACTTGACTATTCTAAGTTTTCAAGCTTACCGTTCTGTGAAAGACAAAAGTTTGCGGACTTATGGAGCTAGTTTTTGGGTGTTTGTGGCGTTTATTAGTATCAATACTCAATACTATCCCCTGGATGTAGATCCAGTGTCGGTTTATTACTGGGTTTTGGCTGGGGCAATTTTAAAGTTGCCAAAAATTGACAAACAGGTGCAAGATGAAAAACACAAAGAAGTTGATTTAGATGAATTGCAAGTTCGTCAACAATTCAAGGAAAATAAAATTATTTCATCGGCTCCGATTTAATTAGCGATTAACTAACGACCAATGACTAATAACTAATGACTAATGACTAATGACTAATGACTAATGACTAATTTGGTTGCCAAACCGGATGACTAGCATTCAAATCCTGATTATTTGTCAATTTAGTTAATCCAGAACCTGTTTGATTAATCACATACAAGCTGCTTTTGTCACCAGGGATTTCAGGAAAAGTAAAAGCAATTTGCTGACTGTCATAAGACCAGGCTAATTCATAAATTACCGACATTTTTAAGGGAGTAGCTAGCTGAGTTAGGTTGGAACCATCAGCATTAATTGTGTAGAGTTTTTCCTCGGACAAGTGGCCAGCGGTGAAGGCAATAAATTTGCCATCTGGCGACCAAGAAATTGCATCGTAGTTTCTCGGCTTATGGGTGATATTCCGGGATTTTCCCCGGTTAATATCGATCGCATAAATGTCTTGCTGCTGACCGCTAAAATCCCCTGGCTTGTTGTAATAGTATGCAATCTGGGTGCTGTCTGGCGACCAAAATAGGTTGACGTTGTAGACCTGATTTTTGGGATTATTAGTTAAGTTTTTGAGGTGGGTTCCATCGGCATTTATTGTGTAAATTTGCTGTTGAGGATAGGTCCCGAATAGGAAAGCAATTTTAGTGCGATCGGGCGACCAAACAAGTTTACTTCCGCCGTTCGTATACTCACCTGGACTTTTAGTTAATTTAGTCATTCCCGAACCGTCAGCATTCATTTTGCAGATATTCTGATCTTTGACAAATGCTACTTGCTGGCCATCTGGTGACAGATAAAATTCCGATGAAATTTCTGTTTTCGGTGGGTATCCTCCTACTGCAAAATCCCGAATTAATTTAGTTCCTTTAATCCCCGCCGTATCGCTCAGATAAAGGGATTGACTGCCGGGAGTATCAGAGGTGAAACCATCGCAAGAGCGTGCAAAAACAAGTTTCTGGCTGTTGGAAAACCAAGCAATTGCAAAATTAGGTGCTTTGCAAAACTCCCCAGCCAACTGTTTAGTTAGTCGAGAACCGTCAGCATTGACTGTATAAACGTCGGTGTCACCACTCACAAAAGCCAGCCGTTGGCCGTTGGGCGACCAAACTAGGGTTGAGCTCACGTCTATCTTTGGGGTAAGTTCCCGACGAGCCGCACCGTTAGCATTGATGGTAAATAAACTGTTCCTAACCTCGCTGCCGCGCCTCTGGAGGGCGGTAAACGCCAGCGTCCTCGGTTTTTGGGCTGCGGGTGACGGGGGGCTTTGGAGGCTGAAAAAAAGGCCGATGGAGAGTGCGAGACAGCAAAGGGCGATCGAGCTAAAACGCCATAATTTATGCAAGCTGAAATGTTGCAGCATTTGCAACAAGCTGTTCAGGGGCGGGCATCTTGCCCGCCCCACAATCAAATTAAACTTTTGTGGAATGGGCATCTTGCCCGTTCCAGATCTCAGTATTACCAATGCCCAATTCCCCATGCCCAATTCCCCATTACCAATTACCAGACCTACTTGATTTAACCCAGAAATGCTATTATACTTTCAAAGTGATTGTCGATCGATGTGTCGCGACAGCATCAAACTCTGTTTAATTCTACCAATAATTAGCTCGAACATTTTTCTGCGAGACGGATTCTTGCTGCTGGGAGGCATACCTAATTCACAACACATTAAATTCAAATCAGTTGCACTCATAGTCAACAATTTTTCCCTCACCTCTTGTTCCTTACCATTTTTAGCTTTTAAACGTAGTTCTTCATAAACTTGGAGAACCTGTTCGGCTGGTAAATTAGCAGGTTTCTTGACATCAGCAGCAGTTTGAGAGTTTTGAAAGTCCGAAGTTTTCGATGCAGCAGAAGTCACTCCCCGCTTGACTTGAGTTTCAATCCTGGTTAATTTTCGAGAAACTTCGCGCAGGATTTCCTTTAGTTCACTGATTTCATCAACTAACTCCAGGGTTTCTTCATCCTTTTTAATCATTTCAGATACTCCGCACACTCACGCCACAATTGTTCAAATTCCCTAACTAATTCTCGCGGTAATTTCCCCTCATTGATCGCCCGTTTTAGACCAACGCTTTCGCGAATCGTCGATTCTAAAAACTTAACTTCTATATGATTTTCTTTTGAGATATCAGCACAAAGTCTTTTGACTTCTCTCATGTAAAACTGAACTTCATTAGTCAGCAATCCTCCATAGATTTTAGCTTTGTTCATAAATACTGCAATCTTGGGAAATGGGTAAGGCTCGATCCGTTTCTGGAGAGAGTTTAAAACTAAGCTCAATCCCCTAGAACCAAAGTAATCTGGATTGACGGGAATTAAGATTAAGTCGCAGCAAGAGAGGACGCTGTAGGTGAGGAGGCTGAAGGAAGGAGAGCAGTCAAACAGGAACAGTTCATATTGAGGAAGATTGGCTGAATTGGTAATTTTGCCGAGGAATTGGCGGATAAAGTCTTTAACATTTTTTCCTTCAAATCCATCTAAGTCTAACCAATACAATTCTTCGACTGAAGGGACAAAATGTAACTGTTCGTCAATCTGGTAAATAGTCTCGAAACCAACGGGAAATTTAAAGTTTTGTCCGGCTTTTTTAAAGACTTCTAGAGCGTCGTAAATTGTGAGTCGGTGCTTGAGAGATTTTTCGTACCACTTGCCAAATTTGTCATCTAAATGACCCGTACTCTCGTTAAGTCCGATCGCCTCTGTGAGCGACATCTGCGGGTCTAAGTCTAACATGAGAACTTCTAGGTCTGTGCTTTGGGATATAATATTTCCCAGGCTCCAAGTGACGGTGGTTTTCCCGACACCGCCTTTGAAGTTGATCACGGCTATGGATTTTGGAGTCATGGCTGGCTTTGTTTAGGTTTTGCTCAAATATAAATTAAAACATATTGTGTGACTTAGTTCAGCGTGCGATCGGCCTGATGTGTCAATTGACATGAAATGTAGAGTGCGATCGAGCCGCAATTTTTGCACATTAGCTCTTAAATAAAAAGTAAATCTTGATAGAAATACAGTCAATTTAACTATGTCATTTTAAGCGATCGGAATTGTCCTCTTCATCTACCATTAAATCCCCCGGCTGACAATGCAGATGTTAGCATTCTGCAACACAAAATAAACGGCCCGATAGGTTGGCCGTTGAGAATGACCCATCAGCATAGAGGTCAAAAGTTAATCGCTGGTGGGTTCATCTTTTGCAGTCTTTTTAGTCAAGTAAGCATCTACAGCTTGAGAGACAATCCGACTTACGAGATTGCTGACTGTCCGGTCTTCTTCCTTGGCCCAATCTTCCAAGACGTTGTAGGCGTTTGGAGGAACGTAGCTGGTGACTCGTTTTAGGTTTTTTGCTGGCAAGTTAGGCAACTGGGAATTTACTTCATAGATCGATCGTACTTTCTTTGTACGTCTCTTGCATAGTGACACTCGGTGTGATACCGTGTAAATAGTCAAAAACAAAACCCCCACCGCTCAGAGTTGCAATCGTTTGGTGGGGGCTTTAACTCCCATATTCAGGAGGAATACCTATGATATCACAGTCCAAGTCCGTTCCCGAACTGCTCCGGGAAGAAATTCCTGATGTACCTCAAGGCAAAAAACCGATTCGTTTGTTGTTGTGTGGCGTTCCCAAAGCGGTAGAAAGCATCGTTAATCTGCTGCACGTTTTGGGTTTTGCACAAGTTGGAGAGTGGAGCCCGCCTGTACCATCGCCTCTAGCGGGTGAGGTGATTCGGATTTTAACTCGTTACTGGTAAGAGTAATCGTTTAAATACCAAAGAAACCGGGTTTTTCACGACAGTTAAAGGCTCTCATGCAGTATTTCGGAAAAAACCCGGTTTCTGCCTCCACGACTATCATTTTACCTCTTAGTCTGCGGAGGCAGACTTCGCTTGTGTAGACGGTTTCAACCGCCGAATAATACAGGCGGTAGAAAAATTACCTCTTTTACCTCTTAGTCTGCGGAGGCAGACTTCGCTTGTGTAGACGCGGTTTCAACCGCCGAATAATACAGGCCATAAATACCCCCGATTTACTATTCTAATGACATTCGATAGCGCATCCAAAAACCATAAAATATAACCAACACCAACCATCCCGACACATAGCAAAACCCAGGAAGCGCAACATCAATATTGGGTAAAGACTGGGCGTTGACTTCAATCAATTGATTAATATATGGCTCAACAAAATTACCATGAGCATCTTCTAATGCTTCGCGTTGTTTGATTCTGTCTTCTTGAGTAGCCATCCTTAACCTGCCTTCATTTCAACCGTATGAAGGCATCATCGGTTTGGGGTAGGAGAGCAAAGCAACCCCCCAGGTACGATCGGCTAGAAACGTGATATAATATGGGTTAGAGTGGTTTGGGGTACGTCGTCAAGATTGCAGCCCCCCCAAAGTTCTTTTGCAATTTCCCTCCCTCGAACCCATGCCAAGCAAAAAGAAAGTCACCTATGGGCCTACTGTTAAAGAACGTGCCAAGCGCTTATTAGAGGCATTGTTGGATTATGTCAATTGGGAATTAGAAGACGTTGGTGGAATCTCCCTAAATCATAAGTGGAAGGATGAAACTACCGACAAACCAAAATTGGTGATTAAAACGGAACTGAGAACCCTGGAATTTCTCACGGCAAAAGACAAGCATGAAGGGAAATTAACTACAACCGAGATTAGACAGGCACTTAATCAGCATTTAAAGGACTTTTTGGAAATCCTCGAAGATCATCGCCTTGAAACACAGGGAGATGACGAGTGGCACTTTACTCTGACACTGTGGAGTAAAAAAGACAAACAAAAGAATTTAGAACAATTTGAAATTAAATGGGAAAGCCTGCGGCCTGAAAAATCCAAGAAACAGGAAGAAACTCTGCGGGAAACGGTTGCTGGAAAAACTCCTAAACCTAAAGAAGAAACTATAAACTGGCAAGAAATCTGCCGCCAAAACCTCGCCCAACAAAAGCAACTCACCACCAACCCCTTCACCAACGCCAACGGGATGACACCGCAACTGGATGGCGTTTATGTTCCCTTAGCCATTGTCGAACGCCAAAAACCCAAACCTCAGCCAAGGAATCAGCCAGAAGAAAAGGAAAAGGAAACAGAAAAACTGATTCCCATTGCTGAAGAACGCTTTTTTGAGGATGTGTTGCGACAAGGGAAAAGCGACATTAGTCAAGGGCGCAAAATTGCGATTATTGGCGAACCGGGTGCGGGGAAAACCACGCGGTTGCAGAAGATTGCTGATTGGATTTTAGAGCAAGAATTGGGGTTGCCGATTTGGATAGATTTAGCTGAATTAGGCGCGCAAAGTATCTGTGAGTATTTGGAAAAAGTGTGGTTGTCTCGGTGTCGGGGAGAAGTGACGCGCGGTGATTTAGAAGCGCAAATGAGTCGGGTTTGGCTGTTGCTGGATGGTGTGGATGAAATGACGCACACTCAAGGAATGCAGCAGTTGGGGAAAGATTTATTAAGGACATGGGTGCAGGCGGCGCGGGTGGTGGTGACTTGTCGGGTGAATGTTTGGGAGGCGGATCAGAATGCTTTTTCGGGGTTTGATGTGTTTCGCAATTTGCAGTTTAACCCGGAACAGGTGACGGAGTATATTCGCCGTTGGTTTGCGGGGATGAGAGATGCTGCGACGGGGGAAAGTTTGGAGTTGGCGTTAGCAGAATCTGAGAATTCCCGTCTGAAGGAGTTGATACAAAATCCGTTGCGGTTGTGGATGTTGTGTCAAATTTGGAGTTCGAGACAGGGAACTTTACCGGATACTCAGGCAAAATTATATGCAAGTTTTATTAAGTATATCTATCGCTGGAAAGAGCAGTTTATCAAAACCTACGAAAAGCTATGCGGAAAAACTCAGATTGAGTGTCAGAAACTCTTACATGAAGGGTTAGGAGAATTAGCAAAAGCCGCTATTGATGGAAAATCGAGTCGTTTTCGCTTGTCCTATCGGTTAGTTAGTGAGTATTTAGGAGAACGCAGCGATGAAACATCTTTATTATCATTGGCGTTATCTCTAGGATGGTTGAATCGGGTAGGCATCGATTTTGATGAACCTGAAGAATCTGTTTATGCGTTTTATCATGCGACGTTTCAGGAGTATTTTGCGGCGTTGGCGGTGGATGATTGGGATTATTTTTTACCTCGAAATCATGTTAATTTTCCGGTGGTGGGGAAGGAATATCGGATTTTTGAAGCGCAGTGGAAGCAGGTGATTTTGCTGTGGTTGGGGCGGGAGGGTGTAGGGAAGGAGGATAAGGAGGAGTTTATTAAAGCGTTGGTAGAGTTTCAAGATGGGTGTGGAGATGATTTATATCTTTATAAATATCGTGCATTTTTTCTAATTGCACTTGGAATTTTTGAATTTAAAAAACGTTTTATATCTAGCAAAACCGTAGAAGTATTGATTGCCATTTATTTCAAAAATAATTTAAAATCTTATTTCTCTGATTCAATTATAGAAACAATTAAGAATACTGACATAGTTGATTCTGTTACTTACATTATTAAGTTTTTTGAAGAGCATGATTCTATTGAAACGTACAGAAAAACCTTAAATATTTTAGAAATAATTGGAGTCAGCAATCAATTAGCTATTAATTTCTTGATTGAAAGAATTAAATTAATTAATGCAACCCAAGAAAGTGAAATCTTATTTTCGACATTAGATACTTTACAGAAAATTAGCATAAATAGTCCAGAAACGCTATTTGATTTGATTGATTTAATGTATTCCAGCCCTAATTATAGTTGGGCCTATGCTGTGGCATTTATAGGAATTTACAGTCGAAATAGTGAATTCAATAACCTATTGAAAAACAAAATTTTTAATTCTTTAAATAATACCACTAATGAAATGTTGATTTGTAGCTTTGCTTTTAGCTTGCTTCAAATCGATCGAAATAATGAAACCGCTATTCAATTATTATATTCAATGCTCACATCTACTGACGAAGACATCTGCAGAAAGGCAGCTTACATTTTGGGAGAAATGAATATTAATAAAGAAAAGTCAATAATAGTATTGAGTTCACTAATAAAATCTCCGAATGAAGATATTCGGAGAAAATCTGCCTACAGTTTATGTAAGATTGATCCTAGTAATTCAACAGCAATAACTGCTTTGATTTTGTTAATACAAATTAATAAAGACGTGCGTAAAAAGACTGCGACCAACCTGATTCAAATTATGCGAATTACTAAAAACATAGCTTCGGAGGTTATAGAGCTTTTATTAGAGATATTTATTAATACTAAAGATGAAGATACACGAGATATAATTGCAGATGTTTTCATTGTTATCAAAGCAAATCTAAACACTCACCCATTCCTGATGAATTTACTTGAGCAAATTTTAAAACCTCATAATAATAATCTGCGAATTCGTCGAAGGTCTGCTGAAATATTGAGCCAAATAGCAATAAATAATGAAGAAGTTATAAATTATTTAATAACGACTATTGAGTCCATCCAGGATGAAGATTTATGGAGAAGTTGTGCTTATGTGTTGGGTCACATATCTAAAAATAATGAACGAGCAAAAGAATGTTTATTAAATAAACTAGATGGTTCGATAGAAGATAAAAATTGCTTGAGAAGTATATATCTTAATTTATACAAAATTGACCGTAAAAATACTGATGATTATATTGATATGCTTACTTATATGATTCTAAATAATAAGTCTGATTTTGTTTCGTACAGAATTATGAACGATGATTTAAAAACAATTATTGCTCAAGAATCTCACAGTCAAATTTCCATCAAAATACTAGGATTATTATTAAATAAATATTCATATAAGGATTTTTTGCAGACTAATTATTCTTATCAGACTTTATATGATATCCTCTGGAACTGCGCCCAAAATCTGCCTTACCCAATTTTCTATCAAGCATGGCACCATCAACTCACCACACCCCATCCAGAAGTCCCAGAAACAACAGGAGTCGGTTCTACCCCCTTCACCCAAAGCCTCAATTTAGCAGACTTACCCAAAATCCTTGATGCCAGACTTGCAGAAACACAATTAATCGAATCCCTACAGCTAATTTGCATCGACACCAGCAAATTCATCGACTCCCATAACCCCGCCCTCGACATCTACGGACAATTCCTCGACCAAAACTGTCCCCAACATCCCAACCGCGCACCCGAAACCCTCGCCCAACTCAAATTCTACTGGAATCGACTCCGCCGCGACAGCGACAAACACCTCATCCTCATCTTCTACCAAGACCCCACATCCCCCGCCGCCCAAGGTTTGAGCCCTACTTTCCTCGATGCCCTTACCCGCTTCGACGGTACAATTTGTCTCATCACCGACTCACCTCACCCACCCCTGCAAACGTTCTCGCCCCATGACCCCGATTTACTGCAATCTGTCGTAAATTGGCTCAAAAGAGTTCATTTAGAGTCCTGAGTTATGATAGTCGGGAGTTGACTGTTGACTGTCAGCAACTGAGGACACGGCAATGCCTATTGGCGTCAACAAACACGTCAAACTTAGTATCAGTCTGCTGTCGGACGATTAAGCCTCGATCCCCCCTAGCCCCCCTTCTTAAGGGGGGGACAAGATCCCGATCAAAGTCCCCCTTCTTAAGGGGGATTTAGGGGGATCGAGACTTAGGTAAAAGCGATATTTTTAAAGGGTTTTCAGTAATATATTTTGGAGTCAAGGTTATGAAATTTGTTGTTTGCATCAATAACCAAGACTATTCAGCTTCTTTAGAAGTCCGCAAAATTTATCAGGTTTTGCCAGACACTCAAGCCAATTCTCATCAAATGATTCGCGTCATTGATGAATCGGGAGAAGATTACTTATACCCAAGTCGTTATTTTATGCCAATTGAACTCTCAGAACCCGTCCAACAAGCTCTTGTTGCTTCACACTAACCAAAGAAACCGGGTTTTTCGCAGTTTCTGGGAGGTGTGGCGAAGTATTCTGGAAAAAACCCGGTTTCTGGCCTCCCGCGATTTGAGATAAAATATAAACAACCCCTCAACATAACGAACAATGACTCTAGCTAACTATCAACTTTCCCTAAACTTTGAACAAATTTTAGCCCTAGTCAAACAACTGCCCTATCCAGAAAAATTGCAGTTATGTCAAGAACTGGAAAAAGAAGTATTAAACAGTAAATTAACTGTTTTTACAGAAGCCCTAGAAGATATAGGAATGGAAAATGCTATTAAAGAAGGCGAAAATACTGAAACAGTCAGTCGCGATCGAATCTTCCAAATTCTCAAACAACAACCATGAATATTGAATTTAGAAAGAGTTTTGAAAAGGATTTGCTGAAGATTCTTGATGCAGACTTATTTCAAAGAATTCAGGAAGCTATCGAACAAGTTGAGAATGCTGAAAAATTAAATGAAGTCAGCAATCTTAAAAAACTTAAAGGTGATGGAGACTACTATCGAATTAGAGTGGGAGATTACCGAATCGGTATTAAAGTTAATGATGGCATAGTCTCTTTCGTTAGGATACTGCACCGAAAAGAGATTTATAGATACTTTCCCTAATCAATTTAATTTAATATCAATCACGTTCGTGAATTGATTTACATTCCCAAAAAAATCCAGGCCCAACCGTCAAAACTTGTTCTGTTGGCATGAACAATTCCCAATAGGGAAGTCCAGAATCATCTTGCAAATCTGGCTGTAAAATTAGTTGGTAATCACCCTCAAAAACTAGAGTGAGACTAATATTATGAGCATAAATCGCAAAATCAATCAATTCTTTATTTTCCAATTGCTGCAAAACTTTTTTGACAGCATCTATTTCTACCTCATCTATATCTACTGGCAAGGAAGAAGTTAAAATGCGATCGCCTTGCTTGAAAACCCAAGGTGTTGCCCTTGTGCCAAATTGCCAACTACCTTTGCATAGATGTGCTAATTTTGGGTGAGTATAGGCAGACATCTCACCGAAATCTAGCCGTAATTCATCCCCATAACTAAATATAACCTGATGACAAATTTCTCCGATGATCGGTTTAGTAATGACTGAAATAATTTGCTCGATATTTGGCTTCTGATTAGCAATGGATGTTTGAATAGCCATTTAAATATCCTCTAAAAATATCCCTTGTTTTTCTGCCAACTCGATCGCTTGAAATGGGACTGAGGTCTTAAACAGTAAAGCACTGATTAAAACAATAGACCTTAACAAAGTGTTAAACAGTCTGAAGTTGACAGCAAGGGCTGGCAATTTGGCCAGCCCTCAAATTGTTTTACCGTTTGACTAACTTCTTAGACACCTTCCGCAAGCGAATTGATTTTGGCGTTACTTCCACCAATTCATCCTGGCCGATGTACTCCAAAGCGCGTTCCAAACTCATATCGACTGGCGCTTGCAATTGCGCCAATTCTTCACCGCCAGATGCGCGGTGGTTTGTCAACTGCTTCGACTTACAGATATTCAGCTCCATGTCATCATCTCGGTTGTTTTCTCCGATAATCATCCCTCTGTAAACCTTGGTTCCGGGGGTAATGAAAAACACGCCGCGGTCTTCAGCATTTTTCAGTGAATAAGTAGTTGCAACTCCTTCTTCAAAGGAAATCAATACTCCGTTGCGACGGGCGACAATTTCTCCACCGAGGGGGCGATAGTCGAGGAAGCTGTGGTTCATAATTCCAGCGCCGCGAGTCAAGCGCATAAACTCGCCTCGGAATCCAATCAAACCGCGAGCGGGGACCGAAAATTCGATTTGGGTGCGGCCGGTGCTGCTGACGTGCATATCTTGCATTTCTGCTTTCCGCTGACCGAGGCGTTCGATGCAGCCGCCGACTGCTTCTTCGGGTACGTCTAACACCAAACATTCAAAGGGTTCGCAGGGACGACCGCCGATTTCGCGGTAGATTACTTGCGGCTGGGATACTTGAAATTCGTATCCTTCGCGACGCATATTTTCGATCAGGATTCCGAGGTGAAGTTCGCCACGGCCGGATACGAGAAATTTGTCGGGAGATTCGGTTTCTTCGACGCGCAAGGCGACGTTGGTTTGGAGTTCTCGCATTAGGCGATCGCGAATTTGACGCGATGTTACCAAACTACCTTCTTGACCGCAGAATGGCGAGTCGTTCACAGAGAAAGTCATCTGCAAAGTCGGTTCGTCTACCTTGATTAAAGGTAGCGCTTGCGGGTCGTTGGGACAAGTAATTGTCTCGCCAATATAGGCGTCAGCAAAACCGGCAACGGCGACAATATTACCAGCAGAAGATTCTGCGATATCAATCCGCTTCAGGCCATCAAAGCCCATCAATTTACTAATTTTTGATTTGACAAGCGCGCCGCTTTCGGTGATCAAAACTGCTTGTTGACCGACTCTAATTGTGCCGTTGTGGATGCGGCCGATGACGATGCGACCGACGTATTCTGAGTAATCTAAGGTGGTTACTTGCAGTTGTAGTGGCTTTTCGGGGTCGCCTACGGGGGGTGGTACGTGGTCTAGGATTTCTTCAAAGAGGGGCTGCATATCTACCCCTTCGTCTTCGAGGTGTTTTTTGGCGTAACCGCTTAAGCCGGAACCGAAGAGATAGGGAAATTCACACTGAGCGTCGTCGGCTCCTAGTTCGAGGAACAGATCCAAAACTTTATCGACTGCTTTGTGAGGATCGGCTCGATCGCGATCGATCTTATTCACGAAGACGATCGGGCGCAGTCCTTTTTCTAGGGCTTTTTTGAGCACGAACCGGGTTTGCGGCATCGGGCCTTCGTTGGCGTCTACGATCAGCAAACAACCGTCTACCATGCCGAGAACTCGTTCTACTTCACCACCGAAGTCGGCGTGTCCGGGGGTATCGACGATGTTGATCAGGGTTTCTTTGTATCGGACTGCGGTATTTTTGGAAAGAATTGTGATGCCACGCTCGCGCTCGATATCGTTGGAGTCCATGACGCAATCTGGGATTTCTTCCCCTTCGCGGAAGACCCCGGACTGTCTGAGGAGAGCGTCCACAAGGGTGGTTTTGCCGTGATCGACGTGAGCAATGATAGCAACGTTGCGAATGGGAAGACTCATAATGCGTCCGAGACGTTAAACGGATTTAACTAAAGATTTCTTAACTATTGTAGCGCATTAAGTCAAGGGGCGATCGGGTGACTGTAATATTCGAGGGCGATCGCCGCTAGAATAAGGGTTAAGGTGCTGTTAGTGCTGTTGAGTTGGTGGAGGTTGCTAAGGTTTGATTGGGTGCGATCGCCTTTATGATGATTTACGAGTAGTTGCGATCGCACTTATGGAAGTACAACCAAGGGACATTCAGCAGTACAAGATACCGGATGGCAAAATTCCTTTTTCGGAGTGGTTGGAATCTCTCCGAGACTTTAAGGGTAAAGCCAAGATTGTGAAAAGGCTTGAGCGGGTTAGCGAGGGTAATCTGGGAGATGCTCGATCGCTCGGAGAGGGAGTCTGGGAATTTAAAATTGACTTTGGGCCGGGCTACCGCGTCTATTTTGGACAAGTAGAAACAACTATAGTGCTTCTGCTGTGTGGCGGAGATAAAAGCACTCAAGAGCAAGATATTAGCAAAGCCAAGAAATATTGGACAGAATATAGGAGCCGAAAAAATGTCTAATGAAAGTGTACCTTACCATCCCTTGAAAATTAAATCTCTCAAAGATCCCTTATTTGCGGTGGCTTATCTCACAGAGATATTTGAGGAAGAAGAAGGTGATTTTGAATTAGGAATAATGCGAAAAGCGCTCAGAGATGTATTTGAAGCTCTTGGGGAACCAAATATGTCAGCAGATGAGGCTTCATTGCACTTGGAAAAATTAGATGTTTTGATGTCACATAATGGAATGGCGACAATTTATGCTTTAGCTAATTGGCTGAATGCTCTGGGATTGAAGTTAACAGTTGCGGTTGCTCAAGAAGATGAAGGGGAAGAGTCAAGTTCTGTTAGTGCTGTTGAGTTGGTGGAAGTTGCTAAGGTTTGATTTTGGGCGATCGCCTTTATGACTATTAGACATCTCCAATAATTATTGTGGAACAGGCATCTTGCCTGTTCAAGACAGGCAATTCTTGCGATGACTATTGACTTGTTGTTAATTTTAGGGTAGCATTATGTCACAGGAAGAATTAGATTCATCATCCTTAACCGCGAGAGTATTGCAGCTTGAAGAAAACCAAGTTGTTCTGAAAAGATATATCGCCAAACTTAAGCGGCAGTTAGAAGCCAATGAGCAACGATTTAACGATCGCCCTGAACCTCAACTGCTAGAAAGTTTGATGGAGCAAGTTGCAACAATTCAACAGCGGTTAAATTTAGAAATAGGCGAGAAATCAATTATTTCTGAGCCGCCGATTGACCTTGATACTCAGGCTGAAAAGATTGATGTTCAGGCTCAGTTAATATTCGATCGCCCTAAGAGTCGCGCTGTGTTGATGGAGGCGCTATCAGTAGCACAAGAGCGGCTGATTATTGTTTGCCCTTGGCTTAATTGTAACAGCATTAATGATGAATTGCTGCAAAAATTTAGAGATTGTTTGAACCGAGGATGTTTGATAGATATTGGCTGGGGTTATCTGGGCGATCGGCAAAATATCGGCAAAGGATGGCGCTACAATGCTTTACCAGATTTACAAGAGTTAGAAGGTGAATATCCCGATCAATTTCGCCTCCATTTATTAGGTACTCACGAAAACTTTTTAGTCTGTGATTCCAGTTTTGCCATGTTGGGGAGTCATAATTTGCTGACGAATAGCGACCAAAGTGCCGAGAAAGAAGTGGGAATCCGCACCAATGATTGCCAAATTGTCAAGCAATTAATTGAGCGATTCGACAGCAGCGAAGTATTAGATGAGGAGGAGATAGAAAGGCGGTTTGTCGCGAGTTCGGATTACTTGGATCGAGGGGATTATTTGGAAGGATTGGCGGCGGATGCTGAAGATATTGCTTTAGAGGATAGCTGTGAGGATGTGGAGGATGAGTCTGAGGAATGTCTGGAACCTGTGGTTAGTGTTGAGGAGTTTTTGCGGCGTTACAGTGAGGGAGAAAGA
Source organism: Microcoleus sp. (assembly GCA_042408215.1). Classification (GTDB taxonomy): domain Bacteria; phylum Cyanobacteriota; class Cyanobacteriia; order Cyanobacteriales; family Microcoleaceae; genus Microcoleus. The sequence goes on along the minus strand of JAYFMW010000020.1, from coordinate 191,692 downwards.
GATTTTACAGGGATTAATTTAGCTGGTGCTGATTTGATCGGAATATCTCTAACTTCTGGTGTTAATTTGAGTAATGCTAATTTGAATAAAGCTAATTTGAATAAAGCTAATTGGCAAGGTGTAAATCTTAGTGGGGCAAATTTGAAGGGAGCAGATATGAGAGATGCTATTTTTAATAGCACAAATTTTAGTCAGGCGAATTTATGCGGTGTCAACCTTTCTAAGGCTACTTTATCCAGTGCCAATCTGCATCAAGCAAACTTGGTCAATGCCAACCTTTCTCAGGCTGATTTATCCAGCGCAAATCTGAATCAAGCAAACTTAGCCAATGCCAACCTTTCTCAGGCTAATTTATCCAGCGCCAATCTGAATCAAGCAAACTTAGTCAATGCCAACCTTTCTCAGGCTAATTTACAATCAGCTAAACTAGAAAAAGCCAAATTAAGCAAAGCAAGCTTAAGATTAGCTAACGTAGAATCTGCAAATTTTAGTGAGGCCGATTTGAACGGTGCAAACCTCAGCGGTGCTAAACTTAGTCATAGGAACAAAATTCACCAGTGCAAACCTCATTCAAGCTAACTTGAGCGGACTAAACTTGAGGAAAGTAGACATGATAAATGCTGATTTGACGAATGCAAATCTGAGCAATACTAACCTTTTAGAAGCAAATCTTGATGGAGCAAATCTCAAGGGTATTCAGCTTCAAGGAGCGATTTGCAATCAAGCAACTTTATTTCCTACTGATTTCGATCCTGTGACAACTGGTGCTTATTTACTTGCTCCTTATGTATCGCTACCAAATGCCGATCTAAGTGGTAGGGACTTGAGCAGTGTTAACTTGATGGGAGCCGATTTACAAGGTGTTAATTTGATTTCAGCGCAATTGAATGATTCCGATTTGAGAGATGCGAATTTGAGTGGGGCCAAACTTCAGGGAGCAAACCTTGATCGCACAAATTTGAGCGGAGCTAATTTGAGGCAGGTTAACTTGAATGATGCAAGATTACTAAGTGCGATCTAACTACAGCAGACTTAACCGAAGCTGATTTGCGACAAGCATATTTATATGCGTGCAAAACTGCGTGGTGCTGACCTAATTTCAGCAGACCTCCGCGCAGCAGATTTAAGGAGTGCAGACTTATCTGGCGCTAACTTAACAAATGCAAAAATAGGCGGTGCTCACTTGGAAAGTGCTAAACTCACCGGTGCAATTATGCCAGATGGCTCTACTCACGAATGAAATTAATTAAGGCTAAACAAACTCAACTCAAAAAGCCTGAATACACTCTTTCACTACACCATAAATATGCCGCAGCCACTCGACCTGAGATAATAATAACCCATGCTTAATCCTACCTACCAATTTACCCCAGTTGTAAAGTTCTTCCACACTACGAGACTGCCGAAATTTTCCCTCATAAAAATCCACCCAAAATATCGGTGCTCGGTGTTGGGTGCTTCTCCAGCGTTTCCGCCACCGGATGCAGTCTTGCAGTGTCGGCGGTTCGACTCCTAAAATTGGCGGCATATCTGCGTAACTCACAAATCGACTGATGCCAACTCCCACAACGTGGATGATGTAAGCCCAGCAGCGAATCTCGCGAATCTGTTCTGGCTTGACTTTCAAGACTTTTGCAACTGCTTCTTTGGTGACAAAGCGAGCTAGTGGATTTATTTGCTTGGCTTCTGAGTTTTGTTTTGGTATCATGGTTGGTGACTCCGACTTTTTTGGGGTGAATGCGACTTGATTTGGGGTGAATCCTACTTTTTGTTGGTGAATCCTACTTTTTGTTGGTGAATGCCAAATTGTCGGTCATTTCAATAAATAGCTGTTCGCTCTTCAGTTTTAGATGCCGGGGGGCGATCGCTATTTATGATTATGTAACTATTTTAAGGTCAATACTGGCCAGGTGTCAAGAATGGGATTGGTTAAGTTGCGGATTCGAGAGCTAGCTGCCGAGAAGGGTTGGACTCTGACAGAGGTTTCTGAGCGATCGGGAGTTCACTACAGCACGCTTAAGAATTATGCTCGTTCTCCAGGGTTAGCAACGGTTGACGTTACTCATCTGCAAAAATTAGCTCGAACTTTTGACCTGTTGATTGAAGATTTGTTTGATGTGGTGGAAGATTAGGTGGCATCATAAAGGTTTCGGTCGTGGGCGCTTTCAATCTCATATACAGTATAGGTGAAAATTCACCATTATGTCAAGAGGAGAATTGGTTAAATTGCGGATTAGAGAGTTTGCCCAGAGGGAAGGCTGGACGCTGAAGGAAGTAGCCGATCGCTCCGGGGTATCCTACAATACGGTGAAAAGTTATGCGCGATCGCCCGGTATGGCAATGGCTGACATCGGTGCTCTGGTAAAATTGGCGCGGACTTTTGATGTTTCCATCGAAGAGTTGTTGGATTTTGTGGAACACTAGCAAATCCCGCAACATCACAGATTCAAGCATGGGCCCGGAAGTCGATCGGCAAGCAGAAAGAATAGATATATAATCAAGGGCGGCAATTGTAGATACTCGATCGCCCAGATCGGTCTACAATTTTTAACGTTGAGCCTTATTGAAGTGCAGGAGTGGAGCTGGCTTGGATAACGCTAGTCTGTCGAGAAAACCGTCGCCCACCTCAGAGTTTGGCGCCGATGAAATTCCAGAAGCAGTGCGAGACAACCCATACCCAGAAGCCAAGCCGAGTCAGTCTCAGAAAAAAAGACTGATTTGGAAACTGGCTGGGTTGGGCGTACTAGCCTTTGGGGTCAGCATTTGGCTGCACCTCAACTTTAATTTTTTCCCAGCCACCAGTCGGGCAGAGCAAACTGAACAAAACCCAGCACCAGCCAGCTCTGCTTCGCCATCGGCGACAAGTCCAGTTGCTAAATCAACAACTGGCAAATCCGGCCCAGTCACCCCAGACAACCTGCTGGGACACTTGCCATACCAAGAAGCACCAGCCTCAGACTTGGTAGCCGTCACCCCCGACGGCGCAGTCAAACTCCGCTCCTCAGCAGCAGCCAAATATCAGGACATGGTGAATGCCGCAGCCGCCTCCGGCATATATTTTGCTCCCATATCTGGCTTTCGTTCCCTCGAAGACCAACAACACGTATTTTTTGACGTGAAAGCCGAACGCAAGCAAAATGTCAGCAAGCGAGCCGAAGTCAGCGCCCCTCCAGGGTACAGCGAACACCACACCGGTTACGCGATCGACCTCGGCGATGGCAGTTCCCCAGACAGTAACCTGAGTCAAAGCTTTGAAAATACCCCAGCATTCAAGTGGCTAGAAGCTAATGCAACAACATTTAGCTTTGAACTGTCGTTCCCCAAAAACAATCGCCAAGGAGTTAGTTACGAGCCTTGGCACTGGCGGTTCGTGGGCGACAGACAGAGCCTCGAAACTTTCTACAAAGCTCATTCGATCAAAAAGTAGAAGGAAGAAGGAAGAAGGAACAGGATCGATGTGAAGATTTTCCACATCTCCCCACTCTCCCCATGTTCCCCCACTCCCACTCTCCCCATGTTCCCCCACTCCCCCTCTCCCTAGGGCTAAACTCGTGATTGCAATCTATCCAGGCAGCTTTGACCCCATTACTTTCGGTCACGTAGACATCATCGAGAGGGGCTGTAAACTATTCGATCGGGTCATCGTGACCATAGTCCGAAATCCCAGCAAAATCCCTCTATTTACCGTAGAGGAACGAATCGAGCAGATCCTGCGCTCCACCCAACACTTACAAAACGTAGAAGTAGACAGTTTTGAGGGTTTGACAGTAAACTATGCTAAAATTCGACAAGCCAAAGTGCTGCTGCGGGGGCTGCGAGTATTAACAGACTTTGAAATGGAACTCCAGATGGCCCACACCAATAAAACCCTGTTGGGTGAAATTGAAACAGTCTTTTTGGCTACTTCTAACGAATACAGCTTTTTAAGTAGTAGTGTAGTTAAGGAAATAGCCAAGTTTGGAGGCTCCGTAGATCATCTTGTTCCGAAACACGTCGCTCTAGATATTTACAAATGTTACGCCAGCAGGAACCAACTCGCATCGAACCAGACAGCACCGGACGCAGCACTGAGCACGAACCACCTCAGCACCCAGCCGCCTTCGGAGACGACACCAGAACCACAGGAGTAGACATCCAGCGGGAATTGAACCGACTTGAGGAAATTGTTCTCGACAGTCCGCGAATTCCCATGACTAGACGCACTCTGGTGGATGAAGAACAGTTGCTCGACCAGTTAGACTTGGTGAGGCTGAATTTGCCGATCGCCTTTCAGGAAGCCGAGCTGATTATCCGACACAAAGACGACTTGCTTCAAGAAGCCGAACTGTACGCGACTAAAGTCGTAGAAGCCGCAGAGCTGCGAGCGGCAGAGCTTTTAAACGATATGGGCCTGATCCAACAGGCGAAGGTAGAAGCCGATCAGTTGCGACAGCAAGTTTTGCTCGACTGCGAAGCAATTCAGCAGGCGACGCTGGCGGAAGTTGAACAAATTCGCTACCAGGCTCAAGAGGAATTGGCAGAGATGAGAGCGAGGGCGATGGCTGAATGCGAGGAAATTCAAAACGGAGCCGACGACTACGCCGACCAAATGTTGGACAATATCGAGCATAAGCTGAGCGATATGCTGCGAGTAGTTCGCAATGGGCGCGATCGGTTAGATAGTGTTTCTGGACAATAGATCGCAGAAACGGTAACTAATTGTTAACTAATTTCGTCGCTATACATCGTTTGTAGTGAGGACTGAATTCCTCATAGTTTTCAATCATCAGGACTAAAGTCCTTACTAAAAACAACTTTAATATAGCAACCGCCAAGACGGTTAGGACACTTGGACTGGGCGATCGTGCATCGCATTCTTGATAGCTGAAACTCTTACTGTGGCTGCATTTCCACATCGATCTTCTTCCGACTTCCATCGGACTTCTGCTATATTTCCGAATCTGACTCAAATTTTTACAATCTAATTTTTACCATGCAAACAGCTCCTAATCGGTTCGCGGAATTTGATTTAATCCGAGCTTTGGCGATCGTAAGTGTTGTGATTACTCATGCTGGATTCTTGGCATTTACCGATCGCAGAATTCTATTTATTGCGATCGATACACTCCAGCTTTTCTGCGTACCAGCATTTTTAATGCTGAGCGGTTTTTTTCTGACCAACAAACTGGAAAATCAAAATAATCCCACACTGATATTAAAGAAAAGACTGTCAAGAATTATACCTCCATATCTATTTTGGTCGGTAGTTTTGTACATCTTAAATAATTTAGAAAACCTCAACAAATTGGATTTATTGGCATTAGTCATAGATGTGCTGACAGGCTCAGTAAAGCCACCCTATTACTTTATAGTTGTGATTGTTCAATGCTATTTGTGGTGGTGGCTCTTAGTTAAATTTAATTTTTTAGAAACCCGAAAAATTTTAGCTTTGGGTTTGACAATTCAAATAATTTATACAATCCTCTTTTACTTAACAGCTCTCAAATACATTTCAATACCTCTACCCTTGATGGAACGGTGGATTTTTAGTTGGATTTTGCCATTTTCAACAGGTTTAATTCTGGGCGGCTCCTATGACAGAATCCAAGCAGCTCTGCAACGCATAAAAATACCAGTTTTAGCAGTAACTGTCTTGTTCTATCTAGCTAGTATTTGGGAAAATTACTCGCTCTATGCAGTTAATGATAATGGATGGTTTGCCAGAGCATTTTTTAAAATATCAGCTCAAGGATACGCAATTTTATTCGTATTGTCGATTCTCGCATTTTCTAAAAGTATCAGACTTCCCAGTAGAGTATCTGGGTTAATCAAGATATTGGCTGCTTATTCATTCCCTATATACCTGCTGGATCCAGCAGTAGTGCAGTATGTTCTTTTAGTGTTTTATAAGATTTTTGACCCAGGCGATCCCCTAATCAAGCTGGCCTTTATAGTTACCGTGACTTTGCTGGTTTGTTTGGCGATTATTTACCTGCTGCAAAAAGTTTTGCCCAAGAAGTACAGCCAGTACATTCTGGGTGTTTAATCGGAGTTGATTCTTCAGCGAATATCTTCATAAAATTGCTTGAGATACCTCCCAGAAACCCCAAAACCCCACAGAAAACCAATAGAAAGATAGATAGCAATTGCCTTAAATTCGCCCCAAGAAGCAACCCGCCGATCGCTACTTTCGACTATCCTATTTACTAACTTAATCTTACCCCGTCTTACCAACTTCAAACACAAATCAGCTTCCTCCATAATTGGCAGTTCTGCATCAAAACCATCGCATTCTAAAAAGTCTGTACGACGGCAAAAAATCACTTGATCCCCAAATAGCAACCGCAATCCTTTGACAAATAAATGAGGGCGAAATAATAGCGGCGCGTAATAAGTTTTCAGGTAATTGTGCAGCGAAAAACCCCATCTTGTTTGCTGGGAACCAGCCATCAGGGAGATAAATCCGCCACCGACAATTTTGGGATCGGACAGTGTTTGCTGCATGACTGCTACAATGTCGTCTGGTACTAAAGTATCGGCGTGGAGAAAGCAAAGAATTTCGCCGGTGGCGGTTTGTGCACCTAGGTTCATTTGTACGGAACGTCCCGGTATAGTGCTAGAAATAACACGGGTTTGGGAGGTGAGGGCGTGAAGCGCAGCTATCCCGTAGGGAATCGCCACTGTTTCGTCTTGACTACCGCCATCTACCACCAAAACCTCCCAAGCAGGAGGATTGAGAATGCTGAGTTGAAGGAGGGTACGTTCCAGACAAGTCGCTTCGTTCAGAGTCGGAATAATAATAGAAACGCGATTCATCTGGTTGAAATTTAGGCCAAAGGTATTATAATCAAAAATGCGTGAAGCAAAGCTATATTGTTTAGGACTTACGCATCAAAACCTGCATAAACCGGGTTTTTGCCATTTTTGCCGACTGTAACGAAGTTTTCTCGGAAAAACCCGGTTTCTGACCACCCATTTTTGCCGACTGTAACGAAGTTTTCTCGGAAAAACCCGGTTTCTGACCACCCGTGCGTAAGTCCTATTGTTCTAACTAGGATGGAAAAAAGCATGGTAAAAACAGAAGTAAAAAATGATTTAGAATTTTACGACGAAAATGCCGATAATTGGTGGGACGAAAAATCCAAAATCTATGCTCTCTACCATCTCAATAAACCCAGATTTGAGTTTTTCGACAGACACGCGACAAATTGGCGAGGGCTAAAAACCTTAGATGTCGGGTGCGGCGGCGGCTTTTCCAGCGAATTTATGGCCGAGAGAGGCGCGATTGTTTCTGGAATAGACCAATCCCAGAAGTGCGTTCAAGCAGCTATAAATCATGCAGTGATTAGCGGTTTTGAGATTGACTACAGGCAAGGTTTTGCGGAAAATATGCCCTACGATGATAATACCTTTGATGTGGTAATCTGCGTAGATGTTTTAGAACACGTTGCCGATTACAAACAGGTTGTCTCAGAGGTTCACAGAATTCTCAAGCCTGGGGGATTGTTCTTTTTTGATACGATTAATCGAACTTTTTCCTCGCAAGTTGTGATGATTGGGCTGATGGAAAACATCTTGCAGGAAATTAAGCGGGGCGTTCACGATTGGGACAAGTTTATTACGCCGGAGGAACTGTCTGTGGTAATGGGTGATACCGGTTTTGGCAATATTGAAATTAAAGGTTTTGATGTGTTTGGAGAAATTGGCGCTCTTTTAACTGAATTAAACAGTTTTTGGGGAAATTTGATGGGGGGAAAGCAGCTATTCCCAGACGCCGATCTTCTCAAACAAGCATCTCAAACCTTAACATCTAATATCGCTAACTATGTTGATTACAAAAAATCTGGGTTGTTTAAAATCAAAATTAATCAGGATACTTCGATTATGTATGTTGGCGTGGGAGCAAAGAATTAGTGTGTTAATTGTTGACTGTTGACTGATGACTATTGACTGATGACTGATGACTATTGACTGATGACTATTGACTGATGACTGTTGACTATTGACTGATGACTATTGACTGATGACTATTGACTGATGACTGTTGACTGATGACTATTGACTGATGACTGATGACTATTGACTGATGACTGTTGACTGATGACTATTGACTGATGACTTATGACTAATGACTGATGACTATTGACTGATGACTGATGACTATTGACTGATGACTGATGACTAATGACTGATGACTAATGACTGATGACTGATGACTATTGACTGATGACTGATGACTGATGACTATTGACTGATGACTGATGACTGATGACTATTGACTAATGACTATTGACTGATGACTGATGACTGATGACTATTGACTGATGACTGATACCAAGTCCGGGTTCGTTATCCCCTCGATTATTCGGCGATTGCAATCGCTACTACACAAACAAAGTCCGTGCAACGCGAGACTAAGAAATAAGGAGGATATTTAAGCCGGATTTGGGATTACTACTAATTCAACTTGGAGCGAAACAACCGCATTCCATTTGCTGTCACAATTAAGGATGTTCCCGTATCTGCAATAACTGCAACTGCTAACCCGACAAATCCAAAAGTTCCCAATAACAAAAACAGCGCTTTTGTGACTAAGGAAAAAATCACATTCTGCCGAATTACAGCTACAGTGCGGCGGCTCAAATCAACTGCATAGGCGAGTTTTCTTAAGTCGCTACCAACTAGCACCACATCGGCGGTTTCTAGTGCCATATCAATGCCGCCAACTGCAAAGCTAATATCGGCGGCTGCTAAAGCTGGGGCATCGTTTATTCCGTCGCCCACCATCCCTACAGCCCCAAAACTGCGTAATTGTTGAATCTCTTGCAGTTTGTCTTCTGGGAGCAGTTCTGCTTTATACTCAGATAGGTTGAGCTGTTCAGCTATTTGGGCTGCCACAACAGTTCGATCGCCCGTGAGCATTACCAGTCGCTTCAGCCCCATCTGTTTGAGCAAATGTACTGCCTCCCCAGCTTCTAGCCGCAAGCCGTCAGCCAAAGCAATGATTCCTAATAAACCGCGATCGCCTCCTACCAAAACAGGAGTTTGTCCTAACTTTTCTATGTCATCTAAAAGAGATAATGTTGATGCTGAAAGTGCCATCTTTAGGTCTACAAATAACCGCCGATTGCCCGCCAAATAAAGGTTGTTGCCAAACTTTCCGCTAATTCCTTTACCTGGATAAGCCGTAAAACTTTCAGGAGTTTCTAACTCAATTCCCTGGGCTTCAGCTTGGGCAACAATTGCCTTAGCTAAAGGATGTTCCGATCGCCTTTCCAAACAAGCTGCAATCAATAATACCGCACTTGCGCTCAATTCTCCCAGATCGTACACCTTTTTTACCGTAGGTTTTCCTTGAGTCAAAGTTCCGGTTTTATCAAAAGCAATACTCTGGAGTTTTCCAGCAGTTTCTAGCCCATTTCCACCCTTGAACAAAACACCTTGACTGGTGGCTGCACCAATGGCGCTGACAATAGAAACTGGAGTAGAAATTACTAAGGCGCAAGGACAGGCTATGACTAACATTACCAGCGCCCGGTAAAACCAAACATTGAACGGCTGGGCAAAAATTAAGGGCCCAATTACAGTTAGGGCGATCGCACTTACTATCACAATTGGAGTATAAATTTCTGCAAACTTATCCACCCACTGCTGAGTCGGGGCGCGGCTGGATTGGGCTGATTCGACTAAATGAACAATTTTAGCAACCGTGGTATCATTAGCAGTGTGGGTGACTTGAACTTCCAAAAAGCCAGTTTGATTTAACGTTCCCGCAAAAACCCGATCGCCCTTTTCCTTATCTTCCGGGATAGATTCTCCCGTAATTGGGGATTGGTCGATCGCAGAATTTCCCGATACAACTATACCATCTAAAGCCACCTTTTGTCCGGGACGAATTGTCAGAATTTCTCCTACTTGAATTTCCTCGACGCGCACCGTTACTTCCTGATTATTGTCGCGCTTGACAGTTGCCGTCGCAGGTGTTATATCCATTAAACTAGCAATAGCATTGCGAGTGCGGCTGAAAGTGAAAGTTTGCAAAGTTGTTCCCAAACTAAACAGAAATACAACCAGCGCCGCTTCAAACCAATCGCCTAAAATCACCGCACCAATTACCGAAATTGTCATCAACAGGTTCATGTCAGCGCGCCGCAACCGCAACTCCATCAGACCGGCGCGGGCGATCGCAAATCCGGCTACAATAATACCGATACCGTAAAAACCCCGCGACAGCAAAATTGGCAGTGCTAAATGCTGAGTTAGCAATCCCAGAACTAATCCCAATCCTGCTAAAATTACAGTCTGTCCCCGGCGATTGCGAATCCAGAATTCCCAGTTAGTTGGATTTGTCTTTTGAGTTTTCTGGACTGTTGAATGCTGGTGATGATGATGCTGCTGGTGTTCCTGTTCCTGTTCCTGTGAACAACAGGAATCCTCCGATGGTGGTATTGCTGCTACAGTCTGTTCAATAGTGTAGCCCAAAGTTTTAATGCGATCGAAAATTGCTTTTTCGCTTACTTGCTGCGGGTCATAATTTAACCGTAAGCTTTCTGTTGTAAAAACTACATTAATATCGGTAACTCCCGGTAACTTTTGCAGGCCCGCTTCTACGGTTTTGGCACAGTTGCCGCAATCCATGCCGCCAATTTTAGTTTGTAGGGTTTTGAGAGGAGAAGTTGGAGTCATCAACAGTATCCTTTTGAGATTTTAGAATGATTATCACTATTACTGAACATATCTTCAGATGTTTAATAAAATCATATACTAATTTCACTAAAGTTGTTAAGTAAGCCCATTGGTGACAACTAAGACTGAAGCCCATAATAAATGTCGCTTTTAGTCGAGTCTAGATCCCCCTAAATCCCCCTTAAGAAGGGGGACTTTGAGAATAATCTTGTCCCCCCTTATTAAGGGGGGTTAGGGGGGATCTCCGGGTTTGATTAGTATTCTGTTTTTGAGGTGGGCTTACTTATCATTTAATGGCAAGTTGAAGAAACCTGCTCTTTTGCTGACACCGACTCGCCTGGATTTACCCATACATAAATCTCGGTTGCATCGTCTCCGCAACTGTGACATCCGCCGCACTTTTTGGCTTCTTCCATTTTACTGATTCGGCCTTTGCGAATTAGGCGGTTTAGCATTCCGCGCAAGGCGTCGCCATCCATGGGTAAGTGGATTTTTAGATCGGCGATGGAGGCTCTTTTGTTGTCAGCAATAAATTTTTGGATGTCGCTTAAAATCATGGCTTTTCTCCTTTGTTTTATTTTTAACCGCAGAGGGCACAGAGGGCGCAGAGTCAGAGAAGAGAGAAATGAAGAATTCTGATACCAATGGATTTGATATTATTGGTTACTTGTTGTTTTTTAGCTGCTGCCAATAACCAATAACTAATAACATTTTTTAGAAATATAGCAACCGCCAAGGCTGTTAAGGCATTATGGTCATTAAACCCTTCGACTGCGTTTATCCTGCCCTTCGACTCCGCTCAGGGAACGATAACCAAAGCGCCTTCGCGACTGCTATAACTGAAAATTCTTAGCAAGTATTCTGCGGTGGGCACGATCGCCCCCACCGTAATTTTTTTATCGAAAATTACCACCCGCATCAAGTCTGGGCTGCAATCGCTGCTTGTAAACCCAGATACATAGCTGATTGTAACAAAACTTAATGTTATGCTTTTGACAATTTAGCTAAATTATATGGTAACTTATTGATTATTAATTGCAATAAGTACCGGAAGTTAACAGTACCTGGAGGTCAATCACCGTGACAGCAACAGCAGCAATGGTGTCCTTGTTTGCCGATCGCGCCTGCGACACACAAGCCCCGTACAGCCAAAAACTGATCGGTTTGGGTACAAATTCAGAAATACCCGACCTCGATCATTCTCAAGATGTAACCATCGCCGTCTTAGAAGGGCTGGGAAATCTGGCTGTGGGCGATCGGACAGTTACTTTACAACCGGGAGTATTTGTGTTTATTCCCGCTGGTATTCCGCGCACTCTAAAAGCAGAAACGACGCTGAATCTTTTACTCATTAACTCCGAAGCAGACCCCGATATGAGCGAGTCAGCTTGGTTAATGAATTTTCAATTTTAAGCAGATGAAAAAACAGTGCCCTTGCTGTCTTGATTCCCTGATTTCTCAGGTTCGCCACAATCGCGTCTACTGTTTTTGTATGAATTGCCGGCTGGAAATGCCAAGTCTTGATTCAAAAAAAATTAATCTCAAACCCTGTCAACTTTCACCTTCGGAGTAACAATGTCTAAATCTCTTGGTCTTTTTTACGGAACCACAACTGGCAAAACTGAGTCTGTCGCTGACATGATTCGGGATGAATTTGGCGGTAGCATTGTAACTTTGCACGATATCGGCGGCGCTGACAGTGATGATTTTGCTGAATACGAATGTTTGATTATCGCCTGTCCTACTTGGAATATTGGTGAACTGCAAAGTGACTGGGAAGGCTTTTTCCCAGAAATCGAAAATATTGATTTTAGTGGCAAAAAAGTAGCTTATTTGGGAACGGGCGACCAAGAAGGCTACCCGGATAATTTTATGGATGCAATGGGGATTTTGGCTGAAAAAATCACGGAAAAGGGCGGTGAAACTGTTGGCTATTGGCCGGTAGAAGGCTATGATTTTAGTGAATCTAAGGCTGTGGTTAATGGCAAATTCTTGGGTCTGGCGATCGATGAAGACAACCAATCTGAGATGACGGAAGCGCGGGTCAAATCTTGGGTTTCTCAACTCAAGAAAGAATTTGGGCTCTAAGATTAATGGTGGGCGGGTTTCTAGCCCGCCCCACAATATAAATTCTGAATAACTTTATTTCCCACTTAAAATTGATGAGATCTACTTCAGAGGATGTGCTATGGCTAAGTGCCAGTCCAAGTTTGCAATTATTCGATCGCTCTCTCCTTAACTACTTAAATCAGTCAATACCAATCCAAATATGGGAATACGAACAAACTGAAGATGAAGGTTGTTCTTTAGATGTCGCTGTTGAGCTACTACATCATTATTTAAAATTGCGCGATCGCCCAATTCATCTAATTGGTCACAGTACCAGCGGACTAATTGGTTTAATGTATGCCCGCCGCTATCCTCACAAAGTAAGCTCTTTGGGACTCTTAGCTGTCGGCTTGCCATCTAATATTAATTGGCAAGCTCATTACTATACACATCTTTCGGCTTTTACTTGGAGTCGCGAACAAATTTTAAGTCAAATGGTTTGCGATATGTTGGGAGAACAAAATCAGTATATCAATCCAAGATTTGTATCATATTTTGAAGAGGATTTAGCAATTTCGCCTTCTCCTCATTCATTATTTAGTATGAGCAATTTATCCGATGAGGGTGTCGAAGTACCTTTGTTATTATGCAGTAGCAAGACAGACTTTGTAGTATCTCCTATTCTGATGCGCCGCTGGCTGAAGTTGCTGAAAAAAGGCGATCGGCTTTGGGAATGTAAAGACGGTAGGCATTTTTTCCATCACTTCTATCCAGAACAAGTTGGGGAAGAAATACTGAATTTTTGGCTATCCATACACAGCCGCCAACCGATTTTAGATTTGAAGTTCTAGATTCTAGAGCGCCACTATTGATCTAAATAATTAACAAGTTTTGGGGTGCTAAAAGCAGTCTACTCGCCATGCTGCAAAAAATTACTATCCTGTCAACTCTTTATATATTAAGGATTTGCAGCACTAGCATCTCCCCGCCATGAAAATTTATGGTTGATGTATTATCATAGATTAATGAGTCTTATTTTCAATAACTAATTGTGAAAAATTTAAAAAGTGCGATGGCTACGCCCCGCCTTGCGCCTACGAACGCAACAACAGCTCAATCAAAAGTCAGCCGTTTTCGAGTACCGCTGAGCCTCAAAATTATCGTGCCGTTTCTAAGTGTATCCGTCACTCTATTGTTATTAGTGATACACACAGTCAAAATCGGATTTGCCAACACTCTCGAGAAAGGAGTGCGCGATCAAGTTGAAAACCAAGCAGCTTTAGCCCTGCGAGACTTCAAAAGTCGATCGACTCAATTGACAAAGCAAGCCAAATTGTTATCAGAATCACCAGAAGTTATTCGGGCTTTACAACAAAAAGACACAGACATCTTGCGTCAAGATATATTATCTCTACAAACCACTTTCAAACTAGATTTAGTCAAAGTAGTAGACGCGCGCGGCGACATAGTAGCAGAGTTGCGAGAAGAGTGGCTCACAGGCAAAAACTTGAGCAATAGCGCAGCGATAAATTCAGCACTCAAAGGCTTAGAAAAATCAAATTTTGTCAGCATTGACGGCAAACCACAAGCATTGCTAGTAGGATTTGCACCGATTAGAAGCAATAATAGGATAATTGGTGCTGTACTAATGGGTTATTTAGTGACAGACGAACAATTGCAGCAAATCAGCATTGATACTAACAATGTGAATTACTTTGCCATCTTCAAATCCGGCGAATTAATTGCCACTAATTTTCCCGAAATCCGCTCGAAATCTTGGCACGCACCTGAACAACAGACCTCGACTACTAAAATCGATATTGAGCGCCAATCTTACATAATGAAAACGGTAGAAATGTCGGACATAGGCGACAGTATAAACCTAGCCGTGTTTAGCCCAATGGCGACAATGCAGCAGACGCAATTAACTTTATCTAACAGGCTCGATAGTTTCTTTTGGGCAGGAGTAATTATAGCCACTATTGTTGGTGGTATAGTTAGCCGAATCATCGGAAAACCAATCCTTGATTTAACTCAAAATGTGAATTGGATGGCAAGCAATGAATACTTTTCTGGTAAAGTACCCATTCCTTCCGGCTATGAATTAGGTCAACTTGCTGAAGCTTTCAACTTTATGATAGAACAAGTAGAAAAGCGCGATCGTACACTCAACCTACAATTGCACCAACTGCAACAAACGCTTCACGATTTAAAAAATGCCCAATCTCAACTAATTCAAGCCGAAAAAATGTCCAGCTTGGGATTGATGGTGGCTGGTATTGCTCACGAAATTAACAACCCAGTTAACTTTATTTATGGCAACCTCTGTCACGCCAATCAATACACCACAGATTTGCTCAGACTTATCGGACTTTACCAGCAGGAATATCCGAATACAACAGCCCAGATTCAAGACTACATAGAAGAAATTGAACTCGACTTTTTATCAGAAGATTTGTCGAAGTTGCTATCTTCTATGAAAATGGGAACTGAGCGAATTCAGCAAATTGTTTTATCGCTGCGGAACTTCTCTAGGTTGGATGAAGCGGAAATGAAACCAGTCGATATCCACGAAGGAATTGACAGCACTCTGTTAATTTTAAACAGCCAAATGAAAACAGCGATTAAAGTAATTAAAAATTATGGAAAATTGCCATTATTAGAATGCTATCCATCGCAGTTAAACCAGGTATTTATGAATATCATGGCTAATGCTGCTGATGCACTGCTGAGCGCTCCAAATCTGCGAAACAAGGAGATTAAAATTATCACAGAAATGGTAGGAGTAAATCAAGTGGTGGTGAGGATTAGAGATAACGGTAATGGGATTGACCCTGATGCGATTCATCGGTTATTTGACCCATTTTTTACGACTAAACCTGTGGGTAAAGGGACTGGTTTAGGGTTGTCGATTTCTTACCAGATTATCGAGAAGCATCAGGGGAAAATCGAAGTGACTTCGGAACTAGGTGAGGGAGCAGAGTTTGTGATTTATTTACCTGTTAAAGCTCCCATTAAAGAAGGCGCTTGTCTTTGCCAGAGTTAAGACACTTGTTTGAATTTAATATCAGTTAGTGCATCTATATTTTTGAATTTTTAAGTTTAATTAGAGGACAAGGCAATGCCGTTTCCCTACCCCAAAATAATCAATCTTCCTCACGAGAGATATAACCATCGCCAGATTATAAGTTGACACCACTTTTCAATGTCATCTAAAAGAGATAATGTTGATTCTGAAAGTGCAATATTTTGGTCTACAAATAACCGCCGATTGCCCACAAAATAAAGGTTATTGCCAAACTTTCCGCTAATCCATTTACCCGGATAAGCAGTAAAAATTTCAGGAGTTTCTAACTCAATCCCCTGTTCTTCTGCTTGGGCGACAATTGCCTTAGCTAAAGGATGTTCCGATCGCCTTTGAGAGGAGAAGTTGCAGTCATAATCAGCATCCTGTTGAGATTTTAGAATGATCGCAATCATTGAACAGGTATTTAGATGTTGACTAAAATGATATACCAAATTGTATAATTTTTATTTCTTAGTCCGCGTCGGTGGACTTTGTTTGTGTAGAAGCGGTTTCAACCGCCGAATGATAAAGGGGTGGCTTTTCAACTCATTAGTCCTCTTTAGAGGAATTAGCTATTAGCCAGGGAATGAATTCCCTGGCGGACGTTTGTCCTCACTTAATGACAAGTTGAAGAAACCTGCTCTTTTGCTGACACCGACTCGCCTGGATTTACCCATACATAAATCTCGGTTGCATCGTCTCCGCAACTGTGACATCCTCCGCACTTTTTGGCTTCTTCCATTTTACTGATTCGGCCTTTGCGAATTAGGCGGTTGAGAATTCCGCGCAAGGCGTCGCCATCCATGCGAAAGTGGATTTTTAGATCGGCGATGGAGGCTCTTTTGTTGTCAGCAATAAATTTTTGGATGTCGCTTAAAATCATGGCTTTTCTCCTTTGTTTGATTCTTAAACGCAGATGAACACTTATGACTGTTGGCTGTTGGCTGATGACTAATGACTAATGACTAATGACTAATGACTAATGACTAACTACTGATTGCTTCGCGCCGCTTTGGTCGTTTTGCACCAGCCATTTTTAATCCCACAAGAGTCAGACTCATAGCTATGATTAGTCTGACAATGCAAACCAGAGATGAGTCTGGATGCTCTGAGAATGTGGCGATTTGATAGTATCCAACTGCTGTGAAATAGGCGATACCAGTAGTCCAGGAACCTGCGAATATTGTCCAGCCTAAGTTAGTTTCGCGGTAAAGGGCGGCCGTTGCGGAGACGCAGGGAAAGTACAGTAATACAAACAGCAAATAGGCAAAAGCGGCTGCATTGGAACCGAACCGTTGGGACATTTGTCCGTAGGTGCTACCAGAGATACCTTGATCTTCTTCTGCTTGTTTTTGGTCGGTAATATTGGCAGAACTGAAGCCGAGGGGATCGAAAAGTTGACCGGGCAGTTTTGTTATATTCTCTGGTATGCTGAAAAATGCTTTGCCGATATTTCCCCAGAAACTAAATTCTTCTTCTTTCTCAGGTGCTGCGCCTGCTGCTGCTTGTTGTTCGTCGGCTAGTTGGGTGTATAGAGAGTCTAAGGTTCCAACCATTACTTCTTTGGCAAATACTCCTGTTAGTAAACCGACGGTGGCTGGCCAGTTTTCTTGGGTGATTCCCATTGGTGTAAATACTGGTGTTACTGTGCGGCCGACTGCGCTAAGAATTGAGTCTTTGGTGTTTTCTTGGCCGAAGGAACCGTCGGTGCCGACGGAGTTCATAAATCCTAGTACAATCACCATGATGACGATCGCAATTCCGGCTTTTGTAATAAAAGCTTTCAGTCTATCCCAAGTACGCAGCAGCACTCCTTTGAGTTTGGGAATGTGGTAGGGTGGGAGTTCCATCACAAAAGGCGCGGCTTCTCCTTGCAAAAGGGTATTTTTTAAGATTAGTCCGGTGAAAACTGCCGCTATAATTCCTATTAGGTAAAGTCCTAATACCATGTTTTGACCGCCGACTTGGAAGAATGCGCCACAAAATAGGGCGTAAACTGCTAATCTGGCGCTACAAGACATGAATGGATTCATCATAATTGTCATCGTGCGATCGCGCTTATTTTCTAATGTCCGCGTCGCCATAATTCCGGGGATGTTGCAGCCGAAACCCACCATCATCGGCACAAAAGATTTACCGGGAAGTCCGACAAATCGCATTAATCTGTCCATCACGAAGGCCGCCCGCGCCATGTAGCCCGAGTCTTCTAAAACAGACAAACATAAGAACATCATCCCAATTTGGGGGATAAATGTAGATGTGGTTTGAATGCCGCCACCAGCACCTTTTGCTAGCAGTCCAATCAACCATCCTGGCGTACTGATGCTTGCTAAAAGTTTACCGAAACCATCCACAAAAATTGTCCCCAATGTGATATCAAAGAAGTCGATAAACACTGCACCAACGTTAATCGAAATGGTAAACATTAGGTACATTACCGCTAAGAATACGGGAATGCCTAAGAAACGGTTGAGAACAATTTGGTCGATTTTGTCGGAAACATTGGTTTTGACTTCCCTAGAACATTCGGCGACACCTTGGGTTAAGTTGCGGATGAAGGTATAGCGACTGTCGGCGATGATAATATCGAGGTCGTCGTCGAGGGTTTCGTGGACTCGACGGCGGTGCGGGACTACTATTTTTTCTAATTCTGTATTGGCGAGTTCCGGGGCGACTTCATCCTGATATTCTAAGAGTTTCAGGGCTGTCCAGCGGGCATCTACGGTGCGATTTGGACTGTGTTTTTCGATGTGTGGTATTAATTGGGCGATCGCATCTTCGATCGCAGCCGGATAAGCGACATAGGCAGATGGTACGATCGGCTGAGACAACGCCCGATTAATAGCATCCCGCAAGAGTGGCACTCCATCATTTGAAGAAGCACTCATCGGCACCACCGTACAGCCGAGACGTTCTGCAAGTTTGCTAACATTAATTCGGAAATCCCGTTCTTTGGCAACATCCATCATATTCAGCGCCAAAATTGTCGGTACGCGCATCTCCAAAATTTGGGTATTGAGATACAAATTGCGCTCTAAATTGGAAGCATCAACAATATTAATAATCACATCAGCTTCACCAGATAACAAATAATCTCGCGCCACCAATTCATCTAAACCCGTGTCTCCATCTTCCGCATCAAGAGAATAAACTCCCGGTAAGTCAACAATCGTAATTGCTAAACCATCGTGAGTATATTTTCCCTCTTTGCGTTCCACTGTTACTCCCGGCCAATTACCTACTCGTTGGTTAGCCCCTGTAAGAGCATTAAATAAGGTAGTTTTGCCACAGTTAGGATTACCCACCAATCCAATAATTTGCTTAGCCATTATTTAACCTCTTCTACAAATAGAGTTTTAGCTTCATCTTTACGCAAACTGAGTTTAAAACCCCGCACGAGGATTTCTACGGGATCTCCTAAAGGTGCCAGCCTGATGACGGTAAATTCAGTTCCCGGTGTCAGCCCCATTGCCAACAATTTGCCCTTATAACCTCTGGCTGTTTTCTCATAACCAACGACGCGACCGATAGCGCCTACAGCCAAATCCCCTAATTGTTTTCTCTCGTTCATCAGTTGTTGTAATAAAGTCTAAATGTGAACAAATTAAACTCCTGAATCTAGCAACCCTTTCAAAATGTGCGAACATCTCTCTTTACTCTTCCTCTGCGCCCTCTGCGCCCTCTGCGGTTAATAAAAAAAATCTTTTTCACCAATGAAATAGGATTGCTGTAGATGCAATTTTTTTATGGAAATTTTGAATTCGTACACATAATTTTCTGTGCCATACCCGCCCCCAAACCAATGCGGTTGTCCCCAATTGCCACAATTACAGAACCGCCAGAGGTGCTGACGATTTGAACTTCGATGCTGGGGACCAATCCCAGGCCGATGAGGCGGCGCACCGTGCCCTCTGAACCTTTGAGTTTGACAATCCGCAATTTCTCGCCGACGCTGGCCATTGCTAGGGGGAGTGATTTACCGCCCGCCACCGCAGGCTGAGTTTCTGTGCTGCTGTCCTCGGTTCCAGAGACTTCTGGCGTCTCGCCGTAAAAGGCAAAACCCCCGAACTGTCTGGGGTTTGACTCTTGGTATTGTTCGCTGTAGTCTTCTCTGTTTTGTTTCATGGCCTTTCTGATATCGGTTTTAGCAACAAGTTGTTTGGTCTGACTGGCACTGGCAACTTGACATCTATTCTCAATATACTCGACCCGCGACCACTGGAAACCCAAAATTAGGGATTTTGACATTTTCCTTGGCCCTTGGATATTTTGGGCACAGATATTCCCCAAACCCCGTAATTAGACTGATTTTCCGGGTTCGAGAGAGCTGAAATCTCTCTGGAGTTAGATGCAGATCTGCGGTCAAATCGCCTATGTGTCACAATTGCTGCTTTGAATCATGTTATATGAAAAACTGTTTATTAGCAATAGTTCTCAAATAAATTTAGTAGAATCAAACAAGCTCAGCCGCCAAGCAGCCGTGTTGCGGGCAGAATAATTCTAAATTGCGATCGAATTTTCATGGCGCGATCGCCCGAAGCCCTAAAATAGCGATCGAGCATAGATACTTAAGCCGCTCCCCCCGTACCGATTAACAGATCAAGAATTATGCCAGCAAGTTTTCTGCCAAAATCCATCGCACAACTAACAGAATCCACATCAATAGCTTTAGCCGAAAGCATTCAACGGGAGGCAATTACAACTCCCCTAACTTCTGGACCAATTGCCACAACCTACGTGCATCAAGGTAGCGGAAACACGCCTATTTTGCTAATTCACGGCTTCGACAGTTCGGTGTTTGAATTCCGCCGTTTGTTGCCGCTGCTAGCAGAAAAAAATGAAACTTGGGCGGTGGATTTACTAGGTTTTGGCTTTACAGAAAGAGTGGCAGGTTTCCCATTCAGCGCCACAGCAATTGGCAGTCATCTCTACTATTTTTGGAAAACGCTAATTTCGCAGCCTGTAATATTAATTGGTGCGTCAATGGGAGGTGCAGCAGCAATTGATTTCACTCTCAATCATCCCGAATCTGTCAAAAAATTGGTCTTAATAGACAGTGCAGGTTTTGCCATCACTTCTAATAAAGGGAAATTTTTAATTCCTCCTTTAGGATATTTGGCCACTTCATTTTTGCGAAACCCTAAAATTCGCCAAAAAATTAGCGTTAATGCTTATTTCGATGAAACTTTGGCTTCTGTAGATGCACAAACTTGCGCCGCCCTGCATTTGGAAATGCCCAATTGGAATCAAGCTTTAATTGCCTTTACCAAAAGCGGGGGTTATAGAGGTTTTGGGGAAAAACTGTCGCAGATTCAGCAGCAAACGCTGATTTTGTGGGGGAAACAAGACCGAATTTTGGGGATAGCAGATGCGGCAAAGTTTGAAAGTGCGATCGCGAATTCCCAACTAATTTGGCTCCCCGATTGCGGGCACGTTCCCCACTTAGAAAAACCGCAGATTACCGCACAGCACATTTTAGATTTCATAGCTAAAACATAATGTACCGCGTCTGTAGGGGCGGGTTTTACCGACCATCAACGACTCAAATAAATAATCTCATCAACCCGCACCAAACCCAGCGAATAATCTACATTCAGACGATCAATATTTTTATTTTTGGTGGGTGGGGGCGGGTTTTTGAGATGTTTGATTTGAGATCAAATCCTCTATTCATCGGAATAGTAAATTTGAGTTAACTGTTAACTGTTAACTGTTAACTGTTAACTGTTAACTGTTAACTGTTAACTGTTAACTGTTAACTGTCAACCGTCAACAATCACCTGACGGTGCAACCGGAATTGATTTGAGGCATAAATTGTTGGTGAAACCCGCCCCTACAAATCCGGTATTTGGGGATATTCTGAAATCAAAAATATGCAAATATACAGGTTTTAAGCTGTAGGCAAATACTTTTGTACGATCGTCCATCCTGTCAGCAGGACTGTCACAAATCCCGCCAACAAAGTCACATTAGTGCTAATGTGGAGGGGACGAGCCCAAGGGCGTTTTGGGCTAATTTGCAAGCCGCTTCCAACAGAAACTAACACCAAAGTAACCACCGCTAACCCCGCAGGTAAATGAGCCGAGTGACCCAAATTGCCGTACTCTCCCAGGGTGCCGACTACGCCAATTCCCAGCAGTAAAATTACCAGAGTCGCCATGACAGCACCTACAGCCAGATGAACGGGACGCAGCCATTTTGGGCGCGGCTGTTTGGTATGGCGATCGTAAAACATCCAAGTTCCAGTAACAGCCAACAGCAGATAAGCAAACAGCGAAAAGCCCATTGACCAAGCCGCTATTTTCCACAACCACAAGAAAGAAGGTAGATTCATGAGTTACATAATATTATGTTTGCATTTGCGCGTCCAAATACCATAATATGCTCTAATCTCTAATAGCTGTGTATTTTGGCGCTCATGACGATCGCAATTGACTTTGGAACTAGCAACACTGTTGTCGCTCGCTGGAATCCGGCCCGACCGCAGCCCGAAACTTTGAAATTGCCGGGACTTTCGGCAATCTCGGCTCAAAATCCGCCCCTAATTCCCAGTTTACTCTACGTTGAGGACGCTGCTGAAAATAAAGTAATACTTGGCCAACAAGTCCGAGACAAAGGCCTTGATTTGAGTACAGATTCTCGATTTTTCCGCAATTTTAAGCGGGGAATTGGTACTCAAATTCAGGGTTTCATGCCGGAACTTGACGGGAAAATTATTACTTTTGAACAAGTAGGACAGTGGTTTATAGAGCAAATAGTCCGGTCAATTCGCGAACTGCCGCTATCTGTAGATTCTTTGGTTTTTACTGTTCCAGTAGATAGTTTTGAAGCTTACCGCAATTGGCTGGGAAAAGTTTCTCAATCTTTGGAAGTAGAACAGGTGCGGATGTTGGACGAACCTACGGCGGCGGCTTTGGGTTACGGTTTAGCAGATCGCGAAAATCTGTTAGTAATTGATTTTGGTGGCGGAACTCTCGACCTTTCTTTGGTGCGGCTTGACAATAAGGCCGGCAAAAAGCCTCTCGGTTTTATTCTGAAATGGGGCGAAAAATTGCTGGCTGACAGTGAGGGACAAAAGGCAAAAGTTGCCAGGGTTTTGGCTAAAGCCGGACAAAATTTAGGCGGTTCTGATATTGATAATTGGCTAGTAGATTATTTTGTCAAAACAAAAGGCTTGGTGAAATCTCCGATAACCACGCGATTAGCAGAACGATTAAAGATTCAGTTGTCTTTGGTAGAAAATGCGACTGAGGTTTATTTTGACGATGAAAACTTTGAGGCTTACGAATTAGAATTAGATCGCGCTGAATTTGAATCTATTCTCGCAGAACATCAGTTTTTTGACAACCTCGACGAGTGCATGAATCAAGTATTGCAGCAAGCCCGACGTCAAGGCTTAGAAATTGCTGACATTGATGCAGTTTTGCTAGTTGGCGGCACTGTCCAAATTCCTGCTGTCCAGCGGTGGGTTGAGCAATATTTCGACAAGGCAAAGATTAAGTGCGATCGACCTTTTGAAGCCATAGCCCAAGGTGCTTTGCAACTCAGTCAAGGCATAGAAGTCAAAGATTTTCTATATCACAGTTACGGAATTCGCTACTGGAATCGCCGCGAAAATTGCCACAGTTGGCACAATTTAATCAAATCCGGTCAGTCTTATCCGATGAGCGAACCAGTAGAATTAGTGTTGGGTGCTTCTGTGGAAAATCAGCCGAGTATTGAATTAATTATCGGTGAATTGGGGGCGGAAACTGGCGGCACTGAGATCTATTTTGACGGCGACAGATTGATTACCAAACAACTCGCGGGCACCACATCCGTACAGCCGCTAAACGACAAAGACGGAGCCCGCAGTATCGCGCAATTGACGCCGCCTGGGTATCCGGGGAGCGATCGCGTCAAAATTTTGTTTCGCGTTGACGAACAGCGCTTTTTGCGTATTACCGTGGAAGATTTGCTGGCCAATCAAACTTTGTTAGAGGATCAACCAGTGGTGCAGTTAAGTTAACGTGAGTTCGACACGATCGTAGCAATAAACTAGAAAAGCAATAGCCATAGTTATTATGATAGACTACTGATTAATCACTACTCAGGTACTATTTATGACCCAAATATTACCAAAACCGATCGCCAGACAAGGACGAGTTTTCCCCGATCATCAACTTGACCCAGTAGAAAAAGCCCGACGACAAGCCGAGAATGAAGCCTTTGGCCAACGATGTCGGGCTATTTTTGAGCGCGTGGCTGGAGAGATCATCCCTCAACACTATGATTGGTATATTGTCATCGAACCAGATAGTGGAGATTATGCGATCGATCCAGATGACAAAATTGCCAGCCAAAAAATACATACCAAACATCCTCATGCTAAATGTCTGATTACGCGCTTAAATGAAACAGGTTGTTGTGGAAAAATATGATTAGAGGCCAGTTTAATACCAATAGTTGATACTTTCAAAAAAAGGAGGAGAACATGAAACTAGATCGAATCACCAGTCATCCGGGCCGCATGAATGGACAGCCATGTGTTCGGAATATGCGTTTGACAGTACGACGGGTAATAGAGTTACTTGCTACTTATCGCGATCGTCAAGAGTTACGTCAAGAATTTCCTGAATTAGAAGAAGAGGATATCCAGCAATGTCTAATTTTTGCTTCTAGTTACTTGGACGATCGCATTATCGCTTTATCGGTAAATTATGAAACTGTAAACCAATAATTGATATGAAAATAAAAGTTGTGATTTGGCAAGAAGATGATGTTTGGTGCGCTTCTGTACCTGGCTTACCAGGTTGTCACACCTATGGTGACAATTATGAACATTTAATAGAAATGTTGCAAGAGGCGATCGAAGGTTGGTTAGAAGTTGCTAGTACCAAGGAATCTCTGAATGAACAACAAAAAATTTTAGGGCATTTTGCTCATAGTGTTTTGAGTTGTGAATCGGTTAAACTTATAAGGACGAGTTTCGATCGCCAGCTTAGCCCAATAAAAAAGGCCAAAGGCTAATATGGGAAACGTTGTCGGGCAATTTTTGAGCGTGCTACTGGAAAAACGATCAATTAATACTATAATTGGTATATGGCGATCGAGTGTGATAGTGGCGATTAGATTTATCGAGACTTTAATTAAGAGGTAACAGCATGGCAACTATTACTATAGAAATACCAGAAGAACTATCAGCTAAACTGAGTCTAATACAAGAGCGATTACCTGAAGTTTTAGCTCAATCAGTAGATCAACCATTATTACCAGTTCAGGTCTATCGTTATATTGTTGATTTTTTGGCAAGTGCGCCCACTCAACAACAAATAGCAGATTTTCGGCCAACAGATGAAATGCAACAAAGATTACGCCTTTTGTTATCTCGCGCTCAAAGAGGAGAATTAACAAATTTAGAAGAGATGGAATTAAGAGAATATGAACACATTGAGCATTTAGTCATCATGTTTAAAACAGGTGCTTTAAGTTATTTAAGTCATTAATTAGATTATGAGTGTTACTTATATTTCTGCTTCTTTGCGACGTTTAGTTGAGGAAAGGGCTAACTATTGTTGTGAGTATTGTCTTTTGTCAAACTCTTTATCATTTTTTCCCCATGAAATTGATCATATTATAGCGGAAAAACATGGTGGTGTGACAGATGCTAATAACTTAGCTTTTGCTTGTTGGCGTTGTAATCGTCACAAAGGAAGCGATCTGGGTTCATTTGATCCGAATACAGGTGAATTTAGTTTTTTATTTCACCCCCGTCAACAATTATGGTCTGAACATTTTGAATTGAGTTTAGATAGGATAATAATTGGTTTAACGCCTGAAGGGCGTACAACTGTTATATTGCTTCAGTTGAATAGTGATGATCGATTGAAAGAAAGACAGCGTTTGCGGAAAAGTTCACAAGTATAAACCCTTGATGGCTCCGCACTGCTATAAGGTAATCGTGATAGAGCGATCGCTATAATTAATCAAAACCATAAGTTGGGTCGCGCTGGCGCTTGACCCAGCCTAAATCTGGAGGTAATTTAGAGCAAAATTACCTGATTAATTTCCTGTTTGTTGTAATTGTCTTAGTGACTCATCAAGTTTTCTTTTAGTATATTCTGCCTGCCTCTTCTTTTCTTGAAACATTTGATTAGACATTCCATATACTCTACAGTCAATGCCAGGGTTTGAGCCAAGAATGTACTCTGCGGTAGAACCCAAACTCCAGCAGGCATTTGCCCAAATAGGGTTCTGAAATACACTTTCTGTGATAGGAGAAAACCGATATAAACATCCTATTTGTTGATTGTAACGAGCGTTACAATCAACTGGTTCAAGAGAATAACAGTTTCTGCCATCACGACTACAGCGCACGCTTGGCCCCAGTTCTTCATTTTGTGGCCGGAAAAGATATGTCTCACCTTGATAATTTACAACCCTGCCTTGAGCTAATGCTGTTGTTGCTGAAAAAAGTCCCAAACTGGCAAACAGAGAACCTAATATTACAAAAGTTTTAATTTTCATTTAGAAAACTCCTGTGTGGTAAGATACATACCTGAAAATATTTTAAACTATATGAACCCAATACCTGTTTAGGAAACTTCGGGACTTAATAATGGCAAATTAAATTAGGAAAGTTAGGAAAGTTAGGAAAATTCGGAAAGTTATGATATAATGACCGGAACTCCAGCATCTCTTTAATTTATGGACATAGCCCAGGTTGTTAATATTTTAGATGAGCTACTCTTTGATAAAACAGGGTCCCATCTGGATTTTATACAAAAATCTGTTTTAGAAAATACTTTACAAGATAAAACTTATTCGGAAATTGCTCTCAAAACTGGATATAGTGAAAGTCATGTCGCTGATACCGCTTCTGATTTATGGAAATTTTTATCTGAGTTATTAGGAGAAAAGGTGAGAAAAGCTAATGTTAAAGCTATTTTAGAAAAAACAAATTTTAATCAAGTTTCTGGTGTTATTTTTAGTGGTATTATCAATGTTAATAATAACATTAACAACTGCCACAAACCCAGCATACCCAAAATTAATTCACCGCCAAAGCCCCAAGCGGAAAACCCTAAACTCCACCTCAACAACGCTCCTAAATTTCCCGATTTTTACGGCAGAAATAACGAAGTCTCTACCCTCAAAGATTGGCTAATTCATCAAGAGATTCGCCTCATTACCATTTTCGGTATTAGCGGTATTGGTAAAACCACGATCGCGCTTCATCTCATTAACGAAATTCCCCAACACTTTGACTATATTATTTATCGCGCGCTCTATTTTTCCCCTTCCCTTACCACCACATTAACTAATTTATTACAAATCTTCTCACCACCAGAAATACCTAACGATATTGAATCCCAAATTAACCTCTTTATTGACTACCTCACTCAATATCAATGTTTAATTATACTTGATGATATCCAAAATCTTTTTACGCCCCAAAAATTAGCGGGGACTTGGCAAACCGATCGCACTTCCTATCACCTATTATTTCAGGCGATCGCCCAATCTTCCCATCACAGTAACATCATCCTACTATCTCAAGAAAAATGGCTAGAAATTCAACAATTAGAAAAAGCTAATTATCCCGTTAAATCTTTAATCTTATCAGGCTTAGACTCAGATGCAACAGAAATTTTACATCACCAAAACTTAGCCAATCAAGAACTATGGCCACAATTAATAACCCTTTATCAAAGTCATCCCTTATGGTTAGAATTGACTGCCGAATTAATCGGTGAATTATATGCCGGAAATGTTAGTGAGTTTTTAGAATATCAGGGATTAATTGTGCCAGAAGGAGTGCGATCGCACCTCGATAAAAAATGGCAAAAATTAGCGCAAAACGAACAAAAAATCATGTTACAATTAGCCCAAGAAACAGCACCCATTGGCATCTCTAAAATCACCCATAAAATTGACCTAGTAGCGACAGAAATAGTCAATAGCATATTATCCTTAAAAATGCGATTTTTACTGGAAACAGAAACTACAGAAAATGGTAATTTAATCAGTTTAAGCCCCATTTTAAAAGAATATATTAAAAGTCGTTATTTGCTGAATCTACCTGAGAAAGGCTATAACAACTAACAACTAACAGTTAACAGTTAACAGTTAACAGTTAACAACTAACAATTAACAGTTAACAGTTAACTGTTAACAACTAACAATTAAGATTTGTGCACCACCACGGGTGTTCCCACCGAGGCCCATTCAAATAGCCATTTAGCGTGATTTACAGCCACATTTGTACAGCCGTGAGTGACGGGATTGCCAAACAAATTGTGCCAGTAAGCGCCATGAATTGCCATGCCTCCATCGTAATACATTGTATAGGGAACGTCGGGCACGTCGTAGTCGGGCCCAGTCATCCTCGCAACGCGGTATTTGGTTTGAACGGCAAAAGTTCCCGTGCGGGTGGGAGTCGATGATTTCCCGCTGGAAATAGTTACAGCATAAACGGGTTTATTTCCTTCCCAAGCCACTAACTTTTGTCGGGACAAATCAATTTCTATCCAGCGCTGGCTGGATTCTTGCAACTGCATAATTCTATTGGCAATTATGTTGTGCTGCTGGTCGGTAATTGCGGCAGTTGAACCGCCGCAGAAAACAGCAACAGTCAGGGCGCAGCTTGCTATTAAAGTTCCAGCGCGACGCAAGTAAGTTGAGTTGATAATGCTTTTCATTGCTCACACCTCTTCAATCTAGAAAACTACATCTTTGGAGGAATCCTTAATTACAGGATATCTCAATTGATTGTTTGCAGCTTATTTTAGCAACATAATGTTAGAATTTTTGTGCAGAAAGTTTCAAAATTAGATCCCCCCCAACCCCCCTTAACAAGGGGGGAGTCAGAAAAATTTCTCTCCTCCCCAACCCCCCTTAACAAGGGGGGAGTCAGAAAAATTTCTCTCCCCCCCAACCCCCCTTAACAAGGGGGGAGTCAGAAAAATTTAGATCCCCCTCAACCTCCCTTAACAAGGGGGAGTCAGAAAAAATTAGATCCCCCCCAACCCCCCTTAACAAGGGGGGAGTCAGAAAAAATTAGATCCCCCCCAACCCCCCTTAACAAGGGGGGAGTCAGAAAAATAGGGATTAAGAAGTTGTTAAGTTTTGGGCGAGATTCCGAGCAATTTGAGCGATCGCCTCCCAATCTCCATTTTTCACTAAGTGTTTGGGAAATAAGTCTCCGGCTAAACCAACTGCGATCGCCCCGGCTGCGATAAATAGTTTCGCATTTTCCAGCGTCACCCCGCCCGTCGGGATTAAAGGAATGTGGCCGAGGGGGCCTTGCAGGCTTTTCAGGTAAGCCGCACCTCCCAAACCTGATATCGGAAACACTTTGACGCAGGTAGCGCCGGCGTTCCACGCCGTCAAAATTTCTGTAGGAGAAAAAGCACCAGGGACGATCGGCAATCCCGCATCAATTGCTGTTTTAATCATCGTTAAATCGGTGTGGGGAGTAAACAGAAATTGAGCGCCACAATCTCTTGCTTGCTTTATTTGTTCACAGTTTAAGAGCGTGCCGGTGCCAATAGTAAAGGTAGGTAATTCTGAGCGGAGTTGGGAAATTAATTCAGCGGCTTTGTGGCTGTTCCATGTAATTTCAATAAACTGGATTCCTCCTGCTGCTACGGCTTTTGCCATTTGCAAAGCGAGTTCCTTTTCGGAGGAACGGATCACGGCGATCGCGCGGTGTTTTTTTAGTAACGTTAACCAAGATTGATGATTCATGCCAACTCATTCTGCCTCACTTATAATTTTAGTACACATTAGTAACATTGGGCCGAAAAGCATTGGGCATTGGGCCTTGAGAATTAGTCTTCCTTCTTCCTTCTTGCTTCTGGTATAATCTCAATTCCGGTTGGAACGGAATAATTAAACCGCAGAGGACACAGAGAACGCAGAGTCAGAGAAGAGAGAGATGAATAATTCCGATGAAGCGCGGATTTGATCTAACCCACAAAAAAATTGGGGCGATTCCAGACCATCCCAGAATCCCCCCAATTACCGATTTTAAACTTTAGATTTAATCCAAAATTCAAAATCCAAAATCCAAAATTGATTAGGCGATCGTCGCCATTTTCACATCGCTATTAGCTAACAAGTTTTGCAATTCGTCGGAATCCACAGTTTCCTTTTCAACTAGCAGATCAGCCAAAGTGTTAAGGACGTGGCGGTTGCCGACGAGCACATCTTTAGCGCGGCGATAAGCTTGCTCTACCAACAAACGGACTTCATCGTCGATCGTCGCTGCGGTTTCTTCGGAGAAATCCCGTTCAGCCATGATATCGCGACCCATGAACATATTCCCTTGTTGGCGGCCGAGAGCTACAGGGCCGAGTCGATCGCTCATTCCGAAGCGAGTCACCATTTGGCGTGCTACTCTTGCCACTTGTTGCAAGTCATTGGAAGCGCCAGTTGTCACTTCTTCTTCGCCGAAGACAATCTCTTCAGCAATGCGGCCGCCCAAAGCTACCGCCATTTGATTTTGCAAGTATGAACGAGAATACAAGCCAGAATCCATCCGATCTTCGCTGGGTGTGAACCAAGTCAAACCACCGGCGCGGCCGCGGGGGATAATGCTAATTTTCTGAACAGGGTCATAGTCGGGCATCAGGGCACCGACTAAGGCGTGACCGGCTTCGTGGTAAGCTACCAAAGTTTTGCGCTTTTCGCTCATTACGCGGTCTTTCTTTTCTGGGCCTGCGAGCACGCGGTCGATCGCATCGTTGACTTCATCCATCGAAACTTCGGTCAAGTTGCGGCGGGCGGCCAAAATTGCAGATTCGTTCAACAGGTTCGCCAAATCGGCACCGGTGAAACCGGGAGTGCGGCGGGCGATTTTCTCCAAGTCCACATCTTTCGACAAAGTTTTGCCGCGGGCGTGAACGTTGAGAATTTCCAGGCGGCCGGCGAAATCAGGGCGATCGACCACAACTTGGCGATCGAAACGGCCCGGACGCAGCAGCGCGGAATCCAGCACATCAGGACGGTTCGTAGCAGCAATAATAATGATGCCGGTATTACCCTCAAAACCGTCCATTTCAGTCAGCAACTGGTTGAGGGTTTGTTCCCGTTCATCGTTACCACCACCCATTCCCGCGCCGCGTTGACGGCCTACCGCGTCAATTTCATCAATAAATACGATGCAAGGAGCGTTAGATTTAGCTTGTTCAAACAAGTCGCGGACGCGGGAAGCACCCACACCGACGAACATTTCTACAAACTCCGAACCGGAAATTGAGAAGAAAGGAACGCCTGCTTCTCCAGCAACTGCTTTTGCTAAGAGGGTTTTGCCTGTTCCGGGAGGGCCGACTAGCAGTACGCCTTTGGGGATTTTGGCGCCGACTGCGGTGAAGCGGTCTGCATTTTTCAGGAAGTCTACGACTTCGGCGAGCTCTAGCTTGGCTTGTTCGATGCCGGCTACGTCGCTGAAAGTGACTTGAGTTTGGGGCTCCATTTGGACTCTAGCTTTGGATTTGCCGAAGTTCATGGCTTGGTTGCCGGGCCCGTTTTGGGCGCGTCGCACCAGGAAAAACAGTCCTACCAAGAGCAGAATCGGGAAGAACAGGCTGCTGATGGCTTTTACCCAGAAGCCTTCCTCGTTTTGGGGTAGGACGGATATGTCTACGTTGTTTTTGGTCAGGATGTTGATCAGTTCTGGGTCGTTGGGCAGGTTGACGATCACTTTGTTGCCGTCTTGGGCTGTGACGAGGGCTTTGCTGCGATCGGAAGTGATATTTATTTTGTCTACTCTCTTGCCTTCGACTTCCTGAATGAATTGACTATACTTCCAAACTTCCCGGCTTGGGGGCTGTTTGTCAAAAAATGCGGTTGCTAAGGCAATGACTACAATAGCCAGAAGTGCGTACAGGCCAGCGTTTCTCCAGCGTTTATTCACCGAGGTCGATCTCCTATTATTTAGTCCCTGTGATTTGGGAATTTTTATTTATGTTCATCAATCTTAACGTAATTGTAACTTGTTTTTGGTTGGTGAGGAATCCGGCGTAAGGGCGATCGACCCTCTGAGGTGGTGGAAACCGAACGTCGATCGCTTCTGGCTCATTCTAAGAGCGGGTTTCTATACAATTTCTTTTTGAAATACCACAATTGTTTGTTTTTGTCAATGGCTAAATGAGCACGCTTTGGAGTTTTAATTTGTCAATAGTCTCCAGAGTTGTGGTAATTGTGCTCACTGGCGATCGGATATCTCAATCAAAAGTGCCTTCTGTGTAAGATAATCCTGTGTATGCTCAAAAACGTTGTATCAAATACAATGGATCATTATGGGAACACCCAAAATGGGTATTCGTCTGATAGCAAACGATCTATACTCACTATCGCCAGCATCCAGATTCAAATTCTTTCAAATCAATCACATTTGACCTATGGCAGAAACACTTGGCTCTCTCTGCGATAAATTGACAATTGTCAAATTGAAACAGTGGCATTCCGAAGACGAAATCAGACTCAAGAGCCTTACTGTTCAAGAGAAACAGCTTCAGGAGGAAATCAACGAATTTATTAGTGCTGCTATAGCTGGGCAAATTCCGAGCGATCGCCTAACTTTTGCCTCCAATAAAGTTTATAAAAAAGAGGGCAATTATGTGGCAGATGTCGGTGGTAGTATCGGCGAAATCTTCTCGGAACTCGCCCAAGTTAACTGCAACTTGTGGCACGAACAAGAAAAAGTCTATGAATTTGACAAAGTAGTTGTAACAAAAAAAGATCAAGTGGTCAAACAGCTAGCCATCCTGAACTTGCAGCGGAATAAGTGTATAGATGGAATAGACAAAAATTTCCAAGCACTTGTAGAAAAGCTCGGCTCTCATCAAAAATAAATATTTTTAAAGGTAAATAAATGCACTTAGGTCATCGTAAAACTTGTCGGGTATGCGGTTCTTCAGCACTGACTCCAGTCATTAATTTAGGCGAACAGCATTTGCAAGGTTCATTTGTCAAGCCTGGGAAAGAAGAACCGCCCCTCAGAAAAATTGCGCTTTCTCTCCTGCGGTGCGATCCCACCAAAGATGAAAAAGCTTGCGGTTTATTGCAAATGGAACATACCGTACCGCCAGAAGTTTTATATTCTGCATACTGGTATCGTTCCGGTACGAACCAAACTATGCGAAATCACTTGCAGGAAATTACGGAAGAAGCAGCATCGCTGATTGACAAAAGTAATGCTCGTGTTTTAGATATTGGCTGTAATGACGGCACTTTACTCAAGTGCTATCCCCAAGAATTTATTAAATTTGGTGTCGATCCGTCTGACGTCGCTCAAGAAATAACCGGGGACATTACTGCAATTCAAGACATTTTCCCTTCCGAAGAACTGACCAAGATTTTACAAGGCGAAAAATTTGATATTATTACATCTATCGCCATGTTTTATGACCTCGAAGATCCGGTAAGCTTCTGCAAGGAAATCAAAAAATCGCTAACTCCTGATGGCTTATGGGTCTTTGAAATGTCCTATATGCCATCCATGCTAAAAATGAATTCTTATGACACAATTTGTCATGAACACTTGGAGTATTACAGTTTGGCAGTGCTGGAATATATCCTAAAACAAGCCGACTTAAAAATAGTAGATGCTGTCCTGAATGACATCAATGGTGGTAGCATTCGCTGTTACGCAACGCATCTTAATAACTTTCGTTTTAAGAAACAAGAAGCTGTGACGCGCATCAAGCTATTACGTCAGACAGAATTTGACATGGAGCTGGATACCGACAAACCATACAAAAATTTTCAAGACAGGATTAACGTGCATAAAGAGCAGTTAGTTTCGCTGCTAAAAATGCTTAAAAAAGAAGGTAAAAGCATTCATATCTACGGTGCATCGACCAAAGGTAATACAATTTTACAGTGGTGCGGAATTGACAATCGGATTATAGATGTAGCGGCGGAAAGAAACCCAGATAAATATGGTGCTTATACGCTAGGTAGTGACATTCCTATTGTCAGCGAAGCCGATTCAAGAGCCATGAAGCCGGATTATTATTTAGTGTTGCCGTGGCATTTCAAGGAAGAATTTCTCAAGCGCGAGCAAGAAACACTAAACAGCGGTGTTGGTTTAATCTTCCCTTTGCCTAACCTGGAAATTATCAAACACTAAACCAAGACTCAATACAGCCCACAACAGGATAAAAATATGACACATTTCTTCATTCATAACAGTTTTCACAGCGGCGATGTGATTTTGACAAGAGCCGTAATTCAGGCGATTAGAATTAAGTTTACGGGGGCAAAAATTACCCTAGAGTGCGATGAAGTCTCTGCTTATCTTTGGCAGGATTTAGATTTGGCGATCGCGCTCTATCAAGGCTGCGAATACAAAGGCACAGAACCCACGCCAAACTGCCCGGATGATGCCATATTTGTCAATATGTGGTTTGGGGTTTTTGATGACATTTTGAACCTCTACGGTATGACGTACCAAAATAACGTTCATACCTTTAATCGCCAGATGTATCAGCACAGACTGAATCATAAATATCTCCTGCCGATACCGATTCACACCCCCACGATTAACTTCTTTGGGCAGAGAGAGCCGGAAATAGAAGTTAGAGCCAACAGTATTTTGGTAGAAAACGGGGAAGTTTTCTCGAATCAAAGCTATTTTTATTTAAACGAACACCTCAAACAAATAGCAGCGGATTTTCCTCAACTCAATTTTTACTGTTCGGCTCCACCTAAATCCCAGGCGGCAAATCTTGTAGATTGCAGTGGCATGAATCTGAAGCAATTGTCGCAAATGGGAGACAAATGTATTGGTTTGTTGATGAAAGGAAGCGCTATCAACGCCGCTTGCCAAACGGAGATTAATCGATATAAACCTCGTTGCATTGTGGGCTGGGACTTAGCAGAGAAACTTTGGGACAACTTGGAAAATCCGGTGATTTATGCCAAGAATTATGCCGAACTCCAACAATGGCTGGGCAAGATAGTTGAAGAGATTAGCTTATCTACAGGAGAAGCTAAAACAGCAAATATTTGGGTTACTAGGGAATCAAAATTTCAGACACCATCAGCAAGTAAAGAGAACGATAACTTGCAGGATAAAATTTTGATTGTCTCCCACAAAGAAAAACAATGCGGCGTGCAGCAGTATGGTTTAAACATAGCAAAAACCCTGGAAAAATCAACTAAATACTGTTTCGTATATGCCGAATGTTCCAGTTCCGAAGAGTTGTTGGAGAGCGTGAAAAAGCTCAAGCCAGTAGCAATTATTTACAACTATCATCCCTTGACTTTAAGTTGGGTCAATCCCACTATTCTTCAATCTATCAATGTGCCACATATAGGCATTATTCATGAAGTTACTCAGCGCATCGCCGATGTATCAAATGATTCACTTTTTCAATACCATATAGCTCCAGATCCGACTTTAGAACTGAAGAATCCAATTGTATTTAAAACGGGAAGAATTGTATTGCCCTACAGGAATAATCACAAATTACCAGAGATCGTAACTATTGGTAGTTTTGGATTTGGACTGGAAGGAAAAGGATTTGAGAAGGTCATTGCTACTGTACAGCAAGAGTATGATGAGGCATTGATTAGGCTGCATATTCCCTTTGCAACTTTTGCGGATGCTGATGGAAGTCAAGCAGTAGCCATAGCAAAAAGATGTCAGCAGGCGATCGTCAAGCCTGGTATAAAACTGAGTTTAAGTCACGATTTTCTCACTCAAGAGCAATTACTGGATTTTCTGGCACAAAATACGCTCAACGCATTTTTTTATGAAAGATATGATAATCGTGGTATCTCTAGCACCATCGATCATGCCCTGGCTGTAAAAAGACCGATCGCCATTACAAAAAGCAATATGTTCAGACATATTGTTTCAGCACAGCCTTCAATTTGTATAGAAGATTCCAGCTTGAAACAAATTGTTGATAACGGTATTGCACCGCTGGTGCCATTTTACAATGAATGGAGCGAAGCTAATTTCATTTGGGATTATGAGCGTATACTTGCTCAAGTATTAGAAAATCCACAGAAGTCGCACAGCCAGAGGTATTTAGATGTTGGGATTCCTAATGTAACATCATTCAATCGGATCTTGGACGATGCGGCGCGATCGCAGTACCAACCTATCATCGATCGGTTATTTGCACTAGTTCCTGAGATGATGGTGCGTAAAATACCAGCAGCGAATATTCAGCAAGCCTTTATATTGGATACAGTGCAAAAATTTGCCTCCCAATTCGTCACCCCTAAAATTTTATGCGTTGGCAGTTATGAAGATAGTGCTGCTGCTGCGTTGAAACAAATCGGCTACCACCTGGAAGAAATCGATCCGGCGATCAACTGCGATCTGAATATGTATTTCCAAAAGCCGTCTACTATCAAAGGGAGCTATGATATTATTTTTTCAACATCTGTGATTGAACACGTTGAAAATGACGAGTTGTTTTTGATGCAAATTGCTGAACTTCTTGCACCGGGAGGTGTTGCTATTTTAACGTGCGATTATAATGACCAGTATAAACCGGGCGATCGCATTCCCGGCGTAGACTTTCGTCTTTACACTCAAAAAGACTTCAAACAACGACTGCTTCCTTTATTGAAAAATTGTGTTCTCCCTGATGTTCCGCAGTGGGATTGTCCGAACCCCGATTTTATCTATGAAGGATGTCGTTATACATTTGCCACCTTTGTTTTTCAGAAAAATAAACTGTGAACGCTCTTATTTTTGGTGCTAACGGACAAGATGGATACTATCTCCATCAGTTGTGCAAAGCTAAAGGAATTAAACCTGTAGCTGTATCGCGATCGGGAGATGGGATTCGTGGCGATGTGTCTGATTACAAACAGGTTGAGGGGTTCGTAAAAGAATACAAACCAACCTACATATTTCACTTAGCAGCTACATCAACAACGCGACACGATGCGCTGTTTGAAAATCATGCAGCAATTTCGACAGGTACACTAAATATTTTAGAATCGGTTTACAAGCATAGCCCCAATTCTAAAGTTTTTATTACAGGTAGCGGCGTTCAATTCTATAATGATGGTAATCCCATTTCTGAGGATACTGCTTTTGAAGCAAGTAGTGCTTATGCCGTTGCTCGAATCCAATCAGTTTATGCTGCTCGATATTACAGAATTCTCGGTATCAAAGCCTATGTTGGATATTTATTCCATCATGAAAGTCCTCTCAGAAAGCCAAATCATGTTAGCCAGAAAATTGTACTCGCGGCTAAACGCATTGCTCAGGGATCGGAAGAAAAACTCCAAATTGGCGATGTTAATGTAGAGAAAGAATGGACATTTGCAGGGGATGTAGCACAGGGAATCATGACGCTAGTAGAACAGGAAAATGTTTTTGAAGCTGTAATCGGTGCCGGCAAAACTCATTCTATAAAAGATTGGATAGAAGTCTGCTTTTCACACCTTGGCTTGGATTGGACACGCTACTTAGAGGAGGCTAAAAATTTTCAGCCTGAATATCAGCGATTAGTATCCAATCCGGCGCTAATGCACAGCCTAGATTGGCATCCCAAGATTGACCTGCGCCAACTCGCAACTATGATGCTAGAAACCCTATAAAATTACCGTCTAAATTTAGAGATTTCCATGATGAAACAATTATCTCAGCCAGCTTCTTACCCCTATAAACCGATGCACAAGCATTACGGTTTTGCATTTTTTAATCCACAGCAAATATTGTCCTATCTGCCCACAGCAAAAAATCTCAAAAATAGCGAACCAAACTGCATAATTACATGGTTCACTACTGGGGAAGGTGAGATGTTGCTGCAAAATAATCCTGATATTGACCAAGTTGTGGTTATGGAGGGCAGCGCGAAATCTCTGGAAGCTCAGATACCACGTTGGCAAACAGAACGTTCTTGGTCAGGTTTTTTCACTGCTGAATTCCCACAAAATAATTCCGGTCAGCGCATTTTGTTGGCACAACTTGGCTCAAATGGAGATTGTCTTCATGCAACTACCTTGGCGAGACAAATTAAGCATGATTATCCGAATTGTCATTTGACTTGGGCAATTTCATCAATGTGTCGAAGTATGATTGAAGGTAATCCATTTGTTGATGAAATTTGGGAAGTTGCTGCTAGGAATTGGCAGGAAATTGTGGCTGCTTGGTATGGGCTGGAAAAAGAGGTGCAGGCGCGTCTCAGTCGCGGTGAATTTGATGAAGTATTTTTGACGCAGGTAAGCCCGAACAACTATCAAAATTATGATGGAACCACTAAAGGCTCTCTTTTTAGAGGATATCCAAAGCCGATTACGGTTCCGATTCAGAATATTCTGCGTCTCCGAAGTGATGAGATTGAAAGAGTTCGCAATTTTGCTGAACAGCACAATTTGCTGAAACGCAGTCATGTAATTTTATTTGAGTATACGAGTAGTAGCAGTCAGTCTTTTGTGAAGCCAGAATACGCTTTGTCTGTTGCTCAAGGGCTACTGTCTCGCTTACCCGATTGCACTATTATTCTGTCATCTCACATTAAAATTACCACAGGAGATACACGTATTATTGATGGTAGTGTATTGACGCTACGCGAAAATGCGGAGTTAACTAAGTATTGCTCTCTTTTAATTGGCTGTTCGAGTGGCGTAACGCAAATAGCATTAACAGATTGGGCTAAACCGTTACCGATGATTCAGTTGTTGCTAGCATCTACATCAGTATATGCTTCGATCGCCCACGATTTGGAATATTCGCAACAGTCATCGGAGCAAGTTTTAGAAATGACGGCTTGCCCAATAGAACAGGTAGTAGAATGTGCTTATACTGCTCTGATTCAAGGATTTTCCGCAGCGCGAAGCCGATTTAACCAAAAAATGCCGCTTCATTTTGACTTCTATTTTACCTTGATTCGTCAGGCTCTCTTGCAAAAAGGTGAGTATCTGAAAGCTGCGCGATCGCTATTATATACCGCCGAGCGATACGGCTGGCACGAACAGCTCAAAACCTTTGTCAAAACTGAGTTGTTGACCAAAACAGACCAGCCTCAAAATATTATGTTAATTACTGATGAAAATTATACTCAGTTATTACAACAGTTGATTTCAGGCTCGGATTCGCGCCAATTGGCTTTATCACATCAAAACTTGACCATGAAAACATCTTCTGAATTTGAATTTCCGACAATTTCGCCTGTCTCGTCAAGCAATAAAAGACCTTTTTGGTCGGTGATGATACCGACCTATAATCTGAAGGAAAAATATCTAGAACAAACGCTCAGGAGTGTTATTGAACAAGCTCCATTTCCCGATGAAATGCAGATTGAAGTTGTCAACGATCATCCGAGTCAGTCAGTTCAAGCTGAGATAGCAGCAATTATCAAAAAAGTGGCTGGCGATCGCATAAAGTTTTATCGGCATTCTGAAACTAATGTTGGTCAAACTGCCATTTTTAATATTTGCATTCAGCAAGCACGCGGTCAATGGGTGCACATTCTGCACGATGATGATTTTGTCAAGCCTGGATTTTATCGCAGCCTTCGGGAATCAATAGAAAAACAATTAACAATTGGTGCTGCTTTCTGTCGCTGTCTCCATGTTAATGAAGAAAATGCGCCTTTATGGTTATCACCTTTGGAAAGGGAAACTCCTGGGATTTTAACTGACTGGATCAAAAAACTGGCTGTGTATTCTTGGATTGCGGCGGCTTCTATGGTAGTTAAGCGTAGCGTTTATGAGGAGTTGGGTGGATTTTGCCCCCAGGCTGGTGCTGCGGCTGATTGGGAAATGTGGAAACGAATTTCAGTGTATTATCCGATGTGGTATGAGCCTCAAACTTTTGCTTGTACGCGGATGAACTCTTCATCATGGACATCTCGCTTATTTCAAGCGGGTGAAAATATTGCAGAGGCTAGAAAGGCGATCGAAATTTCCCAATCCTATTTACCAAAAGAGAGTGCTGAGGAATTATCAAATCAGGCGAGAGAACATTATGCGATAGAAGCTTTGAAAATGGCGCATTCCATGATTGCTAAAGGAGAGGGAAATTCAGCGATCGCCCAAATTAAAGAAGGATTGAAATGCAGCACCTCTGCCAAAGTAATTAACTTACTTCCGGCTGTATTCTTGTCTAATGAAACTGCACAAAAACCGAGTAATACAGAAGCGAAACCTGCGATAAAAATTATCATTGACGGCGTAATGTTTCAGATTCACAAGTCTGGAATTACCCGTGTCTGGCAATCATTAATTACAGAATGGGCAACTCAGAGTTTCAGCCAGCACATCCTCGTACTCGATCGCAATGGAACTTTTCCCAAAATTGCCGGGATCAATTATCGGCAAGTCCCAGCCTATGACTATAGTAATACGGAAGGCGATCGCGAAATGTTGCAGCAAATCTGCGATGAAGAACAAGCGGATTTGTTTATTTCCACTTACTATACCACACCGCGCTCGACACCATCTGTATTCATGGCTTATGACATGATTCCAGAAGTCATGGGAGCTAATCTAGCTAACCCAATGTGGACAGAAAAATATCATGGTATTCGTCACGCTTCTGCATACATAGCGATTTCTGAAAATACTGCCCGCGATTTAGTAAAATGCTTTCCTGAAATTTATCGTGAGTCGGTAACAGTAGCCCATTGTGGCATTGACAAAGGATTTTCGCCCTTAACCTTTGTCGAAGTTAATCAATTTAAGATGAAATACGGCATCTCAAAACCATACTTTTTGTGGGTGGGCGATCGCATCGGATTTAACGGTTATAAAAATGCTATATTGTTTTTCAAAGCCTTTGCTCAATTAGACAGTAAACATGACTTTGAAATGGTATGCGTAGGCGGTAACTCCGTATTAGAAACAGAGTTAAAAGCATACACTTCTGACATCAACTTTCACCTACTAAAATTAAACGACAACGAGTTAAAAAGCGCTTATTCCGGTGCTGTAGCATTAGTTCAAACATCAAAATATGAAGGTTTTGGATTGCCAATACTGGAAGCGATCGCCTGCGGATGTCCAGTGATTGCCTGTAAAAATAGTTCAATTCCTGAAGTGGCTGGTCAAGCAGCTTTGTATGTGAACTCAGAAGATGTTGAAGGATTGAAACAGGCACTAATTGAAGTTCAAAAGCCTGAGATTCGCCAATCATTAATTTCTGCTGGTTTGGAACAAGCTAAAAACTTCTCTTGGTCAAAAATGGCAAAAATAGTTAGTGATGCTTTGATACAAGCCTGTGGTAGCAAACAGCAATTACCTGCTATTTCGACTCAGAGTCAAGCTTCTTTGTTAAGCATTATTGAGCAATATCATAAAAATTCTGCTGATTTATCTGCACTAGGAAATGTCCGCCAAGCTCGCAAACAAATTGCCGATACCTGGCTCAATTTGCCCCCTGCACAACTTGCGATCAGCCTATGCAGGTGATACAGGAAAACTTCACCAATTATTGCTAAATAGCGAAATTAAATATGAACCGCTAACGGATACAGAAGAGACTTTTGTCAATGAACTAACAGCATATATTGCCAAAGGATTTAATGACCCCAAAGCCATCAATTACCTGCTAGCAGCCATGTTGTACCGACGCGCCGATCAATTGCCACTTAAGTACGATCGCGCTCAAATTCCCAACTGGTTTGCCAACGACTATCTCAAATTTATGTTTGCCTCTCCGAACTTATTTCAAAACATCGGAGAAGCAGACAATTACTATCAATATATCCAAGGATGGGTGAATTACATTCATAGTAATATCTTCAAAAATCCCGATGCCCAACTTTGGCAAAACATTGCTTTCTTTTTCTCCCAAGTTGCTAACTTTATCCCGCTGTACTTCACAACTGCAAACCTGCGCGATCTTTACACCAAACGGGCAGATATTATCGAGTTTGCACTCAAAAGTCGCGGTAGTTCCATTGATTGTATCTTCCCAGGGCGATCGCCAAATCGGACAAAAATCCGCCTCGGCATCATCAACGACCATTTCACACCCCAAACCGAAACCTTCGCCACCATCCCGGTTTTCGAGCATTTAAACCGCAACCAATTCGAGATTATTCTCTATGCGCTCAACACCAACGGACACCAATTAGAACAGTATTGCCAAAGTCGCGCCGATAAGCTAGTGACACTCCCCACAGACTTTGCAACTCAAGTCCAAACAATTCGCGCCGATGACTTAGATATCCTGTTTTTTGGTACTAATTTAACTGCTGTTAACAAACCGTTGGTTTCACTAGCAATGCACCGTTTGGCGCGGGTACAAACGACATCTTTCTGTTCCCCGACTACCACGGGAATCAGGCACATGGATTACTACATTGCGGGAAACTTTACGGTTCCTGATGCTACATATCAAGAACAATATCGGGAACAATTAGCTACTCTTGAAGGCAGTGGTTTTTGTTTCAAATATGCAACGGAATCGGAAGTTGCTACAGTTAAACCTACCCGCAAAAGTCTGGGAATAGACGACAAAACAACAGTTTTTATCTCCGGCGCAAACTTCTATAAAATTCTACCGGAATTGAGAGAAACTTGGGTAAAGATTTTAGCGTCAGTACCTAATTCAATCTTGATTTTATATCCCTTTGGCCCCGCTTGGACTCGCAGTTATCCAATCACACCTTTTGTCAACAATCTGAATGCTGTATGCGCTAAATACGGCGTGAATAACAACCGTTTGCGGTTCGTAAAACAACTGCCTAGTCGCGCAGATGTGAAAGAATTTTTGCAGCTAGCAGATGTTTATCTCGATTCCTATCCTTACGCTGGGGCGACATCGTTAATCGATCCTTTGCAAGTAGGATTACCGACGGTGGTTGTGGAAGGAAATGCTTTGCGGTTTCGGCAAGGTTCGGCGATGCTGCGGGAATTACAAATGCCAGATTTAATTACCCATAGCGAAGCATCTTATATTCAGCTAGCCGTTACTCTCGCTACTAATCCTGAATTGCGGCAGCGCTATCGCCAGGAAATTCAGCAGAAAATGCAAGCCAATCCCGCTTGTTTTGATAGTGTTGCATATTCAGGGGCGATCGCAAAATTATTTCAACAACTCTTTCACAAATGGCAAACCAGCCACCAAGCAACATCCCGCATCCTACAGGATAGCATTCCCAAACCGGCCACTTTGGGCGATCGCCTATTGAATACCGTCAAACTCTACCAAACCAATTCCTCCAATATATCAGCCATCTCACAATTACGTCAAATCCGCAAACAAATAGCCGATTTCTGGCTAAACGTTTCCGTTGAGAATCTAGAAAATGCCTACAAAGGCGATTCAGGAAAAAGCTACCAAATTCTGCTAGCTTCCGGCTTTCAACATCAACCAATGATGGAAGACGAACAAAGATTTTTGCAGCAATTAACCCAGATTAGCAAAGGATTAGTACATCCCAAAGCTCTCAATGCCCTGCTCGCAGCGATGCTATATTTCCCACCGGAAACCATGCGAATTCCCGATGCTCGCAACCGTTTGCCGCAATGGTTAATCGGCGATTACGAACAAGTTTTTGAGCCAGAGAATGCTGTCAATTACCAATCGAGTTCTGACTTGCTAGCTCAATACATTCAATCCCCGCAGTTTGTCAATCAATTATTAGGATGCGTTAATCTCTATCGCATTGATTCATCTGACGCATCAGTTGTTTTGGAACTCCGCCAAATCAGAAAACAACTGGCGGATTTTTGGCTAACTGTTCCGCCAGAAAAACTGGAAACTTTTTATCAAGGCGAAGTTCGCAAAGGATATCAAGCAATACTTAAATCTGGCTTGCAAGCAGAATCAATGACTGACGCCGAACAGAAGTTTTTGGAGCAGTTGACTGAAATTAGCAAAGGCTTAGTGCATCCGCAAGCTATCAATTCTTTGTTGGGTGCGATGTTGTATTTTGTGCCTGGTAAAATGCGGGTTCCCGATGCTAACACTCGTTTGCCAAAGTGGTTGATTGACGATTACGAAAAGGTGTTTGAAAGTGCATTGGCTCAAACAGAACAAACCTTGGTTAAACAAGATTATCTGCCGCAATTTATCAATCAATTAACTGCTGGTATCAATCTTTATAAGATCGACCCGACGGCGGAATTGGTGATAGCAGATTTGCGGCAAATTCGCCAGCAAATTTCTGATTTGTGGGTGAGTGTTTCCGAGGAACAACTAGAAGTTTTGTACCGGAGCGATTTCGGTAAAGGTTACAAAGCAATGCTCGCTAGTGGGTTTATTAACGAGCCGTTGAATGAAACGGAACGTGCTGTTTTTAATTCGTTAGTTGCTGAGTTAAGTCTAGGGTTTGGAAGGCCGAAAGCTGTGAATTATTTGTTAGCTGCGATGCTGTTTTGTCGCGCTGGACAGTTGCGGGTGGAGGATGCTAATACTTGTTTGCCGGAGTGGTTGTTGACGGATTAC
Organism: Microcoleus sp.; assembly: GCA_042408215.1. GTDB lineage: Bacteria > Cyanobacteriota > Cyanobacteriia > Cyanobacteriales > Microcoleaceae > Microcoleus. The sequence goes on along the minus strand of JAYFMW010000020.1, from coordinate 147,553 downwards.
GAGCAGTTTGTTGGGGGTGGGGTTAAGGTGGCTGTTGGGTGATGAAAGGCGGAGTAGAGGATATCTGTAGGGACACGGCACTGCCGTGTCCGTAAGAGGAGACGGCAGTGCCGTGTCCCTACTTCACAAACTGAAATATGCTTGATTTTTAAGGGCAAAAGAAATGCTTCAAATATTATGAATATATCTGGGAACGGTTAAATTAAGCGAATATCTGAATCCTCAGTATTATCCCAAACTGTGTCTAGTGATGTTTGACTGGATTGAAGCCAAAACTCAGCTTCTTCATCAGGTAAGAGTGTTACTAATACTTTGGCCCCTTCGGGTAACTCTGATAACTCCAGCAGTTCAATTTTCCCTTGTCGAACAGTAGCCCAAAGTGTTTTCAGCATATCCACCTCATAAACTTTGCTTTATGCAATTTGCAGATTTCTGGTAGGTGGTCGCACTGAGCGACCAATTACAACCTAACATTGTTTTAACCCGATCGCCAGTAGGGACACGGCATTGTCGTGTCCTCCTAATTGTCGTGTCCTCCTAATTGTCGTGTCCGTAAGAGGAGACGGCAGTGCCCATAGGTGTCAACTTAAGCCTGAAAGCCTTGATAAATCTCGTTTTTACCTGAGTCCAGATCCCCCTAAATCCCCCTTAAAAAGGGAGTAGGGTGTGAGTAGGGGTTGACTTTGAGAAGACTCTTGTCCCCCCCTTAAGAAGGGGGAGTAGGGGGCAAGAATGCGGGGGGATCTAGGCTTAATAGTCAAACAGCATTCTCTGACTGGGTTTGACGTTAAGTTGACACCAATGGGCACGCTTGAGTGTCCCTACTCCTATTAAAAACGGCTATTCAATTCAACACAAGTTCTGGCTGTTGAGTCTCAAACAAAGGACGAGTTACCTGACGCAGCAGCACTGTTTCTAAACTGCCTTCTACTACATTTGCTGCTTCTATTTCCAACTCACCCCACAACAATCGCTCCCCTTGATTTGGCAGTTTACCCAAATGGTGAATCATAAATCCAGCTATTGTTTTATAAGCCTCGTTAGTTGGTAGTTTTAATCCCAGTTTTTCGTTGACTACTGTCACTTCCCATCCCCCAGAAAGCAGTACAGAATGTGCGTCGTTTTGAACGATAGTTGCCTCCGAAGATGATAGTAAAGGTGGAGATTCATTGCGGGTAATCCAACCAGTCATCAGCCGCACAGTACCGTTGAGAATTGCTAGCAATGGCCACAGCAAATTAGAGCAGATTTTCAGGGGACGTATCAGCAGTAAAGCGGTGCGTTCTGGGGCGTGGTTTGCTAATACTTTGGGGATGAGTTCTCCTAAGACTATCTCCACGTAGGTTACTAAGACGAAAGCTACTGGAACTGCGATCGCATGAGCAGTCAGCATCGCGGGAAAATCACCTAGAGGCAATTTGTCAATCCACGGTTCGATCCAATGCACCGTCGCTCCTTCGCCCAGCCAACCTAAGAGCAAACTCCCTGCTGTTGTACCCGTTTGGGTGACGGATAGGTAATGGGGGATGTCGTTTTGAGCTTGGTGGACGAGTTGGGCGGATGCGGCGGTTTTTGGAGAGTCGGACAACTGCGCGAGTTGGCGGATTTGATGCCTGTCTGCTGATACTAAAGCCAATTCTGATGCCACGAAAAAGGCGATTAAGAGTGTTAAGCCGAGCAACATCGCCAACCTCAGCAGTGTTTCGGCGACTTCTATTTCTAGGGAAGTAATGCTGTTCAAGATAGATATCTAATATTATAGATGTTTTCGGTTAATTCTTTTATTTTAGCTTGCGATTTAGATAGGTTTATCGCCACACATTTCGGATATCCGCACTACCCGTATTCGTAAGTGCCTACTGCACACCCGTAAAACTTGTAAACTCTTTCTCTTCCCTTCTCTTTTCTTCCTACCCTTCGGGAACGGCTTCGCCGAACGCGCTATGAGCGTCTTCGCGGTTCGTTCAAAACAGATAAAAAAGGTAATTTGCCGATCCATAAATCTATCTTGTGGCTGACGCTAAAAAACTCTTGACTTCGTAAAATCTGCTTGTGAACAATAAGTAAATCCGACTAAATGCCGTGAACTTAAAAACAGTCTTATCGCTATTAAAACAAACTTTTAGTGAATGGCAAGAAGATAAAGCGCCAACCCTAGCAGCAGCCCTGGCGTATTACACAGTATTTTCTCTCGCCCCGCTGCTAATTATCGTGATTGCGATCGCCGGTTTAGTCTTTGGTGCCGACGCAGCCCAAGGCCAAATCGTCGCCCAACTCCAAAGTTTAATCGGCAAAGATGGCGCCCAAACAGTCCAAGACTTGATCGTCAAAGCCTCCGAACCTAAATCGGGAATGATTGCTACCTTAGTCGGGGTTGCTACACTTTTGTGGGGCGCTTCCAACGTTTTTACTAATCTTAAAGAAGCCCTCAATACTATTTGGAATGTTAAACCAGCCCCCGGACGAGGCGTCTGGGGCTTTTTGCAAGACCGGGTACTGTCTTTTGCCATGATTTTAGGCATAGGCTTTTTACTGCTAGTTTCTTTGGTAATTAGCGCCCTTTTAGCAGCCGTTAGCTATTGGTTGAACGGCTGGCTGCACTTACCCGTCGGCATTTGGCAGATTGTAGACTTTGCCATTTCTTTTGGTGTAGTCACGCTGCTGTTTGCCTTAATTTACAAACTATTGCCCGATGTTAATCTGGCTTGGAACGATGTTTGGATCGGCGCAGCTATCACCTCCGTGTTGTTTACGATCGGCAAATCCCTAATTGGAATTTACCTCGGAGGTAGCGGTATCGCCTCTACCTACGGTGCTGCTGGTTCCTTCGTGATTATCTTACTTTGGATCAATTATTCGGCTCAGATTCTGTTCTTAGGTGCTGAGTTTACTCAAGTTTGGGCTAACCGCTACGGTTCCCTGATGCTGGCTAAACGAAAGAATCTCCTCCATCAGCAACAGTTGCAATCCTCCGCACCCAAACAGCGGAAGAGTTCTTAATATTAGATCGCAAAAAAATGCGCGATCGCTTTTGAGCTAGTCGGCCGCCCGCACCTTGAAACCTATGTCAATTGGGACGGCGGTGCCTCGGTCATCGCCAAATTTTAGACTCAGCCCATCGCCAAATCGGCCAATCAACTTGACCCCGCGAACACTTAGTAGTATCACTGAATATGGTTGAAGCAAGTTTGTCTTGATCCCTGTCCCTACCCCTCGGTTTATACGGAGAAATTTGAGATTTGCGATCGCCCGTTGGCAATTTGGTTCCGTACAACACCTGAATTTCCACTGCGGAACCAATCAAAAATCACAAATCCACAAACAGGGAAATTTCAACCGGAAGTGATATCAGGAGGTACTCTTGTACGCACAAGAACATCTGGAAAACCATCTTTACCCTATGGACGACATCGAGCTAATTCGTCTGTGGGTAAAGCGCCAAGCCCCCCGCAGCCAGGGCTTTAGCAGGCTGGTGGCAAACCAGTTTCTGCTGTTTGTAGAAAAACCGTTAGCACAAGTTACTCTGGCAGATGTCGAGACTTTCGCCGCGCAGATGAGAGCTCACAAACTTGCACCCAGTCTCTGCAAGCAAACTTTGCTAGCGCTGAAATCGCTGTTCGCCTTCGGTCAGCAAACGGGAATTTTGCCCGCAGCAATCCCCATGTACGGGTGGCCGGTGGTGAGCACTAAACGCCCCAAACGCCTCGGTTTTAAACTCTCCTGGAGTTTGTGCATCTGTTTTTGTTTTTTCTTAAGTCGAATCACCCCCAGACTGTGGGGACAATCAGTCTCGGCAGAAAGCTCGCCCGCCCCGAAACGCCGGCCGTCCGTTGCAGCCATCGATGCACCAGACAAAGGAGAGCATAACATTGAGGGCGATCGACAGCCGGAAACTCCAACGCTGAAGTCACCAGACAAAGGAGAGCATAACATCGAGCGCGATCGAGTCAAAGCCTTTCTCGACACCATCGCCGCCGCCGAAGGCACCGCTACACCCGATGGCTACCGCACTCAGTACACCGGCACCAAATTTGCCAGTTTCAGTGACCATCCCAGGGAAATGAAGTGCGGCCGCCGCTACGGCAAAAAACTCTGTTCCGACGCAGCGGGGCGATATCAGTTTCTCAGCACCACCTGGGACAGGTTCGCCCAAAAATTTGGTGTCAACGATTTCAGCCCGCAAAATCAAGACCTTGTAGCTATAGAATTAATCCGAGAACAAGGTGCCTTAGGAGATATAGAAGCGGGTCGATGGTCGTCAGCAGTGAAAAAACTCGCTGACATCTGGCCTTCTTTTCGGCGTTTTGGCGGTTCTGTGGAATCCTCGATGCCCAAACTCGAAGCAATGTATCAGAAGAATTTGGGGATTTACCGCCAAGGATTGGTTGTTACCCATTAGTTATGAGTTATGGGTTAGTTGTTATTGGTTAGTTGTTATTGGTTAGTTGCGGTGCCCTTCGACTACGCTCAGGGCACCGCAAATAACCAATAACCCTTCGACTACGCTCAGGGCACCGCAAATAACAACTAACAACTAACAAATAACTATTTATGCTAATTTGCCATCTTCCAGATGAATAATGCGATCGGCAATATCCAAAATTCGATTGTCGTGGGTTACTAACAGAATAGTACAACCTTGCTCTTTGGCAAGTTTCTGCATCAAATTCACCACTTCGCGACCGGATTTGCTGTCCAGGGCCGCTGTTGGTTCGTCAGCTAAAACAATTTGCGGATGACTAACCAAAGCGCGGGCGATCGCAACTCTTTGTTTCTGTCCCCCTGACAAGTCATCTGGATAATAGTTAATCCGCTCTTCCAGTCCTACTAATTCTAGCATTTTTGCAGAGCGATCGCCCATTTCGGAACGCGACAAATTGCCGTGAACTTCCAAACCCATTTGCACGTTTTGTAGTGCTGTTAAACTGCGGTGCAAGTTGTGCGCCTGAAAAATATAGCCAATGTTGCGCCGCGTCTTTACCAATTTATCTGAACTCGCATGACACATCTCTTGACCAAGAATTTTGAGACTTCCAGATTGACCCGATCGCAGTCCGCCAATCAAAGTCAAAAGCGTTGTTTTTCCTGAACCAGAAGGCCCGGTCATCAGCACAATCTCACCTGCATTAATTTCTATGTTTATGTCAGAAAGTACCTGTTTTCGCAGTTGACCTTGACCGAAGTAGTGGTCGAGTTTGTGCAGAGAAATTACCGGCTCAGAAATCGGTAATTTGTTAGTTGTTGGGTTGATATTAGTGGATTTCATAAGTTAAAAGTGAGGTTTGTAGTGAGGACTAAAGTCCTCAAAATGACCGATCCCAAATCCGGCTTAAATACCCCCTTATTTCTTAGTCTCCGCAGAGAGGGACGAAAGTTTGTGTAGGGGCAATCCCCCGTGGTTGCCCCAGGGCTGTTTCATTCTCAGGGAAATCAGGATTTTGACTCTTGTCGTACCCCGTCCCTCCCCATCCACAATCTGCTGTTTCAGCGGTCGGGGCTCTTCACGAGGGATTGCCCCTACAAAGAATGAAACAGCCCAGCCGTGGTTGCCCCGATTTCAATCGCGAAATGATCTTTTCATCCTTAATTTTTGCGAACTTTGGCTTTTTTAACTGTTACACAATCTAGAAATCCCAAGTAGGGACACGGCAGTGCCGTGTCCCTACTCACCATGTCTAGATTATAAAGATATCGTAAACCTTGAGGTTGTGTTAAGAAATATTAAATAAACATATAATCTCAAAAAATATGCCCTTACTATGATATATTTACCTCGCATATGATTTATACAACCCCATTGCAACGCAAGGTCAGTGAAAGCCCATTTCATCTCAGGACTACCACGCTCAGGCTCTACTTTACTGGCCGCTTTATTGCGCCAAAATCCCCGGTTTCACGCGGCCATGACTAGCCCAGTGGGGGGTTTAGTAGAGCGAATGTTAGAAGCCATGAGCGAAGACAATGAGTTTTCCGTATTTATTTCACAGGAACAAAAAAGAGCGCTGATTCTGAGCATTTTTTCTGCCTATTACCACCCGCAAGTTGACAAAGAAATAATCTTCGACACCAATCGCCTGTGGTGCAGCAAACTGCCATTAATTCGGGAACTATTTCCTGAAGCTAAAATTATCTGTTGTGTCAGAAATATCGCTTGGATTATGGATAGCATCGAGCTACTAATTCGGCGCAACGCCTTTGATGTTTCCAGGTTATTTAATAATCCAGCAGAACGGGCTACAGTTTATAGCCGTACCGAAGCATTAAGTCAAGGTTCGCGTTTAGTGGGTTATGCCTATAACGCCCTGAAAGAAGCATTCTACAGCGAACAGAGTGCATCTCTTCTACTGGTAGATTACGATCTATTAACCAAAGGGCCGGCTAAAACTATGTCATTAATTTATCAATTTCTGGGCGAAGAGCCTTTCGAGCATGATTTCGAGAATGTTCAATATGAAGAGCCAGAATTTGATAATAGACTGCAAACAAAAGGGTTACATCAAGTGCGTTCTCAAGTAGAGTTTAAACCGAGAACAACGATTTTACCTCCCGATTTGTTTGAGCGATTTGATGGCTTATCTTTTTGGACAGAGGCAACAAATAGCCGCGCTAGTGCGATTGTAGCGAAAGCTAAATAAACCGTAAAACCTGAGCAATATCGGACACGGCAATGCCGTTTCCCTACCCCCAAATAATCATTAGTCCTCCTTCGGATGTAACCATCGCCCGATTAATTGTAGGGACACGGCATTGCCGTTTCCTGACTGTGGGCAATATCAATTCCAATACCACCGGATTTGATATTAAGCTTTGAGGCGGGGGTTTCAACAAGAGCCGGACTTGAATGTAAACGATAGATATCAAGAATTTCAGCAATTATGAACGTACCCAACATGAACAAGCAAATTATTTTCGTAGACTCCTCAGTACAAGATTATCAAAGCCTTATCAAAAACGCCGATGGCGCTAAAATTTTCATTTAAAATGAAAATTTTAGCGCCATCGATCAAATTACAAAAGCCTTGGCAGGAGAAAAAGATATTGAAGCAATTCATATCCTTTCTCACGGGAGCGAAGGTAGTTTAAAACTAGGTTCAGATACCCTTAATAATCAGGATTTAGCGCAATTTAGTAATAAAATTCAACAGTGGGGTAAAGCCTTAACTAAAAATGGGGATATCCTCCTCTATGGTTGCGATGTCGGCGCGGGACAAACGGGACCACAATTTATCCAAAATCTGCATCAATTAACGGGTGCTGATATTGCCTCCTCTACTAATAAAACCGGGAATCAAGCTAAGGGTGGCGACTGGGATTTAGAAATAGCAACTGGCCAAATAGAAGCCGCCGTGCCCTTTAATCAGGAGGCGATGGCAGATTATGACTATACACTGGCGAATTACGATGTAACGGTTGCCACCGATGATGGCACCGGCACTGTAGCCGGCACATTGAGCAAAGCCATTTTAGATGCGAATGCCGCAGCCGGTGATGACACTATTACCCTTACTACTAATGTCCGATTTACAGCCGCTCCCCAGGTTCTAATTGACAGCAATATCAGCTTTATCGGTGGCGGTTTTAGCCTGAGCGGGGATGCGGATAATAGCGCTACAAATAACGCGGGTGATGTTCGCCCCTTCTTTGTGAAGTCGGGAACCGTTAGTTTCTCCAACATGACTATAGCTGGAGGCCGCGCCCAAGGTGGTAATGGGGGCAATCGGGCTGCCGGTGGTGCTGGTATGGGGGGCGGACTCTTTATCTATAACGGTACGGTGAGCCTGAATAATGTGACCTTCTCCAACAATCAGGCGATCGGTGGGAATGGTGTCGGGACCTACTCTGGCGGAGGCGGTGGCGGGATGTTCGGTGCCGGTGTCTCCGTCAACAACGGAGGCGGCGGTGGCTTCGGCGGCAACGGTATTGGCTCTGTCGGTGGCTCTGGCGGGGCATTCGGTGGCGCTGGCGGAGCCGCTGGTGCTAGTGGGACAGGTGGTGGTGGCGGTGGTAGTGCCGGCGCTGGGGGTTTTGGTGGTGGTGGTGGTGGTAAGTACGGCGGTGGTAGTGCCGGCGCTGGGGGTTTTGGTGGTGGCGGCGGTGGCGCAAGAAACGCTTCCGCAGGTAAGGGCGGTTATGGTGGCGGTGGAGGATCAGGCACTTTCGGGGCTGGTGCTGCTGGCTTTGGCGGTGGGGCTGGCGGTGGGGCTAGCCAACTGGGTGGCGGTGGTGCTGGCTTAGGGGGTGCCATATTCATCCGCAGTGGCTCTTTAATTCTGAATAATACCGCCCTTACTAATAACTCAACCACAGGTGGCACGGGTCTCAATCCTGGCCAAGGCAAGGGTGGCGCAATATTTGTTATGGCCTCCACTACTAACACCAATGGCAACAACCTTCAAATGCCAACCACCGTACCCTTGGTCACATCATTAGGAGCAACTTTCATCGGCAACAACAGCGCTAACGCTACTGGCAACACCCCTACCAACGGTCAAGGACGAACTCAGGACAATGAAGATGTCTACGGCAGCATCAACACCGCTCCCGTCCTCGCCGATACCGTTGTCACTCTCAGCAATATCCTCGAAGACTCCGGTACTCCCATCGGCGCTGTCGGCACCCTGATCTCTGCCATTACGGCCATCGGTACAGGTCAAAATAACATCACAGATCCCGACATCGGCCCAGTAGCAGGCCTCGCCATCACCGCCGCCAACACAACTAATGGCAGTTGGTTTTATACCACGGATGGCGGTACTAACTGGAACGCATTGGGCGCAGTATCCACTACCAGTGCCCGCTTACTTGCGGCTAATGGCAGTACCCGCATTTACTTCCAACCCAACGCCAACTACAACGGTGCTATCACCAACGGCATCACCTTCCGCGCCTGGGATCAAATGACAGGCACTAACGGCAGCACCGCAGACACCACTACCAACGGCGGTAATACGGCTTTCAGCGTCGCCACCGACACCGCCGCCATCACCGTTACCCCCGTCAACGACATTCCCAGTTTCACCGCCACCAACCCAACAGTCAACGAAGACGCTGGGGTACAAACAGTAGCGGGTTGGGCGACCTTTAATCGAGGAGGGGGTACGGATGAAGCCACGCAAACAGCGACATACACTGTTACCAATATCGGCAACCCCAGCTTATTTGCGACAGGGCCGGCCGTAGATGCTAACGGTCAACTCACCTACACTCCTGCGGCTGATGCTAACGGCACCTCCACCTTTGATGTGACAGTAAAAGACAGTGGCGGCACTCCAGGTGTTGATACCTCCGCCACCCAAACCCTCACCATCACTGTCAATCCAGTCAACGACAAACCCAGTTTCAGTAACTTAAGCAATCAAACCCTAACATCATGGACAAACACAATTCAAACAGTTAGCGGCTGGGCAAATACTGTTATCTTCGGCCCAGCGAATGAATCAACTCAAACAGTTAGCAACTACACCGTTACTAACACCGACAATACCTTATTTACCGCTCAACCCAGTGTAGCAACCAATGGCACGCTGACTTACACTCCCAGTGGTAAACCCGGTACTGCCACCGTTAGCGTGCAACTGCAAGATGACGGTGGTATAGCCAATACTGGTGTTGACCTTTCCAACACAGCTACCTTTAATATCACCGTTCCCGCACCGAAAGTTAACCTCAGTGCCAGCACAACTACTGCTAGTGAAGCCGGGACAACAGCTATTACCTTTACCGCCACTGCTGAAGGTAATGTCGTCGGCAATCAAACCATTGATTTAGCATTAACTGGTACTGCGAATGCGGCTGATTTTACTGGTGCTATTACCACTCAAATAACCATCCCAAATGGTAGTAATACAGGACAAGTAACCATTACAGTTAATGATGATTTACTTGCCGAAGGTACGGAAACCGCTACTTTAATAATTAGCAACCAGTCCACAGGAATCGCATTAGGAAATACCCTAAACCAAAGTGTAATAATTAGCGACAACGAAACTGCTGGAATCACAGTCAGCCCAACCACCGGATTAACCACAACTGAAGCGGGTGGAACAGCCACATTTACTGTCAAGCTAAACACGCAACCAACAGCCGATGTCACCATTCCATTAACTAGCAGCAAAACTACCGAAGGTATTGTAGATAAATCAACTGTCACCTTCACCAATGCTAACTGGAATGTAGCACAAACAGTCACAGTAACAGGAGTAGATGACTCAATTGCTGACGGAAATCAAGCCTATCAAATTCTGACGACGGCTGACACAACTACCACAGATACCAACTACAAAAATCTCAAACCAGCCGATGTAGCTGTCACCAACACCGACAACGAAACTGCTGGAATCACAGTCAGCCCAACCACCGGATTAACCACAACTGAAGCGGGTGGAACAGCTACATTTACTGTCAAGCTAAACACGCAACCAACAGCCGATGTCACCATTCCATTAACTAGCAGCAAAACTACCGAAGGTATTGTAGATAAATCAACTGTTACTTTCACACCTAATAACTGGAATGTAGCACAAACAGTCACAGTAACAGGAGTAGATGACTCAATTGCTGACGGAAATCAAGCCTATCAAATTCTGACGACGGCTGACACAACTACCACAGATACCAACTACAAAAATCTCAAACCAGCCGATGTAGCTGTCACCAACACCGACAACGAAACTGCTGGAATCACAGTCAGCCCAACCACCGGATTAACCACAACTGAAGCGGGTGGAACAGCTACATTTACTGTCAAGTTAAACACGCAACCAACAGCCGATGTCACCATTCCATTAACTAGCAGCAAAACTACCGAAGGTATTGTAGATAAATCAACTGTTACTTTCACACCGACCGACTGGAATGTAGCACAAACAGTCACAGTAACAGGAGTAGATGACTCAATTGCTGACGGAAATCAAGCCTATCAAATTCTGACGACGGCTGACACAACTACCACAGATACCAACTACAAAAATCTCAAACCAGCCGATGTAGCTGTCACCAACACCGACAACGAAACTGCTGGAATCACAGTCAGCCCAACCACCGGATTAACCACAACTGAAGCGGGTGGAACAGCTACATTTACTGTCAAGCTAAACACGCAACCAACAGCCGATGTCACCATTCCATTAACTAGCAGCAAAACTACCGAAGGAACTGTAGATAAATCAACTGTTACTTTCACACCGACTAACTGGAATGTAGCACAAACAGTCACAGTAACAGGAGTAGATGACTCAATTGCTGACGGAAATCAAGCCTATCAAATTCTGACGACGGCTGACACAACTACCACAGATACCAACTACAAAAATCTCAAACCAGCCGATGTAGCTGTCACCAACACCGACAACGAAACTGCTGGAATCACAGTCAGCCCAACCACCGGATTAACCACAACTGAAGCGGGCGGAACAGCTACATTTACTGTCAAGTTAAACACGCAACCAACAGCCGATGTCACCATTCCATTAACTAGCAGCAAAACTACGCGAAGGAACTGTAGATAAATCAACTGTTACTTTCACACCGACCGACTGGAATGTAGCACAAACAGTCACAGTAACAGGAGTAGATGACTCAATTGCTGACGGAAATCAAGCCTATCAAATTCTGACGACGGCTGACACAACTACCACAGATACCAACTACAAAAATCTCAAACCAGCCGATGTAGCTGTCACCAACACCGACAACGAAACTGCTGGAATCACAGTCAGCCCAACCACCGGATTAACCACAACTGAAGCGGGTGGAACAGCTACATTTACTGTCAAGCTAAACACGCAACCAACAGCCGATGTCACCATTCCATTAACTAGCAGCAAAACTACCGAAGGAACTGTAGATAAATCAACTGTTACTTTCACACCTAATAACTGGAATGTAGCACAAACAGTCACAGTAACAGGAGTAGATGACTCAATTGCTGACGGAAATCAAGCCTATCAAATTCTGACGACGGCTGACACAACTACCACAGATACCAACTACAAAAATCTCAAACCAGCCGATGTAGCTGTCACCAACACCGACAACGAAACTGCTGGAATCACAGTCAGCCCAACCACCGGATTAACCACAACTGAAGCGGGTGGAACAGCCACATTTACTGTCAAGCTAAACACGCAACCAACAGCCGATGTCACCATTCCATTAACTAGCAGCAAAACTACCGAAGGTATTGTAGATAAATCAACTGTCACCTTCACCAATGCTAACTGGAATGTAGCACAAACAGTCACAGTAACAGGAGTAGATGACTCAATTGCTGACGGAAATCAAGCCTATCAAATTCTGACGACGGCTGACACAACTACCACAGATACCAACTACAAAAATCTCAAACCAGCCGATGTAGCTGTCACCAACACCGACAACGAAACTGCTGGAATCACAGTCAGCCCAACCACCGGATTAACCACAACTGAAGCGGGTGGAACAGCTACATTTACTGTCAAGCTAAACACGCAACCAACAGCCGATGTCACCATTCCATTAACTAGCAGCAAAACTACCGAAGGAACTGTAGATAAATCAACTGTTACTTTCACACCGACTAACTGGAATGTAGCACAAACAGTCACAGTAACAGGAGTAGATGACTCAATTGCTGACGGAAATCAAGCCTATCAAATTCTGACGACGGCTGACACAACTACCACAGATACCAACTACAAAAATCTCAAACCAGCCGATGTAGCTGTCACCAACACCGACAACGAAACTGCTGGAATCACAGTCAGCCCAACCACCGGATTAACCACAACTGAAGCGGGTGGAACAGCTACATTTACTGTCAAGCTAAACACGCAACCAACAGCCGATGTCACCATTCCATTAACTAGCAGCAAAACTACCGAAGGAACTGTAGATAAATCAACTGTTACTTTCACACCTAATAACTGGAATGTAGCACAAACAGTCACAGTAACAGGAGTAGATGACTCAATTGCTGACGGAAATCAAGCCTATCAAATTCTGACGACGGCTGACACAACTACCACAGATACCAACTACAAAAATCTCAAACCAGCCGATGTAGCTGTCACCAACACCGACAACGAAACTGCTGGAATCACAGTCAGCCCAACCACCGGATTAACCACAACTGAAGCGGGTGGAACAGCTACATTTACTGTCAAGTTAAACACTCAGCCAACAGCCGATGTCACCATTCCATTAACTAGCAGCAAAACTACCGAAGGAACTGTAGATAAATCAACTGTTACTTTCACACCGACCGACTGGAATGTAGCACAAACAGTCACAGTAACAGGAGTAGATGACTCAATTGCTGACGGAAATCAAGCCTATCAAATTCTGACGACGGCTGACACAACTACCACAGATACCAACTACAAAAATCTCAAACCAGCCGATGTAGCTGTCACCAACACCGACAACGAAACTGCTGGAATCACAGTCAGCCCAACCACCGGATTAACCACAACTGAAGCGGGTGGAACAGCTACATTTACTGTCAAGCTAAACACGCAACCAACAGCCGATGTCACCATTCCATTAACTAGCAGCAAAACTACCGAAGGAACTGTAGATAAATCAACTGTTACTTTCACACCTAATAACTGGAATGTAGCACAAACAGTCACAGTAACAGGAGTAGATGACTCAATTGCTGACGGAAATCAAGCCTATCAAATTCTGACGACGGCTGACACAACTACCACAGATACCAACTACAAAAATCTCAAACCAGCCGATGTAGCTGTCACCAACACCGACAACGAAACTGCTGGAATCACAGTCAGCCCAACCACCGGATTAACCACCACAGAAGCAGGCGGAACAGCCACATTTACTGTCAAGCTAAACACGCAACCAACAGCCGATGTCACCATTCCATTAACTAGCAGCAAAACTACCGAAGGTATTGTAGATAAAAACAGTGTCACCTTCACGAATGCTAACTGGAATACTCCCCAAACAGTCACAGTAACAGGAGTAGATGACTCAATTGCTGACGGAAATCAAGCCTATCAAATTCTCACGACGGCTGATACAACTACCACAGATACCAACTACAAAAATCTCAAACCAGCCGATGTAGCTGTCACCAACACCGACAACGAAACTGCTGGAATCACAGTCAGCCCAACCACCGGATTAACCACAACTGAAGCAGGCGGAACAGCTACATTTACTGTCAAGTTAAACACGCAACCCACAGCCGATGTCACCATTCCATTAACTAGCAGTAACACCGCTGAAGGTACTGTAGATAAATCAACTGTTACTTTCACACCGACCGACTGGAATGTAGCACAAACAGTCACAGTAACAGGAGTAGATGACTCAATTGCTGACGGAAATCAAGCCTATCAAATTCTGACGACGGCTGACACAACTACGACAGATACCAACTACAAAAATCTCAAACCAGCCGATGTAGCTGTCACCAACACCGACAACGAAACTGCTGGAATCACAGTCAGCCCAACCACCGGATTAACCACCACAGAAGCGGGTGGAACAGCCACATTTACTGTCAAGCTAAACACTCAGCCAACAGCCGATGTCACCATTCCATTAACTAGCAGCAAAACTACCGAAGGTATTGTAGATAAATCAACTGTTACTTTCACACCGATCGACTGGAATGTAGCACAAACAGTCACAGTAACAGGAGTAGATGATACCGTATTTGATGGTGATATTGCTTATCAAATTATCACAGGGAGTGCGACTTCTACCGATGCTAAATACAGTGGCTTTGATGTGACGGATGTGGGGGTAGTCAATACAAATACTACACCAACACCACCGGTAACACCAACACCATCGGTAACACCAACACCATCGGTAACACCAACACCATCGGTAACACCAACTCCATCGGTAACACCGCAACCGACACCAATTCCATTGGTAACACCGACACCATCGGTAACACCCACGGCGATCGCAATTAACACACCATCAGTCGGTAATATCGATCGCGGTGAACCAACTAATTTCCCACAAAATCAAGTGGTAGATAACCAATATCTACTGAGTGATAATGATGACACCAGTATCCCACAATCAGCATTTGGTAAACCTATATTCGGCTTATCAGGTAATGATAAATTGACGGGAAGTGCCGAGAATGACATCATCTATGGTAACGAAGGCGCTGATACCATTGATGGCGGTGATGGTAACGACAACTTGTTTGGGGGGAAAAAATCGGATCAATTGTCTGGTGGTAATGGGAATGACTTCTTGAGTGGAAATAATGACAACGATACTGTCACTGGTGGCGAGGGTAACGATCTCTTACGCGGGGGTAAGGAAAATGATGTTTTGATAGGTGGGAATGGCGATGATGAATTGTGGGGCGATCGAGGTTTCGATGTGCTCACCGGTGGTGCAGGAAAGGATACCTTTGTGTTACAATATACGGCTACTAACCCATCTCAAGCTGATGCGATCGCTGACTTCACTTCCGACGATAAAATCAAGTTGATTGGTGTCACTTTCAGTCAACTAACCTTTGAGTCAGTTAATGTCATCTTAGATGGTGCAACTGCTGTAGCATCAACGGCGATTAAGTCTGGGAATAACTACTTGGGAGTGGTTTATAATGTGAATCAAACAGCTCTTAATAGTGGCTCTTTCTTGTAAGATTGCTGGGGAAGAGACTATACGCTAATACCAATTTAATGGGTCGTTGCATAGAATCTGATCCCCCTAAATCCCCCTTAATAAGGGAGTAGGGTGTGAGTAGGGGGTGACGAAAGAGCAGAATCTTGTTCCCCCCTTATTAAGGGGGGTTAGGGGGGATCAGATTCTACGGGGCCTCATAAAAAACTGGTATAAGCCCGAAAATGGAGGCGATCGCACTAACCGGAGGTTTGAGCTTTAGCCAGTTAGCAATCACTCAAAATAATCATGGAACAATTCTCAAAAACCTCTTGACAGGGGAGGAGTTAGGTGTTATGATTGGAGTGAGTACAAATCTGCACATATAGGCGAATTTTCGGCTTTAGGAACCCGATTAAAAAATGTCTGCGGGGTCGGCTGCTTGAAGTTTGCGAGTAGCAATAGTTCCCGAAATACCGCACATAATTAGAGTCAAAGTTAACACAACAATTGCTCGCATTAGTGTCATGTATATGGGCAGATTTGTAGCTCTGCGAGTTAAGGTGTAAAGTGCTACAGACACTCCCACTCCAGGCAGAAAACCGAGAATTGACAAAATTAAAGCTTCTTCAAAAACGATGCCTAGCAAGTAAATATTGCGGTAGCCCATTGCTTTAAAAGTAGCATATTCTGCCATGTGGTCGCTGACATCGGTTGAGAGGACTTGGTAAACGATAATTACTCCTACAACGAAACCCATCGCTACGCCTAAGTTAAACACAAAGCCGACCGCAGTATTAGTAGCCCAATAATTTTTCTCGAACTCGATAAATTCTTGTTTGGTAAGTACCTTGACATCCGGCGGCAAATATGCTTTTAAAACTTGTTGGACTTGTACAGGATCGGCACCAGCTTGCAATTGAATTAATCCGGCATTAACACTCCCGGCATTTTGTTTGGGAAACAAGCGCAGGTAATTTTGATCGCTGGTAATTAAAGCTCCATCGGCGGCAAAAGATGCTCCAATTGTAAACAAGCCGCCGATCGTAATGGTGCGTCGATCGAGCTCAGTTTTAACAGATTTTCCCTGATTGATTTGGGCGATCGCTCTTTGATAATCTCCCCTTGCAGCTCGGTCAAATAACACAGTATCGGGCAATTTAATAGCGCTCAAATTTTGGTTAACTTCTGGGAGATCAAACGCCGGGCGATCGGGATTAAAACCCACCACCATAATGGACGTTTCGCGGCGAGTTTCGGGAACTTTCCAGTTAGCAAGTTTGACATAAAGCGGCTCGGCAGATTTCACACCCGGTACATTCATAGCCTGATACAATCTGCGCCTAGGGAAAGAAGACAAATTTAGCAAATTCCGGCCTTGGGGGCTGATTAAAACTAAGTCAGCTTGCAAAGTTTGGTGCAGCCGCGTATTGCTGGTGTAAAGCGCATTTTGGAAGCCCAACTGCATGAACATCAAAACATCAGCAAAAGCAATTCCCGCTATAGCTACGGCCATTCGCCCTTTGTCGTGACTAAGTTGCAGCCATCCGAGAGGAGTTCTGCGCCTTAACTGTTGTAATGGTTTGATAAGTCCGAGCATACTATTTTAGATTTTAGATTTGAGATTTTGGATTAAAGACAGCAACCTGATGTGGGAACAATTCTTAATCTTTAATAATTAAATCAGAATGATACATCTCTCCATTCTCTTCCTCTGCGTCCTCTGCGCTCTCTGTGGTTAAAAAAATCTTAATCCTTAACTTCCGCCGATCGCCACCTTCACTTGCAAATTAGTCAAACCCGCGACTTTCCGACTAGAAACAGCATCCAAACGCACCTTCACCTCCACAACTCGAGCGTCAATATTAGCAGAAGGATCAGTATTAACAATGTTTTGCCGCAGCACTTGTAAGCCAATGTATTCGACATTTCCCAGCAATTCCCCCTGGAAAGAATCGCTAGTAATTTTGGCCTGCTGTCCAAGGCGTACCTTGTCCACATCACTTTGGTAAATTTCAGCAACAGCCAACATCTCGCGAGTTTGTCCCAGTTCAATAATGCCATCATTCCCCACCCGTTCCCCCGGATAGGTGTGAATTTTCAGAACTTGCGCGTCTCTCGGTGCGCGGATGTATGCTAAATCCAGATTGGCTTTGGCTTGTTTGGCGGCGGAAGCGGCGGAACCGACTTCGGCGCTGGCGGCTTCCACATCAACGGGGCGCACTTCGGAAATGCGATCGAGATTTGCTTTGGCTTCGTCGATTTGCTGGTATCGAGATTCCTGAATTTGGCTGAGTTTAGCTTGGGCTTCATTAATCTGCTGGTGTCGAGATTGCTGAATTTGATTCAGTTTGGCTTGGGCTTCATTAATCTGTTGTTGGCGAGATTGCTGAATTTGATTGAGTTTGGCCTTTCCTTCGTTGAGTTGTTGTTGGGCTGTTTCTGCGGCTAGTTTTTTGCTGTCGCTGGTGGAAGCAGAGATTGCTCCTTCTTGATACAGTTGCGAGTACCGCTGATACTCACTGCTAGCGTTGCGAAGTTCAGCTTGTAGACGAGCAATTGTGGCTTGTTGGGTTTGAATTTCCCCAAGCTGTTCGGCCCTGATGCGAGCAATTGTCGCTTGTTGCGCTGCAATTTCGGTACTGCGATCGACAGATAAGCGAGCAACGATCGCCTGTTGCGCTGCGATTTCGTGACTGCGATCGGCTTCTAAACGGCCAATGGTGGCTTTCTGGGCTTGAATTTCGCCATTTTTGGCTCCAGCTTTAACTTTGGCTAGATTCGCCTGGGCGACGCGCACTTGTTCTTGAGCTTGGTCGAAGGCCGCCGAGAGGCGATCGCGACTGTCGAGAATTGCGATCGCTTGGCCTGTGTTTACCCGATCTCCTTCTTTCACCAAAAGCCGATCGATCCGGCTTCCTTCGGCGGAACCAGAGGCCGATACTTTGATGACTTCTCCCTTGGGTTCCAGTCTCCCCAAGGCTGTCACTGTGGTTAATTGCGATGCTGTGGCCGCTGCTGCTATCGTTGCTGCATTGGGATCGGGAATGTGCGATCGCCACACCGCGTAGCCTGTAGTTCCCCCAGCCGCCAGGGTTGCTACTGCTGCCACAACTAGGAGTTGCTTAACTAAGGATGGATTGGAGGCTAAGCCTTCTGCTGTCGAGGGATGTACCATAACGAGCACCTCTGATTTGAGGACTAAAAACTAAACGGTTTAGTTCTGATATATTTAAACTAAACCGTTTAGTATAATAATGTCAAGACCCCAAGCAAAAATTACAGAAACAAGCAATGACAAGGACAAAACCGATGGAACCAGACGCAGCCACAGGATGTGACAAGAGCGAGCAAATTCTCCAAGGTGCGATGCAAGAATTTTTAACCCACGGCTATGCGGGCACGAGTATGGACAAGGTAGCGAAGACGGGGGGAGTTTCCAAAGCTACGGTTTACAGCTATTTTCAAGATAAAGAGGGATTGTTTGTGGCTTTGATTCAACGGCTAGCGGCAGAAAAATTAGTGTATTTTCCGGTGCCAGAAACCGAACCGGCGATCGCGCTGCGATTCATTGCCACGACTATAATGGATCAGGCGAGTCACGAACCTCATTTTCTCACCTTCGTGAGGTTAGTGATTGCTGAATCAGGGCGTTTTCCTCAGCTAGCCCAGATATTTGTCAAAAACTTAGCTAAACCAGGGATTGAGCGACTCACTCAATATTTGGCATCTTGCCCGGAGTTGCAATTAGCCGATCCAGAAGCAACGGCGCGAATTTTTATTGGATCTTTGGTATATTTCCAGTTAACGCAGGATATGATGCACGGCCAAGAAATTATACCAATGGAGCGCGATCGACTGATCGAGGGCTTGATGCACTTGATTTTGCCTTCGGAGTCAAATTCCTATCGAATTCGCTAACTTCGGTTTTCTGTGAACTCCCCTAGATACCCGACTTATTCAAAAAGTCGGGTATCTGAGTTTTCTGTTTTTTATTAGCTAATCAAACAGCTTTTATTCAGGGATTTTCCCTAACCTTTCCCTCAATTCAGCATCCGATAAGTGCGGCAGTTGTTCCACAAACAAAGTCAATTCTGCCACAGGCAATGCCAATAAATTAGTCATGGCCAGCGGCCGAAGATCCTCCAAGTTAGTAACGGACATTTTCCAGACACTTTCAGCTAACAACTTCACCGCTTGTTCCCGCCCAGCTTCATCGACATTTAGCATGGATATTGCCAGCAACAAAACGGTAAATTCCGCCGCAAGCAACTTGGATATTCGAGCCAAGAAAAACTGTCATTTTTGGGGTTAATTCTCCAAAGCGAACTCGCAGAAAATTTTCTAAAATTAAGCGCTGTTGTTCTTGTCTACCTCGTTCTAGTCCCTGTTCTAGTCCTTGTTCTAGTCCTCGTTCTAGTCCTCGTTCTAGCCCTTGTTCTAGTCCTTCTTCTCTAGCTTGTTGCTGTGCAGCTTGTATTTGTTGTTGAAAAAGTGGTGCGATCGCCATAATTAACTCCCGCTCTTCTGGCTCAATTTCCTGTGGGGTATCGGCTACTAAATGTGACTGTAGGCGATACAACAATTCTAGCGCAATTATCCGCAACGGATCATCCGTTGCTAAAGCGCTCAATTGGGCGATCGCCCTTTGCTGCACGCCCCCTTTGCCCAAAATCCTCAACCACAGGGTTTCTGGAGTTTCTGGCAATTGGTGAATCGCGACGATCGCAGTTCGCAAAGATTCCCCCAAAAAATAAATTCCCTGCATCCAATTCTGGGTATCTGGTATCGCATTAAAGCTATCTACCAATGCTTTCGATGCTGTGGGCATCAAAATCCACAGTCTGGGGAACTGAGCGTCATCATAGCGAGTATTTTCTCTTCTAGATTGTCGCTCCAATTCACCTCGCACATCCAATAACTTACCCAGACAGCTACAAATTTCGCTGACGTTAGCCGGATTGCGAAACGGTTCAAAAATTGCAGTTGTGCTTGCCATTTTTCCCAACAATCCCAGGCTGGCTGAGTAGGAGGGAATTGCGGTGCTTGGAGTGAAGTAAACATCAATTTCTCGGACTTCGGAAGTCACATCGCGACCGATATTAACCTGGCCGATCGGGGACAGTAGTTCTTCCAGAAATTCTTTGGCAAAGCGATCGTGAATAAATCGCGTCATAGAAATTAAGCTAATTTTTTATAAGTTAATTATAGCATACTTGCGCGACATTTATTAGGTTAAAAAAGTTCTGGTTATTCTGTACTACAAACTTTTATGGATTTCTCTGGGATAGCGCGCACGACAGGGATTTCCCATGCAAACAAAGCTAGCTGGCATATTTTTAAAGACGCTGCTACGAGCTCCAATTAAAGCGTTAGCACCGATTTCGACACCAGGGCCAATGAAACAATCGGCCGCAATCCAAACCCCATTATTAATAGTAACAGATGCTGTGATTAAGCCAAAGGCTGAGTCTTGAGGATCGTGAGTGCCGGTGCAGAGATAACTTTTTTGAGAAATTACACAGTTTTTGCCGATCGCAATTCGATCGAGACTGTACAAAACCACATCATCTCCGATCCAACTATAATCGCCGATTTCAATTTTCCAAGGATAGGTAAAACGAGCCGTAGGGCGAATAATCACACCAAAACCTATTTTTGCTCCAAATAGGCGCAACAGCCACCTTCTGATGCCGTTAACAGGGTGTGGAGTGAGAGGAAATGCGATCGCCTGTACCAACCACCAAAGCAAAATTAGCCAACCAGGCCTTCCCCGATCGAACTTTGATCGATCGTACCGGCGCAAATCAACCAAAGATTCCCCTGTTAAAGTATTTGCCTGGTTGTCGCCAATGGGATGATAATTGATTTCAGGATTTGGGGAATTGGCGATCGGCTTTTGCGGTTCCTGATTCGGAGTTGGTATATAATCGGTCATTGATAGTTGATTTAATGTTTAATTGAAAATCGAGTTTAACCTTAAGGACTGCTGCATGACATTTCCAGTTAGGGACAATTTCAACTCTGAAAACGCCAAGGCGATTCCCTACGGGATAGCTTCGCCGCGCGTACAATGCGAGAATCCCAATCCCAGAATTCCCAAAGTGCGACTTTTACAAACAGCTTTGGTACTGCTTAGCAGCTTTTTTGTAGCAGAGTTAATCGCTGCAATGACTTCTCATAGTTTGTCCCTCTTAGCAGATGCGGGTCACGTTTTTTCAGATGTAGCAGCTTTAGCAATAACTTTGACAGCCACTTGGTACTCATCACGAAAAAGAAGTAAACCCGTAGATTGTGCGATCGCACAATCGCCAATTCCCGCCCGCCCAGAAATCATTGCCGCTTTAGTTAATAGTATCAGTTTAGTAGCGATCGCCCTTTGGATAGCCGCCGAGTCGATCGCCCGTTTGCAATCCCCAACCCCCGAAGTAGAAGGGTTCCCGATGTTAATTACCGCAATTGCTGGTTTAAGCATCAACTCAATCAATGCTTTTTGCTTGCATTCCTGCTGTCACGGCGACTTAAATCTCAAAAGCGCCTTTCTGCACGCAGTTGCCGACATATTTTCGTCAGTTGGAGTAATTTTAGCTGCGATCGCCGTAGCGTGGCTGCACTGGAATTGGGCTGACGGCTTAATTAGCTTGCTAGTATCAGCATCAATAATTTTATTAACCCTACCATTGCTAATAGAAAGCATCCAATTGCTGCTAGGAAAAGTATCAGAAATATCCGCAACTCAACAACCTTGCGACTGCCAAAAAGTGAGCGCCGAAAAATTGCTTTTTCCATCCCTAGAAGAACTCATCAAATAACATCTCTTCATCTGCGTACATCTGCGTACATCCGCCGATATCTGCGGTAAAAATTCCCAAGTAGGGACACGGCAATGCCGTGTCCCTACAGCCGTCTGCTGTATTTCATCCGCGTTAATCCGCGTACATCCGCTATCATCTGCGGTAAAAATTCCCAAGTAGGGAAACGGCACTGCCCATTGGTGTCAACTTAACGTTAAACCCAGTCAGAGACTGCTGTTTGACTATTCAGGCCAGATCCCCCGTCTTCTTGCCCCCTACTCAACCCCTACTCCCCTTAAGAAGGGGAGTAGGGGAGTAGGGGGTGTGGGACAGGAGTCTTCTCAAAGTCCCCCTTCTTAAGGGGGATTTAGGGGGATCTAGACTTGGCGTAAAACCCAGATTTCTCAAGGGTCTCAGGAGTTGACACTAATGGGCACTGCCGTGTCCCTAGGATGGGGGTCCAGAAACCGGGTTTTTTACGAAAAGACTTCGTTGCAGCCCGTAGATTCGATGAAAAACCCGGTTTCTTTAGTCGCAGTGCATCCAAAACTGTGTTACACAATCTAGAAATCGCAAGTAGGGACACGGCAGTGCCGTGTCCCTACTCACCATGTCTAGATTATAAAGATATCGTAAACCTTGAGGTTGTGTTAAGAAATATTAAATAAACATATAATCTCAAAAAATCTGCCCTTAGTATGATACATTTAAATCGCATACAATTTATACAAACGCATTGTAACGCGAGGCCAGTGAAAGCCCACTTCATCTCAGGACTACCACGCTCAGGCTCTACTTTACTGGCCGCTTTATTGCGCCAAAACCCCCGTTTTCACGCGGCTATGACGCTCCCAGTGCGGGGCGCAAGTCGATGGAATATTGTCAGCTATGAGCGAAGACAATGAGTGTTCCGTGTTTATTTCCCCTGCACAAAAACGATCGCTAATTCTGAGTATATTTTCTGCCTATTACCACCCGCAAGTTGACAAAGAAATCATCTTCGATTTGAGCGCCGTTTTTTTGGGATATAGCCAACAAATAGCCGCCCTAGTGCGATCGTAGCGAAATCAAAAGAAGCATAGATTTTTGACGGGTATTCATATCCAAGACTCAACCAAAACTACCAGGTGATATACCGTGAAAAAGCAAATAATTTTCGTAGACTCCTCTGTACAGGACTATCAAAGTCTAATTTATAACGCCGATCGCGCTCAAATTTTCATTTTAAATGAAAATTTGAGCGCGATCGAACAAATTACTAACGCCTTGGCTAATCAAAAAGATATTAAAGCAATTCATATCCTTTCTCACGGCAGCCCAGGCAGTGTAACACTCGGCACAGAAGCACTCAATAGTAATAACCTAGAAAATTTTAACACCAAGCTAAAACAGTGGGGAAAAGCCCTCACCCAAAACGCCGACATCCTATTATATGGATGCGAAGTAGCCGCAGGAGAAACCGGCCAAAACTTCCTCAAGCGACTAAGTGAAATCACTGGTGCAGACATCGCCGCCTCAGCTAACCTCACCGGCAGCGCTGAATTAGGAGGAGACTGGAACTTAGAAGTAAAAACAGGTCCGATAGAAGCAACAGTACCATTTAACGCCAAGGCCCTCAAAACCTACAGTGGCGTACTAGGCTTCGCCCCTAAAGTTGACTTCACAACTGGCACTACCCCCAATCCGTCAGCATCGGGGACATCAACGGCGACGGCAAACCGGACTTAGCTGTGGCGAACTACGGCAGCACCGCCTCCATCCTGCTCAACACTACCGCCACGGTCGCCACCACCCCCACTTTCGCCCCCAAAGTTGACTTCGCAACTGGCAGTAACCCCTACTCCGTCAGCATCGGCGACATCAACGGCGACGGAAAACCGGACTTAGCAGTGGCGAACCAGGGCAGCACCAGCGCCTCCATCCTGCTGAACACCACAGCCACCGGAGCCACCACTCCCACTTTCGCCACCAAGGTTGACTTCCCTACTGGCCTTACCCCCAACTTCGTCAGTATCGGCGACTTCAACGGCGACGGAAAACCTGACTTAGCTGTGGCAAACAGCAGCAGCGACACCGCCTCCATCCTGCTGAACACCACCGCATCCAACGCCACCACCCCCACTTTCGCCACCAAAGTTGACTTCCCTACTGGCATTAGCCCCAACTCCGTCAGCATCGGGGACATCAACGGCGACGGCAAACCTGACTTAGCTGTGGCGAACGTCAGCATCAGCGCTTCCATCCTGCTGAACACCACCGCCACCAATGCCACCACCCCCACTTTCGCCACCAAAGTTGACTTCACTACTGGCGATATCCCCAACTCCGTCAGCATTGGGGACATCAACGGCGACGGCAAACCTGACTTAGCTGTGGCGAACATCGGCAGCAACAGCGCCTCCATTCTGCTGAACACCACCGCCACCGGAGCCACCACCCCCACTTTCGCCACCAAAGTTGACTTCACAACTGGCACTAGCCCCCAATCCGTCAGCATCGGGGACATCAACGGCGACGGCAAACCTGACTTAGCTGTGGCGAACTCGTCAGCAACAGCGCCTCCATCCTGCTCAACACCACCGCCACCAAGCCGCCACCCCCACTTTCGCCCCCAAAGTTGACTTCAATACTGGCGATATCCCCAACTCCGTCAGCATTGGGGACATCAACGGCGACGGCAAACCTGACTTAGCTGTGGCGAGCCCCATCAGAAATAGCGCTTCCATTCTGCTGAACACCACCGCCACCGGAGCCACCACCCCCACTTTCGCCACCAATATAGACTTCACTACTGGCAGTAGCCCCAAATTCGTCAGCATCGGGGACATCAACGGCGACGGGAAACCTGACTTAGCTGTGGTGAACGCAGGCAGCAACAGCGCTTCCATCCTGCTGAACACCACCGCCACCAACGCCGCTACCCCCACTTTCGCCCCCAAAGTTGACTTCACAACTGGCACTCAGCCCCAATCCGTCAGCATCGGGGACATCAACGGCGACGGGAAACCCGACTTAGCTGTGGCAAATATGAGCGACAGTACAGCCTCCATCCTCCTCAATGGTACTATCCCCAAAGTTACTGCTGTCACCGCCACCACCCCTGACGGCAGCTACGGTGTAGGTTCCACCATCGCCATCACCGTCACCTTTGATGCTGCTGTCACCGTAGATACCACAGGTGGCACACCCCAACTGCAATTAGAAACAGGCACAACTGACAAATTTGCCACATATACCAGTGGTAGTGGCGGTACTGCACTCACTTTCAACTATGTAGTGCAAGCAGGAGACACATCTGCTGACTTAGAATACCTCACCACAACTGCCCTCACCCTTAACGGCGGCACAATTCAAGATAATTTGGCTGTGGATGCTGTTTTAACTCTTCCCGCCTTAGCCTCAGCTAACTCCCTCGGCGGTAGCAAAGCCATAGTTATTGATACCGTTGCACCAACTGTTACTTTAACATCCACTTCAGCAGCAACAGTTAACGGTTTATTTAGCGTCACTGCTACCTTTAATGAAAATGTCATCGGCTTTGATAATACTGATATCACCGTAGCCAATGCTGCTGTCGGTAACTTGGTCACAGTTGATGCGAAAACCTACACTTTTGATGTGACTCCCACTGCGAATGGTAATGTCACAGTTGATATTCCGGCGGCTAAAGCAACTGATACTGCGGGTAATAATAATACCGCGGCGACTCAACTCACACGGACTTATGATGTTACGTTACCAACTGCTGGTTTAACGCAAGTTGGTAATATTACTACAGCAGGCGACACAGTTCAACAATTGTTCGTAAATTATACTGATAATACGGGAATTGATGTTACTACCATTGACGATCGCGATATCAAAATTAATGGCAATATTCCCGTCACAAAAGTCAGTGTTGATAATAGTAATGGTACACCGCGTCTTGTAACTTATTCATTTACGCCGCCTGGTGGAACTTGGGATAATACGGATAATGGGACTTACACAGTAGATTTACAAGGTACTGAAGTTAAGAATACATTAGGGAATTTTGTGGCCGCTGGCAGTTTAGGGAATATTGTGGTTAATATTCCTGCACCCACGCCAACGCCCGTAACTCCAACACCAACGCCAACGCCAACACCCGTAACGCCAACGCCAACACCCGTAACTCCAACACCAACACCCGTAACGCCAACACCAACACCCGTAACGCCAACGCCAACGCCTGTAGAGCCAACACCAACAACTCCAACTCCAACGCCTACACCAACTCTTAACAATCAAGCGCCGATCGTCTATAACCCAGTATGGACTCAAAGTGCTGCTAGTGGATTTTCTAGCAATACCGCTTTTAAGTTTGCGCCTGACACATTTATCGATCCAAATCCAGGCGATACTATTACCTATACAGTCACCGCCCTAGACAATAATTCTGTTGACTATGGACAAGATTATATCTGGACGCAAGGCGGAAATGGGGGTCAATACAAGCGGAAAACAGACAATGCTTCCGTAACTACTATTCCAGAAATATTTGACGGACCTAATGCTTCCCTAAAATTTGACCCCATTACTCGCACTCTCAGTCAAGTACCAGGAAGTAATTTATCTTTACCCCAATGGGTAGAAGTGAAAGGTACTGATAATAATGGCAAGAGTGTCAGTGAGTTATTGAATCTTGTAGGCTGGAACTGCACGGGTTTCGTGATTGACGACTATATTGCCGGTGCTAATGTCTTCTTTGATGCTAACAAAAATGGCATCATCGATCCGAACGAACCCAAAGGGATAACTGACAGTAAAGGCGCATTTGCTTTTGATGTTGATTTTAGCACTTTTGACACTAATAGTAATGGCAAACTCGATCCCAGTGAAGGTAATTTAGTCGCTTTTGGCGGGGTCGATATCGGTACGGGTTTACCCCTAGAAACTCCGCTAAAAGCGACACCAGATGGACAAGTAATTACTTTACTGACTACTATCTTGGCGGAAATGGTCGATCGCGGTTTAACTGTTGATGAAGCTAATAGCAAAGTCACTAGCACTTTTGGTATTCCTAGCGATATCGCGATTAATTATGTCGATCCGATCGCGGCGACTAAAGGCGAACAACCCGGTGGTAAATCGGTATTAAGCGCGATGACTGAAACCCAAAACTTGATCGCTCAAACTGCGGGATTAATTGAAGGCGCAAGTAATATTTCTGTGGGTGATGCTGTTAAGCAAATAGTGAGTGCGATCGCAGATGTCATCCAAACCGGAGTATCATTAGATTTAACCAAATCTGAACAAGTAGCGGCCTTAGTGGAAAAGGTAGCAGATCGGGTGAAGGCGATCGATCCTAATTTTAACACCCAAGAGGTATTAGTGGCCGCACCCGCCATAGCGCAGGTAATAGCAGCATCTAATCAACGTATTGTAGAGGCGATCGCTACTAATACCGATCCTACACAACTGCAAAAACAAGTAGCAGTAATTCAAAAAGTTGCTTTAGGTGAAACAACTCAAGACTTTAAGGCCTTTGGTGCCGGTCAAAAAACCCTTGATTCTCTAGTTGCAGAAAACACAGGTACTGCGTTAGATCGACAAATTTTGACTGCTGCTAATACCCCAGTCATACTGACACCAACACCTGTAACACCAACACCTGTAACACCAACACCTGTAACACCAACACCTGTAACACCAACACCTGTAACACCAACACCTGTAACACCAACGCCTGTAACACCAACATCTGTAACACCGAAGCCGATACCAATTCCATTGGTAATACCGACACCAACGCCAACGCCAACGCCAACGCCAACGCCAACGCCAACGCCAACAGATGTAAAAATAGCGATCGCTATACCAAAACCATCGGTATCAAGTAACATTCCATCGGGTTTACCAGAAAATACCCTATTAGGTGATGTTTACTTACTAACAGATAGCATAGATACCAGCATCCCACCAGAAGCATTAGGTTTAACCATATTTGCTCTTTCTGGTAACGACTCCTTAACAGGTTCAGAATTACCAAATACCTATTTTGGTAATCAAGGAGAAGATTATTTGGTAGGCTTAGGTGGCGACGATCAACTATTTGGCGGCAAAGGTTCCGACTCGATCGATGGCGGTATTGATAACGACTTTTTAACTGGAAATAATGACAATGATAGTCTCACTGGTGGCGATGGTAATGATACCCTGCGCGGTGGTAAGCAAGATGATGTCTTATTAGGTGGCGCGGGCAATGATATCCTGAATGGCGATCGAGGTTTCGATCTGCTCACAGGTGGCGCAGGGAATGATAACTTTGTCTTAGAATATATCGCCAATAATCCCGATCGAGCTGATGTGATTACTGACTTCACTTCCGACGATCAAATCAAGTTGATTGGTGCCACTTTCAGTCAACTAACTTTTGAGTCAGTTAATATCATCTTAGATGGTGCGACGGCTGTAGCTTCAACGGCGATTAAATCGGGGAATGACTACTTGGGAGTGGTTTATAATGTGAATCAAACTGCTCTTAATAGTAGCTCTTTCTTGTAAGATTGCTGGGGAAGACACTATACGCTAATACCAATTTAATGGGTCGTTGCATATATCTCGATCCCCCTCGCATCCCCCTTAATAAGGGAGTAGGGTGTGAGTAGGGGGTGACGAAAGAGCAGAATCTTGTTCCCCCCTTATTAAGGGGGGTTAGGGGGGATCAGATTCTACGGGGCCTCATAAAAAACTGGTATAAAGGATTTGATGTTATCGCTGATTTTGCGATCGGTCAAGATTTGATCGCACTAACCGGAGGTTTGAGCTTTAGCCAGTTAGAAATAACTCAAAATACTCAGGGAACAATTATCAAAAACCTCTTGACATGGGAGCAGTTATGTGTTATGGTTGGAGTGAGTGCAAATTTGATAATATCTGCTAATTTCCGGCTGATTTAAGGAAATCAAGAAAAGGCGGGGCGGGTTTATTTATCCCTGGGCTAGCTTCAAATATTTTTGATGAAACCCGCCCCTTGTATCTAGAAAGAGGTAGATTGTGATTGACCGTTGGGTGGGGGCGGGTTACTGAGCGTAGCGTTGCACGCTCGCGTAGTCGAAGTGTCGAAGTCTACTATATTATGGGTATTAGGCCGAGATTGTTGGTGAAACCCGCCCCTACAGGAATTATGGTCAATTCACCGGACATGATATTACTGGTGAACCCGCCCGTACAGGATTTGGGATTATTAATTATAAAAAAGTATGTTCTCCGTGCAAAATCTCACGGCGATTTAACTTCACTCTCCTGAGTTCTAACTACTGGTGGCGACAAAGTAGGCTCAGATTCTGCCACATTCAACTGACCGCCACAACAGCGCAATTCGTAAAGTTTTGCATTAATTTGATACTCGTACTGACTCAATAGCCTTGCATAAATATAGCCAGCTTTTCCATCCAAAAAGCCGAGCTGAATGAAGTAAAATAAAATAAATCTGAGCAGTGGTTTAAAAGGCAGCCGCACCCAAACTTTTTTGAGAAATCGCTTACGCTGCACTGCATCTCCAAATAAGTTTGCACCAATAGTGCCGCTGTCGTCGCGCCCTTCAATAATATTGTAATAAACGCGAGCGTCCCAATTAGAATAGCGGTTGTGGCGCTCTATCCAATGAAATAAATCGCGGTAATCCTCGTGGATCATGTCATTTTTTAAGTATCCAACTTGACCGGCTAAAATGACGTGTTCGTGTACTTCGTTGTCACCGGTATTGGGGACGGATTCAGTTCCGAGATTTTCGTAACGACCTTTTTGATGCTTGAATAAACGCAAGTTCCAGTCGGGATATCTGCCTCCGTAACGCAGCCACTTACCTAAAAAGAAGACTTTGCGGTTGAGGTAGTAGCCCTCAAAATTGGGGTTTTGGATGACTTGGGCAATTTCGTCCCAAAGTTCTGGGGGAATCCGCTCGTCGCAATCGACAATTAACACCCATTCGTTACGAAATGGCAGGTTATCCAATGACCAATTTTTCTTTTTTGGCCAGCGGTTATTGAAGTAGAATTGCACTACTTTTGCGCCACTATTTAGGGCGATTTCTACTGTGCGATCGCTACTTTGGGAATCTACCAGAAAAATTTCATCCGCCCTGGTAATGCTCGCCAGACACGCAGGTAGATTAAGTTCTTCGTCTTTGGCCGGAATGAGAACTGAAACTGGAATCTTGGATGAACTAGAGGTCATAATCGAGTGCTTGAACCTGAATGCGGTCGAGTTGTTTTGGATGAAGTATGTACGATAGATGTCCGGTAGGGACACGGTACTGCCTTTCGTAGTGTCAACTTAAGACTGAAACCCTTGATAAATCTCGCTTTTACCTAAGTCTAGATCCCCCTAAATCCCCCTTAAGAAGGGGGACTTAAAGAGGCTTCCTCTCTCACCCCCTACTCCCCTTCTGAAGGGGAGTAGGGTTGACTAGGGGGCAAGAATGGGGGGGATCTGGGCTTAATAGTCAAACAAGTATTCTGTGACTGAGTTTGACGTTAAGTTAACACCAATGCGCCTATAGCCTAATGCCTGCGGGTTGATTTCGGTGGAAAAATCAGGCCGCGGACGGCTGCACTCAAATAACCAATTTGACCCCAAGCAAAAACCAAGTTTTCAAAGCGCAGCGCTGGATCTCTAATGTATTTAAAAGATTTGTAGACACCCCTAAACATTCTTTCACCCCCATGCCAAAGCTGAACAATACCGGCTCGATCGCACAATTGTTCCCGGTAACACTCACTGATACCTTGCCACCACCCGCGCTCTACAAACCACCCTTTGTTAAGGCGTTCGGGAGCGACATTGTGAAGCACCAGGGCTTCGGGCAGATAAACTACTTGCCAACCTAGCTCTAAAGCTAATTCTGTGGTATGCAACTCTTCATTGGACAACAATTTTTTGCCGACTCTACCGAGTTTGACATCGAAACCGCCAATTTGTTCAAGAAAAGTGCGCCGGATTGAGTAGTTTACACCTCTGGGAGTCAATCCAGCAGTGGTTATGTACACCCAACTTTCCCCTAAATCGTAGGCGCCCAAATTCTCGGCCAATCCGGGGGAAAGCCAGTCGGGAGGGCCCCCTCCAGAAGGCCAGAGCAAATTGACTTTACCACCGGCTACGGCCAGTTTTTGATGGCTTTGATAGGCGCTGTGCAGCACCCTGAGCCAATTGGACTCAGCCACAGCATCGTCATCGAGATAGGCTAAAATTTCGCTTTCTGCAACTCTCGCGCCGGTGTTCCGGGCTACTGACAAACCGAGTTCGGGTTCCCAGATGTATTTGAGGCGGGGGTTGGAGAGTCTTGCTTCTACTACTTGGCGGGTGCGCGTTTTTGAGCTGTCGGGGCTGGCATAATCGCTAGAAGCGTTATCCACTACGACTACTTCAAAGTTGTCGGGAAAATCCTGTACTAGCAAGCTGTCGATCGCAGCGCCTAGATAGCTGTGACGATTGTGGGTACAAATTATTGCTGATATCTGGGGTTTTGGCATAATTGACAGCTTGGGAAATACTGGGGAGTTCGATCGATCCTGGGCATCGGGCATTGGGCATCGGGCATTGGGCATCGGGCATCGGGCCTTTATAGCATCGAGCATCGGGAATAGTTTCTGTTTCTTCCTTCTTCTCCCTGAATTGCGAATTAGTAAGGGCGCACCTCATGTGCTGGAAAACGGCTATGCTGGGAAGCTCGATCGACTGACTCTGATATTGTCCCATCAATGCTATTATCCCTGAAAAATCATTTACACGGATAGGGAGTTTTTCGTTTTTCAAATAACGAATAACCAATAACGCCAATCCAACAACATAACCCACAACAAATAACCCACAACAAATGACTAAAATAATCTTAGTGACCGGGCCGGCCAGGTCTGGCAAAAGTGAATTGGCCGAAACTATGGCTGCTGATTCGGGAAAACCAGTAATTTATGTGGCTACAGGCGAGGTTGACCCAAGCGATTTGGAATGGCAAAGTCGCCTCGAACTTCACAAAAATCGCCGTCCGGCTGATTGGAAAACTCTGGAAGTGCCGATCGACTTGTCAGCAGTTGTGCGATCGGCCGATCGCTCAAATTGCTTGTTAATTGATTCGGTGGGAACTTGGACGGCAAATCTTTTGGAACAAGAAGCGGCTGTTTGGGAACAGACACAGCAAGATTTGCTCGCTAGTTTGAAGGTGGCGATGGCCGATGTAATTTTGGTAGGAGAGGAAACCGGATGGGGAGTAGTGCCTGCTTATCCGGCGGGACGGCTGTTTCGCGATCGCCTCGGCACTCTTGTCCGCCACATCGGGGCGATCGCCGATCGTGTTTATCTCGCCACCGGGGGCTACGCCTTGAATCTCACGGCTCTGGGTACACCGCTCCCAGCTAAAAAATAATAGCCCTGCTGGGCGATCGACAAGAAAGAAAATCTAAGTTGGCAACTCTAAAAAATGATCTCAAAATCAGGTATAATCTAAGCAGTGACAGAAAACTCAACAGTACATAATTTGCCCTTTTAAAAATATCGATCGGGCAGCCAACACCACAATTTGAGAGGGTAAATAGCCCGATCGTGAAAGAATGTAAACAATCAAATCTCTCCTGAGAAAGAGTCATCCTTTCATCATCAGACACTGCTCCAGAATCCAGAATTTTATCTCTCTAAATTCCGGTGCAGAATCGATATTTTGTTTCGATACATCCCTCTTAAGGAGGAGTTTGTATCCGAGATTGACTAGGTAAAAATTCAAGCTTGAAAGTCTCAAATAAAAAAATGGTTGAAGGGTTGAAGAAAAGTTATGGCATCTGAGCATCAAGTGAGAAAATATATTGCTTACTGGTTTCAACTAGGTAAAAAAGTATTAATTAGCAACGGTGCCGAAGCACTGCTGCCCAAACCAGTAATTGCGGGCGATCGCTACAGCAGCGAATTTGAAGAAAGCTGGCAAAAAATGCTCTCTCCCGAAAGCGGAGACTGTTACCTGGAAGGCACAAACGAAACCATAGCCCAACTACTGACACCAGCTTGGGACATCAGTCCCTGCGCCCGCTGTGCGATGCCGGTACCGTTCCGCGATTTGGGAATGCCCCCGGAGTTCTGTCCCTGTAACGACTTAGCCCACTGGCCCGATACCGAAATGCCCCAACCTCGATCGCCCGTCAGTACCAAATTGCAATTGTCACAGATTTGCGATCGACTCCTGTTTTCCAGCGACGAGTAAATTAGCAACGCCTGAAACTTCTATTTCTTAGTCCGCGGAGGCGGACTTTGTTTGACAAGAAGCGGTTTCAACCGCCGAACGATCTAAATCCATCCGTGTATCCGTGTCCGAATCAGTGTTGTGCCCCTTCTTCCCTAAATTGTTACAATATATTTACAATGCTTCCCACTAGGTCTGATTTATGAATGTCAAGACTGTATCGCCAGCCTCCCCGCAAACTTATGCAAATTCAGGGACTCAGGCTGTACTCGGCAATCTCAAAGATGCAAACACAATTCCCCTGCAAGCAGTACCAATAGCCGTAGAGACAGAAGCCGTAACTTCCGAAGTCCTCAAATCAGCCAAAGACATAGCTTTCGAGTTGGCTGGAGATGCTGTTCGGTACGATCCAGTGGCGATCGCAGCCCAGTACCGAAATCGGCCTCTACAAGTCTGGGGAAGGCTGCTGAGCGTTGTTTGGACATTTTTCGGCTTTGCCTTCAGTTTGTGGTTCGACGGCAAAACAGGCCGCACCGCCACCAACGAAAAGCGTCGCGCCGCCCGACTGCGAGAAATTCTCAGCGAACTCGGCCCCGCTTTCATCAAAATCGGACAAGCACTCTCAACCAGGCCCGACTTAGTACCGCCAGTATATTTAGAAGAACTAACAACGCTGCAAGACCAATTGCCAGCCTTTCCCAACGAAGTAGCCTATCAATTTATCCAAGAAGAATTGGGTGCCCATCCTCACGAAATCTACGCAGAAATTAGCCCAGATCCGATCGCAGCAGCATCTCTCGGACAAGTCTACAAAGGCAAACTCAAAACCGGAGAAACAGTCGCAATCAAAGTCCAGCGACCAGGCTTAGCCGAAAACATTGGTTTAGACATCTACATCCTGCGGCGCGTCGCACTTTGGGCACAAAACACCTTCAAAATAATTCGCAGCGACCTCGCAGGAATTATGGACGAATTGGGCGAGCGAATTTACGAAGAAATGGACTACACCCACGAAGGTCAAAATGCCGAACGGTTTGCCGAACTATACGGCTACATCAAAGACATTTACGTTCCCAGCATCTACTGGGAATATACCCGCCGCCGCGTCTTAACAATGGAGTGGATCACCGGCGTCAAACTCACTAATTTAGAAGCTGTCAAGGCTCAAGGAATAGACGCTCCTTACTTAATTGAAGTGGGGGTGCAGTGTTCTCTCAGACAACTCCTAGAACATGGTTTTTTTCACGCAGACCCCCATCCAGGCAATCTTTTGGCAACTCCTGACGGTCAATTAGCTTATCTCGATTTCGGAATGATGAGCGAAGTGAAACCTTATCAGCGATACGGCTTATTAGAAGCTGTAGTGCATTTGGTGAACCGCGACTTTGAAGGTTTAGCAAAAGATTATGTCAAGTTGGAATTTTTAACACCAGACACCGATTTGACACCAATTATTCCGGCCTTGGCTGGAGTGTTTAACAATGCTTTGGGTGCTAGCGTTGCCGAACTCAATTTCAAAAGCATTACTGACGAACTCTCGGCGGTGATGTACGAATATCCTTTCCGAGTTCCAGCCTACTATGCTTTGATTATTCGATCGCTCGTCACCTTAGAAGGGATTGCAATTAACGTTGACCCCGAATTTAAAGTGTTGAGCAAAGCCTATCCTTACGTTGCAAAACGGCTGTTGAGCGACCCCGCACCAGAATTGAGAGCATCCCTGCAAGAGTTGTTGTTCAAACAGGGAGAATTCCGCTGGAACCGCTTAGAAAACTTGCTCAACAATGCCCGCGATAGCGACGATTACGATGTCAGCAAAATCCTGAACCAAGCGTTAGAGTATTTATTTTCTGAAAGAGGAGATTTTATTCGCGATCGCATTGTCACTGAATTAGTCAAAAGTCTCGACACACTTTCCAACAATGCCTTTGCTAACGCCAAAGCAGTCGTGGGCGAATGGTTTGGAGTCAAAGCAAATCAACCTGTGGTTTCACCAACTGAACAAAAAAACTTAGAACACATCAAACGGATTTGGGATATTTTGCAATCAACTCCCGGTTTTGACGGGATGAAAGTATTACAGCTACTTCCGCAGTTGTTGGTGAAACCAGAAGTGCAGAATATGGGCCAGCAAGTAGTCGGCGGTTTAGCTCAAAGAGCAGTAACTCGACTAATTCGTGAGTTTTTGCTTTCCCAGGAACCGGCTGTGATTTCCGGGAATGGAAAGTATCCTAAAGCTTCGCCTCAGTTGTCTTTACCTGCGGCGAAGTAGTTGGATTGGGAGTTTTTTACCGCAGATATTAAGCAGATAAACGCAGATGAAAGCAGATGGAATTTCATCTGCGTTCATTTATATTCCTGCCCCCGCACCTCCTTCCTCGCCTCTCAACCTGCGATCGCCCCCAACCTTCGGATCGCGCCAAATCCTGCTTTGACAGCCCCTCAAGCCTCTGAAACCCTGCCTGTAGCTCAAATTCAGCCAGCACCTGCAAGTTCGATCGCGATCGTTCCTGCGCCTGCAAGTGCGATCGTACCCGCACCTGCTGTCAGCCCAAATCCCCAACAGGATTTATCTTTTTTAATTGGCGATTTATTGGGAGCTAAAACCTCTATTAGCCCAACTGCTACAACGGGAGATACCCAATTAAATTGGCTGCGTAACAACGAAACAATTATCTCCCTAGAAGTTCCTTACAGCCTGTCAGTTAACACCCTAGCCGGAGCCGAAGCAGATCACCTTATTTCTCGACAGCCATCGGCTGACAATTTAACTGTTGTATGAGCATCAACTCCGCCGAAAATTATTTTTCAACCTGCGAGTTTACCGATTCCTAATTCTGAAACATTTGACTTCAATCTTTCGATTTATTGTTAAACCCGCCCCGGAGAAAACCTCTTAAGGTAACTAACATACTTACAGAAAAATAGTGCGATCGAAAAAGAGATTTTTCCCCCTTTTCGATCGC
Organism: Microcoleus sp.; assembly: GCA_042408215.1. GTDB lineage: Bacteria > Cyanobacteriota > Cyanobacteriia > Cyanobacteriales > Microcoleaceae > Microcoleus. Next base: position 111,023 of record JAYFMW010000020.1, on the reverse strand, counting down.
ACTTCCAGATATATTCAGTCAACCAAACTCGATCGACATTCCTAGTTAGTAGCCTGAGCTTCCTGTAACCTTTGCTTGAGCTCTTCCAGAGCGCTCGCCCAGCGCGGATCTGGCTGTACCGAGCCAGAATCAGTGCTCGACGAAGTTGCTGCTGCTGGATTGCGACGAGACTTGTTGTTGTCGCGACGACGATTGCTTTTACCAGAGCCGCCTCCACCTTGGGTAGGGGGAGCCGAGCGCGGCTGCGGCGCAGGCTGCGACGGCGACGCCGAAGCCAACTGCGGTGCCGCAGGTGAATGCTGCTCTTCGCCTTCACCCTTCTCCGATTTACCCTTAGAGCGAGGTAGCGCCTTCTCTATCTTTAGGGGGTTTTCTTTGAACATCAAGCCATTATATTTCTCAATAACTTGATCGGCTTGTTCGTCCGTGAGCACCGTCACGAAACCAAATCCTCTACATTTACCAGTTTTGCGATCGGTAATTACCTTTGTTGTTACCGATTCGCCCTCCGGTGCAAAAACTTCTTGCAATTCTTGGCGATCGAGTTCCTTCGGTAGATTACCCACATATAAACGAATAGACATGAAAGATTCCTCCAGACTTGAATTCTAATTAGTTCGATCGAACAGCATTACCTGAAGTCAACTGAATATTGACCGCAGGTCAAGACAACACAACCGCAGAAATTCCGCGTTCCTCCGACCAACCTTGACAGATCCCCTCACCTTTGCACAAAAGATGATTTACTCTCGCAATGCCGGAACTTAACCGCCTATGCAGAGAGCTGTTAAATCTCAAGTTGTTGTGTAAACTTTTAGTCATCACTCAAATGTTGAGGCTATTGGCTATTCTGTGTTACTTGCTTCCGGTTTTGATTCAGAATGTTTATAGCCAGCAATGTAGAAATTTATTTCCAAGGATGTCAATTTCAGGCGATCGGATACCAGTATTCAGTTTAATACAACAAGGGATAAAATCGCTAACCTCTTCTAAAACATTTTTTAGCCAGTAACTTTACCTCGCTCCTAATGCTGAGGACTATTTACTTACCCTCATATCCCAAGAATCGGGCCAGTCCGCGTTCGACCATTGTTTAAAGGTATCACAGCCTGGGTGAGAGTGCGTGAGTTGGGGAGAATATGATTTCATCTTTCATCCTTCTAACTAATGACTACTGACTACTGACTAATGACTTCTTCCTTACCTCCCGCCCAGGAAAATGATGTATGCTCCCCAAAAGGCGGCAGCAAAAGCTAAAATTGCAGACCAGATGGGATGTCCGCTGTTGCTGACAATGCCGCCTTGACTGCGGAGGGTTTCAAGATCGATCGCCACAGTAGCACCCCGTCGCAGCCAGCCCGTCGCCACCACCCCTCTTGGAAAACAGCTACCCACCAAATCGCTAGGGCGAGTAGTCTCTTGGATCAAAAACGGCCACAAAGAGCCGATCGGGCCAAACCTTGAAACATAATGTAACTTCACTAAGCCCGTCGCCGTCTGCAAAATCAAATCCTGTCCCAGCCAATTAGCCATACCCGATCGACCCAAAAGTTGCCCTGAGAGCCGCACCGGTTGAGCATCCAGCGGTATTGTCGGGAGATTTGACAAAATTTGAGGTAAACTCGGTTCAGCAAGCTTTCCAGGTTTAAGGTCAGGGAAGAAATAATTAATCCGCATCAAAGTACCAATACTAAACCCGATCGGCAAACAGCCCCAAACAATAGATCGATCGCCCCAAAGCCAATCCAGTCGCCAGATATTCGTCATCGAAAACATCCCCCCAATCAGCCACAGCACCCCCACCATCGCCAAACTCATCGGAATCCCAAAAAAAGGCGCACCTTGTAACAGTAGGGGCGGTGCCCCCGTGCCCGCCCAGAATTTTCTACCCGCCCAGAATTTCCTGTCAGCCCAGAATTTCCTGTCAGCCCAGAATTTCCTGTCAGCCCAGAATTTCCGATCCGCCCAAAATTTCCGATCCGCCCAGAATTTCCTGTCCGCCCAAAATTTTGAGTTAAAAAGGTGAGAAATGAGGAATTTACCCTTACTGGGCTCCTGCGTTCCCAGACTCGCCAAATCTAGCTCAGTTTCGAGTTTCCAGAATTGAGCGTAAAGAGCCAACAACTTCAAACGCTCACCCATTAAAGGATGTGTGCTGTTAACCGTCAACCAATTGCGGTAAGGATTGCTGACATCCCACAGCAAAATCTGTTCCAGAGGCGCGTGTAAAGCAGCAGAACCAAGGGTTACAGCTTGCGCGACACCCACAGGTAGCAGCAGATCGAAACCTTCGAGGAAAAAGCTAGTTTGTTGCTGTTGCTCGATATTGCTCGCTATTCCGATCGCAATTTTAGCCAGAGCCCGCGTCAAACCATTCGGATTCCCCGTAATTTCCGCAGCGGCGCGATCGCTAAAATATGCGCGGCGGCGCGACAGCCACAACATCGGCCATCTCAGCAACTTATAAATCCCGTAACAAAAGGCCGAAATCCCAGCCGCCAAAAAATTCACCACATGACGGAAAAACTCGATCTTAATTAAACCAGAAATCCGCTCCTCCCAGTGCGCCACCTGGGAATAAATCAGGTAAGGAATCTGAATTACCAAAACCGCCAGCGACATCGGCGCAAAATCCCAGTGGGCGATGTGCCCCAATTCCCGCGCCAAAATAGTCGCAATTTCATCTTCCGTCAATTGATCCAACAGCCCCTGACTCACCACAATCCGAGCAAATCGTGGTAAACAGCCGTAACTTAAAGCTACAGGTACATCGATCGGCAAAACTTTCAGAATCGGCGCGGGTATACCTTGTTTGTGACAAAAACTTCGCACTACCCGACTAGCTTCTTTGCTGTGAGTCAATAAAACCGTCGCCTTCAGCGGTTCGATACCGCAAAACAGTTTCAGCAGTAAGTCTGTCAGCCACGGAGAGAAAGCCAACAGCAACACAAACACAATTTGGAGAAACTGAGTCTGATCCTGGTAAAAAAGCTGAATTGGTGCGAAAAAAGGCAGTCTCGTGAAGATGTAAAACTGAAGCAACACAGAATTAGCGGTTGTGAGCAGGAATTGCCAAATAAACCGCGCTACCAAAAATAGGGCGATCGTACAGGCGATCGCTTCTAGCCGAAAACCCGCCAACTTCAGCGGTTTGAGCGATCGCCAATTCTGAGCGCGCCCCTGATTGCGCCAAGTCAGTTGGTAGGAATCTGCACTGCTCAATGGAGGGATATCTGTTGGGGAATCGGCTCTTTTTGCGTCGCTAATTTCTGTGCTAATTGCTGTGTCGGGCGTGGTTGCTGTTGATTTTTCCGGTTCGGAAGTCTTAAAAGTTGGCGGTTTGGGGGGTGGAGGTGGTGGCAAAACATCTTTCGATTTAGCCTTTATTTGCCCTACAGTCGGTTCAAAAGCCAAAAATTCTGTTTTATGGTCTACTGAGGGTTTATCGACTGAGGGCGGTATTTTAGGCGGTTCAGTGCCAACAATTATGCGCTCCAAAGGGGCGACTAAGCCGGTTTCTGGGGGAATTTCTGGGATTTTTCCTTGATTCTCCGGTGGTTTTGGGGGACGACGATCGCTCAATTCTGTTAATGTGCGATCGGCCCAAGTTTTGACTTGTGTGTTGGGATGTTTGGTGAGGGAAGTGCACAGGGCGATCGACCCTTTAAGATTACCAGTTGCTTTGTATGCAGCCACCAATCCCATCTGCGCCCGCGTACTCAGTGGCTGGGCGGCGGTTTCAGCGACAGATTCTAAAAGGGCGATCGCCCGATCGTAATCCCGCCCTTTCAAAGCGGCTATTCCAGCCTCTAGAGACTGTTTCACAGATAAACCCGATTGATTTGGATTAGGTGGTGATACCATGACTTTTCTGGCGATCGCATCTTGTCTAACTTAGCCTAAGCCTTAATATGACTTACGGATTTCAATGTAATTACGTCATTCTCAGCAAAGCGAAGAATCTCAAAGCCTTTTTTTGCCATAGTCCCTCTTAATTTATAGATCGGGTTCAATTCCTGCCGCTCGTAATTGCTCAGCCAACCGCTCAGATTTTGCACGTTCCTGTTCTAAACGCACTTCTGATAACTTTGTCATTTCCCAACCAGTCAACAACAAATTACCATCAGAATCCCACCAGCGCAACCAAGCCAATTCCGCATTCTGATAAACTCCTGGCCAAATTCCCAACTCCACTCCCAAAGCTGGAATTGGATAATGACCACGCTCATTAGCCGGTAATAACTGATATTGTCCATCCACTAAATGATAAAGCTCAATACTAGCTTTACTCACTTCATAAATTCCATAAAAAGGAGTGCGGATCGCATTTTCATAAATCCAAAATTTACCAGGCTTTGCTCTCCCCTCTTGTTCAGAAACAAATACAGGAGTTTTATCTCTTTCCTCCGAACCATCTCCCGATACAAATTCTAAGACAATTAGCGGCGCTATAAATTCTTGCCACAACACATAAGAACGTCGCACTTTACCATCAATAGTGGGCGGCACATTAGGCACATAAAACCAATCTGGGCATTCAGCACCACGTTCTAAAGGCTCTGTCAAACGCCAATAAATGCCACAATCCTGACCTATAGCATAATCACCTTCTGGATGAAGGTTTTGCAGGACTGGTTCGAGGGAATCAGTTAATAGAACGCTTTGAGGATGCTCCTGAAAATTTTTCACAAAAGTACCATCTGTTTCTGGGAGTTCAGTATGATCCGGTAGACGGATAATTTCGGTTGTGATATCAGGAGCAAAAGTCATAGCTCTACCTCAATTGGTGCCTACCCTACTTTTTCAACAATTATACTTCAGGTTCAATAATCCTGACCAATAGCATAATCAGAGCAAATCTGTTGGGAGCAGAATTCTTCATCTCTCTCGGATCTGACTCAGCGCCCTCTGGCGCTCTCTGCGGTTCAATCATTCAGAAACAACCGTAAACAAGATCGCATTCTGGATGGAGCTTTTGCAGGACTGGTTCGAGGGAATCAGTTAATAGAAAACTTTGAGGATGCTCCTGAAAATTTTTCACAAAAGAACCATCTGTTTCTGGGAGTTCAGTATGCTCCGGGAGATGAGTAATTTCGGTTGTGATATCAGGAGCAAAAGTCATAGCTTTACCTCAATTAGCGCTAATTTCCAAACCAGAAACCACCGGGGCGATCGAGTTAAGTTTCAACACAGGATGTTCACCTTCCACCTGGTGACAATTCCACTCATTTCTAAACAGCAAAACTGGTCTTCCCCAACTATCTTTAACCGTCACCGTATTAAACAGCCGCCCAACTTTTACCAGCGCATCCCAACCGCCATCAACCCAGCGAGCTACACTATAAGGTAACATATCAATCAGGGTTTCCACATTATATTCTGACTGCATTCTAAACTGCACCACCTCAAATTGCAACTGTCCCACAGCCGCCAAAATTGGCTCCCGTTTCGACTCATCCACCGAATACATAATTTGCACAGCGCCTTCTTCCTGCAACTCAGAAACACCTTTGCGGAACTGCTTAAATTTAGAAGGATTGGGATTTCTCAAATAAGCAAAAAGTTCCGGCGAAAAACAGGGAATCCCTTCATATTCCAGTTTTTGACCAGTATAAATCGTATCGCCGATCGCAAAAACTCCCGGATTATTCAAACCAATCACATCACCCGGATAAGCAACCTCGATCGACTCTCGATCCTGAGCAAATAATTTTTGAGGTCTTGACAAACGCACCGTTTTACCCGTGCGAGCGTGAGTCACATTCATGTCCTTTTCAAACTTACCCGTACAAACCCGAATAAAGGCAACCCGATCGCGATGTCTTGGGTCCATATTCGCTTGCAACTTAAACACAAACCCGGTAAAATCTTCATAGGTTGGCGGAAGTTCTCCAACACTGCTTTTGCGGGCGATCGGTTTAAGAGCATAGTCTAAAAACGCATCTAAAAACAGCTCAACCCCAAAATTACTCATGGCGCTACCAAAGAAAACAGGCGTCATTTTCCCAGCAGCAACTAAGTCTAAATCTAGTTCATCCCCTAATTCATCTAGCAGTTCCAAATCATCTTTAAATTGATCGTAAAGATCGGGCTCCAAAAGTTTCTCAAGGCGCGGATCGCCCAATTCGATCGCCGTATCGACAGCAGCGCGGGAACCATGTTGACTGCGCTCGAATAAGTGAATTTTACGTTGACGGCGATCGAAAACACCTTTAAAGCGATCGCCCGTACCGATGGGCCAATTTACCGGATAAGTCTGCAACCCCAATTCCCGCTCAATTTCGTCCAACAAATCCAAAGGTTCTCTGCTAGGGCGATCGAGCTTATTAAAGAACGTAAATATCGGCAAACTTCGCAGCTTACAAACTTCAAACAACTTCCGAGTTTGCGGTTCCAACCCCTTAGCAGCATCCTCCAACATCACCGCATTATCAGCCGCCGCCAGAGTCCGATAAGTATCTTCGCTAAAATCTTGGTGTCCCGGAGTATCGAGCAAATTAATGTGATATTTTTTATACTCAAACTGCAATACAGTAGAAGTAATAGAAATTCCCCGCTGCTGTTCCATTTCCATCCAGTCGGATGTAGCGTGTCGCTGAGCTCGCCGCGCTTTCACAGAACCTGCTTCATGAATAGCACCTCCGTAAAGCAGCAACTTTTCTGTCAGAGTAGTTTTACCCGCGTCGGGGTGTGAGATAATGGCAAAGTTGCGTCGGCGCTCAACAGCAGTTTGCAGTTCAGTTTCAAGTTCTGTGGTCATCCGATTTTAGATTTTAGATTTTAGATTTTAGATTTTAGATTGTTCCCACGGCTCAGTCCGGGGGTTGTGACCAAATTGATCGAGGCGATCGCAAATCAGGTAGGGGAATCATCACCCGATCGCCATTATAGCCTGTGCTAAATTAGTTATTAAAGGTAAAGTTATCATAAAGTCAAGAGAAAAGTAATATGTACGACTCAGACAAGCGGAAGCTGCTATCACTCCTGTGCCACGGGGCTATTTTTTTGAGTACATTAGGGTTGTCCATCGGCGTGCCGATCGCCGTATTATTAGTATCCGATGACCCCGTTGTCAAAGATAATGCCACAGAAGCCATCAATTTTCACTTTAATGTCTGGCTGTACAGCACCATTATTCTAGTCTTAACTGTCGTGACTTTCGGCTTGGCTGGCTTTATCCTAGCACCAATAGGTTATCTGCTACATTGGGGACTGACAATTTTTGCGATTCTCCACATTTTAAAAGAACCCAACCAACCTTACCGCTACCCTTTTATTTTCCGCCTGTTCTAGACAGTAAATCGCTCTTCATCATCGATTTCCAAAACCCGGTTTATTCAATAATAAACCGGGTTTTTCATTGTTTTAGGACTTACGAAACCAATAGTAGTAAGGTGAGCACTGCGACCTTACATTTAAAAGTTGTGCGTAAGTTCCTATCTCTTGAGACACAAGGCCCAAGGCCCAATGCCCAATGCCCAATGCCCCATTCCCACTTTTCATCGCATTTCAACAACTTTAGCAGCATCTGGCAGCAACTGAACCGCTTCTTTAGCATTCAACTTTTGATTTAATTCGCGAATGCGCCGTGACAGCAAGCGAATAATATTAACAGCAATTCCCGGTGTTTCATCAATAGCATCGTAGAGTTGCATTTGAGTCAGCATCAAACACTCGCATTGTTCAAGAGTAGTAATAGAAGCCGAGCGAGGTTCCGCATCAAACAGCGACATTTCGCCAAAACAAGCACCCGCTTTCAACTGCGCCAAATCCCGATCGCCAATATGAACCCGCACCGTTCCCGATACCAAAATATAGAGCGATCGACCTTCCTGTCCTTCCGTAAAAATTGTATGTTTAGAAGGAAACGAAAGTTCATCCATTACCGATGCTAGACGCACGAGAAAATCATCCCGCAGTTCCTTAAAAATCGGAACCGCCCTGACAAATAATAGGCGTTCGACGCTGGTTAACATAATAAGCGTGCAGTGATTAATTTAAACTGAAAAATGGGAAGGGGAAGGGGAATAGAAACTGTTGACTGTTGACTGTTGACTGTGTGACTGTTAACTGTTGACCGTTAACTGTTAACTGTTGACTGACAACTAACAACTGACAACTAACAACTGCCAACTAACAACTGCCAACTAACAATTAACAACTAACTAATGACTAATGACTAATGACTAATGACTAATGACTAATATTACCTTCTTCCCCCAGTACCCAACTCTGCCATCATCTGTTCAACTTGAGCTGATACCAAGTGATCCGGGTCATTTTGCAACCTGGGCAGCAATTCGACCAAAGCCCGAGGCGAGGCTATTTTCAAATAGGCTAACACTGCTTCGCGGACAAAACCCATCGGGTGTCGCAGACAGACGAGAGTTTGTTGAGCCGTGAGACTCCAGCGGGCTTCCCTAGCCAGATGAAAGCAGCACGCCAATGCCCAATCTGACAGGAAGTGGCGCAATTCTAGCAAACGGCGCAAACGATCGCTAGGGGCTAGAGGTTTGTACACCATCAATTCCGAGAGGTTACTCAGTTTTTCTCTTTCCGAGTGCTGATCCAATAGGTTGATGAGCGATCGCTTACTCGCGATATCAACAGTATTGTCTAAAATTTCCAATCCCCTAGCAACCAAAGAAGGTTGACCCGAAGCGATATTAAAAGCCGCCGCTTGCACAGTGTCCAGCGGGTAAAGAAACTTCATCAGCAAGAAACACCGATCTGTAGCGTCAGATTCTAACCCCGCCAGTGCCCGCTGTAACAATTGAGCCGTATCCGAAGCAGGTTCCCCAGGGCTGATTGAATCGACCGCTTGAAAATTGCCGTAGGTTGTTACCGGAGACAAATCCACCATACCTGCGTAAATTTGACCGATAAACATTAACTCCTGTTCGATGAGAGTTTCGACCCCGCTGCGACCAATACGGTCTAGAACGCCTTCTATGCCCACTTCTGAGGGCATTTTCAAGAGGATGCGGAGGATATTGCGCCTGGTAGTTCCCCAAGCAGTGATTAAATTACCTACCAGAATGTCGATCGCCTCTACAGTACCGATTTGACCCAAAGCTATCCAGGCCTGCAACCTGACTAAATCCGATTTGTGGATATCCTCTGCTAAGTGGACGAGCAGGGGAATCGCGTCGTTGTGAAGTTTGACGATCGCCCCCAAAGCAGATTCTCTCGTCGATTTGTAACCAAGTCCGCGCACCAGGGAAGGGTAATATTCTTCCGAATGAGTAGAAGAAATCACGTCCAACAGAGCGCACCGCACACGCAGAGACTCATCTTGCAACAGATTGGGTATATGCAGCCGCAGTCCTTGGAGGTAGTCAGCCTCTCCCAGAGCCCGCGTACCCATGACTCGTTCCCGCTCTTGCTTGTGGGTCAGCATTTGTCGCAGGGTGTTAGTAGCTTCTGCCTTTTGCAGGCGATCGCCCCTTCTCATAATTAAAGCAGCCGCCGTGCCACGCACTACCGGGTCTACAGTCGGCTGCAAATAAGGCCGCAGATTGTCTACCGCCGGTTCTGAATCTGTCAGCCAGATATAGCGCAGGGCCAAAGCCAGCACTTCAGGGGGCAGGGATTGCTCGCTCAGCTTACGAACAGTTGCCAAATAAGCAGGGTTCGGGTGTTGGAGCATAGTTTCCAGGCTTTGGCGCTGCAAGGCTGGGGGCAACCCTTCCAGGATGGGAGCCAAAACTTCTCCCACATTTTTGGGGTCAATTTGGGTCAGCAATTCTATACAAGAGCGCTTATCATCTTCCCCTCCCGGCTGTTCCAGAGTTTCGACTACCGCCCGTTTCAAGGCCTTCAGGTCTACATCACTGACACCCAAGCGGCCGCGTTCGGCACTTTTGACCAACAAACCCACGTATTGCGATCTGATCAGCCAGACCACGAACAGCCACACCAGCGACAACAGAACGATGATGCCGATGAATACCAAGCTTTGCTGGTCATGAAATTGACTTTCGCTTTCATGAGGGAGTATGTAGTTTGTCACCCACAGCAGAATCAGGATACCGACTCCTGTCACTCCGCAGGACAAAGGTTCCCCCACACCGTTAACGAGTGTTTGGATTCCCGATCGAATATTGTCCGGGATAGGTTGGAACAAAACCGGGCTCACAGTTTCCAACAGCGTGTAGTGCAGCAGTTCGTCTAAAAATCTCAGAAATACCAGTCCGATGAAAACTGGTACTAACTGGCCCAGAGACGATCCCAGCGTCAGCACTCCGAGTATCGCTATCCCCGCCGGCAGAATCATCGCTGTCACAAATACTCCGATTCTTTCTACCAAGCGGCTGGAGGCGAACCACTGAGTACCAACTTGAAACAAGCCTTGAATGCCTTCGTAAATGCCCAGAAAGCTAGCAATCTTACTAGCTACGCTCACTCCCTCCCCCGCGTTTTGGTATTCTAGCTGGCTGTAGAATTGGAAATCTATTAGGACGTAGAGGACTTCTGCGAGGACGAAGAAGCTGACTAGAGGTACGGCGTATTTTTGCAGCGGGCCTGTAACTTTGCGGGCGGTAAATTCTTGATTGTCGTCATCCTCATCATCAGTCCAGTGGGCTGTTTCCGGGAATGCTTGGCGGTATTTTTCCGTGAGGTAGTACAGCAATACCGAGCCTGTAGCAACCATTAACCCCGATATCAGGGTCACGTTTTTGAGTCCGACTACGTGTAGCAATATCGGCAGAGAAAATCCGCTGACTACTCCAGCCACCAAATAGCCGCTGCTGACTAGGGGATAGGTGCGCTTGATTTCTCTGATGTTGAAAAGTTGGTTGGAAGTGATGGAAGTGTTGAGGTCATTGAGCACATAGCAAGCTTCCACCCACAGCCACATCATGAATATCGTAATGAAGGCGATGCTGATGCCAGCTATCTTGGTATCCTCGTAGCCGATGCCGAATCGAAACAGGAATAGCGGTACCGACATCATGGCCAGAACAACGACGATGACGCGCCGCAATGGCAGGATTTTTTGCAGCCAGGAGTAGACAAAGCCTAAACCGGAACCGATGAAGGCGCTGGCGATGTAAATCCAGGGCATTTTTTCGGCACCGTATTCGTCTAGAAACAGACCTACTGTGCTGAGCTCCAGCCAGATCAGCCCTACGGAGGTTAGAGTGTAGACGAGGAACATCAGTACGGTTCGTTCTACTTCTTCCGATCGCAGGTTGAGCGATCGGAGCATCCCTTGTCTTACTCCCGCTGAACCGCTGATTTGAAAATTTTCCATGCAGCGTTGATTTCCTGTGTGGTAGCTTATTCCTGAGTAACCTATAGTCGGAGTGAATTGGAATAAATCACAACATTCCACCTAAAGTTCACTTTTTCAACTCCTCTGTAGTCGCTTCCTTCAGTTTGTGGGACGAGCCACGGCCAAATAGAGCGTAGTCAGGTAGGAATTTTTAGGCAGTTTACCCAAGCCTCGTACAATCTTTCGTGGTAGTAACTAAACACCGTTCTAGTTTGATTGCACACCTAAAGCATTACTGTTCTAGGCTTTTAAGATTAAGCCTAGCCTCTGGGAGGTGGCGCTTGATTGCTTTTAACGCCACTTCCGTGCGGAAGCCATCAGCCATCAGTCACCAGTGTATGACTAATTACTGATGACCGATCGCCAATGACTATCGATCTATACTTTCTTCGGCGACAGCAGCATCATCATACTCCGTCCCTCTTTTTTCGGAGCTTGCTGCACTTCTGCTATTTCCTGCAAATCCGTGGCCATGCGCTTGAGCAAGTCCTCTGCTAGGTTGCTGTGTTGGATTTCCCGACCTCTGAACATGATCGTAGCTTTTACTTTGTCCCCAGACTTGATAAAGCGGTCTGCTAGTTTGAGGCGCACTTGATAGTCGTGTTCTTCAATTTTGTAGCGCATCTTCACTTCCTTCACGTCAGCAGTGTGCTGCTTCCGCTTTGCTTCTCGCGCTTTTTTCTCTTGCTCGAATTTATACTTCCCGTAGTCCATCACCCGACATACGGGCGGGTCAGCTTTGTCGCTGACAAGTACCAAGTCTAGTTCTTTTTCCTCAGCGAGGCGCAGTGCTTCTGATGGTGTCAATATCCCCAGTTGTGCGCCGTCGGTATCGATGACCCGGATTTTGGGGTATCGAATATTTTCATTAATCTGGGGGAGGTTACGATTTTGTCTTCTTTCAATCACAGGCATGAATTGTTGTGTAAGCAGTAGTTTATTGACGTACTCCTCGGCGTGAACGCGCGGGGATTCTTAAAGGATGTTACGAAGCAGGCTAGGGGTTAACATTATACTTGCCATTCTACTCAGATACATTTAAAGGGGCAAATCTAGGAATTTACCCAAATTTACTGTGTATGGCAGATCGGGCATCGCTTTTAGCTTGACCGATAGGGAGGTATCTCTCAAAGCTTTCAACAAAATATTGAAAGCGCGTAAGACGGTAACAGAGCGAAGCGCGGCGTCGCACGCTCGCGTAGTCGAAGTGTTCGACTACGCTCACCAACCATCGCACGCTCGCGTAGTCGAAGTGTCGAAGTGTTGGGGGCACAGCCGTTACGCTTGACGAAGAAACTTTTTGAGAAGTTCGATGCGACCGCGGTGGGTTTAAACGGTAGCCTATCCTATTACATAGTACCAATTTCTACCCCTATATTCCCCGACTTTACAAGAATTCGCTTACTATGCAAAAGCATTTAGTCAGGCTCAGTTTCTGCTTAGTTTTATTTTACTGCCATGTACAATGAGTATTGTTGATTGTAAATTTATGTTGCGAGAGTAGACAAAATTGACAAATTCTCTTCACTGGCATCAACGGATTGGTACTCAACGAGACTGGGTTTGGCGGGGTTGGCAAACTCGCTACACTTATTTGCGTCCCTCTGGTTCCCAAGAGCCACACAATCAAGGCTCGATCGCAATTGAGGATTCCGCCACCCAAGAAATTGACTCTCCACAACCGACAACGCCGATAATTTTACTGCACGGGTTTGGGGCTTCGATCGGCCATTGGCGACAAAATCTCCCTGTCCTCGCCGAGTTCCACACTGTTTACGCGCTGGATTTGTTGGGCTTTGGAGCTTCCCAAAAAGCTCCGCTTAACTACGATGTGTCTGTGTGGGTCGCTCAAGTTTATGACTTTTGGCTGACTTTTATCAGAAAGCCTGTGGTTTTGGCTGGAAACTCGATCGGCTCCCTGATTTGTCTGGCCGCCGCCGCCGCTCACCCGGACATGGTAGCAGGTATAGTCATGATTAGCCTCCCAGACCCCTCTGTGCGAGCCGAGGCGGTGCCGGGGTGGCTGTTACCCGCGATCGAAGCTGTTGAAAGCATCTTTGTTTCGCCCCTAATACTGAGGCCTCTGTTCTACCTTGTCCGCAAACCCTCTTTTGTCCGCCGTTGGGCTGCTTTTGCCTACTCCAGCCCCGAAGCCGTTACCGACGAATTAGTGGACATTCTCTCCGGCCCGGCGGGCGATCGAGGTGCGGCCAGAGCCTTCTGCGCTTTATTTAAAGCTGTGGGTAGTTCACAATTCAGTCCCGGTGTCAAGACTGTGTTACGAAATTTAACAATTCCGATGCTGTTAATTTGGGGTCGCCAAGACCGGATGATTCCCCCTCGGTTCGCCCGACCTCACCAATTTGTCGAATGCAACCCCAATTATGTAGAGTTAGTTGAGCTAGATGATGCGGGTCACTGTCCCCAGGATGAATGCCCCGAACAAGTAAATCAAGAAATTTTGAACTGGATAGCCCGGAAGTTTGCAATCAGGGCATTAGTCATTAGTCAGTAGTCAGATGTTGAAGGAAGAAGGAAGAAGAGCAACGGATTCGCTCCACGGATGTAACGGATGTAACGGATGTAACGGATTGAAGGAAGAAGGAAGAAGAGCAACGGATTCGCTCCACGGATGTAACGGATGTGTTACGGATTGAAGGAAGAAGGAAGAAGGAAGAAGGAACAAGGAACAAGGAACAAGGAAGAAGGAACAAGGAACAAGGAATATTTTCCCGCTCTCCCTATCTCCCCATCTCCCGCTCCCCCACTCTCCCCCTCTCCCCAACTCAGCGAGCTCAGCGAGCTATTCTCCCACTCTCTGTCTCGGCTCCTCTCCCTGTTCAATGGCAAGACACTGGCAGTAAAATCAGCTTACAGGCGATATCATCTCAAGAGCGATCGTCAAAAGTTCTGAAAACTCGATCCCAGCCGGTGGTATTCTATTTCACTGAGTCAAGTATCTCGATCTCGTCCGATGCCTGAAACTGCTCCCTTGAATAACAGTAAAATTCTACCTTCTAACTTCTACCTTCGAGCTGCAAGAAACAGTTGGTTTCTTGCAGCCAAAAATAAATATGTTCCCTTGTACCGGCAATCTTTCAATCAACTTTGGGCCGATCGGCGGCGCTCCTTTGAGAGAGCGAATATTCGCCAGATTCTGGCATTTGTGAGTCTGTTGAGGTATAAAAAAGTCAATTTAGCCAAAAACTGAGGTCGGCGATCGCCCTTTAGTCTTTCGGCTAACTGCTGAGGGCAGAAGGGCACAAAAAACCGCCAACCGAGGCTTTTGGTAGCAACGCAAACGAGGAAAAACTGTCGTGAAATTCCACTGGCTACTATCCAGTTTCTTCGGTGTATTTTTGCTCACCGGAGCCGCCGAAGCAGCGAGACTGCAATCTTGGCGGTTTGATGCTTCACAGAACCGGCTGTACATTAGAACGGACGGGGGAGTGCAACCCAAGGCTCAACTGATCTTCAACCCGACGCGGTTGGTGATCGATTTACCGGGGACGAGTCTGGACCGTCAGTCCGTAAATCAGCCCTTCTCAGGGGCGATCGAATCAGTGCGTTTAGGGCAGTTTGACGACGATACAACCAGAATTGTAGTTGAGTTGAAAGACGGGTTTACGATCGACCCTGCTCAAGTAAAATTCCGGGGTATTTCTCCCAGCGAGTGGACAGTGGATTTGCCAACACCAGTGCGAGCCGAAAATCCCAATCCCAGTTCAGAACCCGACGCGGAGAGGTTGTCGGTTGAGCCTTTAGCACCATCTGAGCCTTCTGTGGAGACCACTGTAGTTCAGAACGTTCAGGTGACGGGAGACGGTTTTTTGATCCGCACCACAGGCGGCCGCCCGCAAATTAACTTTCAACAAAGTCGGGCTCTTGACATCGCCACGCTGGATATTGAAGGGGCGACTATCGCTCCTGGCCGTTTCAGTCAACAGCCTCAGACTAACGGCAAGCACGGCGTTGAACGGATTGAAGTCCGGCAACTACCAACGGATCCGCCCATGATCCGCGTGACTTTGCGGATGAATAGTTCTAACACACAGTGGCGGGCTTCTTTGAGTAGTTTGGGCGGTATTTCCCTACAGCCTGCGGGCGCAAGGCAGTCAGCCACCCCTCGCCGCCTGACGGTAGACCCTCCTATACCCTCCTCTGTTAGCGTGCCGCCACCACTCGATCGAACTCCCAATCCGGTGCCTTTGCCGAGAAGAACTGCCGGAGGGGGCGATTTGCCCCAAGTTTCTAACAGCCGCTCAGTGGTTGTCATCGATCCTGGCCACGGCGGCCGCGATCCTGGTGCCGTCGGGATTGGGGGGATTCAGGAGAAAGACATTGTTTTAGATATCTCGTTTCAGGTGGCGAGACTGCTGGAACAGCAGGGAGTCCAAGCAGTGATGAGTAGAAATGACGACAGCGAGATCGACCTGGAACCAAGAGTTTCTCTGGCCCAGCGGTTGAATGCTACTTTGTTCGTCAGCATTCACGCTAATGCGATTAATATGAGCAGGCCCGATGTGAACGGGATTGAGACGTATTATTTCGATAATGGACTAGATTTGGCGAGGACTATTCACGGCAGTATTTTACAGGGGACGGGGGCGGATGACCGCCGGGTGCGTCAGGCTAGATTTTACGTTTTGAGGAAGACTACTATGCCTTCTGTTTTGCTGGAGGTGGGTTTTGTGACGGGTGCTGAGGATGCTGCGAGGCTTTCCGATCCAGCTTACCGCAGTCAAATGGCGGCTTCGATCGCCCGTGGCATTTTGTTGTACCTTCAGCAAAGGTAATATTCGGGCATTGGGCATCGGGCATTGGGCATTGGGCATCGGGCATTGGGCATTGGGCATCGGTAACTAATGACAACAGTGAACAGTGAACAGCCAACAGTGAACAGTCAACAGTCAACAGTCAACCGTGAACAGTGAACAGTGAACAGTCAACAGTCAACTAACAAACAATTAACAAATGACAACAGACTCAGGACAACAAAGAATCGGTATTTTTGATAGCGGTGTGGGTGGTTTGACTGTTTTGAGGGAGTTGTACCGACAATTGCCTAAGGAATCGATACTTTATTTTGGAGATACGGCGAGACTACCTTACGGCACTCGCTCTGCAGCGGAAATTGTGCAGTTTGTCCGCGAAATCATGGCTTGGCTGGTGGAACAGGATGTCAAAATGGTGATTATGGCCTGCAACACCAGTTCTGCTTTGGCGATGGAGATGGTGCAGGCTGAGTTTGATATTCCGGTGCTGGGAGTTATTCTGCCGGGGGCCCAGGCTGCGGTGCATCAAGGGAAGCGGATCGGAGTCATCGCCACGCCTGCTACGGCTGCTAGTAATGCTTATCGCAATGCGATTTGGGAAATGGATAATTCTTGCCTGGTTTGGCAGGTTAGCTGTCCGGCTTTTGTCCCGCTGATTGAGCAAAACCGCATTTATGATCCTTACACTTATGAGGTGGCGCGGGAATATTTGGCTCCTTTGATTCAGCAGCGGATTGATACGCTGATTTACGGCTGCACTCATTATCCGCTATTGGCTCCGGTGTTGCGATCGCTTTTGCCTGTTGGGGTGCAGTCGATCGATCCTGCTGTGCGGGTGGTGGCTGCTGCTGCTCAAGAGTTGGAGCTTTTGGGGCTGCGGAATGCTGGTACTGCGCTGCCGACTCGCTTTTGTGTGAGCGGCCCTCCACAGCAGTTTGCCGAATTGTCTGTGCAGTGGCTGGGCTGTACTCCTGCGGTTGAGAAAATTTCGCTGCCGGCTGTTGTACGATCGCCCGTATCCATCGAATCTGCCGAATAGGCCCGCAAATTGCTCCCTAGTACAACATTTACCCCCCAAATCCCCCCTTGGCCACGGGATTTAGGGGGTTGATTTTTTGCCGCCATGCCCCATGCCCCAGGCCCCAGGCCCCAGGCCCCAGGCCCCAGGCCGCCAGGCCCCAGGCCCCAGGCCCCAGGCCCCAGGCCCGTACTCAACCGGACTTGATACTAGACATCCATTTGTAATAAAATTCAACAAAAGCTTTGATGTTTAAACAAATAATGTCCTATATATGCTGGAGCCATTCAGCCTTGAACCATGTCACCCTATGTATCGCAAGCAGTTTTACTTGTAGACGGCTATAACATGATTGGGCTTTGGCCTCGACTCCGAGAAAAGCGCGATCGGGACCAACTCGAAACAGCTCGCCGTGAGTTAATAGAGGTTTTAGTTAACTACAGCGCTGTTCAAGATTTTGAGGCTCGACTGGTGTTTGACGCGCACTACCGAGATACCCCCAGCGTTAAAGAAATTATTACTAAACATTTATCGGTGCACTACACTGACTTCGGTCAGACAGCAGATACTTATATTGAAAAATCTTGTGCTAGTTTGCGCTATGAATTGCGATCGCGATCGGGAAAAGGCCGCATGATTGTCGCTACCTCAGACCGAGCGCAGCAATTAACCGTCGTCGGCTACGGTGCCGAATGGATGTCTGCCGATCAACTGGCTGCTGATGTCGAATCCACAGCCCGCCGCAGCGAGCGCCTGCACAAATCCCGCAAACAAACTTCCAGTCGCTTTCTCGCCAGTTCTCTCGATCCTGAATCCCAACAGCGCCTCGCTAAACTGAGAATGGGGCTGCATTAACTCCTGAAACCCCCTTTCTGTATGACTAAAAAAAAGTTTGCTTGCAGGCCTTGCCAAATTCAGTATGTTGCTGTTACTATTAGTAAATGTGGCAATCAAAAAGCCCCAATCCTCGGTAGCTCAGTGGCAGAGCGGTCGGCTGTTAACCGATTGGTCGTAGGTTCAAATCCTACCCGGGGAGTTAGTAAAAATCAGAATTTGGAATTTTCCAGCTTCTGATTTTTTGTGTTTTCCTAAATTAATGCGGATTTTTGCCAGTCATATCAATTCCGGTTGTATCGGAATGATTTAACTCTTCTAGGGCGCAGAGCTCGCAGAGTCAGAAACTCAATCTTGATTTGATGTGGATGTGTTGGCAAGCCTGTGCGATCGGCATCACTGACTTTGTTACAATGTCAAAATGTAATGCTCAACTGCGTGAAGTGTCATACCGCAAATCTCAGCGGGAGATCCAACCAGAGGTGCTGTGGTCAGCCAGTTCACACCCTCTAAACCTTTACGCATCTACTTACCTCGAAAAACACCGAGTAATTACTTAACTTTTCATGTATCGAAAGTTATATAAACTACTAAAAATAATTAAGTACCGTCCGCCCGCCCCCCGACATCAAGGGCGATGTTAACCCAACACTTAGTCACAGAATAAAAACCATGAATACACTTCCCGGTTACAAAATCACAGAAGTTGTTCAACTTGGTGTGAAATCCATCATTTATCGCGCAGTCAGAGAATCAAATCAAGCGTCAGTCATCATTAAAACACTCAATAGCGAGTATCCCACAATAGAACAAATTACCCGCCTGAGACATGAATACAAAATTAGCTCGAATCTCAAAATCGAAGGGATTATCAAACCCTATAGTTTAGAAAAATATAAAAACAGTTTCGCTCTGATATTAGAAGATTGCGGAGGTCAATCTCTCAGACAACATCTCGCGGGTAAAAGTATTCAAATTCAGAAGTTTTTGACCCTGGCTATTCAAGGGGCTCAAACTATCGGAAAAGTGCATCAAAACCAGATTATTCATAAAGATATTAAACCCTCAAATATGATCGTCACCCCAGATTTTAAGCAAGTAAAAATCACCGACTTTAGCATGGCAACCCGCCTATCTAGAGAGGTTCACCAAAATAGCAATACCGCCGTGCTAGAAGGCACTCTAGCCTATATATCCCCAGAGCAAACTGGTCGGATGAACCGCGACCTTGATTACCGAACTGACTTGTATTCTCTAGGCATCACGTTTTATGAAATGCTGACAGGAGAGTTGCCCTTTAACTCCACCGACCCGCTAGAATTAATTCACAGCCACATTGCGGTGATGCCAGTTCCTCCCCATCAACTAAACAATGAAGTCCCGCAGATAGTTTCATCCATTGTCATGAAACTATTAGCTAAAAATGCCGAAGACAGATATCAAAGTGCCTTTGGAGTAAAAGCAGACCTGGAAACTTGTCTAAATCAGCTACAAACTACTGGCAAAATAGAAAATTTCAGGCCGGGGAAACTTGACAAATCCGGTCAATTTTTGATTCCCCAAAAACTCTACGGCCGCACAAAAGAAGTCGCTGATTTGATGGCAGCTTTCGATCGAGTCAGCTTTGGAAAAACTGAGATGGTGTTGGTGAGCGGTTACTCAGGCATCGGCAAAACCTCAGTTGTCAGTGAAGTTCACAAACCAATTATACGGCAGCGGGGTTATTTTATTGCTGGTAAGTTTGACCAGTTTAAGCGGGATATTCCTTATGCTGCAATAACTCAAGCCTTTGAGTCATTGATACAGCAGTTATTAACAACCAGCTCAGAAGAGTTAACAATTTGGAAAGAAAAACTTTTGTCAAGGCTAGGTCAAAACGGTGGAATTATTATTGATATTGTCCCTGCTGTCGAACTAATAATTGGTTCGCAGCCTGCTGTTCCCCAAGTGGGGCCGACAGAATCTCAAAATCGCTTTAATCGATTGTTTAAAGAATTTATGAATGTGTTTACCCAAGCAGAACACCCATTAGTTCTGTTTTTGGATGATTTACAGTGGGCGGATTTAGCTTCCTTGAAATTGATTCAGGAACTGGTAACAGACTTGGATAGCCGATATTTTTTACTGATAGGAGCCTATCGAGATAACGAAGTCAATTCGACTCATCCGTTAGTTCAAACTGTCGAAAAAATTGAACAAACTGGTGCTCAGGTGCATCAGATTATGCTCTCATGTTTAGAGTTGAGCAGTGTTACTGAGCTAGTACGGGATACTTTGGGTAATGAAACCGAAAACTTAAAGTCCCTGGCAGAGTTAATTTTTAAGAATACTGGCGGAAATCCATTTTTTATAACTCAACTTTTCTCAACTATTCACTCAGAAAAACTGTTAGCTTTTGATTTCACTGTTGGTGCGTGGCAGTGGGCTCTCCTGGAAATTGAAGCCGCTGGCATTGTAGATTACAGTGTCGTTGAATTAGTTGCTCGGAATATTCAAAAACTGCCGGAGGAGACGCAGCAAGTATTAAAGTTAGCTGCTTGTATGGGGAACCGTTTTAGTTTAGAAAATTTGGCAATTGTTAGGGAAAAATCTCCCTCAGAAACTGCTGCTGATTTATGGGAGGCGCTGCAATTTGGTTTAATTCTGCCCATGAGCGATGCTTACAAGATTCCCCTGGTTGAGGAAAGCGACTCTCAGCGGCGAGGGGATGGAGAAGGAGTTGCGATTCTCGATCGATCTTGTGTAGGGCAGGCTAAGAGCTCAATTTCTGGCGTTGCACAATTTGAGGATGATGCTTGTGGTGTCCCGCCTGCCCGGAAAACACATCGGACGGGCGAGACGCCCATCCCACAAAACAATCAAAATCATCCCGCAATTATGCAACGCCCAATTGCTTACAGGTTTTTGCACGATCGCGTACAGCAAGCCACCTATTCTCTCATCCCTGACTCCCAGAAAAAACAAACTCACTTAAAAATCGGGTATCTGCTATTAGAGGGCGGGCACGGGGGCACCGCCCCTACGGCATCGGGGCACAAGGGCGGGCACGGGGGCACCGCCCCTACGGCATCGGGGCAAAAGGGCGGGCACGGGGGCACCGCCCCTACGGCATCGGAGATAGCAGAAAATATCTTTGATATTGTCAACCAACTCAATATCGGGGTGGAATTCATCACAAATGAGGAACAGCGAAATGAACTAGCTAACTTTAATCTGATAGCTGGCAAAAAAGCTAAGAGTTCTGCTGCTTATGAAGCGGCGCTCAAATATTTTAATGCAGGTATAGAACTTTTGCCCGATCGAGCTTGGCAGAGTCACTACAGTTTAATTATGGAACTCCATGCCGAAGCGCTGGAATCGTCCTATATAAATACCGAGTTTGAGCGAGCGTTCAAGCTATCAGAGGTTATTATAGCCCGCGCCAAAAAATTACTCGAAAAAGTCCAAGTTTATGAGCTAAAAATTAGTTTTTACTTCAATCAAAATCAATCACAAGCTTCGATAGATATGGGTATCGAAGCTTTGAAAATGCTGGGAGTTGGTCTCCCTCAGAAACCTAATAAATTCAATATTTTGATAGAGCTAATACGGACAAAATTAGCTATGGGAAACAAACGGATTGAGGATTTAGCTGAGTTGCTGCCAATGACTGATGCTAATCAAATCGCAGCTATTAGGATTTTAACGAATATGGCTCCCGCTAGTTTTATAGTAGCACCGAATATGTACCCATTGATTATCTTTACAATGGTTATTCTTTCTCTTAAGTACGGGAATGCGCCCCTGTCTAGTTTCGGCTATGGAACTTATGGGCTGATCCACTGTGCAGTTTTAGGCGATATGGATGCTGGATACCGATACGGTCAACTAGCTAATACACTTTTAGAGCGATTCCACACCATCTCGCACAAATCTCCAATCTTGCTAAGTTTCAATGGTTTTATCCGTCACTGGTCTGAACACGTCAGGGAAAGTCTTATCGGTTTACTTGAAGGTATTCAGAGCGGGTTAGAAACGGGAGATATCAACAATGCTTGTTATTGTGCTAGTTTTTATAGCAATTATATATTGTTGAGCGGTGAATCTCTGGATTCCGTGGAGATCAAACAGAGTCAATATATCGAAATGCTGCTAAATTATAAGAATAAATTTATTATAAACCATAGTAAGGTTGGGGCGCAAGTTGTCTTAAATTTGCAAGGTAAAACAGCTAATCCTTGCCTGTTAGTTGGCGAGAGATGTAATGAAGAAACTATGTTGCCAGCTTTAAAGGAAAGTAAAAATAATCTGGTATTATTTGTAGTAGATTTGTATAAATCATGGCTGAATTATCTATTTAAAAATTATGCAACATCTGCTGAATATGCCCTGACAGCATCAAGTTACTCTGAGGCTGTCATGGCCATGATGTATGTTCCCATTCACAATTTTTACTATTCTCTAGCACTCTTAGCTTTGTATCCCGCAGCTTCAAAAATTGAACAGAAAAAATATTTAAAAAAAGTTGCTTCGCTTCAGAAAAAAATGAAGCATTGGGCTGTGAACTGTCCCGAAAATTATCAGCATAAATATGACTTGATAGAGGCCGAGAAAGCGCGAGTATTGGGACAATATGAAAAAGCTGCTCTCTATTACGATCGCGCGGTGAAAGGAGCGTCGGAGAATGAATACATCCACGAAGAAGCCCTAGCCAATGAACTAGCGGCAGAATTTTATCTAGCTAACGGTCGAAATAAAGTGGCTCAGACTTATCTGATAGATGCTTACTACGGCTATCTTCATTGGGGAGCAACCGCCAAGGTTAAACATTTGGAGTCAGAGTATCCGATGTCTTTACCCCCTGCATCGGCGGCAAAATCTAGTGCAGATCGAACTATTATTAGCACTAATTCTACTTCGACAAGTAGCAGTCACAGCAGTTTATTAGACTTGACAACTGTTTTGAAAGCATCTCAGGCGCTAGCTAGTGAAATTGTGCTGGACAGGTTGTTAGAAAAGTTAATTAAAATTGCGATCGAGAATGCGGGCGCACAAAAAGGTTTTCTGTTGATGCCCAAAGAAGGAAAATTGGTGATTCAAGCAGCAGCTTCTGTGGAGTCTGCGGATGTTGAAGTTGAGCAATGTCCTACAGTGGCTCCTGGGTCGGTTTTGCCAATAACGGTGATTAATTATGTGGAAAGGACGCACTCTGATGTGGTTTTAAGTGAGGCTACTAAGGAAGGTTTATTTACACAGGATTCATATATTAAAAGGCAGAAAGTGCGCTCGGCGCTTTGTACTCCGATTCTGAATCAAAGCAAACTCGTAGGCATTCTTTATCTGGAAAACAATTTAACTTCTGAAGCGTTTTCGACCACTAGATTGGAGGTTTTAAAAATGCTTTCTTCCCAAGCGGCTATATCTCTGGAAAATGCGGTACTTGTTGCTAATTTGTCGGCGGCTAAGGAACAGTTGGAGGATTATTCGCGGACGCTGGAGGTGAGAGTAGAAGAGCGCACGCAGGAATTAAAGACTTCGGAGGCGCAGTTGAGGGAAAAAGCGACACAGTTGGAAGTTACTTTGTCCGAATTGCGATCGACTCAGACTCAACTAATTCAAACTGAAAAAATGTCTTCTTTGGGGCAATTAGTGGCGGGGGTTGCTCACGAAATTAATAATCCGATTAATTTCATTTATGGCAATGTCATTCACGCTAGCGATTATAGCTCGGATTTGCTGGGATTGATCGATCTTTACCAGCAGTCTTACCCGAATCCGACTCCTGAAATTGTTGCTAAAACAGAAGATATTGACATCTGTTTTATTCAAGAAGATTTGCCCAAACTGCTGCAATCGATGCGGGTTGGGGTTGAGCGTGTCCGCAATATTGTGCTGTCGCTGCGGAATTTCTCAAGGCTTGATGAAGCTGACATGAAACCAGTTGATGTTCATTCTGGGATTGAATCTACTCTGTTAATTTTGCAGCACAGGTTGAAAAATAATGCAGATGGGTCGGGAATTCAGGTGATTAAAGACTATGGTGAACTACCGAAGGTAAATTGTTATGCTTCTGGGTTAAATCAGGTGTTTATGAATGTTTTGAGTAATGCGATATATGCAGTAGAGTTAGGAGTTGGGCTTCACGAAAAAGCTGCCAAATTAGAAAATCCTTTATCTCAAATCTTTGAGCCAAAAATTCAGATTCGGACTGAGGTATGGGACAAAAACTTTGTGAGAATTTGTATTGCTGATAATGGCCCTGGGATGACGGAGGAAGTACGATCGCGAATATTTGACCCTTTCTTTACTACAAAAGATGTGGGCCAAGGTACGGGTTTAGGACTGAGTATCAGTTATCAGATTGTGGTAGAGAAACATGGCGGGAAGCTAATGTGCGTTTCCGCACCGGGTGAAGGGGCTGAGTTTATAATTGAAATTCCGGTGCAGCGGTGAGCTTTTTTTAAATTTTTAGATCGTGTCCGGTTGATTCGTTATTGTATAATATCAAATCCTGGTAAATGATCCTGTCATGCTGAACGCAGTGAAGCATCTCATATCGTTTACGGTTTGTTTATGATTGATTTAACCGCAGAGGGCGCAGAGGACGCAGAGGAAGAGAGGAGAGAGATGAATCATTCCGATGCCAACGGATTTGATATCAATCCTTGACTGAGACTGAGATTCTTCGCGTTTCTCAGAATGACTTAAGACGGTTAATCAACCGGATTGGATATCAAACATCGCGTTCTGTGCGTACCCATTTGGTTTGCCGCTTCAGGATAAAACCCAGATATAAAGGGATTTTCCAGAGGATGTAAAAGGGTACGGATAACAGAGTGGAACCGGAAATATCGGCACGACCAAATTTTGCCCAAGCGCCGACAATTGAAACTAAAATCAGTATTCCTTGTATTGCTAAAATGATAGCTGGAATTGGGGATGTTCCGAGGGTTGCTGCTAGTAATGAGGCGGCGAAAGCTGCTATCCAAATGGTGACTAAAAGTGACAGGGGAGGGACGGATAGGTCGAGGGCGATCGCCAATAGGTCAAATCGTTTTTGCTGTAGGGAAGCTGTTGCAAGGCGGGGGGTTTGGGTTAACAATGTCTGTATGTGGCCGTGTTCCCATCGGGTTCTTTGACTTGTGGCTGCTTGCTGCTGTTGTGGTAAACATCCGGTGACTCTGGCCCAGGGGCAGAATATGGTTGGATGTCCGGCGATCGCCAAATCCAAACTCATTTGCATATCTTCAACAATATTGCCGCTTGCTAGGGAAACCGATCGAATTATTGACCAGGGAAAGGCCATGCCGGTTCCTGTTAGTAATGATGGGAATCCTAACTGTTTTAATCCGCTGGGCCGGACTAAGTTTTTTACTAGAAATGCTAAGGCAGAAATGGAATCTTTGGGAGTAGGATTGGGTGGCTGTTCCATTAAATAAGTTGCTTGCACCGGTCGTTTTGAAGCCACTGCAACTCTGGCTAATGTCTCTAAGGCGTCTGGTTGACAGATACAGTCTGCGTCAACCATGATTACTACTTCTGGGGGGTCTGAGGCGATCGACTCTAAGCCGAAGTCTAGGGCGTATCCCTTGCCCTTGCGTTCGGTGTCTTGGCGTTCGATCGCGATTGCACCACAATTACGGGCAATTTCTGCCGTAGCGTCGGTGCAGTTGTCTGCAATCACTAACAGGCGATCGTCCGGTGTTAGCTGTGGCATTATTGTGGATATTGTGGCTGCAATTCCTGCTGCTTCGTTGTAAGCGGGAATTAGAACTGCTATTTTGGGACGGGGTAATTTAGTTGTGGCTGTGGAGTTGTGACGCGACAATAAAGCGGCTGTGCATTCTAGAAATAGAACTGCGACGGGAATTAGAAGGATTAGGGCGATCGCCAATAGGATCACATCTATAAATAGGAACGCTAGCTGATTATTTTGCACAACTCTAGTACCTTAATTTTATTTTTACTTCCTACGGTTCTGAGCAGAATCTAATCAAAATAGTTTAATTAAATTGTACTTGGCAACTGATTCAGTCACGCTATCCAAGGTAGCATATCATGTAGATTTTGCCAATGCCAATATATTGATGCACCCTACACCTCCAATCCCCGTAGGGACACGGCACTGCCGTGTCCCTACTTCATAAACCTGGGATACGCTGTATTGATAGAAACCGGGTTTTTTGGGCCTTAGTGCAAATGATGCTAGGCTGCATCGCGGAGGGCAAAATGGTCAGATTTTTTGGGAGTTAACTGTGACGGTGTAAATTCTCTGACATATCTGGATACCGATCGCAAATACCCTACTTCCGCTCGAATAGAATCCACTGTTGAAAGACTTTCAACTAACTCATCAAATTCATCAGCAGTAACTCCAGCACTGTGCAGCACTTCTCGATCGAGTCGGCCGTACATTCCTTGCAGAAGTAGCTCGATAATATCGCTGTAGTCAGCGATGTCAGTTCCGTAACCTTGTAATTTCTTCGGGTGGACTCCCCACTGCAAAATTTTCAACAAATCTTTGGCTGAACTCCAGGAAAAAGAGGAAGCAATGACTTCTTTTTTCGCTGCTACAAGAACTTGTTTGATTTGTGCTTCCGGGAAATCTCGATCGCTGATTAAGCTTTCCAGGTGCGACACTTGTCGATCTAACACCCGGAAAGAAAAAGGAGCCACTTCTGCACTCACTAGATCGCCCGAATCGCCAACAATTCTAAAAGGGTCTTCGAGAGCATTAATCAGGAGGTGAATTTCTGTAGGTTTGCTCCAGTCAAACTGTCCGAGGAAAAATGGTTCTTCGTATCCCGGTAAAAGTCCTTGAAAATAAATCGGCAGATTTTTGCCTGACTCAACAATTTTGTAGAGTGCTACTTCCAGTGTTTCTGTGGGCCAACCGAGATTTCGCACCATGAGAAATTTGAGTTTTCCGGGAACGGACAAAACTAGGGCGTTCAGCAATAAATGTACGGCTTCGACCAGATTTTGAGCGGTGACGTAGCGGTGGGGAGCGTGAACGTTGACAGTCATACCTTGCTGTACTTTGTTGGACATTTGTTCGCAGAACAAGCTGTTTTCCAACATATGAGTAAAGCGAACCATTCCGTAAGTGACGTTTCCTTCTTGAGCTGCTTTGGCAAATTGCCATTCTGCAAACTTTTTGGAAGCTGCGTAAACTTCGGTGGTAAAATATCTAGATGTTTTGCCTGTGGAAGAAAATATGCAGTGTTCTACGCCGTATTCTTCGCA
Organism: Microcoleus sp.; assembly: GCA_042408215.1. Taxonomy (GTDB): domain Bacteria; phylum Cyanobacteriota; class Cyanobacteriia; order Cyanobacteriales; family Microcoleaceae; genus Microcoleus. The sequence goes on along the minus strand of JAYFMW010000020.1, from coordinate 83,893 downwards.
GAGTTGGATGACGTGTTGGGTGCCTATAAGGCTAGTTGTAACTGTTTCTCGGATTTTGATTTCAGCTAGTCCGGGGGAGCGTTGAGCTGCTAGGTGAAAAACAATGTCTGGCTTTTCTACTTCAAATATGTATTTCAGCGCCTCAAAGTTGCGAATGTCAGCGGCATAGAAGGTAACAGCACCTTTTCGGTTATAAACAGGGCGAGTTTCTTCTGGGTTGTGACATCGGGCTTTGTCTGCGGAAATTATTTGATTTGTGCCTAGTTCGAGGAGTTTTTCAATTAAGAATTTGCCGACGCATCCTTCGCCGCCGGTTACTAGAATGGTTTTTCCTTTGAGTTTGCTGCTGACTCCGGTGGTGTAGAGGTGCACGGAGCGATCGCGCACGTCGCAAAAAGGATCGTTTTCTAATTTCCCGTCTGCTTTGTAGGCTGCGATTAACTGGGCGGTCAAAGTTTGTAAAGCAGCCAGGATTTCAGGGTTTTGTGGTTCGCCAGAGCCGGGGGGAACTAGCTGTTGGATGCGATCGATGATTTCCGCTTTGCTTGCACATTCAAATACTTCTGAGGGGTTAAATGCACTCTTCACTTTACTTTCTCCTTGATTTTATAGCGATCGGGTTGCTTTTTCAGGGTTGTTAAACAGATTTTAGAGGGATAGGAGCTTTAAAAAGTTAGCTGGGTTTCAGGATTTTTTAGACTGAAAGCGACTTAATCGGAAAGACAGGCGCTCGGCTCCTCCACTAATGCTTGTATTCAGCCTACTTGTAGTTTTATTAAGTGCTTTTTCAACCTGCTTACTTTTGGGATTGGTAGAGTCGGAACCTTTTTTGTAATAATTTTGTCTCTACAATTATAAACTCAAGTTCCTGGCTGTTGCCAACAGTCAAAACCTATCTTTACCATTTCTTTGCAATCACCTACGAGTTTTCGCGGATTTTTAAAGTTAATGTAAAGTAACCGCTCTGAAAAACTTACCCAAAACCAAATAAACCCCGACCAACCGGAGATTAAATAGTTTTAGTGTTTTCTTCCTGCTTCTCACGGTCAGTAATCCGATCCCATCCACAGGCCGATCGCCCGTAAGCTACGGGCTGTACAAGGAAAGTTTTAAAACTCTTAAACCTTCGTGTTTTAAATTAACGGCGGCATTTTCATCTCTATCTTGGACATGACCACAGTTTTCACACTTATATACTCTATCAGCAAGAGTCAAATCTTGTTTATGTCCACAATTAGAACATGATTTAGAAGACGGATACCAGCGGTCAACTATTACTAAATGTGAACCATACAACTGGCATTTATATTCCAACTGTCTTCGGAATTCAAACAAACCTAAATCGGCTATAGCGCGAAGCTCATTTAGGGTTTTTCAGCATCCCTTTAACGTTTAAATCTTCAATACAGATCGCATCAAAAGTTTTGGCCAGCCATGTAGTTAATTTGTGCAGATAGTCTTTTCTGATATTCGCAACGTGCGAATGAAACCGTCCTAATTTAATCTTTGCTTCCTGATAAGATGCGGTTCCTTTTTGCTGGCGACTAAGTGACCGAGATAATTGTCTAAGTCTTCCTAGAGCCGCTTTCAGAGGTTTTATATTGGGGATAACTTGACCATTGCTTAAAGTTGCTAGTGATTTAATTCCCTGATCAACACCTACAACTTCGATTGGTTCTCTCATTGGCTGTGACGGTGTTTCTCTCTTGAAACTTACAAACCACTTATCTGCTTTTTTACTAATGGTGAAACTTTTAACTTTTCCCAAAGCTGGTAATTTTTCAAAAGTTCTGACCTTACCAATATTAGGAATCTTTACCCAAGTAGAACAGACTATTGTGGAACCATCACAAGTAAAACTATCGTGAAATCCTTTCTTTTTGAAGTTGGGAAATCCCTTTTCTGGTTGTTTAAAGAAATTGTTTAAAGCATCTCTAACATGGCGGGTAGCATAATTATGACATCCTTTCGACACTTCATAAGTCCAAGGGTTTTCTGATTTTACCTCAGCCGTAAATCGCTTATTCAGATCTATGGCAGTTGGTAATTTAATTTGGTTTTCTGGTTGAGTTTTATGATGTTCTAAGCTGGTAATTAAAATTTGAAGACCCCAATTGTAAGCATATCTAGCTACCCCTGCTGATTTAGCCAGCAAAGTACGTTGTTTATTGTTGGGGTTAAGTTCGGTTTTAAAACCCAGCAGCATTTTATAAACTGTCAAAACGAATGCTAATATCAGTTTAACGCTTGTATTATGGTTTGTCAATCAACTATAAATGTGTTCTCGTAGCTGGGTCGGAAAAAGTCCAGAATGTCTGGGTAATTTACGTCCTGGACAATACCCCAAACAAACTTAACAATCAGCCAGATGTAGTCGCACCCCCAGGGTGGAGAATCGAAAAATCAAACAAGGGATTTTCCGTGCGGGCGATCGACCGAAATAAATTAAAAACACACATAAATTAACATACAAGGCAAAGGGTAGAGGCTGATGTTCTCTACCCTTCAGTTTGGCGCTACTACCTAGCACTAACGCTGCGTTCTTTTTTGCTGCCTTTAAAGTCGCGAGCATCCGCAGCATCGTAGCCTCCTGTCCGCAAGCGACGGTCTAAATCGCTGGCGTCGGGAGAAGCTTTCGCTGCTTCTTCGATCGTAACTCTCCCCTCAAGCACAACTTTATAGAGAGCCTGGTTAATAAGCTGCATTCCTTCGTAAGTATCATGTTCCATCAACCGGAAAGCTTCGTCCTCATCACCTTTCATCAAGTAATCGTGCATAGCAGGCGTATTAACTAAAATGTCGTGAACTGCGACGCGACGGTTGTCAACTGTTGGTAGCAAAAGTTGTGCAACTACAGCCACCAAAGAGTCGCAGATTTGAATCCGCATCCCCTGCTGTTCCTCAGGGGGGTACATATTCAACAACCGGTTGATAGCGTTAATGGCGCTGCGAGTGTGGAGAGTTCCCAAGACTAAGTGACCAGTTTGAGCTGCTTGCAAAGCTGTATTGATGGTGACACGATCGCGCATTTCCCCAATCAGAATGACATCGGGATCTTCCCGCAAAACAGCCCGCAAAGCTTGTTGAAATTCGTGGGTGTGTAAGCCTACTTCCCGCTGGCTGACCAAACATTTTTTAGAAGGGTGAATGAATTCGATCGGGTCTTCAATTGTAACTATGTGCTTTTGCTCCATCTGGTTGAGGTGGTCGATCATCGCAGCCACTGTTGTCGATTTTCCTGAACCAGTAGGCCCCGTAACTAATATTAATCCCTGGGAGCGCAGGATGATATTTTTGAGGACTTCTGGCAACCTCAAGGAGTCGATAGTAGGTATGTTCAAACCGATCAAACGCAATACGATCGCGCCGCCGTTGAGGGAATCAAAACAGTTTAGCCGACACCGCACAAAGCCTGGGTAAAAAATAGCTGTATCCAATTCCTTGCTACTTACAAATTGTTTTCGCTGTTCGGGGGTGAGAATTTCTGCCAAGTAATGTTCAAAAATTTCTGGTGTTACTTTGGGGTGACTGGTGGCTACTTGCATCACGCCCCGAATCCGAAATCGAGGCAGAAGGCCGACTCGAATGTGAATGTCGGAAGCTCCGGCGCTATGGGCATCTCTGACCATTTGCTCGATCGTACTGAGGGGAGTCTCTTGAGGCTGCGGGGCTGAGGGCGCGGGAGCAGGAGGTGGGGGAGTGATAGCCAAGGGCGGTGGTGGCGGTGGCGATCGGCGGGCTTGGGCGTCTGGTCTAACGGGTGTAGGATTATTTAAGGGGTTCATTTTTTGTCTCCGGTCAATGTAGATTTTTTGCTAAAAAATGGCAGATTTCCAATCTAATCGCTAAGAGCTAATTCGGTGGTGAACTACCCACACTGACTTGGAGTACCAAGTACAGTGTCGGCTTCTGTACTCACAGGCGAATGCCCCATCTTAGACTTTCGCCCAAGATGGGGTCTGACATCCCCTCCTACAGCAGAAACGGCTGAACCATCCGTCTTTAGCATTCTGATCCCCTCTGCTCTAATATTGATAGCTGCGTTTCCATCTCGGTCACGATCAGTACCACAATTAGGACAAGTCCATTCACGAACATCTAATGGCATCTCACTGACTTGATAGAAACAATTAGAACAGAGTTTGGAACTGGGAAACCATCTATCAATCTCAACTAACTTAGCGCCTTTTCGTTCTAGTTTGTAAGCCAAGAAATTTGTGAAAGTTCCCCATCCTGCATCAGATATTGCCTTCGCCAATTTATGATTACGAACCATGCCTTTGACATTAAGATTCTCTACTATAACAGCTTGGCTATCGCTGACCAACTTATGACTAAGTTTATGTAGAAAATCTTGCCGGGAATTACTAACTCGTTCGTACAATGTGGCAACAACTTGACGATATTTATTTCTGGATTTACTCCCTTTGTGTTTACGCGCTAATTTTTTCTGTTTGCGTTTGAGATTTTTCTCATGTTTAGCAAGGTGTTTAGGATGATCGTATTTAGAAACATTTTCGCCATCAGTGACAACAGCAAAGTGTTTTAACCCTAAATCAATACCGTAAATCTTACCTTCTGAAACATTTTGATTTTCCCCTTCAATTTCTGTTAGGATAGATGCCAAATATTTGCCTGATGGTGTTTTACTAATAGTTACAGTCTTGATTTTCCCCTCAATTAGTCTATGTATTTTGGCTTTGACTATCCCAATCTTGCCAGGAAGTTTGACATTACCATCAACAATTTTGACGTTTTGAGGATATTGAATTGACTGTTTGCCATGTTTAGATTTAAACTTAGGGAAACCTGCACGTTGCTCAAAAAAGTTTTTGTAAGCAGTGGTTAAATTAAGTGTTGTAGCTTGTAAAACTTGACTGTAACAATTAGCTAACCACAGCGTATCTTCGGCTTTTTTGAGCTTAGGTAGTAGGGCGTTGAGTGCTACCTGTCCCAGCCCTTTACCCGTATCTTGATAAACCTGAATGGATTTATTTAAGGCATAATTCCACCACCAACGCGAACATCCAAATGTTTGGGCTAGTAGTGCTTCTTGCAATGCAGTTGGATACAGACGGACTTGTACAGCTTGATGTAGCACTCAAGATCACCTCCTGGTCTGAATATATTACTACATAATACTGAAAAAAGATTTGGTCAACTCCGTACCTACGTTGACGGGCCTATCATCCCACCGCTCACCTGGGTACAGGTAGAGCGGGGGACTTCCCGGCGGTGTAAGTTAAATTATAATAATTTGCAATTAGTCTCTCTCTCTCTCTTAGGCGATAGTTCAGCAATTAACAATTTCAACTTTTATGAACATCGGTCACAAAATTGCCGACTGGCTCGAAACTCGCGCTGTAACTCCTGCTTATGCGGGCGGGCTGTTGGTCGGGCTGACTGTTTTCTTTTTTGGCTCTGCGGCTAATACAATGGCTGGGTGGCTGTACCTTCTCAGCGGAGTGAGTTTGGCGCTGTTGGGAATAGCGGCGGTTTTGCCGGCTCGATCGCTCGAATCCTTAGAAGTCCGTCGTCGCCCGATCGAACCGGTGAGTGCCGGCGACCAAATTACGATCGAACTAGAAATCGAAAATCGCTCCCACGAACCTAAAACCCTGTTGCAAATCAGAGACATTCTGCCATTTGTACTAGGAGAGCAGGTTTTCCGCCCGATCGAGGTCATCGCGCCCGCCAGTATTTACAGGGATATATACTACCTGGAAGTCAAGCAGCGGGGCATCTATCGCTGGCAAGAGGTACACTTGAAGACAGGAGCACCTTTGGGGTTGTTTTGGTGTCGGCGCAGCCAGCCGGCGAAAGCGGTGGCGGTGGTTTACCCGCAGGTTTTGCCGTTGAGCACTTGTCCTTTGATCGATCGCATCGGTCAAGAAGACAGTCCGCAATTGTACGATCGCAGGAGATCGCAAAATGCCACCGAAGGACTCACTCGCACCCTGAGACCTTACCGACACGGAGACCCCACCCGTTTGATTCACTGGCGCACCAGCGCCCGCTACGGTGAACTGCGGGTGCGGGAGTTAGAAGTTGCAGCCGGCGGTCAAGAAATTATTATTGCTCTCGACAGCGGTGCGACATGGCAGCCAAAGGAATTTGAACGAGCCGTGACAGTAGCTGCGTCCCTATACTTCTATGCTAGCAAGCGCCTGTTAAACGTCAAACTTTGGACTGCTGGAAGTGGACTCGTATCCGGGAACCGGGTAGTTTTGGAAACTTTAGCAGCAGTTAATGCAGGGGAAGATAGTATTTTGTCGAAGAGTGAGAAACCGCCCAAACTGCCGATTATTTGGCTGACTCAATATGATCTCAAAGAGTCTGCAAGTTTAAGCACTCTTCCCCAAGGCAGTCGTTGGGTACTTTGGCCGAGCGCCACTGCTGAAATAGGCGAAAAAATATTAGTAAAAAATGATTTACCCGGTATGCTAATTCGCCCCGATCGACCTTTAGAACTCCAGTTACAATCACCTCTGGAAAGAGCGATGAATTATTAGTCCTGATCCGCTAGACTTTCGACTACATACTCCGGTAAATTTGCCGGTACTGTATCGAGCCTAACTCGCCGGATGGGGAGATTTGCAATCAGTGCTGTAGACCGCTGGTCGCTGGAGAGCGAAAACTCTGACCCGATGGTATCGATTTCCACATAGCGAGACACCACCTCCAGAATTTCTCGGCGCATCGACTCAACCATTTCTGGGCTGAGTTCTGACCGATCGTGGGCGAGAACCAGTTTGAGGCGGCGTTTGACCTCATCGCGGCTGTTGTCAGACGTGGACGGGAAAAGGCGATCGAAAAGTGTATATAGCATGGGTTGTACTCATTTGTCAAGGATTAGGCATAGAAAAAGTTATAACCGAAGGAAGAAGCAAGAAGGAACAAGGAACAAGGAACAAGGAACAAGGAACAAGGAACAAGGAACAAGGAACAAGGGTACAAAAAAGGAATAATAGCAATGGCTTCAGCGATTAAGAATATCCTAACCGTCTTGGCGGTTGCTATAACTTTGGGAAAATCCAGGCTAGACAAATCAGATAATTTTAGTGTTGAGAAACTTGAGGAGGCGACTAAAAAAGGTTTCGGGACGGGGATTTAGATCGAGAAAATCGACTTTTTCCCCTTCCAAGCGGCGAGCAATATTGTCGAAGGCTGTTCCAGCCAAAGAAGGTGTTTCTGATAATACTAATGGTTCCCCTCGGTTGGTGGAAACAATGACGCGCTCGTCATCAGGAACTACGCCCAGCAGCGGTATGGCGAGAATTTCCCGCACGTCTTGCACCGACATCATATCATTGGCGAGTACCATTGCGGGTCTGATCCGGTTGACGATTAGGTTGATTTTCTTGACGTTGTTGGCTTCCAGCAAGCCGATGACTCGATCGGCATCTCTGACAGCAGCGATTTCTGGAGTAGTGACAATCACACCTTCTTGAGCCGGGGCGATCGCATTTTGAAAACCTTGTTCAATTCCCGCCGGAGAGTCGATCAAAATATAGTCGTACTTACCGCTCAACATCTCAACCAGTTGCTTCATTTGCGAAGCGCTAATGGCATCTTTCATCCGAGTTTGGGCTGCCGGCAACAGTACCAAACGCGGCTGACGCTTATCTTTCACCAAAGCTTGCTCTAAGCGACACTCTCCTGCGAGCACTTCGAGTGCAGTGTAAACAATGCGATTTTCTAAGCCCAGCAGCAAGTCTAAGTTTCTGAGACCGAAATCGGCATCAATCACGGCAACATTGCGCCCCCGCTTAGCTAAAGCCATGCCGAGATTGGCTGTCGAGGTGGTTTTGCCAACTCCGCCTTTCCCTGATGTAACAACAATAATGCGAGCCATAAGCGATTTTAGATTTAGATTTTATAGGACTTACGCACGGGTGGTCAGAAACCGGGTTTTTTGGCGATAAGACGCGCTACAGACCGCAAAACGGCAAAAACCCGGTTTCTTTGGTTTTGATGCGTCCAGGACTAAAATAACAACTAACAAATACAGGACTAAGGCCAAGTGTCACAATTAGTAAGGTGCTCTACTATCCCAAAGCCTCGATCCTCGTCCTATAACGAAAGTCTGACGCACCCTACAAGTCAATGGTCGTGTGCCAGTTGCGTCCAGGACTAAAATAACAACTAACCAATAACAACTAACCAATAACAACTAACCAATAACAACTAACCAATCATCACTAACCCATCAACTGCGTTTTGTCAAAATCAGAAGCTCTGCCAATCCGAATCCCTTGAGGTGTCACGTAGGCGACTTCCGGGAAAAACTGAGCGGGCGGGGTTTCTGGGCCTCTGGCAACATATTTAGCAATCCTAATCATCATCGGTTCCATCTGCAAGGTCATAATCACGCTTTTGGTGTTGCCGCCAGCACCAGCATGAACGACGCCTCGCAAACGGCCCCAAATCAGGATATCGCCTCCGGCGATGACTGCGCCGCCAGGATTGACATCTCCCAAAAGTACGACGGTGCCCGGATGGCGAATTTCTACGCCCGATCGCACTGTCATCTGCAAATATAAAGGTTCCGCGAGGGATTGCGGTTTGGCTGCGGGGGCTTTAGTGAGGGTTGAAACAGGAGGCTGCTGTTCTACACAATAGCCGACGGTGGCTGCGGCAACGGCTGTTTGACGGCGGTTGGTATGGACTCGTTTTAGTTGAAGTTCGACTTCCGATAGGGCTTCGGCGATGTCTTGCAGTTGACGAATATCTAAAAGGCGATCGCTCGCCATCAATTGTACTTCGGCATTGGGCTGCCAAAACCTTTCTCCTGCATTTAGCCTAACTTTTAGCTGTTGCCAAAGTTCAGTCCAAGTGGAAGCCGCCGCTGTTGGTGTTTCACTGGTGTTAGTTTCTGAGGGGAGTAGCAGCAGTAGCTGTCCATCTTCTGTTTTAAGACGGACTTGCATATCGAGGCTGACTTCGGGTGTTGTTTGAGGGGCGGGGGCGGAAGTGGCTCCGGGGGAAACATCGGGTGTCATGGAGGGGTCTGAGTTCGGGTATGGGCGGGTTAAGATCAATCTTAGCTCGATCGGTGATATTTACCATTTAGTGTAATATTTAAAGATATTTGGGGACAGAAAAATGATGACAGACGAAATTCGCCAAAAAATTCAACAAGTCAAGCAACACCGCTTCACTGCATTAGATTTGATGAATAATTCATTAACCGAAATTCCGACCGAGGTGTTTGAGTTGGAATGGTTGGAAACGTTGAATTTAAGTGGCAACCAACTGACGAGCGTACCAGAATCTATCACCCGTCTCACCAAGTTATCCACACTTGATTTAGGTAGCAACCAACTGACAAGCGTACCAGAATCTATCACCCGTCTCACCAATTTATCCACACTTGATTTAAGTGACAACGAACTGACAAGCGTACCAGAAGCTATCTCCCGTCTCACCAATTTATACGAACTTTTTTTAAGTGACAACCAACTGACGAGCGTACCAGAATCTATCTCCCATCTCACCAATTTATCCAAACTTTTTTTAACGAACAACCAACTGACGAGCGTACCAGAATCTATCTCCCATCTCACCAATTTATCCATACTTAATTTAAGTCGCAACCAACTGACGAGCGTACCAGAATCTATCTCCCATCTCACCAATTTATCCATACTTAATTTAAGTGGCAACCAACAGACGAGCGTACCAGAATCTATCACCCGTCTCACCAATTTATCCGAACTTAATTTAAGTGGCAACCAACTGACGAGCGTACCAGAATCTATCACCCGTCTCTCCAATTTATCCGAACTTTATTTATATAACAACCAACTGACGAGCGTACCAGAATCTATCACCCGTCTCACCAATTTATCCACACTTGATTTAGGTAGCAACCAACTGACAAGCGTACCAGAATCTATCACCCGTCTCACCAATTTATCCTATCTTTATTTAATGGGCAACCAACTGACAAGCGTACCAGAATCTATCACCCGTCTCACCAATTTATCCACACTTTTTTTAGGTAGTAACCAACTGACAAGCGTACCAGAATCTATCACCCGTCTCACCAATTTATCCACACTTTTTTTAGGTAGTAACCAACTGACAAGCGTACCAGAATCTATCACCCGTCTCACCAATTTATCCACACTTGATTTAAGCGAAAACGGACTGACAAGCGTACCAGAATCTATCACCCGTCTCACCAATTTATCCACACTTTTTTTAGGTAGTAACCAACTGACAAGCGTACCAGAATCTATCACCCGTCTCACCAATTTATCCAAACTTGATTTAAGTAACAACCAACTGACGAGCGTACCAAAATCTATCACCTGTCTCACCAATTTATCCAAACTTGATTTAAGTAACAACCAACTGACGAGCGTACCAAAATCTATCACCCGTCTCACCAATTTATTCAAACTTGATTTAGGTAGCAACCCCCTCGAAGATCCCCCAATTGAAATTGCAAAACAAGGTATTAAGGCGATTCGTAAATATTTCCGATTAATTCAAGGAGTCAAGGAACAACGCCTCACTGAATTGGATTTGAGCGGTAATTCATTAACCGAAATTCCGACCGAGGTGTTTGAGTTGGAATGGTTGGAAAAGTTGAATTTAAGCAACAACCAACTGACGAGCGTACCAGAATCTATCACCCGTCTCTCCAATTTATCTGAACTTTATTTAGTTGAAAACCAACTGACTAGCGTACCAGAATCTATCACCCGTCTCACCAATTTATCCTATCTTGATTTAACTCGCAACCAACTGACGAGCGTACCAGAATCTATCACCCGTCTCACCAATTTATCCGGTCTTGATTTAACTCGCAACCAACTGACGAGCCTACCAGAATCTATCACCCGTCTCACCAATTTATCCGCACTTTCTTTAAGTGACAACCAACTGACGAGCCTACCAGAATCTATCACCCGTCTCTCCAATTTATCCATACTTTTTTTAAGTGGCAACCAACTGACTAGCGTACCAGAATCTATCACCCGTCTCACCAATTTATCCTATCTTGATTTAAGCGGCAACCAACTGACGAGCGTACCAGAATCTATCTCCCATCTCACCAATTTATCCGAACTTTATTTAGTTGAAAACCAACTGACTAGCGTACCAGAATCTATCACCCGTCTCACCAATTTATCCGAACTTGATTTAAGTAACAACCAACTGACGAGCGTACCAGAATCTATCTCTCGTCTCACCAATTTATCCGAACTTTATTTAAGTAACAACAAACTGACGAGCGTACCAGAATCTATCTCCCATCTCACCAACTTATCCGCACTTTCTTTATATGACAACCAACTGACGAGCGTACCAGAATCTATCACCCGTCTCACCAATTTATCCACACTTGATTTAAGTTGGAACCAACTGACGAGCGTACCAGAATCTATCTCCCATCTCACCAATTTATCCGAACTTTATTTAGGTAGTAACCAACTGACGAGCGTACCAGAATCTATCACCCGTCTCACCAATTTATCCAAACTTGATTTAAGTAACAACCAACTGACGAGCGTACCAAAATCTATCACCTGTCTGACCAATTTATCCACACTTGATTTAGGTAGCAACCCCCTCGAAGATCCCCCAATTGAAATTGCAAAACAAGGTATTAACGCGATTCGTAAATATTTCCGATTAATTCAACGAGTCAAGGAACAACGCCTCACTGAATTAGATTTGAGGAGTAATTCATTAACCGAAATTCCGACCGAGGTGTTTGAGTTGGAATGGTTGGAAAAGTTGAATTTAAGTTTCAACAAACTGACAAGCGTACCAGAATCTATCACCCGTCTCACCAATTTATCCACACTTGATTTAACGAACAACAAACTGACGAGCGTACCAGAATCTATCACCCGTATCACCAATTTATCCTATCTTAATTTATATGGCAACAAACTGACGAGCGTACCCGAATCTATCTCCCGTCTCACCAATTTATCCACACTTGATTTAAGTTGGAACCAACTGACGAGCGTACCAGAATCTATCTCCCATCTCACCAATTTATCCGCACTTTCTTTATATGGCAACAAACTGACGAGCGTACCAGAATCTATCACCCGTCTCACCAATTTATCCGATCTTAATTTAGATAGTAACCAACTGACAAGCGTACCAGAATCTATCTCCCGTCTCTCCAATTTATCCAGACTTAATTTAAGTAACAACAAACTGACGAGCGTACCAGAATCTATCGCCCGTCTCACCAATTTATCCGCACTTGATTTAACGAACAACAAACTGACGAGCGTACCAGAATCTATCACCCGTCTCACCAATTTATCCGCACTTTCTTTAAGTTACAACCAACTGACGAGCGTACCAGAATCTATCACCCGTCTCTCCAATTTATCCTATCTTAATCTAGGTGGAAACGGACTGACAAGCGTACCAGAAACTATCACCCGCCTCACCAATTTATCCACACTTGATTTAAGTGACAACGAACTGACAAGCGTACCAGAATCAATCACCCGTCTCACCAATTTATCCAGACTTGCTTTATGGAACAACGGACTGACAAGCGTACCAGAAACTATTTCCCGTCTCACCAATTTATCCCAACTTGCTTTATGGAACAACGGACTGACAAGCGTACCAGAATCTATCACCCGTCTCACCAATTTATCCGCACTTGATTTAACGAACAACCCCCTCGAAGATCCCCCAATTGAAATTGCAGAACAAGGTATTAACGCCATCCGCGAATATTTCCGTCACAAGCAAGCAAGAGAAGACAAATCGATTTAAAGTCAAAAGTGTTTGGCTTAATGGCTGATTATGAAACTTTCTGAGAATTAATGAAAATGGCGATCGCCCAATTACCCTTAATTGGTAATATGTTAGGCAAGGTTTTAAATCCCAGTGACAATTCCCAGGAAGAAGATCAATAATTGTAGGGGCGGGTTCGCCGAAATCTTTGCTACCCACCGACAAATCAGATCGACCCGCCCCATCCCCATCCAGAAACTAGCAACTTGAGTTAAGATAGACAAATTTACACAAACATTTCTGGTTGAAGGTTAATAAAATGGTACTCGAAGCCCCTTATATCAAAGCCAAACCAACCGTCACTTGGGAACCCCTACCCGCTAACTTCGTATTACCCGACGATCCTGTGGAAAATACTCAACAACCCGCTCTGGCGGCTGCTCTGACTGATGCACTCGGAGCCGCCGGGTATATTCAGCCAGAAATGCTAATTGCTTCTAATTTAGGGCTAGTTGCAACTGTTAATAAAAACACTGTTGTCAAAGCTCCAGACTGGTTTTATGTGCCTCAAGTGCATCCTCTACCCGAAGGGGTAATTCGCCGTAGTTATACTCCTAATACTGATGGTGCTAATGTGGCGATCGCGATGGAGTTTCTCTCAGAAGCCGAGGGAGGAGAATTATCACTCAGAGCAACTCCCCCCTATGGCAAATTCTACTTTTATGAACAGATTCTTCAAGTTCCTACTTATGTCACTTATGACCCCTACGATAGAAGTTTAGAAGTCCGTTATTTGCAAGATGGACGATATGTTCTACACTCAGCAAATGAGCAGGGGCGGGTGTGGATTCCACAACTGGAACTGTATCTGGGGATTTGGTTTGGGGAACGGTTGGGACAAACCATGAACTGGCTGCGTTGGTGGGATAATTCAGGTAATTTGTTGTTGTGGAGTTCCGAGCAAGCACAGCAGGAACGCCACAGAGCACAGCAGGAACACCAAAGAGCAGAACGATTGGCGGCTAAGTTGCGCGAATTGGGAGTTGATCCAGATTTGCCGGATTGAAGGCTGATTGGCGATCGCAACATCACCACAGACGGGGGCAACCACAGGGAGATTGCCCCTATAAAACGCTATATTTGTTGTGCGTAAGTCCTGAATCTCAAATCTCAAATCTCAAATCTCAAATCAATTGACTTTTGTAGCAATTCGTGATTGGTAAATCCGTATTGATCTCGATATAATAAACAATTATGAATAAATCTTAAGTTTTTATTAAATTTAGTATTATAATTTTAGTCATCTCCCACTAAATATTTATTCTCACCCCATGATAGCGGATCAATTTCCTTGGCTGACCGCGATTGTCCTACTACCCCTCGTAGCTTCCGTCGCCATCCCTTTTCTGCCTGACACAAATGGCAAAACCATTCGCTGGTATGCCCTAGGCGTCGCAATTGCAGATTTTGTATTAATGTGCTGGGTGTTTTGGACTCATTACGATCCGAGCATCTCTACTTTCCAAATCGTAGAACAATATCCCTGGATACCTTCTTTAGGCCTCAACTGGTCTGTTTCGGTTGACGGATTGTCAGTCCCGCTGGTACTGTTGGCGGGATTGGTGACGACGCTATCAATCTTTGCAGCCTGGGAAGTCGATCGCAAACCACGACTTTTCTACTTCCTGATGCTGGTGATGTACTCCGCACAGATAGGAGTCTTCGTCGCCCAAGACATCATGCTACTGTTCATTGTCTGGGAACTAGAACTAATTCCGGTTTACCTGCTAATCTCGATTTGGGGCGGCCAAAACCGCCGCTACGCAGCTACCAAATTCTTGATTTATACCGCAGGCGCTTCAATTTTCATTTTAATCGCAGCTTTAGCAATGGCATTCTACGGCGGAGGTACTCCCACCTTCGACATGGTGGAACTAGGCTTGAAAGACTACCCGCTGGGTTTAGAATTACTGCTTTATGCAGGATTGCTGGTTGCTTTCGGCGTGAAACTGGCTATTTTCCCCTTTCACACTTGGCTCCCTGACGCGCACGGCGAAGCATCTTCTCCCGTGTCGATGATTCTGGCCGGTGTGCTGTTAAAAATGGGCGGATACGGCTTGATTCGTCTGAATTTGGAACTTCTTCCCAAAGCACACGTTTACTTTGCACCGATTATGGTGGTGCTCGGCGTGGTCAATATTATCTATGGTGCGCTGAATTCCTTTGGCCAAACGAACATGAAGCGCCGCCTAGCGAATTCGTCGATTTCTCACATGGGATTCGTGCTCCTCGGTATTGCTTCTTTCAATGACTTAGGAATCAACGGTGCTCTGTTGCAAATGATTTCTCACGGTTTAATCGCCTCAGTTTTGTTCTTTCTGGCTGGCGTTACTTACGATCGCACCCATACAATGGTTATGGATGAAATGGGCGAGATTGGTACAGTTATGCCCAAAGTGTTTGCCTTGTTTACGGCGGGCGCTCTGGCTTCCTTAGCACTTCCTGGTATGAGTGGTTTTGCTAGCGAACTCTCCATATTTGTGGGTGTGGCAACTAGCGATATCTACAGCGATTCTTTCCGCGCTGTGATTGTGTTTCTGGCGGCGGTTGGAGTGATTTTGACACCGATTTATTTGCTCTCGATGCTGCGCCAGCTATTTTATAATTCTGGAGCCGCAGCGGCTTGTGACATCGAGGATTTAGATTTGCAGAATCAGAGAAATAATCTGGATGAAGCGGTTTGTTTCGGTAATAGTTGCGTTTTGCCGGGGGATGCCAAGTTTATCGATGCTCAACCTCGCGAAGTGGCGATCGCATTTTGCTTTTTGATACCGATTGTTGGTATTGGTTTCTATCCTAAGATGGCGATGCAAGTTTATGATGCAAAGACTGTCGCAGTGAACGCAGAAGTCCGGCAATCTTACA
The DNA here is from genome assembly GCA_042408215.1 of Microcoleus sp. Taxonomy (GTDB): domain Bacteria; phylum Cyanobacteriota; class Cyanobacteriia; order Cyanobacteriales; family Microcoleaceae; genus Microcoleus. The sequence goes on along the minus strand of JAYFMW010000020.1, from coordinate 68,242 downwards.
TCCAAATTGCTCAGGAAAATCCTCGGATTTATGCGAAGGGAATTTTGGTTCCCCAAATTGCACAGGCTCAAAGAGCGCCTGCTTTGGGTAAAATTACAGGGTCTGAATCTGCATCAGTTTTGGGCATTTTCAAATAATTTTATCAAACTCTGTTTTTGTTGAGCATTGGGCGATCGCAGTCATCAAGGGCGATCGCTTTTTTTGTTGTTCTATAGTATGCCCTATGCCCTATGCCCTATGCCCTATGTCCTATGCCCATGATATTACTTACAATAACTTGTCAATTCGGCAATAATCTGCGCCAGATTTTCCCTAGCATATCCCACCTCTAGGGTCGATTTATGCTCCATATCAGAGGCAACTTTCGTCAGGATATTTAGCGGTTCTTCAAAACCTGTAGTTTTGAGAAACAACACTTGCAGGCGATTTTTAACTAATTCTAAAATAGAATTACTTCGACGCTCTTTACTTTGTTTTCCTTTAGCAATACTTGTGCTAAAATTGTGAGTCTTCAACAACTGCATTTTTTCGATTCCTTGGGTATTAATCGCCTCCAAAACCTCAGATATAATCTGATATACTAATCTGTCGCTAACATATTTCACCATCAAAGGCTGAAGCATAAAAACAGTTTCCCCGGGCTGGATTTTTTCAATCAGCGACCGACGACCTAAAGAATCCAGATTTTTTAGCAAATCTGAAAGCGACGACTTGATGAACATATCCTCTCGCAACTTCGCCAGGGAAATCGGACTTTGAGCAATCGCCAACCAGTAGGCAATATCGGTTTCCGCACTCGACATTCGATCGAACTCCTGCGCGAGCAAATTACTGATGCGTTCATCAATAAATAATGCCGTTGCTTCCAAAAACTTAAAGACATTATCCTCGAAAAAATCGTGAATCGTTGCCGCCACAATTTTCAACGCTAACAGATTTCCTCCGTACCGCGCCATCAATATTTTCCAATCTTTATCTTTAGCTGATAAACCTTTTTCTTGGAAAATATACCGCGCAATTTCCGGGGAAATAGCAGGTTTTAAACAGCGCACTTTTTCGGCGGTTAGCAAAGCCAATTCTGTCGGTTCTTCCGAACTAACTAGGACCAAACAGCTATGGTGATTTACCTCGGCGAGCCGCAGGATTAACTCTCTATATCCCTCGTAGCCTTCGCGGTAGTGTCCCGCTAACTCTGATGGCTGCAAAATTGCTTCAAAATCGTCGAAAATCAGCAGACAGCGGGAAAAACGCAGATACTCAACCAGCCGGGATATTTTGCCGTTGAGGTCGAGCGGCAAATCGGGTTTTTGTTGGTTGGAAAAAACTTGAATTAAGTTAGTTAAAAAGTCTTGTGCAGAAGGTGTCGATCGCAAAGAGCGCCAAATCACAAAATCAAACTCATGCTTGATCTGTGAGGCCAATTGCACCGCGAGAGTTGTTTTGCCGCAGCCAGCCAAACCCAGTAGCGCCACCAACCGACAATTATCTGATACAATCCACTGTTTTAAAGTAGTTAATTCTTCATTCCGTCCGTAAAAAACCGAAACATCTGGTGCTTCGCCCCAATCTTGTTGTCGGTGTCCGTTAGCGAAGCCCTCGGAGAGGATCGCAATCTTGGATAAAACTCCTCTACCTCTGGGAATAAAATCCCTCGCTCCCGACTCGGTTTGGTATAAAAACAGTAACTGATGTCTCAATTCCGACAACTTTCCAGGACCGTTCCCCCCAATCTGAAATTTTTTGTAAACCTCGCCGAGTCTTTTGCGAACCGCAATATCGCTAATCCCAAGCTTGGTTGCGATTTTCGCCGTAGTTTGACCGTCGAGAGCCATAAACACAGTTTCTAACTCGGCATCTGTGACTGCGCGCTCTTTGGCGATCGTTTGCACAAAGTTCTGAGGAATCTGAGTAGTCAAGGTAGGAATCTCGCTTATACTAAAAATCTACCTTCTATTATATTGTGTCATGAACCCCATCGCCTAAAGGCGAGGGGCTTGTAGGGACTGTCCGGCTCGTTCCGAGCGGGATGCAAGCCAGCAAGCATCGACCAGCCTCAGACATCCCTTGGTCCTACGTTTTCTTTGGTCACGATACCTACAGAATGCGTCGCTAGTTTGTACGCTCTATCGCCGGAAGTTAAACAGGCTGTAACGGGGTTAAGGACCAGTGCTTTTGAGCACGACAAGCTCATGAAAACATTCGGCGAAGCGAACTTTACCCAGCAATGGAGGACTTTATGTCTAATTTCGTTTTTGTACTTGATACCCAAAAACGACCGCTCAATCCAATCCGCCCAGGAATGGCTCGTAAATTGCTAACCACTGGCAAAGCTGCTGTTTTCAAAAGGTATCCATTCACGCTAATTCTCAAAGTAGAGGTAACGGTATCCCAACAACCCATCACTCTTAAAATAGATCCTGGCTCCCAAACCACGGGCATTGCATTAGTCGAAGGAGAAAACGTAATCTTTGGTGCAGAACTAACTCACCGAGGTCAATCAATTAAAGCCTGTTTGGAGTCTCGCCGTTCACTGCGTAGAGGCAGGAGAAATCGCCATACTCGTTATCGAAAGGCTAGATTTCTAAATAGAACTTGCCCTAAAGGATGGCTGGCTCCAAGCTTGCAACATCGTGTCGAAACAATCCTGACATGGGTAACTAGATTAATGAAAGTCGCTCCCATTAGTTCTATTGCTCAAGAACTTGTGCGATTCGACTTACAACGACGAGAAAATCCAGAAATTAGTGGACTGGAGTACCAGCAAGGCGTTTTATGTGGTTACGAAATCCGCGAATACTTGTTGAATAAATGGGATAGGAAGTGCGCGTATTGTGGAGTTACGGATACACCGCTACAAGTCGAACACATTCATCCCAAAGCCAAAGGCGGATCTAATCGTATTTCTAATCTTTGCCTTGCTTGCGAAAATTGTAATACTCGGAAGGGAACTCAAGATATTGAGCAATTCCTCTCCAAAAAGCCAGAAATTTTGAAGCGAATTCTATCTCAAGCAAAGCGGTCTTTAAAAGACGCAGCAGCAGTCAATTCAACTCGCTGGGCGTTATTTAACCGACTTCGTATGACTGGCTTGCTTGTTTCTACAGGCAGTGGTGGTCTAACAAAGTTCAACCGCACTCGATTAAATTTAGCTAAAACTCACTGGTTAGATGCTGCTTGTGTAGGCAAAGTCGAAGAATTAAAAGTGCTGACTTCTCAACCGCTGCTAATTAAGGCAGCAGGACACGGTACTCGACAAATGTGCGGCACAGATAAGTTTGGCTTCCCAATTCGTCACAAGTCGAGAAAGCAAATCCATTTCGGTTTTCAGACCGGCGATATTGTCAGCGCTACCGTCACAGCAGGCAAGAAGGTCGGCTCCTATGTGGGACGAATTCTTTGCCGCGCATCCGGTTCGTTCGACATCGCCACAACGGCGGGAAGAGTAGCGGGAATTAGTCATAAATATTGCAAATCTATTCACAAAAAGGATGGTTATTCCTATGGATTTTAGTTCAAGGCGGCGGTCGTCGCAGCCGCGTTCCTCCCCATGCCTGAAGTCAGGGGCTTCCCGCTCGTCTTTCTGGTGAGTTGGAATCCGCTAGGAATTCCCACTGGCAATTTTCAGTTTGCTTTTGCAGTCCGAAGTGGATTAGAACCCCGCAACACTTAAAGTGCTGCGGGACTCTGGGCCCCTACAAGATTAGGCAAAAACCTTCGCGCGATCGCGATATTCTTCGACCGAAACCAGCCGCCAAGTCGCATCACCCAACAGTTCCAAAACCTGCTGGTGATATTGCAACAAACTCGTTCTGTGGCCGACACTCACAAAGGTAGTTTTAGTTGCTTGTAACTGTTCGTATAAATGTTGCTCGTTCTTCAAATCTAAAGCACTTGTCGCCTCATCCAAAATAGCGTATCGCGGTTGGGTTAGCAACAATCTGGCAAAAGCCAGCCGCTGCTGTTCTCCCAAAGACAAAACATCAGCCCAATCTAAATCTGCGTCAAAACCGCCCAATCTGTCCGGCAAATCTGCTAAGTTTACTAATGTCAAAACTGCGCGCAATTTTTCCTCGTCCACCTCGCTGCTGGTGTTGGGGTAGAGGAGTTGCGATCGCAAACTACCCAAAATCATATAAGGACGCTGCGGCAAAAACAGCATTTCGCCGAGTTCCGGCCGCACCAAACGGCCCGTTCCTGAGTCCCACAAACCCGCAATTGCCCGCAGCAAAGAACTCTTCCCAGCACCGCTTTGACCTACAATTAACAGTCCTTCACCAGGCTGCACTGCTACCGACAAATCGCTAATTAAAGTCTTTTGATGTTTCGGAGTATCTAAAGTAACGTGTTCCAGTTTCAACTGCGAATCAACCGTTATATCTATGGTAGTTCCTCCTGTACGAGATACTGATCTTTCCGGTTCCAGAGTATCTGTAAAGATAGCCAAACGATTGATACTAGCCGCAAAAGACGAGAGCGGTTCAATTTGGTTGACAATCACAGAAAAAGCGCGCAAAACCTGACTGAAAGCAAAACCAGCTTGACTGATATCTCCAAACTGGATTGTGACCGCTTTGGTCGGTAAAGTAAGCGGGAGCCAGAAACAAAGCCGGAATAATCACAACAGCATATCCGTATCCAGTTGTGAAATAATCCAGATTCCGCTGCCAACCAATTAGCAAATTAAAATTGCGGAATACTTCCACGAATCGCTGCTTTATTTGAAATGATTCCTGCTCCTCCCCTCTATAAAAAGCAATGGATTCGGCGTTGTCGCGAATGTGAACCAGTCCGTAGCGGAAGTTAGCTTCTTTTTTAATTTGCTCGAAATTCAGAGGTACTAATCTTTGACCAAAAACTAGAGTGGCGGTGGTTCCTAAAATAGCATAGACAATCAGGAAAATCGAAAGTTCTTTTGAGATCGACCACAGGATACCCGTGAAAGATATAATATCAACTATTGCTCCCAGTACGATCAGCATAAATGCCAAACTTGTCCGGGTAAACGATCTGACATCTTCAGAAATTCGCTGGTCGGGATTGTCGATTTCTTGGTGGGATTTGATTGCGTAATAAGCCCGATTGTGAAAATACTTTTCGAGGAACTTATTAGTCATCCACTCCCGCCAGTAGAGACCCAATTTATCTTGGGTATAGCGGTAAATTACCACAATGGGAGTGCCGACTACAAAGACGCCTGCATAGACAAAAAGATACTTCCAATAATTGAGCTGGTCTTTCTTGGCCAGTGCTGTATCAAAAAAGTTACTGACGTAGCTAATTATTACATTTAGACCGCTGACTGAGAGGGACAATAACAGCAATAAAGCCAATAAAGCCCAGGATTGCCAATGGGGGAGCAATCGGCCTTTGAAAAAGACAAAAGCGCTGAAAGGAAGAATTAGCATCAAAGCAATAATGACAATTGCCGGCGAATTAATAATTCCTTGCAACAAACTAACTAAGCCCGCCGCAATATTGTTGACAAACTCTGGAAAAAAAGCTTGACCTAGCAAACAGACAGCGCTGACGGCAAAAAACATTGCAGCGAAGAGAAAGATCAACAACAGCACTACTAATCCCAAAAAAGTCCTGCCGCCCCCAGGCTCCAAAGGATAAAAATAAGGCTGGGCGATCGCAATAAACCGATCCCACAACTGACGGTCAAATCGATTCATTTTTGCTGTTTACAAAACTACTTCGGCAGTTATAGCATATCAAGTTTTGCGATCGACTCCCGCAGTAATTTAGTCCGGGGCTACCGGATTCATCCCTGGGATTGCCTCTAAAATCTAAAATCTAAAATCTAAAATCTAAAATCGATTGGCCCGGAAGAAGTTGCGCTATCCCCAGATAACTCCGACTGCGATGGGCTGCTGTAAAATCGCTGGCTAATCCCCAAGCTGACTTGCTTCATTAGCCAATATAAACTGGCAATTACTACAAAAGTTACAACCATCACTAAAACCGGACGTTTCCCAATCAATTCGTTCATGACGGTGTTAACTAAGGCATCGGGGTTAGTCAGGATGTCCCAAGTGTTGAAGCGGATAAATCGCCCTAAATAAATGCCGAGGGCCGAAAGTGCGTGTATGGTTAACTCTGCTATCAGGATAAATTTACCCCAACCTTGTTGTCTTAAATAGTAACCCAAATTCATCACCGACAGCACGTAAGCCTCAAGCCCTGCTAGCATAAACACAAGATATTGGGGAATCAAAGCTAGAGTCACCACCCACACCGATTTTCCCTCCTGAATTTGGCGAATCAGGTGAATGATATCAGTTAAAACGTAGGGTGCGTTTGGCAAAAAGGCGATAAACCAGAAAAAACCACCCCACCAGCGGAGAGAACGAACTCCGCGCTGCCGCAATACCCAGATATCTACAGCCATCAATGCGAGTGTAATGGCGATCGCCCCCAAAACGTAAGTTTTACCCAAATCTTGCACAACGTGCTTCAGATAGAAGAAAAACAGCCTCATACTGGGCAAAAAAGTAGCTCCCAGGAGAAAACCCGTCCCCCAGATCAGCCAGCGCGATCGGGGTTTGCGAAACAGCCAAAAACTCAGCGCCAGCGGTACTAAACCTAAAAACAAATTCCAAGACATCCAGCGGACATTGTGTCCCATTGCGTGCAACGCTTCGATGATTAAAGCCATGAGTTTTAATTTTATACAATTAAAGGTTTTATTCAGCACTGCTTCCCAAGCAGCTTGGATCTATTTTAGTCACTAACTTGTAAGGTGCGTCAGTTGGTAGCCAATCAATGCGTAGAGAAAATCATCTCCGCTGACGCACCCTACTACTTATTTGAGCGATCGAGTTGGCCCATCGGAATCTGAATCTGAAAAGTTGTTCCTTGTCCTCTGGACGAAATACACTCTATTTTTCCCCTGTGTTTTTCCACAACTATCGAGTGGGAAATAGACATTCCCAACCCCGTACCTTTCCCCACTGCTTTCGTGGTAAAAAACGGATTAAAAATCTGATTTATCGCCTCATCCGGGATGCCCGTACCATTGTCGGAAAATTCCACCATCACCGTTTTCTGAGTCGTCATCATAGTGCAAATAGAAATCCGGCCAGGATTGGCCTCAGCTTCCGCAACAGATAACTTGTGATATCGTTCCTCGATCGCATCAATTCCATTCACAATAATATTCATAAACACCTGATTAAGTTGGCTCGCGTAGCACTCCACCAGCGGCAAGTTGCCGAAGTCCTTAACTACTTGAATTGCAGGCCATGAATCCTGAGCCTTCAAACGGTGCTGCAAAATCAACAAAGTGCTCTCAATACCTCCATGAAGATCGACCGGCTTCATTTCCGATTCGTCCAGCCGCGAAAAATTACGCAGAGACAAAACAATCTGCCTGATCCGCTCGGTTCCCACCTGCATCGAACCCATAATTTTTGTTAAGTCTTCAGCTAAGAAATCTAAATCTATTTCTTCTCTGCGATCGAGAATTTTTGAATTAGGTTCGGGATACTCCTGTTCGTAAAGAATTACCAAGTCTAGCAACTGTTTGGTATACTGATTGAGATAAGTGATATTACCGTGAATAAAGTTAACAGGATTGTTGATTTCGTGAGCGATACCGGCCACCAGTTGCCCCAGGGAAGACATTTTTTCATTTTGAACTAGCTGAGTTTGAGTAGAGCGCAATGACCGCAGCGCTTCTTCGAGTTGTTGAGATCTTTCTCTTTCTCGCACCTCACTTTTTATGAGTGCTTCCTCTGCTGCTTTGCGAGTCGTAATATCCTGAGAAAATCCAACGATCACCTTGCACCGTCCCTCTGAATTCCTGCTAAAAATAGTATCCCGACTTTGCAGCCAAAACCATTGACCATTCGCCGCCAGCATCCGATACTCAATTTCCCAAACTTCCCCATCTTGAATTCCTGCAAAGCTAGCATGATGTTCTGCAACTTTAGTCAAATCTTCCGGGTGGATTAACTGAGGCATAAGCGACGCACCCATCGCTTCAATTTCGTCAAATGTATAGCCCAAAAGTGTACCCATCGAAGCATTAGCGTAGACATTTCGCTGTTCTTCCAAGTCGTAGAGATACAAAATACCGGGAGTAGCATCGGCGATTTTTTGAATAAACTGCTGACTCTCTTGCAAAGCTAACTCAGCTTGTTTGCGATCGGTAATATCAATGGTGATACCGTCCCAAAGAATATCGCCGTTTTCCTTAGCTTCTGGACGGGAAATCACCTGAAACCATCTAATTTTGGTCGAGGGAAGAATTAGCCGTCCTTCCCACTGCCAAGGTTGCAGAGTTTGGGCAGAAATAGCAAGGGATTCGTGATATTTTTGGCGGTGTTCGGGATGAACCAAATCTATTAACAAATCAGAATTTTGCTGAACTGCTTCTGGTTCTAATTCAAAGATTTCTCGGCAAGCCGGACTCATGTAAGGGAAACTAACAGAGCCATCTGGACTCAATAAACTTTGATAAATCACCCCAGGCAAATTAGCCGAAAGCTTTTGAAATTTGCGATCGCTGGCTATTAATTCTTGCTCTGCTTCCTGGCGTTCGGCAATTTCTGTTTGCAACTGGTTAAAAGCTTTGCTCAATTCCGATGTCCGCTCGAACACTCTATTTTCTAAGTCTTCATTCAATTGTTTAAGACTTTCTTCTGCTTGTTTGCGCTCGATCGCAATTCCGGCTAAATTACTTACCGCTTCGATTAATTGCCACTCAAAATCTAGGGGAGTGTGTGGCTCAGAATAATACATCGCAAAAGTTCCCAAGACTTGACCCTGAGATGAGAAAATAGGAGTAGACCAACAAGCTCTTAGTCCAAATTTTATAGCTATATCTCGATAATTTGCCCACAAAGGATCGCTGGCAATATCTGTAACGATCACCTGTTCGCGACGGTAGACAGCAGTGCCGCAGGAACCAACATTAGGACCGATCGCAGTACCATGAATAACAGCATTGTAACTCTCAGGTAAACTGGGCGCAGCTCCGTGCATCAGGTGTTTGCCTTCTTTATCTAAAAGTAAAATCGAACCCATCATATCTCTAGATGGCTGCTCGATCATTTTAACTAAGGCATTTAAAGTATCGCCCAGAGGAACACTCTTAGCAATCATTTCTAATATTTGTTTTTGACCATCCAACCAACTTTCAGCTTGCTTGCTCTCCGTAATATCGCGGGCTACGCAAAGAATAGTGTTTGACTGCATTGGTGAAAGGCTAGCAGCAAACCAACTTTCTCTGTTGCCAATTTGCAGGCTATATTCTAGTGAAAGCATCTGCTTTGTATCGAGAGCAAGTTGAATTTGACTCAGGAAAAAATCCGCGGTTTCTGGGGGCAGGATATCCTGCATAGTTTTGCCGATAACTTCTGCCGGCGGTTTGTACAAAAGATCGGGATTTGTCGGCGCAATTTTCAGGTAGCGTCCCTCCCGATCGATCGCAAAAATTACGTCGTTCATGGCGGCAAACAAGGCCCGCAATTCTGCTTCAGAATCTTGCAGGGCTATTTCGGCAAATTTGCGATCGCTAATATCCGTTCCAATACACAGCACCCCCGTCAAGCGTCCTTTCGCATCCAGCAAAGGTTGATTTTTCCAATCTACCCACACTTTTTCCCCATTGCTACGGATGTTTTCATTTTCATGTTTGAAATAGTGTTCCGGGATTTCCAAACAGTCTTGAATCATTCTTACTAAGTCATTTTCCGACATATCTGCCGACGTAAAAAGTGTGCCGATCGCACTTTTGCCAATTATTTCGGCTTCTGAATACCCCAAAAAAGATTCAGCAAACTCGTTAAAAAAAGCAATATTTCCTTCACTGTCTAACTGCACAATGATGCTGTTAGCATTCTCAACCAATTGCCGATACTTAGCTTCGCTTTCCCGCAACTTTCTAGAACCGTACACCCAGTTAAACGCCACCACCCCGCTCAAAAGTGCCAGCAAGCCACCACCACCCAGCAAAAGCCCCCGAAACGGCGAATTATATGGCCATCCCCCCAGGGGAATTGCTGCCAACTGCCAGGAACCGCTGGGCAAAATCACTTCCAGCAGTACGGGTGCTTGCTGGAAAACTGCCCCGTCGCCGCAAAACACTTCCCCGGACGCACCCTTGCCGTTTTTGCCTCGCAGAGCGTATTGCAGCTTCGCTGAGGGGTCTTTGATCCGGGCCTCCTGGAGGATGGTATCTTGGTCGATGACAAGGCTTGTTAAGCCCCAAAAAACCCCTGTTTCGGGATCTGCGCCGGGGGGTGTGAGAAAAATGGGCGATCGACTGATAAACCCTATGTTCCCCTCGATTAATTTCATCGGCCCAGCAAGTACAGTTTTTCTAGTCTCGATCGCCTCTGCGACCATTTGTCGTTGCTGAGGTATTTTAGTCAAGTCAGCCCCGATCGCCGATTCATTTCCTACAAGCGGATAAATATAAGCGATGCTCGTGCCTTTAACTAAAGCTATACTGCGAATGCCTGTTTGGTTGGCCAGCAGAATTCTCGCCGTAGCTGCAAATTCCGCTGCGCTGATATTTGGGTTATTTGAGATAGAAGCCACCAAACCCCGCATCAGAAACAGTCGCGAATTCAAAGAGCCTTCGAGCTTGGAACGGACTGTGCTGAGTTGATTGAGGGTGCTAGCGCGGTTGTACTCCCAAAACCGCTGCTGTTGCGATCGATCTAAAAGGCAGACACCAGTCAAAATTGCTACTGCTGCGGAAATTGCGGCTAAGTACGGTGAAATTTGGAATTTTTTCATCAGGTAGTGTATTTGTCTCTAATTTAAGATCCCCCTAGGGACACTCAAGCGTGCCCATAGGTGTCAACTTAACGTTAAACCCAGTCAGAGACTGCTGTTTGACTATTAAGGCCAGATCCCCCCTAGCCCCCCTTAAGAAGGGGGGGACAAGATTCCGATCAAAGTCAACCCCTACTCCCCTTCTTAAGGGGGATTTAGGGGGATCTAGACTTGGCGTAAAACCCAGATTTATCAAGGGTTTCAGCCTTAATTTGACACTAATGGGCATTGCCGTGTCCCTACTTAAGATAGATAGATTTTAGTCCGACATCCGTAGTTAACTGCAAGAGTTCTGGTATAGATTCATACATAATTGCCAAAAAGTTAAGCAGCCCCAAATTTGGGGAGTCCCGGAATATCTGCCAGAATGGGCGATCGACTTTTGGCAGATTTAGCAAAAAGATTAAACTAAAGTTAGGAATTATTATAGGACTTATGCACGCGGGGTCAAAAACCCGGTTTCTGCGTCAATATCTCTCGAAAAAATGCACGATTTTTCGGAGAAACCGGGTTTTTTGCGTCCAGGACTATATTATATTCAGCGCTACGGCGAATCACTATAGGGGTAAATAGATGCAGGAACAGTTGATGGAAGCGATCGCACCTTACCGCGATCGGGTAGATTATCTAGAAGTTCGCCTCGAACAAAGCGAGTCAACAGCTATTAGTTTTCGCGGCCCCCAGTTAGATGCTGTCAACCGCAGTTTTAGTCTAGCCGGCGGCATCCGCGCTTGTCACAAAGGTGGCTGGAGTTTTGTTACTTTTAACGGTTTGGCTGAATTAAAAGACCGCATCGAAGAAGCTGTGGTTCAGTCTCGCTTAGTAGGTAGCGAAAAGACTCTACTAGCAGATGTCGCCCCGGTTCAAGATTATGTAGCGGTGGAATTGGGCCGCGATCCACGGGAAGTTACCCTAGCAGAAAAACGAAAGTTGCTGGAATCTTACAACCAATTGCTATTAGATTATGACCCGCGAATTCAGACTACAATGGCTGGTTATAGCGACAAGTTCGGCATTACTTATTTTGTGAATTCTCAAGGAACTTGCATCGCTCAAGAGCGGTTGGATGTCACCGGGCGTTTTGGGGCGATCGCTCGCGGTGACGGCGGCATTGTCCGGCAAGGGTTTGAGTCAATTCATTCGCGATCGGACTACGATGTCTTGACAAATCTTGAAGACCAAGTTAAAAGTGCCGCCGTTCGAGCTGTCAGCCAACTCGATGCAAAATCGGTTAAAGGCGGTCAGTATCCGGTGATTTTAGACCCTTATTTGTCAGGGGTATTTATTCACGAAGCTTTCGGTCATTTGTCGGAAGCAGACGGCATTTACGAAAACCCAAAAATGCAGGAATTGTTGACTTTGGGAAAACCAGTGGCGATCGCACAATTGAATGTAATTGACGATGCGACTTTGCCGGGATTACCGGGAACATTGAAATACGATGACGAAGGCGTACCCGCCCAGTGCAAGCATTTAATTAAAAATGGCGTTTTAACCCAACGAATGCACAATCGCGAGACTGCGGGTAAAATGGGTGAATCTCCGACGGGAAATGCCCGGGCTTTGAGTGCTACTTTTATGCCGATTGTGCGGATGACTAATACTGCGATCGAATCTGGATCAGATTCTTTTGACGAAATGCTCGCCGACATCGAAGAAGGAGTCTATGCAGTGCGGATGTTAGGAGGACAAACCAACGGCGAAATGTTTACCTTTGCGGCGGCTCAAGGTTACATGATTCGCGACGGCAAATTAGCTGAACCTGTCAGCGATGTCACCTTAAGCGGCAACGTATTTCAGACGCTAAAGGATATTGAGGCGATCGGAAATGATTCAGTTTATACCTGCGGCGGCTGCGGCAAAGCCGGTCAAGGCGGCTTGCCGGTAAGTGTCGGCGGCCCCCATTTGCGGATTAAAAATGTCGTCGTCGGCGGCAGGTAATTAAAGGCCTTCTATCAAATCCGGTGGCATCGGAATTGATCTTACCCGAAATCAGGACACGGCAGTGCCGTTTCCCTACAATTAATCGGGCGATGGTTACATCCGAAGGAGGAAGATTGATTTTATTTTGGGGTAGGGACACTTTTCGGGTGCCCATTAGTGTCAACTTAAGCCTGAAACCCTTGGTATATCTCGCTTTTACCTAAGTCTAGATCCCCCTAAATCCCCCTTAAGAAGGGGAGTAGGGGGTGACGAAAGAAAAGACTCCTGTCCCCCCCTTCTTAAGGGGGAGTAGGGGGCAAGTGAGGGGGGATCTAGATTTAATAGTCAAACAACAGTCTATGACTGGGTTTGACCTTAAGTTGACACCTATGGGCACGCTTGAGTGTCCGACCTGGCTACAATTAATCGGGCGATGGTTACATCCGAAGGAGGAAGATTGATTTTATTTTGGGGTAGGGAAACGGCATTGCCTTGTCCGACCAGGCTCAACAAAAAGCCCCGATTTCTTCAAGAAACCGGGACTTTTTCTACCGACTAAGAGAGGAGTGAAAACTTAACAGGCATTGATTGCGGGAATTCTGCTTTTCTCACGCAATCATCTCAAATTCACAGACAAATTCTAGACAGAAAAATTTCAGTTCTCGCTTGTTTACAACTGTCTCATTTCTTCTTCAAGTACCCGGACCAAATCTTGGTTGCCACTGGCTCTAGCTACTTCGATGCGGTGCATCAGTTGCTTCTGAATATTAGCGCGGTGGGTTTCAGCTATTTTTCTTACATTTTGACGATTTGTGTTCATGATGGACGTTCCTTATATTAAATTTGGTGTATTTGCTACTTCTCTAATATAGCGCGAAATTTCAAAAAGTATCTAAATTTACAAAAATTTTACAAATATTGACCGATCGACCAAAATAGTGTATTATCTCCCGCATAAGTCAATCGCGAAATCTTGACAATTCCCATTAAGACTAAAACCCTCTGTATATCTCGCTTGTAACCTAGTCTCGATCCCCCTAAATCCCCCTTAAGAAGGGGGACTTTGATCGGACTCCTGTCCCCCCCTTCTTAAGGGGGGTTAGGGGGGATCGGGAAGACTGTAGAAGGAAGACAATAGGCTGGTACTACGTTTGATGTGTTTGTTGACACCTATGGGCTATGCCTTGTCCCTACCCGGATCGGCAACTTTTGAGAAATAGTCTTACATTTGGGCGATCGTCCTCAAAGCCTCTACCAACTGCTGAAGGTGTGCGAGCTCATGAGTTGCCATCAGCGAAATCCGAATTCGACTCACACTCACAGTCGGAGGCCGAATCGCCGGCGCAAAAATACCCATCTCCTTCAGCTTGCTGCTAGCAGCTAAAGCTGTGGCTGCATCTTTTAAGAGAAAACTGAAAATTGGGGAATCAGAATTACTAACGGGTAATTGGTAATTGCTAATCGCGTTATCTTTGAAATTTTTGATATTTTGGTGTAGTCGCAGTCGTCGATCGGGTTCTTGTTGTACAATTTTCACAGCTTCCAAAGCAGCCGCTGTATCCGCCGGTGTCAATCCCGTAGTATAAATCCAACTCGGAGCTCGATTGCGGAGAAAATCAATTAAAGCAGAAGTACCGGCAACATAGCCGCCCAAACTTCCCAAAGCTTTGCTGAGTGTGCCAACTTGAATCAATTTTTCTCCGGTACACCCGAAATGTTCTATACAACCAGCACCGCTAGCACCGAAAACTCCTGTAGCGTGAGCTTCGTCTACTAACACCATACAGTTAAATTGTTTGGCCAAAGCTAACAACTGCGGTAATGGGCACAAATCCCCATCCATACTGAAAACGCTATCGGTAACAATTAAACACTTGCGGTGTCGATCGCGCTTTTCAGCAAGCAGAGTTCTCAAATCCTCAAGATTGCAGCGATCGTATTCTACAGTCTTAGCTCCGCTGAGTACCGCTCCATTTTTCAGGCTGGAATGGTTGTACTTGTCAGATAATATCAAATCGCGCTTGCCGACGATCGAGGCGATCGCCCCTAAATTCGCCAAATATCCCGAACTAAATACTAAAGCATCCTCAGTTTGTTTTAAATTAGCGATAGCCAGTTCTAGCTGTCGGTGCAAATCCCGGTGTCCGCTGAGCAACCTCGAACCAGTCGCACCCGTACCAAATTCTTTTGTTGCAGAAATAGCCGCTTGAATTAACCTGTCATCGCCGGCTAGTCCCAGATAATCGTTGCTGGCAAAATTAATCAGCCAGTCGCCTGCTAATTTTACCCTAGGGCCTGGGCAACTTTCGATCGTCTGTGGCGATCGATACCAATCGGCGCGGCGAACAGTGTCGAGAGACTTCTCTATCCAAGCATAAGGGTCAGCGTTCATATTGTAGTGCGATCGGGTAATAAGTTATATTAGCTGTTGTTCAGTCCCTCCGCAGCGATGAAGCATATGTCAACCACTCAAAAATACAGATTAGTCACCCGCAGCGATTTTGACGGTCTTGTCTGTGCCGTTCTCTTGAAAGAACTCGACCTGATCGACGAGATTAAATTCGTGCATCCTAAAGATATGCAGGACGGAAAAATAGCCATAACCAACAACGATATTAGCACTAATTTACCCTATGTTGAAGGAGTTCATCTAGCTTTCGATCACCATTTCAGCGAAACTCTCAGACATCCAAAAATCAAAAGAAACCACATCATCGACCCCTATGCACCTTCAGCAGCTAGGGTACTGTACAAATATTATGGCGGCCCAGAAAAGTTTCCTCAAATTTCCGACGCGATGATGGAAGCCGTTGACAAATCTGACTCCGCCAAATTTTCCCAAGCAGAAATTTTGCATCCTACAAACTGGGTACTGTTAAACTTCATCATGGACTCCAGAACCGGCTTAGGAAGGTTTAAGGAATTTACAGTTTCCAATTACCAGCTAATGATGGAGTTAATTGATTACTGCAAAAATCACACAATTGAAGAAATTTTGGAACTTCCCGATGTCAAAGAAAGAGTGGATCTATACTTCGATCAAGAAGATCAGTTTAAACAGCAAATACAGCGCTGCGCCAAGGTTTATGATAATTTAGTTGTTTTGGATTTGCGAAACGAAGATACAATTTATGCCGGAAATAGATTTGCAATTTACGCTTTGTTTCCTGAGTGCAATATTTCAATTCACGCACTTTGGGGGCTGAAAAAACAAAACACAGTGTTTGCAGTTGGCAAGTCCATTTTCAACAAAACTTCTCAGACAAATATTGGACAGTTAATGTTAAAATATGGTGGTGGCGGACACCCGAATGCCGGAACTTGTCAGATTGACCATGACAAAGCTAGTAAAGTTTTGAAAGAGTTAATTGCCCAAATCGAACAAGACAGTTAAATTGGCAGTCTGGTTCGCAGTCAGGACTTTAGTCTTTGATTATTTTAATTTAAGGACTGAAGTGTTAATCTGTAGGGTGCGTCGCTCTTCGATCTTGGATAGAACTTGCAGATTTACGGATGGCGACGCACCTTACACGGGCGATCGCAAGTCAGCATTGACAATTTCTGAATTCTGCCCTTTTACACGCGGCAAATGGTCTACCAAACCCATATCAAAAGCCACATCCGGCAAATCAGCAGCCTGATATTTTCCCGGCTCAAACAAACGCCCCGGAGTAAAACAAGGCTGTTTTAATTGTACCACTTCGGTAGGTAAAAACATTCCCCTAAATCTTTTGCTTTCCAGTGCCATAATTTCCGCTCCTAAAACAACTGTCGCATTAATCTTAGCAATTTTTGAGCCGTCGCTTCCCAATTAAATAAATCCGCCGTCTCTCTGGCTTTTTGAGCTACCTGAAAACGCATTGGATCTGCAACTATGTTTCGCAACTGCTCCCGAACAGACTGAACATTTGGTTCGGCCCAGTGAGGAAAATTTCTAATTTTAAGATACTGAGTATCATAACACTTTCCTAGGGGAATTAGCTCATAAGAAATGGGATAGCAATTAGCAGTATTAGCGTACTCAGTCGGGCCACCGTACAGAGTCATAGCAACGGGTAAACCGGCAGCAAACGCATCCAAAATTTTAATAGCAAAACCCTCGCCACGAAACGGAGCTAAGAAAGCATCGGCTGATAAGTATAAATTCGCTAATTCTTGTTTGTCAAAAAACTTAGGTATTATTTGAATCTTTGGCTTAAATTTGCCAAATCGACTTTCAAAATCCATAATTAATTCTACTATTACTTCAGGATTTTTTCCCCCATCTTTGATAATTAATTCCACGTTTGACTCGCGCTGAAATTCTTGACAAAAAGCTTGAATTGCAACATCAGTACCAAATCGATATAAATCAAAAGAATTGGTCATGTGCAGAATAGACGTTACATTTTTCTGCTGGTTTTGGGGTCTTTCATAATACTGTTCCGAGATTAAAGGATTGAAACCCAAAGGAATGACTGAGACGTTAGCAGCCGGACAACCTGCTTGGATTAAAACGTTTTTAGAATATTCACTTACGGCTAATTTGTGAGAGCCATTATTGACAGCATCGTACATCCAATAATCAAATTCATCGTGATTAGTAGCAAATTCATAATTAATCGCGAAAAATTCTAAATTGAGATGAGCGTTGAGTTCTTTTAAAAAATAAGGTTTCCAGTAATGCGACCATTTTATTTGAAATAAATCCGATGGACTGTTGCTCATCCACTTCGCCAGCAGATTGTTTTCTTCTGCTGTGGAAATGCGCGTGACGTGAGGGGCAATTTGTGACGGTTCGACAGAAATAGGAATTCCCATTTTGTCTAAGGTTTTCGCCAGGGAAAGGGTAATGTCAGCGAAGGAATTAAAGTGTTGAAAGCCTATTTTAAAGTGAACCATTTTTATGGGAATGGGGAATGGGGAATGGGGAATGGGGAATGGGGAATGGGGAATGGGGAATGGGGAATGGGGAATGGGGAATGGGGAATGGGGAATGGGGAATGGGGAATGGGGAATGGGGAATGGGGAATGGGGAATGGGGAATGGGGAATGGGGAATGGGGAATGGGGAATGGGGAATGGGGAATGGGGAATGGGGAATGGGGAATGGGGAATGGGGAATGGGGAATGGGGAATGGGGAATGGGGAATGGGGAATGGGGAATGGGGAATGGGGAATGGGGAATGGGGAATGGGGAATGGGGAATGGGGAATGGGGAATGGGGAATGGGGAATGGGGAATGGGGAATGGGGAATGGGGAATTGGTTATTATCACCAACTAATAACTAATGACTAATGACTAATGACTAATAACTAATGACTAATGACTAATGACTAATGACTAATGACTAATGACTAATAACTAATGACTAATGACTAATGACTAATAACTAATGACTAATGACTAATGACTAATGACTAATGACTAATGACTAATGACTAATGACTAATGACTAATAACTAATAACTAATAACTAATGACTAATGACTAATGACTAATGACTAATGACTAATAACTAATGACTAATAACTAATAACTAATGACTAATGACTAATGACTAATGACTAATAACTAATGACTAATGACTAATGACCAATGACCAATGACCAATGACCAATGACCAATGACCAATGACTAATGACTACTGACTACTGACTACTGACTAATTTGCCGATCGCACTAAAATTACCGTACAATCGCACCCACGCGCCACAGCCTCCGGGATATTTCCCTGAATCACCTGTTTCAGGAGCCCTTCGCGGCTGGCTCCCAGGACGATCGCATCGCACTGATCGTTCTGAGCCAAATCAATTAAAGCATCAGAAACCGACTTAGCGCAAACGGAAGTCGCAATTACCTCACAGCTAACCCTGCGCTGGAGAAACTCCGCCGCCTGCTTCAATTCATGGCGATCGGGTGCTGCGACAGAAGGCTGGTACACCTGACACAATCTAATCTCCGGTAATGCACTCGCAGCCACCAAAGCAGGTAACAACCGCAAAGCGGCCGCTTGCTTATAACTGCCGCGAATTGGCACCAGCCAGCGCTGTAAACCCATTAGCGTGTGGAGCCCCAATTCCTCGGTTTGAAGGTTTGAATATGGTGCGGAAAATTCTGCCATTTGAGATTGGGGATTTTCGATTTGAGATTGGGGATTTTCTGCCCGGTTTCTGTTGGTTAAATCCACAGACTCTTGACTCAATGCTTTTCTCTTGATTCCCATTTTGTTTCCCCAGTCTCCTTTCTGGCCTTTTTGTAATAATTGATCGCTCCATTTTACCAAAATTACTTCGCAGCCAGCTTGCCGAATTACGGTATCCACAACATCGCCAAAAATGCGTCCAGTTGTGGAAATTTCGCCTTGCCAGCCCATCAAAATTAGATCGATGTGTCGCTCCCCAATTGTCTCTAAAATCGCGTGAGGAACGTCGTGAGCTACCCGTATTTGCGTGTGTAATGGGACATCCCAATCGCGGGCAATTCGCTCGGCTTGTTGTAGGAGGCGGCGGCCTTTTGTTGTCCGCACTGCGGTTTCTGAGGGAGAACTGTTGCGCGGTACTAACATGATTTGCAGACATTCTAGTTCGTAATTGCGATCGCGCGCGATTGCAGCCGCCAGCCGCAACAAAGCCGGTGCTGTATTCGGATTCGAGAGAGGCACTAACAAGCGGCCGTTTCCTACCTGCGGAGCTCTGGTTTGATATACAATGTAAGAAGGTTCTGGATGCGGGCCTTGATTGGTTTCTCCACTCAATCTATCTGACTCAACTCGAATAATGTCACTGCGGGTAATAATGCCTACTAAATGTCGTCCTTCTGTCACCGGCAAGCGGCTGAGATTGTAGTGGGTGAGCCTGTACAAAACTTCGCTTAAAGTATCAGTTGCTTTTACAGTTATTGGCTGCGCCGTCATAAATTCTTTGAGCAAAGATTGCCCAGTAAAATTGCGCTTGCTGGCATTTTCCAAATCCGTTTGACTGACAATTCCGACCAATTTTCCAGCGTCAACTACCGGAAAACCTCGGTGAGTCGATCGCGAAAAAGCCTGCATCACTTCATCAAAAGTCAGTAGACTCGAAAGAGTTTCAACTTGGCGCTGCATCACGTTAGCTGCGTACAAGTCGCTCAAAGCATCAACGGCTGGTTTATCTTTTGTCAGTTGAATGCCTTTCAACTCCAAAAGGCGATCGTACAAAGAGCCACTATCCACCTTTTCTGCAACTAAATAAGCAACTACAGAACAAATCATCAAAGGTAGCACTAACTTAAAATCCGCCGTAATTTCAAACACAATCACTACCGCAGTAATCGGAGCCCTAGAAACCGCACAAAAAAACGCTCCCATTCCCGCCAAAGCGTAAGTTACCGGCAAACCAACGCCGAGCAAATCTGCCTGTAAAATGCCCACGATATGGCCGAGTGCAGAACCGAGAACTAAAGAAGGTGCAAACAATCCTCCCGGAGCTCCAGAAGCTGCGGAGATAATTGTCAAAAAGAAGTGAGCAACAAAAGCAATTAAACTTGTTTTTCCTGTAGCTTCTCCGGTTAGCAAAAACTCTCGCAAACCAGTATTGTTGCGGAAATTTTCTGGCAAAGCAGCGATGACAAAACCGCAGAGCAAGCCAGCTAAAGCAACTCGCCAAGGTAAAGCTAATTTGAGCGTTTTCCGATTGAATTGCAAACCAGCAATAATCCCTTTGCTGAACAAAGCTCCCAGCAATCCTGCTAAAACTCCTAACAGTATGTAAAACGGGATTTCCTGAGCCGCAAAACTGGTTGGGTACTCTCGTAAATTCAGATTTAAACTGTCTCCGCCCAAAAGTTGCGAGACAACTGCACCGATGAAAGAAGCAATAATTGCAGTACCTAAAGTCAGGCCAGAAACATCGTGCAGAAGTTCTTCGACTACAAACAAAACTCCTGCGATGGGAGCATTAAAACCAGCGGCTAATCCCGCCGCCGCACCGCAAGCAATCAATTGCCGGCGGTAGTCGGGGGAAGTTGGCATTAAGTGACCAATCCAGCTAGCCAAAGACGCTCCAATTTGTACAGTCGGGCCTTGTCTTCCCAGGGTTAAACCGGAACCAACTGCTAAAATAGTGGTCAGAAGTTTAGCGACAGCTACTCGTAAATTCAAAGAAAGATTGACACCGGAAAGGGCAGCTTTGACGTGGGGAATGCCGCTACCGGCAGTTTCTGGAGCCCAACGTTCAACCAATAAACCTGTTAGTAACCCGCCTAATAAACCGACAGCCGGAAGCAATATCCAAGCTGGAATTAATGTTGAGGTAGCGACTCGCCAACTACCGAGCCATCCGACGCCTAATTTGAGGAAAACGCCAGCCAATCCAGCCACTAAGCCGATCAGACAAGCTTCAAAAATGGCGAGGCGTTTTGGCTGCAAAAAAAGTTGAGATTCGATGACTCTGGAAGCTTCCCTAAATTGTTTAGGGATAGGAATATACCACATAAATAGGGTTTATTATTATCCAATACGCTTGGGTTAAAACTATTTATTCATCCGGATCCCCCTAAATCCCCCTTAAGAAGGGGAGTAGGGGTTGACTTTGAGTAAGTTCTTGTCCCCCCCTTTTTAAGGGGGGCTAGGGGGGATCGAGATTAACTGAACCGTATTGGTTTATTATCTGCATCTGCGAATTATATGCTCGATCGCACTTTAGCAAAAAAATGTTCTACTTGGCAAAATATAACTAATTTTTAACTGGAAATTAACGCAGATTAACGCGGATTAATTCTATATGTTTATAGAACCCATTTGAGATCTTGCGATCGCTCACAGCAGTCGATTTAGCATAACAAGTACGGAAGAACTATAGCGGTTCTCAAGCGTTGTGAGGTATGCCCGAAGCCCGAAGCCCGAAGCCCGAAGCCCGAAGCCCGAAGCCCGAAGCGTACCGCACTGTTACTGAGAAAGGCTATACTTCCCTGATTTGTTGAGATTCACTTTGCTGAGGATTCGAGATCGCCCCTGAAGGCAAATTCAATTCCTTTAACACAACAACCCTCAAAAGTCAACCATCAACCACCCTCATGGCCAAAGATCCGACTTTTCCGACTTTTGGGACTTTAAAGATCCGACTTTTCCGACTTATACAAACGGCCACTACCAGAAATAATAGACATAGCGAAAGTCAACCCGCGATCGCTTGGGTTCTATGCAGTTTGATTTTGGCGAGCCGTAATTAATTGTTTGAGAGAAAATTACTCAAGCGATCGCAACCGATATATGACAACATCTATCTTATGGGGGATGCGGGTATCGATCGCCAGTCTCAGCAAATAGGTGCGATCGGTCTCTCCCTGTGCCCATTGCTTTCAGCAGTTTAGAAAATTATCAGTGTGAGGCTTGTTATGACTACTCCATCCAGATTGCCAGACGACTTAAAAAATACCCTAGCTAAGGAGCAGTGGTGGCTGTTCAACACGGGGCAGAAAGTAGAAAACAATTATTACGTCACCACCGCAGGCACTCCCGGCATCGATATCAATGTACTCCCCCTGTGGCCGCAGTATACTGGCAAAGGCATCAAAGTAGGCGTCATCGATGGCGGCATCGACGGAAACCACGAAGATTTTGCAGGCAACTTCGATCAATCGCTTTCCCTGCCAGACAGCTTAGGGGGCCCCTTTCCAACGACTTCTAATCACGGTACGGCTGTAGCTGGCATTATCGCAGCTAGAAGAAACAATATCGGTACAGTGGGTATTGCTTACCAAGCCACGATCGCAGGTTATAAATCAGCTTCTCTTGGCCGCCAAGCTAGTTTAGAGGCGCAACAGAAATTCGACGTTTCCAACAATAGCTGGGGCTTTAACTATCACTTTGATATCAATAGCGACAACGTTGCAGCCATCAAAAACGCTGTCACCAAAGGCCGCGATGGGTTAGGTACAGTATTTGCCTGGGCTGGGGGAAACGAGCGCGAAGATGTTAACCCAAACCTGACAGCAGGAGTGCAACAGCGGGGGAGAAATGTCAACTCAGGCGATTACGAAAACAGCCGCTATACAATTGCCGTAGCAGCGATCGACAGTCAGGGAGTTGTTGCCCCATACAGCAATCCTGGTGCGCCGCTGCTTGTCTCAGCCTTCGGCGATGGAGGAAGTATTACCACAGTCGATCGTACCGGAAATGAGGGCTACAATACGAACGAAACTGCGAAAAAGCTAATTGATTTTACGAACCCCAACTACAGCAACCACTTTAACGGCACGTCGTCAGCGGCGCCGATGGTTTCGGGGGTTGCAGCCTTAATCCTGCAAGCCAATCCCAAACTCGGCTACCGCGACGTTCAGGAAATCCTGGCTTACTCAGCCCGCAAAAATGACCCGAATAATCAACCGGTTGCAAGCACAGAGTATGCAGATAAGAAAATTCCGAAAGATACTTGGACATTTAATGGCGCCAAAAACTGGAACGGTGGCGGACTCCATGTCAATCACGACTACGGCTTCGGATTAGTCGATGCCACCGCAGCAGTGCGGTTAGCAGAAACCTGGCAGCCGCGATCGGGTACTGCCAAAAATGAAGCGGCAACTGCAACAAATGAGAAATCTCAACTTGCCAATTTGACCCTGCCAGAATCGGGGGTAGATATCCCTGACAATAACCCCGCAGGGATCAATCAAACCTTCAAGATTACTCAAGGCATCAACATCGACAAGCTCGAACTAGACTTGAATATCGAGCACGGTCAATTTCAAGACTTAGTAGTTAAGCTGACATCTCCCGACAAAACCGAGAGTGTCATTCTCGATCGAGTCCCTTACTACACCGAGGTAAATAAGAGTAAGCAGAAACCCGCCGGTGACGATTACGGTTTCAAAAAAACATCCTTCGACAACCCCCTCAACAACTACACCTTCAGCAGCGCCCGCGACTGGGGAGAAACCGGTCTTGGCGATTGGACGCTGAACATTTCAGATAATAGCGCCACCAACGACCCCAAAAATACGGGTAAAGAGTACCCGTTAAAAATTGGAGACCAAACATTCCAAACTCCCACCAGCGGCAACAATATCGGCAAACTAAAAGGCGCAACTTTGCGGCTGTACGGCGACGATATCATTCCTGACAACACCTACATCTACACCAACGAGTTCGCCAGTTTCACCGATGCTGCCCGCAAAACTCTCAGCGACACCAACGCTGGCAACGACATCATCAACGTTGCAGCCATCACTGACGACGTTATTGTCAACCTCGCGCCCGGTGCTACAAGTACCTTACCAGGCCGCGACGTAACAGGGCGCGAAAAACTCGCTGCTGTTACCCTCACCATCGCCCCCGGCAGCATCATTGAAAATGCCTTTGCTGGCGAAGGAAATGACTCAATAGTCGGCAACGAAGCAGCCAACACCCTCTCCGGCGGCCGTGGCAACGACACCCTCGTCGCCTCCGGTGCCGGTGACACCCTCATCGGCGGTGGCGGTAGCGACTCTCTAGTGGGAAGCACCGGAAACACTACTTACATCCTCGATGCCACGACAGCCTCCGGCAGCAAAATTAAAAATGTTGGTGGTGTCGCCAATAATTTAATCCTCAACAACGCCACCCTGACAAAAACCCTCGCAGCAGGGCAGAACGGGATTGACAAACAAGGCAACGATTTGCTGATCGACCTCAACGCCGACGGCAAGGTAAAATCGCGGGATGATTTGACCATTGAAGACTTTTACTTGCCTAATAGCGGCCGCTTCCAAAACGTCGGCAACCTTTCTGGCTATGACATTCTCGGCGTTCCCACGCCAACACCAACTCCGACAACTCCAACTCCGACAACTCCAACTCCGACAACTCCAACTCCGACAACACCAACTCCGACAACACCAACTCCGACAACACCGACTCCGACAACACCGACTCCGACAACTCCAACTCCGACAACTCCAACTCCGACAACTCCAACTCCGACAACTCCAACTCCGACAACTCCAACTCCGACAACTCCAACTCCGACAACTCCAACTCCGACAACTCCAACTCCGACAACTCCAACTCCGACAACTCCAACTCCGACAACTCCAACTCCGACAACTCCAACTCCGACAACTCCAACTCCGACAACTCCAACTCCGACAACTCCAACTCCGACAACTCCAACTCCGACAACTCCAACTCCGACAACTCCAACACCAACTCCGGCAACACCGGGCGATGATACCCTCCAAGGTAGCGACCAAAACGACACCATCGACGGCCTTGCAGGTAACGATGAAATTTCCGGTCTAGGAGGAAATGACTCCCTCCTAGGCAACACCGGAGATGACTACTTAAATGGTGGCGCAGGAAATGACAGTCTAATTGGCGGCGCAGGAAATGACTTTCTAGAAGATGAATCGGGCAATAATTTGCTCTCCGGCGGCGACGGCGATGACGAAGTTGTAGGTGGCAGCGGTGCCGACTCCCTCACAGGAGATGCCGGCGATGACGACTTAAATGGTTACGAAGGTAACGACAGCCTAATTGGTGGCGCGGGAAATGACTTTCTAGAAGATGAATCGGGCAATAATTTGCTCTCCGGCGGCGACGGCGATGACGAAGTTGTAGGTGGCAGCGGTGCCGACTCCCTCACAGGAGATGCCGGCGATGACTACTTAAATGGTTACGAAGGTAACGACAGCCTAATTGGTGGCGCGGGAAATGACTTCCTAGACGATGAATTGGGCAATAATTTGCTCACCGGCGGCGACGGCAATGACGAAGTTTTCGGCGGCAGCGGTGCCGACACCCTCACAGGAGATGTCGGCGATGACTCTTTATTTGGCAACGAAGGCAATGACTCTATTTCTGGCGATGTCGGCAGCGATGTTGCAGATGGTGGTGACGGTAACGATACCTTAGCTGGCGGTGACGGCAATGACGAACTCAGTGGCGGCGCAGATAATGACAGTATCAACGGCGGCCTTGGCAGCGACGCACTCTACGGAGATGACGGTAACGATACCCTAGAAGGCGGTGGCGGTGCAGATATCCTATTTGGTGGCATCGGCAATGACTTCTACGTGTTAAATGGTACTTCCGCAGGGGGCAGCATTATTGCTGACGACAACGGCACTGATAGTTTAACTCTCAATGGTGTCACGCTGGCGATCGGCTTGGCCGCCGATACGGCAGGCGTCACGCGGGGCGGCGAATTCGATACCGACTTGCTAATTGACCTCAACAAAGACGGGGTTTACAAAGTTGCTGACGACTTGTTTATTCCCAACTTCTTCGCGGAACCAAATCTGGAAAAAGGAGATGGTTTTATCGAAACAGTCGGCAATCTCTCAGGGGACGCTATCCTCAAAAGTTTCCCGCTGAAAGCAACGCCCGGCCCTGATTTCCTCAATGGTGGCAGCGGCGATGACAGCATCGACGGATTGGCCGGCAACGATCAGATTGAGGGCAATCAAGGCAATGATTCGCTGTTCGGCAACGCCGGCGATGATGTGTTGAACGGCGACGAACTAAGGAAAATTAGTGAGGCGGGCGGTGACGTAATTCTTGGTACCGGAATTGGCAACGACTATCTCGACGGCGGCGATGGCAATGACACCCTCGACGGCGGCGAAGGTAACGATACTCTGTTAGGCGGTGCCGGTGATGACAGCCTTTGGGGCGGTAAGGACAATGACATTATCAATGGAGGAGATGGCAAAGATTCTTTGTACGGGGATGAAGGGAATGACAGTTTGTTGGGCGGTGCCGGCAATGACTTTTTGTTCGGAAACGAAGACAACGATACTCTCGACGGCGGCGATGGAGATGATTCTCTAGATGGCGGTTTGGGCAATGACAGTATTGTCGGCGGTGCCGGTATTGATACGGTGTCTTATGCTACTCTGCTGAGTCCTGTTAATATCAATCTCGCAGCGGGAAGTTCCACAGCCGAAGGTACTGATACTCTCACCGGTATCGAAGTTATCATCGGTACAACTTTCGCCGATACCATCGTCGGCAGCAGCAGCAGACGAAAGCCTAATCGGTAACGGCGGTGCCGACATCCTCACCGGTGGCGGCGGCAACGACACCTTTATCCTCGACCCCGCAACAGCCACTGGTAGCAAAATTCAAGGCGGTGCAGGTACTGACAACCTGGTTCTCACCGATACTACCTTAGTTACATCTCTAACTCCCGGTTCAGTAGGAATCGGCCGCAGCGGTACTAGCTTAGTAGTAGACCTCAATAAAGACGGTGAAGTCAACCTCGCTAACGACATCGAAATTCTCGATTTCTTCGCCTCTACCACTGGCAATGTTCCCGGTACTGGATTCATCGAAAATGTTGCAGGTACTCCCGGCAATACAATTCTCTCTAAGTTTGCCATTCCCATTCCTAAACCCATACCCATACCCATTCCCACACCCACACCAACTCCCACACCTCGCGGCCCCCAAATTTTAACGCCCAGCATTCCGATTTCCAGTCCGAATACTACCGTTGATTCCACTTTGAATGGCGGGCCTCTGAACGATTTCTTATTCGGCAGTAATTCGCAAGCTGATGCGCTCAATGGATTAGCTGGAAATGATACGATTTTCGGCTTAGATGGTGCCGATCGCATCGGTGGCGGTGACGGCGACGACTCGCTATTTGGCAATGCTGGCAATGATTTTATTGATGCTGGAAATGGCAATGATGTCGTTTACGGCGGTAAAGGTGACGACGGCATTTTAGGTAGTGCAGGTAATGATTCGCTGTACGGAAATGAAGCCTCGGATGTTGTTTTTGGAGGAGATGGTAACGATGTAATTTGGGGCGGTAAGGGTGATGATTCTCTGGGCGGCGATGCGGGAGATGACAGCATTTTTGGTCAGTTAGGTAATGATTACTTACTCGGTGGCAGCGGTAATGATGCTGTTAGTGGTGGCGCTGGGGATGATACTTTAGTAGGTGTCGATCCGAGTGCTACCAATCCGGGAGTTGGGGAGTTTGATACTTTGACTGGCGGGGAAGGTAATGACCGTTTCTTGTTGGGAGATAGT
This sequence comes from Microcoleus sp., assembly GCA_042408215.1. Lineage (GTDB taxonomy): Bacteria > Cyanobacteriota > Cyanobacteriia > Cyanobacteriales > Microcoleaceae > Microcoleus. The sequence continues at coordinate 40,557 of JAYFMW010000020.1, read as the reverse complement.
GATAAAATCTACTACTCTGGTGATGGTAATGCTGCGATCGGTGATTTTAATTCTGCGGAAGATGCGATCGTCCTTTCGGGAATTAAGGACAATTATTCCCTGTCGGTTTCGGGGAATGTGGCTAGCATTTTCTTGAAAAAACCTGGTCAATCGGATGATTTAATTGCGACGGTGCAAGGGCTGACGGATTTGAATCTCGATCGACCTTATTTCACTTTCATTTAGCCAAGGCTCACAGGACACGGCATTGCCCATTGGTGTCAACTTAAGGTCAAACGTAGTATCAGTCTGCTGTTTGACTATTAAGGCCAGATCCCCCCTTAGCTTGCCCCCTACTCCCCCTTAAGAAGGGGGGAACAGGAAGCCTCTTTAAGTCCCCCTTCTTAAGGGGGATGCGAGGGGGATCTAGACTTAGCGTAAAAACGAGATTTCTCAAGGGTTTCAGTCTTAAGTTGACACCAATGGGCACGCTTGAGTGTCCCTACAATGTTATTTTGGGTAGGGACACGGCACGTGCAGTCTCCTAATTTCGGCTACTAATAATTCTGATGTAACCGGAAGCGATATCATATATGATTTTTAGGCGATCGCCTCTACCAATGTTTTTAAATCCGGCACTTCCAAATCAGGCTTGCCGCTGGCCGGCAAAGTTGCCCCAAATCCTGTTTTGTCCTGTCGCCGATTTACCCAAACTGTGGAGATTCCCATAGATGCGGCTGGTACAATGTCGTGATACAGACTTTGTGCAACGTGCAGGAGTTTTTCCGGTGCTATTCCCATTGTTTCTAGGGCGATTTCAAAGTTGCGAGTTGACGGTTTGTACGATCGCACTTTTTCCGCAGTAATTACCCAGTCGAATTCAACTTTTAAGTGTTTGGCTGTACCGACAAACAAATCATCGTCAATGTTGGAAATTACTGCCAGTTTGTATTTTTGCTTGAGTGCGGCCAAGGCTGCAACTGTATCGGGAAATGGCTGCCAATTTTTGAGGGAATCCACCAAACAATTTATTTCTGTTCCTGATGCTGTTTCTGTCGGTTCAAAGTTGAATTTTTGACCAATTTTATGCACTACTTGTTGCAAAACTTCCCGGTATCTTATATAATCTCTTGCCTCGTTTTCTAGTTCGGATTCAAATTCAGCAAACAGCTCTAAAGTTCCGTCAATCGATTTTAGATTTTAGATTTTAGATTTTAGATTTACCCCACGTATAAATGCGGGGGCTTGAGGATTTTAGATTTTGGATTTTGGATTGATTCCACGGATAAATCCGGGGGCTTGTACCACCTTTGAAATTATTGGTCATCGCTGTAATCAATTTCCCGATTTGATAGCAATTTTTTCAAGGCTGGCAATATCCCCCTTTCCCAATCTATCAGAGTGCCGTAGCAGTCAAAACTGATCGCTTCAAATTGATTTAATTCTAGCATAATTCGCTGTCTGGGAATTGGTAATTGGGCCTAGGGCATCGGGAATAGGGCATCGGGCCTTGGGAATTCGTTATTTGAAAAACTCCTAAAAACAGGAATGATGCAAGTTTTAAATGTAGTGATACCAGTTTTTTATGAGGCCCCGTAGAATCTGATCCCCCCTAACCCCCCTTAATAAGGGGGGAACAAGATTCTGCTCTTTCGTCACCCCCTACTCACACCCTACTCCCTTATTAAGGGGGATGCGAGGGGGATCGAGATATATGCAACGACCCATTAAATTGGTATGAGTACCCTACAAGTAGAGTCTGTGCGTAAGTCCTATAACAAGTAACCACTAACCACTAACTATTACCGATTACCAATTACCGATTACTAATGACCGATTACTAATTACCAATTACCGATTACCAATTACCGATTACCAATGCCCTATGCCCAATTCCCATGAATTTAGTTTTTGCCGGTGACGGACAATCCTTCTACAATTACAGACGGTGTATGGAAAGAACCGTTCCACTCTGCGTCTCCTCCTAATTCTACTAATTGTTTGAGGACGCTGTAGACGTTGCCGGCAACCATTGTGTCTTTGATTCTGCCAACTATTTTACCTTTTTTGACGCGGTAGCCAAGATCGACATTAATCGAAAAGTCGCCGGAAATTCCGGCACTACCTCCTAGCATTTGATCGACTACAATTCCGTCGTCTAATTGAGCTATTAAATCCTTTAGCGATCGCACTCCTGGTTTAATCAAAACATTGAACAAACTGGGTGTGGGATAACTGCCCAAACCGGGGCGAAATCCGTTGCCGGTGGTGCCACTGCCTAATGCTCGACCGGTGGTGCGATCGGTATAAAATAGCTGCAAGACTCCATTGTTGATGAATACGATCGACCTTGTGGGAGTGCCTTCGTCGTCAAACGGACAGCTATAGGGTCCCGTATCCGGTTCTTGAGAGAGAGTAACTAGGGGTGATGTGACTTGTTGGCCCAATCGATCGCTCCAAGGCGAAGCCCCTTCGAGTACCTGTTTGCCGTTTAAAGCTGCACAGACTGTGCCCCACAGCAAATCGGCGGCTTTGGCTGTGAACAAAACTGGTACGCGCCCTGTGGCTGGTGCTACATTCTCTTTCGCCCATTCCAATCGTTGCAAAACCCGCTGGGCGATCGTGTCTAAGTCGAGGGTGCTGCGTTCGGTTTCGCCTTCCCAAATATTCAGGAAATCTTCTCCCCGCACTAATTCTGCTGACAAGTAACCGCTGAGGGTGGTGTCGGTGTGGCTGCAATCCAAGCCTCTAGTGTTCAGCAAGCGGGTGCTTTCTATTTCGCAGTCGAGCTCGGCGGCGCAGAGGCTTTCGGGATAGGCTTGGTGAACGATCGCGATCGCACTTTTTCCCCATTCTACTAGCTGTTCAACCGCGATCGACTGTCCGAGATCGGGATAAACAACTTTGTTACCGCTACCGAGTTCGATGATTTCCGGTTCGTTGAGTTGCGAGATGGCGATCGCCCGATCGACCAAAATCTGCGGTTCCACAGGCCCGTAAGCCACCGCTAAACCCGGTCGCCCATCCCTCCACAGCCGTAGGGCAATGCCTTCTGCTTGGGCTGTTTCTAGCTGTTTAAGGCGGTTTGCTTCAAAAAAGACTGGCCGCGAGAACGATTGCGACTCCAATACCTCAGCAGCTTCAGCACCTGCTTTGGTGGCTAGTTCTAGCAGTTGTTCTGCTGATTGGTGATTGGTCATGTTGTCGGTAGTTGGTAGTAGGCGATCGGTGATACCATTTTCGATTTTCGATTTTCGATTTTCGATTAAAGAATTGGCGAGGAGGCAGTTATTGGTTATTGGCGGTGCCCTGCCCAACGACTGCGTTTATCCTGAGCGAAGTCGAAGGGCTCAGGAACTGCGGAGCGGTGCCCTGCCCAACGACTCCGCTCAGGAACCGCGGAGCGTCGCCCGCTCGCGTAGTCGAAGGGTCGGAGGGTCGGAGGGTCGAAGGGTTATTGGTTATTAGAACCAATAAATGACTAATGACTAATGACTAATGACTAATGACTAATGACTAATGACTAATGACTGCTGACTACATATTTAATTCATGTAGCAGCCAAAATCCTGCGAAAGATTCCGATTCGGGATTTGACTGGATTGCTAAGAAATGTACTTGTTTTGCTTGCTTTTTCGCCGCCTCAAATTTTTTACCTTCTGCGACCGTTGCTGCGTCTCTGATATTAGCTAAAATCCAGCGATCGTTAGCTCCCGTATCCAAGATCAGCCTAGCGGGGGTACCAGGGGAGCCGGAGTCAAATTTCAGAAAAGCTAACTCCAAACCCGACATCCAACCCGCGAGGGCTGTTGCTCTCGACGAAAATATAATCAGCCCCGGAATTTGCGTTTCTGGGCCCAAGCCTGTCATCGGTAGCCCAAAAGCTTCGCCAAATCCGATATCCCACTCGGACATTTCATCAAAAGCGGCAGCGGGCAAATTCACAAATGCCCATTTTTCGCCGATTAAAGCGTCCGGCAGCGGAACTGGCGTTTCGGGTACAAATTGCACCGAAGGGTTGACAGCGGCTTGAAAACCCTCTTGTGCGGGGTAATATGATTGCATCCGTTCTTCCAACCACAGGCTAAGGGCAAGGGTGCGGCGGCTGGCTGCGGCGGGAATGTCCAAATCCTCGCAGGCTTTGGTAATCATGTTGGCCATTTGGCGGCGGAAAAAGCGGATTTTTTCGGGTGGTTTCGGTGCCGAGGCGATCGCCTCTTTAATTGCACCAGCCAGCCACAGGGAATTCACTGTTGTACTGGGGCAGAATTGCGAGTAACGAAACAGAGATTCTGACTTAGAGCCTACATTCAGCGGAGTTTCGCAAATTAACACTTCCCATTTTTTTTTCTGTCGATCGTCTACGATCGGACGACTGTAAAAATCGAGTTCCCAAATAGTAGCCATGCCGCGCTGTTAAAATTAATGCTTTCTCATATTACCTGACATCGGGCAAGTTTCTGATTCCGAGCATTTGAAAATGATTTGAAATGGACGATTTTGGGGGAATGCTGAGCCGATGGGTTCGCGCAGCATCCCAAGCCCAAGGGCTTCTTACTCCCCCGCAACCTGAATCTATAAATATGGTAAAATTTGAGAGACTGCAACTGCAAAAACCTAGAAATAGAAGATAATTAAAGGTCGATCGCCTTTACTCAAAAACCAACAAATCGAAATTCCATGACCAAACTCAGCGTCAACATCAACAGAATCGCCCTGCTCAGAAACTCTCGCAATATCGGCATCCCCAGCGTTACCGCAGCAGCAAAAACAGTAATTGCAGCCGGTGCTCATGGGATTACAGTCCATCCCCGTCCTGATGAGCGACACATCAAAGCCTCCGATGTTTATGAATTAGCCAAAATGCTAACCGTAGAATTCAACATCGAAGGAAATCCTTTTCAACCTCCATTTATGGATCTAGTTTGCGATGTCAAACCGGCCCAGTGTACTTTAGTACCGGACGCTCCCGACGCGATCACCTCCGATAGCGGTTGGAATATTCCCGAAAATCGCGATCGGCTCCTACCAATCATTCAAAAATTAAAAGATAACGGCATCAGAGTCAGTCTATTTATGGACGCAGACCCTGCTCTAATGCCCCTAGCAAAAGAAGTGGGCGCAGACCGAGTAGAATTGTACACAGAACCCTATGCAACGGCTTTTCGCGAAGGGAAAGTAGCATCAGTTTTTGAACAATATGTATTGGCTGCTAAGGCGGCTCAAGATGCCGGTTTAGGAGTCAATGCCGGCCACGATTTAAACTTGCAAAATCTCGCCAAGTTTTGCTCGATTCCTGATATATTAGAAGTATCGATCGGTCACGCTCTAATTGCAGAAGCGCTAGACATGGGCTTGTCTAACACTGTACAAGCTTACTTGAAAATTCTCTCAGATTTTTGACACTCCCCGACCGGTCGGTACGGGGATTCTTAAGAAACTACCAAATGGCAATTCTTAAGGGCGCTGTCAAGACACCTCTACCAACTCCGCTAAGATCAAGATCTAGCATTGTCGCTACTTTTCGGATGATATTAGCCGCGCCATTGCAATCTGCGTTGATGCGCCATTGCTGCAAACCTGTACAATACAATCCACGTTTAATTCGTCTACCCGACACTTTCCACCCTTCGGGTTTTGCACCGATTGTAGGTAAGAAATCGCGGTCAACAAAAGAACATTTTGATGTATAACTTTCTTCGGTTTCGACAAACTGAAGTCCGTATTGGTCACAAAGTTGGGAGATTCTAGTCTTCAACCTACCCGTGGGGATTTGCACAAACTTCTGATTGGTCCTGTTCCCCATGTTTGCACTGTTTTTCTGACCTTTGTTCCAGCCAAAAACAACAGTGCCGATTTGGTTTTCTCGGCAGTGATTTATCACAATTTTTGCAGCTTTGTTTACAGCATCACGCATTTGACGATTGCGTTTTTCGGTTAGTCGCGCCAACTGATGTGACCAAAAACCGTTAGGCTTTCCATCCATTAATGCTGCCACTCGCTTGTTATACCACTGATTTAGAGATTTCAAATGCTTTCCGTCAACGATCGGGCTAGTGTTAGTATTGCTGACACAGGTTAGCCAATTGTCAATACCACGATCGATACCTAAAACCTTTTCACTATCGGTATTGGTTTTGATATTTACCGACTTGTAAATAAATTCAGCATAAAAACATCCATGTATGGGAAGGATTCTCACTTCTCGAATGTCGGCATAATCTAGATTGGAAGGCATCTGAATTTGGAAGCTCTTCAGTCCAAACCAAGTTTTAACTTTTAAACCCAGAGGGATTGAGATTTGACTATTAATTAACTTTTTGCCCAGCGCTTGTCTTGGATATGCTATTAAGTGAAAACCCCCAGGAGTGCGATAATTAGGAAATTTTGGCTTGTATTCAAGCTTTCCCTCTTGAAATAATTTGATTAATCCTTGGAAAGATTTTACAGACTCACCAACAGCGCCACAAGTCTGTTGAGCAGCTTGAGCGCACAAAGCGCCGTAATGAGGGTTACGTTTCAGCTCGTTAATTACGTCAAACGGGCGGACGTAAATATGGGACTTAAAATATATTTGACGAGCGTAAGAAACGGCGCAATTATGCAATTTATTTGACTCTTTGCAAATATATTCTAGAACCGCTTTCAATTCTTTGTTAGGCTTAATTAAGACTTGCTGACATCCAAAGACACAAATCACTTTTGTTGGTGTAATATGTGGATTATAAATTATTTATCAACGGAGTCAAGAGTTTTGTGGCAAGTTTATCAAAAAAAGACTTAGAGTATCGACACGAAAGCAATGCTGTTTCACCGATCAATATGCACTTTGTTTTGATACCGAAACGCCGTAATGCCGTCCTAGTTGGTAAAATTTCGGAACGGCTGCAAGAAATTATTTTTGAGGTGGTTACAGAAAACAGGTGGAAAATTATTGCTTTGGAAATTATGCCCGATCCTGTACATTTATTGCTGAACCTTAAACCAACAGATTCTGCTAGCTTCGTCATGCAAAGGGTCAAAGGGAGAGCTTCTAGTTACTTGAGAAAGGAATTCCCCGAATTACTAAAACTACCTACTTTGTGGACTCCTAGTTATTTTGTCGGTAGTGTTGGCAATGTCTCAACTGAAACTGTCAGAAAATATATTGAAGGGCAAAAAGGTAAATAATATAGAATACTGGCAGCTATCAGGCTGCAACTGCGTTTCATACCCTGCGGGAAAGACGGGGTTTGCGCGTGACGCGCTATAGGCGCGATCGATCCCAACCCATCCGCGAAACATAAACTACTCCAGACATCCTAGATTCTGCGTCCAGAACAGTCCCAGGATTCCCGTGCTGCGTCAGAAACAAACTGTTTGAGGGGAGTCAAGGCTTCTGACTGACGCACCCTACTCAGGGTTTTTTGAGCGCTCTGTTTTTGATGTTTACCTACTGACCGCAGCTTCTGTGTCGGTAGGGTATACTTATATTTATGGAAATGCTGCTGTAGCCGATCGCGATCGCAGCATATAATCCGGTAATAACAGGCAAGCATAAGTAACCATATACAACTCATTACTTTTAGAAATCCGACATGAAAAAACTAATTTTACTGACTGGGATGCTACTGATGATGATGGTAAAAACAGCATTGGCCAGCCCCGCAGCCCCAAAAATTGAACCCATCAAGCCGATGTCAACCTCGGAAATTCGAGAAACCATTAACAAACCCACCACTTATATTTTTGAAGGCATCAAAGGGCGAGAACTCACACTCTCGCTGTGGGCAGGACAGCTAACAGCCGAACTCTACACTCCCAGTGGTCAGAGTTTGGGAGTTATTGAAAAAAAAGACAATCAGTGGATAGGCCAGTTGCCGGAGTCAGGCATCTACCGGATGCGAGTCGTCCCTAAAGGTGAAACAAGTAGTTTTGTATTAGAACGCGACTTTAACGCCAAGTGGACTTACAAACCCGATCGCCCAATGCCCATAGCATTCGGAGAAAACGAAGCCACCCTCAAACTCAAAATGTCCGGCTACCAAATCCAGCCTCTGACAATTCAGGGTAAGCGGGGACAGACGATGACAGTCACTGCTAGCAACAAAAATCTCGATGTGGCGATCGAATCTCCATCGGGACAACTCCTCGACCAAGGCGAAGGTCAAACCTTCGCTCAACTGCCAGAATCGGGAGTCTACCGAGTCCTAGTAGTTGCCAACAGACCAATCAAGCCCTCAATCAAAGTTGCTCTACAATAGATTCAGGATTTGCTCGTTCCCAGGCTCTTCCTGGGAACCAGTTAAATGCCGAAGGACTAATCAAGAATCCTATACAATCAACCTCGGAGCAACGCTTCAAAACGTTGTTGTTTCCTCAGCCCTCTCAAATCCGAGTCAGTTAAAGCTAGCTCTCGGTACAAATTAGGCATAAACTCCACAGCCCGTTGCAAATTGTCAATTGCCAAATCTGCCAAGCCCAGCAGCGCATAACAGCAAGCTTGATTGTAAAAAGCGTTAGCAAAAGCGGGTTGCAGTTCCAAAACCTTTGCGTAGTAAGCGATCGCCTCCGAGTAGTTGCCCTTGGCCCCCAATTCCACCCCCCGGTTGTACCAGATCAAATAATCTTGAGACTGACACTCAAATGTCGGAGTGAATTTGGCATTCCTCTGACTCCAACCAATTAATTGCTTTAAAGCAACCCTCCGATCGCCAACAGCTTTGAAAGATCCCGTTTTCAGAGCGAGCGAGCGATTAAAACTAGCAATTGCCTGTTTGTAAAGCCCCATCGAGTTCGCAGCTAGACCGCGATTGTACCAAGCCTTCGCGTCATCTGGGTTAAACTCGATCGCCCTGTCAAAACTGTTGAGCGCCTGATAGTAAAGCTGGAGTTCCAACAGAGCATTACCCCGGTTGTACCAAGTCCAATCAGCATCCGGCTGCAAATTTAAAGAGCGATCGAAGCTCAAAACCGCCTTATTGTAGAGTCCCATATCAATTAGCAAAAGTCCCCGGTTGTGCCAAATATTGGGAGCCGAGGGATTAAACTCGATCGCCCTGTCAAAACTATTGAGAGCATCCATTGGGCGGCCCAACTTTCCCAAAGCAATCGCGCGGTTGTGCCAGCCAAAGCTCGCATTGGGCTGCAAGCCCAGAGCCTCGTCAAAACTCCTGAGCGCCTCCAGGTGCCGTTCTAAATTCCCCAAAGCCATGCCCCGCCCGAACCAAGCCTGATAATGACCCGGTTGCAAGTTCAGAGTTATGTCAAAGTTGGCAAGGGCCGCGTGATTATCTTTAGCTTCGAGCTGACGTGAACCCAGATGGTAATACCAAGCTGCTTCCAAGTTTTGAATTAAGTTCATATAATTTCGCATCTATCTTAGGAATGATTTTACCTGAAAAAATCCCGAAATTTCAACTGTAATTTCACTAAAAAGCTGAAAATATTCATACATATAGCCTTTCTCAGGTTTCTGGAGGTGCTCATGGGCATAGGGCATAGGGCATAGATGTTTCCTTTTCATAGAAGTGCATTGCCAATTGCCTCCTGTACCTCACTTCATTCATAAAACCGCTATAGCGATCGCCGTAGAAACTGCCAGTAACAACCTCAACAATTTGCCCTTTGGGCTAACAATTTTCCTCTGGCAAAAATTTCTTTTCTCCTAATCGCACTCATCATTTGCCACAGCGATGGAGAATGCTATACCGAGAGGAATTAGCCAACTCTCACCGCTTCCTCAATTAGGTTTGCAGTTGTACGATAGTGGTGCTGCATAGTAAGTAAATCCACCTAATTAAACGTAAGATACAGGTGGCTAAAAAGCTTGCTGTATGAGCATTCTTCCTTCTTCCTTCTTCCTTCTTCCTTCTTCTTTCTACTTAATGAAAATTTGTGAGAATTTTAGTTATTCAATATACCTGAATTTTTAGCTGATGAAATGTCCCAATAACCTAAGATAGATTGAGGCTAGTAGATAGAGATTAACAGATCCTACAGCAGTTCCCGCTGTTATGAAACACGGTAGGGACACGGCATTGCCGTGTCCCTACGAGGATTGAACGATAAGTGGGTGTACCTCATAACAGCGGTTTCCGCTGTAAGTAAAATCCACTTAATTAAACGTAAGATACAGGTGGCTAAAAAGCTTGCTGTATGAGCATTCTTCCGACTTCCATCCAACGACTTCCATTTCTCTTCTACTTAGATCCCTTTACGAATCAAGCTAAGCACAGAATATCCAGAGGCTATCCCATAGCAATGGATGCCAGAATCTCAGCAGTTTTTGCCCTTGAAAAACTAGGATGTGAATCATAACTTAATCCCCTACAACTTCTTCATCTTCTTGATGGCTACCTAAGTTCTCAGTCGATGATTTGACCGACTCAAAAAGCGCCTGACTTTCAACATTGATGTTGGTTAGAGCTTCAAACACCCGCTGCGCCAGTTCATCTGCGGTCAGAGAAGCAAAAAAAGTGGTAGTTCGCTTTCTGAATACACACCTCTCCAGCGATCGCCGGATTTATGTCATCGACACCCTTGGGTTGAAAACGCGATCGTCATTTCTCATGCGGCGATCGTAGGTTGAGCCACAATTAATCAACTTTCTGCAAGCATCGTTAGCTGGTAAGATCGGCAGTTATATCGTTGACCAATAATTTCAAAGGTGGTACAAGCCCCCGGATTTATCCGTGGAATCAATCCAAAATCCCAAATCTAAAATCCTCAAGCCCCCGCATTTATACGTGGGGTAAATCTAAAATCTAAAATCTAAAATCTAAAATCGATTGACCGTTGCATCGTCAGGTGATTTAACCACAGAGAACGCAGAGAACACAGAGGGAGATCGGAGAGATGAATAATTCCGATGAAGAGTGGATTTGATATTACTTAGTAAGGGAGTTGATGAGTGAGGGGATATCTTTTTCAACCGCATCATCCTGCGGTTAGAGCTGTTGTCAAGGGACTACACCTAATTGGTTGCTTGCTGAGCGCCGTTTTTAGCTGCTGGCTGTCTCAAACTTTGCCAGTTCATGCGGAGGCTGTTACATCTCCAAAAACTTGTCAAATTGGAGTTTATTTGACATCCTTGCGAGATTTTAAGCCAGCAGAAAATTCGTTTGCTGCCAACTTCTGGATCTGGAGCGTTTGTCCTTTTGAGACCCCAAAACCTTTGGAAAGCCTGAAGGTTGTCAATAGCAAGGAAGTTAGCAAGAATTACACAAGTTTTTCCCGAAGCGAAAATCTGTCGGATACATTTAAGGCCAGTAAAAACGTATTCTGGTCTGAAGAGGAGATGAGCACAACTATCTATCACAACTGGGACACAAAAAATTATCCATTCGATCGCCATGTATTGCAAATTCCCCTTGAGGAAACACAGTTAGATGCTTCCATCTTCGTTCACTCCCCAGATTTTGCGAACACTGGTTATCCGAAAGATATGGATTTGGAAGGTTGGAAAATTAGAGATTTTAGGATTGAGCAAGTAAATTTCCCTTATAGAACAAGCTTTGGTAGTCCTGGAATAAAAAGAGAACTAAATTCCCGATCGCGCTTAGTTATTTCAATTACAATCAACCGCGAGAGTAAAGTTAGCTTTTTTAAACTTGTGATGGGAGTTTATGCTGCTGTTGCACTCTCAATAATGGCATTGTTGCTGGATGAAGAATTAATGGGCATCCTTGTGGGTAATTTGTTTGCAGTTATAGTGAATCTGCAAGCAGCGACCTCAGATTTGGGTAGTAGTAATTCGGTCACCCTGATTGATTTCATCCACATCATCGCCATCATTTACATCTTCATAACAGCAATTGTGCTGGTCTACACTCGATTTTTAAGTGAAGCAGACCAGTCGGATTTGTCACGGTATTTAAGGCGCCGCTTTGCTGTTCCAATCTTGGCGGGCTCATTCGTTGTTCTGAATATTGTTGTCATTGCTCATGCGGCGATCGTGGGTTAGATCAAAACGCCAGTGCTGAAAAGATTACGAAATAATTTAGTCCTTGCTCATTTGGTTATCCTGTGCTAACATCGAACCAGTTTTGAGTCCAAAAATATTCAGTCAACCCTAATAAAAACCGATCGTTACAAGTGCTAATTCTACTCTTCTACGCTGGGAATGACCTCTACGCGATCGACAGTTCCTACATTGTTGAGGTAATTCCACGAGTCAGTCTCAGAAAGGTGCAGCACGTACCAGAATACGTGGCTGGTTTGTTTAACTACCGGGGAGTTGTCTTGCCAGTGATCGATTTGAGTCATTTGATTCAAGGTACACCGAGTCGATCGCACCTCAGTACCCGGATCGCGATCGTCAAATATCCCCGCCCAAACGAATCGCTACAATATGTAGGGTTGATGGCAGAGCGGGTGACGGAGACTCTAAGTATATCAAAAACAGATATTAGGGATTCCAGCATTCGGGTTGAGGAAGCGCCCTACTTAAGCGGCACAATTGTCGATGAAAAACGAATTATTCAATGTGTTCAGATCGAGCTAATTTTCAGCGATGAGCGACATAATTACTTGCTAATGGGTGAAGAAACTTAATCAAAAGGAGTGCTGATAAAAATGTTATAAAAAATTAGAAACATTCAGCCTTGAATGGAATCCGCTCCTAATTCAACTACCGTACCAGTATTAATTTATCACCCCCCCAAATTTACCATGTTGAACAATATCACTACCCGCATCATACTGGGCTTCTCAGTTCCGATTCTGTTCCTGATTGTGCTCGGCAACACGCTGTTTTCTGGCATTGACCAATTAGTCAAATTGCAGACAAGCTCAAAGGAAGTCGCTGACAACATGAGTGATGTAGATGCCTATGCTTATGATGTCGCTAGGATTATTGGCAGTATCCGAGGATATGCTCTTTATCCGAAGGATCAGTACTATCGCGGGACTTATACTAAAGCCCAAGAAGAAATGCTTGTTCAGAAGCAGGAATTGGCAAAGATTGTTGATCCACAGGCGCGAGAAGCAATCAACGCAATAGTCCAGATTGGTGATGAGTACGATCGCGTTGCAGCGGGTGTTTATCCGCTAGTCGATGCCAATAAGCTGGATGAGGCGAAACAACAAATTTTAATTCCCCGTGTTGCCAAACTTGAGGAAGCCCGCATTAGGGTGCAGAAAATTCTTGAAGTCCGACTGAATCAAAATTTACAGGAAGCCGAGAAAGCTAAGCAGTTTCAGAGTTTACTGATCGTGCTGGGAACGCTGTTGGCAATGGTTGCCACGCTGGTGAGTGCATGGTTGGTTGCTGCACCCATCCGACGAGAGCTTCCAAGGGTGGTGCTTGCAGCAGAGAAGATTGCTGATGGAGATTTACAACAATCAATTGAGCTAAATAATGATGGTAGCGAAATTGGCAAGTTGATGACAGCATTTCACTATATGTCCAAAAAGCTGAATGCGCTGATTCTCCAGATGCAAAAGTCTGGAATACAGATCAGCACTTCCGCAACTCAGATTGCAGCAGCCGGTAAAGAGTTAGAAGCCACAGTTGCAGAACAGCTCGCTTCAACCAATGAAGTGAGTGCAACCTCCCAGGAGATTGCCGCCACCTCCAAAGAACTGGTGAGATCGATGGAGCAGGTTGCGCTGATGGCACAGTCTACAGCAACTGCTGCGGGTGCTAGTCAATTTGACCTAAATCGGATGGAAACGGTAATGCGCCAACTTTCGACTGCAACCACCTCTATCTCAACCAAACTTGGGGTGATGAATGAAAAGGCAAACAACATTAACAGTGTGGTGACGACAATTAACAAGGTTGCTGACCAGACTAACCTACTGTCGCTCAATGCGGCGATCGAGGCAGAAAAAGCTGGAGAATACGGGGCGGGGTTTGCGGTTGTAGCACGCGAGATCCGTCGATTGGCTGACCAAACCGCCGTCGCCACTCTGGAAATTGCTCAGATGATTAAGGAGATGCAGTCGGCAGTTTCTACGGGCGTAATGGAAATGGATAAGTTTAGTAAATCTGTGGTTGATAGCGTTGCGGATGTCAGCAAGATTAGCGATCAGGTTGCTCAGGTCATTCAGCAGGTGCAAGGATTGACCCCACGCTTTGAGCGGGTGAGCCAGAGCATTGAGGAGCAATCGATGGGAGCACAACAGATTAGTGAAGCGATGGGACACCTGAGTCAAGCATCTCAGCAGACTGTGGACGCTTTACGGGAGACGAACAGTGCTGTAGTGCAGCTTGATGAGGCGGCCAATGGATTGCGATCGGAAATTGCTCGGTTCAAAACCGCTTAGGGTAGCACCAAATTGGAGTAAATCGGATAATTGCTCATTTAGTAATACGGCGGAAAGATGGTACTATCTGCGATCGCGAAATTACTGAGCCAAACTATAGGCTTAGACCCCGATACAATTGGCAACCACCGGATTGCTAGAGCTGCCGAGACTCGTCGAGTCGGCTGTAAATTGCCTGACATCGAGAGCTATTGGGCGCGGTTACAAACCTCCGCTTCAGAATTAGAGGAGCTGATCGAACTACTGATCGTGCCGGAAACTTGGTTTTTTCGAGATAGCAAACCGTTTGATTACCTGAAAACCTATGTCACCTCAGAATGGCTGAATCAGCCAAACGGTTCGACTACGCTCACCGACCACCGCAACACGCTCAAACTGCTGAGTGTTCCATCCTCTACTGGCGAAGAACCTTACTCAATGGCGATCGCCCTACTAGAAGCGGGGCTGAATCCAAAACAATTTGCGATCGATGCGATCGACATTAGTCAGCGATCGCTGGCAAAGGCAAGGCGCGGAGTCTACACCAAAAACTCCTTTCGCGGCGATGCTTGGACGGGGCGATCGCGCTACTTTCAGCAAACGGCAGAGGGTTACGAACTATGCCAGCTCGTTAAGGGGCTCGTCAATTTTCAGCAGGGGAATGTAATGACCTCCCTGGCGATCGCTCCAAAGCAATACGACATCATCTTCTGTCGCAACTTACTGATCTACCTAAAATCAGAAGTTTGCTCACAGGTATTAGCAGCGCTCGATCGCCTACTTATCCCAGGAGGGTTACTGTTTGTTGGAGCATCTGAAACTGGAAAAATTGTCCCAGACAATTACACCTCGATCCGTCAGCCTTTCACGTTTGCTTATCGAAAGTCGAAACCATCGCTTGCACAACAGGCACCCCTCAATATTACTCAACTGAGACAGGTGCCATCTCAACTAATAACTCCTCAAACCATTGCCAAGCAATATGAAGGAGTGAAAAATTACTCTCGGCCCGACACTCAGCAAATCAAAGAATCCGATCCCTCTGCCAGCTCAAAGGATTTAAGCCCTGAACCAACATCGTCTCTTGATTTACAAAAGGTGAGAAAGTTAGCGGATGACGGGCGAGATGCAGAAGCGATCGCGCTTTGTAAGTCGTATCTTGTTCATCATCCAACGAGTGCGGCTGCCTACACTCTCTTGGGAGAGCTATATCAGGCCCACCAGCAGAATGCCGAAGCAGAGCGATGTTTTCAACGTGCTATATACTTGGAGCCAACCTGTTATGAAGCGTTAGTTCACCTCGCCTTGTTGAAGGAAAATCAAGGCGATACAGTAGCGGCAAAAATCATTCAGCAGCGAATTCAGCGCTTGCAGCACAGTCTCAGAACAGAAGCTTAGAAGGGGAAACCTGAAATGTTCAAAAATCTATCCATGCAGGCACGCCTCATCTTCGCGTTCATGTTCATGGGGATTTTGGTGCTGATTGTCGCACTGGTAGGTCTGAGCGGCAGTTCTCGCTTGAGTAAGCACATCGACACCCTAGCCAGCAATAATCTGCCCAGCATCTCCGGCTTGTGGAAAATTAACGAAGGAAAAACCCAGATCGAATCATCAGAGCGGGGCTTGTTGGATATCAATCTAAGCAAAGATCGGCGGCAGGCTGAGATCGATCGCATGGATAACGCCTGGAAGCAAATTCAGGAAGGGTTTCAGCAGTACGAAGCGGCTCCTAAGTCGGACGCTGAACGGAAGGCATATAAAGACTTTTTGAATACGTGGGATGCGTGGAAGAAAGCCCATGAGGAATTTTTGAGGCGTAATCTCCAGTTCGAGAGACTGGGAGTTTTCAATCTGTTTGAAAATTCAGCGGGGAATGCTGGTGCGGCGATCGCAGCCTACAAAGAGCTTGAGAAGCAAGTTCAGGTAAACCGTCAACCCTTCACAGACGCCACCAATACACTTTTGGAGGTGTTGAAAATGAATCAGGATTTGGCGGGGGAAACAGAACTTGTATCGGCGAAAGATGTTTCTCAAGTCGGATTTTGGGCATTTGTGGCAATCATGATTGGTCCAGGAACTGCCATCTTATTTGGAATTTTCTTTAGCAATACGATCGCCAAACCTCTAGGAGCCAAAATTGCAGGAGTAGTTGACATTGCCCAAAAGATTTCAGCCGGAGACTTAACCAGCCAAATTTCCCTCGCTGACTCCGAAGATGAAGTTGGTCAATTGCAGAATGCCTTTTACACCATGAATAAAGACCTGAATGCCCTAGTCAATCGCATTCAAAAGTCAGGTAATCAAATCAGCAGTTCTGCCGACCAAATTACGGCGTCTGGAAGAAACCTGGAAGCAACGGTTTCAGAACAGGTGGCTTCAACGAATGAAGTGAGTGCAACGGCTCATGAAATTGCCGCGACATCAAGGCAATTGGTAAAAACAATGGAGCAGGTTGCGGCAATGGCTGAACAGACAACAGTGGCAGCAGGCAATAGTCAAGACAATCTGAACCACATCGATGCTGTGATGCGCCAGTTGCTAGCAGCTACTCAGGTAATTTCCTCCAAGCTGGAAATCATGGACAAACGAGCCAACAATATCAGCAGAGTGGTGACAACCATCACGGTTGTGGCAGATCAAACCAACTTGCTTTCGCTCAATGCAGCATTAGAAGCCGAGAGAGCCGGAGAATACGGAGCGGGCTTTGCGGTTGTGGCGCGGGAAATTCGACGGTTAGCCGATCAAACCGCCGTCGCCACTCTAGAAATTGAGCAGATGATTAAGGAGATGCAATCGGCAGTTTCTACCGGCGTGACAGAGATGGATAAGTTTACGAAGTCTGTAGTTCACAGTGTCGAAGAAGTAGGCAGAATTAGCGAACAAGTTGCCCAAGTCATTCAGCAGGTGCAGGGATTGACCCCACGCTTTGAGCAGGTGAGTCAGAGCGTGGATGAACAATCTCAGGGAGCGCAACAAATTAGTGAAGCGATGGAGCATCTGAGTCAAGCATCTCAGCAGACAGCAGGCTCGTTGCGAGAAACCAATCACGCCTTAGAAGAACTTGACGAAGCTGCCCATAGCTTAAAAACAGAGATTGCTCGATTCAAAGTGATGGCATAGAAATTGAAAATTGAGAAATTGAACAATGGAAAATTATTTGAATAAGGCACCCATACCAGACGATTCTGAATTTGACGCTCCAACCCTGAATGATTGCTGGAATCAGATTGGGGTGATGGGCGATCGCACCTGTGGCGAACTGAAGACCGTTATTCACTGCCGCAACTGCAAGGTTTACTCGGCGGCTGGACGCACCTTGCTAGAGCGCAATGCTCCACCTGAGTATCTTAAAGAATGGACTGACATCTTGTCAGAAGCTTCCACACAGCACACTGGAGTGGGAGAAGGGACGCTAGTTCGCGCCACAGATACCCTGTCTATAATCATTTTTCGTCTCGGTAATGAACGGTTAGCATTGCCAGTCAACATCTTGCAAGAAGTGACTCCTCCTTATGCCATTCATAGCGTCCCTCATCGCAGTAACTCTGTATTTTTGGGGTTGATCAACATTCGCGGTGAAACGCTGCTCTGTATTTCGCTCAGAGATTTACTCGGTCTAGAGCCTGTCGCCGAATCAGCAGATTTCTCCAATACGATTAATCCGCAACGGATGATTGTGGCTGGAAAGAATGAAAACAAGTGGGTCTTTCCAGTGGATGAGGTTCATGGAACTTACCGCTTTCATCTCAATGAGTTCAAAGATGCTCCTGTTGTCATTTCCAAAGCATCGGAAGCTTACACGAAAGGGGTAGTTACTTGGCAAGGCAAGCAGATCAATTTTTTGGACTCTGAACTATTCTTTTACACCCTAAGTCACAAGGTTTTTTGACCATGAGCGATGATTCTATGCTGGAGCTATTTCGTCAGGAAGCTGAGACGCAGATTGCGATCCTGACTCAGGAACTATTGATCTTGGAAGCCAACCCTCAATCCGATCGGGCACTGGAAGTGCTGATGCGGGCAGCTCACTCGATTAAAGGTGCTGCTCGAATTGTTTCTCTAGATGCCGTCACTAATCTGGCGCACGGGATGGAAGATTGCTTTGTGGCCGCGCAGAACCAGATCATTACGTTAGGTTCAGACCAAATTGATGTGTTACTGCAATGCGTTGATTTGCTTCAAGCCCTTAGTCAGGTAATTGAAGTCGATCTAGTTGAATGGTTGGCCCAAAAAGCTGGAGAGTTTGAGAGCTGTTATGAGGCGATCGCGGCTCTGCTACCTCCTGATTTTAGCGATCGTCGCTCAACGTCGCTGGTTCCAGTAGATCAAAACTCAGCGCTAAGCCAAACCCCTCGTCAGGAAATTGCCACGGTTGAGGCGATCGCCACCCCAACCGATCGGGTGGTGCGAGTCTCGGCAGAAAATTTGAACCGGATTATGGGGTTGGCGGGTGAATCGCTGGTTGAGGCAAATTGGCTGCAACCCTTTGCCGATTCGTTCACGACACTCAAGTCCAGTCAATTAGAGCTTTCTAGACTTCTAGAAACGATCCATACTGCCTCTTCGAACACTCCAACCTCTTTGACAGCATATTCAGAAAGCCTGCAAGTTCTGGATACAGCTCGACGTAAAGCACGAGAATGTCGGGAAATTCTCACCGATCGCTTGGGTGAATTGGAACTATATGCTCGTCGCACAACGAACTTGAGCGATCGCCTTTACCGAGAAGTGATTGCTTCTCATATGCGTCCCTTTGTTGATGGAGTACAAGGCTTTCCTCGCATGGTTCGTGACCTAGCGCGACGATTGAATAAGCAGGTCAAGCTAGAGATTGTCGGTCAGTCAACCCCGGTCGATCGTGATATCCTCAAAAAACTGGAAGCACCCCTGACTCACATGATTCGCAATGCGGTCGATCACGGAATCGAACCTCCCGAAGAGCGATCGTCGGCTGGCAAACCGATAGAGGGAACAGTTCGTCTAGAATCATTTCATCGTGGCGGTATGCTGGCAA
This sequence comes from Microcoleus sp., assembly GCA_042408215.1. Classification (GTDB taxonomy): domain Bacteria; phylum Cyanobacteriota; class Cyanobacteriia; order Cyanobacteriales; family Microcoleaceae; genus Microcoleus. Next base: position 21,335 of record JAYFMW010000020.1, on the reverse strand, counting down.
TTACAATTTCCGATGACGGAAGAGGAATTGAGGCTGAGCAGATGCGCCAAAGGATTATCGATCGGAATTTAGCTTCACCCAAAACGGCTGCTCAACTTACCGAAGCTGAAATCATCGAGTTTCTGTTTCTACCTGGATTTTCTACAGCCGAACAAGTGACTGAAATTTCAGGACGTGGTGTGGGATTAGATATTGTCAAAAGTATGGTGCAAGAAGTTGGTGGAACGATTCGCGCCACATCTCAATTCCGAAAGGGTACTAATTTTCACTTGCAACTTCCCCTGACGCTCTCGGTTGTCAGGACGCTAATTGTCGAGATTTCTGGTGAACCTTATGCCTTTCCCCTGGGACGAGTGGATCAGATTGTCAAACTCGACAAATCGGATATTTATGTTGTGGAAGGTCGCCAATATTTCACTAAAGATGGTCAAAATATCGGGTTGATTGCAGCGAGCCATGTTCTGGATTTACCGGACGCTTTATCCTCCCATGATGCGATCTGTGTAGTTGTGATCAGCGATCGATCCAATGCTTATGGCTTGGTTATAGACCAGTTCTTAGGTGAACGGGATTTAGTGGTGCGTCCACTCGATCCGCGATTGGGTAAAGTTCGGGATATTAGTGCCTCTGCTCTAATGGATGATGGCTTGCCTGTTTTAATTATGGATGTTTCTGATTTGGTGCAATCCATTGACAATATGCTCAACAGTGGTCAAATGAGACCTGTTGATATCAACAAAGCCAAAAAAGCAAAAGGCAACGATCGCCAACGCATTTTAGTTGTGGATGATTCCATTACAGTGCGCGAAATGACCCGGAAAATGCTGCAAAATCGAGGCTACGATGTGGATGTTGCCGTAAACGGAATGGATGCTTGGACAGCCATTCGGAGCAATCATTACGACCTTGTATTGAGCGACATTGATATGCCTCGCATGAATGGCATTGAACTTGTCAAACAAATCAAAGACCATCCCAAATTCCAGTTGCTTCCGGTGATTATCGTGTCATACCGCGATAGCGAATCCGATCGGATTCTGGGCATGGAAGCTGGGGCCGACTATTACATCACCAAAAGCAGCTTCGATGACGACACATTAGTCAATGCGATCGTCGATCTGATTGGAAAATAGCCATTTCAGCAGAGTTAGCTAAGTATTAAGGTAGGTTAAAAGCTTTGATTTTCCTGCGGAAACATTTACAGTGGATACATCCACGATCGAATAATGCCTGTAAGAATGAGAATTGCGATTGTCAATGATATGGCTATGGCAGTAGAAGCCCTCAAGCGAGTGCTGCTAACCGTTCCAGGTTATGAAGTGGCATGGATTGCACGGGATGGTGCAGATGCGGTTGCCCGCTGCGTCAGAGACACCCCCGACTTAATTTTGATGGATCTATTAATGCCAGTCATGGATGGTGTGGAAGCCACCAGCCAGATCATGAAACAGTCTCCCTGTGTGATTCTGATTGTGACCGCAAGCGTCGGAAAGAATGCCGGGAAGGTGTTTGAGGCAATGGGGTATGGTGCCCGCGATGCAGTGAATACTCCCGTCTTGGGAATCTCAGGAAGTCCAGAGTCTGCCCAAGCGCTACTGGCAAAAATTGCGACTCTGAGCAAGCTAATTGGCAAATCATCTCAAACCTCAACTCCAAAACCCCAAAGTTCAAATTTTACTTCATTCTCCACACCTTCGACCATACTCCCTCCCCTAGTGGCGATCGGCTCCTCCACAGGTGGTCCCAAAGCTCTAGCCGCCATTCTCTCCCGCCTCCCAGCCAACTTCGGCGCTGCCATTGCGATTATTCAGCACGTCGATATGCAGTTTTCGGCTGGGCTGGTGGATTGGTTGAATCAACAAACACCCTTGAAGGTGAAACTAGCTACTACTGGCGATCGCTTAGAAAAAGGTATCGTCCACATTGCGGGTACTAACGATCACCTCAGTCTTCGTTCTGATTTCACTCTGCACTACACAAAAGAACCCATTGACTATCCCTACCGCCCATCAGTAGATGTGTTCTTTAAGAGTCTTGCCCAGTATTGGAACCACAAGGAAACCGCTGTATTACTGACTGGGATGGGACAAGACGGTGCGATCGGTCTCAGCCTTTTGCGATCGCGGGGATGGCACACGATCGCTCAGGATGAAAAAAGTTCTGTCATATATGGAATGCCCAAAGCGGCAGTTCAGCTAAATGCAGCGGTTGAAGTTCTGCCTCCTGAAGCGATCGCCGATCGGTTAGTTCAGCGAGTCATGTTCAAAATATAGCCTTTCTCAGTAACAGTGCGGTACGCATAGGGCATAGGGCATAGGGCATAGGGCATAGGGCATAGGGCATACCTCACAATGCTTGAGAACCGCTATATAGTATTTTATCAGTATTTTATCAAAGAGGATGGCTGGTTTTTCATCTTCTTTCCTATTGGCATTTTTAGAGCTTCCGTCTAATCTAGAATTGACATTCTCACCGGGCTGAAGCCACGGTGATTCTAAACATCACTGTTTAGGCTTCCTCTTTCGGCGATCCGACTTATTTAAAAGAGTTTCCTCATTCAAACTCTTGTCGATATCTCCAGAGGCGTTTGAGGTTTCCGTGTGCCCCACGGTACGCAATCCAAGTTCTAATATGTTGCGAGCGGCGTTCCAATCTCGGTCTAAAACGAATCCACAATGTGGACAAATATGTGTTCTTTGACTTAATGACTTTTTCGCCACTTTCCCACAACTAGAACAATTTTGACTTGTATAGTGTGGCGGTACTGCAACAGTTGCCACCCCAAACACTTTGCCAAAATATTCAATCCAATTTCTAAAAGCTGTCCAAGCCGCATCTGATATCGACTTGGATAGCTTTTTGTTTTTGACCATGTTACGCACCTGCAAGTCTTCATAGGCTACCAAGTCGTTAGACTGGACTACGCACCTTGCTAATTTCACAGCAAAGTCTTTACGCCGCCTGCTTACCTTGAGGTGTTTTCTACTTAAACAATTTCGAGCCTTAGCTCTATTTTTAGAACCTTTCTGCGTTCGAGAAAGTCTACGATTAAGCTTTTTTAACGATCTTTCGGACTTTCTTAGATGGCGCGGGTTCTCTACGGTGTTACCGTCAGAGTCTGTGTAGAAATGAGTTAGCCCTACATCCAAACCGATTGTTTTTCCGGTCTGCTCCCGCTTTTCGTTTCGTTCAGTGTCAATACAAAATTGCACGTAGTAGCCATCGGCTCGACGAACTACGCGCACTCGTTTAACTTGACTTAGCCGATAGAAATGTAGGTCACGAGTTCCCCATAATTTAAAAATTCCGGCTTTAAATCCATCAGTGAAAGTTATATTTCGTCGGTCTTCAGAAAGCTTCCACCCACAGGTCTTGTATTCAACAGAACCGTGCGTTTCATGCTTTTTGAAGTGCGGAAAACCTTTCTTTCCTGGTTTTGCCTTCTTGCAGTTGTCAAAGAATCGTGCAATCGCTGACCAAGCTCTTTCAGCAGAAGCTTGCCTTGCCATTGAGTTGAGTTTACTGGCCCAAGGAAATTCTTTGGCAAGAACTACGCAATAAGCGCTTAAGTCGTAGCGACCTACCCCTGGGGTATCCATCCAGTACCTGATGCAGCTATTACGAATGAAGCGAGCAGTACGAATGGCTTCGTCTAGCCGTTCGTACTGCTCGCTTTTCCCTTCTAGCTTGGCTTCAAATACTAACATTTACGTCGAGTGAGTGAATATAAAGACTATAACAGAGTTCTGGAGAAATTAAAGCCGTCCTATAAGGACGGGGCTTTAGACCCAGCTTTTTGGTAAATTGTACAGTCATTTCAAGCAGTCAAAACGGCTAATCTGAAAGATCTACGCGGGTCTGCCTATATCTGACTATTGGATTAGTAACTATAATAAAGTAGTTACCCTCAGAGAGAAAAAAACAATGGCTGCAAACCAGCCAGACATCGATATTGCCCCCTTTATCGACCACGCGCTGATCGACCCCACTGCTACGCCTGAGCAAGTAGAAAACTGTTGCCAACAAGCAGAGAGATTTGGCTTTGCCACAGTTTGCGTGTATCCCGCCTACGTCCGACAAGCTGTTGAGCTGCTGCACGGCAAACGCCCCAAAGTCTCTACTGTCATAGGTTTTCCCATCGGTGCAACGACATCAACGGTGAAGCTCTACGAAGCCCTAGAAGCCGCAGATAATGGAGCCGTAGAGTTAGATGTCTGCGTTAACTTAGGATTACTGAAAGCTGGAAAAATCGACGAATTCCACCGGGAAATAGCCGAAATTTGCGAAGAAACGGGTCAAACCATCAAAGCAATTATCGAAAGCTCGATGCTTTCCGATGCGGAAAAACAATTAGCAGCTGAGATTTGTATGGAGGCCGGTGCCGCCTACATTAAAACTAACACTGGCTTTTTTGGCGCTGCGACAGTTGCTGATGTGCGGTTCCTGAAGGAAATTACTAAGGGAAGAGTTGGGATTAAAGCCGCCGGCGGAATTCGCACTCATGAACAAGCTCTAGATTTGATAGTTGCAGGTGCAACTCGTTTGGGGACTTCTCGTGGCCCGGAGTTAATCCGACAGCGGGAGAATTTAGACAATAGTTAATTGTTCTTGGGAATTGGGCATTGGGAATTGGGAGTTGGGCATTGGGAATTGGGCATTGGGCATTGGGAATTGGTTATTAGAACGAACAAATAGTAACTAACAAATAACCAATAACCAATAACAATTAACTTCTGCCTTTTTCCTTCTTCCTTCTTCCTTCTTCCTTCTGACTGACCTCCGTTACATCCGTTAAATCCGTGGAGCGAATCCGTTGCCTTTTTCCTTCTTCCTTCTTCCTTCTTCCTTCTTCATTCTTCCTCATGATTAGAACTTATAAAGCAACTGGAATTAATCTTAAGAGTATGCCGATCGGCGAATCCGATCGAGTGCTGACAGTTTTAACACGGGAGTTCGGCTTAATTCGAGCCGTAGCGCCCGGTGTTCGCAAACAACGATCGACCATCGGCGGTAGAAGCGAATTATTTGTCGTCAACGAATTGCTGATTGCCAAAGGCCGATCGCTCGACAAAATTACCCAAGCCGAAACCGTAGAATCCCATCCGGGCTTGAGTCGAAACCTGGGAAAACTCGCATCCGCTCAATATTTGGCCGAATTGGCGATCGCCAGCGCCCTTTCCGACGAGCCCCAAGAAGAACTATTTTGCTTGCTGAGCGAGCACTTAAGCCGTTTGGAGCGTTTGTCCGATCGCACAGATACAGACTCCCTAGCCTTACTTATCGCCCACCTAGATCAGGGCATTTTTCACCTGCTAGCCCTAGCCGGTGTTGCACCCCAAGTCCAAGTCTGCTGCGCCACCAGACGCCCCTTGACCCCAAATTTCAGCGATCCGAACTGGCAAATTGGATTTAGCATACCTTCTGGGGGAACCTTCAGCTTGTCCGAGTTAGCTAACTTAGAAATAGAACGATCGCCAGCAACGGGCAGTTTTTCCAGTTCCGCCTCCCGTTCCCCACAAACTTCTGGAAGCAAACACTTGACAAATTTTTATATTAATGCTAATGAACTAAATGCACTGCAACAGTTGGCTAGTCCAGAACTAGCAGCAGGGGGGAAAGACGATCGAACAGCTTGGGTATCAGTAGAAAATATTTTGCGACAATATGCACAGTATCATTTGGGTTGTGCGATTCGATCGGGAAGCTCGATCGATGCTTACTTAGAGAGTTTTGAGTTTTGAGTAGAGGAAAATCAACGCTCGGCTGGCTCTCACCCCTAACTCGCGTTCCACCCGAACCAGCAAGTATTTTCACCTAAAGTCGAAAGATTCTTATCAGAAAATTGGGCGGAGCGTAGCGGAGGGTTAAAACCCCGTCCTTCTAGGACGGCTTTTTATTGGGTTGTCTATTAACATCTGATTGTGGTATCATTTTCCACAAGAAGAAAGGTGAGCAAAAAGATTGATGAAAGCAAGGTATCGCTACCGAATCTATCCTACTGACCAACAAAAGAGGCTGATGTCTCAATTGTTTGGGTGTTGTCGGGTGGTTTTTAACGATGCACTTGCTTACTGCCAAGAGGTCTACAAAACCCAGGGTAAATATTGTGGATATCCAGAACTTTCTAAGAGGTTAACTTTAGTTAAGCAGACAGAAGAAAGAAAATGGCTTAAAGACCCGCCCTCGCTCCCCTTACAGCAATCTTTGAAAGATTTAGACCAAGCATTGAATAACTTTTTCAAGTCTTGTACAGGGCAACGGAAAGGGCAAAAAGTTAAGCCCCCTAAGTTTAAAAAGCGTAAATCTAAGCAGTCTGCTAACTTTACACGGCAAGGGTTTAAAGTCAATCAGCATAACGTTTACCTGTCAAAAATTGGTAAATTAAAGATTGTCTGGAGTCGCCATTTGCCCTCTGAACCGTCATCTGTCACCGCGATTAAAGATAGCACCGATCGTTACTTTTTAAGTTTTGTAGTTGAGTTGAATCCTCAACAATTACCTAAAAACGGACAAAGTGTAGGAATTGATTTAGGAATCACTGACTTGGCTACGCTAAGTAACGGTGAAAAAGTTAAATCACCTAAACCTTTAAAAAAACAGTTAAAGCGTTTAAGAAAAAGACAACGCCAGTTGTCAAGAAAACAGAAAGGTAGCAAAAGAAGGGAAGTTGCTAGAAAGAAATTAGCTCAACTTCACGCTAAAATTTCTGATACCAGAAATGATTTTTTGCAGAAACTTTCAACTCAGATTATTCGTGATAATCAAACAATAGTCTTGGAAGAATTGAATGTGTCAGGGATGGTTAAGAACCGTAAATTAGCACGAGCTATTAGTGATTTAGGTTGGCGTAGTTTGAGAACTATGTTAGAGGCTAAGTCGGTCATGTACGGGCGTGATTTCCGAGTGATTGATAGATGGACTCCCACTTCTCAAACTTGCTCTTGTTGTGGGTTTAAAGGTGGTAAAAAAGAGTTAAATGTTAGAGAGTGGACTTGTTTGAATTGTGGCACATCTCATGACAGGGATGTGAATGCTGCAATTAATATTTTAGTCGCCGGAGGACATTCGGAGACTTTAAATGGACGTGGAGAGAAGGTCAGACTTCCTAAAGAAAGCGCATCTCGGCGAAGCGTCAACCCACCGGAATTTGAGCAGCTATCAATTTTTGATCTGCTTAAATAGATGGAATCCCCGTCCGTTCACGGCGGGGAGGATGTCAATAAACTTGGCTGTTAAAGCCCTAATTTGAATTTCAGAGCCCGCCGAATCTCGATCGTCAAGAGCGATTTTGCCCCTAAACCTATGATCCGACTGTCCGATACTGATTTGACAATATCTGTTTTAGCCGTGACTCACCACATGGAAGAAAGAGAAAATTTGCCCGACTTCGACTCTCATCCCGTGGACGATCGACAATGGAGCAAGGTACAAGACCCAGAAATGGATAAATATCCCACAAATCCAGAAACAGACTGGGATAACAGCAACAGCGAACCACCAGAAGCTAAGCCTCCCAACACAGAAACAGAAACAGGATTTCTGCCAATTCTCAAAAACCGCAATTTTCTGGCATTGTGGAGCGGCCAAGTTTTCTCCCAACTAGCAGATAAAGTTTATCTCGTACTGACGATCGCCCTCGTAGCCAGCCACTTCCAATCCCCGGATCAAACCATCAGCAGGTGGGTATCCGCAATCATGATCGCCTTTACAATTCCCGCAGTGCTGTTTGGGGCGGCCGCAGGCGTTTATGTCGATAGGTGGCCAAAAAAAGCAGTGCTCGTAGCCACAAACCTGCTGCGGGGAGGCTTAGTCTTAACCCTACCAGTGCTGCTGTGGCTCTCAGAAGGCTTGGAACTAGGTAAATTGCCCCTCGGATTCTGCTTGTTGCTCCTAGTTACATTCCTAGTTTCAACCCTGACTCAATTTTTTGCCCCAGCAGAACAATCAGCCATTCCCCTGATAGTAGAACGTCGCCACCTGCTCTCGGCCAACTCCCTCTACACCACAACGATGATGGGTTCAGTAATTATTGGTTTTGCAGTGGGAGAACCCCTACTAGCTTTAGCCGACACCCTATTTACTAACCTCGGCGGCGGCATCGGTATTGGTAAAGAATTAGTAGTAGGAGGAAGTTACGCAGTCGCCGGAGTATTGTTGATGTCCCTGAAAACAGGGGAAAAAACCGAGGTCGAGCACGAACCACCGCACCCCCTAGCTGACTTGAAAGACGGCTTGCGTTACATCAACGATCAACCTAAAGTCCGCAACGCTTTAATTCAACTAATTATTTTATTTTCGATTTTTGCAGCCTTAGCAGTTTTAGCAGTGCGGCTGGCCGAAATACTTCCAGGTATGAGAGCCTCCCAGTTTGGCTTTTTGCTGGCGGCTGTGGGAGTCGGTATGGCGGCTGGAGCCACAACAGTCGGCTATCTCGGCCACAAACTGTCTCACTCCCAATTCAGTTTAATCGGATCGATCGGCATGGCAGTTGCTCTGATTGGTCTTTCTGTATTTACACACAATTTGTGGATATCCGTACTGTTCATTACCCTGTTGGGTGTATTTGCCGCAGTGGTGGGAGTGCCGATGCAGACTACAATTCAAGCAGAAACCCCAGAAGAAATGCGGGGAAAAGTTTTCGGGCTGCAAAATAATGCCACTAATATCGCCTTGAGTTTACCCTTGGCTTTGGCGGGAGTAGCCGAAACATTTCTGGGTTTACCAAAAGTATTTTTGGCTTTGGCCGGGTTGGCGATCGCTGGGGAGCTCTTAAACTGGTATATTTCCCGTAGTAATAACAAAGTCGATCCAATCTAAATAAATAACAAACTCAAATTTACTTGAATGCACATCGCTTGGCTAGGAAAAAAATCACCTTTTTGCGGTAACGTCACTTACTCTAGAGAAGTCACCAACGCACTTTTAGACCGGGGATACCAAGTCAGTTTCCTGCACTTTGCCCAAGAGGCGGAACTTGACAGGAATAAGGCCGCGTGGAGTATGGGAAATGGGAAATGGGGGGCTGGAATTGCTCCAAGCTCATTTGCGCCGTCCCTCGCACCCGCAAGTTGCAACGAAGTCTCCTTACCCTGTCTCTACAAGTCACAAATTTATACAATTCCCACTTTCAAATCCAGTAAAGTGTTGATGAAATCCCTGCGGCGGCTGCAACCGGATGTCGTTCACGCTTCCCTGACGCTTTCGCCTCTAGACTTTCTGCTACCGGAAATTTGTCAAGAATTGAATATACCTCTGGTAGCGACTTTTCACCCGCCCTTCGATCGCAAATTGCGGAATTTGACATCGGGAACCCAACACCTGATGTATCAACTGTACGCTCCGTTTTTGGCTCACTACGACTCGACGATCGTGTTTTCTCAGATTCAGCGGGATATATTGGTGAAGTTGGGAGTGCCGGAGGATCGGGTGGCTGTGATTCCCAATGGAGTAGACGCGGTTAAGTATTCTCCGGGGCCTTCTGGGTTGAAGTCGGAATTAAAGGCCGATCGAATTTTTGTTTACCAAGGGCGCATTGCCCCAGAGAAAAATGTCGAGTCCCTGCTGAAGGCCTGGAAACAATGTAATTTTGGCCCTGGGAACCTGTTGGCGATCGTAGGCGACGGGCCCCTAGCAGCCTCGCTGCAACTATTCTACGGCGCAGAGGAGGGCATTGTGTGGCTCGGATTTGTCGCCGACGAGGAACGGCGGATCGAAATTCTGCGGGGTGCAGACGTGTTTATTTTGCCTTCTTTGGTAGAGGGATTGTCGCTGTCGCTGCTGGAAGCGATGGCCTGCGGTTTAGCCTGTTTGGCCACCGATGCCGGTGCCGACGGCGAAGCCTTGGAGGAAGGAGCAGGGATAGTTTTGCACACTCAGCGGGTGCGGAGTCAGTTGCAAACCTTGCTCCCACTGTTTTGCGATCATCCCGAACTGGCCATGATTTTGGGTCAAAAAGCTCGCCAACGGGCGATCGAGCGGTACACTCTCAGTCAAAATATTACCGAGTTGGAAAAGCTCTATGCACAGGTTTTGCAAAGCCAGCACGTACCAGTTCGCGGCTTAGCCTAAAAGATTATCTGGCTGTTAACAGTTAACTGTTAACAGTTAACTGTTAACTGTTAACTGTTTCTTTCTTCTATTACATCCGTTAAATCCGTTACACAATCCGTTGGCCTATCCGTTGCCTAACTTCCCGGCCGCAAATAATCCCAAAGTCGATCGCCCGAATCGGCCCGAATCAACGCAACTACAACATCAGGTAAACTTCCCAAACTCGGATAAACCAAATAACGAGCTTCCCATCGCGGCCCAAACTTATCTTTAAAACTGTGCAATCCCTGAAAATTGTAAAACTTGCTCAAGTGTTCCGAAAGATAAATCAACACCTTTTCCAACCGCCCGGATTGCTCAGCTTCTCCAACTCCAGCCAAAGCCGATAAACCCAAATCAAATTCTGCATATCCCAATTCTTGACAGTGCTGCAACATCGAAGCAAATAAACACTCCATCGTGCCATTTTCCACCTCAGTGCGGCGCCGCATTAAATCAACCCCAATTACCCGATCGCCCGGAGAGATCGTATTAGCAAAAGCACTAATTTTGCCGTCGGGAGTGTGGATGGCTATGACGCGAGTTTCCCGTAAATATGTCTCGTTAAACCAGCCTACAGAAAACTGTTTTTCTGCACCCTGAACCATTTGCAGCCACTCGTCGCTCACAGCTTTCATTTGCCGCATCAATTCAGAACTTAAAGGAGGTTCATAAAATTTGACTTGATGTCCTGCTTTTGTCAAGCGGTTGATAGCAGTTCTTAAATTTTGATTTGCTTTGCCTTTGAGAGTAAAATCTTTGAGATTGACAATAGCTGCTTCGCCAATTTGTACTACTCGAAAACCGAGAGCATAATATATTTCTAAATCATCCGGCAAAGTTTGATAAAATGTCGGATACCAATCATTGCGATCGCAAAATTCTTGAAACCCCACAATTGCCTCTTTGCGGTCTTCTGGCGGCCCGATGGGGTCTCCCAAGGCGATCGCACCTCTGCCTTTTGGCACATAGGCGATCGTACTCTTTCCCGACGGACTAAAATAATAAGATTTATCCTCAAGTAACGCCAATCTCGCTATCGTCGTCCGCCCGTATTTTGCTACAATTTCTTTAGCTTTATTCCGTTCCGAAAAACTTGCAGAATCTCGCAGCAGCACCGGCCGCAGTAGCATCAAAAGTGCATAACCAAGCGTTACCGAACCTACACCGTAAATCGAATCCGCAAAAAATTCAGCAAACCGGGTTTTCGGAACCAATCCTGCATTATCCGCCGTAAAAAACATTGCCAGAGTTTGGAATAGCGCTCGATCCAAATCAAAATTAACCGCTTGTTCGTTAACTTCAAAACGCCCATCCAGAATGTAAAAACCTATCGTCCCGTAAGCGAGGGTAAACAACAAAGCGCCTAGCAAAACTCGAATTCCTTGAGCAATGGAAGGGCGATCGGATTTAGCAGTAAAAGTCTGGCGCATCACCAGCAACTGAAACAAGAGCACCCCAGAAAGCACACTTTCTTCAACATCCAATCCCTTGACTAAATGAATGACAATAGAAACCATTAACAATCCCACTGTCAGCAACCAAGCAATCCGTTTTCGCCTCAACAAATTAGTTGCCAAAGTGAGGAGCATAAATCCGATAACTGCTGCAAAAAAATGCCCGCCCGCCCGCACGGTAAAAGGAAAAAAAGGCTCTAACCAATTTCGGCGATCGGGTAAACTAGGAGTTACAGCAGACAGCAAGTTAATAACTCCTACCAATCCGGTTAAAAATGATGCCGTCCAAAGTCCAATTCGAGTTTTTTGGGTTAACACAGTTCACCTTTTTATTTGCTATTTGCTATCTTCTATTTTTTCTGTGCGCTCAGTGATATGTTAAACCAATTTTTTATGAGGCTGCATAGAATCTGATCCCCCCTAACCCCCCTTAATAAGGGGGGGACAAGAGTTACTAAAAGTCCCCCTTATTAAGGGGGATTTAGGGGGATCGGGATATGTGCAACGACTCATTAAATTGGTATTAAACTGTTTTCCAACATAACTCAAAGAATCCGCTAAATGCTTATGCCAATAATTCCAACCGACATCCGGGCCGACAATCCCGTGTCCCCCCGGAAATTTTTTAAACTGATTAGCAATACCCAAACTGTTTAATTGCTCGTGAAACTGCTGAGTTGATGTGAGAAATTTCTCGTCTCCTTCCCCAGCATCCAAATAAGCGCGGAGTCTTTGTCTGTCTTTAACAGAAAGTTGATCGACTAAGTATTTTGGACTGTTAGCCTTGCCGCTTTGATCGATAAAATAGCCACTGTGGCTGAACAGAATATTAAAATTATTCAAGTAGCGCAAACCGATATTAAAAGCACCCCAACCCCCCGACGATTGTCCTCCCATTGCCCAGAATTTGGGGTCTTCCAGGGTTCGATAGCGCGATTTTATCTCAGAAACCAATTCAGAGCCGATCGCACTTCCCACCCGACCATTCGGCCCATCAAAATACTGCGGGTCCCAGAAAGGACTCGTACCCCGCTGGTCGTTTCCGTCTGGAGTAATTATAATTGAGGGCGGCAATCGTTTGCTTTTATACAAGTCGTGAAGCACAGAAGTAACAGCAGCCTTGTCTTGATAAGCGCGTGCGTCTCCGTGTCCCCCGTGTAACAAAAAAATGACTGGATAGCGCTGTTTGGGATTTTTTGCGTACCCTGGAGGTAAAATTAAGCCGTAAGTGCGCTCTAAATTCATAGCCGCACTTTTATATGTTTTTAGTTCAAAATTCAAGTTGGCATCGGTGACTACTTTCGGAGGGTCTAACTGAGGTGCTCCTGCAATAAAAACGTACCAATATCCAGTTGCGCCTAATAGGAGAATAGTAACTGTACCGACACCCAAAACTTTTTCCATCCATTTAGGCATAATGTTTGTTAGTTGTTATTGGTTATTGGTTATTGGTTATTGGTTATTGGTTATTGGTTATTTGTTATTTGCTGCGCCCAGCCCTTCGACTCCGCTCAGGAATGGTTCGACACTCCGGCGGAGTTTATCCGCTCGCGTAGCCGAAGGGCGAGCGTGCGATGGTAGGCGCGTGCGTAGTCGAAGGGCACCAACCGCCGCGTAGTCGAAGGGTTACTTGTTATTTGTTGTTTGTGATTAATTACATAATAAAATCATTAATGACCAATGACCCATGCCCCATTCCCCATGCCCCATTCCCCAACCCAATGACTTACGAAAATCCTACCCCTACAGTTGATATTATCATCGAATTGGTCGATCGCCCCCACCGCCCGATCGTACTCATCGAACGTCGCAATCCCCCCTACGGCTGGGCTCTCCCCGGCGGCTTCATGGATATGGGTGAGTCCGCAGAAACAGCGGCTAAACGCGAAGCTCTCGAAGAAACAGGATTAAAGGTAGAATTAATCGAGCAATTCTACGTTTATTCTGACCCAAATCGCGACCCCCGACAACACACGATCAGCGTTGTATTCTTAGCATCCGCAACGGGAATTCCTGAAGCCGCTGATGATGCTAAAAATTTAGAAGTTTTTGAATCTTGGCAAATTCCTGCTGAACTTTGTTTCGATCACGATCGCATTTTACGAGATTATTGGCGTTACCGTCATTACCGATTGCGCCCGCAATTGGAAGCATAGTTGTAGGGGCGGTGCCCCCGTGCCCGCCCTGAGTTTTGAGTGTTGTAGGGGCGGTGCCCCCTGGCCCGCCCTGAGTTTTGAGTGTTGTAGGGGCGGTGCCCCCTGGCCCGCCCTGAGTTTTGAGTTAAAGAGTTCATAATTTAAGACTTGAAATTATCACTAATACCCCATTACCAATTACCAATTCCCAATTCCCAATTCCCCATTACCTATTACCCAAATCCAAATGGCAATCTTGACAATATTAGGCGGAGGTGCTTGGGGCTCAGCCTTGGCAAATCTAGCAACTAAAAAAGGTAATCAAGTTCATTTGTGGTCGCGCCGCAGTTCTTTTGAGTTAGACTCTGTTATAACAAGTACGGATATTGTTGTTTCGGCAGTTTCGATGAAAGGGGTGGCCGCCACAGTCGATCGACTTTTGGCTTTACAGTTAAGTCCTAGTACAATTATAGTTACTGTTACCAAAGGTTTAGACCCCGCGACTACGCGCACTCCTTCTCAAATTTGGCAGAATGCTTTTCCTCATAATTCAATTGTCGTACTTTCCGGGCCCAATCTTTCCGAAGAAATTCAGCAGGGATTGCCGGCCGCAACGGTAGCTGCTAGTTTTGATTTGTCGGCGGCTAAGCAAGTGCAAAATACCTTCAGTTCCGAAACTTTTCGGGTTTATGTCAATCAAGACCCCCTGGGAACTGAGTTAGGTGGAACCCTGAAAAATGTATTTGCGATCGCCGCTGGTGTTTGCGACGGTTTACAATTAGGAACTAATGCTAAATCTGCTTTGCTAACTCGCGCTTTGCCAGAAATGATTCGAGTTGGCGTTCGTCTGGAAGCTAGGGCGGAAACTTTTTATGGTTTGTCTGGTTTGGGAGATTTACTCGCTACTTGCAATAGTTCTTTGTCGCGCAATTATCGGGTTGGTTTCGGATTGGCTAAGGGCAAATCTTTAGAGCAAATTTTGCACGAATTGCAGAGCACTGCTGAGGGAGTTAATACTACCAATGTGTTGATTGATTTAGCTAATCAACGCGGCATTGAAGTGCCTGTTTCTCGTCAAGTTTATCGCTTATTAAATGGTGAAATTACTCCCAAACAAGCCGTTGTGGCGCTGATGGAACGCGCTTTGAAGCCGGAGTAATATCCTGTCCGATAGCGTAGGTTGAAGAATGTTTTTGATGCTGTAGGGGCGGGTTTTACCAACCAGAATTGTTGAAAACTCAGAATCTCATAAACCCGCCCCGCCCATACACGAAGGATGCAACCGGACATGATATAAGCCGGATCAATGCTATTTACTTAGCGCCATAATAAAAAGCGATTTCTTTCTCTTTAAGCGGTGCAAAGTCGGCGGCGATGAGCATTTGATCTAGTTCTGCTTGAGGAAGGTGTTTGACACCGATGCGGACAATGCGCGATCGCATGGTATTTGACACGCCACTGCGCTGTCTCCCCGCTTCTAACCCCATCACTTGCTCGTAAAGGTCTAATTTGGCCTTGGGAATCGGAGTGCCGTCAAAATCGATGCCAGAGGCGATCGCAATATCGATCGCATCTGCACCAGTTGTAGATTGAGCCGCTGAGTTTGTTTCTTCAGACATTGTGCTGTGTTATCCAAGTTTGCTGTGCAAGCATTTTATCAGAGAAGCTACAAAGCAGTCGCTGCTAACACTCAAGTCGGTTCGACTGGAGAATTCCAGAGCCACACAGCACCACATTACCAGCCGAGGGTTCTGCTTAATTGATAAGTTTTTATTATCTTAATAATTGCAAATACTTATCATTAACTGTTGCGATTTTTGTGAAAAAAGCTTTAAACTGAACTCAAGTTATTGCTAGTTATTATCAACTACTTAAGTGGCGTTTGTGTTTACATAGGAGAGCGATTAATGAAGATCGGGTTAAAAGTGCTGGCAAGCGCTAGCGCGGGATTATTGCTGCTAGGGGGTTTGACGGCTCATGCAGTGGGAGTGGGACAACAGGCGATCGCCCAAGCAACGGCCCAGGGCGATCGAGATTGGAGAGCACAAGCTCCCATAAATCGCATTAGAATCGTCTTTGCTAACCGCAGAGATGCGACTGATTTGCAAAACAAAGCCAATCAAGTAGCGCAAATACTCTCAAAAGAAATCGGAATACCCGTAGAAGCAGTCATCGGCGACGAAACCGCAGCCGTCGAAGCTTTGAGAGCAGACAGAGCAGATGTGGCATTTGTAGCAGGGCGGGCGGCATTAAAAGCAGAACAATTAGCAAAAGCACGAATGTATTTAGCGGAAGTTCGCAGCGATTATTCCGGCGGAAATACCTACGATTCTGTATTTGTAGTGCGTCAAGACAGCCCCCTGCGTCCGAAAAGTTCCACAAAGCAAACCCTCGAACAATTGAAAGGCAAAAAAATGGCTTTCACCTCTCGAACTTCCGGTTCGGGATTTATTTTCCCAGTCGGAGAATTGGTGGGTCAAGGATTAGTTTCAGGGCCAGATAGATTAGAAACTTTCTTCGGAAACGTCACCTACGGAGACGGTTACGGGAGCGCTTTACAAGCAGTTTTAAAAGGTCAAGCAGAAGTTGCAGCCGTCTCAGAATACGCTTTGCTACCACCTTGGATTACAGCAGCAGAAGGTAAACAATTGCGAGTGCTGCAACAAATTCCCGGAGTTCCCGCCCACGGAATTGTGATAGACGATCGCATTCCAGCACCGATGCGAGAAAGACTGATTAATGCTTTCCTGAAGTTAAACGAGCCTGCAAACAATCAATTGTTCCGCAGTTTGTACAATTCCCAAAAATTGGTAAAAGTCGATCACACCAGCCATTTATCAACATTGCGCCAAGCTTTGCAGCGCGCCAAATTAGAGCCGTAATCTACGTGTAGCACCTGAAATCCGTAGGGACACAGCACTGCCGTGTCCCTACCGCTGGGGCCTTAAATTAATTACTAAATTTGTGAATAAATATCCGCCATGACTATCGAATGTTGTAATTTAGAAACAGCGTATTCCCGATCGCTAAATCGCCCAATTCTCAACGGGATTAATTGCCAAATCAAACAGGGCGAATTTGTAGGGCTACTGGGTTTAAACGGTGCAGGAAAATCCACCCTATTGCGCTCCTTTGTCGGCTTAGTACCCGTCAAAACCGGAGAGATTCGGATTAACGATATTGTGATGAATACGCGCACGATCGCCCGAATTCGTCGGGATATCGGCTTGATTTTTCAAGGAGGCGGTTTAGTGAAGCAGTCCCAGGCGATCGAGAATGTGTTGTGCGGTTGTTTAGGAAGTTTAAATACTTGGCAGACACTGTGGGGTTTTCCGAAAAAACAGCGCGATCGAGCGTTTGAATTACTAGCAAATTTCGGACTCCAAGACCTAGCATATCAAAAAACCGGACAACTCAGCGGCGGACAACAGCAAAAAGTGGCGATCGCCCGCGCCTTAATTCAATCTCCACAGATTTTATTAGCCGACGAACCCACCACCGGATTAGATGTCATCGCAGCCCAACAAGTAATGGAAATTTTGGCTAAACTGCACAGCGAACAAGGAATGACAGTAGTTGTAGTATTGCACGACTTAGGCATGGCGAGCACATATCCCGAAAGGGCGATCGTCCTCGACGCCGGTCAAATAATCTATGATGGCAAATGTCACAACTTGTCAGAAAAATTCAGCAAATCAAAAAAATAGCAAGCTCAACTCCACTCTTCTCCACTCTCCCTCTGTGCCCTCTGCGCCCTCTGCGGTTAATTTAAAAAAAGCCCCTTCACCAAACAAAAAAAATCGGTGTACATAAATTTAAAAACAAACAAAGATGACCGAAAAAAAATCAAGTAATTTCTCAAAAAATGGCTGGATCAAAAATCTCGGTATTGCAGCAGGTGTAATTTTAGTTTACGGTTGGGCGCTGCGAGGATTAGAAATAGATGCGACAACCTTAGCTAGCAGTTGGCCTTACATAACTGATTTTATCTCCCGTTTGTGGCCTCCGAATCTCGAAATTATAGATGTAGCAATTAAGGCATTGATTGAGACAATTCAAATGTCCTTATGGGGAACAACAATCGGGGCAATTATTTCTGTACCAATTGCTATTTGCAGCGCCCACAACATAGCACCCCCTTGGTTGCAATGGCCAGCTAATTTCATCCAAAATGCGGTGCGATCCGTGCCTTCAATTGTGTTAGGGTTGCTGTTTGTATCGGCAACAGGTTTGGGTGCGCCGGCGGGTACGTTGGCCTTGGGAATTTATACGATCGGCTATCTGGCTAAATTTTACCAGGAGGCGATCGAATCAGTAGAAGTGCGATCGATCGAATCATTGCAAGTAGGAGGTGCATCTTGGCTGCAAGTTGCCCAATATGGAATTTTCCCGCAAGTATTGCCCCTAGCATTGGGCTATACGCTGTGGATGTTTGAATATAACATCCGCGCTGCTTCGGTTTTAGGAGTAGTCGGTGCCGGCGGAATTGGCTTTGAGTTAGTCAATTATATTCGAGCTTTTGAATACAACAAAGCCACAACAATGATGTTAGTGCTGTTAGTTGTAGTGACAGTAATAGATGTAATTAGCAGCAAATGGCGGCAGCAGCTAGAAGCAAAATAAGATTTACCCTGGACGCACGAGTAATCAGAAACCGGGTTTTTGCAGAGAAGACGTGTTACAGCCCGCAAAAACCGCAAAAAACCCGGTTTCTTTGGTTTTAGATATCCTAGGGTGCGTCGCCATCAGCAATCTACTTGGGAACCTAAAAAATCTGATAGCGACGCACCCTACAAGGCTGATGCCCACAAAAAAGCCAGGGATACATATCCCCAGCTCGAAACATAGCACAATTAGTTTTTAGAGTTGGTAGGACGATATTTTCAGAATCGAGTACCCACTCCTACCCAAATTAAATCAGGGTAATGTCATTCACAGTAAGGCTCGGTGTGCCGGCCAGAAGTGCAAGGTAAATAGCATCTTTACCACCCTGGCCGTCAGCATCGTACAGCAGCCTGCCATTTGCAGCTTCGTAAACCATTAACGGTGATCCTGCTGGAGCTGGCGTAGTGCTGTTGTAAGTCCCAGCGTCAACCGTAAAGAACGACTGAGAAGCTATGCGACTTGGCACACTAACTGTACCAAAGCCGAATTGGCTGGACTGTAAGATAAACTTGTCTTGACCGGGCGTAAAATCGCCGATTTGGTCTGGGTTGATACCAAAGCCGGTAGTGACGGGGACGCCGGTGACGGGGTCGAGCGTGACGCCCTCGCCGAAGTTGTTGTAGTAGAAGCTGTCATCACCCGATCCGCCAATCAGCGTGTCAGCACCGGCCCCGCCGGCGAGAGAGTCGTTACCATCACCGCCGATCAAATAGTCGTTCCCAACGTCGCCGAACAGCGTGTCGTTCCCGCCACCGGCATTCAAGGTATCGTCTCCCTCCCGACCGAACAGTACGTCATTCCCGTCACCGGTAGTAAAGACATCAGTGCCGTTGCCGCCATCGATGAAGTTGTTGCCCAAGGTGTCAGTAATAATGTTCGTCGTACTACCAAAGGTAAAGCTAACACTGGAATAGGAGATGAAGTCGTCGCCCGCAAAGTCGCCAATCAACTTATCGCCGGTGGAGCCAAAGATGATTGTGTCATTCCCAGCGCCACCGTTCATGAAGTTGGTGACACCGGGATTAGAATTGCCAAATAAGGAATCGTTCCCCAGGCCACCTTCGAGAGTAATAGAAGCAGGATTAGTACCAAAAGTGCCATTGGCATTGATCGTATCGTTGCCGTCTCCACCGGAGCCTAGACTAAAGATACCGCTCAGGCTGTCGTTGTCTGCACCGCCAAGTATCGTATCAGACGCAAAACCACCGACGATCGTGTCGTTGCCCGCCCCGCCGTTGAGAAGATCGGCACCTGAACCGCCGTTCAAAATATCAGCAAAGTCAGTACCGGTGACGTTATTTACATCCGCATTACCTGTAAATAAGACAGGAGTGCTAAAGTTGTAACCGCCAGCACCAGAACCGAAGTTGTTAAAGGCGACAGGGAAAGTATTCCCAGCAGCATTTAAGTCAACAATACTGTTATTCGCCGGAGGTGGAGGTGGAGGAGTTAAAGAGGCTCCTGAACCTGTAAACACAAAGTCCGCCGCTACCAAACTACCAGTAGCAGTACCAAAATTCGCCACAGTGGTAAAACCACCCGCCGCCGTACCGTTCGAGTCAAACACCAACACCGTTTCATTAGCCGCATTACTAAATGCGAAGAAACCAGCGCTTGTAGAATTCCCAGTCGCAGAAGCTTGTGCAGCTTCTACAGTGGCATAAGTTCCACCGGTGAAAATCACCAATTCTTTGCCAGTAATATCAGGAGCACTACCGCTAACAGCATCAAAGTTAGTCGTAGTCAAATTGCCGAAAGCACCGCTGACAAACTGCAATTTGTCAACCCCAAAGGCGAAGTCGGTAATAGTATCACCGCCGTCCAATGGGCCATTGTAAACAAAGAGATTAGCACCAGAACCGCCAGTGAGCAAATCTGCACCGAAGCCACCGTTGAGAGTATCTGCACCGAGGCCACCGTTGAGAAGATCGGCACCTGAACCGCCGCTCAAAATATCAGCAAAGGCAGTACCGGTGACGTTATTAACACTGTCATTGCCGATAAATAAGACAGGAGTGCTAAAGTTGTAACCGCCAGCACCAGAACCGAAGTTGTTAAAGGCGACGGGGAAAGTATTCCCAGCAGCATTTAAGTCAACAATACTGTTATTCGCCGGAGGTGGAGGTGGAGGAGTTAAAGAAGGTATGGACGCTGTAAATACAAAGTCCGCCGCTACCAAACTGCCGGTAGCAGTACCAAAATTAGCCACAGTGGTAAAACCACCCGCCGCCGTACCGTTCGAGTCAAACACCAACACTGTCTCATTAGCCGCATTACTAAATGCGAAGAAACCAGCGCTTGTAGAACTTCCAGTCGCAGAAGCTTGTGCAGCTTCTACACTTGCATAAGTTCCACCGGTGAAAATCACCAACTCTTGGCCAGTAATATCAGGAGCACTACCGCTAACACCGTCAAAGTTAGTCGTAGTCAAATTCCCGAAAGCACCGCTGACAAACTGCAATTTGTCAACCCCAAAGGCGAAGTCGGTAATAGTATCACCGCCGTCCAATGGGCCATTGTAAACAAAGAGATTAGCACCAGAACCGCCAGTGAGCAAATCTGCACCGAAGCCACCGTTGAGAGTATCTGCACCGAGGCCACCGTTGAGAAGATCGGCACCAGAACCGCCGCTCAAAATATCAGCAAAGGCAGTACCTGTGACGTTATTAACACTGTCATTGCCGATAAATAAGACAGGAGTGCTAAAGTTGTAACCGCCAGCACCAGAACCGAAGTTGTTAAAGGCGACAGGGAAAGTATTCCCAGCAGCATTTAAGTCAACAATACTGTTATTCGCCGGAGGTGGAGGTGGAGGAGTTGCACTAGCTGTAAACACAAAGTCCGCCGTTCCCAAACTGGTAACAGCAGTACCCAAATTCGCCACAGTGACAGTAGGAGCAGGGCCAGTTCCGTCCCCATCGAAGACTAAAACGCTTTCGCCTTTCTCATTTTGATAGAGACAGAAAACCGGGCTAGTTCCCGCACCGGG
>JAYFMW010000019.1:0-124312 GCA_042408215.1 Microcoleus sp. | reverse complement strand
GATATTTGCCAACACTTACGAGCGTACCTTAACCATCCCCACATCTGGCTCATTCCTCAACATCAGCCTTGCCAACCTCAACTTCGATACTTCCGACACCAAATCAATTAAGGATGCCTTTGAAATAGCATTAGTCGATAATTCAGGAAAATCCCTAGTCCACACCATTTCCCCAGGCAAAAATGCCTTCTTTAATAGTACCGAAGGGCAACAATCTCAACTAGCATCGGGCGTTACTTTCAATGGCTCTAATATCAGTGTAAACTTATCGCAAATCGCGCCTGGTACGACGGCTACACTACAAATACGGTTAGTCAACAACGACAGCGATAAAACTACGCAAGTAGGCATCACCTCAATTGCCATCCAACCTGCATCGGCTGCAACGGCTCCCGTAACAGCATTGCCCTTTCAGGATGTATCCCCTAACGCACCAGTCAATTTCGCCCGCTTGCAGGACGTTTCAAGCCGGCTGGGGGCAGAATACAAACAGACTTCCTTCAATTCAAGCAGTAAAATTCTTTACGCCGATTTAGCTGTAAAAAATACAGGTCAGTATCCGGTTCGGGGTACGCTTTTGGTAGCGATAAACAAGATTAGCGACCCAACGGTGCGACTGTTGGATGCAGACGGAATCACGCCGGAAGGAATTCCTTATTACGACATTAGCAAACTGGTTGGCGGCGGCATTTTAGAACCAGGGGAACTGACATCAACCGATACGTTAAAATTTTACAATCCTCAAGGAGTTCAGTTTAGTTACGATTTAGTATTTTTAAGCCAGTTAAATCAAGTTCCACAATTTAAGGCGACACCAAATACGGAAGCTTTGGTAGGTAAAAGTTACGTTTATACTGCAATTGCTGTTGATGCCGATGGGGATGCGCTGACTTATTCCTTGTTGGAAAAACCGTTGGGGATGGAGATAGATGCTCAAACCGGGATTATTAGTTGGAATCCGGTTGCCGGAGATATTGGAAATCACGCGGTGACCGTGCAGGTTGAGGATGGAAAAGGTGGAATTGCCAAACAAAAATATGTGCTTTCAGCTATTAATGCGCCGCCGAATCGACCTCCGATTTTTACTTCGACGCCAGTTGTTGATGCGTGGCTCAAGCAACCTTACCGCTATCAGGTTCAGGGTAAAGATGATGACGGCGATACCTTGACTTTTAATTTGGTTAATGCCCCCTCAAATATGACTCTCGACCCTCGCACTGGGTTACTCACTTGGACACCTTCGGGCAACCAACGCAACGCTGCAAACGTGATGCTGAGAGCGGTAGACGGCCTCAGTGGGATAGCCGAACAGAGTTTTTCTATTTTGACCCAACAACAGCCCGGTAACAACGCTCCGCTGATTGTCAGCGAGCCGGCGACTCAAGGATATGCGGGGAGTGCTTACAGCTACAGCGTTCGCGCCCTAGACTCCGATTCTGACCCGCTGCGGTATTCTTTGGTTGGTGCGCCTGCTGGAGTGGTTGTTGATGAGAATACGGGCGTGCTTACCTGGAATGCACCTGTTGTGGGTTCCCATAATGTTGCGGTTAGAGCGCGGGATAGCCGCGGGGGTGAATCGACGCAAAGCTGGAGCGTCAACATCAGCAACAACCAACCGGGTGAACTTCGAGGCACCGTGATGAGTGGTAATCGGTTTTCAGAAATCGAGGTTTCCGTCAAAGCGACGCTTACGGCAGATAACCGCTATGCGCTCTATTATGGTGCTGATGACGGCGCTTCCCTAAAACTTGTAGGCATCGATACCCAGAACAACTGGTATGGTGCTGAAACATTCAATTTCACCATGCCTTCTGACGAACATCTGTATGTTGTGGCTTGGGATGAAGGCTCTACACAGATGTTACTGGCCGAATTGAGCGACAACATTTCCCTACGAACCAACACCCAGGATTGGGAATATATCGTTTCCACTAATCGTAGCCCCAGTTGGCCTAATGTTCCCCCCATCGCGCAACTGAGGGATGAGATATCTCGATCTACTTGGCAAATACCACAAGAATCTGCTCCCAACGGATCTTTCCCTTGGGGGTCGTTTGTCAGTCAAGGGATATCCCAAACTGCTCGGTATATCTGGCATGATTCGATTTATTCCAACAGTTCCAGCGATGGCTTTTATGCCATTTTTAGAAGTATTGACCCGGTGGGAGCGCGACTGCGACAGCCTGGGGCGGTTGTCTACATAGACGCCAACAACAACAATCGTTTGGATGAGGGCGAATCGTCCACAACAACCGATGCCAACGGTAACTATTTGTTTACTTTAGCACCAGGAACTTATACAGTAGCAACACTCCTGCCTCCAGGTTCCACCCAGATTGTGCCGTCAAGCGAGACTTATCAAGTCTCACTCGCCAGCGGTCAGGTGCTTGCGGGACTAGATTTTCGCAGCGCTATCGGCACTAGAACGTTTGGAAATCAAAACCCAGTCTTTACCAGTACTGCACCAACAACAGCCAGCGCAGGTCAGCTAGTGCGGTACAGACCGACTGCCACCGATGCAGACAAAAACCCTCTGGTCTACGACCTGATTGTCAAACCAGAAGGCATGGCGATCGATCCGCAAACTGGTACTGTAGGTTGGATTCCCACCGCCCAGCAATGGGGCGCTCACGATTTCACCATCCGCGTGCAGGACGGCTACGGGGGACTCGACTTGCAATCGAGCACGATTACGGTTAAACCGGGAAATGAACGGCCGCATTTCACTACCATTGTCGGTCTTAACGTCACAGCCCCTACAGGAACAGTCGGTCAGCCTTTACAGATACAGTTCAAAGCTATTGATGCGGATTTTGACCCCATCTCTTATAGCTTGGGTACGGCTCCGGCTGATGCTGTCATTGGAACCAACACAGGCATATTCACCTGGACTCCAACCGTATCGGGGAGCCGCACAATTACCGTCATTGCCCGCGATGGAAAGGGGGAAGAAACCGCTCAAACATTCAATCTGAATGTCATTGCCAGCGCGCCCAACACCGACCCCACCATTACTTCAACACCCCGACTCTACACTGGCTTGGGTCAGGCTTATTTCTACAACTTACAAGCTAACGACCCCTACGGCGACCCGCTCACTTATACTCTCGAAACTGCTCCTGCTGGGATGAGAATTGACTCGCAGGGGCGAGTTACCTGGCAGCCCACGACAGCTTTTTTCGGTTCTAATCCCGTCAAAATCTCGGTTGAAGACGGCCGAGGGGGTGTCGCAGAACAAGAATTTATCCTCAACGTCGGTTCTCAAAACCAAAATCAACCGCCCAGCATCACTTCTATTCCGCGTCAGACCGCTACAGTTCAAAAGCTTTACCAGTACGACATAGCAGCCACTGACCCCGATAAAGACCCGCTGTTTTGGAGCCTGGATGCAGCCCCAGTCGGGATGTCCATTGACCCGGAAACGGGCAAGCTGCGCTGGAACCCATCCCCAGACCAAATAGGAACTCACGACGTAGCCCTGCGGGTGATGGACATTTCTGGGACTTATGTCGGTCAAGCCTTCACCCTCAACGTGCGGGGTGTCAATGTGCCGCCCGGTATTATCTCCACTCCCCCAACCCTAGCTGCTGCTAACAAGACATACAACTACGCGGTACTGGCACGAGATGCCGAAAACGACCCCCTAACTTTCTCTTTGGTTTCACCACCAAACGGCATGACAATTAACCCCAAAACCGGGTTGATTCAGTGGACTCCTTCTTTATCACAGGTGGGCGTGCAGAACGTGGGGGTGTTGGTTTCTGACTCAAGCGAGGCTACAGCTTCACAGCAATACGCGCTAACCATTTCTCAAACTGCTATCAATCTTCCCCCAGCAATCACTTCCACACCTGTATTCACAGCCTCACCAGGACGCCCTTACAGCTACCAAGTAACTGCCGCCGATGCTGACGGTACTATCTCGCAGTACCAGTTATTGCAATCTCCTCCGGGAATGACAATTAATTCGGCTACTGGTTCGATTACTTGGAACAATCCTACTGCTGGAAACCATCAAGTGGTAGTTGGGGCTGTTGACAATTCTGGTACGGGTGCGGCCCAAGGTTTTGAGTTAATTGCCAGGGCTAATTCAGCAGCGGTTGTGCCAACTATTCCGATTCAATCTGTTTCGCCCGGTGCAAGTTATCGCTACGATTTGAAGGCGACTGATGCGAATGGGGATTTGTTGACTTTTGCTTTAATTCAATCTCCCAGCGGCATGACAGTTGATGAATTCGGGCGGATTAGTTGGAAGCCGAATGCTGCTAATATCGGCAATCATCCGGTTGAGGTTAAGGTGACTGATACTTTTGGAGAAAGCGTTACTGTTTCTTACAATTTAAGCGTCGTCGCCGATACTTCCGCCCCTAAAGTCAATATTGTTGCCAGTAAAAATACAGCTAATCTCGGAGATTCGGTCACGTTTACTGTGAATGCTGTCGATAACGTGAAAGTCGAATCTTTGGGTTTGACAATTAACGGCACTCCTGTTGTTTTAGATGCACAAGGTCAAGCAAATGTCAAGGTAAATAATTTAGGCAATTTCACAGCAGTTGCAACGGCTAAAGATGCGGCTGGAAATGTGGGGAATGCGACTCAAACTGTGGCTGCAATTGATACTAGCGATGTCAACGCGCCAACTATCAACATCAGTTTAGAAGATGATGCAGAAATCACTGCGCCCTTCAACATCACCGGCACGATTTCTGACAGCAATTTAGCTTACTATACATTGGAAGTAGCCCCAGTCGGTGGCGGGCAAATTCCGGGCGATGGCGGAGGATTTAAGGAGGTTTATCGGGGAACTGCTGCTGTCAGCAATGGAACGGTTGCGACATTTGACCCGACTGTTTTGGCTAACGGCGCTTACGTTCTCAAATTCACTGCAATAGATACCAACGGTAACGGTTCGACTACTGAAAGGACGGTGAATGTTGCGGGAGATTTGAAGTTGGGTAATTTCCGGTTGTCGTTTACTGATTTATCGGTTCCAGTGGCGGGAATTCCGATTAACGTGACTCGGACTTACGATTCTTTGAATGCAAATGCTAGCGATGATTTCGGTTACGGCTGGCGGATGGAATTCCGGGATACGGATTTGAAGACTTCGCTAAAAGCTGATCCGACTTATGAGGAGTTGGGGATAAATACGGTACCGTTTGATAGCAAGACTAAGGTGTTTATTACGCTTCCGGGTGGTAAGCGGGAAACGTTTACTTTTAAGCCGACTCCGCATCATCTGAATCAGTATTTGGGAGGGGCTGGGCCGGGTGCTCAGATGTTCAAGCCGGCTTTTGAGTCGCATTCGGGTTCGACGATGACTCTGACGGTTAAGGATGCGAATTTGGTCAGGAATGAGAACGGGTATTATGGGGTGAACGCACAGCCCTTCAATCCTGAAAATCCTGCCTTTGGTGGGGTGTATGTGTTGACTACGAAGGAGGGATTAATTTACGAGATTGATGCTAAAACTGGGGATTTGTTGACTGCTACTGATGCGAATGGGAATAAGTTGACTTTTAGCGATGCGGGGATTAAGAGTAGTTCGACAGGTAAGTCGGTGACTTTTGAGAGGGATGTTGGTGGGAGGATTGTCGGTGTTGTTGACCCGGATGGGAAGAAGGTCAAGTACGAATACGACGCGAAAGGGGATTTGGTTGCTGTTAAGGATAGGGAGAATAATGCAACTCGGTTTGAGTACGAAGCTGCGGACAGATCCGCACTTTTTGACTGAGGTTGTTGACTGCGTTGGGAAGGAGTGGGGTGAAGACTGGGTATGATGATTCTGGTCGTTTCAAAGCAGATGGTGGATGCCAACGGTTCGGCGGTGGAGTTGGTTTACGATGCCTCTAATTCGCTTCAGAAGGTTAAGGATGTTTTCGGTAAGGAAACGACTTATGTTTATGACAGTCGGGGGAATGTAGTTCAAAAAGTAAATGTACTTGGGGGGATTACACAACAAACTTTTGATGAAAATAATAAATTGCTAACCCAAACCGACCCTCTCGGCAACACAACAACATATGCCTACGATAGTGGTGGAAACCTCATCTATATTACAGATCCGTTGGGTAATAAAGCCTATTATAGCTATAACAGCTTTGGGCAAGTCACAAGCAGAACTGACCCGCTAGGTAATACGATTAGTTATACCTACGACAAAAGAAGAAATCTTCTCAACACAACTAACGCAGAAGGTAATACTATAAGAGAAACCACTAACCAGTTTGGTAACACTACTTCACTGACAGATGCTAACGGTAACAAGACACGATTTGAGTACGATGACTTCGGCAATGTTATTCGTCAGATTGACGCTTTTGGCAATGAAACGGCTTATACCTATAACAGTAATGGCGACCAAATCACAGAGACTGTTAAAGTAACAACCCTGAATGGTTTGCGACAACAGACAACAAGCTGGACTTATGATTCTCAAGGTCGAGTTCAGACTAAAACTAATTCAACAGGCAATGTCATCAGGCACGAATACGACATACTCGGAAACTTGACTGCGGTGATTGAAGAGGGTGCAATCGCTCGCCGTACTGAATATCGCTATAATGCTAAAAACCAACTTGTAGAAACTTTGTACGCTGACGGTACATCAGAGAAAAGTGTGTATGACGAAGCAGGTCGTCTGATTGCTGAAACCGATCGAACCAATCAAACAACTCGCTATATCTATGATGCTTTAGGACGGTTAATTGAAACCATTTATCCCGATAGCACACCTGGAAACCTCGCAGATAACCCTAGAACTAAAAGCGAATACGATAAGGCAGGTCGCATAACTGCTTCTACCGACGAACGAGGGCAACCGTACTGAGTATGAGTATGATAAGGCAGGTCGTCGAACCCTGGTTCGCGATGCACTGAGGCGTGAAACTATCGCGGGCCTCGGCATACAGGTCATAAGCCACAAACAAGCTTGCTAAGAAAGCTTCTCAGCTTGCCAGGATTTGGAAATGGACCCCAACCAAACCTCCCCAATCACACAGGTCATCATCGAGATCAGAGTTTACATAATCTGATTCGGTATCTTTTTGACATAAACTTTGACGAGGCATATGATATTGCATATGGTCATTCCTGGCGCGATCATTTACATGATTCATGGATTCCTTTAGGTATAAAAACTCAAGAAGAATTAGTAGCGCTAATTGACGATATTATGACTTTTCCTTCAGAAGAAAAAGAACTTAGGAATAATCGCAGAGCATACTGGGATGATAGTACCCAGGTTATAGTGATTGCAGATCCAGGTGATGATGATGGCGGAACCGCATTTCGACCCGATGATGGAAAAGCCTACTTCGACCGTACTAGATAATTAAAATTCCCAATCAAAAAGATGTTGAATATTAAATTAGAAGCTAACAAGATTATCTTGATTGAAGCTGAAAAAAAAGGTCTAGAAATTTTAAAGTCAACCTTTGAAGTGGTTCTTCAATCTATCTTAGGAGGGTTCCATGCTCGAATAGGGGCTGACCGACAAGAAGTTCAAAAATTTCTTTTAATAATAGAAGAAAATTTGAAAAATTGCCAAACTCAACAAGGTAATAATTTAGTTACAAAGCTTCCCATTTCAGTGGAATATTTAAGAATTTTAACCCAAATTTTAAACGAGGCTTGTCACGGAATCAGAATTTTGGATTTTGAACATAAAATAGGGGCAAGTAAGGACTATTTAAAGTTATGTTTGGAGCAAAGTTATAATTTATATATCAATTTAGAAAACTAACTGACCTCGATAAGGGCCAGACGAAGTATTTCTACGATGCTGTGGGGAATTTATCGAGGATGCAATTGCCGAATGGGGTTGTGGAAACTCGGACTTACGATGAGTTGAATCGGTTGAAGTTGCTGGCTTATCAACGGAATGGGGTGACGCTTCAAAGCTTTGATTACAGCTTAGATCCTGTCGGTCATCGCAAGGTTGTTACCGAACAAAACGGGCGCAAGGTTGAGTATGAATATGACGATTTGTATCGCTTGAGGTCAGAGACAATTTTTGCACCTGGGGGAACGGTTGAGAGGACGATTGGTTACGGTTACGATGCTGTGGGGGAACGGTTGAGAGGACGATTGGTTACGGTTACGATGCGGTGGGGAATCGGTTGACTAAGACTGATTCGGTGAGTGGGGTAACGACTTATACTTACAACAATTTGAATCAGCTATCTACTACAACTAATGGTGTTGCTACTATTTATACCTACGATAGTAATGGGAATTTGATTTCGGAGGTGACTGGAAGCAATTCTACTGTTTATCGGTGGGCGAATGATGGTGAGAATCGGTTGATGGGAGTGACGGTTAATGAGGGTGGTGTTACTCGGAATGTTGGGTATCAATATAATGCTCAGGGGATAAGGGTTGGCAAGGTTGTTGATGGGGTGGAGACTCGGTATTTGATTGATGAGTTGCAGCCTTACGATCAAGTTTTGGAGGAGTATGATGCTGCGGGTAATGCTAAGGGTTCTTATGTTTATGGGTACGATTTGGTTGGTAAATTGCAGGGAAGTCAATCGTCGTTTTATCACGTTGATGGGTTGGGTAGTACGAGGGTGTTGACTAATAATTTGGGTGGGGTTACTGATAGTTATGCTTATGATGCTTATGGCAATTTAATTGCATCGACGGGTGCTTCTAATAATTCTTATTTGTTTGCTGGGGAACAGCGGGATAGCGAGACTGGGTTGGATTATTTGCGGGCGAGGTATTATGACCCGTTGGTGGGGAGGTTTGTTTCTGCTGATGCTTATGAGGGGACGCTGGGTGACCCGATGAGTTTGCATGATTATCAGTATGCTCATGCTAATCCGGTGGTTAATACCGATCCTAGCGGGTATTTCTCAATTGGAGAGTTGTTGGGAACTATGGCGGGGTATTCTGTGTTGGCTGGGTTAAGTTATACGACTGGGAGTGCTGTAGGAACAGTGGCTGGGGGAGGAAGCGCTTGGGATGCGGTTGCTAAGTACGATCAGTTTTTTGCTGGTTTAGCTGATGCCATAACATTTGGAATTAGTACAGAAGCTCGGCGATTAATATACGGAGATACAGCGACTAAAAATCATCAAGGAATTTTCTTTAATCTGGGTCGGCTCGGTGGAGCAGTTGCCAGTATGTGGATGGGAGCCAATAGCGCTACATTTGGTGAGTTTCGTTCTGCTCCTTGGTGGGCTAGAGCTGCTCTGGGCTACGACTTATTTGGTGCTGGAATTGGAATGGCTCAAAGTACCATAAATGCAATGGAAGGTCGAGCCACTTGGTGGGATGCTTTAGCTTTTTTGCCACTACTTGCTGGAGTGCCTAGTAAAGTACTAGATGATATTCCCGGTAGGGCTTTAGAACCTGGTAATCCTCGAAGTAGCAGCCTTCCTCGCTTTGGCAATAGGTTACTTCTGAATCAAGCTGATGTGGTCGATTATGGTCATGTAGCTTGTGGACCCACTTCTTGTGCTATGATTCTTGACACTCTTGGACTACAATACGATCTTAATAAGCTTGTAATTCAGACTAAAGTTCCATTAAATAATGGCGCAACTCCCAATGATTTATCTATGGCACTACGACGAAACGGTGTTACAGTAGCGCGTTCTGTACGAGGGCAATCCATAGATGATCTGAAACGGGCAACTTCTCAAGGGCATCCAGCAATTGTCTTGGTAGACTTAGAACAGCTTAATGGAGATCCTAGACCTCATTTCGTTATTGTTGATGGTATTACTACACGCCAAGGAAAAGAAGTTGTTGCCATTAGAGATCCTGCCGGAGGGCGACAGTATTTCACTCCTGTAGAGGAGTTTAGTCAGCGGTTCATCAGTAAACGATTCAAGGGACTAGCCATTTTAACCAATTAAAAAAATTGAGCGAGCGATACCTGGAGATTTAACTATGTCACAAACTGAGGCAATTACTAAGCTAAAAAAAGCTGGTTTATTGGTTGAGCCTAATTGTAATATTCCTGATTCAGATGGCTACACTATTGTTAAACCGGCTTCAATATCCGGAAACAGTAGAAAAAATTGGGAAGAGTATTTTGGAGCTGAGGAAATTCTTTTCGATGCGCCTAGTGCATCTCTTTATTCTGACAATGATAAGTGGACATTTCAAATTTGGGAATCTGTTCCTGGTCCCGGTATCGGGGATTTTCAAATGAATTTTTCATCAATTATGGATGCTGTAGAGGCTATCCTTGATTACTACTTTGGCGACCCATCGAAAATGAACCCACCTGAATTGATTGAACTTGAATAATGACGTAGATATAACCCACATTTCGCACTCCCCAACTGGCACATTACACTGCAAGAGTGGAGCGAAGTCGATCGTTCGAGACATAGTTAATTGCATTGAGATTGTTTTAGTCAACAAACACTACGTGGAGGATCTGAATGAAACTTGAATTTGTGGCTGGTCAATTTGAGTTCATTGAAAGCAATTTATATATGGGTTTTTCTGAATTAGATGAGGACGGGCATTATTTTATAATGACACGAGAAGAAACGTCTACAGAAGAGGCTCTTCCCAACAGGGAGAATATCTATATCGAGCTGGATGACCAGTGCTGGGGAGGAAATGGAGGAATTGATTTGATAGCTCTTAGTCGTGACAAATTCACGATTCATTTGAATGTCCCAATGGCACCTATTATAGGGTTTGATGAGATTCAAATTACTTTTTTGATGGATGATGATTCTGAATTTCAAGAATTCCGAAAAGTATTGCAGGAGATAATGCGGGGTTACGAGGACAGATTGAATTTAATTGATTAATCAATTAATGTATTTGTCGATCGCAATGATTGGCAATAATAATGTATACTCGCCCAAATTAAAATGCTTTCGTCTGGAGGTACGATCGCAATTTACACCCCAACCTGGCTGTTTTTTATTCAAGTGCGATCGCCCTCCCTTAACTAATACTTATCCCACCTCAACTTGAAAAGCATTTCGTTCCAGATATTCCTGATACTCTGCCTCCCATTCTCCAAAAGAGTTTGCCGTAACTCGCCCTTTAAGCAACGGCTCTAAAACCGACTCGATCAGCGCCCACCTGCAATAACAAATCACAAAAATATGACCCCAATACCTCCAAACAAGTTGTCAAAGATACGCGGGGATACTCAACTACTTACTTTTACGATACGCGGGGTAACGTCCTGCAAGAAATTGATGCCAAAGCGGGCACTATCACCCGCACCTACGACTCCGATAACAACTTATTAAGTGAGACCGATGCAGATGGCGTTACAGCTTTATATACCTATGATGGCAACAACAACCTGCTAACCATCAAAGATAAACAGGGTAACACCACCCGAATGACCTACGATAATCGCGGTCGCGCCACATCAGTTGTCTCACCCACAGGTCTAAAAACCAGTGCTAAATACGACAGTCGCGGCAATTTAATCGAAAGCATTGATACCGATGGACTAAAAACAACCTACAGCTACAACGCACAAGGTCAACTGCGTTTCCAAACCGCACCAGACGGTCAAGTAACAGAATTTGACTACGACCATTTTGGTAACATCAACCGCATGGTGGATAGCCGAGGTAATGAAGTTAAAACAGATTACGACCTCAACAACAGAATCAAGAAAGCAACAACCACATTTAACCTGAACGGTCAAACTTATACCCAATGGATGGAGTATGATTACGACTCGGAAGGTAAAACCATTGCTAGCAGAACCTCCCAAGGCAACAATCAATCGATGATTTACGATAAATTGGGACGGGTTACATCAATGACAGATGTATTTGGCAATGTCACTTCTTACCGTTACGAATTGCCGGAAACATCAGGCCAAAATAACAATTCAACACTCCGGCCGTTACTTCGGGTTATACAACCGGGCGCTATGTATACGACACGGATGCCAGCGATGCTGACGGGGATACTCTCACTTATTTGCTGGAAGACGCGCCCAGCGGTGCAATTATTGATTCAGAAACCGGCAGGATTATTTGGGCGACTCCCGTCGAGGGTACTCACAAAGTGAGAGTCAGAGTCGAGGACGGTCGCGGCAACGCGGACATCCAAAGTTTTGATTTGTCAATCAGCAGCGTCGTCCCCGGTACTGTTAAGGGCAGCGTGTATCTGGATGCGGACGGAACTGGCACTCGCCGCGTTACCAATCCGGGTAACATGACTCCTGACAGTCGGGTGGTAGTGGACCCGCGCTTTGCAGATAACTACGCCGCCTACAACTTAAATCGACCGGACGGCGTGCCGGGCATCTTGGGGGCGATGACCTTCAAACGCAACCCGGACGGCACTGTTGACCCCAATACCTTGCTCTTGGGCGGCGGTGCAGCATCTGGCGGTGGTGCCCTGTATGAAGTCAAGGTAGTGCGGGGGGAAAACGGTCATATTATCGGCTTAGACGACGACGGCGACCCAGAAACGCCCTACACTGCCAATTACTTTGCCGACTCTCCCTACAGCGATGCGGGTTTAGTCTACACCCCCGACAACGTACTCTTAGCCAACTTGTGGAAACCGACCGGCATCTATTCCATCAAACCGGGCGGCGCGCCCAGCGGTGGGTATCCTGCTGCTATGGGCGGCTTGACTTTCGTTCCCGAAGGTTTTCCCGGAGAGGGGCAACTCAAAGCCACTGGCGCCTATCCCAACAACGGATTCTACACCCTCACCTACACGCGCAACGGCAATTTCCCCGACGGCACGCCCCGCTACATCATCAATCCGCCCAAATTGGAAACAACCGCAGGTGCGGGCCCTGGTGCCTTCGTTTATAGGCCTGTCACCGCACCTAATTTCGACAGCGGTGAAGGTTTGTTGATGGCAGAATGGAATGCTGGTGGCATCTACGCTTATGACATAGATAACAACGGGAACCCGATTTCTTCAACCCGGACTCCTTTCATTACCAACTACGGCGGCGCTTGGGGCGCAGTTACCGACCCAGTTACGGGAGATTCGCTGTTCAACGCTTGGGGCGGTTTTAGCAACTTAATGGTAGTCCGAGGTTTAGGAAAACCAACCGACAACGAACCGGGAATGGAAAACTGGCTGGTTTTCGTTGACACTAACCGCGACGGCATCCGAAATACCAACGAACCCTTCACCTACAGCGACGCCAGCGGCAACTACTCCTTCACCCTCGCCCCCGGAAACTACCGCATCGTCTCGCAATTACAACCCGGATGGACTCAAACATCTCCAACCAATCCCATTTATCAAGAAGTCACAGTCACCGCCAACAATACGAAATTTGGAGTAGATTTTGCCGCCACAAATTCCAAATTAGCAGGCCCCAATATTGACCCCGAATTTACCAGTACCCCGCCAACAACAGTCAAAGCAGGAGAAAGATTAGTCTACAGAACAACTGCAACTGACTTAAACGACGACGACTTAACCTTTGAATTGGTACTCGCACCCAAAGGCATGGCAGTTGCACCCAACGGTACAATATCTTGGCGTCCCCCACTCAATTCCGTCGGCACCCACGATATCATCCTCCGAGTCAATGACGGCAGAGGCGGCACCGACTTGCAAGCCTTCAAAATCGAAGTTACCCCCGGAAACAACGCCCCCGTTTTCACCTCAAAACAGCCAGAAAACATCAACCCCGCCGTCAACCAACCATTCCAATATCAAGCAAAAGCCGTAGACTTAGACGGAGACACAATTACCTACTCCATAATTCCCAATTCCAGCAAACCAGTTACCCCCACCAACGCCACAATCAACCCCACCACCGGAGTAGTAAATTGGACTCCCACAACCGCACAGCAAGGAGGCGCATTCAACTGGGTTTACGCCGGCGAAATCGAACCTTGGGAAATCTTAATTAAAGCAACAGACAACAAAGGCGGAGAAGCATTCCAAAGAATCGAATTAACCGTCAGCCCAGCCGCCCCCAATCGCCCGCCATCCATCACCTCCACTCCCCGCACAAACACCCGTTTGGGCAAGACATACTTCTATCAAGTAGAAGCCAAAGACCCCGACGGCAACCCCTTAACATATACTCTATTAAATCCGCCCTCCGGCATGGCATTTGCAACGCCAGCTTCGACGCCCGCCGGCATGACATTCCAAGAAGGATTGATTAGTTGGACGCCCGGAGTTTCGCAGCAAGGAACTTATCCCATCACCGTCAGAATTAGCGACAGTTTAGGAGGAATTGCCACTCAAACCTTTAACTTAACAGCCGATAACATCGCTTCAAATCGCCAGCCCAGCATCGATTCTACTCCCGCAGAACAAATTACCAATCTAGCCAAGCTTTATCAATACAATTTGGCTGGCAGCGATGCAGATGGAGACAGATTGCTGTGGAGTTTGGACAAAGCGCCTTCGGGGATGATTGTTGACCCCCAATCTGGTTCTTTACGCTGGCAGCCTAGCGCAGAACAAATTGGCGAACATACCATTTCTGTAAGGACAATTGACGGCAACGGCGGTTATGCAGTCCAAGAATTTACGCTGGCTGTCAGGGGAATAAACACGCCGCCGACTGTGGTTTCAACTCCTCCATCGAAGGCAGCAGTAAATCAAGTTTACGCTTATACAGTTGTCGCGACTGATTTGGAAAATGACCCGCTGACTTTCAGTTTGAGTAAGTATCCCGTCGGGATGGCAATTGATAGTAACGGTGTTATTCAATGGATGCCGAATGCTACTCAAATCGGGCTGCATTCTGTGGAAGTTGCCGTGACTGATAAACAAGGGGCAATTGCTACTCAAACTTTTACTGTCAATGCCGGAAATACTGCTATCAATCTGCCGCCTGCCATCACTTCCACACCTGTATTTACAGCCTCACCAGAACGCGCTTACAGCTATAAGGTACAAGCAACTGATGCTGACGGTACTATCTCGCAATACCAATTATTGCAATCTCCAACCGGCATGACAATCAATTCAGCTACTGGTGTTGTTACTTGGAACAATCCGACTGCTGGAAACCATCAAATAGTAGTCGGGGCGGTTGACAATTCGGGTACGGGTGCGGCCCAAGGTTTTGAGTTAATTTCTCAGGGCTAATTCAGCAGCGGTTGTGCCAACTATTCCGATTCAATCTGTTTCGCCAGGTGCCAGTTATCGCTACGATTTGAAGGCGACTGATGCCAACGGAGATTTGTTGACTTTTGCTTTAATTCAATCTCCAACTAATATGACTGTTGATGAATTCGGGCGGATTAGTTGGAAGCCGACTGCTGCTAATATCGGCAATCATCCGGTTTCTGTTAAGGTGACTGATACTTTTGGGGAAAGCGTTACTGTTTCTTACAATTTAAGCGTTGTCGCCGATACTGTTGCACCGAAAGTAAGTCTAATTGCTAGCAAGAATACCGCTAATCTCGGAGATTCGGTCATCTTTACCGTGAATGCTGTCGATAACGTGAAAGTCGAATCTTTGGGCTTAACCATCAACGGCACTCCTGTACTTTTAGATGCACAAGGTCAGAGCAACTGTCAAGGTCAATAATTTAGCAACTATCACGGCAATTGCCACTGCTAAAGATGCGGCCGGAAATGTGGGGAATGCGACTCAAGTTGTCAGGGCGATTGACACTACTGATGTCAATGCGCCAATTATCAATATCAATTTAGCGGATGATGTTGATGTTTCTGCACCTCTGGTAATTCGAGGTACGATAACTGACAGCAATTTGGATTACTATACTTTGTCAGTAGCCCCGGTTGGTAGCAGTCAATTTAAGGAAGTTTATCGGGGAACGACTGCTGTCAATAATGGAGTAATTGCCACCTTTGACCCGACTGTTTTAGCTAACGGCGCTTACACTCTCAAATTCACTGCATTCGATACCAACGGTAACGGTTCGACTACTGAAAGGACGGTGAATGTTGCGGGTGATTTGAAGTTGGGTAATTTCCGGTTATCCTTTACTGATTTATCGGTTCCAGTGGCGGGAATTCCGATTAATGTAACTCGAACTTACGATTCTTTGAATGCCAATTCTAGCGATGATTTCGGCTACGGCTGGCGGATGGAGTTCCGGGATACTGATTTGAAGACTTCGCTAAAAGCTGACCCGACTTATGAGGAGTTGGGGATAAATACTGTTCCTTTTGACAGCAAGACTAAGGTGTTTATTACGCTTACCGGGTGGGAAGCGGGAAACCTTTACTTTTAAGCCGACTCCGCATCATCTGAATCAGTATTTAGGAGGGGCTGGGCCGGGGGCTGCGATGTACAAGCCGGCTTTTGAGTCGCATTCGGGTTCGACGATGACTCTGACGGTTAAGGATGCGAATTTGGTCAGGAATGAGAACGGGTATTACGGGGTGAACGCACAGCCTTTCAATCCGGAAAATCCTGCTTTTGGTGGTGTTTATATACTGACGACGCAGGAGGGATTGGTTTACGAGATTGATGCTAAGTCTGGGGATTTGCTGACTGCTACTGATGCGAATGGGAATAAGTTGACTTTTAGCGATGCGGGGATTAAGAGTAGTACGGGTAAGTCGGTGACTTTTGAGAGGGATGTTGCTGGGAGGATTGTCGGTGTTGTTGACCCGGATGGGAAGAAGGTTAAGTATCAGTATGATAGTAAAGGTGATTTGGTTGCTGTTAAGGATAGGGAGAATAATACGACTAGCTTTAAGTATGAAGCTGCTAATAATCCTCACTTTTTGACTGAGGTTATTGATGCTTTGGGAAGGACTGGGGTGAAGACTGGGTATGATGATTCTGGTCGTTTAAAGCAGATGATTGATGGGAATGGGGAAAAGGTTGAGTTGGTTTATGACCCGAATAACTCGGTTCAGAAGGTTAAGGATGTTTTTGGTAAGGAGACTACTTATGTTTATGACAGTCGGGGGAACGTTCTCACTGAGATTGATCCGTTAGGGAAGAGGGTTGATAGGACTTTTGATGGGGATAATCATGTCTTGACTGAGACGGTGATTACCAGGGAGTTGAATGCTGCTGGGAATTTGGTTGAGGTGAAGTCTAAGACTGAGTGGACTTATGATAGTCGGGGGAATAAGTTATCTGAGAAAGATGCGTTGGGGAATGTTTCTCGGTGGACTTATAACAGTCGGGGTCAGGTTTTGACTGAAACTGATGCTTTGGGAAATACTGCGAATTATACTTATTCTCCCAGTGGGAATTTGCTGACGACTAAGGATGCAAAGGGGAATGTTAGTAAGTTCAGCTACGATATGAGGGGAAATCTTCTTACTCTTACTGATGCAGCTAATAAAGTTACTAACTTTACTTATGATGGTTCGGGGAATGTACTTTCGGTTGAAGATGCTTTAGGAAATAAAACAACTTTTACTTACGATAATAGTGGGAATCGTTTAACTGAAACTCGCACGGTAACTACTCCTGCGGGTATTCAGCAACTGGTTACTAAATCAACTTATGATAGTAACGGTAAAGTCAAGTCAACGACTGATGGGTTAAATGGAGTTACCAAATACGAGTACGATGCTAATGGGAATCAAGTTGCTGTAATTGATGCTTTGAATCGTCGGACTGAGTATCGTTACGATAGCAAAGGTCAGTTAATTGAGACGATTTATCCCGACAATACTCTCAGCAATCCGGCTGACAATCCGAGAACGATTAACATTTACGATAAGGGTGGTCGTTGGCGGGCTAGTGTTGACCGCGATAAGTTGGTAACTCACTACAATTATGACGATGCTGGGCGTTTAGTTGAAACGATTTATGCCGATAAAACTGATACGCTTTCTCAATTAGTTACTGTTCTTGCACCAAATCAAACACTTGCTACAATTGATTGGACTGCTGTTGTTTATCCCGATGAAACGCCTGCTTTCTTATCGAACAATCCCCGCAGCTTAACTGAATATTACAAAAATGGTGATGTCAAAGCTGAGATTGACGAGTTAGGAAATCGCACTGAGTATCGGTATAATGATAACGGTCAATTGGTGGAGGTTATTTATGCTGATGATACGCCTGATAATTCTGATAATCCCAGAAGTCGCACTGAGTACGATAAGTTAGGACGGACTGTTGCTAGTATTGATGCGTTGGGAAGGGTGACTCGTTACGAGTACGATAGTTTAGGTCGGTTGGTGAAGACTGTTTATCCCGATTCTACTTTCAGCAATCTTTTAGATAATCCGACTGCTAAGACTGAATACGATAGTTTGGGACGGCGTGTTTCTACTACTGATGCTGCTGGGAAAACTGTTAAGTACGAGTACGATGCTTTGGGTAGGTTGACTGCTGTTGTACAGGTTTTGAATCAATTGGGAACTAATCCAATTCAATTGAGAACTGAGTACGGTTATGATGAGGCTGGGCGGTTAATTTGGCAAGAAGATGCGAAGGATAATCGTACTGAGTTTGAGTACGATAAAAACAATCGTCGGGTTGCGGTTGAATTACCGTTAAATCAAAGGTCTAGTACGGTTTATGATGCTGCGGGTAATGTTCAAAGTGTTACTGATTTTAATGGGAATACTATTACCTATGGTTATGATGTTGAAAATCGTTTGGTTTCTAAGGGGTTTGCTGCGTCGGGTGAGGTTCCGGTTACTTTTACTTATACTGAAAGCGGAGAAGTTAAGACGGTTGTTGATGGACGGGGAACGACGAGTTTTAATTATGATGAATTGGGAAGGTTGGTTTCGAGAATTGACCCGGAAGGCCCTTATTTGGCTGGTGGGGCGACGATTGAGTACGGGTATGATGCGGCGGGTAATCGGACTTCTGTGAGGACTGCTGCGGGTGTTACGAGGTATGTTTATGATGAGCAGAATCGTTTGAAAACGGTGACTGACCCGGATTTGGCTGTGACGGCTTATTTCTATGATGTTGTGGGGAATTTGTCGAGGAATCAGTTTCCGAATGGGGTGGTGGAAAGTCGGAGTTATGATGAGTTGAATCGGTTGAAGTTGTTGACTTATCAAAAGAATGGTGCGACGCTTCAAAGTTTTGATTATACGCTAGATCCTGTCGGTCATCGCAAGGTTGTTACCGAACAAAACGGGCGGAAGGTTGGGTATGAGTATGACGATTTTTATCGGTTGACTTCTGAGACAATTACTGATTCTGTTGGGGGAACTCGCACGATTAGTTACGGTTATGATCCTGTGGGGAATCGGTTGACTAAGACTGATTCTGTTGAGGGGGTTACGAGTTATAGTTATGATGTTAATGACAGGTTGTTAAGGGAGGAATTGCGGCAGAATAATGGGTTGGTTAAGACGACTGAGTATCGTTACGATGCGAATGGGAATACTACTCGCAAGATTGAGAACGGTACTCAAGAGACGGTTTATACTTGGAATCTTGAGAATCGTTTGGTTGGCGTTCAAACTCCTGCTGGTGAGAATATTAATTATGCTTACGATGCGGATGGGGTGAGGGTTAGCAAGACTGTTAATGGGGTGACGACTGAGTATTTGGTTGATAAGAATCTTCCTTATGCTCAAGTTTTGGAGGAGAGTGTTAATGATGCTTTAATTGCTAGTTACGTTTATGGGTTGGATTTGATTAGTCAGGAACGGGGAGTTAATGATTCGTATTATTTAGTTGATGGCTTGGGAAGTACGAGGGGGTTGACTGATGCTAGCGGTGTAGTGACTGATACTTACAGTTATGATGCTTTTGGGAATTTAATTGGGGTTTCGGGTGCTACTGCTAATAATTACCGCTTTGCTGGGGAGCAGTTCGATCCTAATTTAGGGGATTATTATCT
The DNA here is from genome assembly GCA_042408215.1 of Microcoleus sp. GTDB lineage: Bacteria > Cyanobacteriota > Cyanobacteriia > Cyanobacteriales > Microcoleaceae > Microcoleus. The sequence goes on along the minus strand of JAYFMW010000019.1, from coordinate 104,615 downwards.
GAGACAGCGGTATTACGATACTGATACTGGGCGGTTTACTCGGCGGGATGCTTATGAGGGCAGCTTTGAAGATCCGATGTCGCTGCACAAGTATCTTTATGGCAATGTTAATCCGGTAAGCTTCATTGACCCAACAGGCTTTTTCTCTTCTTCAGCAGAGTTTTCGGTTGCGAATAATATTCGCGATACTCTGACAAAAATTTATGGAGAGGTAGCAAATCAAACCTTAAACATTATTACAAGTGGCGGTCAATTTGGTCTAGAAGGCCTTGCTAGCCAATTAGCATGGAACCTCGCACCAGCCGTGTTTGATACTGGTAAGGATTTTATCAAAGCATTTGGGCGTAGTCCAAAAACTTCTTTTGAGCGAGCTAAAATATTTAGACAGACTCTCAACCTTCAAGAATTTAATCCGAGAAGCAGCCCAAACTTGGCATTTGCTGATATAAGACTTGGTAATAAAGGGCAAGAGTTTTCTGGCACGCTGCTTGCACTCTCCGGTTCAACTAAAGTAAGAACTGCACCAGGCAATGTTATAGAGCCCATGCCAGGTTTAGTTGGCAACGTCTCTGGTAGGGTAAACTTTATGCATCAGGTTGTTGGTAACCACTTGAGGGATACAGATAGTGAAATCAAACTTTTGGAAGTTGTGGCTAATAGGTATATTGACAATCCCTCTATCAAAGGAAAAATTTACCTGTTTAGCGAACGCTCACCTTGTAATTCATGCGAAAAAGTGATTAGAGCTTTTAAAAAGATGTTTCCGAATATTGAGGTTCGAGTGGAGTGGCAGTACACATTAGGGCAGTAATGAAAATTACACATTTTTCAAGCTCTAACTAAAAGCTTTGTTATACAAGTATAATGCTTTTGCGGAAATGACTTAGACTTGCTACAATAAAGCTGGCTAGGATTGTGGGTAATTTACCAAAAGTTGAGAAAACATTATGTATCTTGAAAAATTCAAATCACGTTTTACAGAATTAAGGCATTTATTTCCCCACAAATTGTTGCCCTGCAGGGAGGAACAAATCCACTCTCTTGAACGACGATATGGGTTAACTCTTCCTATGGCTTATAAAGAGTTTCTACTGTGGGGAGGCATTTGCGCCGGAGGTTTTTTTAAAGGTTCTAACTGTTTTTATGATGATCTTTCAGAACTTCGAGAAGGAGCTGAAGAACTTTTGGAGAGGGATGAGTTTCCTGAACCGCTCCCAAAAGACGCATTCGTATTTTTGATGCATCAAGGTTATGTATTTTGGTTTTTCACAGCTTCCGAGGGCGACGATCCACCCGTTTATGGTTATAAGGAGGGTGGGGCAGGAGTCCCATACGCTCCAGTTCCTTTCAAAAAACTCTCTTCTAGCCTCAGTAAATTTTTAGAAGAATTATTAGAAGAAGAAGCTGGTATAGCCAAAAGCTAGTAAGAATAATTTAGTGGAATCGCAATTCTCTTAGATTAGTTTCTCAAAGTTCCTCCGCAACTGCTGGCAATTTTCTAACACTCACGGAGACTCAATATTCAGCGCAAACTAACTTTCGCCTTCCCCCTGTACAAAGACCAATTATACAGTATAAAATGTCACAAAATCTCGCTCTACCAACAGCCATGACACTGAAAATAACCATCCAAGAACTAGCGATCGCCCTAACTGCCAAAAACCACTCTCCCACCCTCCTTAACTCGGATTTCCTCAAATACAGCGGCATCGTCCCTGCCGACTGGGAACTCGCCCGCCCTCCCGTTTTCAGTCCCCAAATCTCTCAAGCCGCCTTCACCAACGGCATCAACATCGTCGCCCAATCGAACGCCATCACTTTCATCGAATCCCTGAATTCCAAATCCCAAGAAAACGCAAAAATCCCCGACATTGCTCGCAAGTATATCGAAACTTTACCCCGCACCGACTATCAAAGTTTGAGCGTCAATCCCCGCACTTTCGTCACCTTTGAAGGGGGGGATGAAAACGCAGCCTCGGAATTCATTACTTCCACCTTACTCGCAAAAGGCACTTGGTTTGAAGTAGGGAAATCCCCGGTAAAAGCTGCGGTGAATTTAGGTTACTCCCTAGAACGCGGAGAACTCAACTTGAGCGTTGCCGAAGCGCTGTTACAACTTCAAGACGCCGAACCGACTCCTGCCGTATTGTTTTCCGGCAACTTTCAATACTCCATTGAGGGGGAATTGGAAGGCGAGAAGTTGCAGCATTTGTATCAGCTTTTGGAGAACTGGCAGCCGGATTTGGAGGCTTATCGGGAAATAGTTAACCAGCGGTTTTTGGGAGAAACAGCGCAAGAGTTGGTGCCCGTCGCGCAAGCGATAAAACAGTAAGGGCGATGGATTGCTCGTGCGTTCGGTAAGAATCCCGCCCCTACTTCTTTTGCTGCTGCTTTCCCGACAGTAGCCCTACCCCTCCACCTCCTTCAACCCCTCCTCCAGCAACACGCGCACGATATCGACTTTCTTGCGCCCCGTCTTAGCAGCCAGCACAGACAGCTTGCGGTGCAGGGATTCGGACATATCCACGGTAAACCTAACAGTCGCTTCTTTGTCGGGTGCTTGCAGTTTGCTCATCAAACTATTCTCTTTGGGTTGAACGGGGGTAGCGAATGGCGCGGGTGTTTCCGTTGCTGGCGGTGTTTCCGTTGCTGGCGCTGCTGCGGAGGGCGCTGCTGCGGAGGGTGCTGGCGGCGGTGTCGGTACTGCTGGTAGCGTTGCAGCTTCGAGTGCTGGCGCTGCTGCTGGTATCGCAGCGGGCGGCGGTGTTGGTGAGGCGGGTTGCGCTGTTGTTTCAGCTTCCTTGCCGCCGAAGACAAACGCTTCCATCGCGCTGTCGAGGGGTTTGCGTTTCTTGATCATCAAGTCCTCTGGGTCTGAAACCCTGCCGTTCTACGGCGGCTTTACATGATATAATGGGATGAGTAATTAACTCAATCTAATGCAGACAATATCTGTTAAATGTAAGCTGCCAGTTACTGTCGAGTTGCGGTGTGAAATTGACCGCACTTTGCAGGGATTTGCCGATGCTTGCAATCAGATATTGGAGGTAGCAAAAAGCGAGGATTGTTGGAATACAACCAAGCTTCACCACAAGGTTTATAGAACCCATTTGACATCTTTTAGACCGCAAGCCTTTTAACCATCAACCTAATAAAACAAAGATTTACCTTGGCAGTTGCATTAGCTAAAGTTCTCTCGAAGTTCTTAACGAGTATTTTGCATCTTTCCATCCAACTATTTGACCGTTCAATCACCCACCTTGCCCTAACCGGAACAAATCCCGATTTTCCCTCGGCTTCTTTTTGTGGTTTTGATGGTTTTTTTGAGAGTTCAAACTTAATTTTGGTCAGAATTTGTGGAGAAATTTTCTTGAACTCAATAGTCAGACGTTCAGGGTGATAACCGTCGCCCGTGCAATATTGTGATTTTGGGAATATTGACTGGTTTAGACTTGAAATAATCGATGTTTTTACTCAACATTTCAATCCAACCCGCATCATCTGATACATGGGCTTTTGTACAATGAGTAAAGAAGGGAAACCCAAGCGTATCAACGGCTAGATGCCTTTTAATACCATTCGTCGATTTGTAGAAACAAAATCCTTTCGATGCAAGACTGGCATTACAGGTGTTTTTCACGGCTTGTGAGTCGAGAATTATCAACGTAGTCCACTTCGGTTTTTTTTGACTTGTTCGCGTACTTGAGAATGTCAGACTTTCATCAAATCTTCAAGCACTCCTTCTGAGCGCCATTGCTTGTAATACCAATATACAGTTGAGTAGGGTGGTAAGTCTTTAGGTAAGTCTTCCCAATTACACCCATTCTTGAGTTGATAGAAGATACCATCTAAGATTTCTCTTTTAGTCCAGCTAGGAGGTCGAGTTGGCTTTTTAACGGGTAATATTTGATGTAGTAGAGGCTCGAGAATTTCCCATTCGGAGTCCGTTAGGTTACTAGAATACGGCATGATGGCTTTCGGGTCTTTTTCTGGTAATTTTACCTCAAAAGTTGATGGGGGACAACCAACTCGAAAATCTATCGAGCGCGCTCTTTTAAACCGAACCACCTCAAAAAAAGAGCTTTTCTGGGCGATCGTGAAGCCGATCGCCTGCTGTGAAGCCGATCGCCTGCTGTGAAGCCGATCGCCTGCTGTGAAGCCGATCGCCTGCTGTGAGCGATCGCCTGCTGTGAGCGATCGCCTGCTGTGAGCGATCGCCTGCTGTGAAGCCGATCGACTGCTGTGAGCGATCGACTGCTGTGAGCGATCGACTGCTGTGAGCGATCGTTAAAAGATCTCAAATGGGTTCTATATCACTAGGGTAATCGGGTGTTCCCCTGATACAGCATATTCCAGGTTCATGAAGTACAGTAGCAGCTATATTGTGTGGTGTTAGTTTGTAGGGTGCGTCGCTTGCTATATCTTGGATAGAACTTGCTTCTTTACGGGTGGCAACGCACCTTACTTGCTAGAAGATTGTGTGTACCACATATAAATGGAATATGCTGTAGTTAGTATAAGCCACAGGTAAAATACTAACTATTTATAACTTTTTATCACAAACACCACCGCGCTCTCCGGCTTATTGTAGAATCAGGTGGGCAGCCTTGCAGCCTGCATCTTACTGGTGGCACAGCCATTCAACCGCTTGTTATACATAGATCTTGTTGTGCCGATCGCTCTGTCAGAGCGATCGTTATTCTATAAATTTGTTCGCGTTAATCCAGGTAAAAACAATGACAACCAAGCAAATCAACAATGCCTTAAAAACAACAGACAAGGGACTACTCACCCCTAATCTATCGGATGATGCTGCAACCACGCGCTATAAAGATTACATTTTACAGGTTGAATTTGCCAGCCAAGCTGTCACCATTGACTTGTTTAAAAGCCCCGGTACTACGTTCGATCCCTACCTACAAGTCTATAGAATCCCTAAAGGTAGCAAAGGTGACAATATAATTCTTCCTGGCACTCCTCCTGTAGCAGAAGACGATGACGATGGTGGGGCTGGCAATTCAAAGATTGCACCAGGTCTTCCCCCAAGTCTGAGTGGAATTTCAGGGCAGCTAACCAGTGATGGTGTTTCTGACTATGTAGTTCGCGTCACTACCTACGGTGCCCTACCTGATGCGATTCTCCCTGAAAGCTTCGTTTTACAGGCCTCCACTAACGCTGGCGAGGTAACGTGGAAAGATGCTTTAACAGGTCAAACCCTTGATGCCAACGGCAACGCTCCCGTTGTGACTCCCGTTGTGACTCCCGTTGTGACTCCCGTTGTGACTCCCGTTGTGACTCCTGGCGACAATGCTCCTGTCCGACGCTTCTGGGATAATGTCACCCAGGCGCACTTTTATACCTCAAATTCAACTGAAATTGCCGATCGGCTTACCAACTCCCGCTATCGCAGTGAAGGCGACGAATTTATCGCTCCCGGTGCGGGTAACGTCAAGGTTCGCCGCTTCTTGAATACGGCGACAGGAACTTATTTTTACACCGCCGATCCAGGGTCAATAGCATCAGTGAAAAGCAACTTGCCTCAGTTTACAGATCAGGGTGACGTTTTCAGTGCCTATGCCTCTTCGTTTCCCGGTGCAATTCCCGTCTACCGTTTCGCGAATCTAGATGCTGAACGGAGAAATTCACAAGCTATTACCCACTTTTACACCGCTGACCCAGCTACCAGGCAAAAAGTCATTAATGAGTTGCCTAATTTCCGGGATGAAGGTGTAACCTTCTATGCGCTTCCTGCTAAGTAAAGCAGCCTGGGGAAAAACCCTGTTACCCTCGCTAGGATGCTTCTTTTGTCCAGTTTTTAATCGATTAGAGGCGTAGCGATCGCCTTTGAGTTTGACTCTTAGCGATCGCAATGCGCTTGAATAGTCCTAGACGCAGGACTGGTCAGAAACCGGGTTTTTACGAGAAGACGCGTTACTGCCCGCATCAACGGCCAAAAACCGGGTTTTTCAAGTTATGCCCAATCTTCTTGATCGCTTTTTTGCTTCCTGTAAACTTCACCTTTGGCGTGAATTTTGCGAGTTTGTTCGTAAAGAGTTTCTGGTGTAAGATTCCATTGTTGCAGGACTTTTTCTAAGTCTTTTTGGATATCTCTAGCGCCGGGAAATCCACGGTAACGAATTATTAATCTGGCTAATTCTGATAAATTGTAGTCCGTGGCTTCTCCGGCTAATAAAGTATCGACTGTGGCTCGATCGCGCCGATATTGCGGATGCTGCTGATCTTGAGTTTTTTCTACTGAATCCATACTAAGTAAGTGGGTACAAATAAACACTATATGGGAGCGGGCGGGCGGGTTTATGAGATTATTAGTCTTAGGCTATTATGGTTGGTAAAACCCGCCCCGACAATTCACGTTCTTCTATTATTGGTTTTTTGCGTTTAATATCAAATCCTCTATTCATCAGAATTATTCAGATCTCTATTCTCTCCCTCTGTGTCCTCTGTGTTCTCTGCGGTTAAATCATTCCGATCCAACGGTCAACGATATAACTACATATTTAGGTTTCCCAATTATTTAGAATATCCAGATACCCGACAACTTCTGCGAAGTCGGGGATCTAATTAAAATGTTACTTCAGTTGTCGCTTGAGTCATCCCCAGAAATTTTTGTGTTTGTGCAGTAATACCAAATATGCGATCGCCATGACAAAAGATTTCCCAGGCGCGAATTCCCATAAAACCAATCCCTGCAACCGCCAAGGGCATCGCTGCGGCACCTAAAAGCGCGGCAATCGGGGGAAATATCATGCAGAGTGTTAACAGAATGCCGGTAATTACACCACCAGCAATGCCAGCTTTGGCGGTAGCTGTGGCGACTTGTTCGACTAATTCTGATTGGGTAATTTTGCCTTCAACACACAATAGGGAATTTTCTAAGATGGAAAATACTAACTCAATTACTGCTGCTGCGATCGCCCCTTTCATTGCAGCCCCAACGATTTCGGCAACTGCTGCCTTAAACGCTGCATCCGCTAAAACCTGCTTAGCGACGGCTAATTCGGCCGCAGTCATGTCTGCACCACCGCGAGCCCGATTTACCCAAAAATGTTCAAAAACCCCGTTAGCAGCTTCGCTACCGCCTCCATTCACCCGTGCTTGGATGTGACTCCAATCTTTACCTTGACGGAAGTTCCGAATTGCTTCTGGGCCTTGGGCACGAATTTGGGCGGGTATGGATTCAAATACTTTTGCTGCTTCTTGAACATTTCGCATTCCGTCACGCATACCTACCGTAGCAAATTTGAATTGCAGATTTGTTGGTAGGTTTTCAAAACGGATGTTGTGTGCTATTTTTAAAGCTTCTTGAGTGGCGATCGCCCCAGCACTAGCAATTGAACTTGGCGCTGATTCTACCCACGCCGTTAATACAGTTGCACTTTCCTCAACTTTAGCAGAGATTTGGTTAGCTAAGTTTTGGGTTTCGGCAAGAGTTTCTTGCACTTTTGTAGTTAGGAATTCGAGCGGATTCTGGTTGATTTCCATGTGGTCCCAGGTTGCATCGTTAATGATTCAATTATTCTCACTATAACATGAGTGATGAGTGATTAGTGATGAGTGATTAGTGATGAGTTATGAGTTATTAGTTATGAGTTATTTACTACCAATGCCCTAGGCCCTAGAGCGTGTTTTCAAACTCTCCAATCAGATTCAGAACCCCCTAAATCCCCCTTAAAAAGTGGGACGCAAGAATACTCTTGTCCCACACCCCCTACTCCCCTACTCCCCTTCTTAAGGGGGGTTAGGGGGGATCTCCGGGTTTGAAAACACGCCCTAGGCCCGTAATCTAAAATCCCATGACCTAAGAAAAAGACAGCCACACCACCCAATCAGAGTTGGTTGAGACTGTCCTGGATTAAAAGTGTATATCTAACTCCTGGCGATCGCACCAACAAATCAAGGAGACAGCCGCCACACCTTAATCGTGTCATCAAAACTGCCACTGACCAGAGTTTGATCTTGAGGATTAAAAGCCAATTCCACCCAAGTAGAATGACCCTTAAGCGTACCAGCCATTTCGCCAGTATTCGTCTGCCACAGCTTGATAGTTCCGCTCAAATCGCTGCTGGCCAACTTGTCCCCGTCGGGACTGAAAGCTAGAGACTGAATGCGATCGGAATGACCAATCAGAGTCCGCAACAGAGAACCACTGGGCTGTCGAGATTCATTGTTAGTGCTGATATCCCAAAGCTTCACCGTCTTGTCCCAACTGCCGCTGGCGAGAGTTTGACCGTCTGGGCTGATAGCAAGAGACCAAACCGCCTCAGCATCACCCCTGAGAATCTGTTTCAATTCCCCAGTCCGCCAATTCCAAAGTTTGATAATACCATCGCTATTGCCAGTAGCCAGAGTTTCTCGATCGGGACTGAAAGCCACCGACTGCACCCGATCGGAAAGCCCTTTAAAAGTTTCTAACTCAACTCCGTCGCCTACTTCCCACAACTTCAAAGTGTTGTCCTTACCGACACTGGCAATTGTCCTGCCATCGGGACTGAAAGCCACCGAGAACACGCCATCTTTGTGTCCATCCCAACTCCGAATCAACTGGCCGGTGTAGAAATTCCACAATTTAATTGTATTATCAGCACTACCGCTGGCGATCGTCCTGCCATCGGGACTAACAGCCACCGACCACACCGGGGCCAAATGTCCGGCTAAAACCTTCAGCACTTTACCGTGACGCTTGTGCAGCAGGCGAATTGTCCCGTCGTTATTTCCGCTGACTATCACCCGGCCATTGGGGCTGACAGCCACAGCCCAAACCGGATTTTTGTCCAGAGTCGCCAGAGTTCGCACCGCAGCAGGCTCGATCGATATCTGACTCTTGAACTCCGACATGGGCGGGGGATTAAACCGAATTTCGGGAATAGCAGCAGGTTCTTGATAAGTGAATGCCTGCGGTTGCTGAGACTGGAAACGAGAGCCCAACACCAGCGATACCAGGACACCAACCGCCCCAGCCCAAGCGCCCAAAGTCCACTTGGGCAGGCCCAGAATCAGATCCACGGGTGCGGGGCCGTATTTCATGTCTTTGAGGATTGCTGAGGCTGTGCGATAGCGTTTCGAGGTTTCGCGGTGCACCATTTGATCTAGAATGCGGCCTAGTCTCGCCGAAACCGGCACTTTCAAATAATGCCGCCAGGCCCAATCATCTGCTTTGAGATCAAACAAATCAAAGGGCGACATTCCCGTTAGCAAATGGATGCAGGTGACACCCAAACTGTAGATATCGCTGCTGGGAATAGCTTGACCTTTAATTTGTTCTGGGGCCGCGTATTCAGCAGAACCTGTCACCGTGTCTGTTTTCAGCGGCCCGCTGTTAGCAGGAATTGCCGCGCCTAAATCGACTAAAACTAGACCCCCCAGACTTTCTGTTTCTCCCAAAGCTGGCAAAGCTTGGGGGGATTTGCGGTGAATAATATTGGACGGTTTGATATCTCGGTGAATCTGTTGATTGTCGTGAACAAATTGCAGTACGGGCAACAATTCGCTCAGGAGATACCAAATGTGAATTTCTTTAAAAACACCTTTGTCTGAGAGTTGAGTTGCCAAATTGCGGCCGTCGATGTATTCTTGTACCAAATACTGGCAGCCGTCTTGTTCAAAAGATGCCAGCAGTTTCGGTATTTGGGGATGTTTTCCCAACTCGTCGAGCACTGAGGCTGAGGCGCGAAATGTCCGATTTAGCTGTTTTTGACCGTCAGCGACAATTTCTGGATCGAAGAATTGTTGAATGACGCAACGGGGTTGAGAAGGTTGGTCTTCATCGACCGCTAAGAATGTGTGGCCAGCGAGATTTTGACCGAGGGTGTGAAAGACTCGGTAGCGGCCTTTTAGCAGCAAATTCGACCCGCAACTTTTGCAGACTGTCGCGCGATCGAGATTTTGGGGGTTCTGACAATGGGAATTGATGCAGTAACTCATCTGTTTTTCCGCTGGATACCCCCATCATAGTCTGGGTTGCTGGGGGAGGAAAGCGGGGCGGTGCGTGCCGCTTCCTGTGGACAAATTGGATCATTGCAATAACTTAATCTATAATAATTGTTTCCCAGATTTTGCACACAATTGTCAGGCGCGATCGCGCGTAAATTATTTCTGGCCGTAAGCCGCCAGGGTACAAGCCCCCCAGATTAGTCGGTTCAACTCAATTCTCAGAGCCCAAATCTCAAATCCATCGCCCCGTATTTTCAGATTGTCTGGGGGACTGGTATTAAGTTATCAGAGAAATGGGTTTAAAACCCCGTCCTTCTAGGACGGCTTTATATTAATTAAATACTTTACAGAATATCTGATATAATGTAAGCATGACACAAAAAGCTTTTAAGTACCGATTCTATCCAACGCCTGAGCAAGAAACCTTGCTGAGACGGACGATGGGTTGCGCTCGATTAGTCTATAATCGTGCATTAGCCGCAAGGACTGAGGCATGGTATGAACGAAAAGAGCAAGTCGGATACTCTGAAACTTCAACAATGCTAACCAGTTGGAAAAAACAAGAAGACTTGCGGTTTCTTAATGAAGTTAGCAGTGTGCCATTACAACAAGGTTTGAGGCATTTACAAAAAGCTTTTACTAATTTCTTTGCAGGACGGGCAAAATACCCTAACTTTAAGAAAAAGCATCACGGCGGCAATGCTGAATTCACTCAAGCTGCTTTCAGATGGAAAGATAGCAAAGTCTATTTAGCAAAATGTTCTCAACCATTGGAAATCCGATGGAGCCGTGAACTTCCAGAAGGTGCCCAAATATCAACCATTACGGTGAAGCTCTCGCCCTCTGGACGGTGGACAGTCTCTTTGTTGGTAGATGTTGAGATTGCAATATTGCCTGAATCTCCTAATCAAATTGGTCTAGATTTAGGTATTACTAGCTTGATGGCTTTGAGTAATGGCGAAAAGATTGCTAATCCTAAAACATTCAAGGCTAAGCGCCGTAAGTTGCGTCAAGTTCAAAAAGCGCTTAGTCGCAAGAAAAAAGGATCTAACAATCGCCATAAAGCAAGGTTGAAAGTCGCTCAAGTTTATGCTGAAATTAGCGACGCACGCAATGATTTTATTCACAAATTGACAACTCGATTGGTTCGTGAAAACCAAGGGATTGCCGTCGAGGATTTGTCGGTGAAGAATCTGGTCAAAAACAGAAAACTCGCTCTCTCAATTAGTGATGCTGCTTGGGGTGAAACTGTCAGGCAACTTGAATATAAGTGCAACTGGTATGGTCGTACTTTCGTCAAAATTGACCGATGGTTCCCTAGCTCTAAAAGGTGTGGACATTGTGGACATATCGTGGATAAGTTGCCTTTAAATATCAGAGAGTGGGATTGTCCAGAGTGCGGTACACATCACGATAGAGATGTAAATGCTGCTAAAAATATTCTGGCCGCAGGGCTTGCGGTTAATGTCTGTGGAGCGACTGTAAGACCCGAACAGAGTAAATCTGTTAAGGCTGGTGCTATGAAACAGAAACCTAAGTCGTGAGTCTTAGGAATCCCCGTCGCAGAGAGCGCGGGGTGGATGTCAAACTGTCATTCATTCCGAAATATCAACTCCACTGCGTTGCGATCGCTGCGGACTGTTTGATAACTTGTTCAATATTCTCGAACCACTAACTACTAACTTCTAACTATTAAGTATGCCACTAATTCGCGTCCCCAAATCTTGGGAAATTCTCGATCGACAAATTACCCCAGAAACAGTCTTTCTCAACCGTCGCCGCTTTATGACCAATTTAATCGGTGCCGGTGTCAGCGCTTCACTCCTCCCACTTGCGGGCTGTAAGAGCAATTCTGAATCAAACGAAGCTTTGAAACAAACCGCAACTCAAGCATATTCCGGCTTAACCCGCAATCCCGCCTTCGCTAAAGTCGATCGAGAGATTACAGACGAAGCCCTAGCTACAAAATACAATAACTTTTATGAATACGGAGGCACAAAATCTATTTGGGAAGCAGCCCAAGCAATGCCAACCGAAAACTGGAAAGTAGAAGTTAGCGGTTTAGTAAAAAATCCCCGCATTTACGATATTGACCAACTCTCAAAAAAATTCCCCATCGAAGAACGAGTCTATCGATTTCGCTGCGTAGAAGCCTGGGCGATGGTAGTTCCTTGGGTGGGATTTCCGATGAAATTGCTGATGGCTGATGTCGAACCAAAATCTAATGCTAAATTTGTTCGTTTCACATCTTTTTACGACTCCAAGATTACTCCCGGCCCCGGTTTGATGTCCCAATTCTATCCTTGGCCATATACGGAAGGTATGCGAATTGAAGAAATGGCGAACGATTTAGCCTTTTTTGCAACAGGTTTGTACGGCAGAAAACTACCCAAACAAAATGGCGCGCCACTGCGGCAAGTAATTCCTTGGAAGTACGGTTTTAAGGGTGCAAAATCCATTGTCAAAATTGAATTTGTCGAGAAACAGCCCGCGACTTTTTGGAATAAAATCGGCCCGAACGAATACGGTTTCGAGGCAAATGTCAATCCCGACAAACCGCACCCGCGATGGTCGCAAGCCAGCGAAAGAATAGTGGGGCCCGGTAACAGTTGGTCCTGGGAAAGTCGCGAGACTTTGCCCTATAACGGCTACGGGGAATATGTCGCGAGTTTGTACAGTTAATTAAGAACGTGAGATGTAATTTGAGGAACAGGCTTTTCGGCTTCTCAAATTATTAATTTCTCTCTTTTCTCTTTCTCTGCGCCCTCTGCGTTCTCTGCGGTTAATTAAAAAATCTTTTTTGTTCGCTTCAGGAAAATGAAATACAGGACACGGCACTGCCGTGTCCCTACCCGATATCTGCACTATGTTTGTAAATTTTACCTTAAATTTGCAGTCGATCGACTACAATAAAAATTGATGAAGCTACCAAGGAATTGTTAAATGGTAACAACAACATCAACTCCCGTCGAGCAGCGAATTACCCCAGAAAACCGAGTTATTTTAAAAGGTGTCAGTTGGTCAACTTTTAAGGCATTGCTCGCAGATGTTGGGGACGATAGAGCTTGGAGAATTGCTTACGATAGAGGAGTATTAGAAATCAGGATGCCACTGGAAGAACACGAAGAACCCAAACGACTGATAGAAAGCTTTGTGGAAGCTATTGTAGATGAACTGGAAATAGAACTTAGGAGTCTCGGTTCGCTGACTCTCGAACGGGAAGAGCTAACTCGTGCTGTAGAACCTGATTCCTGTTTCTACATTCAAAATGAGTCTCTAGTTAGAGGTCGAAATATCAATTTGCCAAATGACCCGCCGCCTGACTTGGTGCTAGAATCCGATTACACGAATTCTTCTGTTAATAAAGATTCAATATATGCTGCTCTTGGCGTTCCCGAACTTTGGAGATATCAACGGCAATCTCTGCAAGTTGATCACCTGGTAGAGGGAAAATATGAAATGTGCGATCGCAGTTTAGCTTTCCCCTTGTTACCAGTTGCCGAAATTCCCGGTTTCATCGAACAAAGCAGAACTATCGGACAGCGTTCGGCTGTGCGTTTATTTCGGCAAAGAATTAGAGAATTGTTGCCAAATCAAAAATAATACTTACATCTCTCCTTACTCCTTCTCTGCGTCCTCTGCGCCCTCTGCGGTAAAAAAAATCCTTATTGTTCGCAAAACTCTGCAACTCTCCGCCAAACCCGATCGCACAAATCCGGCGTGCTAACATCAAACCATTCAATTTCCGAATAAGCTTTAAACCAAGTCCGCTGACGCTTCGCAAATTGTCGTGTATGCAAAACCGTTAATTTTTTAGCTTCTTCAAGCTTAATGTCACCCGCCAAATATTGTTTCATTTCCTGGTATCCCAGCGTATTCAATAGTGGCAAATCGCAGCCGTATTTTTGACACAAATATTCAACTTCAGTCAACCAACCGGATTCTAACATTTGTTCAGTGCGCTGTTTGATGCGATCGACTAAAACTTCCATATCGCAATCCAAGCCAATTTGTAAAATAGGATAACTGGGAGGATTTTCGCCCTGCTGTTCGGAAATAGAGCGCCCAGTCACATAAAATACTTCCAGTGCTCTTAAAGTTCTTACTGGGTCGTTGAGGTGAATTTTCTGAGCGGCAGATGGATCGACTTGCTGTAGCATCTGGTAACATTGATGTTGACCGAGTTCGGTAAGTTGCGATCGCAATTCTGGCATTGATGCTACCCTCGGAATTTTCAAACCGCGCACGATCGACTTAATATACAAACCAGTCCCTCCCACCAACAACAGAGGAGGACACAGAGGAGAATCAACAGCAGCAATTAAATTTTGAGCTTGCTGTTGGTAATCTGCGACAGTCAGGGTTTCTGTCGGCTCGCAGATGTCAATCAAGTGATGCGGTACCAAAGTGCGATCGACCTTTGTGGGTTTTGCCGTCCCGATGTCAAACTCGCGGTATACTTGACGGGAGTCGGCACTCAAAATGGGCGATCGCAACCGCGAAGCCACAGCCACAGCCACTCCCGACTTCCCCGTCGCCGTCGCACCACAAATCGTAATTAATTTAGACATATAGCAACCTTCTCGGTGCAGCCGGACGTTTTCAATTGCTGAAACCATTGATTTTATTGAATTTCCCCTCTTCCTTATTTCTTCTTCCTTCTTCCTTCTTCCATAGCTTACTTCCTTCTTCCTTCTTCCTTCTTCCTTCTTCGTTCTTCCTTCTCCAAGCCATCCATCCCCCTGATAAATTTCCCTTCAGAATGCCCTAGCATCGCCCTTGACGGTTTTGTGCTATGATTTTAGAAGTTTTCCCATTTTAGAAGCTTTTGGGGCTTTAGCCTCATTATTGGAGCTATTTTTTTATGACCAGCAGCTACGGCGCCGACCAAATTCAAGTTCTCGAAGGTCTCGAAGCAGTCCGCAAACGACCGGGGATGTACATCGGTACCACCGGCCCGCGAGGACTCCACCATCTAGTTTACGAGGTTGTTGACAACTCGATCGATGAGGCGCTGGCTGGCCACTGCACCCACATCGAAGTTGACTTCAACGCCGACGGTTCCGTTACCGTGACAGACGACGGACGGGGCATTCCGACCGGCATCGTTTCCAAGACTGGCAAATCGGGAGTAGAAACAGTAATGACTGTACTCCACGCCGGAGGTAAATTTGGCGGTGGCGGCTATAAAGTTTCTGGAGGATTGCACGGTGTAGGTATTTCTGTTGTTAACGCCCTTTCCGAGTGGGTAGAAGTGACAGTTTGGCTCGACCAAAAAGAATATTTACAGCGCTACGAAAGAGGCACTCCAGTTACTGAACTTAATGCAAAACCCAGCAAAAGCAATCGCACAGGCACTTCAGTTTCTTTTCTGCCAGATACTCAAATATTTAGCACTGGCATTGAATTTGATTACGCTACAGTTGCCGGACGTTTGCGAGAATTAGGTTACTTGAATGCGGGCGTTAGAATTACGTTTAGCGACAAGCGCTTGGAATTGCTCAAAAGTAGCGAACCGCGCGTCGAAACTTACTGTTACGCGGGCGGAATCAAGGAATACATCGCCTACATGAACCGCGAAAAACAGCCTCTGCACGAAGAAGTGATTTACGTGCAAGGAGAACGCAACAACGTGCAAATAGAAGTGGCTTTGCAGTGGTGCGTTGATGCTTTTAGCGACAATGTTCTCGGTTTTGCTAACAATATTCGGACCATCGACGGTGGCACGCACTTAGAAGGTTTGAAAGCCGTTTTGACGCGGACGATGAATTCGATCGCCCGCAAGCGGAACAAAATTAAAGAAAACGAATCTAACCTCGCCGGCGAAAATGTTCGGGAAGGTTTGACGGCGGTGATTTCTGTTAAAGTACAAGACCCGGAATTTGAAGGGCAAACTAAAACTAAACTGGGAAATACTGAAGTTCGAGGAATAGTAGATTCCTTGGTTGGCGAAGTATTGACAGAATATTTGGAGTTTCGCCCCCAGGTAGCCGATGCTATTTTGGAAAAGGCAATTCAAGCATTTAAGGCTGCTGAAGCTGCCCGTCGTGCCCGCGATTTAGTCCGTCGCAAATCAGTCTTAGAATCGTCTCCATTGCCCGGAAAACTGGCAGATTGCAGCTCCAGAGACCCGTCAAAATCAGAGATCTACCTGGTCGAAGGCGACTCAGCCGGGGGATGTTGGATAAGTAATACTTATATATTGCTAGCTGATGGTTCAGTAAAAACTATCAAAGAGATAGTTGACGAACAAGCAGAAGGCAAAGAACACTTTTGCTACACCGTCAGAGAGAGTGGAAACATCGGCATAGAGCGGATTACTAACGCTCGGATGACCAAGACCAATGCTGAAGTTATTAAGTTGACATTGGACAACGGAGAAATTCTGATTTGTACTCCAGACCATCCATTTATGTTGCGGGATGGTAGCTACAGACCAGCAGCAATGCTGACACCTGAAGATTCATTAATGCCTCTCAACCGCAAGTTGTCTAAAAAAACTCCACAGGGGCAGGGACTTAACGGTTACGAAATGGTTTGGAATCCCAGTAATGATAAGTGGATTTACACTCATCTTTTAGCGGATTTCTACAACCTAAAACACGGTGTCTATCAAGCATCAGATGGGAATCATCGCCACCATGTTGATTTCAAGAAACTCAACAACAATCCGACAAATATTCAGCGACTACCCGCCGCGGAACACTTGGCTTTACACCGGGCGAACCTTGATAAAACATTGCACCGCCCGGATGTAATTGAAAAGAGCCGTCAAGCTCACATGGCTGAAGATTATCGGGCGATGATGAGCCAGCGGATGCAGCAGCCTGAAACACGCCAAATTCTCTCGGAACAAGCGAAAGCTCAGTGGGAAGATCAAGACTATAAGGCTTACATGACGAGCAAGTGGCGCGATTTTTATGATACTGATGAAACTTATCGCCAGAAAAATCATGAACTGTTGAATAAAGCGCAGCAGGAATATTGGAGTAGTGAAGAAAATCGTTTAGCTCAGTCGGAACGGGTGAGCAATCATTTTGCTAACAATCCTGAAGCGCGGGAAACTCTTTCACAACTTGCTAAAGAACAATGGCAAGATGAGGAGTTGCTGGATTGGCGGCGCGAAAAAACTAAGGAACAGTGGACGCCGGAGTTTCGCCAGAAACGTAAAGCAGCTTTGAACGAAACTTATTACCGCAAAACTCTGGAAGCTTTGAAGAAGATTCATCTTCATGCGGGGTGGATGGATTTGGATCTTTACAACGATTATCGTCGTCGCGAAAAAGATAAGTCTTTGTTGAAGTTTGAAACTTTTTGCGATCGCTACTTTGATGGTGATGCAGTATATGCTCGTGAAGCGATTCGTAACTACAATCACCGCGTTGTCAAGATCGAACCTGTAGAGGAGCGCTACGATGTTTATGACATCGAAGTTCCTAACAGCCATAACTTTGCATTAGGTGCTGGAATTTTTGTCCATAACAGTGCTAAACAAGGGCGCGATCGCCAATTCCAAGCCATCCTACCCCTGCGCGGTAAAATCCTCAACATTGAGAAAACCGACGATGCCAAAATCTACAAAAATAACGAAATTCAATCGTTAATTACTGCGCTGGGTTTGGGCATTAAAGGCGAAGAATTTGATCCGAGTCAATTGCGGTATCACTATATCGTGATTATGACTGACGCCGATGTAGATGGTGCCCACATCCGCACGCTGTTGCTCACTTTCTTCTATCGCTATCAGCGAGCACTTGTAGAACAAGGTTACATCTACATTGCTTGTCCTCCTCTCTATAAAGTGGAACGGGGACGGAATCATTACTACTGTTACAGCGATCGCGAAATGAACAATTTGATTCGCAATGAATTCCCGGCGAATGCGAACTACACCATCCAGCGGTTCAAAGGTTTGGGCGAAATGATGCCGACACAGTTGTGGGATACCACGATGAACCCGGAAACTCGGACGCTGAAACGGGTGGAAATTGACGACGCTGCGGAGGCCGATCGCATCTTTACCATCTTAATGGGCGATCGAGTCGCACCCCGGCGCGAATTCATCGAAACCTACGGCCCCAAACTGAATATGCTTGACTTAGACATCTAAGTTAGTCAGAAGTCAGTAGTCAGTAGTCAGAAGTCATTAGCTAACAACTAATGACTTCTGACTACTGACTAAACTGTTTGTGCCTTCTACCTTCGGATGCCTTCTGCCGAGTCGAGGTTTTGTTATAAAAATTAATACAATCTCTCATTAAATCAGTCTAAGGTAATAACTTAGGTATTTTTAAGACTGTTGGCGCATCCATCAACTACCACAAAAATAGAAAGTTGGACGATATACTATGAGCATCAATTTAGCGACCAAATTGCGTGAGGGAACCAAAAAATCTCACACAATGGCAGAAAATGTCGGTTTTGTCAAGTGCTTTTTAAAAGGCGTTGTAGAAAAGACATCTTACCGGAAATTAGTAGCAAACCTCTACTTTGTCTACTCGGCAATCGAAGAGGAAATGGAACGCCAAAAACAGCATCCAGTTGTTTCAAAAATTTACTTTTCCCAGTTGAATCGGAAGCAAACCTTAGAGCAAGATTTGCTGTACTATCACGGGGCAAATTGGCGGGAACAAGTAGCTCCGTCAGCCGCAGCCAAAGCCTACGTGCAGCGCATTCATGAAATCTCCGCATCAGCACCGGAACTATTAGTTGCTCATTCTTACACTCGTTATCTCGGTGATTTATCCGGCGGACAAATCCTCAAGGGGATTGCTCAACGGGGGATGAATCTTACCGAGGGAGAAGGTACTGCTTTCTATGAATTCGAGGATATTCCCGATCCAAAAGAGTTCAAGACTAACTACCGTCAGGCAATGAATGAACTGCCAATTGACGAAGCCACAGCAGAGCGAATTGTTGATGAAGCTAATGAAGCTTTTGGCATGAACATGAAGATGTTCATGGAGTTAGAAGGCAATTTGATTAAAGCTGTTGGTCAAATGCTATTCAATACCCTGACGCGGAAGCGTGGTGGTGGCAGTACGGAATTGGCTACGGCTGAGTAAGTTAAGGCTTGCTTGCGATTATTTGAACCTCGGTTACAGAGGAAAATTAGAAATCCTGGGGGTTTGATGGCTGCTTTTACAGTCACCAAAGCTCCGGGATTTTGCATGGCGGGCGATCGCACTTCTAAATTTTACAGTTTGTCTGGATCGATGCCCATTGCTCTGAGCCTCGCAGCCATGCGATCGGCTGAGTCAATAATTTCAGGTTTCATTAGTTTGCTGAGTGGCAGACAGCACTTCTAAACTCTTCCAAAAACCAGGTTCTTCCGCTGATGCCGCTTTACCATCGCCTTTCTTCAACGACTCTAGATATTTCTTTAAAAGCTTTTGCATTTTGGGTGTACGGTATTGAGGTTTAATTTGATTAAGGGCTTTTTGCCAGTGATATTCTGCTGGGATGTTTCCATAATCTGCTAAATAAATCGTCTCTTTCACTAGCTTATCAATTTCAGCCCCTGAAAACCCGATGGTTTTTTCTACTAAAAAGTTGAGCATCGACTCAGAAATCGGTGGAAGCTTGTAAGCTTGGGCGCGTTTTTGAATTATTTCCCAACGTTCCTGGGTGTTTGGGGGCATAACAATGAAAATTTCATCAAATCTGCCAGCCCGGAATAATTCAGGTGGAAGGGATTCTCTATTATTAGAAGTGGCAATGAAAAAAATAGGATAGTTATGGTCATTTAACCAGGAGAGAAATGTGCCGAATTGTCGGGTACTAACTCCAGAACTATCACCACCTACTCCGGCAAATGCTTTCTCTATTTCATCCATAAATAGGATGTTAGGGGCTGAAGCTTCGATCGCTCTTAATGCTTGAAAGGTATTACTTTCTGATTCACCTACCCATTTTGATTGCAAGCGAGAAATTTCAAAGTTAATTTGAGGGACACGCCATTCTTGCGCGATCGCTCTGGCAATAAATGTTTTACCACATCCGGGGTATCCTTCTAAGAGAATAGCACGCGGGAGCATTTCGGGTTTAGTATCTTGCTCAAACCATTGTCGGCGACGTTCAATCCATTTTTTGACATTTTCTAAACCGCCAACTTCTTGTAACCCTTGACCTTGTGGTGCAAAATATTCTAATACTCCTGTTTTTCTAATTTCTTGTTTTTTCACTTCTAAAAGTAATTGACCTGCTTCTTGGGGGTTTGACCAAAGATTTCTAGTGGTAATTAATCGCGCTGTTTGGCCTGCGGCTTGTAATGGCATTCCTTGTGCTTGTTCTGATAATCGTTTAGCTTCGTCATCAGGCAAGGCATATTTGCTAACGGCATTTTGGAAAACGTTATTATAGAGTTCTTCGCCAATGGGCAAAGGTAAGTCTAAAATATGTACACAGTTGCGGAGAATCGGTGGGATTGACCAATCGGAACCGACAACGATTAAACTCATCCGGGGACGGGGGCGTTTTTGTTCAATGGCAATGACTAATTCTTTGAGTTTTCGGGAAGTAAGATGACAATCTGGTGCAATTAAGGTTGACCAATCGGGGAGAATATAGGTGTATTGTTGCTGTGGATTTTTGCCAGATTGATCTTGTAATCTTTTCTGTAAGAAATTGAGGGCATGAATGATGGGATCGTCTTTGGGTTCTGGGATAGAACCTGTGCTTTGCCAATTGTTTTCTGTTGCTAACTTTTGGAATCCATCAATACTGCTCCATCGTGCTAGTTCTCCTTCAATGTTATTACCATTAGATAGAGAACGATGAGCCGCGATCGCGCAGTTAATTGCCCGACTTTCTTCGGGGGAACGTAAGAAGATTAGGGGATATTGAGCCTGCAAGAGTTCTTGAAGTTCGCGTTGACATTTATCGTAAGGTAGTTCCATTGTTTTTGACCTCTGTTAAAAATCAGCTTGATTGTTAGTTGATCGTGTTTCAGTTTGAGGTGGATTGGGGGGTTTCGGAGGGGGATTGTGAGAATTACCACCCGTAGAATTTCCTCCATTTTCTCTAGTATCATAGCCACCAGGTACGGAAGTCCGAGTTGGGGATGGGGTAGATGTTGGTGTAGCAATTCCTATGGGGGGTAAGTCTCGGCGCACTGTAGTCGGATTCAACCCCTGTTTAATGTCACGACACCATTCTTTAATAAAGAAGTCTAAGTCTGCTTCGCTCACTTGTCGTGCAGATTGAGTTTCTATATCAGTCTTCAGCTTGGCGCGATTTTCCGGCTTCCTAAAATAGTCCCCCGGAGCAATCCACAAAAGCCCCACTGGGTAGATTGAGGGTGTATCCTTATCTGGCGATATTCCCAGCATTGGGCATTTCGACAATCAAAGTATATTCTAGGCATGGTTGATCTGTTTCCTTGATTTGATGATATTTTACAAAGTTGTTTCTGCTTGCTCTTTTAGGTTTTTACTCCAGGTTATAAAGAACTTTAAACCGAATAAACCCCCAATTAACGTGAAAACAAGAATACCGAAACGATTGGGCAGAGGCAGAGGACAATAATTAAAATTAGACATCCGAATTGGCTTGGCTTCAGCAGTAAGATCAAGCTGTCGAGATGGAGCCATCACTCCTACTGTCGTTTGATGCAGTGAAGCGCGATCGCTCCCTGGTTGTCGATAGGTAATTTCATATTCGCGTAATGTGGTTAAAAATGTCCTTAAGGTTTCTACAACTTCCTGAGCATTTCCCTGGAAGTCGGTAAATTCCCCCTGTGGCTTGGGCAATCTCATTGAGACGGCTTTCATCAACGATAAATTCATTGATATCTTTTCCTGGCAGTCGGCAAACAGCACTGATATTATCAACTGTCAGTTGACTGTCACTTAAAGAACAATTCGATCGATCGCGCAATTGCCGCAATTTTTCTCCATATCCCATTGCATGAACTGTTACTTGGGGATATTGGTGCAGTACCTCAATTAAGTTTTGAAACCGCTCTTTTTCATTACTTCTTGAAACATCATAGCCATCAGAAAGCAGAATAACAGCGAATCTTGGAGGCAATGGTTGTCCCATCATATCCTTCGTGGGCGATGGAAAATTGCTTTCCCCTAAAAACTTAACGGTTTCTGCTAAAGGTTCATAAATTATCGTAGCCGCACATACCTCAATGGCAGCTAAAGTATTTAGCTGTTCATCTAACTGATTATCTGTGACTTTGACTAACCTGCGAGAGATTTCATCAGCATCAACTTTAAAACCCTGTTTACAATATTTTCCAGCTTCGCCAAAGGGAATTAGAGCAATTTGCACGGGCATCTTTTCTGCCCTGATATCGCGAATCACCTCTCGAACTGCCTTAACGGCTTCTTCCTGTTTCTTTTTCCCCGCTAAATCTTGATTTTTCATGCTCCCGCTCATGTCTAAAAGCATCACCAGATAAGCAGGATCTGGTTGGGATTGTTGTGAAGGAATAAAATTAATTTGAGATGGTTTTAATGTAATTTGCTGTCCCTGTGCGTTGGTTGTTTTAAACTGAAAATCCTTAGCTTTCAAGCCTTGAATGGGAACATTACTATCATCAACCGCTTTAACTCTCAACTTGACATTATCACATTGGGTACTCCAACGCACAATCTCTACTGAACTCGCTAAAACAGGTTGCGACCATAATGCCATCAAAAATATAATGGCAATTTTATTAAGCCTGCGGATCGAGGAATCTGTCATAGAAAACAAAGCGATAAAGTTGACTGTCTTCTTCTGCATTAGGTTGTCGATTTTCATGGTAAAAAGTGATAATCTGATTATGGATTAAGGTTTCTTGATCGCCCAGATTCATCCGACGATTCTGAATTTTGACTTGCTTATGAACCCAACAAGTAAGCGTCACTTGACGATTTTTCACTTCTAAACCCGCGCACTCTTCGGGAATATTGGGAATATAAATGTCTACCCTATCTCCAGAACCAATAATGATGGGAGAGGTCGTTTGAGAAGGTAGTTTAATTGATAAACCTTCTTCAATCAATGCAGAGCGTGATTTAGTAGTAACAAACCTCAAACTGTTTCTTAATTCGGGGAGAGATTTGCCAACAATAAGTGCCTGAGATGGCGGTGGCTCAAATCCTTTACCTGCTCTCAAAGCTACTTGGTAAGTCGGAGCAGTGGCAAAACTAAGGGAAAGACCTAACATCAGTCCCAATACGAGAAAACCAGCCGGATCTTCATAGCCACCTAGTTGAATATCACTGCGAAATATCTCAACTAAAACCGCAGCCCCAAAACCTGCTCCTAATCCAAATAAAATAGCTTTTTTGATCCGTTGATTCGCCAGACTGCTTGAGGCTTCAATACTACGCAGTCGCCAACTGAGACTCTCACCCAAACCTGTGAAAAACCCAACTAAACTCCAAGTTGCTACTCTGACAATTCCACTAGGAGTCCCTGTAGCATACAGGAGCGAAGTGCAAACGGCGGATATTAGACCTGCAACGGCTCCAGTCGCTAATGCTCCCCAAAAGTAGGGAGGTAAAACTCGCCTATTAGCACGATAACGAGTGGGGTTACTGAGGAAAATTTCTGTCACTACCATTGCCACAGCTAGGCAAGCTCCCACAATCGGAAGCAAAATAAAATCAGGGTTAAAGAGAAGAGCATCTTTGATAAAGAATTGACCTAAATCAATTAGCAATATTTGGCTTAAAAACCAGCCAATGATAGCTGATACTATGCCAGATAAAGTGTAAAATAATGCTCTGTAAAAAGAAATACTAATGGTCATTTTGGTAGCTCCTTGCCTGTGACGCATTCAAGAAAATCTTTAGGTTTAGCTTTTTGGGATTTGCACTGTGTGATATGTTGCTGTATTTCAGATTCAGATTTACGCTGACTCATACTTTGTATCTCATAATCTAAAACAGCAATAACCTGTTTTTTTTGAACATAATCGGATAGGCATTGCCAGGTTTTTTCCCCAGCCTGACCGTCAAATACAAATATTGGATTACCTTTATTGTCTGTTAACTGCTTACCATTATCGTCTTTTCGGTATAATTCGCATTCTTTTCTATTTTCCTGAAACTCTTTAACCGCATTTTCAAGAGTCTCATCAAATACGCCTAAATCACCCACTTTTTCTGCTCCTGCAACTTTCAAACTTTGCTGTAAAAAACTCACCAGTTCAGGAGGATTGTTTTGCGGCCCTCTGCTTTTTGCTAACATTTTGGGAGCTGAAGTTTGTCCTTGTGGAATAACTGCATTTGCGGGTGGGTTAGGAAGAACAGGCCAATTAGGTAGTTTGTTTTTAGTTTGCGTATAGATTTTGCACTCTTGAGTTTGGGCTGATGAACTACTCGCCCTACATTCCTTTGTCACCGACTTTTCCTCAATAAATGTTCTGGCAGCTTGTAGCTGTTGAACTGTGTATTTTTGATTTGCATCATTACTCGATCTTGGTTCTTGGGGGGACGGCGCTACACCAGAAATTTTATTAATCATCAGTGTTAGGGGGTTGATTTTAAGAAGAACGAAAGACAGAAAAAAAACCGGAATTATTGAGATAATTAGCAATTTATAATGTCGGTTGGCAATATCTATGAACAGCTTGATGATAGAGTGAGGAAAATCACTTGACCCCTTACCATCTCCTCCTGGGGACTCGTCTTCACCTGACAGGCTTTTACGCAAATTAGCAATATTTTGTTTTAGCTTACGAACAGTTTGATTGTAGGCATCTAGACTTTCGTAAATGCTGATATCGATTGAAAGCTCATTCAGATAACCTATAGCCAATTCTTTCTCTTCCTCAGTAAAATTAACATTGTCTGTACTTTGTGGACTTGACTGACCTTTGCTCTTAATATCCCCGATAAACACACTCACCAGAGTCAAGTTGCGAACATGAAAATTACATCTTTTGGCATTATTTATTAATAAAAGCTCTTGATTAACATAGTTGAACCACAAATCTCTATGCTTACTAGGCGGGTTTTTTTTATAAAGGTCAATCAGCAATCGCAGGTCTGTTGATTTACTATTCGTTCCAACATGTTCAAGATACTTTTTTAGATTAGAAGCATCTTGGTTTGGAGAAATTGGCGGATCGGAAGAACTTGGCGAATGATCGACACTTAGAATGTCAGACTGAGCAGAATTTGACAAACTAATCTGAGCACCAGAAATCTCGATTCTTGACTTGTCTGGTTTTGCTGGTTCAATAGATTTTAAAACTGGACTGAAAAATTGATCGTAGGATGCGCGATCGGCACAATAAACCACCGTAAATGTTTCAGGCTTCGTGAGTTTACGCACATTCCAAGCCCAAGCAGGTTTTTGCATTATGTTGCATAAGTGCAAAGCCTGAGCGTGCAGATTCCAAACATCGAATTGTCGATCTGTAGTAGGTTCAAAAAGACAAGGAAGAACGGATTTATAAATTTTGGAAACTGGTTGATATTTTTTTCTAATGAGCTGTTTATATATAACTCGTTCACCCAAGTAGGGCTGATTTTTGTTAGGGCTATGTTCATAGGAGCTAGGATTCATGTCAAAGCATAGGTTTCCGTTCTCAGTCCACCAGGAAAGTAAAGTAGCAATTCCATCCACTAAATCAGGACGCTGAGGATTCAAATCAGAAGTTTTCAGCCAGAAATATCGATAACCAACCAGTTTAGCCCGAAACCCCCTATCGTCCATTTGGCGGGTGGCTACGGCTAAGACACTGTAATCATCTAACTCTCTAGCAATTAAAGCTATATCTTCAGGCTGAGGATGAGCGATATCTAGCTGTCTATTTGCGACTTTTTGATAAAATTCCTCGTTACTAAGCGGGTTGGGTGGATAGGGCATTAGGAATCTCAAATAACCCGTCAATAACAGCTTGCCGAATTTGAGCAGGAATTGCAGAGATATCCCCAGACTGGTAATTTGAGCGAAAAAAAGCCTTGGTTTTATCAATCTCAAAGCCACCAGATACCCAGATTCCATTTTTGGGCTGAATACTGTCAAATTTTTTCGAGAACTCATAAATACAAAATTGCGATGTAGGTGAGGGCATTGTCCTTTCCTCCTTATTTAAAGATTGTTTTTTGTAATTTCTGAATGACGATATCCTGTTTGCAACCAAAAAATCGGCTGTACTAGACCTTCGGGTTTCCACGACTGACCATCGAGAAGAATTGCTTTTGGGGGGTCTCTCTGAATTACTTTTGTATTGGGTGCTCTTCTCGTTCCCTTCCAACCAAAAGCAGAACAAGAAAAGTATTCAACGTTACAGTTCCACTCAGTTTTCCATTGATTTAAAGCCGATTGAGTCTGGGGAAATTTACGCTGCATAAAATTTGGTACGTTATCCAAACTAGCCCAAATTCTTGCGTCTTCAGCTTTGGAAATAACAACAGCTATCCGATAGTTCCTGAGCCGGGGAGTATTAGCCAGTCTTGGGTTTAGCCTTTTTTCTAATATTTGGATAGCTTTAGCATTATTTTGATCGTCTTGATTAGTTTGCTTAGTTCCATCAATTAATAAGAGTAAGCCTGCGGCTGCTTGGAGATCGTTTAAATAACTATCCACTATAGAAGCATTCTTCCTAAGATTCTCAAAAAATTCTCCTGGATAATCTACACAGGATATTCTAATACTGGGTGGTTTGCCTGTTAATTTTTCTACAAATTTTTGTTTTAATTTAACAGTTAAACTGTAAAGAATAGGTTCTTCATTCGAAGGTAAATCATCCCCCTGTAGTAAGATATTTTCTGCCATGTCATATAATACTTGTGATTTGGGATCATAGGGTTCTACGCTATGAATAGGGGAATCTGTACCCACTAGAGAAATTGGCCAGTAAGCTAAGGCGGCTAAATAAGTAGTTTTTCCAGAGGCGCGATCGCCTACTATGCGAAATTCAACTGTTCCCTGTTGATTATTCTGACCTAAATTAAATATTCTTTGAATCATGGTAAATATTCTTTGAATCATTGTTTATGTCTCCTGTTTATATTTTAGGGTGTGGTGATTAAGTAACTAAATGCTTGGTTCCGATAAAACCTTTCCCGTACTTAACCAATAAAGTGGTGCAATCAAACCATAAGGTTTCCACGAACAATCGTCTCTAAGAACTGCGCTAAGTTCAGAGGAAAGATGTTTGTCAAAATTCCGGCGGTTAGGGCGAGGGTCTTGAAAAGCTCTTACGCCAAAGGAAGAACAAGCAAAAAACTTCAGCCTTTCACTAGATATCTTGTTTTCAGGATTTGTCAAATAATTGTAAGTCTTTGGCAAGCGAACTTTGAATAAATCCTCATCGGGGTCAAGTCTTCCTGGCCAAATTTCCCCACGTTCACATTTACTCATTACTACCGCCATCGGAATTTCTTTACTTTGAATTTTCTGCCAAAGTGCTTCCAATATCATCTGATATTCACCGTCAGCTTTCCCAGGTTGAAAATCCGTGAGCATCACCATCCAAGCTTCTACTTTCATCAGTTGGTTAATGTATGACTGAACTTCATCTGGTTTGCGGGCGATTTTATTAAAAATTTCTCCAGCATAATCAACAAAGGATAATTTAATTTCTTGTGCTTGTCTAACTCTATAGTTTCCAGCAGGCAGCTTAATAGTAAAGGCAAAGGTAGGCTCTTTTCCAGCTTCAGCAACCTCAGTTTGTCCTAATACATCTCCTTTTTCAAATACATTCTGAGACCTATTATCCAGAATTTGACCATTCTCATCCTGATAAAGACTAATACTTAAACTCGGAAAAGTATTTTCTCTGGCAACCCGTGCTAAAGCATCTAAGTAGGTGCTTTTTCCAGATGATCGTGGTCCAATAATGGCAATATCTGTCATAGACTTACTCCTAATAAAAGTAAATAATTTAGTATTTTGGCCTAATAGATTCACGAGTAGCAATATAAATCCAAGGCAATTCTAATAAAGAGCGATTGTGAATAGTTGTCACAAAAAGACGAACTTCTTGACGGGTATTATTTTTTCTGTAATCGCTAATTTCAGAATCTACCTCCCTAAAATAGCGGCTGCTAAAATCAAAATAATTTTTCCACGAAAATCCTTCATTGCCATATCTATATTGATCTCCTTCTGTTTGAATATCCGCAATAAACAGGTCTGCTTTGTGACGGCAAATTAAAATATTTTTGGCTTTTTGAGGGTTTTGACGTAAAAACGAAACCCACCATTGCTTGAACCTATTTTGAGACTGCCCAGAAGTAGGAAAATCATCGATATCTGGAATATTTTTGTTATTGAGTAAGCTTTGATGTGGTGGCAACAGCAACATCACATAGTCACTGTCTTTGACTTCCTGGCAAAATTTCCCCCAAGTTTCTGGACTATCCTCTTGTTTTTTTCGATTAGTTTGTAACTCTCCAGGAGTATCGATCCACACTAATGAAAGCTCAATGTTTCCAGCAGGAAGTTCCACAACTATTGTCAAATTTTTAATTTCTATGCCTTCGGTTGGAGCTACATCCCCAGATGGACCTTCCTTGGGTTCAACTTTTTCATGGGGTGGTGTACACAAAGCATGAACCATGCTTGTTTTACCAACGGCGCGATCGCCTATCAATACTACTTTAGTCATCACAACCTCCTAAACTGGAAACCCTGTATAAGTCATCGTCTCGGAATTGATCACCCACTCCTGACGCGGAATATCGACCAAATCCGCCTCTATAATTCTCCCCGATAAAAAATGTAACCTCTGATTTTTTGACCCCCTTAAAACTTCATTTCCTGCTAAACTTTCCACAAATAAACCATCAATCAATAAATCAATATGTTGCAATAATTCCCCCGCCCCCGGAATCTCACTCCTTTCTAACTCTTCCAAACGATATCCACTCCAACAAACCACCGTTTTCCCCACACTTTGCACTCGCGCCGCTAACTCCGCAAATGCCACAGCTTGGGCAAAAGGTTCCCCACCGGAAAACGATATCCCTGCTAATCCGGGTTGCTGTTGAAACACCTCCCACACGCGATCGACTGTCACAACTTGATTAAATTTAAACTCCAAATAATCAGAGTTTTGGCAATTTGGACAACGAAACGGACAACCCTGTGCCCATAGCACCATCCGCGTCCCTGGCCCGTTGGCACACGATCGCGGCAGCCATGATGCTAGATTTAACAATCTGGGATTACCCATCTTTAATACCCCTGACTTTCCCGACGAAGGCGCGATCGCGGATCAGCCTCTATTTCCCCTGGATTTACAGAATATAAATGTCGTAAATCCTCCGCGACAGGTTCACCATCCCATTCAGTCCACTCCAACTGATAACCCTGTTCTCGAAAGCGCCTCAACGCCTCCACAGTCCTCGCGGCACAAGAGTTTGACTCTTCTGGAGGGCCTTCCAAATTCATGCGATCGCCATAAAAATCAAGTCGGATCTGGGTATTAACCCCTTCATGGGTTTCTACCTGCACAACTGCATCACCATTGTCAATTCCCCCTAAATAAGCTGCATATCCCACCTGACGGTAAGACTCCGCCAGTTTTTCAGCCGCCTGTTGAATGCTATCGGCTTGACTTTCAAAGGTACTAATCCGTTGGTGTAAAGCGTCGAGATCAGCTTGCGTCAATTGCTGCCAGTTATTTTTTGCCCCGTCAATATTCGTCTGGAGTTCTTGAATTAGGGCTTGGGGAATTCGGGAACGCAACCCAGCCAATCTTTGTTCTATATATTCAATTTGAGGAAGCCATTGCTCCTGTAGCCCTTTCATCACTTGTATTCGCGCATCATCCAAAGCTTGTAAATAGCCTTGGGCTTGAGCGAGATTATTACTATTCAAGGCTTGCTGCGTTTTCTCAAGAGCCTGATGCACCGTTGAACTATCTAGCAGTTGTTGATCAATCAAGGCTTGATACTCAGTGCGGATATTGGGCACTCGCGAGTTCAACTCGTTAATTTTTCGTTGTTGGTCCCTCTCATCTGGGGTTTTAGCCGATTCACGAGAAACAGTCCCCTGAAACCGAGTTTCTGGAGGTAATTTAACCGTTACTTTCGCTTGACTGCCACGACTCCGAATTTGGGCGCGAATATCGGCAATGCGTTGCTGGATTTCTCGTTCGCGTTTTTCAGCGGCTTCCCGTTGTTGACGCACCCGCTCTTGGTAAGCGTCAATCGCTTTTCCTGTCAATGCTACAACCGCTCCGGCAGCAGCCACAAGGGCTGTTAATCCGAGAATAGTCGCGGCTCCCGACGCGATCGCGACCCCAGATATACCAGATGCGGTTGCTGCACCCGCAGACGCTTGTGCAATCCCTGAAATTGCAATAACCTTTGTACCACTCATACCGATTTCAGATTTGGGATGTTGGACTGATCAAGGCAAGCTAACTCCCTAAACGCAGATGATTAGGAAGGGGCTTCATTTATTTAATCTCTGCATATTAACGTGTTGAAAAAAAAATCAACATTTGCGTAACAAAAATTAACACAATCGATCAAAAGTCCACTAATTAACTGGAAAAATGCCCAAAAACGAGTTAATTCTCATTACTTATTGCCTCTTTTTGGTATCTTTTAAAAGTGATGTCAAGGAGAGAAAAAATATTTTACATGACTGCAAGTTATGGGAACCCTTATGTGGCCTGGTTTTGCTCAATGCCACAATACTATTCAGCGTCTGTATTGAGTTTTGAATTAATACAGCGGTTTCCGCTGTAAGTCTAGTCTGTGGTAACTTACTATCAAAAGTTGTACAATTCTCGTGTAAAATAGAGTTAGTTATCTTCACAAAATGCGTCGATTTAGCAATGAAAACCCTAGCTAAATGGTCTGTGGGTGACTATCATCCTATGATAGAAGCAGGCATTCTGGGCGATCGCCCTGTGGAGTTGCTAGCCGGTGAAGTCTCCCAGATGAGTCCAGAAACCCCAATTCATTACAACACAACCAAACGAGGTACTAAATACCTCGAGGAACTACTCGCAAGTAAAGCTGATGTCCGCTTCAACGGGGAAATTACCCGCTCAGACTCTGAACCTGAACCAGATATTGCGATCGTGCGATGACCGGAGTCTGCTTACAACGATCGCCATCCCGAACCTCAAGATCTCTTTTGGGTTGTAGAGGTTTCTCAAACTAGGTGGAAGAAGGATTTAGAGTTGAAAGCAGCCATTTATGCATCGGCAGCAATTCAAGAATATTGGGTTTTAAATTGATCTGCTAAGTAAATGATCGTGTTTCGATCTCCTCAGAATGGCGAGTACACAGAGGAGATCACGATCGACGCCGGAAGGGTGATACCGCTGGCATTTCCCGACATTCGCGTTTCCGTTGAGAGACTTTTGGGGTGAGTCAGGGCGATCGCACTAAATTTGAAAAAGTATTGACAAAATCAATCAGCTATGTTATAGTAGCCTAGATGCGGGAGTATAGCTCAGTTGGTTAGAGCAGGTGACTCTTAATCTCAAGGTCGAAGGTTCAAGTCCTTCTACTCCCATCAACTTCCATCCTTTGTGAGTCAATAGTTTCAGATTCATTGACTCACCAAGAGTTCTGTTTTCCGCTCATCTTTCGCTCAGTCCTTCTACTCCCATCAAAGTTAGTCGTTTACACATCAAGAGTTTCAGCCTTGCTATCCCTGAAGAATTCCGCGTGAAGGAAGTGCTCTATCGGCTTTGTATCGGTTTTCTGAGCTTAGCACCTATTTATCTACCTACCTCTATTGATATTTTTAAATTATATAACTAGAAAATATTCCCATCCTGATACCTACCATCCCGATTTTCGACTTGGTGGAAGTAAAAATCCGTCAATGTTCGAGTCCGGTCACCCCTGCGATGTCAGTGACACATAAAAGTATAAATTATCACCTTGATTTTTTAATCCTCTGTGATAGCCGTAATTTTAGTCGGCTTTACACAAGCGGCGCTTGTGTCGATTACTACAGAGCGCTGACTTTTTAGCTACAATCAAACTATGCATAGGATTTGACTGAAACAAAATGGCTAGGAAAATAAATCCTAAATCTTTTGGGTTCTATATGTTGATTGTGTCGAGCAGACCCTACGCGGATGAAAGTGACCTGGAAGCGATCGCCCATTTGATCGATACTTGCGAAAAAGTCGATCGCCTCGAAGAAGGCACTTCCATCTCAGAATTGCAACAAAAATTTAACGAACCATCCCTAGACAAAAGCCGCGATATCTGCCTTTGGGAAGATGCGAACGGCAAATTAATCGGCTTTGCTCAGTTGTCGATTTCTGCATCTGGGGAGATGATTGACGGTTGGCTGTGGTTTTGCGTTCACCCGATCGCGCGATCGGGCGATCTAGAAACGCTAGCAGTGGCTTGGGGTGAAAAGCGGATGCGGTTCGTGGAAAAAGAGCGAGGTGCGCGGGTGAAACTGCGATCGTGGGTGCGCGCGGAGAATGGCGATCGCATTTCTGTGCTAGCAAATTGCGGTTTCAAGGTCGATCGCTATTTTTTCCGAATGGCGCGATCGATCTCTCAACCAATCCCAGAACCGCAATTCCCAAAAGGTTTCGCCCTCAGTCAGTTCCCCGGCGAACAGGATGCGGTAGCTTGGGTAGAAATGTTCAACCAGTCATTTATCGATCACTGGAATCATCACGATTTAACAGTAGAGAAATTCAAGTACGATTTAGCCAAACCCGATTACAGAAAGGATTTAGACTTAATTGCGGTTGCGGTTGACGGCAGATTTGCAGCATTTTGTCACTGCGAAATTAGCGTCGAAGAGTGCGATCGTACCGGGCGCAATGAAGGCTGGATTATGTCTCTCGGTACGCGGCGCGGCTTCCGCAAAATCGGATTAGGACGAGCAATGTTGCTCGCTGGTTTGCATCGACTCAAAGCAGCCGGTGTCGCTACTGCGATTATCGGCGTCGATGCTGAAAATTCCTCCGGTGCATTGCGGCTTTACGAGTCCGCTGGCTTCCACAAGATTCGCGATAGCATTGCTTATGTCAAAGAGCTTTAAAAGAACGCTCTTGTCCCCCCTTATTCAGGGAGTAGGGTGTGAGTAGGGGGTGAGTAGGGGGGGGAAGAATGCGGGGGGATCGAGAGGGTTTGAGGTAAAAACTAAAAAACTTTTCCCAACCCCTTGACACTTTTGTGCTACATTTTTAGTATGTAAATAGGGAAAGCGCAGGACAAGCAAAAATCTGTATTTTCCGTACAATTCTCAACCTGGAAAACTGAAAAAAAGATAGAAATTTCCAGGAACATCAATTTGAAAGTCTTGTAATAGAGACTGGATAGTCAGGTTGTTACTTTACACAAGACTGTTCGATTACAAACCGACTCCCTCTGAGCCAGAGATTGCACCGAATCAGTCTAATTTAAACGAATCTGTTGCGGATTCAGAACAGGAAAGTTATGCCAAATTCGCAGCCAAAAAAATGGCTGAGTCAATCCGCAATGTCAAACAAGCTTATTACTTATAACGGCGTTTATTTATGTAAAAGACAGCCGTATTTGCGAAAATTTTTGGCAATCTTTATACCATAAACGCAAGGCTAAACAGCAGATAAGCTACCAATCCCAAATCCCAAATCGCTCTGGTATCAGTAATGGTTCACATTCGTTTTGAAGGACGTTCCTAGGATGTGGTAGAAAACCAACTGGGTATCGCAGCAGGAATGAGCGAAAAAGTCATTAAGGAACATCTGGCCAAGGATTTTGATGTTAAGGGCGATCGCTTAATTGTCCAGAAGCCGTTTACGGCTAGAAATTAACTGAAAGCAGGTATGAGGCGGTGCATCCTAACAAAAGAAGCTTACAAACTAGAAAAATTTGACTATAATCGAATTGCCGATCGGCTCAAAAAAACCAAGCTTCTCTGACTTTTGCGCTACCTCTTATACCTAAATTTTTGAGATTTGAAAAACATTAACTCCGCTAGTAAAAATTCTGTTCCGCGCCCAACAAATGAAGCACACACAATTTCAACCGATTGGTTGCAGGTTCAAATCCTGCCAGTCCCGTTTAAGGGGATGTAGCTCAAGTGGTAGAGCGATCGCACTGTCAAAACGCTTTACTACAGCAGTTCCCGCTGTTATGAAACACGGTAGGGACACTCCAGGAGCCAATTGGTGTCAACTTAACTTCTAACCCAGTCACAGACTGCGGTTTGACTATTAAACTTAGATCCCCCCGCATTCTTGCCCCCTACTCCCCCTTAAGAAGGGGGGGACAAGAATCCGATCAAAGTCAACCCCTACTCACACCCTACTCCCTTCTTAAGGGGGATTTAGGGGGATCTCGACTTGGCGTAAAAGCGAGATTTCTCAATGGTTTTAGGCTTAAGTTGACACCAATGGGCACGCTTGAGTGTCCCTACGAGGATTGAACGATAAGTGGGTGTACCTCATAACAGCGGTTTCCGCTGTAAAAATCCATCAGCGTTCATCTGTGTTTATCTGCTTACATCTGCGGTCAAAAAAAACATCCAAAAAAACCTACTTTTTTCAGCGTAACACTTCATATTTGTCAAGGGGCGCGAAGATATTTTTTCCTAAGTTTTAGATGCGAAAGTAGTGAGGAAGTAGAATTCAATTATGAACAATACAACTATAATTTACCGATCGCCCAGCGAGATAGACAACCTGATTCATGCTTTCCAAGAATGCAGCCTCCCGCGAAGCAGGTGGACTCACGAAGCGCATTTAACCGTTGCTCTGTGGTATCTGTTTTATGACAAGGAACAAGCAGCAATAAATGCACTTCGGAATGGCATTAAACGTTACAACTCGGCTCAGGGAATTGAGACTACAAAAGATGGCGGGTATCACGAAACTCTAACGCTGTTTTGGGTGCGAATCATCCGCCGAGATCTGGCCGAGGAAAGCCGGAATCGATCGATGGTAAGTCTGGCTAACGGTTTGATTGCAAAATATGCCGATTCCCTACGGGATAGATCCGCTCGCGCGGACTTTACCTTTTAGCTACTACACGCGCGATCGGCTGATGTCTTGGGAAGCTAGAATTAACTGGGTTGAACCTGATTTGAGAGCGATCGACTCCGAAACAGTCCGCCAGGGATTTCAATCCCTGGCGGTGAGGGATGATCGACGATATAATTAGCTAGGGCTCGTCAGTTAAGCTGGCGAGCAATGCTCGCAAAGTTAGTGGGAGTTAGAATTGTATGTTAACTGAGATTACATACACTGAAGCTGAAGCAAATTTAGAAAACCTATGCGATCGCGCTGTTGAAACAGGGGAAGTAATAGTTATTAATATATCTCACGGCAAAAATGCGGTTTTGATTTCTGAGACAGAATTAGAAAATTTGCTAGAAACGCTTTATTTGCTGCGAGCCTCGACCAATACAACTCCTTTGTTGACAGCATTAAAAAGAGCTAAAGCAAGAGTTGTTCAACCTCAAGAAATCGATGAAATTTGCCAAAAATTTGGGATTGATGAAGAGGATGATACTGAAAATGAGGTAGTGAACGCTAGTGACTGTTTACAAAGCGATCGCGATCGACAACTGCTAGACAGTATCAATGATGCTTATGCAGATGGACTAGATCCCTCAGAGCAAGCTATGCTAGAGGGAATGCGTCAGCATCAGCGACAATTCACAGAAACAGAATGGTAATTTGTCAGGGAGATATCTACTGGATAGATTTGGGACAGCCTATCGGTTCGGAACCTGGTTATATTCGTCCTTATGTAGTGATTCAAAACGATGTCCTGAACAGTTCTCAAATCAGAACTGTTATTGTTTGTGCATTGACTACTAATCTCAGACGAGCTAGGGCGATAGGTAATGTATTGCTTGAAGCAGGAGAAGCTGATCTAGCAGAACAAAGCGTAGTGAATGTGTCTCAAGTTTTTACAGTAGATAAGGCTTTGTTGACAGATAAAATTGGCAAATTGTCTCGGAAACGAGTCCGACAGATTCTCGCAGGGTTAGCACTTTTGACTAGACCAAGGGAAATAGATTCAAGTGAGCAAGAGGAGAATTGAAGTTTTAATTTTACCAGTTTTTCCCTATTTTAACTTCTTCTCTCGTTCTATCGATCATTTCTAGTAACTCAGGATTTGCGATAGATGAAACTAACCCTGAATCCGCAGTAGCTAAAACTGCACACAACTTGGACGAAGTGAGTTCAGGATATTTCTCTAACACCTGTTTTTCAGTCCATCCCGCAGCAAACAGCCCTAGCAAAAATTCTACAGATAACCGAGTTTCTGGAACAGCGGGTTTGCTGGCTATTTTTTTTGTCCCAAAATTAATATGCTGTCGCCAGTCCATTTTTTTGCTTAAACGATTGGGGAAGATGCAGCCAATTATACTGGATTTGAGCGCGAAAGGAACAGGGATATCTGAGGAAGCTGATAAATTAACACGGCTTAGGCGATTTCGCTGTTTGGTAATTAAATTTTTATACCGATCGCACTCGGTCAATTTCTTATACAGTAGAGTAAGGAGCAGCGAGTTCGATCGCCATTTTTGCTTTTGTCCGTTGAGTGAGTAAAAATGCGATCGCCCTGGATCTTAACACACAGTACAACTACTTGAGCTTGAACTATGGGAAAAAAGTCTAAGGTCAAAAAATCCTGTTTGCTCTCCCAACGACTGCAAGAAGCTCTCGATCGAGGCAGTAAAGTTTGGATGAAAACAAATAATAGCAGTTTCGGCGGCATCCCGATTAATTTGTCCGGGGAGTTTGCGGAAATTCTGGTAATAGTTTCGCCTAGCGAACAGGGGGAAAATAACGATTCTTACGGACAAGTCACTTGGCTGATTCGACTTTCAGATATTATTGCAGTCGCTTATCCAACTGAATATTGGTCCAAAGATAGATTGGAAAGTTTGCTCAAACCGGATGCCGTTACTTTTGAAATGGGAGATTATCCGGGGTAAGGTGCTGATGGCGCACCGACATTTAAAGATGCAATTACAATTCCTAAAGCCGAGAAAAGAGTGAATTTAAAATTCATCAAATTTCACTCTTTTTTCAACAGTTTTATGACCAGATATGTACACCTATCGCTCGCTATTTATCCGTTAAATTATTTGTTACAGGCTGAAAGTTTAACTTTACAGTTTCCTCCTTCTAATTCGCTACAACCTGCGAGAGCTTGAGCTTCTGCGGCTCCTTTATCATCACCCCAACCCGCACCAGCGCCTCCTTTACCTACTGCGATCGCTCCACAATTATTGCTATTTGATGTCAGCGGTGAGCAGTCTTTCGCCCCTCTAGTTTCTTGATTGCAGGCGGCTACTGCTGCGTCTAATGCTTCTTTTTCTGTAGCATGGTCCCAACTGATACCGGTGGCATCAGAAGTGGGAGAATAAGCAGTAGCTCCATGTCTATTCTGAGCTTGAGCTGTCTGGGATGATACCAAGATTGGAAGGGTCAGAACTGTCGCTACAAGCAACTTAGAAAAGAGCTTTTGTAACATATTTACTCCCTACCTTTACAGAGTGAAATTTGGGTGCTTAAACAATATTAAATTAGCATCTCGATCGATGTCAATATTTCTGATCGCTGTGTTGGCGTGGCGATCGCTATAAGTAAAATTGACATTTATTTGTCAAATAAAATTTGCCCTCAGTGATGTCACCGATCAAAAACTTGCCCGTAACTGTATGTGGCGCCGGCGCTTTGGGTGCGAATACAGAAAGTCTGGCCCGATCGGGATTTGGTCAATTAACAGTAGTCGATCGCGATCGCATCGAAGAACGCAACCTGTCCACCCAACCCTAGGATCGATCGGATGTCGGCGCATTCAAAGCCAAAATTATCGCCAACAACCTATAGGGCGCTTTGGGAGTCAAAATAATAGACGCACACTCAAAAGAATTGACAACGGCAAATGTCGATCGACTACTTGCCAACAGCACCGCGATCGTCGATACTTTTGACAACAGTGCGACAAGCGCTCAAGGATTACAGTGCAAGTGCCTCAGTTACCGGCCTCCACGTCGGATTAGCCGCCGATTACTCCGAAATAATTTGGAACGAACACTATCGCGTTCCCTCACCGGCAAACGATCGCGTTTGCGATTACCCGTTGGCGAGAAACTTGGTGATCCTGAGAGTTGCAGTTGCTGGCGAAGTAATTGTTGGCTTTGTGGCTACCAAAGAGCAACAAAATTTAACTTGCACGATCGGAGATTTTGCGGTAAGACCACTTATATTGTACAATATCTGGTGGCTGTTGCCAGAAACCCGGTTGCTTGAGATTAGATGCCTCCATCCCAGAAATCCGGTTTCTAACTCTCAAACACGATCGTCAAACACGCAAAATACGCTTGAGAAAATTAACAGGGAAACTATGGTTGGACAACAGACTTTTTCTTATTTACTAGCACTTCTAGCCCTCTTAGTTTTGACTGGCATAGGTGGAGTAAACTTTGCATCGGGCGGGGACGCAGTTTGTCTCACGAATGATTGCCATGAACCCGAAAGAAACCCCCATAAACCGCATCAAAGGATTTTAAAACACGGAGCGAGAGGAGAAGATGTCAAGAGGCTGCAAAAATTGTTGAACGCGCGAGGTTTGTGCCCAGAGCCGATCGTACTTGATGGCGTATTCGGATCGACAACTCTCACAGCCGTGAAGAAATTTCAGCGACAAACAAAGCTTCGTGCAGACGGAGTTGTGGGGACAGAAACTTGGGACAAATTGTTGGCTAGTGCATCACATTAAGCACCGCGCTACAGGATTTACTAAGTCAATAATGCTAATCACTAATTGCTGCGGTTTGTAGTTGCGCTCTTAGGGTTATTTGTGCAACTACAAATACAAAAAATGCAATGAATAATCAATCGTAGACTAGATTGCAAATGAATGAAGTTTGAGATTTTTGGTTCGGTCGAAGTTGGCTGAGTTTGGTAAAGCGCGTGGGTAAAACGGTTAACTCGCTTAACTCGCTCCTACTATTGATCCCCACCCTTAGCCGCAGCTACAATTCCCGATCGTAGATCGCCCTTTGCTCACCCCCGATACCTGAACGCGATCGATCCGGTTATTGGCCTCCTCAGTAAACAACAAACTCCCATCAGGAATACATAGCAGCAATTTCTCAACCATCAATTTCCGTGAAAAAGCGAAGCCACCGCGATGGGCGGTGGCTTAATTCCATCTACAAAGCTAACTCTACCAAAGTCCTCTCACAGGACGCGGAGCCGGACGGGGAGCCGGAATCGGACGGGGGGCGGGAGCTGGCGGTTGGACGCGGGGAAGGGGAGCCGGACGGGGAGCCGGACGCGGTGCTGGTGCTGGTGCTGGTGCTGGAATGGGAGTAACTACCCGACGCTCAACGGCTGTTGATACCACCTTAACGTTGGAGATCACCATGATACTTTCCACCTTCGAGCCTCCGGCTACGGTGGCTTTGACTTTCATTCCCGGTACTAAGCCGATAATTTTCAGGACGCATTTTTGAATCCTGAGAGTCCTGTACCGCGAATTTTCTGGGCTAATTGTGATGATGTCGCCGACAATACTTTTGACAATACCCGTAATGCTTTCAGCGTTCGCTGTTGTGGTGGTCTGCGTTTGGGCTATTTGAGTTGCAGGGTTAGCCATCGCTGGATGCACTGATACTGCTGAAATTAGCACGGACAGGGTAGCACCTGTCAATAATTTGATGTTCTGAAGACGCATTGAAACCTCACATTAACTGCTATTCAGGGTCGGGTTTGCTTCCGCTGTGCGAAACTCCCAACCTTTATACCTAATCCAGTTTAATGCCCGGAGTAGGAAATTTTTGACAATTTCACAAAAGATTATAGAACAAGTCTTTAAAGACTCAATTGTACCTCAAAAGTTCCCTGGGAAAATTTAATCCATCATCTTGCTGGAGTATCTGTGCAAGTGTCAGAAAGCGACAATTTCAGCCGATCGCCCTCCCGTTGTGTTCCCGTGATATATTTAGTTTTAGCGATCGACCGTGGCAGTTTTTCTGCACCACCGCGATCTCGGTGGAGTAGTAGGGACACGGCTCTTGGAGTGTCCCTACTTAAAACTCTTAATTTCGGTGGCGTCTTGCAGATAATTAGATCTAAATTTTGTAGTAGGGACAAGGCTATGCCGTGTCCCTACCCGTCGAGGAGTTGAGCCAACAAAACAATGGTAAAAAGCAAATCTTTGTTTAGCAAGTTAATTGTGCTGAGCTTGAGCGCAGCCACGCTACCGATTAATCTACAACGGCCCGCTGTTGCCGAAACCTTGATTAATTTAAATAATAGTGCGATCGCCTCGCAGTCAGTCAAATCCGAGCCAAAATTGCCGAATCTCGGAGCACCAGAATTACCGCCCTTGGGAGAACCGCTCCAGTTTATTCCGCAGGAACAACAGGCTCCGGTAAATCCCATTGAAGAAGTCCGTTTAGTGCTGAAATTGGGAGAACGCCGCGTCTATGTTTACCGACAAAATAAGGTGCAAGTTAGTTTCCGGGTGGCTGTGGGAAAAGGCGGCTGGGAAACTCCTACAGGCAATTTTAAAATTACACACATGATCAAAGATCCAGTTTGGGAACATCCTTGGACGGGGGAACTTGTGCCTGCGGGACCGGATAATCCTTTGGGGACTAGGTGGATCGGGTTTTGGACGGATGGTAAGAATGTGATTGGTTTTCATGGTACTCCGAATCCAGAGTCGATCGGGCGGGCGGCTTCTCATGGTTGTGTGAGAATGTTTGACAAAGACGCACAAGCTTTATTTGAGAAAGTAGAAGTGGGAACGCCGGTGATAGTTGAACATTAGTTGTTAGCAAGTATAAAAACATCAATTACCGGCGATCGATCAAATGGGTAACGAACCGGGATTTAATATTAACAGTCCTGGACGCACTCCGACAAAGAAACCGGGTTTTTTACCCAATCTGCGGGCTGCAATGCGTCTTTTCGTAAAAAACCCGGTTTCTCGGCTCCCATGCGTAAGTCCTAATTAGATAGATTGCTGATATTTTTCCAACAATTCCGGGATGTAATCGTAACCGTCAACACCGATCGCCGGAATGATCTTTGCTCGACTCTTAGCCAAAGACTCTTTAAAAGCTTCCGCCCCCATTTGTCCCCGCAAAATAGTCAGCAAACCCGCCGATTGACGCCACTCCATCGCCCCAATTTGCTCCAAAGTATACATACCCAAACTACCAGCAAATATAGCTTTTTCTAGCTCATTAATGCTATAATAAGCTTGAGCTAAATAAGCCAAATTCAGACCTTGCAAATATAAGTCCCCGGAGAATTGGGCCGCTTGCCAACCTTTGACCAAATATTCGATCGCACTTTCAGAATTTTTCAACGCAATTTTAGCAATTCCCAGACTGCTGGAACAAAAAGCTTGACTTTGGCGATCGCCCAACCTTTCCGACAGCAACAAACCTTGCTCCAAATAGCCGATCGCACTTTCATAAACCTCCGGTTCCACCTCCTCCAACTGTCGGGCTTGAAACACCTCGCTGTAACCCAAATTAGCCAAAGCATTCGCCTCACCTTGTCGCTCACCCGCTTGTCGTGCCATAATTAAAGCCCGCTGACTGTAATTAATCGCTTCCTGATAGTTTTTCTGAGCAACATAGTTACGGCTGATGTGATTGAGATTAGCAACTTCGCAGGCTTTATCATCTTCCAGACGGGCAATTTCCAGGGCTTCTTTGTGCAGTAAGATAGCACGTTCGTAGGCTCCCATAGCCCCCATCGAATAACCCAAAAGCGTCAGAATTCGAGCCTTAGCTTGAGTACCTTCTACCCGTCGCAGCGGTTCGTCTAAATACTCCAAAGTATGCCGCAGAGATTTGCCATCAAAGGAGGCGAAAATCCCGCCGTAAAGCGGAAAATATTCCCGTTGAGAAAAAGCACGCAAAATTTGCAGCGTTACTTGAAAACAAGCATTTGCCAACTGCTCGCCGCTTTTGGTAGAATTATTAAATCCGCTGGCTAACTGACTCCAAATTACCGAAAAAGTAATGTAAGTAGAAATTGAAGCTTTTGTTGACACTTTGGAATCATAAACTTGCTTGTCAAACCATGTCGCCAAAGCCCGCTGCAAACACTGCAAAATAATCCCTAATTCTACCAAAGCGCCCAACTCTAAATTAGAGGTTTTTGCAGCTAATTCAACGATCGATTCACCGAGTGCAATGGCATTCAAAAGAGCGTGAGCAAAAGGACTTTTCACCTTTTTTGCCCAAAAAGCCCAAGGCCCGTTTTGTTCGGGAGAACCGGCAAATCCTAGCTGCTGCGGCTGATAAATCCAGCCCACGAGTTCCGGTTCCAGTCGTTGCCAAGATTCTAAACCTTTGGCAATCCCGGAGGTGATTTGCTGCAAGTCTCTTTCGGTTTCAGGATTGGAAGTTTGCAGCATTTGTTGGTGCAGGATTTTTGCTAATTGCTGCAATTGATCGAGAGTCAGGGGAAGTTCTTTGTTGGGGTCAATTACTTGCAATAATGCTAGGAGACGGCTGTTAGGTTCGGCGGCAATAATTTGTTGAATTGCCGATGCGATCGCACTAGAAACTCGGTTGTCCTTTTGCCAGCGTTCCCATTCTCCTTGGATGGTTTTTAGGGCTCTGAGGGTGCGATTTGCTTTGGCTTGTTTGATTTCGTCTTTTTCATTTTTTAGCAGGTTTTCGGTGGCATCCAGGCGTTCTCCGAAGCAGCGTTCAAAGATTTCGCCGGTGCCGGTGCCGATGTCTTGCACGAGCATTTGATAAACTTGTTCTTTGGAGCGAATTTGACCTTTGAGGGTGATTTCGACAATTTTGTCGATGAGGGCTAAGTAGCGATCGCGCAGTGAGGTAGATTCTGGCATAAGTAGTTTTTTGTTAATAAATTTTTATGGACAGCGCTTGCAGCTTGCACCATTTCATGCTGCTATTTAATTTTACAACTCATCTGGATTAATGCCCATCCCTCGGAGGCGATCGGCTAAACGATTTGCTCGCTCCCTTTCTGATTGGGCTCGTTGCCTTTCTGATTCAGCTTGCTGTCTTTCAAATTCGGCTCGTTGCCTTTCTGATTCAGCTTGCTGTCTTTCAATTTCAGCTTGCTGTCTTTCAAATTCGGCTCGTTGACTTTCCAATTCAGCTCGTTGGCTTTCCAATTGCGCTCGCTGTCTTTCAAATTCTTCAGGAGTCAGAACTAAATTGCCATTAATATCATACCAACGCAGCCACAACCTCTGATTTTGTAGGAAAGAACCTTCCCACAAACCCAAACTCAACTTTATTTCCGGTATCCAGAATCGAGAACCTGTTAATATTTGTTCGCGGTAACGGTTGCCAATTAAGCGAAATACTCTCAATTGGTTGTTGTATTTACTAAAAACAAAGTAATAAGGAATCTGCAAAATTCTCTCGTAAACCTGCCACTTAGTCGGCGGTTTGTTTGGTTCCGATGCTGTCAGCCCCAAATCTTCATCTTCCGTACCGGGCGACAGAAATTCGATCGCAATTAAAGGATTGACTGCTTCATCCCAAATCACGTAACTTTGGCGCAAGTCTCTGTCTTGGTAAAATCTCGAAACGCCCACAACTAAGTACCAATCGGGTCTTTTGTACCAATTGGGATGGCTGGAGTCGTAGTATAGATTAAGATCGCTGGCCGAAAATACGCGATCGGCTGGATAATTAGAAGGGAGGCAGCTATCGCACAAAAGTTGTGCTTGCCACCGGTGATATTCGTCAGGCAAGCCTGGGTCCTCCGGGTCTTCACTGGGTAGATCGTACATCGTCGGCAACGCTTTTGCTTGGGAAGATTGCGAATCTGGTATGTACATTGTTATACAATTGTCCCTGGGAGATGTGATATCAATTCCGGTTGCACCGGAATGATTGTTGACTGTTGACTGTTGACTGTTGACTGTTGACTTGATTTTACGCCCGATCATGCTAATACAAATTTTTTATGAGGCTGCATAGAGTCTGATACCCCCTAACCAAGGGCGGGCACGGGGGCACCGCCCCTACAAGGGGGGGGGACAAGATTATTCTCAAAGTCCCCCTTCTTAAGGGGGATTTAGGGGGATCGAGATATCTGCAACGACCCATTAAATTGGTATAACGGATTTGATATTAAGGAGATACAGGCACTACGGTACTTACATTATAGCGCGATGTGATTTGTTGTGGCAGAAAGTCGGTATCTTTTGCACCGGGAATTTGATCTAGATAGCAATCTTTTACTGCGAGCATAAAACCTTTGATTCCTTCTGGTGAATTTTGGGAGTCTGCTACCTTCAAAAAATCTTGCCATTTACTCTCATCAGTGCCGTTAATATCTAGCAAATGCAACGCGGCTAAATACTCTGCTACCGGATCTAAAGCAAAGTGAATTTGGTCGTGGGATACACCTTTTGTTTGGATGATTCTGAGTTTGTCTTCTAAATACTTGATTCGCGATTCTGCATTCTCTCCACCCAGAGCATCTATCGCATTTTGACGGTTGGCGGCTGCGGGGCGATAGGTTTGTTTCAGGCATTCCCAGGCTATGATTTTAGCATCTTTGTGGACGGTGGCATCGCTCAATTTATTCTCTGTTACGCTGCGGTTGAGTTGATTTAAGTAGTGCAGCATTAACTCAGCAATATTATCCGGTAAATTGCCGTCTGTTGTGCCTTCTTTCTTGGTAATCAGTTGGTCGGCATAGAGTTTGGCTAGCAAAACGGTGATGTTTCTGTCGCCAGCTATTGTTGATAGTTGGATACAGGCATTGAAAAATTCTGTGTCGCTGAATAAGTCGCGCTTTTGCCGTTGGTTGAGATAGCTTTCCATGAACGATGACAGTCGATTTCCAGCAATGCGTAGGGGTTTGATTGCTGTCTTGGTGACTAGACCTAAAGGTTCTTCCAGCCGCGAAGTTACGAGCAAAGCATTAACGGGAAAGTCTGGCATTTCCGGTTTAATTGCTGTTCGTGTCTGTTCGCTCATTTCTGA
Source organism: Microcoleus sp. (assembly GCA_042408215.1). Classification (GTDB taxonomy): domain Bacteria; phylum Cyanobacteriota; class Cyanobacteriia; order Cyanobacteriales; family Microcoleaceae; genus Microcoleus. Next base: position 59,804 of record JAYFMW010000019.1, on the reverse strand, counting down.
GAAGTGATCGACGATGACTAGGATGCGCCGCTGTTTAAGCAACTGTTCTAATAACTCTTCAGAAATCGCCTCGGTAGTATCGTTTAAATCTTGCAATTGACCGCGAATTGCTTCGATGAATGGCTGTTTGCCTTCGGCTACTTTTAGTTCCTCTTCGATCAGAACTGGCAGCATTCGATGACTGCAAATGCGTTCTTCAGGATGATCCGACATCGCCCATTTGCCAATCTGACAAGCTAAACTGGTTTTCCCGGCTCCCCCTTCTTCCCAAATCAACAAACAACCGCGCTTTTTAGCAAATGTGGGCTGCAAATATTGGCCTTTCAAAGTTGCAATAGTGTTGTTATCAAGGATGACGGGGATGGGAACGAAAATTTTGCGATCGCGCACTGTTTTCCGGTTCTGAAATTCCTCTCGTGTGGCTTGGATATGTGCTGTCACCCAAGCATCAAGAACTCTGGGATGGTATTTGAAAAATATCAAGTTGCCGAGGGATACATCTGTGCCGAGAACTGGTATTTTGAAGCCGATCGGTTTTAAGGTTTCGTAGATTTTTAGCAGCCACAATGGGCGGATGGCAAAGGTTCCGCAGAGTAAAAATAAGTAAATTCCGGTTCCCCAGATGTAGGGATTTTGGATGATTGATTTTACGAATAGGCGATCGTTTTTTTCGGCTTTGAGAACAGTGATGTATAGGCGGAGATTTGCGATCGTTGATTGTGAGAAATCATCTTTATGTTCTGCCAAAACTTTCAAGGCTGATTCTAAGTTTGATACAGCCTGATTTAACTCCGGTGAAGTTAGCGTCTTTGCTTTTTCTTGAAGGCTAAGAGCAATACTCTCCAAAGCAGAGGCTGCACTGCTACGCACATTTGTATCGGAGTCTTTAAGCTGGCCAACTAACTCTGGCACAACAGTTTTAGTTTCTGCACCAATACTCTTCAAAGCAGAGACCGCACTGCTACGCACATTTACATTGGAGTCTTTAAGCAGAAGAATTAGCTGTGGCACAGCATCTTTAGCTTCTGCACCGATACCCCCCAAGACATTGGCGGCACTGCTACGCACATTTGCATCTGAGTCTTTAAGCCGGAGAATTAGCTGTGGAACAGCAATTTTAGCTTCTGCACCCATTTTCCCCAAAGCATAGACTGCTCTCCAACGCACATTTGCATCATTAGTTGGATCTGAGTTGTTAAGCAGGGGAATTAGTTTCGGCACAATAGTTTTGGCACCGATATCCCCCAAGGCATAAGCTGCACTGCCGCGCAAATTTGCATCCGAGTTGTTAAGCAGAAGAATTAGCTGTGGCACAGCATCTTTAGCTTCTGCACCGATATTCCCCAAGGCATAGGCTGCATTCCTACGCACATTGGCATCGGAGTCTTCTTTAAGCAGGGCAATTAACTGTGGCACAGCAGCTTTAGCTTCTGCACCGATTCCCTCCAAAGCATAGGTTGCAGTCCTACGCACACCTACATCGGAGTTTGTAAGCAGTCGAACTAGCTGTGGCACAGCAGTTTTAGCTTCTGCACCAATTCTCCCCAAAGCATAGGCTGCATCTCTACGCACACCTACATCGGAGTCTTTAAGCAGGGGAACGAGATCTTGCACAGCATCTTTAGCTTCTGCACCAATTCTATCCAAAGCATAGGCTGCACTGCTACGCACACTTGCCTCGCGGTCTTTAAGCAGGGGAACTAGCGGCCGCGCAGCAGTTTTAGCTTCTGGACCGATACTCCCCAAAGCAGAGGCTGCACTGCCACGCACATTTGCCTCGCGGTCTTTAAGTAGGAAAATTAGCTTCGGCACAGCAGTTTTAGCTTCTGGACCGATACCCCCCAAAGCAGAGGCTGCGCTGCTACGCACACCTGCATCGGGGTTGTTCAAAGCTTTAGCAAGGTCAGGAATAGCAGGATGGCCAATTTTTGCGAGAACCTGGGCAGCACTCCGGCGGACTAGCAAATTCTGATCGCGCAAAGCTTCACTCAAAGCCGGGATGGCTGGTTCACCTATTTTTCCTAACTTCTCAATAGCTGTATCAAGTTCCCTTTCATCGTTAGTCTTTAACTTCTCGATGAGGGAGGCAATCTCTTTGGGGTTAGCTGTGGGTTCGTACACAATTCCAGCCCTAGCATTGCGAATCAACAGCAAAGGCGATGTGAAAGATAGAAACGAGAGGGCAATTACGGTAATTAATCTTTGTCGGTAGTGCTTCGTCATGGGCTAGAATCCTTGTGTGTGATGAGCCGTATCAGCTATATGAATAATTGTGTTTACATTCTCATCAAACTGGTTTCAGGACTCCGGGCAATCTAAAAAAGGTAATTGATTTTACGTTCCTCATAGCGGTTGCTACCACAGGCATTGCATCGGATTTCTCGCATGAGTTTATATTTTCATTTGCCAGCTTCCACCAAGAGAGGTTCGACTCGCTCGTGACTAACCAGTCGGTGGGCATAAACTAGACAAGCCTGAATATCTTCTCTTTCTAGCCAGGGATAGCCTTCGAGAATCGTTTCAGGAGTGTCGCCAGCGGCTAACATTCCTAGAATGTGCTCAACCGCCAGACGGCGACCCCGAATAATCGGTTTTCCGTTAAATATTTGGGGATTTACGGTGATTCGTTCTAAGAGTTTTTGAGCATCCATAATTTGAGGCATAATTAGATATAGCAATCCTAAATCATTTGCGTAATTATTGTAGGGGCAATCCCCCGTGGTTGCCCGTTTTGGCTGGGGTAGGCACGGGGGCACTACCCCTACATATTTGTACAAATGATTTAGGATTGCTATATCTTATATTTTATCATTTGTTTATGAGTTCCGAAACCCTGACCTTCTCAAAAACCAATCCTGTTTTAGCCGCCAAAGGATTAACTCGTCGCTTTGGTGGTTTAATTGCCGTCAACGACGTATCTTTTACAGTTGAAAAAGACGAGATATTTGGACTGATCGGCCCTAACGGCGCGGGCAAGACTACCCTATTTAATGTAATGACTGGATTGATACCTGCTTCTAGCGGCAATCTGATTTATCAAGATGAAAATATTTCTCAATTGAAACCTTATCAAATTGCCAATAAAGGGATTGCCAGAACTTTTCAAAATATCCGGTTGTTTGGGGAACTTTCTGTTAGTGAAAACGTGGCGATCGCGCGACATATCCACAGCCGATCGCACAATCCCGTTTTATCACTGCTAGCGGGCATATTTGCGTTACCAGCAGCGAACGCAATGGAGCGCCAAACCCGCGAGAAAGCGTTGGAATTGTTGGAATTGGTCGGATTGGGCGATCGGGCAGACGAACAAGCCAAAAACTTGTCCTACGGCGACCAAAGACGTTTAGAAATTGCCCGTGCTTTAGCCCTAGAACCGCAAATATTGCTGTTAGATGAACCGGCGGCGGGGATGAATCCGAATGAAAAGCACAAATTAAGTGACTTTATCCGAGAAGTGCGCCAAAAGTTCAATTTAACTGTAATATTGATCGAGCATCACGTACCGCTGGTGATGGGATTGTGCGATCGAATTGCCGTGCTGCATTTTGGTCAGCTAATTGCCTTGGGAGAACCTGCTATTGTCAGGAATGATCCTGCTGTAATTGAAGCTTATTTGGGAGATGAAAAATAACTCAGAAAACCCGGCGATTGGAAACCGGCGATTGGAACCCGGCGATTGGAAATCGCGGCTACACAAACAATGTCCGCCTCCGCGGACTAAGAGTAATAATTAGTATTAAATGTATCTCCCAGTCCTCTTAAGAGGACTTTAGCTATGAGACAGGGGTTTCAACCCCTGTCGGACTATCGGACTCACGACCAAAAAACTGCTAGAAAAGAGACGTTTTTTCATCAACAATCCAAGTCACATAAAATGCACAATAGCCCACCCAAAACCACCAAAAACATCCTCTTAGAACTCAAGAATCTTTCAGTAAATTACGGCGGAATTCAAGCTTTACAAAATATTAATTTAATCATAAATGCAGGCGAAGTCGTCAGCCTCATCGGTGCGAATGGTGCCGGCAAAAGTACCACACTCAGGGCTATTTCCAAAATAGTTAATCTACACCAAGGACAAATTATCTATAACGGGCGCGATATTACCCGCCGCCTCCCTCACGAAGTTGTCAAACTCGGAATAGCCCACAGCCCAGAAGGGAGGAGGGTTTTGGCGCAGCAAACGGTGTTGACAAACTTGGAATTAGGGGCCTATGTGCGATCGCAAACAGCAGAAATCAAAGCAGATTTAGACTACCAATTTAAACTATTTCCCAGGTTAGCAGAACGCCGCCATCAATTATCGGGAACCCTGAGTGGCGGGGAACAGCAAATGTTGGCGATCGCCCGCGCGTTGATGTCGCGCCCAAAACTGCTACTATTAGACGAACCCAGTTTAGGTTTAGCGCCAGCCATAGTCAAAGAAATCTTTGGGATTATTCAAAATCTGCGCTCCACGGGGGTTACAATTTTGTTAGTCGAACAAAACGCCAGTTTAGCATTGCAAATTGCCGATCGAGGTTACGTGCTAGAAGCTGGTAACATAACTCTGACAGGCATTGGATCAGATTTGCTCAACGACGAGCGAGTCAGGAGGGCATACTTAGGTTGACTTGGTTAATTTTAGGAATCTTTACCGCTTTCTTTGAAGCACTTAAAGACGTTTTTGGCAAGCAAAATCTCAAAAAAAGTGACGAATATGTAGTCGCTTGGTCCCTCGCATTCTTTTCGGTCATCTTTTTAACTCCCTGGGTAATTTCTACAGGAATTCCGGCATTAAACACTCAATTTTGGATCGCCCTATTAATCGGAGGTAGCATCAACGCTGTCACAGCCATACTCTACATCAAAGCCATCAAAGTATCAGATTTATCCCTGACAGTACCGCTGGTAGCGTTGACCCCCTTATTCATGTTGCTAACTTCACCATTAATTGTCGGTGAATATCCCAAATTTTTTGATTATATTGGCATTTTGCTAATCGTAACAGGCTCTTACTTACTAAATATCAAAGAGAAATCGCAAGGATATTTAGCCCCATTCAAAGCACTGCTGAAGGAACCAGGGCCAAAAATGATGTTAATTGTAGCATTTCTCTGGAGTATCACCTCAAACTTTGACAAAATAGGAGTTAAAAATTCATCCCCGATTTTTTGGCTATTCTCTTTGTTTGGTACAATGAGTATCTTGCTACTGCCAATGTTATTGCACAAAACCCCAAATCCCAGCCGAAAAATCCTCAAACAATTACCAATGCTAGCAGCTATGGGATTTTTCAATGCTATAGGAGTGCTTTGTCAAATGCAAGCTTTGACATTAACTTTGGTAGTACAAGTGATAGCAATTAAACGTACTAGCGTATTAATGGGTGTATTATTCGGCCACTTTATTTTCAAGGAAAAAGATATTCAACAAAGATTACTAGGCGCAGCAATCATGATTTTCGGAGTGTTCGTTATCAGTTTATAGATTAAAACCTCGGAAACAGAAAAACATCCATCTCTCTCTTCTCTTCCTCTGCGTACTCTGCGCCCTCTGTGGTTAAAATATTCCGGTACAACCAAATTTGATATAAGTCATGTTATACTAATAAAGACCATCGCAATTACTCTCACTATTGATCAACATAAACTAAAAATTAATGCACAAAATAGCAGCAACACCAGGAGGCTGGAACCCCCAAGCCGAAGGAGTAATATTCATCCAACAAACCCCCGCACCAATAGTCTTTATTAGTGCCGCTGACACAGATATTCAAACTCTCGCGGCGGCTGCATCAAAACTACCAGCAGAATTCCCCAAACTCCGCGCGGTGAATCTCCTCCAATTGCAGCAACAACTAACCATTGATACCTACGCCGAGGAAATTTTAGAACACGCGCAGGTAATAATTTTAAGGCTGTTAGGAGGGCGTTCCTATTGGTCTTATGGGTTAGAAACTCTGCGGGAAACGGCGGAAAAAACTCAAGCTAAACTGATTGTAATGCCCGGTGATGACAGTCCAGATCCCGATTTAATCAGTCATTCAAATATATCGCTATCAGCAGTCAATCAACTGTGGCGCTACTTCACAGAAGGCGGAGTCCAAAACTTTGTTAATGCCCTAAAATTTGCGGCAGATACTTGTCTCAAAACTGCCTACAATCCACCTTTACCTCAAACAGTTTCCCGCGTCGGAATTTATGAATGGGGAGGAAATGCGAGGGCTGGTTTTGGAACTTTACCACCTGATTTCGATCCCCCTAAATCCCCCTTAAGAAGGGGGACTTTGACAACTTCTGGCTCCCCCCTTATTAAGGGGGGCTGGGGGGGATCTCCGGGTTTACAAACCGATTTAGATCCCCCTAAATCCCCCTTAAGAAGGGGGACTTTGATGCCTGATTTCGATCCCCCTAAATCCCCCTTAAGAAGGGGGACTTTGATTCCTGATTCCGATCCCCCTAAATCCCCCTTAACAAGGGGGACTTTGATTCCTGATTTCGATCCCCCTAAATCCCCCTTAACAAGGGGGACTTTGATTCCTGATTCCGATCCCCCTAAATCCCCCTTAACAAGGGGGACTTTGACCACTTCTTGCTCCCCCCTTATTAAGGGGGGCTGGGGGGGATCTCCGGGTTTACAAACCGATTTAGATCCCCCTAAATCCCCCTTAAGAAGGGGGACTTTGATTCCTGATTCCGATCCCCCTAAATCCCCCTTAAGAAGGGGGACTTTGATTCCTGATTTCGATCCCCCTAAATCCCCCTTAACAAGGGGGACTTTGATTCCTGATTTCGATCCCCCTAAATCCCCCTTAACAAGGGGGACTTTGATTCCCGATTCCGATCCCCCTAAATCCCCCTTAACAAGGGGGACTTTGACCACTTCTTGCTCCCCCCTTATTAAGGGGGGCTGGGGGGGATCTCCGGGGGTAGAAACCGATGCTAAAGGACAGGAAGAGGGCGGGCACGGGGGCACCGCCCCTACGGTGGGAATCTTGTTTTATCGCGCTCATTATTTATCAGGAAACCTAGCACCAATTGATGCGCTTTGTCAAGCTTTATCAGAGCGAAACTTAGTACCCGTTCCCGTGTTTGTGTCTTCTTTGCGAGAACCAGATTTGCAAGTGGAATTGATAGAATATTTCCAACCAAAAGACGCTGAACCAATTCAATTATTGCTGAACACGACAAGTTTTGCAATCTCCGGTTTCAACAGTCCAGAACCAGAACAAAATACCTTAAAATTATTAGATGTTCCAGTATTGCAAGCCATATTTAGTGGTGGCGGTTTAGAACAGTGGGAAAGTGAATTGCAAGGACTTTCGCCGCGCGATGTGGCGATGAATGTAGCTTTGCCAGAAGTAGATGGCAAAATCATTACTAGGGCGGTTTCTTTCAAGGCTGTACAGACTTGGAATAGCGACTTAGAAACAGATGTAGTAGGTTATGTCGCTGCGGACGATCGCATTTCATTTGTAGCAGATTTAACTACAAACTGGGTAAAACTAAAACAAACTCCCGCCACCAACAGACGCATCGCCATAATTCTCGCAAATTATCCCACCCGCAACGCAAGATTAGCCAACGGTGTCGGCTTGGATACGCCCGCTAGCTGTGTGGAAATCCTCAAAGCTTTGCAGGAAGATGGTTATCAAGTAGATAACATTCCAAACAGTGGCAATGAGTTAATTGAAATGCTAACATCCGGCGTGACAAATGACCCGGAAGGACGGGAATTGCGGGCTGTAAATCAATATTTGGATTTGGCAGAATATCAAGAGTATTTTGCAACTTTGCCGCCGCAAGTCCAAGATGGAATCTGTAATAGATGGGGGTTTGCGACAGGGGAAAAGACGGAACTTATGGATGCGAACCTGTTTCCGATTCCGGGGATTCAATTTGGCAATGTGTTTGTGGGAATTCAACCATCGCGGGGATACGAAATTGACCCTAGTTTGAACTATCACGCACCGGATTTAGAACCAACTCACAATTATCTAGCTTACTATTATTGGTTGCGCCAAAAATTTGGAAGTCAGGCAATCATTCATGCCGGAAAACATGGTAATTTAGAATGGCTTCCCGGTAAAAGTGTCGCTTTATCTAGCAATTGTTATCCCGAAGTTGCATTAGGCGCGATGCCGAATTTTTATCCTTTTATTGTCAACGATCCGGGGGAGGGTTCCCAGGCAAAAAGACGATCGCAAGCCGTGATAATCGACCACCTGACACCGCCGATGACTCGCGCCGAACTTTATGGGCCTTTGCAGCAGTTAGAGGCCTTAATCGACGAATATTGCGAAGCGCAAAGCTTAGATCCATCTCGATTACCGATGATTCGCGATCGCATTGTCGCCCTCACCAACAAGGAAAACCTAGACAAAGACTTAGGAATACAACTCAATAAATCCGAATTTACCGAATTCATCACCCGCACAGACGGCTATCTTTGCGAACTAAAAGAGTCCCAAATTCGCGACGGATTGCACATTTTCGGACAGTGCCCCCAAGGGCGACAATTGAGAGATTTGATAATTGCGATCGCCCGCCATCCCACCAACGGGCGATCGGGCTTAACCCGCGCCCTAGCAGAAGACTCAGGCTACGATTTCGACCCCTTAACCTCCCATCCCACCTCCATAATTCAGCACCGCACAGCGGGCGATTTAACAGCAGAAATCGAAGAAAAAGCCATAGAATTAGTCGATAACTTAATCGACAACATCATCGACAACATCAGCGTTAATCCGCGTGAATCGGCGGTTAAAAATCTCCAAATAGGACAAGCAACACAACCAGAAATAGACTGGATAGAAAACTATCTTTTACCATCACTCCTCCAAACAAACCAAGAAATTACTAACCTTTTGCGCGGGTTAGATGGGCGCCACATACCCAGCGGTGCATCCGGCGCGCCCACCCGTGGCCGACCCGATGTATTACCCACCGGTCGCAATTTTTACTCAGTAGATATCCGCGCCATTCCCACAGAAACCGCCTGGAGAGTTGGGAGAGTTGCTGCTGAAACTTTAATCGAAAGATACACTCAAGAAAATGGCGAATATCCCAAAACTTTGGGCTTGTCAGTGTGGGGAACATCCACGATGCGGACGGGAGGAGACGACATTGCAGAAGCCCTAGCATTGATCGGAGTTCAACCAGTTTGGGATGGGCCTTCGCGCCGGGTTGTAGATTTTGAAATCTTGCCAGTTTCTATTTTGGGGCGGCCCAGAGTTGATGTTACTTTGCGAATTTCTGGCTTTTTTCGGGATGCTTTTTTTAATTTAATTGATTTGTTTGATTCTGCGGTAAAAGCTGTGGCAGATTTAGATGAACCTGCGGAAAGCAATCCTTTAGCAGCACAAGTTAAAGCAGAGATTCTATATTGGGAAACGACGGGTTTGAGTCGAGAAGATGCAGAAGTTCGATCGCAATTTAGAGTATTTGGTTCCAAACCGGGTGCTTACGGCGCGGGACTTCAAGGGCATCATTGAAGCTCAAAACTGGACAGACGACGGAGATTTAGCAAAAGCTTACATTAATTGGAGCAGTTACGCCTATACAAGTACCCCCCCAACCCCCCCTTACCAAGGGGGGGCTAATTCCACTCATACCCCCCCAACCCCCCCTTATCAAGGGGGGGCTAATTCCACTCATACCCCCCCAACCCCCCCTTACCAAGGGGGGGCTAATTCCACTCATACCCCCCCAACCCCCCCTTACCAAGGGGGGGCTAATTCCACTCATACCCCCCCAACCCCCCCTTACCAAGGGGGGGCTAATTCCACTCATACCCCCCCAACCCCCCCTTACCAAGGGGGGGCTAATTCCACTCATACCCCCCCAACCCCCCCTTACCAAGGGGGGGCTAATTCCACTCATACCCCCCCAACCCCCCCTTACCAAGGGGGGGCTAATTCCACTCATACCCCCCCAACCCCCCCTTACCAAGGGGGGGCTAATTCCACTCCTACCCCCCCAACCCCCCCTTACCAAGGGGGGGCTAATTCAAATTCTTGTCCCCCCCCTTACCAAGGGGGGGTTAGGGGGGGTGAATTTAAGGGGCGTGAATGGGGATGTTCTGCACCGGAAGCATTTACCAAACGCCTCAGCCAAATGCAAATAGTTCTGCAAAACCAAGACAACCGCGAACACGACATTTTAGACTCCGACGATTATTATCAATTCCAAGGCGGAATGACTGCGGCAATTCGCAATTTGCAAGGCAAAAATCCTGAAACTTATTTCGGAGATAACTCAATTCCTGAGAATCCGAAAGTTAGACAACTGCGGGAAGAAATTGCGCGAGTTTATCGCAGCAGGGCTGTGAATCCGAAATGGATTGAAGGGGCCATGCGACATGGTTATAAAGGTGCGTTTGAAATTGCAGCAACTGTTGATTTTTTGTTTGCTTATGATGCTACGGCTAATTGTGTTGAGGATTTTATGTATGAAGGAATCGCGGAGGCTTACATTTTTGATGAGAAAGTGCACGCATTTATTCAATCAAACAATCCTTGGGCGCTGCGAGATATGGCGGAAAGATTGTTAGAAGCTCGTCAGCGGGGGTTGTGGCAGTCGGCAAGTCAGGATATACTGGATAAATTGCGATCGATCGCCCTGGAAGCCGAAGCAGTCATCGAATCTCACACAGACATTCCGACGAACTCCGACTAAAGCACGCTCGCGAAGCCGAATGTGTTTACCAAATCTGCTGGTTCCAACAGGTCTTTTCGTGAAAAAACCCGGTGGCTGGGGTCCCCATGAATACGCTAACGTAACAACGACGACGGGAGACTTTTGGCGCTTTCATGTAATATTTAGTAATGTTTCGCGATCGCTAAAAGCTCTATGATTCGCCACTACATTGCTAGCATCAGCACTAGCATCCTCAAACGTACCTGCGCCGCTGCGACGGTGCTAGCCTTAACAGTCGGATGTTCCTCAACGAAGCAGCTCAACACCGCAGTGACCGATGGGGCGATCGCATCCGCAGCCCAAGCACAGCCCCCTGAGACTCTCCTAGCTCAAAACTCCAAAAAACCCAAAAAATTCGTTAGCGCGCTCTCATGCCCCCAAAACGATGGCTTCACGGAGGCGGTTAGCTTTGCCACCCAAGCCTCTAATTTGGCTCAATCAGCCAATTCAAAACAAGACTGGGACGAAGTAGCAGCCCTGTGGGTGCAAGCGGTAGCTTGGATGCAAGCCGTTCCTCCCAGCAGTCCCAAACGGGCTTTTGCTGAGAAAAAAGTGGTGGAGTACATGAAAAACCTCACTTATTCCCAACAGCAAGCAGGCGCAACTCGTCAACTCAACTCCGCCAGCTTTAGCAGCGATTTGCTCAACGAACAGCTAGAACTTTACCTATCCTACGTGGCGACGGTCGGCCCGCCAGATGTTTTGATTGTCGGTAGTTCTCGCGCGCTGCAAGGCGTCGATCCCAAACAGCTCAAACAATCTTTGGCTGCTAACGGTCGATCGGGCTTAACCATATTTAATTTTGCAGTTAACGGTGCCACTGCACAAGTAGTTGACTTTCAACTGCGGCGACTCTTAAAACCCCAGCATTTACCTCAAATGATTGTCTGGGCTGACGGGGTGCGGGCATTCAATAGTGGCAGGGCCGATCGCACTTTTAACTCAATTATCGCCTCTGAGGGCAATCAACTTTTAGTCGCAGGTGTTCGCCCCAAATTGCCGGAAGATGAACCCAATGTTACTTCCCAGTGTTACAAATTCCCGCAGCCTTGCCGCGGCAGTTTCCAGAGAGCACAGCTTTCGACAGCCTCTATTGGTACAAAATCTGAGTTAAAACTTACATCAGCCACCAATATTGATCGAGGACTCTCGCGCGAGGTGGGGGGAGGTTTTTTAGTCTTTGGGTATCCTTTAAAGCGATTGGTGAATCCGCCCCGAAAGGTTTTTGACAATGTTACAAAATCTCATTTAAAACCGATCGCCACTCCTGTAGTATTCCAAAATGCACCATATAGAACCCTCTCAGCGCCCGCCACTAGGCCGATCAGGCCCGTCAACGACTTGGCAGACTCGATCGACTCTAACGGATTTATGTCTCTGTCGGCCCGCTATAATCCCAACACCTATTATGACCAACATCCCTACGTTTCTGGTAGGTACGATCGCGACTACGAAGACTTCAACCTTGAAGGCAAACAGGCTCAAGCTTTCAATTCAGTCATAGCTTTTGTCAAAACTCGCAAAATTCCATTGGTTTTCGTCAATTTGCCCCTCACCGACGACTATCTAGACAGCACTCGTCGCTATGCAGAACAGCAATTCCGGCAACAAATGCAGCAACTCTCGCGGCAAAAAGGCTTCGCTTTCCGCGACTTTTCCCAGCGGTGGCCAAACCGCAACGACTATTTTTTTGACCCCAGCCATCTTAATCAGTTTGGGGCGATCGCTGTTTCTCGTCTAATCGCAGCCGACACCAGCATTACATGGCCACGCCCGAAATCCCGCAGTATCGACGGGTAATACAATTTTCGATTTTCGATTTTCGATTTTCGATTAAATAATTGGGAATTCTCCAAAATAGTTTAAAATCTAACAGGATGTCCAAAACCAATTTGTGCGATCGTATATTTCAAGATCTTTCAACTAAAATCTAACAATCCCAAATCCAAAATCTAAAATCTAAAATCGACAGGTTGTGCAACTAAAACAAGTAATTATTGCCCACAAAGCCAGAGATCTCTTCAGCCAGCGATGGGCCGAACAATGTGCTCGGCAATTAGAAAGTCGCGGGTGTCATATTTTGATGGGGCCGAGCGGCCCGAAAGATAACCCCTATCCAGTGTTTTTGGCTTCTAGCAATGTGCCGATCGACCTGGCTGTGGTGCTCGGTGGCGACGGCACTGCCCTTGCTGCGGCGCGAAATTTAGCTGCTGACGGCATCCCGATTTTGGCGGCGAATGTGGGGGGACACTTAGGTTTTTTAACTGAATCTTTTGAGGATTTCCAAAATACTGAAGAGATTTGGGACAGGCTGGCCGAAGATAGGTATGCCGTGCAGAAGCGGATGATGTTGCAGGCGGCGATTTTTGATGGGAATAGAACTAATCTCGAACCAGAGAGCGATCGCTTTTTGGCGCTCAATGAAATGTGCATCAAACCCGCTTGTGCCGATCGAATGCCGAGTTGCATTCTCGAAATGGAAGTTGACGGCGAAGTAGTCGATCAATATCAGGGCGACGGCTTAATAGTCGCAACTCCCACCGGTTCCACTTGCTACACCGCATCTGCCAACGGCCCGATCGTACACCCCGGAATGGATGCGATCGTAGTTACTCCGATTTGTCCCTTAAGTTTATCCAGTCGCCCAGTAGTTTTGCCGGCCGGTTCAGTCGTCAGCATTTGGCCCTTAGCAGATTACGAACTCACTACCAAACTCTGGACAGATGGCATTTTAGGTACTGCCATTTGGCCCGGACAGCGCGTAGAGGTGCGGATGGCAGACTGCGAAGCCAAGTTTATCATTTTGCGAGAAAACTATTCTTATTACGGCACTTTGAGAGAAAAACTTCAGTGGGCCGGAGCCCGAATTCAGTATAACAACAATCACCGCAATTAATCCCAAATCATCCACCATGAATCATTAACCTGTAGGGGCGGGTTTTACCAACAATATTTGCCTAAAATCAATAATCTCATAAACCCGCCCGACCCAACGCACGATCGCTCTGTTAAAATAATTGAATATGTTGACAAACCACCTCATCCATGCAGAGATTCAAAAAATCAACCCGCCCTTTTAACCCTCAAGATAACTATCCTTGCCCGGTATGTCGCACCGGTCAAATTTCAACTCTCGTAATGATGGATGCCTTGGGTTGTAACTTCTGCCAGCACATTTTCACCGCCAGCGTTGAAAGACAATCCCTCAAAATGGCCGATCGCCAACCGCCCGTAAGTTGGCACTGGAACGGCAAACAATGGATCGGAGCCCACCTCGAAGGCGTAGAATTCGGATGGCCCTACTTGGCAGCGGCGATCGGTCTGATCTTCCTTCCCACTACCTTGCTAGGACTTTCAGCTTACTATTTTCCCCCCGTACCCGGTAGCCGCTTATCCTGGTTCCCTGCGGCTTGGACAGGCTTAGCTTTTTTGTCCCATTTAGGCATTGTGCTGTGGTTGGTAGGTGAATTTTATCAATTCCCGATCGCCACTTACTTTAGAGCCTGGGGGCGACGGATGCGCCGATTTTAGATTTGGGATTTTAGATTTTAGATTTGAGATTTGGGATTGAAGAGTCGTGGACGCATCGAGGTCTAGAAACCGGGTTTTTTTACGAAAAGACCCGTTCGGGCCCCCAGATTCGGTAAAAAACCCGGTTTCTTTAGTTGGCGCGCGTCCAAGACGTTGAAGAAAAAGTTTAAATCCGCACTTAAGCAGCTATAATCATTAGCTATTCTAAATATTCAGATGCAAACGCATAGCGATTTGTGAGGAGAGCGATGAACATACTTGGAATCTCGGCGTACTATCACGACAGCGCCGCCGCCTTAATTAGCGATGGAGAAATTATCGCCGCAGCGCAGGAAGAAAGATTTTCCCGCAAAAAGCACGATGCCAGATTTCCTAAGAATGCGATCGCCTATTGCCTAAAAGAAGCAAAAATTGACCTACAGCAACTCGATCGAATAGTCTTTTATGACAAACCTTTAGTCAAATTCGAGCGCCTTCTCGAAACCTATTTAGCCTACGCACCCCAAGGTTTTCGCTCTTTCCTAACCGCCATGCCAATCTGGCTAAAAGAAAAGCTGTACCTCAAAACCATACTCAAAAGAGAGCTCGCAGAAATGGCAAACTGCAAAACCTCAAAACTCAAGCCATCTCTCCTATTTACCGAACACCACCAATCCCACGCCGCCTCAGCATTTTTTCCCAGCCCCTTTCAAAAAGCCGCCGTTTTGTGTCTCGACGGCGTGGGTGAATGGGCGACAACCTCCATTTGGCTAGGAGAAGGAAACCAACTGACTCCCCAGTGGGAAATCGATTTTCCCCACTCTTTGGGTTTGCTTTATTCCGCTTTCACTTACTACACAGGGTTTAAAGTCAACTCTGGCGAATACAAACTCATGGGTTTAGCGCCCTACGGCGAACCCAAATATGTAGACAAAATTCTCAACTATTTAATCGACCTCAAAGACGACGGAACTTTCCGTTTGAACATGGATTATTTCAACTATACTGTTGGCTTAACCATGACAAATCAGAAATTTGACGAACTATTTGAAGGCCCGCCACGCAAAGCTGAAGGTAAATTAACTCAGCGAGAAATGGATATTGCCGCTTCAATTCAAGTTGTCACCGAAGAAGTTGTGTTGCGGCTTTGCAGAACAGTTAAAAAAGAATTGAATGTGGATTATCTTTGTCTTGCCGGTGGCGTTGCTCTTAATTGCGTTGCTAACGGTCGCATTTTGCGGGAGGGCATTTTCAAAGATATTTGGATTCAACCAGCCGCAGGAGATGCTGGTGGTGCTTTGGGCGCGGCTTTGGCGATTTGGTATCAGTATGGCGAACAAACGCGCGATGTGGGCGATCGCACAATGGCGAATAATGTAGAAGAGAAAACAGAAGTCCTGACTGCAAACCAACCAGTGGCAACAGTTACTAAGTCTACTGCTCATTTAACTTGTCGCGACCAAATGCGCGGTTCGTATTTGGGGCCAAGGTTTACTGACACAGAAATTGTTGAGTATTTGGATGCTGTCAAAGCCAGCTATCATCGATTCGACGATGCGGAATTAATGCCACAGTTGGCAGAAATTCTGGAACAGGGAAATGTGGTGGGATGGTTTCAAGGGCGGATGGAATTTGGGCCGCGGGCTCTCGGAGGTCGATCGATCGTTGGCGATCCCCGCAATGCCAAAATGCAGTCGGTGATGAACCTGAAAATCAAATATCGGGAATCTTTTCGACCTTTTGCGCCGTCAATCTTAGCGGAACGAGTTGCTGAGTATTTTGAGATGGATCATTCCAGCCCTTATATGCTATTGGTGGCTCCAGTCAAAGCAAATCTGCGAATTCCGATGACAGCCGAACAAGAGCAGTTGTTCGGCATAGACAAGCTCAACGTTCCGCGTTCCGAGATTCCGTCTGTCACCCACGTCGATTATTCGGCTCGCATCCAAACAGTTCACAAAGAAACCAATCCTCGGTATTATGACTTAATCAGTCACTTTGAAGCGCGATCGGGATGTTCGATTGTGGTGAATACTTCTTTCAACGTCCGGGGCGAACCGATTGTTTGTACTCCAGAGGATGCTTATCGCTGTTTCATGCGTACCGAAATGGATTATCTGGTTTTGGAGAATTTCTTGCTACCTAAATCAGAACAAATTCCTTGGAAACAAGACGAAGCTTGGAAAAATGAATTTGAACTAGATTAGTTAGTAGTTATTTGTTATTAGTTATTTGTTATTTAACAACTAACAATCCGGGTAAGGTGCGCACTGCGCACCCTAGGACTAACTACGACTAACTTCCATCAGTTACATCCGTTAAATCCGTTACACAATCAGTTGCCGAACTTCCTTCTTCCCATGAGCGATCGCGAAATAAAAAAACTCGATAAAAAAGGCCTCCGTGATTTCGGACTCCTAATAGGCGGTTTGATAGCACTGCTATTCGGTTTAGTAGTACCATTATTGCGCCGTCATCCTACACATTGGTGGCCCTGGGCGATCGGCGCAGTCCTAGTTGTGCTAGCATTGGTTGCGCCGAAATCACTCAATCCCATTTATCACGGGTGGATGCGGTTTGGACTTCTCCTCAACAAAATCGAAACGCCGATTATTTTGGGGATAGTTTTTTACCTGATAATTTGGCCGATGGGATTTATTAAAAACCTATTCGGCGAAGATGCAATGCGGCGAAAACTCAATCCCAAAATGGATACATACCGCGTCCAAAGCAAAGCAAGAACCAAAGTTAGTATGGAGCGTCCTTTTTAAGTGTTTGAATCAACATTAGATTTTCTCAAAGATTTGTGGGCGTTTATGAAAGAACGCCAAAAGTATTGGCTGCTTCCGTTAATTGTGACTTTAGTCTTTTTGGGAGCTTTGATTGTATTGAGTCAGGGTTCTGTAATTGCTCCGTTTATTTACACTTTGTTTTGAAAGAATGAGCAAGTTGAAGAATTTGGGTGTCAATTTTGGTTTGATACTCTGCGGTTTATTGATGGGGGTGATAATTGGTGAAATTGGATTGCGGGTGGCGGGGATTAAAGGCTATAAAAAAATAGGAGATTTTGGAGAATCTGCACCGACTCATTTCCACACTTCCGATCCGGATTTGGGCTGGAAGCTCAAACCGGGTGCGTCGGGGGAATGGAAAGAGGAAGGTGCGAGTTTTGTGCGGGTGAATAGCCAGGGTTTGCGCGATCGCGAACACACAAAAGCTAAACCTCCAAATACTCTGCGGGTGGCGGTTTTGGGCGATTCTTTCACGGAAGCCATCCACGTACCTGTCGAACAGACTTTTTGGTCGAAATTGGAACGGAAATTGGGGAATTGCGAGGCTGTCAAGGGGCGCAAAAAAGTTGAGGTAATTAATTTCGGGGTGCAGGGTTACAGCACTGCTCAAGAATTAGTTATGCTGCGAAAAAAGGTGTGGGATTACAATCCTGATATTGTAGTTCTTGCCTTTTTTACAGGTAACGATATCATCAACAATTCCCAGAAATTGGAATACGACCTTTACCGACCATTTTTTGTGTATGATGCTAGTGGTAAGTTAGTACCGGATATGTCTTTTCGCGATCGGGCTCCGATCGATCGCAACGAAAGAGCAGTTTCCTTTGTTGACAGGCTACCAAGATGGATTGTCAGCAATTCCCGGATTTTGCAGGTTGTGAAAAAAGCCGATTTAGATAATAAAAAGCGGCATTTGTCTGAGGATTTTACGGCTTTGAGTGCCAAGAATTTTAAGGAGCCGGAGGATGCAGTTTGGGAAAATGCTTGGAGGGTAACTGAGGGTTCGATCGTGACGATGCGGAAAGAAGTTGTGCAGAAAAATGCTGATTTCTTGCTGGTAGTTATTGGCGATCCGATCCAAGTAGATCGCGATTCGGAAAAGCGGAAAAAGTTTATGCAGGAAAACAATATTCAGAATTTGTTTTATCCCGACAGGAGGCTGGAAAAATTGGGCGCTAGCGAGGGTTTTCGGGTATTAACTTTAGCGGAACAGTTTAAAGGTTACACTGAAAAATATCAAGTTTGCGTTCACGGTTTTGAGAATTCTGTACCCTGTGGTGCCCACTGGAACGAACTGGGACACCGACTGGCTAGTATCAAAATCAACCAAAATTTGTGCCAACAATTAAAGCAGTCTCAACTCCCAAAGAGTAAACCGTAGTCAGTCAATTTTATGAAAGATTCAACGCTACTAAAAAAAGGCAAAAATGTCTTGAGTTTAATCGCTGTTAATTTGGCGATCGCGTTTATTTGTCTGGAGGGTTTGTCGCTGGCATTTTATTTGATCGATCAAAAGCAGTTTTTTTATACCCGAACTAAAACCAAAGAAAAAGTAGTAGAAGATATTGAAAGAATTGGGATTAGGCTAGATGAGTCGATAGTTGAAAGACTGCACCCGTTTTTTGGCTACGCGATCAAACAAGGTGCTTTTACTAATGAAAAGTTAAAATTGAAAGTCAACAAACAAGGCTTTTTCTCACTCTACGAATATCCGTTTATCAAAGCTAACAAAAATCAATTTATTGTCGGCGTTTTTGGCGGTTCTGTTGCCAATAACTTTGCCGTCGATGAATACGTAACTCGAAGATTGTCTAACAAATTGAAGACTTATCCAGAATTTGCGAACAAGGAAATTATTGTTTTAAATTTTGGCAACGGCGGCTACAAACAGCCGCAGCAATTATTGATTTTAAATTATTTTTTAGCTTTGGGTCAAAAATTAGATCTAGTTGTTAATATAGACGGTTTTAACGAAGTAGCACTGTCAAATTTAAATAATAAAGCTCAAGTTGAAGTGGGAATGCCCAGCGTTCAACACCTACAGCCGTTAACTGGTTTGGCTAATAATAACTTGTCGCCGGAAGTGATGAGTTCGATAGTCAAAATTAGCGAAAATAAAAAACAGTTAAAAGAGGCGGTTGACAAATTGCAAACTTGTCAGTTAGCTTTGTGTCATGCAGTAACTTCCCTACAAGTCAGACAATTAGTCAACAGTTACCAGCAAGCAGTTGTCAAGTACGATCGACAAGTCAAAAACTCCAACTCAGACACAGCAAATAGCGGTATAGTCTACATTCCCAAAGCTGATTATGTTTTAAAAGATGCCGCTGCCTTTGACAAAATAGCATCTATGTGGTACGAATCCTCAGTCACGATGAATCAAATTTTATCTAGTAGAAAAATCCCATATTTTCACTTGATCCAGCCCAACCAGTATTATCCAACGAAACGAGTGTTTACCTCAAAGGAAAAGGAAATTGCGATTAGCAAGGATAGCCCGTACATTGAAGGGGTGAAAAAAGGCTATCCGGTACTTTTATCTAAAGTCGATGATTTGCAAAAAGCCGGAGTCAATGTATTTAGCGGAGTGAATATTTTGGACAATACAAAAGAAACGGTTTACAAAGATGCCTGCTGTCACTATAATTCAGTAGGAGAGGAAGTATTGGCCAACTATGTTTCTAGTTCCATTATTAAAGTAGTGAGGGAGTCGAAATAGAGGTTTATGAAAGATTTTAATTTTCTCAAAAACAGCCAAGAAATAATCAAAATTGCTTTGATTAACTTAGTGCTTTTACTGGTTTTCCTCGAAGGCGGTTCCCTGGCATGGTATTTTGTCAAACACAAGCAATTTTTCTATACTAGGGAACAGCCTAAAGATAAGTTCAATGTGGGAATTAATTTAGAAGGAGTGCGGCTCAGAGAGTCTATAGTCGAAAGATTTCATCCTTTTTTTGGGTTCATTCAGAAACCGAGTGCTGACTTTCGCCCAGGTTTCAAAGTTAATAATTATGGGTTTATTTCTCCTTACGATTACCCGTTCAAAAAAACTAAAAAACATCAGTTTATTATCGGAGTATTTGGCGGTTCTGTTGCTTCGGATTATGCAATATATCAAGTCCAAAATCAAATTCTCCCTAAATACCTCAAACAGTTACCAGGTTTGAAAGATCAAGAATTCATGTAATTTTGTCTTTTGCTACCGGAGGGTACAAACAGCCGCAACAATTATTAATTTTAAACTATTTTTTGGCTTTAGGTCAAGAACTCGATATGGTCGTCAATATAGATGGCTTTAATGAAGTAGCACTTTCTAATTTAAATAATAAAAATAAAATTGATTTGGCGATGCCAAGCATTCAGCACATCCTGCCGCTGACAAACATAGCCAGTAATACCCTTTCTACAAAAGCGATGAAATCCACGATCGCCATTAAAGAAAATAAAGCTAGGATCGATCGGGGTTTGAGAGGTTTGCAGGAATGCAAGTTAGCTGCGTGCGATGCTGTAACTTCTATTTACGTTCAAAACTTGGTCAACAACTACCGAAAAGATGTCATTAGGTTTGAAAAAGAGAACAGTCAACCGCAGAATGATGATGGTGGCAGCGTAATTTATATCAATCTTAAAGATTCGGTGATGAAAGATGATGTTGCTTTTGAACAAATGGCTCAGAATTGGGCGAAAAGTTCAATATTTATGCATAAAGTATTGTCGGCTAGCAACGTGCCGTATTTTCATGTTCTCCAACCCAATCAATACTATCAGACAAAAAGGGTGTTTAGCGCAGCAGAAAAACAGATTGCTTTTAATCAGGATACTCCTTATGCTAAAGCTGTTGAACTTGGATATCCTGCCCTTTTTAAGAAGTTTCCGAATTTGGCCAAAAATCATATTAATATATTGAATGGTGTTAAGGTTTTTGACAAGACTAAAGATGCTGTTTATGTGGATAGCTGTTGCCATTATAACAAAGCTGGAGAAGTAATTTTTAGCGATTATGTGGGGAGTTCTATTTTAGAAGTGTTGCGGAAGGATGAAAGAAACAAGAAGAAGTGATATGATGTCCGGTAGATTCGTTATTGTACAATTTGCGCTCTGGTAGGGGCGGGTTCACAAACAATATATAACGATGACCAACAATATATAAAAACCAGCCCCCACCCCACCAATAATTCACATCAACCTGATATTTATATTTAATTTCTAAATGATAGGTGATGATTGATCGTTGGGTGGGGGCGGGTTTTTGAGATTGTTTGTTTCCGGCGATGATGGTTGGTGAACCCGCCCCTACAAAGGAAATGTATATTTGATCTGTGAGGAATGGTTTTTAGGTTTTTGGATTGCTGGGGGGTATATCGCCCGCTGAGTCGATCGGCATTACTAAGATTTTATCAACTCGGTTCCCGTCCATATCCACTACTTCTACGCGCAAACCGTTCCACTCAAAATGCTCGGCTGCTGTGGGAATTTTGCCCAAATTTGTAATCACAAAACCGCCCATTGTGTGGTAACTTCCTTTGTTTTCTTCTGACAATTCTTCGATTTCAAACATCTCAAAAAAATCTTCGACTGGTAGCATTCCGTCTAACAGCCAAGAACCGTCTTCCCGCTGCACGGCTTGCGGCTCGTCTGCATCTTCAATCGAGGGAAAATCGCCCACCAGTTCGACTAAAATGTCGTTGACTGTAACCAATCCTTGAATCACGCCGTATTCGTCTACTACCAAGGCAATTTGATTGCTAGATTGTTTGAAAAGTTCTAATACTTTTAAACCCCGCGTGCTTTCCGGCACAAATAAAGGTCGTCGTAAAGAAGCGCTTAAATCGAGGGGTTGACCGGTTAAAGTCCGAGACAGCAGATCTGTAACGTGTACTAAACCGACAACGTTGTCGAGGCCTCCCTGACACACGGGAAACCGAGAATGACCGCTACCGAGCATTTTTTGGCGATTTTCTTCGACTGAATCTTCGAGATCGAGCCAGACAAGATCGGGGCGCGGTGTCATTAAGGCGCTGACTCGTCGATCGCCCAAACGAAACACTCTTTCCACCATATCTTGTTCGGCTTCTTCAAAGGTTCCGGCTGAGGTTCCTTGCTCGATTAAAACTTTAATTTCTTCTTCTGTAACTTGCGGTTCTGTCGAGGGCAAAATCCCCATGATTCGCATTACTAAGTCAGTGGAATAACTTAAAACATAAACCGCAGGAGCACCAATTTTTGAGAGCATTCGCATGGGAATGGCCACACTTGAGGCGATCGGCTCCGGGTTGTTGAGCGCCAGTCGCTTCGGCACCAGTTCGCCGATAATTAGAGTCAGATAAGTTATGATTAAAATTGCGACTACTGAGGCGATCGTATCAGAGTAGGGTGCGAGGGCAGGAATCAGCCGCAACAAAGGCTCTAGTCTTTTGGCAATAGTCGTTTCTCCGAAAGCGCCCGACAGAATGGCCAGCAGCGTAATCCCGATTTGAACTGTCGGTAAGAACTGATTGGGCGCATTAGCCAGATCTAAGGCTACGCGGGCATTGATCGAACCTTGGTTGGCCATCTGTTGCAGTCTTACCTTGCGTACCGAGATGATGGCCATCTCTGACATCACAAATAAGCCATTTAGGAAAATCAGCAGGAGAACAATCAGAAGGTCGGTACTTGGGGACATTTCTAAAATTATCGGTGGTAACGGCAAGCGCAGCCCGGTTAGTCGATTTTAGATTTTAGATTTTAGATTTTAGATTGACCCAGCAGCCATAATCTGCGGGTTCTCCCTAACCTCTAAAATTTTTCGTTCTTCACAACTTGAGTCGGGGGCCTGTATCCGTTTTTGGGTGTGGTCACAACAGAGGTCTGAAAGCTTTTAATCTCGATCGCAAAATCGAAATTTTTTCTCTTTCCTGTCACTAGATTAACGGAACAGGCTCGTTTCGATCGTAGCCTCGATATATTAGAGCAGAAATCTACCCGCAGTTCAGTTCCCAGGCGACAACAGCCGATCGACACAATCAATGATGTTTGTCGTACAATCTCCTTAACAGGCCGGCGGGAAAGAGCCTTCGCCGATCGGGCATTAAAATTAAAAGCGCATGACTTTCTCTTCAATAATTCGTATTCTGGGGCGATCGCCCCTAGCAACAGAACTACTCAACAAGCTCAAGCGCCATCACTACGTGCAACTCAACGGCGTAGCCCGCTTGCCTAAAGGTTTGGTAGCTTCAGCCCTCGCACAGCAAGAGGGGCGGAATTTACTCGTAGTGACAGCAACTCTGGAAGAAGCAGGCCGCTGGGTGGCCGGGCTGGAGGCGATGGGCTGGCAGACTGTGCATTTTTACCCGACTTCGGAGGCTTCGCCCTACGAGCTATCTTACTCCGATGAAAGCGAAATGACTTGGGGACAAATGCAGGTGCTGGCGGATTTAGTCCAGAAACCTGAAATCACTACTAATTCTAAGCCGATCGCGATCGTAGCTACAGCGCGGGCTCTCCAGTCTCATTTGCCACCGCCTGCTGCTTTTGAACCCTACTGTCTGACTTTGGCGCGAGGTATGGTTCAAGACTCGAAGATTTTAGACCGCCAACTTGCCTCGATGGGGTACGATCGGGTGGCTCTAGTCGAAATGGAGGGCCAGTGGAGCCGTCGGGGCGATATTGTGGATGTGTTTCCGGTGGCGGCTGAGTTGCCGGTGCGGCTGGAATGGTTTGGGGATGATTTGGAGCAAATTCGGGAGTTTGACCCGTCTTCTCAGCGATCGCTTGATAGGATCGATCGGTTGGTTTTGACTCCTACTGATTTTGGCGGGATTGTTCGCGGGGCTTTGGCCCAAAAGTCTATTTTGAAAACGAACCGCGAAGGCGCGAAGGGCGCGTATGTTGAGGGAGAAGAAGGGGAGGAAGGGGAAGGGAAGGTTATTAAGCGGTTGCTGGGTTTGGCTTTTGAGAAACCTGCTTCTATTTTGGATTATTTGCCACTGAATACTTTGGTTGCTATTGATGAACCGGCTCAGTGTGAGGCTCACTGCGATCGTTGGTTTGACAGTGCTCAGGAGCAATGGGAAAGTTTAATTGCTTCTCTTCCTAAAATTCATCGCTCTTTTGCTGAGTCTATGGTTGATGTGGAAGGGTTCGATCGCCTCTATCTTTCTGAATTGGCGGAATCTGCTTTTTCGGTTCCGGTTTCTTCGTCTCCTCCGATTAATTTGGCTTCTCGCCCGGTGCCGGTGATGCCTCACCAATTTGCGAAGTTATCCCAAACGCTCAGGGAGGAGCGCGATCGGGGTTTTTCGGTGTTTCTGGTTTCGGCTCAACCCAGCCGCTCTGTTTCTCTGTTGTCGGAACATGACTGTCCGGCTCAGTTTGTGGTGAATCCTCGCGATTATTTGGCGATCGATAAGTTGCAATTACAGCATATTCCGGTTGCTCTGAAGTACAGCGGGCTGGCTGAATTGGAAGGTTTTATTCTGCCTACTTTTCGGATTGTTTTGATTTGCGATCGGGAATTCTACGGTCAACATTCTTTGGCTACTTTTAGCTATGTTCGCAAGCGCCGCCGCGCTGCTTCTAAACAAGTAGACGCGAACAAGTTAAGCCCTGGTGATTATGTAGTTCACCGCCAGCACGGAGTGGGCAGATTTATCAAGTTAGAACGTCTAACCCTCGATTTGGAAACTCGCGAGTATTTGCTAATTCAATACGGTGACGGTACTCTGAGAGTCGCGGCCGATCAATTGGGCGCTTTGTCGAGGTTTCGGACTGTGGCCGATAAAGTGCCGGAACTCAACAAGCTGACAGGTCAAACTTGGGAAAAAACTAAAACAAAGGTTCGCAAAGCTGTTAAGAAATTAGCGGTAGATTTGTTGAATCTTTATGCTAAAAGAGCTAAACAAACAGGTTACGCTTTTCCTCCTGATATGCCTTGGCAACAAGAATTAGAGGATTCTTTTCCTTATCAACCAACGCCGGATCAGTTGAAGGCAACTCAGGATGTGAAACGGGATATGGAGGGCGATCGACCTATGGATCGTCTGGTCTGCGGTGATGTCGGTTTTGGCAAGACGGAAGTCGCTCTCAGAGCTATTTTTAAGGCGGTTACAGCGGGCAAGCAGGTGGCTTTGCTCGCGCCGACGACGATTTTGACCCAACAGCACTATCACACTCTGAAGGAGCGTTTTTCGCCTTATCCGATCGAAGTTGGTTTGCTGAATCGCTTTCGCACGGAAACGGAACGCCGGGAAATTCACAAGCGTTTGGCTACTGGTGAATTAGATGTGATTGTGGGTACTCAAGCTGTTTTGAGCAAAGCGATTAAATTTCGGGATTTGGGCCTGTTGGTGGTGGATGAAGAACAGCGGTTTGGGGTTAAGCAAAAGGAAGCTATTAAAGCTCTGAAAACAGAGGTGGATGTTCTGACTCTGACAGCAACGCCGATTCCTCGGACTTTGTATATGTCGCTGTCGGGGATTCGGGAGATGAGTTTGATTGCTACTCCGCCTCCCAGCAGGCGCCCGATTCAGACGCATTTGGCTCCCTATGACCCGGAAGCGGTGCGGAGTGCGATTCGTCAAGAATTGGACAGGGGTGGTCAGGTTTTTTACGTGGTGCCCCGGATTGAGGGGATTGATGAGTTGGCCGCTCAGTTGCAGGAGATGGTTCCGGCGGCGAGAATTGCGATCGCCCACGGTCAAATGGATGCTTCGGAATTAGAATCAATTATGCTGTCCTTTAGTGCGGCGGATTTTGATATTTTGGTGTGCACGACGATTATTGAATCTGGTTTGGATATTCCCCGTGTTAATACAATTTTGATTGAAGACGCCCAGCGGTTCGGTTTGGGTCAACTTTACCAGTTGCGGGGACGGGTGGGACGCGCGGGTATTCAAGCTCACGCTTGGCTATTGTATCCTAAGCAAAGTCTGTTGACTGATGCTGCAAAGCAGAGGTTGCGGGCTATTCAAGAGTTCGCGCAGTTGGGTTCGGGCTATCAGTTGGCGATGCGGGATTTGGAAATTCGCGGTTCGGGTGATATTTTGGGTACGGAACAGTCTGGTCAAATGGAGGCGATCGGCTTTGATTTGTATGCTGAAATGTTAGAGGAGGCAATTCGTGAAATTAAGGGTCAAGAAATTCCCAAGGTTGAAGATACCCAAATAGATTTGAGTTTGACTGCGTTTATTCCTGCTGATTACATTGGGGATTTGGATCAAAAGATGAGTGCTTACCGGTCTGTTGCTTCTGCTAATACGCCTCAAGAGTTGCAGCAGATTCAGGCTGATTGGTGCGATCGTTACGGCCCCATTCCTCTTCCGGCGAAGCAACTTATTCGTATTGTTGAACTCAAACAAATTGCTAAGCAAATTGGTTTTTCTCGGATTAAGCCGGAAAATAAGCAGCACATTGTTTTGGAAACGCCGATGGAGGAACCTGCTTGGAATTTGCTTAAGGCTAATTTGCCGGATCATTTGCAGTCTCGTTTTGTCTACAGCAAGGGGAAGGTTACTATTAGAGGGATGGCGGTTTTGAGTGCCCAAAAGCAACTGGATAATTTGATTGATTGGCTGGGTAAAATGCATGGCGCTTTGCCGGAAGCAAATATTTTATTCTAAAATAGTGTTAAGTAATCCCACCTGAAAAAACAGCACACCCAGAGCCCAGACTTCTTTAAGAAGTCTGGGCTCTAACAGCGATCGCGTTTTACCTTATTTAACTGCTATTATATTCCGCATTGTGACCGGAGTGGCAGGAATCTCAAGTGAGCGCAAATCATCTGTTTCAAAGACTGCGGAAAGAATGGCGTTTTGTGGCGATCGCACTTTTAGCGGCTGCGATTAGCTTTGTCATCGGTACGCTGCTACCGGGAAACCAACCTGCTTTACAAGCAACTGACAATCCTACCACCGCTGCGGTGCAGGTGCAGAACCTTAACCAATCTTTAACAGTAAATCCGCTAGCAAACGAGTTAGGAAAAAATCCCACAGGGTTTAATCTCGATCGCACAGTTGAAGAACTTCTCACTGTATTGGAATCTAAAGAAAAACTCTTGACTTTTGTGCCGCCGGAACAGTTTCAAGGAACAACTGTTTTTGAGGGAAAAGTCAACAATTCTGAAAAAGTTATAGCCTTAACTGTTGATGACGGGCCTTGGCCGGAAACCACAGCACAAATGCTGGATATTTTTCAGCAAAATGATGTAAAAGCCACGTTTTTTTGGATAGGCAAATCCCTCGAAAATTCACCGGAAATTGCTCGCCGAGTTGTGGCCCAAGGTCATGCGATCGGCAATCATACATGGCATCACTGGTACGATTCTATGGATGCGGCGACGGCGGCTAATGAAATCGATCGCACCGCCAGACTTATTTACGAAACCACCGGAGTTAAGACATCTTTCTTTCGCCCGCCGGGGGGAGTTTTGAATAATGGCTTGGCTACATATGCTAAATCACAAAATTACTCCGTTGTGATGTGGTCGGTAACTTCCGCAGATACAGATCCGCGCGCTCAACCACAAGCTTTTGTTGATAATGTCCTCAAAGGTGCCAAACCCGGTGCGATTGTTCTGATGCACGATGGCGGGGGCGATCGATCTCGTACTATTAAAGCATTGCCCGATATCATTGCTGGTTTGAAACAGCAGGGATATCGCTTTGTCACCATTCCTGAATTGCTAGAAATGCCCGAAAATTCTGAAGCATAAAGCGTAAAATCTGCATAACCCAATACGCTTGGGTTAAAACAGTTTATTCCTCGGAGATCCCCCTAAATCCCCCTTAAGAAGGGGGGCGGTTTCATTCTCTTGTAGGGGCGGTGCCAAGAGTGCCCGCCCAGAGGCCTGAAATGCTCATTCGATGGTTGGTAAGGGGGGTAGGCACGGGGAGTAGGGGTCGCACTACCCCTACAAAATCGCGGTTTTTCCGAGAATGAAACCGCCCTGCCTTAAGAAGGGGGACTTTGAACCAGTTCTTGTCCCACCCCCTACTCCCCTTATTAAGGGGGGCTAGGGGGGATCGGGCTTAACTGAACGGTATTGCTTCATAACCGGGTTTTTGACCGTTTCTGCGGGCTGTCACCAAGTATTCTGGCAAAAAACCCGGTTTCTGACCACCCCATAAAATAAGGAGGCGATTTTGTCATTAATTTCTGCGCCCGAATCGCCAAAACCCGATCGCACAAATCTCCCTATTTGGCTGCACTGGTTGGATAGCTGTCCGAGTACCAACACTCACGCCCACACTCACGCGGCCCAACTCCACCACGGAGATGTCGTATTTACCAGGCGACAAACTGCTGGGCGCGGGCAACAGGGGCGCACCTGGTACAGCCCAACCGGTGTCTTAACAGCCAGTTTTGTACTTGACAACTTAAACCCTAATCTTTTGCCTGGACTCAGTTTAGCCGTCGGTTTGGCCGTAATTTACGCGATCGAAGATTTAGCTCCCGACTGTCACGATATGCTACGCCTAAAATGGCCTAACGATGTCTTGATCAACCGACGCAAGTTAGCCGGAATCCTCTGCGAAGCAACTTCGGGCAATGTTTTGGGCCTGACTCGCGCAGTTGTCGGGATTGGACTCAACCGCTGCGCCGATTTCGATCGCACTGGAGAAGATGCCGGGGCGATCGGCAATGCGGTAAGCTTGCATTCTATTTCTAGTACAGTCCCTGACGAACTGTCTTTACTCGCGAAGTTGCGACACTATCTACTCGAACTAGCGCATCTGTTTTCCCGAACCGACAAGCCAGCATCCAAGTTGGGTTTAGCCCTGATGCTGCCAGAATTGCGCCGTCGCGACGCCCTTGTTGGCTGCAATGTGGCGATCGAACTTTCCTCCGAAACCATCGTTGGACAAGCCACAGGCATTGACAAACAAGGCCGCTTACTGCTGCGTTTGCCTGACGAAACAGTCCGCCCCTTCACCTCCGGGCGAGTTAGTTATTAGTCATTAGTCAGTAGTCATTAGTCAGTAGTCAGTAGTCAGTAGTCAGTAGTCATTAGTCATTAGTCATTAGTCAGTAGTCAGTAGTCAGTAGTCATTAGTCAGTAGTCAGTAGTCAGTAGTCAGTAGTCATTAGTCAGTAGTCATTAGTTATTAGTTATTGGTTGCTTCCCATGCCCCATGCCCCATGCCCCATGCCCCATGCCCAATTCCCCATTCCCAATTTCACTTAACCACCTCAAATCTTACAACTCTACTCAGCGATAGCGGTTGATTTTCCTCCACACCTTTGGGACGACCTTTAGTAGCAGCAATTTGGATTCTGTTGCCGTCTATACCTTGTTTAACCAGAGCTGCTTTCACATTTCTCGCCCTCGACAGTGCCAACTTTTGATTTTCCCCAGGATTGCTTTTAAAATCGCTGTAGCCAATTACCCTAAAATTATTGGCGCTATTTTCCTGCATTAATTCCTTGACTTTGTTAAGCTTTTGTGTTACTTCCTTCGGATTCAAAATTGCAGCACCAGCATCGAAATAAATGCTAATTTCCATTACCTTTGACGGTAGTTCAATCACTACTCTCACTGTATTTGTGACCGACTTCACCCCCGGAATTTTTTCAAAAGCTTCAGTTATTTTTTGAGCATCTGTCGATCGGCTCACACTACCTTTGACAGCAACTTTCCCCCCTACATAGCGAGCTGATATATCAATACTTTCTACTTTATTCAAAAGAGCCACAGTCCGCTTGACATCTGCCTCCGCTAACACCGGGTCTGGAGGTACTTCAACTGCTATAATTTGATTATCTAGCCTGAATGTGGGAACTGCTTGCTGAGCGATGTTTTCGGCGCGCGATCGCAGCTTTTGATTTGGCACTCTTCCCGAAAGCCTCACTACTCGATCTCTCACATCTGCCGTTAGACGATAAACCGACAACTCGGGAGCAGACTGTAAAGCTAAATTCGTATCAGCCTCTAATCTACCTTCAACTCCGTTGCGGTATTCATAAATTCCCCAAGGTACGCCAATTAAACCTAAAGCTGCCAAACCGACAATTAATAACAGGGGAGGTTTATTAGTAGATTTAACTTCTACATCTGGATGAATTAATTTCTGTATCTGGGAGGTTACTGCAACGGGGACAGTTGCTTGATCGCCATTAAATGACTTAATTTCATTCCCGTATTCTTGAACAATATTTTTTAAAATAGATCGCATTTTGTACTTAAACCACTGGCGGATTTCTCCTTGCATCACTGCTGCTAAATAACAAGAACCAGCTACTTCCAATATAATCGTAGATGTCCCGTATTCTATAGCATCAATCTCTGCAATATTTCCCGATTGAGCTATGCAGTCATTGACAAAAGCGCGAATAGCAGTCAGCATCCCCGCTACCATATCTGATTCTAGCTGTTCTTGTTCAGACTGCTGCACCCCTGAAATTACCAAACCAGATTCTTTTTGAATTAAAAATACAGCTTTAACAGTCTGCGGTGTTGTTTCTTTCATCAGCAATTCTGCTTCCGAAATTAAGAGCAACTTAGCTTTTAATTTGCGAGTAATTCCCTCCACGCTTACAGCTTGCTCCAGTTTTTTATTAATCTCCTGCATCGTCTCAGCCATGTACTTTAAAATCGTGCTGCCGATAATAGGATAGATCGCATCCGACATGGCTTCTCGATCGAGATTAATCTGGTGTTTAACAGCAGCCGCTATTTCCGGTGCGATCGCCTTGGCAAATTCATCAGGCGCTTCAGTTATTCTGTGGCTGATTCCCACAGGAATAGCCGGCGCTATCGCTATTCCCATCGACTGCCTGTTTTGCCTAGTTTTGGCATTAATTACTTCATCAATTATCGGAGCTATTGTTTCTGTAAATGCCACTTTTGACTCGTTAATTGTTCGCAGCATCATTTCGGGAAAAATCTCTTTAATTTTGACCACTAAATCTGGCCGACTTCCCCACCATTCAGTGTTAGTTATTTTCCCTTCGAGACTCGCCACCTTATCGTTAAGTTTATAATTATAATTTACAACTTCATCTAATAAAGGTAAAATTGATTCGATCACAGATTTTTCCAGTTGGGCGTGATGGCTAACCATCAGCTCGTCAATCAAAGGTTTCAGTAAATCCGTAAACAAATCTGTAGATTCATAAATCCGGTGTTCGATCGCGACAATCTTTTGTTCAATCTTCCCAAGTCTTTCCTCAATCCTTTTATTCTGAATGATTGCATCCACAGCGGGGGCGATCGCCGCTTCAATCTCTAGCTTTGCTTCGCTTATTTTCCGGGATAACAGCTCTACAATCCTTGGCATTATCCTTGCCATCAACCCCTCTATTTCAGCGAAAACTTGCTGCTGAACTTCCACAATTTGATTTTCATTTCTTAATACTTGTGCTGCAATACCACTCCGATCTATTGCGGCGCTTACAGCCAGTGCGATCGCCTCTTTTACCTCTAACTTGGTCTCATTAATCTTGCGATTTAGCGACTCGATCATTAATGGCATTAGCCTAGCCATTATCTCTTCTGGCTGAGAGTTTTGCTTGCGTTGGAGATTATTTACTTTAGTTTCGACATTTGCCAATTTTACTGCGACTTCTTGTTGATTAATCGCTGCTTCAAGCGGTGCGAGCTGCGCTTTCAACTCTAATTTTGATTCATCTATTTTCCGGTTCAGTAACTCAAGTATTCCTGGCATTAGCAGAGCCATTATCTCTTCCGGCTGCTGAATTTGAGACTGTTCGCTGGCCAGTCTGCTGGCTATGATACTTAATACTTTTTGTTCTATTTCTACCCAAGCAATTCTGACCTGCGCTGACGGTGTAACCGCCTCTATAACCTCTAACTTTAACTCACTAATTTTTCGCTCCAGCAACTCGCCAACTATCGGCACTAGCTGTTTTACTAAATCTTCTGGCTGAGCCTGGAATCTCTGCTGAATATCCGCAAATTTATTTTCAATTATTAATACTTTTTCATCGAGTCCATTTTGATGGTGAATTACTTGATTGACTGTTGGTGCGATCGCCGATGCTATCTCTAACTTGGACTCCTCCACTTTCCGGTTCAGCAACTCGCCCATTATTGGCATCAACCGTTTGATTAATTCTTCTGAATTATCAAGCGGGCGGCTGTTACTGAACTTTTCGACTTCGCTCAGGGGCCACCTAGCCGAAGTGTTGTAATCAGCAATTTTATTTTCCAAATATGCTAATTTTGCTTGAATTGACCTGGTATCAATTATAGAATCCCTAGCCTCGATCGCCCTTTGAAATTCTGACTGCAACTCCTCAACCTGTTCTTTCAAAAACTCGGAAATTAACGGTTTCACTAAATTCATCAACTCTGTCGGTTCAGACATTAACCTTTCAAAATTCTCTAGCCTCTGTTGTACACTCAAAACATTGCTGTAAAATTCAGGTAAATCTCTCCCAAACAGCAGTTGCTGCAACTGCTTAAACTGTGGCACAGCCTGTTCTAATTCTTCCTCCGACGGCCGATAATCTTTTGCTAGCTTTGCTGCGGTTCTAGATAAATCAGAATCTTCGTTGATATTTTTGGCCCCTGCTATCTCTTCACTTTCTTTCATTATTTCCGGTTGAACAGCAGGTGGTTCAATCACAAAAGACCACTTATGTTCTCGATGGCGATTTTCCTCAAGTCGTCGATCGCCAGAATTTTCAGATATCGGTAATTCAAGTTGTTTTGATGGATTTTTTGATGTTTTAAATAATTGCAATTCAGTCAGGATAACCAGCAATTCCTGAAGTTGATCTCCCGCTTTAGGAATTGCCGAAATTGGCTCAGAAACTGATGCTTCTGAGGGATGAATTTCTCCTGAATTTTCATTAAATGCTGCCATAGTGTGCTACCGAGATTTGACTTTAAATGATGAAATTAAATTATCACCTTGCTTGCCGCCAAGCGCGAAAATCAATCAGAATGACGCAACTTTCCACAGCGTCAGGGCTACTAAAGCGATGGTTCGACACTTCGGCGAAGCTTAGTGCGACGCTTCGCACGCGCCTACCATCCCCCGATCTTAACTGCTGTTCTGCGACTTGCTAACTCCACAGCAAGCTGCAATGCTGCTTTCATACTGGAGGCATCCGCAATCCCTTGACCTACGATATCAAAAGCAGTACCATGATCGGGAGATGTGCGGACAAATGGCAAACCGATCGTAGTGTTGACTGCTCGATCGAAAGCCATCAATTTGACTGGAATCAAGCCTTGATCGTGATACATTGCCAAGTAAGCATCGTGAGCCGGTTCGGCTAAACCGTACCAAGCTTTACCGGCTTTTACCCACAGGGTATCAGGCGGCACGGGCCCTTCTAACTGCACTCTCGGAAACCGATCGCGCTGCGTTTCCAACCACGGTATCATCCAGTCTTGCTCTTCATTTCCCAGTTTCCCATTTTCGCCACTGTGAGGATTTAAGCCAGAAACCGCAATTCTCGGTGTTTCTAAGCCAAAATCTGCCCGCAAACACTCGATCAGCAATTCTAGTTTTTCGGTCAGCAATTCTGGACTCAAAGCATCTGGGACTTGACGTAGGGAAATATGTGTGGTAGCGAGTAAAGTAATCAGCATCCAGTTGCTGTGGGGAGATTTGGCGGCAAACAGCATTCCGAATCGCTGCGATCGCGCCTTGGATGCCAAAAGTTCTGTTTGTCCAGGATAATTGTAACCAGCCGCCTGCCAGCAAGTTTTGGAAATCGGCCCGGTGACGATCGCCGAGAATTCACCGGCGAGGGTACGGGCGATCGCCCTTTCCATATACGCAAAGCTAGCCGCCCCGCTGGCTGCATTCCCGACACCAGGGACAATTTCCCCCCATGTACTGTCGGATTCGACATCAATAATATCTAATGCTTCTGGATTTGCCAAAACTGCTGTCGGATCGGACGATCGCAGACGATCGTAAGTTTGCTGCAAAATTAGCCTAGAGCCGATCGTCGTCACCCTCAACACTTCGACTTCGCTCAGTGACCGTCTTTCGCTCAGTGACCGTCTTTCGCTCAGTGACGGCTGTTCGGCCAAAGCCTTAAGAATTACTTCCGGCCCAATACCCGCCGGATCTCCAAGAGTTAAAGCTAGATTTAAAGGACGATCTGGATGCATTCGCGATCTTCTCCAGAATGTTACAACAGTTTCAGCAATGAGATTTTAGCATTCTGGTAGACGATCGCCCGAAATGATACTATCTTAATTTAATGCGATCGACTAAACCCACTGGACTTATTTGTCAGGAACTCAGGTCTAAAGACACGCTCGCTTGTAAGAGCAAGTCTCGAAGCAAGCTATTCTGACCAGCCTCAGTCTTAACTGACTACGTTATTTGGGTCACGACACTGGGCGAATGCGAAGCTAGTTAAGAGCTCTGTCGTTTGCAATTAAACAGTTCTAAAGTCACGCTTTACAGTGTTGCAAGCCGGCGCAAGCCCTGATAACTTTGGCGAAGCTAACATTACCCCGCAAGGGAGGCCCAACAAAGGCAACCATTATGCGTACAGGATTGCAAGGCTTGAAATGGTAATTGTCCCATGGAAAGTGCATTACAAAAGTACACTCCCGTCAAGCAATTCCAAGGCGGTAATGGAAAAAAAAATCACGGTGGTTTTAACCACCCGCGTCGTTTCCCTCTCAGATCTAAAGACTCTGAGTTTCCCACTTACCGAGCTTTTTTATGAATCCTGAAATTTTCAATGCAGCCTTTTTGTCCTTTTCCCTAATTCTCGTGGGTATAGGTGGAGGCTTCCTCCTGCTCAAACTGCAAGGCGGCGAAGAATAAATTTTTCACATATATCATAGCTGAAGGCAAAATTTTTCTTGCCTTCGGCATCAGTGCCTTCTGCCTTCGATCTCAACCTCGACATGAGAGAGCTTCAGGTTTTTGTTAAGTTTTTATACAAAAATGAGACAAACCTGATATCATCTTATAGAAAGTTTAAGATTCGTAATTAATCCCTAGATGACTTTATTGATTGTAGGTGCCACCGGCACTCTCGGCCGCCAAATAGCCCGCCGCGCCCTAGACGAGGGCTATCAGGTTCGCTGTTTAGTCAGGAGTTACAGAAAAGCGGCCTTTTTGAAAGAATGGGGCGCCGAACTCGTACCTGGGAACCTGTGCCAGCCAGACAGCCTGCCTCCTGCACTAGAAGGCGTCACGGCGATTATCGATGCAGCAACAGCCAGCGCAGCCGATTCTGTGGGCATCAAAAGAGTAGACTGGGATGGAAAAGTATCGCTGATTCAAGCAGCAGTAGCAGCCGGCATCAAGCGTTACGTATTCATTTCCTTTCTCGACGCCGAGAAATATCCCCAAGTGCCCCTGTTGGAAATCAAGCGCTGTACCGAGCTGTTTTTAGCAGAATCCGGTCTCGACTACACAATCTTGAGACCTTGTGGGTTTTTGCAAGGACTGCTGAGCCTTTATGCAATGCCGATTTTAGACAATCAGGGAGTCTGGCTGCCCAACAAGCCGTCGGCCCTTGCCTACATGAACACTCAGGATGTTGCTAAGTTTGCCGTCCGAGCCCTTTCCGTTCCCGAAACCGAGAAAAAAACTTTCCCGGTAGTAGGTAATCGCGCTTGGGATGCTGACGAAATCGTTCGCTTGTGCGAGCGACTGTCTGGGAAGCAAGCCAAAATCACGCGCACCCCAGATGCCTTGTTGCGGGCTACTCGCGAATTTGCTAAGTTCTTTCAGTGGAGTTGGAACGTAGCTGACCGATTGGCTTTTTCAGAAGTTTTGGCCGCCGGAAAACCCTTGAAAGCTCCGATGGATGACGTTTACAGTGTCTTCGGATTAGACCCCAAAGAAACTACTACTTTGGAATCTTATCTCGAAGAATACTTTAGTCTGATTATGAAGAAGCTCAAGGAAATAGAGTACGAGCAGCTTAAAACTAAAAAACGGAGTAAACAAAAAATGCCTTTTACATTTTAAAGTGCCGAAAGCTGGGATTATATACAACGACGTTAAACCTATAGCTTGTCGCGTCGCTCTTGAGTTGAAAGACAAGCTGACTGCCCGCGGCTGGGATGTCTGCGCGGTTTCCGGTTCCGGGGGAATTCTGGGCTATTCTAGCCCCGATCGCCCCATGTGCCACACTCCGATCGACCAACTCGTCCCCCCTGGTTTTGACAGCGACATGGAGTTTGCAGTGGTGTTAGGAGGCGACGGCACGGTGCTGTCTGCATTTCGCCAAGTCGCTCCCATCGGAGTGCCACTGCTGACTGTGAATACCGGTCACATGGGCTTTTTGACAGAGACTTACCTGAACTTGCTCCCACAAGCTTTGGAAAAGGCGATCGCCGGAGAATACGAAATAGAAGAAAGGTCCATGCTAGCAGTGCGGCTGTTCCGGGAAAATGACTGCCTCTGGGAAGCGCTGTGTTTGAATGAAATGGTGCTGCACCGCGAACCCCTGACTTGTATGTGCCATTTTGAAGTGGCGATCGGCCAGCACGCTGCTGTTGACATTGCCGCAGATGGAGTAATTATCTCGACTCCGACTGGATCGACAGCTTACGCGCTGTCGGCCGGCGGCCCTGTAATTATTCCGGGAGTGCCAGTGTTGCAGTTAGTGCCTCTTTGCCCCCATTCTATGGCTTCGCGGGCCTTGGTGTTTTCCAACACCGAGCCGGTGAAGATTTTGCCCGCGAGTCCGAACCGGCTGGTAATGGTGGTAGACGGGAACGGCGGGTGTTATGTTCGGCCGGAAGATTGGGTGCAAGTAGAACGAGCTCCGTACCAGGCGCGCTTCGTTCGGGTGCAACCTCCTGAGTTTTTCCACGTTTTGCGGGAAAAATTAGGCTGGGGGCTGCCTCATGTTGCTAAACCTAGTTCGGTTGAGTTGCCCTTGATAGTTGTTGACATTCTCCCCGGCGCGAGGGCACGGGGAAATGAAAATCTGCGTCGGAATTCTTAATTCTCGATCGAGCTTCCGAATCATCTCCAAAGTCAGGCTGCGTTTACGAGATAACGTTCCGCTTCACCCGCCACTATTAAACTTAAACATTAACAGATAACCTTTCGGTGGTCGGGTGGAACCGGCTTGTTAGACCTCACCGAGACTCTAGCAATTCTTCAATGGTCAATTCAATGTTGCTAGCTTATTATTATTGCTTGATTATTCAACTTTGAGTTTTGCCAAGATTTTTAAGCGTTCAAGATAATTTTTCATATGTTCAGCACTCTGTGTTGGAACACAGCCATCATTGTACAAATAAATTCTATCTGTATTTGGATCGCCCTCGAAAGAAAGCTTCGCCGCTGTTACTGAACCTATACCTTTCAATTCAACACAAATAGGATAGTCCTCATACTTGATATTTTCTCTTGTTTTGAAGCCAATCGGCTTGTATCCTCTGTTAAGCACTACGTATCGTCCGTCAGATTGCTTGTCTAAACAGTAAGGAAGAAATACTGCCCTGAAGTCGTTGAGTGCCATAATTAATTCTCTGATTTTGAAGTCCCTACCGATAACCTTGAAGCAACTTTTCTATGCCCGATGACAGAGGTATAACTTATAATTATGTCGCAGTTGCGGTACAATGTCGTTTATAAGATATAAATACCGCGAGACTCTGTACGGTCGGTGTGCAACGGGATTGTTCGACCGTTCTTTACGATGCAATGTTTAATGAATTCTATATACCTCTCAATCCCAGCAGGCGAGTTACAAAAATGTTGGTTTAGGAATTTTCAACAATATATTTTTCAAGTTGAAGAATTGCTCGATCGATCGCTGTGATAACTGGATCGACAGCAGCGCTTCGATCGCTAGTTTAGCTTCTGGCAATGATTGAACTGAAATATTAAGTTGTTCTGGGGGGAATTGTTGGATTTTTTGGCTTGCCATTTTTAGGGTTAACATTGCCCTTTTTAGGGTTAACATGGGTTTCTCCTTGGTTGGTTTTGGTACTATTTTAACGATATAATTGTATCGCAGTTGCGGTACAATACTGAATCTAATCGAATAATACCACAGCTTAATGATGTATGTCAACATCTTCTTACTCGCCACGATTAGACTACATCACTTAAGCATAATAAATTCAAGATTGCTGCTCGAAAACAATTTCTTCATAAAATTGCTCGATCGGCCAGCTTAAACCAATACCTTTAAGCTCGACGCGATCGCCCGCTCGATAGCTCAGAATCAACCAATCCCCCGCATCATTTTTATGATAAATATCAATCGCCATCTCATCAGAACTCACTAAAACATAATCAACCAAATTCGGGTTGCGGCGATATTTGTCAAACTTCTTGCCTCGGTCGTAAGCCTCGGTACTATCCGATAAAACCTCAACGATTAAGCAGGGATAGGTAATATATTGAGTGCTAGAATTATCTCGCGGATCGCAAGTGACACTCAGATCGGGATAGGTATAGTTGCTAGTATTGAGGATATTTACGCGGCAGTCAGAATTGTATGTTTTACAACCACTGCCCCGCAGATGGGGCTTGATCGTCGCTAAAAAGTTTCCCGCGATATCACTGTGATTTCTAGTCCCGCCACTCATCGCATACACGCGACCATCGATTAGCTCGTGCCTTTCTAACTGTTGCTCCTCCCAAATAAAATACTCTTCAGGCGTAAAGGACCGCTCCTGATCTCTGGCTACAATCATAATAATCCCCTAATTTAAAAGTAGTAATACCAACACGCTCACCGGACGTAAATCACCTGAGCTTTATGATGTATGTCAACCCCTTCTTACTCCCCATCAGAATCTCCTTTCCTCGATCGAGTTCGGCGCACCATTCGGCTCAATCACTTAAGCCGTCGCACTGAAAAAAGCTATATTTATTATATTTGAGATTAGAGTCTATCGAACACCCTCGGCGATCGGAAAAATCGAGACATTCATCAGAACTTACTCACACTCGAATCAATGTAATCTATCGCCCCATATTCGTTGTATAAATTTCAGTATTCAACCGTTCTTCAAACTCCGATGGGTTCTTGCGCCGATCGCCATTCTGTTTTCGACCTTTGTAAAAACCGTGGAAAGAGGCCCAAAGCCATCTGTGCATTATGATAAAGCAAGCAGCGATAAATTCTCATCTTCATAAAATAATTCGATCGCGTTAAAATTACGACGTAACAAATTTTCAACTTGCGTGATGTAATCTCGGTAGTTCATAGTTGACATTATAAATTTAGGTAATTCTACGGTTGTTATATGTCTTTTGCTGCGTTCGCCTGAACAACGGAAATTTTCTGTATAATACCCCATAAATGAAATTTTATGACGACCGATCGCTGTTTTTCCCCTAAGGATACCAACCACCTCAAACCTAAGAACAAAAGTATAAAAATCTTTACATTATCACGATTCTTGATTTCAGGGATCGCGTTGAAAGTAATTCACTCAGCTTTTGCTCTTTCTGGGAGTGAAAAAATCTAAGTTCCCGCTTAATTTTTTTATAGTAATGGCTTTAGCCCTTGCTATGAAATTATCCCTATTTTATCACTTTGATGGGAATTGTTAGACTGCTGTAAAATCAAACTTTCAGGACATTCTCTTGAGTTTCTTGCGAAGGTAATAAACAACAACTTGACAAAATGGCTGGAGAACCTCTCCATTTTCACCATTCCATTCACGCAATGCTTTTTCCATGCCTGCTTTAGTCGGATTTTTTCCCATGAATACCTGTTGAAAAGCATCTAGCACTGCTTTACGATTAGTAACTAAACGGTTTTCGTTTAAGTTGAGAACATCGTTAATTTCTTGATTAAATTGTGGATCATCTGATTCTATTTGTCCATCTCTTAAAAATCGCAGTTTACTCTCAACATCATCAAATCGGTTAGCAGGATTGTAAAGGAGATCTCGATTGCCTTTTTTAGTATCACAATGCTGTCTTTCTGGTTCTTGTCCTTCACCTCCTAAACAAGCTCCCAGAAGGTTATTATAGTCTAGCTGTTGGTGGGGATATCTATCTTGACATTGCCAATGCTCAATTTTCATCTTTTTTGACTCTGCTTTAATTCGTTGCATACAATAACAACAAATTCCTTTTTGTTCACCAACAAGTGTATCCCGTAAATCCTGTTTCTGAGGATAATTATCGTAATCAGAATTGGTATTAGCTCGATGCTGTGTTAAAGATTTTGGTTCAGATTTTTTTTGAATATTTCTCATTCTTCACCTTCCAGAAACTTAATCAAGGTTTTAGCACGAGTAATTTCGGGAGCTAGTTCACCTAATCTTTTAATATCGGGATTCATTTCTATTTCTCGATAGGCAGCTTGAAAGTCTTCAAGATCAATTAGTTTGAAAAGTTGGTGAAGGCTATCGGCTGTTTCTCGGTTACGTTCTGAGACTCCCATCAATTCATCTAAGACTTGATTGGCATCAAGCCCTAATGCACTTTGTGGAGTTATAGTAACTGCATGAGGTTTGAGAACGCGAATACATTCTGCTTCGACTTCACTAATAATGATCGGAGAATGGGTCGTACATACAAACTGGATTAAGGGAAAGGTGGATTTTAAATCTTTAATTACTCGTCTTTGCCATTTTGGATGTAAATGCACGTCAATTTCATCAATCATTACTAAGCCTGATGTTTGCTGCAAGATTTGAGGTAATTTTTCACGATCTGGATCTAATTCTTCAGTTAAAAATGACGCATTTTGGGTGACAATTTTGATCGCTAAGTCGGCAATCAATGCCACCATCATTTTTTGTCCTGCACTAAGGTTACTAAAGGGTTGGGGTTCACCATCGATCGCTACCACAATTTCTCCGAGATCGCCATCAAACCATAGATCCTCAGCGTCGGGGATACAGCGCAAAATGGCAAACTTTACCACGTTGTATCCCGAACGCATTTGTCCCTGACGATTGACTGAGGCGATCGCTTCTTTTTGAAACCAAGTATGTAAATCGGTAATTCTAATACGTTCTTCAAAGCAGTCATAAAAGGCATCCCAACGGCGAGACGGCAGAGTGTTAGTTAAAGCTTTGGGATCGCGTTGGTTGGAAGGTAGCCACGATCGTCCTGCGCCGTAGTAGGCCATAACAGGTAGCCAAATTTTTGCACCTGATTCGACTTGTTGAAATAAAGTAGAGATAATCTTTAAGGCTTGTTTTGCTTCGGTGTTGGATGTACGAGAGCCGTTAGTTTTAATTTGTCTAAGCCATGTAACGGGTCGATCGTTGATTGTGCCAATCGCTGTAATTTGGGTTGGTTTGCGTTCAATAAATTGGGTAACGGTATCGGTGGCGATCGCTTCTAAGCGGATTTCTGAGGGGAGAATGTTGCGACGACTATTGTTAAGGGTAGTGTCAGGGGAGTTGACTAGCCAAACGCCCGCAGCGATCGCTAGAGCATCGAGAATAGTGGTTTTTCCCGTACCATTGTCGCCTACTAGCAAGGTAAATTGGGGATGCAGGTTAAGGGTATAGTCTGAGAATTTTTTGAAGTTTTTAATCTCTAGTCGGTCAATTCTCATGGCGATTCCTCACTGGTTGTTACATTTATTTTGCGGCGATCGCCTGAACAACTGCTCCAATTCCAGTATGATAAATACCTTCTATTATTTCACGCTCAAGCTCAATTAGATGCTGAAACTTTAAGCCAGCTAACTCAAGGCTTAAAGATTCTTTAGATTGCATCACATCTACGGAATTTCCCCCGCCAGTACCATGCTTCAACTGATCGGGTGTATAAGCCTCAATCAGAAAAACACCGTTTCGTTTTAACCCTGCTGCAACTTTTTTATGAAGTTGTTTTCTTACTGAAGAAGGCAATGGACAAAATATAGATACAATTCCATCCCATTGATTTTCGCCTAAATCATAATCTGCTAAATCAGCTTGAATAAACTCAATAACAACCCCATGCTCTTCTGCCAACTTTCTAGCCTTATTCAAACCAACTAGAGAAGCATCTACAGCAGTTACAGAGTAACCCTGTTTCGCCAGAAAAACAGCATTCCGCCCTTCTCCTTCAGCCAAGCTTAGAACTTTACCTTTTGGAATACTGCTGACGTTAGCTTCCAAAAACTTGTTCGGGTTTTTGCCATATACGTACTCTTCTGCACTGTATCTTTCATCCCACATCTGTTTTCTCCACTTGTTATCGTTGGCACATTTAATGCTAAAGAAATATAACCATATTATACGGAATTATACGGAAAATATCTTGATAATACCCCATAAATAAAATTTTTCATCTCCAAGGGAATTGTTAGACGGCTTTTTCCTAAGCTGCTTGCAGAATATAGAACGTATAACCATAGGAGTCGCTGAATTTTTCAAACAGTCTCATCTCTTCTTCAGTTTCACGAATAACTGATTGAGTAATTGGGGTGATTTCGATCTGCTGCATCCGCTCACGGAGCGGTTCATAATAATTGACCCACCAAGCCTGACTCGGCAGCCGATGCGTAGAAATTACGCTAAAGCCAGACCGATTAGCCCGATCGATATTCTCAGCCTCTTTACCCATCATAGGATAGGCGTTTTGCCAATACGCGATCGCAATAACTAGCAAGAATGCTGATGGCAAATACATTACCACTTCTTTTTTAGTTGCTGCTTTTGCACCAAAAGCTGTTCAAAAAATTGCAGAACATCCGTAAGAAAAGTTGAGTGAAATTGATAATTAAAGCAGCCGACGAGCTTGTAAAATCTGTTTTTACCACAGCTCAAAATTCTGTATATTTGAGTTATCATTTCTCTCAACGATCGCCCTTATTTGCTCCATCAGTTCGCTTTATTCTTCCACTCGATAGCCCAATTCGGCTAAACGGGTCCGCGACTGCCGCCATTTCGGCTGCACCTTGACAAATAACTCCAAATATACTTGGCCTTCAATTAACTTTTGAATCTGTTCGCGGGCCGCACTGCCGATCGCCTTCAGCATACTCCCACCTTTACCAATTAAAATGCCTTTTTGGGAATCGCGTTCGACGTGAATTGCAGCGAGAATTCGGGTGATTTTCGGTTCTTCTTCGATCATGTCGATCGCAATTGCCACTGAATGCGGCACTTCTTCCCGCGTCACCATCAAAATCTGTTCCCGAATCAATTCCCCCATAATAAAACGTTCTGGCTGGTCAGTCACCAAATCGGGCGGATAATAATAAGGCCCTTCTTCTAAATTTTCCACTAACAATTGTTGCAGGGACTCGACTCCAAGGCCTGTGAGAGCTGAAAATTTGACAACGGGCCACTGAGGATTGACAATTTGCTCGTAAGTGCGATCGATCAACACACAATCCGACGGTTGTTCGTCTAACTTATTCACTCCCAAAATCACCGGAACTTCGGTATTGCTGAGCAGATCCACAATATATCGATCGCCCCCTCCCGATTCCACCGAGCCATCCACCACAAATAGAATCACATCTACAGATTTAATCGCTATTTGAGCATTTTGCAGCAAAACCTTCCCCAATTGGTGATGTGGCTTATGAATTCCCGGAGTATCAACAAAAATAATTTGTGCCTCCGGCGTCGTCAAAATGCCCCGCAGTCTGTTGCGAGTCGTCTGCGCCACTGGCGAAGTAATCGCAATTTTCTGCCCCACCAACCGATTCATCAGCGTTGATTTGCCGACATTCGGGCGTCCCACAATACCCACAAAGCCGGATTTGTAACCCGCAGGAGCTGCGGGAACACTCATAATTTCTGATACGTCTATGACTTTGCTATCTTTCACTAAAATCACCAATTTTCAAGCCCTTTCTCCATCCATTGTCGCCTGAAAATACTCAGAAGTCATTAGTCAGTAGTCATTAGTCATTAGTTAGTAGGCAGATTAATACCCGATACCCGATGCCCGATGCCCCATACTTCGGCTTCGCCCTTGGGCCCGCGTAGTCGAAGGGTAGGACAAGTGCTCTTCGGCCCATGCCCCATGCCCATGCCAAGGTATAACCAGTCACACTCAAATCTTTACCCAGCCAAAAACAAGTGTTAAAAACCGATATCTGCTTGACAAAGCTTGATATCAGAGACAAAATTTGATAAAGTTCCCACAGGCATCGCTCAAAAATCAATAATTCTGGTAAAACCCAGTTCCCAAAGCTGTAACAATTTCAGACCAGTAAAAATTTAACTGAACTGAAACCATTTTACAGTTGGTCATGGAAGCCAGTTTGAAAACTTTTGAGGATGTGTGGTAATAAATTAGGTCGTTAAACTCAATCTCAAAAGCTCAATATCATCAGAATTTTTACAATTGAAGCTAATGTTTTTTGAGCTGACCTAATTAGTGCTAATCGTAATCAAGTGAGGAGATGAATCTAATGAAATCGAAATTATTTTGGAGTTGCTGCACCGTTTTGGTAGCCAGCTTGCCGATGCCAAGCTTCGCTGAAACCAAACCTGTAGAAGTACGTTTTGACTACAAAGGTGGCTCGATGAATTACCAGTTATTACCTGGTAAAATACCTGACAGAACCTTGCCCAAAGCCTTTGACTTTCCAATTATTACTAATGTTGCTGTTGATACTAGCATCACCACAGATCACTTAATTACCGATCAGTTTCGCGCCCCAGCGACTCGTCCAGAATATACCAGAGCTCTCACCACCTGGTCAGAATCAATCAAAGAATGTCTGGCCAAACAACCGCGCTTGATTCGTGCTAGTACGAAGAATCCGGTTCTGTTTGATGGCAAAGTAGGCACGATTGTGAGAAATGCAAATAACCGTGCAGTTTGCAAATAAGCCAGTAAGTGCCGCTACTTGAAAATAAAAAATTAAGGGCATTTTTGAACAAAAAGAGCAATAGAAAAGCTAGGGCTCTTTTTGTTGTCAAAAAATATTTTTTGGTCACTCAATTGATTTTACTTAGCTTCCTTTAAACGGGATTGCAAAATTCA
This sequence comes from Microcoleus sp., assembly GCA_042408215.1. Lineage (GTDB taxonomy): Bacteria > Cyanobacteriota > Cyanobacteriia > Cyanobacteriales > Microcoleaceae > Microcoleus. The sequence goes on along the minus strand of JAYFMW010000019.1, from coordinate 15,017 downwards.
TCTGTTCTCAGCAGAATTTCACCGTAGTCAGGAATCCAAGCTAGCCATTTTTCTTCTGAAGACTGACACAAAAGCCACGCTTCGTCAAAACTGAATGCTGTCGGCGGATTGAATAGTTTGACCCAGGTAGAAGGGGCAAATTTCGGTGCAGTGGGTCTATCGGCCAATCTACACCAGCCTCGCGCACTCGCGATGCTGGCTTGGGTTGATTGAGGTTGCGAAGTACGAACATATGTTTGCTGTTTCATAACTACTCCTATTATCGAGCTAAGACTCTGCACCAGGGCGGGGTTGCCACAACCCCAGGCGAAGGCCCAGAAAAAATTGTTCTGTACTTTACGATACAGAATTCTACGGGCAAAAGTGCATTGCTGTAGTAAAACTTTACAATGAAGAGTAAAAAACAGGCCCAAAGCTGAAAAGACTGAGTAGCAGAAGCTAGAAGTCGATGTGAAAATGCAATTATGGTGATAGCGCTATAATTTATTTCAAAAATTCCCATATGAACGCAACTAAAACATCCCCGTGGAAAACTCTAGACCGCTTAGTAGAAATTAACTCGCATTGGGTAAAACTCATCGCCGAACACCTCGAAAATACCGAAGGTAAAGTCATTGAATACTGGCGGGTAGAAAGAGCGGATTCAGTCGTAATTTTGACAATTCAAAATGACACATTGCTGTTTCCCGTACCAATGTATCGTCCAGGTATCGCAGAAACAACCCTCGATTTTCCCGGAGGTCGCGTTCCTGCGGGGGAAACACCAGCAGCCGCAGTTCCTGCTATCATCAAGAAGGAATTAGGCGTGACGGAAAGTGCGATCGCCCGTATCCGACCTCTCAATGCGATCGGATGGGCAATTAATAGTTCATTTTCCAATCAAAAAATCTACGGTTTTGTCGCAGAATTGCACCCGAAAGCAACAGTAAATCCCGAACATATCGGTGCTGCATATTCTGTCGAACCAGCCGGAATTCGGGATTTACTAAAAAAATTAACTTGTCTCCAATGTCGAGCCTTATTGTTAGAATGGCAAAGTCAGGATTTTTCATAAACCAGGGAATTAAATCGGCTGCTCCTCGCTAAAATTTCAACTAAAATAACAGACATAAAAACTAAATTAACCGAAAAAATTCATGGCTCCCAAGAATCAATTTGCGATCGAATTGCTCGACGTTACCTATCGGATAGACCGCAGATATTTAGTAGAAAACCTGAATCTTAAAGTGCTGCAAGGAGAAGTTTTAGTCTTGCTAGGACGCAGCGGTAGTGGCAAAACTACTACCATGAAATTGATTAACAATTTGCTAACACCAACCAGCGGCCAAGTCTTGGTAATGGGAAAAGCGACAACTCAGTGGAACTCTATTCAACTGCGGCGAAAAATTGGCTACGTGATTCAAGAAATCGGTCTGTTTCCCCATTTTACTGTCGAGCAAAATGTCGGTTTAGTGCCAAAATTAGAAGGTTGGGAGGGCGATCGCATTCAATCTCGCGTCCGCCAACTGCTAGAATTAGTCAACCTCGACCCCCAGCACTTCGCCAAACGCTATCCCAGCCAATTATCCGGCGGACAGCGACAGCGAGTGGGTGTCGCCAGAGCACTTGCTGCTGACCCTCCGGTGCTATTAATGGACGAACCCTTTGGTGCTTTAGACCCCATTACTCGTCTAGAATTGCAACGGGAATTCTATCAATTGCAGCAGCAACTCGGCAAAACTGTTATATTGGTCACTCATGACATTCAAGAAGCTTTTTTCTTAGCTTCGAGAATTGGTTTGATGCAAGATGGAAAGTTGGTTGAATTGGCGTCGCCCAAGGAATTTGTCAAATCTCAGCAGCCGGAAGCTCGCGCATTTTTGGATTGTTTGCAATTAGCTAGATTTGAATGATTTTCGCAAAAATTTGATAATATAGTTTCAGTAACTAAGCTGATAATCAAACGATGCACAGTCTTTACGAGACAGACTTCTATGCTTGGACGCAAGAACAAGCCAAGTTACTTCGCAAGTGTCAGTGGAGTCAACTTGACTTGCCAAATTTAATTGAGGAGATTGAATCTTTGGGTAAACAGGAACGTCAAGAAATTAGAAATCGTTTGAGCATTTTGCTCGGACATTTGCTGAAGTGGCAATATCAGCCCCAGCAGCGCAGTCGTAGCTGGCTGTCAACAATTCGAGTGCAGCGGCGGGACACTCTCAGGCTGATACAGGATAACCCAAGTCTGAAACCTTATTTGCAAGAAGCTTTTCAAGAAGCTTATCAAAACGGTAGAGATTTAGCAGTAGGAGAAACCGATTTACCTCTCAAAACATTCCCTGAAAACTGCCTTTACAGCTTAGAAGAAATTCTGGACTTTCGCTTCTATCCAGGTGCAGCAAGTCCTGAAATGGAAAATGATTGATCTGGTTGACCAATAATTTCAAAGGTGGTACAAGCCCCCGGATTTATCCGTGGAATCAATCCAAAATCCCAAATCTAAAATCCTCAAGCCCCCGCATTTATACGTGGGGTAAATCTAAAATCTAAAATCTAAAATCTAAAATCGATTGACAGCCAGCAATAACTAATAACTCAATGATCGAATTTATAAATCGCTATGGCGCTGAGATGATTCAGCACTCGATCGAACACTTGTATTTAGTAACAGTTGCAATTTTCATCGCTATTATTGTGGGGATTCCTCTAGGTATTTTAGTCACTCTAAAACCTAAGTTGAGAAAGCCGATTTTGGGATTTGCGAATATTATGCAAACAATTCCCAGTTTAGCACTATTTGGCTTGTTAATTCCGGTTCCGGTATTAGGTGGAATAGGCGATCGCACGGCAATTATCGCCCTCACTCTGTATTCTTTACTGCCAATTATCCGCAATACTTATACTGGAATTATCGGCGTCGATCCGGCGATTCGCGAAGCCGGAAAAGGCATGGGAATGACTGATATGCAACTGCTATTGCAAGTAGAAATTCCCTTGGCACTGGGCGTGATTCTAGCTGGGGTGCGAGTGGCCGCCGTAATTGCGATCGGACTCGCTACAATCGCCGCTGCAATTGGCGCTGGTGGCTTGGGAGTATTTATTTTTCGGGGCGTTGCTACAGTCAACAATCAGTTACTTTTTGCTGGGGCAATTCCGGCGGCTTTGATGGCATTAGCTGCCGATTTTGGGCTGGGATTAGTGGAAAAGCGCCTCTCGAAAACAGTAGTAAAAACTATCAATTAAGTTTGTGCCAGTTACCAATTGCCAATTACCAATTACCAATTACCAATTATATCATGTCCGATCGATCGCTTACGATAAAAGCTTGTTTGTCATGCTGAGTGAGCGAAGCATCTCGGAGATTCTTCGCGACCCTCAGCATGACAACTATTCGACCGGACATGATACAGCGGAAACCGCTGTTATGAGGTACACCCACTTATCGTTCAATCCTCCTAGGGACACTCAAGCGTGCCCATTGGTGTCAACTTAAGGTCAAACCCAGTCAGAGACTGTTGTTTGACTATTAAATCTAGATCCCCCCTAGCCCCCCTTAAGAAGGGGGGGACAAGAGTCTTCTCAAAGTCACCCCCTACTCCCCTTCTTAAGGGGGATTTAGGGGGATCTAGACTTAGGTAAAAGCGAGAGATACCAAGGGTTTCAGGCTTAAGTTGACACCAATGGGCTCCTGGAGTGTCCCTACCGTGTTTCATAACAGCGGGAACTGCTGTATTACCATTACCCATTACCAATGCCCCATGCCCCATGCCCAATTACCCATTTGCAATAAGATTGCGAATTTCCATTGATTGTTTAATATACTCTCTTTCGCTCAAAACAGGCACGCTTCCCTCCAGGGAAACCGGTGCAGCCAAATCAATCCAAGAACGACATCCCCCGTATTGTACAATGTAGGGAATTTCCGCCGCTGTAGCTAGCTGATAAGTCCGTAATAGTAAAATATAAATTGGCTGAGTCCTTTTCCAGTTAATGCGATCGCCTACAAATTTTTCATTCCAAATATGATAGGAAAAAACCGCCGCAATCGCAGGTTCCCAAGCTACTAACAAAACATCGGTAATCTCAGCCCAACTACTAATTCTAATTGTTTGCGGATGCCAGCCAGATTCGACAGTCTTTACCTGACTCGCAAAATCCGGCTTTAATAAATCCGGCTGTTGGTGTTCAAAAGTTGGATACAGCAAAACCTGCTTGTCAGGGACATGGAAATGTCCAGCTTGTTCGCGAAGGCCCCCTTTTCGCAACAACATAATCGTTTTCCCCCCTTCCAAAGCATTAACTGCTACATTCCATTCTTTCAGTGCGCGAGTAGTTGATTTCATAGCAATTCACTGGGATTTTAATCATAGTCACAAAATCTGCCTTTGACAGCAACCACAGTAACTTGATTCTGCTAAGATTATATGACGTCTGAATAAATGCTAACAAAAAAAGCAGGGTTGAAGATATGGAAAAGCGACAATTGGGCCGATCGGAAATTTATATCACCCCGATAATTATGGGGACTTGGCAAGCTGGAAAGCGGATGTGGGTGGGAATTGAGGATGCCGAAACTGTCAAAGCCATGCGCGAGGCTTTTGAGGCAGGGATTACCACCTTTGATACTGCTGAGGTTTACGGAGAAGGGCATTCCGAACAAATCATCGCTGAAGCACTTTCAGATGTGCGATCGCAAGTAGTTTATGCTAGCAAAGTTTTTGCCAATCACCTCAAGTACGATTTGGTAATCGAAGCGTGCGATCGATCGCTAAAAAACCTCAATACTGATTATATCGACCTTTACCAAATTCACTGGCCTTCTGGAAGTTGGAATTCCGAAGTTGTACCAATTGGGGAAACAATGGAGGCATTAAATAAGTTGAAAGAACAGGGTAAAATAAGGGCGATCGGCGTTTCTAATTTCTCCCGCGCCCAAATAGAAGAAGCAGCCCAATACGGACGCATTGACAGTTTACAACCGCCCTATTCTCTGTTTTGGCGCTGGGTAGAAAAAGACGCGATGTCTTACTGTGTCGAACATCATATCTCAATCCTTGCCTATTCATCTCTAGCTCAAGGAATATTGACGGGTAAATTTGGGCCAGAACACAAGTTTGAGGAGGGCGATCACCGCGCCAAAAACAAACTATTCAATAAAGAGAATTACGAAAGGATACAAGCAGCATTAAATCAACTGCGACCAATTGCCGATCGACATCAAACAAGCTTGGGTAATTTAGCTTTAGCTTGGTTAATTTCCCAGCCACAAACAAATGCCATTGTCGGTGCGCGTCATGGCGAACAAGCCACCGAAAATGCTAAAGCTGCTGTTGTTAAATTGAGTGCAGAATCACTCAAAGAAATTGACGCGATCGGGCGAACTGTTACCGATCATCTAGATGACAATCCCGTTATGTGGAACTTCTAAAATAGCTTGGGATAAGAAGACCGGGCGGTTGAAACCGCGTCTATACAAACAAAACCCGCCTCCGCGGGTTGAAGACAAAGGCGGTTAAAATTTTGTTATTTTCTTCAGTTATTTTCTTCAGTCCGCGGAGGCGGACTTCGTTTGTGTAGACGCGGTTTCAACCGCCGTCTTATCTAAAATCCGAAATCCCCAATCCAAAATCGAATGAGTTACTGCCTCAATCCTAACTGTTCCAAGCCGCAAAATCCCCCCGCAGCCAAACTGTGCAAAAATTGCCGATCGAAACTGCTGTTGCGCGACAGATACCGGGCCATAAAGGCGATCGGACAAGGCGGCTTTGGCAGAACATTTCTCGCCGTAGACGAAGACAAACCCTCAAAACCCCGCTGCGTCATCAAGCAATTTTTACCCACAGACAACCAACTCATCCCATCAGCAAGCAGTCGCAACAGCAAAAAAGCAGCCCAACTTTTTGAACAAGAAGCAATGCGATTAGACGAATTGGGCAAACACCCTCAAATTCCCGAACTATTAGCCTATTCCATCCAAGACAGCCGACAATATGTAGTACAAGAATTTATCGACGGACAAAATTTAGCACAAATCGTCGAACAAGAAGGCACATTTACAGACACTCAAATTAAAGACTTACTCAATAGCTTACTACCCGTAATTCACTTCATCCATTCTCACAACATTATTCACCGAGACATCAAACCAGGAAACATCATTCGCCGCGCCGACAAACAATTAGTTTTAGTTGATTTTGGCTGCGCGAAAATTGCCACAGGTACGGCTTTACTCAAAACAGGAACCAGCATCGGCAGCCCCGAATACATCGCCCCCGAACAAGCTAGAGGCAAAGCATTTTTTACCAGCGATTTGTACAGTTTAGGCGTAACTTGCCTTTATTTGCTAACTCAAGTTTCCCCTTTTGACCTGTTCGATCCCGGTGAAGATGCCTGGATATGGCGACAGTATTTAGCGAACAACCCAGTCAGTGAAGAACTAGGTAAAGTTTTAGATAAACTGATTGAAAATGCTACTAACCGTCGCTATCAAACGGCTGTTGAAGTATTAAAAGAAATTAATCCCCAAGCTGCGATCGACCTAGCAATTCCCCAAACAACTTCCAAGTTAGTTAAACCCGTTTCCACTCCAAATCCGCCCCAGCAGCAAACTTATAACTGGCAATGTATTCACACTCTAACGGGTCACAAAAACTTAATTTACTCTGTTGCTTTCAGCCCCAACGGAGAAGTTGTAGCCAGCGGCAGCGATGACAAAACTATAAAACTTTGGCGAGTTGAAGACGGCCAAGAAATAGTGACTCTTACAGGTCATACTAACTCGGTTTATACAGTAGCTTTTAGCCCCGATGGACTGATGCTAGCCAGCAGCAGCCAGGACAAAACTGTCAAACTTTGGCGGATGAAAGATGGGCAAGAAATTCGCACCCTGATCGGGCACAGTAACTCAGTTTACGGGGCAGCTTTCAGTCCCGATGGCACTCTGATTGCTAGCAGCAGTTGGGACAGAACAATCAAGATTTGGCGAGTCAAAGATGGGCAAGAAATTTGCACGCTTGCGGGTCACATCAATTTAGTTTATTTTGTGGCTTTTAGCCCGGATGGAGAAACTCTTGCTAGCAGCAGTTGGGACAGAACAATCAAGATTTGGCGAGTCAAAGATGGTCAGCTAATTCGCACGCTTACAGGTCATACAGACTGCGTTCGCTGCATAGCTTTTAGTCCCAATGGCGAGTTTTTGGCTAGCGGCAGTCACGACAATACGATTAAAATTTGGTGGGTCAAAGATTGGCAAGAAGTTTTAACTATTAGAGGACATTCGTGGTATGTTGATTCTATTGCTTTTAGTCCAGATGGCGAGATTCTGGCTAGCAGCAGCAATCAAACTATCAAGATTTGGCGAGTTAAAGACGGTCATGAAATTTGTAATATTGCAGGTCATACTAACTCGGTCTATTCTGTTAATTTTAGCCCGGAAGGAGAGTTTTTGGCTAGCGGCAGTAGTGACAAAACTATTAAGATTTGGGGGTGCGATCGATAAATAGTAGAAATTCCTTTATGACTCGGCGGTTGAAACCGCGTCTACACAAACAAAGTCCGCCTGCGCGGACTGAAAAAACCGAGGTAAAACAATCGATACCAGCGCGACAAATCGAGAAATAGTAAAACAGGTTATTCTTCAATATGCTAAATTGCGTCCATCTCATGGAGACATTAGACTAGATCCGGTATTTGATGAAACACGCGATCGCTATGCTCTCATGCAAGTGGGTTGGGATAGAGGACGGCGAGTGAGAGGGAATTTAATTTACATTACCCTACAAGATGGAAAAGTTTATATTGAATACGATGGCATGGAATGTGGAATTACCCAAAATTTGATAGATCAAGGTATTCCAGAAAATGATATTGTTTTAGCTTTTCTTCCATACTCTTTAACAGCTTTGACTGCGGCTGTGTAGTGATGAATGGCAAGAGAGCGATCGGAAAATAAACTCATTCTTTTCAATCTATCTGCCTCACCACCTCCAAGGCTAGTCCTAGCACCTCCTGCAATTTGCTCATCCTTCAATCCCAACTGTCGTAATTTACCAACCATTTCAATCTTAACTTGATTTGTGCTGTCCTGGAAGTCAGGAGTTTCAGACCGAGTTTTATCTGGGGTAGCAGTGGGTAGTTCTGAGCAACCATTGATATAGTTAATTGTATTGCTATTACCAAAATTAGTAGTATGCGATCGCCAAAATTTATATTCAGATTCAATTGCCGTTCTAGCACAGATTTAAGATTATATTTATCAACTGGTTCATCAAAAACATCAGATAACATTTGCAAAAGCTTGTAACCTACATCCTTAGCATGACCCGCCGTACAACCGTAAGTATCTGCAATATCAGAATACTTTTGTTGCTTCAGTATTCCCTTGATAATTTTACGTTGCAAGTCATTGAGATGTTTGCCCGTCTTCGCGCAGACCACTTCATCTACAAATTGCAAGATATGGGCAGTGTCCATCAGTAGGGCTGTCAGAGAACTATGGTTAGTATACCCGACTTTATCCGTCTTTATCAGTCTTTTTCCGCCTTGCATCGCAATTTTAGAAATACCCGTCTTTTTCCGTCTTTTTTCGCTTTGCAGTTTTGAGCGATCGGTCTTATGATACGCAAAGAGATAAAAATTAGTTTTATCGCCTGTATTAGTGAACAGAATTTCATCTACCAGTTTTCAGGCTTTTGCGATGTCTATAGTTAGACCGCTAAGTTACCTATCAGGGTGCGATCGAAAAGCTATGCGTGGGGTGTAGATACTCTGAATGAGTACGTCACGCTTTCCCCGATAGCCTGCTATCTAGATTCAATGAAAGCGCATTGCTGTCAAATGTAGTGATGCCACTGTCCTGGAAACATATCAATTTTTGATTCATGGCAATTATGAAAAAAGCTGCAAGTATCATCTTAGGTTCAAGTGCGATCGCAACCACTATCTTTGTAGGTTTGCAATCACCAGTAATGGCAGGATTAGTTAATGTCAAGTTAGGAGACTTGGGTCAATCTGATTGGGATGCTTACTGTGCAAGCAAAATCAATGCCTCTAATGGCCAAATTGTCGCTTCTTTAGCTGATACCCATGTTATTTGTCGGGTTGCGATTTCAGAGTCAGGCTCTAGTAAAAGCGAAGCTGAAAGCAAGGCTTCATTCTCTGGGCGTAATGCAGGTTTAGAAGGTTCGATCACCGCTAGCGGTCAGTCTGGTTCACAATGGCAAGCTACTTGGACAAGCCGACAAAATTCCTATCATTTGAAGGACTGGTGCAGGCAGAAATACTCGCCTAATAATCCCCTATTCAATCCCTTTAATGGTGAGGGTCGGATTTTTGTGGGTGACGGTGGTCATGCTTGTTATAAAACTGAGAACAGATAGCTAGCGGCTTGTTGGAGAGAAGGGATTTCCTACTAAATCGATCTGCTCTACAGCGCAGCAGTATCGCACTTTATCTTTTTTCACCGACAGGGCGATTGATGAGGGGTAGGGATGCGATCGCACCTTGTCTTTTTTCACTGACAGGGCGATCGGGCTTGGGTTTTGATTGGGAACGTATTGTTTGACACTTAAATTGTTAAGTATGAAGAAGATAAAGGCTCAACTTCCTGGAACCTTTTTTCTAGGGTTACTGATTACAGGTTCATTATTTCAATCTTCTGGGGCTTTGGCTCAACAAATAGCAAAAATGAGATTTGTTTGGGATTTTACACCCGTAGGCGGTGCTGTCTACTTCAACATCTGCACCGATCCTGAATTCAACGTCAACGAGCGTACAGGAGGATGTGCAAATATTAATGTTCTGAACTCAAATGTGACACAGAATAAAGATAGAACACGGTTAGTAACTGATAAATTGCGTGCAGGTACTTCATACAAAGCTTGTCTGGTAGCTGACAACATTGGTCGTGGCTTTGAAGGACGACGGATTCAGTGTTACAATTTCGTGGCTCGTGATGAGCAAACAATCCGATTCTCGCTTAATCAATTACAGTATGTGGGCGATCCATAACTTTAGGTATCATGGTCTTGCTCGCCTTACAAAGATTGCGGGCCATCCCCATTCTATTAGCCCACATCGTAGGTTGGGTTGAAGCATGAAACCCAACACCTAAGCCCCGCTCAAGCCAATGGATGTTGGGTTTCGCCTGATTCGATAAATGACAGGCAACAAGCTCAATGCTGCTCAACCCAACCTACAGCGAATGCGATCGCTTTTTACTAAAAGCTATTATCAATCTAATCGACATCGACGCTGATTAGAAGCGGATAATCTCGATCGTGCATCGCGATCTCTGAAAACAAACATCAAATTCTCGAAAGAAATTCGTTTGCCCAAGAATTAAGGGCACTTGAGAGGATTGTGCCCAGGCAAATGCTAGACGAACTGGTTCCAGATTCCCAATTTGAACGTGCACAAATACACCCCGCGCCTCAACCATTGCAAGATTTCCAGCCAATGGCAAGCGGATAGTTTGTTCCTCCCAAATTGCACCCAATTGCAGCCCTATGTCATAAGGTAATAGGTTGACCGCAGACCCAGTATCTAGCAGTGCATTCGCGCAGACAGAAAAACCTGCATGACTCAGAGTGATCGGAATCGTGGGTAATGCTTCATCGTCAGAAAAGGGAAACTCGATCGTACTAGGCATGAGTAGATGCCTCTCGGTCATCCCGAATCATCTGCATCATAATGTTTGCAGCTTCCGTTGCGTCGTAGGGCGACCAAACCGGATACTCTGATGCAGAAAAGATAACTTGTAGTTCAGCCTTTGGGATTTGCACAGCTAGGAGTTTGAAGAGTGATAATTTGTCTGGCTGGCTCAGACTGTTCACCAAAGGAATTAACTCAGCGAGAGACATAGTTTAAACTCCTAGACATACGAGGATACATTTATCATAAGCGATCTGTGAGACACGGTTTTATAGATAGGCGATGGATAAGGACTGGGGATGCGATCGCCCCTTACTGTTTTTCTGGATAGGCGATCTATAAGGATTGGGGAGGCGATCGCACCTTTGTTTACCAAAAATCTAATTTTAAACAGAAGTGCGATCGCCCTTCCTCCACCTCTTCAACAACTCCGGCTTCACCAAACCTTGCGGAAAAAATATCGTCCCCAAAACAATCAGCACCCCAAAAATAATTAACCGCCCATCCCGCAGAAATTGCGCCAACCAAACCGGCAATCCCTGAATAGTCGCCATCCCCCTCAAAACCTCCGGCAAAGCAGTAAACACCATCCCACCCAAAACTGCTCCCAGAAAACTTCTGCTACCACCAATCAACACAGAAGTCAAGTAAATAATACTAGCATCAAAAGTACCTTGACGCGCGTTCCAAGTATTCAGAAAATGAGCACTAATCGCACCCACAACCCCAGCCAAAACAGCACCCAACGTAAAAGCCAAAACCTTATAAAAAGTTGGGTTAATGCCGATCGCATCCGCCGCCAACTCATCAGCCCGAATCGCCGCAAAAGCCCGCCCCACCCGAATCCGTTCCAACCGATAGACAATCGCCATACTTACCAACAGCAAAGGTAGTACAATCCACAAATACTCGATCGGCGTCGCAAACGGTTGCGGAATCCCAAAAATGCCCACAGCCCCGCCAGTGATATCCAGATTTAGCGATAAAACCCGCAAAATTTCCACAAAAGCAATAGTTGCGATCGCCAAATAAATCCCACTTAACCGCAGCGCCGGAATTCCCACCAAAATCCCCAGCAACCCCGAAACAACCCCTGCAATTATCATCTCCACCAACAGCAATGGCAGAGGAAATAAACCCCCTGTCGGCTTAAACACCGTCGTAGACAGAATCGCCGCAATATACCCACCCAACGCATAAAAACCAGGGCTAGCCAGAGACAACTGACCAGTCATTAAAGGCAAATACAGCGACATTCCCAACATTGCACCCAGCAACATCGAGACAATCAAAAACCCATAAGTAGTAAAAAATGCAGCCATGATTTTATTTTAAATAATAAACATACTTAAATACCAACTTCATCTCAAATCCAGTCCCATCATAATCATTCATTTCTCTCTTCTCTTTCTCTGCGTTCTCTGCGTCCTCTGCGGTTAAATCATTCCGATCTAATTAGTTTATGTAGGGGCAATCCCCCGTGGTTGCCCCGATTTCTGTAGGGGCAATCCCCCCGTGGTTGCCCCAATTTCAATCGCCTAATTATCTTACACCTTTTGAATCAAACGCCGACCAAACAAACCCTGCGGCCTAACCAATAGCATAATAAACAATATAGCAAAAGCCACAGCATCCTTATAAGCCGAAAAATCACCAGGCACAAAAGCCTCCACCAAACCAATTATAAACCCACCCAAAACCGCCCCAGGAATACTCCCCAAGCCCCCAAGCACAATCACCGCCAAACCCTTCAAACCAAAAGCAATACCAAAATAAGGCCCAGCAATACTAACACTAGAACCCACCAAACTCCCCGCCAAACCAGCCAGAAAACTGCTCACAAAAAACGTCAACACAATGTATCGATCGGTATCAATACCCAACAGACTAGAAGTAGTAGCATCTTCAGCCACCGCCTGCATTGCTTTGCCAAACTTAGTGAAATTTATTAAATAAGTTAAGACAGCCACAATCACAACTGATACCACAAAAATTACTATTTGAACAGTCCGAATCGGAATAGGTTTATCCACTGTACCGAAGTTAATTGCAGCAGGCAAATAGCCGTAAGTGTTAGCAGGAAAAGTGTAGATTTCCGCACCCACTAGATATTGGATGATATTGGCGATAGCCACTGCAACACCCAAACTAGAAACCACCGTCAGCAGAGGATCAGAGTGTCGGCGGCGCAAAGGCAAAAAAGCAATTCGTTCAACAATTACTCCAACCAAACCAGCCATGACACTTCCCAAAATTAACGCCACAGCAAAAGGCAATTCCACGGGAATTCGAGCATTAGCCCACAACCCATTAAAACCGAAAGTACCTCCCATCAGCGCATAAGTGAAATAAGCACCCAAGGTAAATATTGCACCGTGAGCAAAATTAATAATTCCGAGAATCGAAAACACCAGCGTATATCCCAGAGCAAAAATAGCATACACGCTGCCGATCGACAAACCATTCAAAAATTGTTGCAGAAACAGAGTTAAATCCATCGCCAGTTAAGAATTGAGCATCACACCGAAATCATTCAACAACAAATACGTCACGGATTTTCCTTTTTCCCTCTTACTTCTTCGGTGTGACTGACATCAGTTACATCCGTTACATCCGTTACAGAATCCGTTGCCGAACTTCCCTCTTCCATCCATCCGTTACATCCGTTACAGAATCCGTTGCCGAACTTCCCTCATTTCAAAAACTCAAACTTACCATTATTGCCATCCGCCTCCATCTTAATCCGTGCCACATAAAAGTCTTTTTGATTAATCTCACCTTCAGGCGTAAAAGAAATTTCCCCCAAAGGCGTATCATACTTTCCACCCAACAATTGCTGATTCAAATTTGTACGCAATTCTGCCAAAGGTTTTTGGCTAACCTTCGACTGAGCATTTATCGCCTTTAGCGACTCAACAAAAACTTGTACGCCAGTAAAAGCTTGAGCGCTAAATTGAGGCGGTTCCTTCTTAAATTGAGCGCGATAAGCCTCACGAAAAGCTTTATTAATTTCATTCTGATATTCCGGGCTGTATGCTTGGGCAATCAAAACCCCATCACAGAGCGCCTTACAAACAGCAAATACATTAGAAGTATTCAGACCGTTGCCCCCAATGATAACGCCTTTGTAACCCAACTCCCGCAATTGCTTGATTAAATTACCTCCATCAGCGGCCAACCCGGAAATAATTATCAGATCGGGCTTGACATTTATCGCATTAGTGGCTTGAGATTGGAAATCTGTATCAGTAGTCAAGAATTTTTGGACTGTTGCCAATTCTAGACCCATATCTTTAACCGTTGTCTGGAAAGTTTCAGTCTCAGATTTGCTAAAGGCATCATTCTGAGCAAAAAACACCGCTACTTTCTTAATATTGGGATTTTGCTTGAGGGCGGCTTTAACTGCGTTAGGTGCTACCACGGCTACAGGCGCGGAGACTCTGGCGACATAATCCCCAATCTGGGGAATGCCTTTAGCCGTGTTGGAGGGTCCGAGAACCGGTACTTTGGCGCGATCGGCGATCGGATCGGCACTAAAAGCTTGCTGGGAGAGAGTTGGGCCCACAATACCCACCACCTGATCCTGATTGATCAGAGTATTGAATGCATTGATCGCCCCTTGTTCATCTCCACCAGTATCTTGGAACACCAGTTTAATCGGCGTCCCATCCACACCGCCCTTGTCGTTGAAATACTTCTCAGCAATTTTCGCCCCAGCCACTTGCTCCTGGCCGAGTAAAGCCACATTGCTAGTTTGGGCCACCCCAATCCCTATATATATAGTGTTGGAACTTCCCCCAGCCGAACCCCCTGGTGAAGCACCAGCAGATGGCGAAGTCGCCGGAGATGCTGTGGTAGAGGTTTGGGGAGTGTTCGTCTGACTGCAAGCCAGCAGCAGTGAAGCACAGGTAAGGAATAAGGCACTAGGGCGAGCTGTAGTTTTTTTCATGAGCGGGCGATCGAACATCTATATATAGGACATCTACATCATGTAGAGACATTCTACCCATAGGCGGGAGCTTCAGAGCCCAAAAAGCCCCCGGAGTGCCGAAAAAAAGACCCCTTCCGGAAAAGAGGCATCAGCCAGCGGATGTCGGAGCCTGGTCCAAAAGCCGAAACCCTGACAGTGTATAGGTTTAAAAAAAAGTCAAAAATAGTTTCACAAAACGCTTGACAACACCAGGCGAAGTAAGTATATTAATAAAGCGCCGGAAGAGAAGCGATTCACCGAAACGCGCGCTGAACCTAGAAAAAAGAATAGTTTGAAAGCTTAAAGCACTATTAACCTCGTCAAAAAATTAACAGATAGAGAGTGAAAGCGAGAGCTAAACTCAATATCGCAAACAACGAGAAAAATGTCAAGGTGAAATTAAGGGACTGAGACAGAA
>JAYFMW010000018.1:0-21947 GCA_042408215.1 Microcoleus sp. | reverse complement strand
CCCCAAAACCTCCAAGAGGCTCTGGTCTATAAGAACTTGTTACAAGACCATAAACACCTACACTAACTGCCAAGGCATCAGCTAGAGCCTGGGTAACGTTAAGCTCTTGCAAAGACATACCAAAAAGCCCTGTTGGATCGATGTAGTTAACAGGGTTGCTATTACCATAAACATACTTGTGCAGCGATATTGGATTGGAAAGGCTACCCTCATAAGTATCCCGCCGAGTAAACCGCCCTACACCAGGATTGTAATAACGCTGTCTCAGATAATAATCCCCTAAATTCGGATCTAACTGCTCTCCAGCAAACAGATAATTATTAGTAGTAGCACCAGCAGATGCAATTAAATTGCCAAACGCATCATAACTGTAAGTATCAGTGACAACCCCACTAGCATCAGTCAACCCCCTCGTACTGCCCAACCCATCAACCAAATAATACGAATCAGCATTCCCCCTCTCCTGACTAATCAAATCCAATCCATAGACGTAACTAGCGATCAAAGCATCATTAACAGATTCCTCTAACACCTGAGCGTAAGGAAGATTCTTATCAACCAAATACTCAGTAGTCACCCCATTAACCGTCTTGCTAACCCTCACCCCATCCGCATCGTAAGCATAACTAATATTCTCGCCCGTCGGAGTTTGAACGCCAATCAAACGATTCTCAAGATTCCAAGTATAAACCGTCTCTTGAGTACCGTTCTCAATCTTGCGAGTAGTATTCCCATTCGCATCGTAACGATACTCAGTCGTCTTAACCAACACATTATTCTGCCGCAATTCCTCCCTCAACAACCTGTCATTATCGTCATAAACATAACTCGTCACTCCAGTAACAGAATCAGTCTTCGTCAACCGATTCCCCACCGCATCGTAACCGTAACTAATCGTGCGGTTGCCATTAACCGAATCGGTAATTGTCTCTTTGGTCAGTCGATACAAATCGTCATATTCGTACTCAACTTTCCTGCCGTTTTGTTCCGTAACAACCTTGCGATGCCCCACAGGATCGAGAGTATAATCAAAACTCTGAATCGTTACGTTATTCCTTTGATAAGCTAACAACTTCAACCGATTCAACTCATCGTAAGTCCTCACTTCCTCCACACCATTCGGCAACTCAGTCCTCGACAAATTCCCCTCAGCATCGTAGAAATACTTCGTTTCTGCCAAATCCGGGTCGATAACTTTTTCCAAACGATTTTGTGCGTCGTACTCGTATTTAGTTGCACCACTCGGAGTCCTCACTTGTGTTCGATTTTCCGCAGCATCGTAATCGTATTCAATCGTTACATTGCTTGCCAAATAAGGGCCATCCGGGTCTTGTCTCGATACCAACCGTCCCAGTTCATCGTATTGAAAATTCGTCGTTCCCCGTCCATCAACAACGGTTTGAATTTGCCCGCCAGCGGTGTAAGTAAACGTTACCGGAGATTCGCCGCTACCGGGCGCAAACTGCTTGCTTGACAACCGATTTTCGGCATCGTAAGTGTAGGTAATCTTATTACCATTAAAATCAGTAACAGTCTTAACATTCCCCACCTCATCATAAGTCGTACTCGACCTTTGATTTAACGGTAACTCAACCGCAACGCGACGACCGTTTTTATCGTACTCAAACTCAGTCCGATTATCAGAAGCATCCTCTTGCCAAATCAACCTTCCAGCTTCATCGTAACCGTACTCGGTTCTGAGATTAATTGGATTGGTTCCAGCTTGATTCAAAGTCTGCACGACAGCAGTCAATCTACCTAAAGCATCGTACTCGTACTTGACTGTTTTCCCAGCCGAATCAGTAGTAGAAATGCGGCGACCCAAACTATCATATTCAGTCTTGGAAGTCGGATTGTCTAAAAGGTTGTTAGGAGTAGCATCGGGATAAACAGTCTTCACCAACCGACCTAAACTATCGTACTCGTAACGAGTCACCCTTCCCAACGCATCAATACTAGCAACAGTCCGTCCTAACTTATCGTACTCAGTGCGACTTCTGGGATTATCAGAATTATCAGGCGTATCATCAGCATAAATAACCTCCACCAATTGACCGTTATCATTATACCGATACTCAGTGCGATTTCCTAACTCGTCAATCTCAGCTTTGACATCACCATTTTTGTAATATTCAGTTAAGCTGCGGGGATTGTTCGATAAGAAAGCAGGCGTTTCATCGGGATAAACAACAGCAGTCCAATCAATTGTAGCAAGTGTTTGATTTGGTGCAAGAACAGTAACTAATTGAGACAAAGTATCAGTTTTATCGGCATAAATCGTTTCAATCAACCGCCCAGCATCGTCATAATTGTAATGAGTTACCAACTTGTCTGAGTCAACACTAGCCCGCAAACGGCCGCCCTTATCGTACAGATTAATCGTTCTCGGATTGTCAGCCGGATTGCTGAGAGTATTGTCAGGATAAATCGTCTCAATTAACTGACCTTTATTATCGTAACGATACTCAGTGCGACGATTCAAAACATCAATTACAGCAACTTGATTCCCATTAGCATCGTACTCGTATTTAGTAACTCCATTTAATCCATCAGTCGTTGACTTAACTTTACCGTTACTGTCGTAAGTTGATTTAGTAACCAGTTGCTGAATACCTAAAGAAGTAGTTACAGTGCGAGTTTCAGTTAAACGATTCCCACTGTTGTCGTAGGTGAAAGTTGTTTTACTTCCTAAAGCATCCTCAACCGAGAGTACATTTCCCGAACCATCGTAGGTAAACTTAGTAACTTTGTTCGCAGCATCGATAAGAGTAAGAAGATTTCCCCTCATATCGTAGCTGAACTTAGTAACATTCCCAGCCGCATCAGAGGTCGTCAGCAAATTCCCGCTAGGAGAATAAGTATAAGTCGCAGCATTCCCCAACGCATCAGTTTCAGTCAAAACCTGTCCCCGACTGTTATAAGTCCACCGCGAAACATTACCCAACGGGTCTTTTTCAGTTAACTTATTCCCCTTCGCATCATAAGTCCACTCAGTCTTCGACCTCACCTCAACAGAAGTCCCAGCAGCATTTAACTCAGTGGTAATTACAGTCTCAGTCAGAACGTTATTATCCGCATCAAAAGTCCTATCAACCCTCTTCCCTAACGGGTCAATCTCAGTTAAAACATTCCCGCGACTGTCATAAACATAAGTCGTTTCCTTACCAAAAACATCCTTAACCTTCTGAAGCGAATTAGAGGCATCGTAAACCAACTCCACCGCCGAACCATTCGCATCCACCATCTGCTTCAAACGACCGGATTCGTCATACTCAGTCTTAACTCCACTGCGTCCCAACGAATCGATAACCTCAGTCAAAAAGTGCGGTCTGTCCTCATCTCCGTACTCAAACCGAGTTGCATTATTCTCCCTATCCTTAACAGCAACCAAATCCCCCTTCCCATCGTATTCGTACTTAACCTTCTTCCCATCCGGGTCAACAACACCGACAATCCTTCCAGCAACATCCCTCTCAAAAGTCACCGACTTACCGCTAGAACTAGCAATCCCCGCATCGCTAAAAGTCAACTTATTCCCATTCGCATCAGTAGCAGTCAACAAATCCCCAGACTTCGCATCAATCTCGTAAACCAATCCCTCCTTAGTAGTCAACACGTACACCCCACCAAAGGCAGGATTTTCAGGATTGAAAGGCTGTGCGTTCACCCCGTAATACTCGCCGTACTCATTCCGTATCAAATTCGCATCCTTAACCGTCAGAGTCACCGTCGAACCCTTTTGAGACTCAAAAGCCGGCTTATATATCGCAGCCCCCGGCCCAGCCGCCCCTAAATACTGATTCAGATGATGCGATTGTGGCTTGAATGTAAATGTTTCCCGCTTACCACCGGGTAGGGTGATGAATACCTTAGTCTTGCTATCAAATGCTACGGTATTAATCCCCAACTCCTCGTAAGTCGGGTCAGCTTTTAACGAAGTCTTCAAATCAGTATCCCGGAATTCCATCCGCCAGCCGTAGCCAAAATCATCGCTAGAATTCGCATTCAAAGAATCGTAAGTTCGAGTTACATTAATCGGAATTCCCGCAACTGGAACCGATAAATCAGTAAAGGATAACCGGAAATTGCCCAACTTTAAATCACCCGCAACATTCACCGTCCTTTCAGTGGTCGAACCGTTACCGTTAGCGTCGAAAGCAGTGAATTTGAGAACGTAAGCGCCGTTAGCCAAAACAGTCGGGTCGAAGGTAGCAATCGTGCCGTTAGTGACAGCAGTAGTTCCCCGATAAACTTCCTTAAATTGACTGCTACCAACCGGGGCTACTGACAAAGTATAGTAATCCAAATTGCTATCGGTTATCGTACCTCGAATTACCAGAGGTGCAGAAACATCAACATCATCTTCTAAATTGATATTAATAATTGGTGCGTTGACATCGGTGGGGTCAATTGCTGCTACTGTTTGAGTTGCGGTTCCGGCATTTCCAGCCGCATCTTTAGCTAGAGAAAAAAATTAAGGTTGTTTAATAATTACTCGCCTTATTTCTTTTCTAGAGGAGTTCTTCTATAGGAGCGTCGTACTCACAGTCGGGGTTGTATTTTTTGCGGATGGATTCTGCTGCTGGGTAATTCATTCCGAAACTTGTTATCTCTCGTCCTTCCACCTTGTAGTGATAGTAAGCACCTGTTTCATAGCACTCGGCAATGGTTAGCATCATAGAAGTAAGGCTGCTATATTTTAACTTGGGTCTAAAATCATCCCAATCTCCATAGTCAAAGCAAAACACGGGAGATTCTTGTTTTTGTTCTTGTTCGCCAATGACAAAATAATCTCGCTTATCATGACCTAACAGAGAAAACCATTGTGGGTTTCTGAGGGGTTCAGAAGAAGGATTATTATCAAGGACAGCGCATGTTTTACAGTATTCAATCTGATTGAAATAGTTTTTGATGACAAAATCTAAGTTATAAAAATCATGCCCTCCAAAACCTTGCATCCATCCTCGTGTCCCCGGTATAAAACCGTTCCTCCATTTGTAAAGTTCATAAACTTCTTGGGGTAAACAAAATGGTAATACTTTCACCCTTTCTTCAATCTCTGATAAACTTAGTCCGGTCTGCCAGATAGAAGCTCTGTGTGAATCATTTGTTTTTATCCACTTTAAAATGCGTTTCAAAGCATTTGTTAATTGTTCCATGATTTTACATCCTTGGCCAGCTCAAAGAATCAAATAAAATTCAGGGTTATCGTCATCTACCAATTACGCCATTTCGATCGATCCAATACGAATTAATCCGTTGATTGGGGAGGGTTATAACACCAAACGAATCCGCAAGACGGACATTTGCTTCTCTGTAAATCTCTCTCATTAGCTTTCCTTTTCTCAATCTCTGTTAAAATATCTCCAATCATTCATCTGTTCGGGATTGTACTTTTGGAAAATTTCCTCAGCTTTTTCTGAATTGTCATCGTCCTCTACATAAGAACAACCAGATTCTTCATCAAAATACATATAATAAACCCCCGTTTCATAACATTCCCAAGTGCTTAATATTAAGCTAGTTAAACTAGCAGCATACATTCTAGGAGCTTCTCCGACATATACGCACCAAACTGGAGATTTGTTTGCTGAATCGCAAATGACATAATAGAAATTTTTCCCGTCTCCATGAAAAAGAGGAAGTATATGGCTAGAAGAAGAAATCTTGTTTCCTCTCATCCATTCGCCATAGCAAGTGTTTTCAATAGCTTTCTCCAAGGGTTCTAAAAATAAAGAAGGTGTTAGCGCAATCTCTCCATTGCAGTAGTGGTAAATTTCTCGTACTTCCCACGGAAGAATTAAGGGAAGAGATTGTTCAATTTCTTGCTCGGTCAAATTTGTAGTATGAAAAAACAAGGGAAGATTTTGAGTTATTTTTTCAATTTCTTGGTCGGTCAAACCCGGGCGTAACTCAGCAATTGATTCAGGGTCATTAACTCGCAGCCAATCAACAATTTTTTCCATAGTTTGTGTGAGTATAGACATATTTTATGGAATCCTTAGCTAAATCAACTATTTATGTTACGATTGCGCCAAAATGAACTAGGTAGTTCGGGTATTGAAACAACACCATACCACTTCTTGAAGACGTCTCCTTTGACAACGCCAGCTTCTCGTAGATGATCGTCATCCATTAGTCTACCCTGTAGTCCAGCCTCTGGTTCAGGAACTAATCGAAGCGACACGAATCCTCCATCATAACTTTTTCGTCCACCCTGTTCGCTTCCATAAAAAGGATATTCATCACACGTTACATTCTCCTTACGAATTATTATGCCTTGACTTTTCGCTGCTTCTACATATCTTCCTTTTGCAGGTTGGTTGCACGGGGGTTTATTTTTGTACCACTTTCTTGTGCCGTGATCGGCGGGGACAGTTGCCCCACGCACTGAGAAGCGATGGTAATCCAGCTTGCAGAGCATTTTGTATGTGTTCAGTAGTCTTTTGTAAAGATTGCCCCTGGAATGTTTGTCCATAAAAGACTATTGGAATACCCGCTTCACAATCTTGATTTCCTGTTAAATAGCATTCTCTAATTGTTGATTTACTGACAGCCAAATTTACCTGATAAGCTACTGATGCTGTCGGTGGCAATGGAGAACTCCCGCTTGAAAAAACAAGTCCTGCTCCGGCGGCTCCCAGGTAAGGTGACAGGTATTGAAAGGTACTCAAAATTGAGGAGATATTAATAGCAGCGCCACTGTCCTGTAAAAACAGCCCAGTAGGAGCCATGCTAGGTTTAACCCATATTATATCTAAACTTTAACAAAGCTTCTTGAGCTTCTTTCCTAACAAACGGAGAATCATCTTGCAAAGCATTAGTCAGCGGTTGCAACGCCCTAACGTCACACATTTCACCTAAAGCCTTTATTACCCAAGAACAAACTCCATCTCTACTTAAACCTTTAACTTTACCCCAAACCTGTAAAGCTTCCAATAACAAATCGACACTTCTTGGATCTTTAAATCTACCCATAACAGTTGTGGCTTCAATAACTGGTCTAACTAAACTGCTTGAATAGTCTCGTGTTGAAAAATATAGTGGCTGTGACAAAATAGATTGAAAATCTGAAAGCGCTTTTTCATTAAGCTCGCTATTGTATTTGCGTAAAACCACAGCAGCTTTACACTCCTCTTCTTCAATATATCCATCTTTAGCTAAGTAGTATGCGTTTGTTTCGTAGCATTCTGCTAGCGTTAACATCATGTCAGTGAGACTTGTATAAAAAATATATGGCAAATATCCTTCACCAAGAACAACTACTGGTGATTTTTCTATTTGATAGTCAACAATAGGAACACCACAGAAGTCACAATTGTTTTGAAGAAATATAAACAAAGGACTTGTTTCATACCATTTACTATCCTCTATAATTTTTTTTTCTTCTAAAATGTATCCATTCCATCCTTGACTACACTCCACAGCTGTAAAAAGAGGCAAGAACTGCATGGTGGGAAAGCATACCGCCTTAGCATCTTCTTCTGTTCCATTTCTCCACTGGTAAAGTTCATAAATTTCTGGGGGCAGTTTAAATCCCACTTTTGCTTCCGCTGCCTGAATTTCTTCAGATTTAAGTCCAGGCAGAAAGGAAGCAGCATAGTCTGGCTGATGCTTCCTTAGCCAGTTCATAATTCTTTCCAAAGCTTCAATTAAAGTTCCCATTTAAAAACTCCTTGTGTTGAAGTAAAGATTAACGTTGTTTAATAAATTCCATTGAAAAATTATAACTTTGTTGGACTGCACAAAAGTTATAATTCCGACCAAAAAGATGCTTATACAATACATCAAGCTTTAGAAAGATTGTCTTCTGCCTCCTCTGTCTACCCAAAAAGTTTGAAGCCAGGGGAATGCAAAGTTAACATACCAACTGGTAGGATCGGCAATGCCATTTCTTCCAACAAAAGCTCGCCTGTAAAACGCCTCCAACCTAAGTCCTTGAGTATTTCGTATCCCAGTTAGCCCAATACTTTGTTCTGTATTAAGTACAGGATGTATGGAAACACTTCCTAACCTGTAGTTCGCTTCTCCTCCTTGTGCAGATGAAGCATAAGGATATTCATCGCATACCCTAATAGGAATTCCTCCTGCACGACCTGTTCTTCCTTGACATTGAGGTTCCGAATTGTACCAACGCCTAGGGTTTGTGGAGGGGTCTACTCTGCTTAATAAAGGTGTAATTGGTGTAGAACCTAATAAATTACCGTCAGGATTACCTACTGTATAGCCAGAGCCAGTCAAAGCCTTAAATATATGGTTTGTAGTTTCAGGCAAATCGCCGCCTCCCCACACGATGATTGGGACACCCCATCTATTAACATTAGCAGGAAAAGTTTGACCTAGAACGTGTAGCCGAGCAAGAACACCAACAACTGCAATAGGAAGTGCTATTAAACCTCCGGCTGTCATACCTATACTAATCGAAGGTAGTGACTGAGCTACCAAGGCATTCAGCGTTGTTTGGAATGCTGAAAATTCCATTATTGACGAGTAAAGACCAGTAGGATCGATCGCATTTACCGGATTCCCATGCACGTAAGGATACTTCGCTCTTGACAATGGCTCCTCCAACCACCCCTCAAACGGATCTGTAGTTGTAAACCGCCCGCTGTCAGAGTCATAGTACCTTCTCCTGAGATAGTAATCGCCCAAATAAGGATCGATCTGTTCCCCTGCAAAGCGATAGTTATTGACAGTATTACCTACCGAACCTGATAAACTTCCATAAGCCTCATAATCGTAAGTATCCGTAACCGCACCGCTAGAATTCGTCAAAGCCCTCGTACTGCCCAAACCATCCACATGATAGAACGATCGTACCCCGCCCCGATTCTGAGAAATCAAATCATTTCCATAAACATAAGAAGTTTGCACAGCACCGCCAGGGGCATACTCTTCCAACACTTGTGCATAAGGCTGATTTGCATCAATTAAGTAGCGAGTTTCCTGTCCGTTGACTGTTGTCGCCACCCGGATATGATCGGGATTGTATTTGTATTGAGTTTGAACAGTGCCAGTAGGTCTGGTAATATTCGCCCCAATCAAGCGATTCTCATAATCCCAATTGTAAACTACTCGATCTGTGGCATCTTTAATCCGAGATAGAGTATTACCGTTGTTATCGTAAGTGTAGCTATTGCTGCCATCACTCAACAATCGATCGTTATTGTTGTAGGTATAGTTTGTCATCCCAGTTACAGAATCATTACTGCTCAGGCGATTTCCTACAGGATCGTAGGTATAGTCAATTGTGCGATTACTTGCAGCCGGGTCGGTAATTTTCTCCTGAGTTAACCGATAGAGAGGGTCGTAATTGTACTCAACCTTGCGACCGTCATGTTCTTCCACAACCTTGCGATTTCCAACTGGATCTAGCGTGTAGCGATAACTGGAAATCACTCCAGAAGGCCCGGTATTTTCTAAGAGCACCAGCCGATTCAAGTCGTTATACTGGCGAGTTTCAACCGTACTGTTTGGCAATACGGTGCGGACGAGATTCCCTATCTTGTCATAAGTGTACCGGGTAAGTCCCAAGTTGGGGTCTGTGACTGTCTCCAACTGATTGTATTTGCCATAGGTGTATTTAGTTGTGCCAGTGGGAGTAATGACCTCAGTGCGGTTGCTAGCTGCATCGTAGCGGTAGCGGATGAATTGGTTGTCGGGGTCAATTCGAGAAATCAGCCGCTCCCGCACATCGTAATCATAAGCAGTTATTCCTCGCTGGTCTTTGGTAGTCTTGATTTGACCCATTGGCGTGTAAGTGTACTCGACTGCGGTACTGTCAGGGAACCGCTTAGCGATCGCGCGGTTGAGTTTGTCGTACTCATAGGTAATAATATTCCGATTGAAATCAGTGGTGCTGGCGATATTACCAACCGGGTCGTAGGTAGTGTCCGATCGCTGTCCTAACGGCAGAATAGTAGCAGTGCGGCGATTCAATTTGTCATACTCGTACTGAGTGATGTGTTGGTTGGCATCTTTGGCTTGGATTAAGTTGCCAGAATCGTCATACTTGTATTCCGTCCGCTGCTGGAGCGCATCAACAACGGCACTCAAGCGATTCAAGGCATCGTACTCAAATTCAGTGGTTTTTCCAGCTTGGTCTGTCTGAGTTTTAACCCGCCCCAATTCATCATAGGTAGTAGTTGTGTAGGAGCGATCGTGGAAGCGAGTTTCTACAAGACGGTTTAGCTTGTCATAAACAAAAGAAGTCGTGTGTCCTAGCTGATCTGTTTCCCTAATCCGATTTCCAAACGCATCGTAGGTGTAGGTTTTGCGACGGCAAAGACAATCGCTGCGAGACTCAATTAGACGACCTTTTTCATCGTACTCGTATTCTTGGCGATTCCCCAATTCATCAATCTGGGCAGTAACCCAACCGAGTTCGTTATACTCAGTCTTAGTTCTGGGGTTGTTTGAGAGGTCTAATGGCGTGTCGTCTGGATGAATAACCTCAACAGGTCGATTCAGCCCATCGTAAACAAAATAGGTCGTGCGGCCAGCTTGGTCTGTAAAAGAACTCCGTCGCCCAACAGCATCGTAGGTAGTGATGGTACGAGTGCCATCTGCGAAGAGAGTTTCAGCAGGGCGGCCCAGGGCATCATAGACAAACTTGGTCGTCTGGTTTCGAGCATCGGTTTCAGTCAGCCTATTTCCGGCTGCATCATAGGTATATTTAGTTTCATTGTTCAGAGCATCGCGAATCAGGATAGGGCGACCCGCTCGATCGTATTCATACTCGATGCGATTCCCCCGTTTGTCAATAGAGGCTTTGATGCGACCGATTTTATCGTATTCAGTTTTGGTTCTGGGGTTGTCAGAAAGGTCACTAGGCGTGTTATCGGGATAAATAGTTTCGATGAGACGATCTAAAGCATCATAGACGAAGTGGGTGGTCTGTCCTTTTTGGTCAATAGTGGCGATTTCTCGACCGGCTGCATCATAAATAGAACGCACGGATGTACCGTCAGCATACAAAGTTTGTTCTAGCTGACCTTTTGCATCATAACGGTATTCGGTGCGCCGATCGTTCATGCCCTTTTCTATGAGGGCAGTCATATTACCTAGTCTGTCATATTCGTATTGGATAACATTACCGAGTGGATCGGTTTCTGAGGTAACGCGACCTTCAGCATCGTAAGTCCACCTTTTGATAAGTGTCCGCGATCCGTTTGTAATGGCGAGTGTGGTTGTTTCGGTGAGTGTTTTTCCACTGGCATCATAAGTGTAAGTAGTTGAGTTACCTAGCGCATCAATTTGACGAGTTACTCGGCCAACTGAGTCATATTCAAATTTAGTTTCTCGTCCTTGTGCATCAATAATTGCAGTGATATTGCCGGAGCGATCGTAGGTTTGTTTTGTGGTTCCTATAGAATTATCGGTAGACAAAAGATTACCTCTGTTGTCATATTTGTGGGTAGTCGTTTGACCTAATGGGTTGGTTTTAGTTTGGATTTGCCCAAATTGATTATAAGTCCATCGAGTCACGTTCCCCAAAGCATCTTTTTCAGATAACTTATTCCCCTGACTGTCGTAAGTCCACTCAGTCTTCGACTTCACCTCAACCGAAACTCCAGCAGCATTCAACTCTCTGGTAACCACGGTAGAACTCAGAACATTATTATCCCCATCAAAAGTCCTGTCAATCCGCTTCCCTAACGGGTCAATCTCAGTGAGAACGTTCCCCCGCAAGTCATAAACATAAGTCGTTTCCTTCCCAAAAACATCCTTAACCTTCTGAATCGAATTAGCCGAGTCATAAACCAACTCCACCTTTTCCCCATTCCCATCAATCATCTGCTTTAAACGACCAGAATCATCATACCCAGTCTTCACCCCACTCCTTCCCAACGCATCAACAACCTCAGTCAAAAAGTGAGGATTATTCGCAGCTTCGTACTTAAAGCTAGTCGTATTATTCTCCCTATCCTTAACAGCAACTAAATCCCCTTTCGCATCGTATTCATACTTAACCTTCTTCCCATCCGGGTCAACAACACTGACAATCCTTCCCACCACATCCCTCTCAAAAGTCACCGACTTACCTGTCGAACTCTTAATCCCCGCATCGCTAAAAGTCAACTTATTCCCATTCGCATCAGTAGCAGTCAACAAATCCCCAGTTTTAGCATCAATCTCGTAAATTAATCCCTCCTTCGTAGTCAACACATACACCCCACCAAAGGCAGGATTTTCAGGATTGAAGGGCTGTGCGTTCACCCCATAATACCCGTTCTCATTCCTGACCAAATTCGCATCCTTAACCGTCAGAGTCATCGTCGAACCCGAATGCGACTCAAAAGCCGGCTTGAACATCTGAGCACCCGGCCCAGCCCCTCCCAAATACTGATTCAGATGATGCGGAGTCGGCTTAAAAGTAAACGTTTCCCGCTTACCACCCGGAAGCGTAATAAACACCTTAGTCTTGCTATCAAACGGTACCGTATTTATCCCCAACTCCTCATAAGTCGGATCAGCTTTCAGCGAAGTCTTCAAATCGGTATCCCGGAATTCCATCCGCCAGCCGTAGCCGAAATCATCGCTATTGATTGGCATTCAAAGAATCGTAAGTCCGAGTCACATTAATCGGAATTCCCGCCACTGGAACCGATAAATCAGTAAAGGATAACCGGAAATTGCCCAACTTCAAATCACCCGCAACATTCACCGTCCTTTCAGTAGTCGAACCGTTACCGTTAGCGTCGAATGCAGTGAATTTTAGAGTGTAAGCGCCGTTAGCTAAAACAGTCGGGTCAAAGGTAGCAATCGTTCCGTTAGTGACAGCAGTCGTTCCCCGATAAACTTCCTTAAATTGACTGCTACCAACCGGGGCTACTGACAAAGTATAGTAATCCAAATTGCTGTCAGTTATCGTACCTCGAATTACCAGAGGTGCAGAAACATCAACATCATCCGCTAAACTGATATTGATAATTGGCGCATTGACATCAGTAGTGTCAATCGCCCTGACAACTTGAGTCGCATTCCCCACATTTCCGGCCGCATCTTTAGCAGTGGCAATTGCCGTGATGGGAGTTAAGTTATTTAACTTGACAGTTGCTCTTCCTTGTGCATCTATAGCAACAGGAGTGCCGTTGATAGTTAAGCCTAAAGACTCGACTTTCACGTTATCGACAGCATTAACGGTGAAGGTGACGGAATCACCAAGATTAGCGGTATTATTGCTAGCAATTAGGTTGACTTTAGGGGCGACAGTATCGGCGACAACGCTTAAATTGTAAGAAACAGTAACGCTTTCTCCAAAAGTATCAGTCACCTTAACAGAAACCGGATGATTGCCGATATTATCCGCATTCGGCTTCCAACTAATCCGCCCGAATTCATCAACTGTCATGCCGCTGGGAGATTGAATTAAAGCAAAAGTCAACAAATCGACCTTCGCATCAGTCGCCTTCAAATCGTAGCGATAACTTGCACCGGGCGAAACAGATTGAATCGGGATAGTTGGCACAACCGCTGCTGAATTAGCCCTGGCAATTAACTCAAATCCTTGGGCCGCACCCGTACCCGAATTGTCAACCGCCCCGACTACTACTTGATGGTTTCCAGCAGTCGGATTGTTCCAAGTAACAACACCAGTTGCCGGGTTAATTGTCATGCCGGTGGGGGATTGCAGCAACTGATATTGCGAGATAGTACCGTCGGTATCGGTGGCTTGTACCTGATATGTATAAGGGCGGTTAATTGTTGCAGTAAATACAGGTGTGGAAGTGATGGCAGGCGGCTGATTTATAGCAGTAGTTCCGGCATTGACAGTGAAAGTTTGAGTTGCAATTGCCCCCTGCTTATCAGTCACGGCAACTTCTACAGAATGCTGTCCGATTTGATTGGCATTGGGAGTCCATTGAATCTTGCCGTTGCTATCAATTGCCATCCCGACTGGATACTTACTCAAACTGAAAGTCAGCGGGTCATTTTCGGTATCAGTCGCGACAACTGTATAAGCGTAAACCTGATTTACTGCTGCCTTCGATGGAGGAGTTGAAACCACAGTCGGCGGCGTGTTTATTCCCCTGACAGCCAGCGTAAATTCTTGGACTGCATAACCGCCGTTGCCGTCAATTGTCCTTACAGAAATGGTATGTTCGCCAATTTGTTCTGCGCTAGGCTGCCAGCGTAAAGAACCAGATTGGGGGTCAACAATCATCCCCGAAGGCGCTTTGTCCAAACTCCACAGCAATCTGTCTCCATCTGCATCGCTGCCAGCCAAATTGTATTGATAAAGCTTGGCTAGATTGGTAATTTGTTCTGCGGGAGTAGAATCGATGCTGGGCTGGCGATTTGAAGCGATGTTATCGGCTGTTAAGTTAAAGGTTTGAGTGGCAATTCCTCCTAAACTGTCGCTAATTCTGACGGTAATGGGATAAGTTCCCTGCTGGGAGACTCCGGGTGTCCAACTGATAAGTCCTTCTTGAAATGTCATGCCGGCGGGTGTCGTAGCTGGCGTTGCGAATGCCATGCCGTCGGGCGGATTTAATAGAGTATATGTTAAGGGGTTGCCGTCTGGGTCTTTGGCTGCTACTTGATAGAAATAAGTCTTGCCCAAACGAGTATTTGTGCGGGGAGTTGAGGTAATGGATGGCGGGCGATTGGGGGCGGCTGGGCTGACGGTTAATTCGATTCTTTGGAATGCTTCTCCGCCTTTGTTGTCTGTTGCTTTAATTAAGATTTCCCAAGGTTCGACAACGCCTGCGTAAACCCAATTAAATGCGCCTCCTTGCTGTGCGGTTGTGGGAGTCCAATTAATTACTCCGGTTGTGGGGTTGATTGTGGCGTTGGTGGGGGTGACAGGTTTGCTGGAATTGGGAATTATGGAGTAGGTAATTGTGTCTCCGTCTAAATCTACAGCTTTTGCTTGATATTGGAATGGTTGGTTGACAGCGGGATTGGTGTTTTCTGGCAGTTGGGAAGTGAAAACGGGGGCGTTGTTTCCGGGGGTAACTTCGATTTTGAATGACTGCAAATCCGTGCCGCCTCTGCCGTCATTGACTCTGACAATGATATCGTGGGTTCCGACTGCATTGAGTGGGGGACGCCAAGATATGGTACCGTTGGGGGCTACTGCCATGCCTTTGGGTGCCAGTACCAATTCAAAGGTTAAGTCGTCGTCGTTTAAGTCAGTTGCAGATGTCCTGTAAACTAATCTTTCTCCTGCTTTGACTGTTGTTGGCGGGGTACTGGTAAATTCGGGGTCAATATTGGGGCCTGCTAGTTTGGAATTTGTGGCTGCAAAATCTACTCCAAACTTTCGTATTGTTGGCGGTGACTGTTACTTCTTGATAAATGGGGTTGGTTGGATTCGTTTGAGTCCATCCCGGTTGCAATTGAGAGATGATAAGCTCCTCATCCTGAATGATTTATTGGCAAAACAGAATTTCCCAGCACTTCGGTAATTTCTCATTTGCCAAGTCATTATTAGTCAATTATCTTCAACAATTAAATTCAACTTATCCTCATAACCGAGCATTATCTTCTTCTGCAAGGTGTTCTGTAACTTCTGAAATTCTGAATCATTTACAGAAAAAACAATTCTTGCCTCATCGTAATCTATATGAGGGTTGGGTCTTGAAGGATCGAAATGAACAATTAATCGCTCGCGCTTTAAAGTAACTTCTTTAATTCCTCCATATTCTCCCCAACCCTCATCGTCTATCTCCCAGTAAACACTCCCTACGTTGGGAAGAGCATCTTCTTTATGAAATTCATGTCTTTGCATAACAAAATAATGTTCGTTATCCTCCCCTGAAGAAAAACCAATATAAAATAACTCTTCTTCGATTCCCACAAGTTTTGCACAAAGTTCAAACACCATCATAAATTTAATCCATGCTTTGGGATTTTTTTGTTTGCCAATCGCTCAATGATTTATTGGCAAATTGGTTTCATGGGTGTTTGTAGGGTGGTATTGTTTGCATTTTATGCTTGGTATGTTGCTTTAATCGACTAATCAATTAATTTCAACCTGTCTTCGTAACCTCGCATTATCTTCTGCAAGACGTTCCGTAGTCCCTCAAAGTCAGCATCTTCTAAGGAAAAAGTAATTATAATTTCGTCTGGATCTGGAAGACTTACGGTATCGGAACCGAAACGAATAATAATTTGATGACGGCTAAGGATGACCGAATCGACACCTGCATCTTCTGTCCAATTTTCATCATCCAGCTCTGCGTAGATATTTTTTCTGTTAGGAACAGCCTCTTCTTGAGATGCTTCAGATCTCGTCATAATAAAATAATGCTCCCCTCCTTCAGCTTCAGAAAAGCCAATATACAAGTTGGTTTCAATAGCCTCACAGCAACTCGCAAAAAATTCTGTTTTCATCATGAATTACCTATGTTTGTGAATTACAATTAGCCCATAATGTCATTAATTGTACCATCCCTTAATCCATTTATTGAAAATCTTCAACTATTTTTCCTCCTTGAATTTTCAGAGACTCTTCAATGCCTTCAGCAGTCACTATCATTCTAAGTTGTGGATAACGAGAACTGAAGGTACTTAGCACACCAGGATTTCCCGTTGAGGTCTTTAGCAGACCCCATCGGCATGTATCACATGGCATAGCCTCAAGATGCCTAAATACTGTTCTTCCAACTAAGTCATCTTCCGTTAAATTACTTGATTGAATAGCTTTATCAAGTTGGTTAGCCATATCTTGTTCAGCATGACCCTGACTAATCTGATTTGATGTGGGTGGCTTAATATCACCGCCTTCTAGCGGAGCAAGTGTGTTTTTTATGCGTGCCCGTCCTGATGCTCCTCCAAATACCTTATTTTCTAAGCCTGGTATGTCAGTTACAGCTACGCCTACTGTTCCACCTCTCCACTTCTGGGACAATATACTAAAATATCTGCGGACTCCTGTTTGTTCTCGGAGGTCTCCAACAGCATCACTCAATCTCCTGCTAATTTCAAGATTACCAAAATTACTCCCCAACCCCTTGATATTGACCTTGTACTTAATATTAAACCAAGTAAGGGCCGGTAAAAAAGGAAGAATATCCCACCAAGTAGCTTGACCTTTGGCAACATTAATTGTACTTTGAGCCATGCCAAGCCCAGCACCAAATAAATCGTAACCCAAAGCAGCTCTCGGCAACCAACTAGCTGTACTGAATTCAGCAAATGTGGTTCCATTAGCACCAATCCACATACTGGCGATCGCCCCACCAAGCCGACCCAAGTTAAAGAAAATTCCCTTGTGGTTGCTTGTAGCTGTTTCTCCGTATATTGATGTCCGAAGATGCGAACTAATTCCAAAGGTCAAAGCATCTGTTAAACCAGCAAAAAACTGATCGTACTTAGCAACCGCATCCCAAGCGCTTCCTCCCCCAGCCACTGTTCCTACAGCACTCCCAGTCGTATAACTTAACCCAGCCAACACAGAATACCCCGCCAGAGTACCCAACAATTCTCCAATGGAAAAATACCCACTAGGATCGGTATTAACAACCGGATTAGCATGAGCGTACTGATAATCGTGCAAACTCATCGGGTCATCCAGCGTCCCCTCATAAGCATCAGCCGAAACAAACCTCCCCAGAGTCGGGTCATAATACCTCGCCCGCAAATAATCCAACCCAGTCTCGCTATCCCGCTGTTGGCCAGCAAACAAATAAGGATTATTAGAAATGCCGTGTATCAAAACTCTCCTAAAATAATTGGTAGCTTTATATCACTGCCTCGGTAAAAATTTAAAACGAGACTGATAAAATATTTATTTTTTTCAGAATTACGGCAAAGTATTTTTGTTAATTCATCTTTTAAAGATAAACCTAAGATTCCTTCTCGATCAAAGACATAAATAATAAAGTGATGCTCTTTATTATCAATTAATAATACTATTTCAAATTCATTGGTGTTCTCAGTTTTTTGTAGCTCGATTATTGTGATGTTTACTGTCATATGAATTCTCCCAAATCCTAGGAATTACTGAGCTTTGAAGACTGCGTACTGAGTCCAATATTTTAAAAAGTTTTTGAAACTTATAGTATATTTTGTACCCTCCCAAGGATCTCGTATTAGAAGATTTTTTTTACTCCCGTCAAAACCGTCAACAATTATCCAATGATTGACACGACTACCCTTCATCATAGCTATCCATGAACCCGTGTTGTTTAAACCATTAATTGATTCTTCTGTTACACCTACACCACGCCAAAGACTACCTGGGTTGTCCAAGCGGGTGAGTGCCATTGCAAGAATCTCGGGGTGTGAAAGTACCGTGCCCATTTCCGCAGCTACCTGGCTTTGAAAAACGTTTACCCCAAGATCTCTGAGAATCATTTGAGCACATGCAGGCCCGCAGGCGTTGGTTGTAAGCTGTTGGATCACAGAAGGATCTCTGATTTCATTTATGCCTTTCCAAGCTCCACCTGTTCCAGCCAATGAAGTATGATTCGCATTTTTTAACCTCCGAATCATTCCACGTACTCCTGAAACCAAATAAGGAGCCAACATGGGAGCTAAGGCAAAAAATGAGTTCCATGATAGATCAAGCAAAAAGTCACCAATTTTGTAATCACCTTTTCCTTGTGCATAGTTATGAGTAGCTGAAATGAGATAAATTCCCGTATCAATTTGTATTCCTGCTAAAATATTGCGAATCGATTCCGCAACGTGCATTTCAGCAACTGAGAAATACCCGCTAGGATCGGTATTAACAACCGGATTAGCATGAGCATACTGATAATCGTGCAAACTCATCGGGTCATTCAGCGTACCCTCATAAGCATCAGCCGAAACAAACCTCCCCACCAACGGGTCATAATACCGCGCCCGCAAATAATCCAACCCAGTCTCGCTATCCCGCTGCTCTCCAGCAAACAAATAAGCATTATTAGAACCACCAGCCGAGACAATTAAATTCCCAAACGCATCATAAGAATAACTATCAGTAACCGCCCCCAAACCATTCGTCAACAACCCTCGTACTACCCAACCCATCAACGTGATAAAACGACGGCTGATTCCCCTGCAACTTACCAATCAAATCGTACCCATAAACATAAGAACCCTTAGCATTCCCCGCAGCATCGTACTCCTCCAAAACCTGAGAATAAGGCTGCAACTCATCAATCAAATACCGAGTCTCCACCCCATCAACAACCTTACCAACCCTCATCCCCTGAGCATTATATTGATACCCAACATTCCGAGTAACCCCACCCTCAGTAACCGTCACCCCCACCAACCGATTCTCGCCATCATTCTCCCACCGATAAACAGTAGAATTGCTTCCAGTCACCTCCGAAATCAAATTCCCATTACTATCGTAAGAATAAATAGTAGCAACACCATTAGTTGTAGACGTAGATAGCTGATTCAAATTGTTGTAAGTATAAGTCGTTACCCCACTCACAGAATCAGTCTTCGTCAACCGATTCCCCACAGCATCGTAAGTGTAACTAACAACCCGATTGTTCCCACTAGGGTCATTAGTAATCTTCTCCTCCAACAACCGATTCAAATCATCGTACTTGTACTCAACCTTACGACCGCTATTTTCTAATACCTCCCTGCGATTGCCAACATCATCAACCGCATAATCGTAACTAGAAACAACCTGCAACTCCAGCTTCGTCACCGGGTCAACCTTAACAGTCTTCACCAAATCCAAACGACCCAAACTATCGTAGATGCGAGTCTCAACTAAATTGTTCGGATACGAAGTTTTCCAGAGATTCCCCAGAGAATCGTAATCATACGTCACCGTCCCCATATCCGGCGTACTAACCGTCTTCAAACGTCCATCAGAATCATAGGTATAGCCAGTCGTGCGAGTCGGAGTCTTAACCTCACTAACTTGCCCGGATTCATACTTATATTCAATCGAATTCCCGCTAGCAAGATAAGGGCCAACCGGGTCTTTCCGAGAAATTACCTGCCCCAAACTGTCGTATTTATAAACAGTTGCACCCCGACTGTCAGTAATAGTTTCTTCCAACCCATTTGTAGCGTAAGTAACGCTAACAGTTGCACCGCTGACATTCTGATACTGCTTAGCAACAACTTGGTTTTGGTCGTTGTAAGTATACTTAACCGTCTTGTTATTAAAATCCGTAATCGTGACAGCGTTAGCCACATCATCGTAAACAAAAGTAGAACGCTTGCTATCCGGTCGAATTACAGCCTTGCGGCGACCTTTGTCATCGTATTCGTAAGTTGTTACCTGACCCAAAGCATCCTTAACACTTGTCAAATTGCCCGCACTATCGTAAGCGTATTCAGTACGATGAAGCAAAGCATCGACAACAGTTTTAAGTTGTCCTTCAGCGTCGTATTCAAATTGAGTAGTTTTGCCATTCGGGTCTGTCGTTGCTGTTACCTGACCTTTACTATCGTAAGTAGTAGTTGTCGAAAATCCTCCAGCAAAAACAGTTTCGCTAATTTTATTGCCAACTGCATCGTAGGTATAGGTGATGTAATTGTTGGCATCAAAACGAGTGAGGGTAACGCGATTTGCTGCATCGTATTCGTACTCGGTACGGTTGCCATCAACATCAATTTCTGCTTTAACTTGCCCGTTCTTGTAGTATTCGGTTTTATTACGGGAATTGCTGGCTAAATAAGCAGGCGTAGTGTCGGGATAAACGATATTTGTCCAGTCAACAGATTGAGGAGTTTGACCCGGAGAAATAGCGTTCAGCAATTGCTGTACTTGATTGGGTGTTTCTCCTGGATAAATAGTTTCAGTTAGCCGTCCCGCGTCGTCGTATTTGTAGTGAGTAACTCGTCCGTTACTGTCGATAGTAGCCCTTTGACGGCCGCCTTTATCGTAAACAGTAATGGTTCGGGAATTGTCAGAGTTGTTAGGAGTATCGTCAGGATAAATGGTTTCGACTAATTTACCTTGAGAGTTGTAGCGGTACTCGGTACGGCGATTTCCATCAATGCTGGCGCTTTGGTGGCCATTGCTGTCGTATTCGTAAGTTGTAGTGCGCCCAGATTGGGTAATTGACTTAATTTTTCCTTCTTTGTTGTAAGTCCATTCTGTTACTAATTCTTTCTCTCCAGTGGGAGTTGCTACTTTCATTGTTTCCCGCAGCATATTCCCGTTGCTGTCGTAGGTGTAGCTGGCTTTGTTACCGGATGAGTCTTCTAAGTTGGTGACGTTACCTCCACCATCGTACTGAAAGCGGGTGATGTTATTAGCTGTATCGGTAAGGGTGAGAATATTTCCCCTCATATCATAACTATACTTAGTAACATTCCCAGCCGCATCAGAGGTCGTCAGCAAATTCCCGCTAGGAGAATAAGTATAAGTCGCAGCATTCCCCAACGCATCAGTTTCAGTCAAAACCTGTCCCCGACTGTTATAAGTCCACCGCGAAACATTCCCTAACGGGTCTTTTTCAGTTAACTTATTCCCCCGACTGTCATAAGTCCACTCAGTAGTTTGCCGCACTTCAACCGGATTGGCGGCAGCATTCAACTCAGTGGTAATTACAGTCTCAGTCAAGACATTATTATCCGGATCGTAAGTCCTGTCAATCCGCTTTCCTAACGGATCGACTTCAGTCAAAACGTTCCCGCGATTGTCGTAAACGTAAGTAGTTTCCTTGCCAAAAACATCCTTAACTTTCTGAATAGAATTATTCGGATCGTAAACCAACTCCACCGCCGAACCATTAGCATCAACCATCTGTTTGAGGCGACCTTGTTCATCGTACTCGGTCTTAACTCCACTGCGTCCCAAGGAGTCGATAACCTCAGTCAAAAAGTGCGGTCTGTCCTCATCTTCGTACTCAAACCGAGTTGCATTATTCTCCCTATCCTTAACAGCAACCAAATCCCCTTTCGCGTCGTATTCGTACTTGACTTTCTTGCCATCCGGGTCAACAACACCGACAATCCTCCCATCAACATCCCTCTCAAAAGTCACCGACTTACCCGAACTACTCTTAATCCCCGCATCGCTAAAAGTC
>JAYFMW010000017.1:0-804950 GCA_042408215.1 Microcoleus sp. | reverse complement strand
TCTGACCGGGAATATAGTCCATTACCATTTGACACTCCTCGGCTATCAGGCACTCTTGATTCTTGGTTCAGTCAGTCGGCTTGCCCGTTGATGTCACCACCAACGAGTAGAGGTCGGTCTGTCCCCAAGCGTTAATTTCGGTGTGCCCCACCGTATTTAAATTAATTCCTGCTTGCCTTAATCCCTTCGCCAGAATATTCAAAGCTGCATTGTGGTCGCGGTCTAATACTGTACCGCACAGGCAAATATGAGTCCTGACAGATAGCGATTTTTTAACAGTATTGCCACAACTTGAACAATCTTGGGAAGTGTACTGAGGGGCAACAGCAACCACTGTTTTACCGTACACTTTCCCAAAATATTGCAGCCATTGGGCAAACTGTGACCATGCTGCATCACTAATTGATTTAGCAAGCTTATGGTTTTTCACCATATTTCTCACTGGCAGATTTTCGTAAGCTACGAAATCGCTAGATTTCACTACGCACAACGCCGTCTTAATGGCGAAGTCTTTGCGCTGCCGACTGACCTTCAGGTGTTTTCTTCCCAACCTGTTGATAGCTTTTTTACGATTACTAGAACCTTTCTTTTTCCGAGAAACTCGTTTCTGTGTTCGTTTTAAAGCTTTTTCACTTTTACGGAGATGTCGAGGATTTGGAACTGTTGCCCCGGTACTATCGGTGTAGAAATGGTTTAAACCTACATCTATTCCAATAGCTTTGCCAGTAGTAATAGATGCCTCTGTCCGTTCTACGTTGATACAAAACTGAGCGTAATAGCCGTCGGCACGACGGATTACTCTGATTCGTTTGATTTCACCAGGCGCATAAAAGTGCAAGTCTCGACTACCGAGTAACTTGAATTTTCCAGCAGCGAAGCCGTCTTTAAACGTCAAACATCTTTTGTCGTTAGAAAGCGCCCAACCTGACTGTTTGTACTCTACGGAACGAGTATGTTTCTTGAACTGCGGGTATCCTTTTTTCCCTGGCTTCTTAGCTTGGCAATTTGAGAAAAAACGTTGGATAGCAAAAATGGTACGTTCCGCCGAAGCTTGACGTGCCGTTGAGTTAAGCTTACCCGCCCATTCAAACTCTTTGGCCATGATGGCGCATTGTTTGTATAGATCGACCAACTTAACTCCTTGATTATCAATCCAATATCTAAGAGTTTTGTTTCGGACAAATTGAGCTGTGCGGATCATTTCGTCGATCATCCGGTATTGCTGCGATTTGCCTTTTAATTTAAACTCTAGTACAATCATGCCATTATTCTATCATTTTTACAAATCACTGTGTTTAAAAAGTGCGTAGGTTTAATAATTATTTACACTTTATAGAAATTAAAGCCGTCCTAGAAGGACGGGGCTTTAGACCCATTGTCTTGGTAAGGGCGATCGTCTTCCACAAAGAAATCGCTGACTCGGACTATATTGGGATGAACGCAGGAAGCTAAACGTCTGGCTTCGTCTTGAAATTTGCGATCGAACTCGGCAAAATTGGGTTGCTGTCGCAGAGATTCGTTGAGGGTTTTTATGACTACAAATTGTCCTAAATAGCGGTGAGTTGCTCTGAAGGTAATCCCAAAGCCGCCTCTTCCCAATTCTTGTTCGAGGGTATATTTTCCACCCTGTAAAGTTTTGCCGATTAGCGCATCCATAGGTTCGGGCGATCGCACTTCAAATAATATGGCTGATTATGGCACGTATAGTTAGCTAATTTACCAGTCCAAATGGCGTTAGCGAAGCCCTCGAAGAGGATCGAGGATTGCGATCGGCCCTAAGTAGCAGGTTTGCTTCTAGCTGACGTTGATACTTTTCTCCGGCATCATACCAGATGTGAGTGTATCCGATGCTCTTCTGGGATCGCTGAAATATCTGGATGTTTTCTGGAATCAGCATTTCAATTCAGCCTTTTTTTAATTTTCAATTAATACTTTGGCTACTTTTTGTAACAATGACGATTGACTGTTTTCCCCTAATTTTAAAACATCTTGAGTGAGCGTACTAAAATGTAAAGCTGTGATGGGATGATCGATCAGGTCAGATGTGGGAATAGACTCTTTGGAATATCTGTTTCCAATCAAATGATAGACTCTAAACCCTTTCTGAATAGAGCCTCTCATATTTTGAGCCGGAGGAACATAATACTGAATAAATTCTTTATTCTTCAAATCCAAACATATCATATTTTTAATTTGGTTAATCGGTTTAATCTCGCTGTTGTAATAGGATACCACAGGTAACAATTTACTACTATTTTGACCTTGAATTGTGCGGTCTATTTTTAATTCTCCCCTTTCCATATCTTCAATAATACCAAAACGTCCAATTAATGTTGGCGTATAGAAATCATTTGTATAAAAACGAATATACAGCTTCTCTGATTCATCTACCAAATATTCTTGAGCGTCAATTAATTTTTCTGATTCATTGTTTCGCCTTCTGAAAAATGGAAATTGCCGTTCGATTTTTTTCATATCTCGGATGACATTTTTTATATATATGCAACCATCTTTGTAAATAAATTCTACCGCGACCGCTTTAGCGTCCTCGTTTCTGGGGCTGCGTACATAAATACTAAAAAATTGTTTTTCAGGAAATGATTTAGGCGGAGTAATAGGCAAGCCCAAGTTCGGATTTGAAAAACTCTGCGCGATCCAGTTCTTAATTCTTAACTCAATCAATACTTTCTCAAATTCAGGTAAAATCTTTATCTTGTGTTTATCGCGGAAAGTATCCCATTGTTTGCTATCTTCTTGTCCTATTAGATAGCAGGAAATATAACCCTCTACATCCAATAATTTCCCCTCGGTAAAAGCTTTCGTATCCCCGTGGAGACTATCTCGATCAATTTTATCTGTATAATTAAGAACCGCCCAAGCAGATTTATTCTTGGCGACAGCAGTAAATTCAGGTATATCTATCCCCTGCATACTAACAAAAACTCCTGTCTCTAAATAGTTAAATCTTTTCTTTAACTGCGAATAAAAATCTACTGGCGATTTATGATCTAATTTTCTTGATGGACACCAGAGAGCGTCTTTTCTCTGGTACGCCATTGAACCCGCGTCTTCCTCTAAAAGTTTATTAAAAACCAAATAGTTTGTTTCCGGTTCGAGTTGAATATCTGACCATTTAATAGATTCCGTAATTCTCCAGCAAACCTTTTCCTCACCTTCAACTTCTACTTTTTCATAGGTACTAACAGTTTTTCCCTGAGAGTTAAATGCGATCGTCGATACCCCTTGATGTTTCAGAAATTGTTGCATAAATTGTTGGTCAGATTCAGTCAGATCGACTCCAGTATTGTTAATAATCTCTAAGGATTCTACAGATTCTATGTTTTTGATGAAAGGGTTTTCTAAGTAGTGATCGGCCTGAAAATCAAGAGATTTAAAATCTATCTTGCACTCTCTTAAAAACTCCTCAAGTTTTGTCATGAGGTTTTGGTAATGATAAAGCTGAGTCTCTTTGAACTTGTCATAATTTTTGGGATCGCTATCAAATTGCATAAAATTTATTTTATTTTTTTTCCTAGCATCTAGGTCGCGATCGAAGTAGTAGTTCTTATTCTCGTAGACCACCAACTCTCCTAAATCATCACCATCTATGGTACTGTAGCTATCTTTTGGTAAGAAGAGTCGGTGTTTTCGAGACAAGGTTAATGTAAGTACGTCATGTTGATTGTATTTGATTAACAAGTTTTGTCCCCACACAAAAAGAGCATCATTCGATTTGCGGCTTCATGGAATGGAGTAACAGTAATTCTTCAAAACCATTCACTGTCTCAAAGTATAAGCCTTGGGAAAGAATATAAAACTTGAAAATGAGGTTGAAAATTCTTTCTCGAACGCTAGAATTATCGGTAAATAACTTTTGCCATCCAGAATGATTTTTATTAGGGGATAAAAAGAACACATATTTTTGGCCGCCAGTATATGAAAGGAAGTATTGAATTTCTGATTTTTCCCGTTTCTCCCCATGTGCAGCAAGCCTTTCTTGGACTTGAGCTTTAATGTATTTATGCCGCTCTTTATAAAAGGTAGGCCGTGAATCCTCATTCTCAGAATCTTTATTTTCAGCAAGCGGATATTTAAGAATAAAATGTTCTATCCCTTGTCCCATTTTAAATAGATACTGACGCAGTTTTTCGGCAACATCTTTGAGATTTTTTTCTTCTATTTTTAGTTGGTTGGTTCGCGATATATCTGACAAGGCTGCTGTTTTATTTTTCACTTTATTTCTCCTTGTGAAACAAAAAGTCTGTGAGGATATTGGATTCAACTGGACAATTGCGATCGTCAAAGAAAATCAAATTTCCCGAAAATAGCGTGGGTGAGTATTGTTGATTTTTTTCTTTGGTGGCGTGCAAATTAAGAAGTAGCCCCCTTGCGGTGCTAAATTCTGGATAGTCTGAAACAATCGCCTTCAGCTTGTTTTCGGTTTTATCCAGCGTCTTTTTGGACAGGCGATTTCCCGAAGCCTCGCTCCAAGCTTTAACATCAATACAAAATAGCGTATTCTCCTTGACATAGTACAAATCAAACAGCTCGTATAGTTTACAATATTTTTTGAAATCTCGCAATTCCTCAAAACGATAGATGGATTTTATGGCTTTCCAGTCTTTACCTTCTTTTAAAACTTCATCTTTAATCCAGCGTTCCACAAAATTTTCAGCCAGTGAGGGATACAACACATCGTAAAAGAAATTCCGACGCGGAATATAAGTATTAAAAACTTCAGGTTGTGGCATCAACTTGTTGTACAGTCTGTAGATTGAATCAGTCGAAGGATCTAGGGAGCTAATTTCATTACCTTCTAAGTCATAGCCTCGATCGCTGATTTTTAGAGAGTCAGGATATAACCGGTTCTGGTAAGGATAGATTTTTTCCCCATTGATGCTATCGCTGATAATCCAGAATTTTTGGCCTCTTTCTTCCTCGGAAGCTAAATAGGGAGTAAATTCAACTTGTTCTGGTTTGTGATAGAATAATGACTCAATAAAATCAGCAGGAAATAGCCCTGAATCTCGCAACTTTTCGAGATACTTGGCTGGGTCTTTGAAAACAATTGAGTCGCGCAACGCATTCCACGCTTTTGTGATGTCAAAAGTATTTTTTTTAAGATGAAACAGATCTATTTCCTCCAACATTTCTGTTCTAAATTCTTGAAAAGCCAGAGTGGCATCAATCTCATCAATAACATGATCGTCATAATCCTTAATTGCTCGTTTTTTCTCTTCTTCTCGAACGCTTAAGTAAACTTTGTGGTTGTTAACGGAAAATTTCCGAATTTCCTCCTTTTCTTTCCCTTCCAGGTATCTGTAAAAATTAACTAAATTTTTTCTGGTTTCTTCATTAACAAATATTTTTGCCACTTGGTTGGGAAAATCGCGTCTCTCCGATCGCCCGATCGCCTGCAAAACTTGTTTCCCTAATAAAATCTGGTGTTGCTGCTCTCGAAATGCTCCCGCTTCTGGTTGACTGAGGTATTGGTTGAAATCTTTGATTTCAAGATTAGACTCTCCCAAGTTTACAATACTTTTCATTAAGGCAAAATGGTAACGCGTAATAGAAAGTCCAGAATCTTTTGATTTGTTAAGTGATGGACCCATTACTGTATAGTAACTGTCCATTAACAAAGCTAAAGAATCGAAATCCTTTTCCTCGCCGTTGTGGGTTTTGATAATAGCATTAAACCCTTTGGAAGCTGACTGATAAGCCGATATAAAGAAAATTTTCTCCCCTGCTTTTTCTACCAGTTCATTCAAATACGTGTTATGAGCTTTTTTGTCGCAGTAAAGACTGTTGAATGAGGCGTCATACAAAATTATTTTAATCTGAATATTACTCTGATATTCCTTATGCTTTACTTGCAGATAATATATATTTGGATGTTCGGTTGATTTTTTAAATTTAAAGTTAGCCTGCTTGAGTAGCTCGCAATGTTGAATTAATTTTTTAATCCAGCGTAGAGTTTGAGTAAAAGCAATTGTTTCTTGAATTGAGTCATCTTCAAACAGGTAAAACAAGAAACGAATAAACTTTTGAAGTTCTTGGATTTTGTAAATACCCAGCCAATTCCCATCCTGTTTGAGAGCGTCGATAAAACTTTTTAAAATAGTTTCTTCAAATCGTTCCACAACTTTTTGAGTTTCGTTATTTGGGAAAGACAATAAATCCTCACCGAAAAACTTTACTGCAATCTGTCGCTTTGCCTCACGACTCTCTCTGATGTTTTCGCAAAGCGATACTTCTTCCTCGCTCATTTCCTTAAAGGAACTTTCACCGGATTCACTAGCATTCCGCAATTTATCTTTGAAATACTGCATATCATAACTCGTGCTTAAATCTCCTAAAATTCCTCCTGTTGCTGAAATCAAAAAGATCGCATTACTATTATTGGATAACATGGAATTTATCTTGAATTCAGGCGAAGTCAATATAGCCGTACTACCAATAGAAACTTCTCTAAGGGCGCGATGGAGCAGATTATTTTTAGGATTTTGATAACGAGAAATTTCTTTAATATTTACGATCGACTTATAACTTTCATAGACATAGGCAATATTTAAGTATTTGAGCAGTTGATTTTGCGAGGGGCTTTCTTCACTTGCCTTTTGAACTTTAGCTATTTGTTGCGACCAAATGTCTAAAGAATGGGATTGAGAATCTTCAGCATCTAAGACGTTAGCTAGAAAATCTTTGATGGTTTTGATTTGAGATCGAACAGCGAGAATAGCATAAATTAACTCTGCGACAGAGGTATTATCTGCAACTTTTTCCTCTGTGATTTGGACGTGCCCCCCAGAAGGTCTGGTTAAAAATAATTTTTGCAGAGGTTCGAGGTTATAAATGTATAAGTTGTTGTATGCAAAAATGTTCATTAAATCATCACAGATTTTATTGTAAAGCTTTTGAGGAATCAACAAACTTCTATTATTCTCGAATTTTGAAATAACTCTGGATAACATTTCAAAATCCAATCTAACGAGATTTATATCGTCATAATTCTTGATAATACTAACAATTTCCTCCATAGATTCGTCAAGACCATTTTTGATTCGTACTATCTTTTCTAAAAAAATGATCGAATTTCCCTCCTCAACAGTCAATCTTTGATAGATGGTGGCGAATCTTTGCAGTTTTTCTTCTAAAGTCTTGTCTTTTTCAAAGTGTT
This sequence comes from Microcoleus sp., assembly GCA_042408215.1. Classification (GTDB taxonomy): domain Bacteria; phylum Cyanobacteriota; class Cyanobacteriia; order Cyanobacteriales; family Microcoleaceae; genus Microcoleus. Next base: position 797,773 of record JAYFMW010000017.1, on the reverse strand, counting down.
CTTGAAATTCGTAAAAAGCTCCCTTATTCTTATCTACAAAATTTAAAAAATCTCTGTTTTCATTGTTTTTAGTTGAAAACAGCATAGAAAATTCTCTATTCATAGATGACAGCGCATTATTGATTGCCAGTTTTTCAGGAGAGATGATATCAATCTTCTTCTCTAGCATAATTTGATAGCCATCTTCCTGCTCGTCCAAGGCCAGGATAAACTTTCGAGAGTTGTCTGTATGGTGAATAACGTATTGATCGAGATGACTGCTTTTCTTCACCCATGTTTTACCGTTGTGGATAAAGTACGGAATAGCCGTTTCAAATTTATCATAGGTGAGCATCAAAATTCCAGATTTTTTTTGCAGAAGATGAAGGGGCAAAAATATTTTAATTAACTCTAAACATTCATCAGGACAATTTTTTTGATCTAATTCACACTTGATGAAAAATTCTAAAAAGCTTTCAATTAAACTATTCAGGTCCAGTATTGCTTTCTCAATCTCATGTTTCTTAAAAGCCTCATCTCCAAAACTTGTGTTTTTTACATATTCAAGGCGTTTAATCACGTTTGGGACTGTCTCAAGTTTTCCTCGATTTTCCTGAACCTTTTCATCAGGACAGACTTTTCGATCAATCTTCCAAAGATTTTTATTTTTGAGAATTGAAGATATCCATTTTTGGTATAATTTGAGATACTCATCCGTCGTTTTCATTTCTAAGGAATTGATTTTATAGACGGGAATATTTGGGTATTGCCTCTTAACTGAAGTAGGAACAGATAAGTGTTCTCTCAATGGGGCAACATATATACCGATTATTTGAATATCTTTATTTTCTTCTATGGTTTGATAAATTGCTTCAAACAATTGGTGAGTTTTTCCTGAACCCGTACCATAATTGATTAGTTTTAGTTGGGGACGGTTTTCTCGGAAGCTATCTTCAATAGTTGTCAGGTAGGAATTAATAATTTTGGAACGAGGTGATTCTAACTGCTGATTAAGATCGTCTGTTTGCTTTTGCATTATGTGTTATCACTTGATCTAGAGTAAATATATATCGTGGTATGGTCTTCTCTTTAACTAATACCCATAGTAGCACCTGAACTTTGCAGTTTGTCTCGTAAATTGCTAGAAGCCAGCTTTTTGGCATCTTTCTCTGCCTGTTTGGTGTAGACTAGATTCCAACTCACCACTGCAACTCCCTAGCGCACTCTTCAATCGGCGTTGCCATTCCTTCGCGAATTGATTCCCGCATCCCCGGCACTGAGAGAAGATACAGTGTTTCACGGGCAACCGATGCCCAGTCAGCTTCAGATAATAATACTGCATTGCTAGTCTGTTCTGCGATCGCGATCGGTTGATGCGACTGACTCATGGCATCGATCGACTGCTGTAACTGCTGTTGAGCTTCCTTGATTGGGATCATAATCTTCCACCTGTCTAAATACGCTTTTCTAGTTGATATTGGCTGGCTGTAGACACTTTCTTAATTATGAGCGATCGTTCCCCTTACTGACTTCTATCTCCATTTTATTTTAAGGTTATGTCAAGACTTTCTATTTGTTTCTGTGTGTCGGGATGCACCTGAATATTCAATCTCTCAATTTGTTCTCGCAGATTCCGCTACCTCTTCTGCCATTAGTTGATCTGCCTTTTTCTTCTCTAACAATTGTGGCGCTGTTGGAGCGATTCACTAAATTTGAACAACTTCCACCGATCGACTTTTTCAATGCAAATCTCATGGATTAACGAGGAGGGTTTGTTGAGAATTGAAACCATTGTAGGCTCCGAGCTTCGGGTTTTAGGTAGTGACTAGATTATAGCTTTTACAGTCCTGGATGCATCATCGACCGATTCACCGGCAACCACGGGGGGATTGCTCCTACAAAACACCATATAGGTCTGCTCTGCGTCCAGGACTGTACAATACACTATCAAAACGCTGTTCTCGGAACCCTTGCGAGTTGGTAAGGGCCACGACTATCCAGCAGTTGATATTCATTTGGCTGCAATCCAAATTCCACAAATTTATTTGGATATCCTAACACCAAAATAGACGGAGAACTTGGATTTTTTGATGCTTCAATGTGGTCGATCGCAATTCTGGCAATTCGGTAGTAAGTCACCGGTAATTGGGAATAGAAAACTACACTAGGTTTCGCAAAACCAATCATCATAAACTCTTCCCCTGGCAGTTTTTGTTGAACGGCAATCTGTGCTAGTTGTCGCAGAGGTAACTGGCGATTGAGATCAACTAAATTGTAGGCAGGAGTCAGACCAAAGATGATAAATACTACTAATCCGATGAAGTTGGCAACCAAAATCCAGCGTTGCTGACGTTTCCAGAGTAAAAGCGCGATCGCCCCCGCCGTAATTATCCAAATCCCACCGCCCAAAATCAACAATCCTGACTGTTGAATTGCTTGGGGAAAATTTGGCATCGCTGGATCGTCTCCCAGCCAGTGGTAGCAATAGAAAATTGCTCCCGCTAGAATCAATAAAAATACTACATTGAAGATGAATGTAACTAACAGCGACTGCGGTAGAGAATTCGGTTGTTTTGCCGATCGCCCTGGCCTTACTTCCTCTTCTTTACCTGCAACAATATCGCCCCACAGCAACGTTACCAAAATCGCAGCGGCTGGCATCAAAGGCAATACATAACTGGGCAACTTTGTCACGGAGATTGTGAAAAACCCAAAGATACAGCCGAACCAAAATAGGGCGAATAAACTTAATTGAGCCGATCGAGGTTGACGACGCCAGTAACTACGCTGCCAAAAACGGGTGCGGGCGATCGCCACTGGCAAATAAATCGACCAAGGCGCAAAACCCACTAACACAACAAAAAAGTAAAAATACCAAGGCGCCGAGTGCCGATTAACTACTTGAGTAAACCGCTGGAAATTGTGATACCCAAAAAAGCTGTCAATATAGGTTTGACCGTTAGCTAAAATAACCAGAATAAACCAAGGTAGCGCGATCGCCAGAATAATCAAGATTCCAGACACCGGACGCATTTCACGCCAAAGTTGTCGGAAATTGCCCAAGTAAAGGCTGAAGGAGCCAACAATCAGCGCTGGTAAGACAATTCCCACAGGCCCCTTAGTCAGAATTGCTAAGGCAATTAGTACATAAAAAGTCAGATACCACTGATTGGGAAATCGGGAACTAGAAACAGTAGAAAATCCTGCTTTTTCCCTCTCTTCTTCTAGGGCATAACCGAGGAAAAATGCTAATAGTGCCGAACACATACAGCCGACTAATAGCATATCTGAAACGCCAGTCCTTCCCCAGGCAATAGTTTGAGGATTTAATGCGATTAAGGCGGCACCAATCCAAGGTGCAGAAAGAAAGAGGGGAAGATTGGGGGAGTGGGGGAATTTTTCTGCTTCCTCATTCCTTTTTCCTTCTTCTTTCTTCCTGACATCCGTTAAATCCGTTACAGAATCCGTTGCCGAACATCCTTCTTGCTTCGATAGGGTATAGAATCCGAGGCAAGTAAGGGCGATCGCCGATAAAGCCGACGGAAGACGCACAGCCCATTCATTAACCCCGATCGCCCGATAAGCCACAGCCATCAACCAGTAAACCAACGGCGGCTTGTCAAACCTGGTGTCGCCGTTGAAATAGGGCGTGACGAAATCCCCAGTCACCGTCATTTGGCGAGCGGCTTCGGCAAACAACGGTTCGGTTTCGTCAACTAAACCAATATTGCCCAGATTCCACAGGAAAGCCAGCGAGGCGATCGCGCACAGCCATAATAGGGATAACAGCAAAAGTGCGATCGATCGCTTCCTGGCATACTCTGACAAATTTTTAATAACTTCCTTCACCCGAAACTTCCTGCGATTTGAGATTTGAAATTTTAGCCCGCTCTAAAGTCTATCGAAAGATTCGCCTTCTCAAGACTCGAAATTAGATCAAATACGGGGACGAAAGACTGCCGTCCCCCTTTTTTCCCTTTTGGGGGGGCCGGGGGGTGAGGATTAAGAGGATCTCCGGGTCAATAAAACAGTCCTAATCGTCAAGCCGTGTCCCTACCCATAGTTAAGCGTTCACGGCTGCACGACTAATTGCCATTCTCCAGCTTTGGTATTCCAAGCCGGTGAGGCTGTCTCCCCAGTCACGTAAGGCCCCCAGTAGCGGCGAGAGCCATCCTGAGCGAAGACAACCAGAATGTCTCCCTGTTTGACTTTTAGCTCGCCTTCAGGCAGCGATAGCATCAGTCCCTTCCCACTGCCTTCTCCGGGCGCAAAATCCTAGTGAGCAGGTTTACCGTAGGATTTCTCGGCTTGTCGCTTCGTCAGCAGCGCCACTCGCACGGGGTGTTCGCTGCGGTTGCTGACGCGCAGAGTACCGACGGCTTTGGCATTTGCTAATGTATTTGCTGCAAGTTCCTCTGTGTCTGTTGGGGAAATCAATTCCCCGTCTGGTTCTGGGGGGGTTGGTATTGGCTGGGATTTGGGCCCTTTTGCGAGGTCTGCGGCCCTGGTGGCGGTTGGAGAAACGGGGGTATTGGGGGGAGTACGGTTGCTGGCTGAGGCAAATCCCCTGGCAAATTTGAACCGTTCGAGATGGTAATTTCAAACCGTCTCAGGAATAGTCCTGCAACTAGGACGATCGACACCGCTATTATTATCTGGTAAGTTTGAAGCTTCATAAAGTTTATGCTTAAAGGATAGAATGCACACCCCGAATTAGTAATAACCATCTTTAATGTACGCACAACCAGGGGCTATTGTGCCACAACATCAACCTGCACCTCCGAAGGCTGAAGGCTGAAGGCTGAAACCAGAAGAAAAAATTACCAATTCCCGATTCCCAATTACCAATTCTCAATTACCTATTCCCAATTCCCCATTTCCAATTCTATGCAGAATACCCGAATTAACCGATTTATTGACATTCTCGGCGAGCAATTCCGAGGCTGGCTGAGCAATCCTTGGCGACGGATTTCGGTGCTCCTAATTAGCCTGCTGTTCGGCAATTTTTTGGGAACAGCTATTTCGACGATCGCCGGACAAGCCGCAACTTGGGATATTCTGGTGGCTGGGCTGTTGGTGCTGTTGACAGAGTTGGTTAATCGCCTGGTTTACGGCGGTAGCCCACAGGCGCAGCGTTTTTTGTGGGTGGATCTGCTCAATGCTCTGAAAATTGGCATGACTTATAGTTTATTTGTCGAAGCTTTCAAGCTTGGCTCTTGAATAGTTAGGAGTTTTGAGAATATGTCGCCATCGAATTTAACCCCTGTTGCAATTTTAGAAGGATGGATAGCCGGCAATTATCCGATCGCTCCTGAATTCGAGCAGTTAGCCCTTTGGGAACTGGCTAGCAATTGTCGCGCGCGCGCTTTTGGTATTACTTCCGACAATGCAGCCGATGTTGTTCGCAGCAAAGCCGATTTATTCTTTTCTCTGATCGATCGACTGCACAATTTCCCCCTAAAGTCAACTACTTTTATCGAAAATTTGTGGAACTTTTGGTTGCCGCTAGCAATGCAATTATCGGCCCAAAAACAAAGTTTAAAACGTCCTTTAATTCAAGGAATTGTCGGAGGACAAGGAACGGGAAAAACTACTTTAGCTAAGATTTTGACGCTGATTTTGGCGAAATTGGGATATTCTACTGTTAGCCTTTCTTTAGACGACCTTTACAAGACTTATGCCGATCGCCAACAGCTCCAAAAAGCAGACCCGCGTTTAATTTGGCGCGGCCCGCCCGGTACTCACGATCTAGAATTGGGAATAGCAGTTTTAGACCGGTTACGATCTGCTCAAAATCATCAATTAAAATTCGTTGACAATTCTCAATCGGATTTTCCCGAAACTGGTAAAATTGAAAATATAGAAATTCCCCGATTTGACAAATCTGCCTGGGGAGGTGCAGGAGATAGAACTCAGCCTGAAATCATTGCAGGTGTGGATATTGTACTGTTTGAGGGTTGGTTTGTCGGAGTATATCCGATCGGCGATCGGCAATTAAACGAGTTTTTGGCCGCTTCACCATTTCCAATTTTAACAGAGGGCGATCGGCAGTTTGCTCGCGATATGAATGCTAAGCTGCACGACTATTTACCCCTCTGGCAGCGCTTAGATAAGTTGATAGTTTTGTATCCCAAAGATTATCGTATTTCTGGAGTGTGGCGCAATCAAGCGGAACGGGAAATGATGGCAACCGGCAAGTCGGGAATGACAGAGTTAGAGATTAATCAGTTTGTGGAATATTTCCAGAAAGCGCTGCATCCAGAGTTATTTATTAAGTCGATGGTTGAGCATGGCGATCGGGTAGATTTAGTAATTGAAATTGAGAGCGATCGGGCGATCGGGAAAATTCATGCAAAAGGAAGAACTTAAAACGATCTCGCGCTTTAGATCCCCGAATTCTTTAAGTGCTACGGGGATATAACAGCGATCGCGTTTTACGTTTTATCCCTTGATTTTCTGGCATTTCCCTTCAGACTTCAGACTTCAGACTTCAGACTTCAGACTTATGCTATAATTTGTTGAATTTGTCGAGGCAGTTCGAGCCGAAATGTTGAACCTTTTTCTAGTTGACTTTCGGCGCTGATTGTGCAGTTCATCATTTTGACTAAAGATTCACTAATAGCTAGTCCTAAACCGGTGCCGGGATATTTGCGACTTGTAGTTTGGTCTGCTTGCCGGAACTTGTCAAAAATGTGTGGGAGATCGGTTTCGGAGATGCCAATTCCTGTATCCTGAACTATGATAGTTAGCCGATCGCTCCTTAGTTCTCTCACCTCAATGCAAATGCTTCCTTCGTGGGTGAATTTAACCGCATTGGAAATGAGGTTGACCAAGATTTGCCGGAGGCGCGACTTGTCATTAACTATAAACTGATGCTGCAAATGCACGCTGACAGACATTGCTAAATTCTTTTCTGTAACTTGATTGCCAAATTCGAGAGCGACATCTATTACTAAATGCGCTAAATCAAATTCTTCAATCTCTAATTCTGTGCAACCACTCTCGATTTTGGAGAAGTCGAGGATATCGTTGATTAGCAATAGCAGGTTTTTGCCGTTCTGAAAAATGCGTCCCACCAGGTCTTTTTGCTGGGTAGTCAGCAGTTGTTGGTGCTGGCGCAGCAACAATTCCGAAAAGCCGATAATCGCATTCATCGGTGTTCGCAATTCGTGGGAAATCGTACCCAAAAATTGCGATTTTAACTGTGCTGCTTCTAGCAGTTGCAAGTTTTGCTGTTGCAGACGGCAACGTTGATTTTGTAGTTCTTCCTGCTGGCGTAGTAAGAGGTCTTTTTGTAAGTCTAAAAGCTGTTCCTGCTTTTTGACAGTTTCGATCGCCCGCACGCTGTCGATCGCGATCGCAGCTTGTCTTGCTATCACCGCCAGCAGTGGTAGAGTTTCCGCGTCAATGGCTTTGCTGTCTTGCCAATTGCCGATCGCTAGCACCCCCAAACGCCCTGTCTGGGGCGACTCGATCGCGACTGCACAAGCCACCGCCGGCACACCGCCATCCGAGTAGGGCCGCGACAATTGAGACGAACCCGTCACAAACGCCTCTGACAGCAGCTTGTCTTGCACGTACAGCGTTTTGCCCGCGCCGAAGTTTTCCAGCCCTCTGACAGCACTAAATTTGAGGCGGCTGCGATCGCATTCGGTGAGAGCAACCAGGCAAAATTGAGCGCCTGCAATCATCTCAATAGTCGCGTCCGCCAGCGCTGACAACAGTTCGCTGAAGTTTTGCCCGCGCGGGTTCAAAAGATTTGTCAACCTCTCTACAGCCTGTAAATGCTGCTGCTGCGCCTCCTTCACCGTCCTAGCAGCGCGCAAGCTTTCGGCTTTCTCCCTCGCGGACGATCGCGCCAACCCATGCAACAAGTCTGTTTCTGCTTCCAGTCTGTCTTGAGTTTGTTTAAACCCGTCTATATCTGTATAGGTTCCCACCCACTCTAAAACTCCCTCACTGTCTGTGTTTACTAGGGATGCTCTGGCTAGGTTCCAGCGGTAAATACCCGATCGCGCCTGGAGACGAAATTCTATTTCGTAACTTGGCTGCTGGCTGACAATTAACTGCGATCGCGCCAGGAGGCGATCGCGATCGTCTGGGTGGACGCGGGCCAAATAGCCGAAATCCAAGGCTGCTGCTACTGGTATGCCGGTGTAATCCTCCCACCGCTGGCTAAAATAAGTCGCACTACCTCCTGTATTGGCTGTCCAAACTATGTCAGGAATTGCATCCAACAGGCGATCGTACTGCCGCTCGCCATCGCACACTCCCCTTGGCGGATCTGTTATTTCCGCTGCATCCTGTGATGTTTGAGCCTCCGCAAAGTTCGATCGGGATGCGATCGAAGAGAAATGGTTGCCATAATAGTCAGTCATAACTACATTTTTAGTATGTTATCAAAGAGAAAGCGTCCAAAATTTGAGCTACCACCCGCTAAATAGGGGTGCTGTAGCTTTATTGATGTTGACGGTCAGAGTGCATCAAAAGTTTTTATACTCTAAATGTATCGAGGTAGTAGTATCTTTACCTCTATCAAGGGGTGGATAAGGAGATAATGCGGTTAAACAGTTAAAACATTGAGAACGCACCGATCGCGATCGGGTTCTTCTGGCGCTGCCAAATAAATTCAAACTTTACGTTGCAATAGCGCCCTTACATGAGTATGCTAGAAAAAGATGTGCGACCTGTCAAACCAAAAATCAGGATACATTCTCAAATCTACTCAGTTAAGCTGAGTTGGTTAGAGATATTTTCAAAATTTAGCTGGCTATTTTCAAAATGAGTAAAATTCGCGTTGCTTTGATAGAAGACCATGATCTGACTAGAGTCGGCATCCGTACAGCTTTACAACAGCGTGACACTATAGAAGTTGTCGGGGATGCGGCTAATGCTACAGAGGGATTGAAACTGCTTCAGTCTTCAAAACCTGACGTGGCCATTGTAGACATTGGTTTACCGGATTTTGACGGAATTGAATTGACACAAAAGTTTAAAAAATCCATCGTCCCCAATTCCGATCCCGACACCAAAGTGTTGATCCTAACTTTTCAGGATAATGAAGAGGAAGTGTTGGCCGCTTTTGCCGCCGGAGCCGACTCTTACTGCATGAAAGATATCAGCTTCGATCAGTTAGTGGACGTGGTAAAAGTAACTTACGAAGGTAACTCTTGGATCGACCCCGCTATCGCCCGCATTGTCCTGAAACAAGCTAAGAAAAAGGATTCTGCGCCAGAAGCGCCGAAGACTGAGGGCAAGAAAGTCACAATTAATGCTGCTGAACCCGAGTTTAGTCACATCATTGAAACTTACCCTTTAACCGGGCGAGAATTAGAGGTTTTGGAGCTAATAGTGCAGGGGTATAGCAATGCTGCAATTGCAGAAAAGCTCTACATTACTGTCGGTACTGTCAAGACTCACGTCCGCAATATTTTGAACAAATTGTGCGCTGATGACCGCACTCAGGCGGCTGTTCTCGCCCTCCGTTCTGGCTTGGTTGGATGAAGAGTTAGTAGTCATTAGTCAGCAGTCATTAGTCATTAGTCAGCAGTCATTAGTCAGCAGTCATTAGTCAGCAGTCATTAGTCAAATGTAGGGTGCGCTGCGCGCACCTTACTCCTAAGTAAAAAAACAATATGTAAGTTCGCATCTATCCAAGTGAATAAATTTAAATTAACAATCCTACTACTAAATATGTCTTGAGATAGATGTCAAATAATCTCTCATTTTAAAAAAGTTAGCGCCTCGCAAGAGCAAGTTAAATAAATTCCGATCGCAATGCCAATTTTCTGTGAAGTCAATTCACCAATTGCCGCCACCTAGCCAAAAAAACATACTTGCAGAAATAGTCAAGCCAAAGAGCAAAATTATCTCTCTGGGGTGATGCCTGAGTTTGCTTAAATTTGCGAGATTAAAAGTATCAACTGCTACTGAGATTTTTTACAAAGAGGTATTATGGCCGCCGAAATAGAATTTAAGTTATTTGCTCCCTACAATCAAGAAGCTAGCTTGATGGGGTGTTTTTCTAATTGGGAAGAGATCCCCATGCAAAAAAAGGAAGACGGTTATTTTCGCACGCAAGTTGAGTTAGAGGATGGCGTTTATCAATATAAATTTCGAGTGCGATCGAAAAGCTGGTTTCTCGAACCAGATCAATGGGTAGAATTAGTCGATCCTTACGCCACTGATATCGACGATCCTACTCAAAACGGCCTGATCCGGATCAAAGACGGCGATCGCATTGTCGATACCTACGTGTGGCGACACGACGACACACCGCTACGGACCGATCGAGAATTAGCGATCTACGAAATGCACGTTGCCGACTTTTCCGGCGGCGAAGCCGATCCCCTCGCCCGGGGTAAGTATAAAAACGTTGTCGAAAAACTAGATTACTTAGTCGAACTCGGCGTCAACGCGATCGAACTCATGCCACTCAAAGAATACCCGGGCGACTACAGTTGGGGCTACAACCCCCGCTACTTCTTCGCTACAGAGTCCAGCTACGGCACCACAGAAGATCTCAAAAACCTGATTGACGAGTGTCACGGGCGCGGGATTCGCATCATCATTGACGGGATTTACAACCACTCAGAAGCGTCGAGCCCCCTGACTCAAATCGATCGCGATTACTGGTATCACCACGCACCCCGCGATCCCGACAACAATTGGGGCCCAGAATTTAACTACGAATTCTACGACGAAAAATTAGAAACCTATCCCGCGCGCAAATTTATCGGCGATACAGTGCGCTTTTGGGTTCAAGAATACCATCTAGACGGCATTCGATTCGACGCAGCACGACAAATTGGCAACTACGATTTCATGCACTGGATAGTTCAAGAAGCCAAAAATGTCGCCGGCCCGAAACCGTTTTATACCGTTGCCGAATACGTCCCCGAAGATACTAGCATCACGAATCTAGAAGGGCCGATGGACGGCTGCTGGCACGACAGTTTCTATCACTGCGTGATTCCACAACTCTGCGGCGAAACTTTTGATTTAGAACGGCTCAAAGATGTGATTGACTGCAAGCGCCAAGGTTTTTTGGGTGCTACGAATGTAGTGAATTATCTGAGCAATCACGACCACAATCATGTGCTGGCAGAATTGGGCCAGCGAGAGATTTTTGGGGAAGCAGCATTCAAGCGGGCGAAGTTAGGAGCGGTGCTGTTAATGACAGCAGTTGGTGTGCCTCTGATTTGGATGGGTGATGAATTTGGCGAGTACAAATCTAAAACAATTGAGCCAGCTAAAATCGACTGGACGCTGTTAGGAAATGACTTGAATAAAGGTTTGTGGGAATACTATAAAGGCTTGATTAACCTACGAGAAAATAACCAGGCACTTTACACGGAAAACATCGATTTTTTCCACGAAGACCTCGAATCAAAAGTTTTTGCTTACACTCGTTGGAATGATGAAGGTTCGAGAGTTGTAGTTGTGGTGAATTGGTCGGAAAATTATCTGGCTGGCTACAGCGTTCCGCACTTCCCGGCTAACGGAACTTGGCACGAATGGACGGGAAATTATGATCTTGAATCTGGCGATGACAATATTTTGATTGACTTGCCAGAATCCGAAGCGAAAGTGTTTGTTTGGCAGTAATATCAAATCCGGTAGCATCGGAATTCATATTACCCACAGTTAGGACACGGCTGGGACACGGCAGTGCCGTGTCCCTACAATCAATCTGGCGTAGGGACACGGCACTGCCGTGTCCTCTGCCGAACTAAACAAGTAACCCTGAGCCATATCGCACTTGAGCGACTGCAAAAATTCTAACTGTTCTATTGTTTCGACTCCCTCAGCAATCACCCGTAAATTCATGCCCTGTCCCAAGGCGATCGCTACTTTAACAATAGCACCGTTGCTGCCCTCCATCAAATCTGACACGAACGATCGGTCTATTTTTAAATTGTTTAGCGGCCAGCTTTTGAGAGACCACAGCGAAGAATAACCAGTGCCAAAATCGTCTAGAGAAATCTGAATTCCCATTTTCTGTAACTGCTGCAATATTGACACCGTAAAATTGACATCTGTCATGGCAATACTTTCGGTAATTTCTATTTCTAGAGCATCGGGAGCAAGCCCGGTTTATGCCAAAATTTTAGCGATCGTCTTGACTGTGCTAGCTTGTAGAAACTGACGGGCTGGTAAAACGTCTAGATTAATTGAAGCCGTCCTAGAAGGACGGGGTTTTAGACCCAATTTCCAAATAACAGCATTTTTGCGAGCTACTACCTTAACTCGCTCTGTATTATAGAATACAACACTTTCGACATAGAGATCTCAAAAACCGGGTTGCTCAGACAAGCTTCTGAATTCAAAGCCAGAATGTTTGTTCATAAACCCGGTTTATTGGTGGTTGTCAGACTATGCAAACAAGTCGGAATCTATCACAAAAGGTGCGGGTTCGTACCCGTGACGTACCGACTCAGTAATCCTACTAGGGGATTGGTATCTTTCCAGATGTCTGCTGGTGGAGGTAATACAATTGACCCAGCAATTGGGTGCTACAACCATAAGTTAATAATTTGTGAGATGATCGGTACAATTACATATCACCTATCTCGATCGGCTTACACCGTCTTTTCCTCAACTGGCAGTAGTATCTTACAGATCCACTTGAACAAAGACGGTCAACCCGATAAGTATATATACGAGCCACTCTGTATTCAGTGTCGGAACGCCATTGGACGAAGGCGTCGTAAAAAAAAAATTTTTAGTCAAAGGCGATGAGCATTTATGAGTTACCCAAGCTGGAGTAAGGATTTGGAGTATTCTGCTTGTAATAGCGGTCAACTCCTGGTTGACAAGCGTCCCTTAGTTTTGGGCGTAGACGACAATGACGACAACTTAGAGCTGCTAGCCCAAATACTCAATTTATTTGGCTGTGAGTTCGTGGGAGCGGTGGATGGCACCTCTGCTCTTTCAGCAGCGATCGATCGGCCTCCTGACCTAATTGTGCTCGACATTTGCCTGCCCGATATAGACGGCCTAGAACTGGTGAACCGGATCAAACAAAACTCCAAACTCGTCAATATTCCGATCGTTGCTGTGACAGCACTAGCAAAAACCGAAGACCGCGATCGTATTCTCAATGCTGGCTGTCTTGACTACCTTTCCAAACCTTTTAACATTGATGAGTTAGAAATAATTGTCCGCCGCCATCTCAATTAGCATCCGTTTGTTGTTGAGTTCTAGACTCTTGCGTCCAGCGACTTTTAGGTGCTGACTCTAATACCCTGATCCCCGACTTCTTAAAGAATTCGGGGATCAGAGAGCGCGATATCGTTACCTAACCCTGAAGTGGTATAAATAAAAATGTAGTCAAATTAACTAAACATGATTTAGGTACTCTTTATGAAAATTAATTTAAGTTTTAATAATTAAATTAATTGTGATAAAAATTTAAAAATCGTAACTTAAGTAACATTTTTGGGCTGACAGAGCCAATATCGTAGAAAGATGTTTTTTTAGGCGGAAACAGGGAGGATGATCTGGTAGTTATAAGGCAAGGGAAACCAGAAAAGTGAATGTTTTATTCAACTGGATTTTTCCGCGATCGACTTTGAGTCAAGTTTGAGCCGAGGAGAGCGCCAATTACTTTTGCTTATGCCTTGGCGGCACTTTTTTTGTCGTCAAAAACGAGAAATCAGTGCCTAACCCAAATCAGCTTTAACGACTGCTGCTACTTCAGTAATTGGTAATTGGTGAAAATCTCATTCGTCCCTGTTACCGATTAGATATTCCGAGCAGCGATTAGAGGAGTCTAAAAGTTGAATTTGGGATGTTTGCTAATTACCTTTACTGCAAAACAATGGAGTGTTAGAGATGCTAAAACAAATGTGTTGGTTGCCCCGATTAGGAAGCAATGGAGAAAAGATCTTGCACTTACGCACGGACCCCCGCCAACCGTGGCGACCTTATACAGCTTTTCCACAGTACGCTGCATTCGATTACCCAGAACCGGGTGGTTCTAAAGGGTGGGCAACATTTCAGAAGCTCATAACTCAAGGGTGGAATTTAGTAGCGAGTGAGGGGCAGCAGTCCGATTTCGGGGAACAGAAAACTGCTTAAAAATCAGAAGTTATGAGTTATAAATTTAACTCATAACTCCCCCAGGGGTAGGTAGTCGGATGCAATAGGCATCTCCCAAAAAGGCATTCCCGCATTTTATTTGTGGGATGAAGGATTGATGCAATTTCGGCATCCAGGATCGATCGAACAGTATACCTTGGGTGATGGGGAACCGTTTACACGGGTTTACTTGCAGGAATTAGGGACTGTTTTGTAGTTGGTTTCGGCAGTTTTTTTCGCGACTAGGCTCTGCTATGCTGCTTATAATTACTGCAATGCCCGCTTAGCAATTACTGATGACGATGTATTTACAATCTATTAAGATTCCAGCAACAACCGATCGCCAACCAGTCGCTTTGATTGTCGTTTTGCACGGATGGGGTGCCAATGCTCGCGATTTGACATCCCTAGCGCTCGCCTTCAATTTGCCAGATTATCAGTTTGTGTTTCCCGATGCTCCGTTTCCTCATCCCCAAGTACCGGGGGGCAAAATGTGGTATGACCTTCAAGGTAATGACTCGAAGGGATTGGTAGAAAGTCGGCAATTGCTGAAGGAATTTTTGTTGTCTCTAGAAAGCAGCACGGGTGTGCCTTTGTCTGACACGATTTTAGGCGGATTTTCCCAAGGTGGAGCGATGACTCTGGATGTGGGATTAACTTTGCCCCTGGGAGGTTTGATTTGTCTGAGCGGTTATTTGCATTCGATGTCGCCTGTTGCTGGTAGTGCTTTGCCGCCAGTTTTAATCGTACACGGCACTCAAGATAATATTGTCCCGGTGAGTGCGGCGGTGCGATCGCGCGATAGTTTCACAGCTTGGGGAGCGTCGGTGCAGTATCAAGAATTTAATATGGGGCACGAGATTCAACCGGAAGTTGTCGATGTAATGCGAAGTTTTGTTGTAAAAACTGTGTCGAAATCTGATTAAAGCTTTAGGATATAGTATGGCGGAAGTCTAGGGGACGGAATAAAGGTCAGTAACCCAGCCCTAAAGGGACTGGGCTTGTAAGAGTAATCAAGCGAGCCGTACTGACCAGCCTAAGTCTTAATTGACTACGTTTTTTGAGTCACGACACCGGAGAATGCGAAGCTAGTTTTCCGCTCTGTCATCTGCAATTAAACAGTTTTAAGGTCACTGAAACAGTGTTGCAGGTCTAACAAGCTTTTAAAACATTGGCGAAGCTAACATCACCCGAAAGGGGCGGGAGACAACCAGATCTCCAAGGGAGGGGCAACCATACCCCTCCACCTCGCAAGAGGTAGGCAACTAATTTATCCAATCAAGCAAAGCCGTCCTAAAAGGACGGGGTTTCAAACCCAATTTTCTGATGAAAACTTTAACCAAAGCATCAGCATCGCGCGATTTTGCTCTACTTACTTCGGAGGATGTGGCAGAATTGGCCGATCGTTTAGAAGTGGACGATTACGCAGATCCTTTTGAGGGATTGAATGATTGGCATTTATTGCGATCGCTCGCTTTTCAGCGCCCGGAGTTGGTTGAGCCTTATCTTCACCTTCTGGACATGGAAGCCTACGACGAAGCGTAGACTTAAAAATAGCCAAAATTTCAGCAAGTTTTA
Source organism: Microcoleus sp. (assembly GCA_042408215.1). GTDB lineage: Bacteria > Cyanobacteriota > Cyanobacteriia > Cyanobacteriales > Microcoleaceae > Microcoleus. The sequence continues at coordinate 782,134 of JAYFMW010000017.1, read as the reverse complement.
GGAGAAAGATTTATGATCCCCGTAGGGACACGGCAGTGCCCATTGGTGTCAACTTAAGGTAAAACCCAGTCATAGACTGGTGTTTGACTATTAAGGCCAGATCCCCCCTAGCCCCCCTTAAGAAGGGGGGGACAGGAGTATTCTTAAAGTCCCCCTTCTTAAGGGGGATTTAGGGGGATCTGGACTCAGGTAAAAACGAGATTTATCAAGGCTTTTAGGCTTAAGTTGACACCAATAGGCAGTGCCGTGTCCCTACAAAAACTAACTTTTCTCCTATTTTTTTTTTGAAAATAAATGAAGGGCAAACGGGTTTTAATTGGCGTTAGTGGTGGGATTGCGGCTTATAAAGTTTGTGAAGTAGTTTCAACTTTAGCCAAGGCGGGAGTTGAAGTGAGGGCGATTCTGACTGATGCGGCCGGGGAGTTTGTCACGCCTTTGACTTTTGCTACCCTCTGTCGCCAGGGTGCTTTTACTGACAAAGATTTCTGGGAAGCAAGTCACGGGCGCCCTCTGCATATTCAACTGGGAGAATGGGCGGAAGTTTTGGCGATCGCTCCTCTGACGGCGAATACTTTGGCTAAGTTGGCGGGGGGTTTTGCTGATAATTTACTTACAAATACGGTACTTGCTTCTAAGTGTCCAATTCTTTTGGCACCGGCGATGAATACGGATATGTGGGAACAGCCGGCGGTGCAGCGAAATTGGCGGGAAGTATTGACAGATGGGCGATATCATGCTATTGAGCCTGGGGCGGGTATGCTGGCTTGCGATCGCGAAGGCCAGGGGCGGATGGCAGAACCAAGTGAGATTTTGTCACACATAGAATCGTTGTTGTATACGAAGGGCGATCGAGATTTAGCTGGAAAACGGGTGTTAATCAGTGCGGGAGGAACCCGTGAACACCTCGATCCCGTGCGGTTTATCGGCAATCCTTCCACGGGTAAAATGGGCATTGCTTTGGCGCAGGCGGCATGGCATCGTGGGGCGATCGTCACTCTGGTACATAGTATAACAGGTGAAGTACCGTTGCGAGGTGTCAGGTCGATCGCCCTTACCAGTGCACAAGAAATGCGGCAGGAGATGCTGGAATGTTTCCCGGATGCGGATTTGACGGTGATGGCGGCGGCGGTGGCGGATGTGAAACCCACTGAGTACCACAGTGAAAAATTGCCGAAGCGATCGCTCCCCAATGCTTTACCGTTGACACCGGTACCGGATATTTTGGCAGAGTTGGGAAAATTGAAACAGCCCCATCAAAAACTCATCGGGTTTGCAGCACAAACTGGCGATCTTGTCAAGCCAGCTTTGGAGAAATTGCGGGCGAAGAAACTGGATGTAATTGCCGCAAATCCGATCGACAAAATAGGAGCAGGTTTCGGCAGCAATACCAATCAGGCAATTTTGATTAATGCCGCAGGAAAGCAAGTAGAAATAGCACCTTGCAGCAAATTAGAAATGGCTCATCGCTTGTTTGATTTTGTGATGAATAAAGACTGAATTCCTGACTACAAAAAAAAATCAATAGTTAAGTTCTGTCGTGGAACAGGCATCCTGTTCAAAACCTGCTTTTTAGGAGATGTCTAATAGTTAAGTTCTGTCTTAAATAGTCCGGTCGGCAGAAACCGGGTTTTTTTACGAAAATACTGCATTTGACGCTTTAATACTGGTAAAAAACCCGGTTTCTTTGGTATTTATGCGTAAATCCTCTTAAACAAAATTAGCTGGTTCCGGGGAGAATTGTGATTCTTCTATCTGCGTTGATTCCGAGTCAGCAGACAACTCAATATCTGCGACAGTAATTTCTAGCTTAAATCCTAACGCTTCGAGCAATTCTACAAAACAGTAAATTTCCGAACCTGCACTTGCTGTCAGCATCTTATCAAGCTTTTCCCATTGAAGTTTAGCTGACTCTGATAAATTGTTGAACTTTAGCTGAGAATCTACAACATCTTTGAGTACCATTTGGAGCAATTTAGGCTCATCGCTTGCTTCTGTTAATGTCACCTCGATATAACCTGCTGCTTCTTGGGCATTTCTCAGAGATGCAATCAGAAATTCTTGGTAACTCCTACTCGTTGGTGCTTTCACGTTTGTCATAATCTCTCCAATTATGATTTTATCGTACTTGCTCGACAATTTGTATAATAGGGCGGCACTGCATTAAGTGAGCCAATCCTACTTAAGACAGAGATATTCGATCGCAAAAGTAGTATACTTTTTTGCAGGAAAGAAAGTTGAAATCAAACAAGGAATTGCTAAATGAATCTAAAATCGATCGCCAAAACCAATCTACTATTGAGCAGTCTGATAATTAGCATCGGATTGCAAGCACTTCCAGCAGCGGCGGAAGCAGTCACCGATGCCCAAGTTTCCGCACTCGTAGAAGCACTGCGACAAGCCGCACCGCCTCAAAGTGCAAATGACGGAATGTACAGTCAGTGGCAAATTTTACCGGGTAATATTTCCCGTTGGGCAAAATTCTGTACCAAACAGGATTTAACACCGCAACAATTTGAGGCTGACGCGACAAAAGCCAAGTCAATTGTGACTTGTATAGTGGGCGATTTGTTGCGCGATGAATACAAAGCTAGTAGCAATAATGAATTAGCTGCTATTCGCCGCGCGGCTTGTTGGTGGATGACAGGTGAATCTGCTGCTTGCAAAAGTGGGGAAACTGCTACTTATGCTGATAAAGTTGTTAGTGTTTATCAAAAGCAGCGTCCTAAAAAGTAAAGTGCTTGTTAGTGGAATTTGGATTTTTTTAACCGCAGATGCACGCGGATTAACGCAGATTAATTTGTAAGTTAATGGAAAATTAGTTGGGCGGGGGCGGGTTTATTATATGGTTGGTTTCTAACATAAATGGTGGGTAAAACCCGCCCCCATACAACTAATCTATTTTTCCGCCTGATTTTTGATCAACCTTTGCACGCTGACTAAAGCTCGATTTAATTCATAACTTTTTCTTTCTGAATTTTGCAAAAAAGCCTGTTGTTCTTCTTCAATCATCAATACATCCTGCCGCACCAAACCATCTAATAACTTTTGAGCCGCACCGAACAAACTATCTTTGATCAACCTGCGAAACCAAACAGGCAATTTGTGCAGCCGCCAAAACGCATTTAATGAGGTAAAATGAATTAAATAAGCACGGGTTGCTGTCTCGCTCACTGGACAAACTAAGCAGTAAATCTTAAAATCATTCCCCAAAGTTGAAACCCAGTGCGGGTAAACATAACTTACCTCTAAAGGTTCCGGGTGCAGTTGTCGCAAAGATTTAAAAAATAACTGAGAAACTGACCAAATTTTATCTATTTTGTAATAACTTTCTGCTTGGTAGAGAGCCGTTACTTTATGCTCATCTTCTGCTAAAGTATCTAAGACTGGATTAGCCCAAGCTTGCAAATCTTCGTGCAAGTGTCCGTGATACATATCCATCAAATTTTCAATCAAAAATGAGTAGTGGGCCTGACAGTCGATAACTGCAACTGTGGCAATATAATTCAGATGTTCCCACTCTGGTAAACTTAATAAATCAATCTGTTCGGCTTTGGTTTCGTCGCCGGGAAATATCCAGATAAAACCGGATTTTTCCTGAACTGGGAAGGAGCGAATTTTGCAATTAGGTAGCTTTTGATTGGCTGCTAAATAATCGACTTCTGCACATTCTCCTATTGCATTAAACCGCCATCCGTGGTAAGCACATTCTATCAATTCGCCTTTGATTTTACCGTGACTAAGTTTAACTTGTCGGTGCGGACATCTATCTTCTAAAGCGTTGATTTTGTCTGCACTATCGCGAAATAGGACGATCGCCCGATTCCAGATTTTCACAGCTAACGGCTGAGTTTGTACCTCTGTACTCCGAGCCACAGTATACCATTGATTGAGATTAATCCCCAACTGGCGAATGTGAGTTTTTTCTATGTTTGGAGATGGAGATTTTAGCCGGTTATTTTGCATGACAAATATTCCCAAATTATAGCAAGCTTAACATTCCTGTAGGGGCGGGTTTCACCAACCATAATTGCCAAGAATTAACAATCTATAAAACCCGCCCCCAAGGGCTACAAACCTTAGATTTTCAGTACGCCTTCAGGATTTACCGTCAAGAGCGATCGCCTCTGCAAACCCTCCCGATCTAAAATAGCATTAGCCGCCAACAAACCGCTGCTAACCGCCCTTTCCATTAAACCGCAAGGAAACGGCATTTTCACCCAATCTCCCGCAAACAAAAGATTAGGAACATCGCAGCAAGTCTCCGGGCGTTCCGCATAACTACCGGGCGGATATCCAGAGAAATTCTTTTGATTTACCAATTCCCGATGCAGCATATTTGCCTCTTTTAATTCTGGCACAATTTCGTACAATTCTTGCTCAAAAGTAGCGAGCAAAACTTGTTGATTCGGAAATTCCTTTTCCTTGTAACAATAGGCGTGTAACTCCACTACGCTACCGCCAGTTTCTTTGTTCCACACTATGAATTGATCTTGAATCCGGTGGTAAAGCGTAATGCTGTCAGTCAGTTTGTAGCCGGAAAGCGAACTAAAATTGCTGTGTTCCCATGCAAAATCGCGATCGAACCAAAAACGACCAACCGCAAACGGATCGGCTATTTTCAAACTCTCAATCCGACTCTGCACTTGCGGATTCACCTCACCGCTAGCCAAACTAAACAAATGCTGCATCCCCGGAACATCGGCCGCCAAAACATAGTAATCAGCCTGCAATGTTTCCCCCAAATTTTGAGGTTTGTAATTGTCAATGGCTGCTACCAATTGTACCTCATCTTCTTGTTTAGCAACCACCTTAAATCTGGGCAAATCCCGTTGTGCTGGCCCGCTGACAACTCGCCCTGAACCATCAAAAACTGCCCCGTGACAAGGACAATGAAATTGACCATCATTCTGTTTTTGAACTGTGCAGCCTTGGTGAGTACAACTCAGAGAAATCGCCTCTTGTCCTCCCGGTAATGTGACATATACGCTATCTCCCGCACCGAAATATTCCGTAGATTTACTGTCATTTAACAGCGAGTTTTGCTTGACCCAAAAAGGTACTTTACTTTGCACATTTCCCGACTGGTAACTCAGAGAATCAATCTTGCCGTTTTCCCAATGAATGCCACTAACTGCGACATCTGTCAATACTTTTCCGCCTTTACTTTCAATGAATTTAGCAATGGGTTGCACCAAACTGGTTCCCATATCTTGTCGCGTACCATTAAAGGCTAAACCTTCGGGATTTCCGAAAAAATAAAAGTGGAAAAACTGCATTAATTCTCCCACACTCAATTCATCGGGAGCGTTGAGGCTAGACTTAGCAAAAGGCAAAAAATACAAGTCGTAAAGCCCTCGCGGAAATTCACCTTTTACCCAGTCTGCAACTGATATGTTGTCGAGTCTAGCGAAACTTTTTTGAGTTTGAAAACCGCCGATTTCCCGAAAAACTTGCCAGTGCGCGGGTTGAGTCAGATTGATTCCCCACTTGAGCCGGTTGGGAGAAGAGATTCCCAAGTCAACTATATTCCAGGGAAAAGCTGAATGATTGGGGCGGAAAACTTCGGGTTTGTATTGGCCATCTCGAAAGATCACGGCGTAGGATTCTAAAGATACAAAGTTATCGGTAATTTCTAGTTCTTGAACCACACTTTTTAGGTTGTAGTATTGTGGGAAAAAACCGTGGAAACCGTGTTCCATCATAAAGGTTTCGTTCCCCACTTGAATCGGCCAACTAGCAATTTTGCCGCCGAGTTGGGGCGATTTCTCCAACAGCGTCACGGCGAAACCTCGCTGACTAAGTTCGTAGGCGCAGGCGAGCCCAGCCAAGCCAGCCCCGACAACTACAACAGTTTTGGGGCTGTTTAGCAGTCGCGGTAAGTCGAGGGTGTTTTGCTGAAAAATGGTGGGCTCTGGCTTGGAAAATCGAGAGTAGCCGAGGAGCCCGCCGGCGGCACCAACTCCGAGGAATTTGAGGGCGGTTCGTCGCGAAACTGGTTGAGGTAGCGAAGAATTGGTTGATTCACTCATCGGCGGTACACAGTAACGAGGGGTCAAAATAAATGGGGCCTAGGCCATCAGGCATATATCATAGAGCTTAAAACATGATATGTGAAGAAATAATAAGACACATCACCCATTTGGATCGCAGGAGTTGTTCGATCGCCCATAATCTATCTAAGGTATGATATCTTCTGAGGCAGATCTAAAGTTATGTGTAGCCTGGATATTGGCAATTTCCGGCGAAGTGCGATCGATAAATTTGGATTTTTTAACCGCAGATAGACGCAGATAGACACAGATGAATATGAGCAGGTGGAAAATTTGGTGTTTATTGGCAGGATTGACGGCTTTTTTGTGTTGTTTGCAAGTACCTGTTTCTGCTAGCATTCAAGCTGGTAGCAAAACTGAGATTGTCCGCCGCCAACTTGTCGCTGCTCAAAATCTCCAGTCAGCGGGATTGTACCGTCAAGCTTGCAATAGTTTGCTGTCTGTTTTGGAGGTGACTAACCTCGACTGTGAAAACTTAATTGATAACAAAATATCTCTCACAGAGCAAGCTATTATTGAAAATTTGCCTAACAGCGAAGTCGCGCTGTCTGGGTTGAGAAGTTTAGGTGATGTGTTGCGCCTAACTGGTGCTTTGAAAGTTTCGGAAATTATGTTAAACCGCAGTTTGGCAATAGCTCAAAACTTGCAGTTAGATTCAGCTATCAGTGCTGTTTATCTCAGTTTGGGGAATACCCAGCGAGCTTTTGGCAAGCGGCAAGCAGATATTAAGAAGGATGCTGTGGCTCATTATGACAAGGCTTTGGATTTTTACGAAAGGGCGATCGCCACATCCTCTCAAACCGAACATTTACAAGCTAAATTAAATAAACTGAGCTTACTTGTGGAAAATAAGCCAGAGTCAAATCTTGGCAATTTGTGGCAAGAAATCCAGCCCATAGTTGACAATTTGCCCGTTAATAGTGAATCTATTTACGCTCGCATCGACTTTGCCGAAAGTCTGATTTGCTTGAGAGTGCAAACAATGGAGCGATCGCACATTGATAAAATCTTATTGCCTTTCCCGCCCGCCGTCAAACACTGTGCTTTCAAATCCCAGCATCAAAATGTAGAAAAACCCGCATTAATTTATATTGCGAAACTCTTGGCAACCGCAGCAAATGATGCTAAGAAAATCGGAGATTTGCGAGCCGAATCCTATGGGAAAGGTAGTCTCGGCGAATTGTATGAAATAACCGGACAAATACCGGATGCGAAACAATTAACCAATGAGGCTTTAGGTATTGCACAATCCGTACAAGCGGTGGATATTGCCTATCGGTGGCAGTGGCAATTGGGCAGATTGACTGTGAAGGATGGCGGGGATCGCAAAAGCGCGATCGCAGCTTATCAAGCATCCGTTCAAACTTTGCAATCTTTGCGGAAAGATTTAATTGCAGTCAATCCAGACGTGCAGTTTTCCTTCCGAGACAACGCCGAACCAGTTTACCGCGAACTCGTAGATTTACTGTTAACAACAGATGGCAATTCTCAACCAAATCCCGATAATCTCAAACAAGCAATTCAACAAATAGACGCACTGCAACTGGCAGAAATCCAAAACTTTCTGCGGTGCAATTTGTCTGCTTCCGTAGCAATCGATCGCATACCAGACGATGGAGCCGCGCTGATTTATCCAATTATCTTAAAAGATAGAATAGCAATTATTTTTCAAGTTGCAGGAAAACCGCTGGTATATTATCAAACTCCTGTAGATCAACAAATAGTAGAAACTACTTTGCGAAAACTGCGATCGAACTTGAGGGAACCGGGAAAAACCCCCCAAGTAATAGCTGAATCGCAGAAAGTCTACCAATGGTTAATCGAGCCGCTGGAGGCCGAACTCGCAAAAAACACTCAAATTGAAACCTTAGTGTTTGTATTAGATGGTGAGTTGCGAAATATCCCGATTGCAGCACTTTATAATCAGAAAACCGCCAAGTTTTTAGTAGAAAATAAATATGCGATCGGCATTTCTCCGCAACTCACCCTTTTTGCACCTCAACCATTATCAAAAAAATTAAAAGTCTTTGTCGGCGGCATAGGTGAAGCGCAAAACATTGACGGTAAAAACTTTGAAATCATTCATAAATTAAGAGAAGAACTAGAGGGAATCAGCAAAAAAGTACCCGCCAGTCAACCCCTACTCGATACAAACTTTACCAAAGCCAACATTCAAAATCAACTGCAAACAGGCAACTTTTCAGCAGTACACCTAAAGACTCACGGCGAATTCAGTTCAGATCCCGACGAAACATATATTGTCGCTTACAAACAACTCCTCAAAGGTCAAGATATCGCCAACTTAATCGAAACAGAAACTCAGCAATCAAACAACATTGAATTGCTAGTTTTGAGTGCTTGTGAAACAGCATCAGGAGACAACCGAGCCGTTTTAGGACTTGCGGGAATTGCCGTGCGTGCGGGAGCTCGCAGCACTTTATCAACTTTGTGGGAAGCGCAGGATGCACCGAATACGGAACTGATGTTAAAGTTTTATGAGGAACTATCAAAACCGGGAACAACGAGGGCAAAAGCGTTACATATTGCCCAACAATCGCTGTTTGAAAAATATCCTGCGGCTAACATTTGGGGGACATATATTCTAGTTGGAAATTGGCTTTAAATTATTAGGATTCCTATCACCACAGCAGAGGACTAAAGTCCTCACGACAAACCTACGTTCAGAATTAAATTTGTTTGTAGTAAGGACTTTAGTCCTGATTCACCAAAACTGGCCCCGCTAACGGTTCTTTCGCTAACTCTTTTTCCCCAATAAACTCTAACAATTTATACCAGTCTCTTTTCAATTTTTCATCTTGTGGTGAAGCCAACAGCAAATTGCCCAAACGAGTCAGCGAATCGTACCAAATATCAGGTGCCGCCGCATTAATCAAACGCTCAGTTTCAGCAGTTACCGCTACCCGATTCACCCATCCATCCACCACCAAATCTGCACGGGAGCGCGTACTATTTTTGCAGTATATTCTCAAATACCAATGGTAATAGTTCCCTTCTTTCAAAGCATTCTCTGGAGACAATGGCAAACTAATGCTAACAATCCCTGAAGTTTTAGGTAGCTGAAAATCTGTTTCGTAAATCACAGTCTTTTCGTCTTGACTCAGCAGCACAAATTCTCCTTTTTTTAGATCTTCAGGAGCATGGGGAATGTAAAACCAAAAACTAGGATTGCTAGCAGTAGTGTAGCCTGGAGTTTTGGGAGGAATCAGAGCAGTAAGTCGCTGGTTTGTTTTTTTGCAAAACGAGTTGGAGGGGTCGAGTCCTCCCCCTGGCTTAGTATTAGGAGGGGGAGGTGTTTTAGGTGTTGCGGAAATAGCAGAATTGGCGATCGCTGATGCAAAGCCGATCGCCCAAATTGAAACCAACAGTATTTGTAACGGTATTTTCATCATAATATCTCGCTTGTATCGAAGTCTAGATCCCCCTAAATCCCCCTTAAGAAGGGGAGTAGGGGTTGACTTTGAATGCACAGAAACCCTCGCTTGTATCGAAGTCTAGATCCCCCTAAATCCCCCTTAAGAAGGGGAGTAGGGGTTGACTTTGAATGCACAGAAACCCTCGCTTGTATCGAAGTCTAGATCCCCCTAAATCCCCCTTAAGAAGGGGGACTTTGAGTGTTCTTGTCCCTTAAGAAGGGGACTTTGAGTGTTCTTGTCCCACCCCCTACTCCCCTTCTTAAGGCAGGGCTGTTTCATTCTTTGTAGGGGCGGTGCCCCCGTGCCCGCCCAGAGGTCTGAAACGCTGATTTGATGGTTGGTGGGGGGGTAGGCACGGGGAGTAGGGGTCGCACTACCCCTACAAAATCGCGGTTTTTCCGAGAATGAAACAGCCCTGCTTCTTAAGGGGAGTAGGGGTTGAGTAGGGGGCAAGCTAAGGGGGGATCGAGTCGTATATAAACACAATACAACCCGTACAAACCAAAGCCACAACTGAAGGAATTAACGGCATCCAACCGCCAAAAGTCAACATGACAATACAACCTTGATACAAGACAAAAATTGCAGCCCCAGAAGCGATTCCGAACACTAAAAGCGATCGCCCGCGCCAAGCTAGCAACCCGCCAGTCAAACTCGCCAACCAAACAAAAACAGCATCTCCCCACTGCAATCCTTGCCATTCAGGTAAAACCCGCAATAGCGGTCTTTTATCAATTACAGCACTGAGGATTTGACTAATCATGTGAGCCTGAATCCACACTCCCGACATTTTGCCGTAAGGAGTATCAGAATCCTCCCTAGAAGCTTGCGAAGTGTGGCCGATCAGGACAATTTTACCTTTGACTAAATCGGAGTTTATTTGACCCTCCAAGACTTGTTGAAGCGTTACTTTTAAAGCCGGTTTTGGGTAAGCTCGATAGTTGAGCAATATTTGATTAATTCGCGCATCTAAATTTTGATAACCTCCTGTACGAGCAGCTAGTCTTTTGAATGTGACATCACCAACTTCAAATTCTTGGTTGTGAGTTATATTAATTTCTATACCTTGATTTTTTAAGAACTGCAAAGCCATCAGCCAACTGAAGCTGTTGGGAGTTTTACAATTGTCAGTATAATCGGAAAGATTGGGCTCGTAGGATAAAGGTTGAATGCGAACGCTCTCACCTTTTTCGTTAGGTTTTTCCTCCTTGATTAAATTGCTGAAACCAACTTGTTTGTTTAATTGAGCCTGAGAAAATTCCGGTGGTGGCTCGTGGATTTTGAAATAATTGTAACTACATACAGTAATCAGATTTGGATTTTTTGCAAAAAGAGCAATTAAATCTTTACGCCCTGGAGGTCTGGCTTGATAGCGGTGCATATTCAAGCCGATCGCTAAAGGTTGAAAATGCTCTATTTTGGCGATCGCCCTCGCTACAATACCATCATTTTGAGGATATTCGTATTTGCCAGTATCGCTGTCTGTCACCTCTACAACCAACAGCCGCGAGTCAATGAGTTCAGCTTGCCGCTGGCTCATTAGCCGATCGAACGCTGCCAATTCCCACGGCTGCATCAACCCAAAATAACGCGCTACCATCACCCCCAGGGTACACCCTGCACTCGCCAATACAACCGCCGCCAAGCGCGAAAAAACCTGAACTGGTGGCCTTTTTGCGGGAGGATGGAGAGCCGGAAGGTCGATCGCACCTGCCGGCGAATCAGGCTCAATCAAAAAATCATTCCAAACAGGCGGAATAGCCCCCGGATGCTGCCAAATTACAGGTAGCCAACTAGCACAAGGAAACCGATCCTCCAAACCCTCCAATCGCTGTCGCGCCTCCCTCGCTGCTGTATACAAAGACTTGCCCTTTACAAACTCCGTCAGAAAATATTTCAAAAATTCTTGAGCTACAAAATCCGGCACCAACTCCCGCATTAAAATCATTTGCGGAATCATCTGAAAATCATCTAATTGCCTCGCCAAACCCAACCCATCGCAGCAGTTAAAAATTGCCAATTGCAAACCCCTATCCACCGCCTTTCTCAAGCCGTACCACAATTCATCTATAGTTAAACTATCATTTGGATTGATATAAATTACACCTTCATCATCTTTAGTTTCGCCATGTCCGGCAAAAAATATAATATCCCAAGATTCTTCCCAAAGGCGATCGTTAATTTCCTGACGTGTGGGTTTTACTAAAAAAATTACTTCAGCAAAGGGAGATAAATCATTCAAAATTTTGAGATCTTCTGTGACATCAATCCCTTCACTGTGACCGAAAATTGCTAAAATTCTCACCTGAGATTTGCGGACTGGTTGGCGCGGAATTTCCGATTCTATATAGTTTAATTTACTCAGCGACGGTTCAACTTTAGGGAAGCTTTTAAATAAATCCCACCGATGCCAAGGCAGCTTTTGCAAGTGCTTATCTTCCGTACAAATCAGCACCCTTGCTTCTTCGTTAATATTTAAATTATCTCTAATCAGCCTTTCTACATTCCGAAACTCTGGACACTGCAACCAATCATTCAGCATCAGTGCCAGTTGTTCACCAGATTCTATACATTCCTTATGCAAAGATTTGAGCTTAACGACTTTAGGTTTAATCCGAAAAGACAATCCTTTACCAGCAGAGCGAAAAGTGATATTGTGTTTGGGATTTTGGTGCAGCAATGGATAAATTAAACGCAGATATTTTTGTGACTGGCGGCGGTAACGCTCTCCCAAAACTCGATATTTTTTCGCCCAATGTTCTTCTTCAAAAGCTGCTAATTCTGGATTTGCAGGCAATTTTGCGGGTTCGGTAATGTCAATCCAAAACAACTGATTGTTTTCCCCTATTTTTAAACTAATTCGGAAATCCTGCGTTTTCAAATTGCCGTCTAATTTGATCGCAACTAACTTATCCATTCCTCACCCCCCCATTGATATTTGACGATTATATTAAAAAATTTTCAGTCACGCTGAAATCGCCCAAAACCACTTTGACGCTAAATTTTTCTCCTGGTTCTCCGTTAAACTCAAATAGCAGATTGTCCGTTTTATTGGCTCTAGCCTGCATCAAAGTTTCTCCTTCCTCATCCAGTATCATCAACTTTAAGTCATGGGGCAGATTTTTTTGATTGTTTGCGGGATAAACCTCTACGGAAATATCTATCTCCGATTCGTCAGTTTTGCTCAATCCCACAACTAAAGCTACTCGCTCTTCCCCCCGCTCTAAGTTGAGTATTTTACCTCTTTTTGGCGGCAGAGTTGCTGATTTTGAAGCTGGGGTTTCCAAAAGTTGAGGACTTCTGAACGCCCACTGTAGTTTTGGCCCTGAATCAAACAGGGTTTCCAGTGTTTCCCAGGCTGGCTCGACAACATTGTCGAACCACTGACTGAGATTGACTGGTTTGAATGCATCTAAATATTCTAGCAGGTTGTCGATCGATTTCAACTCGCTGACTGCTACTTGTTCTCTGTCTGCTTTTTCCAGAAATCCCAGCAACTTTGCCTCTTTTAGCGATTCACTCATCTCTACCACCACATAACCAATTCTGTCCGATCGCACTTCTGCGGGAATCGAGACAAAATCTTGACCGGGCGCTACCCACCGGCACTCCAACTTGCCAATATTTTTGACATCCAAATCCGCAACATCCATAAATCTCTGCACCGCCGGATTCCAAATATCGCTCGCCGCCAAATCCGTCTCTATTTCCAAACACTGAAAGTAAAAATTGACGGCGTGTACGGCCAAAGCATTCAGGTAAACCTGTTTGGCTGTTTCGGGATTAGTTTGTTGCTGACAAAGCTCTTGAGCGCTGCGGTGGGCCGAAGAGCCGATGGGAATTGTCAAAACAAAATCAACTGCTGTGTTATTCATGATTTATCTATTCCTGACTGATTTAATGTTCTACAAGTATTCTCTGAATCGGGCTGTGAATTTCTGCAAGCATCTCCTATAAAAACAGCTCAAAGTCGGAACCTTTACTCCGAACTCTTCCGAAATTTGCTGCCAACTTACTTGATCCCCTCTCTTCAAAAGTAACATTTGAAAATTGATTTGCGGGTGTTTTTTGATCGCTGCGCTTTTGAAAACATCCCCCGGATCGGTTGCAATCATCTCTCTGAGTGCTGATGCCGATCGATCGGATTCATCTTCTTCACCAAGCAGCAATTTATTAAAAAAGCGATCCTTTCGTTTCAAATTATTCAAAATCACATCCATATCTCCGTAGTATAAAGTTGTAAATCCCTTCGGTCCTAAAACTTTAGGAATAGCTTCATTAATACAGCGTTTATTCATCAGGAAATTTACCCACTGTCTGACAGTACCTCTGCTGGGGTTGTACTTGTCAATTTCTCTGAATATGCACAGCATTAAATCCTGTTTTGCCTCTGTATAAATTGCCTCGTAAGTCTCGCGGGAAAAATCTTGCGATCGCGGCATACCAACTATCTGGAATTGCTCGATCGCTGCATACAGCTTGCTCAAAGCTGTTCGTCGCTGTAAACTTTTAGGTTTGTGGTGTTGAGCTTCCATCGCCAGTCGCTCCAATTGCTCGTCAATTTCACTGTTTGTGCTCATGTTTGAGATCCAAGTGTACTGAGAAAAATTGTCTCAGACTGCTGTAGCAGCCGCCCGATTTAGGTAACAGCGTATTCCAAGTTTATGAAGTAGGGACACTCAAGCGTGCCCATAGGTGTCAACAACCAGGCTGAAACCCTTGATAAATCTGGGTTTTACCCTAAGTCTAGATCCCCCTAAATCCCCCTTAAGAAGGGGGACTTTGAAAAGACTCTTGTCCCCCCCTTCTTAAGGGGGGCTAGGGGGGATCTTGCGTTAATAGTCAAACAGCAGTCTGTGACAGGGTTTGACGTTAAGTTGACACGAAGAAGGGCGAAAGCCTTTGTCCCTACGGTGGGGATAGATCGATCGCGCGGTATCCTTCATAAATGTGGAATCTGCTGTAATTCTCACAGATTGAGTGCGTTTTCCCGGTTCAGCCCCTCCTTAAAGCCGCCTCCCTGTGTATTCCCCTCTATTTCTTTCTCTGTCGCGATCGGGTATTTTTATGCAAAACTCAAAAAACTTTACAAAACTTTACAAAAACTCGGTAAATCTACGAGACGGGTTTCGGCACGGATACAAAGATTAACGATCGGGCGGGCTCAGAGTGCCCACCCCACAGAGGAAGAGCTGCTGAGGCTTAGTGCTATAATCGGGCGACGATCGGCATATAGCCACCCACACTATTAAAATCTGTTCCCACTGCTGCCACCAACCGCACCCTCAACCGTACAGTCAGCAACAAAACAATGCACTATCAATCCCAGCAGCACCGCGCCAAAAATACAATTCAGAAAAAAATTAAAACAGCGATTTTCTACTGTTTGACAGTCATCTTTTTGTGCTGGAGTACCGGCAATCTCGCTACAATTGCCCAAAACAACCAAACAGAAGGACTCAACGGCTCCGAAATGAGACAAATTCTCGATCGCGGCGATCTCACCGCAGCCGTAACTAGAATCGAGGAAGACTGGGAAGAAGACTTTCAGAAATATTTTGCCCAAAATTTTTCGGGGCGATCGAAAAACGCCACAGCAATCGCCAAAACCCTATCCCGCTTAGCAGTTCAAACCAAGAAAAAACCAGCTTTAATCTACGCCCTACCGCGCAATGACCAACTAGAACTCATCTTAATATTGCCCGATCGACCTCCAATTCACCGCAGCATCCCCGAAGCCAAACAACAGAAACTGCTGTTAGTAGCCAAAGAATTCACTAGCGAAATCACCAACCCCATAAAAATCAACACCACCAGCTATCTAGAACCAGCTCAAACACTTTACAAATGGATAATAGCCCCCCTAGAAACAGACTTGCAAATAGCAAAAATTGACACTCTACTATTCTGCGTTGGTACAGGTTTGCGAACCTTACCCTTAGCCGCCATGCACGACGGACTGCAATTTCTGATCCAAAAATATAGCCTAGCCCGCATCCCCGCTTTCAAACTAACAGACATTAATTACGCCGATCTTAGAAACGCCAAAGTGCTAGCAATGGGGGCATCAATTTTTGCAGAAACATCCAACCAACAACCATTACCAGCAGTTCCGTTAGAACTAAGTGCGATCGCCCAACAATGGCCCGGTCAATCATTGATCGACGAAGACTTCACCATCGTAAACTTGCAATCCCAGCGGCTGCAACAAAGATACGGCATCATCCACCTTGCTACCCACGCAGAATTTCGACCCGGAGCCCCAAATAACTCCTACATCCAATTTTGGGACACCCAGCTCGGACTCGATCAAATGAGAGATTTAAAATGGAACAATCCGCCCTTAGAACTGTTAGTATTAAGTGCTTGTAGAACAGCGATCGGAGACAAAGAAGCAGAACTAGGATTTGCAGGTTTAGCACTCCAATCAGGAGCCAAATCGGCGATCGCCAGCCTGTGGTACGTCAGCGACGCCGGCACCCTAGCCCTGATGACCGAGTTTTACCAATACTTAAAAGTCAGTCAACCAAAAGACCCCCCAATGATTAAAGCCGAAGCCATGCGCCTCGCACAAATAGCTGCGATCGAAGGCAAAGTCAACATCGAAAACGGTAAACTGCGAACTTCTAGAGGCGAAACCTTCCTGCCGCCTTCGATTCCCAAACTGGAGGGCAAAAACTTATCCCATCCATATTATTGGGCAGCTTTTAGCATCATCGGTAGTCCTTGGTAATGTAGAATAGTTTTGAGTTGAGGAATTGGGCCTTATAGCATTGGGCATTGGGTATTGGGCATTGGGCATTGGGCATTGGAGGCAGAGCCTGGAAGGTTATTGGTAACAAATACAGGACTTAGGCATTTCAACGTAATTCTTTCATTAGTCGCGCAGCTCAGAATGACAGACACAATAGCTGCGTCCAGGACCGAAATAACCAACTGACAACTGCCAACTGACAACTGACAACACTTGACCGATCGAGGTGATAAACTGTAAAAGATCAAATAATTGACGGCCTGTAGCTGCCGAAAAACCACCCACCGCCAACCTTTAACTAACAGAGCGGAGGTCTTCAAGGGGAAACAAAAGATGAAAAAATTAGAATTTTTGCTACAGAAAGAAGGCGATCGCGCCTGGTTGCCCCTAGAAACCCCCTCAGTGGAAATTCTAGAAGGTAGATACCGCGTCGTCGGCCGCATTCCGCATCCCAACGCCGACATCGAAATTCGCGTCTTCTACACTTCCTTCCACGAAGTATCCCCCCAGCGACAAGCCCAAAGTCGATCGGCCCGCACCAACCCAGAAGGATTAGTCGTCATCATTCCCTACACCAGACTCAAACCCGGAATGTGGCAACTATCCTGCTTACCCGATCCCCAATCCAAACCAGCCAAACCCTGGCAGCACGGCGTTCAATTAGAAGTATTGTCCCTAGAATCCGAAACCGCAGCACCCCAGCCACCCCTAGATGAGGGATCCCTCGCTACTCCCGGCGATCGGTTTTCCCAAAACCAAGCCAAACCAGAATCGCATCGCCCCAAAATCTCCGAATTCCCCAGTCCCCAAACCCCCCAGCCCAAATCCCCAGACAAGCTGCAACTCGTGCTCGATCGAGAAACCTTCGTAGCCCAACTCGGTCGCCCCCTAATCATTTCCGGCAAAATCGACCTTCCCCAACCCCCAACCCCCATTCTCGACTCCCAAACCGAAGAACTCAAAAAACTCATCGGTTCAGCACAACTGCAAATCTACCTGCGCGAGCCCCAAACCTCACAAGTTCTAGCAGCCATCCAACAGCAGATGCCAGAACAACTTCCCCCTTGTCTCTTTGCTTGCGTCACCTACATACCAGCCGAGTGTAAAAGCCGCCTAATTTTAGGAGAAGCAATTCTCAGCAGTGGCAGTGTCCCCCTAGCCACCCAATTTTTCACAATTACAGCCCGTTTAGAGCAGATTCTAGATGTAATAGAAGACAATTTCGGCGAACCAAAGCCCCAAACAAAACCCTCCCCAACAGCGCCAAAACAGCCTGCTAGTCCACCAAATTTATCATTCCTCAAGCTAGTCGAAAAATCCTTAGACAATCCATCCCCCCCTACATCTACCACAACAGAACCCTTACCCCCTCAACTCAGTCCGCTGTATGAGGTCGATCGCAGTACCCATCAACTAGAACTGCCCGCATTCGGCCACAAACCGCCTGACAGCAACCGAGACAAATTGCTCTCAGAAGTCTCCAATACCTCTCAAACAGAGACCAGAGCGATCGACTCCCAAACCCGGTTCGACTACGCTCACCAACCACCGACCGACTTCCCAAATCCCCTTCAAACAGCCGAAACAGCACCCATCGAGCCAAAACTAGAAAATAGGCCCCAACCAGAAACAGCAGCACCAGAAACCCAGCCAGCACCTACAAAACAGGCATTTCAAACCTTAAACGTCCAAAATAGATTTTGGTCGCGACTGAGTTCCTTAGCCAGCAACAGCGAATCCCCCGAATGGCTAACAGCAACCGCACTATCGCCAACTCAACAAGACGACGAAAATAGCAGCGACGAAATTGCCGTCCCCGACATTAGCAGCCCAACAGAACAGCCAGCCGAAACCAGCGAAGTCCAAGAAATTATCATCCCCGATCCAAAATCCACTAGCACCGAAGCCCAAGAATTTGTCATCTTCGAGGAATCCTCGCCACCACCGCCACAAGTTAGTACCAAAGCCACAACTACCGAAGCAGAAACAACAGCCCTAACCCCCTACATTTTGCCAGAAGACGACTTAGTACCCATGCCAGTTCTAGAACTTCCCCGCAACGAAATACTCGCAGGGCGTCTAGTAAAAGTGCGAGTACAACTACCAGAATTCATGCCCCGAATTTACGTCAAAATTTGGGTGTACGATCGCCAAACCTACCTAATTATCGACGGGCCGCACTGGATCACCGAATTTAAACCTAACGGGCTGGGTAAGATCCAAGCCACAGTCGAATTAGAAATCCCCTACGGCTGCATGGAAGTCGAATTTGAGGCGATCGCCGTCGAAATGCAAACTCAGCGGGAAAGCCACAAAGTAACTGTTCACCGCCAAGTTTTACCCCCAGCCGGCCCAACTTTACCCCTGAATGGTTGACCTGAAATTAATCCGCGTGCATCCCCGTTCATCCGCTTAAATCGGCGGTTGCAAAATTCTACTTCCCCGCCAACTGTCGAAACTTCTTCTTAAACTTATTCTTATACACATAGATCGATCGCAGCCAATCCTCAATATGCAACTGCATTGAAGCAGCCACACCAGTACGGCCCCAAACATCCTCCTGACACTTCCGGCGACAAAAATTTATCGGTTCGGAGTAAACTTTAGATGTAGATAAAGTCGGTTTCGGCCCGCACCAGTGAATCACAGTCGCTCGATCGCGATCGCCCCCAGGCCCACTTGACTCAACCGGAAACCGCTCGATCGGCAAATCTTAGTCAAAATCCAGCACCAACAACTGCATATCACATTTTGCACCCGCAGCCTATTTTCCTGAGCCGCCCGAAAAATCATCAAGTTTAAATAAAGTTTAAAGATCCCATTTCTCCGTACTTAAATATTCCCGGATTTCCCGCCGTAAAATCTAAAATTTCTACATATTCCTCTCAGCTAAAAACACCCCGCTTCGCAAAAAAAGTACCAGTACAGAAATAATTCGATCGAGATTCCGACCAGCGAAAATCGGGTAAATGCTGCTCAACACCATGAATATCAAAGAAAAACTCCGAAACCTCTGCATCCGAGTAATCGTAACAAGCCCGATCTACAATAAAATCAAATTCCCGAAAATTAGCCAATTTGAGAACATCACCCCAGACGATTGTAAGTAGAAGGAAGAAGGAAGTTCGGCAACGGATTCTGTAACGGATTTAACGGATTTAACGGATTTAACGGATTTAACGCCGGGAAGGAAGAAGGAAGAAGGAAGAATGCTCATACAGCAAGCTTTTTAGCCACCTGTATCTTAGGTTTAATTAAGTAGATTTACTCATCCGCATCCAACCTCAAAAAAATTGACCAAGGACTTTCCCCGAAAGCAATCATCTTAGTTTGGCCCCAACCAAAACTTCTTTTTCTGAGAACCTCCTCAGAAACTAAGGTGCGATCGCTCGTACCCCGTAAGACTTTTCCAAATCACTGACATAAAACTGGCCATCAATCAACAGACAAATCGGCACATCTCCCAGGAAATACCTGATGCTAGCGCAGCAACCCTTAGCAAATAAATAATCTTAATCACAGCAGGTCACAATTAGGCATAAATCTTCCATAAATCATCACTTTTCTACTAACTTTTCCAGCCCAAAAGTGCTGTTTTTACTCCGCGCCACCAGTTCTATTTTTGACTTCTGGATATTGGCTATTTTAACGCTAAAAGCCTTACCTCACCTAGACACAAACCTCACTAAAATGATTATTAATCTGAGATATAGTTGACTTGTAAACCAATATAATCTCACTCTGCAATTGTGGATTTAGGAACAATTCCAGCCGCACTTTCGATGCGAACAAATGACTCATCGATCGTACATTTCCTAGAGTAACTTCCGATAAAACACTGACAACCAGGGGTTTTGCTGCCAGATTGATACTGCGAGCAATGGCAGGATTTTCTCTGCCCCATTCCTGGATTCCACCAAATCTCGGCTTCAGAACTGACAGCACCGGACAAAACTCCACCCGTTAACTGAGTATAAAATCCCAGAATTGTCGCGATCCCGTAAAATCCCCATTAACGAAGCGAAAAAACCATCCTAGTAGCCACCTTACTACTCGGAAAAACTGCCCTTGATTTTCGATAAAAATTGATAGATGCCACACCTAAATGTAGCATGGCATACAAAGGTCGATTGCCTTGGTCCAAATATACAATTTTATCCTAGCCGAACGCACCTGTTGCGATTACTTATGGCCTTGACAAAATGGAGAATCAATTGCTACTTTGGTAGCTGAATCGATGACAGGGGAAACCAGAACCCAGAACCGACCACGGCCCCCAAAAATTAACGGGTCAAAACAGACTACATAGGAAGGGGGCAAAAGTCTAGTTTCAGCTAACAGACATTCAGTCTGCTGCGACTTCCAGAAAATATCAAAAATTGTGTTAAAATAGCCTGCAAGTAAACTCACTCCCAGCAGTTTAAAAATTGGCGATCGCGCCGACAAGTCCCGACTGCTGGGGGGATCAGAAAATCATCAAGTTGTCAAGCCGGAAATTTGACAGGTTCAGCGTACATCTACCAGCCAGCCTTAAATCCTCGGTTCCCCAGCAATGCGGGAAAACCAATCCGGGAAAATCCCCTCCCGTAGGGCAGTGAGCTTTAAAATCAGGTTAAAAAGCTTGACAGAATTGGCTCGCAAGCTGTAGAAGTTATTGTGAACGGGCAGGCAACTACAAAAAATAGCAGTTGGGACTTGCTGCTCAAGTCGAGTAGAGTGTGACGGTGTGAGGAAAATGAACAAAACTTTTTTGAATTTACTGCTAGCTTCCCCAGCTATTCTGGGATTATCGTCAGTCGCTTGTGCAGCAGCAATCGCTGTAGAAGCCCCAGCAACGTCTGAGGCCAGCCAGCTAGCCGCAGCTGGGCCATCTGAGTCAACAATTGCAGCATCAGTTGCAGAAACCATTGCAGCATCGCCTGCTACTTCGGATACCCAGGCGCTAAACAGTAGCGATGAGCTCTCCGAGTCGATCGAAGCGGTGCCAACTTCAGAACCAGCAGCGATCGCCCCAGCATTAGACGCTAAACCAGCCGAAGCTGAAAAACTGGCCTCGATCGAACCAGACACCAGCGCCCCGGCACTGCCAGCTACAAACAGCGTCATCCAGTCAGCCGTAGAAAGCGCTCCCGCCAACACAGCGACAGCCGCTGCACCCTTGCCCCAAGCATCAGACTTGGCGGTAGAAAGCAGCCAGACTCAAGCTTCCCAGAACAGTCAACTGCCAACAGTCGCCAGCACCACTGCTGCGAAGGTCGAACTGGCTCAGACTTCCCCGGCCGGCATGGGCGGCCCGATCGTCCCCGCCGCTCCCCAAGGACAGCAGACTCAACAGTCGGGAGCCATGTCCCAAGTGACATCAGTTTCCCAGCTCTCCGACGTGAAGCCGACAGACTGGGCATTCCAAGCCCTACAATCCCTAGTCGAGCGCTACGGTTGTATCGTAGGCTATCCCGACGGCACCTACCGCGGCAACCGCGCCCTCACCCGCTACGAATTTGCCGCCGGCGTTAACGCTTGCTTAGACCAAGTAACTAAGCTAATCGGCTCGTCAACAGGTAACTTCGTCACCAAAGACGACTTAGCAGTTCTGCAACGCCTGCAAGAAGAATTTGCAGTCGAACTCGCTACCCTGCGCGGACGAGTAGACGGCCTAGAAGCCCGCACCGCAGAACTCGAAGCCAATCAGTTCTCCACCACCACCAAGTTGAAAGGAGAAGTAATCTTTCTGGCTAGCGACACCTTTGGAGATGGTGTAGGCCTTAAAGACGACAAAACCTCTACCACCTTCGGCTACCGAGTGCGGTTGAACTTCGACACCAGCTTCACCGGCAAGGACTTGCTCAGAACCCGCTTGCAAGCTATCAACATCCCCAACTACGGTGCCGCCACTGCCACTGGCACCAACATGGCTCGCCTCGGCGTTGACGGCCAAAATGATAACAACTCGTTCACACTCGATAAGGTGTTATATCGCTTCCCAGTAGGCAACGCTACAGTCTGGTTAGGGCCCAAAGGATTGAATCTGGATGATGTTGCTCCTCTGACTACTCCCTTTGGAGATGGTGGTAACGGTTCTATCTCCAGGTTTGGACGTTACAACCCAGCCATCTTCCGCGGCCCCGAAGGAGCAGGTGCTGCTGTGAATTACAGCTTGGGCAAGGCTCTGACAGCCACAGTAGGCTATCTTGCTTCCGACGGCGATGCTCCCAACCCCGCAAACGGTCGGGGCGTTTTTGACGGTTCTTTCAGCGCGATCGGTCAGCTCAACCTGTCTGTGGGCAAAGCATTTGACCTTGGTCTGAGTTACAACCGCAAATACGATCGATCCGGTAATGTTGGCCTGACAGGTAGCACCGGCAGTTCCTTGGCTAACCGGCCCTTCGGTCAATCAGCCACCGCATCCAATAACTTTGGTCTGCAAGCTAACATCAAACCAAGCAGTCGCTTTCAGCTTGGCGGTTGGATCGGTTACACAAAGGCTGAACAAGAAAATGACCACAGCGTCGGTGTTCTTAACAGAAACCGAGAAGCTACCGTCATCAACTATGCTGTGAATTTGGCTTTCCCAGATTTTGGCAAGAGTGGTAATCTGCTAGGTTTCGTGTTTGGTGTGCCGCCGAAAGTTACCGACAGCACTTTCAGAGCAGCGAATGGTAGCCGGCAGAAAGATCAAGACACCTCTTATCACCTAGAGGGTTTCTATCGCTTCCAAGTCAATGACTTTATTTCCGTGACACCGGGCGTTTATGTGATTCTGAATCCCGAACACAACAACAAAAACGAGGATATCTGGGTCGGAGTCCTGCGGACAACCTTTAGTTTCTAAGGTTTCCCGATATCTAGTTAAAAGTAAAAGCGGCAGGCGACTGCCGCTTTTACTTTTTGGTCATTAGTAATTAGTAATTAGTCATTAGTCAACAGTCATTAGTCATTAGTCAACAGTCATTAGTCAACAGTCATTAGTCATTAGTCAACAGTCATTAGTCAACAGTCATTAGTCAACAGTCATTAGTCAACAGTCATTAGTCAACAGTCATTAGTCAACAGTCATCAGTCAACAGTCAAGAGTCAAGAGTCATCAGTCAACAGTCAAGAGTCATTAGTCAAGAGTCATCAGTCAACAGTCATCAGTCAACAGTCATCAGTCAACAGTCAAGAGTCAACAGTCATCAGTCATCAGTCATCAGTCATCAGTCATCAGTCATCAGTCATCAGTCATCAGTCATCAGTCAACAGTCATCAGTCATCAGTCATCAGTCATCAGTCAACAGTCATTAGTCATCAGTCAACAAATTATGAATTTTGGCGGCAAATCCCAAATACGGAGGTGTAGCCGTGCAGAAAGGTGTTTCCGCTGACGGGGCCGATTTCGCCGTTGCAGAAAAAGCCACTCAGGGGGATGTTGTTGAGGTATCGACTAAAAAGCCGCGAGTCAAAGTTGGGCTCGCCGTAAAGCCCTTCGCCACGCCCTAGACAAGAGAACATCAAGGCACCGGCACTGGATTTACCCCTGTATTCGCCCGATCGCTGATAGCGTTCTAGCAGCATTTCTAGGTCTTCTGCGGAGGTGCGGGCGTCCCGGAGGTGAAATTGAATCCGCTGTCCAGGACGGACTCGATCGCCGATCGCAATGGCTCCCACTTTCGGATCTACCCCCAACAGATTTCGGATTAAAAAATCTCCAGGCTCTAATAGAACCTTGAATTCATCGCTCACTAAGCCTACAAATAGCGAGTGCTGGGCTAATTCTCGGTCTTTTTCGCTCAAAGTTTGCACCAACTCTCGCAGGGATTCTAAGGGCGATCGCCCAGTCCCCCCGAACCCTGAATCGTCGGTTTGTTCTTCGAGTTTGAGCAAAATATTGCGCTCTCCTTCCGTCACCCGATAGGGACGCCCGATCGGTCTACAACCTTGAGCAACGATCGTCTCCAAAACAATATTGCCGCTCAAAGCCACCCCAACCGTCCCTTCTCGGTAAAGCTGATAGTTGCAGAACAGCGCCGTACCCCTGCTACCGTCCCCGCCCGCCAGTCCCCCTACCTTCGGCGCGCCCGGATAGGCATAATCTAGCCCTTGCAGCAGGTCGTTAATTTTTGACGAAAAGGGATCGGCTAAGATGATGAACTGCGGTTCTTCCTCTGCCGGGACACCCAAGAGATCCACCCAAGTATCTGGGGGACTGTCTAAATCCGGCAGTTGTTCGCCACCGACGTGAAAAGTTCTGACATTCACTCCCGGCAAGCGCGCCAGAGTCAAGCTGACGGCTGGAGAACCCTCTACTTCTTCGGTAACGCCGCCCTGATTGGTACCAACGATCCCGATCGCCCCGCAGCCAATCAGAGCCGGAATCGGCAGTAATTCTGCGAGTAAAGGCATCAGCCGAGAATACTCCGAAGCAAAGGCAGACGAGATAAAGATCAGACCTAAATCTGCGGGGCCTTCTAGCGATCGCTCAGCTTGTTCTACAACTTCTTTGAGGGCTGATTCTAAAGAGGGACGGGTTGATAAAGCGCTGACCCATTGCATTTGGTTTTGAGCATACATATGACAAAATTCTCTTTGACACTCCTCGGCATACAGGCCCGAGGATTCTTAAGACATTTCAGTCTTAATATCCCTATTTCTAGGGTTCCTTTCGCTGACCACGTTTGCACAAAAATGTGTGTAGTCAGATCTCCTCAAAAGTGTTTTGGGCGTATACTTTCCCCCAGTCCAGGGGTAGGTTTTTAAATCTTGTCTGATGCATTTACTCTACCACACACAGGTGGGTGCGTGGATATGTCTACCCAACTCCATGCGGATTTCTGACTGAGCACGAGTCGTAGAAAAAGCCGTCCTATAAGGACGGGGTTTTCTACCCAATTTTCTGATAAAACTATCTTGTACACTAGGCTAACCTGCATCGGTCTCCCCCATGACGCTACTTTCTTGGCGATCGATTCGGTGAGACAGCCGTTTTTGTGTTAATATAAGTTAACATATGCAGCCAATCAATCCGTTTAGTGTTAACGAGATTTATTGTGAGCTAAATCTTAAAAGATCCAGCTAAATACAGTTCTACACGCTAATTACCGAAAAATTGGGTTTAAAGCCTCCCCCTTCTAGGGGGACTTTAAATGCTACAATCTAGTTGGTTTCAGGTTATAATCCGCCCAGACCGGCCCGACAAATATGGCCCAAACAGTGCCACAGGACAGCTTGGGAAATAGAAAAGACCACGAGCAACGATAACTCGTTAAACAGTGCAGTAAGTCTATCATCAAGACTGAATGACACAAAGTAAATGATTTCCTAGAAAGTTTTGGTAAATCCCTGTAAAATCTGGTACTATGTATTGAGAACAAAAATACCATCTAGCGATGACCAGATATGTCACACCGCGAGAAGCTTGCAAAATCCTGCAAGTCTCAGATAAAACCCTTAGAAACTGGGAACTTGCCGACAAAATATCAGCCATCAGAACCCCATCCAACCAGCGACGCTACGACATCGACAGCGTTCTTGGAACCGGACACGACCGAATTACAGCCATCTACGCCAGGGTCAGTAGCTACAAACAGCGAGAAGACCTCGACAGACAAGTCAGCTACCTCCAAAGTCTCTATCCGCAAGCTAAAGTCTTCAAAGACATCGGAGGCGGACTCAACTTTAAAAGAAAAGCGCTGCTTGCCCTTCTGGGACAAGTCATGTCAGGAGATATCTCGGCAGTTGTGGTCGGACACCAAGACAGACTCGCAAGGTTCGGTGGCGATCTCATCAAATGGATCTGCGAGCAAAACAATTGCCAACTCATGGTTCTCAGTAGAAATGAGTTGTCTCCAGAACGAGAAATGGTTGAAGATATCCTTGCCATCATCCACGTCTTTAGTTGCCGACTCTACGGTCTGCGAAAATACAAATCTGCTATCAAAGAAGATTCGAGTTTACCCGGAAACCAAGCTAGCAGCGAAATGGAGGACTTGGCTCTCAGCAAGTAGGTGGTGTTACAACCAAGCAATTGCTATTCTTAAAAACGCAAAAATTGGCAAGTACGATTTAAGAAAGAAAGTAATGGACTCGGCTCCTAAGTGGGTATCCGAGCAGCCTTACAATCCGCGACAAATGGCAGTATTTCAAGCTTTTGAAGCGCACAAAGCTGCTAAGAAAGTCAAGGGAACGGCAAAGTTTAGAAGCCGTTTCGACACATCTGAGACTATCCGGTTCCAAACATCTAACTGGAAGTTAGGTACTTTTTACCCAACTTCTACCAAGGGGCTAAGCTTTAAAACATCAGAACCAATCGTTGAGGTAATGCAACACGAACCAACACTCAGCTTGATTAACAGGCAGTGGTTTATCTGCTATGCGATTGATGCACGAGGTATGAAGCCAATCAATAGCGATTTGGCGATCGCGTTAGCTCCGGGTGTTAGAACTTTCCTTACTGGTTTTGACGGCAGTGGTTTCATCGAAATAGGGAAAAACGATATTGGCCGCATCTATCGGCTAGCAAGACATCTCGATAAATTAATGTCGCGAATTGGGGTAAGTAAAGGAAGGCCATTCAAGCGACTGAGGTATTGCTTGCGAAAATCCGCAGCAAAAATCAGAATCAAAATCAAAAACTTAGTCAATGAATTGCACAAAAAAGCTGCAAAATATTTGACAGGTAAGTACAAGTTAATTTTCTTGCCAACCTTTGAGACACAACAAATGGTCAAGAAAGGTAAGCGCAGGTTGGCAACTAAAACCGCTAGAGCGATGGTCACTTTGAGTCATTATCGTTTTCAACAAATGTTGAAGCATCAAGCCACCAAACACGGTGGTGTTGTAGTAGACGTAACAGAAGAGTACACATCGAAAACTTGCTCAAAATGTGGGCAGATCCATACTAAATTGAGCGGGTCTAAAGTTTTTAAATGTCCAGAATGCGGACACATTCTAGATAGAGATCAAAATGGCGCTTTCAATATTTTGTTGAAAGCTTTGAGAGATACCTCCTTGACAGGAGAGCTTGTTGCTTTCTCTGTCTTGCCATACACGGTTATTCCTGGCTTAGTCCGGGATTTACCGGATTAAATGTATCTGAATGATACAAGCAAAAATTCGTAGTAATCCGCAGATTGCTTCGCTTCGCTCACAACGGGGCACAAGGGAACGTACCCTTACCACAAAATTGGGCGGAGCGTAGCGGGAGGCCGGGGCCCCGTCCTTATAGGACGGCTTTAATTAAGGGTCTACCTGATAAGCATTCAAGCATTTAATATCTATTTTTCAAATTTCCTTGCATTCTCTTTAAAATAGAGTAGAATAATACTTAGGCCACAGGTAGAATAACCGCCGATACACATGAGACACTAAGCTCAAACGACGGGTCGGAAAACAATAATGGTTAGTGGGTGGCGAAAACCACGAAAAACCTAGCTAGGCTGACTCATGTAAGCCAAAATCAGAAAAGTAAATTTTGGGAAGTTAAAACGTACCGTAGGGCATCCGGTAACATGAGAAGTAATTCTCGAACGCTTGGGGAGATCAAACCCTCTGGGACTAACTAAATTAGGCTCGATCTTTGGTTCCTTTGAACGGATATTTGGTTTAAGTATTGCCGCAAGGATAGCTAGTTTTAAGGTGTGTCGCTAGAACCAAGAATCCCCACGCCTTGATAGCTGGGGAGTGTCAAATGGGTAAACGCTTGGCGAGTAGTCCATTAAAAGGGGTAGTGGCAGTAGCCAAAATACCTAGATTTACCTAGATTTTTTCAGACCTTGACGACTTTCACAACAATCGTGATAAACTTGAGAAACGCTTGATTAGTGCGGGATGTTAAAGCTTACTTGGTGTGAAAACCACAGAAACACTCTTGCTCAAACTAATCATCAAAAAACCAAATATTTTAAGTCCTCTGCTAAATCAAGGCAGTCTCTAACTGGGAAGATCAGGCCAACCTGAGCAATCGGGAAGCTTAGAGCATCCGATAAGGGCTAAACATAAACCGCTAAGTTTGACCTACAGATTTCTGTAGATTTTTAGAAGCGGTTCTAGATATCAGGTGATATTCTAGTAGGCTCGGACTAGACATAATCCTGTAAGACCTAAGTAGGGGCAACCCCAAAGGGCAGTGATTAGCTCAAGCATCCTCGTACCTAAAGGTCGAGGAGCAGTTACTAGGACGACTATTTCCAAGACTTTCCCGTAATAAGCCCAACAATGTCAGTAATTGTGTTTAACAAATACTTTCCCAAAAAATCGCGCTGCTCTGATAAACTTAGATAAGTCAGAAACCAATGGTTCGGCTTAAAGGACATCAGCAACTTGGGACTACGAAAGTCACTAACCGCGAAAGCTTGTTCAGCTACCAGCAAATACAGGCGTACCTATTTATAGGCGTAGTCCTGAATGTTTGCAGGTGTCTTTGACATGAAAAAGCGCTATTGTCTCACGGCAATAGCTTTGTGGGATACCACCTTTCCTAGCAATAGGAAGGCTATATGGGGATTGTCTCAGATTGTCGGAGATTGTCCCAATTAAAAGTATCAGTGTCAAGTGTAATGTTTGCATAAACAGTAGGGTGGGCTACACCCGAATTTACGCCTGTGGACAAGTTGAGAGCCGACTCCCTTGGTGGAAGCAGGAAGCAGACCCTCTAGAAATTAGTTCTAGTTGAATGGTGAAGCGATTTGATAAGTTTAGCCAAGTTTTGTATAGCAGCAGTAGCAGTAGCACACTCCCGAAATTTTTTTTTATGACAACAACACCCCCTGGCAACATCCAAGAAAAAATTGAAGAAGAACTCGAAAACGCTCGTACCGTCTGCGACATCAGTGGCAGCACGTCTGGCGAGTGTGCGGCGGCGTGGGACGCAGTTGAAGAACTGCAAGCAGAAGCTTCCCACCAAAAGCAGGTCAAACCTAAGAATTCCTTTGAAAAATATTGCGATGACAACCCTGACGCTGCTGAGTGCCGCATCTACGACGAATAAAGCGGCAACTTAAAGGTGGAGGCGAAAGGTGAGGGCGAGATTTGCCGTAATACCTTCGTCATTTACCTTTGAAACTCTCTAACCTACATCTGGTAAAAGTGCAGCAGCAACTGGAACATGAAGAGATGTCCCAGTTGCTGATTTTTTGGCTTTTTTGTAGTAAGATTTTCCACAAATAAGTGAGTATATTTTCCCAAAGATGTTGAGTCTTTTATTGGCAGCTACCGGGCCTTGGTTTCAACCCCTAGTCTGGATGGATTATCGGTTGTCTGTGTTATTAACGGTTTCGATCCCGCTGGTAGTGCTGATTTGGGCTGTTGTTGAGAAAGCTGAGGCGATCGTCCGCTTGTCGATTATTTATTGGCGAGTGGCTAGTTTGCTGGCAATTACACTTTACCTGATGATGGCTGCGGTGCCTGTCAGCTTTGTATCGTCGGTGATGGGGAGGGCCTTGATTCCTGCTTGTCTATGGTTTTGGACAGATTTGAATGAAGAAATTGCCGATCGACCCCAATCGCCTTTAAAGCTGGCTTTTACTGCTTGGCGGTGGGCGATTACTGTTTACAGCGGTTTGGGTGCGATCGCTCAAATTCCCTTCTTAACTTGTGCCTTCAAATCTCAAAATCAGGTCATCGACGAACCTTTTTGTCGCGTTTGGCTAGACCCACCTTGGTTCTACAAACAGATGTTTCACGCTACCACCAACCCTCAATTTTTAGGCTTTTTAGGTCTATTAGGTTTACTGATTTATGTAGCTTACTTATCCTATTTTGTGCTAATTAGACTGGGAAAACAAGGGCGATCGGCTACCGGACAGTAAATTGATTTTAAGTAAAGACTTGCATCCTCAATTCCCCGCTCCAGTCTTCAACTGTACGACCCTGCGTTGCGCAGCAATCTCAAAAATAAAAAATAAAAAAATCCGAGGTGCATCTGGAAAACAAAAATTAAACTGAGTCTGGCTGACGTGACAGTAATGTTATAGGAAAAGACTGTGATGGATAGCAAACCATACTTACAGTGTTTAGAAAAGCTGATTTGGGCGACGGCGAGGCTGGATGTAGAAGTCGAACCAACTCAACTCGCTCGGATTGCCGAACTGATAGTTCAGCCGATGATGGGCCAGTGGCGATTTTTTCACACTCCCGAACATATTTTTGATGTGGGGGGAAATGAAGATGCGATCGAAGTTTTGGCTGCTTTATTTCACGATATTGTCTACGTACAAGTCGATCGCAGCATTAGTTTGAACGTTAGCCACTACATTACTCCTGTTATAAAAGAGGTTAACAAACAGCTACAAATTCGGGAGAAATCTGAGTTAACGGCAGATGCCATCTTCGAGATGGTAATGGTAGTATTTGGTTTTGTGCCGGGGGAAGTGCTAAATCCTTTCGCCGGACTAAACGAATTTCTCAGTGCTCTGGTAGCAGCCAAAGCTCTAGAACCATTTCTCAAACGCGAGCATTTACTGGAAATCGCAGCCTGCATAGAAGCAACCATTCCGTTTCGGGCGATCGAATGGGGAGTCACCGTCAGCCAGCGACTGTACGATCGTTTGCCATCAATAAATATGCAGTTTAACCTCAGTTTGACTGAGGATAAAATGCGGCAAACAATCAAAAAAGCTGTCGGAATTGCCAACCGCGATGTGATGAGTTTTGCTTACGAAAGTGCGGCACTTTTTTTGGCAAATACCTGGAACTTATTGCCGGAAACAAATCATACTCTCACCTACGGTTTTTACACGGTTCGTGACTACCGAGTTGCTTTGCTGAAAATGGAAGGCTTTATGAATTATCTCAATCCTGAGCTAATTTTTCGGCAATTTGACGGATATCCAGATGACAGTACCTATCAGCGGTGGGAAAATACTGCTCGGAACAATCTTGAGCTCGCGAGGCTTTATTTGGGCTGCAAACTGGCTGGAATCGCCATGATTGAGGCGCTTTCTTCGGGTTTTGGACTAGATGTTTCTCTGGCAATGGTGATGGGCGAACTTCCCGATCGAGTTAGTGGCGGCGTACGCTTGGAAAGCTTTTTCCCCGAAATTAAACAACCATTAGAACCCAAAACAGCCCTGGAAGCAGAAGTATTGAATTTGTTAGAAAATGGGCGGGCTAAAAGCAGTACCTATACCGATTTGGAAAACTCGCCACTAACAACGTTTATGGTGAAAAGTGTTGGCTTTGACGAAATGCGCTATCAGTGCGATCGGGCTAAGGAGTTTTTCAAACAAAATATTGACCCCGACGACTTTATTACCGACTTTAACCCGATCGTCACAGAAATAGTTATTGATTCAATTATCAAGTTGTTTGACAGCCGCAAAACTACGATCATGCGCTACTACGGTATCACTTCTGAGTTAAAGTCCAAACCCCACACCAGTTTTCAGGAACGCCTTGAAAGTCGCTAATCTGACCCAGAATAATATCATTAGTTGACACTCCCCAGCCTAAAGGCGTGGGGATTCTTTAATCTACGAGCCAACTTGCTGAGGCTGGATTTCTCCAGCCAGAGTAGAGGTCGATTCTCCTAAAGCGTTGCTTGCATCAAGTGCAAAGGTTCCGGTATGCCCTACCGTACCCAATCCTCGACTAAGGATATTTTTAGCTGCGTTAAAATCTCTATCCATTACACAACCGCACTTACAAACATGGGTTCTAGTGGATAGCGTTTTCTTCACAATTTCACCGCAGCTAGAGCATTCTTGGCTGGTATATTGCGGATTTACCGCAACCGTTACTTTCTCAAATACTTTCGCGAAGTATTCAATCCAGAGCCGAAACTGATACCAAGAAGCATCGTTAATAGACTTAGCTAAACAATGATTTTTCACCATATTTTTCATCCTCAAATCGACCTAAGCTATCAAGTCGTTTGACGCTCTCTACGCACCTTGCAAGTTTTATTGCATGGTCTTTGCGTTGCCGACTTATTTTGAGATGGCGTTTTCCTAAAATCTGTCTAGCTTTGCCTCTATTTTTTGAACCTTTTACCTTCCTAGATACACGACGTTGAGAGCGCTTAAGAACTGTTTCACCTTGACGTAGAAATCTCGGATTTTCAACCGTCACTCCGTTTGAATCGGTGTAGTATTCCTTTAAGCCAACATCTAACCCAATGGTGTTACCAGAGGGTTCTATGTTTTCCTTTCGATCGACATCGACACATAATTGGACATACACGCCGTCTGCGCGTTTTACCAATGTCACCCGTTTTATTTGGCTGATTTGGTAGAAATGCAGATCGCGTGTTCCCTTTAATTTGAGTTTACCAATTCCTTTTTTGTCGGTGAATTTGATCGACTTCCTGTCATCCGCAAGTTTCCAGCCAGTTGATTTATACTCAACTGAGCGACAGTCTTTCTGGAATTGTGGATATCCTTTTTTACCTGGAATTGACTTTTTGCAGTTCTCGTAAAATCGGGAGATAGCAGACCAGGCTCGTTCAGCACTAGCTTGTCTAGCTTGAGAGTTAAGTTCGTCGGCAAACGAGAAGTTATGAGCCAATACAGCACAATATTTGTTTAAATCATATTTATCTATTTTTTTGTTGTCCATCCAATAGCGTAAACAGCTATTGCGGACAAATTGTGCTGTACGAATCGCTTCATTTACTGCTGCAATCTGACTGGATTTGACCTAAGCTTTGAACTCAAAAACTAGCATTGTTCTACCTCCTGCCTTATGCTAGATCTTTCAGTACAAGATTAGCTGGTATTGTAACAAAGGTTTACAATTAAAGCCGTCCTTTTAGGACGGGGTTTTCAACCCAATTTTCTGATAAATGCCTCGCGCCTCCCAGAAGCTGTAAGCTGAGGCAGATCTAAATTTTACAGTCAAGTTTGATGCAACTATTGTGGGGTGGGCTGGAGATCCCGCCCGAAAGCTTTAATTTTAATGCTCAACAACTTACCTTCTACCTTCGAGTGTCACTCATCTGAGCTACCTCAGATAAGTGTCACTATAAAAAGCGACTGTTAAAGCACTTTCCCCCGCAGCTACAACTAGGGAATAGCAGGTTAAAACAACTTGCAACCAAAAAAAATAATCGAGAATCAAACCATGGAAACTACAAATGCCACCCATACTCAATTACCTTTGTGCTCTTCATTACCGACACTAAGACGCAACGATCAGGCCGCTCCCAATCAGGATGTTCGATATCTCCAACAAAAATTGACTCAGAAGGGATATCCGGTAACTATTGATGGAATATTCGGTGGCAAAACCGAACAAGCAGTTATCAATTTTCAAAGGAGTAAACGCATCGCTATTGATGGTATTGTCGGCCCTCAAACTTGGGAGCGATTGGGAGCTTGTACCTTCGGGGGTTAAATCAAAGTTAACATCTTTTCCCCACTTCTGTACTTCCAACAACTTGCAAACAACTCATCGAAAATAAAATCATGCAAACCACAACTGTAACTCGCACTGAATTACCTTCCTGCCGTTATTTTCCCCTACTGAAACGTAATGACGACGTTACCCAAAATGAGGACGTGCGCTACCTCCAGAGACTCTTGAATGCCAACGGGTATTCCCTAGCTACCGATGGATCGTTCGGCCCGAAAACCGAACAAGCAGCGATCGAGTTTCAAAGGAGTAAACGCATCGAAGCTGACGGCATTGTCGGCCCTCAAACTTGGAGGCAATTCGGGGTTTGTACAACCGTATTTTAAAGTTTGTACAACTTATATCTTGCACCATTCTTGATAACAGGCAGGATGCCTGTTCCACAAAAAATAAATTTGATTGTGGGGCATCCTGCCCACCCTATTTCTCCGTCGAAATTTCCACCCCCGACCACCCATCCGGTGCTCCATACATTCGATACTTGCGAGAGCGTTTGAAATACAGCATTGCTACCTTATCTTCAGGATTAATGTGTAAAATATTCTGAAAAACTTTTTGTGCAGCAACAAATTTTTGCTGGTAGTAAAAATCTAGACCTACTTGAAAAACCTCCGCAGTTTGCTGTTTGAGCTGAATGCTATCCTCTGTTTCTGTATCGTAAATTTCAAATACCGACACAGCAGTTGTTTTTCCTTTCACTGTCACTAGATCGACAAATCTGTACTTATAATTTTCGCGATCGTCCAGACGAGCCATAATGGCATCACTAACTAGAATTCCCGAACCGTAAACCTTAGTCAACCCTTCCAAACGAGAGGCGAGATTCACAGCATCAGCAATCACTGTACTTTCCATCCGTTCTCGCTCGCCAATTGTACCCAACATTAAATTACCCGCGTGTAAACCAATGCCGATCGCAATAGGAACCAAGGCATTTTCTTGTCGCTGTTGGTTGTAAACATTTACTTCTTTCTGCATATCAATTGCTGCTCGAACCCCATCATCAGGACAACTAGGAAACAGTGCCATTACTGCATCCCCAATGTATTTGTCAATAAAGCCGTTGTTTTTTCTAATTACAGGACTCACTCTCCCCAAATAATTATTAATAAAAGCAAAATTTTCTGGCGGTGTCATTTTTTCTGAAAGTGCCGTAAAGGAGCGAATATCAGCAAACAATACCGTCATGTTTTTTTCTTGATGTTCGCCTAATTTTACTTCAATAATACTAGGCTTTTCAAGTAAATTTAAAAAATCATGCGGGACAAATCTGCCGTAGGCTGCATTCAGTTTTGCCAGACGAATTTGCGTATTAATTCTTGCCAACAATTCCTTTTTGACAAAAGGTTTAGTTACATAATCATTTGCTTCTAAGTTAAAAGCTTCTACCAAATCCGAGGTTTGATTTTTGGCAGTCAGCATCAAAATCGGTAATTCTAAAGGCGAGTATTTTTTGCGAACTTCTCGACACACTTCATAACCAGTCATCCTGGGCATCATGACATCGAGTAACATTAAGTCTGGCTTAAATCCCTCTTCAATCAAAGTTAATGCTTCCAAGCCATTGCTTGCTTGAGTTATGACGTAATTTTCGATCGAAAGACTGTTAACTAACACCTGAATATTAATGGGTTCATCATCGACGATCAAGATTTTAATTTTGTCAGTTTGCAGTAGTTCTTGATTGGCTGGTGACTGAGAATGTATAATAGGCAATTGGGCTGTAACTTGATGACTGCTAAAATTGCGATCGCCCTCAGCTACAAGTGGATACTTACCATTAACTTCTGGTGGACTTTCAGATACTGGCAAAGTAAAGGTAAATTGAGAACCAACTCCTACAGTTGAAGATACCCGAATTTGACCTCCGTGCAATTCAACTAATTGCTTAGCCACCGCCAAACCTAAACCCGTGCCGCCGAATTCCCTAGCAGTGGAACCGTCAGCTTGTTCAAAGGATTCAAAAATTCGCTCTAATTTGTCTGCGGCGATGCCAAGGCCAGTGTCTGATACAGTAATGGCTAATTGGGAACTAGGCATTGATGATTTTTCGTTGTCCATTAACAATTCTGCTGAAATTTCAACAGTACCGCTTTCGGTAAATTTAATCGCATTACCGATTAAATTGTAAAGTATTTGTTCCAAACGATTTTCATCGGCTGCTACTGGCGGCAATTCTGGACTAATTGAATTGAGCAACTGCAAGTTTTTTTTTGCCTACTAATGGCTGAGATAAAGTCAGAATTATGTAGACTATTTCTCGGATTCCGACGGGTTTAATTTGCAGTTCTAGAGTTTTATGTTTGAGTTGGGAAAAATCCAGGATGTCGTTAATTAAAGACGACAGTCTTTTGCCAGACGATGAAATCAAAGCTAAGTTCATATTTGTTTTTTCTGGCAGTTGTCCGGTAGCGCCGTCTATTAAAGATTCTGCAATACCAATAATCCCGTTGAGGGGAGTGCGGAGTTCGTGGGAGGTATTGGCGAGAAATTCGTCTTTGAGTTTGTCCAGCCGCTGCAATTCGCTATTTTTAGTTTCTAAGGCGGTAAAAGATGCTTGCAGTTGTGCCGCCATGCTGTTAAAAGCTTTGGCAAGTATGCCTAATTCGTCGGTTCTATTGAGTTTTACAGTTCGGTCAAATTGTCCTTCAGACAAAGCTGTTGCTGCGTCTTTCAGTTCGAGAATAGGTTTGATAATCCAGCGGGAAGTGAAGATGCCCACAACTGTTGCCATTCCCAAAGCGGCTATACACAGCAGCACTGTAGTGCGGGTATTGGCATCAATTTGTTCCATAAAGTCGGCTTCGGGAACGACGACGACAATCAACCAGTCTAAACCTTTGCCGTCTTTAAATGGCAGAATTTTTAAATATTGCTGTTTACCGTTGATTTCAAAATTGATTTGCTCAGTTTTTTTAATGTTGTGCAAGTCTTGAAATTGAGTTGTTAAATATTTAGCTGTTGCTTGAGTTACTGCATCGCTGCTCTCTGTAATTTTAAACAGTTCTTTTTGATTATTTTGGGTACGAAACGGTTTCTCAGGCGATGAAGTTGCTAAGAGTGTGCCATTTCTTTCAACAATAAATGTCTGTCCCGATTTGCCAATTTTGAGGCTATTTAAAAATTGACCTAGATGATCGAGACGCAGGGCAGAAACTAACACTCCTTCTAGCTGTTTTTGGGTGTCGTAAACGGGTTGGAGAGCGCTGATTATTAATGTGGGTTCGAGGAATGAGATATAAACTGAGCTCCAAGTTGGTTTTCCTTCGAGGGCGGCATAGGTGTAGGAAGGGTGTTGGCGGATGTCAAAGTTTTTGACCTGTGCCGCTACTGTAGTGCGATCGCCTGTATCATTAGTATTGTAAGAATAGAAATCGAAGCCAGTTGACGGGCCGGATGCGTTCATCAATAAATTGCCATTTGATGTCTTTTCTCCGGTGCGATATTCTCCATCCTTATTGCCAATTGAGGTAAAATTTATGGAGGGATATAATTGCACTTGTCGCCACAGATATTTTTCCCAAGCTGACAAGTCTTTCATGTTCACAAAACCCAGATTCACAGAATCCAGCTTGCTTTGATTGCTCTGGTGCGGAGTGTCTAAATAAGAGCGGAGGTTCTGTTCGATGCGATTGCTGACTTCACTCATCAACTGACCGGCAAGGTCATTAACGGCTCTTTGACTGTTCTTAAATGATAAATATCCCACAATTCCCACGGCGGCAAATACTTGCAGGACGAAGGGAACTATCAGAACAGTCCGCAGGGTAAGTTTTCCAGAAATTTTGGCTGCTAAATGTTTGAGAGAGGGAGTTGACATAGTAGTAATTTAGCTTGAAATCATCGGTTTATGTTCAAATCAAAGCTGCACCACTCTTAAGTATTGTAAACTATTTTTAGTAAAGTGATATCTATGATGACTGATTCTATTGCTGGGCGCTTGGAACAATACACGATCAAACGTCCCCAGGAAGTTTTAATCGTGAAGGCCCAAGTTGAGGGCGAACCTGACGAAATTGCAATTTTTAAAGGCTTTTCTAGCTCTTTGGTGCGATCGACTGCTTTCGATCCTGACGTTCCTGTTTTACCTGTGGGAGCAAAAATTGTCAGTATCGATCGAGTAAACAGCCCCTACAATCCAGATAGCCCTCGCTATATTGAGCAAGGGCTATCTTGGGAAACCATGCAGTCTCTATTGTTGGAAGTTGGGGTTTAACAAAACAGTAGGGACACAACAATGTTGTGTCCCTACATTGGATCTGTAGGGATACAACAATGTTGTGTCCCTACATTGGATCTGTAGGGATACAACATTGTTGTGTCCCACTCCCGTCCCTAGGCTGAGGGCTAGAGCGTGCCGCCGGCTGCTTGGAAACGAGCTCTCGCGCGTTTGATTGCTTGCTTAGCTTGAATTTGCTCTTGGAGAGTACCGCTAGCGGCCTTTTCCAAACGAGCTTCTGCTTCGGTGTAGGCAGTGCGAGCGGCTTCTTTGTCAATTGTTTCGCCTTTTT
Organism: Microcoleus sp.; assembly: GCA_042408215.1. Lineage (GTDB taxonomy): Bacteria > Cyanobacteriota > Cyanobacteriia > Cyanobacteriales > Microcoleaceae > Microcoleus. The sequence continues at coordinate 744,063 of JAYFMW010000017.1, read as the reverse complement.
CGGCACCGTTGACAAGAATAGTAACTTGGTTTGCTTCGATTTCTGCAAAGCCGCCCATCAGAGCAATAGACACCCATTCCTTACCGGGACGGACGCGCATCACTCCCGTATCCAAAGCCGTCAACATCGGAGCGTGACCGGTCAAGATACCCAATTGGCCTGTAGTGCTCGGCAGAATTACTTCTTCAGCATTAGAATCCCAAACAGTTTTGTCTGGGGGCAACTACGCGCACAGATAATGTCATAAATTGTCCTTAGTCATTAGTCATTAGTCAACAGTCAGCGGTCATTAGTCATTAGTTAGTAGTCATTAGTCAGTAGTCATTAGTTAGTAGTCATTAGTTAGTAGTCGTTAACAGTTAACAACTAATGACCAATGACTAATGACCAATGACCAATGACTAATGACTAAAATTACGCAGTCATTAGTAATTAGTCATTAGTCAGCCGTCGGCCATCATCAGTCACTTAGTTGTTAACTGTTAACTTTTAACTGTTAACAACTAATGACCAATGACTAATGACCAATGACCAATGACTAATGACTAAAATTACTTGGCGTCAGCCTTCATTTTTTCAGCTTTGGCGATCGCCTCGCTAATGTCGCCCACCAAATAGAACGCTTGTTCTGGTAACTCATCAAGTTCACCAGCGAGAATCATCTGGAAGCCCTTAATCGTATCTGCCAGCTTGACATACTTACCGGGGGAACCAGTAAACACTTCAGCCACAAAGAACGGCTGCGATAAGAACCGTTCAATTTTGCGAGCGCGAGACACGGTTAAGCGGTCATCTTCGGAAAGCTCATCCAAGCCCAAAATTGCAATAATGTCTTGCAATTCCTTGTAGCGTTGTAGAGTAGACTGCACTTGGCGAGCAACGCCGTAGTGTTCTGCGCCCACCACGCTAACTTGCAACATCGTAGACGTAGAATCCAGCGGGTCAACCGCGGGATAAATCCCCTTCGCAGCCAAACCGCGAGAGAGTACAGTTGTAGCGTCCAAGTGAGCAAAAGTTGTAGCCGGCGCGGGGTCAGTCAAGTCATCCGCAGGCACGTAGACAGCCTGAACCGAAGTAATCGAACCTTCGGTAGTCGAAGTAATCCGCTCTTGCAAGTCGCCCATATCCGTACCAAGAGTCGGCTGATATCCCACAGCCGAAGGCATCCGACCCAACAGAGCCGATACCTCTGATCCCGCTTGCACGAACCGGAAGATATTGTCAATAAATAGGAGAACGTCCTGCTTGCTGACATCGCGGAAGTATTCGGCCATCGCCAGAGCCGACAGGCCCACGCGCATCCGAGCACCTGGTGGCTCGTTCATTTGACCGTAAACCAGAGCAATTTTTGACTTGCTGCGGTCTTCTTCGTTAATAACCCCCGACTCGATCATTTCTTTGTAGAGGTCATTACCTTCGCGGGTGCGCTCGCCCACGCCACCAAACACGGACACGCCGCCGTGAGCTTTGGCGATGTTGTTCACGAGTTCCATCATAATGACGGTTTTGCCAACGCCAGCGCCACCAAACAGACCGATTTTGCCTCCGCGACGGTAGGGGGCCAGGAGGTCGATCACCTTGATTCCGGTTTCAAACACCGAAGGCTTGGTTTCCAATTCGGTGAAAGCCGGAGCGCTGCGGTGGATGGGCATACTTTCGGAAGTATTGACTGGGCCGAGGTTGTCTACGGGTTCGCCGATGACATTAAAAATCCGGCCGAGAGTCGGGATGCCGACGGGAACTTGAATCGATTTCCCGGTATCTACGACTTCCATACCACGCACCAAACCGTCGGTGGTACTCATGGAAACCGCACGCACCTGACTGTCTCCGAGCAGTTGCTGAACTTCGCAGGTGACGGAAACGTCTTGACCTGCTTCGTTTTTGCCGGAAATGGTGAGAGCGTTATAGATTTGGGGCAGTTTGCCGCCTGGGAATTTTACGTCTACAACTGGCCCAATGATTTGGGTGATGTAGCCTACGTGGGTTTGTACTGCGCTGGATACCATGAATAGTGCCTTTGTTAGGATGCTATTTTTCCGATATTGGAAAAACTCTTAACATTTAGAAATGCTATTTCTCAGAGTACCACTGAACAGACTCACTATTTAGATTTGTATGGGCTGCTAATTTGTTATTTTGGCTGTTGCTGGTGTCGCTTTTTTTGCGATCGCGCCGCGCCCAAAGCCCCGATCCCCAGGATAGTACCCAACACTGAGATTGGTTCGGGGACTGCCTGAGCCGTGACGCTAAAGTCTTGAAAGTCATCGTCATTTACTGCTCCGCCGCCATCGTCGAAGGAGATTTTTGTGCCCTGAAGCAGTTGGTCCATTGTCACCGATGAAAATTGCTGTGAGCCCTTACCGCCGTTGAGGGTTGTAAATGACAAGTCGGACTTGTAGTCGAGGGTAAAGTCGCCAAACACGGCTTGCTGACAACCAGCCACCAGACACTCACTTCTGCGGAATTGGCTGGTGGCTGCCCACCATTCGGGGCTGTTCATGAAGGTACTTGAGGAGGCATACTGCTCGAATTGTCTGCCGCTGCCGCTGTCGCTCCACAGCAGGAGGGCGTAAACTTGATCCTTCAAAAATCTGAAAGTTTGGTCGATGGAGCCATTGTTGGAGGTGACTGCGTTGCCAAAGGTTCCCTTGGAGTCATTTTCCGAGCCGTTATCTGAGGGTTTGACCTCGTAAAATAGGCGGGATATGTTGCTGTAGCCAGTGTTTCCCGACTGGCCTTGGGCTACCCACAAGCTGGACTGGTACGATCCGTGAGATTGATCGAACGTAAAATCGACAATTGTGTCTCGATCGAACTGGATGCCGCTCGTCCCAAACATAAAAGCTCGAGCGGGTGCGCTGATGCCTAGCAAAATTGTGGTTACTAAGCTGGCGACTGTGAACGATGTTTTTTTGACTAAGGTAGATGTAGTCATAACCCTGAATCCTCCTGTATTTATAGTTGGGTGTTGAGACTGCGAATGCTTGCAGCAAGCTGGACTAGAGGGGGGCGATCGCTATCCTGCTCTCATCAACGGGACGATCGCCTTGGCGTGAAAATTAGCTCGACAAATCGGTATCAGCTATGTGTGTCCTTGGGTATGTGTGTCTTTGGGTGAATGACTTGCCATTACTCTCCGAGTTTTCACTGATACCAGACTGCCACACTTTCAATCAGTACCAGCAAGATTTTCAGCCCGTCTTATTTCTAAAATAATACATTTATTGCTGTTGGCATCGGTCTCAAGTTGACTGCAATACTTACAAGTATTAGCTTTCATCAATCATACATACAAGATGTTACTGAGGCTGTGTAAAGTTTTGGTAAAGACAATCTGAAAAATATAAAGTTTGCGACAGTCGAGTTCAGTAAATGCTTTGTAGATCACCAAAAAATATGGCGGGTGTCCTGTGGCTCAGTATTTAGTGAAGCCGAGGATGGGTTGGAGATGTTCCCTAACTCACCTGCGCTATTTTAACCCCATCTCTCAAGGCCTGAGATAGGTTGTTCACAACTGTTTTTAGGAATTGTACCGGGAATGTCTTGGCCTCACTCTAGTTGGCGGGATTAATTTGTCTGTTATTCGCTGGACAAATGGCGTGCTTGAGCGATCGGAAAACTGCAATTTTTGTGAGATACCCGCAGCACTTAAAGTGCTGCGGGTATCTGGGTATTCTATTTTTTTTAGGTAGGCTTACTTATTTTTGGGATTGGCCAATAAAATTGAATTTATACCTATTGACACTTGACAAGATTAGAGTTATCTTTTAATATAAAAACCAGCTAAAAACTGAATGATAGATCGTAAACTATCTTGGATTGGATGGCTATTCATAGTTAGCTGGTTGAGTGTCGCGACTTCCCCCGCCAACGCGCAACCCATCAGCCCAGCACCGGATGGTACGAATACACTCGTTACTCCCAACGGTAATCGCTACGATATTTCTGGGGGAGCTTTCAGCGGAGACAAGGCTAATCTTTTTCAAAGTTTTACTCAGTTCAATCTCAGGGAAGGTCAAATTGCTAATTTTTTGACTAATCCTAATATTCAAAATATTCTGGGACGGATTAATGGTGGGAATCCTTCGTTAATCAATGGATTGATTCAAGTTACTGGCGGCAATTCCAATTTATTTTTAATGAATCCGTCGGGCATAATTTTTGGGCCTGGTGCTAGCTTGAATGTGCCTGGTTCTTTTAGTGCTACTACGGCGACAGGGCTGGGTTTTGGGGGGAATCAGTGGTTGAGTGCGATCGGCAATAATAATTGGGCAAGTTTAATGGGAAATCCCAATAGTTTTGCTTTGACTAATTGGCAGCCTGGAAGCATTGTTAATGCAGGGAATTTGACGGTTGTTTCTGGTAAAAGTTTGAGTTTGATTGGCGGTAATGTTGTTAATATTGGCCAGTTAAATGCGCCTAGTGGCAATATTACCATGATGGCAGTACCAGGTAAAAATTTGGTGCGGATATCTCAAACAGGGAATTTGCTGAGTTTGGAGGTTCAGCCGACAGCTAACCAAGGTTCGTTGCCGAATAATTTGACGCAGTCGGTGTTATCTTTGCCGCAGTTGTTGACTGGAAAAGGTGTGGAAGAGGCTACGGGTTTGGTGGTAAATCCTAATGGTGAAGTGGTGTTGACGGGTAATATTGCTGTGCCGGTAATTGCGGGAACTGCGATCGCCTCTGGTAAGATCAATGTCTCTGGTAACACTGGCGGTACTGTAAATATATTAGGCGACAAAGTAAGTATTATTACTGGCAATATCAATGCTTCTGGTATCAACGGTGGCGGTACTGTACTGATTGGCGGAGATCGGCAGGGTTTGGGGATTGTGCCCAATGCTGCGCGGACTTTTGTGAGTAGCGATTCGACGATTAATGCTGATGCTGTGGGTAACGGGAATGGCGGGCGAGTCATAGTTTGGGCTGATGATACTACTCGTTTTAATGGGAATATTACAGCCAGAGGTGGCTTGGTGTCGGGGAATGGCGGCTTTGTGGAAGTGTCGGGAAAGCAATCGCTGGATTTTCAAGGATTAGTTGATTTGCGATCGACCTTTGGGATTGCTGGAACCTTATTGTTAGATCCTACTGATATCACTATTAGCACAGGTACGAATGCAGGTGGCGGTACATTAGGGGGAGTATTTACTCCCTTTGCGGCTACTTCTACAATCAATAATGGGACGCTGCAAACACAGCTAGGTTTGGGAAATGTGACTATTTCTACTGCGTCTGCTTTTCTGGGTCAAGGCGATATTACAGTCAGCGCTCCGGTTTCTTGGACTACTAATAATTCCCTGACTCTGACTGCTAATAATAATATTATTATTAATAATATTATCACAAGTCAGGGAGGAAATATTACTCTGAATGCTGATAGCGATCGCAATGGTGGTGTTCTAAATATCCTGAGTTCGACGATTAATACAAACGGGGGCAATTTCCTGGGGAATGGTCAGGGGAATGCTGTTTTGGGGAATGGAATCGAGATCCTGGGAAGTACAATTAATGCCGGAGGTGGGAACATTAGCCTGAACGGTATTGCAGGAAATACGGCAAGCAACACGGGTATTTCTATGGATGGTGCTAGCACATTAAAAACTACTGGAAGCGGGAATATTACTCTCAATGGAACTCGCGGTAGCAGTCCTATTAGTTCGGGAATAGTTTTGCGTGGGCCTAGGATAAGTTCAGTAAATGGCGATATCACTTTGACTGGTAGCGGGAACGGGACTGGAGAAGGGATTTATCTGTTATCGAGTGGTGTGGTGGAATCCACGGGAACAGGTAGTATTAGTATGACTGGAACTGGTGTGAATGGCACTGATAGCAATATAGGCATATTTGTCGATAATGCCAGCATAGTTCGATCGCAGAATGGAGATATCACCCTGACAGGAACAGGTAAAGGCAGCGTGGGTAACAACACGGGCATTTTGGTGTCAGGGGTGGTGGAATCCACGGGCACCGGGAATGTGACTCTCAGCGGTGTTGGTGGCAATGGGAATGATGGCAATCAAGGGATAATAGTTTCGGGGGTCACAGTGAGTGCGGTTTCTGGAAATGTCAGTTTGACTGGTACTGGTGGGGGGAGTGGGGGTATCAACGAGGGTATATATATAGATAGTGATGCAACAATCCAAACCGCAGGCGTGGGAAAGGTGACGTTGACGGGAACGGGCGGTGCAGGGACGGGGACTAATTCCGGGATCTGGTTTAACTCAGGCACGGTACGATCGCAGAATGGAGATATTATTTTAACAGGTATCGGTGTAGGGACATCAACTAGCAGTTACGGCATTACATTCCCCGCTGCCCCATTGGCAACGGTGCAAGCTACGGGAACTGGTAATATTAGTCTCACGGGAGTTGCTCGCAACAATTCCATTCCGGTGAACCTCGCCGGCGGTACGATTGATGCGAATTTAGGCGGCAATGTCACTTTGACTGGCGATGAAATTCAACTATCAGGAACAAGTCAAGTCAAAGGTATTGGGACTATCCAGTTGCAGCCATTTACTCCCAGTTTAGATATTACTGTGGGCGGTACTAATATTAATAATGACGCTCGTTTGAATCTGGCCCAGGTGGAACTCAACACGTTAAGCGGGTTTTCCCAAATGATTATCGGGCGCACAAATGGCACTGGTGCGATCGCAATTGACTCTGCTGGTGTTACTTTTAATTTCCCCGTTACCATACAAGCTCCCACCATTGCAGTCAATGGAAACATTACAGGTTTAAACAACGCTTCAATTACCTTTAATGCTCCAACCACTAACTTCTTAAATAATGCCAATATTATCACCAACGAACAGAATATTATCTTTAGTGGCAAAGTCTCTCTGGCTACGGGTTCTAATGTCACTCTCGATACTGGGTTGACGAATGCAGGCGATATTAATTTTGGGGGAACAGTTGACGGTGGTAACAATCTAGTTTTGACTACGGGAACAGGCGTGATTAATATCAACGGGGCTATGGGGGGGACAGTGCCTTTGGGTTCCCTGAAAATAGCCAATTCTCTCAATGTTACCAGTCCAAGTGCGATCGCGATTACCACTACAGGCGATCTTACTACAGGCGATACAACAAATCCCGGAAGGGCGATCGCCCTTACCAGCACTAATGGTACAATTACGACGAGTTCCACAGGGGCGATCGATACAAGTTCTACTACCGGAAATGGAGGCCAGATTACACTCACTGCCAACAATATTAACGCTGGTAATCTTAATTCTAGTTCCACTGCGGGCAATAGTGGAAACATCACCCTCACTGGCAAAACTGGCGACATTCTGGCAACCACAGGAGCAATTTGGAACTCTAGTTCTAGTTCTGGTAATGCTGGAGATATCGCGATCGCAACTCCCAATCAAGTTGGGATAAATGGCATTGATGCTAATGGATTGGTCGATACTGGAAATATTAGCATTAGCGGCAATCAGATTGGCTTTTCAGCAGCGGGTTTCGCGCAGAGTAAAGGCACTTTGTCAATTGATTCCTTTTCGCCGAATGTCGGAATTCGCTTCCAGACTGGACTTGCTGACGATCCGCAGGCGATCGATTTAGGAACACCGTTTTTATCCTCATTGCGTAATGGCTTTAGTAAGATTGTTTTCGGAGGGAACACTACTACAGGAAATATCACTGTAGACAATTTGCCGATATCTTTTCAAGATCCTGTGAGTTTCAATACTCAAGGCACTATTTTAGTCAATCCCAATCAATCGATTTCGGGAACTGATAATGCTTCAATTACTCTCAATGCTACCACTAATAACCTGAATGGAAATATTACCACCCAATCTCAAGATATCACAATTAACGGCAATGCCCTAGTTGGCAATAACGTCTTAGTGGGAACTGGTAATTTAGCAGGCGGCAATATTCTGTTTAAGAATAACATTAACGGCGGCGGCAATCTCACCTTAGAAACAGGGACTGGAAAGATTGATGTGATAGGTGCGATCGGCGAAACCACCGCATTAGGAAATCTCACCGTCAATACTTCTGGTACAACTACATTAAACGCGATTACGGCTAACAGTTTAACCACCCATGCTGGCGGTACAACTCAACTGAATGGAAATGTCACTACAACGGGTACTCAGACTTACGGAGATGCGGTGACAATTGCCAATAATCTCACTCTTGCAGGGAACGGGATTACTTTTAATGATACAGTGAATGGGAATAGCAATTTGACTCTGAATGCTGGGAGTGGTAATGTTACATTCACCGGTGCGATCGGCGAAACCACCGCATTAGGAAATCTCACCGTCAATACTTCTGGTACAACTACATTAAACGCGATTACGGCTAACAGTTTTACGACGAATGCTGGCGGTACAACTCAACTGAATGGAAATGTCACTACAACGGCTACTCAGACTTATGGAGATGCGGTGACAATTGCCAATAATCTCACTCTTGCAGGGAACGGGATTACTTTTAATGATACAGTTAATGGGAATAGCAATTTGACTCTGAATGCTGGGAGTGGTAATGTTGCATTCACCGGTGCAGTTGGTACAACCACCGCATTAGGAAATCTCACCGTCAATACTTCTAGTACAACTACATTAAACGCGATTACCGCTAACAGTTTTACGACGAATGCTGGCGGTACAACTCAACTGAATGGAAATGTCACTACAACTGCTAGTCAGACTTACGGAGATGCGGTGACAATTGCTAACAATCCAACTCTTGCGGGTAGCAGTATTACTTTTAATGATACAGTGAACGGGAATAGCAATTTGACTCTGAATGCTGGGAGTGGTAATGTTACATTCACCGGTGCTGTAGGCAATTCTAGTTCTTTAAGCGGGTTGCAGATTAGTGGCAAAAATATCAATGCTAATTCAGCGGTTAACGTAGCTGGAAATGTCGGTATTTCCGGTGATAATATTAATTTACAACAGAGTTTAACTACCAGCAATTACGGTACGCTAACTCTTAGCAATACTGGAAATCTTAATGCAAACAATCTCAATTTAGACGGTGCTTTTATTCAAAAAGGCGCGGGGAGTGTGGCGCTGAATGGAAATATCAATACGACTAATGATAATATTAGTTTTAGCGGCCCGGTGACATTCAATTATCCTGTGAGTTTTGGACTGGGAAATGCAAAGATTGCTTTCGGTTCAACTTTATCCGCAGGAAATAATCCCCTGAATCTCACCGCAGGCGAAATTGATTTTTCTGGGCAAGTTTCTGGTACTAATGCGCTAAGGCTTCAACCAGCAACAGCAGGACAAAATATTGTTGTTGGTGGGAATGACAATAATACTGCGGCTTTGGATTTGACAGCATCGGAAATTAATCAAATTCAAAACGGATTTAGTTCGATTACTATTGGGCGATCGGATAGCAGTAGCAATATTACTATTCCTAATAATCTCAGTTTTTCCGATCCGGTAAATATTCAAACGAAAACTGGTTCGATCGCCCTTAGCGGCAATATTACCGGAAATGACAACAGCAGCATTACTCTCAATGCTCCCACGTTGAGTTTGAACGGTGGTATCACTACAACCAATAATATCGCTATTAACGGCAATGTCACCATCGGCAATGATGTTGCGATCGCCAGCAGTGGTGGTAATGTTAGTGTAACAGGTGCGATCGACGGCGATCGGCGCTTAAATATTGATGCTGGTAAAGGTAATGTGGTGCTACAAGGAAATATCGGACAAACTACAGCACTGTCTGGTTTGAATGTTACCGCCTCAAATACTAATTTAGGTGGTAATGTTACCACGAATAACGGGGAGATGACGATTAACGGTGGTTTGGGGTTAAGCCAAAATGCGAGATTGAGTTCTGGAGGGGGAAATATTGCCTTTGGAGGGGCGATCGACAGTATTAATGGCAGTTTCGATCTAAATCTGGCAGTAGGTAGTGGCAGCGTTACTTTCGGCGCACCAGTCGGCGCTACCAGACAGCTAGGAAATCTGGCGATCGCAAATGCTGGCCAGGTGACAGCCAACTCGACAATTAACGCCCAAAACTTGGAAGTAAATAGTACCGGAAATATCAATCTTTTGGGAGATGTTACTGCTTCTAATTCGGGAAATGGCGGGGCGATCGCACTTTTGAGCCCAGCGGGCACAGTGAATGTCAAAAATTTAACCACATCGGGAAATATTGGCGGTAACATCACCGTTGTAGCTCAAAATTCAATTACGGCGGGACAAATCAATTCTAGTGCTACAGTCGGAAATGGTGGTAATGTTTCATTAGATCCGATCGGCGATATTCAAGTCGGTTTCATCAATGCTCAAGGCGGCATTAGCGACACCGGTGGCGATGTTTCTATTTCATCTACAGGGGGATTTTTCCGCGCTACAGATTCTTTCCCAACCCTACTTTCGCCCACAGGATTTGCTAGCATTTCTACTGCTGGTGGCACCGGTGGTGGAAATATCACAATTAGACACGCTGGAGGCGATGGTGGGCCGCCGATTCAACCCTTTGTGGTGGGGGATACTACTATCAATGGCACGGCTGCTAAAATTACAACTGGACAATCTACGATTCAATCGCAGTCGTTTCCAGGTGCTGATAATGTGGGTAATATTGCGATCGCGACTGATAACGCAACGCCAACTCCAACGCCAACTCCGACTCCGAGTGTAACTCCAACTCCGAATGTAACTCCGACTCCGAGTGTAACTCCGACTCCGAGTGTAACTCCAACTCCAACTCCAACCCCAACTCCGAGTGTAACTCCAACTCCAACTCCAACCCCAACTCCGAGTACAATTTCAACTCCAACTCCAACCCCAACTCCGAGTGTAACTCCAACTCCAACTCCAACCCCAACTCCGAGTACAATTCCAACTCCGAGTGTAACTCCAACTCCGAGTACAACTCCAACTCCGAGTACAACTCCAACTCCGAGTGTAACTCCAACTCCGGTGGAAACTCCAACTCCGGTGGAAACTCCAACTCCGGTGGAAACTCCAACTCCGGTGGAAACTCCAACTCCGAGTACAACTCCAACTCCGAGTGTAACTCCAACTCCGGTGGAAACTCCAACTCCGAGTACAACTCCAACTCCGGTGGAAACTCCAACTCCGAGTACAACTCCAACTCCGGTGGAAACTCCAACTCCGAGTACAACTCCGGTTGTAAGTGCGACTCCGGTGGAAACTCCAACTCCGAGTACAACTCCGGTTGTAAGTGCGACTCCGGTGGAAACTCCAACTCCGAGTACAACTCCGGTTGTAAGTGCGACTCCGGTGGAAACTCCAACTCCGAGTACAACTCCGGTTGTAACTCCGACTCCGGTTGTAACTCCAACTCCGAGTACAACTCCGGTTGTAACTCCGACTCCGGTTGTAACTCCAACTCCGAGTACAACTCCAACTCCGGTTGTAACTCCAACTCCGAGTACAACTCCAACTCCGGTTGTAACTCCGACTCCGGTTGTAACTCCGACTCCGGTTGTAACTCCGACTCCGGTTGTAACTCCGACTTCGATCGCAACGCAGCCACTACAATTAGTATCAGAATCAACTGCGATCGCACCCGTGACACCCGCACCCGCAGCTACACCCGCAGCTACACCCGCAGCCACACCCGCACCGCAACCAAAAACCCCCGATTCAGAAGACTTTCAACTCCCCAAAATTCCACCGCTAGCCAATCCCGATATTATTGGCGATCGAGTTTTAACCATCGATCGAAGTATCACCAGTCAATTACCCGCCAGCATTGTAACATCTTCACCAGAATCAAAACAACCACGAACAGTCAACCCTACTTCTAGTTTAGTTCTAGGATACGCTCCGCCGCCCGATCGACTTTTCGAGGAAAAAAACCTCGGAAAAACCATCTGGGGAATCGAACAAATTAGAAATCAAGAATTTGGAGAATATCTAGGAGTAAAAGGCCAACTCCCAGAGCAAAACGTCCTGATTTCTCAATTCCAACAAACTTTACAAACCATCGAACAAAGAACCGGCAAGCGGTCTGGTATTATCTATCTAATCTCGCGAGACGAACAATTAGAAATAATCTTAGTTCCTCCTGTAGGACAACCGATTCACTACAGCGTGACCGAAGCCAACAGAGCAGCTTTATTCCCCGTCGTCAAGGAGCTCCGCGATGAAATTACCAATCCCAGAAAACTCAACACTACCAGTTATCTAGCAGCCGCTCAGCAACTATACAAATGGTCGATCGCCCCCCTAGAAAAAGACTTAGAAAACTTAGGAATTCATACCCTATTACTATCAGTCGATCCAGGACTGCGAAGCCTCCCATTTGCCGCTTTACACGACGGTAAAGGCTTCTTAATTGAAAAATACAATGTCAGTCTCATTCCCAGTTTTAGCCTGACCAACACCGATTATAAACCTGTTAGTGGGGCAACAGTGCTCGCAATGGGACGATCGGAATTTGTTGACAACGATCCTTTACCCAGTGTGCCGATCGAATTACAAACAATCTCTTCTCAGTGGCACGGGCAATCTTTCCTCAATTCTACCTTCACTGTAGACAATCTCAACTCGCAGCACTCACAGCGAGGATTTCGGATTATTCACCTAGCAACCCACGCTGAATTCCAGCCTGGAAAACCGAGCAATTCTTACATTCAACTGTGGAATGAAAAGCTGAATCTAGCTCAAATAGAGAGGTTAAATTGGCGTAATCCGCAGGTAGATTTGTTAGTATTAAGTGCTTGCAGAACAGCTTTGGGCGATCGGGAATCCGAGTTAGGTTTTGGAGGTTTAGCCGTCAAATCCGGCGCGAAATCTGCCTTAGGGAGTTTGTGGTATGTTGATGATAAAGGCACTTTAGGACTGATGACTGAATTTTACCAGCAGTTGCGAGGAGCAGCCCTTAAATCAGAAGCTTTGCAACTTGCTCAACAAGCAATGATTTCTGGTAAAGTTCGGCTGGAAAACGGGCAGTTAATAACAACAGCGGGCCAGTTAAATTTACCAGCTAATTTACAACAACAAAACCAAAATTTTTCTCATCCTTACTACTGGAGTAGTTTCACGATGATCGGGAATCCTTGGTAAGCATTGGTGTCAACAAACACGTCAAATGTAGTAAGCTGTCGCGCATCTAATGTACACAATCTGATTTATTCAAACTTTTGTGGGGTGGGCATCCTGCCCGCCAGAAAGCTTAAATTTAAATGCTAATTTTAACTCTATTTCTGCTTCATCACCACCAAAGTAATATCATCAAAAACCCTCTGAACACCAATATACTGGCGCACATCATCAATCACAGCTTCCCGAATTTCTTGGACCGATCGCAGATGATTGTCAACCACCACTTGCCACAACCTTTTTAATCCGTACTGCGCCTTATTAATATCAAAAGCTTCAGGAATTCCATCAGTATAAAGCACCACCACATCCCCAGGATTTAACAGCACTTCTTCTTGAGCAATAAAGTCGCCAATCTCTTCTACTAAGCCAATGGGAAAGCCTAAATCCATCGTATCTATGCACTCCAATTTTCCATCAGCGCGCACCACAATCATTTCCTCATGTTGTCCGCTTAACTTGAGGACACCTCCGGCATAATCTAAGATAGCTAGAGACATATTTTTAGGGGAGTCCATGCGCTGGAGATTGTCATAAAGAGTCTGGTTGAGGACATCCAAAAACTTCACGGGATCGGTTTCGTTCATTTTCTGAAGCGTCCTGACAGCCGTTTGTGCCATAATCATCAACACGCCGCTTTCTAAACCATGTCCAGTGACATCCCCTATGCTAATTTTAACTCTTCCATCCTGTTGCAATACATCGTAGTAATCGCCACCAACTTCATCAGCAGGCTCCATATAACCCGCAATTTCTAATCCTTCAATCGCCTCTAATTCCGACTGTTTAGGTAACACCATTTGTTGCAATTGTTTGACAATATCGAGTTCCGCACCCATTCGCAGATTGTCTTTTTTGAGGAGTTCATTGAGAGTGCTAATTTCTTGATTAGCTTCAGCTAGTTGAGCCGTGCGTTCTTCGACTTTATCTTCTAAATTTTGATAGAGTCGGGCATTTTCAATGGAAATAGCTGCTTGGGAAGAAAGAATTTTTAGGATTTCTAATCGCTCAGGAGTAAAGGCTCCTGTGGTCAGATTATTTTCTAAGTATAAAAGGCTAATTAGTTGGCCTTGATTAATTAGAGGGACACAGATAATCGACTTGGGCTGATGTTGTTGAATGTAGCGATCGTTAATAAAATTGCCCTCAACTGTGGCATTATTTAAGACAACACTTTCATAAGTGCGGGCGACATAATTGATAATTGATAAGGGTAAGCAGTTCTCCATCGGGATTGACTGCAAAACAGTCACTTGTTCATAATCTACGGATCCTTCAGCTTCTACAAACAGTTTACCTTTGTCTTCCAAAAGCAAGAACCCTCTTTGCGCTCCCGCATTTTCGATGATAATTTTCATCAATTTTTGCAGTAATTGTTCGATGAGAATTTCGCTACCAATCGTTTGAGATGCTTTGATGACGGTTGCTAAATCTAGCAATTTTCCAGAACTTTTGTTTGTTGTAGATCTTGTGGTTTTCCCCGGTGCGGTTGTTATTTTAGTTATTCCTGATGATTTAGCTACTAATTGCGGGTATCTTTTTTCTAAATCTTTAACTTTTGCTGTTGCTCCCCAGCGACTATAGCAATAGTAGGCTTCTTGGAGATGAACTAGAGCAAATTTTTCTTTTCCTTGAGCTAGATAAAATTTTGCCACTAGCTCATTGGCTAGAGCTTCATCGTTAATGAAACCCTGTTCTTTGGCTAATGCAATGGCGCGATCGTAATTATCTATGGCTTCATACTTATCCCCGGTAAATCTAAATTTTTCTGCGGCAACTAGATAATATTTATGCAAATAATTCATGGGAGCATAGTTCGCCCAATTTTTCATTTTATCCTGATTCTCTGCCACTTTTTCTAAGATATTTTGTTGCTCTTGAATCTGAGCCGAAGGATAAAGTGCTAAACGAGTTAAAGAATCGTAAAAATAGAAAATATGAAAGAGTAATGTTGAGGTTGCTCCATCTAAATATTTTTCGGCTATTACGGCATTTTGTAAAGCCAAATCGTACTCTTGAAAAAGATAGGATAGATGTAATTGATTAACGGAAACACAAAAAACCGCGTAGCGATCGTTGGCTTCGATATGAACAGGAAGCATGACCTCGCCGTTATAGACTTCACCCATTAAAAGATAGGGCTTTTCCGTTCGATCTAGTAAATTTAATATTGACTGATGGTAAATTTTACCATAATAGAGATGGGTTTGTTGCTTAAGTTTAACTAATGACTCATTATAAGCCGCAATTTTCGGTTCTAACTCTTCGAGGTTTTTCCCACTAAAAATAGAATGTAAAGCCGTTAGGTAACAACAATTGGCTGCATACTCAAAATCTCCGACTTCTAAGCCACTTTGATAAGCCGTCTGAAAATGCTGCACTGATGAGTTAATAGGTTCTTTCCAAATTCTAATGGTCCCATTAAAAACCACCAGAACTTTAGCCAGATGTTCTTGAGCCTGAAAGCGATCCAAAAGCTTTAATGCCAGTTGACCAAATTGATAGCCTCTCTCAATATCTCCGAATATTCCACAAAGTAGTAATCCCAAATATACATAGGCAACGGCGGAGAGAGGATTATTGCCGTATTGGAGGGATAAATTGACTTGTTTAAAGACAAGTAAGGGTAAGAGACGGGGAGCCGCGATATACGATGCAGAAAAGATACTACTCGCGATCGCCATTGCGGCTAACTTATCTGGATCGCTCATTTCAGGTAACTCAATTAAATCTTCAATCTGCTTATCTGCTAAATTAGATAGTATTTCCTCTAGCCCTTTTTGAATATCTGCGGGAGTAGGAGATGGGGGAAAACTTAGCCCTAAAAGTTCTAGTACCGGAAGTGCTGTATTCACCGCGTCTAAAAATTTTGTCTGCGGGATACAGGATTGAATCTTAATTTCATAAACTTTCATTTTATCGAGGACTGTATTCGCGTGTTGCAAGACTACTTCTGCTAATTCTTCCATCTGTTGGAGATCGCCATTGAGATAAACCGCCTCTACTGCACGCGAGTAAATATCAAGGGTGAGCTGATACTGAGTCTGCCAACTATCTTCTGCTAATAGTTTTATTGCCACTTGTAAATAATTTACTGCTGCTGCATAAGCTGTGGCTGAAATTGCTTTGCAACCAGCTAAGAGATTGAGTTGAGCGAGGTGTTCTCGTTCGACATCATCGCTCATCAGTTCTCGACCCATATTGAGATGATCGATAATCCCAAAGATTTTCTCAGATGGCGCCTCTAATGAAGTATTTTGCAACAGGAGGCGACCTATTTGTAAGTGAATGACTTTTTTCTGGCGATCGTCAATCAAAGTATATGCGGCTTGTTGGATGCGATCGTGTCTAAATTGATAATCTTGAATTAGCAGTTGTTCGTCTAATTCAGAACGCGATATAATTAACCCTGATTGAAGAGCCTCTAGGAGATCGTCAAATACCTGAGTTGCTGTTTTTTTGCAGACAACCGCGAGAGTATTTAAGTCAAATTCAGACCCGATACAAGCGGCTAATTGCAAAACATTTTGTGTGGTTTCAGGCATTTTTTTTAGTTTGCCAATCATTAATTCCACCACATTATCTGTAATGCCTAAAGCTTCAATGTGAGACAGATCCCATTGCCAAAATCCTCTGGTTGCTCCTTTGTTTTCTCCCGAAATAAAGGAAGATTGAGGATGTTTAAAATTCAGCCCTCCCTCCGCATACAATGTTGTTAATAACTCATTCACAAAAAAAGGATTGCCACGGGTTTTTGTCACCACCATTTCTGCTAAATGTTTGACAGCTTCCGTGTTGCTGTACAAAGTATCAGCTATAAGTTGACGAATATGTTCTACAGCCAAAGGTGCTAAATTAATTTGGTTGATTTGAGTAAAAGTAGGTTGCTCAATTTCCAGATTTTGTAGAGATGATGTTGCTAAATTAGCCTTCTTGATTTCTTCCAGTGTCATCATCAAGGGATGAGTTGGACTGACTTCGTTATCCCGATATGCACCAATTAAAAACAAGTATTTTGTATCTAAATCTGTCATCATTAGTTGGATTAATTTGAGGGTAGCCGCATCGGCCCACTGCAAATCATCCAGAAAGATAACTAGGGGATGTTCGGGAGAACAAAATGCGCGGATAAAGTTACCCAAGACTAAATTAAAGCGGTTTTGTGCCTCCGTTCCTCCCAACTGTGGAACTTTTATTTGCTTGCCAATAATCAGTTCAACTTGGGGAATGACATCAATAATAATTTGTCCGTTAACTCCGAGAGCAGTTAAAATTTTCTCTCGCCAAATATTGAGTTGTGTTGCGGTTTCTGTTAACAGTTGTCGCACTAATTCTTGGAAGGCATAAACAACAGCAGAGTAGGGAATATTTCGTTGAAAATGGTCAAATTTACCAGAGATAAAATAGCCGCGTGCTTTGGTAATGGGTTGATAAAGTTCTTGTACGAGTGCAGATTTGCCAATCCCAGAATAACCAGCCACCAACATCATTTCAACCCCCCCTAGTCCCCCCTTAGCAAGGGGGGATTCAGGGGGGTTAGCTACTCGCTCAAAAGCAGTGATTAATGTCTCAATTTCTGCCTCGCGGCCATAGATTTTTTGCGGAATTTGAAAATGTTCGGAAATGTCTTGAGTCCCCAAAGGGAAATTTGATATATTTCCTGTGGTTTGTAATTGCTGCAAACATTCGGTTAAATCATTTCTGATTCCGAATGCACTTTGATATCGCTGTTCTGCGGTTTTTGCCATCAGTTTCATCACGATATCTGACACGGCTTTGGGTATTTCTGGATTAATTTGATGGGGTGCTACGGGTACTTTGGCGATATGACAATGCACTAACTCCAGTGCATCGGTGGTTTCAAAAGGCAATTTTCCTGTTAGTAACTCATAGTAAGTGACACCAAGGGAATAAAAATCGGTGCGGTAATCTAGGGAACGATTCATTCTTCCCGTTTGCTCTGGTGAAATATAGGCTAAAGTTCCTTCTAGGACATTGGGATTTTTTACGGTGGGATTTTCGCGGGTGAGTTGAGTGGAAATGCCAAAGTCGATGATTTTGAGTTGTTTGGTTTCTGGGTTAAAAACAAGATTAGCTGGGTTAATATCTTTGTGAATGACATTGGCTGCATGAATCTGAGCCAAAATCTCGGTTGCTTGAATGGCGATGTCGAGGAATTTGTTGAAAGAGGTAATGGCTTGCTTTTGTTCTGAGTTATTCGTCAATCTCTTGAGAGAATTGCCACCAAAATCTTCCAAGATTATAACTAGCGTTCTCTGATACTCTTCCAAACTATAAGCTTTGATGACCCCTTCTAGATTCAGATTGCGCGTAATTTCATATTCCTGTCGATAGTGGGTGAGTTGAGCAGGAGTCGGATAATCTTGTTTGAGCATTTTGAGGATAATAGGTAGATTATCCTGTTGTCGGATGCCTCTATATACTATTGAGTTATTACTTTCGTAAATCTGAGCAATAGTCTGGTAGCCGTTAATTTCGATCATTTTTAGGTTTCAATGAGAAAAAGAAATATGATTAAATGCGGTGTTGTCGGTTCGGCTCGAAAACAGGCCCTTAATGACAAGAGCAGGTAAGTCAACTTACCTGCTAATTTACAACAAGCAAAACAAGAGTTTTCTCATCTTTATTGCTGGAGTATTTTCACAGTGGAAAATCTTGGGTAAGTCCCATATTTTAGTAACAAATCTGTTCATTCAACAATCATCTGACACCAGCAGAAGCTCAAGGGTTCATCCGTCTCGGATTAGGTGCCGCAGTTCCATAATTGACTCGACAACCGATGTTGAACAAACTCGAACTGCACTCAAGAGGGACAATCTGCTGATCGAGGAGAGCGCTGCAACTGACATACTGGTCGTTATTGGTATCTCTTACCATACATTCGATCGGCTTAGCACCCGATCGCGCCGACCAACTCTTCATACCTACAACTGCAATTATATGCTGCCAGTAGAAAGTTAATAGGAACACTCCAAACAGTACAGCAACTGCTAATCCTACTTTTAACTTCCAACTACTCAGGATGTTTCCTAAAGTATTTTTCAAGTTGTCCACCGGAGAAATGGAGGTTTCGGTAGTTGTTTCTGGAGTTGGCAAATTTGTTGGTGTTTGTTCTGTTGGAATTTCCGACATAATGTATCTCCTGTGATTACTAGGACTTGCTTGGACTTGTATTGGCCGCACTATTTGAGCGAACTACATTAATTTTAGCAAAATTTAGGTTGTATAGCAGAGGAGTCAAAGGAGGTTTTTTTGAACCGCTCCAGCGCCAGAGGGCGCGGAGAAAGAGCGGAGAGGTATAGCATTTCTCAAAGAGATGCAGTAGGTTGGGTTGAGTTATGTTGGGTTTCTTTTTTTTGAACCGCAGAGGACGCAGAGGGCGCGGAGAAAGAGCGGAGAGATTTATTGATTTTCACTAACTATTTATGGTTGCTCTAGCAGTTCTAATAATTCTGATTCTGAAAGTTGCTGTATTCCCAAAGATTGAGCTTTTTCTAATTTAGAACCTGCATCTTCTCCCACAACTACATAGTTGGTTTTAGCACTAACGGAATTTGTGACTTTTCCTCCCGCTTTTTGAATCAAATCTTTAGCTTCATCTCGTTTCAGAGTTGGGAGAGTTCCCGTAATTACAAAGGTTTTTCCTACTAATTGTAAGTTCTTTTCTGCTGTAGTCTGACTTTTTATTTCTGACTTCAATTGCAATCCCGTAGTTTTCAACCGTTCTATTAAACTCTGATTTGCCGGCACTTGAAACCACTGATAAACCGATTGAGCAATTTCTGGCCCTATTCCATAAACGCCTTCAATAGATGCCGCTGATGCTGCTGCTAATTCTTCTACATTGCTAAACCTTTCTGTCAGCAATTGCGCGTTAACACTGCCGACGTGGCGAATGCCCAAACCGTACAGTACCCGCGGCCAAGGTTGAGTTTTGGAATTGCCGATCGCACTTATCAATTTTGTGGCTAATTTAGCACCCATGCGCTCCATATTCATCAATCTTTCCACAGTCAAATCATACAAATCTGCCACAGAATTGAGTAAATTGCTGATCCACCATCTGCTGCACCAACTTTTCCCCAACACCGTTGATATCCAGAGCATCTCGACTGCAAAAATGAATCAGGGAACCGCGCAAAATCGCGGGACAAGATGTATTGATGCAGCGGGTAACGGCCTCGCCCTTTTCCCGAACTACGGGCTGTTGGCATTCTGGACAGCAACTAGGCATTTGAAATAGTTGAGCATGATTGGGACGAAGTTCTGGTAAAACTCGCACAACTTCTGGTATAATCTCTCCAGCTTTTCTGACAATTACAGTATCGCCAATATGGAGATTTAAGGCCGAAATGCGATCGCCATTATGCAGCGAAGCCCGCGAAACCGTTGTCCCCGCCAACTGCACCGGTTTTAGTTCTGCGACGGGTGTCAAGGCCCCGGTTCTGCCTACTTGTATGGTTACGGCTTCCACAATTGTAGGGACTTCTTGCGCCGGATACTTAAGGGCGATCGCCCAACGGGGAAATCTCTGAGTAAAACCCAATTGTTTTTGCAGCAACACTGAATTCATCTTAACAACAACCCCATCCGTCATGTAGGGCAAATTCCGCCGTTCAGTATCCCATAATTCGTAATACTCCCAAACCTCCTCCAAAGAGTAGCAAACCTTGCGATTTGGATTCACCTTAAACCCCATTCTTTGCAACAAATCCAAAGATTCCCACTGCGTTTTTCCTTCGTTCCCAGGCGCTATTTGATTCTCTGTAGGGGCAATCCCCCCGTGGTTGCCCTCATCGGTGGGGAGGGGCGGGTACGCACCATCCACCGCCCCTACTGGTTCATCAAAATGTAGAGTATAAGCAAAGAAATCTAACTTTCGCCGATCCACAATTTTAGAATCCAACTGTCGCAGCGTACCCGCCGCCGCATTGCGAGGATTAGCAAATAGTTGTTCCCCTGCTTTTTCCCGTTCCAGATTAATTTCCTCAAACACAGCTAACGACAAAAAAGCCTCTCCCCGCACTTCGACAATCGGCGGCGGATTATCTAAATTTAGCTTGAGAGGAATCGATCGAATTGTCTTAACGTTTTGGGTAATGTTTTCTCCAGAAATGCCATCTCCCCGCGTCGCACCCCGGACTAAAACTCCATTTTCATAGGTTAATGCTAAAGCCGAACCGTCAATTTTTAATTCGCAAACATATTCAACTCCCTGGTTCGCCCCCAAGCTTTGGGATTGTGCTACTCGCAGCCAGCGTTCCTGCCATTTAGTAAATTCTGCAAGATCAAAGGCATTTTCTAAACTGTAGAGAGGGATATTATGCTTGACGCTAGAAAATTGAGTAGCTGGTTTTTCTCCCACTCGCTGAGTCGGACTTTCTGGCGTTATTAGTTCAGGATAATCGAATTCTAATTCTTGCAAATCGCGATAAAGGCGATCGTACACCTCATCTGCGATCGTCGGTGCATCCAAAACATAATAAGCATAGCTAGCTTCCTGTAGCTGCCGCCTCAATTGTTGAATTTGCTGTTCAATTTCACCGTTCATAAGATTTGAGATGTCTATTTTTTAATTGCAGTGCATAGAGCAACACAGATTATAAATATTTTAGCATAATCTGTGTTGTTATGGGGTGGTAGTTTGGATATTTACGCTCGATCAACCAGCCCAATCTTCAACTTCATAAAGGAAACGACTTCCCCCCATCAGCTTGCGATTTGCCGAGGTACTTTGCACAAAAACCACATACTTTTCTAGATGACTGGGTTTGATGCGAACTGTCTCGCCCATTGGCAAACCCAACATTTCTCGCGCCCCTTCTCCTTCAAACAAATCCCCTGTCGAACGTTCCATCAGCACAATTTCTTTCTTACCTTGGATAGTTTCTGTTTTAGTGAATTCATAAAACCCGCGCCAGGTTTTGAAAGCCCAACCATTCTCCAGAACAAAAGCTTTAATTGAAATCTCGTTGTCTACTTCTAGAATCTGAAATCTCCCTGGTTTTACGGCTCGCAATTCTGCTGATTCCTAAACAGCAACGCCTCCCCGCGCCCGCATGGTATCAAACATCTTGTTTAATCCACGACTCATGGGACCTTGACTGACAACTTCTTGTTCGTAAGCTTGCAGTTGTTCGCTAGATGACTGTTGGTAACAAACTGCTAAAAAGAAATCGGTGATGTAGGAAAATTGGTCAAGATTGAGATGGAAACCGCCAGATTTTTCGGCTAGTTCTTTGTAGAATAAAGTAGCGTGCTTACGGTTGATAGCTTGGATGCCATAAACGGCAATTCCCATCTCTGCTAACTTATCTACTTCGTTACGCCAGTTAAGTTTTTGAGGAGTTTGAGCGGGTGCGTGGGGGATATCGTCGCCAATTAGTACCAATGTTTTGGAATTAGTTGGAGTCCAAGAAAGTGACTGAGCTTCGTCTAAGACTAACTCGTAACATTCTGGAGCATCGCCGCCGCCCGTTGGCTCGACATTTTGAACAAAATTACAAATCGTGGCGACATCGCCAGACAAATCGAGGTGTTTAGTTATGTAAGTGCTGCCAGCATCGCAATAGTCCCCGCGAGCAATAATGCCGATGCGAATTCCTGGAATTTCATCAAGCAGTCTTGTTACTGTCTCTTTGATTTTTCGACGAAATTGCGTCAAGCAAGGGTACATACTGCCAGTTGTATCAAAGCTAAAAACGACTTCAATGTTGTTGGTTTCCATGACTGAAATCTCCCTAAAAAACCACTATTTCTTAGCTAGAATATAGCTCAAAAAAAACGAATCAGCAACTAGGTTAAAATTTTTAATCCTAATTCTGGCTCGCTTGATAGGCTTCAGCATAAGGCTGGTTAATTTATTACAAATTTAGGTCAGGAAAGTCACGAAAATTATTATTGTCTCCCGACAGGGCAGCTTGAAGGTGATCGGGATTTTTGTCGCCATTCAAGTTGCTGTTAACCGGAGATTTGATAAATTCTTGAGCATTCGGCTTTTTGAAAGCCAGCGGTTCAGCGTGTTCTACCTGAAACACATTAGCGTAGAGGTTGGCAATAATCTGTTTTCCTCCCTGGGTCAATTCCAAATAGTTAAGAGCTGCCGGAATGTAGGGAAAAACTCCGTTCCAATAAAACTTGGCATAATTTTGCCGCAAATCTCCGGGAGATTTGTAGCCCAAGATTTTATTAGTGCCGACTTCCTCAAATTCGTAGAACAATGCGCTAATTTTTCGCAGGTAATTGGGGTCGCTCAATTGACCGATCAAATCTGCTGCTCGCGCGAGTCCAGAATAATTGTTTCTGTCTTGATGAGTTTCGCTAGCAGGAACTGGGAAACGAGTCAATTCAATATTCCGCTTGATTTGTTCGGCATCAATTAATGTGTGGCCGCCGAAGCGTTCGTCAATTACGAGTTTGCCTCGATCGACATGATAAGGAGTTAGACTGGCAGAAGTTGCGCCAATCGGTACAGAAACCATGCCCCCGTCAATCCCCGTAGCGTAGAGTCCGACAGCTTCTTGGTCTTGACGGCAGACACCTTTGACGTAGCCGATATCGTGGCACAGTAGCGAGATCAGGTAGTGCAGCCAATCTTCCGGCGACACTCCCCCCTCCCGAATGTGCTTGCCGCGGAGAATCTCTTGTCCCACCAGGGCTACCAGCATCGTGTGTTCTACATTGTGGTACAGAGCATCACAATTAGCGATATTTTCCAGAGCCATAGTCCCCGCCCAGGCGATGATTTCTGGGTAGTCAGGCTTGTATTTACCGTAGGTGCGACGGTAGCCGGCTTGTAGCTCTTGTACAAATGCGTCTATCAGGATTGCTGTTGCATTGAACATCATTTTTTCTCCCTCTCTGACTTTAGTTTCTCTCTCGATCGTACATATTTTCCATGCTTGTAAAAATATTAATGGAGATGCGAGCAGGTTTGACCGGACGGCCTTGGATTTTCAACTTTCATCAGCAGGAGTCCCGCGCCAATGACGGTACGACCTTGAGCGTCGGGAGGAATGCGCGTGAGGCTCAAGAGCCGAACAAATTATCTGTAAGCGTAGACATAATTTCTTCAATACATGATATAATTTTACTATGAAACAATTCCTGACCGTATCTTGCAAACTCCAAGTATCGCCGGAACAGTCCATCAAAATTGATGCCACCCTTCAGGCGTTTGCTGCTGCTTGCGAATATGTCAACCAAACCGTACCACCAACTCTGATGAATGAATTGGCGATGCAGTCCTTGGTTTATTACGATGTCAGGGCTAGATTTGGACTTTCGGCTCAGTTGGCAATCCATGCCATTAGACGAGTTTCTGGCAACAGAAAAACCTCGAAGAAAGATGGAAAGCCAGTAAAAAGTTTTGCTCCTACGAGTGCTACTTACGATGCTCGTACTTTTTCTTTTAGGGAAAAAGACTGGACAGTAAGCCTCACTACTACAGATGGCAGAGAGAGATTTACACTGGCAATAGGCAACTACCAGCTTGGATTGCTGAAAGGTCAAAATCCCAAAACTGCTACTCTGTGCAAGCGCAAAGATGGTACTTACTACCTGAATATTCAGCTTGAGTCTCAACCCATAGAACCACCACCAAGTGATGAGGTTTTGGGTTGTGACTTGGGCCGAACTGATATTGCTGTTACCTCTGAAGGAGATACATTTAGCGGTAAAGAAATTACCGCAGTTAGAAATCATTACGCCAAGATGAGAGCAAACATCCAACAAAAAGCCTCGAAAGGCACACGCAGTTCTAGACGCAGATGTCGAGAATTGTTGAAACGGTTGTCGGGTCAGGAAAAGCGTTTTCAGGCATTGGTAAATCACACCATTAGTCATCGGATCGTAACTAGGGCTAAAAACAAAAATCAAATTATTGCTTTGGAAGAGCTGACTGGAATTAGGGAACGGACTAATCAGCAGCCACGCTCGAAAAAAGAGCGAAGACTCAGTAATAGCTGGGCCTTCTTTCAGTTGCGCCAATTTCTGGTCTACAAAGCTATAAAGTACGGAGTAAAGATTTTGTTTGTTGCTCCTAGATACACTAGCCAAATGTGCCACAAGTGCAACCAGATCCATCCGGTACGGGGTGAGTCCTATAGAAATGGTAAAAGGTTTGTTTGTGGTCATTGTGGATGGAAAGGTGACGCTGATTTGAACGGCAGCAAGAATATTGCTGCTCTTGGGGTTTCCGTAAATAAACCCGAAGGTTCGAGATTATTTTGCAATGTGCAAGATCATCGAGCGGGCTATTGAAAGCCCACACAGTACCTGTACTCAGGTCAGTGCTGGGTAATTTACTCTCGATCTCCGTTTGTCAGACTCGAAAATTGATTGAGGGCTATCCTCTCTACAATAACCTACTCTTTGAAAACATCTATCGGAAACCGATCGACTCTTTGACAACATCTGGGCATTAAATATTGACGAAACAATTTAGACTGTTTAAGCGACTAATTATTTAAAATCCTAGGTGTGAAAGTTATGAAGTGTCTGTTTCCGAGTCTCTCTCCTGCTGTCTGTCGCTCTCTAAGAGATCGCGCCTTAAAATACCTAGGATTGTTGGCATTCACCGCTGTTTGCACGGCCGCACCCGCGATCGCTGCTGAGCGAATTTACGTAACTTACGGGCCGCTAGAAGTATCAGTGCCGATCGAATCTCTGGCACTCTTCGCCGAAACAGGCAAAATAGACGACCACTTGGACGGCTTCGCTCAGTACGCCAAACCAGAACAGCTAGCCGAGATTCAGAGAGTCCTGCAAGCTCGCGCTGAAATCAAAGTCGTGACGATCGCCCAATTCCTCTACACCCCCCAAGGAGAAGTTCTACTGGAACGCTTGAGCCGAGTAATTCAAACCAAAGCTCAACAGCCTGGATTTTACGCGCTCCGAGCCGCCCTAATTTTAGCCGCTGCCGATCCTGAAGGCTTAACAATTCTCAACGTGCTGCGGAAATTCCCGACTTACGGCATCAGGATTGACATCGATCGCGGATTGGGTGTCGCCGAGGGGCTGACGACGCTGGTGAACCGTTCCAATCGGGCGATCGCCGGTGTCGCCCAATTGTCGGAAACTCCCGACACCGCCGAGCCTGCAATTCCCCCCGGCGAAATGCTACAGCCATCTCTACCGGGCCCCTATACTTGGCAGAAATCATCGGTAACTCTGACGAGTCCAAATCGCGATCGCACCTTTGGGATCGATATTTATCTACCCAATGGCAGCCCCCGACAGGCTCCTGTGGTCGTAATTTCCCACGGTTTGGGTTCCGATCGCATTTCCTTCGAGTATCTAGCCAAACACTTAGCCTCCTACGGCTTTGCCGTCGCCGTCCCCGAACACCCAGGCAGCAACGCCCAACAAATCCAAGACTTAGTAACAGGCAGAGCTAGAGACGTATCAGAACCAGCAGAATTTGTCAACCGCCCCCTCGACATCAAAGACCTGCTCGATTATTTAACCACTCTGGCTACAACAGACCCAGCCTACCGTGGACTCGACTTGCAGCGAGTCGGCGTCATCGGTCAATCTTTCGGTGGCTATACAGCTTTGACCTTAGCCGGCGCAGGGATTAATTTTGTACAACTAGACAAAGACTGCCAGTTAGAAAACGACACTTGGAACCTCTCGCTGCTCTTGCAGTGTCGCGCCCGCAGCCTAGAGCGCAAGCAGTACAATTTCAGCGACCCGCGCGTCAAAGCTGCGATCGCCGTCAACCCTATTGTCAGCAGCATTCTCGGTGAAACAAACCTCAGCAAAATCCAAATTCCAGTCATGTTAGTTGCAGGTAGTGCCGATACCGTCGCCCCGGCTTTGCTCGAACAAATTCAACCTTTCACTTGGCTGACATCGCCGCATAAATATCTGGTACTGATGAACAACGGCACTCACTTTTCGACGATCGAGCAATCCCCTCAAAGCGTCTTTCAGCCACCAGCAACGGCGATCGGGCCGGAACCAGCTTTAGCCCGCCGTTACCTCAACGGACTCAGCCTAGCTTTCATGGAAACCTATTTGAACAATCAGTCAAAATTCCGCCCCTATCTCGAATCTTCCTACGCTCAAACCATCTCGCGAGACTCCCTGGGCTTGTTCATTTTGCGATCGCTCACCCCGGAACAATTCCAACAGTTGCTCGGACACGGCAGTGCCGATGTCCCTACACTCCACCGCGATCGATACCCCGCCTCTCCACTCCCAACCCCTGAACCTCAGCCAGTTCCGGCACGTCGGTAAGCTGCATGGGGCCGAACACTTCGACTCTTCGACTTCGTGGCCCCTGAGCCAAGTCGAAGGGCGAGCGGGTAAACTGCGCCGAAGGGCGAGCGTGTGACGGTTGGTGTGCGTAGTCGATCGCTTCGAATTCGCTCTGTGCGACGCCACGATCGCGCTCTGTGACCGGGGAGCCGAACACTTCGACTTCGCGAGCGTGACCAGTATTTCAAAGTTTCTTCCCTCTTCCTGCGGCTAGATCACTGGGAAAGTGGGAAATTGAGTGTGTGCGATCGCTCAAATCGTCCCAATTCCCCATCAAAATTCAGGGCCGAAAACACTTCTTTGGAAATTCGCTAAGTTAGAAGTGCAACGTCCTAATTACCCAGGGTACAACAATGCCAGCAGCAGTCCCTTCTCAACCAATTCCCAAACCAACCCCAACCCCCACCAGTTCCAGCGGTACAAGCCCCAGCGGTACAAGCCCCAGCGCGTCAGCTAACGGCACTCGTGGCACTACCGGCCCCGACTCCCTCACCGGTACTGGCGGTGCTGACTTAATCTTTGGTTTGGGAGGGCCTGACACAATTTTTGGCTTAGGCGGAGACGATACAATTTACGGAGACGCTGGCGACGACTCAATCCGTGGCGACGCTGGTAATGACTGTCTGTTCGGCGGTAGTGGCAGGGATACTGCCTTGGGTAGCGAAGGCGACGACACTATTTATGGTGGCAAAGGTGCTGATTCCCAAAGTGGCGACGACGGCAATGATTTGCTGTTTGGCAACCAAGATAGTGATTCTTTGTTGGGTGGTGCGGGTAATGATACTCTATTTGGGGGGGCCGGCGATGACTCGCTGTTTGGCGGAATCGGTGATGACTGCCTTTCGGGCGATCGGGGCCGAGATACTTTAACTGGCGGCACCGGGAATGACACGTTTGCGATCGGTCGTTTGACAGATGGGGACGTGATTACAGACTTTACTGATGGTGGCGATCGAATTCGCTTGAGTGCCGGTCTTACCTTTGCTGAACTCACAATTTCCGCAGGCACTGCCGGAACTTCGCCTAGTACAATTATTCAGCTTACAAGCACTAAGGAAACTCTGGCTACTCTCTTCGGAATTGCCCGCATTTCTATCAGTCAGGCTGATTTCATTCTTTAATTGGGAATTGGGAATTGGGAATTGGGAATTGGGCATTGGGAATTGGGAATTGGGAATTGGGCATTGGGCATTGGGCATTGGGCATTGGGCATTGGGCATTGTCAACTCACAACCAACAACCAACTGTCAACAACCAACAACCAACAACCAACAACCAACAACCAACAACCAACAACCAACAACCAACAATCAACAATCAACAACCAACAACCAACAACCAACTCACAATCAATAACCAACAATCAACAACAACTCACAATTACCAACTGCCAACTGCTAACTAGCAACGGCCAACTACCAACTGTCAACTGCCAACTGCCAACTGACTAATGACTACTGAAGGTTTTCTCAATCTTAATAAACCTGCGGGCATGACTTCCCACGACTGTGTGGGGCGAGTGCGCCGCTTGTTGAAACTCAAGCGAGTCGGACATGGGGGAACCCTCGATCCTGCTGTTACTGGTGTTTTGCCGATCGCCCTGGGTAAGGCAACTAGGCTATTGCAATTTCTCCAACAGGGTAAAGCTTACCGAGGCACGATTCGGTTTGGCTTAACTACTGCTACGGACGATTTAGAAGGGGAAATTATCAATGCTCAACCGGTGCCGGATTTGAGTTGGGAAAAAGTGCAAGCTGCACTGCCGAATTTCCTGGGAAAAATCGAGCAATTTCCGCCTAATTATAGTGCAGTTCAAGTCGGGGGAAAACGCCTTTACGATTTGGCGAGAAAGGGCGAAACTGTCGATGTTGCTGCTAGGAATGTAGAGGTTTTTCGGCTGGAAGTTTTGGATTGGCGATCGGGGGATTTTCCAGAGTTGGATTTGGCGATCGCCTGCGGGGCCGGGACTTATATTCGGGCGATCGCCCGCGATTTGGGTGCTATGTTGAATGTAGGTGGCACTTTGGCTACTTTGAATCGTACCGAAAGTAGCGGTTTTTCGATCGAGGAAAGTCTCAGTTTTGAAGAATTAGAAAGGCAATTGCAGGAGAGTAAATTTTCCCCAATTTTGCCAGCGCAGGTTTTGGGACATTTAGGTGCGATCGTCCTTTCTCCCGAATATGCCCAACGCTGGTTTCAAGGTCAGCGCCTCCCGATTGCAGAAATTATGGAAAATAGGAAAGTAGAAAAAAATACCTCCATTCCCTCATCTTCTCCCTTGCAGGTTTATAATGAAGACGGTCAATTCTTAGGTATCGGTCAAGTAGTTAATTCAGATACAAGTAGCATCTTGGCTCCTCAAATTGTATTTTAGTTATGGTCATCGCTGTGAAAACATTGTTAATTGGGCTAATACGAGGCTACAAAGTTGTTATTTCTCCTTACTTACCTAACGCCTGTAGATTTCACCCAACTTGTTCCCAATATGCTGTCGAAGCAATAGAAAGATTTGGAGTGGCGCGCGGTGGGGCCCTGGCAATTAAGCGGATTTTGCGCTGTCAACCTTTGCATCCAGGGGGTTACGATCCCGTCCCTCCCAAAGATAGCAATAGTCAGTAGTCAGTAGTCATTAGTCAGTAGTCATTAGTCAGTAGTCAGTAGTCATTGGTCATTAGTCATTGGTCATTAGTCAGTAGTCATTGGTCATTAGTCAGTAGTCAGTAGTCATTAGTCAGTAGTCAGTAGTCATTGGTCATTAGTCATTGGTCATTAGTCAGTAGTCAGTAGTCAGTAGTCAGTAGTCAGTAGTCAGTAGTCAGTAGTCAGTAGTCAGTAGTCATAGTCATTAAGTAAGTGGTACAAATAAACATATAGCGGTTCTCAAGAAAGTGAGGTATGCTTTTCGGCCCAATGCTTTTCGGCCCGTACAGGATTTATCAGCAATTAACCGGACTTGATATTATTAGTCAAAAGCCAGCTTTTAATGATTAGCTAATAGTAGAAATAGGTCTTGTATCCTGAAGTATAAAACCCCGGAGGGGAACCACTACCTGATGGGTTAAACTCCCAGGATTGATTATTTTTAATTGGTAAAATTCAGTAATATTACTGTTGGCCCCGACACCTCGGCAGTTGTAAAATGTTATAAACAGAGTACAGGGGATGCGAGTGAATATGTCTGCTACCGCAATCGGGTACAAAATGTTGTCCCATACTTTGGGAGTGCTGAACCAAAAAAAAGCAACGGGAAAATTGCTGTTAGAGCAAGGGGAGCAACAGTGGCAACTTTACTTTTATCGGGGCGATCTGGTGTATGCTACAGGAGGATGGCACAGATCGAAACGCTGGTACAGAGCGATCGGGCAACACTGTCGGAACTTTCAAGTGGATCTCAGAGATTTTGAGGCTGGGGAACTCTGGGAGTATCAACTGCTTCAGAAAGGGATCGCTGACAGCGAAATGAGCCTGCAACAAGCTAAGGCGATCGTCCAAACCAGCGTTTGCGAAGTGTTCTTTTCTCTGATCGGTCAATCAGGTTTGCGTCGGGAGTGGCGTTCTTCAAAAAAATATGTTTCTAAGATTATCCCTTCTTTGTTGCTGTCGTTAACAGAAGTGGAGAAAATTCTGTATTCTACAGAACAAATGTGGCAGAAGTGGACAGCAATGGGTTTGTGGATGATAGAGCCTGAACAAGCACCACTGTTAAATTTATCGCCAGAGTTGGCGCAAAATCGATTTAGTTCTGATTCTTTGCTGACTCTGGCTAGGGTGTTCAACGGTGAAAATACTCTTTGGGATATTGCATTTCAGAAAAAGCAGTGTGTGACGGTGACAACGCGCGCTTTGCAGAACTACATCCAGCAGGGTTTAGTCAATTTCCGAACAGTACCAGATTTGCCATCCCCCATCGAACAGTGGCGTTGGGCTGCGGCGATTGCTCAACCAGGCCGCCCTTTAATTGCCTGTATCGATGATAGTCCCACAGTCTGCGCAATTTTAGAACAAATTTTACTATCGGGTGGGTATCGAGTTCTGAAAATTCAAGATCCGATGGAGGGAGTGAGCCTCCTCGCCAAACACAACCCTGCTTTGATTATTATGGACTTGCTGATGCCTAAAATAAGTGGCTTTGCTTTGTGCAGTTTTTTGCGGAAAACAGAGGCTTTTCGGGAAACTCCGATCGTGTTTTTGAGCGATCGGGATAGTATACTCGATCGCACGCGAGGGAAATTTACAGGTGCTTCTGATTTTTTGAGCAAGTCCTCCGGGCCTGAACAAGTTTTGCAAGTAGTTGACAAGTATTTGAAGCCAAAAGGCGATCGCCACCCTTTAGCAATACGCCAGGATAATTTACTGAATTCGCACCGACTTAGTTTGGCAAATTTTTGAACCGAAATTCATGAACAAAAGAACCCCGATTAGGGTGCGGCATGGACTGACGCACCCTAAAACTATTGTACAATAAAGACGCAACCGGATTTAACAAATAAATCGAACTTGATATTAATTATGAACGATCGCACCCCGCAGGTGAGCGTAGTAATTCCGGCTTACAATTGCGCTGCTTACATCGGTCAAGCAATAGATAGCGTTTTGAACCAAACAAGCGCTAACTGGGAAATTATTGTAGTAGACGACGGTTCCCAAGATGACACTAGATTAGTTTTAGAGAATTATGGCGATCGGGTTCGCTACATTTACCAACAAAATCAAGGCGTTTCTCTGGCCAGAAATCGCGGCATCGAGTTAGCGCGAGGAGAATTCATCGCCTTTCTCGATGCAGATGACTTCTTTTTTCCCGACAAATTAGCAGCACAAATTGCTGTATTTGCAGCGCAACCAAATTTAGGAATTGTCCACAGCGGCTGGTGTCTAGTTAACAGTAAAGGCGAAGCGCTTCAAGATGTGAAACCCTGGCAAAACGTGCCTAAATTAGACTTAGAAATGTGGCTGAGGTGGAAACCAGTATTACCAAGCGCCATGATGTTTCGCCGCCATTGGTTAGAGCGCGCCGGCGGTTTCGATCCTCGATTTCCACCAGCGGAAGATACAGATTTAGTGCTGCGTTTGGCTTTAATGGGATGCGAAACAGATTGGCTGCGCCAAGTCACAGTTTGCTACCGCCAGCACGAACAAAGTGCGATGTACAAAGGTTTGCCGCAGGCTAAATCCTTGGCGGCGGTAATGGACAATTTTTTTTACCGCCCCGAATTGCCGGATAAAATACGTTTGTTGGAAAAGCAAATTAAGTACAGTACGTTAGTTTGGATTGCTTGGTATTTGCACCGCACTGGTCATCCCGTGGAGATGGTACAATTTTTGCAGCGTTCTTGGAATTATACGCCTTATTTGCCTGTGGAAACAGTCATTAATTGGGCTGACTGTTTTGCTGAATTTTGGCTGGATGCGGGCCATGAATTGGATGCGGATTTATTAGCTAAGTCTCCTGAGTGGCAAGAGTTAATGCAGTGGGTGATTCTGAGTACGCCTGCTTGATTGTTTAGTCGATTCTCTTCGATCGAACTCTTATAGCACTTAGGTAAGGGATCAATTTTTAGAGTATTTGTGGGTCTAAGGTGCGCCTCGGCGCACCCTACAGATCTAGCAACCGCCCGTGTTAGGACGGAAGGCGCAAGACATCCTCGATCGCATCTCGCCAAGAATCAAACTGATGCTTGAGTTTACGAATTCGACGCTTCGGCTCCGCTCAGCGCTGCTTTTGGGCCAAGACTAGCATTGTTCAATGCAAGTTGAAATCTGGGGAGTATGGTGGTAAATATCAACAATTTTGTCTCGGAGTATGGTGGACAACTCGGCTATGAAAGCTTGGCGCTTGGCTTCATCCCGCTCGCGGTAGCCAGAAGTCTTTTTTTTCGAGTAATATCGTTTCCGGTTGCATCGGAATGATTTAACCGCAGAGGGCGCAGAGGGCGCAGAGGGAGAGAAGAGAGAGATGAATAATTCCGATGCTACCGGATTTGATATAAAACCTATTTTCTTTAAGGCTCGTGAGATTGTGCGTGAGCTAATTTGTCCATCCCAAAGTTTCGCCATCTCCACCTGGGTTTTCTCCCCACGATCTGAGGCCAACTCGCGGAATTTTTCCCAATCGGTAATTTTATGACCATTACCGGGGGCGCGCCCAAGCAATGCTAGAAAGTCCCCTGTTTGGGCTTGTCGCTTCAGCCATAGCCCGATCGTGTTGCGACTGATGTCGAACAATATACTCGCTTCCATAATCTTTAAGCCATCTAGTTGGATAGCTTGAATGACTTTCTGACGTAGGTGGTAGCTGTATGGTTGGGCCATGACGTGCGATCGTCCCGCAACAAAGAAGATTATTCTCAGTTTACGCCATAACCGCCTTGGCGGTTGCTATAATTGCAACAGAAAGAGCAACGAGATCGCGATTATCGGCTTACCCAGTTTCAATCCCTAATAGGGTTTTCTGGGAATTGCAACCCATAGTTTATTTACCTATTCTGCAAAGATTCGTTTCAATCCCTAATAGGGTTTTCTGGGAATTGCAACCCATAGTTTATTTACCTATTCTGCAAAGATTCGTTTCAATCCCTAATAGGGTTTTCTGGGAATTGCAACTTGGGCGATGGGGGCTAGTGCGATATTTCGCAGTCTACAAGATTCTGAATAGGGTTTTCTGGTAATTGCAAC
The DNA here is from genome assembly GCA_042408215.1 of Microcoleus sp. Classification (GTDB taxonomy): domain Bacteria; phylum Cyanobacteriota; class Cyanobacteriia; order Cyanobacteriales; family Microcoleaceae; genus Microcoleus. Next base: position 710,023 of record JAYFMW010000017.1, on the reverse strand, counting down.
TTGGGCGATGTGGCCGGGCTGAAGTGCGCGGATTCGCAGATTAAACATAGGGTTTTCTGGTAATTGCAACTTGGGCGATGCGGCCAAATATCCCGACTTGAAAGTGGCTTTTTGTTTCATCTGTCTTCCCCCTTGGAGACTCCCACTGTACCTGTACCCTGGTCAGTGGCGAGAGGAAAAGGGAGGCAAGGATTATGCTGCATACGAATAACCATCCTTTCGGTGAACAACTGAACAATATTTGTGACTAATTCCCGATACCAATTCGGATGCGGAAATATTGAATGAACCACTCGTTCTTACGGCAACACGTCCAACGTATTTACCAATTTTCTTGCCCGAGGTAACAACAGCTTTAACAATATCGCCTGTTTGAAAACCTTTAACAAATTTCAGCCGGGGAACATAGCGAGATGGAAATCCAAACTTGTCAGTGCGGCACATTTGACGAGTCCCATGTCCAGTCGCTTTAATTAATAAAGGTTTACGGGTTAGAACTTCCAAAGATTTAACTTGTCCAACACAAGCTGCATCTAACCAGTGGGTTTTAGCTAAATTCAATCGAGTGCGGTTGAACTTTGTTAGACCACCACTACCAGTAGAAACTGGTAAGCCAGTCATGCGGAGTCGATTAAATAATGCCCAACGAGTTGAATTAACTGCTGCTGCATCTTTTAACGGACGATGAGCTTGAGATAGAATCCGCTTCAAAATCTCTGGCTTTTTAGATAGAAATTGCTCAATACTTTGAGTCCCTTTCCGAGTATTACAATTTTCGCAAGCAAGGCAAAGGTTAGAAATGCGATCGCTGCCACCTTTAGCTTTGGGATGAATATGTTCAATTTGCAAAGGTACATTTTCAACACCGCAATAAGCGCATTTCCTGTCCCATTTGTTCAATAGATATTCCCGAACTTCGTAGCCAGCTAATTCTCCTTGCTGATATTCAACGCCTGAGATTTCGGGATTTTCTAGTTGTTGTAAGTCAAATCTTACTAATTCTTGAACAATTGAACCAATGGGTGCGAGTCGGATAAATTTGTTAACCCAAGTTAGGGTTGTTTCTACTCGATGTTGTAAGGATGGTGCTAACCAACCCTTTTGTCGGGTGCGATTGAAAAACCTCGCTTGACGATAACGAGTGTGACGATTTCTCCTGCCTCTACGCAATGAACGGCGAGACTCCAAACTGGCTTTAATTGTTTGACCTCGGTGAGTTAATTCTGCACCAAAAATTACGTCCTCTCCTTGCACTAATGCGATTCCCGTAGTCTTAGAGCCTGGGTCTATTTTAAGAGTGGATTTTTGGGTTGCTGTCACCTCTACTTTCAGAATTAGTGTGAATGGATACCTTTTGAAAACAGCAGCTTTGCCATTGTTTAACAACTTACGAGCCAATCCCGGTCGGATTGGATTGAGCGGTCGTTTGTGGGTATCAAGTACAAAAACAAAATTAGACATTTAAGTCCTCCCTTACGGGGTAATGTTTGCTTCGTCAATGTTTAAGGTCGGTAACTATATTAAAAGCACTGGCTTAACCCTTACACCTGTTTAACTTTTAATTTCTAGAGCAGAAAACTAGCACGCATTTTCTGGTAGGTCTTTAACGCTGACCTTAAACGTAGTGGGCGAACCACTTAGACTGGTCAACTTGGCTTTTTTAAGCCCCCACTAGATTGGTACTCCGATTAGTGGTGGGTGGTTGACTTAAATTCCAATCATAGGGCCAAAAAACGATCGCCGTCAGATTTGGAAATCGTTCAAGTTTTGAGAGTTTGAATTTAAATTCCAATCATAGAGCAAAAAAACGATCGCCCATTCATCATCCACAGCCACATCCGGCCCCAAATAACCGCCCACATACCCAACCACAGAGCCCGCCGCCTTCACAAAATCCTGACCGTACCAATCAAAAATCTTACTCAAATAAAGCGTCTTCTTCCCAGCATCGTACCGCACCTTGTCGGGATTGTGAATAAAACCCTTCGCGTCTGTTTCCAGTTGAGTTCGCACTGACTCCGGGAAATAAGCCCCGCGACGCAACATCGGACATCCCACAGAAGCGCAAACTAAGGCAAAATGGATGCGAGGTTCCCCAAATTCCCGGCGCAAAATCCCGTGTTCGATTTGATTGAGACTGTACTTTTTCCCCGCAATTGTCGAAGTTGAACGGGTGAAGAAATCCAAAAAGCTTAGCCAGTTGGGAATTCCCAAAACTTTTGGACGAATTGACGCGATCGGATATACTTCAAGAACTTGAGCAATGGCGATCGCATTATACGCATTCAGCCACAAAGCCAGCCGCTCATCCGCATCCGTCAAAGCCGCCAAATCCACATCCGCCAAACTTTCCAGCCATTGTCTCAAAACATCCGCCGACTCTGCTTTCCAGCGCAAATAATTCACGCGGCCAAAATCGTCAACATAGGTGTGTAGCAAATTGTCCCAAGTCTTAAAGGCGATCGTATTTATCATTCATTGCTAAGCTAAACAACATTTAGTTTGCATTGTGAAATCTATTAAAACTCTTGTGGGATGGGCTTCTAGCCCGTCCGCGACTTTGCCAATTAGCTTCTATTTATTTAATAGTACCATCAACCCAAGTCGCATCTTTCAGATTAGCATTGTCCAAATTAGCCCCCGTCAAATCTGCCCCCATTAAATTAGCCTTAGTCAAATCCGCACCTTGTAAATTAGCCTGCCGCAAAGAAGCCCCACCAAGAGAAGCCCCGCTCAAATTGGCCCCAGCCAAATTCGCTTCTCTGAGATTTGCACCCCTCAAATCAGCCCCTTGTAAATTAGCATTTGCTAAACTTGCGCGAGGTAGGGGAATGCTTCTCAAATCGCATCCCCGACACTGGTTAGTTTGTCGCAACTCGTTAACTTGTTGCGGATTAGCCGCAATCACCCCTGCCGCCAACCCCAAAATCAGTCCGAATGAAACTGAACCCAAAATTATAGATTTCATGGTGTTTACCTTCTACAATTTTAAAATATTCTCAATTTAAACTTCCACAGCGATCGGTCTCTTTGGGTAAAACTCCTATCCCAATTTGAGCGCGCCAACTATGTTAAGAATAAAGAAGTCCTGGTTCTGGTTGGGATTTTGCAATTATAGCAATTTGTGGCAGCACCCCAACTTATGATATTAGGACTTTCCTTCTTCCTTCTTCCCTCTTCCTTCTTCCCTCTTCCTTCAGCTATACCATCCCCCAATACCCATGATTAATCCAACAAATTTCTTTGATAAACTGCTAGCTGCTATTGAAAGCAATCAAACTTTGCTGTATTTAGCCCTCGACCCAGACCCCGAAAGTTTCCCCGCTTCGCTGTCACTGACGGGGGAGGAAACTCAAAGTTTTGTAACGGATTTGTTGGTAAAGGCTAAATGTGCGATCGACCAAACAGCCGATTTAATTTGTGCTTGCAAAATCACCCTCGGTTTTTACCAATCTCTCGGCATTCCCGGCCTGGAACTGCTGCAACAAATTTTAACAATTATTCCTCCTCAGATTCCCGTAATTTTAGATACCAAACACTGCGATGTAAACACGAGTACGGTATTTGCCAAAACCGTATTTGAAGACTGGCAAGTTGACGCTGTTACCTTAAGTCCCTATGCTGGATTCGACCAAGTAGCGCCATTTTTATTATATCCGGGAAAAACAGTTTTTGTGCTCTGTGCAACTGCAAATCCCTCCGCCGCCGCTTTGCAAGAATACCCAACACCAGAAAATCCTTTGTACTTGCAATTAGTCCGAGTCTCTCAGACTTGGGGAACTCCCGAAAAACTAGGTTTAGAAGTAGGAGTAATGCCGGATATGTTAGCGCGCATCCGCTCATCTGCTCCCGAACGCCTTATTTTAGTCGAAGGAGACATCGCAGAAGAAAATGACTTGACAGAAGAAAACGACCTGGCAGAGCTGCTAGCGGCTGGTTTAAGCAAGAATGGTGAGGGTTTATTGCTACCAATCCCCCCTTGTTTATTAGCGCGTAAAGATCCACGCTTAGAAATTCAGAAATTGCGGGATAATATCAACGAACAGCGACTGCGGGCGATCGCAGGTAGTCCTACTTGCGAATTGTGGCTACCGGATGTTTGCTTTTTGCAACCGGAACCTCACCGCGATTTAATCTTGCAACTTTATGATATTGGCTGCGTGGTTTTTGGCGACCACGTACAAGCATCGGGAGCCGTATTCCCATATTACATTGATTTGCGAAAAATCATTTCAATTCCGCAAATTTTCCACCAAATTGTCAGCGCCTATGCAGACATTCTCAAAGACTTAAAATTCGATCGCATTGCGGGAATTCCCTACGGTTCCTTACCCACAGCAACCGGTTTAGCTTTGCGGATGGAACGCCCGATGATTTTTCCGCGCAAAGAAGTGAAAACTTACGGTGCGGGGAAGTTAATTGAGGGGCATTTTCAGGCGGGAGAAACTATTGTGGTAGTCGATGATATTTTGATTAGCGGCAAGAGTGTGATGGAAGGGGCGGCTAAGTTGAAATCTGCGGGGTTAAATGTGGAGGATATTGTGGTATTGATTGACCACGAACAGGGTGTAAAAGATAAATTGCAGGCGAATGGTTATCGGGCTCATTCAGTGTTAGCGCTTTCGGAAATTGCTCAGATTTTGTATCAAGCAAATCGCATTGATACGGAGGAATTCCAGCTTTTGACTGCGGAACATTAAACCCCAATTCCTGTAGGGGCGGGTTTTACCAACCAGAATTGCCAAAAACATACAATCTCAAAAACCCGCCCCAACCCAGCAGTCAACCTCAATGTACATTTTTTATATTTAATCAAAAGTACATTTTTTTCATTCGATCAAAGTCAAGGTTGATCGAGATTATTAATTGTGTGAGGGCGGGTTTATGAGATTGTTTGTGTGCGTCAAATATTATTCGTAAAACCCGCCCCTACCAGGCCATTGATCGACTTTACAAAACTTCAATCAAAGCATCGCCCATCGCCCGACAGCCGACGATTTTCATGCCTTCCGACATGATATCGCCAGTGCGATAACCTCGATCCAAAACTTCCACAACCGCTTGCTCAATCTTATTCGCAGCTTCCGGTTGATTCAATCCATAGCGTAACATCATGGCTGCACTCAAAACTTGGGCGAGCGGATTTGCTTTGTCTTGTCCGGCGATATCCGGCGCTGAACCGTGAACGGGTTCAAAAACTCCCGGGCCTGTTGCTCCCAAACTAGCAGAAGGTAGCATTCCAATACTACCAGTTAACATCGCCGCCGCATCGGAAAGAATGTCGCCGAATAAATTGCTGGTCACAATTGTATCGAACTGTTTCGGCCAGCGAATTAACTGCATTAATGCGTTGTCAACGTAGAGGTGAGAAAGTTCGACATCGGGGTATTCTTGAGAAAGGGCAATAATCCGATCGCGCCACAGTTGCGAAACATCCAAAACATTCGCTTTATCCACCGAACATAACCTGTTCCCGCGCTTCCTGGCCGTCTCAAAAGCTACTCGCCCGATTCGGTCAATTTCCGACTCGGTATAAGCCATTGTATTGACACCGCGTTTTTCCCCAGTTTCCGTCTCAAAAATACCCTTCGGCTTCCCAAAATAAATTCCCCCAGTCAGTTCGCGGACGACCATAATATCCACGCCTTCCACAATTTCCCGTTTCAAAGAAGAAGCGTCAATCAATTGTGGTAAAATAGTCGCTGGACGCAAATTAGCAAACAATCCTAATCCTGCACGCAGCCCTAACAATCCTGTTTCCGGGCGCTGTTCGCGGGGCAAATTATCCCACTTGTAACCGCCAATTGCTGCTAATAATACAGCATCGCTGTTCCGGCACATTTCTAGAGTTTCTTCAGGGAGTGGATTCCCAGTTTTGTCAATAGCAGTTCCTCCCATTAAAGCTTCTTCAAATTCAAATCCGATGTCGAATTGTTGGCCGACAATTTTCAGTATGTCTACCGCCACAGCGATAATTTCAGGGCCGATTCCGTCTCCGGGTAAAAGAGTGATGCGGTAGTTTTGTGTCATAGCTATTAAGTCGATCGTTTTTGCCAACTTATTATTGTATCAGGATAGGTCCTATTGTTTACGGTTGTTTCTGGATGTTTTAACCGCAGAGGGCGCAGAGGGCGCAGAGTCGGAGAAGAGAGAGATGCATAATTCTGATACTGATTGATAAAGGGGATAACTTAATCTATAACTAACAATAGTTCAATCAGAAATTCGGGAAGGGGGCGCAGAGTGACAGAAGGTGAAGGTACTACAACATCAGAGCAGATTGATTCTAGGGACTTCTCATGGCCTTTTTGGCCGATCGTCCCCATATATCCCTATGGTAAGCGGCGGACGATCCGCAAGGAAATAGTTAAGGACACAATCTGGACTTTTGACCAACTTCAGGGTGTTTTCTATGTCATTGTCCCGATTCGGATGACGGTGATTAAACTCGAACCTGAAGGCCTTCTCGTCTACGCCCCTGTTGCGCCGACTCCTGAATGTATCCGCTTGCTAAATGAGTTGGTAGCAGAACACGGTGAGGTTAAGTATATCTTGTTGACAACTATTTCGGGCATTGAACACAAGGTTTTTGTTGGCCCTTTTGCGAGGTGTTTTCCCGGCGCCCAGGTGTTTGTCGCCCCGCAGCAGTGGAGTTTTCCGCTGAATTTGCCGCTGAGTTGGCTGGGTTTTCCCGCTAAACGCACGTCTGTATTGCCATTTGACAGCAGTGAAACGCCTTTTGGCGATCAATTTGATTTGGCGATTCTTGGCCCGATCGACCTTCGTTTAGGTTGGTTTGCGGAAGTGGCGCTGTTTCACAGGCGATCGCGCACGCTGATGGTAACAGATTCCCTGGTTTCAATCTCAGATTATCCACCGGCGATCGTCCAATTCGACTCTTACCCGCTGCTGTTTCACGCCAAAGACAGCGCCTCGGATATCGTGGAAGACACTCAGGAAAATCGGCGCAAAGGATGGCAGAGAATTGCTCTATTTGCCATGTATTTTCGCCCTAGCGTGTTGGAAATTCACCCGTGGAGCTCCGTGTTAGGCAATGCTCTCAAAGCCCCAGAACGCTCTAGAAAAGCCTATTTCGGGTTGTTTCCGTTCCTGTGGAAAATGGATTGGGGGCGATCGTTTGAGGCTTTGCGGGGAGGAGGGCGATTGTTTGTCGCACCGATTTTGCAAGCTTTGATTCTCAATCGCGCGCCACAGGAAACTCTCGATTGGGCTAATCGGGTTGCGAGTTGGGATTTTGAAAGAATTATACCCTGTCACTTTGATTGTGCGATCGCCACAAACCCCCGTGAATTTCGGCAAGCATTTTCTTTTCTGGAAAAACACTCTGATGTTAGTCTTTTACCCGAAGCAGATTTTCAATTACTTAGGGATATTGATGCAGGTTTAAATAAAATTGGTGTTGTACCACCGGCGAAGGACAAGGTTTTGTAGGGGCGGGTTTCACCAACAATATTTGACGCCATACAAACAATCTCATAAACCCGCCCCCACCCAACAGACAACCCACATCAACCTTGCCTTTTATTAAATGAAAAAAATGTACATTCAGGTTTAACACTGGGTGGGGGCGGGTTTTCGGGATTATTAGTTTTTGGCGGTTATGGTTGGTAAAACCCGCCCCTACTTTTTATTGGCAATTTATGAATTTTTTAATTTAAACTCATCAAACTTCACTACATCTGACTCAGGTTTCCGCGTATCAAAATAGTAGCTACTCACCACACCATTACCCGTATCAAAAATGCTGAAAGCCGTGATATCGTTGCTGTCAATATATGGCAGTGACAGACCATCTTCTCCCAGCAGCGGCGCAATTGTAGGCATCACAGGATTTAAACCATTGGGATCTCCAATTGCACTGTAATCTTCGCGATACGCAGGTGGCACAAATCTGCGTTTTTTCCCCGCAAAAGCACCGTAACTATTACCGACATTAGAAGTCTCTAAAAAGTGCATTCCGCTAGCACTTTCAAAGCGGTTCCACAGGTGCGAATGTCCGTAAAATACTAACTGTACGTCGGCTTTTTCTAGCAAAGGCACGACATCTCGAATCATATAATCTTTTGCTTTTGGATATTCGTAACGCACCATTTTAATATTGCCTTGTTCGTCGCGATCGACTATTTGCACTGGGTCAGTATAAGCAGGTACAATATTGTCGCCTAGAGAATGTGGCGGGTGGTGAAACATCACAATTTTGTATTTTGCCTGCTGGAATTCGGGACTATTTAGTTCTTCTTTCAGCCAATTATATTGAGCGCTGCCCTTGACAATTGGCTCAAAAATATGCTGTCCGTATCCCCATTTTTCGGGATTGTTGAAATCTTCGTCGCGTTCCCGATATCTGCCTCTAGCACCGGGATCTAAGTTGGGTGTGCGCCAGATATTTGTCACGTACAAAGTGACTAAGCGCACGTCGCCAAAAGTGACAGCATAGTAATTTTTGTTACCGGGGAGAGTAAAAATTTCATGGTAGGTATCGCTATTAAAACTCTGGTTTTTTATCCAAGTTTCTCGCACTTCTGAATCATTATTTGGATTCAATTTAGAGGCATTTTGAGTGTAGATTTTTTCAGCATCAGCGCGGGGGAAAGGGTCGTTAAACTGCTCGTCTAGTTTTCTCGATTTGGAAAAGCGCCCCATAATTTCGTGGTTTCCAATGGTGGGAAAAAGCGGCGCGTGTTGAATCAGTTCGCCACCGGTGTAAACTGTTTTGATGCCGTTTTTGTCGATTTCGGAGAAGCCCCGCCCTTGGAGACTGGGAAAGAAGGCGCGGCCGCGATTGTCGTCGAACCATTCGGAAGCGCGATCGGCTATATTAATTAAGTCACCGGCCATGAAAATGCCATCAACTCTGTCAATTGTTGCTGCTACTTTCTGGATGTTTGCTGCTGTCATCGGCATCAATTGATGATCGGAAGTTAGGAGAATTTTCAGCGGTGTTCCTGCTAGCGGTGTCGGCGAAAGTGTGAAAATTTTGCTGCTGACAGATTCGCCATCTTTTCTTTGGCTGGTGACTGAATAGGGAATGCGATCGCCTGGTATTAATTTGGGAACTTCCGCTTCGTGACGCCAGATATTGCGGAAAATTTGGCTATCAATTATGCCCTGTTTCATTTCATCGGAGATGCGCGAGTCTTTGTCTTCGCGAGTGCGGCTTAGCTTAACAGTAGTTGCAGTGACAATTCGATCCAATTTTTCGCCGTAAGCGACTGTGTTGCGAGTCCCGGGAAATTCGGTAAACCAGACCACTCGCACGGAATTTGTTGTTGGGAGTTGTAAAAATGGCTCGGTTAGAAGTTGGGGTTTATTGAGACAAGACCTCACAACTAAACCAAGCAATAGAATAATCAACAGCAAGATAGCAAAAAACCAGGGGTTGCGAGGAGAATTTCTCGGATTTTCTATTTCTTCGGGGAGTGGTGTAAACATAAGTTATTAGTTCTTTGTTATGGGTTATTAGTTATTAGTTATTGGTTGATTAGTTATTAGTTATTGGTGATTGGTGATTGGTGATTGGTTATTAGTTATTAATTATTAGTTCAGGACTTACGCTTGGTAACGGTGTGACAAGGCTTTGAGATTCTTCGTTTCACTCTGAATGACAAAATTACTTTGCTATGTAAATATCTGGTTTGCCAATGCCGTTGGCGTCGGGCATCACTCCCACGATCGCAAAATCCATTTTCGGGTAAAATTTATCTAGAATGTAACTGAGATATTGCATTCTTGTCAACAGGCTGATGTAAAAATCTTAACATAATCTCCCATTTTAAATCTCAAATAGATATGACTCACCATCTTCTCAAGGCTAATTGCCAAACTGTACATTTGGGCGGTTTCTCTCCGAATCTTAAACCAGCCTTAATCGTTGATTCGGGCGATCGCATTGATGTGGAAACTTATTCGGGATTTTACGTTGCTGACAAGGCACCGCCGGAATTTCTCACCCCGGAATTTTTAGATATTTGTCAAAATTTGTCGATGGATCGCAAAGTTGGCCCTGGGCCGCACTTGCTAACCGGCCCGATTTATGTTAACAACGCGGAACCGGGAGACGTTTTAGAAATCAAAATAGAGGATGTTTACCCAAGTTTGCCCGTGGGATTCAATGCAATTCGTCCCGGATGGGGGGCTTTGCCGCAGTATTTTTCTGAACCTAAATTGCGATTTATTCTCCTTGATTTAGAGCAAAAGATTGCTGAATTTCCAGCAGGTAGCGGGATTCGGATTCCGCTGCATCCATTCTTCGGCATTCTCGGTGTTGCTAATGCAGAAATTAACCGTTCTTCTATTCCTCCGGGGCGCTACGGTGGCAATATGGATAACCGAGAATTGCAACCGGGAACGCGATTGTTTTTACCTGTTTTTGTGCGCGGCGGTTTATTCTCGATCGGCGATGGACATTCGGCACAGGGAGACGGCGAAATTGATGTTACTGCGATTGAAACTTCGATGAATGGCACGATTCAAATCATCCTCCGCAAGGATTTATTTCTGATGTTTCCTTTTGCAGAAACGCCTACTGATATTGTGACGATGGGATTCGGTAGGACTTTAGATGAGGCTTTTGAATTGGCACTAAAACAGACGATTTATTGGTTGGAAAAATTTGTGGGTTTGAGTGCCGAAGATGCTTATGTTTTGTGTTCTTTGGCTGCGAATTTTCGGATTACGCAGGTTGTCAACACTCCTCAAAAAGGAGTTCACGGGATGCTGCCAAAATGTATGTTGCCGGAGGTGAAAATTACCGATCGCCGGAGTTGAGGTTGTATCATAGCACACAATCTACTAGCAGATGTCGATCGCGATCGCCAAAAATACACAAATTTGTCACAAGGGTAGACTGATCGCGATCGCCGACGCAATTTAGAGTTAAGATTAACATCAGATCAATGACAAACTACCTCTGGATTCTAGTTTTTGATCGACCCAGATATGAAAAACCTGACTGATGATGCTTGGAAAAATGATTTAGCCGATCGAACTCCTGCAAGTTCAGCAATACCAGATCCGGCTGCATGGGTAAATGAACATCATTTTCTTGCCAATTTAGCTCATACTCTAGCTCATCTGCAACAGCATTTTTCTGAGAGCAGTTGGGAAACAGGTGACAGTTGTGACTCTAGTGATGGTGAATTGGCGATCGACGCTAAGATTAGAGATATATTGAGAGCTAATTGTAGCGAAGAATACTGGGGATATGTCGAAGGTTTATTGTGATATTGTTGATAGATATTTTGTAGGGACACAGCACTGCTGTGTCCTGTGTTGCAGACAATTGAGAAATCCTATCGATCGCAAAATGCGCCACGCACTAACTTTCAATCTCTCCCAAGTCTGGGCTAATAGGAATTACGATCGATCGCAAAAACTCAGCACTTTCTTCTGGCAAACCAGTATTGATAAACATCCCGCTACCCAATTCAAACCCAGCTTGTTTAGAAACTCTGGGAATAATAGCTATATACCAGTGAAAATATTTTGTCGCTTGTTCCGTCGTCGGCACAGAGCGGATATTATAGTTGTAATCGGGATTGTTCAATCCATAATAAAGCTTGGCGAGTACAGTTTTTAAAGTATAAGCAAGGTCAGTAATCTCAGGATCGGTAATGTCATCAAATGAAGAAGAATGTCGGCGCGGAAAAATCCAAATGTGAAACGGTGAAAGCGCAGCGTAAGGGATAAAAGCCACAAAATGTTTACTTTCAAAAATCACTCTTTCACCAGCCGCTAATTCATCTTCCAAAGTACGGCAAAATAAACAGTCTCCCGTATCGTCAAAATATCTGACAGCTTCATCGATGCGGCTGCGAACTTGGCTGGGTACAACGGGCGTAGCTGCTATTTGGGAGTGAGGGTGTTCGAGAGAAGTTCCCGCACTTTCCCCATGATTCTTGAAAATGATAATTGTCTCAATGTGGGGATATTTTCTAATTTCTGAATAACGCTGGCGGTATGCTAAAAGTATGTTTGCTACATCTTTAATGCTCAACAAAGCTGTTGTCAAGTCGTGTCGCGGGTGTTCGACAATTACTTCGTGAACTCCGATTCCCGACATCGTGCGGTGAATTCCTGATGATATCCTCATGCGTTCTGTTGTCGGGGAGAGGGCGGGATATTTGTTGCGGATGGCCCTGACTTTCCAGCCGGTGCGATCGCACAAACGGAAAGTTTCTAAGGTTCCGTCTTCCTCATTTCCCACGCAAAACGGACAATCGGGGCGGTGGGGGGGTAATCCTGCTACCAATTGCTTTGGGTTGGCGAATTGGTCTGGTCTTTTGGCGCGATCGGTGGCGATAATTACCCAATCTCTGGTAATTAGATTTTGTCTAAGTTCAGACATTTTCTTACCTTTTGTTTCAGGGTCAAACAGTCTCTTATTTTAGATACAAAATTTGTGCTTTGTCATCATTATTTTGTAAACTTTTAATAAAATTTGATTTATTTCGGGTTGAAAAATTAGAAAATCCGGGCGAATAGAATTCGCTTCTACATAAAAAAATCGCTCTCAAATTTTGCTGTAACATTGAGATTCAATCGGGTGACGCTCTAAATAAGGAAGATTCATGGCATCCAAATTTTGTGAAGTTTCAGGAGTATTTGCCCTATTTTCTATTAATTTAAGATGTTAAGATTGACTAATTCAGGTTGAGATTTAAAAAATAACGGAATGAATTTATCGCGCTGTCGGCAACCTGCGCCCAATTCATGATAACATTAGATGCGATCGCTCCTGCTTATGCCAATTGTAACTGCACATTCTGCAACTTGCAAATCGCTTTCAAGACTTGCGCCAACAAGAGCGATCGCTCCCTATCAATCAAACTCAACTCCGGTAAAATCTGATTGCAGGGATTTCCCCTCGTCAGACAAATAAACTGATAGTTACGTCCCTTCGTCCTCAATCCCCAAACAGACGATTGCTGCTGCAAACTGTTATAAGCAGTAAAAGTAATCGTGCTGATTCCCGAAGTAACAGAAAGTAATAAAAATGAACAATCTAACAAAACAATTATAGCATACTTTCCTCAAACTTGGCATAAAGAAATGACTGGCAAAACAATTCCTGCCACTCAAATCTGGGAGGTAATTGATCGTGTGTTAACAGCCATTAAAACCTGTTGATATCAGAATTATTCCTCTCTCTCTTCCTCTGCGCTCTCTGCGCTCTCTGCGGTTAAAAAAATCCCCAAAAAATGTAAACAATATCAATCCCCAAACAGACGATTACTGATGATATAATCATACCAGATATCACCCCCAACCAGCCATGCAACTTGAAGACCACTTCAACTTTCTAAGACCTGACGATATTCGGCTCCAAGGTTCCCGCATTGGCATCGAAACCATGCTTTATGAATACCTGTTTCGCGCTCGAACTCCCGAAGAAATCGCTAACATTTATACATCGCTCACCCTGGAACAGGTTTATGCAACAATTTTGTATTACCTGCACAACAAAGAAGCAGTCGGTCAGTACATAACCGAATGGCTGGAATGAGGCGAGAGAATGCAAGAAGAACAACGTCGCAATCCTCGTCCCGTGTATGAAAAAATCCGCAAACTGAGATCGGCAAGAGATGCAATGAGCAAAGCTGATGGCAATCCAGTATCTGTTTGATGAAAATTCGGTAATAGGTAATAGGTAATTGGTAATCGATCGCAACATTTACACAAGTATTCAAAGTCTTAATGAAAATAAACATAGTTTTGCCCCAACTTATGCAAACAATAGTTAAAAAGACTAACCGAAGTTAAAGTTAAAAACGATGTCACAAGATACCATCGAATCAATACTGCAAGAAAAACGCCTATTCCAGCCGCCCGCTGAATTCTCCCAAAAAGCTCACATCAAAAGCCTAGCAGAGTACCAGGCCCTCTACGACAAAGCCAAAGCAGACCCCGAAGCATTCTGGGCAGAACTCGCCACACGAGAATTGGAATGGTTCCAAAAATGGGATACCGTACTCGACTGGCAGCCGCCTTTTGCCAAATGGTTTGTCAATGGTAAAATTAACATTTCTTACAATTGTCTCGATCGCCATTTAACAACTTGGCGAAAGAATAAAGCCGCCCTCATTTGGGAAGGCGAACCCGGAGACTCCCGCACCCTCACCTACGCGCAACTCCACCGCGAAGTCTGCCAAATGGCCAACGTAATCAAACAGTTGGGAGTCCAAAAGGGCGATCGCGTCGGTATCTATATGCCGATGATACCCGAAGCTGCGATCGCCATGCTAGCCTGCGCCAGAATCGGTGCCGTACACAGCGTTGTGTTTGGCGGATTTAGTGCCGAAGCATTGCACGATCGCCTCAACGATGGCCAAGCAAAACTCGTCATCACCGCTGATGGTGGCTTCCGCAAAGATACCGCCGTCGGCCTCAAAGCACAAGTAGACAAAGCACTAGCAAATAATGCCGTACCAACAGTTACAAACGTTCTGGTAGTTGAGCGCACCAAACAGAAAATTCACATGGAACCGGGGCGCGATCATTGGTGGCACGATTTGCAAAAAGGTGTATCGGCAAATTGTCCAGCCGAACCGATGGATAGCGAAGATATGCTATTCATTCTGTACACTTCTGGAAGTACCGGAAAACCGAAAGGTGTCGTCCATACAACCGGTGGTTATAACCTTTATACCCACATGACAACCAAGTGGATATTCGACCTCCAAGATACCGATGTTTACTGGTGTACTGCTGATGTCGGCTGGATTACTGGACACAGTTATATTGTCTACGGGCCGCTGTCCAACGGTGCGACAACTTTAATGTATGAAGGTGCTCCTCGCAATTCTAATCCAGGCTGTTTTTGGGATGTAATTGAAAAATACGGTGTCACCGTTTTCTATACTGCACCCACCGCAATCAGAACTTTCATGAAAATGGGAGAACACTTCCCGAAAGCCAGAGATTTGTCATCTTTGCGATTGTTAGGAACTGTTGGCGAACCGATTAATCCTGAAGCTTGGATGTGGTATTACCGAATAATTGGCAACTCGAATTGTCCGATAGTCGATACTTGGTGGCAAACGGAAACAGGCGGAATTATGATTACCCCTTTACCCGGTGCAATTCCTACAAAACCCGGTTCTGCAACCCTTCCTTTCCCCGGAATTGTTGCCGATGTCGTTGACCAAGACGGGGAACCGGTAACTAATGAAAGTGGCGGTTATTTAGTTGTGAAACATCCTTGGCCGGGCATGATGCGGACGCTTTACAACGATCCCGAACGCTTCCGTCGCACCTATTGGGAATATTTGCGGCCTAAAAATGGCGAATTTGTGTACTTTGCAGGGGACGGCGCGCACAAGGATAAAGACGGTTATTTCTGGGTAATGGGTCGCGTTGACGATGTAATTAATGTGGCCGGACATCGACTCGGTACGATGGAAGTTGAATCAGCTTTGGTATCTCATCCAGCGGTGGCGGAAGCTGCGGTTGTTGGTAAACCTGATGAGATTAAGGGTGAGGAAATTGTGGCTTTTGTGACGCTGGAAAATACGCAGCAACCTAGCGATGAATTGGCTAAGGAATTGAAGCAGCACGTTGTTAAGGAAATTGGGGCGATCGCCCGTCCGGGAGAGATTCGATTTACTGAGGCTTTACCGAAGACTCGCAGCGGGAAGATTATGCGGCGTTTGCTGCGTTCTTTGGCGGCGGGACAAGAGGTAACAGGGGATACTTCGACTTTGGAAGATCGGGCGGTTTTGGATAAGTTGCGAGGGGGTGCGTAGGGGTATTTTTTAACCCGGAGATCCCCCCTAGCCCCCCTTCTTAAGGGGAGTAGGGGGTGGGACAAGATCGTTCTTGCGTCCCCCTTCTTAAGGGGAGAGAATGAGTGTCAAAGTCCCCCTTCTTAAGGGGGATTTAGGGGGATCTGAATCTGATTGTCATTGTTAATTCACTTATTTACCTCGCCACAGATGAACGGCCTCGCTGTTAATTTGCGACCTTACTTGCAGCCAATCTTCTAACAAGTAGTCATCCTCGACTACTTCAGAATGCTGTGAGTCTTGGAGAATTGCTAAGACGTGAACTCCTGACGGATAGTTGATATGACGGATTTCTGGGTGATATCCTAGGTCTTGAATTTTTGCTAAAGTGCGATCGACAGCACCAGCAACAGTCAAATCGACGGCCAGAATAATTTGACCGAATTTAGCACCCGATTTTACACATTCTAGAACAGCCATTATTCTTTCTCATTGTAATAAATTTAATCAATATCTGCGTTTATTTGCTTCGAGGTTCTTTGACAGATTCTCAATTTTGAATCAGATTTTCGGGCTTGGTTTTCCGATTTTATAAGTTATGTAACAACTGACAAGAATCAATCCCAAAAATAACACTAATTGCATTCAACAGCAAACTCGTGTAGAATAGAGCAGATATGTGCATCAAATCTCAAGTTCAACAGGGTTCAAAATATGGCAACCAGAATTCAGAACCTCCAAATAACTCAAGTGGTTGATGGCGATACTATTAAAGTTTCTCTCAACGGCAAAATCGAGTCTCTGCGGCTGATTTGTGTTGATACGGAAGAAAGTTATTCTGGAGGCTCAAAACCTGTAACTGTGGCGGGTAAAGAAGCTTCGGAAATGGCTAAAAAATACTTTGCGACAGTAGACGGCGGACTTGCTAAAGTTGATATTGAATTTGATACAGATGACCCGATAGAAGTGGCTGTAGAAAAACACCGCGATCGTTACGACCGCCTCCTCTGTTATGTACATAAAGGCGAGGAAAATTACAATCTCAAACTGATTTTAGAGGGCTGGAGTCCCTACTTTGTGAAATACGGGCGATCGAGATTATATCACCGCCAAATGACTGACGCAGAAGCTGTAGCCAAAGCATACAATCTGGTGATTTGGAATCAGAACACAAATGCAAAAATTCCGTCTCGCAATTATGCTAATTTGTTACCTTGGTGGTCGATGCGCGCCTCAATCGTCGAAGAATTTCGCTTGTCGGAAGCAACAGCGGAAGTGTTTTCTGTGAACTTGGATTATCCCAAAATCTTGGCGGCTTCCGAGACAGCTAAATCTATTACTATTTTCTGCGATTTGCAGGCGGGAATTAATAAATGGATCGGCGGTAATGCTCTGATTTATGCGGGTTCGTTTGAGCATAAATTAGACTTGTGGATACCGGATGCCGAAACTGATAAAATGGCACCTTTGAAGCGGCTGATTGACAAGCGTTATGCTGGTCTAGGACGTGGCTATGTTTATGTTAGTGGGAAGGTAGAACAGTACAAAGGGAAGCCTCAAATAGTTTTGAGGGATATTAAACAACTTTCTGATTTTCCCCGATAATATTTAAACTAGAGTTAATTTCATCGATCGTTTTTACTGGCTCTAATGTTCTTAGGAAGTACGATCGCCAATTCCGTCCATTCTCCTGGTTGAGACCTGCAAATCAGATTTCCTTGATGTCGATCGCTATCTGATAAGCTATAGACAATCCTAAATTGTATCATCGCCAGTCTGTAGCTGTCAATAGCTGCGGCATGAGTAGTCCAAACTTCATAAAATTAACAGTCATGTGCCAATTACTAGGAATGAACTGCAATGTTCCAACAGATATTTGCTTTTCTTTTGAGGGTTTCTCTGCAAGGGGCGGCAAAACGGACGTTCATCAAGACGGTTGGGGAATCGCTTTTTTTGAAGGTTTGGGATACCGCATTTTTCTAGACTCCAAACCAGCCGTTAGCTTCTCCAGTCGCTGAGTTGGTGCGCCGATATCCCATTCACTCAACTAACGTCATTGCTCATATTCGCCAAGCTACTCAAGGCGAAATTGCTTTGGAAAATTGCCATCCTTTCAGTCGGGAACTTTGGGGGCGCTATTGGGTGTTTGCTCACAACGGAAATCTGGAAAATTTCAATCCTGAAAGTGCTGGGTTTTACAAACCTGTAGGCAAAACTGACAGCGAAAAAGCCTTTTGTTTGATCTTGGAAAAGTTGCGAGAAAGCTTTCCTCAAAACAAGCCTACTCTGAGGGAATTTTACCCGGTACTGGACGAAATTACTAAAAATTTGGCAGAAAAAGGAATTTTTAATTATTTACTTTCCGATGGAGAACACTTGTTTGTGCATTGTTCTACTAATCTGCATTATATTGTGAGACAAGCACCTTTTGCTAGCGCTCACTCCATCGATGAAGATGTGACTGTGGATTTTCGGGAATTGACAAACTTGGGCGATCGCGTGGCTTTAATTGCTACTTTGCCACTTACGGATAATGAAGTTTGGACGAAAATTCAGCCGGGAGAATTGCTGGTATTTCAGGATGGTTTCCCAGTCAATTTTGAGTGAATATTGTAAATAGGACTTATACCAATTTAATGGGTCGTTGCACATATTCTGATCCCCCTAAATCCCCCTTAATAAGGGAGTAGGGTGTGAGTAGGGGTTGACTTTGAACGCGCTCTTGTCCCCCCTTACTAAGGGGGGTTAGGGGGGATCAAATTCTATGCAGCCTCACAAAAAATTGGTATTACGCATTTCAATGTAATTCTGTCATTCGCAAGTGTTGCGAATAATCTCAAAACTTGGCAACACCGTCGAAAGTGCGTCAGTCCTATACGATCAGTATGCTCAGTATTATAAAACTTTATTAAGTTTGTAAGCAGTAGTAAGCAATGGTAGTATTATATAGTCAGAATGGTCGACAAGCGAGAATTATGGCGAGCGTTAAAAAATGGAGATGCTGAATGCAACTAGCAGAGAGACACATCATTAAATCCACAGAACATCGTTTTGTTGAAATAGACGGATTAGCCTTTAAATCCAAAAATCTCTACAATGCCGCTAACTACGTCATTCGTCAGAGTTTTGTCTATGGATGGGGTTATATAAATTACAACGAAATGAATCGTTTGATGAAATCTCATCCAGCATACAAGGAATTACCAGCCAAGGTAAGTCAACAAATATTAATGATATTAGACAAGAATTGGAAGTCTTTTTTTGAAGCAGTCAAAGCTTACAAAAATGAACCCACGAGATTCACAGGCCGCCCGAAATTACCGAAGTATAAAGATAAAGTCAAGGGTCGGAATATTCTCGTCTATACAATTCAGGCGATTAGTAGCAAGGAACTAAAAAAAGGAATTATCAAGCTGTCGGGTACTAATATTTTAATTAAAACCCAAATCAAACCAGAGCGAATTTGTCAAATTAGATTGGTGCCAAAATGCGATTCCTACATAATTGAGGTGATTTACAATGCCTGTACTGAGCCGGAGTCCACCCTTGAGCTTGATGAAAACCCCAAAGAATTAGTAGCTAGTATCGACTTAGGGCTGAATAATTTAGTGGCGTTAACTTCAAATCAGCCGGGATTTGTCCCTTTACTGATTAACGGGCGACCACTGAAATCGATTAATCAATTCTACAACAAGCGTAAGGCACGACTACAATCTCAGTTAAAAGGAAGTCGCAAAACTTCATCACGGATTCAGCGTTTAACCCGTTGTCGCCATCAAAAAGTCGATAATTACTTGCACTCTGCTAGTCGGTATATCATCAATGTTCTCGGCTCACAAAATATCGGGACGCTAGTAATTGGCAAAAATGCACAATGGAAAAACGAGCTTGATTTAGGAAGGAAAACTAATCAAAGCTTTGTAAACATTCCTCATGCTCGACTAATTGAAATGTTGAAGTACAAAGCTGAATTGATCGGAATAAAGATCGTAGAACAAGAAGCATCCTACACTTCCCAATCGAACTTCCTGAATTTAGATCCAATTCCTGTGTACGGGTATATTGGAACCTTCGATGTCACATTTAGTGGTCAGCGAATTAAGAGAGGATTGTATAGAACATCGTCGGGTCAATTGATTAATGCCGATGTTAACGGGTCTTATAATATTTTGAGAAAAGCAATCCCAAATGCTTTTAGCGATGGGATAGGGAGCTGTGTAGTTCAGCCGAGGCGGGTCAATCCGCTCGAAGTAAAAGCGAAGGGGGAGGGACTCAACGCCTCCCATGGCACTGTCATAAATGCCTATACTTTTACCAGCTATTAAAGGTAGAGAAATCATCTGTACTGTGGCAGTTCAAGCGGATAGATATTGTAAGAAAAATTAAGTTTACACAAATTCGTCTGAAAATATGCCAAGACAGACTTCAGTACCTATTTCTCAGGTGAAACACATGGATTTACCTCATCGACCGATTTGGACTCTATCGGCTGAAGATGTCTATCAATCCTTTGGAATCAGCGAGAACGGTCTATCTGAAGACGAAGCTTACGAGCGACTGGTAAAATTTGGCGCGAATGAACTGCCAGAACCGGCTCATCGCCCTCTCTGGCTCAAGTTTACCGATCAGTTAAGGCACTTCATGGCCCTGCTGTTATGGGTGGCAGGGATTTTGGCATTCATTTCGGGAACCCCTCAATTAGGCTGGGCGATTTGGGCGGTGATCTGGATTAATGCAGTATTCAGCTTTTGGCAAGAATTTCAAGCAGAGCAAGCATTAGCGGCCTTAAAGAACGTGTTACCGATGCAAGTAAAAGTGTATCGGAATGGGGAACTGAAGCAGATTCCGGCACGGGAACTGGTGCGTGGAGATGTCATGCAATTGGAAGAGGGCGATCGCATCTCTGCTGATGCTCGGTTAGTCACTGCCGAAAGCCTGTATCTGGATATTTCTGTAATGACTGGTGAATCCCTTCCTGTGGCGCGTAACGCTTATCCGGTGCGGGTGCGCGAAGCTGCATCAATCCGGGCTGGCAAAACCATACCAGCGGGCGAACATCCCTTACAAGAGCAGGTCAATCTGGCGGAAATCGCTAATTTGGTGCTGGCCGGCTCGACGGTTTCGTCAGGAAGGGGCGTTGCTGTGGTGTATGCGACGGGAGCGCAAACCGAGTTTGGTCACGTCGCCCATCTCACCGCCGTTGTGAAACGGGAACCCAGCACGTTGGAAGTGCAGGTTTCTGACATTGTGCGGATCATCACGGCGATCGCCCTCGGTATGGGAGTTATTGTGTTTCTGCTGACATACCTGCTGGTGGGGATGGACCTAAAAGAGAGCTTTATTTTTGGGATCGGGATCATTGTGGCGCTGGTGCCAGAGGGGTTACTGCCGACTGTTACCCTGTCATTGGCGATCGGAGTGCGACGAATGGTGCGTCGTAATGCTCTGGTGCGTCGTCTTTCTGCCGTGGAAACCCTGAGCGCTACAACGGTCATCTGCACCGACAAAACCGGAACGTTGACGAAAAACGAAATGACGGTGCATTATCTCTGGCTTCCCAGCCAGCCTGGGGAGAACAGCCTTAATCCTGCCAGCCAACCTGGAGCAGTCTCACCACCTGATCGCGGCCAGCAGAATTCCCATCCTTCGATCGCGCCGCATCTGATTGAAGTCACTGGGGCTGGGTACGATCCTACGGCTGGTGAGGTTCAGATACCTGAGAATTTTGCGGCATCTTGGAAAGTCAATTTCTTGCTAACGGGTGCGGCGCTTTGCTCCAACGCACGTCTCATTCACCTGATCGCGCCTAGCCGTTGGCAAGAGATTGGTGACCCAACGGAAGCGGCTCTGCTGGTGGCTGCTGCCAAAGCAGGGCTGAATCTGGAAACTTTGCAAAAACAGCTTCCTCGATTGCGGGAAGTGCCTTTTGATTCTCGTCGCCGGATGATGACGGTGGTGTTGGACTGGCGATCGTCCGCGCTAGGTCATAGCGATCTGCCTAACTTGGCTTTTACCAAGGGGGCACCGCTGGAAGTCTTGCGACTCTGCACATCTATCTTGCGGAATGGAACTGTCTCAGAACTCACTGAATCTGACTCGAATGAAATAGTTGCGGCTAACGATGGGTTGGCCCAGCAGGGTTTTCGAGTCTTGGGGGTGGCGGCTCGTCGTGGAGGGAGTGAAATGTTGGATTTGCGATCGCAAGACTTAGAGCAAAATTTGAGCTTTATTGGTCTGGTGGCGATGTTTGACCCGCCCCGTCCAGAGGTAAGAGAGGCTCTTACTGAGTGTCATCAGGCAAGAATTAAGGTGACGATGGTAACAGGGGATTACGGACTCACTGCGGAGGCGATCGCCCGCCAAATTGGATTAGTGACCGATTCTGTACGGGTAGTCACCGGTGAAGGCATGGGGCATCTGTCGGATGCACAATTGCAACAAATTCTGAAATATCGATCGGGGCTAGTGTTTGCTCGGATGTCTCCTGAGCATAAGCTGCGACTGGTGGAAGCCTATAAAAATATCGGAGAAGTCGTGGCGGTGACGGGGGATGGAGTCAATGATGCCCCAGCATTAAGAGCTGCCCATATTGGCATAGCAATGGGGATGAATGGCACCGATGTGGCACGAGAGGCGGCCGATATTGTCCTCACCGACGACAACTTTGCGACGATCGTCGTCGCGATTGAGGAGGGGCGAGCCGTGCACCAAAACATCCGCAAATTTATGACCTACATCCTGGCATCAAACCTGCCGGAATTAGTACCATTCCTGTTCATGGTGGCGTTGAAGATTCCTCCTGCACTGGTGATTATGCAGATTCTTGCTATTGATTTAGGAACTGACATAGTGCCTGCATTGGCCTTGGGCGCAGAACGGGCAGAAGTCGGAACCATGCAGCAGCCCCCCCGGAAAAAATCGCAACCGCTTCTCGATCGCTCCCTACTGTTACGCGCCTATGGCTTCTTGGGATTGTTGGAAGCTGCTCTGGCGATGGCAGCATTTTTTCTGGTGTGGTGGAGTTACGGTTATGGCTTGGCAGAATTACAAGCCGTAACGCCAAGCATTCTGTCTCGTTCAGCAGATGCCGCCACGATCGCCATCTATACTCAAGCCATCACTATGACTCTGGCATCAGTCGTGGCTTCTCAAACGGGCAATGTTTTTGCCTGTCGATCGGAACGTGGGTCAATTCTGCCGCTTGGATTCTTTTCTAATCGACAAATCTGGCTCGGAATTGCTATTGAATGGGTCTTAGTGGCGATCGTTAGCAATAACGCATTTTTGAGCCGCATTTTTTCGACAGCACCTTTAGAACCCTGGCAATGGCTGGTATTGCTGGTTTGTCCACCGATCGTCTTAGGAGCAGAAGAACTACGAAAAGTGGCGTTTCATGGGAAGTTCATTTCCAAGCAGAGCCGGTAAATGGGGCGATCGCGTGGGGCGATCGCGTGGGGAGTTAGAAACCGGGTTTCTTTCCTAAATCTTGGTGGGGATTCGGAGATTGTCGCAGAAACCCGGTTTCTTGGATTTTTGGGATTTTGGGTGGGGAGTTAGAAACCGGGTTTCTTTCCTAAATCTGGGTGGGGATTCCGAGATTGTCGCAGAAACCCGGTTTCTGGGATTTTGGGGATTTTGGGTGGGGGGTTAGAAACCGGGTTTCTTCCTGAATCTGGGTGGGGATGTGGAGATTGTCGCAGAAACCCGGTTTCTTGGATTTTGGGGCGATCGCCTGGGAGTTAGAAACCGGGTTTCTTCGTAAATCTTGGTGGGGATGCGTAAATTCTGGTAGAAACCCGGTTTCTTGGATTTTGGGGCGATCGCCTGGGAGTTAGAAACCGGGTTTCTTCGTAAATCTTGGTGGGGATGCGTAAATTCTGGTAGAAACCCGGTTTCTTGGATTTTGGGGCGATCGCGTGGGGAGTTAGAAACCGGGTTTCTTCGTAAATCTTGGTGGGGATGCGTAAATTCTGGTAGAAACCCGGTTTCTTGGATTTTGGGGCGATCGCGTGGGGAGTTAGAAACCGGGTTTCTTCGTAAATCTGGTGAGGATGTTGAGATTGTCGCAGAAACCCGGTTTCTTGGATTTTTGGGATTTTGGGTGGGGAGTTAGAAACCGGGTTTCTTCGTAAATCTTGGTGGGGATGCGTAAATTCTGGTAGAAACCCGGTTTCTTGGATTTTGGGGCGATGCGTGGGAGTTAGAAACCGGGTTTCTTCGTAAATCTTGGTGGGGATGTTGAGATTGTCGCAGAAACCCGGTTTCTTGGATTTTGGCTATTCTTCAAAGGTTAGATGGTGGATTAATTTATCGTTAGTTAAGTCTTCTAAAAAGTAGCGATAAGCCTCTGCTGACTGAAATTGCGATCGCACTTCATCTATTTTAGGTAAACTCCCTCGGCGCAAATCGATATATTCTTGATAGCTGGAAAACTCCCAATCTTCTGCTTTTTTAACTATATTAGCACAGACTGGATTTAAGTGAATATAGCGAGTTAGGTGCAATAAATACTCTTCTTTATCTACATGAATCGCCTCGAATCGTCCCTGAAATAGTGAACCAACTCTGTGATAGCGTTTATGAATAGCCTTAACATAAGATAGGGTAAATGACTGCATCAGCTTTGAAAAGCGATCCGTTTTCAGGTAAACTAATAAATGATAGTGGTTCGGCATTAAACAATAGGCAATAATATCGACACCATTCGTAATCAGATGGTTTCTTAATTTTCGTAAAAAATAAATATAGTTTTCTCGCTCAAAAAAGATAAGCTGACGGTTATTACCTCGGTTATAAACATGGTAGTAATTACCCGCTTGCAAGATAACTTCACGACGTGGCATATGGCATATCGGTGGGGGTGCTTAAATTATCGCAGAAACCCGGTTTCTTGGACTAGGCGCGGGGGCTCAGAAACCGGGTTTCTTCCCAAATTTCGGTATCCTCACCAAGATTATCGCAGAAACCCGGTTTCTTGGACTAAGCGCGGGGGCTCAGAAACCGGGTTTCTGCGGAAAATCTCCTGGGGAGGCGTGAATTTTCAGAGAAACCCGGTTTCTTGGATTAGCGCGTGGGGCTCAGAAACCGGGTTTCTGCGGAAAATCTCCTGGGGAGGCGTGAATTTTCCAGAGAAACCCGGTTTCTTGGACTAGGCGCGGGGGCCTCAGAAACCGGGTTTCTTCCTAAATCTCGGTGGTGATGCCAAGATTATCGCAGAAACCCGGTTTCTTGGACTAGGCGCGGGGGCCTCAGAAACCGGGTTTCTGCGGAAAATCTCCTGGGGAGGCGTGAATTTTCAGAGAAACCCGGTTTCTTGGACTAGGCGCGGGGGCCTCAGAAACCGGGTTTCTTCCTAAATCTCGGTGGTGATGCCAAGATTATCGCAGAAACCCGGTTTCTTGGACTAGGCGCGGGGGCCTCAGAAACCGGGTTTCTGCGGAAAATCTCTTGGGGAGGCGTGAATTTTCAGAGAAACCCGGTTTCTTGGACTAGGCGCGGGGGCCTCAGAAACCGGGTTTCTGCGGAAAATCTCCTGGGGAGGCGTGAATTTTCAGAGAAACCCGGTTTCTTGGACTAAGCGCGGGGGCCTCAGAAACCGGGTTTCTTCCTAAATCTCGGTGGTGATGCCAAGATTATCGCAGAAACCCGGTTTCTTGGACTAGGCGCGGGGGCCTCAGAAACCGGGTTTCTGCGGAAAATCTCCTGGGGAGGCGTGAATTTTCCAAGAAACCCGGTTTCTTGGACTAGGCGCGGGGGCCTCAGAAACCGGGTTTCTGCGGAAAATCTCCTGGGGAGGCGTGAATTTTCCAAGAAACCCGGTTTCTTGGCTAGGCGCGGGGTTTCTTGGGCTAGATGCTAAACCCTAGCTACCGCCAATCCTGGCCACATCGCGAGCATTTTCTTCAAACGCAGCCGTCAGCGCATCATCACCGCTTAAACCCGCAGCGATCGCCCTTTCAATGGCCTCCAACACCCGCTTATAATCCCGCGGCATCACCTTCACAAACACCGGCACCATCGCATCCCAATTTGCCAAAACCTTCGATGCGATCGCACTTCCAGTCAAATCAAAATGAGTCTCAATTAACTGTCGCAAATCTGCAATTTCCTCAGCATCCTCCAACTTTTCCAAACCTACCATCGACATATTGCAACGAGTTGCAAAATCCCCCGCTTCATCCAAAATGTAAGCAACACCGCCACTCATACCCGCTGCAAAATTGCGCCCGGTGGCACCCAAAACCACAACTTTGCCACCAGTCATGTACTCGCAACCGTGATCGCCGACACCCTCAACTACCGCATTCACGCCGGAGTTACGCACCCCAAAACGTTCGCCCGCCATCCCCCGGATGAAAACCTCGCCAGATGTCGCTCCGTAAAGCACTACGTTGCCGACAATCACGTTTTCTTCTGCGACAAAGGTGGCAACTGGCGACGGGTACAGCACGATTTTGCCACCGCTGAGGCCTTTGCCCAAATAGTCGTTAGCTTCGCCTTCGAGTTCTAGGGTGACTCCCTTGGGTACGAATGCGCCAAAGCTTTGTCCAGCGCTACCTTGGAAGTGCAGGTGCACGGTGTCATCGGGTAAGCCTTCCCAGTGGCGTTTGGTGATTTCGTTACCGAGAATTGTGCCCACAACCCGGTTGACGTTGGTAATCGGTAGTTTGGCGCGCACTTTTTCGCCGTTTTCGATCGCACCTTTGCACAAATCCAACAACACCGTCATATCCATCGACTTCTCTAAACCATGATCCTGCGCCATCTGACAATAGCGCCCGACATCCGCCCCAACTTCCGGCTGGTAAAGGATGTTCGAGAAATCCAAACCCTTAGCCTTCCAGTGCTCCACCGCCTGTTTCCCTTCCAAAACATCGGTGCGCCCCACCATTTCATTCAGGGTGCGGAAACCCAACTGCGCCATAATTTCCCGGACTTCCTGAGCCACAAAGGTCATAAAGTTTACCGTATGTTGCGGATCGCCCGTGAAGTTTTTCCGCAAAAGTGGGTCTTGCGTCGCAACGCCCACGGGGCAAGTGTTTTGATGGCAAACGCGCATCATAATGCAGCCCAAAGTCACCAGTGGCGCCGTCGCAAAACCGAATTCCTCCGCACCAAGCAATGCAGCAATTGCTACATCGCGGCCAGTTTTTAGTTGTCCGTCGGTTTCAACAGCAATGCGCGATCGCAAATTATTCAAAACCAGGGTTTGGTGAGTTTCCGCCAATCCCAACTCCCAAGGTAAACCGGCGTGTTTGATCGAAGTTTGTGGCGAGGCGCCGGTACCGCCGTCATAGCCGGAAATTAGCACGACATCGGCGTGGGCTTTCGCAACCCCAGCCGCGATCGTCCCAACTCCCACTTCCGACACCAGTTTGACGCTAATCCGCGCTTCCCGGTTGGAATTTTTCAAGTCGTGAATCAATTCAGCCAAATCTTCGATCGAATAAATGTCGTGGTGAGGAGGAGGCGAAATCAAACCCACACCAGGTGTCGAGTGCCGTACCTTGGCAATCCACGGGTATACTTTTTTACCGGGTAACTGTCCGCCTTCTCCGGGTTTCGCCCCTTGCGCCATCTTGATTTGTAGTTCCCGCGCCTGAGACAAGTACAAGCTGGTGACGCCAAAACGACCGGAAGCAACTTGTTTGATCGCACTGTTTTTCGAGTCACCGCGATCGTTTGTCCAAGTATAGCGATCGGGATCTTCGCCACCTTCACCAGTGTTCGATTTACCACCAATGCGGTTCATCGCTACGGCTAGAGATTCGTGGGCTTCTTGGGAAATCGAACCGTAACTCATCGCCCCAGTTTTGAAGCGTTTGAGAATAGATTCAACCGGTTCAACTTCCTCAATGGGAATCGATTCCCGCTGCTTGAATTCCAGCAAACCGCGCAGGGTAAAATGCTGTTGATTTTGTTCGTTAACCAGCCCGGAATACTGTTTAAAAAGCGGATAACTTCCTTCGCGCACTGCTTGTTGCAGGGCGTGGATGGTTTGCGGGCTGAACAAGTGAGCCTCGCCTTCCTTGCGCCATTGATATTCGCCACCGACATCGAGGGTGTGTCCGCTGGATGGGCGATCGGGGAATGCGTGGGTATGGCGTAAAATAGCTTCTTGGGCGATGACTTCGAGGTCTACTCCTTCAATCCGCGATGCTGTCCAGGTGAAGTATTTATTGACTACAGATTTGTTTAAGCCGATCGCCTCAAAAATTTGCGCGCCACGGTAACTTTGAATGGTGGAAATCCCAATTTTCGAGGCAACTTTGGTGACACCTTTGCTGGCGGCTTTCACGTAATTTTTGCAAGCTGTTTTGGTATCAACATTTACCAGCAAACCTTGGCGGATCGAATCGGCGATCGTCTCAAAGGCCAAATACGGATTGATCGCACCGCAACCGTAGCCGATTAAAGTCGCAAAGTGGTGAACTTCCCTCGGTTCCCCGGATTCGAGCACCAGTCCGGCCCGCGTCCGCGTACCTTGGCGAATCAAGTGGTGGTGCAGCCCTGCAACTGCTAGCAGTGCCGGAATCGGAGCTTGGTCTGCATTGATTCCCCGATCGCTCAAAATCAGGATATTCACCCCAGAGGCGATCGCGCTATCGGCTGCATCAAAAACATCTTCTAACGCCTGTTCAAGACCTTTTACTCCTGTTTTGGGGTCAAACAAAATCCCTATGGTAACAGACTTGAAATTGCCCTCGGAAACCTGTTTGAGTTTAGCCAGTTCTTCATTGCTGAGAATTGGTGTTTTCAACTCAATCAAGTGACAGCTTTCTGGTTCCGGTTTGAGCAAATTGCGTTCAGCGCCGATCGTAGTTTCAGCGGAAGTGACAATCTCTTCTCGGATCGAATCGATCGGCGGATTCGTAACTTGAGCAAACAGTTGCTGGAAGTATTCATAAAGCAGCTTGGGTCGATTGGAAAGCACCGCCAGTGGCGTATCCGCGCCCATTGCGCCGACAGCTTCCACCCCGTCGCGTGCCATCGGTGCCAACAGCAACCGCAGTTCTTCAAAGGTGTATCCGAAGGCCATTTGCCGCTGCAATAATGTTTCGGGGTCTGACTCTACCAATTGGGTAGCATCTGGTAGCTTGGCAATCTCTACCATGTGCTTGTCAATCCACTCGCGATACGGGTGTTCGGAGGCGATTTGATGTTTGATTTCTTCGTCAGAAACGATGCGGCCTTCTGCTGTATTTACTAGGAACATCCGGCCCGGTTGTAGGCGGCCTTTGGATGCAATTCGTTCTGGGGCGATCGGCAAAACTCCGGCTTCTGATGCCATGATTACTATGTCGTCTTTGGTGACGCAGTAGCGGGAAGGGCGCAAACCGTTGCGATCGAGTACAGCCCCGATCGAAGTACCATCGGTAAAGGCGATGGAAGCCGGCCCATCCCAAGGTTCCATCAAGCACGAATGGTATTCGTAGAAAGCTTTTTTCTCGTCACTCATCGACTCGTGGGCTGTCCAAGGTTCGGGAATCATCATCATCACCGCGTGCGGTAAAGAACGCCCAGCCAAAGTCAGCAATTCCAGAGCATTATCAAAGATAGTCGAGTCGCTACCTTCGATGTTGATTAAATTCGGGATTTTCTTTAAATCATCGCCGAATAGTTCCGACTCGAACATCGATTGCCGCGCGTGCATCCAGTTGATGTTGCCGCGCATGGTGTTAATTTCGCCGTTGTGGGCGATGTAGCGGTAAGGGTGCGATCGTTCCCAACTCGGAAAAGTATTGGTGCTGAAGCGCGAGTGGACAAGAGCTAGAGCGCTTTCCATGTCGGGGTCGTGCAGTTCGGGATAGTAATCTCCCACTTGCACCGGCATCAGCATTCCCTTATAGACGATCGTCCGGCAGGAAAGTGTGGAATTATACCAGTATGGGTCTACCTTCGTCCTGCGGATGGCATTGTGAGCCCGTTTGCGGATGACGTAGAGTTTCCGCTCGAAAGCCGCCTCGTCCATACCTGCGGCGCGGCTGACGAACACTTGCTGCATGAAGGGTTCGCTAGCTTTGGCGGTATCGCCCAGGGATGAGTTATCTGTGGGGACATCGCGCCAACCTAGCACGGGACAGCTTTCTTCGGCGGCGATTTCTGCAAAGATGCGTTTGCCGTTTTCGCGTTGAGTTCGATCGCGCGATGAGTAAATTGCACCGACACCGTACTCGCCGGCTTCGGGAAGTTCGATATTTTGGGCTGCTGCTGCTTTCTTGAGGAACTTGTGGGGTACTTGCATCAAAATCCCCGCGCCGTCTCCGGTGTTGGGTTCGCAGCCACAGGCGCCCCGGTGGTCGAGGTTTAACAGGATTGTCAGTCCCTGTTCGACAATTTCGTGGGATTTGTTACCCTTGACCTGTACAATAAATCCGACTCCGCAAGCGTCGTGCTCGAACTGCGGATCGTACAGGCCTTGCTTTGGTGGCAGTCCGTTGTTGTTCATTTTGATGTGTCTCTCAAAGTGGGGAAAAGATGTTGATCTAGAGTAGAGGATGGGAGGCCGATCGATCTAGTATCACGTATTATATTTTGTAGTGAGTTAAGCTTGTAGGTTTCAGGTCTTAAGAAAATTCTCAGTCATCATTAGTCCTTATGCCGATTTTAGCCCCAGCCCTAGCCCTAGGCCTTAGCCCTATGCCCCTTCAACTAGACAGCAGGAGTCCCGCACTCTAACGGTACGACCTTGAGTGACGGGAGGAATGCGCGTGAGGCCGGGGAGCTGAACAAATCTTTGATTTCCGTTATTGCAATATTAGTTTTCACGAGATACGATAACATCAGAGTAGAGCTAACCAATGCCCCAAGTAATCACTGCCAAGCTAAAACTAAACCTGACCGCAGAGCAAAAAGCTTTGGTGTCTCAGACTGCTTTAGCCTACCGTGATGCCTTGAACTACACTTCGCAAATTGCTTTTGATGCGGGCAAAACCAGTAAGGGAGCTAAGTTACAGAAAATTGTCTACAACGAATTACGGATTCGATTTGGACTTGGAGCGCAGATGGCGTGTAATGTACCTAGACAAGTGTCTGGAACCTACAAAACCCTCTGGACTAAGGTAAAACAATCTAACGACGCTATTACCAAAGGCTACACCAAAAGGCGGTACAAGGGGCTGGACAAAGCCCCTAAGTAGATCTCTCGGACTTGCACCTTAAACTATCAGCGTGACTACTCTTTTAAGACCGAGCAACAGGTGAGTATCATCACCCTACAAGGTCGAATAGTAGTCCCGTATGATGGCTATAACAAGCATTTAGATTTAATTGCTAATGGTGCAAGGATTGGAGCGGCCAAAATTGTCTATCAGCGTTCCTCCAAGACCTACTATCTGATGGTAAGTGTCGAAGTGGAAACGCCTGAAATCAATCCATTGAAAATCACCAGAGTTGTCGGTGTTGACGTGGGAATGCGCTATCTTGCCGTAGAAACAGACTTACAAAACAACTCTAAATTCTATTCAGGCAAGGAAGTTAGATACAAAGCCAATCGCTATCACAAGGCACGGACAACTCTTCAGCGTAAAGACACTCGTTCTGCAAAGCGAAGATTAATTGCTCTGTCGGGAAGAGAAAGACGGTTTATCGCTGATGTGAACCACCAAATCAGTAAGGATATTGCGAAACCCAATACCCTAATTGGACTAGAAAACCTAACCGGAATACGGGACAGGACTAGAACTAAATCGGGCAAGAAGGCAAGCAAGAAGAGACATAAAGCTAATCGAAACAAAGCTAAATGGTCTTAGGCCGAATTGCACGGGTATATCGACTACAAAGCTAATCTAAATGGTTCATTAGCGACTCAAGTTCCAGCTCATTACACATCGAAAAGTTGTCCTAAATGTGGACATACTTCAGATACTAATAGACCGAATAAAGGGCTATTATTCCGTTGCGAATGTTGTGGGCATGAGTTACACGCTGATTTGGTTGGTGCGCGAAATATTGCAATGAGAGCGTTGCTAGTTCGGCAAGACTGGACTAGCACTCTTGAGCTTGTCAGCATCCCCTGATGTATCGAGCGGTGAAACCAAAGCCCAAATCCTGCAAAGGTTTTCGGAATTGCGGTGGAGCTCAGATACAAGCCCACATCATAGCGGTACTCCGCTTGATGCTGGGTAGTTGACTAAAGCTTGTTTAAAGAACCAGCCTTTGGGGATCAAGAGTTGATGTAGATTTGTGGATCGATCGAATACCAGGTGACAACAGCTATCTTGCTTTTGCTATGGTTGTTAAGGCAAGTCGATCGGGCTGAGTAGACAGTGCAAAAATGTACAGTTCGCTCCCCATCCGTCCAGGTGAGCTTTAATTTTAACAACAAATTAGCTACCCTCAACAACCAACGTTGTCTACTAAAGGCTTAAACAAGCAATCCTGAAGGAGTAAAAACATGGTTCAGACTCAAGAAATTTCTCAAACATCTACTCTGCGCGCACCTGTTGCAATCAACGGAATTACCGCCACAGAATTACGCCCTTGGGGTTCTTTTACAACTCTAGAAGAAGGGCCTGGATATAAAATTAAGCGCATAGAAGTTAAGCCCGGACATCGCCTCAGCCTGCAAATGCACCACCATCGCAGCGAACACTGGATCGTAGTTTCTGGTACTGCTAAAGTTACTTGCGGTGAAACTGAAGAAGTTTTATTTACAAATCAGTCTACCTACGTTCCTCAGTGCATCAATCACCGTCTGGAAAATCCGGGAGTCATCCCGCTGATTTTAATTGAGGTGCAGAATGGCGAATATCTCGGAGAAGACGATATTGTACGTTTTCAAGACGATTATGCCCGGACTGAATCGAAGGCTAAATAACCGATAAACTGGTAATTGGGCCTAGGGCATAGGGCATAGGGCATAGGGCATAGGGCATAGGGTATTGGCACCAACAAGTAAGCAATAAACAATTAGTAATAAGCCACAACTAATAACTAATTCCCCATTCCCCATTCCCCATTCCCCATTCCCCATTCCCCATTCCCCATTCCCCATTCCCCATTCCCCATTCCCAATTCCCCATTCCCCATTCCCCATTCCCCATTCCCCATCCCCATTCCCCATTCCCCATTCCCCATTCCCCATTCCCCATTCCCATTCCCATTCCCAATTCCCCATTCCCAATTCCCAATTCCCAATTCCCAAATTAATGATTCATCTGAGTAAAACCGCAGCCCTGGAAGTAACCCGTCTCAAGTCGAAGCATCCAAACCCCAATGCTTTATTGCGCCTGGGCGTGGAATCGAGCGGCTGCTCCGGTTTGTCCTATACAATGGGTTTTGAAGATGCGATCGCCCCATCAGCCACTGTTTGCGAGTCTGAGGGCATCCAAATCGCGATCGACCCCCAGCACTTAAAATATCTCAACGAGCTCACCTTGGACTATTCAGAGGACTTGATGGGCGGAGGTTTCCGATTTCACAATCCTAATGCGGCTAAAAGTTGTAGCTGCGGCAATTCTTTTTCAGCCAGGGAATAACCAAACAGTAGGGTGCGTCAGTTGCAGATAATTCTGCTAATTGTGAATATGCTAAAGACTGACGCACCTGACAAATTAAGGAATAACCAATATGATGACACTCAAAGACTTAGAAAAAGTCCAAAAAACTTTCCAAGAAGCCGGTCAAGATTACCAAGTTGAACTAGAAAGTGGGAGAATTGTAATAATGGGCCCGTCAGATATTGTATCTAGCGAAATAGGCATTCGCTTGAGTGCCTTTCTCTTCGTTTGGGTGAATCCCCGTCGCTTGGGAAGAATCTTTGACTCCGCAGGCGGCTTTATTTTACCTGATGCTAATCTTACCGCACCTGATGTTTCTTTTGTTCGGGCCGCACGTCTCAGGAAAAGTCCGCGTTATTTCGGAGAATTAGTCCCAGACTTGGTAGTAGAAATTAAATCACAGTGCGATCGCATAAAGCCGCTCGAAAAAAAGATTCATAAATTTCTAGAACTCGGATCGCAAGTGGGAATTACGATCGACCCGGATGAAGAAACTGTTACAGTTTACCGTCAGACAGGCGAACCGATTGTGTTGGGAAATGAAGATATTTTGACACTCCCCGAACTTTTTCCTGGTTGGGAATTGCCAATTTCTGAACTCTGGCCACCAATTTTTACAGAAGCAGAAACTCAAGAATAACATCACGTTTTAATACAATTTATCTTCTCTTCCTTCGTGTCCTTCGCGTCTTCGCGGTTCGTTTAAAAAAACCTAATTTTAAAATTCAGTAAAAATATGTAAAATTAATACACCCAATGGTATAATCGGAGGTTAATCAAAAAATTAAAATTAGTTAATTAATGAAACTAAAAACTTGCAATTTCTGGCTCGGTACGATCTTTTTTAGCCTCAGTGCGATCGCCCCCAGCAACGCAGAAATTGTCCCGGATGCGACTCTACCAGTCAATACGACGGTAATTGTCAACGACAGTAATAACTTTATACAGGGCGGAACGCAAGCCGGTAGCAATCTCTTTCACAGTTTTCGAGAATTTTCACTTCTGAGAGGAGAAACAGCGTTTTTCAACAATTCTACAGATATTCAAAATATTTTCAGCCGCGTTACGGGAGGCTCGATTTCTAATATTGACGGTGCGATAAAAGCTAACGGTACTGCAAATTTATTTTTGCTCAATCCGAACGGGATTATTTTTGGGCCGAATGCTTCATTAAATATCGGCGGTTCGTTTGTGGCGACTACGGCGAGTGCTGTGCAGTTTGGAAATGGCTGGGATTTCTCGGCGAATGTTTCGGGACAAAATACGCCTTTGCTAATAGTTAGCGTTCCTCTGGGATTGCAGTACGGACTGAATCCTGGAAGTATAGTAAATCGATCGACTGATGGATTGCAGGTGCGATCGGGCGACAGTTTGATACTTGCGGGCGGCGATGTGAGATTGGACGGCGGAAAAATCCTGGCACCGGGCGGCCGAGTAGAGCTCGCAGCCGTTGCGGGAGGGGAAACTGTCGGGCTGAACGCCTTCGGTAACAATGTGAGTTTAAATGTTCCGGCGCAAATAGCCAGAGTCGATGTATCTCTCACAAACAGCGCTGACGTGAATGTACGCGCCGGAGGTGGCGGGAATATTGTTGTCAGCGCTCAGAACTTGAATCTTTCCGAAGGAAGTAAACTGCGGGCGGGGATAGCGGCAACATCCGGTACGACTGATGCCTTGGCGGGGAATATTGATATTAATGCGACGGGGGCGATCGCGATCGACGGTGAAGGCACATTTATTTCTAATGCACTGCTGACAAACGCTACAGGCACCGGCGGCGATGTCAACCTCACAGCAAACTCGCTTTCTGTCACCAGCGGCGGTCAAATATACGCCGGGACTTACGGGCGCGGAGATGCCGGCAGCGTCAATATTAACGTTAGCAATACAGCCTCCTTTGATGGAGTGGAAAAAACCTCCAGCGGTGCATACAGCCTGGTTGAAAGCCCAGCTACAGGTCAAGGCGGCAACGTCAATCTCACAGCAGGCTCACTTTCTGTAACTAACGGCGCTGTTCTGCAAGCGAGTACGATCGGGCGGGGGAATGTGGGCAGCGTCAACATTAACGTCCGCGATACAGCGATTTTTGACGGCACGAGTCGCAATGCCGAGGTCTTTTCCAGCGGTGTCTACAGCAGAGTAGAAGAATATACGAGCACTGGTGAGGGAGGGAGCATTAATATTACGGCTGGGTCGCTTTCTGTCACTAACGGTGCTGTCATAACCGCCAGCACGGCAGGCGAAGGCAATGCTGGCAATGTAACTGTTAGCGTCCGCGACAGCATTACCTTAGATGGCACTGGCCCGATAACACCGGCTTTGGGAATTGGACAATCCAGCGGTTTGTTCAGCAGCGTCAAAAGAACAGGAGTTGGTGAAGGCGGAAATATTCGCGTCACAACTCGATCGCTATCAATTGCCAATGGTGGTGTTATTGTTACCAGAACAGAAGGGCAGGGACGAGCTGGAAATATCACAGTGAATGCTGCTGATTTCGTGACAGTTGATGGGGTAGGTTCCGATAATTCATCTAGCGCTTTACTAGCTCCAACACAACCAGGGGCGGGTGGTAGAGGTGGGGATATTACAGTTAATACTAATATTTTTCGAGTTTCCAATGGAGCGGTTGTTAACTCTCAAACCCTGAACGAATATGATGGGGGAAACATCACGATTAATGCTAATATTTTTGAGGCTGCTGGGGGCGGACAGGCGATCGCCACAACTCGCAGCAGCGGTCAAGCTGGTAATTTGACCGTCAATGCTGCTGACAAAATTGCGATTTATGGCAGCGATCGCAATTTCAGCGATCGAGCCTTGCTATTCAATACCAACATCGTCGGTAACAATGAAGGTGCCGCTAGCGGACTATTTGCCAGTACGGGGAAAGATTCTACCGGTGCGGGCGGCAATTTAAATGTTAAAACCGGACAGTTAATTATCCGAGATGGAGCCAAAGTTACTGTCAGTGCGGACGGCCAAGGATCTGCTGGAAACTTGAGAATTGCTGCTGATTCAATTCATTTAAATAATGGCACAATCGCAGCCACAACTCAAGCCGGAAATTTCGGCAATATCACTTTGCAAACTAGAAATTTGCAAATGCGCCACAACAGTCAAATTACGACTAATGCTTCAGGGACTGCGACAGGCGGCAATATTAATATCGAAGCTGGGACTGTAACTGCTTTAGAAAATAGCGACATCCGCGCCAATGCGATCCGAGGCCGAGGCGGAAATATTGTAATTAATACCCAAGGTATTTTTCGCTCTTTTGACAGCGATATCGACGCCAGTTCAGAATTAGGAATTAACGGCAATGTCGAACTCAGAACTCCCGATATTGACCCCGTACAAGGATTAAATCTGCCAGTAACCCCCGGAGTGCCGCCACAGCCAACACAAGCCTGTCAAAATAGCGGGCCAAGAGCAAGTCGGTTTGTAATTACCGGGCGGGGCGGTTTGCCACCAACACCCAGGGAGAGAGTCAGTCGGGGTAGTGAGAATAATGATGTGGAGGCTGAGCCTCTTGTGGAGGCTCAAGGCTGGATAATTAATCCTAAAGGTGAAGTAGAATTGGTTGCGAATGCGCCATTAGTTGTGCCTTACAGCCCAGGGGCGGTGCCACCTATTTGCAATTGATATCAAATCCGTTAGTATCGGAATTATTCATCTCTCTCTGCTCTTCCTCTGTGCCCTCTGCGCTCTCTGCGGTTAAATCATTCCGATGCAACCGTAAACGATAGGAGGCCTCAGACAATCCTCGATGCACAGACAATATAGCAACCGCCAAGGCGATTATGGCGTAAACTGAGAATAATCTTCTTGGTTGCGGGGCGATCGCAGGTCATGGCCCAACCATACAGCTACGACCTACATCAGAAAGTCATTCAAGCTATCCAACTAGATGGCTTAAAGATTATGGAAGCGAGTATATTGTTCGACATCATTCGCAAAACGATCGGGCTATGGCTGAAGCGACAAGCCCAAACAGGGGACTTTCTAGCATTGCTTGGGCGGGTGTCCGGTAATGGTCATAAAATTACCGATTGGGAAAAATTCCGCGAGTTAGCCTCAGATCATGGATTGAAACCATTTCTCCGATCGCTAAGGTGTAATTGCCAGGACAAATATTTTCCCGACAATCCGTGAAAATCCCGTAAAATTGACATTCGTCACGTCAAAGTGTGACAATAGTCCATAACCAGAGCGAATTTATACCGATGACTACTCTGACATACTGCAAAGCACTTCCGACACCAATAGATGAGTTAAACCCACTGGGCCAAACTCAGCTCGAAATGTTTTTGAGTGCTTATACCCCAATTTTCCACAATGCAGTATGTGAAACGGTGAACTTTATCCTCTCAGGTGTTGACTTTAATAAATCTAAATGGCGGACTCATTTACAAGACAATTACGGGATTAGCGCTCGACACGCCTACGGCATTATCTCAGCCGCCAAGGGTGCTGTTGATAGTACAAAAGAATGTCGGATTTTACATATCAAAACCTTAGAAGGTAAAGCCAACTCCTGTGCCGATTGGTTGAAGAAAGCCGAACGTAAACTTAAGAATGCTCGGAAATTTTACGCTCTCAAGAATTGGCGCGATCGTAAAAAAGGGTGTGTTTTTCCCTTATCCTGCTCTCTCAAATCTCGCCAAACGTCTTGGCAGAATTTACGGTTTCAACTCCATCACAAAAAGCGTAAATTACACAGATATCAGTCCCAAATATCGGCGGTGCGATTGGCTCCGATCAAGGTGTCAGTCCCCCGACATCAAGCCTTTGTCGTTGGGTGTAAAAATGAGTCATTTGGCAATCAGGTATGTCAATGGGATGGGAATAATTTAAGATTCAGAGTCCCCGCCTGTTTAGAATCAAAATTTGGTAAGTATGTCGAGTCGAAAATTGGTGATTTCCCGCGTAACATTAACCGATTACCAGCTAATTGCGCTAAAACTTGGCACTTCTATTACAAATCGGGTAAGTGGTGTGCGGCTGTGAGTTTTACCCCATCAGAAGTTAAGCGGGTATCGAGTTGTGTAGATTATGGATGTATCGGTATTGATCTAAATCCGGGGTCAATTGGTTGGGCTTATATCGACCCAGAAGGGAATTTAAAAGCTCATAATCAAATACCATTACAAACGGGACTACCGAAGGGTAAACAACAGGCTCAAATTGTTAAAGCTTGTCTGGAATTGGCGAAACTGGCAAGCCATTATCAATGTCCCATTGTTGGTGAATCCTTAGACTTT
Organism: Microcoleus sp.; assembly: GCA_042408215.1. Lineage (GTDB taxonomy): Bacteria > Cyanobacteriota > Cyanobacteriia > Cyanobacteriales > Microcoleaceae > Microcoleus. Next base: position 671,518 of record JAYFMW010000017.1, on the reverse strand, counting down.
TGTGCTAAGAAAGAACAACTAAGAGAACGGGGTAGAAAGTATGCTCGAATGCTTTCACATTGGGCTTATTCTCAGTTTTTCAAGTTGTTAAACTCTATTCTTTCTAATCGTGGGATAGAATTGATCGCAGTAAATCCGGCTTATTCGAGTATCATTGGCTTAGTCAAATATCTGAGGATGTATGGTTTCGCTAGTGATGAAGCGGCGGCGTTAGTGATGGCCCGTAGGGGAATGAGATTGTCGGAAAAAATACCAGGCTCCTTAACCGCCTCGGTTGAGGTGAACTCAACTAAGCAGGTTTGGAGCCTGTGGAATCAACTGAATAAAAAAATCAAGTCTTCTGGTATGGTGACAAATAGACATTGTTACTATGCTATCTCTAACTGGGATTTCCTGGTCAACCTCAACACCGAGGAAGCGTAAGCACTAGGAAAGAATGCTTAAGAAACTTAAACAGCCTAGTTTTTCCGGCTTTGTCGGGATTTTTTTGAAGCTGTTGCAATTACCATAAAACCCTATTAAGGATTGAAACCAGGCTAATTTATGAGCATAGTCGATCAAAATTTAATCTCAAGATTTAACTCCTAATTTAATAGTCATTCAAAAAAATACTACTGTGCAAGTTAGACAGGTGTCCCACATTCCAGCTACGATCGCCCTGGAAGTGACATATTGAAAACTATCACGGCTCAAATCCTCTGGAATATTCACAATGATTTCAGATAAATTTCGACGAGAATTGCGATCGCAAGCCAAACTCTGGGAAGCAGAAGGACTCATCGACAGTTCATTTTACCAACAACTTGCCGATCGCTACCAATTTAACACACTCGAAACCGCTTCCCGCAACCGCTTCTTAAGCATTCTCATCGGCCTCGGTAGCATCCTCCTAGCAATAGGTGTCATCACCTTTGTAGCAGCAAACTGGCAAGTTTGGTCACGAGAAGTGAGAGTCGCAATGCTGCTAAGTCTTTTCGTAGCAGTTAATGTAGCAGGTTTCTATCTGTGGCGAATTCCCCCATCCCGAAGCAAAAACTCCAATCCAAATATACCCGAAACAAAAGGGCGCTCAAAACTATTAGGTGAAGGATTGTTGCTGTTAGGAGCTCTGATTTTAGGAGCAAATATGGCTTTGATGGCGCAGATGTTTCATATTGGCGGTTCTTCCTACGGACTTTTTCTCGCTTGGGGAATCGGCGTGCTCGGAATGGCTTACAGTTTGCGCTTAACTTCTTTGGGCGTTTTGTCAGCACTTTTAATCGGTTTAGGCTATTGGCTGGCTGTGTTAGATTTCTCTTCCAAAGTCGAGTTTTCTTGGCTGGAAATTTTGGTGCGACAAATGCCGATCGCAGCGAGTATCATGTTTGTACCGCTGGCTTATTGGTGTCGATCGCGTGCTATCTTTGCCCTAGGTGCGATCGTCCTAATTTTTTCCCTACAAATGTCGATCGCCCAAGGATTAAATCCCAACTGGGGTGTCGCAATGTTTTGTGCTCTACCACCCGCTTTACTGTGGGGATACGACGATGCAATCTGGCCGAATATAGACAGCAGACTGTTTCAAGCTACCGCCCGCAGTTTAGCATTAGTGTTTTTGGCTGGCCTTTTTTACTTTCTTTCCTTCCACTGGCTGTGGCAAGATTCGCCCAATCCTTCGCAAATTCCCCTGGATTGGAGTGTTTTGACAAATCTAGCTGTTTTGGGTGCTTTAACGGTGTTTGAGTGGCTGCATTTGGGACGTTTGGAACTGCGGCGACCAAAACAAAAAGGAGTGGATTTGACTACAGGTGCGATCGCCCTTTTGATAATCATCACCGCCTTAATACCGCTTTACCACTTGAGTTTTACTCCGATTCCGCAATTAGCAACTTTTCTGTTTAACGTTTTATTATTTCTGCTAGCCGTCGGTTTAATCCGAGAAGGTTTAGCACTAGGAAACCGCCAGACTTTTTGGGGCGGGATGGTATCAATAACCTTGCAAATAATCAGCCGATTGTTTGAATATAACACAGAATTGTTGCTGAAATCTTTTGTATTTGTGCTGTGTGGAATTGGTGTGATTACTGCTGGTTTGTGGTTCGAGCGCCACTTCGCCACAATCAAAGATGAATAGAAATTATTCATCTCTCTCTCTTCTCTTCCTCTGCGGACTCTGCGGTCTCTGTGGTTTAATCATTCCGAAACAACCGTAAACAATATAACCCATACCTAATATGAACACAAACAACATCGACTTATTAGTAGAAAATCCCGATACAACAAATCTGTTTCAGCTTCCCCCGGAGGCGAAACGCATTCCTGCGTGGCGGCTGTGGATTCCTTTATTGCTGCAAATCGGACTAATTGCTCGCAGTACCCGCTCCAGCAGTTTACACTTTTGTAACTGGCAAAACAGTTGTTTTGCAAACAGCACCAGTAGACCCTTACGACTTTTTGCGCGGATATTACCAAGTTTTGAGCTATGATATTTCTCAGCGAAACAATCTTGAGAAATTACCGGGCTGGAAAGATTTACCGGGCGACAAAATACCTTGTCCTCCCGGCACTGTTTGTCGAGAGCAAAAGACGCACAATGTCAAGTCTGGAACCAGTTTTTATGTGATTTTGGAATCCCCAAAAGATGCAACTAATTCTGGCATTCCAAAACCTTGGAAACCCGTGGGCGTCAGTTTGGAAAATCCCCCTAATTTGCCAGCAAATCAAATCGCGATTCAGGGTAAATATAATGGCGGGCGGATGGAATATGGTTTAGAAACTTATTATATGCCCGAAAATGAAAGGGAAAAAGTCAATAACGAGATTGGCGAAGCTCAAAGGGGACAAAGGCAATCTTTTGTGGTAGAAGTTAAGGTGGACAAAAAAGGTCATGCTGTGCCCGTGAGTTTGTGGGTGCGCGATCGCAATTATCGATTTTAGCCCAAAGGCCGATCGACCGCCGTCGCCAATTTTGAGTATTTCTGCTGATTTTGGCGTGAATTGCGGGCGATCGCCCCTTGAATTGCCGTAAGATATATAGACTTGTGCAAATCTTGCAGATTCAACAAAAGCGCAAGTTCTGACTCTACTGGAGCTTCTCATGTTAGCCGAGCTAATCTCTTCCAGACCCATACTCAAAGCCCAACTCCTTGACTTTTTAGGACTTTCCGAAAATTCCCAACACAAAACAGACCACCTCGTCAGCACAATTGTATCCGTGCTGGAAGTAAACGCAGCCGAACAAGAAAGATTTTGGGACACATTCAAAAGTGAATTGGCTGTCGAGCCAGTAGAATTAGAAAAACTGCTCAAATGTTCGACACAAGAACGCCAACAATGGATTGAACAAGGCAAACTCCCTGTTTTGGAATACCGGACGTTTCTCAAATCAGGAATTCATTTAGAATATCCTGTTCACGACAGAAGATTCATCTTGAGTCTATCACAATCCGATATCAATAGTTGGCGAAAAGAACCAAAATGGCAGATTCAAAATAATGGCAAAACTGCCACGCAAATTAGTAAAGAAAGCCACCAAGAAAAGGAAGACTCCCGATTAGCTTTTAGTTCGGCTTGGTCAAAAATTATTGCCGACTGGGAAGCACAAGGTTCCGCAGAAATTTCTGCAACCTTCCAGCTAGCTTACTGGACTGTTTGGGCTTCGCGGTGGGCCAAAGAAAATCAGCTTAACGGTGCCAAAGCGATTGAAGATAAAGAAACTTATGAAATTCACCGGCAGGAATGGTACCAGCGAAAAAATCAAGCAGTCAAGGTACTGATTGAGCTGCCCTACGCTATGCTTTATTTCTACCGTCCCAACGATGCTGACAAATTGTATCTCGAACTTTGCGACGACCACCAGGAAATGATGAAAGATGATTACTATTGGGACAAGTGGGATTTTTTCTATCAGAACCGCAAACTGGTAAATAAGTGTCGCGAATGCGTGTACTGCGAAACCAAAGATTATTATTCGCTTTATTACCTCGAAATCAAGAGCGACAAATTTCCCGATTTTAGTTTTTCTTACCACACGCCGTACACGATCGGCAGAAAGTTTTTGCCGCATCCAGAAACGCTGCCATCTGTAGAGCACGTAGAACAGGATGGCATTTTTAGGTTCGGCCGACGGCTGCTGGAACAGGAGAAAGTTATTCACACACAAGAGGATGTATTGCTCAAGTTTGAGGCGGCTTTGGCCGAAGCGAGAAAGTTTATTTAGTTGACAGTTGACAGTTGACAGTTGACAGTTGACAGTTGACAGTTGACAGTTGACAGTTGGCTGTTGTAGCGATCGCCCCGAAGGGTCCAGTTTTACACCACCTGGGAGTATTGCACAAAAAACTGCGTGGTTTGACCGCCACTCAGAGCAGCTAGACGGGCGATCGCATCCTACAACCACTGATACCGATGGCTTAAATCTCGAAAAATTGTTGCCACCGTCAAAATTATGAAGCTATATTGTTACTCGGTAAGCGTAAAACTCAGTCCCTTCAGGGCCCAGACTATCAGCGATCCGTGTGACTAAAGTCACCGTGTTCTTTCTAGATTAAACACATCCTCCGCATATTTTGTGATATGATTAGGATTAAGTCGAGAAATAAGTATAACTAAACAACGTAAAAACTTAACTAGATTGGTTGAGTGCGTAGTCTCACCTAAGGGTGTTGCAGTTTAGGAAAGCTAGATTTGGACAAAGTTTGACCAAAAAACTGGGATACAAGCCCCGTCATAAGCTTGACGGCTTTTTGCTAGAATACAGATAGTCGCCGAGCCGGCATTGGGAGACTCTAAACGGACGTGGAGCGACGGTAAGACGTACGGACACGGCAGTGCCGTGTCCCTGCGGAGCGCGTTGCTATGAAGCGTCAAGGAATCCTCGGACTTGATAGACGGGGAGGTATGTCAATAGGCAAAAAAAACTAATTAAGTACGGTAGGACATACCGAAACTTTTGGACGCCGATCCGAGCAACGCTTGGGGAGAATCGACCTCTACTCTTACAGGAGGAATCCTGTCTTGGCAAGTCGGCTCGCTGAACCAAGAATCTCAGTGTCTTCAGACCTGAGAGTGTCAAATTGTTGAAATAAGTAACAGAACTAAGACGATGGGAGAGCTGTAATCGTTATGGGCCGTGTAGGAGTATTGCTATTAAACTTGGGCGGGCCCGATAAAATCGAGGATGTCCGCCCTTTCCTGTTCAACTTGTTCGCTGACCCGGAAATTATTCGCCTGCCGTTTCCCTGGATGCAGAAACCACTCGCCTGGTTGATTTCAACCCTGCGTTTTCAGAAATCCCAGGCAAACTACCGCCAAATCGGGGGCGGCTCTCCTTTGCGTCGCATTACAGACGAACAAGGGCTGGCACTGCAAAAGTGCTTGCAGTCCAAGGGAAAAGATGCTCAAGTTTATGTGGGGATGCGCTACTGGCATCCTTTTACTGAAGAGGCGATCGCCCAAATCAAACGCGATCGCATCGAACAATTGGCAATCTTGCCACTGTATCCTCAATTTTCCATCAGTACCAGCGGTTCTAGCTTCCGACAGCTAGAAGAAATCTGGGGCAAAGATCCAGAACTCAAGGAGATTGAATATACCGCTATCCCTTCTTGGTATCATCGGCCAGGCTATATTCAGGCAATGTCTGAATTAATCGCCCAAGAATTAGACCACATTCCTAATCCCGATCGAGTTCACATCTTTTTCAGCGCCCACGGTGTCCCCGTCAGCTATGTAGAAGAGGCTGGAGACCCCTATCAGCGCGAGATTGAAGATTGCACTCGTCTGATTATGGAGCATTTGAATCGATCGAACGAACACACTCTAGCCTATCAAAGTCGGGTCGGCCCGGTGGAATGGCTCAAGCCTTACACCGAAGATGCCATCACCAAATTGGCAGCAAATGGAGTCGAAGATTTGTTAGTAGTTCCGATTAGTTTTGTGTCGGAGCACATCGAAACTCTGCAAGAAATTGACATGGAGTATCGAGAATTGGCAGAAGAGTCGGGGATTCACAATTTCTACAGAGTGCCCGCCCTGAATACTTATCCGGTGTTTATTGAGGCCTTGGCAGATTTAGTCATTGAGTCGATAGAATCTCCCAGCGTTAAGTTCTCTGATGTGATACGCCCTTCCAAGAAAGTGAAGATGTATCCTCAAGAGCAGTGGGAGTGGGGTTTGACGACGGGGGCGGAAGTCTGGAATGGTCGTGTGGCGATGATTGGTTTTATGGCACTATTGCTGGAGTTAATTACCGGTCACGGCCCCTTACACTCGATCGGATTGCTTTAAATTAGAAATTGGGCATGGGGAATTGGGAGTTGGGAATTGGGCATCGGGAATTGGGCGAAGCGAAGCGGAGGGATGGGGAATTGGGAAATTGGGCATTGGTAGCAATTAACCAATAACTAATAACTAATAACTAATCACTAATAACTAATAACTAATAACTAATAACTAATAACCAATGCCCCATGCCCCATGCCCCATACCCAATCATTAAATTAATCTGGATCGCGTTTACCTTGGCGGGGATTTCCCAATAAGCCTAGTGTTGCTTGACTCCTGTACCAGCGATACCACTCTTTAGAACTGCGAATTGCCAGCCACAGCAGCAGCATCGCAATCAATCCACCCTGGCGCGGCGCATCAAAAGCAAACAACACCAAAGCAATGCACAAACCATCTTGGACAAAAATCACCCAAAGTGGTAAACCCCTCAGCCGGTAAAACCATCCAGCTTGTACCAGTTGCAGCACTAAAGCCAACAAACCTCCGACCACACCAATAATCCACAGCATCCAAGGGTGAGCAACAATTTCGTCGATCGAACTTACCTTTGCGATCGCAACTCCCATAATCGCTCCTACAATGGGACTGAAAATAATCTGCACAATTTGCAGCACCCGCTGTCCCGTAAAGGTTTTAGAAGCAAATAATTCTAACAGCGACCAACTCACCAAAATTGCGATCGCCACTTGGGGGTGAAGCCGCGACAATAAAGGTATTTCCGACCACAGTTTGTCGATTCGCAACAAACCAATTAACAGCAGGGGCAGGGCAATTCTCATACCCCCCGCCGCAGACGCAGAGAGGGCGGCTAGGAGTGCAATCATAAAAATTATTGAGTTAAGAAGGTGAGTTAATTAGTCGATCGATCTCAGAATTTAATTCCCCTAATGGCTGGCTTCGATTTGAGCGATCGAACTCAAGTTTTGTCTTGAGTTGAGATATCACCCTCTATTTTAAGTCTATATGCTTAATTTCTGCTTTGGAATGCGAGATTGGCGATCGACACAAGTTGACAGTTGACAGTTGATACCAGTTTTTTATGAGGCCCCGTAGAATCTGATCCCCCCTAACCCCCCTTAATAAGGGGGGAACAAGATTCTGCTCAAAGTCCCCCTTATTAAGGGGGATTTAGGGGGATCGAGATATATGTAACGACCCATTAAATTGGTATGACGGTTGACGGTTGACGGTTGACAGTTGACAGTTGACAAAATCAAACCTAGATTGTGATTAAATTAAAAAGTATCGGAAAACCAGTAGGTTAGCCGAGATATTTATTCTCCCTTCTCCCGACTTCCCTCTCCCTGACCTCCGTTACACTTGTACGCTCGCGAAGTCGAAGTGTCGAAGTATCCGTTAAATCCGTTACAGAATCCGTTGCCGAACTTTTTTCCTATTATGACAGAATCATTATTTAACGATGCCAGCCGCCGATTAGAACGAGCCTTAAAATATGTATCCCTTTCCGAGGATACGATCGAACGGCTAAAACATCCCAAATCTAGCTTAATAGTATCAATTCCCGTGCGGATGGACGACGGTTCCCTGCGAATTTTCCAAGGCTATCGAGTGCGCTACGACAATACCAGAGGCCCATCTAAAGGAGGAGTACGCTACCATCCAAAAGTATCCCTTGACGAAGTGCAATCCTTAGCATTTTGGATGACTTTTAAATGTGCAGTTTTGAACTTGCCCTTTGGAGGAGCCAAGGGAGGAATCACTTTAAATCCCAAGGAATTATCTAAACTGGAATTGGAAAGGTTGAGCCGGGGCTATGTAGATGCGATCGCAGATTTCATCGGCCCGGATGTCGATATTCCAGCACCAGATGTCTACACCAATCCCATGATCATGGGTTGGATGATGGATCAATATAATATCATCAAACGGCAACTTTGTCCAGCAGTTGTAACTGGTAAACCCGTAACAATTGGTGGTAGTTTAGGTCGAGATACCGCAACAGCAACCGGCGCTTTCTTTGTATTACAAAATATTCTCGCCAAATTTGAGATAAATCCTCAAGATACAACAGTAGCAGTCCAAGGTTTTGGCAATGCCGGTGCAGAAATAGCAGAACTCCTCTGGAAAGCAGGTTACAAAGTCGTTGCAGTCAGCGATTCCCAAGGGGGAATTCATGCTAAACAAGGCCTAGACATTCCCAGCATACGCAGTTTTAAAGAGTCGAATAAAGGAATCAAAGCTATTTACTGCGAAGGCTCTGTTTGCAATATTGTCGAACACGAAATCTTGACAAATCAGGAAATTTTAGCCTTAGATGTAGACGTGCTAATTCCAGCAGCTTTGGAAAATCAAATAACCGAAGCAAACGTTGATAGCATCAAAGCTAAGTTTATTTTTGAAGTAGCTAACGGGCCCATTGATTCCGCTGCTGACTTGATTTTAGAAGCCAAGGGAATTCGGGTAATACCTGATATTTTAGTAAATGCGGGAGGCGTAACAGTTAGTTATTTTGAATGGGTGCAAAATCGCAGCGGACTTTATTGGACACTGGAGGAAGTCAACCAGCGGTTGAAGCATAAAATGGTCGAAGAAACTGAGGCAATTTGGAAAATAGCGGACGAGTTGTCAGTGTGTATGAGAACCGCTGCTTACGTGTACGGATTAAATCGACTCGGAGAAGCGATGAATGCGAAGGGAACACGGGATTATTATATAAACGGTTGACAAAAGTGCGATTCATGGGTCAGAAACCGGGTTTTTCCGAAATACTTCGTTGTCATCGATAGATTCAGTAAAAAACCCGGTTTCTTGGCGGAGTCGCATGGGCTCAGAAACCGGGTTTTTCCGAAATACTTCGTTGTCACCAACAGATTCAGTAAAAAACCCGGTTTCTTGGATTTACGCATGGGGCTCAGAAACCGGGTTTTTCCGAAATACTTCGTTGTAGCCAACAGATTCAGTAAAAAACCCGGTTTCTTGGATTGACGCATGGGGTTCAGAAACCGGGTTTTTCCGAAATACTTCGTTGTCACCGATAGATTCAGTAAAAAACCCGGTTTCTTGGATTTACGCATGGGGCTCAGAAACCGGGTTTTTACGAAATACTTAGTTGTCACCAACAGATTCAGTAAAAAACCCGGTTTCTTTGGTCGCTATATTATCTACCAAAATTCACAATAGCAATAACCGTGATATTATCATTACCGCCTTGCTCCAAAGCTTTGTTCACACATTCTTCAGTTAGCCTTTCCGGTGAGTCTCCAAACTCCTCCACAAGACTTGTCAATTCTTGATTACTAACCTCTCCATTCAACCCATCGCTACACAACAACAAAACATCACCCGCAGACCATTTTCGCACCACAGGTAAGTCTTCACTATCCCATTTTGGGTCAACCGAAAATTGACTTTTTTCTTTGCCGCCCAAACAAGAGTTTACCACCGAACGCATCGGATGAGTTGGAATATCTTCCTCCGTAATCCGCCCCAATTCTAGCAATACCTGCACCACTGAATGATCCGCTGTAATGTAGGGTTTATTTCCTGGGGTAAAATGATACAAACGACAGTCGCCCGCATAGAGATGAATGTATTCTGTGGGAGATACAATCGCCGCTATTATAGTTGTTCCCATCCCAAATAATTTGTAGTTTTCGCAGGCGGCTTCTTGGATGGCTTTGTCGGCATCGTAGAAACATTTTAGCAATAGATTATATCGCTCTTGAGATGTCTCAGGTAAACGTGTTTTTAGCAGCTCTCTAAAGGTATCTACAGCGATTTTGGCTGCGACTTCTCCTCCCCTGTGTCCCCCCATGCCATCGGCTACTACGGCCAGTACAGTAGATGTTTCCGGCCAGGATTCTAGCAGATAATTGTCTTCATTGTGGGGGCGAACTTTGCCACAGTCAGTTTTGCCAGCAAAGGTCAATTCCGGTTTTGCTTGTGAATTATCCATCAGCTATTACCTCTAGTTCAATATTGCCCAGTTTTATGATATCACCACTTTTGAGAATTTCAGGACTTGACGGTTGCCTCGGTGCTGTGGTAAGGAGTTTTTTCCCATTGACAAAAGTACCGTTTGTACTGTCTAAATCAATAATTTGCAGTTTACCTTCTACCCATTCAATCACCGCATGGCGGCGAGAGATGGCAGATTTATTGTCAATTTTGCATTCAGTTAAATCGATGTCTTCTATACTCATGGGAGCATCATCGCTGCGACCGATAATTGCTCGGATTTGATTCAGGGGAAATTTCTGGTTGGCGCTGCTGCTATTGCGTACCAATAGTTTAGCATTGTCTGGTGTCAGTCGTCCTTGATAAATTGGATCGGACCCAAAGCCACTACTCATTCTTTACCTCCTAAGTCTCGTGAATCTCTCAGCAATTTGGTGGTTCTGTTGGGGTCTAATTTGCCGCTTTTTTCCAGGTCATCTAGCTGCTGGTCGATTTGATTAACTATATCAATCTTTCCGGCTTTTTCAGCATTATATCGGGATTCTTCCAGTAGTTCTTTTTGCCGATTGGCGTCGTCGGTGCGGCTCAATTCGTTGTTTGTGAGGTTAATCATCCAGCAGCAATAGTCGTTCTTGATTTCCTTGTTGTCTTTTTGCGCTTCAGTAGGACTTGTTGTATAATTAATGGCAGCTTTTGCTCTCACGGGATTGGTCATTCCCTTGGCTGTGAGCTCTACAGAAATTACGTCTTTGTTACCTGTAGGTTCGTCAAATCCTCCTAGGGGAATTTCGAGTTCGATTAATAAATCCGTGGGGGTATTGGCGGCGATCGCACCGATGGTTAATTGATTCTTCGCTGTTTCTTCTAGGGGCAAATATTCGGGGCGGTAACGACAAAAGCCTTTGATGATAACGCCGTTGCTAGGTATTAGCTGGATGACGGTGTTTTCGGTGGCGATCGCCTGACATTCTGTGAGTCTTTTTTGGAGTTGGGGTTCCAGGCTGGCTGGGGTATCTGCAAATATAAATGAGCCTCGCCCTTTGTCGCTTAAATCTGTCAATAATGCTGTATTAAAATTATTAGCATTTCCCAATCCGACGGTGTTGAGAATTATACCTAGGTTGGCTAGTTGTTGGGATTTATCGATCAAAACCCCCGTATCATCTAAAATCCTTCCTTGGGATGTGGTAGCATGACCGTCAGTAATCAAGATTCCCACCCGCGCGACTCCGGCTTCTGGGGGTAGGGCGTTGACTATCCAATCTAAGGCTAAATCGGTGCGGGTAACACCTTCCGCTGTCAGTCGGGAAATGGCGGTATTGGCGGGTTGAAGGGCGGCGGCACCACCGGGTAAAGATTGCAGCAATGGTGTTACACTGGTGGAGAAGCCGGCTAAGGAAAGCCGATCGCGATCGCGCAATTGAGCCACAACAGCCCGACAAGCTTCCTTAGCGCGCTGAAGATTTTCTCCTCCCATTGATTGGCTGGTATCCAGGGCGATGGCGATTCGCAGAGGTAAACCGGGGCCACCGGATTGGGGACGAATTCGCACTCGCAAGATGTGTTTTGTGTTTTTGGCTTTGATTTTAGCTGGTAGATCCCAGTCAAGTTCTAGGTTGAACATGATGTTATTTTTTAGTGGAAATTCTGTCTGGCTTGTTTGTTATTTTACATGACTTAGTTGTCACTGGGCGGAATCGAGGGGCTCAGAAACCGGGTTTTTCCGAAATACTTCGTTGTCACCGATAGATTTAGGCAAAAACCCGGTTTCTTGGATTTACACATGGGCTCAGAAACCGGGTTTTTCCGAAATACTTCGTTGTCACCGATAGATTTAGGCAAAAACCCGGTTTCTTGGATTTACACATGGGCTCAGAAACCGGGTTTTTCCGAAATACTTCGTTGTCACCGATAGATTTAGGCAAAAACCCGGTTTCTTGGATTTACACATGGGGCTCAGAAACCGGGTTTTTCCGAAATACTTCGTTGTCACCGATAGATTTAGGCAAAAACCCGGTTTCTTGGATTTACGCATGGGGCTCAGAAACCGGGTTTTTGCCAAATACCTCGTTGTCACCGATAGATTTCGGAAAAAACCCGGTTTCTTGGGCACAGTCGAGGATTCAGAAACCGGGTTTTTATCAGATTTTTGGTTGTCACCGATAGATTTCGGAAAAAACCCGGTTTCTTGGGCACAGTCGAAAAAAAAATCGAGCCGCAAGCGGCAGAAAGGGAAAAGAATTAAGAGCGCAAAGCGCAAGAGAGCAAAAGAGCAGAGAAAACGAAGAGTCCTCGCGGGGAAAACTAGGACAAGGAAGAAACCGACGCAACCGCTACGCGAAAACCCCTGTTCCTCAACCTGTAGTCCACCGAGCAGTAGAGACAATAGGCACTGCGGCAATCGACCGCATAGGTGCTCCAGGAACCACCACGCTGCACCCGGTATTCAGATCCACCAGTTTCCCAAGAACTTCCATCAGTTGGTGCGCCACTATAATTATCGTGCCATTTATCGCTGCACCATTCCCAAACATTGCCGTGCATATCGTACAATCCAAACGCATTAGGTGGAAAACTCCCCACATCTGTTGTTTCTTTGCGGTAAAGTCCTTTGGAGGCCTTGGCGTAGGGGTGGTTTCCGTCGTAGTTAACTAATTCTGGGGTAATGGTTTCCCCAAAATAGAAAGGTGTTGTAGTTCCGGCGCGACAAGCGTATTCCCATTCCGCTTCACTCAGCAAGCGATATGTTTTCCTGGTTGTTTGCGAGAGTTTCTTACAGAATTCGACAGCATCATCCCACGATACATTTTCCACAGGACGTTTTTCACCTTTGAAATCCGATGGGTTGTTTCCCATGACAGCTTCCCACTGTGCTTGGGTGATGGCGTATTTCCCTGCAAAAAAAGTCGGTACTGTGACTCGATGCTGCGGACTTTCGTCATTACTTCTACCTTCTTCATTGTCGGGGGAACCCATCATAAATGTGCCGCCGGGAATCTGTACCATTTCTAAGCTGACTCCGCGCCCTAGGTTTTCACTAAAGTATTCGGCTTGTCGCTGTTCTGTTTTGATGATTTGTCCGCTGGCGTTGACTGTGATTACTTGGAATTGAAAGGTTTGTGTTTGTTTTGTTGGTTTTGGGGCTGGTGTGGATATTGATCGTAGCAATTGATCAATTCGACTAATAAAGGCCGGGGCTAGGATGGGCTCAGAAACCGGGTTTTTATCAGATTCTTCGTTGTTATCAACAGATTCAGTAAAAAACCCGGTTTCTTTGGTCGGAGTGTGTAAGTCCTGTTTTAGTTCTAATGCTGTCAATACTTGTTCTACTGTCCATCTATTTTCTCGCTCTTTTTCCAAGCATCCTCTGACTATGGCCGTGAATGGTTCTGGTATTTTTGACCAGTCTATTTCCGGCTGTTCGTCTAGGGTTTTTTTCATTACTTCTTCGTCTGTCTTTCCTGTGAATGGTAGACTTCCTGTCAGGATTTCTGCTGTCATGATTCCCAGTGACCAGATATCCGATGCTGTTCCTACTACTCCCTTGTAGGATTCTGGGGGAGCATAAAATGGTGTTCCTCTCCTATCTTGGGTTCTCAGTGAGTTGGTGCCGATTTCTCGCAGCAGTCCTAAGTCTGATACTTTCCATTTGTTATCTGCATATAGCAGGTTGGCTGGTTTGATGTCTCTGTGGACTTTTCGCGGATTTAAATTGTGTAGGTAGTGTAATACTGCTGCTGTGGCTTTGACTATTTCTCTGGCTTCTGTTATGGAGAGTTTTCCGGTTTTTAGTTTTTTTTCTAGGGTGATTGCGGCGATTTCCATGACGATGAATAAATATTCGTCTCCTTTGATTTCGCACAAGCCCACTGTGTAGCTACGGATGATGTTTTCGTGTAGCAAGTTGGCTGCTGCTATTAGTTCGTTTAGTTGTTTTTTGGCTTTGGTTTCATCTTCTTCTAAGGCGATTAGTTTGATTGCTATTTCTCTGATGAATTGGTCTATGATTACTTGATCTGCTTTGTATACGGCTCCATAGGCTCCACATCCTAGGTATTCTTGGAGGTAGTATTCGTTGTTGACTGTTTCGCCTTGTAGTTTTCTCCAAAATCTTTCTGGGTACATGATTTTTAGTTGGTTTTGTTGGTTGGTGGTTGTTACTTGGGCTCAGAAACCGGGTTTTGGTGAGATTGTCGGTTGAACTCTTGCTCCCCCCCTTAGCAAGGGGGGGCTGGGGGGGTAAAAGAGTTGATGCAATAAACGATTAAATCTCATCTACATTTCTAACTCTTGCTCCCCCCCTTAGCAAGGGGGGGCTGGGGGGGGTAAAAGAGTTGATGCAATAAACGATTAAATCTCATCTACATTTCTAACTCTTGCTCCCCCCCTTAGCAAGGGGGGGCTGGGGGGGTAAAAGAGTTGATGCAATAAACGATTAAATCTCATCTACATTTCTAACTCTTGCTCCCCCCTTAGCAAGGGGGGCTGGGGGGGTAAAAGAGTTGATGCAATAAACGATTAAATCTCATCTACATTTCTAACTCTTGCTCCCCCCTTAGCAAGGGAAACTAACTCTTGCTCCCCCCCTTAGCAAGGGGGGGCTGGGGGGGGGTAAAAGAATTGATGCAATAAACGATTAAATCTCATCTACATTTCTAACTCTTGCTCCCCCCTTAGCAAGGGAAACTAACTCTTGCTCCCCCCCTTAGCAAGGGGGGGCTGGGGGGGGTAAAACACCCGATGTTCTCAACGATTTAATCCCCTCCACAATCACCTCTAAAACCCCATCCAAATTATGATAAACATCATCATTAGTAAACCTCAAAAATTTAATCTTTGCCGACTCAATAAACTCTTGCCTTTCTGCATCATATTCTACAGCGCCCTCTACAAAATGGCTGTCACCATCAACTTCTAGTGCTAACTTGATTTCTGGTGAATAAAAGTCGATCGCAAATGCTGCTACACTGTATTGTCTGCGAAATTTACAATTCTCAAGCTGTCTGTTTCTGATTCGTTTCCATAGTTCCTTTTCAGCTTCTGTCATTTCTCTGCGAAGCTTCTGCCGCTTAAATTTTTCTGAGCTTTTGTTGTAAAGTTTTGTCATTGTTGTATAGGGGTTTTTTGTTGGTTGCTGAGTATTTTAACCCCCCCCAGCCCCCCCTTGCTAAGGGGGGGAGTTAGAAGTTTTTTGGGGTTTTTTGTTGGTTGCTGAGTATTTTAACCCCCCCCAGCCCCCCCTTGCTAAGGGGGGGAGTTAGAAGTTTTTTGGGGTTTTTTGTTGGTTGCTGAGTATTTTAACCCCCCCCAGCCCCCCCTTGTTAAGGGGGGGAGTTAGAGTTTTTTGGGGTTTTTTGTTGGTTGCTGAGTATTTTAACCCCCCCAGCCCCCCCTTGCTAAGGGGGGGGAGTTAGAAGTTTTTTGGGGTTTTTTGTTGGTTGCTGAGTATTTTAACCCCCCCAGCCCCCCCTTGCTAAGGGGGGGGAGTTAGAAGTTTTTTGGGGTTTTTTGTTGGTTGCTGAGTATTTTAACCCCCCCCCAGCCCCCCCTTGCTAAGGGGGGGAGTAAGAGTTTTTTGGGTTTCTGGGCGGGGCGGAGTCTAGGGATTTTATATTTCTCTTACCTCGATGGTTTCATCGTTGTTGATGCCGATTTCTAGGGTTTGTCCAGCCAATTGGTTTGTGTCTGGAATGTTCTCGAATATCCACGTATTCAATGGCCGTTCGACTAGGGTTTCTAAAAGTGATTTGATTCGCCTCCCGCCAAAGAGTAAATTGTCTCCCCGTTCCATTTTTTGCCTCAAAACATTGAGCGTTGATGGCAAGAATTTTAGGGTGAGTCGATACTTTTCTATGGCGCATTCGGAGAGTTGTTTTAAAAATTTGTCTCCGATTAATTCGATGAACTCTGGCCGCAGCAGGTCAAATACTACTATATTATCTCCTAAGCGGTTCAGCAGTTCGGCGCGACCGATGCGAGTGGTGAAATGCCAATCTACTTCGGCGCGGAAGTGGTTTTCTACTTGGTCCCAGGAGAAGTCATTGGCGTTTCCGGCTTTTACTTTCTCCATGATACCTTCCCGGATCTTCGCACCGGTTTGAGGATCGGTGAAATCTGATGCGCCGATGTTGCTGGTGAAAATAATTGCTGTTTGGTTGAAATATGCTGTCTGTCCTTTTCCGTCGGTGAGTCGCCCATCTTCCAGGATTTGCAGGAATTTATCCAATACTTTGGGGTGAGCTTTTTCTATTTCGTCAAACAGCAATATACTGTGGGGGTTTTCCATAACTCGATTGGTTAATTGTCCCCCTTCTTCGTAACCGACAAAACCGGGAGGAGCTCCGGCTAATTTTTCCGCCGCGTGTTCTTCTTTGTATTCTGACATATCAAACCGGGCGAAGGCTTTTTCGTCCCCAAATACTAATTTGGTCATGGCTTTGGCTAATTCGGTTTTCCCGACTCCGGTGGGCCCAACAAAAAAGAAAATGCCTTTTGGTTTACCACTCCGCCCGCTGCTCCCGCCGATCGTCAGTCCGATTCTGGCGGTAGTTAGCATGGTAGTTACGGCTTGTACTGCCCTTGGTTGCCCGATGACGGTGCGTGGAAGCTCTGTTTTGGCTTGCAAAACCTTTTCGGCTCCCATGCGCTCCCAGGGGTCATCTCGCACCCCAAATTTGTAGAAGTCGATGAGCCGCCACATTTCTTTGGGTTTGACTGAAATGCGATCGCGCCAGGATGTGGCCCGCAGTGCATCTAGTTCTAGGGCGCGGAAGTTTTCGGTGAGTTCAGCAAATTCTTCCGCGAGGTTGTCGAGCTCTGAGAGTGTTCCTGGGGCGCTGGGTTTGTTGTTTATGCGATCGCCCCCATAGAAACCTGTGAGGAACCGCTGAGCAAACAGCCGTCGTTCATCTTTGTTGGGCCGTGATACCTGAATCATTGACACCGTAGGATTGTTGTGGTATAGCCATTCTGGGACTCGCTGTAAGTCTCTAGCCAGGATGACTAAAGTGTTGCGACAACCGGCTAAATCGCCTTCTCGGATCAGGGATGCTTCTAGGGTGCTTTTTTTCAGCAATACTAGGGCGTTTCGCTCTTCGCCGCTGTACCGGGAGGCGTCTGAGGTGATCATGTCGGCTAAATCGACGACGGCGGCGGCTGGGCTAGCGGTTTGGGAGACGAGGGCTCGCAGGTTCCCGAAGGCGTCTTCTAGGGAGACCCTGGTGTTCATTCTGGGGCCCACTGCTCCGGGATTGCCACGGGGGGGTGGAGCCATTGGGTTTGCGGGTGCTGCTGGGGCTGCGGGGGCGGGCTGGGTTTGTAATTGGGGGTTGATGCGGGTGGCGGCTGTGCGGGTTATTTGTTCAAAGCGATCGCTCATTTCCGGTCGAGCAAAGGTGAATCCGTCTATGGAGTCGTAGCGGACTATTAGCTGGAAGTTGAGGTCTTGGAAGTAGTTGGTGAGGAATTCGTGAATTCCTTGATAGCTGCCGCGCCAGAGGAATTGGTCGTCTATGTTTCCGTATAAAACTATGTGTTGGCGGCGGTATAGTTGTTTTTCAAATTCTTGTATCCAGCGTGATGATGTGATGTTTTGGCTGTTCATTTTATTTGGGATTTTGGATTGATTTAACCGCAGAGGGCGCAGAGGGCGCAGAGGAAGAGAGGAGGGAGATGAATGATTCCGATGTCAAGGGGTTTGGTGTTAGCCCCCGGATGAATTTGGGGGCTATTTTTGGGTTGGTTTTGGTTAGTTTCCGGTGCGGTTTTGTTGTTGGTCGTTGTTGGGTAAGTCGTCGGCTTTTCGTATTATCCGATCGGGGTCTTTTCCTTCCCAGGTGAGTTCGGTCATGTTGATGCCGAATTCTGCTCCGAGGCGATCGTGCATTTCTGTGAGCACTTCTTCGGCTTCGTCACAAACGGCTGCTGTTCCTCCTCCCACGGCTGCTTCGGTGGTTTTGGAATAGCCATCGACGTTGTACCAAACTTCGCCTTCTACTGGTACGCTGATACTAATTCCTTTACCTGAATTAGTAGCAGCTTTCAGTATTAGCGCTGCGTTGGGATAGCGTGAATCTTCTAGTTGAGGTTCGTTGACAAAAAAGCCCATTTCTGCTAAGGTTTCAGCGATACTTTTGGCTATGTAATCTCGCTGGTCGGCTTGGATTTGGGCTGCATTTGCTGTTGCGATGATTTCTTGTTCTTGGGTTTTTGCTGCTGCTAGAATCAGGGCGGGTTTGTCAAATTGTTCTGCTTCTATGGTGGCAATTCCTGTTGGCAATTTGGCGGCTAATTCATCTATTAAATGTATTTGCCACCGCTTGGCTACCGGGTCGGCTTTTAAACCAATAATCAGGTCTTCCAGTTCGCCAAGGGCTTGTTCGGCTGCGGCTTTTTGTTGTTCCCATTGGGCTCGGTTTTTAGCTACGGATGCGATATGCTGTTCTACTGCTGCTGTGGCAGTGTTTAAGGGCGATCGCGCGGTTTGGGGGTTCCCGGAGGCGATCGCACTTCTGAGAGCACTGAGGGCTGTTTGGGCTGCTGTGCGGCCGGCGCTATCGAATTTAATCGCGTCTGCTTGGGGGATTTGGGCTATTTCCCGTTCTAGTTCTTCGAGCTCAAACTGCTGTTTTTCTAGTTCGGCTTTGCGTTTTTTCTCTTCGTCGTCGCGGCGTTTTCGGGTAATTGCGCGATCGAGTTCTTGTTCGATTTTGGGCAATTCTTGGATGGTTTCTTGGAGTTGATATTCGGTTGTAACTCCACCGAGGTGATTGATGAGACTTTGAGCGCGTTTGGTGAGTTCTGAGCTATCTTGGGGGTAGATTTCTGGTGATTTTTGTTGTATTTTGGCGATGGTGGCTTGAGTTTGGGCGATCGACTGATTTCTCAGCTTTTCTAAACGTTGAAGGCGTTCTCGTTCGGCCGCGGCCGCTCGAATTCGTGCTTCTTCTGCGGCTTTGCGCTCACGTTCCCGTTCAATTGCTTCTTGTCTTTCTCTTGCTAACCGAGCTTGAGCTTCTTTGTGGCTGCTGCTACTCATCTATTTTTTCTCCTGATTAATGGGATTTGGGTATTCAAACGTTGAAAGTTGTTGCAAGATTTTTCAGAACACGCAAGATGGCATTAGTGTCAACTTAACTTCTAACCCAGTCAGAGATTAATGTTTAACTATTAAAGTTCGATCCCCCCTAGCCCCCCTTAAGAAGGCAGGGCTGTTTCATTCTCTCGTAGGGGCGGTGCCCCCGTGCCCGCCCCAATCTCTGAAATAACCGATAGATTGTCGGTGGGGGAGGGTCGGCACGGGGGCACGACCCCTACAAAACCCTGGTTTTCCTGAGAATGAAACAGCCCTGCTTAAGAAGGGGGGGACAAGAACTTGCTCAAAGTCCCCCTTCTTAAGGGGGATTTAGGGGGATCTAGACTCAGGTCAAAGCAATATTTTTCAGGGATTTAAGGCTTAAATTGACACTAATGGTAAAATGCCTGCCCGCCATTAATCTTGCTTAATTGGCTCCACAATTACTCCGCGCTTTAACATTCGAGCTTCAAACTCTTGGCTAAATCCCGGTTTATTTGGCACTCCCACAAAAGAGATTTCTCCTGCTAATCCCATGAAAAATTCGAGTCCTGCGGATGTATCTGCATCAGATAATAGAGCAGTAATCAAGCTGCGATAACGCTCTGTCAAAGGCAATAGTCGCTGATTTGCTGAACCGCGCCAGAGTAAATCTCCGTGCAGTTTTTCGATGTAAAGTCCATCGATCAGTAAATCTATTTTTTGCAACAATGTTTGCTGGGCTGCTGTGCCCTGTTGCTCTAGGTGCTCTAGCCGATAACCAGTGTAACACATGATGCCTAGGTCTGTGCGATCGCGCAGCTTATCTACTAAATTGGATAAGGCTTCTGCTTGCAGCATCGGTTCTCCACCAGAGAAAGTAACACCTTCAATTCCTGGTACTGCTAGCACCCAATCTACTAATTCTGTGACTGTTACCAAATCTCCTGCATTCTCATCCCAAGAATCCGGCACAATACAACTTGGACAAGCAAACCGACAGCCTTGTACCCAGATAACTGCTTGTTTTCCAGGGCCGAGCACATTCACGGGAGATTGGCGTTTAAATAGACGTAATGTTTCTGAATTCATGGCATTTTAAATTGTATATTTTAGATTTTAGATGACTCTTGATTTCTGAATCCGCAGAGGCGAAATTCCTGTGTGTAAACACGGTTTCAACCGCCCTATCCCTAGGATATA
The DNA here is from genome assembly GCA_042408215.1 of Microcoleus sp. GTDB lineage: Bacteria > Cyanobacteriota > Cyanobacteriia > Cyanobacteriales > Microcoleaceae > Microcoleus. Next base: position 651,078 of record JAYFMW010000017.1, on the reverse strand, counting down.
ACATCCTCTCTTCATCGGAATTATTCAGATCTCTATTCTCTCCCTCTGTGTCCTCTGTGTTCTCTGCGGTTCAAACATTCCGATGCAACCAGAAACGATATAAAAAAAAATCCCCCATTTATTTGGGGGATTTGAATTCAACGCTATTAAATAGCCTTAGTCTCCGGCATCAAACACTTATCAGAATCACAACCCGCAGGCCCAGAATCCATCATTTCACCCAAGTCATAACGACTCAGTGCCACCTGAAAAACATCAATTTGGCGACGCACTAAAACGTCTTTCAACATCGTCTCATAAGTTTCCTTGTTCACCGGTTCAAAGGGCAAACGCGGGAAAGTTTCAAGAGCATCAAACCGAGCTAAAAGTGCGGCGGAAATGTAGCCTTCGTCATCGCGAATCGCTTCATAAATCCGCGTACCCAAACTTTCAATTTCATTTTCTCGCAACTCAATCGTCGCGCTGGTGTTGTGTCGCACGTAGAACTTTTGCACTTGCATATAAAAGTCCATTTGTGCCGCCGCTGAGAATTTGTTGATGTCAATTTCATCGGCACCGGGTAAATCAGCCCAACTGACAGCAACGGGTATTTCTACCAGCCATTCTGTACAGCGTTCATCGAAGGGATTGTTTAGCAAATTACCATCTTCATCTTTGTCAGATTGAGATGGAATTACGTTGTATCCGTAGTCGATGCAGGCGAGGGCTACAGGGTCGTTTTTGCCGAAAGTGATTCGGCGAATGAAACGCTGGGCTTTCGGGGGATGCCAGCCGGGAGAAGCACCTGTCAGTAGAGATTTTGTACCCGATGGTTGAACGGTTGTGCAGCGATTTGGGCGTTTTAATGAATGGCGATCGCAATAATCCCAAACTACCCCATTCACAATCTCGCACCAACCACTCAAATACTCTTCTTCCCGTTGTTTAAACGCCATTCCCTGCTCGGTTTGCGGGCGACCTTCCACCCACCAGCGCAGCCACTCAACGCCAAAAGCATGAACGAAGAAGTCGAACAATCCCGTGAAAGATACGCCGACAATCGGGTCTAATTCGCGGCTATATTGATAGCGAGGTTCGCTAAATTTGTGATTGAGAAGTACCGCGACAGATAGAGCTCCGGCCCTGAAGGCTTCTTCTTGTTCTTTGAAGTTGTAAGGGTCTATTTGATTGAGGTGAACCTCAGCCAAGTTACAGTTTCCAGTTAGGGTATTGCCGAAAACTCCCTTATGAAACTCTGGTTCGTTGAAACAGTAAGTATCATGCAATCCTGGTAATTCTTCGACACTTCTGATAACTTGCCATTTACCTTTGTGTTTAGCCTTCGTCCCTTTGCTCACATCTAACCGCTGACAAGGAATTTCACCACAGTCAGTAATTTGCAAGTAGTACAAATCCCGACTTCGGACACCGTAATTAGTAACTGCTCCTTGATGAGCAGAAAGATTTAGCGATGAGCGAATACCACATTTGGTCAAAAGTAACTGAACTCTGAAAGCGCGATCGCGGTCAGAAATATAAATTCTGATACCATTACTATGGGTATTCGATCCGTCCGTATCGGCTAATCCAGCAATAAAATGTAAAATTGCTTGCCGATTCCAGCTAGCAATTACATTTAGTGCTTCTGGGTTAACTTTCAAACTTTTCAGAAATTCTCCAGAAAAGCTCAAGTTAGTTACATCTGTAAAAACAGGTAAATAGTCATAGTTTCTGTCAGGCGACTTATTTCCTGCTACTGACAATGCCATTTTTCCTTCGTAAAGTCGAACTTTTGCATGATCATTTTTGTCTGTAGTTCCATCTCCTACAGCCACACCCAAAGTGTAAGCATAACTTGCATCGATATTCATGCCATCTTCATACTGAATTGTGAAAGGTTCAGTATGAATGCTATATCGACTTGTATCCATCAAGTCTTTGGTTTGGACTTCCTGGTAAACTTTACCAAATCGATCCTTGACAAAGAAACGATGATATTCTGTGGCATCCAGATAAGTACCATCAGCAAACTTCACACGATAAAGTTTGCGTCGTCCAACCTTGGTATCACTCGCTGTCTGAAATGGTGTGACAGAACTCCATCTTTGACCATTCCAAATCTCGATTTCAGTTCCAACAACATCCTTTATTTGATGCAGTCCGTCTCTAGTAATTAGCAGAGTCTCTCCACTGACACAGTGAAAATTAGAGCCGATGATTTCCAGTTTTGTTATCCTAAAGGCTTTTTATCCTCTAGTTCTACAGATTCCATTTTACCTGTAGCTCGGCGTACTTTTTCATTTACTCTAGTGGTAAATGCCCCGCACTCTTGCCAGGATTATATTCTTCAAAAAAGAAGGTTCACCTGGTACGCTCTACGGTGGTAAAGGATTTTTAATTCCCTTACTTACCTCGGAATTAACATCTCAGTCTTCTCCGAATTTGCGGGGTTTTTAACGTGAGGCAAAATTACTTACCACACGGGTTTAATCCCAAACGGACTGACCGATGCTCTAATTCATCAGCAGTCATATTAGGATAGCCTTCCTGGAACCACTGTTTAGCTTTTCCTTCGTTGTAAGCTTTCAAAAACTCAAGTTTAAGACTCGGCGTTGGAATTAAATCAACGTTAGCTCTAGCTACAGCTTCACCAGCCCATTGAATTGCACCTTCGCCAGAATAATACTGTTTTCTTACAGCATCAATACATTCTTCTAAGGTAGGTTTGTAATGGAAAACACGAGAGTGATTTGCCATTCTCAAAGCATCGCGTTCTGGATCTATTTTCCAGTTGCCATTTTCATCTTGTTGCCAGAGATTGTCCTTGGCATTTGCCCCTAGTTCATCACCAGAATCAAACTGACGAATTCCCGCGCTGCGCCGGATATTTCCAGCAACAATTGTGACCGCTGCTTCATCTATCAACACGCAGCATTCTACTGAATTTAACTGCCGCCCTTGAGCTTTATTCAAGATGGCCGCGCAGCGCTGATAAAGGTCTGCCAATTTCACCGGATTTGCTACTCCGCCAAAACCTTTTAAAGGTTCTCCCACCGGGCGAACATCGCTCAAATCAATGAAGATTTCAACGGCTCCCGCAAATCTTTCATCTGTGGATAATTCCAGCAAAGTTTGATAGGATTTTACCCAACCTTGGCGAGAATCTCCGACATAAATAGTTGCGGTTTTTTCTGCTATTTTTACTTCGGTTTCTTGACGGCGCAATTGAGCTGGTGTAGAGCCGATTTCGCCTTGCATTGTCACGGTTAAGCGGTTGCGAATCGGTGGCAATTGGTTGATATATTTGGGTTCCAAAACTGCACCGGTGCCGCAGCCCATCATCGCCAAATCCATCAACAAACCGAAGGCTTTCCAGTCGAGAATATTTGTTGAGGAGCAATTATATGCGCCGGAAAAATTCTCTGGTTGTTCGATCCACTTGCTGCCGCCCACCCACAGCCAGCGGCCGGAAGCGAGGGTTTTGAGCTGGTTTTGCATCCGGTGTAGGAGCTCTGTTTCTTCGGGGGTGAGGTCTCCGAGTTTTTGGAGGCCTTTGACGGTGCGATCGCACACATCGGCCCAAGTCTCTCTTCCCGTGTCGGTACGGCGGCTGTACGTCCTGAAAAATACTGGATTGGCTGCGGGTGCTGTTTCGGGGAAATCGGACTGGTTGGGTTTCTCACTAGCACTCGATCGCTCTAATTCTCGAACCATAGGTTGTGTACTGACTTGTCGGAATAAATCAACAGACTATGAATATACAACAGGATTCAGATTTAGGGTGAAAGCTTGACAAATTTCACAATTTGCACTAAATATGGTGGACACCTCTATACAGGCAGAGTGTAAGAATCGCCTCAAAACTTCAGCAAAAAACCCGATTTTTTCCAGAAACCGGGTTAAGCACAAATGTTGTCAATTGTCAATTATTAGTCGTTAAAAACTGAATATTTGGCAACAGCGGGTCTTGAACAATCCCCACGCCGTTAAATCCCCAACGCTGAAGCAGCTTATCTACCTGAGAACCGGAAATAGATTCTACCCCGAAGCGATCGGCCACATCCGCAGCATGGGCGTTCAGATAACTCAAAGCATCATAATCTTCACGAAACATCAGCAGGTAACTTACCGCCGAATCTGGATTGGGACAAGCGCTGATATATTTGCCGTCAGCACGAGAACGCAGCAAGTAGAAAACTTGAGAAAACATTTTATCTTCTTCATCAAAATAATAGATTAACTCAAATTGGCGATCGGGAATCGGGAATTGGGAATTGGGAATTGGGAATTGGGAATTGGGAATTGGGAATTGGGAATTGGGAATAACGTAAAATGCGATCGCTGTTAGATCCCCGACTTCTTTAAGCCTGCGGGGAGCCGCGTATTCTTGTTCAAGCTTTCAGCAGTGCCCTAGAAGCTGATTCCCCTGCGAGTTTCAGTTGCGATCGCAATTTAAGGTTCAACAACAGCAACACAGTCCACTGACTGAGTATGGATAGCAAAATCGTATTTCCTGATGCGACTGCGCTCACCCCCGAAAACCAAAAGCTAGCAAATGTTGAAGACAACCAGAAAACAGGAGCTTTTTCTGGGGCGAGCAACAGCATACATAAAATCGCAGGCGGCAACAAGATAGCGCCACCCACTGTCCCGACGGCCCAAATTTCCTGATTTCGGGTTTTGGTAAATAGGAATAATTGGGCGATAGCTGCATAAATTAGGATGAGATTCATGCAGAGAATTACGCCCCAAAATCCGTTTGTCTCAAATTTTTCCAACAGCGCCCAAGGTGTTATAATTATGACTGAGATCAGCAAATTAATCGCGATCGCAACTACAGCCGGACTTTTATCGCTCCAAATTAAATCGAGTAATGGGTAGCGTCGCCACAACTTATGACTGCTCGGAACGATTTGTTGCCGATACCTCGCCCAATCGTACAAAGATTGTCTCTGAGATGTTAAAGCTGCAATTAAAGCTAAGAACATCAGCAAATTAAAGATAAGTAAAGCGCTGATATTACGGTAGGGTGTGGGGTTGGATTGGAGTGCAAACCCTAAAATTATTACCTGACAGCAGATAACTAGCAAATAACTTTGCCGCTTGCTGAAAACTGTAGCACTGGGATTAGGAAAGCGGCGCTGCCATCCCTGCCACATCCAATAGGTTCCTGCACCGCAAATTAAGAGAGATAAAGCAATGCCACTCGCAATATTTTCACCTACTGGCGAGTAAAACCATTGCAAATTGTCTAAATTTAAAACTAACCAAGGGAATTGATCGTATTTAGAAACAACTCCAAAAAGCAGATATTTCAGGATAGCAATGGGAGACAAAAATGTTAGCAAATCCCAAGCAGTGTGCGTGAACTGGAGCATCGCAGAAATCCACAAGAAAGCAAAAACCGGAATGGTAGCTAACGCAGGTTGCAATCCTCCCAACCAACTCGTTGTCAATCCAAATAGCATCGCAGCGCTGTAAAATAAAGCACAACTAGCTGCAACCGCTGCATAGAAACATAAAATTCCATTCAGGGGTATTTGAGCAGCTAATCCACTGTACAGGTGCAGCGGTACTGCCAGAATTGCTGCTAGATAAAGTAGAATTGGGACGCCCAGAATTTTGCCCAGAAAAATTGTTTTGGCTGGCTGGGGACTGAGGCGAATAAAGTTGAGGGTGCCGCGGCGTTCCTCCCTGTCTAAGTCGCTGACAAGCATATAAGTCCCTCCTAGTAATAGGGCTAACACGCTAAATATGCTTAGCAAAAAGAATATCTCTAGCCACAACTTCTGCCAGTTAATGACAAAGTTGCCCAAAGCATCTGTGACGCACTTTGTATCATAGGGATTGACAGTCTCTAAGCAAAATCTGCTATAGACGGGGTAAGTGTCCTCTCCATTAGCAGGGGGAACGGGTATCTGGGCGCTGTAATACATGAATAGCAGCAGTTGAGCGCTGAGGGAAAAGGCCGAGGCGATCGCCATATTGCCAATATTCAAGCGGCCCTTCATTTCTCGAAATAACTGGGGATTCCAGTTGCCAATTTTGTCTAGTAAATTGAGTGTCATAAGTTATTACTGATTGGTGATTGGTAATTCTCTCTCTTCTCTTCCTCTGTGTCCTCTGCGCTCTCTGCGGTTAAATAATTCCGATCCAACCGTAAAGAATATAACTCAATGATAACTCACTGTCTGGTAAAGAGGAAACGAGTAAATTAGGATGCTTGTTTATGTCCCATCTTCAGGAAAATGGTTTCTAAGTCTTCTTGAGTGCAATGAAATTCGGTTAGAGGAATCTTGGCCGCGACAAGTTCCCGCAATAAATTTGCTGCATCTTCCTGGCTTCCCGAAAAGTTAACACAAACCTGCTGAGTTTCCGGCACTATTTCCCAATTTTCCACCCAAGGAAAGTTTTTTAACTCGGATATTAGCGCTTCTAAATTATTGCCTAAAACCGACAGGAAAATTTGCTGGCGACTGAGGCGTTTATAGAGTTCTTGTAAAGGTGCACTTTCGACCAGATATCCAAGTTCCATAATACCAATCCAGGTACAAAGTTCGGCTAAGTCACTCAGAACATGAGATGATATGACTACGGTCATTCCGACTGATTGCAAGGTTTTGATAATTTCGCGAAACTGCATTCGGGCGATCGGATCTAAGCCAGAAACTGGTTCATCTAACAATAGCAACAGCGGTTCGTGGATAATAGTTCTCGCCAAACTCAGGCGCTGTTTCATCCCCCGCGAAAGGGTGGAAATTAAGCTGTTGCGCTTGTTGGTTAGTTGCACGAGTTCTAAAACGGAGTTGATTCGCGATCGGCGGCGCGGCTGCTGGAGGTTGTAGAGTCGCGCAAAATAGTCTAAATAATCCCAAACAGTCAATTCGTCGTAGAGGGGAAAATCGTCGGGAAGGAAGCCGATGCGCTGTTTGAGCATGGGGTGCGATCGATCGCGCAATAAGCGATCGCCATTGATGTAAATTTCCCCTATAGTCGGTTCCTCAGCAGCCGCCAACATTCGCAGCAAAGTAGTTTTCCCCGCACCGTTGGGGCCGATGAGTCCGCATACTTCGCCTGCTGCTACTTGCAAATCGATGTCATTGACTGCGATATGGCGATCGAATTGTTTGGTAAGCCCGCGAGTTTCTATTGCTAGTTGTTTTGCCATGTTTTGAGCGGTAAGAGAAATTTTATCGGTGCATCTCTGGCATGGAAATAGAAGTCTACAACTAGCCTAGCATTTCCTTAAAGGAACTGTCATCCCATTTCGGTAAAAATTTAGATTTCTTACTTTTTGACTTCTGACTCATACCCAGTTATAGGAATTATTTAACCGCAGAGAGCGCAGAGAGCGCAGAGGAAGAGAAGAGGGAGATGAATACAGGACGATACTAAGGGATTTGAGATCGCGTTTTTACCCTTAGGCCTAATTCTATTATTTCAAATCTTCCAGCTTAATTCGAGGATCGACTGCTTTGAGCAACAAATCTGCCAACAAATTACCCACAATCAACATCGCAGAACCTATCATCAAAGTGGCCATTACTAAATACAAATCTTGATTAGTCACAGCCTCCAAAGTCAGTTTTCCCAAACCAGGCCAATTAAAGAAAAGTTCCGCAATAAACGCACCGCTTAACAAACTAGCAAACTCAAAACCTAACAGCGTCACCAATGGATTAACCGCATTCCGCAGAGCGTGCACATAAATTACTCGATTTTCCGGCAAACCTTTAGCCCTTGCTGTTCTGATATAATCTTGACGCAGTACATCCAATAATTGTCCCCGCATCAATCTTTGCAAACCTGCGAAACCGGTCAGGCTCAAGGCGACTGTTGGCAAAATTAAGTGCCAGCCATAATCCATGATTTGACCCCACCAAGGTAAGTCTGCGTGGTCAATACTTGTCATTCCTCCTACTGGAAAAAGAGGCGATGTATTCTGTGCGAAAAATAGCAGCAGCAAAGCCATGATAAAGCTGGGAAATCCTTGTCCTGTGTAGCTGACTACTTGCAAAATGCGATCGACTGTCCGGTTTTGATTGACAGCGGCGATGATTCCCAAAGGAATCGCGATCGCCCAAGTTACAATCAAAGATGCGATCGCCATCAACAGCGTCGCCGGTACCCTTTCCCACAGCAGAGAAGCCACCGATCGCTGATACACAAAACTCGTACCAAAATTCCCCCGCGTTACAATTTGTTGCAACCACAGCCAATACTGCACAAAAGCTGGTTTATCCAAGCCAAATTGTTGTTCGAGTTGCTTAAGAGTCTCCGGCGAAATCTTCGGATTTTGGCTCAAAGTATCCAAGTAATTTCCCGGTGCAAGCTCAATAATTGCAAAACAAAGAATCGACGCCAAAAACAGCGTTAACAGAGCCTGCAACAATCTCTTGAAAACATAGGTAAATGTCTCGCCGCCAAACAGAGAACTCAACACTCGTAAATTATCGTGCAATTTAATAGAAGTCATAGCATTTTAGAATTTAGAATTGAGAATTTAGATTTGTGAATGAGATCAAATCCGTTAGTATCGGAATAATTCATCTCTCTCTTCTCTGACTCTCTGACTCTGCGGCAAGAGCGGCAAGAGCGGTTAAAAAGTGTTTATTCAACCATCAACTTGAGAATTGAGAATTTAGATTTGTGAATGAGATCAAATCCGTTAGTATCGGAATAATTCATCTCTCTCTTCTCTCTTCTTCTGACTCTGCGTCCTCTGCGGCAAGAGCGGTTAAAAAGTGTTTATTCAACCATCAACTTGAGAATTGAGAATTTAGATTTGTGAATGAGATCAAATCCGTTAGTATCGGAATAATTCATCTCTCTCTTCTCTGACTTTCTGACTCTGTGTCCTCTGCGGCAAGAGCGGTTAAAAAGTGTTTATTCAACAATCAACTGTTAACAGTCAACCGTCAACAGTCAACAGTCAACAGTTAACAGTCAACTGACTAATACTCAACTAGCGTAACAATTGGCACATCCGGCAATTTTTGCCTGCCGCCCAAGGCTTGCAATTCGACAATAAAAGCAAAACCGACCAGTTCGCAGCCAGCTTGCTCTAACAAGTTAGCTGTAGCTGCTGCTGTCCCGCCAGTGGCGATTAAATCATCCACAATTAGCACCCGACTACCCGATGTCATCGCGTCTTGGTGCATTTCCAGTCGATCGACACCATACTCCAAGTCGTACTCAGCGAAATAAACTTCTCTAGGCAATTTCCCCGGCTTGCGGACTGGAACAAAGCCCACTCCCATTTTATAAGCCAAAGGCGTGCCAAATATAAAGCCCCGCGATTCCATACCCACTACATAGTCAGGACACATTTCACAACACTTTTCGGCTAAAATGTCAATGGTGTAGCTCAGTCCTTGGGGGTTTCGCAGCAAAGTTGTAATATCTCGAAACATGATTCCCGGTTTGGGGAAATCAGGAATATCGTGAATCAGAGATTTGAGATCCATAAGCTTGTAGATCGGGGTTGAGGGTAAGAAGGCATCAAAAATGGTACAACGATCGCGTCAAAAAATAAACCATAAACAATAAAAATTAAAACTAATAGCTTTTTCAATTTTTATTGTTTAATTACTGAATCCTGTACGTACTAGCTAAGCAAATGTCATAATTCCCTAACAACGGGGTTGAATATCAAGATTTTACCCCCTAAGATCTAAAGTCAAAAATCTAATATCTAAAATCCAATGATTAAGTTGGCAGCACGAGTGGGTGAAGTTCCTCCTTCCATCACCTTAGCGATCGCAGCTAAGGCGAAAGCCATGAAGGCCGAGGGCATTGATGTATGTAGTTTGAGTACGGGAGAACCAGATTTTGATACCCCAGAACACATTAAAGCAGCGGCTAAGCAAGCTTTAGACAGTGGCAAGACTAAATACGGTCCGGCGGCTGGGGAACCGCAGTTAAAAGCTGCGATCGCCCGCAAACTCCGCTCCGACAACAATCTCCACTATCAACCTGAGAATATCATCGTCACCAACGGTGGCAAGCATTCTCTCTACAATCTGATGATGGCTCTGATTGAGGCGGGAGACGAAGTAATTATACCTGCTCCCTACTGGCTGAGCTATCCAGAAATGGTCAAGCTCGCCAGCGGTAAGCCAGTAATTGTCCAGACTGATGCTTCTACGGGATATAAAATCACCCCGGAACAACTGCGTCAAGCGATTACTCCCCGCACCAAGTTATTTGTACTCAATTCGCCATCTAACCCGACGGGAATGGTGTATAATCCAGCGGAAATCAAAGCACTAGCTGAGGTGATAGTCGAGCGAGATATTTTAGTCGTTTCGGACGAAATTTACGAAAAAATTATATACGACGGAGCCCAACACGTCAGCATCGGTTCCCTGGGCCAAGAAATCTTCGATCGCACAATTATCAGCAGCGGTTTTGCCAAAGCTTACGCCATGACTGGCTGGCGAGTTGGCTATTTGGCCGGACCGATCGAATTAATCAAAGCTACCAGTACCGTTCAAGGACATAGTACCTCAAACGTGTGTACCTTTGCACAGTACGGGGCGATCGCAGCTTTGGAAAGCAGCCAAGAATCTGTGGAAAAAATGCGTCTAGCTTTTGCCGATCGGCGTCAGGTAATATTTGAATTACTCGATGCTATCCCCGGAATTAGCTGCACCAAACCCGACGGCGCTTTCTATATGTTTGTCAATATCAGCAAAACTGGCATGACTTCTCTAGAATTTTCCGACGCTTTATTAGAACAGCAACAAGTAGCAGTTATTCCCGGCATTGCTTTTGGTGCAGACGACCACATTCGCTTATCTTACGCCACCGATTTAGGCACAATTAAAAAAGCTGTCGAAAGGCTAGATAAATTTGTCCGCCACATCTAAAAATTAGTTAGTTGACTGTTGACTGTTGACTGTTGACTGTTGACTGTTGACTGTTGACTGTTGACTGTTGACTGACTACTGACTAAGTAGACCAACCTAAAAAAACAGAACACCCAGAACCGCGCAGGCTTAAAGAAGTCGGGGATCTAACAGCCATAGCGTTTTACGTTTAATTAGGTTGATTTACTTACTGACTACTGACTAATGACTGCTGACTAATGACTGCTGACTAATGACTAATGACTAATGACTAATGACTAATGACCAATGACTAATGACCAATGACTAATGACTAATGACTAATAACCAATGACTAATAACCAATGACTAATGACTAATGACTAATAACCAATGACTAATGACTAATGACTAATGACTAAAGCTGTTTAGTCATAATCTCTTTCAGCAAATCCAGCCCCTTCTTAACACGCCGAGAAACAGTCACTGCACTGATCCCCAAGCGTTCAGCCGTTTCCTTCTGCGTCAAATCGTAAAGAAAAACAAACTCCAATATCTCACGAGTCCGTTTTTCCAACATAGACAAAGCTTGCTGTACGCGAATCTGGTCTTCTTGGGCTAACTGAAAACTGCGATATTTAGTATCGGGGACCAATTCTCCCAAACAAGTAGCCCCCTCATCTTCATCCTGCACTGGTGCATCCAAACTCAGAGGTTCGCGGTTGAGGTGGGCTAGCTTAATTTCTTGCCATTCTTCTACAGAAATCTCCAGCACAGCAGCTACTTCAGAATCTGACGGATTGCGGTTAAACTGCACTTGCAAATCCTTGATCGCTGATACAGACTTGCGTTCCAGCGACAACCAGTGTCTCGGAACTCGCACCGAAGGGCTTTTATCTCGCAGATAGTGCTGAATTTCCCCCCGAATGTAGGGAATTGCAAAGGAACTAAATGCGTGTCCCTTCGACAAATCAAACCGCTCAATTGCTCTGATTAAGCCCATGCACCCCACTTGGAGCAAGTCGTCGTAGCTTTCCCCGCACTGGTTCATCCAGTGGTGAACTTCTTTTCTCACCAGTCCAACATTCAGTTGAACTAACTGATTGCGGACTTCATTCGATGCAGAATGTTGGTATTCGCGCAACAATTGCAAGTTTTCGTTTTTTAGCTCGTTTGGAACTGTGGTAGACATAGTGGCATAAGGGTTGGTAGAGTAGAGGAGTGATTTTGCCTTAGATCTAGTTTAAATCTATTCTAAAAAATCCATCTTTAAGTGCTGTAATCCTAGCACTGAATATCTGTGACAGCCGACACACCTCTTGAGCTTTGGGAATGTGCATTGATTTGGTGAGGTCATCCGCAGGTATAATTTTACAGGTATAATTTTAAAAGTAGAATTTTACTTGGATTTTCTCACCACATATTTTAATTTAAAAGCTGTTTTAACGCAATACTTTAATCTATTAAAAATTAAAAATTTACAACTCGCAAGTCATAGCAAGTAAATCATAAGTTTATTCATTAGTCAACAGTCTTCAGTTACATTGCTAAAGACTGTTGGCTATTGAATAACGAGTAGTATCTTTAGGGCAAGAAACTACTAAGGGTGCGATCGACCGTCCAGTCCAATTTTAGGACACCGAAGGCTCAATCCGAGCGTAAAATAAACCCCGAATTTTCACGTCTAGAGCAGGTCTAGCTCCCAAATCAGTATCAGAAGGCTGGGTGCTCTCAAAAATACCGCCAATTTCCCCCGTACTACTGTTCACCTTAGCAACTTGGAGAGAAATTTTGCCAGCTTTGGTGTTGGTGTCAGCCAACTTAACATTAGACCGTTTCAGTTTGGCATTGTCAGTAGCCGGAAGCGCCACAGCATTGTCGTAGCCAGTAGCAACACCGCGACCTTTAGGGTCTAAAAAGCCAGCGCTGCGGTAAGAGGGAACGTTGAAAATCCCTTGCAAATCCGTGGAAGTATTGATCGCAACCACTCCAGGATCGGAACTAGCAACTAACTCTTTAATGGTAAACAAGAAAGGTACTTGCTCTCCACCGGGTAACTGAATCGTAATTGCTTGAAAGTCCAAGCCATCCTCTTCTGTAAAAGTCAGAGTTCCGTCAGTACCGACCTTGAGCGTACCTTGAACTTGGTCAATGCTGGACGTGAACCGCGTCAGCAATTTTCCAGGCACAAATTCTGCCTCTTGGCGTTTATTTGCTGGTTCTTCCTTAACAAAATAAGTGGTGGGCTGCAAACACAAACCAGTGAGTTTATAGGTGCCGCCCGCTTCGATGGGGATCGATCCCCGAGAAGTTTCTGCCAAGCTAGGGCAGTTATTTGCCAATCCAGTACCTCTAATCTGGTCGTAGGTGAGTAACTCGGTAGTCGCCACCGTCGTCGTATCAGGAGCAGAAGAACAAGCCACCAGCGCACTCATGCAAAATGCTAAAAGTGCCACAATTAAAGAACGATACTTCATCGCCAACCTCAAGATCCAACATCAGATTATATTAAGAAAAAGCCCTACTTCGAGCAAAATATCATTGCTCGCTGGTAGGTCTTGCCAGTGCAACCGTCCGAAAGCCGTAAAGTCGAGCTAATCCATTGAAATTAAGCAAAAACTTAGGATTTTTCAAAACGTTCGGATCGTAGCCCAATACACATGGTACGACGGGTTGTGCTCTTTTCCTGACTTGGGCAGCAAATTAATATTGCTTAGGTCAACCTACTTAAGTTACGTTGCTTATGGCCCCTCATGGCGATCGCGACTAGCTCAATTAGTTTGCTGACAGTCAGGTAGGGGACAAAAGCCTTGTAGATTTCAAAGGAAGCAGCAGTATGGACAACGGCAAAGATTTAGAGTCAGGAAAGTTGCAGTCTCAACTGCAATCCCTGACAGAGGCGATTCGGACTTTAGCCGAAAGTTGTCAGGGAGACAGTGTGCTGCTTTTGGCTTTGTTGCGGACACTGGAAAGCTCCCACCGAGAAATTCGGGACGGTTTGTTTCAAGCGTCTTTTCCCGAAAACCGCCAAGCACTTTATAAACTGCTCAGGAATATTGAGGCCAATGGCGGCTGGCCTTACATCCACCGCATGAAGCTTCGCGAAGTCTTGGGCTACACTCAACAACTATCTCCCCTAGAAGATGCTCCCGCCGAGTCACAGAGCGACTCGGCCCAGACTCCCCAAGGTCTTAAATAGTTTTGAGTTTTGAGTTTTGAGTTTTAAATTAACTCAAAACTCGCAACTCCCGGCGCGATCGCATCTAAAATCCGAAAGGTGTAGGAGGTACAGGTATCGGACTCGGCAGCACCGAGGGGAACATCGGTGTCTGGCCGGGAATTGCCAAGAGTCCGGGAGTCGCCGTCGGGGCGATCGAACTAATGCTCAGCAGAGGCGAATCGGGCACGCTAATTGTCGGCGCAGAAGGAATCCTCGAAGCTGTCGGAGTCGGAGTCGGCGCTGGAGTCGGAGTCGGAGTCGGAGTCGGAGTCGGAGTCGGAGTCGGCGCCGCCGTCGGAGTCGGAGTCGGCGCCGCCGTCGGAGTTGGTGTCGGAGTTGGTGTCGGAGTTGGTGTCGGAGTTGGTGTCGGAGTTGGTGTCGGAGTTGGTGTCGGAGTTGGTGTCGGAGTTGGTGTCGGAGTTGGTGTCGGAGTTGGTGTCGGAGTTGGTGTCGGAGTTGGTGTCGGAGTTGGAGTCGGAGTTAGAGTTAGATCTGTAGTTGTGGTTGTAACTGTAGTTGTAGTTGTAGTCGTAGTTGGTTTGGGGGTAGCCGTCCCAGTAACAGATATAAAATCAGTTGGATCGAGCAGCGAAGACGGAGTGTCTGTCAAAATTGCTAAAAGCTTGCCGTCGATCGAAATTACAGTATCTCTCAAGTTAGAACCATTGCCTTGAGTGATTTTCAGTTGACTAAAAGATAAATTGCTCGGCAGTCCAAAGAAATCCTCCGCATCATTGTAATCAGTAATTAAAGCCAAACTGCCAGGCCCGGCTCCCAGTCCAAATACATCACTGCCACTGCCGCCAGTCAAAGTATCCGAACCCTCACCCCCGATCAAAGAGTCATTACCCTCAGCCCCAAATAAATTGTCATTACCAAAACTGCCCAAAATTGTATCGTCGCCCAGACCACCAGCCAAGGAATCATCGCCAAAACCGCCGTCAAGAACATCAGCACCTTTGCCGCCGAACAGGAAATCGTTATCTTCACCTCCCTGTATCAAGTCATCGCCTGCATCGCCACGAATGGTATCGGAACCCGTGCCGCCGATGGCTGTATCGTTAGCCTTGCCGCCGAATATCTGGTCATTGCCGCCGTCTCCGTATAGCGAATCCCTACCTGCACCACCGTAAACAGTGTCGCCGCCGTCTTCGCCCTTGAAGTAGTCGTTGCCGTCACCGCCGAACAATTGGTCACCGCCACTACCGCCGTTGAGAGAATCATCGCCAACATCCCCGTAGAGAAAGTCGTCATCAGCATTTCCAAACACGGAATCGTCGCCATCACCCCCTCTGAGGGTGTCGTTGCCAGTACCGCCGGCAATGACATCAAAACCTGCATTGCCACGAACTAAGTCGTCCCCTGCGTCTCCAAACACGGTGTCGGTACCATCGTTGCCATCCAGGGTATCGTTGCCCAAACCGCCACGAATCGAGTCATCGCCGGGCCCACCGTTCGCAATATCGCGGCCTTGGTTGCCAATCAGTTCGTCATTTCCTTCCCCGCCAATCAGTGAATCGGCTCCATCGCCTCCAATGATTTGGTCGTTCCCATTGTCCCCCTCTAGGGTGTCATCTCCTCCGACACCCAACAGCGTGTCATCGCCATCTAAGGCACGAATTCGATCGCCTTGGGAAGTTCCGAGCAGAAAATCGTTGCTGTCAGTGCCGATCAGGTTTGCCATATGGAATACACCACTCCTCTATAAAAACAAGAATTGTTTTAAATTAGGTTAAAGCCTTGGTGACAAGGCTTTACTGCTTGCTTAGGTTAGCACAGAAGAATAAATGACTTTTTCATCTTTGAACTCGCTCAAATGCAGGTGTCATATCAAATCCTCTCTTCATCGGAATAGTAAATTTGAGTTGACGGTTGACAGTTAACTGTTAACAGTTAACTGTCAACCGTCAACAATCACCTGACGGTGCAACCGGAATTGATATCACTTGTGAGGGAATCTCAAATTCAGTGCTTCGCTCTCAAATATAATTCGCCTCTGTTCCGCCCTTAGTTCCGACTAGAATCTGGCGGGAGATCGCTAATCTTAACCCGGTGCTTTTTCCTACGGCTTTCGTTGTGAATAAACGATCGAAAATGTGCTGTTTTACTGCTTCTAAGTAGGTGGCTCTAATTCAACCTAAAATGATCTCGCGCTTGACCTCCCCGACTTCTTAAAGAAATCCAGGATCAGGGTATTCTGTTTTTTATAGCAGTTTTCAATCGGATCAAATACAGGATAGGGCAGTAGGGACACTCAAGCGTGCCCATTGGTGTCAACTTAACGTTAAACCCAGTCACAGATTGCTGTTTGACCATTAAGCCTAGATCCCCCCGCATTCTTGCCCCCTACTCAACCCCTACTCACACCCTACTCCCTTAAGAAGGGGGGGATAAGAGTTCGATCAAAGTCCCCCTTCTTAAGGGGGATTTAGGGGGATCTAGACTTGGCTATGAACGAGAGATACCAAGGCTTTCAGGCTTAAGTTGACACTCCTTGGGCACCCTTGAGTGTCCCTACCCTATATCAATGCTATAATGCTGTTCCAGCTAAGCTAAAGCTGCTACGGAAACTTTACCCGCAATGCGACCCGCGATCGCCCGCAACTCCCTCGCCGAAGCCGAACCCGGTTGTCCCACGACGATCGGCACACCCGAATCGCCACCTTCCCGCAACGGAATTTCCAGCGGAATGCGACCTAACAGCGGCACTCCCAACTCAGCAGCCGTCTTTTCCCCGCCACCAGAACCAAAAATATCGTATTGCTTGTCCGGCATATCCGGCGGCACGAAATAGCTCATATTTTCGACAATTCCCAGCACCGGCACTCCCAACTGCTGAAACATCTTTAACCCCTTGCGAGAGTCCAACAATGCCACCGTCTGTGGCGTCGTCACAATCACCACACCGGCCATCGGCACCGCTTGGGCCATCGTCAACTGCGCGTCTCCAGTACCGGGCGGCATATCCACAATCAGATAGTCTAAATCGCCCCAATTCACCTGGTAGAGAAACTGCCGGATGATCCCGTTCAACATCGGGCCTCGCCAAATTACAGGCTGGTCTTTCTCAATTAAAAACGCCATCGACACCAATTTGACGCCGTAATTGAAAGCTGGTTCCAGACTTTCCCCGCTTTTGCCATCCTTAACCATCACTTTAGCGTCCGCTAGCCCCAACATCGTCGGGTCATTTGGCCCATAGATATCCGCATCCAGTAAACCAACCTTAGCGCCGGTTTGAGCCAGGGCTACTGCCACGTTTACCGCCACCGTACTTTTGCCGACTCCGCCTTTGCCACTGGAAATTGCGATAATATTTTTAACGCCTTCTATGCCTTGGCGATCGACTACTCCCTTCTGCTGCGGTGTTTCCGCTGTCACCTCCACAGCCACTTTTTCGACTCCTGGCAACTGTTTGACCGCTTTTTGGCAATCATCAACAATAAATTCTCGCAGCGGACAAGCTGGCGTTGTCAGCACTAAGGTAAAGCTGACGACTCCGCCGTCGATTTTGATGTTGCGGATCATGTTCAATTCCACCAAACTCTTTTGGAGTTCGGGGTCTTGGACTGGTCGCAGGATTTCTAGGACTGAACTAATATCGAGTGTCTTGGGCATTGTGTTCTGTTATCAGAAAATTGGGTTGAAAACCCCGTCTTTTTAGGACGGCTTTAATTGTAAAGTTTCAATAACTTACCGAGCATTCTATACTAGATCTTGTAGCATAAGGTCAGGAGGTTGAACAATGCTAGTTTTCGAGTTCAAAGCCTAGGTCAAATCAAACCAGTTCACAGCGGTAGACTCAGCAATTCGTACCGCTCAGTTTGTCCGCAATAGCTGTATACGCTATTGGATGGACAACGAAAAGATGGGCAAGTACGATTTGAACAAATACTGTGCCGTCCAGGCTCGTGATTTTCCGTTTGCGGATGAACTCAACTCTCAAGCTAGGCAAGCCAGTGCGGAACGAGCATGGACTTCTATTTCTCGATTCTACGACAACTGTAAGAAAAAAACTCCTGGTAAAAAAGGATATCCACAATTTCAAAAAGATTGTCGTTCTGTTGAGTACAAGACATCGGGATGGAAATTAGCCAACGATCGAAAATCAATCACTTTCAGTGACAAAAAAGGAATTGGGAAACTAAAACTGAAAGGAACTCGCGATCTACACTTCTACCAAATTAGCCAAATAAAACGGGTGAGATTGGTAAAACGTGCAGACGGCGTGTACGTCCAATTCTGTATTAGTGTTGACCGGAAAGAAAACACGGAACCCTCTGGCAATACCATCGGCTTAGACGTTGGTTTGAAAGAATATTACACTGATTCAAATGGAATTATGGTTGAAAATCCTAGATTCTTACGAACAGGTGAAAAAATCCTCAGACGTTCTCAACGTCGTGTTTCTAGAAAGGTTAAAGGTTCAAAGAATAGAGGCAAAGCTAGACATATTTTAGGTAAGCGCCACCTCAAAATAAGTAGGCAATCGTATTGCACCATAGTGAAACTTGCAAGGTGCGTAGAGAGCGTCCAACGACTTGATAGCTTAGGTCGATTTGAGGATTAAAAATATGGCGAAAAATCATTGTCTAGCTAAGTCAATTAACGATGCTTCTTGGTATCAGTTCCGGCTCTGGATTGAATACTTCGCAAAAGTATTTGAGAAAGTAACGGTTGCGGTCAGTCCGCATTACACGAGTCAAGAATGCTCTAGTTGCGGTGAAATTGTGAAGAAAACGCTATCCACTAGAACCCATGTTTGTAAGTGTGGCTGTGTGATGGATAGAGATTTCAACGCTGCTAGAAATATCCTTAGTCGAGGATTAGGTACGGTAGGGATACGGTCACCTTTGCACGCTTATGCAAGCAACTCTTTAGGAGATGAGACCTCTACTCAGGTTGGAGAAATTCTACCTAAGCAAGTCATGTCGTAGATCAAAGAATCCCCGCGCGTTCACGCCCGGGAGTGTCAAACTTTCGTAATCCGTAGAGTCGGGAAGAAAAGCAGTGGATGATTGACAGCAAATCTTGAGTTAATTCTTCATGCGGTGAAAGGGTTTCGGCGTTGGCGACAAGAATTATTCCGCCATTCCACTGTAGAATTTGCTCGACTAATTCCAACCCAAATCGGCACAGTCGATCTTTATGGACCACGTACAGCATCTTGACTTCGCCCAGAATTGCCCATTGTATAAGTTTAGCGAACTATTTGGCGATTTAGTCCAACTCCACTGATTTTCGATCGCAGCGAGCGACTATCTTTAAGTATATTTTTGTTGCTATTTTTTAACATATCTTCATTGCGATCATTTGCAGACCTAGGGTGGCATAATTACATCACCACTGGATTTGGGACTCACAGTCAATCTCAAACTCAAATCTGAAAGCAGAAATTTTTATGACAGTTTCTACCACACTTAAAACCGCCACTTCTCAGTTTGTGCCCCCCGCTGACTCTAGAGCTAGAGTCAGCCAATTTATGAAAGGCATACAAGACGAAATTTGTCAAGGCCTAGAACAACTCGACGGCAGCGGCAAGTTCAAAGAGGATTCTTGGGAACGCTCCGAAGGCGGCGGGGGACGTACTCGCGTCATCCGGGAAGGCAATGTTTTTGAACAGGGTGGAGTCAATTTTTCGGAAGTCTGGGGCGAAAGTTTGCCTGCTTTGATGCTGGCCAAGCACCCAGAAGCGGCTGGTCACGATTTTTATGCCACTGGCACTTCGATGGTGTTACACCCCCGCAATCCCTATTTGCCTACGGTTCACCTGAATTACCGCTATTTTGAGGCAGGCCCGATTTGGTGGTTTGGTGGCGGTGTCGATTTGACTCCTTACTACCCGTTTGCTGAGGATGCAGCTCATTTTCACAAAACTATCAAAGCAGCTTGCGACAAACACCATCCCGCATATTACCCGGCCTTTAAGCTCTGGTGTGATGAATATTTCTATCTCCCCCACCGCCAAGAAACTCGCGGTGTCGGTGGCATCTTTTTTGACTACCAAAATGGTCAAGGCCCCCTTTACCGCGACCAGAATGTCAAAGGGAAGGCTGCTGCGTATAGCAACGAAATCGGCAAGCCCGAAGATCAAAGTTGGGAGTCGCTGTTTGCCTTTGTCCAGGACTGCGGTAGGGCATTTTTGCCGGCTTATACCCCAATTATTGAAAAGCGTCGATCGACAGAATACGGCGATCGCGAGCGCAATTTCCAGCTTTACCGCCGCGGCCGCTATGTCGAATTTAACTTAGTGTACGATCGCGGCACAACCTTTGGCTTGCAGACCAACGGACGCACCGAATCAATCCTGATGTCCTTACCACCTTTGGTACGCTGGGAATACTGTTACGAGCCAGAACCCAACTCTCCAGAAGCCGAACTCTACTCCAAGTTCTTAAAACCGCAAGATTGGGCGAATTAGATGCCTCTGTAGTTACCGACCTGAGTTAAACTACTGGAAAAGTAACCACCGCGATAGAACATAATTTTGAGGGAAGGGTCAGTGATTCATATTGATCAAAAAACCCACACGCTTCAAGACGGTACAACAGTTATCGTCTTAGCACCGACAGGACGGCTGGACATCACAACAGCTTGGCAATTCCGCCTCAAGTTGCAAGAGTGTATTTCCAAACTCAGCCGCCATGTTGTAGTGAATCTTGGTCAGGTTAACTTTATAGATAGCTCTGGTCTGACTTCATTGGTAGCAGGTATGCGGGATGCAGATAAAGTTAAGGGAAGTTTCCGCATTTGCAATGTTCATCCAGAAGCCAAATTGGTGTTTGAAGTCACCATGATGGATTCTGTGTTTGAAATTTTTGACACGGAAGAAGAAGCTCTAGAGGGGGTTCCTCGCGCCAGTTGAGGAAATCTGGCATCGGTTGCGGTGTAAGGGAAGCTGAAGATTGAGAGTCACAGCCCCCCAGGAACATAGCAGTGGAAGAACAGGAAGATGGTAAATTCTTGCCTTCTTCCTTCTGCCTTCTGCCTTCTGCCTTCTGCCTTCTGCCTTCTGCCTTCTGCCTTCTGCCTTCTGCCTTCTGCCTTCTGCCTTCTGCCTTCTGCCTTCTGCCTTCTGCCTTCTGCCTTCTGCCTTCTGCCTTCCTTTAAACCAATACCTCAGAAGCGAAATCCTGACGCTTGACGAATTTAAAAGGGCCCATTAAAGCTCCCCAGATAGCCTTGCCTGTCGTGGGGCTTATTTCTTTGTCATAGCTGAGAAATTCCTCGGCTTTGGCTTCAAATCCCAAGTCTACTTGGTAATTTTGCCCGCTGTAAGCAAAGCCGCAGAGAGTGCCAACTGGCAGAGATGCCCGAAAGCAATAGCGATTTAGGGCTAAATTTTCTACGGCAACTGCCAATGTGCAGCCCGGAAGTAGTTCGACTTGCTCCCTCGTTAGCTTTCCGAGCAAGTCGGGGTTACGACCGGCTCCCCGGACAGATTCAATGTCCTTGAACATTTGACACTCCCGGGCGTGAACGCGCGGGGATTCTTGGTTCACTGACACACCTTTAAACCATTCATCCTTTCGGCAATATTTAAACCAAAAACCCGTCCAATTCAACCTGTGTTTCGAGCCTAATTTGAATAGCTCCAGAGGGCTTGTCTCCCCAAGCGTTAAGGGATCACTCCCTTTGTTCCCGTATGCCCTACGGTACATCTAACTACTAAGATTTTGAGTTTTCTGGTATGGGTGCGCGATGGCGACCCTAGCTATGTTTTTGTGGTTTTCGCCACCCACGAGACATTATTGTTTCCTAGCCAGTCGTTTTGGGGTTGGTTATCCATTCGATGCCCGCGGTTATTCTACCTGTATCTATTTGTAGTATACCGTACTATTTGGGAAATTTGGGAAACTTTTAGAACTTTTTGGCAATAAAGCCGTCCTAAAAGGACGGGGTTTTAACCCTCCGCTACGCTCCGCCCAATTTTCTGATAATACTGAGCTTCTAGAAGTCCCGCCGCTGTCTGTGAATGCCTCAGTTGTACGATGCGAGGACGATAGGGCTTGTCTAATTCCAGAATGTTGGCTTGTTCGGCAAACAGGGCAATGCTGGGTTCGTCGAAGAGAGCAACGGGTAGCGGTCTTTGCCACAAGCGAAGGTGGACGTACCAAGCCGGCTCGGCAAGTGCTTGTTCTCGGTTGTCAAACTCGCCTGTCATGTACTCAGCTAAAGCGATTAATTCAGGAGAAGGTGTCATGGGATTTGAGATTTGAGATTTGAGATTTGAGATTTGAGCTCGCAGATGAATCCGGGGGCCCCAGACCAAATTCCTCGATCGCGATGTCGATCGCATAATTGAGGTTGTAGCTTGACAATAAAACTTTATTGTGTTATGCCCATGATGAGCTGAGTAAATCAGAAGATTAAGTTTCTTAACAATCCCAGCTAAGATATGATTGTAGAGAGACCCTAATAAAATTGGGAAAAATATGTAAATCACCGACTGTAGCTGATTTATCAAGTTTTGGCTCCGTTGCTGGCGACACCGATTGCAAAAACTGGCAATTTTTGTCAGCCCCCGCGCGGAGCAACTCGCCCGATTTTACTCACGCTGTCCAGCACAAGGCTGTGGCAAAATTATTTATCTATAAAACTCAGGTGAACAAGAACCGTACTGTTTCAGATACTAAGCGAAGTTTCTATACGATTCACACTCGACCGATTAACTCAATTTACCGTCGTGTGGTGGAAGAGTTGATGGTAGAAATGCACTTGCTTTCGGTGAATGTCGATTTTCAATACGACCCGATTTATGCTTTGGGTGTGGTGACAGCTTTCGATCGATTCATGCTGGGGTACGCGCCAGAAAAAGACCGGATTTCGATTTTTAATGGTCTGTGTCAGGCTCTCGGTGATGATCCCGATCGATACAAGCAAGACGCTCAGCGATTAGAAAGCTTGGCAATGCGACTTTCCGGTACTGACTTGGTGGCGTGGCTGGAACGATCGACCAGTTTTGCAGATACTCAGGATTTGCAAGCGTCTTTAGGGGCGATCGCCAGTAACCCTCAATTTAAGTACAGCCGCTTGTTCGCGATCGGCTTGTTTTCGCTGCTAGAAAAAGCTGACCTCGATTTGGTAAAAGACCAAGAAACCCGAACCGCAGCCCTCAAACAAGTCTGTGCAGCCTTAAACCTGCCATTCGATAAAGTTAGCAAAGATTTAGACCTCTACCGCAGCAATCTGGAAAAAATGGCCCAAGCGCGAATCGTGCTGGAAGATGCGATCCAAGCGGAACGGAAAAAACGCGAAAAGCGAGAGACTCAAGCCAGCGCTAGCCCCTCCGGTGAGGTGACAGACAGCACCAATTAGTCATGGGAAGGCAGAAGGAAGAAGGCTATAGCGGCGAAGCTGAGCGGGTAAAAAGAAGCAAGAAGCAAGCAGCAAGAAGGCTATAGCGGCGAAGCTGAGCGGGTAAAAAGAAGCAAGAAGCAAGCAGGTTTTTTGGTATTGTAAAACTTCATTAAGATTGTAAGCATCAATAGACAATGGTAGTATCATATGGTCAGAAGGATCGATTGATTAACGCCGATGTTAACGGGTCTTACAATATTTTGAGAAAAGCAATCCCAAATGCGTTTAGCACTCTTGATAGAGAGCTGCGTAGTTCAGCTTTAGAAGGGTTAATCCGCTCGAAGTGAAAGCGAAAGGGGAGGGACTCAACGCCTCCCATGGCACTGTAATAGATGACTATACTTTTACCAGCTATTAACGAACAAAAAAATCTGAAGTTTTAAATTTTTCTGCAATTCTGACGAAGGCCTTCTGACTTGAAAAATTCAGCCTTCAGCCTTCAGCCTTCAGCCTTCAGCCTTCAAATGAGTGTTGAGTAAAAACTAAAAATCGCGCCTTCTAAATTGAGGGCGATCGACTTAACCTACAGAGCTCTGTACTCTGTAGGGATTAAACTAGGGATTCGGTTCAAAATTAGTGGCGTTGGCTTGTAGCCAAGTGCTGAGCTGCGAGAGAACTTCGTTTCCAGAAGACTTGCCCAAAGCTGTGGGGTTGACCGGTTCTGGTCGATCCAAGTTGCGGGCGATCGCTGCGTTGACTTCTTTGGCAATCAAATCGTGAAGTTGCTCTTTAGCCCTAGCCCTTTGAAAGAGAGCCCCTTCTTCAGTTGTAGCGTACAAAGGTGGGAGCCTATTTAAAGCATAAGCGGCAATGTCTCCCACATCCAGAGTCCGATCGCTGGTAGCCTCAATTTCTGCCACCCTGGCGATCGCATCACTGAGCACCAACTCTTCCATCACGTTAATGAACTGTTTGCGAGGAAGAACCACAACTTCCCCAGTCAATAAAGCTCCCATCAGACGATCGAGAGCCATATACTCTTCGATCGACAATTCCGAAGCCGTATTGCAAATTCGTCCCACCTCAGCTTCCATAGACGGCGTTAAGTAGCCATCCTGCAAAGCTTGTTCAACAATTTTTTCAATACTCATATAGGCTTCCCGCTCAATGGCATCAATAATAGAGTTTTGTGAAGACGCGATTACTTGCGTCTTGAGATTGGAGTTTTGAGGCTGTCGTTGAGAATTTTGTTCCCAATCAAAACTCAATACGGATCACCAATTTCAGTTATCTACCGCTTCTAAAAACAAGCAGAAATCTCCCAGTCAAACTTAGCGGTTTATGTTTAGCCCCGATCGAGTGCTCTAAGCTTCCTGATTGCTCAGGTTGGCCTGAGCTTCCCAGTTAGAGACTGCTAAAATTAACAGAGGACTTGAAATATTTGGTTTTTTGATGATTAGTTTGTGTCAAGTGTTTCTCTGGTTTTCACGCCAAGTAAGCTTTAACAACCCGCACTAATTAAGCGTTTTTCGAGTTTATCACGATTGTTGCTCTCTGCTTTAGAAGTCTGAAAAAATCTAGATAATTCTAGAAATTTAGGCTACTGTTTTAAACCCCAGCCACAAACTTACCCCAGAATAGACGGCTTTATTCATCAAAATCCCTGAAAATACCTACTCAACTCCCTGAAGTCGCCAAGGTACCGGATCGATCGCCTGCCCGTTTACATAAAGTCCCCAGTGTAGGTGAGGGCCTGTCGCAGCCCCCGTTGACCCCAGAGCACCAATTACTTGACCGGCTGTCACGAAATCGCCCTCCTTGACATCAATGCGGCTCAGGTGCATCAAAATACTTGCTACCCCTTGACCGTGGTCGATACCAACGACATTGCCGTGAATTTTGAACCCTTGAGATTCGCGTCCCACCAGAGACACCCGACCGGCTGCTGGTGCAAGGATAGGGGAACCGTAATCACCGGCGTAATCGATGCCTCGATGGTAGTAGTCTTGGGCAAACACCCCATTATAGTATCGGCGGACACCGTAAATGGTAGTAATTTCACCAGAGTTGGGACGCAAAAGTGGGCCATTCCAAAACTTTTGGGGTGTCACCAGTGCTTTAAATACGTCTACGCGATCGAATTCCGCATCAGTACCTTCACCGTCTTTCCCAGGCGGCAACCAGATGGATTGAGTGGGAAAATCGCGCGATCGCACCTGTACGCTCAAGTCTTGGACCTTTCCGTCACCAGTGACTTTAATTTGGCGGGCACCAGCTTTCTCTAGGGGAGTTGTAGGTAGCAGAGCCCGAAAGCGATTGTTCCCCATCGGAAAAGCTGGGTAGTTTTTTTGTTGTACTGAAACCGTTGGAGTTTCACCGCTACCGTCTACCTGAATCATTACTGACAGCGTATCTCCCAGTTCGGGATTTGTCGGCATCACCTTCACCTGCAAAGCTTGCACAGGCGATACCAGACTGAGAATTGTCGCAACAATTCCCCCACTCAAAATAGCCCTCTTCATGTTTGTTCTCAACAGCCTACACCCCAACATAGCACCCACAACTATTTTTGCACTTGACTCGGAGTTGGCTTGATTCACAGTCGTTGTCATCACCAATATCCGTGAACGAACCTGGCGGTCAAGGTCGTACCGTTAGACCGCAGGCTTCTTGTTAGAGTCGATAGGAGCGTTACCACTCCTACCTCTCCTTCAGAACGGAACGTGATACTTTCGCATCATTCCGCTCCTTGATAATTCCATCTTTGTTATAGGTACGATTCAAGACCAACTATCAGGTTTTAACACTTCCTTCGGAGCGCATTGACCCGTCTGTTGCTGTCTTTGTGTCGTGGCAGTGTTTATGCAAAAGTTGTAGGTTGTCATAGGTGTCTTTTCCACCTAACGAGGTCGGTTTAATATGGTCAACTTCTACAATGTCTGTACTGGTAAAATACAAACCGCAGTGAGAACAGATACCCTTTTGTTTCTTGATTAATTTTGATACTCTGCTTGGGGTATCCGGGCTTTCGCCTCTTCGCTTATTCCAGTAAACCCAGTCTCCATTAAACGGACTAGCCTCTCCCTTGACCTTGATATGCCTTACGATTGGCGTACTTGCATGGGTGAGTAGTTCTAATCCATCCTCGGTACTGAAACACCAATTTCTATCGCCTACTGTTCGCCAGTATTTGTCTTTATTGATGTCCCCTTCCCCTCTCTTTCTTGCCCAGGCTCTTAACTTTTGCCATGTCAGCATATCAACCTTTGAGAAGGTATCCTTGCTTACCTGTGTTGAATAATAGTTTGACCATCCCCTGATTATTGGATTCAGTTTGCTGATTAAAGCAGCTTGTGGGGCGGTTTTGTGGGAATCTATTACTTCAGCAATCTTGGCTAGATGGGTTTTAACCTTGGCATTTGAGGGTGTGATTAGTGTTTTAAAACCTAGTGGTGTTCCCTGTGATGTATTGGCACTACGGTAGTTTCCTACTTCATGCTGCTGTACATGGAATCCTAAGAACTCAAACCCAACATTACCATCAATCTCAATGAGGGTGTGGGTTAATTTTGTCTTACTTGGTTTTAATTCCAATCCCATATCACATAACCATTCTGCAATTATCTCCTGACATTTCTTGACTACGCTTAAATCCTCATGGATGATGATCGCGAAGTCATCAGGGTAGCGGATTAAGCTGAGTGTGTCTTTTCTCTGGTTTTTGTTTAGTTTGAATCCACCAGGAGAGAGCATTATCAGGGTTTCTGCATACTGTTTAACTCTTTCTTCCATACCGTGTAAGGCAATATTTGCCAGTAGCGGAGAAATAACCCCGCCCTGTGGTGTACCTTCATTAGTAGGGAATAATTCACCCTGCACACAGTACCCTGCTTTGAGCCATGTCTTAAGTTGACGGCTTAGAGTGGGGTATGTATATATTTTGGAGAGTAATACTTTATGGTCTATACGATCAAAGCATTTAGCAATATCAGCATCCAGCACATATTTGGCTTTTTGGTTGATATTGGTATGAATTGCCACAATCGCATCGTGACAGGAACGCCCTGGTCTAAAACCATAAGAGTTAGGTTCAAACTTTGCCTCCCACTCTGGTTCTAACGCCATCTTACATAGCGCCTGCAATGCGCGGTCGCTTATTGTAGGGATTCCTAGTGGTCTAGTTTCGGTTGTTCCAGGTTTAGGAATATTAACCCTACGAGTGGGTTTTGCCTTGCCTTCCAACTTTAACTTACCAACAAGGTTAGTACGTTGCTTTTGTGTCAGGGATTTCACGCCATCCACACCAGCCGTATTTTTGCCTTGGTTATCTTGTGTTACCCTACGCACCGCAATACATTTTGCAGACCAAGACCTAATCAGGGTCTTCTGAAGTTTGCGAACTGCTTTAACATCACCACGTTCACTCGCTTGGAATATGCGCTTTTGCAACTTAAAAGCCACCTTTTCTAACTTTCGCCATTTGATGTCTTTCCACTCCACCGTCTGATTGTTCAGCGTTTTAGATATATTCATTGCTACTTGTTCTACTCCATTGGAATTACCGTGTACCTGTCAGCATATCCACACCATTACAGTGAGGCATTCGCTTTTGATACAATCCCTCTCCCTTACATCATTCGTTAGCTACTTACTGAATATCGACCTATCCAGAGATTTAAGAGAGTTACTTCGTTCCGATTACATATTGATTAAGTCTTTAGCGCGATGCTATCCACCGGGTTTTTTGGGCGGTGCTTATAAGTCGGAGGAAAAACCGCTTATGCCCTATCCTTGCCTTTTGGCGGGCGTGTTAATCAGTCTTTACCGTGTTTCTCAACGGATTTATCCTGATTCAGCTATTACACCATTGCAAATTACGATGGTTCAGATACATCACTGCTTTCGCTACGCATGGACTCTGGCTCGATAGTTACCAGATTCAGCTTCTAGTAGTTCTACCTTTTAACCCCGCTTTAGCCTAATGGTTGCTACCCAGTATACTAGGGGCTATGCTTTCACTCCTGCACTTGGAGGGTAGGACTTGACTCACGGAGTCTCACCTACAAATGTAATCAGTTATCACCAGTCTCATCAACTGGGCTAACCGTCTCGTAAAGCTTTTCAGTTTACTTTAGGTTAAACGAATCGCACTTTCCCTTTTTGCAAGGGCTTTTTTGAGTGACGAAGTTCCCTCGCCACTTTCGTAATTTAGACCAATCTTCTTTATAAGTTTGGCTGAATTTTCATCTCTATCTAAGGACTCCCCACATTGACAAGAATGCCATCGCTCCGATAACTCTTTCGGTACTTTATTGAGGCAATTCCAACAGTGTTGAGAAGTCCCCTTGGGGTCAACAAATAAAACGCTCTTTCCTAACTTCCAAGCAACGTATTTGAGAACAGTAGCGAATTGACCATTATCAGCATCAAGCATTGATTTATTCAAGCCACTCTTAGCCGCTTGACCATTTGGCAAATAAACTAAGTTGCCATTCTCAATGTCGGTCTTGACCTTGGCACGTCTGGTTAGATTCTTGATACTCAAATCTTCAACAATCAAAACATCACACTTGCCAAATAGCTCCTGTGCCGTTTTAAACTGAAAATCAACTCTCGCTCTGGCTAGAAACTGGTGAAGCTTAGAAATCTTGCCTTTAATAATCTGCCAACGTTTAGAACCCCTATCTCTTTTAGCTAGTTTCGCTTGAAGTCTTGCTAATTTCTCAGCAGACTTCCTCAAGAATCTAGGGTTTTCAATTCTTTCACCATTGGACATATAGACATAATTGGTGATTCCCAAATCAATACCGAGACTGTTTTCTGAGGTCGGTTGAATTTCTGCAACCGTTATGGGAACTGTTTTATCTTCTAGCGTTAGGGAGATATGCCACCTATCTGCTTCTCTGATAACTGTTCCCGTCTTAACCTTAAATCCTGTCGGTATTGGGCGATGGAAAACCCTCGGCACTTGACCTATTTTTGCAAGGTCAATACAAATCCTGTTTGGCACATCCTTGATAATATCTAAATTATCTAATTGAGGATAAGTAAAAAAATTGTAGTAGTGAAAACCTTTGAACTTGGGTTTACCTCTACGATTCCCGTTTTTGTCAGGTGTAGTAAAGTTTGAAAAGGAAGTTTCTACTCTGTTAACTACATCTTGTAAAACCTGGGAATCCAAGAGTTTGTATTCAGGAAATAGCTTTTTAGTTTTATTCAGGTCGGCTAACTGTATGGTTTGCCATTGCACATAACCACCTTCAATATTTGAGAAAATATCACCTTTCCTAGTTAAAGGATTGCCTGAATCATCTTTTTTTTGCCATTCCTAGTTTGCGTTCTGAGCAAGGGAATGTTTTGATAGATTTCCTCGACAGGAACTATAGAAGCAGTTAAAGGACAGGCGTTAATAGGCGTTCTTGTTGATTTCCACCATCTAAATCTTTCACCCAGTCGATAGTTGTACTGCCTAGGACAGAGTTCTAGGTGGGTTGCGATGGTTATTAGTTGGGCTTTTGTGGGTTTGAGGCGGTATTTATATGTCAGTTGCATTGGAAGCTTCCTTTTTTCGACCTACTTTAATATACCATTTTCCTACTACAATATTTAGAACGTACATCAAAAATTAAGGTACTCCCGAAGTCTAATTGTCGGGCTCCGGGGGCGATGACCGACGCGCCTTTCATCCCTGCGGTAATTTATTCGGGGTACTGAGCGCAAGCGCTCCGATATCTCCCCTCTAAATATACCGAGGGACTTCTCGGCTGTTAGTTAATTTTTGTCTCCCTAATATTACACAAAGCCTCTAAAATCTAGGGCGCGATCGCCACAAAAAGTCCGCGCGAGCGAAGCTATCCCGTAGGGAATCGCCCTGGAGGCAAAGTACAAAGTAATTTGTCAAAATAGAGAAAACTCCCCAGCATTCCCCAAACCCATGAATCACACCTCTGACAGCAACTCCCCGTTAGACGATTGCATGCAATCCCTCGGTCTCGACGCCCATCAACCAAACAATCTGGATCATTCCCACAACAACTTACACCTCAACGACCACAACCTCAACCACCCAGCAACATCAGACATCACCCACAGCGATTAGGCCGATAATTCCCACAATTTCAACCAACAACATCCCCAAAGCGACTGGACTCACAGCCACGACACTCACAACGCAGATAATCAGTGGCAAAATCCCGAACACGGATTCGCAACAGAAACATCAGCAACTCACAGCGATTGGACTGATACGTCGCACAATTTCAACCAGCAACATCCCCAAACAGATTGGACTCACAGCCACGACACTTACCACCAAGATACTCACCAGCACAATTCCGCAACCGGGTTTGCATCCGCAACAAATCACCACGAAAACCACACAAATGCAGCGCCACACATCCTTAACTCCTCCCATTCTAGTTCTGGAGACGGCCCATTCATTCCTATCGATCGCACTGGCGACCTGCACCTACACAAACTCGACGGAACCACACAAATAGTCTGTCATGTGCATGGGCGAGATTTTTACAACTCAACATCTGACCATATCCGATATCTTAGTAAAAACGGACAGATTTGTCGGTGGGCTGATGATTCTTTTGTAGGACGAGTAGAATCAGGTTACATTTATAGAGAAAATGGTAAAGAAGTCGGTCGAGCCGATACTGATTTAGAAGGTGTGGCACATATGTTATTTACCGATCGCGGCGGGACTTATTAGGGAAAAAAACAAGTTTCAGGAATACTTGACCAGTGGCAATGACCACCTGGGGTTAAAACCCCTCATAGCGAAAGTCTTCGCTATGAGGACTAAAAACCTTTTTATCCCAAATTTTTAGTCGGTTTTAACTCATATCTTGTACCATTCTAAAAAGCCTGTAGGGACAGGTTTACCAAAAGCTTTAAAGGGTGCAGACAGGTTAAATAAACCCGCCCCACCCACAAAAAAGCCCTTTAACTGGTTCCCAGTCAGAGCCTGGAAATCCAGATCTAGAGGCTCTGCATCCCCTTGTCTGGGCTTCACAGAAAGGGTTATTGCTGAACTTTCCCCACAGCTTGATTGACTAAGACTTACACATTCACATACCCAAAGGAACACAAAAATGACAAAAGCACTACCAGGAAACGAAGGATGGGGAGCCAAAGCGGGTAATCTTATAAAAGCTGCATTCCTGCCTACAGTTTATAATGCCGATCGCATTTCCGAAACTCAAGCCAGAAACACAGACTTAACACTACAAACCAACAATGAAATCGAAGCAAGCTGGCAAGAAATCCGCAAAAAAGAACTCGTATTACAAGAATTTCAACGACAAGCTAACCTCGAATTTAAAGCCGAAGAAGGCCATCTAAACCGCTCCTTACAGTCAGAATTAGCAAGACTCAACCGCGAATCCCAAACCCAAGAAGGACTGCTAAACCGCCAACTACAAGAACAAATTGCAAAACTCAACCGCGAATTTCAAGCCAAGGAAAATCAACTCAGCCGCGAACACCAAATAGAATTAGAAATCTTGAGATCGCACCTGCAAAAATGGTGCATCGAACAGCAAAAAGAACTGCAATTACAACTAAAAAACATCGAGGCTCAACAGGCCCGCGAACTCCGAATTTATGACAGAAAAACTGCCATTGAAGCCATTCAAGAACAGAAAAGACAAGGCAACTCTCCCATTTGGTTGATTGCCGAAGATATTGTTAAATCTAATCCGGCTCAAAATCCTATTCCCCTGCGAGTTTTCCTATCGCCACCTACTTTGCAATTTGACCGTTCTGGGGATGGAAATGATGCCGCAAAAGGCTTTCCAGAGATGGAAAAAACTCTGGGAATTTACCTGCAACAATTCTTTGAAAAATATTTAACCCAAGGACGACCTGTGGAATTCTTATCAGGTGCTTGGACAAGTAAGCTTTTTCACAGTCAAGCAGCAACACAATCAATGTTTCGCGGCTTAAAAACTGAGCCGACATTAATTTTAGAATCCGCTGCCGAAGGCGATATTTTTAACCTCAGTTTTGGTTATTGGGGTTTAAATTGGGCAACTTACCGCTACAAATCACCTATTCCTATGCTACCTTGGCGAGAGGTACTGTTTGATTTCGCTAAAGACAGGGCATTGCAGTGGCAAGCTCAGCGGGTTGCCTACATTGCTGAGGGCAATAGTGTTGAAGAATTTGATGAACTTTATGGCACTGAAGCTGTTAATAGTTTCTTGCACAACCTAAAAATCATTGAGAAAGAACGGAAGTGCGAAGCAATTGGAACCGATCCCGCAGAAATCCCACGTCCCTACAGCATTCACAAGAAAGATTATCAAAGATTTCAGCAGTTTATCGGTATTTGTCACTGTTTAATTGCCGGATTGCTGGCCGATGAATACTTTTTCCTGCACGTCTCCCCGGAAGTTCGGCAGCGGCCCCTATTGCCTCAGTTACTCCCTGATTTGCTGCAAGATATTCCCTCAGAGGAACAGGAACAATTAGTAGAAATAGCGATTAATTTCTACGACATGTTGTATAATGTGATTGCAGAATCTGAATCGGCATGGATTCCTGAACTTAAGTTAGATTTAGCTGAAGGTTTGCTGGATTTGCCCGATCAGCGTTGGGCCACAGCGCAAATTTTTGAGTCGGTAAAAGCTTGGCTAAAATTGCGCGGTTTGTCGGTACCGTCAGGAAACAAGGAAATCCTAGATGCCTTGGATGCGGTTTTGACAATCGATGATTTGAAATATGTTGGAAAACTGAATAGCTGTTTTGCTGCTGTTGGCAAAAGTCACCAACTGAGTGTGATTGAATCTTGTTACAAGCGAGCTATTAGGCGCTGCCAAGAGGAAAAATATGCAGCAGCGATTGTTGATTTCAATCAAGTCCTTCAACTCAATGCTAATTTGGCAAATGCTAATTTCAATCGGGGATTTGCCTATGCTAAGTTGGAGCAGTATCGAGCTGCTATTGAAGATTACACTCAAGTTTTGCGGCTAGAACCCAATCATGCTGATGCTTGGAACAATCGAGGCAATGCTTGTTACAAATTGGGAGCCTACGAACAGGCAATATCTGATTACACTCAAGCATTAAATCTTAATCCGATTTTGCCGGGAGTCGTACACAACCGCGATGTCGCTCAAGGTGTTTGGGATGAGAAAAAACGCCAACAGCGATTAGAAGAGGAGGAACAGCAACGTCGTGCTGAACAAGAACGTCAGCGGAAACTAGAAGAGGAGGAACAGCAACGTCGTGATGAACAAGAACGTCAGCGGAAATTAGAAGAAGAGGAACAGCAACGTCGTGATGAACAAGAACGTCAGCGGAAATTAGAAGAGGAGGAACAGCAACGTCGTGATGAACAAGAACGTCAGCGGAAATTAGAAAAGGAACGCCAACGCGACGCTGAAGAGGAAGCTAAGGTTAAAGAATTCCATTTCGAGATTATTACAGTTAACAATCGAGGGCAAGAAGTTAGTCGCCAACCTGGAAAGGCCAGTCAAAAAGTCGAAAAATTGGGCAATTGGGTGAATTTGGAAATGGTTTATATTCCCGGTGGTACATTCCAGATGGGTTCATCTGAATCTAGTTCGGAACAACCGCTACGCCAAGTAACTGTTAAACCTTTTTATCTGGGCAAATATCCCATTACTCAAGAACAGTGGGAAGCGGTGATGGGAAATAACCCTTCTGAGTTTAAAGGCGCGAAACGTCCTGTAGAACAAGTAAGCTGGGATGATGCTGTGAAATTCTGCCAGAAACTTTCTCAAAAAACAGGCAAGACTTATCGCTTACCTGCGGAAGCGGAATGGGAATATGCTTGTCGCGCCCGAACGTCAACACTTTTCCATTTTGGCGAAACAATTACCCCGGATTTAGTTAATTATGACGGCAATTATCCCTACGGTTCTGCACAATCGGGACTTTACCGCCAACAAACAACGGATGTGGGGAGTTTTCCGCCGAATGCGTTTGGACTTTATGATATGCACGGCAATGTTTGGGAATGGTGTAGCGATCGCTGGCATGATAACTACAATGGCGCACCGACTGACGGAAGTTCTTGGGAAACTGGTACAGACGATCGCCGTGTGCTGCGTGGTGGTTCCTGGCTCAACGTTGCAGTCCTTTGTCACAGTGCCCTTCGTAGCAGGGTTTCGGCGGGCCTCCGCGGCTCGTTCTTCGATTTTCGCGTAGCTCTGGTTTCTGGGTAGTTTCTGATTCTCGCGCGGGGATTAAAGAAACCGGGTTTTTCACCGAGATTAAAGATTGGAATTAAATATTTTGGTAAAAAACCCGGTTTCTGATTCTCGCGCGGGGATTAAAGAAACCGGGTTTTTCACCGAGATTAAAGATTGGAATTAAATATTTTGGTAAAAAACCCGGTTTCTGATTCTCGCGCGGGGATTAAAGAAACCGGGTTTTTCACCGAGATTAAAGGTGAGAACCAAATATTTGGGAAAAAACCCGGTTTCTGGTTTGGGCGCGGGGATTAAAGAAACCGGGTTTTTCACCGAGATTAAAGATTGGAATTAAATATTTTGGTAAAAAACCCGGTTTCTGATTCTCGCGCGGGGATTAAAGAAACCGGGTTTTTCACCGAGATTAAAGGTGAGAACCAAATATTTGGTAAAAAACCCGGTTTCTGATTCTCGCGCGGGGATTAAAGAAACCGGGTTTTTCACCGAGATTAAAGATTGGAATTAAATATTTTGGGAAAAAACCCGGTTTCTGATTCTCGCGCGGGGATTAAAGAAACCGGGTTTTTCACCGAGATTAAAGATTGGAATTAAATATTTTGGGAAAAAACCCGGTTTCTGATTCTCGCGCGGGGATTAAAGAAACCGGGTTTTTCCGCGAAATCTAAGGTTTGAAGTAAATAGTTGGTAAAAAACCCGGTTTCTGATTCTCGCGCGGGGATTAAAGAAACCGGGTTTTTCACCGAGATTAAAGGTGAGAACCAAATATTTGGTAAAAAACCCGGTTTCTGATTCTCGCGCGGGGATTAAAGAAACCGGGTTTTTCACCGAGATTAAAGATTGGAATTAAATATTTTGGTAAAAAATCCGGTTTCTGATTCTCGCGCGGGGATTAAAGAAACCGGGTTTTTCACCGAGATTAAAGATTGGAATTAAATATTTTGGTAAAAAACCTGGTTTCTGATTCTCGCGCGGGGATTAAAGAAACCGGGTTTTTCCGCGAAATCTAAGGTTTGAAGTAAATAGTTGGTAAAAAACCCGGTTTCTGATTCTCGCGCGGGGATTAAAGAAACCGGGTTTTTCACCGAGATTAAAGATTGGAATTAAATATTTTGGTAAAAAACCCGGTTTCTGATTCTCGCGCGGGGATTAAAGAAACCGGGTTTTTCACCGAGATTAAAGATTGGAATTAAATATTTTGGGAAAAAACCCGGTTTCTGATTCTTTATGAGATTATTGATTTTACGCCCCTTCAAACAGATTAAAAAAAGTTACTTGTTTTAACATTTCTATGCTCATCTGGTTCAGATGAAATAGCACCACCAATAAAGCTGCAATGCCTCGATAAACTTGCCAGAGGTTAAGCTTTTTGTGAGGATTTGAACTCTTGACCATCAAAAAATACCTGGTTCGAGAGTTGCAGTTCCGCTGGCTCCTTAACTATCGTCAACGCGCCAAACACAGTCCACACATTAAACACTATAATATAACTTTACACTTTTTTCATAAAGTTGTGCAAGAAGACTTCCGACTGATCGTTGACTTAGTTCTAGTTCTCGCTGCTGCCGCAGCAGGAGGACTGTTCGCATCGCTTTTGCGACAGCCGGTAATTCTCGGCTATCTCCTGGGAGGGATGGTGGTTGGGCCTGCTGGTTTGGGACTGATTAAAGAATTAATTCAGGTAGACACCCTGGCTGAATTCGGTGTTGCTTTTCTGTTATTTGCTCTGGGAGTGGAATTTTCTTTCGCCGAACTCCAGAAAGTGAAAGCAATTAGTCTGGGCGGTGGGGGCTTGCAAATTGTCCTGACGATCGCCATTACTACTTTCACTTCCTTGGCTATGGGCTGGGTAGAATCACCGCCCCAAGGCGTGTTTTTAGGAGCAATTCTGTCGCTTTCCTCCACCGCAGTGGTACTGAAGTGCTTGATGGAACGCAATGAAGGGGGTACTTCCCACGGTCAAGTGATGCTGGGAATATTGGTAGTTCAGGATTTAGCATTGGGGCTCATGCTAGCTGTTTTGCCGGCCCTCAATCAGCCGGTAGAAGCCATTGGTATGACGATCGCCTTAGCCCTGCTGCGGATTAGTTTATTTGCTGCGGGTGCTGTAGTTGCGGGAATTTGGGTTGTACCGCAGTTGCTGCGCTATCTGGCTAGAACAGAGAGTCGGGAACTGTTCTTGCTGGGAGTTGTGGTTTTGGCTTTGGGGATTGCGCTGCTGACTGAATATTTGGGTTTCTCCATCGAGATGGGCGCATTTGTGGCGGGTTTAATGATTTCGGAGGTGGAATACGCTGACCAAACTCTAACTTATGTTGAGCCTTTGCGAGATATTTTTGCATCCCTATTTTTTGTCACCATCGGAATGTTAATTGACCCGGTGTTTCTCTGGAACCATTTAGAATTAATCCTGGGACTGGTATTTTTAGTATTTGTTGGCAAATTCTCGATCGTAACGCCGATCGTCCGACTGTTTGGCTATCCACTAAAAACAGCATTAATCGCAGGTTTGGGCTTAGCTCAAATTGGAGAATTCTCCTTTGTTCTCGCCAGTTCCGGTCAAGCATTAGGACTGGTTTCGCGAAACGTTTACCTGTTAATTTTGGGAACAACAGCAGTTACTCTGGTGCTGACACCGTTTGTATTGAGAAGCGTGCCGCAGTTGTTGAATTGGGCGGAAAACTTTGGGCCAATTCAGCGCTATTTTGACGAAACATCTCAACCTGTCGAAATAGCTGAAACTTTGCCGGAGCAAAATCATATTGTGATTTGTGGCTACGGGCGAGTTGGCCGAAATTTAGTCAAAATGCTGCAAAGTCGCAACTGTTCAGTTGTGGTAATTGACGAGTCGGAAAGCAGAATTCAAGAGTGTAGAACCCAGGGAATTCCCTATATTTATGGTAATGCGGCCAGTTGGCACGTATTGGAAGCTGCGGGGGTGGAACGAGCAAAAGCAATGGCGATCGCCCTTCCCGATCCCATGAGCACTCGCTTGTGTCTCAAGCGAGCTTTGGAATTAGTCCCGGATTTAGATGTTGTCGTGCGGGCGACTCAAGATAAAGATATCGAATTGCTTTACCAACTGGGGGCTTGGGAAGTCGTTCAGCCTGAGTTCGAGGCTAGTTTAGAACTATCATCTCACTTGCTGGCTGGTATGGGTTTGTCGCCAATGGCTATTGGGCGGGAAGTCCAGCAAATTCGCAGCAGCCGCTATCTGGAATTGCGGCCGGCGCGAGGAAATGCGGCTATTTCGCGGGCTTTGAAAGTGGCTGTTCGAGATATGAATAGCGATTGGTACAATCTACCGGAGGGTTCTCCGATCGCCAGCATGACTCTGGAAGAAACTAACTTGCGACAGTTGACAGGGGTCAGCGTTATGGCGATCGTCCGTAAAGAGGGCGAGGAAATTGACTATCCCAATGGTAAGACAGCTTTGGAGTCGGGCGATCGCGTGTTGGTAGTCGGAGATCCCGAAGAACTCGTGAGTTTTGAGTTGCTGGCGAAGGGGGAAATTGGCGTGCCCCCCGGCGACAGTTCTTGTCAGTGGCTGAGATTGCCAGCAAACAGTCCTTGGGCGGGCCAAAAACTGTCGGAGGTGGAGTTGCTGAGTCAGTACGGGGTGCAGGTGCGGGCGCTCCGGCGGGAAGGGAAGTTTACTCGGTGGCCGGATGGAAGTACCGATTTGCAAGAGGGCGATCGCTTGTTGCTCTGCGGTGGCTTCTACGAACTCGGCTTAATGCAGCGGACGGCTTCCCCGCCGGTTCTGCAACCTGTAGCGAAACTGCCTTTTGTCACCGCGCCGGTGAGCGAAAAGCTGTTTAGCGATTAGGGAGGGAAGTTCGGCAACGGATTCTGTAACGGATGTAACGGATGTAACGGATTGAAGGAAGAAGGAAGAGGGGATCTCGTTCCCCCCTAGCTCCCCTTTAAAAAGGGGAAGAGCATTCAGTCCCCCTTCTTAAGGGGGATGCGAGGGGGATCGAGACTCGGCTACAAGCGAGAGAGACAGAGGGTTTTAGTCTTAAGTTGACACCAACGGCACTCTCAGTCTCTCCCACTCTCAGTCTCTCCCACTCTCACCCGTTGCTTTTGATATAAGCAATGGCTTGTCGCGAAATCAGAATTTGTTTTTCTGAGGGATCGAGGACGCAAATGCAGTTATTGTCCTGCCAAAAAATTCGGCCCACTAGCAAGTCGTTGGTAAGGAGTTTTAGTTCTACCTGTTGTTTTTCTTTGATGTAGCTTTGTATTAGGCGAGTGCTGGGCAATCCGGTCTCAAATTCAGACATACTAGGAAATGGGTAATTTAGTCATTAGTCATTGGTCAGTAGTCATTAGTCAGTAGTTATTGGTCATTAGTCAGTAGTCATTGGTAATTTTTTCGCTATCAACTGTCAACTGTCAACTGTCAACTGTCAACTGCCAACTGACAACTGCCAACTGACAACTAACAACTAACAACTATCAACTGTCAACTGTCAACTGTCAACTATCAACAGAGGGGTTTTATGCCGATCGAGTTTACTAAGTATCACGGACTGGGCAATGATTTTATTCTGGTTGATAACCGCCACTCCTGTGAACCTGTGGTAACACCAGAACAGGCTGTGGTGTTGTGCGATCGACATTTTGGCATCGGTGCAGATGGCGTAATTTTTGCTCTGGCTGGGCAAAATGGCACTGACTATACGATGCGGATTTTTAACTCCGACGGTTCGGAACCGGAAATGTGCGGCAATGGAATTCGCTGTTTGGCTAAGTTTATCGCCGATTTGGAAGGTTCAGAGGCGAAAACTCTCTACCGGATTCATACCGCTGCTGGTGTGATTAGCCCGGAATTGCGATCGGATGGTCAGGTTAAAGTCGATATGGGAGTTCCCCGACTGCTGGCTGCGGAAATTCCGACAACTTTGGCCCCACCAGATGCCAAAGTTATAGATGTGGCGATCGCCGTAGCCGATAAATCTTGGTCTGTTACTTGTGTCAGTATGGGTAATCCTCACTGCATTACTTTTGTAGATGATGTTTCGGCTATTGATTTAGAAACTGTCGGGCCTCAATTTGAACACCACCCAGCATTCCCCCAGCGTACAAATACAGAATTTATTCAAGTGATACGTTCGGACTATGTAAAAATGCGGGTGTGGGAAAGAGGCGCTGGTGTTACTCTAGCTTGTGGGACTGGTGCTTGTGCGACTGTGGTGGCTGGGGTGTTGACCGGTAAGTGCGATCGGACAACTGCGGTTGAGCTCCCCGGTGGCGTTTTGCAAATCGAATGGTCAGAAGTCTCCCAGCGGATTTACATGACCGGGCCGGCACAACGAGTATTTACTGGTATTAGTCAGTAGTCGTTAGTCATTAGTTATTAGTTATTAGTCATTAGTCATTAGTTATTAGTTATTAGTCATTGGCTGGGAACTGAAGACTGAGGACTAATAACTAAGGATCAAATCTAAAATCGAAAATCGAAAATCTAAAATTAAGTAGGTGGATTTGTATGGCTGGAGGTATTTATCTG
Source organism: Microcoleus sp. (assembly GCA_042408215.1). Classification (GTDB taxonomy): domain Bacteria; phylum Cyanobacteriota; class Cyanobacteriia; order Cyanobacteriales; family Microcoleaceae; genus Microcoleus. The sequence continues at coordinate 611,046 of JAYFMW010000017.1, read as the reverse complement.
ATTCAGGACGACGACAGGCTGGTGGAAATGATGGAACAGCCCTACGACTCGGAAGATCAGTTACAAGACTTGCTTGTAACTTATCCGAATCTGATCGCGGGAGACCAAATAGATCGGGCCACAGCCCGGAAGTGGCTGTTAATTTCGCGGGAAGCGACAGTGGCTAACGATGAGGAAACAGCCGTCCAGTGGTCCCTGGATCATTTGTTTCTCGACCAAAATGCAATTCCTACTTTGGTGGATGTCAGACGCACTCCTAATGCTGCTCTCCGACAAAAAGTTTTAGGTCAGTCGATCGACTATGCTGCTAATGCTGTAGTTTATTGGCCGATCGATTCAATTATTGCTCTGTTTGAAGCTAATTGTCGCGATCGGGGCCGCGATCCCGAACAGATTTTTGAAGATTTTCTCGGTGCGGATGCTAATGAAGACCAGTTTTGGCAGAAAGTTAAAACTAATTTACAAGCTGGTAAAATTCGCTTAGTTTTTGTAGCTGACGAGATTTCCGCTGAAATGCGCCGGGTGGTGGAATTTCTCAACGAACAGATGGACCCAGTTGAAGTTTTCGCCCTGGAAATTAAGCAATATGTAAGTGAAGATGGCCTCAGAACTTTGGTTCCCAGAGTCATCGGTCAGACCGCCGAAGCACAGCAGAAAAAATCCAGTGCAACGCGCGAAAGAAGACGCTGGGATGAATCTTCATTTTTTGCCGAACTTAAGGCTAGACGGGGCGCAGAAGAGGCGCAAACGGCAAAATCAATTTACGTTTGGGTGAAAAATCAAGCACCGGAAATAGATATTCAGTGGGGTACGGGGGACACCTACGGAGGCTTTGCTGCTCACTTGCATCGAAAAGGCAAAAAACCCTATCAGTTATTTACCGTTGATATTGCTGGCAAAATGGAGATTTCTGCTCACAATTACGGTTCGCATCCTCCGTTTAGTGCGGAAGAAAAGTGGCTGGAATTGAGAAATAAGCTAAGTTCGATCGGGCTATCGCTACCTACGGAACCAGGGGAAAGAAGGTCGCCGAGTTTGGCTTTGTTTACCTTACAAGATGAATCGGCCCTCAAGCAAGTTATCGAAACTTTTGGCTGGGTGATTGAGGAAATTAAAAGGTTATAGTTATTGGGAATTGGACATTGGGCATTGGGCATAGGGCATAGGGCATAGGGCATAGGGCATAGGGCATAGGGTATGGGACTTGCCTACGTGAGTAGATGAGTCTGAAAACACACAAGTATGTCATTGCGAGCGAAACGAAGTCAAGCGAAGCATAAGCCCTTCGGGCAGGCTTCGCCAACGCAGGGATTAGGGTCGCTTTACATTCTTTTATGTGAACTGGTTTATTCGCACCTACTTACTTGACTTTCTTGAGAACCGCTATAAATGGTTTCAGAGGAAAGTTAAGAGCGTAGCAGGGGAAGTTCCGGTTAAAATAGCTCACCAAAACAAGTGGATTAAGTTTATGATGGTGTTTGAACTTTTTGCAAAACTTGTGGGAATTGAAGAGTCATTTTATATTGGTTTTTCGTCCGGGGAGGATAACGAACATTATTTTGTTATGCAAAGACATGAATTTCATAAAGAAGATGCTCTTCCCAACGTAGGGAGTGTTTACTGGGAGATAGACGATCGGTCTTGGGGAGAATATGGAGGAATTAAAGAAGTTACTTTAAACCGCGAGCAATTAATTGTTCATTTTGATCCTTCAAGACCCAACGCTCATAAAGATTGTGATGAGGCAAGAATTGCTTTTTCTGTAAATGATTCAGAATTTAAGAAGTTGCAGAACACCTTGCAGAAGATAATGCTGGGTTATGAGGATAGGTTGAATTTAATTAATTAGTCAATTGCGTCAACATTGTACTTAAAATTCAATGCCCCATGCCCCATTCCCCATCCCTCCGATTCGCTTCGCCCAATTCCCAATTCCCAATAACTAATATCGAATATTAGCTTGTTTCAAGCGCCGCAGAGCTTCTCCCAGCCGATCGCAATCTGCAATCAAACTAATTCTCACATATCCTTCACCACCAGGCCCAAAAGCATTGCCAGGAGTCACCACAACACCAGTTTGCTGCAAAACATTCAGGGCAAAATCAGTCGAACTCATGCCGCGAGTACAGGGCACCCAAAGATACATTGCAGCCAGAGGTTTAGGAATATTCCACCCTAATTCTGCCAATCCTTCAACCATAAAATCCCGGCGAGTTCTGTAACGATTCTGCACTTCTTGCAAGTAACTATCCGGCAATTGTAGTGCTGTTTCCGCCGCTGTTTGCAAGGCGGCAAATATACCGTAATCTAGGTTAGTTTTTAAAGTCCGCAAACCTTGGATAATCTTGCTATTTCCTACTACAAAACCGACTCGCCAGCCAGCCATATTATAGGTTTTTGACATAGTATGAAATTCGATGCCGATTTCTTTACCGCCGGGAATTTCTAATAAACTTGTTGGTTGATAGCCATCAAAGGCTAATTCGGCATAACACAAGTCGTGAACTAGCAAGATTTGATGTTTGTGCGCGAAGGCCACAATATCTTTGAAAAATTCGCGGGGTGCTGTTGCTCCAGTGGGATTGCTGGGATAATTGAAGTAGAATATTTTGGCTTTTTCGGCTACGCTGTCGGGAATAGTCCCTAAGTCAATTACCCAGTCGTTTTCCGGTTTGAGGATGATGTTGTGAACTTTTGCACCGGCGATAATCGGGCCGCGAAATAATACGGGATAAGCGGGACTTGGTACTAATATGACGTCGCCTGGATTGATATAGGCGATCGCAAAATGTGCTAAACCTTCTTTAGAACCCAATAAAGGCAATGCTTCGCTTTCTGGATCTAGTTCAACGTTGTAGTGGCGGCTGTACCATTTGGTAATTGTGCGACGAAAACTGGCAGTTCCTTCAAAGGGTGGATAGCCATGATTTGCGGGATTTTGGATGGCTGCGACGGCGGCTTCTACTACTGGTTGAGGAGTCGCACCATCTGGGTTTCCCATTCCCAAGTCTATCAGGTCTAGTCCTTGTTCGCGGGCGCGGGCTTTGAGTTCGTCGAGACGGGCAAATACATAGGGCGGTAGTGTTTGCAACCTGTCAGCAGTGGTAATCCAATCCAAGGTCATTAGTTTGTTATCAGTTGTTAGTTGTTTGTAGCAAAAACTTCACTCCTTAAAAGTTTACTTCATCAAGGACTAAAGTCTTTGCTACAAACAGTTGTTATTTTTCCCGGTTTGTAGTCAGGACGACCGTCCTGAAAAATCAACTTCATCAAGGACTAAAGTCCTGACTAAGAACGGTGTTAATTCTTAACTTTTAATTCTCCCACAGGTGCAGTCGTAGAAACCATCGCGGCCATTAATTGTTCGGGAACGACTTTAAATGGCAGTCTGTGGATGTCGGAATTGGGATTGCAAGCTATTTCGGCGGCGCGCTGCAATTCTGTTAGGGTAATGTCTCCGAGTCCTAGATTGGCTAAAGTTTGGGGTAATCCAATCTCGCCGTAGAATTTTAATAGTTGTTGTCTGGCTGTGGCCGCCAGTTGATTGTTTTGCAACATTTCTTCTAATCGCAGTTGCACTAAAATGCCGTAGGCGACTTTTTCGCCGTGTAAAGTGCCGTGACTTGCTAATAGATGAGTTAGGCCGTTGTGGACGGCGTGGGCGGCTACTGTGCGACATTGGGCTCCGCCAATTCCGCCGATTACTCCTGCTAGGAGGGTGGTAGCGTCTACGACTTCTTGCCAGGTTTCGCTACCGGGTTCTTTGAGGGCGATCGCAGATTTTTGAAATAGGATATCTCGCAATATTCTAGCTTGTTGAACGGCGGAAACGATCAGGGTTTGTTCGGAATGTCCGCTGCTGACTGATGCTTCGTACCATTTGGCGATCGCATCTCCAATTCCTGCAACTAATGTCCGCTGTGGTGCGGTTTGAATCAAGCCGTAGTCGAGTATTAGCAAGTCGGGACATTTGGCTAATGTGACGTCGTATTGGAATGCACCTTGTTCTGAATAAATGTTAGAAAGGGCTGTCCAAGCGGCGCAGGTGGCTGCTGATGTGGGAATTGTGGCGATCGGGAGAAGGCACTGATGGGCGAGGAGTTTGGCTGCATCTAGGGCTTTGCCGCCACCAACTCCGAGGATGAAATCGGCTTTGTGGGCGATCGCGGCTTCGTGGAGGGTTTTGAGGCTATTTTCGCTACAATCTTTGCCGTAGGTGGCTTGGGCGGCTTGTAGCTGCTGATTTTGTAGGTAGGGTTGGATGGCGACGAGGGAGTTTTTGCCGCCGACGATTAGGGGGCGTTTTCCGAGACGGGCGATCGCATCTGTCGATCGCCCTAGGGCATTTTGGCCCCGCAATACACAGGCGGGTGCAATTGTCAAGGAGAATATTGCTGTTGCGGTTTTGGTTGCGGTAGAGGTGTGAGTCATCGAACCACTGGATAAGTGACGGAATGTTGAGTGTAGCAGGATTGCTGGATTTCCTAGGATAACTCTAACCTGTACTTGACAACATGGTAAGTTTTATCAAGTTTTTATTAAGTTAGGGCTTACGCAAAAAACCCGGTTTCTTCCAAAAATAGTCACTTTTGCGATAAGTATTCAGGCAGAAACGGGGTTTTTTGCCCCCCATGCGTAAGTCTTGTAAGTATTGTTTGATCTGCGGGGGATGGAGGGAATGTGAGGGGCGATCGTCAACCCCACCCAATCAACCTCAGCGCTGCGCCGGGTATTTTCCCAATCTCGATCGGGGCCTTCCAAGCGATCGATCGGTCTCCGCAACTCATCCATTTCCGACTGCCGGCGTACTCCCATATCTGACAGCAAATGCCCTAGTTGTCGCTGCATCTGGGTTTCCCAGATCCAGGTCGAGTTCGCTTGTGTTACAAAACAATATATTACATACCTTGACACAAGGAAGACAAAGAATCTATCTTAAGAATGATGATTTTTTTAGACTTCAAAGTTAATCAACCAAGAAATAAGGTGCATCTTGAACCTGTGGAAAAAAGCTTTGCTTGTGTAACCGCAGACTTTAACGAAAAGAAATTGTGATAGGCATCCCAATTTCATAATCTGTTGTGCTTAATAAATTGCAAATTTGGGGCTGGTAGTTGGTTATAGCTAGTCGGTGATGGTGAGCATCTTTACCCTGTCAAGATTCCCGATTTTCATCACCCATAATCCCTGACCAGTCTCCACCAATATGCAAGTTAAAGGCGAGAAATGCGATCGGATTTCGCTTGTCTACTTTTTTGAGAAAGCTGGATAACTACTGCATCAGCGTGGTGTCAGCTCAATTTGCTGTGGGATTATTAAATTTAGAGGCAACCCGATGTACTTACAAAAAGAAAAACTCCAACATATCAATACCATTGCCCACGAAGGCAAAGTGGTAGTCATTGCTACCGATGCCGATGGTAAAATCTGGTACACCGTCAAACAGGACGGCTTTGAAGACAGCTACCTCAACACACCCGCAGATCAAAGAACAGGCTGGGAAGGTTGGCAACAGTTAGAATTACCGAATGAAGCTGACGATCAGTCTGTAATTGACCAAGAAACCGCAGAATTGACTGATGCGACCAATCCCAGCAGCTTTGTTCTCCGTTCTTGCTACAAAACCCTAGACCAAACGGCGATCGCACCAGTGCAACTGGTTTCGGCCTTGGGTCACATCTATGTTTTCCGTCAGTCTAAAACTAATACCCTACTGTGCGATCGCTTTGTGTTAGATGGGATGACCAATAAGCTCAACCGGAAACTGGAAGTGCGGTTTAAGCGCAGTAAACAGAAGTACGAAGCCAGTAAAAACATGAAGAAGGGAGCCACTGGACTCACTAATATTGACTCCTTAGACTTCCGCGATGCCAACGGTAACTTTTTCCACGAACCCACCACAGAATTATGTTTAATTCATAACCTGCAAAACGGGTGGTTTTCTGTTGTCTTAGTACCCACGATCGAAAATGACGTTTATCGCTGGCATATTTTTGCCTACAATAGCCAAACCCAGAAAGTCGAATTGACGACAATGCGCGTCTCTGACGAAGGGCTGTTTGATGTTCAAGATTACACCATTTTTGAAGAATCTAACGATAGTCTGATTCCCCGTAGCATTGCGGGGATTATCAAACGCACCTTAGATTTAGGGAATGTGAGTGTAGTCAACGGGTTAACCGCCACTAAATACGACATTCAACGGGAAAAGCAAACCGAAGACGGAATGCAACTCCTGCGCGATAGTACCAAAGTTATGTTAGCCATTCCCACGAGTAACGGTAATGTTGCCGCCTTTAGTTTCGCGATCGCCAGTGATGGGATATTATCCCAAATTTCAGAGAATCCCACCTCAAAAATTTGGCGTAATACCATCCGTCAAATCTTGCTGCCGTTAAATACCTTAGATAACGTTAAAGCGATCGGGACAACAAACCCACCTCCCCAAGGACAAATTACTGCCTTACAACAGGGAGAAGATGATGGCGTCAATGTCGTTTCGTCAACTGATACTAATCTTGAGACCACTAACCAAGTTAAGCTTAGTGGGACGCAAAATTACAACATTTTTCAACAGTCCATCACCAAAATTGATGATGATAGCTTTGAAATTGCCTCTCCTACCACCGTATTAGGAAACTGGGAAGTAATACCAGAAGAGGAAAGCGGGTTAGTATTTAACGGTATGATCGCCGCTTACGAAATCACGGACACAAGTAACATCAAAATTACCGCCAAAAATCACGGGTTAAATGATGGCGAATCTCTACAGATTCTTGACACCAGAGATTATAACGGGACTTACACCGTTAAGAAAATTGACGATAAAACCTTCACCCTTGATGATATTAAGTGGCAAGCCGGAACCGCAGTTAATCTAAAACTGGAATCGATGAAACGGCGGGGTTTGGTGTTTGATGGGGTGAATGATTATGTTGATTGTGGAAGTGGTATTCTAGCTGATTCCTACACCAAAGAAGCTTGGATCAAATGGGAGTCGGGGGCTCCTTACAACAACATTATCTCTGGTTATAGTAGCCATGCTTTTTACCTACCTAATGGCATCCTATCAGCAGGACATAATGGTAATTGGTCTTATGTTCAAGACACAGTTCCTCTCACGGCAAATACTTGGATTCATGTTGCTCTGACTTATGATAGTTCCACTCAAACGATGAAACTTTATAAGAATGGTCAACTAATCAAGTCAGCAACAAGTGTTCCTCTTGTTAGTACCACCGATCGCAACATTTTCATTGGAGCATTTGCCAATCCTCCGAGTAGTTTCTTCAAAGGATCTATAGCCGATGTTCGTCTCTGGAAAGTCGCCCGTAAAGAAGAACAGATCAGAAATTCCATGTATCTGCAACTTACTGGCAAAGAATTAGGTTTAGTGGGTTACTGGCGACTCGGTGCAGTGGCTGAAGAAGGGAAAGAACGAAAAGTCATCGATTTTTCAGTGAATGGCAATGATGGCGTAGTTTATGGCGGTGCTTATGTGAGCGCAGCTACTCTATCTCGCAACCTTGATAGTACAACTACCCCAGCCATTAAATACGAAAATGAAGAACTCTTTGCCGTCTCGGAAAATGCGACCTACGAAGAAGAATTTGAGTTCAAAGTGAATCCGGCTGTCGATCCGAATAATGTCGATGGGCAGAGTGGCAAGATTTTTCAGATCATCTATAAAGGCAAAAACAACCGTAGTGCTATAGATTGGCTGAATATTCCAGCAAATGCCACCGAATTTATCGATATTGGTGGGGGATGGTATAAAGCGAAATGCCGCTTTAATGTACCCGATGGTGTGTCTTTAGTGCGCTCTTTTGGGATTGGTAATGTTAAAGGCACTTGGACTACTTTAGAAATTCGCAAACATCTGACTTGCTTGTTGTCTGACAGTATTACGGAGGCTAATTACACCGATCGCGTAACTTTGGCAACTTTAGCCGACAATCATTCACAGTTAGCTGTAGCCCTGAAGCAGATAGAATTGAAGGAGCAACAGGAAGCACTTCTACTGATTGAAAAACGGAAGCTAGAACTAGAGATTGCTAGTTTGAGTCTTTCTGACACGGACAAACAAGCAGCCATAACCGCTAAAAATACTGAAATTAGCAAACAACAGACAATCATTAACAACCTGCAAACTGAAGTAACTCAATGTCAAACGACTTATGAAGCCGAAAAACAGAGTCCATTAAACTACTGGTGTAAACTGGTGTGCCGAGTTAATGAGGTTGGATTGCTCGTATTTATACCAAACCTCGGAACTTCTTTATGCTGATGTGGGGGCTAATGGCAATCCTTACTACTCGAATAATTACTTCAAGTTTGTGGCAACCACTGACGGGTATTATCAGATTGTCTGTCAGGATGAAACAAAGTATTGTGGGAAATTTCGGAGGCGGTACAGCTCTCCCAGTCCTGTGGATATCCTAGTGGTTGTTACGGGCGATGTCTTTGAGTGGAAACCTGAAAAATTTTCCGGTGACTATTATTTAATTCGTCATCGGCAAAGTCAGCAAGTATTAGATCGTCGGTGGTAGTCGAATATGGCACTTGTGTTTGGTCCAACACGGAGGGGTAAATCAACATGGAAAATTCATTCCCATTGGCGGAGAAACCAATAACAACATTACCAACGCTTACTCCGCTTGGAATAACAAAAAGAGCCAGTTGGCCACCGCACAACAAATGTTGAGCCAGCTTAAAAATGAAATGAGCCTCTTACAATTAGCCAGTGGAGATCAATCCGCGAAGAAGGCGGCACTTTTAAGTCGTTTGGATGTGGTGAAAGCAGAAATAGTCACAATTCAGACTGAGTTGAACACCTTAAATACTAATTTCATTAATGGAGTAAAAAGCACCCAACTCCCGCCCCAAGCGATGCCTCAAATTGCCAAAGATGACAAGGGTTTAATTACCCAAGGGGCATTTCTTGGTTTTGTGAATTCCGCCAGTCGCTTGAATGCCATTGAAACCTGCGAAGGTAACGTACAACTGAGTTATTTCGACAGCCAAGGGCGGATGCGGCTAACCAATTATGATGCCACTTCCGACAGTAGTAATACTGCTTTTGAGCAATGGATTCCCGATGCTCAACGCGCCTGCTTAAACTTTAGCAATGCTAATAGTGTTGTTAAATTGAGTCAACAAGTTTACCTTTCTACGGACTGGAGTATTGAAGCTTGGTTCTGCTATCCGTTACCAGAAACAGCACAATGGAATACTCTGATCCGGGGACAAAATGGAGATAGTCACATTATCGTCAGTCGCGATCAAAAGTTAGGGATTTACCTGACTAATGATTCACTGAAACAATACTTTTACGATTGTGGCTTCAATATGGAGTCGTTATCGACCGGCTGGCATCATCTCACTGCCGTAGGCGAAGGAGATACCACCCGCTTCTACATTGACGGGAAGCAAGTGGGTGATATTAAAGCGAAAGCCGTAAAGGATGCCGAAGCGAGTCTGAATCTTAACCCCACCGATGCGGCAGCCAAACAAAAGGTGGAAGATGTCAAGAAAGCAAACTTGAAAGTCTCTAACGATGTTTATGCGATCGGGAATAATCATCTCTGTGCTAATCAGCCTGTTGACTATGGGGTGATGAATTTTGATGGAAGCGGCGATTATATTCAGACTGTCGCTAAACTGCCCACTGGTGACGAAATCACCATCGAATACTGGTTCAAGGGCACCAGTTTACAATCGGCTGTCAGACAACAAGACGGAAGCAACTATATTGTTGCTGGCTGGAGTAATCAACATATTATTTCTGTGGATGGGGGTACTACAGGCATCAGCGTGGGAGCTAATGCCACCAATGGCAGTTGGCATCATATTGCGATGACTTGGAAACGGAACACTCCCAACGGATTTGTCAGCTATTTGGACGGAGTGCTTGTCGCCCAGAAAACCAGTGCCAACGTCGCCCTACCTGCGATGAACGCCAGTGTTTTTATCGGCTGTTACAACGGTGGTTCAGAGTTTACCAATGGTCAAATGGCCGAAGTCCGCATCTGGAAAAAAGCCCGGACTCAGGCAGAAATTCAGGCGAATATGAATAAGCGACTTACAGGAAAAGAAGCGAACTTAGTTGCTTATTTTCCCCTGAATTTGGTGGAAACAGGAAAAGTCTTAGACCTGGTGAGTGGAAATTCTGGGACTGTAGTGAATGCCACGAAAGTTACTTCTAACCTAGCACTTACCCCCGTGATGCAAGGCGAGCAATTTGGCAAAGTCGTAGAAGTTCGCATTTGGGGAGTTGCCCTCAGTAATGAGGAAGTTGAAGTTAATAGCAAAACCCTGATTACTGGTAATGAATCCGGTTTGTTGGCTTACTATCCTATGAATGAAGCCACCGGCACTGAAGTCCGTGACCATACGGGTAAGGGCAACCAAGGGACGATGACTAATCCCGTTTGGTGGGCTTGTGCTGCATCCATTGGAAGTCAGGACAAGGCTGCTAATAAGGTAATGAAGTTTGATGGGGTCAACGATCACATCACCTTTCCGGCGATGAACATTAATTACTCCCAAGGATTTAGCCTAGAAGTCTGGGTGCGTTACAACAGCTTGAAAAGTTGGTCGAGAATCTTCGATTTCGGGATTGGCGCTGGTACAGATAACATTCTCTTAGCCAATAAAGGCACGACTAATACACTGGGATTCCACGTCTATCGGGGAACAACTTCTCTGGGTGTAGAAGTTGCTAATTTCCTAGAACTGCAAAAATGGATGCACATTGCCGTCACCGTTGAGCCTTCTGGTAGTTGCAAAGTTTACAAGAACGGTCAGCTAATTCAGTCGGGAACTTCTCAACTCCCCAATAGCGTGAACCGCACGCTGAATTACATCGGACGGAGTAACTGGCCTGATGCCTATTTTGACGGACAAATGGCTGAATTCCGTTTGTGGAATCGAGTGCGTACTGAAGCAGAAATTAAGACCGATCTGAATCAACGGCTGACGGGTAAAGAGTCTGGTTTGGCAATCTATTTGCCTTTAGATGAAATTAAATTTGAAGGCTCGACCAAAAAAGTCTTTGATTTGGTTGGGACTAATCATGGCACCATCACCGAAGCGGCGATCGCCCAAGATAATTCTAGTCCCTTGATGGTGATTGGCAGTTCTTTGGTGAGTGCAGAATACAGCACGATTAACATAGACCCAACAACGGGACAAAAAACGGCACTGATGCGCCGGTTGTTTGCGGCTCCTGCTCTCAATGGTGTGAACCTATTACCGGACAAGCGGATCGAAACCTTAGAACTCAAATGGATTGGTAATGCCCAATTTGCTCCCACTTTGCTCGGTTACATTGAAGGGCCTCCACCTGTACCGAGTGAAAATCTCACTTTAGCGGACGATTATAACGGTGCAACTTCCGTAGAATTGGTTATGTCTGAAGATGTGGAGTTTAATTGGACGCGATCGCAAGATTTTGGCTTAGGTGCGACGGTTGAGGCATTAGGTGGTATGGGAGGAACAGTTTCTGCTGGAATTGTCGCGGAAGTAGAGACAACTGCTAAAGCTTTTTACAAAGGCAACTTGGACTTTAGCTACCAATTCCAGAATGAGAGCAGTATCACCTCTAGTTCCTCCCTAAGTATGACGGATAAACTGGAATTGCGCGGCACGCCGGAAGAAGATCCTAAATTCCCCCATTTGGGCAACCGATTTATTCCTAAAAATATCGGCTATGCTTTGGTTGTCTCGGCAATAGCAGATGTATTTATCACCCGACTTGCCCGCAGTGGTAAAATGGTGGGCTACCAAGTTCAACCTGTGGATGGTATTCCTCCTGATGTCAACACCATCACCTTCTTAATGAATCCGGCTTACACCATGAATGGTAGTTTGGATGGGATGACCGGAAGCAGTGCTACCAGCGATCGCTTCTTCAAGCACGTTCCCGAAATGCGATCGCAGTACGGTTCTCTCTATCCCGCCAGTTACTATCGCTTGCAAGAAGCATACAATCTCAAACGCCAAATCGAAGCGGAGGACAAGCGCCGGGAATCTTACTTCTCTAACTTTAATGTGCGTACAATTGATGAAGCTTCTTTGAACCGGAACATTGATAGTGGTGATGCACCCAGCACCATTGGAGTACAACGGGAAGAAGACAAACCCAGCACCAAGATGACTGCGGAGGAACAATCTGCATCCCGAAGCCAACAGGTTGAACAATTTCAAACAGAAAGTAAGGCTGAATCTGAGAAAACAAGTGCTGCCGCCAAGGCTAAACAGGCGGAAATCAAAAGTAAAATTAGCGACCAAGAGAAACAAGTACACGCCACAGAAAGTTTTGCTGGCTGGCAGAAACGGATGGAAAACATCCAAATCAAAGCTGGCAAGCGTAACATTGTCAATACCTACGTCTGGGATGCTGATGGTGGACTGCGAACTGAAGCTCAAAGCTTTGCCAATACAGTGGAACATACAATTGGTGGCTCTTTTAGCATGAGTGCCGGGTTAGGCGGTGGATTTGAATACGAGGGAGGTCTGGTTGTAGAACTAACCGCCCAAGCTACCGTTAACATGACTCAAACTATGAGTAAAACAGAAACTCGTAGTAAGGGTTTCGAGTTGAATATAGACTTGAGTGGGATGGAAAATAAAGGCGTGACGGACTACAAAGATAACCCCATCATGCCCGGGGAAAAAGTCGATCGTTATCGGTTTATGAGTTTCTATCTCGAATCGAGTACCCAACACTTCCAAGATTTCTTTAACTATGTGGTTGACCCAGAATGGTTAGCCAGCAATGATGAAGAAGCACGAGCTTTGCGTCAAGCTCAAGCAGGTAAACCTAACAAAACTTGGCGGGTGTTGCACCGTGTTACTTATGTGGAACGTCCAGCACTCATGGGTTTTGGTCGGGATGTTCGTCAGTTCAATGTTCGTGACGAAAATGTGGGTATTGGGAAGGTACTCGTTCAACTCGCGGAGTTGCAGAAGAAGGTAGATCAACTTCTGGAACAGAATAACTCGCAAACGCCGCCAAATTCCTAATCAGTTCGGGCTATTTTAGCCATAACGATATCCCTGATTTCTTAGAGGTGAGATTCAACATTCTTGATTGATTTGTTGAGTCTCACCTTTTTTGTGACCCCACCGACAAATGGCTGCGTTTTTTTCCCCTCATCCGACCAAGAACATTTAAAAATATCTGATTCTCCAATCAACAAGTATCTGCGGCATATTGGCGAATTTAAAAATACAAAATATAATTTTTCACCACAGAGACACTTGGGTGGACTACATGAAACCGTAGGGACACGGCACTGCCTTGTCCCTACCTACCTCAAACAACAGAGGACACGCAGAAGAGGTAAAAATCTCTTTGTGTTCTCTGTGTCTTTGTGGTAAAAATCTATGTCACCACTTTGATTTAACGGCGGAAAACCTGGTCAAGATATCTGGTTTATTATTTTGACAAAAGGGGGATTTAATGTATCAAAACGGGATGGTTGCCTAAATTCTTAGTTTAGCTTTACTTTATTAAAAAATGTAAAGAATTTAGGGAATTGATAACTTTAAGCCGATAATAATAATTATGGTCAGATTCTCATCTGTCGAGCATTGCTCACGAGCCAGTGATGGAGACCGATAATATCTGGTGAAATCAGCATTTATAGATAGATAAATATCAAGATCGCACCCAGGGCAACCTTGAGCGATCGCGATCTTTGTTAGGAATGAAAATTTAATAAAGTAGTGCAGGCTGACCGCCTGCTTGGGATCTCAAGGGCTTCCCGAAAAACCAAATGCTCAAGTTATTTAATTTCCATTCCTTAGAAATGCGGCATTAGCCGATATTCCAAACAACCAGAACCTATGTACCTAACCAAAGAAAAACTCCAACATATTAATACCATCTCCCACGAAGGCAAAGTGGTCATTGTGGCTACCGATGCCGATGGGAAAATTTGGTATAGCGTCAAACAAGACGGCTTTGAAGACAGCTACCTCAACACCCCACCAGATCAAAGAACCGGTTGGGAAACTTGGCAACAATTAGAATTACCCAATGAAGCTGACGATCGGTCAGTCATCGACCAAGAAACCGCAGAATTGACCGATGTGACCAATCCCAGTAGTTTTGTGCTGCGTTCTTGCTACAAAACTTTTGACCAAACTGTTGTTGCTCCCGTGCAATTGATTTCTGCTTTGGGTCATGTGTATGTGTTTCGTCAATCCAAAAGCAATACCCTCCTGTGCGATCGCTTTGTGTTAGATGGAATGACCAATAAACTGAACCGTAAACTAGAAGTGCGGTTTAAGCGCAGTCGCCAGAAACACGAAGCCAGTAAAAACATGAAAAAAGGAGCCAGTGGACTCACTAATATAGACACCCTGGACTTCCGCGACATCAATGGTAACTTTTTCTACGAACCCACCACCGAATTAAGTTTAATTAATAACCTGCAAAGCGGGTGGTTTTCCGTTGTCTTAGTTCCCACCATTGAAAATGATGTCCATCGCTGGCATATTTTTGCCTACAACAGCCAAACTAAGAAAGTGGAATTAACCACACTTTTGATGTCCGATGAAGGGCTGTTTGATGTGCAAGATTACACCGTTTTTGAAGAATCAAATGATAATCGGATTCCTCGTAACGTTCCGGGTATTATTAAACGCACCTTAGAGTTAGGAACTCTGACTGTTGTTAACGGTTTAAGTGCTACGAAATACGACGTACAACGGGAACAGCAAACCGAGGACGGGATGCAGTTATTACGCGATAGTACCAAAGTCATGTTAGCTATTCCCACCAATACAGGGAATGTAGCCGCTTTCAGTTTCGCGATCGCCGGAGATGGTACATTATCGCAAATTGCTCCTACCGCAACCCAAAAAATTTGGCGTAACACTGCTCGTCAAGTGTTATTACCCTTAAACACCTTAGATAACGTCAAAATTATTGGCACAACGGCTCCCCCTCCCCAAGGACAAATTACTCGTTTAGAACAGGGAGACGAAGATGCTGTCAATGTCGTTTCCTCAACGGTGACTAATCTGGATGCCACGAAAATCAACCAAGTTAAAATTAGTGGCACTCGCAATTACAATAGTTTCCAGCAAGGTATCACCAAAATTGATAATAATGTCTTTGAAGTCACTCCCCCAAGTCCAGTATTAGGAAACTGGGAAGTTATACCCGAAGAACAAACAGGGTTAATCTTTAATGGTGCGGTTACGGGTTGTGAAATTACCAGTACCGGGAAATTAAGAATTACCGCCGTTAATCACGGGTTAAATAGTGGAGAATCGGTACAAGTTGTCGATACCCGCGATTACAACGGCACTTACATTGTCAAGAAAATTGATGATAAAACCTTCAGCCTAGAAGATATTAAATGGCAAACTGGAACCGCCGTTAACCTGAAAATGGAATCGATGAAACGGCGAGGTTTAGTGTTTGATGGGGGAGACGATCGGGTGAAACTTCCGCCAGAAAGTATGCCAGTTGGCAATGAAATTACGGTTAGTTTTTGGGCTAAAGGAGGCAATTCCCTACCGAAACAGAATTCGATTATTTATGCCACTGGTGCTAATAATGAGCGAGTTTTGAACATTCATTTCCCCTGGAGTGATGGCGTAATTTACTTTGATTGTGGAGGGGATAGCAGTGATTTTGACCGGATCAATAAAGCTGCCCAACCTACTGAGTATAAAGGGCAATGGGGGCACTGGGCTTTTACCAAAAATGCCACAACCGGAGAAATGAAAGTCTATCGCAATGGCACACTATGGCATAGTGGGACTGGCTACAAAAGACCTCTGCCCAAAACCGTGAGATTGGATTTAGGAAGTGGTTACGATGGTACAGTATCGGAACTCTGCATCTGGAAAGTTGCTCGCACAGAAGCCCAGATCCGAGATACCATGTACCTGCAAATGACGGGTAAAGAAGTCGGTTTAATGAGTTACTGGCGATTGGGTGCGGTGGTTGAAGAAGGGAAAGAGCGTCAAGTCCTCGATTTTTCCGTTAATAACAATGATGGCATTGTTTATGGCGGTGCTTATGTTAGTGCTGTTTCTTTATCCCGTAACATTCCGGGGACAACAACTCCGGCGATTAAATACGAAAATGAGGAACTTTTTGCGGTTTCTGAAGGTGCGACTTACACAGAAGAATTTGAGTTTAAAGTGACTCCGACACTAAACCCGAATAATGTTGATGGAGCCAATGGCAAAATTTTTGCGATTACCTACAAAGGCAAAAATAATCGCAGTTCTTTAGACTGGATTAATATTACGCCCAATGCTACCGAATTTACCGATATTGGTGGCGGATGGTATCAGGCCAAATGTCGTTTTGTTGTTCCTGATGGTGTGTCTTTAGTCCGCTCTTTTGGGATTGGTAATCTCAAAGGGACTTGGACGACTTTAGATATTCGCAAACAAAGCATTCAGTTAATCTCGGATGTGATTACCGAAGCCCGATACACCGATACAGTTAATCTAACAACTTTGGCCGATAATCAATCATCCTTAGAAGGGAAGTTAACCCTATTAGAAGTCAAAGAGCAACAAGAAGGAAGTTTACTGGTCGAAAAACGGGATTTAGAAAGCAAAATAGCAGCTATTGTAGCTCAAGAACAAATTTCCTCCACCCAAATTCCTCAATTAATTAGTGCCAAACAAACAGAAATCAGTAACCAACAAAGTCTGATCAATAGTCTCCAAAGTCAACTGAATCAATGCCAGACGAATTACCAAACTGAAGTTAACAACTTGTTTAACTACTGGTGTAAATTTACCTCTCGGTGGAGTGAACAATCGACAACCTATTGGGATTATCAAACTGAAAAGTTGTTGGGGACTACTAATATTAGCGGTAAGTCCATTGACTTCAAATTTGAACCTGCTGACTCCGGTTATTATCGGATTATTGGTGCCGCCAATAATCGCACCGCAAAAGTTCCTCCTTCCCGCCAACAACCCCTAATATGGGATCTTAATGCTGACCCTAGCTCTCCGAGTTACCATTGGAAAGTGGAGAAAAATTCTAGCGGTTACTGGATTATTAAGAGTCGTATTGGCGATAATCTATGGGAGATGTACGGTACTGCCGATCGCTATGTTGGGGTTTACGAACTCACTGGGGAATTTTATCAACAGTGGATGATTGTCAGTCTGGGCAAACCTAGCAATAATAATATTGCCAATGCCCAAGTCGCCTTAAACAATAAAGCAATTGAGCTACAACGAGCGCAAGAAAAATTAACTCAGTTGCAAAATGAACTGAAAATCCTACAAACTCCTACCACTGATCTCGCGGCGCAAAAAACCGCACTACAAACTCGTCTCCAACAAGTTATCGCTCTACTCAATGCCATTCAAACTGAGATCAACACCTTAAACACTGACTTTCTCAATGGTGTCAGAGCGATCCAGCAAACTCCCCAAACTATGCCTCAAATTGCCAAAGATGCTAAGGGTTTGGTGACACAAGGAGCATTATTAGGCTTTGTGCGTCCTGCTAGTGGACTCAATGCCCTTGAAACCTGCGAAGGGAATGTGCAATTGAGTTACTTTGACAAACAAGGGCGGATGCGGCGTACTAACTATGATGCCACTGCGGATAGTCTGAATACCGCTTTTGAGCAGTGGATTCCCAATGCTCTACGCCCCTGTTTGAATTTTAGCAATGACAATAGCATTGTTAAATTGAATCAACCTCTGTCTTTAACACCAGACTGGAGTATCGAAGCTTGGTTCTGTTATCCCTTACAACAAACGGCACAATGGAATACTCTCATCCGGGGGCAAAATGCCGATCAGCACATTGTCGTTAGCAAGGACAAAAAATTAGGGATTTATCTGACCAATGACCCCCTGAAACAATATTTTTACGACTGTGGTTTCAGTATGGGAGCATTATCTTCTGGTTGGCATCATCTCACCGTTGTCGGTGATGGAAACACCACCCGTTTCTACATTGATGGTAAGGAAGTGGGTGATACCAAAGCCAAAGCTTTAGTCGATGCTCAGGTTAATCTCAGTGTTGACCCCAATAACGCCACCTTCAAGCAAAAGCTAGAAGATATCAAACAAGCCATCTTGAAACCCATCGGCGATGTTTATGCGATCGGTAATAATCATCTCGCGGCTAGCAAACCCGTTGACTATGGTGTGGTGAATTTTGATGGGAACGGCGATTATATTCAGACTGTCGCTAAACTGCCCACGGGTGACGAAATCACGATCGAATACTGGTTCAAGGGTACCAGTTTACAATCGGCTGTCCGACAACAAGATGCTTCAAATTTTATTGTTGCTGGCTGGAGTGGTCTACATATTATTTCGACCGATGGGAATACGGGTGGAGGAATTAAGGTGGGAGATGCTGCCACAAATGGCAGTTGGCATCACATTGCGATGACTTGGAAACGGAACACCACTAACGGATTTGTCAGCTATTTGGACGGAGTGCTTGTCACCCAAAGAACCAGTGGCAACAACGCCCTACCTGCGATGAACGCCAGTGTTTTTATCGGCTGTTACAACGGTGGTTCAGAGTTTACCAATGGTCAAATTGCCGAAGTTCGCATCTGGAACAAAGCCCGGACTCAGGCAGAAATTCAGGCGAATATGAATAAGCGACTGACAGGAAAAGAAGCGAACTTAGTTGCTTATTTTCCCCTGAATTTGGTGGAAACAGGAAAAGTCTTAGACCTGGTGAGTGGGAATTCTGGGACTGTAGTAAATGCCACAAACGTTACTTCTAACCTAGCACTTACCCCCGTGATGCAAGGCGAACAATTTGGCAAAGTTGCAGAAGTCCGTATTTGGGGAATGGCTCTCAATGATGAGGAGATTGAAGCCAATAGTCGAACCCTGATTAGTGGTAATGAATCCGGTTTGTTGGCTTACTATCCCCTGAATGAAGCCACCGGAACTGAAATCCGTGACAATTCCGGTAATGGTAAACACGGGACGCTGACTAATCCGATTTGGTGGGCTTGTGCGGCTCCCATTGGTGAACCGAGTTAGTCTCAAACCCAGTAATCTGGTGACGAAGTTTGATGGAGTCAACGGTCACATCTCGTTACCTGCGATGAACATCAACTACTCCCAAGGATTGAGCATAGAAGTCTGGGTGCGTTACAACAGCTTTAAAAATTGGTCGAGAATCTATTGATTTCGGGAATGGAGCGCCTTCTGATAACATTCTCTTGCTTAATCCAGGCACGAGTAATACACTGCTGTTCCAGATCCATCGGGGAACTGCTGCACAGAATATACCAGTTGCTGGTTTCCTAGAACTCGGAAAATGGACACACATTGCTGTCACCCAAGAGCCTTCTGGTAGTACAAAAATTTACAAGAATGGTCAGCTAATCCAATCAGGCACTTGTCAAACGCCTAATACCGTAAACCGCACGATTAATTACATCGGACGGAGTAACTGGGCTACTGATGCCTATTTTGATGGGCAAATGGCTGAATTCCGCTTGTGGAACAAAGCTCGTACTGAAGCAGAAATTAAAGCCGATCTGAATAAACGTCTGATGGGTCAAGAGTCGGGTTTGGCAATCTATTTGCCTTTAGATGGCATAATTTCGACCAACAAAGTCTTAGACTACGTTGGCGCTAATGATGGCACTGTCACCGAAGCTACGATCGTCGAAGAAAGTGAATGCCCCCTGGGGAGGCATTGGCAGTTCTGTGGTGAGTGCAGAATATAGCACGATTGACCATCGACCAAACGACGGGGCAAAAAACGGCGATGATGCGACGGTTGTTTGCGGCTCCGACTCTCAACGGGGTCAACCTATTATCTGATAAACCCCTGGAAACCTTGGAATTAAAATGGATTGGTAATGCCCAATTTGCTCCCACTTTGCTCGGTTATATCGAAGGTGCGCCCCCTGTACCCAGTGAAAACCTCACCTTAGCCGACGATTATAACTGTGCAACTTCAGTGGAATTAACCATGACTGAAGATGTGGAGTTTAATTGGACGCGATCGCAAGATAGCGGCTTGGGATTCTGCGGCGGAGACGTTCATGGGTGGCGATGTGAGAAGTCATGTCTAGCGGGTGTCGGAGTCTAGAAACCCGAAGTATGGGGCTAGCTCGAGCATGGTTTCAAAGGTGAGTTGGACTTCAGCTACCAACTTCCAGAATGAGAGCAGTATCACCTCTAGCTCCTCCCTGAGTATGACCGATAAACTGGAATTGCGCGGTACATTTGAAGACGATCCCAAATTCCCCCATTTAGGCAACCGCTTTATTCCCAAAAATATCGGCTATGCTTTGGTGGTCTCCGCATATGGCAGATGTGTTTGTCACCCGGTTAGCCCGAAGTAAGAAAATGGTCGGCTATCAAGTGCAACCCGTTGATGGCATTCCCCCGGATGTCAACACCATCACTTTCTTGATGAATCCGGCTTACACCATGAATGGTAGTTTAGATGGGATGACCGGAAGTAGTGCTACCAGCAATCGCTTCTTTAAGCACGTTCCCGAAATGCGAGCGCAGTATGGTTCGCTCTATCCCGCCAGTTACTATCGTTTGCAAGAAGCCTACAATCTCAAACGTCAAATCGAAGCAGAGGACAAGCGACGGGAATCTTACTTCTCTAACTTTAATGTGCGTTCCCTAGATGAAGCTTCTTTGAACCGGAACATCGACAGTGGTGATGGCCCTGCCACCATTGGCGTACAACGGGAAGAAGACAAACCGACTACCGGAGCGACGACGGAGGAACAAACGGCACAGGCTGAACAATTCAAAGCTGAAACTGCTGCGGCTGCTCAGGGAACCAGTTCTGCGGCTCAGGCTAAACAGGCGGAAATCCAAAGTAAAATTACCGACCAAGAGAAACAAGTACACGCGATGGCAAGTTTTGATGGTTGGCAGAAGAAAATGGAAAATATCCAAATTCGGGCGGGGAAACGTAACATTGTCAATACCTACGTTTGGGATGCTGACGGTGGACTGCGAACCGAAGCTCAAAGCTTTGCTAATACCGTAGAACATACTATTGGTGGCTCTTTTGCTATGGCTTCGGCGTTAGGTGCTGAGAATGAATTTCAGATGGGCTTTGATGTAGAACTAACGACCCAAGCTACCGTTAACCTGACTCAAACCATGAGTAAAACTGAAACTCGTAGCAAGGGTTTTGAGTTGAATATTGATTTGAGTGGGATGGAAAATAAAGGGGTGACGGACTACAACGATAATCCCATTATTCCAGGGGAAAAGGTCGATCGTTATCGGTTTATGAGTTTCTATCTCGAAGGCAGTACCCAACATTTCCAAGACTTCTTTAATTATGTGGTTGACCCGGAATGGTTACGCAGTAATGATGAGGAAGCCCGGGCTTTGCGTCAAACTCAAGCGGGTAAACCCAATAAAACTTGGCGGGTGTTGCACCGGGTGACTTATGTGGAACGTCCGTCTCTGATGGGCTTTGGGCGTGATGTGCGTCAGTTTAAGGTTCGGGATGAAAATGTGGGTATTGGTAAGGTCATCGTTGATGTTGCCAATTTACAACAGAAGGTCGATCAAATTCTGGAATGGATTAGCTCACAACCATAATCAGTTGGAGCGAGTTTAGTCATAACGAGATACCCGATTTCTGAGAGGTGAGACCCAACATTCTTGATTGATTTGTTGAGTCTCACCTTTTGTTTGACCCCCTTCAGGGGGCGACAACTATGCTTCAAAAGCGATCGGCTGCTACGCATCTAAATTGTACTTTTTGGAGCATTAAAACCTTACCGTGCGGTGTTCAGCTTCAAAAATTAGATGCGTCTTAGCTTATGCGCCAACTACCCGTAGCCAAAGAAATTACCGATGTTGGGATTTTGAGAACCAAGGTTACGGAGTTTGGGAGAACAAGCTGGTGTACCAATCCTAGCTAAAACTCCAGGCATCGCCTGAGCAACTCGACCAGGGGTTAATTTGGTCTGGGATTTTTGCCAAACCTTACCGCTATCAATA
This sequence comes from Microcoleus sp., assembly GCA_042408215.1. Taxonomy (GTDB): domain Bacteria; phylum Cyanobacteriota; class Cyanobacteriia; order Cyanobacteriales; family Microcoleaceae; genus Microcoleus. The sequence goes on along the minus strand of JAYFMW010000017.1, from coordinate 589,071 downwards.
GTGTTGCTCTTGAGTTTTTGCGTCCTGGACTGTACTACGTACTTTTAAATACAGCGTATCCCAGGTTTATCAAGTAGTAGGGACATGGCTCCTTGCCCTTCTTCGTGTCAACAATCGCCTGAAAACCTTTGTATCTTTAGTTGATCGCCGAGTTTCGATCCCCCTAAATCCCCCTTAACAAGGGGGACTTTGAGCAAACTCCTGTCCCCCCCCTTCTTAAGGGGAGTAGGGGTTGAGTAGGGGGCAAGAATGCGGGGGGATCGAACCCTAATCGTCAGACAGCAGACTGGTACTACGTTTTACGAATTACGAATTACGAATTACGAATTACGAATTACGAATGACGTTAAGTTGACACGAAGAAGGGCACGGAGCGTCCCTACGGGGATCGATCTGGGGTGTACTTCATAAACCTGCAATCTGCTGTAAATGTAGTGAGTTTGACCGTTGAACTCTCAGCATTTTTAAGCCTTGGAAGTCGGCTTCTTTCTTCTGTCAAACAAACCTGACATACTTAAACCAGTCACTAGCAAGCCAATCATTCCCAAGCCGTTCAAAATTGGGTAAATTGCTTGAAGGTGAAATATTTCACCTGTATGAATCTTCAACAATAATCTCGATGAAATTTCTGTATTTATCGGCCATTCTCTAACAATTGTTGTTGCCATTCCAGTCAACACAGTGAGGATGATTGGCAAAGCAATAATCATGGCTAGAATGCGGTGGTATTTGCGAAATGCTTTTTTCATAATGGTTAAAAATTTGAGTATAATCCTGAAGTTATGTTAGGAGAAAGTGTTGAGTGCTTGTTTCTGAGAATTCTAAAATTATAACTATAACCAAGCACTCAGCACTGAATTTTAGGACTTGGGAATGCTATTTATCGTCTTTTCCAGCGACTGCAATGCTGCAAGCACGTTGTCTTTACTTGGCTGAGACTTTTTGAGTTCAGTCATCACTTTTTCTGCGCCCTCCTCAACTGCATCGTAGCTTTTTGGAGCTTTAGATTTGATGCCGTCTTCAACTTTCTTCCAGGCACTCTCGAATTTGTCAAATTCCGTTTTGGCTTTGGCAAAGTTTCCAGTTTGAACTGCTGCTCTGGTATCGGAGACAACTGTGCTCAACCCTGGATAATTCCCCTGAGATGCTGCTACTTTCTCAGATGTGCTTACAGCAGTAGCAGCAGGAATTGCTGGGGATGAGGTTTGGGGGGTGGAAGCTTCCTTAGCGCTGTCGCAACCAGCCAAAGCTAGAAGGGTGACGGCACTCATGACAAGGATTTGATTGAAACTAGCCATAAAAAAAATCAACAAGATGAATAATCGAGTCTATTATACCACAAACGAAGCAGATAAGTGGAGATAAATTAAGTGATTTGGGTGATGGCAGTTTCTCACCCAATTAATCCGCCGATCGCAGACAATACATATTTGTCCAATTGTCTGTTATTCGCCGACTTCCTCAACAACAGAAGCAGCAGCTTGAGTTTCGAGCCAAAGTTTGAGCACCAAGAATTCCGCCCGATCGCCCAAAATGTCTCTGTTACCATCCCAAAGCCCGTCCTGAAGACTTGGCACGATGACTCTGTAGGACTTATGGGGCGGACGCGATCGAGTTGATAGGTAGAGTAGGTGGGGAGAAATTTCACAGCAGGGAGCGCGTGGTAAAGAGAATTTTAAATCTAGCTGTAAACATACTACACTGATATTACACATAGGTCCACCCTTTCATGGAGAAAATATTATGCATACCCTACCCAGAACCTCAACCACCGAAATGGAAGTCACCAGCATTCGGCTGGAACGGGAGCTCAAAGAGAGATTGAAAGAATTAGCGGGTAATCAGGGCTATCAAGCTTTGATTCGAGATTTGCTCTGGAATTATGTGCAGCAGAAGTCGGGAGAGTACCGGCAGATGTTTACGCGATCGGATATTCGAGCCAGCATTGATACCATAGCGAGGCAAGAGGAACGCTGCGCCCTTACAGGACAGTTGATCCGACCGAACGAGCCGATGTTATTAGGATTGACGATGCACGGCGAGATGGTGCCGTTGAGTATCGGGAGTTTAGCTGGATAAACCAGTTGATCGAGAATTTTCACAGATTTTTGTAGGGGCATCCCCCGTAGTTGCCCCGAATGAACAAGAATATTAGAAAAGTGATGGAATGGGGCATCCGATTTGAGATTTGAGATTGAAGAATTGCTCCCAAAATGTGCAGGTCAATGATAGAGTTTTCATCGGCCATGCCGACTTGATGTTAAATTAGATAAAAATTAAAGGAATGCTGAAAACCCAATACTGGAATACTGCAAGTTCGATCGCCCTGATCGCGCTGATTAACGGATGCGCCGCTACTCCATCCCCCGAACTGTCATCTCCCTCCCCTGTGGCTGAAGCTTCTCCGTCACCGATTCCAGTAAATCAGCCATTAACAAGCCCATTAACAGTTTCTACCACCAATCCAGAAACCGCCACAAACACCAAAATCCAAGCATACATCAACGAGTTGACATCACAAGGTTTTGCCAAAGAAAATCAAGGCATTTGGATGCAATCAGGCAATACTTTACTAGCAAATCATCAAGGCACAACTCCTCTGCCAGCCGCTTCAATTACCAAAGTAGCAACCTCTTTGGTAGCCCTGCAAACCTTCGGCCCCGAACATCAATTTATCACCTTAATTAGCACCAACGGCAAAATCGAAAACGGAGTCTTAAAAGGCGACTTAATTATTCAAGGAAGCGAAGATCCATTTTTTGTGTGGGAAGAGGCGATCGCCCTCGGCAACGCCTTAAACCAAAAAGGCATCAAACGAGTAACTGGAAATTTAATAATTGCCGATAAATTTTACATGAACTTTGAATTAGACCCCCTCAAATCAGGAGAATTACTCAAACAAGGATTGAACAGTCAAATATGGTCTGCCGAAGCAGCAGCCCAGTATCAAACACTACCTCCAAACACCCCCAAACCCCAAGTAACAATAGAAGGCACTGTCCAAGTTTTGCCAGCAGTTCCCGACAGCCGACAACCTTTAGTTAAACATTATTCTTTGCCGCTAGCTGAACTGATCAAAAAAATGAATCAGTACAGCAACAATTTGATGGCAGATATGTTAGCTGATACCGTCGGTGGCGCAAAAGTTGTCGCCCAAAAAGCAGCAGCAGCAACCGGAGTTCCACCCGCAGAAATACAACTTGTCAACGGTTCCGGCTTAAGCGAAGAAAACCGCATTTCTCCCCGCGCCGCCTGCGCTTTATTTTTAGCGCTAGAACGCTATCTCCAACCTTATAATATGACAGTTGCCGATGTCTTAACTGTAGTTGGAAAAGACAAAGGCATACTCTCAGAACGGCCCTTGCCAAAATTAGCCGTAATCAAATCAGGAACCTTAGATAATGTCAGTGCTTTGGGAGGAGCACTCCCAACTCAGAAACAACAAACAGTGTGGTTTGTGATTATGAATGGAGGCGCTAATGTCGAGGAATTTCGCACTCAGCAAGAGGTTTTGTTGAAAGGCTTTTTGAATCAATGGGGGGCTGTTCAAGCCTCACCGCCCGAATTAACCGCAAATCCTGCTAGAATTAGTAAGGTATCTCGCAGCGAAATTGTCAATTGATTTGAGATTTAGTCCTGGACGCACGGGTGGTCAGAAACCGGTTTTTTTTGGTGAGAAGAGGCGTTACATCCCGGTGCACCTGGCAAAAAACCCGGTTTCTTTGCTTAGATGCGTAATACCAATTTAAGGTGAAGTTGCACATATCTCGATCCCCCTAAATCCCCCTTAAGAAGGGGGACTTTGATCGGAATCTTGTCCCCCCTTATTAAGGGGGGTTAGGGGGGATCAGATTCTATGCAGCCTCATAAAAAATTGGTATAAGTCCTGTCTATAGCGGATATAAGAGATTATTTTGGTCGGGGATCGATCGGCCTAGCTACCACAATGCCGATCGCACTTTCCACCCTGCTAATATACCTGTGCAAATCGTAAGCAACCGTCACCTCCCCAGCCGGCGAAGCGTGAATCAAACCAATATTCCCGTCAGCATTCCGATAAACCAAACCAGTGTGGGTGACATCCAATCCTTTAACATCGGTAGCTACCGCCACAATATCCCCAGGTTTTAACTGAGAATAAACACTTTTAATCTGATTTGTTGGGAGATAATTAACAGTAGATTTTGCTAAATCTGTTTCCACCCCAACAATGCACTGATAAGTTGTTTCATCCTGGTTCATTTGCGGGTAACTGCTGCGGTGCTGACTCATAAAATTCAGCTTTTTATCCATCGGGACACCGCCTAATTGAGCCGTAATATTGTCTACAGTCTGCCGTTTATGATTGTCGTTAATCCATTCGGAAAAATAGTGTAAGCGACTGCAATAACCGTTCAGTTTACCGTTTAAATAGCGCTGGGATTCTATCCGATCGACAAAATTTTGGTAGTCGTAATCTTTGACTGCGACTCCCCGGGCGATCGCCAGTACAGTTTCTACGAATAAAACGCAATCAAACCGATCTAAAGTTATGACTAATTTTTCTGTACCGGATTTATCCAACAAGCCCTCAGCGTAGGGTTTACCCAGGAAGTTATCGGCGATCGCCTGGAGGATTTCCCCGATCGGGCGATCGGGCAAATTTTGTTGTTTTGCATACTGTACAACTCGTTCAAAACGTGCTATATCTTCAGGCAGTGCAGCGGTTTCTCTAGCAATATTATTTTGCTCATATCGTCCGGTTAGCACCTCAAGCAATTGGGAATAGGAAATTGGAGGTAAATTGTTAAAGTTCCAAAACAGACTTGGGAAAGTGGGAACTGTTTCGTTGTTTGTTGATTCCAGCTTTCTGCTGTCTCGATTCAAATTTGTCTCGATGTTACCATTGTGTTCTGCTATTGGTCGATCGCTCAAACTGCGATCGACCAAAACCCCAGCAGTAACAGATTGAGATGAAAATACCGAAAAAAGAGGCATCGAAAAGTTATTAATGCTGTTCATCGCCAATCCGAAAACAGCCAGCCCCAAAAAAATTCTCATGTTTTTCAACGGATGTTGCTTCAACTCAGTGCTATCCTAAAATTTTTACCCTTATTGGAAGCATCAATCCGCCCAGCAGACATATAAAACTTGCTGTATCGGACTTGACGATCGGCGCAGTTGTCATTTAGACGCCGCCTTATTATAAACTAATCATGCGAGATTGATACCACACCACTGTAATGCAAGTAGACAACCGACGCCGACAGATACACCCCCGACACCAAAGCAAGAAGCCTCCAGTCAAATCCCGTCGCCGAGTCAGGACGAAATTCTCTAGGTTAAAATACCGTAATATCCTGTGCTTAATTGCTGGGGCGATCGCGATCGGTTGGATCATCACTATACCATTCAGATCTCGCCGTCCGACCGAACCACCAGTTATCTCACCTCAAGAGACGATCGCGCCACCAACAACTGAAACATCGGCAAATTTGGTCGCAGCCCAAGAAGATCGCACCTTTACCTACAACATCAAAACACCTCCCAATCCAATTTACTCTCAAGAATTACAACAGATTGTTAACGAAGCTGCCAACATTGCTACCACCAAAGAACTGCCCGTAGAAACCCTATCAATTAGTTTAATTGATGTCAGCAATTCCCAAAACCATACCTTCGCCGGATATCAAAATCAAACCCTGAGATTTCCCGCCAGCGTTGCCAAATTCTTTTGGATGGCGGCCTTTTACTCAGCCCTAGAAAAAGGCATAATTACACAAAAAGAATCGGCCTTTACTTCCGACTTGGAGCAAATGATCCGCTTTTCCAACAACGACGCAGCCAGCCGCATTTTAGATACAATTACAGATACAAAATCCGGGGGACAGCTCACAGGAACAGAGTTAGAAACCTGGCTGACAAAGCGTCGTCAAATTAATCAGTTTTTCCAATCAGCAGGCTACACAAATATTATGCTTTCCACCAAAAACTATCCGATACACTATTTAAGACAAGAACAGCCAGCAGGCCGGGACTTGCAATTAAAGGGCGATCCTTCCCAGCCCATGCGGAATCAAGTAACTACTGACCAAGCCGCCAGATTAATCTACGAAATTTATACCAGACAAGCCGTTTCAAGCATCGCCAGCCGCAAAATGGCTTACTTGCTTACCAGAGATTTAGACCCCAAAGCCTGGAAAAAAGACCCTACGAATCCGATCAAAGGATTTCTCGGCGAATCTTTACCAAGTAATATTTATTTTGGTTCTAAAGTAGGCTATACTTCCAAATCCCGTAGCGAAGCAGCATTTGTCAGAACTTTAGATGACAAAGCCATTTATATCTTAGTAGTTTTTGCAGACGATCCAGCTTATGCCAAGGACGAAACGATATTTCCTGCGATTTCCCGATATGTTTTCGATCGGCTAAATGCTCGCGAGCCAAGTCGTTAGCAACCCGCCCCCGCATACATTTGTCGCAAGATTGTAGGGGCGGGTTTCACCGACAATCGCCGAAAATCGATCGCCTAGTAAACCCGCCTCCGCCCAAGGGTAAATCGCGATCCACATTTTTCGCATTTGATACAAATCCAGCTTAATGCGGGTACTCCCTTGTGTCGGGGCTAGTTTATATGTATTGTTTGCGGTAGTTATATATTTGCGGTAAAACCCGCCCCTACAGATGTATTGTGTAGGTGATCTCCAGCCTGTAACTTATCTCTATAACTGGGGCGAAAGGATTCGAACCTCTGAATGGCTGGACCAAAACCAGCTGCCTTACCACTTGGCGACGCCCCAACGTCTCAACATTTACTATACTAACATTCCCACATGGTAGTTTGTCAAGTAGTTTGACAATAAAATTTTAAAAATGGCGATCGCGCCCGATCGCCCGCAATTTTACTGTTTCGCCGCAGCGGGGGGAGCGATCGGGATTTCAATCCAAAACTCCGCTCCCTGTCCGGGTTCCGAGATACATTTCAAGCTCCCTCCGTGTTTTTCCACCACAATCTGATAGCTGATGGACAAGCCCAGCCCCGTACCCTTGCCCACAGGCTTAGTAGTAAAAAATGGGTCAAACAACCGACATTTAGCTTTTTCACTCAATCCCGACCCGTTGTCGCGAATCCGAATCTGCACAAATTGACAGCTCGACTTGGACTCGACCCCATAGGGAGAGTCTCGGCTTACCACCGTCGTCGAAATTTCGATCGTCTTGGGTGCGGGCTGACCTTCCAAAGCATCGATCGCGTTGCCGATCACATTCATAAATACTTGGTTGAGCTGTCCGGGGTAGCACTCTACCTTCGGCAAGTCGCCGTAGTCTTTAATCAGCTCAATTCCCGGAATCGCCCCATTGGACTTTAAGCGGCTGTGCAAAATCAGCAGCGTGCTGTCTATCCCTTCGTGAATGTCAACCTGCTTCATCTCGGCTTCGTCATGTCGCGAGAAGTTCCGCAGAGACAGGACTATTTGGCGGATGCGTTCGGCTCCCATCTCCATTGAATCCAAAATTTTCAGTAAATCCGGGACTAGGAAATCAACATCGACTTCTTCGGACTTGTCTAGAATTTCCTGGCAAGGCTCAGGATAGTGCTTTTGGTAAAGGCGCAGCAGAGCGAGCAGATCCTTCATGTATTCCTCGCAGTAGGTCAAATTGCCGTAAATAAAATTAACTGGATTGTTAATTTCGTGGGCGACACCGGCGACCATTTGACCGAGAGAAGACATTTTTTCGTTTTGGATGAGTTGAGCTTCTTTCTGCTGCAACTGCTGCAAAGTTTCCGTTAGCTGGCGGGCTTGAGCTTGAGCTGCCAAGGCGGCCGCGCGGGTTTGGGCGTAAAGTTCAGCTTGGTCGATCGCGATCGCCAGTTGATCCACCACCGCTTGTAGCAATTCCACTTCGCTCCCCGCCCACTCCCGGCACCCGCTGTAATGGTTGCAAACTACCGCGCCCATTTGACCGGCGCGAGTCTTGAGCGGCAGCAGCAGCTTAGAAACAATCCCGACACTGGTCAAAAAAGCTCGCGTTGCCGGTTCTATGCAGGATGCTGTTCCCACGTCGTCGATCCTGAGCGTTTGGCGATTACAAATTTTCTCTGCCAGCAGCGTTACTTGTTCGATCGGATAATCTACGAGCCGCTGCTTCAAATCTGGATTTACCGCCTCGTGGGTCATCGCCAAGCTGTGCTGGTTGTGGGGTGAGACTGAGTACCATAAAAAGTAGCACTGGTCAATCTGCAACAAGCTGCGAATCTCGTTAACAGCCGTATCTAAAATTTTGTCGAGGTCGAGGGAATTCCGCATCTGGCTGGCTAAGCCAAACAGCAAGCCTTCCCGGCGGCTCAACAATTCTTCCCTGGCCTTGACCCGATCGATCGCCACCGCAATCGCGTTAGCCATCCACCCCAGAACTTCTAGCGCCCCCGGAGTTGCAGCGTGGCTACTGCTCAGAGCCATTACTCCCACCAACCGCTCCTCCACAATCAGCGGATAGGCGACGGGAGAGGGGAAGGGAGGTGGCAGGGGCGACAAGGGGGCTGTTTGGAGTTTTCCTGGTTCTCCGAGCATCCAAGGCTGTATTGTGATTTCCCAGCCGACCTTGCTGATGCCTGAAACAGCCTGCAACTCTAACTGCTCTGTCTGCGGATTCAACGTCCAGATGCTCGCCCCTGTGGCGTCAAGGTGCTGTACCATTGCCTCGGTGCAGCGCTTGAGGATTGCCGGGATTGTGCCTCCTTGTCCCAGGGCTGCACCGACTTGAGCTTGTAAGGTGGACAGGTGCGATCGCTCCTGCTGCGAGGCTTCCGTTTGTTTGCGCTCTGTGATGTCCCGCGAAACGGCGACTATTTCTCGGACTTGTTTAGTATCGGGGTCGCGAATCGGGCGCGCTGTGGTTTCAAACCAGATGTAGCTGCCGTCTTTCCGGCGGATGCGGTAGCTCAGGGCGCGAACTGCACACCCCTTCAGGATATTTTTGTGGGCTCTGTCTAAGGCGAGTCGATCTTCGGGGTGGCAAAACTCAGAGGCCCGGTATCCGATTAATTCTTCTGGCCCATATCCCAGTAATTGCAGGCTCGCTGGGGAAGCGTAGAGATACTTGCCGTCTGGGGCGTGCCTGCAAATTAAATCTGTTGAGTTCTCTGCCAGCAGCCGATATCGCTGCTCGCTTTGTTGCAGTCCTGTTTCCGCAACTAGGCGGTCGATCGCACCTGGATTAGTTTCCCACCCAGGCGATTTGCTCTCGCCCAAGGCCGGCAGCGGAAATATTCTCCTGCCGCCCTTGGGCGTCTGTACCGCGCAGAAGTCTGCCCGGTTCGATCGAGCTAACTCCGAGATTTGCAGCCCGTCGCTAGCCGCCTTTTCTACCTCTGCGGTATCTTTCTGGGCTTTGAATAATTGCCAGCGCAGCTCGATCAAGCTAGAAACTTGCCGACTCAAAGTTTCCATAGCATTGAGCGCTTCTTTTGTCAAGTCTCTCGCCACGCAGTCCATCACGGAGATCACTCCCAGAATCTGCCCGTCCGATGTGACGATCGGCATTCCGGCGTAAAATTTGACGAAAGGGTGGCTCAAAGCCAGAGGATGAGTGGCAAATCGCCCTTCTGTGGAAGCGTCTCGGACGATCGCGACCAGCGACGGTGGCTTGCGGTGCGATCCAGACTCGATCGGCCCGGAGCTCGCAACCGATGTTTGCGGGGGAATGCTGATTTGAGATGGGGAGTTTTCGGTGACTTTCCCCGAGTCTCTTAAGCGGATATTTCGATCGGAGATCAAACTCAAATTTGCTTCTATTTCGTCTTTTTCAAGGCAACTGTCGGCCAATGTTGTCTCAAGAAATTCCGACTCTGAAGTCAAACTGACCATGCAAGATGTGAGGTCAAATTCGGAATTTGAGTCCCAGTCGCGGGCGGACTCTTCAGCAGTTTTGCAGATCGCTGCCGCGCAAAAATTCAGGTAGCGACGAGCAAAAGTTCGATCGACACCTATCTGCGACTTCAACCAATGGTGGCCGTTAGAGTCAATCAAGCTGACAAAGGCGATCGGAGTGAGACTTATCTGAGCAGCCAAGCTCACCAAATCGTCGAAGCAAGCCTCCTTATCTGAGCCGAGGAGCCGATACAGGTCAATGTCGTGGAGGTTAAACACTTTTTTACTAATAAGAGGCAAGGGTGCTTTCATGTATTAACTACCCGTCTAGTTGCTAACTGTCATCTGTTTTCCCCTTTGGAGACTCGCACTGTGCTTGTACTCAGGTCAGTGGCGAGAGGAAAAGGGGGGCAAGGTTTATGCTGCATACGAATAACCATCCTTTCGGTGAACAACTGAACAATATTTGTGACTAATTCCTGACACCAATTCGGATGGGGAAATATTGAATGAACCACTCGTTCTAACGGCAACACGTCCAACGTATTTACCAATTTTCTTGCCGGAGATTACAATCGCTTTAACGATATCTCCCGTTTGAAAACCTTTGACAAACTTAAGTCGTGGCACATAGCGAGATGGGAAACCAAATTTATCCGTGCGACACATTTGTCGAGTACCGTGTCCCGTCGCCTTAATCAACAACGGCTTGTTTGTTAACACGGACAATTCCTCAACTTGACCAACACAAGCTGCATCAAGCCAATGGGTTTTAGGTAGTTTCAATCGAGTACGGTTGAACTTAGTTAATCCACCCGAACCATTCGAAACAGGCAATCCCGTTTCTTTAAGGCGATTGAACAATGCCCATCTGGTAGAGTAGACGGCTGCTGCATCCTTGAGAGGACGTTTAGCTTGTGCAAGAATGCGCTTCAGAACGTCTGGTTTCTTGACTAAGAATTGCTCAATACCTTGAGTACCTTTCTTTTTATTGCATCTTTCACAAGCAAGGCAAAGATTAGAAATGCGATTAGAACCACCCTTAGCTTTAGGATGAATATGTTCGACTTGTAGCGGTGTATTTGTAACACCACAATACGCGCACTTTCTATCCCACTTGTTGAGCAAGTATTCCCGAACCTCATAGCCACACAAAACGCCTTGCTGGTACTCGATTCCCGAAATTTCTGGGTTTTCTAATTGTTGTAAGTCGAACCGTACAAGTTCTTGAACAATCGAGGCAATGGGGGCGAGCTTCATCAATTTAGTTACCCAGGTTAGGGTTGTTTCGACACGATGTTGCAAGCTGGGAGCCAGCCACCCTTTAGGGCGATCCCTATTTAGGAACCTCCCTTGACGATAGCGAGTATGACGATTTCTCCGATTCCGACGCAATGAACGGCGAGACTCCAAACTGGCTTTAATTGTTTGACCGGGGGTGAGTTAGTTCTGCACCAAAGATTAAGTTCTCTCCTTGCACTAATGCGATTCCTGTAGTCTTAGAGCCTGGGTCTATTTTAAGAGTGATTGATTTTTGGGTTGCTGTCACCTCTACTTTCAGAATTAGCGTGAACGGATACCTTTTTAAAACAGCAGCTTTGCCATTGTTTAGCAATTTACGAGCCAATCCCGGATTGGATTGAGCGGTTGTTTTCTGGTATCAAGTACAAAAACAAAATTAGACATTTAAGTCCTCCCTTACGGGGTAATGTTTGCTTCGTCAATGTTTAAGGTCGGTAACTATATTAAAAGCACTGGCTTAACCCTTACACCTGTTTAACTTTTAATTTCTAGAGCAGAAAACTAGCACGCATTTTCTGGTAGGTACTTTAACGCTTACCTTAAACGTAGTGGGCGAACCACTCAGACTGGTCAACTTGGCGAATTTCTTGCCCCCACTAGATCGGTACTCCGATTAGTGGTGGGTGGTTGACACCTGGGAAAAGCAGTAGCTTTGAATTTTGGAAAGGGGAGACTGGGACTCAAGTCGCCTAAAGGCTGCTGGCGTCGAGTTCAGACGCCCTAGTCTTGACTGACCTTGAAACTTTTGACTTGTGGGAGTTAGATCACCGCCGAGTTCAGATTGTAGAAATTATAATTCTTGTTGCCAATGCTTTTGAGTACCTTCCGCGCAGCGGAGATCAAAGCCCTTGTGGGTCAGAAGCACCTTTCAAAAATATATGGCGATCGCTTACATCAAGTTTTATAATATATGTAATCTTATTTTAACAGACTTATCTCATGGCGGCTAGCTGGCGTGCTGCTACATTAAAATAATGGAGTTTGTGTAACAATACCAGTGGTCTTTACCAGGCTGTAGCACAGGCTGGTGCCAAAATACACTTACCGAAAGACGAGCGGACAGCCCCTGACTTCAGGCATGGGGATGAACGTGGCTGTGGCTTTAGTCGCCTATAAGCGATTCCACGGCTTTAGCCACACTCTCTTTATTGGGAATTAGATCGGATAAAAAGTGATTAAGTGTGGTATCATTCCATAATGATAGTAAGAGAAGCAAAGCTAAAAAACGGCACAGGAAAGCAGCACTCAGCAATCGGTCAACCACCCACCACTAATCGGAGTACCGATCTAGTGGGGGCAAGAAATTCGCCAAGTTGACCAGTCTCAGTGGTTCGCCCACTACGTTTAAGGTAAGCGTTAAAGTACCTACCAGAAAATGCGTGCTAGTTTTCTGCTCTAGAAATTAAAAGTTAAACAGGTGTAAGGGTTAAGCCAGTGCTTTTAATATAGTTACCGACCTTAAACATTGACGAAGCAAACATTACCCCGTAAGGGAGGACTTAAATGTCTAATTTTGTTTTTGTACTTGATACCAGAAAACAACCGCTCAATCCAATCCGGGATTGGCTCGTAAATTGCTAAACAATGGCAAAGCTGCTGTTTTAAAAAGGTATCCGTTCACGCTAATTCTGAAAGTAGAGGTGACAGCAACCCAAAAACCAATCACTCTTAAAATAGATCCGGGTTCTCAAACCAGTCGAATCGCATTAGTGCAAGGAGAGGACGTAATTTTTGGTGCTGAATTAACCCATCGGGGTCAAACAATTAAATCGTCTTTAGAATCTCGTCGCTCATTGCGTCGGAATCGGAGAAATCGTCATACTCGTTATCGTCAAGCGAGGTTCCTAAATAGGGATCGCCCTAAAGGGTGGCTGGCTCCCAGCTTGCAACATCGTGTCGAAACAACCCTAACCTGGGTGACTAGATTGATGAAACTTTCCCCCATTGCCTCTATTGTTCAAGAACTTGTACGGTTCGACTTACAACAAGTAGAAAACCCAGAAATTTCGGGAATCGAGTACCAGCAAGGCGTTTTGTGTGGCTATGAGGTTCGGGAATACTTGCTCAACAAGTGGGATAGAAAGTGTGCTTACTGTGGTGTTACAAATACACCATTACAAGTCGAACATATTCATCCTAAAGCTAAGGGTGGTTCTAATCGCATTTCTAATCTTTGCCTTGCTTGTGAAAGATGCAATAAAAAGAAAGGAACTCAAGGTATTGAGCAATTCCTCTCTAAAAATCCAGAGATTTTGAAGCAGATTCTATCTCAAGCTCATCGTCCGTTAAAAGATGCAGCAGCAGTTAATTCGACTCGTTGGGCATTATTTAATGGACTCCGCATGACTGGCTTACCAGTTTCTACTGGCAGTGGTGGTCTAACAAAGTTCAACCGCACTCGATTGAATTTAGCTAAAACTCACTGGTTAGATGCAGCTTGTGTTGGGAACGTTGATTCGTTGGAAATCTTGACAAACAAGCCATTGTTAATTAAAGCGACTGGGCATGGGACAGGTCAAATGTGTCGTACCGATAAGTTTGGATTTCCATCTCGCTATGTCCCCAGGTTTAAATTTGTCAAAGGTTTTCAAACGGGAGATATCGTTAAAGCGATTGTAACCTCCGGCAAGAAAATTGGTAAATACGTTGGACGTGTTGCCGTAAGAACGAGTGGTTCATTCAATATTTCCGCATCCGAATTGGTGTCGGGAGTTAGTCAAAAATATTGTTCACTTATTCACAGAAAAGATGGTTATTCGTATGCAGCATAAACCTTGCCCCCCTTTTCCTCTCGCCACTGACCTGGGTACAGGTACAGTGGGAGTCTCCAAGGGGGAAGACAGATGAAACGCGGGCAGATCTGCACACATTGAAAATCAACCCTGTGGGAGCGATCAAAAGAGCAGACGGGTATTATGCCCAATTTTGCTTTGATGCCACACGCAAAGAGGGAGGAGTGTACACAGGCAATGTTGTTGGTTTGGACCTAGGGTTGAAATATTTCACCAAAGACCAAAACGACAATGCTGTTATCTATCCCCAAGTCCTCAGAAAGTCAGAACGCAAATTAAAAAAAGCGCAACGACGGTTGAGTAAAAAGTTTGTCAAAGGTGCAAAACCTCAGTCAAACAACTATCACAAAGCTCGAAAAAGACTAGGTAGAGTTCATCTCAAAATTCAACGCCAGCGGAAAGATTGGGCGATTCAGCAAGCCCGAAACGTAGTGTTCTCAAACGATCTCGTGGTGTATGAAGATTTGCAGATTGCGACTAGGGTCAAGAATCATCACTTGGCTAGGTCAATTTCCGACGCTAGTTGGTATCAATTCACTCAATGGTCGGACTACTACGGAAAAATTTTGGACAAGGCAGTTGTGGCAGTTTCGCCTAACTACACATCTCAAGATTGTTCTAATTGTGGTCATCGAGTATCCAAGTCACTCAGTACCAGAACTCATTCATGTTCTCACTGTGGAATAGAGATTTGTCGTGATACAAATGCGGCTATTAATATCCTCAAAAAGGGCATGAAGATGCTAGGGATGGAGTGGCAAAACAGTACATTTGGGAAAAAGGAATCTGCCTCGCAAGAGGGAAAGCATGAGGAGAAGACCGCCTCTACTATCGATGGGAAACCTGAAGTAGCAAGTGGACTTCAATGAGTCATGAATTAGAATCCCCCCGATTCATCGGTGGGGAGTATGTCAAAACGTGGTGTCAGTAAAAAAGTTAAAAGTTCCAAGAATCGCGCTAAAGCTGTGTCTAAATTAGGGAAACTTCATGCCATAGTTGCCAATATTCGCAAGAATGCGATCCATAAGTTAACTCATCACCTTGCCAAAAACCACGGCATTGTCAAGATTGAAGAATTGTCAATTAAAGCATTTCTGAAGAATCATAAATTAGCTGGCGCAGCGGACTGTGGGATGTACGAATTCAGAAGGCAGCTTGAGTACAAGAGTGAAAAGTTTTCTAGTCAGCTTGTCTCCATCGCTCGGATGTTCTCGAGTTCTCAAAACTTGCTGTTACAATTGGCAATCACAGACATAAGATGCCCCTTAAAGATCGAGTCTATGTATGCCCTGATTGTGGACACACCGAAGACAGAGACTTAAATGCGGCCAAGAATATCGAAGGATGGTTTGAAGGAATTTATATTCCGATGCGTTCGGATCAAACGGCAAGAAGAGCCTCGAAAAGCTTGTGGAGTAGACAAACCTCTCAAGAGTCATTTTGAGACTACGTTGAAGCAAGCAGTAAACAGCCAGCCTGTTCAGTTAACCCTGTTAAGGATTTGCATAGGTTTTACAGAGCGGTTTGCAATTATTGCACAAATTGAGGAATAAAATTCTATTCCCTATTTTCAAGAACTATAAATAGACCGGAGAGAAGAATATGTCTGCAAGTAGCAGTCAAGTACCAACTATTCTGGCAGTCGATGATAGCGTCGTGATGCAAGAACTTGTTAAACAGGCTTTAAGCAAAGAGTTTAGGGTGCTGGTGACTGACAATGCAGTAGATGCTTTGTCAACGATTTATCACGAACAAGTTGCGGTTTTACTGCTGGATGTTTCGATGCCCGGTATTGATGGATTGGAGCTCTGCCGCACAGTACGCAGTTTGCCTCAGTTTCACAACTTGCCGATCGTGATGCTGACAGCGCGAGATGGAGCTTTTGATAAAGTACAAGGGCGTTTGGCGGGAGCAACGGAGTATTTAACTAAGCCATTTGATGCTGATAAGTTGCGCGAGGTAATTGGTAAGTTTATCAAAATTAAATAATCGGACTTAGAAAAAGAGTTCAGTTTTGAGTAATTAATCAGCTAAAAAGTTTTTAACTGTTTAATTCACTCACGGCGCTACGCCTGGGGAGTCACTAAGCAAACTCAAAACTCAAAACTGTTTGTGACCTAAGTCCTAAATTTTTAATTTAGCCAGGAGTAGGGGAGCGATCGCACTGACGGGTAGAACATATTGGGCGGCACCGAGGGCGATCGCCTCCTTGGGCATTCCGAAGACAATGCAGCTAGCTTCGTCTTGGGCGATTGTCAAACCGCCAAGTTGGGCGATCGCCAACATTCCGTCAGCACCATCTCTACCCATTCCTGTCAGCAAAACCCCCGCTGCCGCCCGACTATAAAAATTAGCTACCGACTTAAATGTCACCGTTACAGAAGGGCAGTGTCCCGCGACATGAGCAGCTTCTGAATAAACAAATCGCCCTTTAGAGTCCAATTCTAAATGACGTTTTTCTGGCGGAAAATAAACAATACCAGCTTGTGGCAATTCCCCAAAAGAAGCTATCTTAACAGGCAGTTTCGATTCATAACCCAGCCAATCAACTAATCCTTGCAAAAAACCTTCACTGATGTGCTGAACGCAAATTACAGGCACTGGAAAATTAGCCGGAAGCTTAGAAATAATCGCGTGCAGTGCTTGCGGCCCCCCTGTCGAAGCCCCGATCGCCAATACTTTAATAGTTGGAGATTTAACATTTTCCTTGGAGAATTTGTAATGAGGAACTGGTACTTGGTTAATTTTTACAATTTTGTGATTATCTTCTGTTTGCACCCTTTTTTGATGCCGTGTAAATACTTTAACTCCTGAGAGTATTTTAATTTTAGCGATTAATTCATTCGCCAGGCTCTCGTAATCTGATACCAACCCGCCAATCGGTTTCGGAAAAACATCCACTGCACCTGCTTTTAACACTTGAAATACATTCTGAGTATCATTTGCTTGCACTGAAGCACTAATTACTAAAATTGGTAGCGGATATTTCTTCATTACTTTTTGCGTGAATTCTAACCCGTTCATTGGTGCCATGTTCAAATCCGTACAGATGACATCTGGCTGAAGTTTCGGGATTAATTCTAGTGCTTCTAATCCGTTGCAAGCGGTTCCTACAACTTGGATTTCTGGCGAGGAATCAAAAATTCGTTTGAGGACGATCGTAACTACTGGAGAATCTTCAACTAACAATACTTTAATGGGCGATAACATCAGTTTGATTGGGAATGGGGAATGGGGAATTGGGAATGGGGCATTGTTGACTGTTAACTGTTAACTGTTAACTGTTGACTGTTGACTATTGACTGTTGACTACTGACTACTGACTAAGGACTACTGACTAAGGACTACTGACTACTGACTAAACTAACCTTTTCAATGTCTCTACCAGCACATCTTGATTGAAAGTACCTTTAGTAATATAAGCATTTGCCCCGGCATCAGCCCCTCTTTTTCTATCTTCATCCGAAGCCAAAGATGTCACTAAAATTATCGGCAACTCACTGTATTCTTTTTGCTCCCGAATCTTAACAGTCAGCGCCAAACCGTCTAAATTTGGCATTTGCACGTCAGAAATCACGGCATCAAAATCGCGAGTTTTCAATTTATGGAAAGCATCCAATCCATCTACCGCTGTCACAACATCGTAACCCGCACCTTCCAGGATGCGCTTTTCTTGAGTGCGCGTGGCGATCGAGTCTTCTACTAAGAGTATAACTTGTTTTCGGCTGGCCGTCTCAATTGGCGATCGCGAACCAGAAACAGTACGCGACAAAACTTGCTTGCGTACAGATTTTATCAAATCCTGGGGATTCAGTACCATACAAACTTCCCCAGTACCGAGAATTGTTGCACCGGAAACATTTCGCACCCGTTTCAGCAATTGACTTTGAGGTTTAATCACCACATCCTGTTGGTCTATCAAAGCATCTACAAATAATCCCAATCTTTCCTCCCCGACTTTCACAACAATACAAGGCATTTTTGAATAACTTGAACTTAGGAATTTTTCCTGATTTTTTCTCTTAATTTCGCTCCCATTTTCCTGGCTCGACTCCCGATTTTTTGGCAGCCATTCTCTATTGTTTAATTCTAGTAAATCTGTCAGATGAGCAACTGACAGAGGCTGACCGTTTGAAAGTATAGTTTCCTTACCTTCTATAGCAAAGATATCAGACTGAGACACCAGTTTTGCCGTCTCTACAAACTCGACTGGCAGAGCATAAGCAATGTCTTCAACTACTACAATTAATACATTAGCTGTAGCTAAAGACGTGCTGATTTGCAGCCGAAAAGTGCATCCTATTCCCGGTAAAGACTCTACTTGAATACTACCTTTTAGGGCTTCAACATTAGTGCGAACTACATCTAAACCCACCCCGCGCCCAGAGACTTCGGTCACAAATGTTTTGGTCGTAAAACCAGGAGTAAAAATCAGAGATTGCACTTGATTATCTGTCATTTCTGCCAGTTCTTCTAGCGTACAAACATTACGTTTTACAGCCGTTTCTTTAATGCGATCTAGATTTAATCCCCAGCCATCATCAGCCACTTCAATAATAATATTGCTGGCCATATTATAGCCTTTAATTCGGAGAGTCGCCACGGGAGGTTTGCCTAGTTTTTCCCGCTCTCCAACAGTTTCAATACCGTGGTCGATCGCATTCCGAATCATGTGCATTAAAGGGTCTTTCATTTCCTCTAAAATGCGTTTATCTGCTGTAGTTTCGCCTCCTTCAATCACTAAGGCTACTTCTTTACCTTCCCGTTTCGCTAAGTCTCGTACAGTTCGAGGAAATAAATTAAAAATAGTAGACAAAGGCAGCAGTCTCAGAGTGCGAATTCCTGATGCTAATGCCTCGGCGATTAATTCGAGTCTGGCAGTATCTTCATAAACTCGATTTCTCAAGCGGTTGACTAAAGTTCCGAGACGTTCTAAACGTTCTTCTGTACGCTGACAGTAATCCTGCAATTGCATCAATTTACCGTTGGCTTTAATACCATTTTCACCTATTTGCATCTGCTGAAAATTCAAGCTATTTACAACAGATTCTCGGCTCCACTCTTCCCACAAAGTTGTAATTTCTTCGAGATCTGCAACTCGGTGTCCTAGCCGAGTTTTTGTGACAGTAAGTTCCCCTGCTTGAGTCATTAAATCATCTAAATTTTGGGTGGCAACGCGAATGGTTTCAATGCGGTAAGATGAGGTAGAGGATGCAGTAACAGCGGACTGGGAAACCGACGGAGTGGCGGGCCCAGAAGGGGTAGGCAAGTTTTGAGCTTGCAGGAGAATTTCTGGCTCGGATTGTAGGGGTAAAAAAGAGGAATTCTTCTCGAAGTTAACGACTTCTGAAGTTTCAACATTTGTTTCTGGTTCTTGGGTAGGAGGAGCAGTAAATTGCGGTTCTAACAACGGTTGTTCTGGTACTTGTGAAGATGATGGCTCTACTATTAGGGCGGCAGCCTGTGGCTGTGGCTCACTAGAAGCACCCATCATACTAGCGAGGATGTAAAATGTATTAACGCCGGAATCTTCGCCGGTGACGGCTTCATTAACGAGTTGGCGCATGGCATCTAAACCTTGCGAAAGTCGATCGCTAAGCTCTGAATTCAGTTGAGTTTCTCCCCGCTTGACACCTCCCAAAATATGCTCCATTTGATGAGCTAAAGATGCTACATTTTTTACTCCCAGCATCCCAGCATCACCTTTAAGAGAATGGGTAGCCCGCAACAATTCTTCTAACTTAGCTAAGTCGCTTGGGTGTTGTTCCAAGTACAGCAATCCGTCGTCGAGTTTCTGTAAGTGTTCTTGACTAGCGACTTTAAATACATCTCGAAGTTCTCGATCTTCAATCATCATATATGTTATTGAGTAATAGGTTGGCGAGCATGGCTCATGGGTAATTGGTAATGATAATTATGTTGAATACTCAGTCGATTGCTAATGACTAATGACTAATGACTAATGACTAATGACTAATGACTAATGACTAATGACTAATGACTAACTGACTAATGACTACACTACAGACTTGAGATTAAATGCAGCTTCTGTGAGTTTTTGAGTACCGATTTTAACTTGAGTAATGCCGCTGACTGTTTGAGACGCGGATTCCTTCAGAGAACTCATGGCATCACCTACTTGCTGAATCGCGATCGCCTGCTGTTTAATATTAAAAGAAATTTGCTGGTTGCTCCCAAACACCAGATTGCAAGCTTCCCTCACACCCGTAAAAGCTTCTGCCGTATCTCGTGCTGTTTTCACTCCTGCTGCAACCGTTTTGCGACTATCTTCTGTTGCTTTCACCGTCGAGTCGATCGCGCCCTTAATTTCTGGAATAATACCATTAATCTTTTGCGCTGCTTGTTGGCTTTCATCTGCTAACTTACGAATTTCGCTTGCTACCACCGCAAAACCTTTACCGTACTCGCCGGCTCTGACTGCTTCGACAGCGGCGTTGAGAGCCAGCATATTGGTTTGGCTGGCTAAATCGCTAACCAAACTTGCGAGAGTCGAGATATTGCCAATCTGACTTGTGCTGTCGTCGAGTCGATGATTTTGCTTAGAAATTGCCACCACAGCTTCTCTAAGATTCAGCATTTGATTGAGAGTTTGCTCTACCATTTGAGTCCCTTCTTCGGCGAGAATTAAAGCTTGGCGAGCGGCAGATGCAACAGCCTCAGCTTGCTCGGCTGTTTGCTGAGAAGATCTGCCCAAATTGTCTAGAGTTATAGTTGTTTGATTGACTGAGAGAAATTGCCGATCGGCTATTTGCTCTTGCCGGTTCATATTAGATTCTATTTGCATTGAAAATGACGATATTTGGTAGATCAATCCCCGAATGAGAGCTACAATTTGTTGCAGAAAAAACCATCCGAATCCCAGCACCACAGCCAGGGAAACAATAGCAATAAGCGCAGCAATTTTCTGGAGAGAATCGATCGAAGAAAATAGCAAACTTTTGGGTGAAGTATCCACAATTACTAAAAATTTATTTGTATTTTGTTTGCTGGGAAAAACTGTATGATAGCTAATCACTAGATCCCTATTGTCAATATTTCCTTTACCACGGGAGAGTATTTTAGCAACTATGTCTGCTGAATAATCATTTTTGACATTTTCGTTAGTTTTCAGTTCCAATCCCCAGGGTTTTTTAGGATTGGGATGAGCCAGATAATACCCATCTTGATTTAAGATAAAAGATTGGTCTGATAGTTCAGGATTGAAATTTTTAACCATATCGATCAGAGTGCTACCCAGAGCATTGGTAATCACCATGCCTTGTCTTTCTCCTTTGGTATTAAAAATTGGAGTTGCGTAGCGAATTGTTGGCTTGTAAGGAATTTCTATTTTCCCGCTTTCCTGATTCAGATTTAATGAAGACACATAGACTTCTCCTGGTTTTAGCTTCATAGTTGCCAGAAAGTAATCTCTGTCTGCTTTATTTTCTAGTTGAGAATCTGGAATAAGTTTGATATTTGTGCCGTCAGAATCTACGCGCACGATCTCCTTACCTTTGTTATCTATGTAACGCAATTGCATATAATATGGCTTGGCTTCCATCATGGATGAAAATGTGAGTTGCATTCGATAAACCCAATCTTGATAACTTGAATTAGTTTTTGTGTCTACTCCATTTCCTTCTCTAGCTCTAATCATTCCCTGAACCGGGGGAGTTTTGCGGAGAAACAAAACATCTGCTCTCAGATTTTCAAACTTGTTAATCATTTGATTGGCGCTGGAATTAACACTGTCACTAAGAGTTATTAATGCTAAATTTTGCAGTGCTGCTGTGGAAGAAGAAATTCCATACCAACCAACAATAGATACTGGAATCAAGGTACTTAAAATTAGGAGCAGCAGCAGTCGGTGCTGCATTTTTTTGAGAAATTTGTTAATCATTGGGAATGGGGAATGGGGAATTGGGAATGGGGAATGGGGAATGGGGAATGGGGAATGGGGAATGGGGAATGGGGAATTGGGAATGGGGAATGGGGAATGGGGAATTGGGAATGGGGAATTGGGAATTGGGAATTGGGAATGGGGAATGGGGAATTGGGAATTGGGAATTTAACTATTGACAACGGCCTACTGACAACTACCGCCTACTGACAACTGACTACACTGCTGATTTGAGATTTTGGGCGACTTGGTTAAGCTGTTCGATGCCGAGTTTGACTTGAGAAATGCTGGTGGCATTTTCCTGAGCGGCTAGGTTGAGAGAGTTCACTGCTTCAACTACATCCTGAATCGCGATCGCCTGGTTTCTCGCAGTCAAATAAATTTGTTCAAAACAATGCGATTTGTGTCAAAGTTACCATTGCTTTCAGGGTATTGTCTAGTGCTTGACGGCTTCCTGCGGTGAGCGCAAGAGCCAGTTTGGCTCCGAAATCAGCGGCTTCTGCTTGCGAGGTACAAGCCCTGCTTGATTCTCCCAATTCATCCATTGTAGTAGCAGTTCCCTCGACATTGTATAGTTGTTGGCTGGCGAGGGTTTCTTGCTGACGGTGACAGCAATCTGTGAGGAATAATCGGCGATATCGCCCGCGCTGCTTGATATTTAATTGCATAGCTAGTTAGGTTCTGATTGGTAAAAAAAAGTTATTGATCCTGTTAAGATCGCTGGAATTGTACCTTGGTCGATCGCCAAAGCAATCGCTTTAATTCTTAAGGATATATTTGGCATTTTTTTTGACTACTCCTAATTCATAAATATCAGGACTTACGCATTATAACTGTGTGGCAAGGGTTTGAGATGCTTCGGTTCCCTCAGAATGACATAATTAGGTTATTAGTGCCTCCAGGACTAAATATCCTACAAAATTGCTTTCAAATCTAAGGCTGCTTCATTCAATTTTTGAGTGCCGACTTTAGTTTGACTGATACCGCAAGCTGTTTGGGCTGCGGCTTGATTGAGGGAGTTCATAGCTTGCACTACCTGTTCGATCGCGATCGTTTGCTGTTTGGCATTCAGCGAAATTTGCTGAGAGTTCAAAACCACATTGTTAATTGCATTGGCAACCCCTGCAAATGCGGCTGCGGTTTCTGAGGCAATATTCACGCCCGCTTCCACAGTTTTAGTCCCTTCGTCTGTGACCATTACCGTTGAGTTAATCGCCCTTTGAATATCAGCAACTAATAGATTAATTTGTGTTCCTGATTTTTTACTGCGATCGGCAAGTTTGCGAATTTCTGACGCCACAACGCCAAACCCCTTGCCGTGTTCCCCCGCCCGCACTGCTTCAACAGCAGCATTGAGTGCTAACATATTAGTTTGATTGGCCAAATCGCTAACTAAAGTTGAGATATTACCAATGCGATCGGTTTGTTCGCTCAACTGCATAATTTGTCCTTGCATATCCTGAACTTTAGTTTTCAGAGTTGCCATTGCTTCTAAAGTTTGTTCTACAGCTTTTGTGCCGCCTCCAGCTAAATTCAAAGCTTGCATTGCTTGAATCACGGCTGTTTCTATCTGCTGTGCTGTCGCCCTTGAAGATGCTCCCAATTCGTCCATTGTAGTAGTAGTTTGATTGACTGAAGCTGCTTGCTGACTTGCCATACGTTCCTGTTCTTCGACGGTGGCTGCAATCTCAGTGGAAGAACTTGCGATCGAGCTAACTGCCCGATCGATAGTTTCGGCAATTCCTGACGAAATCAGCCAAGCTAGAAGCGCACCTAACAGTAATAAAAACACGGAACCAAATACCAACGACGATATCAAGAAAACTAAAGATTCCTTCGTTTTTTCTGTGGCTTGCTTAATCGATTTTACTTCTAAATCGCGAAATTGCTGATTCACTTTCACAAATTCATCCACAAATTTTGTCTGTTTTCCTGTGTTAAATATAGCCAAGGCTTCCGCTCTCTTATTTTGTTGTAATAAACGAACTATTTCGTTAGAACTCTCATAATATTCGTCGCAGAGAGCTAGCATCCTCTCTAAACGCATTCTCTGTTCAGAATTTTCGACGATCAACTCCACACTATCAGCCGACTGGCGAGCTAATTCTCCACCTTTTTGAAAATCCTTTAAAAACAGCGGATTTTTATTAATTAAATACCCGCGCATCCCCCGTACCATTTGCTCAGCACCTGCGGACATATCATTGGTTTTTCTGATCACATTTTCGATCCTTTCTACTTCTTGAAAATTATTCAACACCTGATTAGTGGTTGTATAAACTAGCACAGGAAAACCTAAGTAGATAGCTGCTGGCGCTACATAGGCAAGCAGCATTCTATTTCTAATATTTAATTTTATTAACTTAGCAAACATATTTTTCTCCTTATTTTTAGCAAGTGCACGAATTAGATTCCTTAGTCAAAGATATCTTGAAAAGCGGATTTGGTATAAGCTAAAATCTGCTAGCATCGTCCTGGTAAAGTCGAGTCAAGTGGTAACCATATGTATCTTCGATATATCAAGCGCAATTTTCAGTTTTTAGACTCACTGTCAATCGTCAACTGTCAACTGTCAACCTCCGACCGTCAATCGATTTTAGATTTTAGATTTTAGATTTTAGATTTACCCCACGTATAAATGCGGGGGCTTGAGGATTTTAGATTTGGGATTTTGGATTGATTCCACGGATAAATCCGGGGGCTTGTACCACCTTTGAAATTATTGGTCAACCGTCAACAATCATCTCCAAGAGTGTAACCGGAATTGATATAACTTGTTGATTCAAACCTCCTCATCAACAACTACTCCTCCTTTTGTCAGCAGTTTTTGCAAGTTTAGAATAGCCATCATTTTTTCCCCGTAAAGAGCTGTCCCCCGTAGATATTCGCGGTTGGCAGAATGCAGTGCAGCCGGAACAGCCGCAATTTCCGAAACACTTAAGTATATAATATCTAATATTTCGTCAACAACTATACCAGTGACCAAATCCGCAACTTCAACAACGATCGCCTGAGAGAGATTATTTGCAGCCCCCGACATATTTAAAGACATATTTAAAACATTGCGAATATCAACTAGCGTCACAATTTCTCCCCGTAAATTCATATTTCCAACTATGCGATCGGGAGTGCAAGGAACCGGAGTTACTTGGCTAATGTCAGTAAATTCGCGCACTAGATCTAGATGAATACCAAAGTATTCGCCATTCAAAGCAAACACCGCCAGGGACATATTAGCAGCAGAATTTTCCGCCTCGCCTTGCGGCCTCAAATTCTTCGCCCGCGATTGAAAAATTGCCTTTTCTTCCGGCGTAGCCTGCGGGCAAAAAACGTGACGCTTGCTCAAAAGTTTAGGATTTTTGCCTAACAATTTTGCATTTATTTGCCCAGGCAAATTTTCCGTCTCTGCCTCACCTGCTGTTTCTTCACTACCTGCATCGCTTGGATAAACAGGCAAGCTTTCCTCGGATTTTTCGGGAGAATATCGAATTAGGCGATCGAGATTCAGCAGCATGACAATATCGGCTTCGCAGCGGGCTAATCCAGCTACAAAATGATGAGAGGCTGCTGAATCCTCTCGCCCGTAAGATAACTGCGGAGTGATGGCATCTTCTGAGAGTTCCTTAACTTCGCGAACTTCATTGACAATCATACCCACTTTCCATGCTTCCCACTCTATGACGATCGCACTATCTGTTACAGAATACTCCTGCCAAACGTATCCAAAACGGAGATTCAGATCCATCACGGGCAGAATTTCGCCCCGAAGGTCGATCGCCCCAACAATATCTTGAGGCGCTTCTGCAATTGCTGTCAACTCTGGCAGAAAGAAAATTTCCCGAACACAGTAGGCTTCTACACCGTAGAGAAAACCGTTCTGTTCAAAGATAAGATACGGTTTAGTTTCCATATTTCAGTGTACAGTGTATTTACTGTATAATCTTAGCAAAATTTGTTTGACATCCATCAGCACTTGACTAGCTGTCATTTTACCTTGGGGCTCTATCGGAGTGTTTGGCGGTAGTCCTTTCAGGATTTCACAAGATGAATTGTACATTTTAATTGCTCTTTTTACTTGACCTTCTTTATGGTATATATGCCCGAGTTCTAGATAAGCTGAAACAAAAGATGGGCAAAGATAAATACTCCTCTTTAATAAATTTTTCGCTGTTTCCAATTCCCCCTGTTCTTCAGCAATGTGAGCTTGTAAATAATCAGTAAATACCGATCCAGGATCTACTTTCCTCGCTCGCTTACAGTATTCTATTGCCTGAGAATAATTGCCTGAATTTGCATGAACTTGAGCGATTAAATAATAAGCATCAAAATTATGTCCCTGCAAGTCTATTGCCTCTTGTGCCTTGTTAATCGCCTCAGCATAATCTTTATTTTTAAAGGATTTTTTAGCCTCTAAAATTAGCATTTTAGGGGTTGGCTCTTGAGTATTTTCTGCTATTATTGTCTGTGAAACTGACACGGCATTGCCCGCCAAGCCGTCCTCCAGATAGCGAGCTCGCAGCATCTTCCCCAGGGGATTAGTTACTGTTAATAGGGGCGTGATCTCTAGGAAAATTGCCATTACCAAAACTAGCTGGCCTCGTTTCCCCTGCTAGCAACTCACCACTCTCATCGCCCACAGTCTCTGCTTTCCCCAATTCCCGAAACACCGAGTTGGGTTCCCCTAAAATCGCAACCCTAGACTCTATTTGACAGCATTCCTCCGGTACTGCATCCCGACGCTGATAAACAACCGACTCGGGGAAAATCTTTGGTTGAAACTCCTTCATAATTTGACCGTAAACTTCAGCGTGACCCGTGATTAAATATCCTCCGGGTTTCAGGGTATTGGCAAATTTTTTCAGGACCAGTGAAATATACTGAGGTTCAAAATAAACAAAAACGTTTCTACACAAAATTAAGTCTATGTTATAAATATTTTTGTACATATTAGGAAGCTCATCTGTGATTAAATTTACACAGCTAAAGTTTACACTTTGGCGCAATTCTCGATTGATTTCCCATTCAATTTCCCGCTGATTAAAATACTCCTTTTGGAGCTGCGGGTCAACCAAGCGAAACGACCAATGGCTGTAAACTCCCTGTTGCGCTTTTTCGATTACTTTTTCATTGAGATCAGTACCTAAAATTAATATTGTCCATTGGTCCCAATCGGGAATCAACTGTTTTAAAATAATAGCTAAAGAATAAGGTTCTTCACCAGTGGAGCATCCCGCACTCCAGATTCGCAGTGTCGGCTGAATTCCCAAGGTCTTGTGCAAGTTTCTTTTCAGCTCTATCAATTCAGGAAAAATTACTCTTTTTAGCAGAGCAAACTGTCCTTTATCTCGCATGAAATAACTTTCAATAGTTGTTAATAACAATACTAATTCGCGCCATTCGTTTTGACTTTCAAAGCTTTTGGCCGTTAAAAGTTGATAATATTTTTCGGGTTCTGCTATTTTTGCGGATTTCATCCGATTCAAAATTTTTTGAGACAAAGCCGAGCGATCTTGCGGCCGAATTCGCAAACCAATCTGAGCAGTAATTAAGTTAATAAATAGCTGAATTAGTGAATCATTCATATCAAATCAGGTAGATTCGTTTGGGAATTGGGAATGGGGAATTGGGAATGGGGAATTGGTCATGGGGAATGGGGAATTGGTCATGGGGAATTGGGAATGGGGAATTGGGAATTGGGAATGGGGAATGGGGAATTGGGAATTTAGCCGATCGCATTAACAAGAACAGTGTCACATAACATCATATCAGAAATTTGTCATCTACTCAAAGGCAAAAGCTAGAAAACAGAAAACAGGAAAAAAATTCTGCCTTCTACCTTCTACCTTCTACCTTCTACCTGAAAAGGCTTGAATCCCCAACTTTAAGCTGGATATATCCGCAAGCGGCGATCGGGTTCTTCACCAAAACTGTCGGATTTCAGGTGATAGTGCTCCACAAGTTCATGCTGCATTTTGCGGACGTTAGGAGAACGGGGCAAGAGTTCCACCGGCTGTCCCTTGGGAATCACAATTTGCTCAACCGCCAAGCGGGTTTCTTCGAGAGCTTCGAGCTCGTCAGAAGAACCGCTGCGGGCAAATAAGTTGAGGTCTGCGATTTCCGGGGTGCTTGGGTCTTCCATATCCAACAAGCGCCGCAAAGCTCTCGCTACATGGGGAAGAGTGCTGGCCTTAATTGTGTGCAGGGGAACTTGGCGAGTTTTGGCCAAGTGCCGCAATTTCGACTGGTTCCGAACATTAGAACGCAAAGCCAAAACCACGTCAGCAGTGTCAATGTCCTTAGTCAACAGCACGGGCAGATTCAGCGTCGAAATTACCTGCTCTAGTTGATGGCGAGCTATGCCATAAGGATAAACGTGGAGTGGCAAATCTTCGCCGTTAGGGCCGACATTCTGAGAAAAACGTCCGGGCTGGGCGACAGGTTCCACGGCCAGGGATTCTTCGAGCAATTGCTCAAAATATTTAGTCTCAGAAACAGGATCACCGTTAGCAGGCAATTTCTGACTGGGAGGGGGCATGGGGACCATTTTGCCAGCACTCCGCCACCCGGTGGGCGGTGCAACGGGCCGGATTGCCGATACAGCAGCCGGCGCAGCACCTGAGTTCCCTGGAAACCTGGCTGGGGGAGTGCCTGACTCGTGGGCGATAATCACTTCTCCAGTCTCGCTGATGCTTCTGATTTGCTGGTTCGGTTGCCGTCCCCGTAGTAGACTGTCGATCGAATCTGCAACTTGCTCGTGCACTACCCAGCGCTGGCGTTCGAGCATTTCGATCGCAATTGCAAAAGTTGGGGGTGATTTGCGCTCCAAAACCGTCTTTTGAGAACCGCGACGCCGGGCCTCATCATCTCCCAGCGTCACCGCTTGGATACCCCCAATTAAATCGGCCAGAGTCGGGTTTTTCATCAAGTTTTCGATCCGGTTCCCGTGGGCGGTACCGACTAACTGCACCCCCCTTTCGGCGATCGTCCGAGCCGCCAAAGCTTCCAATTCCGTACCGATTTCGTCAATCACGATCACTTCGGGCATATGGTTTTCCACTGCTTCAATCATGACTTGGTGCTGGAGTTCGGGACGGGAAACTTGCATTCTGCGAGCTCTGCCGATCGCCGGGTGAGGAATATCTCCATCTCCGGCAATTTCGTTAGAGGTGTCGATAATCACCACACGTTTTTCCAAATCATCGGCGAGCACGCGGGCTATTTCCCGCAGCGCAGTAGTTTTGCCAACTCCGGGGCGGCCGAGCATCAGAATAGATTGGCCAGTTTCCACCAAATCGCGGATAATCTTGATCGTCCCAAACACAGCGCGACCAACCCTCAAAGTCAAGCCGATAATCTCGCCACTGCGGTTGCGAAGGGCGCTAATCCGGTGCAGGGTTTGCTCGATGCCGGCTCGGTTGTCGCCGCCGAAATGGCCGACTCGCTCAATACAGTAACTGAGGTCTGCCTTAGAAATCGGCGTTTGGGAAAGGTGTTCGGCCTTTGATGGAAAACGAGCTTCTGGAAGGCGACCCAAATCCATCACAATCTCGATCAGATTGTTACGCTGCGGGTGCTGTTCTAGGGGTTGCCGGATCTCATCTGGCACGATGTCGAGTAATTTATTGAGGTCGTCTGTAATCTGCATTCGCCGTCCATCTGTTCGGTGACGTTTTCAACCTTTTTAGTCATTAGTCATTAGTTATTAGTCATTGGTTATTAGTTATTAGTTATTGGTTATTGGTTATTAGTTATTAGGTATTGGTTATTAGTTATTGGAACTATAGCAATCGCCAATGTGGTCAAGGCATTTATAATCATTGAACCCAATGACTGCGTTTATCCTGCCCTTCGACTCCGCTCCCTGAGCGATGCTCAAAGCGCCTTGGCGACTGGTGTAACTACTAACCAACGACTACTGACTAATGACTACTGACTAATGACTACTGACTAATGACTACTGACTACTGACTAATATTCTTTCAGTTGGGAAACTAGAGAATGAGCTAAACTCACGGCCGGCCAGAGAAGTTCTGGGAAGGCTTCGAGCTGAGTCAGTCCTGGTATGTGGGCTCCGGCTGCTGGTGGCGCGATCGCGTTTGGAATCGCCAAGGCTCGATCGATCTGCATTGTTTCTAATTGTTCTAAAATTGGCGACAGCAGAGCACGGGCATAGCTGCCATAAGCTATACCTGCAATGTATGGGGTATCAGGAATTAACAAATTTTTCCTGCGCTCCCTCATCAGTCCAGAGGCTCTAAGTTTGCTGACAGTATGAGCATTAGTGCCACCAGCAAGTTGCACGTATCCCGGTAAGCCGGCGGCCAAGACTTTTTGACCGAGTTTGACTGCGGCTCTAGTGGCTCCGGTGCCAATATCTCCACTCATGGGCCTACCGTCGGTTTGCCAAATTAGGGGACAAGGAAGGGGAGAAATTATTTGATAGAGTGTCCGTAAATAATCAATCAAATTGTCTCCATCGGGGCAACTAATGGCTATTAATTTGAGTTGATGCACCCAGGGATTTATGCTTGACCAAAGTCTTGCAAAATCTGTTTCTCTGCCTACTTGCGTGTGGATTTCTAGGGCGTCCACACCGTAGGGCAAGATTAAAGGTGCGATCGCAGCGGGAGCAGACACGTAAGAACGAGTGTAAATTAGTTGGCTGGGACAAACCGGTAGACAACGACCGCAACCATAGCAGCGCTGGTCTATCACCCCGGAAACACCACCGCCAGCACCCGGAAAAACGATTGCTTCGGCTGGACAAATTTTTTCGCACGGTCGCCAGCAGTCCGCCGGACACTCGGCTGGGTTGAATTCGGCTTTACGAAAATGCGGGTCTTCTCCATCATTTAAACTGACCATCAGCCAGGGCAAACCTTGGCCGCCAAACCTGGGGTTTTGGGTTTGAGCCTGTATGATGCTGGCCACCTGTAGGGCTTCTTTCGCTGCTGCGATCGCGGCCGGATCTGCCGCGACATCAATACAGTCAGCGCCTGCTAAGGTGTAAGCCAAGGTCAGGTTCCGCACCGCAGGCAGGTGTTGAAAGCTGGCCCCACAGATCAGCTTGAACCAATGGCCACCTTTTAATGAGTTTAGGGGCTGGTAATGTTCTGTCACCTTTATATGCTAACGTTTTGAGCTAAAAATTGCGAGGCAAAAATTTCAACTGAGTTTTCCGACTCAGACAGATACAAGGATCAAAACGCTACCGATAGGAGTGGGACTTGGGGGGGCAGCCCCAGATGTGGAGTATCAACCATTACTTTTTTGGCAATCTAATTTTTTTAAGATTTTTTGTTGCGGGTGCGATTTTTAATTGTTGGCTGAGGTTTTAATTTTAGGCAGACTTATAATACTATCATTTGTTAGCGGTGGGTGCAAGATAAAAGCCGACTATTATTGCAGGATTGAGAGTTTTGGAATCTCTTAACTCGATTCGGAGCCATCTAGCGCCCACCAAAGCACCTGGGCGTATTGAGCGCACTCAAACCAAGGCAGAATGAAAGTTAAATAGCCGATCGCCATTGCTGATATGTCGGTATTTAGCGACACGATCGCACAGTGCAAGCAATATCCCCACAAAGCAAAACTAGCGATCACACCCAGAATGCCTGTAGAAATAGCAGTATCTAAAATCCAATTGTGAGCTTTATAACTCGGTATTTTTTCAGTACGAATCTGTCCGTTTATATCCAGGTAATCGTAAGAAAACTGACCTAAATTCACAATTTCAGGAACCTTATTGGGATTGGCGACGAAAGGATATGCGATGCCAAATCCGTTAAAACCCCAGCCAAAGAGAGGTCGTTTTTGAATCCCGCGCACAGCAAGTTCCCACAGGGGCGATCGGCTGGACATTACTTGTGCAACAGATACCCGATTCCAGTCCAGAGGTCTAGTAAAGGTCATTGCACTAATTGCTACTAAGCCGAGCGCAATAACTGCAATCATTAATTTATAGTATTGCCATCCCAATAAGTAAAATAGTGCTATAATTAAAGATAAAATTGCTGTGCGAGTGTTGGTAAATAGCAAAGCGGGGAGAATTATGAATAAAATCAGAGTGGAAGTGCGATCGTTAATTAATTTCCACTTCCAACCTACCGCACAAATCACGGCTGTCAGAGCCAATACTATGGCTGCGTGACCGCGGTGCGAGAAAAGTGCGATCGGCTGCTGTCCCCGAAAAATCGTACTAGCCAAAACATCATGTGCGATCGACTGACCGGAAGTAGCAGTATAATCAATTTGCCAGTTGACAACTTGCGGAAAAACGCTAACAGCTACAACCGCCCCTCCTATCAGCAAACCCCGCATTTGAGAGAGAAACAATTCTGGATGCAGTTTGAATAGCAGCCTATTGGTGAGGCTAAAAAGAGAAATTAACAGCCAGTACAGCCAGCCGTCTCCCATTTGGTCTTGTCCCCAAAAAGAACGTTCCGGGAAAGGACTGTTGAGGGTAGAAATCGCTCCCACAGTCAAAAAAACTCCCCACAAAATCAGGCAGACTTTCCACTGCCGGGAAAAAGTTAAAAATTTCCTTTCTTCCCATAAAAATGATAAATTTGAAAGCACAATCAGCAGAACAACAAAAACTTTAGGTTGCGTCCAAATTTCGCCGCGGCTGCCTCCCCAAGGGTTGATGAGAATGAGGCTGAAAGCATATAGCAGAGTGTAAAGATTTTTCATTTGTGTCATTGCGAGCTTTGTGTCATTATTGGTTGTGTCTCGCGATCGCAGAATCTATGTTTCATCATTGCGATCGGAAAGATAGTTATGTCACTGTTTAAAAACCTCCCTGTCAACTGTCAACAGTCAACTGTCAACTGTCAACTGTTTAACCAGCCTGTCGCTTTTTCCGCAAAATATGCCGCATCCCAGCAAACCACAGCAGCATTCCCGAAGCAGCCAAAATGCTCCCAGGTTCTGGCACAGCTTCCGCATCAATTGGCTTGGGAATTTGCCGCATCTTGAAACTTCCTTCCCGTTCCTGAAAAGCTAATTGAATTGGAAATGCTGTTTCTGCTGTCTCACCAAATAATGAATCAATCCCAGTGATTCTAAAATTATCTACTGGATAACCCAATAAAGAAACAAAGTCTAATTTATCTCCAGGACTGAAATTACCGAGGATCGAATCTCCTACTGCAACAGTAAATTGCTGGTCATCGCCCGCAGGACAATCGAGAATTTCAGTAAATAAAGTGTCTTCCAGAGATTGGAATTCAAAGCCGTAAGTAGTTGGAGGGTCAAACCAGCGACAGCCGGGAACTTTGTTGAAGACTTGCCAGCCGTTTTGGATAGAATTGGGAAGGATGGGGTTTTGCTGTGTGAGGCCCCGCTTTTCTTTTCCGAATCCGCCGCCGCCGCTACTTGCTACGCTAAAATCTGGCGATTCTTGTGGGTCGTAAACATCAACAAAAAGCTCGTAATTGCCTGTGTCTTGACCGCGAGCACCTCCACCAGCAGCACCGACATTGAGGTTGATATTGCCGCTACTGCCTACAGTACCGGTTAGTGCGGAGGCAAAACCATCTCCTAGAGGGCTACTGTCGTCGTCAAATCCTAGCTGAAAACCTGAGTCATTATGAGTGCTTAAGAATGTGTTGGGGTTGCAGCGGTTGGAAGGGAGGTCGTTGTTAGTCCAGGCTATATATTTTGAACCAGGGGTAAGGTCAGAGAGGTTAAAACGGTCTACTTCAAAACCGGAGGCGAGGCTGTCGGAGAACTTTTTAGTGGTTTTAGGAGGAGTAAATATGCTTTTCTAACCCCATGATATCCCATTATATATTGTCACTTGAGTTGGGTTATTAATGGGATCTTTGACCTCAGCAAGATAAAGTTCTGCACTCCAGTTTTTGTTGTTATAATAGATATCATCTCGGGATGGAGTATCCACAAAAAGAATTCTTTGATCGGCGGGAGGCCTTATCACCCGACCATAGGTGTCGTAAAAAGGGTTAAATGTGGGTTTTTGGGGGTCGATAAAACCTGGTTGAGTTTGCTCTAGTAGCGTATCAATTTTATCGTCAGGAGTTCCTGGTGGCTGCTTAATGACTCCCTGTAGGGTAACAGTGTAAGCATGATTGTTAACTACCCGTTGGATAAAATGAACGTTACTTCCTACGGGATCTAAACCAGCACCAGGGTTATAAAGAACTTGTATTTCAGCTCCAACAGTTTCTGGGTTAGGGTTAGTAAGAAAAATAAAGGGAGCATAAACCCCAACATCAAACCTACCTGTTAAAGACTCTACAGGTTGCGCCTTGTTAAACGTCCAACCATTTTGTGCCCATACAGATGACGTTAGCAGGTTAAAAAAATCATTGGTGCCGCCTAGTGGGAGTGCTGAGACTGAGGTAGTAGAGACAGTCACAGTACCTACACCGGGCTTTGTATGGGATATTGAGGAACAGTAAGGCGAGGTAGGAGTGCATATCGGGTTTGGTTGTTGGGATGGCAATGTGAAAGAAAACGCGAAACTGGCTCTACTTGTTAGCAACATCAGTAAGGGCGAACTTAATAAAATTGTCCAGTATTGTGATAGTTTCATTGTTGGCAACTCCTTTGTATGGGTAGGAAATCTGTGTCTCAGCTTGAAATCGAGTAAAAATTGGGTCTTAAGTTCTATTGAGATTCAGACTGGACGACGCGGAACTTCACAAAGGGTGTTACTATCTGACCCGTCCAAATCCCTCGTGTTAATTTGTTGTACTCCTGCTGTTGAGGTTCATCACAATATAATAAAGGGCGAGAATTGATGTATCTCAACCTAATTTGATAGTTACCAGGCCTAATATCAAAATTCCATCCGCCACCTAATCCATCAGCGCCTCCGAAGAGAAGCTGATTGTTTTGCCACAAAAGTTGTGCTTGCAAGAAAAAGGTTAGACTTTCTCGTGGTTGAAGTAAGGGACAAGCCAGTTGCGGAGAGTTGAAAAGCATAACTCTAGCTCCAGAGCGCTGTAATAAATTACCATTAGCATCCACTATTTCTAGTGGAAATACAAAAAGGGGATCGAGATGAGGCAAGCGAATAGGGTAAGGTGTATTGTTTGTAAGTTGAAAACCGATCCGAACAGGAGTAGTAGTATTTGGCTGGTTTTCAGGTATGCGCCACACCCGCTCCGGTGCTAAAATTTCCAACCTAATACCATTTCTTTCAACTGCATTGCTATCGATATTGCTATGTGTTGATTCAAAGGATGTCAATTCAGTTGCCCTCCCCAGTTCCGAATCAACAGCCCCAGCTAACAATCTGGGTACATGGCCGAGCGCGATTACACCATTCGTGTCAGGTTGTTTTTTGGGGAGGGTCAATACAGGCTCTGGCATTATGCTTTCAAAGCGGATGCCATCAATTTCAGCGGATTTCAACTCAATCACCCTGGTTATTCCTATATCAGAGGGCGTTGTCCCTCCTGCGGACCTATGGCTCAGTGCGATTACACCCGAAATGATTAAAGCCAATAAAAACAAGGCAAAATGCTTAATCACATGAATTAGCTCTGCTTTTTTTAAAGTGACTCATTGCTATTTGACTATATATATTAGGACAAATATATTAATCTTTTAACCGTAAAAATACTGAAGTTTTTTAGACCAATTTTCCCTACTATCAGCAGTATAACGGCTCTCTCTAATGCTTAGTCCACAAAGTAGCGACCGATACAATCCACCGCAGTTTTTTACCATCTTGCCCTAGAATCTGTAACGTTGTATTTAACTATTGGAAGCGCAACGAGGCTGCCGTTTTATTCGTAATCTGAAGAGCGATTTTTACAGGAGTTGCAGCATTGGGCTTATTTGAGGGGATTGTCAAGATACGCTCTGGCATTAAAATTTCAATATGTTAGATACCTGACTTCTCTAAGAAGTCGGGTATCTAAGTGTGGTGTTTTTTGAACTCAGTCTGCTGGTTACTTGCTCAGCCGCTTGTAAGCCGTAGCCAAAGCATTACTATCTCCCACATTTCCGGGAAACAAAACTACTGGTAAATTGGGAAACAAAGGATGATCTGCCTCGGTTTTTACTACTGAACAACCTGCGATAATTTGACCTAGCAGTCTGACACTTTTGAGGGATAAACCTGTACTCAAAACATCATTGGAAGTGATGCCGCCTTTGCTAATTAAAAATCCGATATCCGCAGGCAGTCCCCGCACTATATCCATCAATAAACCAGAAACCGCCTCTCCAAATTTTAACCGGATTTCGGTATTTTTAAATTGTAGTTCTTGGCGACTGGTATAAATTACAGGGGTTTTGCCATCGCTGTGAGCACTGCGGACTTTTTCTAGAGTTTTATTCAACAGGTCTGTCCGATATTCTGGTGAATCTTCTAGCAAGTGAGATACGTCTATTTCAATGCTAACTGTCTGGGCTTCTTTTAACAAGTATTCCAATTGTTCTGTAGTTTTCTTGACGTGGGAACCAACTATTACTGCACCGGGTTTGCCGTCCTTCACATATTTTGCCATATTGTCGGCTGCAATTGGCTGGGGGCCTAGGTCGGCTAAGGATGTTAAAATGCTTGCTCCACTACGGAATAAAAACTTTTTGCCTTGACTGGCTGCGTCGAGAATGTGTTTGGCAAAGGTGTCTAAATCGCTTTGATTTTCGCAATCTACTACTGCACATTGGTTGTTTGTCATGTCCATTAGTCGCTCTAAATTTCCGTGGCGAATGTCTGCGAGTAAGATGCGATCGACTTGCTCGGCCTGGATGCGACCTTTGGTTTTTTCTGCTACATAGTCTGGGAGGTAACTGTGATGGTAGCCGAAGACTGAATCTTTGGCAAATTCGGTTTCGTGAACTGGTGTTTCGACGCTGTTAACCATCAGGTAATGCACGCTGTCGCGGGTAATTCTTCCTCCTTCAAAAAAGGCGGGAATTAGAAAATGACCGTCGAAGGGACCGAGTTCTTCGGCGATCGCGTCGGTTTCGATGGGATAGTGACCGCGCAGGGTAGAATCGGAACGGCTAACGATCAGGAAGTCGTGGATTGCTTCGGCGGCGATCGCAACTTTGAGGTTTTGGCAGACTTCGCGGGTGACGGAAGCTGCGTTTTCGGGAGTTAGCGATCGAGTATTTGTCAGTATAAAGAAAATCGGCGACTTGTCCCGCAGTCCCAAACGCAGGGTTTCTTCGTCCCAACGTGTCAGCAGCAAGCAACTGTGCACGGTTTGAGAACCGGTGGGATCGTCATCGAGAACTATAATCTTAGGTTTAGCAGACATACTGACCTGTTTGTTAACGTCACCTTTCCAAGATATCCTGACCCCGTTACGTCACAGGAAAAAATTTACAATTCGGGTTGTATTGCTTAACAATTTTCAGTTCTCAAAAAAAATGTCCCTTGTAGTCGAGTCTCGATCCCCCTAAATCCCCCTTAATAAGGGGGACTTTGACGCTCATTCTCCCCCTTATTAAGGGGGAGAATGAGAACCCCCGCATTCTTGCCCCCTACTCACCCCCTACTCCCCTTATTAAGGGGGACTTTGATGCTCATTCTCCCCCCTGATTAAGGGAAAATAGAATACTCTTGTCCCACACCCCCTACTCCCCTACTCCCCTTGTTAAGGGGGGCTAGGGGGGATCTCCGGGGCAAGAAAGCACGCCCTAGGGGTTCGATCGGACTGTGGACTCAGACAGTAGACTGGTAATAAGTTTGACTTAAGTTGACACCAATGCGGCACACCTTACTAATATTTTCCATGTTTTTTTTTTAGCAGAGTCTGGGTTTTGCAACTTTTTCATTTCTGCTTGCACTCCCAAGGCTACCTGCAAAGCTTCGTTGAGCAGTCGCCCTTGTTCGCTGGCTCGATCGCTAATTTGCAGGGCATTTAACGAGATTAAGTTAGTGGTAAACAGTTCTGAGTTAGTCGCCACAAATTTTTTGTTTTCCCTGAAAATTCTCTCGGTTTTCAAAGCTCGGACTAAATCGTCTCTGATGAGCTGCAACGCTTGAATGACTTTTGATCGCCCGCCTATTTTGACTCCCGAATTACCGGCATTTTCTATTTGGTCATTAATTTCGATCGCTTTAATTATACCATTGTAGCGATCGACATCATCAAAAAGATTGATTAAATGTTTGTTTTGGCGGCTGCACCTAATTTTCCAGATATCCTCAAAGATTAAACCGCCGATCGCCGTGAGGTGGATGGCGAACCAAAACAAGTAAGCCCTGGGAAATATCATCACCAGCAGCAAACAACTGATCAGAACCAAAATAATCAAGCCGACTGTTTTCAAACCTTCGCGGGCAAATTTAGTCGCTGTCGCCGGTCGATACAGGCGATCGGGCCCTGCACCGCTGAGGTGCTTGAGTTCACCGACAGTAATTTCTAATCCCTGGATGTCAGAGCGCATAAATCTTCACAAATATTTGCTAAATATAAAGTTTAGTTGTATAACAAAAGGCTCGTCTACAATAAATATAACACCTTTTTTCACGAAATATCCACTATGTCCGCACGTCCTATCTATCTCGACAACCACTCGACAACCCCCGTAGACAAGCGGGTACTTGATGCGATGCTGCCGTATTTCACCGAACAATTCGGCAACGCAGCCAGTATCAACCACGTCTACGGCTGGGAATCTGAAGCAGCGGTAAAACAGTCACGACAAATTTTAGCAGAAGCGATCAATGCCTCGCCAGAAGAAATTGTTTTTACCAGCGGTGCAACGGAGGCAAATAACTTAGCGATTAAAGGCATCGCCGAAGCCTATTTCAGCAAAGGCAAGCACATTATAACAGTAAAAACTGAACATAATGCGATTCTTGACCCCTGTACATATTTGGAAAAATTGGGATTTGAGATTACTGTTTTACCAGTAAAAAGTGACGGGCTGATTGATATAGGGGATTTGATCAAAGCGATTCGGGCCGAGACGATTTTAGTTTCAGTGATGACGGCTAATAACGAAATTGGTGTCATCCAACCGATCGCCGAAATTGCTGCAATATGTCGCGGAAATGACATTCTTTTCCACACAGATGCTGCACAGGCGATCGGCAAAATTCCCCTCGATGTGCAGGAGATGAATATTGATTTAATGTCCTTGACAGCCCACAAAATTTACGGGCCAAAAGGCATTGGTGCTCTCTACGTGCGCCGCCACAAACCGAGAGTGCAGCTAGCACCGCAAATGCACGGAGGTGGCCATGAACGGGGAATGCGATCGGGTACACTGTACACACCGCAAATAGTAGGATTTGCTAAAGCAGTGGAATTAGGCATTGCGGAAATGGAGGCGGAAACAGCACGAGTTGTGAGTTTGCGTGAGCGTTTGTGGGGGAATTTGGCAGAATTAGGTGATATTGCGATCAATGGTCACGCGACTAAGAGATTGCCGGGGAATCTCAATGTTAGTGTAGGTGGCGTTGACGGTCAAGCATTGCTGTTAGGCTTGCAGTCAGCAGCGGCGGTTTCTTCCGGTTCTGCTTGCACTTCGGCGAAAATATCGCCATCTCATGTTTTAGCAGCGATCGGGCGATCGGACAAATTAGCTTACGCTTCAATTCGCTTTGGTATTGGCCGCTTCAATACCGCAGCAGAAATAGATGCAGTCTCCCAACACGCGATCGCCACTATTACATCTCTCCGACAAGCTCAAAAAGTAATGAGTTAGATCATTCGGCGGTTGAAACCGCGTCTTGTCAAACGAAGTCCGCCTCCGCGGACTAAGAGATCGAGGGGGTTTTAAACCCGGATTTGGTATTAAAACTTTCCTATTTCTTCAGTCCGCGAAGGCGGACTTTGTTTGTGTAGCAGCGATTTCAATCGCCGAGTATAATCGACACCCTTACTTATAACCAAACACCTCACGTACCCGATAAATTGGTTTCCCCTGGGATTCATGATAAGTCCGCATCATCACTTCTGCCAACAAACCAAAACAAAATAACTGCACCCCAGTCAACAGCAAAACCACAGCCAAAATCAGCAAAGGACGATTGCCAATACTTTGACCAAAACCCAATTTCAGGACGGTCAAATAAATCCCTAAAACCGTTCCCAAAGCCATAGAACTCATTCCCAAAAGTCCAAAAACGTGCATCGGTCGAGTTAGGAACTTCTTCATAAAAGAAATAGTCAGCAAATCCATCAACACCCGAAAAGTCCGCCAAATCCCATACTTACTTTTACCAAAACGGCGGGCGTGGTGTCGCACCGGCAGTTCCGCAATTCTCGCCCCTTCAATAAACGCCAAAGCCGGCAAAAATCGGTGCAATTCCCCGTAGAGATTCAAATCTGCCACCAACTCCGATCGATAAGCTTTCAAAGAACAGCCATAGTCATGCAAAGTCACGCCTGTAACGCGGCCAATTAGCCAGTTAGCCATTTTAGAAGGAATCAGGCGGCTAATAGTATGATCTTGCCGATTTTTTCGCCAACCGCTAACTAAATCGTAGCCTTCATCTAACTTTGCCAACAAGAGCGGAATGTCAGCCGGGTCATTTTGCAAATCTCCGTCTAGCGTCACAATAGCACGACCACGAGCGCGATCGAAACCCGCCGACATGGCCGCAGTTTGCCCGTAATTGCGGCGTAAAATTACTGCACAAAGGTCATCGCGACTGCTAGCTAACTGTTGGAGAAGTTCAGCAGAACCGTCTTTTGAACCATCATCCACGCAAATAATTTGATAGCTGAGTCCAGATGCTTGGATCGAAGTGGCGATCGCCTCAATCAAAGGAGGCAAACTTTCCACCTCATTATACACTGGCACTACCGCCGAAACATCCAGAACCACCTCAGCCTCAGCTTGCTGTTTCGCCAATTTTTCCAAAAACAATGCAGCGTCCATTTCTTTATGCGATAATACTAACAGTAAGTAGTCATGGGCATTGGGCCTTGGGCCTTGGGCATTGGGCATTAGTTAGCTTTTGGTTATCCTATATTATTTGTCCTATGTTTGTTGTTAGTTTTTGGTTCTAATTCCCAATTGCCAATTTCCAATTCCCTATGCCCTATGCCCTATGCCCTATTCCCTATGCCCTATTCCCTATGCCCAGATTGATAACTTCCCACCACTTTACCATATCCTCGCAATTGCCGATAATAAGCTTGACTAACTTTATCCCCATCCTCCGACAAAATATCTAGGCTGATACCATTGCGACCTTGTTCTTTTCCTGAACTATGAATATAACGATTATCTCCCAGATATAATCCCACATGAGTAGCCTTTTGTGGAGTTCCAAAAAACACTAAATCTCCCGGTTCTAAATCACTTATACTACTAACAGGCTGAGTAAAAGCTTCTTGCTGATAGGCATCCCTCGGCAACCAGATACCCGTAGAAACAAAAGCAGCTTGCATTAATCCAGAACAATCATAATTTGGTGCGACAGTGCCACCCCAAAGATAATAATTGGATTGGTGCATCGCCCGATCGGCAAATTCGATCGCCCTTG
Organism: Microcoleus sp.; assembly: GCA_042408215.1. Taxonomy (GTDB): domain Bacteria; phylum Cyanobacteriota; class Cyanobacteriia; order Cyanobacteriales; family Microcoleaceae; genus Microcoleus. Next base: position 547,794 of record JAYFMW010000017.1, on the reverse strand, counting down.
GTAATTTCTCCCGAATTTCAGCCTCAGAAAATATCTCAGGATGATAGACTGTTTGTGCCACATCCAGCAACTCAACATCTCGAACATCCAGCCATCCCGGATAATCATCCTCGCACAGCCGCACCATCACTGCCGTTGTATCAAAGTTTACACCTCTCTCATAGTCAATCAGCGGGCGATCGACTATTCGCAAGTGTCGCCCAGCCTCCGCCTGAGTTGCGAGGCGATCGCACTTTGGGGAATCGTAAATATTTATGTGCGATCGAGTCCGATACTCCAGAACATCAGATAATTGATAATTGGTCATTGCTAATTGTTTGCTGTTGATTGTTCCCATATAGCGATTGATTGCCATCAGGCGTTAGCCCTTAGCCCTTAGGGCGTGTTTTCTTGCTTTGACCTCGATTCAGAACCCCCTCGCATCCCCCTTAATAAGGGAGTAGGGTATGAGTAGAGGTTGACTTTGACCGCTCCCGATCCCCCCCTTTTTAAGGGGGGTTAGGGGGGATCTCCGGGGCAAGAAAACACGCCTTAGTCGTCACCCATCAGCCATTAACCATGACATTTTTCCGGCAAGACGAACAATTAGAAACCCTCGGCACTAGCATTATAGAAGCAGCCCAGGCAGAATTTACAGAATTAGCAGGCGATCGCATCGCCCTTACCTGGATAGTCTACGATCCACCGGTGCGAGTCAACACAGGTGGCGCCCTGAGCCCAGAAGAATTTTGGAAATATCAACCCAGAGGTTTTGGTAACAGAGCTACAGAACGAGTATATCCAGCCAGCATCATCAAACTATTCTACCTTGTTGCCATCTGGGAATGGGCAGAAAAAGGCATGATTAAAACATCGCCAGAATTAGAACGCGCTATCAGAGACATGATAGTAGATTCCAGCAACGATGCCACCAGTTTAGTAGTAGATGTACTAACCGGCACCACCAGTGGCCCAGAATTGCCATCAGGCCCCTTTGAAACCTGGAAACAGCAGCGAAATATCGTCAACCGTTACTTTCAATCATTGAATTGGCTAGACTTACAAGACATTAACATCAACCAAAAAACCTGGTGCGACGGCCCCTATGGTCGCGATCGAGCATTGCTGGGAGAATTAATGGAAAATAGAAATATGCTGACCACAAATGCAGCAGCGATTTTGCTGCACAGTATCATAGGTGGCGTAGCTGTTTCCGCGAAAGCATCCCAAGAAATGATGGGTTTAATGAAACGCAGTTTAGAACCAGCGGAATTAGAGGCTGATCCCGAAAATCAAGTAACTGGTTTTTTAGGTAGCGGATTACCATTAGAAGCGAATTTGTGGTCAAAAGCGGGATTGACAAGTCAAGTGCGCCACGATGCGGCATATATTGAAATACCGAATTTGCGGCCATATTTGTTAGTGGTATTTACAGAAGGGAAAGAGAATAGTAAGAATGAACAGATTTTGCCTTTTATATCGCGACAAGTTGTCGAAGCGATGAAAGTGCTTAATTAGATTAATTATTGCAGCCCATCTTGAGCCTTCGGGTTTTGTAGCCAGAAACCGGGTTTTTTACGAGATACTTCATTACAACCCACAGATTCGGGAAAAAACCCGGTTTCTTTAGTATTTACGACTAGCCAGAAACCGGGTTTTTTACGAGATACTTCATTACAACCCACAGATTCGGGAAAAAACCCGGTTTCTTGAGTATTTACGAGTAGCCAGAAACCGGGTTTTTTACGAGATACTTCATTACAACCCACAGCTTCAGCAAAAACCCGGTTTCTTGAGTATTTACGAGTAGCCAGAAACCGGGTTTTTGCGAAAATATTTGGTAACAACCGACAGACTCAGCAAAAAACCCGGTTTCTTGAGTATTTACGACTAGCCAGAAACCGGGTTTTTGCGAAAATATTTGGTAACAACCCACAGACTCAGTAAAAAACCCGGTTTCTTTAGTATTTACGAGTAGCCAGAAACCGGGTTTTTGCGAAAATATTTGGTAACAACCCACAGACTCAGCAAAAAACCCGGTTTCTTTAGTATTTACGAGTAGCCAGAAACCGGGTTTTTTACGAGATACTTCATTACAACCCACAGACTCAGCAAAAAACCCGGTTTCTTTAGTATTTACGAGTAGCCAGAAACCGGGTTTTTGCGAAAATATTTGGTAACAACCCACAGACTCAGCAAAAACCCGGTTTCTTTGATTTTAATGCGTAATACCAATTTTTTATGAAGCTGCATAGAATTCGATCCCCCCTAACCCCCCTTAAGAAGGGGGGGACAAGAGTCCAATCAAAGTCCCCCTTCTTAAGGGGGATTTAGGGGGATCGGAATATGTGCAACGACCCATTAAATTGGTATAATTCCTAATTAACTCAAACCAGAACAAATAAAACCAGCCCAATAGAAAGGCTTAGCAAACGGAAAAGCTTCCAGACAAAAGCTGGGTAATACTTTCTTAATCTTATCCCGATCCCCCTTAATCCTATTCTCAATTTTTGTTAACCGATTAACCTCCGCTTTCCATTCGCGATAACCATCCGTATTTTTAGCTTGTTGTTTTAGCTGCGCCTTAGCTTCCAAACGCACAGGATCTAATTGCTTTAATTGCTGTTCCAGATAATTATTCAAATCAGAATAATATTGATCTGCGAGGGTTTTTCCCGTCATGGTGCGGAGTTCGATTTGCGCTTTTCTCAAGGCTTCAGGACGATTTAAACCTTGTCGCCGATTCTGATAGTAAAAAATGCAAAATAAAGCTGTGGCTAAATCATCAACTGACCACAATGTACTGACAACACTCCGCGCCCCCGCACATAAAAAGCCCGTGGATAATGATAAAATATCATCACTAATACCAGCCACACCGAGGTTAGTTTCGCAACAGGAAAGGAACACATCTAAGAGATTGGGAAGTCGAAAACCGGGACTCATGATTTGACCTAAAGTAATCTTCCCATCAGCAAGAAGTAGGTAGGATTCTAAGGGACTATCGAGGCGAGATGAGGCGTGATGGCTGGAGTGTAAGACTTGCACTTGTTTCACGAGTTGGCGATAATTGATCACTGTAGCTTGGCTGCGACCTTTTAAGCGTAGGTTTTCGGGAATGTTGTAAAATTGCGCGATTTGTTCGCATTCAAATTGGGCGTTTGGTAGGGTATCTGAAGGCTGACTGGACACCTTGCCGATCAACCCGCTGCAATAACACCGCCAGGCTGTCAGATTTGAGGGGGCAACCGATACATAGGAGAGCCGCCCCCACAAAAAATAATCAGATGATGTAACTGTTGCCCTTCACTTAGGAAGTGCGAGATTCCTGAATGTACCGACAGACATTACGAATCGCTTCAAGTGCGTATTTATCTCCCAATTTAAAAGCTAGGGCTCTTTTGAAATTAACTAAACCCGTTTGGTAATTTTTTTGGTTTGTTGCTAAATTGCCTAAATCCATGCAATTTTTATAGTCCGTACAAGAACCCAATATTGGCATAACAGAAGGTTCTACAAAGTGAATGCTTGTGAAAGCTTCAATATCGTTAGGTTTTAAAATGAGAGCTTGTTGAAAATAATTTAATGCTTGATCTGCATTAATATTTATCTCAATTTTGCCACGATTCATGCAATCGGCATATGTCAAGCAAACGCTTCCTAAACCGCCGGAGCCGCCTGTGCCTTTTGGTGTTGTGTTGGGAGTTGTGCTTGGAGAGGAACCGGAACCATGACAGTGATACCCTTCTTTTTTGCTGGTATGACACCCGTTGCTATCAGTGCGCCCACTGCTTGCCCAAACTACATCAGCCATCGATCCGATGATTGATAACGTCAAAAAAACTGTCAGTGCTTTTGGGAATATTTGGTTGGTTTTCATAGGTTTTTGCAGTCGGTCTTTTACTTAAAAGTATATAAGGCTGCGTTTCCCAAAAATAACCTCAGTGGTACATTGCTTTGAAACTACCAAACACCCTCTATCCCCGACCCCGTTGTCCCCAGCAGGCTACAATCAAGATTTATCAAGGATTGTAGCCGTCCCCACTGGCAATTCTAATCATCCCCAGTTGTCCCCAGCAAATTTTGTCAGTGGGGACAAAACACGTACCGGGGACGAAGCTATCCCCACTGCCGTCGGCGGTTCCAAACCGTTATCCGATAACAGTTTGCGGTCTATTGGGGACAACGGGGACGATTCTTTAGGCAATTCAATATCCAGACTCCAAGCAGCCCAAACCTGGGCCGAATGCGAAGCGGTTTGGGGCAAAGATACCGAGCTCAAAGATCGAATTAAAGCCGCGCTCCCTCGCGAAGAATTGGTGAGAATCGGCAAACTCTTCAAATCGGCACAGGAAGCAGAGGCCCAAAAATCGCCGCCGCCACCCATAGATATAGATCCGATCGACGCCGAGAAGATGCGAGACATTGCTAATATTTTCTGGACTGAATATTACCCTGAGCACATACAAAGTCTGATTACTCAGATGTTTGGTCGGCAATCACCAGGCACTAAATATTCTCAAGAAATCATCTATCAGTGGCTATAAACAGAAAACGAGTTAGTGCGCGATCGAATTTCTGAACTGATAAGAATTAAAAACTTGAAGGATTAGCAAAATGGTTGAGAAATCTGAGTGGACTCAAGATTACATTTACGCGATCAAGAAAGGTCTCATCAAATACGAATTAGAAATTGGAGCGTTGAATGCTTCCACTGCCAAATGGGTATCAGCAAAATTGCTACCCGTTTTGGCGCTAAGAATTGCCTGCCGACTGGTACGCGAGTTGGCGGGACAGACAATTTAATCGCAGACCAAGCGCGATTTCCTAAAGGACAGTTAAAACCATTTGATTTTTGAGGAAGGTAAAATGAGCGATCGGCAAGACATCGAACAACTTAAAGAACGAGTAAAAGCGCTAGAAACTATCATCAGAAGTTACGGTTTAATGCAGGAAAATCAGCCTATTAAATTAGCCGCGATTGCTTTAGGTCAATCTGAGTCAAAACTAAGAAAAATGGTAAATGCCGCCCGGTTGAATCCTCGAAATCACTGTATTAAAGCTGGTATTCATTACAGCTTTAATGGGAACAGGATATTAATTAATGTGGTTGCTTGGCAAAATTTCACCGGAAAATCGCTAGCTGTGGCTTTTCTCCAAGCTTGCTCAAAATCGCGCTTGCTGATGTGTTTGTGGTATTTGTCAAAGTGGATTTGGAGCGAGTGTCCCATCCATCGCGCGACGATTGCCGGATCGATTCCAAGCACGGAACCCCTGACCGCGTAGGCATCGCGCAAATGGTAGGCTGTCAGCGCGATTCCCTGTTCGTGCAAGCTGGGGGTAACTTTTCCTCCTATTTGTTGGTTGGTTCTGTTTTCTGTAATTGTGTTGGGGCAGGCTTACTTCCCAAAGTTTCCAATCCGATCGCCAATTTGGTTTTAGTGGCAAAATTAACCGCTCTTTAGTTTTGGTGTCTGGCAATACTCGCAGCCAGCCAGGTTCTGAATTGAGTTCTGAGCAGTCAAGCTTAAAAACCTCATGAGGTCTGAGACCGTAAGTTGCTAGCATTCCAAATACCCACTGCCAAGCAGGGTTGGCGATCGTGTCGTGCATTGCTTCAATCTCTAAATCCGAGGGTAATTCTCTCTGGATTTTAGCCCCGCACCCAACAGCTAGCTCGGAAAATTTAACCTCAAGCCCTGAAAATCTGGCAATTGCACCGTAAGCAAAACAAAGTTTTTCCCTGGTGCGAGTGCCGGCTTTGGATGCCAAGATTTCCGCTTTCAACAATCCTTCAGTTAGCGGCTTTTCCGCATCCAGGCGATCGAACGCTTCTTGATAAGAGGCTTTCCATGTTGATATTTTTGCTAGAGATTTTTCCCGCGACTCCCAGTAATTATTTTCAAATTTTACCAACCACTCGCCAACGGTTTCTGGTGGTTTTTGCTTACCTCTAAGCCAAGGAGTCCACTCAAAATTTTCTCGCAACAACTGCCCTTCAATTTCTAAGGCTTTTGCTTTGGCAAATTTCAGTCCTTCTGAGTGAGTGCCGTATCCGGTGCTCAGTTCGTATCGCTTTGGTTTTTCCCCCTCTCCCGGTTTGGCTGGGAGAGTGGCTCTGACGTAGAGGCGATCGCCCTTTTGCCTGATTTGCACTTTATCTAACGAACGGTTAACCTTCCCCAGTTCTTCCCCAAAATCACGCATAAGATATACCAACATAGATAAGATATTTTGACATATCTTATTCACTGTTAAGTTGAAATATCCGTAGAACGGAGAGGGGGGGATTCGAACCCCCGAAGGGTGATAACACCCTTAACAGATTAGCAATCTGCCGCTTTCGACCACTCAGCCACCTCTCCAGATGACAGCAACTAATCATAGCACACACATTCAGGCTTTGGCAACCCCAAATTTAAAATTTCCTGAAAGCCTGACTCTGTTTAGCATCTGGCATCTGAACCGATGCCTATTCCCCAAATCCCCTGGCCTTTAAGTGCTTTTCCCAGCTAAAATTGGCACTCAAGAAGAACCTCTTAGTATACAAGTATCCTAACCGATACAGTTTAGCCTTGCGATCGGCATCTAGATTGAAGTCTGTCGTCGTCACCTGGGCTTCTGTCACATCAATATTAATAACTCTGCCTTTATCCATCTCCCGCTGGTGATAGCGGTCTCTTGCTTTCATCATAGTTGTGAACATTGCCGCCAGTATCGACACCGGACTGTTAATGTTAACTTGATTCTCAATTCCAGTATCAACTAATCGAAACCCAAAGGTAAACCAGCGGGGTGCAACGGGAGTCGAACCGGATTGTCTGTCATAAATCCACAGTGGGAAATTGCTCAGAATTCCCCCATCTACAATTAGGTCATTGCCGAGTTTTCCCGGTTCAAAAAATAGCGGAATACTCATCGACAACCGCACTGCTTCAGCTACGCTAAAATCTTCGGCGCTGTTGAGTCGTAACTGCTGGTACAAAGCATCGGAATCCGCCGATTCGCGCCGCTGCAAATCGTCTGGTAGCACCAACATTTCACCGCGACTGAGGTTGGATATTACTACTTTTAATTCGCGGTCTTTTACCTGTTTAACATCGGCAAAAGTTCGCAAATGACCTTGGGCGAGGGTTGCTTCCAGCCACTGGCGGAAAGGCAAGGAAGAATATTCTCCCATCTGGCGACTAATTGTTAGGAAAAATAGCGTCCAAACCGGGGATTGCAAGTCGTCTGCTGGGTCGCCATTGATAATTAAAGGACTGTTTTTTTTGCTCAAGAATATGCTATAATCGAGCTGTCCCAACAGTTCTTCTAAGTCATCCATTGACAAGTCTGTTGCTAATACTGCGGCGGTAATTGCACCGGCAGAAGTGCCGGCTAGTTTTCGCCAGCGGATGCCCAAATCGCTACAGCATCTGAGTGCTCCTAAAAATGCAACTCCCCGCACGCCGCCGCCTTCAAAGATGCCGTCTGCATAGATTTGACCGTTTTCGTCTGGAGGCGGAAATTTGCTGAGAATTGTTTTTTTTTCGGCTGGGGAAATCCTGACACCTGCTTCTTGCAAAATTTCCTGCGGATACCACTTGCTCATAGAAAATACCTCGGATTGATTGGATATTTGAGATTTGAAATAGTCCTGGACGCAACAATCCTATGGATAGGGGCAACCACGGGGGATTGCCCCTACAAAACGCTATATGTAGATGCTGTGCGTCCTGGACTGTGAGAGTTGAAAAAATCCCAATACTGTCATATAACTTGGGAATTGGGAACTTGTACTAAGCGTAGCCGAAGTATTGGGAATTGGTAAATGCAGTCTCAGTCTTTTCGATCGCTCCAAGAGTCCGACAGTCCGACAGGGGTTTAAACCCCAGCCGGACTGTCTCATAGCTCAAGTCATCTAAAAACAGTTAATAGTTTACTCCTACGCGTGGCAATCGGTGTTTAAAACCGCAGAGAATTTCCCACGAAATAGTTCCTAAAGTCGCAGCCCAATCATCAGCAGAAATCTGATTTTCCCCATCTTGACCCAACAAAGTCACCACTTCACCGACTTCTAAATCTGGAATATCGGTTACATCGAGCATTAATTGATCCATCGTCACTGCTCCCACTTGCTGCACAAAATTACCCCTAATTAAAACCTTCATTTTATTAGAAAGATTGCGCGGAATGCCATCGGCATAACCGATGCCAACTACAGCAATCTGCGTCTGTTGCTCGGCCACGAATTGATGACCGTAACTGACACCGGTTCCTGGTTCTATGGTTTTCACCTGCGTTACCCTAGCTTTTACCTGCATTACAGGCTTTAAATCGATCGCACTTTGCAAGTGAGGGGCTGGATAAAGACCGTAAGTAGCTAAACCGACTCGCACTAAATCGTAATGTAAATCGGGGTTCGTGAGGGTAGCAGCAGAGTTTGCCAAGTGCAGGCGATCGGGATTAATTCCTGCTATCTTAATTTGGGCGATCGCTTGTTCAAAGTGCTGGTGCTGCTGTAACATAATAGTGCGATCGGGATGATCTGCCGTAGCCAAGTGAGAGTAAACGCTAGCTAATTGCAAATTAGGCAACCGCTGCACCAACTGCACAAATTCTGTTGCTTCCCGCCCTGGTGTACCCAAGCGAGACATTCCCGTATCCAACTTAGCGTGAACTGGCAAAGATTGGTTGATCGTGACGAGCAACTCGGAAAAAATTAGGGCTTGTTTGGGAGTACAAATAGTCGGCTGCAAGTGCCAATGGGCGATCGCTTTTACCTGTTCCGCTGTATGAGTTGCACCCAATAGTAAAATCGGAGCTTCTATCCCCGCTTCTCGCAATTCAATTCCCTCTGGAATTGTCGCCACTCCCAGCCAACTAGCACCTGCTGACAAGGCTGTTTGACTAACTGCGATCGCACCGTGGCCGTAAGCATCTGCCTTGACAATTGCCATCAATTCTGTTTCGGGAGATAAGATATTTTTAAGCTGTTTTATATTATAGGTTAAAGCTGCTAAATCGATTTCTACCCAAGCCCGCTGGCAAAGTCCGCCGTAACCGTCATATTGTACTATCGGGGGGCATTCTTTTGTCGTTGCTTCTGCGGGTGTTTGTTCCCAACTCAACATGATTGCTGACTCCTACTGGCTGACACCATTAAAAACTGTTCGCACATTTTACACTGCATTTAATTATAATAGTATTTTCTATATTTTCAACTGTTAACTGGTGTAGCATAGTGCCAAAACTACTTGGTAAAAATTATGGACGGACTGGCTTACCTGCATTTAGCTGAAACTTGGGAAACCCCTGCAAGTCAGCTTCAAAGAACTAATTCTAAAACGCATCTGAATTTAGCTGCAACTGCTTTACTATTCTTGACGATCGCTCTCACAATCTTAAATTTGGTCAATCCCGCACTCGCCATCAGAAGAGGCGATTCAGGCCCGGAAGTTGCCGAACTCCAGAAGACTTTACAAAATGCAGGATATTTTCGCGGCCGCGCTACCGGATTTTACGGTTCTGTCACTGCTGCTGCTGTGAGAAAGTTCCAAGCAGAAAATAATCTCAAAGTTGACGGAATTGTCGGCCATAAAACTTTATCAGCACTCAAAATTAAGCCGGAAGACACTAAATCAGCACCTGCGGCAAAAATCTCTCCCAAAGTCGATCGCTCTTCCCCATCTCCTACTGAAACCGAAAATCAAAAAAAATCAGAAGATACCACTAAAACTCAGCCTTCACCAGCGCCTGCGATCGCAAATCCCACTCCAGAAACACCCAAAAAGCTGGTTCCTCCTCGCGCCAACAATAACAGCAAAATGACGCTGAAAAAAACTATATATGGCAGCATATCGCCCAAATCAATAGTTTATTCAGGAGCGGGTTTGTTTTTTGCTCAAAACATGATGTACAGCCACACAATTACAGTTTACGACAGGAACTTTAAGTTAGTCAAGACTATTCCCGATCGAGTAAATTTGTCAAAGTTCGGCTTTTCCAAATTCAAGGGTAATTATCAAGGTTCCCCCGTTGAAGCTGCGTTTTCAAGTGATGGCAAATACGCCTATGTATCGAACTATCAAATGTATGGTTCGGGGTTTGACAATCCGGGAAGTGACAGGTGTTCTCCCGGAGCAAAACATGACCAAAGTTTCCTCTACAGAATTAATACCGCAACTCTGAAAATTGAAAAAGTAATTCCTGTGGGTGCTGTTCCGAAATTCAATGCGGTTTCGCCAGACAATCGCTTGGTGCTGGCGAGTAATTGGTGCAGTTGGGATTTGAGCGTAGTTGACACCGATCAAAACCGCGAAATCGAGCGGGTGAAATTGGGTGCATATCCTCGCGGTATTGTTGTTACTCCCGACTCAAAAACTGCCTACGTTGCTGTCATGGGTTCTTCGGATATTGCTAAAGTTAATCTCAGAGATTTTTCGGTAAAATGGCTGCGAAATATTGGCAATGCGCCGCGTCATTTGGCGATCGATCCTAATGGTAAGTATCTTTATGCGACTTTAAACGGTGAAGGGAATGTAGCAAAAATTGACTTGAAAACTGGTGAGGTTGTGGATAAAGTTTCGACGGGTAGTGCTCCTCGCAGCATGGCGATTTCTGATGATGGTAAACTAATTTATGTGGTCAATTATTTCTCCAATAGTGTCAGTAAGGTTCGCACGAGCGATCTGAAGGTGCTGCAAACGGTGAATGTGAATGCAAGTCCGATCGGCATTACTTACGATCCGCAAACTAATCAGGTTTGGGTGGCTTGTTATTCGGGGAGTATTATGGTGTTTCAAGATTAATCTAGTTTGTTCGTAGTTATCCCCTTTATCACTCGGCGATTGAAATCGCGTCTACACAAACGAAGTCCGCCGGAGTTTATCCTCGAACGGAGGCGGACGGACTAAGAAATAAGGGGATATTTAAGCCGGATTTGGTATGAAGCGATCGCTACAAACAGGTTCGTAGTGATGACTTCATTCCTCTAATTAAAGCCGGACAACGTATTGAGAAGGTTTAGCTGGTACTTTTCCTTGTTTTGCCATAGCTTGGTAAATCATGGCCGCTACTTCAGCGCGAGTTGCTGTGCGATTTGGCTGCAAAAGTTGGCGCTTCGGATGGTTGACAACAATCCCCGCTTCCGTGGCTGCTGCTACTTTGTCAATGGCCCATTTCGGGACTTTTTTTCTGTCTGTATAAACTTGTAAAGTTTTGGTTGCTTTCGTTGATGGTTTCAGGTTCAAACCGCTGGCCAAAGCTGCGATTACTTCTACACGGGGAACTTGTTTATCGGGACGGAACTCATTGTTTGGGTATCCTTTAAGATATCCGGTTTTGACGCTGTGGTTGATGGAAGGAGCGACAGGACTCTTGTCTTTTACGTCTTTAAAATCAATCGGTTTTCGGCGCGGTTCTTTGTCCGACATTCGCTGAATTAAACCGGCTAGTTCGGCTCGCGTTATCGGTTCGTCGGGACGAAATTTGCTGTCGGTGACATCAGCAAAGATTTTCCGATCGACTAAAGCTAGAATAAATGGACGCGCCCAATATTTATCAGGAACATCGGAGAATTTGACGGGGCCAACTTTTGCTTTAGTGGCTTTAGGTTTGGTAGTTGCTGGGGGCTGAGTCGATCGCCCAATTGGCTGTTTTGGTGCAACGCTAACCGGAGGAACCAAAGGAATTGGAGTGACTACTTCTTCCGGTAATGGTGCAACAGGGGCTGGTGATGGAGAGGGAGAGGGAATTGGCGCGGCGGGCGATCGCCCAGCCGAATTCGGCCGGGCTGGCGTTAATATTCTTGGACTCTCCGGTGTAACAGCAGGTTGAGAAAAAACCGCTGGAAATTGCCAATTTGCGGTGCGTAATCGCTCTGGATTTCTGCCTGTTACCCAAAAGAAAATTGCTCCTATCGTGCCGAATGCAACGACGATCGCAATTAATTCATCCAATCCTAAAGGTTTTTTTTCTCTGGACGGGGGTTGTGAAGAAGACATACTTGTCACCTACATACTAATGTATAGCTTTTCTCAGGTAAATAAGGTGCTCATGGGCATAGGGCATAGGGCATAGGGCATAGATGTTTCCTTTTCATAGAAGTGAATTGCCAATTGCCTCCAGTACCTCACTTCCTTGAAAACCGCTATAGAAATTAAATCACATATTTTTGGGTCTGGTTGTGATTGAACAGTCTTGGACTCAAAAGCGACGCATTGCGCTACAGAATTAGTCTTCCTTTTTTTACCCATTCGGGATTGTCGCAGAACTTATCTGGTTTTTGAATCATCAAAATAAACTGCAAGGAAAGGCAAACTTTCCTACAGTCTAAACCTAGATTATTCAGCGCCTTCTGCTCCCGAAAGAGCCACTCCGACTCGGTTGACGAGAAGCCCCGCCGCTACCAAAACTCGGACTACGCCTTTGCGGGGAAGTTGGATTTTGCGATCGCCTCAAATTGCTACCACCGTAACCCGAACCCGTCGAGCGATTAGCATTTGGCGATGCTTGGCGTGTTGCTGGTACGTTCGATGTGGGCGATCGCAAGCGGCCAGTCGTTCTTAAAGTTTGACGGTTTCTCACCGCAGCAGGGGGAGTTTGGTAGCGAGTTTGATATTGGTTAACAGCTTCGCCGTAAGTATTACCATACCCACCATATCCGGTCATAATCCCCGGCTGATAGGCTGGCGGCATATAATATCGCGGTGTAAACAACAAACTGCCGATCGCCTGACCAGCCACAGCCCCAGCAAACGGTGCCCAGAAGCCTGATTGTTGTCTCACTACCACCGTTTGAGGCTGACCAGTTTGAGGGTTATTGACAGTTTCAGTCACGTTATGAACGTACTCTATTTTAAAATCTTCTGTCAAATGCAAGCTCGCTTTATTGTTCTCCAGATTTAGATAACTTTTCTTACCTCCCGATCTTTCTGCATCAGTTAACCGAGCCATTTGCAAATCCGTAGAACGGTAAACAGACGAAGTTCCGGGGGGAGTATTCAGCAACATCAAACTGTACTCGCCCTCCACATCATCGTAGGTAGCTTGCTGTACGGGATATTGCCCTTGAGTTACACTCTTGATGTTAGCCCTGGTAGCCGTGGGATTATTGACATTGCGATTTACAGAAGCTGTTGGCTCTTCTGAACCGCAGGCTAGAGTAGTCAAACACAAACTTAAAGCCATGAAATAAACTATCAACTTTCGCAGCATAAATACTAATTGGGAATTGGGAATTGGGAATTGGGAATTGGGAATCGGGAATTGGGAATCGGGAATTGGGAATTGGGAATTGGGAATTGGGAATTGGGAATTGGGAATCGGGAATTGGGAATTGGGAATTGGGAATTGGGAATCGGGAATTGGTTATTATAACAACCAACAAATAACCAATGACTACTGACTAATGACTAATGACTAATAACTAATGACTCCTGACTACTGACTAATCACTTCCTTAAAGGGGAATGAGTTCGGGGAAATTTACCAACAATTGATCGTTAGTAAGTTCGTCTCCCAACTGTGCGGGAGAAAAATGAACTTGGACAGCACGAAGCTTTTGCTGGTAATGTAAATTAATCATTGCTTTCAAACCTAATTTCAGCGCGCTGATATTGGCGAGGTCTGTTTCCAGTGCCGGAACTTCGCCTTCATAAGCGAATGTAAGCATCACCACTACATTGCTGGTGACAGGCAAAGATAAGGGGGAATTTTTATCATAAACAGAGTCGGTATATTGAGGTTCGCTGAGATAGCGTTCCGCTGAATCAGTAAACAGTTCCTCTACATAATCGCCGGCTTCCCCTTCATCCCAAAAAACATCACCTTCGTTGGCAGCTGATTGCCAGTAGTTATCGTATTGCAATAGGTGATTGCAAACTTCTACGAGGCATTCTCCTAAAACTGTTAAGTCGCCATCGGCATCAATTGCGTCTCTAGCAGTGCTGTTGAGAACTCCCAACACTGGTGCGACTTCCTCACCGGTTAGGTGAACGAACACGCGGCAAACTGCGAATCGGGTTTTACCTGTAAATTGATTGAATCGATCGCGCAAAGAACTCATAAAATGTTGTGATTAATGTGGAAACTAGGTTTATAGGGATTTATTTTATACCATAGCAGCCAAGTTTAGCCTTTGCCCTCTATCCTTAGATCGATCGTGAATATGGGACTCGCACGATCCAGAATTTCGCAAACAAGCCCCCAGCCTTTAAAGACTGAAGGCAAAAGGGCGAATACTTGGATTTAAACTAACTCATTGACGATCGCCTTAGACAAGACATCTTTCAGGACGATCGTAAATTGTCGAGTTTTGTTCAATGCTTCGGGGATAGCAACTCGACAACTTCAACAACGGGTAAATCCAGTTCGCCGCCCGGTGCTTCCGGGTGTTCGCGAACGACTGCAACGGCTTCTGCTGACTCAGTTACAGCCACATTAGGCTTCCTCACGGCATCCGCAGCGAAATCGAGTTCGCCGGGAACTTCCAGGTATTCAGCAACACCATTCTCTGCGATCGGAGCGATCGACTCTTCAAAAACTTCAAAATTGTCGCTCATCGCAGCGCAAGCAGCACTAGCCCGCTTACCGACGCGATAACTCATGTACCCAGCACCGCCACCCAAAACCCCAGCCAAGCCGAGGAAACCTAGGGCTGCTGCTTTGTAGTAAGATTTACATGGATTCATTTGAGCCTCGCCCCCGGAACCAACCAGAGTTGTCCCAAAACCGGATTTAGGAGCGCCGGATTTGTTATAAAAACAGGTCTCAGCAGATGCAGCCTCACCGAAGGCTATACTACCTGCGATCGCGACTGTCGAAACAATGCCAGCTAACACTTGAAACTTTTTCATGGTGCTCTGGAAATCTGTAAAGGATCATTAAAAAATTAATGGTAACAGCTCTTTACAAATCTATCAACAGGGGACTGATCGACATCACGGATCGATCGCATCTGCCAACTATAGCGGATGTTGAAGGCAGAAGGCAAATGCGGTGAACAGTTGGTGACAAGCTACTTTTAAGGCTATTTTTGAGAAGGCTTAGTTATTGGAAAAATTGTTATTTATATGACAGACAGCAAGAATCAAGGCATTGAGCTCACGCCTCGCCGGATCTTAGTGACGGGCGGCGCTGGATTTATCGGCTCGAATTTTGTGCATCACTGGTGCTGTAGCTATCCGGGCGATCGAGTAGTCGTACTCGACGCTTTAACCTACGCCGGAAACAAGCAAACCCTAGCAAGCTTGGAAGGGGGAGAAAATTTTCGGTTTGTACAGGGGAATATCTGCGATCGCGCCCTCGTCGATAGCTTGCTGCAATCAGAAAACATCAATACAGTCGCCCACTTTGCGGCTGAATCTCACGTAGACAGGTCAATTTTAGGGCCCGAAGCTTTCGTCCAAACAAATGTGATCGGTACCTTCACCCTCCTCGAAGCCTTCCGCCAACAGTGGATCGCCAAAGGACAACCAGAGGGCGATCGCTTTCTGCACGTTTCCACCGACGAAGTTTATGGCAGTCTCGGCCCCGACGATCCAGCCTTTACAGAAACGACACCTTATGCTCCCAACAGTCCCTACTCAGCTTCAAAAGCTGGCAGTGACCACCTCGCCCGCGCCTATTTCCACACCTACGGCCTCCCCACAATTATCACCAATTGCTCCAACAATTACGGCCCCTATCACTTCCCAGAAAAGCTGATTCCCCTCATGTGTCTCAATATGCTTTTGGGCAAGCCACTACCCGTTTACGGCGACGGTCAAAACGTCCGAGATTGGCTTTACGTACTCGACCACTGCCACGCTTTAGATGCCGTAATTCACCGCGGCCAACCAGGGGAAACATACAATGTTGGTGGCAACAACGAGGTAAAAAATCTCGATTTAGTCAAGATGCTGTGCCAGCTAATGGACGAATTGGCTGAAGATTTGCCGGCGCGTCCTTGCGAACAATTAATTACCTTTGTGAAAGATCGAGCCGGGCACGATCGACGTTATGCGATCGATGCAACCAAAATTAAAACAGAGTTAGGTTGGACTCCATCAGTAACAGTTGAAGAAGGTTTGCGGCGCACCGTAGAATGGTATTTAGCCAATCGCGATTGGTGGGAACCCCTGCTTTCCGAGGAATATCAGACATACTACCGCAAGGTTTACGCTCATTAGTCATTAGTCATTAGTCATTAGTCATTAGTCATTAGTCATTAGTCATTAGTCATTAGTCATTAGTCATTAGTCATTAGTCATCAGTCAGCAGTCATTAGTTATTGGTTGTTGGCTGCGATCGAAAACCAATCACCAATCACCAATAACTACTGACACACTTTCTCAGATTATACTACCAACAAAAACTAGCCATGACCTGTGAATTTCTTGATGGTACCCGCCACGTGATTTATCCGTGGAATCAATCCTTGCATTGTGAAGCATTGTTCGCTGTGCCCTGCAACCTCTAAAATCCTCAAGAAAGAGAATTTATCCGTGGGGTCGCCTCCAAAATCTAAAATCTAAAATCTAAAATCTCAAATCGAATGACCGAAATCAACTGGCTCAAGCACCTCCAAGAACCTAAATACTGGCTATTAGGGATAGCAGCAGGTTTGATCGCCCTGCACCTAACTCTGACTTCGAGAACAGAAAACACCGACCTATTCGGCACAATGCTACTATTTTGGGGAGTCGTGTGCTTTCTAATTTGGGAAAGACACGAATCCTTAACTTTAGAAAGCGGGGTTTTCGGCAGTTGCTTTGGGGCTTCGCTAATTGCTTTAATCTTGCTCAAAAGTTCGTCGATATCTGGCTACGACTTTTTTATCAGAGCAACGCCTTTCTTGTCGGGAATAAGTCTCGCTTTGCTGGCTTCAGGAACAAAAGGACTGAAACAATATTGGCAGGAATTGCTAATTCTTGCCTATACAGCTATTCCTCCAGGGTTGATAGGAGTATTTGTTAATGTCGCCCTATTAACTGCTAAATTTTCGGCTTTTATCCTGCACTATTTAGGATTTGAAGTAGTTCGTCAAGGAGTATTTCTTGTATTAGAAAAAGGCAGCGTGGAAGTCTATCACGGCTGTTCGGGAGTCAATGCCATCCTACAAGTGTTAGGACTAGCGCTAGTTTTTTTACTAATGTTTCCTACAACTGTGGGACAGAAAATTGTAGTACCTATCATTGCAGTCCTGATTGGATTTATAGTGAATGCAGCGCGAGTTGCTCTCATGGCTGTGCTGGTATCGCTATCTCAACCCGAAGCATTTAAATACTGGCACGAAGGAAATGGGTCAGTAATTTTTTCAATGATTGCTGTATTCATTTTCGGGTTATTCTGCTGGTTTGCCATCTTGCCAGAACCGCAAAATAAGAAAAAACCAAATTGCTAATGGCTATTACCTATTGGAAAACAGCTAGAATTTCTATTTTAGCGGTGACATTTGCAGGGGTTTTATTAGTTGTAGGAAAGTTGACATTCTACCCATCGGCTGGCAATCTTTCTGCAACCCCGTTTGAGTTTCCCGAGTCAGTGCCTCTAGCTGAGTGGCAAATGCAGAAGAGCGCACCCCTGAAAATTAGCGATACTTCACAAGTTAAGGTGGGGAGGAAATATGAATATCAAAAAAATAACCAGGCTCTAGCAATAGAGATGCGCTATGTGGTAGGAACCAGTGGGGATGTGGAAAGTATGATGAAAGGACATACTGTTCTCAAGTCGTCTCCTGGTAAACTAGAATTAGCAAATACTCAAAGGGTGGGCTTTCACGGAATTTTGCAACAGCAAAATCGACTATATCTGAGTTCCTGTATCAATCCTCGCGGCCGTACTACAGTGACTGACGAACAGTTTAGATACAATCGGAATACTCGTGACTTGCAGTTCAACCGCATTGTATTTTGGCTGTCGGGTAGGGGAAATATTCAAGACAAGCGCTGTTTGTGGACTCAGATGTCTGTGCCGTTGGATAAAACAACTCCCGAAAATGCCAAGAAAATTCTAGAGAATGCTTGGGTTTCTTGGTATGAGTGGTGGCAGCCGCGATTTCCTGAACCTTGAGTCAATTGCTGTACGGTGGTTTCGATCGACATTTTGTTAACAACAGGTCTATTATTCTGTCAGGAACCTCAGCCTAAAGGCATGAGGCTTGAAGGAAAAATCTAACAAGCCGTTCTGACCAGCCTAAGTCTTAACTGGCTACGTTTTTTGAGTCACGACACCGGGAGAATGCGAAGCTAGTTAAGAGCTCTGTCGCTGGTAGTTAAACAGTCTTAAGGTAACTGAGACAGTGCTACGGGCCGGCACAAGCTCATTAAACCTTGGCGAGGCTAACTTTACCCCGCAAGGGAGGCTCGAAAGAGCAAAACACTATGCGTACAGGGCTGGGAAGTTTGAGGCGGTAATTGTCCCGTTGAAAGTGCAACACAAAAGCACACTCCCGCCAACCAGTCCCAAGGCGGTAGTAAATCAAAAATGTAAAGCCGTCCTAAAAGGACGGGGTTTCTACCCATTTTTCTGATGAATGAGATACAAGGCGAACAAGGTTTTTCTATATATAGGCTGCGCTGGGTTGGTTACGGTCTATTAATTTTGTCGTTATTAGATACGATCGCTGTTCTGACACCGGCAAATTTTGGCAACCGTCTCTGGGAATTGCAGACGATTGGAGCTCTCGTGGAACGGATACCAGTTCCTCTATTAGCAATGGCGCTGATCTTTTTTGGAGAGGATTACGATCGCAGACGTTTCGAAGACATTTTTTTAAAGATGTTGTCTTGGGTGTGTCTGCTGCTGGCCCTGATATTTATCTTGATGCTGCCTTTGGGAATTTTTGGCACTATCTCTGTCAACAACCAAAACAACCAGCAAATTACTACTCAAGCAAAGCAACAATTAGCTCAGTTGCAGCAGGTAGAAGAACGTTTGAAGAAAGGTACTCCTGAAGATTTAAATAATTTGGCGAGTGAACTTACTCGTTTGGGGGTACAAGCGGATACGAAAAACCCGCAGGAACTGAAAAACCAAATTCTTTCGAGAATTACTCCGGCTAAGGAACGCTTGCAGACGCAAAGCGCAGCGGTTCAGTCAAATCAGCGGTTGGCGCTATTCAAAAATGCTGTTAAGTGGCTGCTGGGCGCGCTGATTTCGGCAGTTTTGTTTTTTATGATGTGGCGCGGTACTGATTGGGCTCGGTAGTAGTCCAGCCATTTCAATATTCCTAGGGGCGGGTTCACCAACCATATATAACAATGACGAACAATCTAAATAAACCCGCCCCCGCCCCACGCTAAATATGAATGTACATTTAGATTGTTGGTGGGGTTGGGGCGGGTTTATGGAATTTTGGGTTTTCCATCTATATGGTTGGTAAACCCGCCCCTACAATATGACTGGATATAGAAAGATACGCAATGTTTCTGAAGTCATGGAATTTTCGATCTTAGATTTTAAATTTTAGAATACTCTTTACTTAGGAATTTAGGTGCTGACTGAGGGTATTTTCTAGTTTTTCGGCAATGCCTTCAACCCAGTTTTCATCTTGTTTTGTATAGCTGCGGGGCGCGTTAGCACCTAAAATTAAAACGCCTTGACTACCGATGGGCTGACAGATGACTCCTTGGGTATTTTCTGGCAAATAGTCAAATTCAATTCGCCCTGGATAAATATTGAGATTTACTAAATAAATTGGCTTGTTTTTGTCAAAGACTCGCTGCAAGATTGGCCCTGGTTTTACTTCGGGATTGATGCCTAAAATGCCACGCCGCAATAGGACTTTTCCTTGATACACAATCACGATCGCCCTTGTGGCAGTATTTGTCAACAGCAAACGTGACACCCAAGCCAATTCTATTTTGACAACATCCGGCAAATCCGGCGCAAATTCAAAACCTTCTTCGCCCATGAGTTTTACGGAATCGGGCGATCGCGCTTGTACTTGCTGCCACAGCAAACCTGTTAAAATCAGCAGGGCGCTGACAATGACTCCCAAAGCATCGGAGCGAGCTTGAGAGTCTGTTATTTGCTCTGTTAGCAAGCGATTGACCATCAGCAGCGTACCTGCTAATCCTCCTGCAACTAAGGGCAATTGTCGCAAAACTCGATTTGGGTCAGATTTAGTCATTGGTCAGTTGGCTGTTGACTGTTGGCTGTTGGCTGTTGACTGTTGGCTGTTGGCTGTTGGCTGTTGGCTGTTGGCTGTTGACTGTTGGCTGTTGGCTGTTGACTGTTGACTGTTGGCTGTTGGCTGTTGACTGTTGGCTGTTGGCTGTCAACCGTCAACTGTTAACCGTTAACTGTCAACCATCAACTGTCAACTGGCTTGATCAAGCTTCCCCAGGCTGGACAATTCGCTGGAATAGATAGCCTGTGCCGCGGGCGGTGAGAATTAATTCGGGATTGCTAGGGTCGTCTTCTAACTTTGCCCTAAGCCGCGAGATGTGAACGTCCACTACACGGGTGTCTACGTGGCGCTCAGGCGTATATCCCCAAACTTCCTGCAAAATTTCCGATCGCGAAAAAGGCTCTCCAGAACGGCTGACAAGCAGCTCTAACAAGCTGAATTCCATGCCTGTGAGCCGAATTCGTTCGTCACCTTTATAAACTTGGCGCTTGTTGGTGTCTATCCTAATATTAGTGACTTGGATGACTCCCGAACTGGGAATTCCAGAGGAGCCGTTTTTGTCAACGCGACGCAGCACTGAACGGATGCGGGCTTCTAATTCTTTGGGAGAAAAAGGTTTGACGACGTAATCGTCGGCGCCTAATTCTAAACCGGTGATGCGATCGGCTACGTCTCCCAAAGCGGTTAGCATGATGATAGGCACGTCGGATTCCTTCCGCAACTCCTGACAAACGCCATAGCCGTCTAGTTTTGGCATCATCACGTCCAAAACCACTAAATCTGGTTCGGTGTTGCGAAATATATCGAGAGCTTCTTCACCGTCTGCTGCGGTGACGACATCGTAGCCAATCATCGAAAGGCGAGTTTCCAGGATGCGGCGGATGCTGGCTTCGTCATCGACTACCAGAATTTTTTCTTTATGGTTTTCCAAGTTACTGAACACTCCTTAAGTTACATTTCAGATAATCTTAATTTTTTGTACCCTATGATTAAGACACAAACCGATCCGCCTGTCGCGACTGGTCTGAAAGCTTGATGATTGCTTTTGTTCAGACTTTGACACAATGTTAAGGTGATTATTTATTATTGTAAACAATGGCAAAGCCTCGGATACAATATATTTGTCGGGAATGTGGGTATGATTCGCCACAATATTTTGGCAGGTGTCCTAGCTGTCAGAAGTGGGATTCTTTTGACGAGCAGGTAGAAACGCCTACTTCTGCTGTGCCACGAGCTGGCTTGACTGGGGTAACGACTAGGCAACCGGGCGGTTCGCCTCCTGATAAGTCGAAGGGTCAAGCCAGGGTATCTTTTAGATTATCGCAGATTGCTGACCAAACTCAGTCTCGTTGGCCTTCGGGCTATGCTGAACTCGATCGAGTTTTGGGAGGTGGTATTGTTCCCGGTTCCCTGGTGTTGATTGGGGGGGAACCGGGGATTGGGAAATCGACGCTGTTGTTACAGGTGGCGAATCAGTTGGCGCGTAAGGATCGCATACTGTATGTCAGTGCGGAAGAGTCTGGCCAGCAGGTGAAGTTGCGATCGCAGCGTTTGGGAGTGGCTAATCCGGTTGATTTGTCAAGTGATGCTGCACATAAATCCGATCGCAATGGGGGAACAGTTCAGGGTTCAGTTGAGGCGGATGTTGACAATTCAGCGGAGAATTTCTATTTGCTACCGGAGACGGATTTAGAAGTAGTTTTGCGGGAGTTGGAAGCGCTGAAACCTCATGTGGCGGTGATTGATAGTATCCAGACTATTTATTTTGCTAGTTTAACATCGGCTCCGGGTTCGGTGGCTCAGGTGCGGGAATGTACGTCGGCTTTGATGCAGGTTGCAAAAAGAGAAAATATTACTTTATTTATTGTCGGTCATGTTACTAAAGATGGATCTTTGGCGGGGCCGAGGGTTTTGGAACATCTAGTAGATACTGTACTTTATTTTGAGGGCGATCGCTTTGCTTCTCATCGACTTTTGCGATCGATGAAAAACCGTTTTGGAGCAACTCACGAAATCGGTGTCTTTGAAATGGTAGCACACGGATTGCGAGAAGTAGATAATCCATCGGAGTTATTTTTAGGAAATCGGGACGAGTTTTCGCCCGGTACTTCGACGACTGTTACTTGCGAAGGAACTAGACCGATTTTAGTTGAAATTCAGGCCTTAGTCAGTCCTGCGAGTTTTGGTTCGCCCCGCCGTTCTACTACGGGGGTGGATAATAGTAGATTGCAGCAAATTCTGGCTGTTTTGGAGAAAAGAGTCGGGATTCCTTTGTCTAAATTGGATACGATTGTAGCATCGGTGGGGGGGTTGAAGGTGGAGGAACCGGCGGCGGATTTGGCAATTGCGATCGCCGTTGTGGCCAGTTTTCGCGATCGCATTGTCGATGCGAGGACAATTTTACTGGGAGAAGTCGGTTTAGGTGGACAAGTTCGCCCTGTTTCCCAATTAGAATTAAGGCTAAGAGAGGCCGCGAAACTAGGTTTTAAAAGAGCGATTATTCCCAAGAATCAACCGGTGCCAGATTTGGGAATGCAGATTATTCCAGTAGCCAAGGTGATTGATGCAATCATTGCCGCAATTCCCGCAACTCCGGCTCAGATTCATGGAGTTGACGTGGAGGAAGAAGAATTGTAGTTTTTGTATTAAGACTTACGCACGTTTCTTGGGCGGAGTCGAGGGGCTCAGAAACCGGGTTTTTGCCAAATACTTCGTTGTTACCAACAGATTCAGTAAAAAACCCGGTTTCTTTGATTTACCCATGGGGTTCAGAAACCGGGTTTTTGCGAAATACTTCGTTGTCACCAACAGATTCGGGAAAAAACCCGGTTTCTTGGATTTACGCATGGGGCTCAGAAACCGGGTTTTTCCGAAATACTTCGTTGTCACCAACAGATTCAGTAAAAAACCCGGTTTCTTTGATTTACGCATGGGGCTCAGACCGGGGCGAAAACTCGGGCACCCGACGGGAACCCGGTCTAGAGGCGCGGGGTTCAAAATCGCTTGACGGCCTGGTTTTCCCACTTCCAAATACAGCTAGAAATTAAATTTGTACAAATATGAGCTACAATTGGGATTAACAAATTACCAGTATCTAAAACACTGTAACCTAACAGCAATCCTACTGCTGTCGCCCACACTGCATAGGGCCATTGCTGCATTCCGCCTAAGTGTAAAATGCCAAAAGACAAACTCGATAAAACTAAAGCAGTAATATTTAATCCTAAAGCAGATATCATCACGCCTCGAAATAGCAATTCTTCACTAAGTCCGGGTAGCAATCCCAACCAGATTAAATCAGGCCAAAATAAGGGTTTGAGGACTACTTCTAGGTAAACGTCGGCACTGCGCCGATAGCCGGGCCAGAGGTGATAAACGATCGCACTAACGCCGGAAATTGCTAATCCGATCGCACATCCTTTGAGCAAATCAATTCCGATTAATTTGACCGGCAAAAGCGATACGGCTCCAAATTGCAACCACAATTTAGCTACCGCCAGCAATATTACTGCTGTCACAGCCATTGCTATTAAAACTTGGGTGCGTGTCAAGGGTTCAAATTCGGGATTTTCGGGAAGTTTTTCTGCCACTTAATCAATTTTAGATTTTTAGATTTTTAGATTTTAGATTTGTTTAGTTGAATCAGACAAACATCCTAGGGGAGAGATGTCTGCACCCAAGGAGGCGGTGGTGATGCCGGCTCGCAAAGCGACTAAGACTCCGATCGCCTCTAAATATGAGTTTACCTGCAAAGCTTTGATTCCGAGTTTTTCTGGAGGAGCTTGCATTTGGGTTTTGTTGTCGCCCACTGCAATAATTTGTACTGTCGATCGCCCGCTCAAACTCAGAATAGCACTGCCACCGCAGGCTGTGGCGGGTATGACAACGGCATCGACTCCATCGGCCCATATCTGTGTGGTGCGGGCATCTTGCCCGCCTAATACCTGCGACAGGCAAGATGCCTGTCCCACAGTAGGAGTGACAAACTGCGGGGCTTTACTGAGACCCGCGAGTACGCAAGGTAAAAAAGTATACCCGATTTCCTCAGCGGCCGATCGCGGTGACAGATGCGGATCGAGGGGAAGCGGTAACAGGGCGGGAGCGTGAGCACAGGGGATTTTAAATGTTCTAACAATCAGGTGACTGATCGCTGCTTCAGCGCCAGCCAGAGGGTCAACTCCCGTGCCGTGGCGGTAGTTTTCGAGGGCTTTGCTGCCTTCGTCTTCGGGAAATCTGGCTACAACTGCGATCGCCTGGACTTTTGCTTGGGTAATTAATTTTTCAGCAGCGCGTAATAGACTGTCGGGATTCGCGATCGTCCCCCAAGATGCGCCTGATTCCGACATTCGCAATTCTACTTCCAGAGGGCGATCGGTTAAAACATAATCTGTTATATTCAAACCTAATGTAGCTCTAGCAGCATCAGCAGCTTGCAGTTGGCGCAGTTGCAATTCCGGTTCAATGCCGCGATCGAGGATTAAGCCGATGCGATTTTGATGTACTGGTTGGAGCCCCCAGCATCCTTGTGCAAATTTGTCAAGGGCGTAGCCTTCGACATAGAGAGCGTTAGGTATGGGCCAATAAAGTTGAGCGCCGTTGAGGACGTTGGGGTGAGTAATCAGGGTATCTGAAATTTGGGCGATCGCCCTAGCAACAGGTAACGCATCTCCCGCAAAGCCCCCGATCGACGCTCCAACGCCTGTGGGGACTATCAAAACCACTGTGAAAGGACGCAGGTTCACGCTGTTGCTCTTGATGCTGTAGCCGGTAATTCCACGAGCACGTAGCCTTCTACCACTGCTTTTTGGCGATCGACATCCACGTCTGTAACAGCCCAGCGCAGGGGTTCGCCGTGCTTTTGCAGTTCAATTTTGATCGCCGAGTCAAGTTCCTCGGCTGTATTCTGGAGGTCAACTTCTGCGGAAATGAAATGGGTAGTCATAGGGCGATCCATAGTTTTTTACCGCTCTCGGTAGTTGTGTCTATTTTAACGTAGTTCTAGGGTTTACCGAACTGGCGATCGTAGACAATATCTTCTTTTTCTGTTTCTATCTTCAAGTTCGATCGGGGATAAGCAATGCACAACAACACGTAACCTTCCGCCTGAAGTTCAGCACTCACCCCCATACCACCGCTTTGGTCAACCTCGCCTTCAATAACTTTAGCAGCACAGGTAGTACAAACCCCTGCATTGCAAGAATTCGGCAAATCAATGCCGGCGGCGTTGGCTGCGCGCAGAAGTTGTTGATCTTCTGGCACTTCTACGGTGTAGGTACGGCCTTGGTGGAGAAACTCAACGGTGTAAGTCTTGGACATATTTTGATTATTGGTTTTAAGGGCGATCGGAATTTACGCTATATCTGCAAACAAAGCAATAGATATCTTACCCCCCTGGGAGATTTTCTGCAAATTTACCAAATTTATAGTCCAGGACGCATGGGGGCCCAGAAACCTGGTTTTTTTACGAAAAGACGGGTTGCAGCCCTTAGCTTCGGTAAAAACCCGGTTTCGAGGAGTCGAAGTGCGATCGCGAACTGATTTATTGTTTATTGCCAATATCTTCTATTAAATTAATCAGCAAACAATCGGCAATTTGTCAAGTCTTTAGTAATACCCTAGGGCGTGTTTTCAAACTCTAAGATCCCCCCCGGCCCCCCTTAACAAGGGGGGAGAAAGAGTCTCTTTCGTCAACCCATACTCACACCCTACTCCCTTTTTCAGGGGATGGGAGGGGGAGCTTCGAGAGATTCGGTTCATAATCAGTAGTTTGAAAACACGCCCTAGGCCCCATGCTCATGCCCAATTTATTCAATATTAATTTGATTAGGAGCCTTCGGTTGCTCATCCTTCAAAGTTTTACGCCCAGAAGCTGCATAATCCTTATACAAATCCACAAACATCTTGGTTAACTGCGACAAAGAAAGTTGTTCCCCATTAATTTGAGATTTCATATAAACTTTAAGCACTTCAATGTAAGCCAAACCGAGAGCAAGCGTAAGAGTTGCCGCCGTTGCACCGGAGATAGCACCACCCACAATTGTACCCGCACCGGGAATCATTTTAATCAAATTAGTCACAATACTTCTGCCAACAGCAGTCACCCCACCAGCACCGCTAATAGCAGACAGCATCGCCGAGATAAATCCCCGATCAAAAGGCATTCCAAAAATCACAGTAATATTAGCAATCATTGCCGTTTGCATAGCCATCAAAATTGGCGCATCAGCAAACGGCACAGGAGTTGCACCGACAATCGCAGAACCGGCAACATAAGCAGTTACATACTTAAATGCCATGTCGGATTTAAGCGCAATATTGGCAATTTGTTCTTTGACAAAAGCTTTTTGAGCTACTTCCGGTAGTAGTTGAAAAGTGGCATCAACCAACTTATCTAAACCGTGAGATTTTACTGTATAATCCTCATCAATTTCTTCCGGTTCTGCCATGACAGGGATAACTTGACTGACTGGCAAATTCATGTGTTCCAGTTGCTTGAAAAACTCGCTGGGTTTTTTTGATGTAGTTTGAGTGAGAACTAAAATAACTGGTACATCGATGATTTCCATTTCTCTTAGCCAGCCTTCCTCCACAGATTCTATTCTATTTGCGCCGTGATTGATACAGTACCAGATGACGTGAATGTGTTCTTTGGGGTGCAGAAGTCTTTGGTCTTCAATCAGTTTAGCAACGTTTAATTGAATAATTTTAATTTGTTCGGCGTTGAGTTCGAGTCCGGGAGTGTCGTAAACTGCGATCGGGCAATTTGGTTTGGTATATTGGCGAATACCTTGAGTGATGGGGCGGCCGACTCCGGTTTCTGCTAAGCGTTGGCGAAAAACAGCATTGATCAGGGTACTTTTGCCTACGCCTGTTTTACCGATGACTAAAACATTGCATTGTCCCACTTGATTTTCTGCGTCTTTGAAGGCGTCGTAACTGTTGTTTAAAAGGTCGTCTAGGGAAAAGTCGTCTGACATGGTGGTTTCTAGAATGGTGTGGGATATTAATTAAACACCACCGAAGAGAATTCGGGGCTATACAAACGAAGTTAATGTTAAGCCCGCCGAATATAATTCGGGGCTATACAAACGAAGTCCGCCTACGCGGACTGGGGAGTCTTAAGAATATTGTAGCAATTTGATTTCAGAACAAGTGGAAAGGATATCTGATTCAATTATTCAATATTTTCAGGATTTTCAGGCCGATCGCACTCAGGCGGTAAAAAATCAGGATTAAGAACTTCTTCTTCAGTAAAGGGAGACTCTGGGGGAAATGTCGCAATAGATAAACCAGTTTCATCTGCGGCTAATTCCCTAGCATCTTGATAAGATTCATTGAAAATTTCTTCAAAAAAACGATATAAACTCGGACTGGTTTTGAAGGTATCTCGGATGCGTTTACGATGTTCGCGAATGGTGTATATCCAACTGTTTGTTCTTTTTTCTGGCTGATATTTATACTTAAGTAAGTGCATTAAAAGTACCCTCAAATTACTTTTTAAAGCATTCTTATCGCTTCTCCCCATACTTTCCAGTTCCTCTAGTAAGTTCTCTAAATCTATTTCAGAAAACTTTCCCTCTTTTAATAAGTTGATAGTTGTCTGTAACCACAGATAAAAATCCTGTTCATAAAGGGATGTTATTCCAGTTGTCATTGATTGGATAGTTGTCATTTTGTTTGACTCCCTTTCTTAGTCATCAACCTAAGAATATTGTACTAGACTGAGTTTCTGATTTCATAATTTAGTTTAAGCTAGTAGGCGATCGACCTCGATGCTAAAACCGAGCAGGATTTGTTGAGTGGTGGCGGTATCGCCGGATCTAAATGTCAATATTTGATTTTGAGTCATCACAAATATTAAACGACTTTCGGGAAAAACTAACCAGACTTCCTGACAGCTAGATGCTAAATATTCCTGTGCTTTGAGAAAGACATCTTCAGCAATATCGGTGGGTGAAACTATTTCGGCAATTAAGGGGAAACTTTGGGGTAAAGTGGCAAGATTGCCAAATTGTGCAACTAATTCTGGTGTGAGATAAGCGACATCGGGGCGGCGAATTTGTCGGTTTGTGCGGCAAGGAACTTCGACATAAGTTTCTCCCCCTTGTCCGCTGGAAATCATGTAATTTGCCCAAGCACAACCCAGGCTTGATTGAATTTTACCATGCTTGAGCGTGGCTCCATTTTTCTCAACGAGTTGTCCGTCTACCAATTTCATGTTGTCGGGCGGATGAGCCATGAAGTCTTCTAGAGTAAAATTATCCTGTAGGGCGGCAGTCGCGAGCATAGGTGTTTCCTCGATTTTGGGTAGTTCGCTGGTAGTCGCGAGCATAGGTGTTTCCTCGATTTTAAATAGTTCGCTAATACTATTATCGCTGATGCCGTGGGAATTGTTGGGGGCGATAGGTGCGGGCAATTGGTGTCAACTTAAGCCTGAAAGCCTTGATAAATTTCGTTTTTACCTAAGTCTAGATCCCCCTAAATCCCCCTTAAGAAGGGAGTAGGGTGTGAGTAGGGGTTGACGAAAGAGAAGACTCCTGTCCCCCCCTTCTTAAGGGGGGTTAGGGGGGATCTGGCCTTAATCGTCAAACAGCAGTATGTGACTGGGTTTGACGTTAAGTTGACACCTATGGGTGCGGGCAATTCCCTAGGGGATAGCTACGCCGCCTGTACTTTTATTTTGCTTTTGTTTGACGGTAAAAAAGTTACAATATCGCTTAAAATTAAATCAGCAATTTGCGATCGCCCATCCCCCATGCCAAATCTCAACCTCAAGCCAACCCACCAACCTGTTAAAGCATATTACAATGCCCTGGGACAATTTGCGAAATTGGGGATATCTCACGAATTAGCAGTAAAGGATGCTTTTGCCGATTTGCTAAAGTCTTGCTGTCAGCAATTTGGGTGGACGCTGGTGCCCGAAAAAGAGATGAAAATCGGCAATAAGCGAATCAGAGTTGATGGGGAATTAGTGCGGGCCGACAGTCTCAGACACGGTATCTGGGAAGCAAAAGACACCCATGACAAGCTGGAACGCGAAGTTAAACAAAAATTTGCTGTTGGCTATCCCAAAGATAACATTATTTTTCAAGCACCGGAACGGGCAATTATTTGGCAAGGCGGCAAGCAACTCTGTGATGAAGATATCACAAAACCGCAATCCCTAGTCGATACGCTGAAGCTATTTTTTGAATACCGAACTCCCGCTATCGCCCAGTGGGAAGTCGCCGCCGCTGAATTTGGCAGCAGAGTCAAAGATTTAGCAGGAAAAATGATTAGTCTGATTGACGGACAACGCAAAACTAACAAAAGATTTATTCAAGCATTTAATGACTTTACCGCCGTCTGCCGCCAATCAATTAACCCCAATCTCTCCGAAGCTGCTGTCGAGGAAATGCTAATTCAGCACATCCTCACCGAACGCATTTTTCGCCGCATCTTTGACAACCAAGATTTTACCAACCGCAATATCATCGCTGTTGAAATAGAAAAAGTTATTAATGCTTTAACTTCTAAATCATTCAGTCGCGACCATTTCCTCGGAGAAGTTGACTATTTTTACCGTGCCTTAGAAGAAACCGCCGCGACAATTGATGAATTTAGCGAAAAACAGCACTTTCTAAACACCATTTACGAGAAGTTTTTCCAAGGATTTGCTATCAAGGTTGCGGACACTCACGGCATCGTTTACACTCCTCAACCGATTGTAAATTTCATGGTCAAAAGTGTTGAGGATATCTTGCAAAAAGAGTTTGGCAAATCCTTAAGCGATAAAGGAGTGCATATCCTCGATCCTTTTGTGGGGACAGGGAATTTTATGATGCGGGTAATGCGGGAGATTCGGAAAACGGCACTACCGCAGAAATATGCTGACGAATTGCACTGCAATGAATTGATGTTACTGCCTTATTACATTGCTTCGATGAATATCGAACATGAGTATTTTGAGGCAACGGGGACTTATCAACCATTTGAAGGTATTTGTTTAGTTGATACTTTTTCTGACCAAAAAGTACAGCAACTTTCTTTGTTTACGGCGGCAAATACAGCGAGGGTAGAGAGGCAGAGAAGTTCGCCTATTTTTGTTGTTGTTGGCAATCCGCCTTATAATGCTTTTCAAAGTCTAGTGAAAATGATAACAATAAAAATCGCAAGTATGAAGAAATAGACCGCCGCGTTGCCGAAACTTATTCTAAAGACTCGAAAGCAACTAATAAAAATGCACTGTCAGATCCTTATGTGAAAGCGATTCGTTGGGCATCGGATAGAATTGGTGATGAGGGAATTGTAGCTCTTGTAACGAATAACAGCTTTGTTAATGATATTGCTTTTGATGGAATGAGAAAACATCTTCAGAAAGATTTTGATGCGCTTTATATCTTGGATTTAGGAGGAAATGTTAGAAAAAATCCCCAACTTTCAGGTACAACTCATAATGTATTCGGCATTCAAGTAGGAGTTAGTATTAACCTGTTTGTCAGGAATAAAAATGGTCAAAATTCTAAACCTGCACAAATTTACTATGCACGGGTTGATGAGTTGTGGCGAAAAGAAGAAAAGTATGAGTATTTAGAAAAGTATCAACATCGAGGTGGGGTTGAATGGCAATTAATTCAGCCAGATCTAAAATATAATTGGCTAACTGAAGGATTGCAAGATGATTTTGAAAAGTTGATACCGATTGGTGGTAAAGAAGCTAAAGCTTCTAATAAAATTGATGAAAGAGTCATTTTTAAGTTATATAGTAATGGAGTCAAAACAAATCGCGATACCTGGGTATATAATTTTAATGAGGATGCTATTGCAGAAAATGTCAAACGAACGATCGCAACATACAACGAACAGATGGTCAGGTGGAGTCAGCGGTGCGATCGCTCAGTCAATATTGATGATTTTGTGACTGACGATGATACTAAAGTTAGTTGGTCTGGAACTTTAAAAACCTTTTTAAGTCGGGGTGTCAAAATAGAATATAATCCCGATTTAAGGAGGCGATCGACTCTACCGACCATTTACTGCCTCTTTTCTCTACTTTGATGCTAGATTAAACGAGCGTCGATATCAATTTCCATATATATTTCCTGTACCAGATACTGAGAAAGAAAATCGAGTTATTTGCGTTCGTGGCATAGCTAGTCCCAAATTCCCTTTCTAGTACAGATGACTGATTGTATTATCTGATGTGGGAGTAGGGGGGCTAGATCTCCTGGAAAAAACTCAATGTTTCCCATTCTACATCTACGATGAAGACGGTACAAACCGCCGCGAAAATATCACAGACTGGGCGCTAACAGAATTCCGCCGCCACTACGGAGACGACAGGATTAGCAAATGGGATATTTTCTACTACGTTTATGCTGTTTTGCACCATCCCACCTATTGCACTCGCTACGCCGCCAATTTGAAACGGGAATTGCCCCATATTCCCTACACTCCCGATTTTCATTCTTTCGCTAATGCGGGCAAACGTTTAGCAGAAATTCACGTCAATTACGAACAGCAACCCGAATATCCCCTTAAGTGGATAGAAAATACTGACGTGCCGTTAAATTGGCGGGTAGAAAAGATGAGATTGAGTAAAGATAAAACTCAACTGATTTACAACGATTTTCTCACCTTAAGCGGCATTCCCTCTTCAGCATTTGAGTACCGTCTGGGGAACCGTTCTGCGTTAGATTGGATAATAGACCAGTATCAATTCAAAACTGATAAACGGAGTGGAATTGTTAATGACCCGAATCGCTTGGATGACGAACAATACATTGTCCGGTTAATTGGCCAAGTCATCGCAGTCAGTTTGGAAACTGTGCAAATTGTCGGCAGTTTGCCGAGTTTGGGAATAGGGGAGGAAGATATTATGGACTCTTAGACTGGAATGATCCTGCATGGTATCATCACCTTGGTTTCTTGCCCTGAACTTATGTCAATTCTTAAA
Source organism: Microcoleus sp. (assembly GCA_042408215.1). GTDB lineage: Bacteria > Cyanobacteriota > Cyanobacteriia > Cyanobacteriales > Microcoleaceae > Microcoleus. The sequence continues at coordinate 515,782 of JAYFMW010000017.1, read as the reverse complement.
AGTCGTAGCTCCCGGCACCGGACACTCCAAGAGCCCATTGGTGTCAACTTAAGGTCAAACCCAGTCAGAGACTGTTGTTTGACTATTAAATCTAGATCCCCCCTAGCCCCCCTTAAGAAGGGGGGGACAAGAGTCTTCTCAAAGTCACCCCCTACTCCCCTTCTTAAGGGGGATTTAGGGGGATCTAGACTTAGGTAAAAGCGAGAGATACCAAGGGTTTCAGGCTTAAGTTGACACCAATGGGCATTGCCGTTTCCCTACGGATATGGGGTACAATCTTGTAGCACTACTTTTTAGGTCACGAGTTCGTAAGTCCAGTTATAAAAAAACACAGCGTTTAGAAATGTTCCAGCAGAGATTTCTCTTGTGCGTAAACTTTTCGCAGCGACTCCAGGGCGATCGCACTTAACAGAGCTCAGATCCCCCCTAGCCCCCCTTAACAAGGGGGGGACAAGAGTTCAGACAGCATTTAAAAATGTTCCAGCAGAGATTTCTCTTGGGCGTAAACTTTTCGCAGCGACTCCAGGGCGATCGCACTTAACAGAGCTCAGATCCCCCCTAGCCCCCCTTAACAAGGGGGGGACAAGAGTTCAGACAGCATTTAAAAATGTTCCAGCAGAGATTTCTCTTGTGCGTAAACTTTTCGCAGCGACTCCAGGGCGATCGCACTTAACAGAGCTCAGATCCCCCCTAGCCCCCCTTAACAAGGGGGGGACAAGAGTTCAGACAGCATTTAAAAATGTTCCAGCAGAGATTTCTCTTGTGCGTAAACTTTTCGCAGCGACTCCAGGGCGATCGCACTTAACAGAGCTCAGATCCCCCCTAGCCCCCCTTAACAAGGGGGGGACAAGAGTTCAGACAGCATTTAAAAATGTTCCAGCAGAGATTTCTCTTGTGCGTAAACTTTTCGCAGCGACTCCAGGGCGATCGCACTTAACATCCATTTAACCACTCCCACCAACTCCCCCCACTCCAACAATTCAGAAACAGAAACAGCCTCCCGAAATTTATCCCCATAGAAATCCACCCAAAAATCCGGCGCGTATCTCTCCTTCAGACTCGCCATCCGCCGCTTCCAATAACCAAAATCTAAACCAGAGGGCGCTTCCACTCCCACCACTGGCGGCAAATCCGCATAACTCACAAACCGACTCATCCCTTCGGCGTGCACGTACAGGATATGCGCCCAGCACTCGAAGCGATATATCTGTTCTACCTTGATTTTCAGCAGCCGCGCGATCGCCTCTTTGGTGACAAACCGGCTCAATTTGTTTCTGGGGGTTGATTTTCGCGAAAATTTTGTTAACATGGTTGATATCCTTGGTTGATATTCTTGGTTGATCTTGGTTGATATTCTTGGTTATTGAGAATTGATGCCCTTGGTTATTTGGAAATTTAGTTGATAAGTTTCCTGCTTTGGACAGGCGATCGCCTTTCAGTTTTCCAGACCTTGGGGCGATCGCTTTTTACGATAAAATGATCGTATACTAAATCTAGTGGTCTGTCAATGGGTTTAATTAGATTGCGGGTTAGAGAATTTGCTGGTGAGAAAGGCTGGACGATCAAAGAGGTTTCTGACCGATCGGGAGTCAACTACAGCACCCTCAGCACCTATTCGCGTTCTCCAGGAATGGCAATGGTTGATTTTACTTGTTTGCTCAAGTTGGCACGTACTTTTGACGTGATGGTGGAAGATTTGGTTGAGGTCGTCAAAGAGTAGCCGATCGCGTTTTGTAGTATAATTTTATGACTGATATTAGTCAGGCATCAATAGCTTATGGGCTTAATTAGATTGCGGATTCGAGAGTTTGCTGCTGAGAAAGGCTGGACAATCAAAGAGGTTTCAGAGCGATCGGGTGTAGTCTACAGTACGCTGAGAACCTATGCCCGATCGCCCGGATTAGCAACAATTGACGTGACAGCCTTGGACAAGTTGGCGAGGACTTTTGACGTGATGGTCGAAGATTTGTATGAGATTGTGCAGGAATAGTCGATCGCCTTTTGGGATAAAAATATCTTATGATGGTACACCATCATTTGTCAAGTATGGGTTTAGTCAGACTAAAAGTCAGGGAATTTGCTGCTGAAAAAGGTTGGACGCTAAAAGAGGTTTCCGAGCGATCGGGAGTAATTTACAGCACCGTCAGACACTACGCCAGATGTCCGGGAGTGTCAACCATTGACTTCATTTCCATACAGAAATTGGCCCGCACCTTTGATGTGATGATTGAAGACTTGGTGGAAATTGTCCAGGAATAGGCGATCGCATTTTACTGAATAATTACCCAGTCAATATTGCTCGATAGTTGCTAGCATTTCATTGACAGACTCACTTTGTGTTAGGGGTTCCCAATCAGATGCGACAGGTTGGTAAGAACAGTAACAAACCACAATGCGTTCCTCAGTATCCAAAGCAGAAAACTGCTGAACGCGAGTAACTACCCAGTCTCCATCTTTCCCGTGAGTAACTCCATTACCGGGGTCAGATAGATTCTCGTAATCGCGAGTTTTCTCCCCTACTTGAGGAATTTCTGGGTTTTCTTCCCAAGTCCAATTCTCCCAAAGTATATTAGTTAAACCGCCCCTCGGCATGAGTTGACGTTCTTCCCAGCCGGGAGCACTCATGCTTTCGGTTTTGTAGACAATCCAGATTTTTTTAGCCATTTTTCCTCCCTTTACTTTAATCTTGGTAATCTTGCCACATATCCTGAAACGAGGTTTGTTCCCCGTCAAACACGCAAGCCACATCAGGGGGGCTGTTACGAGTCACTCGGATTTCTTTTAGCCGCCAGTTGTATTTTTCGCCCATCTTTTCACAGAGTTCAGGCTCTGTAACATGATGTACGTTTTCTGGCTTTGGATTCGGTACGCGATCGCTCCTCACTTCAGACTTCCCTTACAATTGAACAACTAAATGTCTTGCCCTGTATGCCTTCGCTCCACCCCTGCACGCAGCAGCTATGTGTTGTTTTGGTTTTGACTTGCTTCTATTTTAGGTTGCTCAGCCTGCTTGACATATCCCTCCATAAATTCCAGCAAAACATCCCTCATATTTTTACCATCCCTAGCAACAGCCGACTTAAATCGATTCCGCAGCTCCGGCGGCATTTCTACTCTAATAGCCACAGTCTTCTTGTCATCCATACAGGCTCAAGGCTTTACAACATATACATTTTGACATTTTTATGTAGTTTGCCTAAAAACCAGCTTTTTGCATACAGGTGCATTAATTTAACTATATACCATAGTGCATACTAATGCAAAATGGCAAATAATGCCATTTTCCGCAAAAAACGCTAAAAATCATTAATCTAGGTATGATTTACGCTCACAAACGCGGTTTCTGCAAAAAATATTGAGTTTGGCTTTGTTAGTACATAGCCGCTCTATAAGACTTAGACAAAGTTAGACACCGTTAGATGTTTTTACTCTGATGCTTATTTCCTGTTTCAGCGTAGTCTCAGAATGACTTCTGAGGGTTTGTCTACTCCACAGGCAATCTCGGTAGAGCTTACCGTTTGATTCATTCAATCTGAGCGAATCGGAACGTGAATTCCTTCAAACCATCGCTCGATATTTTTAGCAGCATTCAAGTCTCTGTCTTCTGTGTGACCGCAATCAGGACACACATAAACTCGATTCTTTAATGGCATTTTGTGGCGGTGATTTCCACAATTTGAGCAAATCTGAGAACTCGGAAAAAAGCGGTCAACTAGAATCAACTGACTAGAAAACTTTTCAGTTTTGTATTCTAGTTGTCGCTGAAATTCGTACATCCCACAATCTGCAATTGCACCCGCCAATTTGTGATTTTTCAAAAATGCTTTGACATTCAAGTCCTCAATTTTAATCACGCTGTGGTTTTTAGCGAGATAATTAGTGAGTTTGTGAATAGCATCTTTGCGGATGAATGAGATGCGAGAATGCAGCTTTGCTAACTTTCTAACGGCTTTAGTCCGGTTCTTTGAGCCTTTAGCTTTGCGACTGACAGAACGCTGCAATCGCTTCATTTTTTTACTCATTTTGCGGTCAGCTTTAGGGTTGGCAAAAACCTTCCCGTCACTGGTAATAGCCAATTCCTTGATACCAATATCAACGCCAACAGAGGGGCGATTTAGTGGTGTTGGAGGCTGTTCAATCTCATACTTGATAGCTATAAACCATTGCTCAGCAGTGCGACTAATTACGCAGTTATGGGTAGATGTGATAGGTAAAGGTTCGTGCAGTATAACCCAACCAATTTTAGGGAGTTTGACTCGCTTACCATCATTGCTGATGCCAGGCTTGGCTTTAGTGCCTTGCTCAAGATAAAAACTGTCTTTTGACTTGCCTTTTTTCTTGAACTTAGGCTGTTTGGAGACTTTTTTGAAACATCTATCCCATGCCGTCCTTACCTCTGCTAAAGCTTGTTGTGGACTTGCTTTAGAGCTTTGATAGTACCAGGGATTAACTGGTTTAATCTCAGCGACTAGACGTTTGTGCAAGTCAATAGCAGAGGGGATTTTGATTGCTTTGTCAGTCTCTCTAAGTTGTAAAGCTTCCTGAATAACAGCATTGCCAAAATTGTAAGCGTGTCTGGCTACTCCACAGTGTTGACGAAATAGAGTCACCTGTCTGTTATTAGGTTTTAATTCCGTCTTGAAACTGAGTAGCATTATTTTACAGCCTCCACTGCTTTAGCTATACCATCAATCAGTTTTTGGTTTTTGTGGCTTCTAGCTCCGTAAAGTCTAGCGCTAAAGACTTGAATTAATTCAATCATGTCTTGAACTAATTCCTGTTCAAAACTCAACTCATCCGGTGATTTGTTGACAATTACTACCTCGCATTCAAACTCTTCACACATTGCAAAGACTAACTCGGAACCAAATCTAAGAAGCCTGTCTTTGTGGGTAATAACAAGTCTGCCAACTTCACCGGACATGATTCTTTTGAGTAGTTTTGTTAGTCCTTTTTTCTTGTAGTTCAATCCAGAACCTAAGTCTTGAATTGTCTCAAATTGCCAGCCATTAGCAGCACTAAACGATTCCAAGACAGCAGCCTGACGCTTCAAATCTTCTTTTTGGTCGTGACTAGAAACTCTGGCATAATTGATAGTGATTCGCTCATCTGTCTGATTCAAGTCTCTGGGAATGATTCGCTTGATATCGGCAAGGTAGAATCGTCTTTGTCCAGTGGGAGAGCGTTCAAACCTAATCTTGTCTGCATCAGTCCAGCGTCTCAGTGTCTTTGTCGAAATACCAAGCTCTTTGGCGGCTTCTCCGATGGAAAGGGTCACTTCTGATTGAGTCTCCAAGAGTTGCTTACCTCTAATACTACAACTCAATAGTTACCCAATCCGGGAAGAATGTCAATAGGTGTCTGCCACAAATCTTTCAGCCCCCTACCCTCAATTGTAACAACTTTATCTCTTAGTCCGCGCAGGCGGACTTCGTTTGTGTAGAAGCGGTTTCAACCGCCGAATCAACCGCCGAATCAACCGCCGAATCATCTTAAAAAAAAGCGCCTGAGTTCCCCCAGACAGCATAAAATCAACAAATTGTCAACCCCAACCTAACCATTCAAAGCCTCAGCACCGCCGCAAACTTCCAGGATTTCCTGAGTAATTGCCGCTTGCCGCGCCTTGTTATAAGTCAGCGTCAAACTACCAATCAAATCGCTAGCATTCTCACTAGCATTATTCATCGCAGTCATCCGCGCAGCCAACTCACTCGCAGCAGACTCTTGCAAAGCCCGCAGCAATTGGTTGTTCAAATACAAGGGCAAAAGAGCATCCAAAATTTGCGCCGGATCTTGCTCGAAAATCATGTCGCGCGGCAAACTCTTCTTAGGTGCTGTAACCTTGTCTCGCGATACTTGAAACTGTCCGCCTTGCGAAGTCAAACGGAAGATTTCATCATCCTGAACTTCCAAACCTTGGGGGTCGAGGGGAAGCAAAGTTTGAATCACCGGCCGCGAACTAATTAGCGACACAAACTTGGTGTAAATTAACTCAACTCTGTCCACGGTTCCTGACAGAAATAGCGACAGCAATTCATCAGCAATTCCTGCTGCTTCCGGTGCTGTCGGAATCTGTTCTAAGTTAGTGTAAGTCGCATCAATGGGCTGTTCGCGGCGTTGGAAATACTGAACAGATTTGCGTCCTACCAACACAAATTTGTAGTCTAAGCCTTCCGCTTTCAGTTCCTTAGCGCGAATCTCAGCCCGTTTGATAATACCGCTATTGTAGCCGCCGCACAAACCCCGATCGCCCGAAACTACCAACAATCCCACACATCTGACTTCGCGTTTTTTCAACAGCGGTAAGTCAACATTTTCAAATTGTAAGCGTTCCGCCAAACCGTACAATACTTCTGCGAGTCGATCGGCAAAAGGCCGAGTTGCAGTCACCTGTTCTTGAGCGCGGCGCACCTTTGCAGCAGCCACCAAGCGCATTGCTTCTGTAATCTTTTTAGTGTTCTTGACCGACTTAATGCGATCGCGAATAGTTTTCAGATTTGCCATAACGTTCTCCTTTTTTCTTAGCCTTTATTTCTGAGTTCTTAGTTTCCAGCCATCAATTTTTAAGTTTAGCTACGGTAGAGACACGGCATTACGCATTTGAGTCAACTATCAGGCTAAAACTAAGTCTAAATTAGGGTTGCAGCCAAGTTTCGATCCCCCTAAATCCCCCTTAATAAGGGGGACTTTGACTGCTTATAGTTCCTCCTTAAGAAGGAGGACTTTGACTGCTTATAGTTCCTCCTTAAGAAGGAGGAATGTGACTGCTTCCAGTTCCCCCCTTCTTAAGGGGGGCTAGGGGGGATCTGCGACTTAACTAATGACCAATGATTGATGACCAATAACTAATTACGCAGAAACTAGGAAACTTTGCTTGAATTCAGTGATTCCTTCCTTCAGCAATTTCTCAGCTTCATCAGTCAAGGCCTTGCCACCTTGAACGATTTCGCCGAACTTCGGCTTGCTAGTCCGCAAATAATCGCGCAAACCAACAGTAAACTTGCTGACTTTATCTACCGGAATGTCATCCATGTAGCCGTTAATTCCAGCATAGATTACAGCTACTTGTTCGTTCATCGGCAGAGGAGAACTTTGCGGCTGTTTCAACAGTTCGCGCAACCGTTGACCCCGCGCCAATTGGTTTTGAGTAGCTTTATCCAAGTCGGAAGCAAACTGAGAAAATGCTGCCAATTCTTCAAACTGTGCCAATTCCAATTTCACCTTACCAGCTACTTTTTTCATGGCCTTAGTTTGAGCCGCAGAACCTACCCGCGATACCGAAATACCGGGGTTTACTGCTGGACGCAAACCAGCGTTAAACAAGTCAGAAGAAAGGAAGATTTGACCGTCGGTAATCGAAATTACGTTGGTAGGAATGTAAGCAGAAACGTCACCAGCTTGGGTTTCGATAATTGGCAAAGCTGTCATGCTACCTTCGCCCAAATCATCGCTCAATTTTGCTGCTCTTTCTAGCAAGCGAGAGTGCAGATAAAACACGTCTCCGGGGTAAGCTTCGCGACCGGGAGGACGGCGGAGCAACAGGGACATTTGGCGGTAAGCTTGTGCTTGTTTGGAAAGGTCATCGTAAATGACCAAAGTGTGCTTGCCTTTGTACATGAAATACTCGGCTAAGCTGGCCCCTGTGTAGGGAGCCAAATATTGCAGTGTTGCGGGGTCGCTAGCGTTGGCTGCTACTACTATTGTGTAGTCCATTGCGCCCTTTTCTTGCAGGACGTTGACAATGTTAGCTACTGTAGAAGCTTTTTGTCCGATCGCCACGTAAACGCAAATCACGTTCTCTGATTTTTGGTTAATAATCGTGTCGATCGCGATCGCAGTTTTGCCGGTTTGTCTGTCGCCAATAATCAGTTCCCGCTGTCCTCTTCCCACCGGAATCATCGCATCAATAGCGGTAATTCCTGTTTGCATCGGTTCATAAACAGAACGGCGAGAAACAATCCCCGGTGCCGGAGATTCAATCAAACGAGTTTCAGTCGTTTTAATTTCTCCTTTGCCATCAATAGGACGTGCCAAAGCATCGACTACCCGTCCCAACATGGCTTCTCCCACGGGGACTTCAGCAATTCTGCCAGTAGCTGTTACCACCGAACCTTCTTCGATGCCGAGGCCTTGTCCCATCAGCACTGCGCCGACGTTATCTTCTTCCAAGTTCAGTGCAATACCAACAGTGCCGTCGGCAAATTCTAGCAATTCCCCGGACATAGCTTTATCTAAGCCATAAACCCGAGCAATGCCGTCTCCTACTTGCAGAACAGTACCGACGTTAGAGATTTTTACATCTTGGTCGTACTGCTCAATTTGCTGGCGAATAATGTTGCTAATTTCGTCTGGTCTGATTGCTGCCATGTCAGTTGTTTTTTGTCAATTGTTTGTTGTCATTGGTCAGTTGTCAGTCGATGTTTTCGGTAAGAAAGCCTTAGAATTTTGTAATAAGAATTGGGGATTAAAAACTCGGCAATAGAAATTAATGTATTCCTAGTTCCTGTATTCCTTCTTCCTTCTTCCTTTTTCCTTTTTCCTTTTTCCTTCTATCCGTTACATCCGTTACATCCGTTACATAATCCGTTGCCGAACTTCCTTCTATCCGTTACATCCGTTACATAATCCGTTGCCGAACTTCCTTCTATCCGTTACATCCGTTACATAATCCGTTGCCGAACTTCCTTCTATCAAGAACTCAAGCGAATTCCCAGACGGCGCAATTGTCCCCGCAGGCTGGCATCAATCACTTGAGAGCCTACTTTAATCACGACACCGCCGATTAAATCTGCGTCAATTTTGGTTTCAATTTCCACTTCCCTTGCGCTTGTCATCGCCTGCACTTTTTCGCGAACAGTCTGCTGTTGAGCATCTGAAAGCGGTACAGCCGAGGTAACTTCAGCCAATACTGTCTGGTTGAGTTCTCGGAGCTTGGTCAAGTATTGTTTGCCAATTCCTTCTAAAAAAAGAATCCTTCCTTTGTCTACTAACAGTCTCAGAAAGTTTCGCATCAATGGGTTCATTTCTTCCCCCGCTATTTGCTGGATGACAGCTTTTTTAGCATCCGGTTTAATCAGAGGATTGGCTAAAAATTGACGCAGTTCCTCCGAACTTTCTAGTAGGCTCAGCAAGGAACGAATGTCATTGCCGAACTGCTCTGAGAGATTGTTAGACTTAGCCAGTGACATCAAAGCGGATGCGTAAGGCTGTAAGACTTCTGTGCTGACTTTACTCACGTTTTAGCCTCCCAGTAAGGCAATGCTGCGATCGATTAATTGGTGTTGAGCGTTTTCGTTCAAGCTAGTTTTTAGCTGGCCTTCCACCCTTTCTAATGCCATAGATACAACGGCAGATCTGAGTTGGGCGATCGCTCTTTCCCGCTCCGATTCCAACTCTTGACCTGCTGTTGCTTTCATGCGTTCAACGTCCTGCGCCGACTGAGCTAGAATTGCTTCTTTTGCTTTCTTCGCAGTTGCTTCAGCAGTCGATCGAATTCGTTCCGCTTCTGCTTGTGCTTGAGTCAATTTTTGCTGTTGCTCTGCTAGAGCTGCTGCGGCATCTTTTTGGCGTTTTTCTGCTTCTTGAATCGCCTCTTCGATGCCCGAACGCCTCTCATTCAGGATGTTTCCTAAAAAGTCGCGCCCGAAATAAAACAGCACTGCAATAATAATGACCAGGTTAATCAGATTGGTTTCTAAAATATCGAAATTGAAACCGAAACCACCTTCCCGGCTAGCTTCTGTGGCTAGCAATAAAACAGTCCCCATGATAGTCTTCCATAATTGCGCGTGCAGGTGGGCTGAACCAATTTTAGATTTTAGATTTAGTCCAAAATCTAAAACTCTTCAATTTCACTATTTGACCAGCTCCGGCCCTAATAGCTTCTCTAGAATTTGGCGGCTCAGGGAGTCCACTTCTTGTTCTAGCGATCGCATTGCATCTTGCTTTTGCTGCTCAATCTCTTGTCCTGCTTTAGAGCGCGCGACTTGAGCTTCTTTTTGAGCCTCAGCTACTTTCGCCGCCGCGATTTTTTGAGCATCTGCTTGAGCAACAGCAATTACCTTTTGAGACTCCCTGCGAGTTTCTCCCAGTTTTTGCTCATACTGCTGCGCTAGTTGCTGAGCTTTTGCCAAGCGTTCTTTCGCTGCAACTTTAGTGTTGCGAATGTAATCTGCCCGTTCCTCAATTGACTTAGTGAGCGGCTTGTAAAAAATTACATTCAAGACTGCGACTAGAATCAAGAACTGCACCGCCATCAGAGGCAGCGTAGCATCTATATCAAAAAGTCCGCCTTCCTTTGCTGCTTCTTCAACTGCTAGTAATACTGTCCAGTGCATCATGTTTTTTTGACGGCTCCCACCTAATTCTATTTGAGATTTTCGACTTTGGATTTTGGATGGTAATTCAAATCCAAAATCCAAAATCTCAGACCCCAAATTATTATGCGAAGGGGTTGGCAAACAGCAGCACTAGGGCTACCACCAAACCGTAAATTGTCAGCGCTTCCATAAACGCCAAACTTAACAGCAATGTGCCGCGAATTTTTCCTTCTGCTTCTGGCTGACGGGCAATCCCTTCAACAGCCTGACCTGCTGCATTTCCTTGACCAATGCCAGGGCCGATTGCAGCTAAACCTACTGCCAAAGCGGCGGCAATTACGGAAGCGGCAGCAACGATTGGGTCCATGATGATTTTCCTTACCTAAAGTACAAAATTGTCAACTGAATTTTTACAGATTCGTCCGATTTCACGAGGAGAATTTTGAGTTCAGAAATTTTATATTTCCTCCCTTATTCTGCGCCGTTCACCGTTGTTAATCGTGATGTTCGTCGCCGTGACCGCCCTCTAGAGCCTCGCCTATGTAGGCTGCTGCTAGGGTAGCAAAAATCAAAGCTTGAATGGCACTTGTAAATAGTCCCAGAACCATTACTGGCAAAGGCACAAATAAAGGCACTAGCAACACCAGCACTCCGACTACCAATTCGTCAGCAAGGATGTTGCCAAACAAACGGAAACTTAGGGAAAGAGGCTTAGTGAAATCTTCTATGATTTTGAACGGCAACATGAAAGGCACCGGTTCTACATAGTGGGCGAAATACCCCAAGCCACTTTTGCTGAGACCTGCATAAAAATATGCTAGAGAAGTCAGCAGTGCAAATGCGATCGTCGTATTGATGTCAGCCGTAGGTGCTCCCAATTCTCCCGATGGCAGCTTAATCAGCTTCCAAGGAATTAGAGCCCCAGACCAGTTTGACACAAAGATGAACAGAAATAACGTACCAACAAATGGTACCCAGGGGCGATATTCTTTTTCCCCAATTTGGTTTTTAGCCAAGTCCCGAATAAATTCCAGCGCATACTCCATTAAATTTTGCATTCCGCTGGGAATTCTTTGGATTTTGCTGGTTCCTAAAATCGAAACTATAACTAAAACGGCAATTACAAACCACGAGGTTAGAAAAACCTGCCCGTGCACTTTCAGATTGCCCAGTTGCCAGTACAACTGCTGGCCAACCTCCAATTTTGCGAGGGGGAAACGATTAAAGATGTTTAGAACGTCAAGCATTGCCATTCAACGGGCTTCCCCATACAAATCTATGAGTTGAGTTTTACTAGATTGCCCAAACTACCTGGAGTCTGGTGCTAATGCACTTTGCAGCACGTAAATCATCAGCGAAATTTTGTAAGTCAGAAATCCCAAAAATATTGGCAAAATCTGTAACTGATCCAGCCGAGTTGCTATGATGATCAACCCAATAAGCAGAGCCAGCCTTGTCTTACTAATTCGTTGATTTTCGCTGCCGATTCGCTCAACATCTCTAGCCAACATCTTTAAGTAAACCACACCTGTGCTCGCCCCAAGCAAATAATTCAGGGCCATGTTGAGGGAGTAAAAAATCCAAACGGAGATAAAAATTATCGCCGTAAATGCAAGGGTGTACGCCAACAACTCTTGTTGGAGGCGATAAAAGTCTTGCATGGGATTGCCTGTCTCTGACGAGACTGTCGAGACAGTGCCAGTCTGAGGATGATCCTCGGTTGCTGGTGCGGGTTCGGTGGGTGTGTTTGGCGTGTTCACGGAGCTCAGAAACTAATGCAGGTAGCTGGCGATTGCTTTGCAAGCTCACAAAAATATTACCACGCTGCGGTAACAATACTTAAAATTAAATTAATGATTTTTTTGGGTTTTGGTGTCGATGGACTCAGAAATCTTTTGGGGCGATCGACCTGTGATGGCAGAGTGGCAGAGTGGGAGATGATTTGACGCTAGATTCCACGTCTGTGGGCTCAGCAGGAGAAATGTGCGATCGCCCCACTTCACACTTTGTTTACCGTAACTTACAGTAAGTATATCTCACTTAGTGAGTAACCTTGCGATTACTCAGATATCTTCCCTTGCTTCTACTGGTTCCTAGGCAAGCATCCCCACGCCTTTAGGCTGGGGAGTGTCAATCCACAATGCCAAACTCTCGAACCGCCGGGAGAAAGTTTTTATTCTCGTGGCTCGATCGACTAAGTTTGATTAAAGCAAATCGCTCGATCGCCCCCAAAGCCCTCCATTGTGCCAAAGTAATAGTCAAATCAAACTCTTGCGCCTTTGCTGTCACAGATTCTGGTACTGTTGCAGCATCCATCCACGGCGGATTTTCATCGACGGGTAAATCAGTTCCAGATTTACCAGTATGTTTAATGAGTATTTGATTTAGCTGTTCTCGGTAAGCAAAAATTTCTGCACTTGTCCAGCAAGGAAGTTCTACAAGAGTTTGACGTTCTGTTTGAGTAAAATGATTCCAATCTTGCAACTTGAGTTTAATTCCACAAGTATCTAACTTGAGGCGTACTTGCATGGGAATGCAGCGGAGGGCTTCTACAAAATCGGCTTCAAATTTAAAGAACATAAATTTAGGGAGTTTATTGGAGTTGTGATTGAGATTTTTTTATTTACCGCAGAGGGCGCAGAGGAAGAGAGGAGAGAGGAGAGAGTAAGAGAGAAGAAATTGAGTAGGGAGTTTGTTTGAGTTGTGATTGAGATTTTTTTTTATTTACCGCAGAGGGCGCAGAGGGCGCTGAGGAAGAGAGGAGAGAGTAAGAGACAAGCAATTGAGTAGGGAGTTTGTTTGAGTTGTGATTGAGATTTTTTTTATTTACCGCAGAGGGCGCAGAGGGCGCAGAGTAAGAGAGTTAAGAGAGAAGAAATTGAGGTCTCTATCAATAATTGCAGAAAATGGAGTCAGCATTTATAATTACATAATATTACAAACTATTGACAATGAACCCTGTAGACTACCTTCGGATTAGTTTGATAGACCGCTGCAATTTCCGCTGTCTCTATTGTATGCCGGAAGGTAGCGACTTGGACTATGTTTTGCAGCAGCAGTTGCTAACTCACTCGGAATTGCTAACTTTGCTGCGGGAAGTTTTCATACCCGTGGGATTTACTAAGTTTCGCTTGACTGGTGGGGAACCGCTGTTGCGCCCTGGGGTGGTGGAGTTGGTTGGGGCGATCGCATCTTTGCCGGAAACGCGAGATTTGTCAATGACAACTAATGGCTTTTTGTTGGCGGGAATGGCGGCAGATCTCTATAATGCTGGTTTGCGCCGGATTAATATTAGTTTGGATTCGCTGGAACCGGAGACTTTTGATCGGATAATTGGTAGTCGGGGGCGATCGCGCTGGATGCAAGTTTGGGAAGGAATTCAAGCGGCTTATGAAGCTGGATTCGATCCGCTGAAACTGAATGTGGTGGTGATTCCTGGTGTTAATGATGGGGAAATATTGGATTTGGCCGCATTAACTATTAACCGGAATTGGCACGTTCGTTTTATTGAGTTTATGCCGATCGGGAATGGGGACTTATTTGGCGATAAAGGTTGGGTAGCTTCGGCAGAATTGCGGCAACAAATTAGCGATAAATACGGGTTGGCGGAGTCGGGAGTGCGGGGAAATGGGCCGGCGGATGTGTTTCAAATTCCGGGGGCGAAGGGTACTTTAGGGTTTATTAGTCAGATGTCCGAGTGTTTTTGCGATCGGTGCAATCGGATGCGTTTGTCTGCTGACGGGTGGCTGCGGCCTTGTCTGCTGAACGAAACGGGGCAAATTGATTTGAAAACTGCTTTGCGGAATGGGGTGTCTACGGGCGAATTGCGCGATCGAGTGCGGCAGATATTGGAGATTAAACCGGAGATTAATTTCAAGCAGCGAGATTCGGGAACTACTCAAGGAAATTATAGCCGCACCATGTCTCAAATCGGCGGCTAATTATCTATAGGATGTACGCATGGGGCCCAGAAACCGGGTTTTTTTACCAAAAACTTGGTTGTACCGACAGATTAGGTAAAAAACCCGGTTTCTTTGTCGGAGTGCGTCCAGGATTGTATCTATCCGCTGCAAAAGCAAGGCAGGCTTTGATTTCGGCCGAAGTTAGTAGGGTTTTCCACCAATAAGACTCCAAAATTGGCGGCAGTCCGATCGACTCGGGGCGATCGACTCGACATCTCGGACACTTGGCACGGCTGCCACGGCTCCAAAATTGCAGGATAGACGCGCTGTAGTGCGGTTTTGGGGTGATTGGATGACTGGCGGCACGGGTAACGCTCGGACAATCGCACCCTAAGCACTGCTACGGCTCGGACTGTCGCACTGGTAGGGCTGGTATGGCTGGCACGGTCGCATGGCTGGCACGGTCGCACGGTCTAGTTTTTGTGTGTCAAACCTTCAGATGTAAATGGTTGACGTTTTTTTAAAATTTTTGTATAATATATTCAATTAACTTATTCTGAAAAATTTATGACGCAAGAAAATACACCTGTTTCAGTCGAACAAAAAATCGAGATATCATCAGATTCAGACAAGTTGTTAATTTATCTGATAGATACTGCGGATAAATTTTCAGGTCAGGTAGACATAGACATTACACTTTCTGTTCAAGGTTTAACTGTGAGTGGGGTTTTGATTAATGAGGAATTGTATTTTGAGGGTATATATAATGACCTGAAATTATCTTTTTCTAGTTCTGATATACTAGAAAAAGAGGCTCAAGTATTCTTACAAAGTTATCAATCCTTGGCAGAAAACCTGTCAGGTGATCGGGAAGTGAAAAGCCCATTAAAAAACATAGAATACATACATTTAAAAAATGTTGCTTTTTATAATGGCAATTGTTTAACTCCAAAAAACGCTAATAATTTATTAATTCCAAATAATAGAGGAGGTTATTGGAGAGGAAATTTAAACCGTGTAGATGGTTTTTGCATAGGAAATTTAACTGAACATAAGTAGTTTAAAGTTCTATACAAAACTCGTTGCAATTGAATTGTGAGGGGTTTTGTATACTGTACTTGATACGTAAAGGGTAGACAAAAATTTGCAGTGGTTTGATGTTATAAATCAGGAAATTACATTATGAGAAAGCCACCTTACTACTATTTAAAAAATATTAGCCGTCGCTGGCACGCTGAAATTAAGAAATTGAATGATGATGATAAGATAATAATTCTTTCTCCCTACTTAACATCAAAAACAGCAGAAGGGATTTTAAGAGACTCACAATTTGCTGAGTGTGAGATATACACAATCTTTTCAGTCCATAATTTTATTTCGGGTGCTTCTTCATTAAAAACCTTAAAATGTTTACATGAGATGGGTTGTCAACTTTATCATTTACCAAGACTCCATGCAAAAATAATTATTTCACCAGGTCGATTTGCTACTATAGGAAGTCAGAATTTAACTAGGAATGGCGTAAAAAACAAAGAAGCTAGTGTAATAACATTTGACAATAAAGAAGTTGAAAAAATTGAGTGTTTATTAAATAAATGGATTCCTCAACGTAAACCTATCACTTTTGAAATGATTCAAAAGCTAGAATTAAAAATAACAAATTTACGGAAAAAATTTAGTTTAATAAATCGTGAATTGAAAAAAGAAATGAATGATTTAGAGAGTGAACTTTGGGAGAATCAAAGATTAATTGAAGAAGCCGAAGAATTGAGACAAAAAGAAGAACTGAGACAACAAGAAGAACTGAGACAACAAGAAGAATTGCGACAACAAGAAGAATTGCGACAACAAGAAGAACAAAAACTACAAGAATTAATAAGACAAAAAGAAGAACTGAGACAACAAGAAGAAGTGAGACAACAACAAGAACTTAGAAGAAGGATAGTTAATACAGCCATATCTAAAGTACAACAGCTTACACCAAATGGAATGATAGAAAAAGAGCTTGCCGAAGAATTTATTAGGACTTCAGCGTCCTGGGATCATCCTAATGGTAATGGTATAGTTAGTGTGCCAAACGACTATAAACGAATAGAAAATGATAACAATCAATGGATAATCTATAAGGGTAATTCATTTTCAATTAGTTATGCGATTTACAATTGTCAACAAGCTTTATTAGAATTTTTGCAACAAAGAGACTCTGGAAATATGATGTCTAGATCCCTACTTTTGGAAAAATTAAATCTCATTGTTCGAGGAGCTGTGTTTAATAGTAACGGGTATAGATACACAAATTATACTGGAGCTTTTGGTGATTACATATGGTTTGGAAGTCATGCTATTTGTATTAGTGATTTTGTGAATTTAATTCTTATCAAAGGTGGTATTGATTACAACTTGTTTGGTTTAGTAAATTAATGACTTAGCAGTTAGTGTTAAAAATTTTTCACTATGTCATGAAAATAAAATAAAAAAAAATCCACTACAAATTAGCTGTAATGAATTTAATACCTTAAATTATTTAAATCAGAAAATACCTACTGATTTAAAATGTCAATAACTTTAAATCAGTTATTCATTAGCTTTTTTGATTGTATTCTCTACATGAATTAACCCTTTATCTGTAATTTTAACAGCAGCGTATCCAGGTGTCTTAAGTAGACCTATGATAGACGACGTTTCTTTAATTAAATCTTCATATATTAAAATTTTTAAGATATCGTATAATTCCTTACCTTGAATGTCTGTGTAGCTTGTAATGTCTGAATTGCTGATACTATGTCTACCTTGTTTTGCTAAGTCATAAACAGTATTTAAGACCTGTAAGCGTTTATTTTGTGTTTCAAAAACTTCATTTTCAGAAGGCATTTTGTCACCTCGGTTGATTTTAATACTTTTGTACGCCAATTTTAACATAGCACATAAAGCCTTTACATACCATAGCATCCATGCTGTATGAGTTACAGGGCTTAGGCGGGGAAATGTGGGGATCTAGACGTAGCTAAATGCGAGATTTATCAATGGTTTCAGTCTTAAGTTGGCACCAATGGGCAGTGCCGTGTCCCTACCCAAAATAACATTGTAGGGACACGGCACTGCCGTCTCCTCATTTCGGCGAATAATATTGGGAATTTAACAGAAATTATACTCCGAGCGAGAAACCGGGTTTTTCACAGAATTTACCGTGTCTAACCAAGATTTAGTAAAAAACCTGGTTTCTGACCTATGCCTAGTTCAGGTAGGGTGCGTCAGTTCGTAGATTCTCGATTTTTAGCGAAAATAACGGCAACTGACGCACCCTACGGCTGAAACTTGTAGGGTGCGTCAGTTCGTAGATTGTCGATTTTTAGCGAAAATAACGGCAACTGACGCACCCTACGATACGACTCAACTCGGTGTTAGCAAAATTAGCTGTTTTGATAAGATCGATCGCACTTCATCCAATCCAATCTCCACATCCACCAAAATCTCCCCCACTGTCTTCCCACCAATTTGTAGGGGCGGTGCCCCCGTGCCCGCCCTGTCTGGGGGGGGTGCACAACCTTGCAGAAACTCAAACTCAGCACTTGACAAATTGACCAATTGGTAGTTGCCATCAAACACTTGTTGACTAGGCCAACCGTGCATACAACCACTCAACTCTGGAATTGCCGCCAAAAGTGCTTTATCGTCCGACCAATCAATCTTATTAACAGGCTTTTTCCCCAAGAAAAACTCGTAATGACTTATTTCCGTATCCAACAATTCAATTAATCGATAAAGCTCTCGTTCCGTCAAACCCTGAGCTCTTTCGATCAATTCCGGTGCTTTACCTAAAAGTCTTTCTAACTGCCAATATCCCGGATTTGAGAAACCGATAAATTCTAATCCAGAAGCGTCAATTAACTCAAACAATGTGTCGATATTGTAGTCAATTTCCTGGGGGTGAACGTACATATCAGCAAAACATTCGTCCCGCTGATTTTCTCCCGCCCAACGCTGTTTTTCGTACTTGACAAGGCGGTTGTTTTCTGGTAATGAAGCAAAGATTTGACGGCCGACTTTGACACCATCGGGATAGTCGCCTTTTTGAGTTCCTTGGAGCAGGGCGATCGCCCTTTGCATCAGCTCGATTTCCCAGCGGCCCAATTCAGCATAAACAAAAATGTGCATCAAGCCGCCGCTAGCCAACTTCGCCGCCAGGGCTTGAATGCCGCGAATCGGATCGGGTAAGTGGTGCAGCACACCCACGCAGTTGATCAAATCAAACTCGCCTTCGAGTTGATCGGCATCGTACAAGCTGAGGTGGCGAAAATCTGCCGATCGCGCGCCCGATCGCCTACAGCGTTCTTGTGCTACCTTCAAAGCACCGGAACTAAGGTCGATCGCCGTCACCGAAGCTTCAGGATTCAGGTGAATCAGATAATCCGTACTCGAACCCGTGCCACAGCCAGCATCTAAAATCCGAATATCCAGTTTTGGCGGCTTTTGACCCGTGCAGAAACTGTAAGCATCCGGCCAACTCCAGCGCCAGTTGTACCCAGGCGGCGGTTCGTCCGACAAAGGATCAGGCGGAAAAGGGAAAGTATCGTAAAGCCGGCGCACCGCAGCACTGATATCAGGTGAAGTTTCCATAATGTGAGAGAATTTTTTTATTCAAAGTAAAGTATAGTCATTTAGCGACACCTGCGATTATAGGCTCAGCAGAAGTGAACCGTTACATCCGCTACATCCGCTACATCCGCTACATCCGTTACAGAATCCGTTGCCGAACTTCTTGTAACAAAACTTATCATTTTTTCTCATATAGGCCCTATTAAATCTATACAATAAGTTTCGGCAGGCTTTTTAACAAATTAGGGTGATCAGCCCCAAAACATTTTAATCTGAGAAAGTAAGTAGGCCGGAACCTTAAGCTAGGCAAAGGCAAAATTAGTCTGAGTAAACGCTGTAACGATTTAGATAGGGAGCGAAGGAGTCTAATGACTGTAAAAGCAAGTGGCGGAAGTTCAGTTGCACGTCCGCAACTATATCAAACTGTACCGGTCGCAACAATTTCGCAAGCAGAACAGCAAGACCGCTTTTTGCAACGAGGCGAACTCAGCGAACTGGCGACTTATTTCAGTTCCGGGGCTTTGCGGATCGACATCTCTGCAACCCTGACCAAAAACTCGGAACTGATTGTCTCCCGTGCAGCCAACCGGATTTTTACCGGCGGTTCCCCGCTGGCTTTCTTGGAAAGACCCGCAGAACCTGTGATGGCTGTGGCTGGTGCTACTCGCGGCGGTTCGGCAAATGTCTCTGAAGGCATGAAACTGGGAACTGTTACCTACGTCGAAGGCCGCGCTGGCGGCGGCGGCGGCGGCGGTGGTGGTTTCTTGGGGCTAGGAAATCTATTTTCTGGTGGGGGTAACGGCGGCGGCCCAATCCCACCTGGATTTCAGCCGATCAATGTCTCGCGCTACGGCCCTGGGAACATGACCAAATCCCTCCGGGACTTGAGCTGGTTCTTGCGCTACATCACCTACGCCATCGTCGCGGGCGACCCGAACATTATTTCGGTGAACGTGCGGGGATTGCGGGAAATTATCGAAAATGCTTGCTCGTCGGCGGCCACAATTGTGGCAATGCAGGAAATGAAGGCGGCATCTTTGGGCTATTTCAAAAACAATCCAGAGGCCGCTGCGATCGTCGGACAATATTTCGACGTAGCCATTACCGAATTCAAAGCTCCCACACCTTCAGCTAAGGTGCGGCAGCGCGAAAGCAACGACCAGCAAGGGCTGCAACTGCCTCAAATCTACTTCAACGCAGCGGAACGTCGGGCGAAATTCGTCATGAAAACCGGTCTGTCGTCGGCAGAAAAGATTGAAGTAATCAAAGCAGCTTACCGCCAAGTCTTTGAGCGTGACATTACTCGCGCTTACAGCCAAAGCATTTCTGACTTGGAATCCAAGGTCAAAAATGGCGAAATCTCGATGAAAGAGTTTATTCGCCGCCTTGGTAAATCTCCTCTGTACCGTCAGCAATTTTTCGAGCCGTTTGTCAACAGCCGTGCTGTAGAATTGGCCGCTCGCCACTTCCTCGGCCGTGGTTTGAGCTCGCGGGAGGAATTTAGCAAGTATTTTGCGATCGTCAGTAAAGGCGGCTTGGCAGCCCTCGTAGACGCGATGGTCTATTCTCAAGAATATGCCGACTATTTCGGTGAAGAAACCGTTCCTTACCTGCGGGGTTTGGGCCAAGAAGCTCAGGAATGCCGCAACTGGGGCCCACAAATTGATTTGTTCAATTTCAGCGCTCCGTTCCGCAAGGTTCCTCAGTTCATCACCTTGTTTGCTGGCTACACTCAACCTCTACCAGACCAGCACGTTTACGGTATTGGTAATGATCCGCTGGAAATTCAGTTCGGCGCGATTTTCCCGAAAGAAACTCGCAACCCCAAGAACCGTCCAGCTCCCTTCGGCAAAGACACTCGCCGTATCCTGATTCGTCAAGGTGCGGGGATTGAAAATCAATTGAGCAATCCGGCGGCTCGTGGTAAGGCTCCCGGTTCTCTGGGCCCCAAGGTCTTTAAACTAGACCAGTTACCCGGTGGTTACATTGCTCCCAAAAAACTGACTGGCCGCGCTCCAGCAAGCACTGGCTACAGTAGTGCTTCCAGTGTCAAATTTACCGAAAGTTCCACTCAAGCGGTGATTCGGGCTGCTTACCTGCAAGTGTTTGGTCGCGATGTGTTCGATGGCCAGCGCCAAAAGGTGGCGGAAATTAAGCTGGAAAACGGCGACATTCCGATGCGTGAGTTTATTCGGATGTTGGCGAAGTCGGATGTGTTCCGCAATATGTACTGGAGCAAGCTTTACATTTGTAAGGCGATCGAGTATATTCACCGCCGACTCCTGGGCCGCCCTACCTATGGCCGTCAGGAAATGAACGCTTACTTTGACATTTGCGCTAAGAAGGGTTTCTACGCGCTGGTCGATCAAATGATCGACAGTCTAGAGTACAACGAAGCTTTTGGCGAAGATACTGTCCCCTACGAGCGCTATCTGACTCCGGCTGGTTTGTCGATGCGGACAATGCGATCGAGTTCCTTTGGTGAGAAAAAGGTCAACGCTGAGCCGACTCCTGAAACTCCTCGGTTTATTGAATTGGGCACTGCGCTCGATCGGGGCGATCTTCAATTGCAAACTCGGATTGCTCAAGGTGTCAGCAAGCGACGCGAACAAACTAAGGTGTTCAAGCTGACGACTACTTCGGACAAGGTAGCTTTGAAAACTTTAATTCAAGCTGCTTACCGTCAAGTTTTTGAACGCGATTTGAATCCTTACGTTGTGAAGAATGAATTCACGGCGCTGGAAAGCAAACTGGGCAACAATGAAATCAATCTTAAGGAGTTCATTGAAGGTTTAGGTTGCTCGCCACTGTACGTGAAACAGTTCTATGCACCTTATCCAAACACTAAGGTGATTGAGTTGGGCACGAAGCACTTCTTGGGCCGCGCTCCTCTCAATCAAGCGGAGATTCGGACTTATAACCAAATCTTGGCCAGTAAAGGGATTAAGGGCTTTATCAACGCGATGTTGCTCACCGTTGAATATGCTGAGGCTTTTGGTGAGGATACTGTTCCTTATCGTCGTTTCCCGACTCTACCGGCTGCTAATTTCCCGAATACTGAAAGGCTGTACAACCAGTTGACTAAGCAGAATGGTGAGATTGTGGTTCCGAGTTTTGAGCCTGCGGCTGCTACTGATAGAAGCTAGATTGATTTGAGGTTTTAGATGTTAGATTAGAGCTAATTTAACGTCTAAAATTAGTTGAGGGGCTGGTTTAATTGCTAGCCCTTTTTTTGTTTGGTATAATTTGGATTTTTTTAACCGCAGAGGGCGCAGAGGGCGCAGAGTGAGGAAAGAGAGTGTGTGGTAAGAAACCGGGTTTTTGAGGAAAGCGTGGGTAATTCCTAATTTAATCAAACTGATACAATTCTAACATCCGTTTGATTTTTGGTAACTGTCTTTCAGATTTCCTAAAAGCCAGCCAGATGCGATTTGTAACAGCCTGTGCAGGTTTGATGACAGGTGTCAAGCGTTTTTTTTACCCAATCTTCCACACAAGTAGTCGGAAGAATTATCAAGCCAAATCCGCATTCAACGGCTTGTATAATTGCTCTTAAATCGGTAAACCTTAATCAAACAGCGATACCATTCAAAGCTAATCATCAAGATATTTATACTTCCCAGAAAATTGGATAATTTGTATTTTAGATAAATTCGATCTAGGATGAAAACAACAAGCACAAAGAATAGACTATGAATAGCCAAAAAGTTCTGGTTTTAACCAGCCACGATACTCTTGGTGAAACTGGTAAATAAACTGGTTTCTATCTCTCAGAGGTGACGCATTGGACGCAGTTACTCATGCTGGATTAACGGTAGATTTTGTCAGCCCAAAAGGCGGCAAAGCTCCGATGGTTGGGATTGATTTAGAAGATCGGCTAAATAAGGCTTTTTTAGAGGATTCGGAACAGGTGGCGCGAGTAGAAAATACTCTCAATCCTGCACAAGTTAACCCCGCAGAATATGACGCTATTTTCTATGCTGGGGGACGGGACGTGCGTGGATTTTGCCGATCGTCAGGAACTTGCTGGGATTGCTGCTGCTATTTATGAAGCAGGCGGCATTGTGAGTGCGGTTTGTCACGGGCCCGCGGCTTTAGTTAATCTTAAGTTGTCTGATGGTGCATATCTGGTTGCAAATAAGACTGTGGCTGCTTTTACTAATGAAGAAGAAGCGGCTGTGGGATTGACTGATATCGTGCCGTTTTTACTGGAATCGAAGTTAATTGAAGCTGGGGATCATTTCACCAAAGTTGCTAATTTTCAGGCGCATGGCTGTTGCGTGCGATCGCCTCGTGACAGGCCAAAATCCGGCTTCCGCAGCAGGTGTAGGCGAAAAAATGGTAGAATTGATCCAAAATAATAATTTGTAAACCTCTCTCTTCTCTTCCTCTGTGTTCTCTGTGTTCTCTGTGGTTCATTTAAAAAAGTCTCCTCTACAAAGCTGTAGACTATTGCTCTAGTACCGACCATTTTTGTATTCGGTTAACCGCACTCAAATAGCCACTTTTTTCCGAGAACATTACCGCCAAATCTTCGTCATTGATGTAAACTCACCCGCGAGCCCTCAGCAGAACCACTGCATAGGGATCGCCGGTTGACAACTTTTTATTGATTCTAATCTGCAAAAATCATGTCAAATTTGGTAGTGTGGATTCAGAGGTGCCTCAAAATGTTGACCGTAAAATAAAACTTGAGCATAAATTATCAATTCATGCTGATTATTGCAAGAGCTACATGAATAAGCTATTAGGGCATAATGTATTTTGAGCACACAGGGTATGGAACTAAATTTAAAGAAATTTTATAAGGCTTGCAATCCCAGCTACACCTTAGCAGTAGCAAATCAAGAAGACCGACAATACTATATCGATTTCTCAACCGTGCGGGGCGGCACAATCGTAGAACAATTGGAGCGCACTATCAGCCACCTCTCCCCTGACGAGCCAACCTGTCAATTATTCACGGGCCATATCGGCTGTGGGAAATCTACAGAATTGTTGCGGCTCCAAGCTGAATTGGAGCATCAGGGATTTCACGTAGTCTACTTTGAGTCTAGCAAAGATTTAGATATGGCAGATGTTGATATTACTGACATTTTGTTGAGCGTTGCTCGTCAGGTGAGCGAAAGCATTGAGAAGCTGAAAATTAAGCTGCAACCTACTGGTTTTAAAGCTTTGCTGAAAGGGGTGGCAGATGTTTTTCAAACTCAAATTGACCTGAAAGCTGAAGCTGCTTTGCCTGGTGTTGGTGGCATAAATGCTAGTACGGATGGAGAGTTTTCTTTGGCTTTGGGAATTGGCAAAATTACTGCTAAAACTAAAGATGCTCCTAATTTGCGATCGGAGTTGAGGCAATATTTGGAGCCGCGAACTAATGTAATTTTGGATGCTCTGAATAATGAGTTGCTCGAACCGGCTAATCAAGCACTCAAACGGCTGGGTAAACAAGGACTTGTGGTCATTATTGATAATCTCGATCGCATACATTTGTGCGTGAAGCCCACCGGGCGACTTCAGCCGGAATATCTGTTTGTAGACAGGGGCGAACAGTTGGCCAGACTCAATTGTCACGTAGTTTATACAATTCCTTTGGTGCTGATTTTTTCTAACGATTTGGGTCAGCTTACCAATCGATTTGGGGTAGATCCAAAGGTATTACCAATGGTGCTGGTGCAGTTCCGCGACGGTTCTGAGTGCGCTCAGGGCGTGGAATTGTTGCGACAGATGGTTCTAGCTCGGGCTTTTCCTGCGTTGGAGCCGATCGCACGTTATGCTTGGATTGGCAAGATTTTTGATGCTCCCGAAACTCTCGATCGGCTTTGTCGAGTCAGCGGTGGTCATGTCCGCAATTTGCTGCAACTGCTGTATAGTTGTCTCCAGAAACAAGACCCCCCTTTGTCGCGGGAAACTTTGGAAAATGTGATTATCCAGCGCCGCCATCAGCTTACTTTGGCGATCGAACCGGATGAGTGGGCACTGCTGCGCCAAGTCGCTGCTACTAAAACTGTGAGTGGAGAGACTAAATATCAAACTTTATTGCGTAGTCTTTGGGTGTTTGAATATCGTTATGGTGAGGATTATTGGTTTGATGTTAATCCCATATTGGCAGATGCCAAAGAGTTGCTGGAAAATGGTTGATGGTTGCTGGAAAATGGTTGATGGTTGCTGGAAAATGGTTGATGGTTGCTGGAAAATGGTTGATGGTTGCTGGAAAATGGTTAACAGCCAACAGTCAACAGTCAACAGTCAACAGTTAACAGTTAACTAACAAAAATGATTAAAGGCACTACTAAAATATTGGGAGTAATCGGTCATCCGATCGCACATTCTCTGTCACCGGTGATGCACAATGCTGCAATTTCCCATTTGGGAGTCGATTTTGTTTACCTAGCCTTTCCGGTAAATCCAGAGGATTTAAAAGTTGCTCTTTTAGGCTTTGGGGCGATCGGCGTGAGGGGATTTAGCGTCACGATTCCGCACAAACAAGCCATTTTACCGCTGCTGTCGGAGGTTTCTCCCATTGCTCGTGCGATCGGCGCTGTCAATACCGTATACCTGACTGACAAAGGTTGGTGTGGCACAAATACTGACGTTGAAGGCTTTCTCGCCCCACTACAAACGGGGGGTTTTCCAACTCTCCAATCAGATTCAGAGTCCCCCCACAGGGGGGGCCAGGGAGCACCGCCCCTCAAAGTCCCCCTTGTTAAGGGGGATTTAGGGGGATCTAACCGTGGTCTCCCAGATCCTCTCGCTCCCCCCCAGCCCCCCTTAACAAGGGGGGAGCTAGAGCAAGCAAAGTCTTCTAATTGCACGGGGGGAAATCCTCTCAAAGTCCCCCTTGTTAAGGGGGATTTAGGGGGATCTAACCGTGGTCTCCCAGATCCTCTCGCTCCCCCCCAGCCCCCCTTAACAAGGGGGGAGCTAGAGCAAGCAAAGTCTTCTAATTGCACGGGGGGAAATCCTCTCAAAGTCCCCCTTGTTAAGGGGGATTTAGGGGGATCTAACCGTGGTCTCCCAGATCCTCTCGCTCCCCCCCAGCCCCCCTTAACAAGGGGGGAGCTAGAGCAAGCAAAGTCTTCTAACTGCACGGGGGGAAATCCTCTCAAAGTCCCCCTTGTTAAGGGGGATTTAGCGGACTCTAACCGTGGTCTCCCAGATCCTCTCGCTCCCCCCCAGCCCCCCTTAACAAGGGGGGAGCTAGAGCAAGCAAAGTCTTCTAACTGCACGGGGGGAAATCCTCTCAAAGTCCCCCTTGTTAAGGGGGATTTAGGGGACTCTAACCGTGGTCTCCCAGCTCCTCTCGCTCCCCCCCAGCCCCCCTTAACAAGGGGGGAGCTAGAGCAAGCAAAGTCTTCTAACTGCACGGGGGGAAATCCTCTCAAAGTCCCCCTTGTTAAGGGGGATTTAGGGGGATCTAACCGTGGTCTCCCAGATCCTCTCGCTCCCCCCCAGCCCCCCTTAACAAGGGGGGAGCTAGAGCAAGCAAAGTCTTCTAATTGCCCAGGGGGAAATCCTCTCAAAGTCCCCCTTGTTAAGGGGGATTTAGCGGACTCTAACCGTGGTCTCCCAGATCCTCTCGATCCCCCCCAGCCCCCCTTAACAAGGGGGGAGCTAGAGCAAGCAAAGTCTTCTAATTGCCCAGGGGGAAATCCTCTCAAAGTCCCCCTTGTTAAGGGGGATTTAGCGGACTCTAACCGTGGTCTCCCAGATCCTCTCGATCCCCCCCAGCCCCCCTTAACAAGGGGGGAGCTAGAGCAAGCAAAGTCTTCTAACTGCACGGGGGGAAATCCTCTCAAAGTCCCCCTTGTTAAGGGGGATTTAGGGGGATCTCCGGGTTTGATAACAAGCTCTAGGGATGGTTCGGATTGGAGTCAGAAAGTAGCGGTAATTTTGGGTAATGGTGGCGCGGCGAGAGCGGTTGTGGCGGGATGTGCTCAATTGGGCTGTGCTGAGATTCACGTTGTTGGCCGCAATCAGCAAAACTTAGCGGAATTTCAGCAGAGTTGGGTCAATTCTTCCATGCCTGTAAAATCTTTGCGAGTGCATACTTGGGATAATTTGTCAAGCTTAATTTCTCAGGCGGATTTGCTGGTCAACACGACGCCTGTGGGGATGTATCCGCAGGGGGAAATGTCGCCGGTTTCCGCAAGTGCGATGGATCGAATTTCCCCTGGTGCGATCGCCTATGATTTAATTTACAACCCGAATCCTACTCAATTTCTCAAAGACGCGCAGCAAAGAGGAGCGCGAGCCATTGACGGACTCGAAATGTTAGTTCAACAAGGAGCAGCGGCCTTAAAAATTTGGCTGAATCAAGAATCCGTCCCAGTCGATGTTATGCGCCTCGCCTTGCGAAAGCATTTAGGCTTAGATTAAGTAGCAATTTGCGACTGAAATCGCGCTAAGCTAAGAGTTAAAATATACTTGCGCTTTGACTTATGAAATTTAGAGCTATCAGCCTTTTTTTCGCTACTTGTCTGATCGGAATTTTTAGTTTAGCATTCACTCCACCTGCTTGGGCTCTGACACAAATTAAACTCTCGGATCTTTCTTATCACGAATGTCCGGCAGAAATGGCAGAAGGAACTGTCACCAGCGGCAGTTCTATGGAAGCTAATTGCTTTCTGATCGCTGGGAAAGCCGAAAATAGCACTAACAAACCCGTTGTTAATGCTGATATTTTCGGCCGCATTTATGATGCTGAAGATAATCCGGTGATGCAGAATCGCACTCGTTTGGGTTCCATAGAAGAAGTTCCCCCCGGAATCAGCGATTTTCAACTTAGAATCTCTGTGTCGGCTAATCAACCAACACCTTTAAAACTGAAGCAATTTAAAGCTACTGGTTTTACAGGCCTCGTTCGTCGCTAATCTCAAGTTTGGTATAGAGCGTTAGAAACAAATCTGGTCATTGAGCGAAGTCGAAATGCACTCAATGACCTAAGCGCCTTGGCGACTGCAATAAATGCCTTGGCGGTTTCTATCTAAAATGGTGTTCGTTGTAAGTTGCTTAAAAGACTGATCAAGAATTCCGAGCCGAACTGAAGTACAAAAAATGCAATCAGCGGAGAAAAGTCAATCCCTCCCAAGGGGGGAATAATCGATCGGAATAGATTCAGGTAAGGGTCTGTTAATTGACTCAAAATCGAAAACGGGGGGTCGTACCAATTGATGTTGGGAAACCAGCTTAACAGCACTCTAAAAATCATCAGAACTAGATAGATTTGTAGAAATGTCGCCAGCGTGGTAGCCAAAAGACCTATTGAATAACTCATAAATTTTGCTGATGTTTGAGTACAGTTTAGATATGCTTTGACTTTGAGTTTAGCATACCTGGGGGAGTGAATCGATTTTGGATTTGAGATTTGAGATTTTGGATTGAAGAATTGAAAAATTGAAGAAAGCGACCCCACGGGTAAATCCGGGGGCTTCTACCCAGGCTGCTTTCGGTTAGGCGAAGGCCGTCCGCCAGCGCATCTCAAATCTGAAATTGATTCAGGAGTCTTTAGCGATGCTCGATCCCTCGCTGTTGTGTACCTTTACGTTCCCATTCACGTCGCCGAGTTGTAGTCGCACGTCATCTATTGCTTGATTTAGCTGGGCAATTTTATCTTCTAAACTCAGCCTTGCTACTTCAATGCGTTCGGGATCGAGTTGGCTGGCTTTCCCGTTACTTCGCTGAAAGGCTTTGGCCTCTGAGGGCTCAGTCAGCAAAGCCTCAGCAGCGCGCCTCGATAGCACCGCCCCCAAAACTGCGCCGACTAAGCCGCCAACCGCAGCCCCAGCCATAAATCCCCCTGTAAAACCCTCTCGATTGCTCATTACTCAACTCAACTAGGTGATATTTCCTTGACTTTTTCATTGTAACGAGACGAGTTGGTAGCAGAACTTCCGATCTAGCTGCGCCATTCCTCGAAACCAGATGCTAATTACTCGATCGGTGGTGAGGATGGGCGACTGTTCCCACTTCTTGGTTGAAGCGGATCATTTCCAAGGATCGATCGCCATAGAGGTCTTCAATGTGCTCTAAGCAGCAGTCGATCGCAAAATCGTTCAACTCCGAAGGCTCAATACCGTATAGTTCCTGAAACACTTCCGATTCTACCCGACAAAAGCGCGGTCGATCGGCATAAATTCCGCATTCTCGCGTTTTTCGGTCAAAATTTATACACCAACCGTCCTCTCCTACTAGGCTCAAGTAGAGCGCTAATTCGTCATTTGACAAATACTCGTCTAAGTCAGGGCGCTCTGTTGGGTCTAGGTAACAACAAGCACCGCACTGCTTTACGCAACGCCAAGTAGCCATAGTTTAATTTTAGATTTTAGATGGTAGATTTGAGCTTGGGAGCATGATTCAGCACTTGGGCCCTTCAAGTATATCAATTGCCAGGGTCGGAGGGAGAACCCCGAAAGGGGGTCAAGTCGCCATTTCCCAGTCAGTATGTGGTCGATCTTTGTTTGCGTTTTATTGAATTTTGTAAACTTCCTTAAAAAATAGGGTCGATCGCCCGGTAAAATCAGAAGCGGATTTTCTAATTCAACAATCTAGACTTATTCACTACAGTCAGGAGGACACATGGACTTTATAACGGATCTATTCAATGGTGGTGGCCCTGTCAGCATCCAACTCATTGTTCAGGTAGCTTTGCTCGCAGCAGTCGTGCTTTCGGGTCCGATCGTGATTTTTCTGCTCGCAGCAAGGGGCGGCGACTTGTAATTTTAGCATAGTACGGGCGATCGAGAGTTTCGAGTTTTGAGTTTTTAACTATTCAGAGTTCCCAAAACTCGATCGCCAATTTCCCATTCCCGGCTGATACCTCAAATACCCAGCGCCCTCAAAGCCGTTTGAATCAAATTCTCGAAAAAAGGCCGAGAAACATCAACTTCCTGAGCATTTTCCCGGTTATTGCCTAATAAACCCGTTTTTTGTCCAGGTTGAATTGCCAAAACTAGGCCTTGAGAGTTACGAATTCTCAATTCCTGGAAATCGCCCGATCGAGATAAACTGCAAGCATAAGTGCGATCGCCCAAATCAAACTCAGCTTGACCCGACACTAGAGGCAGAGAATTAGCCAACGATGCCGGCAGCCTAATTCCCAACAACTCTAACTGCACCGATGTCTTGCCATTAAAAGTATTTTCGCGCAATCGGTAAGCAATATCAACCAGGCGAGGCAAAGGAAAATATTCACCCCAACGCCAAGCAATCCCCTGTAAACTTGCTGGTATTTTGCCAGTTTGACTTACAGTTAGTTTAACATGGTTTCCTTTCCCAACAATTTTCTGTTCAGTTATACAAACATTCGGTGTCCAAAACACAGGAGCCTTATTTTCAATACCGCAAGGTTCCAGAGCATCAATTTGTCGATAAATATCCAGATTAATCTCAGATAAATCCGCTTGAACATCAACTGAAACCAGCGGCTTGAGGTGTTCCGGCTGCAAACACTGATTAGCAAAAACCGCAAGTTGACTGCGGAATCTTTCCAGATTCTGGGCCGGCATCGAAAAACCGCCCGCTGCTTTGTGTCCACCAAATTTAGTCAATAAATCCGCGCAAAAATTCAGCCCATCAAATACATTAAACTCAGGAATTCCCCTCGCCGAACCCCGCACAATTTGAGAGGGCGAATCAGTAGGGGCGGTGCCCCCGTGCCCGCCCTCAGCGGTGCCCCCGTGCCCGCCCTCAGCGGTGCCCCCGTGCCCGCCCTCAGCGGTGCCCCCGTGCCCGCCCTCAGCGGTGCCCCCGTGCCCGCCCTCAGCGGTGCCCCCGTGCCCGCCCTCAGCGGTGCCCCCGTGCCCGCCCTCAGCGGTGCCCCCGTGCCCGCCCTCAAAAGTACCAATAAACACAGGCACACCGTAGCGCTCCACCAACCGAGAAGCCACAATCCCAATCACCCCGTGATGCCAACCAGGCCGTACCACAACTAAAACCCGTTCCTGCTGCAAATTCAGCGAACTTTCCTCGCACCAAGCGATCGCTTCCTGTTCAATTTCAATACACAACTCCTGCCGGCGCTGATTAATTTGTTCGCACTCTTGCGCCCTTTTGAGAGCCAATTCGCGATCGTCCGTCGTCAACAATTCTATCACAATTTGAGGGTCAGCAAGCCTGCCCACAGCATTAATCCTAGGCCCAAGCCGAAAACCAATATCTTCAGGTTTCAAGGAATTTTGAGTTGTAGGGGCGGTGCCCCCGTGCCCGCCCTTGAGTTTAAAATTAGGAATCAAAGGAGTTTCAGAACTTCCCGGCTGCACACCAGCCACCTGAATCAAAGCCTGAACTCCTGCCAATTGCGAGTGAGGCAAAAGTCGCAAACCCCGCTTCACCCAGCGGCGATTCACCCCAGTCAAAGGCGCTAAATCCGCAATAGTTCCCAACGTAAATAACTCCAGCAGCGGATTCACCAAACCGCCAACTTTCTTTAAATCTTGAGCCAAAGTAATTGCCAAAACATAAGCAACACCGACTCCAGCCAAACCGCGATAAGGCGAAGATTCAGCAATTAATTTCGGGTTAAGAATTGCATCAGCCGGTGGTAGTTGTGGTGGCAGGTCGTGATGGTCTGTAATAATAACTTTTAAACCGAGTTCTCGCGCTCTTTTCACCGGTCCAAAAGCGGCAATTCCGTTATCTACAGTCAGAATCAGAGCCACACCTTCCGAGTGAAATTCTTCCACAATGCGATCGTTAATCCCATAACCTTCGCGCATCCGACTCGGAATAGCATAATCCACATTAGCCCCCAAAGCCCTCAGAGCTCGCAGCAACAAAGCCGTGCTCGTCATCCCATCAGCATCATAATCGCCACAAATAGCAATCTTTTGTCCTTGAGAAATCGCCTCCCGCAACAATCTCACACTCACCGCCAAATCTGGAAACTCATACATTGGCGCGGGCAAAACCAAAGATTCTGGCTCTACAAATCCTTGCACTTCTGTCAGTGTATCGATGCCCCGATTAATCAGTACCTGTGCCAACAGTGGCGACAAACCGATTTCTGCGGCCAACCGATCGGCTTGCTGTGGTTGAGGCGAATAGATTTGCCACCGTTGGTTGGGCAACCGATGAAGATGCGAGGAATTAGAGGTGGGTAAATCTTGCACGGAAAATTGCGTTTAAAGATACATATCTAATATTACCTAATTTAAGCACCGGAATTAATCAATTTGAGATTTTAAATTTGAGATTTGAAAATTGCCCTAAAGATGAGTCTTTTTGGTAAAATTCAAAGATTGTTTGCACAAATCAGGACTTACGCACAGAGGGCCATCTGTAGGGTGCGCCTCGGCGCACCTTACCCCTGTTTACACAAATGAGGACTTACGCACAGACGGCCATCTGTAGGGTGCGCCTCGGCGCACCTTACCCCACAAATAGTGTAACAATTGCTCCCGATAGTAAGTCCCAGCAAATGCTATGCTCTCAGAACTCAATCGGAGCCGAAAAAGAACCATAGCAAGCATTTACACAGCCTGTACAGCCCCTGATGCTTGATTTTAATGAAAGAGGAGATTTCCATGATTGCAGAAAAACGACCCTGGTTTAGAGTTGCCTTGCAGTTCCGGGGGTCTGTCATTCCCTCAATTTTACCCCGCGTCATACTGTGCGCTGGTTTTGGTTTTTTTATTTCACTGCTGTACTCTCTGGGTATTCCAGTATCTTTACCAATCTTATCTAGCGTTGTACCCAGCATTGTCCTCGGCTTATTATTAGTTTTTCGGACAAATACGGCTTACGATCGCTTTTGGGAAGGTAGGAGAATTTGGGGAACTTTAATCATTGCAGTTCGGAATTTGGCGCGTCAAATCTGGGTATCTATTAGCGACAATAAGCCGGAGGAATTCCTTGAAAAAAAGTCAGCTTTACGGCTTTTAATTGCTTTTGCAATCGCACTGAAATTGCACCTACGCCAAGAGAAAATTAACTCAGAAATAGAGCATTTTGTATTGCCATATCAGTATGAAATTCTCAAAAAAACGAACAATACCCCGCTCGAAATTGCTTTTTGGATTGCAGATTACTTGACCCAACAGCACAATAAAAATAACCTTGATGTCTATCGGCTGACTGCGATGAATCAGTTAGTCAATAACATGATTGAGGCCTTGAGTGGTTGCGAGCGAATTTTGAGAACCCCTATGCCTCTAGCCTATGCGATTCATCTAAAACAGCTATTGTTACTTTATTCATTAGCACTGCCATTTCAAATGGTGAAAGATTTGGGTTGGGGAACAGCCCCAGTAGTAGCTTTAGTGAGTTTTACTTTGTTCGGAATCGAAGAAATTGGCATTGAAATCGAAAATCCTTTTGGTCACGATCCAAATGATTTGCCCTTGGATAATATTTGTGCTACCATTCAGCGCAATATCGAAGATTTAATTTCTTTGTCTCCTAGTGTTCATAATCAGGTCGAAGATAAGTAAAGTCCGAAGGAAGAAGTCAGAAGGAAGTTCGGCAAAACGGATTTGCTCCACGGATTTAACGGATATAACGGATGTAACGGAGGTCAGTCAGAAGGAAAAAGGAAGAAGGAAGAAGGAAGAACACGGATTTTGACACGGATACAGGGATTAATTAACGTAAAACGCGCTCGCTTTTAGAACCCCGACTTCTTTAATAAGTCGGGGTTCTGGGTGTTGTGTTTGTTTTAGGTTGGTCTACTTAATTCTGATAACAAACATCGCTAATCCAGCCAAAACTAACAATAAAGGTGTCAGCCGATCGCCCCAGCGCACATACAAAGTCTGAGTTTGTCGCCGATAAATAGCAGCATCTTGGACTTCATAAGTATTAATTCGAGACATCCATAGCGTTTCGCCGTGAGGATTTACAAACGCAGAATAACCCGTATTAGTGGCGATCGCCGCCCATCTATCCGTCTCAATTGCCCGCATTACATCGAGAGCATGGTGTTGCGCCAGCATCGGTGGTTTATAATGAGCATTGTTGGAAGCTGTGAGCATAAATTCGCCCCCATTCGCCGCCTGATATCGGAAAATTTCAGCAAAAGCCGAATCGTAACAAATACCGACTATCGCACGGCCAAAAGGCGTATCAAACAATTGCTTAGAATTCCCCGGTACTAAATGAGCATCTAAAGGAGAAAGCCGATTAATAATCCCGCCTAAAAGTTCATAAAAAGGAATATATTCGCCTAAAGGTACTAGCTTGAGTTTATCATAGCGGCTGATAATTTCTCCTGTTTTGTCGATCGCAAATAAGCTATTAGTCATACTATCATCTTGCTGTCCAAAGCCTCCCACCCAAGCCGTAACGCCTCGATCGAGAATCGCTTGGTAAAAAGAAAGAGTAGAACGCTGATACTCATTTGTCCAGAAAAAAGGCAAAGCCGTCTCTGGAGTTAGCACAGCATCAACACCTCTATCTGCTAACTTTTGGTATCCAGCCGTGTAACCTTCCAAAGCCCGACGCCAGCCCTTTGAGTCAAACTTAATCTCGTTCGGAATATTGCCTTGAATAATGCCTATTTTTAATGCCGTTCCCGCCTCTTGAATTAAGAGGCGATTATATAAACTCCAGCCGATAATATGCAAAAATAGACACAAACTTACAGGCAAAATATAAAAAATCCAATTATTTCCTTTTACTTTTTTCTGCCTCGCCCAAGGGGGTAAGCGAAGCGGGGGTTGAATTCCATCCGTTACATCCGTTACAGAATCCGTTGCCGAACTTCCTTCGATATAAGCTTCGGCAATTAAGCCATTTACTGCTACAATAGATGCTGTTACTGCACTCGGCCCGGAGAGTTGACCCAGGTGCAAAATTGCTAAATTGTGCGGGCTTTGGGTGTAGGATAGTGATGTCCACCACAACGGAGTTGAGCTCCAAAGACTTTCTAAGGCGCACCACAAAGCTGTACCAATTAAAACGCGGATTAATGCTGAGAATTTGGAGTTACCCCCCCCAGCCCCCCCTTGTAAAGGGGGGGAGTCAAGAAGGGAAATTTTTCCCACTAAAGAGAGAGAGTTGAAAGTTACAAATAGCCACGCCCAGACGGCGACTAATGTGGCTCCCCAGAGAGTGATGAAAGCCCAACAAAAAAGTGCGATCGCCAAACTCGGCCACCAAGGAACCCCCAACCAAGTCATCGGGTGAATTCCCATAATCCAAGATAAAGCTAATCCGTGATAGCCAATTCCCCAGAGTAAAGGAAGAAGCAAGAAGGAAGAGGGAAGAAAAAGAAATTTTTGTGTTTTTTCTTCTGTTTTTCGCTGTTCGTAACTGACAACCAGAATCCATAGGGGAACTAAGGCGAACCACGCGAATAGCCAAGCATTAACTGGTGCGGTTGTCAAGGCCATCAAAATACCGCTGAAAAAGGCGATCGCCCATCCTAAATTTTTAGGTATCTGAACCGCGATTTTTGCAAATTTCTGTCTGTTAAATATCGCCACTGTGATTATTGCCAAAACTCATAATTACAAATCAATATAGAAGAAGTCATGAGTTAGTTGTTAGTTCTAATAACCCATGCCCCATGACCCATGCCCCATGCCCAGGAGTACCTAATGTACCTGAGAAAGGCTACAATTTACCAAGGACTGCCAATCATTGTGAAAGCAGCCCAATAATAGGGATGAGCAAGATTGCGATCGCCCATGCTTGCCAATTCTGGGCTAATCGGCACCTCACTCCCAGCCCTCTTCGAGGAGAAAGCAAAGGAGCCCCGCAATACCCCCTGTTCAATGCGGACATCACCCCTAAGCATAGCAATCTGTGCTTGTCTGAGAGCTTCTGCTTTAATTGGGGCTGTTTTCAATTGTTGATAAAACTCGCTCATCAACGCCAAAGTACCTTCATCTGAAACATACCACAAACTCGCCAAAACAGACTTAACTCCCGCTTGAAATGCGAAGCCAGCAAAACCCAATTCAGTTTGTTCGTCTCCCAGTGCTGTACGACAAGCAGAAAGCACCAGTAACTCCACTGGCGGATTATTCCATCCTAACTGCCTGAGTTGATTTAATTGCAACTTTGCGTCCCACAGTTGAATATAAGAGTCGCTTGCTGCTCCCGGCTGGAATTCACTGTGAGTTGCTAAATGAATAATTTGATCGTGCCGTTGATTGCGTTGAGATTTAAGATTGTTTAGGGTAAATTGCTCGTTTAAAAAAGATTTTCCCGGCCACAAATCTACAATATTAGCTAGTTCAACGGGTACGGCAGGTAGGGGAGATAGCTTAGTAAATTCGGCTGCTCCCATTGCTAAAACAGAGGCATTTTGGAGCGATTGATAGCGAGTATCTGTGAGAGAAATAGTTGGGATCTGAGCGAGCGAATATTTTTCTACTAGGAACTTTTTGCCGTCGTAAAGAGCTGCTAAAGGGAGACTTCGCAAACCTGTATCTAGTGAAAAAAGCAGCGTATTGATGTCTTGACTCTGCAAATCAGCTTCTAAAGGTGCAATTAGCCGATCGTAAAGTTTCTGAGCCGACTCTTTGTAGCTGGTGGTGTTCCGCTTCCGAGGATTGGAGATTTCTTGTCTGAATTCTTTTGCTAATGTGAGCAAGCTGGTGCGATCGGCTTGAGGGACTGTCTTTCTAATCGCAGCACCATCTGGTGTGAATAATAAAAGTTCTAATCGATCCGAAAATAAGTTCACATAAATAATTGCCGATCGCGATTTTGTTTGAGAGGCAATTTTACTCAAAGTGTCGCGGATATTTTCTGTCACCATTGGTTGATTGGTAAAACTCTCGCCAAAATAAGCCGAATATCGATCGGCACGGTTTTGCTCGACAGACAATAAGTAATTGATATTAGAAATAGCTGAAAGATTGCCCGGAGGGTTCGCCCCCCCTCTGGGAATATCCACATTTTTACCCGGAATATTGCCCCTGGACCCAGGAGCTAGCATAGTGGTATTTCCCGGTTTTGGCTGCGGGGGATTACCCGCAATTCCGGGAGCAGAAAATAACTGCATATTATTAGGATGAGGCGGTGGCGGACTGTTAAGATTAATCTGTCTATTAATATTAGAGTCGGGGTTAATATCATTAAACAAACCAACTTGGGGATGTGCTCCCGGTGGCGGAAAATTCTCAATTTTAACGATTGTATCGCCGCCAGCCAAACTTGCAGGTAGGGAATTGCCAGAAGGATTGATGTTGGGATTGACAGAAATGCGATCGCCCCCAACAGGTACAATTCCCACATTGCTACCGTTAGGAGGCAAATTTATATTCCCCATATTAGGCGATTCTAGAGTAAATTTAACGGCCTCGCGGTTATTTTCTGGCAAACCAATTCCGGGAACATTTCTGATAGTAGAATCAGTTAACTGCACAGTGCCGTCACTATTAACAGCAACGCCTGTAGCATTAACTTTGTCACCTCTACCTGTCAGCAATTCAGTCAGACTCGCAGCCGATTTCCCATTCTCCCCTTTCTCAACCTGAGTCTGAGAATTCAACGCCTCGCTACTTACTTCTAAACTCAGTAAATGTCCCGGTTGACTGATGCGAACAAAACTTGCCCCCGGTACAGAAACAATGTTAATTTGACCTCCTGGTGCCGATACTTTACCTGTATTTGTGACATTTCCGCCGAGTAAAGTTAAACTTTCCCCCGGATTCACTGCCAAATTTCCGCGATTAACAATACTTGCCGACTCAATTGCCGAAAAATTAAAATTGCTTGGCGTTCCTAGCAAAGTGGTATAATTATTATAGCCGATCGCCTTAAACGAATAATCACCAAAACCAATACTATTCGCAGTAGTCGCAGTAAAGGATGCAGGCACGTTTAGCTGAGCATTAGCGCCAAAAACAATCCCCGCAGGATTCATTAAAAATAAATTGGAATTCCCGCCCGTCACTTGAATCAAGCCATTAATTACTGAAGCATTTCCCCCGACTATTCGTGCTAAAATATTTTGAATAGCAGGATTAGATAGAAAGTTAGCAGTTTGAGTTTCACTCAATCCGAATTGCTGAAAACTGTGGAAAAGATTAGCCCCATCTCTCGACAGTTTTCCACCGCTAATATCAATGCGATTTCCTTGAGGGGTGACGACAGTGCCGGTGCCGTCAGTTGCGGGAGTAATGGATTGCCCAAAAGCAGCAGTTGGCCCAAGGAAAAAGCAAACTGATAAAACTAAAAACAGTCTTTTAACTTGACATTTGGCAGTTTGGTGCAGTAAATTTATCATCCAGAACCTTCCACTACTAAACAAACATTTCCCGGCATCCACTCGCTCACTACTTTAGAGATAGTCTCGGCTAGCTCGAAGTCTGGTTTTGTCAAGCCTCCTGCATCGTGGGTTGTGAGACTAATTGTAACGCGGTTGTAAGCAATAAAAATATCGGGATGGTGGCCGGCTTTTTCTGACGGTGAAATCAGGCAATTTACAAAACTGACAGCCTGCACAAAATTTTTAAAGTCGTGGGTGTATTTAATAGTTTTACCCTCTCTAGTCCAGTTCGGTAAACCTTGCAAGCGCTGGGAAATTTCCTGTTCGGTTAGAGGTTTTAGCTTGCTATTTTCAGTGGTTTGTGCTATTGATTTACCAATCATCGGAGCAGGCACAACTGCTGCGGTTGTTGGTGACATTCCGCTGGCTGCGAGGGCTAAACTAACGCTGAGGAATAAAGTCCTCACTACAAACCTATTCATAGTTTTCTTGCCTAATTTCCTCCTAGGATTGTAAGCGATATCGTTTACGGTTTTTTCGGAATGATTTAACCGCAGAGACCGCAGAGAGCGCAGAGGAAGAGAAGAGAGAGATGAGTAATTTCGATACCCAAAAATTTGATATGATAGAGATTATTTTCGATTAATTACTCTCTTGATTATTATGAGAGGTAAATGGAATGAGTGCTAAATAACTACTCCTTCAATCAATGGAAAATATTCCATAATTTATGTTATAATAGGTTGGGGTTTTTCTGCTATTTTTCAAAACTAAATATCAAAAATACCAGCTAGAAAATAGCATCCTAAGTGAATCTTCCCTGCAAAAATACTGGTTGATCTCCCAGGAGGATGAAGCATGGCAACATTTGTAATTCTGTACATTAAAGCAGTAAGGTGGGCAGTGCATTGGCGTCAACTTAAGGTTAAACGTAGGATCGATATTCTGTCTGAGTCACAATCCTCTCGATCCCCCCGCATTCTTGCCCCCTTCAACCCCTACTCACACCCTACTCCCTTAAAAAGGGGGAAGAGCACTCAAAGTCCCCCTTCTTAAGGGGGATTTAGGGGGATCGAGACTCGGCTACAAGCGAGATATACAGAGGGTTTTGACCTTAAGTTGACACTAATGCAGTGGCCACCTTACCCATGAGAACCTATTAATCCTCTGACGCTTCCTCTGATTCCGAATCTTCGATCGACTCTTCACCCGCAGGCGGCACTAAAGCCACCGCCACGATCGAATCATCCTCATCCAACCGCTGCACCCGCACCCCCGTTGCTGTTCGGGATTGCGTGGAAATTGCACTGACAGCCTGACGGATAATAATACCTCGGTTGGTAACGATCATCAACTCGTCGCTGTCGTTAACAATACGCAGCGCCGCTACATGATCTTGAGCCTTTTTAGACTTGAATTTAGTAGCAGTCAAGCCCTTCCCAGCTCGTCTTTGGAGGCGGAATTGAGAAACTGGAACGCGCTTCCCGTAGCCGTTGGTTGTGATTACCAAAACCGAAGGCACTTCGCTGCTAACAGTAGTAATTTCTTCGGCATCGTCGCTTTCGCTGCCTTCAATTTCCTCAGTTTCCAGTTCTAATTCTTCCTCTTCAATTTCCGAGTCACCCGTTTCCAATTCAGCAATATCTGCGGCCTCAATTTCCGTGTCGCCCGTTTCTAATTGCGGAATATCTGCCGCCTCAAATTCTGATTCTTCCGTTGCCAATTCGGCAATTTCGGCCACAATTGAACTTGGCAAAATGTCCATGCTAATCAATTCATCGCCCGATCGCAATTTCATTGATTTCACACCCCTGGTTGCCCGCCCAGTGGGGCGCAACTGTTCGTGATTGGTGCGGAAATGAATTGCCATCCCTTGGCGCGTTCCGATGATAATGCTGTCGCCAACTTTTGCTCTCCGCACCCACCGCAGTTGGTCGCCTTCTTCTAGAGAAATAGCGATTAAACCGTTAGTTCGGATATGGGAAAAAGCTGCAAGCGCTGTTTTCTTGATGTAGCCGTTGCGAGTTAGCATTACCAAGTATTCTTCGCTGCTGAATTCTGTTACAGACACCATAGAAGTGATTTTTTCTTCCATTGGAATCGGCAGCAGTTGCAGCACAGGCATTCCGCGCGCTGTCCGGGAACTAACCGGAATTTGATAAGCTTTGACCGAGTAAACTACGCCTCGGTCACTGAAGAACAAAACGCTGTCATGATCGCAACAGGAAAGGAAATGTTCTACTCCGTCGTCTTCTTTCATTTTCGTGCCTGCTTTGCCGCGAGTTGCGCGACTTTGGGCCTCGAAAGTGCTGACTGGCATCCGCTTGATGTAGCCTTGTTCTGTGATCAGAATGATTGCTTGTTCGTTAGCAATCAAATCTCTTTCGTCGATTTCTCCTTCGGCGTGTTCGATGACTGTACGTCGCGGAGTGGCGATTTTGTTTTTGATTTCGACTGCTTCAAATTCGGCGATTTCTAGAATGCGTTCCCGGCGCGCTAGAATATCTTCCAAGTCGGAAATTTTAGCTCGTAATTCCTCGTGTTCTTGTTGAATTTTTTGCGCTTCCAAGGCTGTTAAACGCCTGAGTTGCATTTGCAAAATTGCGTCGGATTGCTGCTCAGAAAGACCGTAGTTATCGATCAATTCTTGTTTGGCTGCTGCGGAGTCAGGAGCGCGACGAATTAGCTGAATAATTCCATCTAGGTTGTCGAGTGCAATTAATAAGCCTTGCAGGAGATGGTCCCGTTCTTCTGCTTTGCGGAGTTCGTATTGAGTCCGACGAGTAATTGTCTCAATCCGAAAGTCTAGGAAAACATTCAGAAATTGCGAGAGCGAAAGTAGTTGGGGTTCCCCATTTACTAGCGCTAACATATTGGCTCCAAAATTGGATTGGAGTGGTGTTTGTTTGTAGAGGTTGTTCAGAACTACGCGGGGATAGGCATCACGTTTGAGCTCGATGACAATTCGCATTCCGTCTCTGTCGCTTTCGTCGCGAATGTCGGAAATTCCCTCTAATCTTTTGTCGTTTACCAGTTCGGCAATTTTCTCAATTAGGGCCGCCTTGTTTGTTTGGTAAGGCAATTCGGTGATAATAATTGCTTCTTTGTCTGGGCGGCCGACGTGTTCGATGGTTTCAATGCTGGCGACGCCCCGCATTGTAATTGAGCCGCGACCGGTGGTGTAGGCTTCCCGAATCGTGGCTTTCCCTAAAATTTGCCCTCCGGTGGGAAAGTCCGGGCCGGGGATGTATTGCATCAATTCCAGGTCGGTAATTTCTGGATTGTGAATCAGGGCTACGAAACCGTCAATTATTTCCCCTAAATTGTGTGGCGGAATGTTGGTGGCCATTCCGACAGCGATTCCCGATGAACCGTTGAGCAAAATTTGGGGGATGCGAGCTGGGAGTACCAGGGGTTCTTGCTGGGAACCGTCGAAGTTGTCGCCGAAATTAACTGTTTCGCAGTCGATGTCGCGTAGCATCGAGTCGCTAGTCAGGGCGGTGAGGCGACACTCGGTGTACCGCATGGCTGCGGCGGGGTCGTTGTCTACCGAGCCGAAATTACCGTGACCGTTGATCAGGCGTTCCCGCATGGAGAAATCTTGAGCCATCCGCACCAAGGCGTCGTAAACTGCGGTGTCTCCGTGGGGGTGATACTTGCCCAGCACCTCCCCCACGACGCGGGCGCACTTGCGGAAGGGTCGATCGGGTGTCAAGCCCAATTCGTTCATGGCGTAGAGAATGCGTCGGTGAACGGGCTTGAGACCGTCCCTAGCATCTGGTAGTGCCCGACCAACAATTACGCTCATGGCGTATTCCAAGTACGATCGGGACATCTCATTACCCAGATCCGTCGGGATTATCCGCGACTCAGGGGTGCTCATAGGTGAAAAAACTCCGTTAAAACTTTTAATTTGACCGCTATAAATCCCAAAAATACGATAAAATCGGTTTGGATTCAGTAGAGTTGCCAAATATTGCAAATTACTCTTGAATTATATCACATTTTGCCTTGGAGAGTATGGGAAAGTAGCCAGAAAAATTAAGTGACAAAACAAGGACAATTGATGATTTAGCCTGTGGTGATTTTGCGCTCGGTTGACCAAAGCTAGAAAGTTGGTTTTAGGCAGAGAGCAGAAGGCATTGCTCAGGAATTCTTGCGAGAAAATAAAAAATAAAATGAGTGCTTGAATTCTCTAATTATTCAATCGAAAATCCAAAATCGAAAATCGAAAATCGATTGACCATCTAAAATCTAAAATATAAAATCTAAAATCTGCTGATGTTACCCGTCATCTATTCCGACGATTTCTTACTGCACAAGACTGGAATGCTTCACCCAGAGCGACCAGAACGTTTAAGTGCGATCGCCAATGCTCTGAAAGCTGCTCCCTGGGCGGCTCAAATTGAGTGGCAACTGCCCACGCCAGTAGCCCGCCGCGATCGGGAACTGTTCTGTGCTATCAAAAAAGTTCACGCCCAGAGATACATCAAGGAAGTCGAACATTTGGCAAAGGGGGGAGGTGGCTACCTCGACGGTGACACGCCGATTTCTGCGGAAAGTTACGATGTAGCGCTGCTGGCTGCGAGTGCTTGGCTGGATGGGGTCGATCGAGTTTTGGCGAATGGTGAGCCGGCTTTTGTACTGGCGAGGCCGCCTGGACACCATGCTGAGAGCGATCGGGCGATGGGATTTTGTGTGTTTTCCAATGCTGCGATCGCAGCTCATTACGCCCTCGAACACCAGGGAATTAAACGTGTCGCCATCCTCGACTGGGACGTGCACCACGGTAACGGCACTCAATCTTTGGTGGAAAACAGCCGACAAATTGCCTACTGTTCCCTGCACCAATCTCCCTGCTATCCAGGAACGGGAGATGCTGACGAGCACGGGGCTTACGACAATGTGCTGAACATTCCGTTATATCCCGGCAGCGGCATTGCGGAATACCTGAGCGCCTTTGAATCTCAAGTTATGCCGTTTTTGTCCAAGTTTGAGCCGGATTTGTTGATTGTCAGCGCCGGCTACGACGCTAATGCTGCCGATCCCCTGGCGAGTATAAACCTGGCACCCTCAGATTACGGTACTTTCACGGGATATTGCCTGCAAATCACTCGTCGCATTGTCTTTGGTTTGGAGGGGGGTTACGCGCTGAAAGATTTGGCCGAGTCGGTAGTGGCGACGATCGATCGATGTCTCAATTAGCAGGAAAATTGGCAGTGTGAAAAATGGGTTAAGACGGGAGAGAGAGCTTTTGAGGCTGGTTGGGGCTTTCCTGAGATGTGCGATCGCCATCATAGCCCTCTCCCCTCTTCCTTCTTCCCTCTTCCTGCAAAAAAGTGACCAGGATCACCAAATCACAAGATCCAAGTCACTTGGCGTCAAGCTATGGGTCACAAATTATTAGCGCAAAAATCACAGCTTGTCAATGTTTTCGATCGCCTTTAGACCTGATGGAACAGACCATAATAGAATGATGGTGACTATGTAAAAGTGTTGTCTGTCTCAAGGAATTAGGAGGTCAAATATCATGTCAGTATCCCAAATGACACTCGAAGAGTTATTTGGTCAGGTCATGTTCTCCAGCGTGGTTACTCGCCACGATCGGAGGCAGCTTAGATCTGCACTCTTAGAAAGAACGCTGAATGAA
The DNA here is from genome assembly GCA_042408215.1 of Microcoleus sp. GTDB lineage: Bacteria > Cyanobacteriota > Cyanobacteriia > Cyanobacteriales > Microcoleaceae > Microcoleus. The sequence goes on along the minus strand of JAYFMW010000017.1, from coordinate 472,159 downwards.
GATGAGTACGCCATCATCAACAGACTCCTGTACAACGTCCGGCGTGGCTGGGTAAAAATTGTTGATTAAAGGTACCACCCTCAACTCCCTACAGGCGAGTTAGAAGTAGAAATTGCCCGGTAAAATTTTGATATGTGGCATTTTTGTGGGTTAAATTGTGCGTTAGATAGTTTGATGTGTTTGAGATTAGATGTATTTTAGAGCGGTGGTTGATTATTAAAATCGCGATCGACATCAGCCTTAAGGTAGAGATAATTATAAATAACAGGTTTCAGGTGTATCTCTACTTGAAAAACGATCAGTTTTGAGTTGCTAACCCAGAAGTTATAGTTAACTCAAAACTCATTATTTTTGCCAAAAATTAGGTTGTGGATCAATAAAAAACAACGTGGTATCCGATCGACAAGCCCCCAAATTTTAGGGTTGGGTGAGGGCGGGTTTATGAGATTATTGGTTTTAGGCACTGATGGTTGGTAAAACCCGCCCCTACAAGTTAAATTGAGAAGCCATTCCCATTCGCCAACAAAACTTTTCGGCAATTTGAGCCGGGAAGTGTCAAAATATTAACAACCTGTTCATCCTATAATAATATGGCTCCCGCCGTTTTAGTTGAAAATCTTCAGAAACGCTACGGCAATGTAGAAGCCGTTAAAGATGTTTCCTTCAAGGTAGAACCGGGGGAGATATTTGGTTTGCTAGGCCCCAACGGTGCTGGTAAAACCACAACCCTGCGGGTACTTTGTACTTTGACATCGCCAGACAGCGGACGAATTGAAGTGTCTGGCATTTCTGCTGTCAGTCAGCCGAGAATTGCTAGACAGAGACTGGGCTACGTCGCCCAAGAAGTTGCTCTCGATAAGGTGTTGACGGGCCGGGAACTCCTGCAATTGCAAGCGGCGCTTTACCATTTGCCCCGCCATACCATTAAAGGGCAAATTGACAAAATGGTCAAACTCCTCGGTTTGGAGGAGTGGGAAAATAAACAGACGGGCACCTATTCCGGGGGTATTCGCAAGCGCTTGGATTTGGCGGCTGGATTGCTACACCAGCCGGATGTTTTGGTTTTGGACGAGCCTACTGTCGGGCTCGACATTGAAAGTCGGGTGGTGGTTTGGGATTTCCTGCGTCGCTTGCGGGAGGAGGGGACTACGGTTTTGATTACGAGTCATTATCTCGAAGAGGTGGATGCTTTGGCCGATCGCGTGGCGATTATTGACAAGGGTACGGTGATTGCTGAGGGGACGCCTCTGGAGTTGAAAAATCGGGTTGGGGGCGATCGGGTGACTCTGCGGATTCGGGAGTTTTCGCCGATCGCAGAAGCGGAAACAGCAAAAGCTTTAATGCAATCTCTGCCTTTTGTGCAAGAAGTGATTATCAACAGTGCTCAAGGAAATTCTTTGAATTTGGTGGTGGGTGCACAAAGCGACGCATTGATCGCGATTCAGCAAGCGTTGAAAAATGCGGGACTTCCTATTTTTGGGATTGCTCAATCTCGTCCGAGTTTGGATGATGTGTATTTGGCTGCGACTGGTAAGACTTTGTTGGATGCGGAGTTGGCTGCTGCTAGCAATCGGGATTTGAAGGCTGAGCAAAAGGCAGGCGATGCGATCGTAGTTTGAGGGAAGGGGGAAGTTCGGCAACGGATTTTGTAACGGATGTAACGGATGTAACTGAAATGTTGCACCATTCTCAATTAGCTGTAGGGGCGGGTTCGCGAGTAGCCTTAAAGGTTACAGACAGGTCAAATAAACCCGCCCTCCCCCATCGAAAATCGCTTTTTGGTGATTCGAGCTTTTCAGGATGGTGCGTCGCCGGAATCAATTGTGCAGCGTTATTCAACAGTGTCATTGTCCGATGTCTATAGTGCGATCGGCTATTATCTCCGACACCAAGAAACAGTAGAAGCTTATCTCAATTATCGGGAGCAGTTAGCAGAGTCCGTCCGTCAGCGTTTGTTAGGCATTCAACCCGATCTCAGCGGTTGTTCGATCGCGCTTGTTAGCCCAAAAAAATCTTGAGAAAATTTCGGCGGTTGAAACCGCGTCTACACAAACGAAGTCTGCCTTCGCAGACTAAGAGATAAAACGATATTTAAGCTGGATTTGATATCATACATCCAACACTTGCTCTGCTGTCAATGCTAATTCTGGGAAAGTTCGGGATAGAATTCGATCATTTCCTCGGTAAGCAGTCATTTGATAAACCCCATTTTCATCAAGCAGGTAAACAAAAACAGTCGGTTCTTTCGGATTCCCCAAATAGTTTCTGCTACCCAAAGCTAAATAATCGACAATCCAATATTCAGAAATTCCCAGCCGCTGATATTCATCCAGCTTGTCGATATAATCATCTTCCCAATTTATCGAGACAACTTCTACAACTAATTGCAGCGGTTCAGTTAGTGCTGAATAGTCGAAGGGTTTGGATTCCCAAATCGTTTGATCTATTACAGTAACATCGGGCTGGCGACCTTGTTCTTTACTATTCTGAGTTAAAGTCCTGACTACAATTCTACCAGATATTCTGTAATTCAGGTTGAGTCGTTTTACTTCGTCATGAAACGTATTCTGAATAAAATCAGCTACGTTTTCGTGCAGTCTGATTGTTGGCAAGATTTTGACAATTTCTCCATTAACAAGTTCATAGCGTCCGTCTTCATCGGGAAGTTGCTTGATGAATCGATCGAAGGTAAGCATTTGTTTATGTTTGGTAGGAGTTGCGATCGTGGTTGGCTCTCATTTAGCTAGATATTTAATACCCAGTTATGGTGAAATATCCCTCTTATTTCTTAGTCCGCGAAGGCGGACTTCGTTTGTGTAGTAGCGGTTTCAACCGCCGAATAATCAAGATGGCAGCTATTCTAAAACCATCTTAACATACTGTTTTAACACAGGTGGAATTGTGAAAACCGTTTCAGTTTCACAGCTCAATTTTTCGATCATTCCCCGTCTGTCTAAAGATTGAATTGCTTTAAATAATTCGCCCTGCGAGCCTTGACATTTTGCCATAATTGGGTCAACGAAACAGGTTCGATTTCATTACTAAGTTGCGAAATCGCCTGTTTTTCTATTTCCGACAACCGCTGATAGTGCTGCTGCAATATCGGTGTCAATTCGTCGCTTAAAAACACTGGTTGATAACTTAAATATTGAGATACTCTACCGTTAAATAAGTTGTTAATAGTTTGAGCGACTAATTTTAACCAGAGGGGATTACCTTGATAAAGCTCAATCAATTCTGGCCATTGTTCTTCATCCAATAAACCTTTTTCTATCAGAATTTCTGTGGCGGCTTCACCTAAACCGGTTAATTGTAATAAACATACTGCTGAATTATCGTCGGTGAATGTGAGGATGTCTGAGGGAGGTTCCCAACTATTGAGGATTAAGCAGCTATTATGGGGAATTTCGCCGATGAGTTTAAATAGGGTTCCGTAGTTTTCATATCCGGGTTTATAATTGCCGGAAAGTTGCCCGCTGCTGAGAATTTGCTGGACGTCATCGAGGATGATGAGACAGCGATTTTCGCGCAATGTTTCTATTAGGATTGATAATTGATCGTCGGTGTTGGCGGGGAAAACCCCCCCTTCGCCCCCCCTTGGTAAGGGGGGGGTTTGTCGCTCTTCGCCCCCCCTTGGTAAGGAGGGGGTTTGTCGCTCTTCGCCCCCCCTTGGTAAGGGGGGGGTTTGTCGCTCTTCGCCCCCCCTTGGTAAGGGGGGGGTTTGTCGCTCTTCGCCCCCCCTTGGTAAGGGGGGGTTGGGGGGGTTTTGATTTGAGAGAAATTGAATGAGGTTTTTGAGGGTTGTTTCTAGGGGTGGGGAGGTGCGGAGACTGCGCCAGATGATGCGATCGAACTGAGTTTGAATTTGGGGGATGAGGTTACGGGCGATCGCGCTTTTACCGGTGCCTGTCATGCCTGTGATGGTGAGGAGGCGGCAGTTTTGGTGTGCGATCGCATTTTCGAGGGTGGTGAGGGGTGAGGATGTGGAGTTGTAGAAGGTTTTGCGATCGGGTGCATCTCTTAAATCAACTCGCGGTTTCTGTTGGGTGTCGTCTTCAGTTGAGGTTTGTGTTGGGGGTGAGTTTTGGGGAGTTGTTGGAGGGTGTGGCGTTTCTGTGCAGAAGTTGATGTTACCCTGTTCTAAAAAATTATAATTGAGGAAATTAGAATTGTGAGAAACTTGATACCTCTCCATTGTGGAGCGCAAATTTGATTTCATTACATCTTCATCTAATATTTCTGAAAGAGTTTGCCATAACTTTGAGGCAATATTTCTGACATGGCGTTCAGTACAATGAACCTCTTTAGAAATTTCGGAGTATCTTTTACCTTGCCACGTTCCCCGTACTACTGCCTGTTGCAGATCGTCCAATCGTTTGCCGGTCTTAGCGAACACCAAGCCATTGGCTAACCTTAAGAGTTCTTGAACATCCATTTATTGGGTAAATGTAGGAGGTTTTATCTATTGTATCAGACTTTTTCTGACTTTTTCTGACTAAGGATGGCAAAATGTGACCTTGAACGGCTAGCTAATTTTATCAACTACTGGCAAATTGTGACATTCTCCTACTTTACACTACAGAAAAATTAACTTAAAATTCAAGCAGGGGCTTTAAAACAATCTTAGGCAACCTAAAAGATTTTAACCATGTAAATCTGACTGGCGCAACTATGTCAGATATCAGGGTGCATCCCTAACGGTTCAAAAAGTTGCTCAAAATGTGGCTACATCCGCTACTCCAGCGGTTAAAGAAGTTGCTCAAAATGTGGCCGCATCAGTGAGCGATGTTTAGGGGCTTTTCGCCTCGTAAAATGTTCGTAAAAATTTTGTAATTTACAAGAAGATAAAAAACCATGTCTAGTCCATTATCCCTACCTCAAGCTAATTTAAAAATGGCTCTCTGGCAAGTCGATGCTGATGCAATGAGTAGCAGCGACTTGTATGTGTGGTTAAATGATATCGGCTTGCCGCATGAAGTCTCGATCCGGCTGCATGAACTCGCCACATACACGAAAAAAGCTGGTAACAAAGTTTTATTCATCGGTAAAATTCTCCTGATTAAAATCATAGAATTTGTCAAAGCGCATTCCAATTTAGCGATAGGGGCTGCTGTTGGCGCCGCTGTAGGAATTTTGGCAAATTCGATACCATTTGTCGGCCCGTTATTAGCACCTTTGGCAACAGCGCTGGGTATCCCAATTGGTGCAATAGCCGGCCACCGACTCGATCAACGCGCCCAAGGCAAAGAGGTGTCTGATGATGGAATTATTGGAATTGCTCAAAACATTATTGAGATTGCCAAAGCATTTTTTCAACTGCTGATAGACGTTTTCAATACAATTTTCCGCAACGTCATCACTGCTTAACTGCCCAAATTAGCAAAAAGATTGAGGTCTAATATGTCTGCAAATAAAACGCCAACCAAAGAGCAAATTCTGAAGTCAATAGAGCAACTGGAAAAAAACCCACATGATAAATTAGGCATTTTAGGAGAGATTGGCATTGGTGTGGTGGGGGCTGCCGGTGCTGGTGCGGCGGTGGCTGCTTTCGGTGGTACATCATTTCTATTTGGGTTAATAGCCGTTGCACCTCCCGTAGGATTAGTTGTTGGGGGTGCAGCTTTAGGTGCTGCGGCTCTTGTAGGGGCAAAACGAATGTTCTTTGATGGCACTTTTAATGAGGGAAAACAAGCAGAAATGCTGAAAAACTTAAAAGAACAGCTAAGAGATGTTGAAGCCAAAGAAAGAGCCTCTAAGCTGGGAGACAGCGATAAAACTAAATTTATTGTTTCCTTGAAAGAACCCGTCAGGCTCGATTTAATTAGCCCGAAAGACGCTCAGGATTTAATTAGGGCCGTAGAAAACGGTAAAATGGCAATCAAAGAGGCGATTAAAATGGTTGAGGATGTGGTTAAAGCTGCTAAACCATAACTGCCTTCTGACTGCGTAACCTGGGAATGCTAAGTTGTAAGTCTGCGATCGCCCTTACTTAAACCAAGTGCGATCGCCCTTGATAAGTAACTACTCATACTCTACTACAGCCGGACGAATTTTTTTGATTTCGGCTCCCAGTGTTGGGTCAAAATTAGCCAACCAAATATCACCCCGTTTAGGAGAAGGAGAGTTAGTAGTCAATTAAATCTCCTGCTTCTAATTCTTGCCATTCTCTATCTTCCTGATAATGCTGCAACATTACCTCAGCTTGTCTTTCTAAAATATTTCGCCTCTCTTCTAGCGACAATTGCATAAATTCCCGGCGACTGAGATAGTTGGCTATTGTTGGTATTTCTAAATCTATATCGGTGGGCTGCTTTTGAATCTGACGATCGCAAATCAATGCTTCTATTCGAGATCCTTCTGCTTCTTCCGCTGCAATGTCAGCATCAATTTCCTCTCGGTTAGCATGATAATAAGTCAAAGCTGCATAGACTTGGGTGAGAGTTAAATGCCCGATGCGATCGGCAATTTCTTCCGCATTCAAACCTTGCTTGTACCAAATAGCAATGCGCCGCACTGTAACACCAGTTCCGGCAATAATTGGACAGCCACCGTGTATGTCAGGCTGACGGCTAATTAAAGTCCCTATGTCGGTGATAGTTGACAAGATTTTTTCCTCGCCAATGTCTGGTTCTCTTATAGGATAGCACTGTTAGATGTAGTTAGCAGACGGGGGGAAGTTTTAGGCAGAGGGAATTCTTCTAAATAAAGTTCCGTTGCCTCTTTGAGATTGCTGATCGCCTCTTCTATCGTTTCTCCTTGGCTAGCCGTTCCCACTTCAGGACACTCGGCTACATAAACATCCTCTTCCCAATAAACAATTGCCGTGAAAGTACAAGACATTTTTCTGCCAAATTCTTCCTACTCAATATAGCATATCCAGCACCGTTTTTCAGTCGCGATCGCCCTTGACTCCCCTCTACGTGATAGAATTAAAACTATTGCAGCCAAAAGGTGAACGGCATGGTACAACAACTCGCCCCACAAACAACACCACAAATCATCTACCCGGACAGCGACGGTCAACCAATGGCAGACAACACCAAACAATTCCGCTGGATTGTCACAATCAAAGAAAATCTAGAAATATTATTCGCTACTTCCCCTGACGTATTTATTGCCGGTGACTTACTCTGGTATCCCGTCGAAGGCAATAACAAAATTCGCAAAGCACCAGATATACTCGCTGTTTTTGGCAGACCAAAAGGAGATAGGGGTTATTACAAACAATGGGAAGAAGATAATATTCCGCCTCAAGTAGTATTTGAAATATTATCCCCTGGAAATACCCACACGGAAATGCTCAAAAAACTATTCTTCTATCAGAACTATGGAGTTGAAGAATATTACATCTATGACCCAGATACCGTAGAATTTACAGGCTCTCAACTTGTGGGCGATCGCCTAGAAGAAATCGCTGAAATCAACGGTTGGGTTAGCCCCCGCTTGGGGATACGGTTTCAACTCACACCAGAAACCATCGAAATTTATCGCCCAGACGATCGCAGATTCCTCACCTCTGTAGAATTAGATCGACTTCGAGAACAGGAAAGCCAACGGGCCGATCGCGAACAGCAAGAAAAAGAACTTGCTCAGCAAGAAAAACAACTCGCTCAACAACAGCTAGAAGCAGAACGCACTCTGCGACAACAGGAACAGCAGCGCTATCAAGCTTTAATAGAATTGCTGCGAGAAAAAGGCATTGACCCCCAACAATTGTAAGGGCGATCGCCCGATCGCCACCAATACCCCCAGACTTGCTACTGTAAAGATAGTTAGATTTAATCAAAATCAGCGCAAACAAGTAATTATGAGCGGTACTGTTACATCCACCAACAACCTCAACCAGCAGCGATCGCCCTCAACGGCCCTTACAGCCTCCAACAGTTCCCTGCTGGGCGACTTCATCCAAGAAACACTCGCCTTAACCAAGCGCCTGTTTATTCAATTGCAGCGCCGCCCTTCAACGCTAATTGCAGGCATTATTCAGCCGCTGATGTGGTTGGTTTTGTTCGGAGCCCTGTTTGAAAATGCTCCCGCTGGCTTGTTCGGCGAAAGCCAGAATTACGGACAATTTCTCGGCGCTGGTGTAATCGTTTTTACTGCCTTTGCCGGGGCGCTGAATGCCGGTTTGCCGATTATGTTCGATCGCGAATTCGGATTTCTCAACCGCCTATTAGTCGCGCCCCTGGCTTCCAGATTTTCGATCGTCCTAGCTTCCGCTATTTTCATCGTCACCCTCAGCTTCATCCAAACAGGCGCAATTGTAACGGCTGGAGCGTTTTTGGGCGCGGGATTCCCCGGAATTGCCGGACTAGGGGCGATCGCCCTCATAGTCCTGTTGTTAGTTTTGGGTGTCACTGGTTTGAGTCTGGGTTTAGCCTTCGCTCTCCCCGGCCACGTAGAATTGATTGCGGTAATTTTTGTTACTAACCTGCCGCTGTTATTTGCCAGCACAGCCCTCGCGCCGCTGTCATTTATGCCAGACTGGTTGCAAGTTGTGGTGACACTCAATCCTCTGAGTTATGCGATCGAACCTATTCGCTATTTGTACCTGCACAGCGATTGGTCGCTAGCCAGTGTCGTCATGCAAGCCCCTTGGGGTACAGTCACCTTTGGAGGAGCGCTGTTGGTGCTGCTGGTGTTTGATTTAGTGGCGCTGCTGAGCATTCAGCCCCTGTTGCGGCGCAGGTTTGCTTAGGGCGATCGTTTAACCAGCACCGTCCATTGTAGGGACACGGCTTGGCCTTAGTCCCTACCCCGATCGCAGTCCATCGTAGGGACACTCCACTGTCCATAGGTGTCAACTTAAGCCTAAAACCCTTGATAAATATCGGTTTTTAGTCGAAGTCTAGATCCCCCCTAGCCCCCCTTAAGAAGGGGGGGACAAGAGTCCGATCAAAGTCCCCCTTCTTAAGGGGGATTTAGGGGGATCTAGACTCAGGTAAAAACGAGATTTATCAGGGCTTTCAGGCTTAAGTTGACACTAAGAAGGGCACGCTTGAGTGTCCCTACCCGGATCTAAACTTTTAAGAAGTGGTACAATATTTTTTGACCCTCAGAATATTGTTTAGATAGAATTGTTTTTTTTGAAGGTTAAACAAATAAATTATGAACAGCAAAACTTCTAAATCGAGTCATTGGATAATGCGGGTTGCTGTCAGTGCGATCGCATCTTCCACCCTTTTCTTACCTCAAGCAACATTCGCTCAAGCCAGCAGTTTAAACAATTCCCAGCCACTACAAGACTTTCAAACTAACGACAATCCCGACCCTTTTTCCGGCCGCAGCAGTGGAACAGGACTATTTGATTTAATTCATAGATCCAGATTGGGAGGCGGCCGCAGTATGGATGAATTTACATCTGAACAGCGTCAAAATTTAAACGATGCGGCCGCCGAATTTCGGAACAAACAGCGCCAAATGCTGCAAAACCCAGCAGAAGCAGTGCCAACACCAGGGGCGATCGCACCTACTGAAATTACCACACCTGTTCCTTAAATTCCAGAATACTCTCTGATTCTTAGTCCGCGTAGGCGGACTTTGCTTGTGTAGACGCGGTTTCTAACCGCCGGGATTCACCGTAATTCGCCAGAATTCCTTAATTAACAAAACCCCCAAACACCGCCATACCGTAATATTTCCAAGGAACTGCGATCGTCTCAAATCCAGATGAGGCCAGCATTTCCAAATGTGCAGAGAGTGTCGCCAGGCGATCGGGATTGGAATACCCATAAGAGACACTCATTCCCACATTCCCCCGAATTTTTGCCAATGTTTCCCCCTGATTAGCAGCCCACTCTTCTCGCGCAGCTTGATAAATATCTCTCATTGCCGCCGATTCTGCTAATATCGGATCGGCATTCCAAAAACAGCCATCAGGATTTAAACTTTCACGAATGCGTTGAAATAACTTCAACTTCATCTCATCATCAAGATGGTGAATTGCCAGAGATGAAATACAAGCATCAAATTGATCGCCAAAACCAGAAAAATTGGGATTATTCGCCCATTCTCCGAAATCCATTTCAATTCCACTCCACCTAGCAGCATATCCTGCGGACTCTATTTTCCTGCGGGCAAAATCAAGCATTCGCGGCGAATAATCTACAGCAAATATTTCCGCAGATGGGTAGCGTTGGAGAACTTTTAAACTAAGTTCTCCCGTACCGCAACCCAGTTCTAAAATACGGTGGTTAGCACTACTAATACAACCTGCTAATACATCCAGCATTTCGTCATATTTAGGCAAAAGTCGCCGAATGCCGATATCAAAATCCGCAGTATTGACAAAAACTTCTCCCGGAAATATTTCCTTGTTTACAAGTGAGGCAGTAGAATGAGAATTCACGATCGCTAGCCATATATTACAATCACTATCTTAACCCAGATCGTGAAGACTTCTGACTTCTTCTCTGCTGGCGGGCAGATTAGTCAGTGCACTGTCGGTTTAATTTGCTTATTATATTATTCAGGGGCCTTCTAATCAATCAGTAGTCATAAGTCGTGAGTCAAAAACTAAGAGTTAATGACAACTGATAACTGACAACTGACAACTGACAACTGACAAATAGTAAATAGTAAATTTTATGTCACTGCGAATTTTCTCATTCTTAGGTTTCTTCAAATCTCGATTGTCTAGGCAAATCGCCTTGTGGGTATTTGCTAGCATTCTGGTAATAGAGGCCATTATTTTAGTTCCCTCTTATTTTCGGCGCGAAGATGAACTATTAATGCAACTGGAACAGGTATCTCGCGCCACAGTTGATTCCCTAATATTTTTGATCAAACAAGATATGTCCGATCGCAATGTATTGCAAGCAAAAATTAAAAATATTACTAAGGATTCTACAGTAATTTTAGGATTATCTATTTACCAAGCTGACGATGGGCTAATCTATACAGTTGGCGAACCGCCAGAAATCAGTTTAGAGGAACTAAAAAACGATGGTATTGTTCGCAAAAAAAATCTCGATGGGAAACGCTATGATATTGCTTGGAGTGAGCGACATTTGGGAGGTGATTACATATTAATTGTTCGCCACGATGCTTCCTTAATTCAACCTGAACTTTACGCATTTATCGGGCGAATTGCTATTCTTGTAATCATTATATCAGCCTTTGTGACTTCTGTGACCATGCTATTTTTAGGAGGTACAGTAATTGCACCTATCTTGAGACTGCGCGATGACTTGATAGCTGCGGGAGATGCTTTGAGCAAAGATCGAGATCAGCCTAATTTTTATTCTCTTTCAGTCAAACGTGATGATGAATTAGGAGAAGTAATGCTTGCTTTCAATCAAATGTTTTGTCGAGTCTATGACGAAATTGCACAGCGCAAAAAAGCCGAGGAAATATTGCGTGCAGAACAAGAAAAATCCGAACGTTTATTATTAAATATCTTACCAGCAATGATTGCCGATCGCCTAAAAAAAGGTGACAGCAACATTGCGGATGGATTTGCCGAAGTCACGATTCTTTTTGCCGATATTGTGGGCTTTACCGAAATATCTTCCCGCACATCTCCTCAAGAATTAGTGGAATTACTTAACAAAATATTTTCAGCATTCGATCGATTAAGCGAGCAATATGGACTGGAAAAGATCAAGACAATCGGCGATAATTATATGGTAGCAGGCGGCTTGCCAATGCCCTGTACAAATCATGCAGAATCAATTGCCGAAATGGCCCTGGAAATGCAGCAAGAAATTATGAAACTTGAGTGGAGAATGTGACCAACCACTTAATATTCGCATTGGGATTAATACTGGGCCTGTTGTAGCAGGTGTAATCGGCACCAAAAAGTTTATTTACGACTTGTGGGGAGATGCTGTCAATACAGCTAGCCGCATGGAATCTCAGGGAATTTCTGGTAAAATTCAAGTTAGCGATTCAACTTATCAGTTACTGTGCGATCGGTATTTATTGGAAAAGCGCGGTACAATCAATGTCAAAGGCAAAGGAGACATGACGACTTATTTGCTAATCGGCAGAAAATATTAAAAAAATTGGGCATGGGGCATAGGGCATAGGGCATGGGGCAATTTGAGATTTGAGATTTTAAATTGATGAGTAATTTTAATCTAAAATCCCTCGGCAATGGAAAATCGGATGGAATGGGGTATTATTTAACCGGACATCATATAAGGAGGAATTGTGGACAAACGTGAAGAAGTGACGATCGCAGAATACCAGCTAACCGCCGAATCTTTCCGAGCAGGAACATGGCATCACGACGTCTCCCAAAATCGGGACGCACTGACGGCTGCCATGCCCCGCAACCCCGGTAAAATCCTAGACATAGGGTGCGGGCCAGGACGAGACTTAGTGGCGTTCAAGAGCCAAGGACACACAGTTGTGGGCTTAGATGCAACTCCAGCATTTGTAGAAATAGCAAAAGAGTTGTCAGATTGCGAAGTTTTACACCAATCTTTTCTGAATCTAGACTTACCAAATGCAGAGTTTGACGGAATTTTTGCCAATGCTTCCCTGATTCATGTTCCCAGGGATGAGATGATAAAAGTGCTGAAAGACTTGCACAAAGCCCTAGTTATTAACGGTGCAATTGTGATGTCAATGTGCCGAGGAAATTGGGAAGGCTACGACGAGAGGCCGACAGGAAAACGCTACACTGCTGGATGGGAATATCACACTTTAAGACCTTGCTTAGAACAAGCAGGATTTGCAATTATCAATCACTACTATCGCCCACCCGGTTTACCACGCGAAGCTCAATCTTGGGTAGTAATGGTAGGGAAAAAAATCTCATAGGAATTGTGAATCACTCCCCACTCTTCCTCTGTGCTCTCTGCGCCCTCTGCGGTTAAAGAAAAAAAAATAATTCACAAATTGACAGAAGATTATTATATAATGATCCCTAGTCAAAAAAACCAAATTCTGCACAAACTACAACAAAATTGATATGACAGAGAGAACCCACATTTTTTTAGCAGGTGCTAGCCGAGGCGTTGGTTTAGAAATCGCGAAATGTTTGACAGAACAACAGATGCAAGTAACAGCACTTTTGCGATCGCCCGAAACCAGCCCAGAATTAGCAGCAATGGGCATCAAAGTCGCTCTGGGCGATGCTTTGGACGCGGATGCCGTGCTCGCAGCGATGACAGGTGGCGAACCGATTTATGCCGTAATCAGCACCATTGGCGGCTTACCAAAAGATGGAGAAAGAGCAGATTATTTAGGCAACAAAAACTTGATTGACGCAGCTGTAAAAGCAGGAGTGCAGAAGTTTATTTTAGTGTCATCCATCGGTAGCGGTAACAGTGCCGCTGCTTTGCAACCGCAAGTTTTGGAAACTTTGGGGCCAGTTTTAATAGAGAAGGAAAAAGCCGAAAATCACTTGATAGCAAGCGGGATGATTTATACTGTAATTCGTCCGGGCGGACTGAAATCGGAACCAGCAACGAGCAACGGTATTTTAACAGAAGATTGTCGAGTTGCTGGAACAATTCATCGGGCCGATGTAGCGCAGTTAGTTTGCCAATGTTTAGTTTCTGATGTCGCTAACAATAAGGTTTTGTCGGCGGTAGATAAACAAATGGTTTATGGTAGTCCAGAATTTGAAGTGTTCAACTTTTAAGGGCGGATTTAAGGTGCAATAATTCCTGATTAACCAGCCCCCGCGCCACCATCAATCACAATCTACCTCTTGAAAAAATACCGTAGGGGCGGGTTCACAGACAATAATTGCCGAAAACGCATAATCTCTTGACACTCCCTGGCGTAAACGCGCAGGGATTCTTTAATCTACGAGCTAACTTGCAATGACCGGATTTCTCCAATCAAAGTAGAGGTTAATTCTCCTAAAGCGTTGCTCGGATCTCGTCCGAAAGTTCCGGTATGCCCTACCGTACTCAATCCTCGACTTAAGATGTTTCTAGCTGCGTTTTCATCTCTATCCATCACACAACCACATTTACAAACGTGGGTGCGAGTGGATAGCGTTTTTTTCACAATTTCACCACAGTTAGAGCATTCTTGGCTGGTATATGCTGGGTTGACAGCAACCGTGACTCTCTCAAATACTTTACCAAAATATTCAATCCAGACACGGAACTGATACCAAGAAGCGTCGTTAATCGACTTAGCTAGACAGTGATTTTTCACCATATTTTTTATCCTCAAATTTTCGTAAGCTATCAAGTCGTTTGACTGAATTACGCACCGTGCTAACTTCACAGCATGGTCTTTACGTTTCCTACTTATTTTGAGATGGCGCTTTCCTAAAATCAGCCTAGCTTTGCCTCTATTTTTTGAACCTTTTACTTTTCTAGATAAGCGGCGCTGACACCGCTTTAGAACTTTTTCGCCTGCTCTGAGGAACTTGGGATTTTCAACCATTACTCCGTTTGAGTCGGTGTAAAATTCCTTCAATCCCATGTCTATACCGACAGTCTTTCCTGTTGGTTCAGTATTCTCTTTTCGCTCAGCGTCAATACAAAACTGAACGTATACTCCCGTAGCCTTTTTTACCAATCTCACCCGTTTGATTTGGCTAATTTGATAAAAATGCAGGTCGCGAGTACCTTTTAGTTTAAGCTTGCCTATCCCTTTTTTGTCGCTAAAGGTTATAGACTTTCTATCTTCGGCGAGTTTCCATCCGCTAGTTTTATACTCGACAGAACGACAGTTTTTTTTAAACTGCGGATACCCTTTTTTGCCAGGGTTTTTCTTCTTGCAATTGTCGTAGAATCGAGAGATGGCAGACCAAGCTCGTTCGGCACTAGCTTGTCTTGCTTGAGAGTTGAGTGCGTCAGCAAATGGAAATTCATGAGCCAGTACGGCACAGTATTTCTGCAAGTCGTATTGCCCAATCTTGTTGTTGTCCATCCACAGCCGAATACAGCTATTGCGGACAAATTGTGCTGTACGAATTGCTTCATCTACTGCTACAAATTGACTCTTATTTCCGTAGGCCTTAAACTCAAAAACTAGCATTGTTTGACCTCCCACCTTATATTACTCCAGCAGATATAAGATTTTTCTCTATGTTTGCAAAGCTTTACAAAGCCGTCCTAGAAGGACGGGGCTTTAGACCCAGTTTTTCGGTAAACCCGCCCCACCCAACCGCAAATCTCCCATCCAACGGCAAATCTCAAGAATCAAAAGGCTTAATCCACGATCGCCCGATCGCCCAATCCAAGACAAAACCGGCGATCGCAAACAATAACACACTCTCGACACTCCGAACCACAAAGGGCAATAACTCTTGTAGGGCTGGCATTTTCCCCGCCTCAAACAACAATCCAGCATCCAACTGTCCAAAAGCCCGCACCAGCCCAAAAGCCAACACCACACCCGATTTGAGTTGCGGATTAGTATCTCGGCGAATCGCATAGCGGTAGGTGACACCGAATAGAAAACCGGCCAAAAGGGCGATCGACCCTTTGAAAGCAAAATTTAGGTCGATCGCCCTTACCTGCAATCCCGCCAGAAAATCCCACCTACGGGCCAGAATCAAGCTATTAACAATAGCGATCGCCCCAAAACCCCAAAACATCCCAAAAGCAGCAACAGCCCCTGCTTTCAAAGATTCTACCCGTTCAGCCGCACTAAAACTTGACATTGACTACAGCACTTTTCAGGTAAGTGAAGCACAAAGAAACCGGTTTTTTGTAGGGGCGGTGCCCCCGTGCCCGCCCTGATTCGGGGTTGATGAGGTGTATCTCATAAACCTGCAATCTGCTGTATCATAAGGTTTGGAGTCAATTTGTACAGTTTCTTAAATAACTATGGATATTTTGTCACTCGGTTGGGTTTCGTTGCTAGTTCTGTTCTCCTTCTCAATTTCAATGGTAATTTGGGGACGCAACGGTTTCTAGATTAGCCTGGATGCAGAAACCGGGTTTTTTACAGAAATACTGCATTTGAGCCTTTAACACTGGTTAAAAACAGAAACCGGGTTTTTTACAGAAATACTGCATTTGAGCCTTTAACACTGGTTAAAAACCCGGTTTCTTTAGTATTTCAAGGACTGCAATTTGATGATTTTAACAATCAAAGTTAAACCAAACTCCAAAAATCAAAGCATCGAAGAACAACCAGACGGCAGTTTAATAGTACATCTCAAATCGCCGCCAGTCGATGGCAAAGCCAATCAAGAATTAATTGTATTATTGTCTAAAAAGTTTAAAGTGCCGAAATCTTCTATATCAATTAAGTGTGGTCTTTCCTCCAAAAATAAACTTGTGGAAATTCCAACATAGGACACGCAAGGAGTCAGAAACCGGGTTTTTACCGAAATACTTGATTACCAACCACAGCACTGCCAAAAACCCGGTTTCTTTAGTTTACCAGTGGCCAGAAACCGGAATCTTCTCAAAGTCACCCCCTACTCCCCTTCTTAAGGGGGATTTAGGGGGATCTAGACTCAGGTAAAAGCGAGATTTTTCATGGGTTTCAGTACCAACCACAGCACTGCAAAAACCCGGTTTCTTTAGTTTACCAGTGGCCAGAAACCGGAATCTTCTCAAAGTCACCCCCTACTCACACCCTACTCCCTTCTTAAGGGGGATTTAGGGGGATCTAGACTCAGATAAAAGCGAGATTTTTCATGGGTTTCAGTACCAACCACAGAACTGCCAAAAACCCGATTTCTTTAGTTTACCAGTGGCCAGAAACCGGAATCTTCTCAAAGTCACCCCCTACTCACACCCTACTCCCTTCTTAAGGGGGATTTAGGGGGATCTAGACTCAGGTAAAAGCGAGATTTTTCATGGGTTTCAGTACCAACCACAGCACCGCAAAAAACCCGGTTTCTTTAGTTTACCAGTAGTCAAGTGGCAAAATTCATCGGCGAACCGCCCCTACAGATTCTACTAACTCATAATGCAAAAGCATTAATTTGGTGGCGGGAATTGTCTCCATTGCATAAGTTGTGCCATCTTGATGAGAAAATTCTACCTCAAAAGCACTGCCATCAAATTCCATCACAACTGTTCCGACTTGTCCTTTAGACAATTTAATGATTTGTTTTGTTTCAAAATGGGTTGCTTCCAAGTCTTCTGTTAAAGCAACAATATCTAAGTCTTTAATTGTTTCCATTATTTTCACCTCACTTTTTGACGGGATAACTTAGATCCCCCCTAACCCCCCTTAACAAGGGGGGAACAGGAATCTTCTCAAAGTCACCCCCTACTCACACCCTACTCCCTTCTTAAGGGGGATTTAGGGGGATCTAGACTCAGGTAAAAGCGAGATTTTTCATGGGTTTCAGTCTTAAGTTGACACCAATGGGTGGCTTCACCTAAATCTCTGATACCCATCGATTAATTATAAAAACGCGCCCCTTTACCAGTGGTCAGAAACCGGGTTTTTACCGAAATACCTCCCTACCCGCAGAAATGCCATTCTGAGCATTAAATGTCATTCTGAGCGTTAAATGTCATTCTGAGCGTTAAATGTCATTCGCAAGCGTTGCGAAGAATCTCCGAGATGCTTCGTTTCACTCAGCATGACACTGAACCGGCCCAAGGCCCAAGGCCAATAAAAAAGCCAGGGATACATATCCCCAGCTCGAAACATAGCACAATTAGTTTTTAGAGTTGGTAGGACGATATTTTCAGAATCGAGTACCTACTCCTACCCAAATTAAATCAGGGTAATGTTATCCGCATTAAGCCTCGGTGTGCCGGCCAGAAGTGCAAGGTAAATATGATCTTTACCACCCTGGCCGTCAGCATCGTACAGCAGCCTGCCATTTGCAGCTTCGTAAACGATTAACGGTGATGATCCTGTTGGAGCTGGCGTAGTGGTGTTGTAAGTCCCAGCGTCAACCGTCAAGAATGACTGAGAAGCTAGGCGACTTGGCACACTAACTGTACCAAAGCCGAATTGGCTGGACTGTAAGATAAACTTGTCTTCACTGGGGTTAAAATCGCCGATTTGGTCTGGGTTGGTACCAAAGCCGGTAGTGACGGGGAAGCCGGTGAGGCTGTCGAGCGCGACGCCCTCGCCGGAGTTGTTGTAGTAGAAGCTGTCACTACCCGCGCCGCCAATCAGCGTGTCAGCACCGATCGCGCCGCCGAGAGAGTCGTTACCATTACCTCCGAGCAAATAGTCGTTACCAACGTCGCCGAACAGCGTGTCGTTCCCGCCACCGGCATTCAAGGTATCGTCTCCAGCCCGACCGAACAGTACGTCAATCCCGTCACCAGTAGTTATGGAATCAGTGCCGCTGCCGCCATCGATGAAGTTGTTGCCTAAGTTGTCGGTAATCAGGTTCGTCGTTGTAAAACCGGTAAAGTTAACACTGGAATAGGAGATGAAGTCGTTACCCGCAAAGTCGCCAATCAACTTATCGCCCGTGGAGCCAAAGATGATTGTGTCATTCCCTGCGCCACCGTTCATGAAGTTGGTGACGGTGCCGGCATTAACATTGCCAACTAAGGAATCGTCGCCCAGGCCACCTTCGAGAGTAATAGAAATAGGAGTAGTACCACCAAAAGCGACACTGGCAATGATCGTATCGTTGCCGTCTCCACCGGAGCCTAGCTTAAAGATACCGCTCAGGCTGTCGCTGTCTGCACCGCCAAGTATCGTATCAGACGCATAGCCACCGACGATCGTGTCGTTGCCCGCCTCGCCGTCGAGAGAGTTCCGACTGCCTACATATGTCTGGCCCGCTAAGTTAGGTAATGGGTTAAATGAGGGTGGCGCAGTAGTCGATTCGATGAAGTCGTCGCCTGCACCTCCGAGGGCGGTATCTTGCGTGGCGAAAACCGTGATCCTGTCGTTACCCTCGCCCCCATCAAACAAGTTTTTGCCACCACCCGACTGGCCGTAACCGCCAGTGATAGTATCGTTGCCCGCACCGCCCCGCAAAGTGATTTTTTCAACGCCGACAGTCACAGTATCGTTGTTGTTACCAGTGAATGAGTTGAATTGGATCTGGGTAGGATTCTTAATATATAAAGAATCGTCGCCATTATCGCCAGACAGATAGCTGTTGCTCGCCACACCCACCAGCGTGTCGTTGCCTTTACCGCCTAGGAGGGTGTCTCTGATATTGATGCCCACAACCAAGTCGTCCCCCGAGTCGCCCCGCAAGTAGTTGCTTCCTTGATTGCCACCGGAGCCTCCAGTTAGGTTAAGACCGAGGTTGTTGCCTCCGCTTGCGGTGAAGAACCCCAAGGAGTCATTCTCCTTGCCACCGTAGAGGGTGTCTCTGCCAACGGCCCCGCCCAGCATCGTATCGTTGCCCCCATTGCCAAGCATCCGGTTAGCATCGGCAGTAGCTTGCATGAAGTCGTCTCCATCACCGCCCTCCATCGTAGCGCGGCCTTGAGCGACTATGGTGTCATTACCTGCTTCGCCATACAGCCAGGCGGGTGTGCCCTGAGATCTGAGTGAGTCTTCGTCATTGTCGCCATGCAAAGTATCGTTCGGGCCAACAGAAATAAGAGTATCGTTATCGGCTTGGCCAAATATTAAGCTGCCGCCCAGGGTGGAAGTTCTAACGAAATCAGCCCCGGCTCCGGCAAAAATTGTATCCGGGCCTAATCCCGGAATGTTTAAATCAATTTGATTAGCATTGTCATCTAGCGTTGTCATTACAGATTCACTCCTCTACTTAATTGGTCATCGCTTTTGCGACTACAGACACTGCCTAGAGCACCGAATGTTTGGATGCCGCTGTAGTTTAACTTGTTTGCCAGCCGCAAGTCTAGCCTACTTGCATTCACCCTGTCTAGACTTTCTCGATGGGGTACTTTTTCGTTGTAAGCTTTTATTTTCAATGTCTTCACCCTTTTATAATCCTTATTGAACGGTCTGAGGTGCTTACGCTCTCGAAGACGTGGTTGATATTCTGAATGTTCCATGCTGGATTGGCGAGCCGGGATCGCATCCAGAGGGGGAATTTGAGATTAAGGATCAAAAAAGGGATCAGAATTTAGGTTTTAAAAGTCTACGCCGCGCTTGAGTTCTACGCCCCGATCGCCGTAGTGTTTGTGACAGTATACCTCTGAGTGTACGCTTGCTAAATCAAAGTAAGCGTGGGGTTTGTGGCAGCGCCCGGTGATAATGATTTCTGTATCGCGGGGTTTGCGTAGCAGGGCTTCGACGATCGGCTCTACCGGCAGCAATTCTAAGTCTACGGTGGGATTGAGTTCGTCAAGAATAATTGTTTTGTACCAGCCGCTGGCGATCGCAGCTTTAGCGATTTCCCAGCCGCGTTCTGCTTCCGTACAGTCTACCTCCTGCTGTTGACCGCGCCAAACTATGGCATCCCGGCCGCACCGCTGGTGATCGACTAGCTGCGGGTAGCTTTTCCGCAAAGCTGCGATCGCCGCATCTTCCGTATAACCGGTGCCACCTTTCAGCCACTGCACAATTAACACCCGGTGAGATTGGTCTAAACTGATACCTCTGCCGATCGCCTGCAAAGCTTTGCCCAAAGCGCTCGTAGACTTGCCTTTCCCAGCACCAGTGTATATTTCGATACCCGTAATATTGTGTTCGGCCGCTGCGGGGTGGTAGTGGGGCTTCATTTCTGAATGCAAGTCGGCAATATCCAGTAAAGCTTGGGGGGCGGCCCTTCCTGTGGCGATTACTTCTAAATATTCGGGTTTGTTTTTGAGGGTTTGGACGACTTCATCGACTGGGAGCAAACCTAAGTCCAAGACGGGGTTGAGTTCGTCTAGAACCACCACGGAATAGAGTTCCGAGGCGATCGCCCCTTTTGCTATATCCCAGCCCCGCTGGGCTTCTGTGCGATCTAAGCGGGTGATTGCTTCGGCCCCAAAATATTCCGATCGACCAGTACGCACTTGGTCGATCAAGTGAGGGAATGCTCGCTGCAATGCTTCGATGGCCCCGTCTTCATCGTAAGCTCGATCGGGGCCTTTGAGAAAGCGCAACAGCAAGACTCGTGTCGGCGAGTCCGACTCGATTCCCAGCCCGATCGATCGCAAAACCACCCCTAAAGCTGCCTGAGACTTGCCTTTCCCAGCGCCGTCGTAGACGTGAATCTGACCGATGTCGCGTTCCGATCGGGATGATGCTGTCCGAATACCAATGCCATTCCTTACCATAATCAGCAGTTATTTTAGTCTGTCTTGCGGTCGGTAGCTAAGGGAATTTAATGTTTTATCAGGAAATTGGGTTTAAAACCCCGTCCTTTTAGGACGGCTTTAATTGTAAACCTTTGTTACAATACCAGCAAATCTTGTGCTAAAAGATCTAGTATAAGGCAGGAGGTAAGGCGATGCTAGTTTTTGAGTTCAAAGCTTACGGAAAATCAAATCAGATTGCAGCAGTAAATGAAGCGATTCGTACAGCACAATTTGTCCGCAATAGCTGTTTGCGCTATTGGATGGACAACAAAAAAATAGATAAGTACGATTTAAACAAATATTGTGCTGTATTGGCTCATAACTTCCCGTTTGCCGACGAACTTAACTCTCAAGCTAGACAAGCCAGTGCTGAACGAGCCTGGTCTGCTATCTCCCGATTTTACGAGAACTGCAAAAAGTCAATTCCTGGTAAAAAAGGATATCCACAATTCCAGAAAGACTGTCGCTCAGTTGAGTATAAATCAACTGGATGGAAACTTGCGGATGACAGAAAATCAATCAAATTCACCGACAAAAAAGGGATTGGTAAACTCAAATTAAAGGGAACACGGGATTTGCATTTCTATCAAATCGCCCAAATCAAACGGGTAAGATTGGTAAAACGTGCAGACGGCGTGTACGTTCAATTCTGTGTCGATGTCGCTCGAAAGGAAAACATAGAGCCTTCTGGAAATACCATCGGATTAGACGTTGGTTTGAAGGAATATTACACCGATTCAAATGGAGTGACGGTTGAAAATCCGAGATTCCTCCGAACAGGTGAAAAAGTTCTTAAGCGCTCTCAACGTCGCGTTTCTAGAAAAGTTAAAGGTTCAAAAAATAGAGGCAAAGCTAGACAGATTTTAGGAAAACGCCATCTCAAAATAAGTCGGCAACGCAAAGACCACGCTGTGAAATTAGCGCGGTGCGTAGTTCAGTCAAACGACTTGATAGCTTACGAAGATTTGAGAATTAAAAATCTGGTGAAAAATCATTGTTTAGCTAAGTCTATTAACGATGCTTCTTGGTATCAGTTCCGTATCTGGCTGGAATACTTTGGCAAAGTATTTGAAAGAGTTACGGTTGCGGTAAATCCACAATACACTAGCCAAGAATGCTCTAGCTGCGGTGCAATTGTCAAGAAAACGCTATCCACGAGGACGCACGTTTGCAAGTGTGGATGCACTCTTGATAGGGATGAAAACGCAGCTAGAAATATCCTGAGTCGAGGATTGGGTACGGTAGGACATACCGGAACCTTTGCGCTTAACGCAAGCAACGCTTTGGGAGAATTGACCTCTACTCTGGTTGGAGAAATCCTGTCCGCAGCACGTTAGCTCTATGAACAAAGAATCCCCACGCCTTTAGGCTGGGGAGTGTCAAGTTTCCATTCTGTGAATGGATCTGGACAGATTATACTATAAACAAGCTCAAAACCCGGTATCGTGCTAGGTCCGACAGAGTGGCGAAAATGTCCGGGATTGAAATATCAAGACGGCAAATTAGCTCGATCGCGATCGTCCTGTTTGTGCCCGGTGGCGACATAGATTCTACCCAGCCCTTATAGCTGTAAACTTATGATTGCGAGTGTTTTTCCATTTCGGATAGTTTTGGTGCAAATTTTAATTGTGTTTTTGGCGATCGCGATCGAAGCGTGGTTTCTCCAAAAGCTACTTAAACTCGGCCCGAAAACCAGCGTTGAATATACCACCATCATCAATCTATCTTGCACTTGCGTAGGTTGGTTAATTTTCTTCGGCATTGAAAGCGTGCTTTCAAAAGACCTGCGGGAACGGCTGATCGGTTATATGTTATTAGGAGGATACCAGGATATTTACGCTCCCATAACTCTGATAGCAGTAGCAGTATTAGGAATAACTTTTTTAGCCAAGTGGCAGGGATTAGAACTGGTGCAAAATTTGGCATCTGGCAATAAAAAAACAACCAAACCTCAATTCTTAGGGCCGCCCACCCTCACCAAGCGCCCTCCTAAAAAAACTTTCCAAGTAACTACTACTTTTGGTGCAGTTTTAATCGCCCACACTGTTAGCAATTTCGTGATCTTAACCGTGTTTTTTTTGGAAAGCGTCAATTGAAACATATAGCAACCTTCTCGGCAATTAGGAAATTTTTAATCGCTGAAATCCTTGCTATTATTCCTTCTTCCTTCTTCCTTCTTCCTTCTTCCTTCTTCCTTCTGCTATATGATGAAACAATTTTTGGATGTCACCCAGCAACTGACGAAGCTAACAAATAACCTTTGGGAAACCAATAAAAAAGTCCAAAAGACGATGGTTCCGCCTAAAGTTGTCCACTGGAAGACGCCTTTACTGATTAGCATATTTTTAGCTTTGCTGTCGGTGGCGGCCTTCGCTGATGCGCCAACCAGAACGACTATTGCTGATTTGAGCTGGTTATTTTTTACAATTTCAATGGGTGCACTCACCTCTCAGAAACCTTTTGTTATTTACGGAAAAATTATCAGTCCGTGGGTGACAAGTTTCTTAATTGGCTTGTGGTTGTTGGTAAGATTGCCGGCAGAAAATAAGGAAATAGCGTGGATAGCTGGCCCGATTATCGCCATCGTAGTTGCTGCTATCATAGAAATTTGGAAAAGCGAGTCAAAATGGGAAAGAGTCAGGTCGTTAGTTCGCCCGCAATTTGTGATTTTTACCCTGTGTCATGTGCTGATTTCTTGTTGGTTTGCCTTTCACTTTTTAATTCAAGGTTGGCTGCAAGACTATCCGAGTGTTTTATCAGAGAATTTGAAGCGAAGCGATTATGTGGTGACATTTCAAGGCCCAACTATTAATCGCTCCCGAGGTGTTATTATCCTCAATGAAATGGAGAAATACCTCAAACAAGAGGCTCGCACAAAACCTTGGGCGCAGATAGAGCAAATGCTGATAGATATTGACAACGAGCGCTTTTTTCTGAAGAATGAATCCTTTAAAAAAATGCGGATAGTTCCAGAAGATTCTCGCTGGGATGTCAAAACTTCGATCGTCCAAGGACAGTCTCGCTATCAATTAGAAATGCAAGCAACTTGGCTAGGACTTGTTTTCAGACCGGAAATATATTCGTTTAGTAAATCTTGCGAGGTGATCAATATAGGCAATGCAGCTACTATAGACTGCAATGCTATCAAACGCTCTAAGCCAGGGCTGAAAAAAGATGGAACTCCGGGAGAGACTCAAGTTTGATTCTGCTTTTGGCTGCTAAATGTAAACCTTACAGCAGGAAATGATTCTGCTGTTAGTTTCTGTCATTTACCAATTCCCAATTCCCAATTCCCAACTCCCCCATTCCCCATTCCCCCATTCCCCATTCCCCATTCCCAATTCCCCATTCCCCATTCCCAATTCCCAATTCCCGATTCCCCATTCCCCATTCCCCATTCCCCATTCCCCATTCCCGATTCCCCATTCCCCATTCCCCATTCCCAATTCCCCATTCCCAATTCCCCATTCCCAATTCCCCATTCCCCATTCCCCATTCCCCATTCCCCATTCCCAATTACCAAATGAATTTGAGAAGAATCTTGACTGTTGCGATTAATGTATTCTGGGAAGTAATTCGCGATCGCATCCTGTACTTAATTATTGTTTTTGCTCTGTTGATGGGAGCTGTGGTGCGGTTGATACCGGAATTGGCGGCGACAACAGAGAAAAAAATTATCTTAGATATCGGTTTGGCTGCTATTAGCATCCTCGGTATAATTGTCACTGTCTTTGTGTCTACCGGATTGGTTAACAAAGAAATTGAAAAACGGACTGTTTACCTGTTGGTAGCTAAACCGATAAGTCGCGCTGAGTTAATTGTTGGCAAGCATTTAGGGTTGTCGGCAGTGCTGGGCGTACTTGTCGCGGCAATGACTGTTATTTATCTGGCGATTTTGAGTTTGAGTCGCATTCCTTACCCTTTACAAAGCATTTTAATAGCTTCATTATTCATCTGGTTCGAGCTGTCTTTGGTGACTGCTATAGGGATTTTATTTGGAGTGTTTACCAGTTCGCTGCTGGCAACTTTACTGACATTTGGCGTTTATTTGGTGGGACATTCGACGCGAGATTTAGTGGCTTTGGGTAAGTTAACTAAAAATCCTGGCCTTGAACAATTGATGATGGGACTTTATCTGGTTTTGCCCGATTTGGCGCGATTTAATTTGAGAAATGATGCTGTTTACGGACAAGTGCCTTATTTGGCTGCTCTGATTACAAATGCTGGCTATGGTTTGCTGTATGGGGTGTTGCTGCTGTCAATTTCGATCGCTATATTTTCCCGCCGGGAGTTTTAAAATCGGCATTTTGCACCTTAAACGAGTGCAGTAAAATTGAATTAGCAGGCTAAGATATAGACAAGGCGATCGATCGCCCAATCGGATTCAGTTAAGCCAGATCCCCCCTAACCCCCCTTCCCAAGGGGGGAAAAGAACTTACTCAAAGTCAACCCCTACTCCCATTCTTAAGGGGGATTTAGGGGTTTTCCGAGGAATAAACTGTTTTAACCCAAGCGTATTGATCCATCGACAATCGAGATTAAAACTTACACTTTTATTGGTAAAATTAGGTGACTTATGACTACGATAATTCACAAACCGCTCTCTGAGCTAAAGATTACTTGGCCACTGCTACCAGATGATTTTATCCTACCAGATGACCCTGTAGACGATATAGACCATCCCTTAATCGCTAATGGTTTGCGCCAGTCTTTAGTTGCTTCCCCCGAAGTAATGCAAGACGCACTGATCGTTTCTAATTTTGCTTTGTGCGCGGCTGTGGACGATCGAACTATTTGCAAAGCCCCAGACTGGATGTACGTGCGCCCCGTTCAACCTTGGCCTCACAGCTATCCGCGTCGCAGTTATACTCCTCATACCGAAGGAACAGTGCCTTTTGTAGTGATGGAATTTCTGTCAGCTACTTACGGCGATGAATACTCTGTCGAACACACAGAAGAAATCGGCAAGTGGTTTTTTTACGAACAAGTAATCAAAGTTCCCCGCTATGTCATTTTTCGACCGCATACAGGCAGAATAGAAGTTTATGCGCTAGAATCCGAGCGCTATGACAATCAAAACCCTGATGAAAACGAGCGTTATTTAATACCTGGATTAGATCTATTTTTGGGAGTTTGGCTGGGAACTCGCGAAGGTAGAACGGGATATTGGCTGCGCTGGTGGAATATGGCTGGGGAGTTGCTTTTGTGGCCGGAAGAACGCGCGGAGAATCAACGCCTGCGGGCTGAAGCAGAAAGCCAGCGGGCCGATCGAGAACAGCAAGATAAAGAGTCAGCCCAGACTCTACTGGAACAGGAAAGACAGCGCAATCAAGAACTTTTGGCGCGATTGGCCGCCCTCGGTATCGATCCAGAATAACAGTAAAAAAAGTTGAAATCATGTTAGTCGAAAAACTCGAAAAATTAAAAACTCTGTTCGCACAGATGGATCGGGCGCTGATTGCCTACTCTGGCGGCATTGACAGCACTTTGGTGGCAAAAATTGCTTTTGACGTTTTGGGCGATCGCGCTTTGGCCGTGACAGCAGTTTCCCCGTCTTTATTACCAGAAGATTTAGAAGATGCGCGGATTCAAGCAGCAGAAATTGGTATTGTTCACGAGGAAGTAGAAACTCAGGAAATGGCAAATCCTAATTACACTTCTAACCCGGTTAATCGCTGCTATTTCTGCAAAAGCGAACTGCATGATACTTTGAAACCGCTAGCACTCGAAAAGGGTTATCCTTATGTGGTGGATGGGGTGAATGCTGATGATTTAAAGGATTATCGTCCGGGGATTCAGGCGGCGAAGGAACGGGGCGCGCGATCGCCTTTAGCAGAAGTAGGAATTACTAAATTGGAAGTGCGGCAATTAGCCAAAGAATTAGGTTTGCCTTGGTGGGACAAACCGGCTCAGCCTTGTTTGAGTTCGCGCTTTCCCTACGGTGAAGAAATCACCGTGGGAAAGTTGCAAAGAGTGGGGCGCGCTGAACGATATTTGCGGCAGTTGGGACTGAAAAATCTGCGAGTGCGATCGGATGGAGACACGGCGCGCATTGAGTTACCAGCCCAGGAGATTAAGGAGTTTGTGTTAAAGGCGGATTTGCCTGCATTGGTGGGGGCGTTTCAGGAGTTGGGTTTTGTTTACGCGACTTTGGATTTGGAGGGGTTTCGCAGCGGCAAATTAAATCAGGTTTTGCAGCCGGAATTGTTGGGGGCGAAAGGTTGATTAATTGTCCTGAAAAAATGTCACTACAACTCGGACTTGACTTGTTGTTGGCGATCGCAATTTCTTGAAATTTGCATAAATCCTGACTGCTTGTTAAAGCAATACCATAAACTCAAGTAGCAGCCAATTGAAGCAAGTTTTATGAAAGTTAAATTTAGGTTAATCTCCGTCTTGTTGGCGTTGTTGTGTGCGTACATCCCCTTTCGGACTCTAGCTAATCCGCAACCTGCGGGTGATACTGTGAGCTCGGCCCTGTGGTGGCAAGTTGCTGTATACAATCAGGTACAACAAATTCAAGATCAGCATTATCAAGGGTGCGTGTGGGGCGATTCTATTTCCTCGGCTCTGGGAGCTTCTTTGGGTGAACAAAATTTTAATTTTGCGATCGGCGGGATGAGCTCAGTTTCGCTGCTCGAACAGCTTAAGCTTGTAGTACCAAAGGGTTTTCAGTGCGAAAAATCTATTATTGCGATCGGCACAAATGATGCTATGTACGGCATTAGCGATGAGCAGTTTGTCAGTAATTTGAAAGAGGCGATCGCAATTATGCGATCGACTGGTACTAAACAAATCATTCTTATTCCTAGTTTTTACTCAACTGTTGCCGCCAGCTACAATCCTCAATCAGCAGGAACAATTGCTAGAGTTGACGAAATTAATGTTCTGATCGATCGAGTAGCTAATTCTGAAAAAGTTCCTGTTGAATATCGAGGAATACAAGCATTATTTAAGGAACAAGCACTCAACGAAGATTTAACAATTGACGGCGTTCACCTGAATGCAAAAGGTTTAGATATCTACAGGAAAGTTTTGTTAAATATTTTAAATTCTCCCTCTGAAACGCGCACACCTTCTGATCAGTAGGCAACCTGAGAACCCAACACTCACTTAATCGGATGTTGCGGTTGCGATCGCTGGGCCCAACACTCTGTACATAACCTTTGAAAACCGCTATGTCAAGGAGTAGACTGAATTTGCTGCGGCTGCTGCTGCTGGAGCTCAAGTTGCTGATTTTGAATCTGAAGTCGCTGATTTTCAACATCAATTTGCCGCTGTCTGTCTTCAAGTAGCAGTCTTCTGTCTTCTGCTTGCTGTAGTCTATCTTGACGTTGTAGCTCTAATTGTAGCAGTCTGTCTTCACGTTGCTGTTCTCTATCTTGACGTTGTATCTCTCTTTCTAGCTGTCTGTCTTCACGTTGCTGTTCTCTGTCTTGATTTTGTTGACGAATCTGTCTGAGTTGATTTTTGCGCTCGAAATCTCCTCCTAAAAATAAGTTCTGAAAAGCGTTGATAGTCGTTTGAAACCCAGTAAAAACTCCGCTAACAGTGTTGATGACACCTGCAACTCCTGTGATTGGCTGCAAGAAAGTGTTGATATTATCTGCTACTCTAGTATAGCCCGATCGCGCTACAAGAATCACATCATTATTGCGGAGAGTTGGGTTATTATTTAGATTCAACCCTTGAGCAAAATCAACGTCTATAGTGCGGCGAGAAACAGTACCGTTTGGGTTCAAACGCAACAGTTCAACTTTGTCTTTTTTCGCCCGCAATTGATTGAAACTTCCTGCGGTTAGCAGAGCTTGGTGGAGGGATGTACTAGGTTTAACCTGCAAAGCCCCAGGTCTGATCACTTCCCCCACAATATTGATCTGAATTGCGTTCGGAGCAAAACTGCTAGTTGCGACTTGAGAAACTTCAGCCAAGTCTACGTTAGCTGCTGTTGGGATAATAATGCTATCTCCTTCTTGGAGCAAAACATCTTGTGTAGCATCACCTTTTTGCAGCAAATCCCAGAGATTTACCAGGATAGTTTGTTCAGTACCTCCTTTGATTTGGCGGCGGATTTGCACGCGGCGAATGTCAGCTTCTGTGGTGATACCGCCAGCAATTTTGAGGGCTCTAGTTATGGTTGGTAGCCCCACAACTGCTCCTTGCTGTTGCTCGATACTGACAAAACCCAGCTCGGTTTGTTGGTTGGTCGATCGCAAATCAGAAGCAGATACAGTATAAGGCCCTGGCCTGCTTACCTCGCCGACAATTACCACACCAATTGGTTTAGTAATATCAGCGGAAAAATTAGCACTAGCTCTTTGACGTACTTCTTGAGTATTGAGAGCACTTGCTGTCGGTACAAAAATTGTATCTCCATCTCGGATAGTGACATCTTGCCGCAGATTTCCTGTGTCTAAAAAATCCTGCAAATTAACATTAATAACTTGCTCTGACCCACCTCTACGGGGACGGCGAATTTGGACAGTTCGCATATCTCCTGCTGATGTCACCCCTTTTGCAAGTTGCAGCATTTCCATCAAAGTCGGAAATTTTACTCCTCCTCCTTCTCTGGAGGGATTAATTTTGTAGGAACCCGGTCGAGTAACTTCACCGGCAACTCCTATATTTAGGGGTCTAGCAACCATCAAAGTTACAGTGACAACGGGAACATTAATAAAGGGTTCGTATCGCTTGGTAATGACGTTGGCGGCTTGTTGCAATGTCAGCCCTTGAATTGATACACTGCGAATGATTGGTAAATTCAGCGTTCCGTCAACTAATACTTGGTATTCTTTGCTAAATTCTGGAACGCCGAAAATATCTAAAGCAATGCGATCGCCCGATCCTAAAATATAAGCTGCTTCTTGTGTCAGTGAACCAAAATTTCCGTTGGGTAGAGCGGAGCCTGGGGGTGGTGGTGGTGGTACTCTTGGCCGATTTCGGTTCGGACTGGGTGCAGGAGTTCTGATGACGGGCAACTGAGCTATACTGGGCAGGGAACTGCTCAGTAGCAGGAGTGCTGACAAACTCAGACTTGTGCAGGTTTTAACGGTATGTTTCATGTTTCTTCCCTGGTTGCAGCGTGCCCATGATTAAGAGCGATTTGGTTAATTGATTTTAATTTGTTTTCCCTGTTGTCAAGTGTAGCCTCGCCGCGATTCAAAATCTCTAGCTGGAATGGTAAAATTTGTGCGATCGTACTTGGCAATCTCGCACCCGGTTTGTAAAGGAATTGTAAAGTATGCACCCTCATTTTTTTGATAATATCAAAGAATTCTAACTGCTGGGCAAACACAAGTGTCAATCAAACTAGAGCAAGTAATTCCCTGGGGGCGGTGTTTGGATGAATACATGGGAATGTTTAATCTGAAACCTGCTGATTTTGAGTTAGAAATTCTTGACTGTGCTGGTGGGCCCGCTAGCTTCAATGCTGAAATGACTCGTCGAGGTAACAAGGTAATTTCTTGCGATCCAGTGTATCAGTTTAGTGCGGTTGAAATTCGCGATCGCATTCAAGCAACTTACCAAACTGTGATTAACGGAGTTCAGGCAAATTTAGATGGCTACGTCTGGACAAATATCACATCGCCGTCACAACTAGGCGAGTTACGGATGGGGGCGATGCAGCAATTTTTCAAAGATTTTCCCCTAGGAATTCAGCAAGGTCGCTACATAACTGCTGAATTGCCGTTTTTGCCTTTCACTAATCGCCAGTTCGATTTAGCTTTGTGCAGCCATTTTTTATTTGCCTATTCTCACCTGCTTTCCGAAGAATTTCATATCGCGGCCATTACTGAAATGTGTCGGGTTGCTAAGGAAGTGCGGATATTTCCTTTGTTGCAGAGTTTTACTGGCGAGGTTTCCGAGCGGTTGGAACCGACAATTAAAGAGTTAGAAAAAACAGGTTTTTGTGTAGAAATTCAACAGGTATCTTATGAATTTCAGAAAGGTGGAAACAAGATGTTGCGGGTGACGGGGCGAGACTTGTAGGGTGTGCATTGTGCACCTTACTACTCTGCAAAAACTCGAATAGTCGGGTGTACAGTGTGCACCTTACTACTCTGCAAAAACTCGAATAGTCGGGTGTGCAGTGTGCACCTTACTACTACAAAAAAACTCCACTTGTCGGGTGTGCAGTGTGCACATTATACCAATTTAATGGGTCGTTGCATAGATCTCGATCCCCCTAAATCCCCCTTAAGAAGGGGGACTTTGAGCAGAATCTTGTTCCCCCCTTATTAAGGGGGGTTAGGGGGGATCGGATTCTATGCAGCCTCATAAAAAACTGGTATTACCACTTTAGCTTAACACACCCGATTGATTAAATTGCTGAGCGTAATAACGAGCATAGCGATCGCCCTTTTCCAGCAACTCCTCATGAGTCCCCGATTCCATAATTCTCCCTTTTTCCAATACCAAAATTCGATCGGCTTTTCGCACAGTAGCCAAGCGGTGAGCGATAATAAACACAGTCCGATCGCGCATCAATCTTTCCAACGCTTCCTGTACCAAAGCTTCCGATTCCGAATCTAGCGCCGATGTCGCTTCATCGAGAATCAAAATTCGAGGATTGAGCAAAACTGCACGGGCGATCGCAATTCTTTGTTTTTGGCCACCAGATAAATTTACGCCCCTTTCTCCAACCCAAGTTTGATAACCGTCGGGAAACCCACTAATAAATTGATGGGCGTTGGCAATTTCCGCCGCTTTTTGAACATCTTTCAGTTCGTAATAAGATCGCCCAAAAGCAATATTTTGAGCGATTGTACCGGAAAATAAAATAGTTTCTTGCGGCACAATCCCGATTTGTCGGCGCAGCGTATTTAATGTCACATCTTGAATATCAATCCCGTCAATCATAATCTGTCCAGATTGCGGATCGTAAAATCTGGGCAACAAATTTACTAAAGTAGTTTTCCCAGCACCAGATGCGCCGACGAGGGCGATCATTTCTCCGGGAAGTGCCAGCAAACTCATGTTTTGTAAAATCGGAACCCCCCCTAGCCCCCCCCGATCGAGGGGGGGTTGAGGGGGGTAGGCAAAATTAATGTTGCGGTATTCGACTTTTCCGGTAACGTGGGGAAGTTCGATCGCCCCTGGCTTTTCGACTACTGTTGGTTGAATTGCTAATAGTTCAAAAATGCGATCGCTAGAAGCTTCTCCCTGCTTGAAATCGCCGTAATTAGCAGTTGTAATGGCGATCGGATCGATTAAAAGCGCCACTCCTGCTATGTAACTGATAAATTGAGTCCCTGTGAGATTACCTTGAGCAATTTGCCAACCTCCCAGGAAAAATAGCAAAATCACGCTAATTGCTTCTAGAAAGCCAACTACGACAAACTGGAGTGCTTTTACTCTTTCTGACAAATACTTAGCGCGGCGGTTTTGTTCCGATTCTTCTGCAAAGCGGGAAATTTCGTATTCTTCAGCCACAAACGCTTTGATTAAACGAATGCCGCTGAATACTTCTGTCAGTAAAGCTGATAAATCAGAAATGCGATTTTGACTTAGCCGTGAGTAATTCAGCAATCTCTCTCCAAACCAGCCAATTAATATTGCCATCAGCGGTGCAATTATCAATGCACCTAAAGTTAATTGCCAGTTGAGATAAATCATATATCCCATTACCACAATTAGCTGTAAAATACAAGGAATAAACTGATGAAAAAATTTATTTATGACTTCGCCAATGCGGTCAATATCTTCAGTTAAACGATAGGATAAATCTCCTGTTTTGGCAGTTTCAAAGTAGCCTAGATTTAGATGTTGCAGGTGTGTATAGACTTTTTTTCGGAGTTCTAAAGCAATAGTCAAAGCAGCTTTTGCCATGAGCGTATCTTGGCCGTACTGGACTATACCGCGAATCAGAAATATAATCGCACTGAGTGCGGCAATTTGAGCGAATCCTTTTAAATCTCCTTTACCTACAAATTTTGCTGTTTCGCCAACTAGCCACGCTATTATCGGCCAAAATACAGTAAACACTAAGGTACAAGCTAATGCTTTACCAATGGTTTGTTTTTGCGGCTGGAGGTAGGGTAAGATTTGCCAATAAGTCGATCGAGCTTTCAAGATATTTTGCCTCTGCAAGTTCTGTTTTTGGGGATTTCTGCAAGCATATTCAAACTTCGATCCCCCCTAACCCCCCTTAATAAGGGGGGAACAAGATTCCGATTCAAAGTCCCCCTTCTTAAGGGGGATTTAGGGGGATCTCTGCGTAAATCATTGCGTAAGTCATAGAGATTCTCAGCCAGAATATGATAGCAGCGATCGGGCAAATATCAAAAATCATTCTTGACCATCTGCATGAGTTGCGCGTACCTGAGCCCCCGCGACAACTGCTCCCCGAAAGGTGGCGGACTTTCCCGGTTCAATAGCAACTGGTTGAGCCTCGATAAATCCGTTGTCTATTAGATTCCCTGATTCGTCTAAAACTTCATAGTTGACTTTGAGATTTTTGACAATTTTACAGCCTTGATTGATGATTTTGCCACTGAAAAAATTGCCGTCGTAATTTACGTTAGTGATTGAAACTTTGGAGGCAATGTTGGTACCTGGAATACAAGTTTGAGAATTTCTTAAGCCTGGTTTTTTTTCGCACAAATTGCCCAAGTTTACTATTTTCCCGTCGGGGGTTTTCATGTAGCAAAACGGTTCGTCAATTTCGGAGTTTTGGGCCAGGAGATTGGCAGTATCTGCCAGCAAAGGGCGAGCTGATAGGAGCGCTGTTAGTAGAATTGATAAAGTCACGAGCCAATGTAAAATTTTCATTACTTTCAACGCTATTATTTGAGATACCCGACAACTTCTGCGAAGTCGGGGATCTGGGTCTTCTGTTTTTTGAGCCGTTGCTCACTTATCTTATAATCCTCTAATTGCCGTTCCCATAATTCTTAGCACCCGGAACTTTTCGACTCGGACGACGACTGTTCAAACTGCTAGCACTTCTAGCAGTCAAAGCATTAGCAGCAACTGTCAAACCTAAATCTTGCAAAATTTCCACAGCCGCCCTTTGTCCAGTTTCGCAACCGCCTTCCATGTAACCTTGATTTTCTAGGGAAGTGTGTTCTCCGGCAAAATATAAGTTCCCAACTTGTTCGCCTTCTACTGTGTACATTTGCGTCCATTGTCCGACTAAATAGCAAGCATAAGAACCTTTTGAAAAACGTTCTCCCGGCCAAAAAGCTCGCACAGCTTTTCCCGTTCTTAAGTTTTTCACGCCGGGAAAGACTCTTTCAAATTGTCCTAAAAATCTTTGTGCTTGGTCTTCAGGAACTCCGCTACCCATTGCCAAACCTTGTTGGCCTCCGGTAAAATTAGTTACTAAACCGTTAGCAGTAGGAGCAAAAGGTGTAGCTTCCCAGGTGTTTTGAAATCCTAAGTCTGTAAACACAGAAGCAGTGGATTGATAAACTTCTCGCCAAATGCGGCTGCGGTAGCCAGTAACTAATTTAGAATTAGTACCGTAACCCAATTGCTCGATCGCCCGTCGCTTCGGTTGCGGTAAAGGCACATTGATCTTAACCTCTCGCAGAGTGCTGAAGGGCAAAGTTAACAAAACTCGCTCGTAAGTGCGATCGAAGGTACTTTGTCCCGATCGCAAACTGACTCGATAACGCCCATCCGGCAAAATAGTAATCGCTTCCAAAGCCGTTCCCACTTCGATCGAACCCGACAATTGACTTGCCAAACGGTTGACAATTTGACTATTGCCTCCGTCAATTTGATAACGCTTATCGCTGTCGCCGTACAAACTAAAATTATCAGCTTGAGCAGCAATTAAAAACAACAAATTTAAGGCCGACTGTTCCTCAACATCTCGACCATATTCAGTCACGTAAGCAATGCGGAGCAACTGTCGGATCGCCGTGCTAGTCTCAGCTTTTTCTAGATATTCAGCAATTGAAATATTGTCTAATTTTTCGGCTGTTTCTGTAAAATCAAGATAGCTAATGTTACCTCCAACCGCCCGCAAATCTCCTTGAATCTTACTAGCTAGTGGCGCAAAATCTGCGATTAATTGCTGAACAGAAAATCGGCGTCCTTCCAAGAAAAAAGCATCCTTGACAAATCCACTCTGGACTTGAGCTAAGTCGATCGCCCGCAAGCCCAATTCCGTCGCCAGCGAAATCAAATTACTATGGCCGCTATCAATAAATTCTCCTCCCACATCCGCCGAAATCTCCGTTCGGGCCACCTTTGGCACAGTGCGAATCCGCCCCCCTATGCGGTTGGTTGCCTCGATTAGATCGGCACGCACGCCCCCCTGACGCAAGCGATAGGCCGCCGTCAAACCAGCAATCCCTCCACCCACAACCAAAATGGGCGATCGACCTTGCTGTTGAGCAAAAGCCCCCTCTCCCTCCCCTGTCAAAGTCGCAGCAGCGACTGCTCCCGCAGCAGCCAAACCCCCGTGCAGCAAGTGGCGCCGAGATATGCGAAAATTGGCTGGGCGATCTGATATCATTCCCAGCATTTCGTCAGCCGGAATGCCCGTTTCCATTGATTTCTGGGCAATGCTCGAAGCGTGGCGCAGCATTGCCATCAGTGCAGATTTAGCCATAATTCTAGACACTCTCACGAAACTTTGATGTAAACTGTATGCTGGATTGAACTCGATCGAGCACTTACCCGCCTGAGTCCAGAGAGATTGTTTTTAATAATGCTAACCCTCAGAACACTATTCGACAGCAAATTTTACCTCGAAAACAACCCCGATGTCGCCGTAGCAGTTGCCAGAGGGACTGTATCGAGCCCCTTCGATCACTACCAAAAAATTGGCAAATTTGAAAATCGCGATCCTAATCCCCTGTTCGACGCCAGCTATTATTTAGAAACAAATACAGACGTAGCGGTATCAGCGAAACTCAACGGCTTTTCAGCCGCCGATCACTTTATCAAATTCGGTCAATTTGAAGTTCGCAGCCCCAACCCTTTATTTGATGTTAATTTTTATATAACCAGCAATCCAGACCTTCAAATAGCAGTCCAAACCAATCAAGTTACAGCCTTTCAACACTTTCTGAAATACGGTCAATTTGAGAACCGCAAACCCAGTGCTTTCTTCGACCCCAGTTTTTATCTAGAAAAATACCCGCTGGTAGCGTCAGCAGTCACAAACGGAGCCGTTAAAAGTGCGATCGACCATTACATTCAATTTGGTCAATCAGAAGGACTTTTGAGCACTATCCCCGCTCCTGACGATAATTTAAATCGAGCTAAAAACCTGGGAGTTTTGACAGAAGCTCAAAATTTCACTGATTTTGTGGGCGCTAATGAACCAGCCGACATTTACAGTTTTATCCTGAATACTCCGAGCCTTTTCAGCTTAACACTCGATGGTTTGAGCGCCGATGCTGATGTAGAATTAATTCAGGATCTCAACGGTAATGGCGCAGTTGGATTAGACGATATTATTGCTTCATCTAATAATTTAGGTACGGCTTCAGAACAGATTGTCAGTCCTGGAGCTTTGCCGGCGGGTACTTATTTTGTGCGTGTTTCTCAATTTCAAGGCGATGTAAATTATAACTTGAGATTGATATCCGCTCCCTCAGAAATACCGCCCCAAACTTAAAATCGAACTAACATATATAGCAAGCCTAAATCAGTCTAGCGAACACACAGACATCTCTGCTCTTCTCCTATCTTCCTTCGCGGCCTTCGCGGCTTCGCGGTTCGTTTAAAAAAAGCTAGTTCACCAATGATTTAGACTTGCCATAAAACCGACTGCAAAAAGGGCCGATTTCAATTATTAGTTTCCGGCCCAGAGGGAGAAGGTAAAGATTGAATAGGAGCTGGCGGCCAATTAGACCGACTTCTCATTAGAGTAGTGGACACCAAAGCATAGCCTAAAACAGCAGGAAGCACGATCGCACTCAGAAACACGATCGCCCCCGCCCACGTCATAGCATTCGACATCGGGCCATAATGAGTGCGATAAGGGTCAAAGGTTGGCAAATTAGACCTCTGAGTCTCCCGCTGTGCGATCGCACGCTGGAACCGCACCCGCCTGTCATCCAGCTTTTCTAGCAAAATCCAGCCAACTTCCGCCTCTTCTCTGCACAGCCGATGAAAAATAGCAGGATTGCGAAATAAATCCCTACTAGCCCGCACAATCTTATACTCCCAAACCATCAAATTAGAATCGTTACTATCAGGTTTAGGATTCCCCTTCAATGGCGCTTTATCTCGCGCAGAGACATTTTCTTCTTGAGATTCATACCTGGTCAAAACTTCCTCCTCCTCCTCAGATTTTTGCCCCGTCACCAATTGCTCCCGGCTCACAAATACACCCGCGAGCGCAGCCTCCAAGCCGAGACTGCCAACCATCAAACTCCAAATCAGAATTTCTACCATACAAGGAATTCAAACTGAAAAATTAAAAACTAAACAGAGACATTGACTGTTAATTTTTAACTCTCAATCTTTAATTTTCAAATAGCCTTCCACCAAACAATCTGCACCAATCGTGCGCCAAGAAACTCGCTCTAAAGTTAGAGCCTCAGTCATTGCTGCAAACCCCAAATCCCCGACGGGAGTTGGAGCCGCCGCACCCCCGATAATTTTAGGAGCAATAAAAGCCATAATTTTTTGCACAGCACCTTCTGCAATTGCTTTTGCTGCCAAAGTGCCGCCACACTCCCATAGCACTGACATAAAAGATCGATCGTACAAATAAGCCATAACCTTAGCCGGCGTCAACGGCGAGAGCTCGACAACTTCCACCCCTTTTGCGATCAAAAATTCCTGAAATTCGCGATTAACCCCCGGCTCAGTCAGCACCAAAGTGCGCGCCACAGAGGTTTCCCACAACCAAGCCGACTTCGGCAAATCCAGAGTGCGGCTCATCACCACTCGCAGAGGATTGTTCCTATCTGGCTGGTGGCTCGTCAGTTGGGGATTATCCAGACGCACCGTATTTCCGCCAACAATCACAGCATCGCAGCCGACGCGCACCTTGTGTACTTCGCTCCGAGCCTCCTCGCCTGTTACCCAAGTGCTATGACCTGCACTGGTAGCAATTTTACCGTCTAAAGTCATCGCATATTTCAAAATTCCTAAAGGCCGATGGTACAAAATCCGGTGGACAAAAGCCTCGTTCAGTTTTTGACAAGCTTCCCCTTCCACCCCCGCCACAACTTCAATGCCAGCTGCCCGCAATCGAGCCAGCCCGCTCCCAGCCACCAAGGGATTCGGATCTACCATCCCAGCCACTACTTTTGCCACCTTGGCCGCGATTAAAGCTTCGGTACAGGGAGGAGTCCGCCCGTAGTGGTTGCAGGGTTCTAAGCTCACGTAGACAGTTGCGCCCTCGGCGAGTTCCCCCGCTTCTCGGAGTGCAAAAACTTCGGCGTGAGGTTGACCGGCGCCGGGATGAAACCCTTCGCCGACAATCTTGCTATCTCGCACGACTACGGAACCTACTAGGGGATTGGGAGCTGTTTTGCCTAGGGCGCGACGAGCTAATTCTATGCAGCGGCGCATCATTGCTCGATCGATCTCTTGAATTTGGCTATTTTCGAGTTTTTTGATGTCTTGGTGTTGCTCCTTAGCTTCTGTGACGATCGCTTCTTTGTCCGCCTGAAAAGTTTCCATGAGATTTTGCTATGATATTTAATCCTGAGTGTATGGTATAAGTTTGATGTTAATTTTGCCTGCAAGTCCACCGAAGAATTGCTGCTGACAGCAAATTGTACAGTACGAGTATCAAACAGGAATTTTGTGCGCGAGGCTCGATCGCACCCAAAGCAAATATTTTTAATCTTCAAAAAAATAGCAGGCACTGAAAAAATAACACCTAAAAACCATGAGTCAAGACATGAAACGGGACTTTTCCAGCCGCGAAGAATTAATTGCCTACCTGCGCGAACACTTCCCCCAAGCCGATGGCCGGGCAAGTCACGTAACCGCAACCCTAGGCGGGCGCAAAGCTGCGCTCAAAGCACTGCAACAAGTAGAGGTCGGCAAGTATGCGTCAACCCGCAATTTCCTCAACGGCGCAGTAACGCGCTTGTCACCATATTTGCGCTACGGCGTTTTGAGCCTTGCAGAGGTGCGGGATGCCCTGCTCTTAAAGGTACGGCATCCAGAAGATGCTGTGAAACTGATCGATGAGTTGGGGTGGCGCGATTATTGGCAGCGGCTATACGCCGAGTTGGGAAAGGGGATTTGGCAAGACCGGGAACCCTACAAAACTGGTTACACTGCTAAAGATTACAGCGAAACTCTGCCAGAGGAGATCATCAAGGGTATAACTGGTTTGGTTTGTATCGACAGTTTCAGCCGCGAGTTGCAGGAAACTGGTTATTTACACAATCACCAGCGGATGTGGATGGCCGCTTATCTTGTACACTGGCGCAGGGTGAAGTGGCAAGCGGGGGCTCGCTGGTTTTTGGAACATTTGCTAGACGGCGATCCGGCCAGTAATAATCTTTCTTGGCAGTGGGTGGCTAGCACTTTTAGTCACAAGGCTTATTTTTTTAATCGGGAGAATTTGGAGCGTTACAGCAAGGCGGTTTATTGTCGAGATTGTCCTCTGTATGGCCAATGCGATTTTGAGGGGAGTTACGAATACTTGGAGGCTCAGTTGTTTCCTAATGGAGAAAAGGTCGATCGGAGTGGCGGTTCTAAGAGTTGGGATCGTCCTCAAAAAGGCCGCAGTAATTAAAAAATTATGGGTGATTAGTTATTTTTGATTTTTGATTTTTGATTTGTCTGTTGTCTGTTGTCTGTTGACTGTTGGCTGTTACCTTTTTTGAAATTCCCTTTTTACTAATTGGGAATTACGAATGACCAATGACCAATGACCAATGACCAATGACCAATGACCAATGACCAATGACCAATGACCAATGACCAATGACCAATGACCAATTATGCAAAATCAGATTATTTGGCTACATGGCGACTGTCTGAGTCCTGAAGGCCCTGCTTTCCAAGCACACCCAGAAGCTCAGGCTATCTGGGTTTGGGACGAGGCGCTCATAGATGAATGGCAGTTGAGTCTCAAACGCATGGTGTTTATTTACGAATGTTTGCTGGAGTTGCCGGTAGTTATTCGGCGCGGTGATGTGGCTACGGAAGTTCTTGCTTTTGCTAAAGAATGCGGTGCTAATAAAGTGGTGACAGCAGAAAGTCCTAGTCCGAGATTTCAGGATATTTGTCGGGAAATTAAGCGATCGCTCCCTGTGGAAGTTTTGCCCCTAGAACCGTTTGTGCGCTATGATGGCTACATAGATTTGAAGCGTTTTTCTCGCTACTGGCGCGTCGCTGAAAAATATGTTTTTTAATTGGGAATTGGGCATTGGGCATTGGGAATTGGGCATTGGGCATTGGGCATTGGGCATGGCGGATGGGGCCTGGGGCTACGAGTAGGGAATTACGAATTACGAATTACGAATTCCTAATTACGAGTAGGGAATTACGAATTCCTAATTCCTAATTACGATTGAATAATTCGTAATTCGTAATTTTTAATTCTTCCTTCTTCCTTCTTCCTTCTTCCTTCTTCCTTCTTCCTTCTTCCTTCTTCCTTCTTCCTTCTTTCAAGAACCCTTCAAACGCTGCAATAGCCATTGAAATCTAGATTCAGCCAAGTCTGGAGCATCAACATTTTGCTGGGTGGGACCCTCGTCATCGGGGTCTTCATATATTAAATAATCACCCTTTTCGCCAAAGCGCTTGACAGTACCTCGCAGTCTATAGGACAGAAATTTGGTGATCGCCCGATAAAACCGTAGGGAAAAAAGCACGTCTTGCTCCAGTTTTTCTGTTAGCAGTGGCCTCGGAATTGACAGGATCAGGCACTCTTCTATGGCGGTGACGGTAGCAGAAGGAAGCCTCCCGTCTACAAAAGACATTTCCCCCAACACTTCCCCACAAATAATTTTGCCAATTTCTTTGTCGCCTAAAGATGATACAGAAACGCTTAAAGTTCCATCCAGAAGAATGTACAGGGCGTCTAAGGGCTGGCCTTCGGTGATTAGTATTGTGCCGGCTTGGACTTTGGTGCGCTTACCGTTGGCGAGCATCCAATCTATATCGCGATCGCTCAATTCACCTAATATAACTAGAACTTTGCTCATACAGTAAGTTTACAATGATTTGCTTTCTATTTTGTTAACTAGGAAATCAAGGGTACAAGCGTCTCCTGTATCGGAGGGAGCGAAAAAAACCTCAATTTATGGATGGGGAAAATTATGACGAAGACATAAGTGCTTTCTGACGAGAGCATGACTTCTTGAGTTTTTTGCTTTTGTTTTGTGAGACGATCGGAGGCTTAACCAGAGCGATCGGTCAAATTTACTGAGAGGATAGCAAATTTTACACGATTTTAATCAAATTTACTAATTTTGACCCGATCGAATCGCCACCCTCGATCGGATCAGTCCTATTTTACCTTACTTGTCGGCGACAGCGCAGCAGCGTCGCTAGTTAGTTCAAATTTTGTTAGGGCTGCTGCGTCAGCCGATTTGAGATTTGAGATTTGAGAATTACTCCCGTCAGCCTGCGATTGCTTTCGGTGAATAAATTCTCCCTATTTCCCTGGGCCCGCTCTCCCTGGGCCCGCTCTCCCCATCTCCCCGCGCCCGACTCTAAATTCAACAGCATCTGGATCAAATCCTCCCTAAGATTGATTTTTAGCCCGTGGAACGGTAAATTTAAATTCAGCCCTAAATAAGCTGATGGTTCTTCAAGCAATCGCCTTGAGAGTTGACTCTTAAACCGTTGAGTGCCAATCTAGGAACAAGACAACTCATATTTGTGTCATTAGAACCGACCAAATGTGACGGAGGTTGGGAATCCCCAGCTAATTGCTTCGCCCTTTATACCAGTTTTTTATGAGGCCCCGTAGAATCTGATCCCCCCTAACCCCCCTTAATAAGGGGGGAACAAGATTCTGCTCTTTCGTCAACCCCTACTCACACCCTACTCCCTTATTAAGGGGGATTTAGGGGGATCGAGATATATGCAACGACCCATTAAATTGGTATTAGTGGCGGGAGTATGTCAAACTTTTAACACACTAGATGATTGAGGAGTGTTTATGAATAGCCTATTTTCCAAGTCGGCTTGTGCGTTAATAAATCTTGCAGCTCTAGCTGTTTGTTGCACTGGCCTCTCAGCTAAAGCTGAAACTGGCAACTTTCCCGCTGCGGATACAACTGCAACTTTTACCGCTCAAAATATTGACCAATTGTCTGAGTCGGTGGTAACTTCAGGAGTGACCGCCGATCTCGAAACAACTGCTACTAATAAAAAAATTGATTCTATCAGTTCGATCGAACTAAATGCCGGAGTCAAATCTGAGTCAGAACCAGCTATTGCAGCAGCCTCGCAACCGACTGCAAACTTGCCAGCATCTGCTGCGGCACAGGAAAATTCCGAAGCAGTAAAATCTGAAATTGCCCAGATGCAAAATCAGGAAAATACATCCTTTGCTGCTGACATGAAAAACTCCGAAGCAACAGCTACGATTGCTGATAATAGCGTCAATGTTCAGCCATCTGCTGAGACTGCCAAAAATGTCGATCGACCTACCTCAATCGTGAACAGCGAAAATTCCGAATTGACAGCAGCCCAGGATGAAAAAGAGGTCAAAACAGCAGAGGAAGTATTAAAAACTCCTGTCAGCACTTCAGCATCGGCCCTGACAAACCAGCCGCAAGTTGCTGAAAAATCGGAAACCGCCTCTGAAACACCCGATCGAAAAGTAGCACAAGTTGAGGTCAGACCCGGAAGAGCTACCCGTTCTGGCCCCAGCTACGTCGGGATTGGCGGCAACCTCGGTTTTGGCGGAAATTCCGCCTTGGGCGACAGTTCATTTGCGATTCTTAGCAAAATTGGTTTGACGAGCAATATCTCCGTGAGACCAACTGTTTTGTTTCGCGACAACTTAACTTTTCTGGTTCCCGTTACCTACGATTTTGTATCTCAAGATGCAGTGGAAGTCAGCGATGATTTTGTGATTACTGCGGCTCCTTATGCAGGTGCTG
The DNA here is from genome assembly GCA_042408215.1 of Microcoleus sp. Classification (GTDB taxonomy): domain Bacteria; phylum Cyanobacteriota; class Cyanobacteriia; order Cyanobacteriales; family Microcoleaceae; genus Microcoleus. The sequence goes on along the minus strand of JAYFMW010000017.1, from coordinate 429,093 downwards.
GCGTGGCATTTTCTACAGGCGACAACAGTAGTTTAGGCTTCCTAATTTCCGGCGGTGTAGATGTGCCGCTGTCGAAGAATTTTACAGCAACGGCTGGCGTGAATATTGGTTTTCTCGACGGTGCTGAAGCGGGATTGTTAATCGGTGTTGGCTATACGTTCCCGAATATTGTTAGATAGTTTTGCTGTTTGAAAAACTGCACTGCAAGTAAATTCTGTGGGGTTGGCTGTAGGAATACGGTCAACCTTTTTTTTGATTGAGAACTTACATTCCTGGACGCATTTCAAGGTAATTATGTCATTCCGAGTAATTATGTCATTCGGAAACGTAGCGAAGAATCTCCGAGATTATTCGCTACGTTTCCGAATGACAGATGCGACTAATCACAGATGGGACTAATCACAGACACAATAGCTGCGTCCAGGACTGTTTTGTAATAGATATAATGATGATTGGGTTCGATCGCACTTTTTGACCAACCAACCCAAAAAAACCATGACCAAAACCGAAATCTTAGCAGCACTCAAAAATCTGACAGCAGAAGAACGCCTGGAAATCATCGAAACAGCTTCGCGGATGATGCGGGAAGAAATAGAAGAGAAGGTTCAGCGCAAAGCTGAGAGAAAGCAGAAACTCAGATCCGCAGCAGAAGCCGCCGTTAATGATTATATGCCGGGAGGTGTGCTGTACGACCTGTGGTCGCCTGACAACGATCCCTATTTTGAATCTGAGGAAGAATACCTTAACGCAGGGATAAAAACTAATGCGTAGGTGAAATCTGGCTGGTTGCGCTTGAACCTACTGTGGGCGCAGAAATCGGCAAAACCCGTCCAGCAGTAATTGTCAGTGATGAAACGGTTGGAATTTTGCTACTTGAAGTTATTGTTCCCATCACGGACTGGAAACAGCGATACACCCAGAGAAATTGGATGGTTCGACTAGAACCCAGTGGCGAAAATGGCTTGGCTAAACTCTCCGCCGCCGACACTTTTCAAGTTCGTTCTGTCTCGCAACAAAGGTTCGTCCGACAGATCGGAGTTCTGTCCGATACAATTATGGAAGATCTTTCAGAAGCACTAATTGTTATGGATCTGGATTGAATAACTAGGCAACAGCGCACAAATAGTGTTATTTATAAAGAGATAGATTCTATGGCGCGATGCCTTAAATGATTCCTATACAACTTACACTCAAAAATTTTCTCAGCTATCGCGAAGCTGCTTTAGACTTTCGCGGCTTGCACACCGCTTGCATTTGCGGGCCTAACGGTGCTGGCAAATCTTCGCTGTTAGAAGCCATAGCCTGGGCAGTTTGGGGCTGTTGTCGCAGCGATTCGGAAGACGATATCATCCACATGGGCGAAATTGATGTCCGCGTTGATTTCACTTTCTCGACTGGCGGCCAAATTTACCGGGTGATTCGCAACCGCCGCCGCGGACAATCGGGGAGTTTGGAATTTCAGGTCAGTTTGAATTCTGATGCGATCGACGATCGACTTAATTTTCGCACGCTGACAGACAAAGGCCTCAGAACAACTCAGCAAAAAATCCTCGAACACATTAAACTCGATTACGATACTTTCATCAACTCGGCGTACCTGCGACAAGGGCGAGCTGATGAGTTTATGCTCAAAAAGTCGATCGAACGCAAACAAGTTTTAGCCAATCTGCTCAAACTCGACCAGTACGATAGTTTATCCGAACAAGCTAAGGATACATCCAAACAATTTAAAGCTCAAGTCGAAGCGATCAAACACAGTTTGCACGCTATCCAAGAGCAACTGCAACAAAAAGATGCGATCGCCACAGAACAAGTAGAATTGCAGCAAGCAACCGATCGACTCCAACAGCAGCAGCAAGCCGACACAGAACATTTGCAGCAACTGCAACTCCAACACCACAACCGCCAAACTTGGCAACAACTCCTCGCCGGCTACCAGCAGCAACACACCAACATCTCTCAGGAATGCCACCGCTTGCAGCAAGAACTCGTCGTAGCTAAACAGCAACAAAACGAACTGCAAGCCCTCCTAGAAAAAGAAAATGAAATAACAGAAGGAATTACCTATTTCCACAGTTTGCAAGCCACAGAAGAGACTCTGGCTGGCAAATTCAAGGCTCACCAACAAGCCCAAAATCAGCGCCAGCAATTGCAAGAACAGCAGCGGCAAGAACTGAGCCTTTGGCAAGGCAAAATTCAGCAATTGCAAGCTCAATTAGATGTCTTAGAACAGCAAGAAAAAGAAGTTCTAGAAGTTCTCAAACAGCAGCCGGAGGTCGAAAAAGGACTGGTACAATTGCAAGCAGCCCGATCGCAGCTCAACCAACTAGAACAACTGCAACTCCAAGTTTCGCCCCTACTCCAACAGCAGCAGCAGACACAAACTCGGCTCGATCGCGCCCACGCCGGTTTGAGCGCTCGCTTGGACGAAATCAACCGACAGTTACAAGTTCAGCAGCAACAGCGAGAGCCGCAATTGCAGCAGGAAATCTCGGCAATTGCTAGTCAAATTTTGCAGTTGGAAAACAAGCGGGTTTACCAACAGCGTGTACGCGAAAAAGGCCAAGAAAGACACAACTTTCTGGCCAACCTGCAAGTCAAAAGCCGCGACTATCAAACTCGACTCGCTGAAATAGACCAAAAACTGCAACTGTTACGGAAGGATGAAGCAGAAAAAAGTCTAGGGGAAGCAGTTAGCAGCGAAAGTCAAGCCTCGAATTTGGCGGAAAATGAGCAATCTAATTCCCATTTAATTGTGCAGGATGCTGATTTTGGCAATTGTCCTTTGTGCGATCGACCTTTAGACGAACACTACTGGAATTTGGTAGTCAAAAAACATCACAGCCAACAGCAGGAAATTTGGAACCAACTCTGGGTTGTGCGCGAACAGTTGGCCGTCTCCGAACGCGAAATTCAAGTCCTCAGACAGGAATTTCGCAAACTAGAAGAAGAATTAGCGCCCTACGAAGAATTGCGGGAACGGCGCGCCAATTTGCAGGCTCAATTGGATGCACTCGGAAAAGATGAAAACCGCTTGCAAAGTATGCGAAAAGATGCTGCGGAAATAGAGCGATCGCTCCGTACCGGGGATTACGCATCCGATGAGTACGCGCAACTCCAGCAACTCGAAGTGCAACTGCAACAACTCAATTATAGCGATCGCAGTCACGCTTTAGCCCGCAGCGAAGAAAAGCGGTTGCGGTGGGCGGAAATTCAGCAAGCTCAAATCAAAACTGCTCAACAGAAACTCAATAAAATTAACGCCAGCCGTCCAGAATTGCAAACTCAATTAGTCACATTTCAGCAGCAGTTAGAACAGCAAAAAAACAGTTCAGAAATACAGCAGCAAATTCTGTCTTTAGATAGATACATTGCGGAAGTTGGTTACAATTTGGAGCAGCACGAACAGGTGCGGAGCGAAATGCGCCGGACGCAATTTTGGATCGCTAGGGCCGAAAAACTGCGATCGGCAATTCAGCAGTACCCGCAAGTACAGCAGCGGGTGAATGACATCGCCAGTTCGATCGCTGTGCGCGATCGAGATTTGCAAGCTGTCAGCGCTCAACTTTCCGCCATCAGCAAGCAGTTACAAGAACATCCCGATCCTAGGGCGAGCATAAGTGCGATCGAACAGCAAATCAGCCGCCGTCGCCAACAGCTAGACCAACATTTGGGAAGTCTCGGAAGCCTCCAGCAGCAGCAGCAAAATCTGGAAGCTTTGCAAGTTCAGTTAGTAGCTCAAAAGGAGCAAATGCAAGTTGCTAAACGCCAGCAGCGAGTCTATCAAGAGTTAGGTCAAGCCTTTGGTAAGAATGGTATTCAAGCTTTAATGATTGAAAATGTTTTGCCTCAACTCGAAGCAGAAGCTAATCAGATATTATCGAGATTGAGCGCCAATCAATTGCACGTTCAATTTATCACTCAGCGGGCGGCTGCTTCTAAAAAAGCAACTAAATTGATTGACACTTTAGACATTTTAATTGCCGACGCCCGCGGCACTCGTCCCTATGAAACTTACTCTGGTGGCGAAGCTTTTCGGATTAATTTTGCGATTCGGCTGGCCTTGGCGAGACTGCTATCTCAGCGTGCGGGTACGGCTTTGCAAATGTTGATTATTGATGAAGGATTCGGCACTCAAGATGCGGTCGGGTGCGAGCGGCTGATTTCAGCAATTAATGCGATCGCCTCTGATTTCGCCTGCATTCTCACCGTCACCCATATGCCGCACCTGAAAGAAGCTTTTCAAGCCAGAATCGAAGTTAACAAAACCGCCCAGGGTTCTAAAATCAGCTTGTCAATTTAGATGCGTTGTTGAGCAAAAGCGAACAAGAGAGCACAAAAGCGTCGAAATCGGGGCTTTTTCGCTGCGTCACTTTTGCCGTTTCCCCGCTTTCTTGTTATGTAAGTAAATCAACCTAATCAAACGTAATACCAATTCTCGCCTCGTTTTGCAACAATGATGAGTGTTGGGCGAGGTGCAACGGAGGGTTGTTTTCTCAACCCTGTTTGTAGGGTGCGTCGCTGCGAGATAGTCGATTTTTTTTTAAGATTAAACAAGGGCGACGCACCCTACAGCTATTTTTTGAGGTTGGTATACTGATTTTGTTAACAATGTTAAAATTCAAATAAACATATTTATCCTCTTGACCAATTCCATAATCTCAAATCTCAAATCTCAAATCTCAAATCGGATGACAACAGATTCTTTCCACCTGTCTCTCCTAGAACGAGCGATCGCAGCGTCTAGTAACGGCATCATAATTGTCGATGCTGGCGATCCCGATCGACCAATTATCTACTGCAATCCTGGTTTTGAGAAACTCAGCGGTTACAGCCGCGATGAAGTCCTTGGGCGCAACTGCCGATTTTTACAAGGCCCAGATACCGATCGCGCCCAATTAAGCAAACTCCGCAGCAGCTTGGAAGCAGGCACAGAAATTACAGTAGTTCTCAAAAATTACCGCAAGGACAAAACTCCTTTTTGGAATGAACTCACCGTCTCCCCGGTGCGAGATGCGAGCGGCCAGCTCACTCACTTTATCGGAGTTCAAAATGATATCACCGAAAGAGTAGCAGCGGAAACAGCCCTAGCAGAAAGTGAAGAACGATTGCGGGCGATCGCCAGCGCGACTCCCGTTCCCTTGTTAATCACCAGGGTGGAAGACAGCGTTATTTTGTATGCAAATCCCGTCCTTGGCCAAACTTTCGGTTTAAGTTCCGAACAACTTGTCGGTTGCAAAAAAATCGAGTTTTATGCCAATGTCAGCGATCGCCAACAATTACTAGCATCAGTCAAAGAAAACGGCTTTAGCGATCGTGAACAAATCTGCCTCAAGAAAGCAAACGGCAGTCTGTTTTGGGCAAAAATATCGATGCGGTTAATTCATTTTAACGGTAAAGAAGCAATCTTATCGGCATTTTACGATATCACCGATCGCGTAGAAGCAGAAGCAGCACGAGTGGCCAGCGAAGCTAAATTCCAGAAATTAGCCGCCAACGTACCGGGAATGATTTATCAATTATTGCTGCATCCTGACGGTTCCTATAATTTTATTTATGTCAGTCCTGGCTGTAGAGAATTGTCCGAATTAGAAGTAGAAGAAATTGAAAAAAAAGCCGATTCAATGTGGTCGGCAGTTCATCCAGATGACGTAAAATTCCTGTCAAAATCCGTAGCCATTTCAGCCCAAACTTTAGAACCTTGGAAATATGAAGGGCGGCTCGTCACCAAATCAGGTAAAATTAAATGGATTCGGGGAATTGCTCGCCCAGAAAAGCAATCAGGCGGCGATATACTTTGGGATGGAATGATCCTAGATATCAGCGATCGCAAACAAGCAGAAATCGCCCTCGGCGAGTCAAAAGCCGCGTTAATACAAGCTAATCAAGAACTAGAAAAGCGGGTACTAGAGCGGACGCAAGCATTGCAAAGAACCCAAAAAATGCTGTGGTTAGTAATCAACAACATCCCTCAGTTGATTGCTTGGAAAGATCGAGATTTAGTTTATTTAGGAGGCAACCAAAACTTTGCCAAAGTAGCAGGTTTAAATCACCCTAATCAAATCCCTGGTCTCACCGACTTCGAGCTGCCTTGGCAGCCAGAAGAAACAGAATTTATTCGAGCTTGCGACCGTCAGGTCATGGAGACCAATACCCCAAAATATCACATCATAGAATCCCAACTGCAAGCCGACGGCACCCAGCGCTGGCTGGATAAAAATAAAATACCCCTCCACGACAACCACGGCAATGTTGTCGGCATTTTGTGTACTTTTGAAGATATCACAGATCGACTTGCTCTCGAAGCAAAAGTCCATGCTAGCGAAGAAGTGTTTCGCAAAATATTTGAAGATGCTCCCATTGGAATTGACTTAGCCAATTTAGAGAATCGCCAGCTAGTCCAAGTGAATAAAGCTTACTGCGAAATGCTGGGATATACCGAATCTGAATTGTTGGGAAAAACATTTATAGACCTAGTGCATCCCGAAGATATTGAACAAAATATGCAAGGGGCTTTAGCTCTTGAGCGACAAGAAATTCGGAGCTATCAGGTCGAAAAACGTCTGATCACAGGAACAGGTAAGATTGTCTGGGCTAACGTGACAGGTACTCTGATTCGAGACGGCGAGGGAAAGCCAATTTACAACTTAGGGATGATTGAAAATATTACTCATCGCAAAATTTCAGAAGCCGCACTTCAAGCCTCTGCATTTCAATTGAGAAAACAAGCAGCCCAATTGCAACAAGCCTACGAACAACTCCAACAAACCCAAACCCAATTAGTTCACTCAGAAAAAATGTCTAGCCTCGGTCAGATGGTGGCTGGAATTGCCCACGAAATTAACAATCCCGCCACCTTTATTCAGGGTAATATTTCTCACGCAGAACACTACTTTCGTGACTTAATAGAACTCTTGAATCTCTACCAGCGCTGTTACCCAGCCCCAGAACCTCAGATTACAGAAAAAATTGAGGAATTAGAGTTAGAATATCTGAAATCTGACTTGCCAAAGATGCTAGACTCGATGATGATGGGAGTAAAAAGAATTAGTAAAATAGTTTTATCGCTGCGAAATTTTGCGCGACTGGATGAAGCGGAAATGAAGTTGGCAGACCTTCACGAAGGTATTGAAAGCACCCTGTTAATTTTGCAGCACAGATTGAATCAGGATAGTCAAAAAAACCGGATTGAAATAGTTAAAGAATACGGAGAGATATCTAAAGTTAATTGCTGTGCTGGCCAGTTAAACCAGGTATTTCTCAACATTCTTAGCAATGCGATCGACGCCCTACAAAACCAACAGCAACCTCGGATGATCGCCATTCGCACCCAACTAAAAAAAGCAGGGTTGAAGGCTAAGAGTGACAGCGCCATCAGTCAGTGCGATCGGGTCGTTATTTGCATAGCCGACAGCGGGCCGGGAATGACAGCAGACATCCGCAAGCGGCTGTTTGACCCCTTTTTCACCACCAAACCAGTAGGATCGGGGACAGGCCTGGGATTGTCTATCAGCTATCAGATTGTGGTAGAAAAACATCAGGGAACTCTGCGCTGCATCTCAGCACCCGGACAGGGAGCTGAGTTCTGGATTGAAATTCCGGTATAAAAGAGGAAAATCGGACTGAGGTTTATTCAAGAATGGACGATCGCCCTTTGTGGTGGATTTATCAGAGTTTTTATAGCAACCAACCAGGTACCACCGGACGTTATCAATGGCTGAAACGTTTGCGGGGAATTACCCGATCGCATCGACTTCTTCCTTGAATCCGTTACATCCGTTACAGAATCCGTTGCTGAACTTACTTCTGCCTTCTGCTATATGTTTAAAAAATTACCTTTACCCTGGTCTCGCTACATTCCAGCCTGCTTGACACTGACTTTGGGCGTCGGGTTGTCTATATTGACATTCGTAGTTGTATGGGACTGGGAAGACAAGCGTCGCGACTACGAAATGCACCGTCGCATTGACGACATTTCGATCGGAATCGAACGCCAGCTAAACTCCGACTTAGACACAGTTCTCGCCCTCAGCGACTACATGAAAGCCTTCAGCGTCGTCGAGCCTTCTTCCTTTGCCCGATTCGTAGGGCGTCCCCTCTCCGTCCACCCCAGCCTGCAACTCCTCGCTTGGGTTCCCCGCATCACCACTTCCGAACGCGGAGACTACGAAGCCAAAGCCAAAACCCAAACTAACCCCAGCTTCGAGATTACAGAACGCGGCCCCCAAGGAGAACTACGCCCAGCCGGCCAGCGTTCCGAATACTTCCCCGCATACTACGTGGAGCCCACAGCCGGAAACGAGACAGCGTTAGGCTTTGACCTCGCCTCCCACCCAGATCTTCGCGCCGCACTCGATCGCAGCCGCGATACAGGAGAAATGATTGTCACCGACTACGTCGGCTTAATTGAACATCGTCCCATAGCACCCGGTCTGTTGGCAATAGTCCCGATTTACGAAAACAGCGCCCAACCAATTACCGTACAATCCCGCCGGGAACTACTCCAAGGATTTGTTCTGGGCATATTTCGAGGCAAAGATATTTTTCAAGCCTCTTTAAAAGGGCGCAATACCGAGTACCTCCAAATTTATCTCACCAGCGAGCCACCAGAGCGCCCAGCAGCATCACCGCTTTCACGGCCAATGGGGGACCCCGTTCTCAAAAATCTAGCTGCCGATCGACAAATTCATCCCTTTGGGATGCTGTTTAAATCCGCCAACCAACAAGTGTTTTCAATTCCAGCTAATGTTGAACAGCAAGCAAGGACAAACTGCCCGATTGAAGAGAATCCAGGCCCGCAGTATACAGCTTGTAGGAGGAGCCTCAAAATTAGTGGCCGCCAGTGGTTTCTCTATGTCGCAGCAACGCCGGAAATTCGCAAAACTCGGAAACACTGGCGCTCTTGGGGAACTCTCACGATGGGGATGCTGTGGACTCTGATTCCCGTCACTTATATGTTGACAGCCTTGAGCCGCACTGCTCAAATCGAAAAGCTAGCCAGAGACAGAGCTCGCCAAGCCGAAGAATTGCAGGATGCTTACCAACAGTTGAAAGCAGAGCAAGCTAAGTCGGAACAACTGCTGCTAAATGTTCTGCCCGCAGCGATTGCGCTGCGTTTGAAGCACAACGAAAACAATATTGCCGAGAGTTTTGGCGAAGTGACTGTGATGTTTGCCGATATTGTGGGGTTTACAGAGCTTTCGTCGAGAATTTCAGCTACTGCGGTGGTGAAAGTGCTCAACGATATTTTTTCGGCTTTTGACCACTTGGCCGATCGCCACGGTTTAGAGAAAATTAAAACTATTGGTGATGCTTATATGGTTGTCGGCGGTTTACCTACACCTCGATCGGATCACGCCGAGGCGATCGCAGCAATGGCGATCGATATGCTGCTAGAAATTCGCCGTCTCAGCGTAACTCATGAGGAACCTTTCAGCATTCGCATCGGGATTAACACAGGCCCAGTAGTCGCAGGCGTCATCGGCCTCAAAAAGTTTATTTACGACTTGTGGGGAGACACTGTAAATATTGCTTCGCGCATGGAATCTCACGGGATTACCGGCTGCATTCAAGTAACCACAGAAACTTACGAGCTCTTAAAGGATAAATACAATTTTGAGAGGCGAGGTGCTATTCAAGTTAAGGGTAAGGGATACATGATTACTTATTTGCTAATTGGTCGGAAAGATTAGTCAGTAGTCAGTAGTCAGTAGTCCTTAGTCAGTAGTCCTTAGTCAGTAGTCCTTAGTCAGTAGTCCTTAGTCAGTAGTCCTTAGTCAGTAGTCCTTAGTCAGTAGTCATTAGTCAGTAGTCCTTAGTCAGTAGTCATTAGTCATTAGTCAGTAGTCCTTAGTCAGTAGTCATTGGTCATTAGTCATTAGTCAGTAGTCCTTAGTCAGTAGTCCTTAGTCAGTAGTCATTAGTCAGTAGTCCTTAGTCAGTAGTCATTGGTCATTAGTCATTAGTCAGTAGTCCTTAGTCAGTAGTCATTGGTCATTAGTCAGTAGTCCTTAGTCAGTAGTCCTTAGTCAGTAGTCCTTAGTCCTTAGTCAGTAGTCCTTAGTCAGTAGTCCTTAGTCCTTAGTCAGTAGTCCTTAGTCAGTAGTCCTTAGTCAGTAGTCCTTAGTCAGTAGTCATTGGTCAGTAGTCATTGGTCATTGGGCATTGGGCATTGGGCATTAATAATTGGGCATTAATAATTGGGCATTAATAATTGGGCATTAATAATTGGTCATTGGTATTGAGTTGTTAGCAAATAACGTTTTAATTAAAAGCTAATAACTTCTGTATTTCTTAGTTCTCAATCCTTAACTCTTAGCTAATGACTAATGACTGCTGACTAATGACCAATGACTAATGACTAATGACCAATGACTAATTACCAATGACTAATGACTGCTGACTAATGACTAATGACCAATGACTAATGACTAATGACGACTAATGACTAATGACTAATGACCAATGACTAATGACGACTAATGACTAATGACCAATGACTAATGACTAATGACTAATGACCAATGACCAATGACCAATGACTAATGACCAATGACTAATGACTAATGACTAATGACCAATGACCAATGACTAATGACTGCTGACTAATGACCAATGACTAATGACTACTGACTAATAACATCAATTCCTCTGCCATTTCAAAATTAGCTGTCACACTTTGCACATCATCCAAATCTTCCAGTGCGTCCATTAACTTGAGGAGCGATCGCACTTTTTCAGGATTGTCCATTTCTACTGTATTGCTGGGAATCCAGCGAGTTTCTGACTGGATAACTGCAAAACCTTGAGCTGTCAAAACCTGAGCCAGATTTTCCAACTTAGCGACATTTGTAAATACCTCTGCACCTGCATCATTTTCATCAATTGAGATCAATTCATAAGATTCGGCTTCGGCTTCTAGCGACGCTTCAAACAACTGTTCTTCCTCGATGGCACCGCGTACCGTACAAACCCCTTTTTGGTCGAACATCCAGCCGACGCAACCAGTTTCGCCAAGGTTGCCGCCATTTTTAGTAAAAGCTTCTCGCAAGTCAGCCGCCATGCGGTTACGGTTGTCTGTCAGCACTTCAATCAGAATAGCTACGCCCCCAACTCCGTAACCCTCGTAGCGGATAGATTCTAACTCGGAATACCCGCCTAATTTGCCGGCACCTTTGGCGATCGCCCGATCGATATTATCATTAGGAATACCCGCCGCCTTCGCTTTGTCAATAGCCGTCCGCAGTTGAAAATTGCCAGCCGGATCGGGCACTCCGCTGCGGGCTGCTACAATAATTTCGCGAGATATTTTGGTAAAGACTTTGCCTTTAACAGCATCAACTCTAGCTTTTTGGCGCTTAATATTCGCCCACTTACTATGTCCAGCCATATCAATTGTTCTGAGTCAATAGTCAATATTCAGTAGTCAGCCGATTGGAGATTTGAGATTTACTCAACTCTAACTTCTAATTAAACCGGATCGTGGTTTCAGTATCCGTGAGGTGAGAAGTATCGCCATTAAGTTCGATCGACCATTCCCCATTTTGCCACACCACTTTCACCAAACAACACAAAGAAGCATTAATTTCCGTTTCCACAGCACCGGAAAGCCCGATCGCAGTCCCTAAAACCGACGCACCATGACCCACTAACAGTATATCCTGTGGAAACTCAGCCGCCAGACGTTTAGCAGTATCCCCGGCCCTTTTGAGGCAAGATTCCGCTGTTTCTGGGTACTTAGGGAGTGCCCCTGTGTAGGAGGGGTCAATCCGAGGGAAACGCTGACACAAAGCCTCGACAGACATAGTTTCTGGCATTGCCGGCATCCATTCAGGATTCAGCCATTCGCACAATCCCCACTCTAGTTTAAGTGGCAAATCCAGAGCTTCGGCTGCGTAGTTGGCTGTTTGGACTGTTCGCAGAAAAGGGGAGGCGAAAATGTGAGAAATTCCTGCACCTTTAAGGCGATTGGCTAGTTGTTTTGCTTGAATGTGGCCATCTGCGGAAAGATGGGGGTCATAGGGTTGTTCTGCGGTGAGAAACCAGTCGGGGTTAACGAAGTCGATGCGGTTTCCGTGTCGTGCGATCCAGACTGTTTGTGCCATGATAATTTGATGTTTTGGTTTATAGGTGTAATATTATATCAAAGATGCTGATTTTGGATCTTTATGAAATTCGAGTGGGATGAAAACAAGGCTGCGTTAAATTTTTCCAAGCATGGAATCTCATTTGAGGAAGCGAGAACGGTTTTTGACGCTCCCCTCTATGTCGATTTCTACGATCCAGATCGCTCTGATGAAGAAGAGCGCTATATTATTGTTGGAGAGTCCCAGCCTGGTCATTTATTGATAGTGTCGTATACTGAAAGAGGAGATATTATTCGTTTGATTAGCGCCAGAAAAGTAACACGAATGGAGCGAGAAGTTTATGAAGAAGGATGAAACAGGGATGGAGGATGAACTGCGATCGGAATATGATTTGAGCAAGTTGCGTGTAAGAAGGGTAGGATCTGGACGAAAGACCTTTGGTGGTGTAAATATTCGTTTAGAACCGGATGTGGCAGAGATGTTTCCCGATTCTGAAGCCGTGAATGAAGCCCTGCGATTTCTGATTAGAATTACGAAAGAAAACGTGGTATCCAAGAAATAAGCTGGCGGATCGATCCGTGCGGTAAATTATTCAATTATACAATATTAGGTAATTTGATTTGTTGCCAAGCTATTGATTGGATGTTTTTAACCGCAGATGCACGCAGATAGACGCAGATGGATTGTCGATTTGGCAAGGGGTGAGGAGTGCGATCGTATTTGTTACTTACGTTAAAGTTTTTCTAGCCACTTTTCTCAGGATAAATTAATGAGGAACTCCAAAGGATTAGATTCATTATTTTGCTTACTTATCTCAGTTACATAGCGTTTTAAATCCCAAGTTTGAACTGACCCATCAGAAGCAGAATAACGAGAACCCACAGGCCAGTGCCGAAGATAGGAATACTCATCTATTTTGCTAAGGGATAAAGCATCATTGAGCTTGCGATTATAAATCGCTATTCTCCCAACCCTGTTACAGTTATCGATCCAAGGGGAAAGAGGTAGCCATAACATGAGTATTGGTCTAATATAACCTTCCTTAGCTCTTCTATCTACACAAATCTGAGCGCATAGTTTACTTTTACCTTTACCATAGCTAATGCTTTTAGAGCAAATTATTTCTTGTATACGGGTGTCAAATCCGAGAATCTTCTCCCGAATTCTCCAGATTACCTGTTGTTCGTCATCAATAAACTTCTTGAGTAGATTCCGAAACTCTCTGGGTGGAGTCAGTATATTGTCCGTGCTTTCTCTTGGCTGATATGTAATCTCTACTTGTGCAATCTGTTCAGTATCTACATCTTTCAGTTGTAAATTTAAGTTGTCCTCAGAAAAGACGATCGCAAATTGCAAAAACTGAAAAAAGAGCCCGTGATACTTCCTGTCTGTAAAATTATCCCTGTGAAATTTTGGCGCAATTGCTATTAAGCTAACTTGTCGATCGTAATCCACACGATCGGCAAAAGGTTTGTATTCCAACAAAGCATCGTAATAACGGGTTAACTGCTGAACGACATATCTATCTTCGGCGTTTTTCAACTCCAGCACAACTAACCGTTTATTCTCGTCCGCCGCTATAATATCGCATCTTTGCTCGTTGACAGTGAATTGCCGCTTGATGACTGTCAAACCGAGCAAACTTGGCAAGTGAAATTCGACAAAATCCTCTAACGCTTCTTCACTTGCAAATTCCCACCCCGACCCGGTTTTTCTCAATGAGGCGCTGCTTAGCATTTTGACAATTATTAAAGTCTTTAACCAATTTTACCACTCAGGTTTGTAGTCCGCTACGGGGGTTGGCGGCGCAACGCAAAATGCGATCGCTAATCAACCAAATTTTCTAATAAAATCGGCTGGTGGGGTATCGGGGTCGAGGTTAAATCTTTTTAATATTGTGATGACAGTTTCCTTGCGATGAAACTTGTCTTTGATAGTGCCGAAGGGAATGGCTGTCAGGAGACTGATAACTAAGTCGAGACTAATTAGCATAATTTAGGCTTTCCTGTTTTTCCGTGGAAGTAACGCTCAAATCTCAAATCGGTAGACTGAACCCCTGAAATGCGTTGCGGGCGATCGCACATTGCTCTATTTTCATGTTAACACATCAGCTAACAGTCGCGCACCAACAGTCCGAGATTTCCACAGATATTCCTACACTCCGACAGTCCGACAGGGGTTTCAACCCCTCTCTCATAGAGAAAATCCTCGCTCTGAGGACTATGGAATCGTATTTTATTTAGTAATTGGATTCAACCCAGATATTGAATGATATTAAATCTGTTAACATCCGAATTATGCAGCTCTCTTTTCTCTTTCTCTGTGTTCTCTGTGTTCTCTGCGGTTAAATCATTCCGAACCCACCGAAATAGATATGATATGTAATAACATTGTTGGATGAAATTAAATTTACAGCTTCGAGCATTTTGAATAAATTCTTCAGTCCTCTTAAGAGGAATTTAGCTTTGAGGCTGGGGTTGAAACCCCGGCAGGACGGTCGGATTGTGCGAAGATAAGACTGTTGGAATACAACCAATATTAGCATTTTTTGCCAATATTGACAACTATAAAGCCGAGAGAAAACCGACATATATTGTAGTCTAAATAATTGCCAAAGTAGTTGTTATTTCAGGGTGTAAAGGTTAAAATATAGATAACTTACAAATAAAACTTGCTATCTATGAAAATACAATCTTCCGTCTTAGTCCATCTAGGATTTGGCAAATATGTGCGATCGGACAAAGTAACAGCAGTCATCCCCATTGAAGAAGAACGCGGGCCAGGACGGCGCACTTTCGTGCATATAGAAGGCGAACCAGACCCGATCGTTGCTTCGCGGGCTGAGGACACCATTGTCCGCGACTTGGTACAGGAACCGCGCGAAATAACTCAAGCTCGCCAACAACAGGAAATCCTCCAAGATTTGTTGGCTGATTTGAGCCATGTCAACGTCACCGTGCGTCGCATTAGCCGCGATGAAGGTGGACTCGATCTCGAACTTCTAGAGCGTCGGATTCGCCAAATTTTATCAGCATAAAAAAGCCTGACCGCCCCTGCGGTATCGCTCCCAAATCAAGCTAATTAATCTTCTCTATCCTCCCAGTCCAGGCGGACTTTGTTTGTATAGACGCGGTTTCTATGGGCCGGAATGGATTACTTAAAAACAACTTTGATATCAGATAAACCCGTAAGTTTTTCCGTTATAGGTGGCTCTTCTACTCGCGGTACAAACACAGTTAACCCCCCCTGTATACACTCGATCGACAGCGGTGTCATGCCGATAATTTCCCCATCTAAAACAACTTTTTGAGGTGGATCGGTAGTAATTTTCACCTTTTTGGCTCGCATATAACCGATGTCATCGCGATCGGTAGCATTTCCACTCAAAGCAGTTTGCAATAGGTGATAAGAAGCTGCGATCGCCCCAGCTTTATTCTCTGGTGCAACCAAAGTAATATCCAGCAAACCATCATCAAAAATAATCCCCGCCGGCCCTTGAGCTAAAATCGAAGTAGGCGGCGCTGCATTCGCCACCGTTACGGCCACAGCAGTAACGGTGACAATTTTATCTTCTGTTTCGATTTCCGCTTCAAACCTTTCTAAATTATTTAACTGTTTAATTCCCGACAACACATAAGCCAACATTCCCCAGCGATTTTTCATTTCGCGATCGGCCATTTCGACAGTTTCCGCCTCAAAGCCAACACCAGCCAACAAAACCATCGGCAGTTTTCCATTGCAAATACCCGCATCCACCACCCGCGTTAGCCCGGACAAAATCGTGGCGCAGGCCATTTCAATTGTATTCGGAAGATCTAAAGCATTCGCAAAAGCATTCGCAGTTCCTCGCGAAATAATTCCCAAGGGAATATTTGTGCCGACAATCGCACCAGCAACGGCTGATAAAGTGCCGTCACCGCCGGAAGCAATAATTGCCTCAACTCCTCTAGAAACCTCTTCTAGGGCGATTTGGGCTCCATCTAATTCAGGTGTTGTCATCCGAATGTCTAAGTCAATAGTAGGTTCTAAAAGTCCCCGAATTTGAGCTAAATCTTGCTCTGGATCGCTTTGACCAGCAGCCGGATTGAAAATTAGGCAAGCAGAACGTTTCATAAGTCATTCGTAATGGTAATTGGTCATTGCTTTATAGGAGGGAAAATCTCTAAGATGGCGTGTTTTTTTGAGCCGGAGATCCCCCCTAACCCCCCTTAATAAGGGGGGGACAGGGGGGGTGAAAGTCAACCCTACTCACACCCTACTCGCTTTTTAAGGGGGATGCGAGGGGGATCGAAACTCGACTACAAGCTACACTAATGCTAAATTACAAAAGGTTCGATCGAGATATCCAGCCATTTCCCCTCAAATCGTTCGACAATCAAAGGTCGGATTCGGAACTTCGGGGGACACCCGTCGAGAACATCAATCCGCAAACACGAATAAGGACGGCGTTTGTGGGAACCTTGGCCGCTGCGGCCCACATATAGCAAAGATTCCGCTACCCGCCGGCTGGCTGTTTCGGAACCAGACTCGCGCCCCAACCGATCGGCTTCAGGACTCGATACTTCCTCCAACACCGGCCCTTCCGGGCGCTGGCGACGGAGACTGTGGCCGCTTCCCCCACAGATCATCCAATTAATGTGAGAATCAGCGTGTCCCGTATCCCCAGTCCGCAGGTATTCCAGACAGTGAGCGTGGCCCGTCAGCACTAAATCGACGATCGCCCGCCCCCGCAACCCATCCCCAATTTCCCGCGCCGCCCCATCGAAAACCTCGCGCAAATGCCACCGAACCGCCAAAGTTTGAGCTTGATTCCACTTTGTCCCCTCAGTCACGTAGGGGGGATGGTGCAGGTAAATTACCCGTCCCCGCACCTCAGAATCAGCCCAAGATGCAATCAAGCTGAGTTTCAGCCATTCGAGCTGTTCCAAGTCGGTGGCGACGGTTTTGTCCGGCGACAGTTGCTTATCAATGTCCATCAGGATTTCATCAACTTGCTCTAATTTGGCGCGCAAGTCGTCTAGCTGTTCGGCTTCGGAGGAAATTTCCGGGTTCAGACGATCGGACATTTCGAGCATTTCCAATTTTTCTTCCTCCAACTTCTGCCTTTGTTGTTCCAAATTCCGGCGGTGAATGTCGCCCTCAGAGGTTTTTGGGAGTGGTAAAGGTTCGTTAAAGGTGTTGGAATCCAGAGCAAAGAAGTCAATTCCGCCACTGCGGAAACTGTAGTAACGGTTGGGTAAGCGGGTAAAGTGTCCTGGTTGGTAGCGCAAGCAGCGGCCTGTGCTGGTGTGAGCTGTGTAGTGGGTGTCTAGGTGTCGATCGAGCTCTCCCGGCAATTTGTGAGCTTGCAGGTAGTCCAGAAAGGCTTTAGCATAGGCATTTCCTCGAAAGGAACCGTGCCAGCCCACATCTAGATCCAACTTTGAACCTAACAGGCGACGCAGTGGCTGTGCGGTAGCGGAGAGAATCCCGTAGAAAAGTGGCAAGTCGTAGTAGTCGTGATTTCCCGGTACCGGTAGGAAGGGAAAATTGAATACCATGCGATCGTATCCAATCCGAGACGGCTCTTCGCCACCGACTAGAAACTCTCGGTAGGGGCGAATAAAGTTTTGCAAATAATATTCGCTGGAACCGACTAGATACACTACATCGCCTGTGTGCAGGACAAAACGGCAACTTTTACGCTCTCGCAGCATCAGTTCGGCGACTTGGCGCTGGGGGTTGTGGCCCCGGTGGTTGCCGCTGCCGCTGTCGCCTGCGACTAAAAACGAAAATTCTCGATCGTCTGGAACTCGATCGTCTAAAATAATCTTAGTTTGGTCGATTGCCCGATCGGCGATCGACTTTTCTTGCCACCGTACTCGCTCGTTCATCTTGCGGATTTTGACCGAAATTGGCGGGTCGGAAACGAATTTCACGCCACTTCTCCCAAATAGTTGAGTTCCTAGTTAATATTGCGACGAGCGATCGAGTTTTTACATCTCTCTAAAAGCTGAAAATTGATTTATTGAATGGGGTTGCGGTTCGCGATCGGGAAGAGGGGGATCGGGGGAAAGGGACAGAGGAAAGCGCGGGGGATTTCTGCCAACTTTTTGTCAGCTTTACTGTAATTCAAGATACCGATCGCCCAAGTTCCGCGAATCTCCACAAATGCAAAATTTTTAATATTTAATTTCCCGATCTCCCTCTTCCTCCCTCTCCCTCTCTCCCCCTCCCCCCCCTCACCCTCTTTCACCCTAAAATTTGCAATTTTTGAGTAACGAATAATGGCACGATCGCAACGGGTTTTGATACCATGCAATCAAGCGCAGGAATCAGGGAATGCACTGGAGGTGCGTAAATGGAGCTTTTCGGAGAACAAAAACGGTGCTTGGATTGCTTGGTCAGCTCGATCGAGCAATTAGGCGGTCGAGTAGAAATTGCCAAGTTAGAACAAATCGCCGAGCTAATCATTCAAACTATGAGGGGGCCCTGGCGCTATTTTCACACGTCGGAACACATTTTTGAGGTTGGGGGGTCCGTCGATCCGATCGAAGTATTGGCTGCGCTATTTCACGACCTGGTGTACGTGCAAGTCGATCAGGGTGTCGGTTTCAATATTAGCAGCGCCCTTTGTCCTTTTGTCAAAGAGGTGCGATCGCAGTTAGTGATTAGAGATGAAGCCGAACTCCCCAAGGATGCCATGTATCAACTCGTGGCCTCAGTATTTGGGTTTGTTCCCGGTCAAATTCTTTCTCCCTTTGCCGGCCAAAACGAATTTTTGAGCGCCATTATTGCAGGGAAATCTTTGGAACCTTTCTTACCAGCTAGTACGATCGCTCAGATAGCAGCTTGCATCGAAGCTACTATTCCTTTTCGTGGGGTTTCGGCCAGCGGTTTAAGAGCGATCGAACTTTTGCACCTGCGTTTGGTCAGTGTGAATCGTGATTTTAATTTGGGATGGACTGATGCCGAAACCGCAGAAATTGTCAAGCGAGCTGTCAGATTAGCAAATAGAGACGTCGAGAATTTTGCCTCTCCAAATTCCTCGAATTTCTTAGACAATACCTGGAATTTGATGCCAGAAACCAACCACGAATTGAGCAATGTCAATTCTTATACTGTGGGCGGATATCGCAGATCTCTGCAAAAGATGGAAGGATTTTTGAATTTCCTCAAACCCGAACAGGTTTTCCAGCAGTTTATGCAAGAACCCGACGATGAAACCTACACTAACCTGATTGCCCTAACTCGAAAAAATCTCGCAGTCGCCAAACTTTATTTAGGCGTAAAGCTGATTACGATCGCCATTTTGGAAGCTCTTGCCCACCGCTTAGGGCGCGATATTCCCCTCTCAACTATGATGGGAGAATTGCGCGTACCAGGATTTAAAACATCGGTTTTGGAAGATTACTTGCCCGACAAACAGAGCGCTTATCCTCTAGACAGTCAGTTGCAAAAAGAAGTGTTAGATCTGCTAGAAATAGGACGCAATCAAGAATCGCCCTATGATATTAAAAACTCCCCCGTTTCTACGTTTATTATCAAATCTATCGGCTTTGCTGAAACAGAAAAATTTTTGAACAAAGCTAAAGAGTTTTTTGCAAGTCATCTTTCCTCCGAAGACTTTCTATCCTACTGCGACCCCGATGTTGTTGAGACTATCTCCACAGGAGTTATGAAACTTTTTGAGAGTAGAAAGACAGCTTTAGGGCAAGTTAAATTAGCTCACAAGGCGCTTTCTTAGGAGGTGTAGCCGAAGCAAGGAAGAATCAAGTTTTACAATACCAAGATCCCCGACTTCTTTAAGAAGTCGGGGATCTAAATGATTCGCTCCGCTATTGGTAGGGGTAAGGTGCACACTGCACACCCTACAAATATAGCAGTTCCCGCTGTTATGAAACACGGTAGGAACACTCCAAGAGCCTTGTCCCTAGGAGGATTGAACGATAAGTGGGCGTACCTCATAACAGCGGTTTCCGCTGTATAGTCTGTGCGTCCAGGACTAATTGATTTCCTCAATCAATCTTTTCTCTCAATAATTAACGTCATATGAGTAACCAAGGCGCCGATCGCTCCTACTGCTGCAATGACTGGAAACAATGCCGCACCGATGACTCCCCCGACTACTCCCACCGTTAGAGGCACTTCTATCAGTATTCTTCCCTCTTCATTTTTGAGAATTATCCGGCGGATATTACCTTCGTGAATCAGTTCTTTAACCTTAGCAACCAAATCGTCGCCGTTAATCTTCAACTCCTCAACACTGATTTTGTCTTGAGGAGCAACAGGATTTTCTCCATCAGCCACTTCAACTTCAACCCCACTAACTTTTTGTGCCGAAACTTGTGTACCTACAGGTATTGATTCGATTTCTCTTTCGCCGACTTTTTCTTGTTGCCTTTCTGTGTATGCGTCCATTTTTTTGCTTTTCCCTTAACGTTAAGTGTTTTTGTTATATCAATCCTCACCAGCCTAACACATATTTTTGGGCTGATACATCATTCTTTTGAATTAGATGGTTGCTCTGCCTTTAGGCATAAATAGATAAATTTCATCGGTAATTGGTAATGGGTAATTGGTAATCGGGGATTGGGGATTGGGAATTGGCTAAGGACGGATTTATTCCTTCCCATCCTCAGCCGAGGGAAGGATCAGATGGGGTCACATCTCACATCTCACATCTCACATCTCACATCTCACATCGATTGACTCAATTCTTGTGCCACTTGCTGAACATTCTACCTCAGAGCGTGGGTGTTCCGACCGCACTGAAACAAGTTCGGTAAACTCGCACATGGAAATCGTCACTTACTTGCCTCAAAGTACCCTTAAGTTAATCACCTTAGTGCGATCGAACCACAAAACTTCACCCCGATTCCAGCCTTCAACATCTTAGAGTTCTTAATCAGAATTGCGTGACGACTCCAGACAGTGACGCGATCCCGCTGCTGGCTAACACCACCAATCGGTACTGAAAATCTTTACGTCGTCTCACTACTTTTTAACGATCTGGAGCAATAGGTTTGACAGCTTTGCGTCTGCGATTACTGTATTCGTAGTGCAAGTACACCAAGCTCAAAAAACAGAACACCCAGAGTCCCGCAGCACTTTAAGTGCTGCGGGACTATAATCGCGATCGCATTTTACGTTTAATTAAGTTGATTTACTTACCCCAAGAAGGGGTTAACGATTTAAACAGCGTTTGGTGCGTTTATTTTCGTACATGAGTTTGTCAGCCTGTGCTACCAGTTGCTCTAATGAAAAGTCATTATTCAAATCCCCTGGCCGCACGCCTAGACTTATCGATAGTATATAGGCTCGCTCTGGTTGTTTATTTAAGCAATTGATATTATTTTCAAGTCGCAGATACAACTCATCCGAATTCTTGGAACAAATAGGTAGAAATAAAACAAATTCATCTCCTCCCAGTCGAGCTATAATATCCGCATCACGAAAAGTTTTATTCAGTATTTGAGCAGCGTCAACAATCACTCTGTCTCCCATTTCGTGTCCTAAAGTGTCGTTAATCTTCTTCAAACCATCTAAGTCAGCGAACAAAAGACTGTAGGATGTTTGGGTGCGTCGAGCAATTTTTAGTTGTTGCTCTGCCAGTAAAAAAAAACCTCGGCGATTATATAATCCAGTTAATTCATCCCTTAGTGATAGCTGTCTTACTTCAGCCTCAGCCTTGAGACGTTCCTGAATTTCTTGTTCTAAACGTTGATTTTGTTCGAGCAGTTGTTGGTGTTGCTGTTGGATGAGTAATTGATTCTTGACCCGGATCAGCACTTCCTGTTCTTGAAAGGGTTTGGTGATATAATCTACACCACCCAATTCAAACGCCCGTACCTTGTCTTCCAGTCGTTCGAGCGCACTGATAAAAATGATCGGAATCTGAGCAGTTGCGACGGACCCTTTTAACTTTTGGCAGACCTCATACCCATTCATCTCCGGCATATTGATGTCAAGTAAAATCAGATCCGGTGGCTCGCGACGAACACCCTCGATCGCCATTCTGCCATTCAGCGACTTGCGGACTGTATAGCCCTGTGATTCCAGGATTTTCGCCAACAACCGCAGATTGTCTGGGGTATCGTCCACGATCAGAATATTCGTTTGGGCAGTAAGTTTGATCGGAATAGTCATAGTCTTATCTCTAAATCTGGGTTAAAGTTGCGATGATTTCAAGCTGAAAGTTATCTACCAGAGATGTCATTTCCTCGATCAGATATTGGTGCTGTTTGGGAATTTCAGCAATCAGTTGAGAAACTCGAGAATCGTTCAGAGCGAGTGCTGCTTCGTGGACTTGTGCAATCCACTCTCTCGGCATAATTTTCAAGTCTTCTGGAATCAAGGTCTTTGTTGGTAAAGGGGATGACTTGAGGAGAATTTGTTCGGCGTAACGGTAGCGAACTCCCAAGTGACGGGCGATTTTGTCGAAAAGTGTGGCTTCAGTAAACGGTTTGGCAATCCAGTCATCGCAACCGACTTGCAGACTGGCTTGGCGATCGTCTTCAAATGCATAAGCAGTCAGGGCAATTATCGATGTCTTTTGTTCTCGATCGCCCCTAGCCCCCTTTCTACCTTCAGCCTCCAGCGCTCGAATCTGTCTGGTGGCTTCATAACCATCCATTACAGGCATTTGAATATCCATCAAAATCAGGTCAGGATGCCATGCTTGCCAATGGGCGATCGCAAGAGCCCCATTTTCAACCACACAGACTTCAAACCCAACTGACTCCAGCAGTGTCACCAACAGTAGCCGATTTTCTGGAACGTCTTCTGCGACTAAAATGCGGTAGATCCGTTGCCCAGGTGCCAGCCCGATCGCGCGATCGGCTAATGGTTCCTCTACATCGAGGGAATCTGGTAGATCTAAAACAAGTGTGCAGGTAAAAGTCGAGCCTTGATGCAGGGTGCTTCGCACGGTGATCTCGCCTCCCATCAGACGAGCAAACTGACGACTGATAGACAGTCCTAAACCGGTGCCTCGTCCATGACGACCACGATCGGTTTGCATGAAAGCTTCAAAAATGGATTCTAAATCTGAGGGCGCAATGCCACATCCGGTATCCTCAACTTCCAGATACAAGGTGATAGTTGGTTTGATATTGGGTGGATTAGAGGATGCAGGAATAGGCGGTGCTGAACTGGGTTTGTGGATGGTGGGTTCGGGTTCGCCATTTCCGAATCGCCGATCGTCTGATGAAACAGCTCTTGTCCGCAGCGCGATCGTGCCTGTGGTTGTAAATTTGACAGCATTCCCCAGCAGATTTATCAAAATTTGGCGAAGCTTGGCTTCATCACCGCAGACATAACGCGGCACAGTAGCATTCCACTCACTGCTCAGATTCAAACCTTTCTCATTAGCTTTGAGGAGGAATATATCGTTAATAGAAAAAAGCAGCCGATGTAAATCAAAACAACTTGGAGTCAGTACCAATTGGCCAGCTTCAATTCTGGACATCTCCAAAACGTCCTCAATCAATGTCAGCAGGTGTTCTCCACTACGGCTAATAATGCCTAAATGCTCTTGAAATTCGTTGGGGATCTGGGTGCTGCGGTTCATAAGCTGGGTAAATCCCAGAATGGCGTTGAGTGGCGTTCTCAGTTCGTGGCTCATCTTGCCAAGAAACTGGCTTTTGGCACGGTTGGCAATCTGCGCCCTTTCTGCTGCCTGTTCTAGGGCTGCTTGTGAAAACTCCAACACCGCCAGCATCAGTATGTTTCTCATTTCGGTGGCTGCTTCTAACTCCACCACCCGCCAAGGATAGGACATTTCCCGCACCGTCTCTTTCCAGATTTCAAAGGATTTGCGGGGACAGAGGTGCAGTTTTCCAATTTCGTCGATCGCGACGGCATCCAGGGGATTACCAGCCCAGTTTACGGTTTGAATTTGTTCCGGTCGGAACCAAAGAATGTGGTAGGAATTGTGTTTGGCATAGTTCAGCCGGATTGAGATGGCCAAAACACCGCTAGCTCGAACTTTGAATTGCTTTGCTCTGGGATACAACTCAGAGAGAGAAGCCGTTGCAAACACTGGTTCCTGGTTGTGTTGCACCAACCACTCCACAAGCTCGCCAACCTCCTCTTCCGAGGGTGTTTGACCCACCAACGTCAGATGACCGTCCAGCAGAATTGCTACCCCCTGACCATGCACCACATCTAGCAGTTGAGAGGCATTTCGGGTCAATACCTGTTCGATCGCATTCGACTTTCCCTGGAATGCCTCCTGAAGTTGATCGTGAATGGTTTTCACCTGCTTTCGGTAAACGTTCAATTCTCGCTCTTGCTGATGCACCAGTTCGATGGAGGCAATTTGTCCCAAGAATTCACAGGTTTTGCGGGTTTCGTAATCGACCGATCGGGGGCTGTGATGGTGACAAGCTATTAATCCCCAGAGGCGCTGATTGTCAATTAATGAAATCGTCAGCGATCCGGCGATTCCCATGTTCTGCAAATATGCGATGTGGTAGGGAGATACACCCCTGAACAGACAAGGACTCAGGTCCAGGGGTGTATCGGTTAGGGGATTGTGTATCGGAATTAGGCGGACAGGTGTGTAGTTGACATCGGGGATTTGGCGCACCCAGTTGCGGTAAAACAATTGGCGGGCGGGGCCCGGAATATCGATGGATGGATAATGCAATCCCAGATAGCTTTCTAAATGGCTTTCTTTTGCTTCTCCAATCACTACTCCATGATCGTCGATTTCAAAGCGGTATACCATGACGCGATCGAACCCGGTCATGGCTTTCACTTCTCTGGCTAGTGTTTGAGCTAAATCGGAAAGACCGATGGAGCTGCGAAGTTTGACGATGGCAGCTTGCAGGCGATGAGAAAAGTCGATTGCATGAGTTTTGTTGGTGGCGAGTTGGGGCTCTAGTTCCAGGAGCGCTCCCTCTGCTGTCCGATGCAGTTTGCTTCTAAATGTCTGAGTTTTCCGATGCCGATCTACCAGGCCAACTCTCCGTTGTGTTTTGATCTCGAACGGATGATAGTTTTCTAGGTTCTTTTGGTTCAGATAGTTCGCTATGGGTTGGATTTGAGCACTGGAAAATAACCGTTGCAAGGGTTTACCGAGCAATGCTTCTGCTGAAATACCAAAAAACTGTTCTACATTTTCACTAACCTGTAAAATCTTGAGGTCGGCTCCTTGCAGCAAAAGAACGATTCCAGAAGGCTGAATATGACCGGGAGCATACACAGATTCCTCGCTGCACTCCTCTAAATTTGTCAATTCTAAACGAGTGATTGAGCGTAGTTTGGTGAGGATAGGACGTTGCATTCTTTAAAGTAAGTAATTCTAAAATTTAAAAATTGTACGCATCCGATTCATAAATTCTGGTTGCGGAATTGCCATGAATTAGCTTAAGAATTTGCTCAAATTGATACTGGTTAGCGAGTTCAGTTAGACGAGTACCGAGTCCGGCCAATTCAGGAGGAAATTGAGTCGCTAGTTCTGCAATCTCACCATCGTTCCCACACACAGCAGCATCCTCCAATTCAGCCAGCACTGCTTCTGGTAATGTCGCCAGCAGCGTTGGATCGAGGGAATGTGAACCGGGAGAGGTGACAGAGGAAGGATCAGAAGGAAAACGATCTGTTCCCTGTTCCCCGTTCTCTGTTCCCTGTTCCTGATAGACATACTCTAAGCCGAGATATTGTGCCATCTTCAGAAATAGGGTCTGTTCTCGGAAGGGTTTGCTGATGTAGTCGTTGCAGCCAGCAGCGAGGGCGAGGGTACGATCGCTCTGAGAAGCCTGGGCGGTGAGCGCAATAATGATACTGGTTTGTCCGGCTTCCATTGCCCGAATTTGCTTTGTGGCTTCGTATCCATCTAGCAGGGGCATTCTGATGTCCATCCAGGTGAGGTCAGGAAGCCATTCTCGCCATATTTTCACTGCTTCCAGTCCGTTGCTGGCCTCCCGTACCTCTAGCCCTAACTGAGCCAGTAATCTGACCATCAGCAGGCGATTTTCGGCCCGATCGTCAACTACCAAAATGCGATGATGGGGTTGATCGGCAGCCAGCCCAATCACCAGGCGATCGTTCTGTTCAGTTGTGAGATTAACTCCATTGGTGGGAATGACGGGAAGGGTAAAGGTGAATGTACTCCCTTCTCCCAGGATACTCCTAACAGAAATTTCTCCGCCCATGAGTTCTAAGAGTTTGCGGCTAATGGTCAGACCTAGCCCCGTCCCACTCACCGATCGCTTCCCTGCTTGGGCTTGCACAAACGCATCGAAGATGGTATGAAGTTCGTCCGGCGCAATCCCTACACCCGTGTCAATAACTGCACAATGGAGAATCAGCCCAGTTTTGCGTGCGGCCTCTGTAACGGGAGCATCAACGCTGACGCGCAAAGTAATGCTTCCCCGATCGGTAAATTTAATCGCATTACTCAGAAGATTGATCAAAACTTGACGCAGTTTTTGAGGATCGGCAAGAATAAATTGGGGAACTTCTGGCGCAATCTCGAAACAAAGGTCAAGCCCTTTAGAACTGGCTCTTTCTGCTAACATATTTCGTAGGGAATGTAGCAGTGCAATCAAGTCAAAGCCACTCTCTTCAATCGTGCAGTGTCCCGATTCAATTTTGGAGAGATCCAACACATCGTTAATCAAACTCAATAGGTGATCGCCACTGCGCCGAATCGTTTGTAGGTCTTCTAGCTGGTTGGGAGTTAGAGAGGGGTCATGGCCCATCACCTGGGTAAATCCCAGAATCACGTTGAGGGGCGTGCGGAGTTCGTGGCTCATATTGGCGAGGAAGATACTTTTCGCCAAGTTCGCTGCTTCAGCAGCTTCCATCGCGTTTCGCAGTGCTAGTTCTTTTTGTTTGCGATCGCTAATATCCTGGCCAATGCCCAAAAAATGCCCGTCAGAAAGCCGCACATTGGCCCAAGATGTCTCTAATTGCTGTCCGGTGGCGGTCAGTGTTTTCATATCCTGCCACTTGCCGGTTGCTGATAACATAAAGTCCAGGACACTTTGATAATCAACAGGGTCAGGATAACACTCAGCTAAGATATCTTTTTGCTGCCAATCTTCTAGGGGCCAACCTAAAATTTTTTCTAATTCCGGGTTGATCAATTCAATTTGACCCAGCCCGTCAAACAAAGCAATCATCACTGGGATATTATCGACGATCGCCTGAAACATCTCCTTCTGATACCGCAGAGATTCTTCTGCCTGTTTGCGATCGCTGATGTCGCGAAGAAAGGTGGTAAAGACAATCTCTCCGTTGAGATCGAGCTTGGAAATAGAAGCTTCTGCTGGAAACTCTGTACCATCTTTTCGCCGACCAAAAATGGCTCCTCGCTGTGCCATTTGCCGCGCTTCGCCTTCGTTCAGGGCATACTGGCTGACGCAATGCTCGTGAGCCTTGGCAAGGCGCGAGGGCATCAACAGCGTCAGGGGTTGTCCTAAAACTTCCTCAGCCGCGTAACCAAAAATTTTTTCGGCTCCTTTGTTAAACAGAGTGATTTGCTGATTACTATTGATAGAAATAATCGCATCGCTGGCAATTTCTAAAATTCCGGCAAATCGCGCTTGAGAGATTTGTAAGTCGATTTCGGCTTGTTGGCGATCGGCTTCGTTGCGTTTCCGTTCGCTAATATCCCGGCAGATACATAAGTTCATCGTTTCACCGTCTAATTCTACCCGATTAAAGCTAATTTCCACATCATATACGGAACCATCCTTACGGCGATGTTGCGTTTCAAACAGAGGCATAATATCTTCCATTTCGAGGATGCTCTGTAGTTCTTCCTTAGTCCATTTAGCATCCCAATCAAAGACACTCAGATTCACGATTCCTTCTAGGGTGTAGCCCAGCATTCGAGCAAAACTGGGGCTGGCTTCGACCACTTTTCCCAGCCGATCCATAATCACAACACCGTCCATTGAAGTGTTGAAGAACGTTTTAGTCCGCAATAACTCTTTTTCCAGTGCAATTTCGGCTTGTTTGCGATCGCTAATATCTTTCATAAAGCAGTAATGCCCCAGAAATTGGTGCTGTTCATCGTAAGTTGAAATCATCACCAATTGTTTATAAAACACCGAACCGTCTTTACGAACCCCTTTGGTTTCAACTTCAACTCTGCCCTCTTCTACCATCTGCCAATAGGCGGCAATCAGTTTTTCCAATTCATCGGGATGTACGGTATTTACCCAGGGCATCCCAATCATTTCTTCTGGCTGATAGCCTGTCACGTCAGCATAGGCTTTATTGACATAGAGGTAATGTCCTTGGGTGTCTAGTTTGGAAATGCCCGACACCGCATTTTTCATCACATCACTCATTTCTCGCAGTTCCGCTTCTGCTTGTTTGCGATCGGTGATATCTTCGGAAAAACCAAGTAGATAATGGGGCTGATTCTGCTCGTCGTAAATGGGAACCTTCACGGTATGCAGCCAACGTTTACCCAGACTATGACTATCGACGAGTTCTTCCAGAATATCCTCGACACTGCCCTTGACAAAGATTTCTCGATCCTTTTCGTAGAAATATTTTGCTTGTTCTATTGGGAAAAAGTCATAGTCAGTTTTGCCGATCGCCTGTTCTGCTGAAATCCCAAATAACTGTTCGCTGGTTTTATTCCAAAACTGAAATACGCCAAATTTTTCAGGATGTCCATCCTTGACAAAAATTGCTACAGGTAGATTATCCAGCAGTGCTTGTAAGAAATTGCGAGTTTGTTGGATTTCTTCTTCAGCTTTTTTGCGCTTGCTGATATTAATAAACGTAATTGCAATTTGTTTGAGTTGACCGTTTATATCGAATTCTGGATAAGCATTAACTAATACCCAAACTAAAGAAGAAGTTGCTCTTTTGATTCCTAAAACATAATTTTTAATGGGCATCCCAGTGGATAAAACCCGATGGGCTGGATATTCCTCGATCGGCATCACGGTTCCATCTTCACGCTGGAAATGCCATGTCGGATCGATCGCAGTTTTTCCGAGCATTTGATCCATCGAAAGCCCTAATAATTCACAGGCTGTGGCATTGCATAATAGGATGCTGGTATCTGTCGCGTGAATCACAAAACCAGCATTTAAGTTATCGATTAGTTGCCGATATCTGGCTTCGCTTTCCTGTAAAGCAACTTCAGATTGCTTACGCTCAGTAATGTCGGTGTGAGAACCAGCCATCCGAATTACATTACCTGCATCATCCCAAAGTGCCTGACCGCGATCGAGAATCCATTTGTAGGAACCATCTTTGCAGCAAGCGCGATGTTCTGTGAGATAGAAGGGAGATTTCTTCGCAAAATGGTCTTGAACGGCTTGGCTCACCCATTCCAAATCATCGGGATGTATCCGCTTAGCCCATTCATCTACAGTGTTTTGAATTTCATGATCTTCATAGCCCAGCATCTCCTTCCAACGACTAGAGAAGAAGACTTCATTCGTTTGAACATTCCAATCCCAAATGCCGTCATTATTCCCGCTTACCGCTAGTTCCCAGCGTTCTTCACTTTGACGTAGCGCTGCTTCTGCTTGCTTGCGTTCAGCGATATTTCGGGCAATCTTTGAGGCTCCAATCACATTCCCTGTCTCGTCTTTAATGGGGGAAACACTCATGGAGACATCAATTAAGGTGCCATCTTTCCGCAGTCGTTTTGTATCGTAGTGTTCGATCCGTTCTCCTTGATAAATTCGACTGAGAATTTGGTTTTCCTGCTCTCGATCGTCTGCTGGAATCAGTTTTGTCCCGGATTGTCCGACCATTTCGATTTCCGTGTAACCAAAAATTCGCTCGGCCCCTAAATTCCAGCTTGTAACTAAACCCTCTAAATCTTTGCTGATAATGGCATCTTCCGAAGTTTCAACGATCGCAGCTAGTCTAGCGTTCTCAATTTCTACCTGTTGTCGCTGGTGAATTTCCCATTGCAACTGATGATTCGCTTTCTTAACTTCGTGAATTTGGCGATAACTTACTTGTACCAGATACACGACTAATCCAAAGAGCAAAACTAAAACTAAGCCGCCAATTAGCACAACGATGGGTAAAGAAGATTTCACTTTTGCTATTAATTCTGGAGTGGGGAAAACCTCTACCCGCCAGTCTGCATTATAGGCTATAACTACAACCGTTTTCTGTAGTGAAGGTTGAGATGGGAGATTCTCACCATAGATCAATTCTGTGCGATCGTAGATAGCCACTTTGTACCCTGGTGGCACTTTTAAGATACTGTCAAATAGAGTTTGAAACTGAAAGACTCCGACAATAAACCCATCAAAGCGATCGCCCACAAATAAAGGAAAAATTGCGAGAAATCCTTTACCCATTTGAGGGAGTGAAATATTGTGTGTTAGGACAATTTCGCGCAAATCGCGAGCCACCTGCAAAGCGATTTGGCGACGGGGTTCTCGACTCAAATCTAAGTTTTGTGCTGCCTCATTTCCCGCCAGTGGCACAACCCACCGGACTTTAAAAGATGGATCTACCCACTCGATCGCCTGATAACCATAGAAATTCTTGATATAGGCGGCAGCATCGGCTTCCCAAAGATCCCTTGCAGTACCACCACTCACTTGCCAGCGATTTGCCATTTGCTGAAGTGTCAGCATCCGGCTTGACAGTTCTTTGCTCAGTTGTAGCTCGATCGCATTGGCTTCTTGCTGAATTAACTGTTCGATGTGAAGTTCTTCGTTGATTGTTAACTGTTGCCACATCAGTAAAACAGCAACAGAAGCCAACACACTAAGCAGGAGAGGTAGCAGTCTTTTAATGAGTGTTTGGCATAAGGTTCTAAATGAGTTGAGTTGGGCGATAGCCATAAATCGATCCAGGTATTCATAAAATGTCTTGGATTTATGGGCTAGGTTTTGTAATTTAATGATTCAATAGAGCCAAGTTTTTAGTTTGAAAAACAGTCAATAACCAGACGAAATCTAAACTTTCGCAAACCCTAAATTGAACAGTTAAATTATTGCTAATGAAGAATTGTGTTTCTTGATCCCTAGCTCTGTAACTAAATTTGTAGATAGCAATGAACCATAGCTGTTAAGATTTTTAACAGGCACTGCTTGCCAGCACCGACGACAAAACCAGTATACTTGATTTTGGCCAAAGTGACGGAGCATGGGATTCGAGCAGCAGGGGCAGTGTGCCATAAAAACCTCTATTAAAAAAGAAAGTGTATTTCGCTCTTGTTGTACAGTGCTGTAAGCTGGCTTGAAGCACCAATTGCACGACTGTAGAGGTCAAAAATAAAGATTTGGTAAAAAATACAAGGTTGTTAAGGAATTGATACGAATTTTAATATTTCGTAAAAATAGTATTGTAGGTGCGTCAGCACTCAAGCATCACTGAAGAGCTACAAGGGTTTTAGCCTGACGCACCCTACTACTAGAAGGACGGGGCTTTAGACCCATGTTTTTGGTAATTAATCCCATCCCAAAATCTCGGCGACTTCTTCCGTCAGGGTGATGGGTTGGAATGGTTTGGGAATTATCCCAGCAACGCCCATTTGGGCAAATTTGGCCCGATCGCTCGACAACACCCTCGCGGTTAGCAGAATCACCGGAATCGATCGGGTGATGGGATCGGACTGGAGGCGCTCGTACACGGCAATCCCATCCATTCCCGGCATTGATACATCCAGCAAAATCGCATTAGGTCGTTCTGTTTCTAGGATTTGTAAACATTCTTTTCCTGATGCGGCCACCAGGGTGTCCCATCCCGCGAGGTCTTCCAGGCACACCTGTACCAGTTCCAGGAGATGTTCTTCATCATCAACTACGAGAATCTGCCGGCCTATCATCTTGTGTTCACGCGGGAGAGTCCCATAACAATTAGCTACTTGCAAAGCGTTCATCTGTCTTCCCCCTTGGAGACTCCCACTGTACCTGTACCCTGGTCAGTGGCGAGAGGAAAAGGGGGGCAAGGTTTATACTGCATACGAATAACCATCCTTTCTGTGAATAACTGAACAATATTTGTGACTAATTCCTGACACCAATTCGGATGCGGAAATATTGAATGAACCACTGGTTCTAACGGCAACACGTCCAACGTATTTACCAATTTTTTTGCCGGAGGTTACAATCGCTTTAACGATATCTCCCGTTTGAAAACCTTTGACAAATTTAAACCTGGGAACATAGCGAGATGGAAATCCAAAGTTGTCCGTGCGACACATTTGTCGAGTACCGTGTCCCGTCGCCTTAATCAACAACGGCTTGTTTGTTAACACGGACAATTCCTCAACTTGACCAACACAAGCTGCATCAAGCCAATGGGTTTTAGGTAGTTTCAATCGAGTACGGTTGAACTTAGTTAATCCACCCGAACCAGTCGAAACAGGCAATCCCGTTTCTTTAAGGCGATTGAACAATGCCCATCTGGTAGAGTAGACGGCTGCTGCATCCTTGAGAGGACGTTTAGCTTGTGCAAGAATGCGCTTCAGAACGTCTGGTTTCTTGACTAAGAATTGCTCAATACCTTGAGTACCTTTCTTTTTATTGCATCTTTCACAAGCAAGGCAAAGATTAGAAATGCGATTAGAACCACCCTTAGCTTTAGGATGAATATGTTCGACTTGTAATGGTGTATTTGTAACACCACAGTAAGCACACTTTCTATCCCACTTGTTGAGCAAGTATTCCCGAACCTCATAGCCACACAAAACGCCTTGCTGGTACTCGATTCCCGAAATTTCTGGGTTTTCTAATTGTTGTAAGTCGAACCGTACAAGTTCTTGAACAATCGAGGCAATGGGGGCGAGCTTCATCAATTTAGTTACCCAGGTTAGGGTTGTTTCGACACGATGTTGCAAGCTGGGAGCCAGCCACCCTTTAGGGCGATCCCTATTTAGGAACCTCCCTTGACGATAGCGAGTATGACGATTTATCCGATTCCGACGCAATGAGCGACGAGATTCTAAAGACGATTTAATTGTTTGACCCCGATGGGTTAATTCAGCACAAAAAATTACGTCCTCTCCTTGTACTAATGCGATTCCACTGGTTCGAGAACCCGGGTCTATTTTAAGAGTGATTGATTTTTGGGTTGCTGTCACCTCTACTTTCAGAATTAGCGTGAACGGATACCTTTTTAAAACAGCAGCTTTGCCATTGTTTAACAACTTACGAGCCAATCCCGGATTGGATTGAGCGGTTGTTTTCTGGTATCAAGTACAAAAACAAAATTAGACATTTAAGTCCTCCCTTACGGGGTAATGTTTGCTTCGTCAATGTTTAAGGTCGGTAACTATATTAAAAGCACTGGCTTAACCCTTACACCTGTTTAACTTTTAATTTCTAGAGCAGAAAACTAGCACGCATTTTCTGGTAGGTACTTTAACGCTTACCTTAAACGTAGTGGGCGAACCACTCAGACTGGTCAACTTGGCGAATTTCTTGCCCCCACTAGATCGGTACTCCGATTAGTGGTGGGTGGTTGACTTTATTTAGGTCGATCAACAATCTATTTTTCGGTTGCTAATTTAGTTTTGTGTGTACATCTTTTAGTAATCGCTCAAATTTGCAGTTGGGAGTTGAATCAGAACTTGGGATGGCTGAAATCTCAACTCTTTAGCAAGCTCAATTGTCAAACCATCCGGCAGTATTTGGGCCTTACCGGTTTCAGGTTGTACGGGGTGGGGCAACAGGATGAGACTTTCAAATCCACGAGGACGGAAATAACCTTCGACTACCATCGCTTCCGTAGGTTGACCTTGGATTAAAACAGTTTCCGGTGTGATTTTGAGATTCAATTTGACAAAATGAATGTCATAAATGCGAACTTTCAGGACAAATTTTGCCCCTAGGTCATGAATTTTAATGGCTGCGATCGGCAGTGTCGATTGCTGACAACCATCGAGTGAACTGGAAAATGAATTTTCGAGACCCAGGCTGACATCATTCCATCCGTGAAAAGCATTCATTTAGTCTTGCTCCTACTATCCAAAGAGCTTTTAGCTGCATAACTAGAGGCTAGATAGCAACGGTAAGGAATTTGTAAAGATTTAGTATTCGTTACAAAACTTAACAAAAATCCTGAAAGTTATTCAACCCATCCCAAAATTTCTGCCACTTCTTCCGTCAGGGTGATGGGTTGGATTGGTTTGGAAATTACCCCAGCAACGCCCATTTTGGCAAATTTGGCCCGATCGCCCGGCAACACTTTCGCTGTCAGCAGAATCACCGGAATCGATCGGGTGATGGGATCGGACTGGAGGCGATCGTACACGACAATCCCATCCATTCCCGGCATTGATACATCCAGCAAAATGGCTGATGGTTGTTCTGTTTGGAGAATTTTTGACACTCCTCTCCCGAAGCTGCCACCAGTGTTTCCCATCCCCCTAAATCTTCTAGGCACGCCTGCACCACTTCCCGGAGGTGTTCTTCATCATCAACTACGAGAATTCGTCTGTCTGTCATGAGATTTGGGATTTGGGATTTGGGATTTGGGCCGATCGTTCAATCCTCCTAGGGACACTCCAGGAGCCCATTGGTGTCAACTTAACTTCAAACCCAGTCAGAGACTGTTGTTTAACTATTAAACTTCGATCCCCCCTTAGCTTGCCCCCTACTCCCCCTTAGCAAGGGGGGGACAGGAAATGGATCAAAGTCACCCCCTACTCCCCTTCTTAAGGGGGATTTAGGGGGATCTAGACTCAGGTAAAAGCGATATTTATCAAGGGTTCCAGGCTTAAGTTGACACCAATGGGCAATGCCATGTCCCTACCGTGTTTCATAACAGGGACACGGCAATGCCGTGTCCCTACCTTTGCAACACCGTCTGAGCCTTAATCAATGCTAGTTGACACTCCCCGGCATGAATGCGCGGGGATTCTTGGTTCACCGATACACCTTTAAATTGCCTATCCTTTCGGCATTACTTAAACCAAAAACCCGTTCAATAGAACTAAGTTTCGAGCCTAACTTAGACAATCCCAGAGGGCTGATCTCCCCAAGCGATAGAGAGTTTCCTCTCTTGTTTCCCTGTGCCCCACGGTACGTTTAATATTCAAGATTTTAGTTTTCTGGTCTGGGTTACGTTAGTTACCCTAGCTATGTTTTTCGTGGTGTTCGCCACCCACTAACCATTATTATTTCCCGACCAGTCGTTTGAGCTTGGTGCGCACTGTTTATCGGCGGTTATTCTACCTGTAGTATTACTCTATTGTACCATACTGTTCAATTAATTTTCGGAAACCTTGAACCGGAAATTTAGATAATTAAAGCCGTCCTAGAAGGACGGGGCTTTAGACCCATGTTTTTGGTAAAGGTAGAGTAAAGAAAAACGTGCTGCCTTCACCTAAAATACTTTCAGCCCAGATTTTTCCGCCATGTCGCTCAATAATACTCTGACAAATTGACAAGCCTAACCCAGTTCCTCCTTTTTCACGGGAATCGGAGGCATCGACTTGCTGAAATCGCGCAAAAATCAGTTCTAGCTTATC
This sequence comes from Microcoleus sp., assembly GCA_042408215.1. Lineage (GTDB taxonomy): Bacteria > Cyanobacteriota > Cyanobacteriia > Cyanobacteriales > Microcoleaceae > Microcoleus. Next base: position 393,600 of record JAYFMW010000017.1, on the reverse strand, counting down.
GGCAGGAATCCCCCGTCCCCGATCGCGAACTTGGAATAGCACAAAGTCTGTCTGGATTTCGGCGCTGAGGTGGATGGTGGACTGGGGGGGCGAGAATTTAAGAGCATTACCGAGCAAATTTGTCAAGGTTTGAACGATCGCATCTACTGCGGCCCAGACTTCTACATCGGTGGGGGTAAAAGTTAGCGATATCTGCTGTTGAGTAGCGATCGCCTGTATGCCATCAATTGCTTGCTGCATCAAATCGGCTGCTTTGCAAACAGTTTTCTCCAAAACTGCCCGCCCGGAGTCTATGCGCTCCAAATCTAAAATATCATTAACCAGGTGCACCAAACGATTAGTATCGAGTAGGGCAATTTCAATCATGCGTCGGGATTTTTCTGGCTTTTTATCATAAATCCCAGTTTTTAATAGTCCCAGTGACATTTGAATGGCTGTTAAAGGAGTACGAAGTTCATGGCTGACAATCCCAATAAATTCATCCTTAATTTTTTCCATCTTTTGTCGTTCGGTGATATCTTCCCCAATGCTGATAGTTCCAATGCTGTTTCCCACTGAATCTTTTAAGATGGTATTATTCCAAGCAATAAATCGTTCTTCTCCCGATTTAGTCCGAATCAAATTTTGATAGTATGGATGACCATTATCTGTTAATATTGTGGATAAAATACTTGTCATTTCTTGCCGTTCATAAAGAGGAATAAAGGTTTCAAAAAACTGCTTACCCAAAGCTTCTGATTCAGTGTACCCCGTCAGTTTCAGGAAACAAGGATTCACGTAATTAACAGCACCCGTTTTGTCTAACCCAACCACAACTAATTGCACATTGTCGAGGAGAAATCGCCAGCGTCGTTCGGCTTCTCTTAACACGGCTGCTGCTTGCTGACGTTCTTGCAATTCGATCTGAAGTTTTTCGTAGAGTTCTGATTGCTGAATCGCGATGGCCAATTGACTGGCAATCTGTTCCAATAATTCTATTTCCCAGGATTCCCAGTTACGAGGTGTAGCATTTTGATAAATAGCTAACAAACCCCAAAGATTTTCTCCCGAAAATATAGGGAAAACGGCATAACTTTTGGCTTGAAATTGTTCTAATAGTTCGAGATGACAGGTTTGAAGTCCAGCCCTGTAAATATCATTAACAACAAAGCTTTCTTTATTTCGGAAGCGACCTCCTTGAGTTTCTTGCAGATAGGTGTCTTCCCAGATTTTGCAAATACCGGCTTCTACCAATTTTACCCAATCCTCACCAACTGACTCGAACACAAAATCGCCACTCCAATTGGGATTAAAGCGGTAAACAGCAACGCGATCGGTTTGTAATGTTTGCCTGACTTCAGTCACAGCAGTATTCAGAATGGCATTGAGATCTAAAGATTGGCGAATTGCTTGAGTAATGCTCCAGAGCAAATGTTCCTGTCTGGATTTCTGTAGTAAAGTTACTTCCGCCTGTTTGCGATCGGTGATCTCCTCAACAACGAAGGAAAATCGGGGTTGGTTACTGGAACTGTTGGCAATTGAGCAAGTGGTAGCACACAGCCATCTTGGTGTTTTTGCTGTCCGATGCTTGTATTCAAATTTCACGGGAGCGCCAGTACGTTCCGCTTCCCGATAGTAATTCAGCCAGATTTCTATAAACTCTTGTGGCATACCCATCTCGCTGGCAAGACGATTTTGCATTCCATCGGGCGTAGTGCCGAAAAACTGAGAGGTGGCGATATTGCTGGAAATATGGCAGATGTCATGGGGGTAAATTTCCACGATTCCCATCATCATCGAGCCACTATTGAAGAAACTCCGCAGAGTCGATTCACTCTGTTGCAAAAGCTCCTCGGCTTGTTTGCGATCGCTAATATCATTGTCAATTTCTAGGATCTTAATCGGTCTACCAGCAGCATCTTTTTGGACAACCCAACGGCTAGATACAGTAATCTGGCGATCGTACTTGGTGAAATGGATTAGTTCTCCTTCCCAGTAACCTGTTTCTAACAGTTCTGCTTCAATCTCAGCCAAAGGTTGAGGAAACTGAGTTTTCAATAGAGTATTAGAATCTTGCCCGAAAGCCTCTGCTTTTTTCCAACCATACATCAACTCGGCTCCCTGATTCCAAAAGGTAATAACCGAGTTTAAATCCCAGGTGATAATACTATCGTGGGCCAGGTCTAGCAGTTGTGCTTGTTCCTTTACTAATTGATAGGCGCGTTCTTTTTCTAGTAAGGCAAATAACAGGCGATCGTTTACTTCCGTTAGTTCTCCTGTTCGTTCTATTACCCGTTGTTCCAGTTCGACATTGAGTTGTTGTAGGGCAATTTCTGCCTGTTTGCGATCCCTCAGTTCCGTTTGTACTTGCTCAAATAAATCAGCTTGTTGAAGGGCAATACTAACTTGTGCAGACAACTGCCGCAGCAATTCTATTTCTGAAGATTGCCACGGGCGAGGCGCTGTACAGTGATGAGCAACCAGTAACCCCCACAATTCATCTCCTTTGAGAATGGGAACTACTAAATTTGCCCTGACTTGTAAACTTTCGAGAAATTCTATGTGACAGGGACTAATATCAGAATTATAGATATCCGATTTTGCCGTAATTAAACCTTTTTTCAAGGGTTCAACGTACTCTTCCCCAATACAAGGGTCATAAATCTGGAGCGGTAAAATAGCCTTACTGTCATCAGCAACCGACTCGACAACAACTGTCCCCCCCCAGCCAGGAGAAAAATGAAAAATAATCACGCGATCGCACTGAAGAATGTTTCTGACTTCCCTTACCGTAGTGTTGAGAATATCCTCTATTTTGATTGATTCGCGGATAGAAAGTGCTGTTTTGCCAAGGAATTGCTGTTGCTGTTGTTGCCATTCCCGTTCTCGAATCAGTTGGTTATTTCGCAGGACATAGCTAATGGATCGATGCAAACTTTGAGGGGTAATCTGGCTTTTGTCTAAATAATCCTGAGCGCCACTTTTGAGTAAATCAACGGCAATTTGGATATTTCCTTGACCTGTGAACATAATCACGGGAAGGGTATTTCGCCCTGTTTGTTGCTGGAGTTGCTGCAACAACTCTAACCCGTCCATATCGGGTAGCCAGTAATCGATTAGAAAAATATCTGGGATATTTTGCTGACACCATTCGAGAGCATCTTCGCCGTTATCAAATTCGACAATCTGGTAGGTCCGATCGCGATCCTGCATCAAAAATCGTCGGTAGGTAGCGCGAGCGACTTCTGAATCATCTACTAAGAGAATCGTCAAATTTGCCATTTCGGGCGTTGTCTGTGGTAGATGGGTTTGGGGATGCGATCGCCCCGTCTGCTTGAGAGTCGCGACTTCCCCGCGCAATAACTCTAATTCTGCCATCAGTTCGTCTTTCGTTTTGTCGCGATCGGTCATACTACCCCTGTTTTTTTTCTATTTGGCTATAGTCGCCAAAATCCTAGGACGTTAAATCAGAGTGCTTATTCTCGGCAATCACTTCTCCCGAACCATCTCGATCGAGGCGATAATTGTTTTTCTTTTAAGTATTCCCAGGCTTAAGGAAGGGACGAGTGCGGTTAATTCGGCTGAGTACCCGCGAAACTAATTCTGGCCCCAGCACTGGCTTAATAATAAAATCATCCGCTCCGGCGGCAAAGGCTTGTTGCAGGGATTCTGGATCTGTATGAGCAGTTACAACCAAAATCGGTAAATCTCCCCACTGAACATCCTGTCGCACCACCTGACATAATTCTAAACCATTAACTAGGGGCATTTCTAGATCCAGCACGACTAAATCGGGTACAGTGCTAATTAACAGTTCCCAAAATTGCTGTGGTTCGGTTAGAGTTGTCACCTCCAGTCCCCAAGGTGTCAGCAATGCGGATAATGTAGCCAGCATTAAAGGGTCATCATCTACGATTAAGATTTTGGCTTCTGAAGTTTTGGGATTGGGTAAGACACGGGATATGGCTCGAAAAATTTGCTCGGTGGTGGCTGGTTTGTGCAAAAATTGTTTAGCCCCTAACCGCGATACTGCTAATCGATCGGCAAGGCTGTCTCGTCCGGTAAAGACAATTATCGGGAGATTAGGCGATCGCGAATTTAGTTCTCGCAGCAGCGTCAATCCATCTTCCTCTGTCTCTGAAAAGCTTAAATCTAGTAACATCACATCGGGCATTGACAAAGCAAGACGCGATCGCGCCACGGTAAGATTGGGAGCAATCTTAATTCGCAATCCCCAAGTTTCGGATTCTGCTTTTAAGCGCTCTGTCAAGGCAGTATCATCGTCAACGACTAGCACCCGATGAGATAAAATGGTAGGCACTGGTGAAGCCGTTAACGTAACTGGAGGTTTCGCTAATTCCTGTTGTAATCCTGTCACCACTTCCGAAACACGAGTGATTTCTTCCGCGCTGAAGGGCTGATCTTTCATTAGTAAATGCTCTGCCGATCGCGCCAATTTCGATCCTTCGGGATAACCAAAAGATGCCATAGAGCCTGCCAATTTATGGGCTTCATTCTTTGCCCTTTGCTGTAATTCCGCCTCTAAATTTCCTGCTAATAATGCAGTTTTTGCCTGTTCCAATAGGGCAACTTGTTGGTCAAAGACTCCCCGAAACCGCTCTAATACTTTGTCGATCGCAGACTGATCTCCCACGGGAGATTTAGGTTTTCCGGTGCGATCGGTGTCGGGATTGTTGGAACTAGACGGCGCAGATTGCGGACAAGGCTTCAGTCGATAGCCCATACCATAAACTGTTTCGATAATATCTTCCGTTAAGCCGCCTGCTTTGAGTTTCTTTCGGACATCTTTAATGTGAGTGTTAATAGCGCGATCGCTTGGTGCATCATCAAATCCCCACAGACGATCCAAAATGGCACTGCGGCTAAAGATGCGATCGGGATTTCGCAGGAATAATTCCAGCAGATTATATTCTGTCGCGGTCAGTGAAATGACTTGTTCGCCAAACCTGACTCTACCTGAATCCATATCTAAACAAAGATTTCCCCAAGTCAAGGTATTGCGAGATGAATCCTGGGTAGAACCTCCTGGGGAAAGTGCTTTACTGCGTCGCAATAATGTTCGCATCCTCGCCAGTAATGCTTCCGTAGCACAGGGCTTGCTGATGTAGTCATCGGCGCCGGCATCGAACCCAGCCACCACATCTGCATCTGAATCTTTTGCCGTCAGTAGTAGAATTGGTTTGCAATAGCCTTGCGATCGCAGTTGGCGACATAGAGTAATTCCATCTAGTTTGGGAACCTGCACGTCCAGCAAAATCAGGTCATACTCAACTATGGTTGCCAAGTCTAGGCCCGCTTGTCCATCGCTGGCTAGAGCGATCGTGTAGTGATGTGTTCCCAACACCTTTAGCAGTGTCGCACTCAGCAATCTATCATGCTCTACTAGCAGAATTTTGTTCAGAGACTTATTCATGTTGGCTGTGCGGTTCAACTCCGGTTCGCTCAACGCTGTTGATTTGACACTCCCGCCCACCTTTAAGTTTATCGCGATCGGGAACCGCTAGCATCTTCTTAAAAGTATTCGGACTGCTTTCGTATAGTAAACGAATTCTTGTAAACTCCGTGAATATAGCGGTAGACCTTGGTAGTATGTAATAGGATCGGCTACCGTTTAAAACCAGCGCGCTCAGCATCGGACTGACAATTGACATTTTATAGCAATTCCGAGTTGCTGGTTTTGCTTGAATTCTCCAATACTCGATCGGCTGTTAATAATCATCATCAAAAACCAGGTTTCTTAGGTAAGGAGTGCGTAATTCCTGTTGGTTAATCCTGATTCAAAATCGGCAAACCCACTTCCACAAAGGATGACTCGGCCCCTGTTGGCGAATCCGGCGCACTTGTTGTTCCAAACCCTGTTTTTCCCGCAGTGGTAATCCTCGCACAATATTACGACTTTGCCAAGTTAACACTCCTAAAGTCATTCCCAGACACAAACCGACACCGAGAGTCGGCCACAGGTGAAAAGATAAACCGTAACGCACCGCAGCCCAAGTAAAGTTTTCTATCCACAAAGCAATTTCATCGCGCAAACCCCAAATGCTGAAAGAACCGATGCTAATCCACAAAAATATGACAGTTAACCAGCGGCCGTATACTGTTAATTTGTGGAGCCTTTGCACTTCGATTGGAAAAGTTCGATCGCTCTCATTAGTCATTGGTTATTGGTTATTGGTTATTTGTTATTGGTTATTTGTTATTTTTGATGAGTCAGTTAACAGTCAACAGTTAACAGTTAACAGTCAACAGTTAACAGTCAACAGTTAACAGTCAACAGTTAACAGTCAACAGTTAACAGTCAACAGTTAACAGTCAACTAAACTCGATCGGATGGGTTGATGACTTCTACAGGAACGGGGATAGAGTGGCCCGTGCGACTGCGCCACCAAGCTAGCAGCGTACTAGCAATGAAAATACTCGAATACGCACCAGCAATAAAACCAACGATCAAAGCTAAAGCAAAGTATTTGAGTGTTTCGCCACCAAACAAAAAGATGGAAAACAGTGTCAGCAGCGTAGTCATCGTCGTGTTAATTGACCTTCCCAGGGTCTGCATCACAGCATCATCGACAACTTGGTCGATCGACATACCCGGATTTAGCTTAATTACTTCGCGCACGCGATCGTAAATTACCACTGTATCGTTAACAGAAAAACCGATGATTGTCAAGATAGCAACCACAAATAAACTGTCAACTTCCACCCCTAGAACTAAACCCAAAAAGGAGAAAATACCAACAGTAATAAACACGTCGTGAAACAGAGCAACAAAAGCAAAAAAGGCATAATCTAACTGAAATCGGAATGTCAGATAAACAGTAATGCCAGCAAAGGAAAGCAATATAGCCAACAATCCAGAAGTAAATAATTGTTTACCAAGGGTAGGACCTACCGTATCAATTTGAGTAGATTTAGGAGCAAAAGCGCCTATTTTATCGCTCAAAGCTGTTTGCAACTTAGTCCGCTTTTCCACATCCAAAGTTTTCGTTCGTAGCGATAAACCCCGCTGTTCTTTGCCGATAACTTGAATGCTGCTGCCAGCCAAACCTTGGGTGTCCAGCACTTCGCGGACAGCAGCAAGATCGATGGGTTTACAATTTTCCGGTTTCGTGCAGTCGAGCTCAAATTGCAGCCTAGTGCCGCCGATAAAGTCCAAACTCGGCCGCAGCGGCGCGCGGATGTCGGGACTTGTCCAAGAAATCGCCATCGACGCTATACCTGCGAGGATGATAGCAGCGGAAAGGCTCCACCAGATCGATCGCTGTTTGATCACACTGAATTTCATAAGTTGAAGGAAGATTGGCAACGGATTCTGTAACGGATTTAACGGATTTAACGGAGGGATGGAAGAAGTTAGTCGTTATTAGTTATTGGTAGCAGCTAACAAATAACAAATAACTAATAACCAATAACCAATAACAACTGTTAACTATTAGCAGTTTTCGACAAATCGGGACAAAACAACTGCGGTTTCCGCAACGCTGGAAAGCTCAATACTACGAACAGCAGAGTGCGGCTGCAAGTAAGAGCAGTAAACATACTCACTGCCACGCCCAAGGCCAGCGTTACAGCAAACCCTTTAACTAAACCAGCACCCAGCCAGAAGAGCGCAGCACAAGCAATAAGCGTTGTGACGTTGCCGTCTAAAATGCTAGAAAAAGCTCGGTAAAAACCCGATTCGACCGATCGATAAAGCGTTTTCCCAGCCCGCAATTCTTCCCGCGTGCGCTCAAAAATCAGGACGTTCGCATCAACAGCCATGCCGATACTGAGTACAAAACCAGCAATTCCCGGCAGGGTTAAAGTTACTCCCAACAGCACGAAAGCAGCCCAAGTTAGCAAAGCATAAATTAACAGAGCAATATCTGCAATTACGCCTGGTAGTCTGTAATAGGCTATCATGAAAATCAAGACTAAAACTAAACCGCCGAACCCTGCGGTGATACTGCTTTGAATGCTGTCTCTACCCAAACTAGCGCCGATAGTTCTGTTTTCAATAATTTCTACCGGCACCGGCAAAGCGCCACCACGCAATTGCACGGCTAAATCGTTAGCTTCTTGCGTTGTAAAGCGACCTTGAATTACAGCGTTACCGCCAGTAATTCCTGTCTGAGCAAATTCCACACCAACTACAGGAGAACTAATCATTCTTTCGTCTAGAAAAATGCCGAGAGTCCGTCCCGTTCCTGCTAAATTTTTCGTAAGTTGGGCAAATAGTTCGCCTCCTTTAGGATCAAAACGGAGAGCGACATTCCATTCATTACCAGTGGGTTGAGCTTGAGCGTCTTTGAGGTTTTCGCCGCCGAGTCCGGTGCTTTTATAGAGTTTGCCGATCGCCTCATTGCTTCTTTTCAAAGCAGCCTGATTTTCTTGAATTGCTGCCTGATTCGGGCTAATTTTCAATTCTGCTTGTTTGGCCAGCAATTCCTGCTGCAACTGTCTTTCAATGGCTAATTGCGCTTCAGTTCCCGGCAATTGTTCTCGAAAGTCTAGCTTGGCGGTGCCACCCAAAACTCGTTCTGCTTGCTGCGGGTCATTTACTCCCGGTAATTGCACGAGAATTTGGTCTTCTCCTACTGTTTGGACTAATGCTTCGGAAACGCCCAAACCGTTAACCCGGTTTTCGACGATGCGCCGCACTGCTTCTAACATTCCCTGGTCAATTTTGGGAATTGTGGGGGTAGTTTTTACTTGAATTGTGAGTTGTGACCCTCCTTGTAAGTCTAATCCTAGCCTTGTGGGAATTGTTACTATTACTGTAATAGCGGCTATGATTAAAACGAAAATTAGGGCTAATGTCGATTGCTGTTTTTGCATACTTAATTATTAGTCATTGGTTATTGGTTATTGGTTATTAGTTATTGGTCATTAGTTATTGGTCATTGGTTATTGGTCAGCATTCAGAATCCAGCAGTCAGGAGTCAGCAGTCATGGGTCATTTGTTAGGTGAAAGAAATAATCAATCTTTGCATCCGTACTTTAGGATCAATTTCGTGTTGTTAGCGAGCGTTGGTCTCAGCCAACAACTCATAACTAATGACTACTGACTAATGACTACTGACTAATAACCAATACCTATTTATACTCCCCCAGCTACCATTTTTTGCACAGCCTCGATAATTTGAGCTGGCTGTACAATTGTCAGTCTTTCTAAATTGCCGTTGTATGGTGTGGGAATATCTTGCGAAGACAGTCGCAACACCGGTGCATCGAGTTCGTCAAAGTAGCGATCGCTAATTGAGGCAATTAATTCAGCACCGATACCTCCTGTTTTCATGCACTCCTCAACAATAATTACTTTGTGAGTTTTGCGAATGGATGCCCCAATTGTCTCCATGTCAAGGGGTTTTAGAGAAATTAGGTCGATGACTTCTGGATCGTAACCCTCTTTTACCAGTGCGGGTACCGCTTGCATGACATGGTGCCGCATCCGAGAATAAGTCAAGATGGTGACATCTTTGCCCGATCGCACTATTTCCGCTTTATCCAATGGCACCAAATATTCCGTTTCTGGCAAATCTTCTTTCAGGTTATAAAGGAGAACGTGCTCGAAAAACAGGACAGGATTATCATCGCGAATGGCTGATTTTAAGAGTCCTTTGGCATTGTAAGGAGTCGAACAGGCGACTATTTTCAAACCCGGTACTGCTTGGAAATAGGCTTCTAGCCGCTGAGAGTGCTCGGCGCCGAGTTGGCGTCCGACGCCGCCGGGGCCGCGAATTACCATTGGCATTTTGAAGTTGCCGCCGGAGGTGTAGCGCAGCATTCCAGCGTTGTTGGAAATTTGGTTGAAGGCCAGGAGCAAAAAGCCCATGTTCATGCCTTCGATGATCGGCCGCAATCCGGTCATTGCTGCGCCTACTGCCATGCCTGTAAAGCTATTTTCGGCGATCGGGGTATCTAGAACGCGGAGGTCGCCATACTTGTTGTAGAGGTCTTTGGTGACTTTGTAGGAACCGCCGTATTGACCTACGTCTTCGCCGAGTACGAATACGGTGGAGTCGCGGGCCATTTCTTCGTCTAGGGCCTCGCGGAGGGCGTTGAACAATAAGGTTTCTGCCATAGGAGGTGAATGATTGCAGGAGGGTTAGATTAGAATCTTAACCTTTTGGGGGTATGGATTTGGATGCGATCGCACATTTGGCAGTTAAGACTTGAGATTTTGCCAACACTTATCATAACATTTGTATTATGTCAATCAATATTTCAGCTAAAATAATACTAACTTGCGTGCTATTCCCAGAAAAACACCATGATCCAGACAAAAACTCAACTAACTCTGGAAGAGTTTCTCGCTCTCCCCGAAGGAGAAGGCGATATTACCTACGAACTTATTGATGGTCAAACAGTACCGAAGACGTCACCAAAAAAATTTCATTCTCGCCTCACCAGAGCCCTAATAAAACTCCTCGAACAGTGGGGTGAGGAACGGGGAGAAATTGGTGTAGAATGGGCTGTAAAATTAACCCGCAAGGGGCGAGACTGGGTGCCCGTACCTGATCTTTTATATGTTTCTTACGAACGCTTATCTCCTGACTGGAATCAAGATGAAGCCTGTCCTGTAGTCCCAGAATTAGTCATAGAAATTATTTCACAAGGACAAACTTTCGGTCAGTTAGCTGCGAAAGCGAGAGATTATTTAGATGCTCAGGTATTGCGGGTTTGGGTAGTAGATAGCAAGGCTAGAAGCATTACAGTTTTTTATCCCGATGCAGCACCGCAGACTTATATGGGAGATACCCTATTAACAGATTCACTTTTTGAGGGATTAGAATTTACTGCGGAACAGGTATTTCAGATGGCAAAAATACCATCAACTTTTTCTTAGATACCAGACTTATTGAAGAAGTTTGGTATAGCCTTTCTCAGTAATATGAGGTGCTTTCGGATCAGCGGGCATAGGGCATAGGGCATAGGGCATAGGGCATACCTCACTAAGATTGAGAACTGCTATATCTGGACATTCTGTATAACTAATGACTAATGACTAATAACTAATGACTAATAACTAATGACTAATGACTAATGACTAATGACTAATGACTAATTTCAGCAAAATGCTTTTGCAACAAATCGTGAATAAATCGATAGCGCCGATCGCCGGTTTTTTGCAGCAGCAACCGATCGGCCGCAGCATCGAGAAAACCGCTGTAATTCCAAGGAATGTAGCCATTAGACCACAGCACTAGGTGCAAGATCATATTTTCAATGGCTGGAATTCCCGGCAACAAAGCACTAATTACCGCTGCGATCGCCCCAGCAATCAATCCCCAAATTGAGCCGGTAACGAGTGTTGCGATCGATCCCAAAATGACCCAAATCAGCCCGCCAACCAGCTTAACTCCAAAGTGATACACCCGCTGCTGTTCGCCTGTTTCCAGCCAGCGATACGACATTTTATCCAGCAATAATTCTTGAGTTCCTTGCTGTTCCATCCTTCTCGCCAACCACCCCAGCCAGTGCCTAATTTGTTCCGATCGCAGTTCCTTACCTCTGAGATGCAGTCTAAATGCTCCTGTCATTTGGCGACGAATGTAGGCAGTTAACAAGTATTTTCGCTGCTCTTCTCCTGAATTTAAACGCTTCCAAGATTCGATTAAAATCTCCTCATAGGCCAAAGCCATCATGCTTAAAAACAACGGTGCTTTTGCCATTTTTACTAGCTCATAATCCTGCTCAATGCTATACCAAAGTTCGCGACTTCGGGCTGCTAAAAGATAATTGTGAATTTGAGTTTCTGTCAGAGGTTTCAACAAAACCGCTGCTTGCAGTTTAAACCTAGTCTGGCAGTTTTTGTAAACTTCAAAACTGCTGCAAACAACTAAATTCTTGGGTTTAAATTCGCCTCCAATAAACAGATTTATTGCTTGAATACAAAAATTTTGGCGGTGGGTTTCTACTTCGTCCAAGCCATCTAATAGAGGCAGTATTTTTTGTGTGGCTAGCCACTGTTTACCCACAGCAGGAGAGATGCCGTATTTGAAATTAAGTTGAGTAATTAACCAATCGGCGATCGCCCCGGATTCCGCTTTCCAAGTACCGAGTTCAAACAGCACCGGTACTGGTAAACTAGGATCTTTTTCGGCGCGGGAAACTAACACCAGAGCTAATTCCAGCAGTGTAGTGGTTTTTCCTGCACCCGTGGCTCCCAAAATGACCAATTTACCACCGATGCGATCGAACACTTTCGCAACGCTGGCTTTGGGAGGAAGCCGAAAACTAGGGCGGTGGCTCATCTTCACTTCCACATCCCAACAGCGACTGACACCAGGGGGCGCAGCCTCTTGACAGAGGTTTGACAGCACAGCATTGTGCAAAGACTGCGATCGAGATGCTTTGACTTCCCGCTTCACTTCCGAGAGTAATCGATCGCGAGGCGGTTGTAATCTGTGAGAAATAAATCTTGGCATTTTAGTTACTCGGCTCAACCTCACCCTGGATGCTTACCTTGCCAGATTTACGCACAACTGGCTCACAGCAACAGTATCATAATCTGATCGGTCTGAACAACCAGTCCCTAATGGATATTTTACCTAAAATTAACAGTCTGGGATCCCTGTTTTTCAACAAAAATTATTAACATAGATCAAGAGGTATAAATATATGTCATTAAAAACTAGCCAAATCATCATCATCAGCTTAGCAGGTCTGTCAACTGCGATCGGAGTAGCCTGGGCCACCATACAGTCGGGTTCGATGGAAGTCTCCAATCCTCCCCTGACAGAATCGTCAGTATCCGACAAAAAAACGATTTCAGCGGTTCCAACAACGAGCTCCGAATCTCAGAAATCGGAACCTCTGGAGCCAAAAACCCCGGCCATCGAATCTCAAAAATCTGAACCCCAACCTGCAACAAACTCGGCAGTTGAATCTTCGCTAATCGCAGGAGTCTCGAAGCCAAAAGTTGAGCCGATAGTTGTCACACCTCCAAATTCGGGCTGCAAAATCAGTATGGCTGTAGTCAGCGATCCTAATCCACCGCTGAATGTGCGATCGCACCCACGAGTAACCGACAGCAAAATAGTAGGAACACTCAAAAATAATACCTTTGTTTCCGTCACCGAAGAACAAAACGGCTGGTTACGAATTACCGATCCAGTGCCCGGTTGGATTGCGAAAAACCGCACCGAAAGCAGTTGTCCCAATGTCAGACAGCAGATTAATTTTCGGCCGGGAGGAGATGAGGCAATTGTTAAAGGTAGAATTATTGGTGGCGGCAGTCATTCTTACATAATTCGCGCCACCAAGGGTCAAACTATGACTGTTAGGAATAGGAAAGATGTTTTTCCGCAAATTATGACTCCTAACGGCAAACTTTTGGCTGGAGATCCTTATAAAGACAATCCAACTGAGTGGACGGGAAAAATGCCTGTTACTGGCAATTACACATTACAATTAGACTCAAATTTCCGGGGATTTGAATACGAATTTTTCGTGCGAGTGCGATAATTTTCCTGGCATCTGTAGGGACACTCAAGCGTGCCTATTAGTGTCAACTTAAGGTCAAAGGTAGTACCAGCCTGCTATTTGACCATTAGACCTAGATCCCCCCTAGCCCCCCTTAAGAAGGGGGGAACAAGAGTGTACTCAAAGTCACCCCCTACTCCCCTTCTTAAGGGGGATTTAGGGGGATCTAGACTTCGCCTATAAGCGAGATTTATCAAGGGTTTCAGCCTGGTTGTTGACACCAATGGGCACGCTTGAGTGTCCCTACCAGGAGGACACGGCAGTGCCGTGTCCCTACCTTTTAATAAATAGTATAATTAAGGAATCGCCGAAAGCGAGATATCAAGAATCGCAAATTTCTCCCAATCTTCCGAATCAAAGTGCCACCATTCTGTGCTAATCCCAATAAATCCCTGTTTTTTCATCGCATCTTCCAGCAATTGACGATTTTTCCGAGATTCCGCGCTGCCTCCTTGGTAATTTCTGTGCGCTTTTGTGGTAAAATCATCGTAAGGTGTTGGCATTTCTAATTCTTTGCCCGTGCGATCGACTAAAGTCAAATCGACAGCAGCACCGCGATTGTGCCGCGAACCCCTAGCAGGATTAGCAACATAGCGCGGATCTGGCAAAAATTCCCACATTTGTTTTGTAACAGAGAAAGGCCTGTAGCAATCGTAAACTTTCAAACCCAATCCGATTTTTTCTAAATCTGTTTGAACTAGCGCTAACTTTTGAGCAACTGAATTTCTCAAGGCACATTTCGCGATCGGGTACATTTTTTGTTTCAAGAAATTGTTAGCCGTGGCGTAGCGAATATCGAGGCTAATGTTGCGGTTGATGGTGCGGATATCAACAAGTCGCGCCCAATTGGGAAGTTGACTCATGAAAATGCTTTCAGGTGCGATCGGGGTTGGTTCTGTTTGGGAGATTTGCACTTGTGGTGGCTCCTCGGCGCGGACAAATGTTGGATGGTGCAGACCGATCGCACATAGCAACACTAGCATAAATGCGATCGGGTATTTTCCAAAACGATTAAATTTCATAGCTGTTCTGATGGTGAGTCTTGGAGAATAGATTGATTTAACCGCAGAGAGCGCAGAGGACACAGAGGAAGAGAAGAGAGAGATGAATAATTCTGAGGAAGAAGTGAGTCTTGTTACTGAGTAAAGCCACAGGTTGATTCAAGGATTCTGTGGCTAATATTTCTCTGCTTTTTACTGTCTGAAATTCAAAATGTTTTTAAATTCCCAAGCGTTGATACACTAAATCTAAGTGCCTTAATTGGTACTGCGGATCGAAACAATCATCAATTTCTTTGCTCGTCATCTTAGCAGTAACTCGCTCGTCCTTGGCAATTAAATTGTAGAAATTGCCCCCTGGCTTGTTCCAGGCTTCGTGAGCACAAGATTGTACAATTTTATAGGCATCTTCGCGACTCGTGCCTTTTTCTACTAAGGCTAACATCACGCGCTGGCTGAAGATGACTCCGCCGTAAAGGTTCATGTTTTGTTTCATGTTTTCGGGATAGACTAGCAGGTGTTTTACTAAGTCTGTGGTTTCTACTAACATGAAGTGGGTAACAGTGGAACTGTCGGGCAAAATCATCCGTTCTACGGAACTGTGAGAGATGTCTCTTTCGTGCCAAAGCGCCACGTTTTCTAAGGCTGCGACGGCGTTGGCGCGGACAATTCTTGCCATTCCGGTGAGTCTTTCCGATCGAATCGGGTTGCGTTTGTGCGGCATGGCGGATGAGCCTTTTTGCCCTTTGGAAAAGAACTCTTCGACTTCGAGAACGTCGGTGCGTTGTAGGTTGCGAATTTCTACTGCGAAACGTTCGATCGATGCGGCTAACAGTGCTAAGGTTTGGACGTATTCGGCGTGTCGATCGCGCGAAATGACTTGAGTCGATGCGGTATCGGGTTCGAGTCCGAGGTTCCGGGTGGCGATCGCTTCTATTCGCGGATCGATATTAGCATAGGTTCCGACTGCGCCGGAGATTTTGCCGACTGCTATGGACGATCGCAAATTGACTAATCTGGCGCGGTTGCGAAAGACTTCGGCCAGCCATCCTGCTAGTTTAAAGCCAAAGGTGATGGGTTCGGCGTGTATTCCGTGCGATCGGCCAACCATGACGGTATTGCGGTGTTGTTGGGCCTGATAGCGAATAGCTTGGCTCAAATCTTCGACTCGTTCTAACAAAATATTGACGCTGGCGACTAATTGTAATGCCAAAGCGGTATCGAGCACGTCGGAACTGGTTAAACCAAGGTGGATGTAGCGGCCGGCATCGCCTACATATTCGTTGACATTTGTCAAGAAGGCAATCATGTCATGGCGGACTTCGGCTTCAATTTCGAGGACTCGTTTGGGGTCAAAATTAGCCTTAGCTTTGATTTCTTCGACGGCGGCGGCGGGGATGTAGCCAAGTTCGGCTTGAGCTTCGCAGACAGCAATTTCTACTTGTAGCCAGGTTTTGAGTTTGGCGGTTTCAGTCCAGATGTTGCCCATTTCGGGCAGAGTGTAGCGGTCTATCACGGTTGAGCTAGGGGAATGCGATCGTCCTAATTGTACATCTGCGAGGGATGCAAGAGCCAAGGAGTCGAGAAACCGGCTTTAATATAGATTGAGGGTGGCACGATGTATTTTAAGTGGTTGGGCTGCGGTATTTCCGATTTATGACCGATGAATTTCCCATCTTTCTGGTGACGCAGGACGCTTATGAAGCTTCCTCGAATGAAACGTTAGGAAGCAAATACAAGTTTTGGTTCGATCGAGAAGAACTTGGTCGCTGTCTTTACAAACAAAACCGACACAATTTGGGAGAGGATTGGGCGGAAAAAGTTGCATCGGAATTATGCGAACTCTTGGGACTTCCCCATGCTATTTACGAATTGGCTTCAACTTGGGAAGGCGATCGCGGCATCGTCTCTCTCAACTTTGTACCACAAGGGGGAATACTCGTTCACGGGAACGAGCTTCTTTCCTCAATTGTGCGGAATTATCCGACATTTGGAACCTATGGCATCTCGCAACATACAATAGATGTAGTGTTGAGGGTCATTGAAGAGGAGTCTGTCAATTTACCCATTGGTTGGACACCGCCTTCTGGTATCCAAAGAGCAGTCGATGTGTTTGTTGGCTATCTTCTGCTCGATGCGTGGATCGGAAACGGCGATCGCCACCATGAAAACTGGGGGGTTATCCGAATGAAAACAGCATCGACTTCAGAAGGAAAAAAATATCTAGCACCGACTTACGACCATGCTTCAAGTTTGGGACGCGATCTCTCTGACTCTCAAAGACAGAAGCGTTCGGCGGAAGCTTATGCAAACAAATGTTTTTCGGCGTTTTATAGTAGTGTTGAAGATCGAAAGACGCTTAAAACTTTTGATACGTTCTGGCTTGTGGCTCATCGCTATCCCGAAGCCGCTCGCCTGTGGTTAGTGCAGCTTGAAAATATCTCACCAGCCGATATTTTAAATATTTTTAATCGCATCAATCCCTCGCGCATCTCCCCCGAAGCTAGCAATTTTGCTCGGGCGATTCTTGAAATCAACAAACATCGGTTACTTACTTTGAGAGAAGCACTACTTTGAAAACACCAAAAACACTATTCTTAGCTTGGAAAGACCCCATCAGTCCTAATTGGTTTACGATCGGTCGATTAACCTTTGATAAGAATATCTATCAATTTGTTTATACCCAAGGTGTAAAAGAAGCCGAAGAGAAATGTGCTTTTACACCGTTGCTTTCGTTTCCACGCTTAGATGAGGTTTATACGTCAACTTATTTGTTTCCCGTATTTGCGAATCGGGTTATGTCGCGATCGCGTCCCGATTATTCCCGTTTTATCGAACAGCTCGACCTCCTCCACGATGACCCTAGCCCAATGGCAATTTTAGCTCGCAGTGGTGGGGAACGAGTCACAGATACGTTTGCCGTTTTTCCCGATCCGGAAGTTGACGAAGAAGGACGGTACAATCTTTACTTTTTTTCGCAGGGTTTGCGACATTTGCCCAGAAGTGCGATCGATCGGATCGATCGGTTTGAGGCGGCGGAAACGTTAGAGTTCGATCGTGAAGTGCAAAATCCCTACGACGATCGGGTTCTGATTTCCAACACTGGCGATCGCTCCATTGTCGGCTATTTTCCGCGATATTTGCTAGCAGAAGTTTTTGAGTTGCTGCGACAAAATTCTAACTTAGAAGTGCGGGTAGAGCGTGTCAATAAACCTCCTACTCCACTCCAGTTTCGCCTGTTATGTAAAATGAGTGTCCATTGTAGAGATGATTTTCGTCTCTTCTCCAGTTTTCAATATCAACCCGCGATCGCAGAGATTGCGGTCAAATCTGCTTAAAGTAGACTGAAGTGTTTTCGGGGATCGATCGCATCTGTCGTTCCAGTAAAAACTCTGCAAAAGTTAACAAAAGCTGCTGATTTTCCGGGAGTAAGTGCTGTAACTTGCCTAGCAAATCTTCCAAAAGTTCGATCGTTTGAGAAGTCATCTTCCCTCAATGTTGGCGATAATCTCATTATCCGTTATTCTTTGGCGATCGATGAGTCATAGGACTTACACATGGGGCCCAGAAACCGGGTTTTTTACGATAATACTTCGTTGTAGCCCGCAGATTTGGTAAAAACCCGGTTTCTTTCTTCGATTGGAGTGCAGAAACTACGTTTTTGTATTTTTGTCGTTTCGGCGATCGTCGAAATAAAGGATAATAAAAATTATCTTATACCTCGTCCTCTTCATTTTAACTGAGCGATCGCGTCCCTTGAATTAGTTAGATGACTGGTAAAATAAGTGCGATCGCCTTCTTTGTTGGTGAAGTAAGTGAGGAGCGATCGGGAGCATCCCAATTTTGCAAATATGTCCGTAGGGGCGAAGCATGACCGCAGTAAATCTCTGCTTTTAACTCATAAATTATCTGCGGTCATGCTTCGCCCTTACAAAATTGAGATGCACCCGGAGCGAGCGCGGTATTTTTCAAGATGCCGTACTCCGCTGATAACGCACCCCACCTTACTAATCAAACACTTCAAACGTATAGTCAGGGCTGCTACCAGTCTTGATCATCTGGAAAACCTTCATTTCTCTTCCCCTTCCTTTACAGCGATTGGGATTACCAGCATCCCGAATATTCCATAAAGGTTCAACCTGCACCCAGATGACGCATCTACGAGTATTGTCTGATACTATCCCTCCACTCAAAGTTTCTGCATAAACTCCTATTTCTGCATTGCTCACTCTTCCATTTAAAGCTGAACCACAAGCTCCTGGTTGAAGCTGTAACCATCCTTTAGACCACGTTTGTCCTTGTGGATCGGTCCACGACACTGCTACAAAAGCTTTCTTAGCCGCCCTATTGCATACAACAAAATCTGCACGCGCTGGAGCAGTAAACACTAAACCTAGAGAGGACATAAATACTCCAGTTATGGTTGCGATGGCCGCTGAGCCAAGAATCTTCAACTTCATTGTTTTATCCTTGAATGAGGTCTATAATCAATAACCCACCCCGATCGCCTTAGTTAAGACTGACTCGTAAGATGGAGTCACTTTTTATACTTTATTATTCCTGAAATCTCAAAGGCGTCATAATTTTTGAGTGGCGGATAAAGGCGGATAAAGACGGGAGTTATGTTAAGAATATTTACAGGAGGCGGATTTTAGCGGATAATGACGGATAGAGTAGCATTTAAGTAGCAAACTATGGACGTGACAAAGGTGTTGAAATATTTAGACGAACAGGTTGTCGCTCAAACAGGTAAGCACCTCGATAGTCTGCAAAGAGCAATTATTAAAGGCGTTCTCAACGGTCAGAAATACGCCGATATTGCGAAAGAATATCAATGTACGCGAGGTCATGCAAAAGATGAAGCTTACGCACTTTGGCAAATTATTTCTGAAGTCTTGGGAGAAGATTTGAATAAGTCAAATTTTCGTGCTTCTATTGAAAGATTGGGAGTTGACAAATCTCATTATAAAAGTCAAATTATTGGTCATTATGTTATTGGTGGTAATATTAATCACTGCTCTAATCCTTCAGAAGTAAAAGAAAAATCTAAATCAGAAAAATTTGAATCTATCAGTAGAGAAACTTCCACACATCTGACTAGCAAGGATGACAATATTGAAACTGAGCGAAAGCTAGCTAAACTAGAAACGATACCGCGATTGGTAAAAATTGGCTTAACGGCAGAACAAATTGCTCAAGCTCTCGATTTGCCCCTAGAGGAAGTAGAACAAAAGATGCGATAAGTTAACGAACCATGAAATATACAGTTGTTATCCAATGGTCAGAAGAAGATCGGTGCTTTGTGGTGTTTTTGCCGGAATTTGAGGATGTAATGCAGCCGGTAACTCACGGAGATTCTTATGAAGAAGCTATCTATAATGCACAAGAGGTACTGGAGTTACTAATTGAGAGTTGTCAGGCTGAAGGTAAAGCATTGCCAGCAACTAAGAAGCTAGAACGATTATTTCAAGCGGTTTGAATATTTCGTTTGTTGCGGATATTGCGTTTGTGCACTAAAAGTGTTATCCTGAAGAAAACAATCAAAAAATAGATATTACTATGTCGAGGCAAAAAGCATCGCCAGAGTCAGTCTTACTTCCAGAAAAAGAACAAGAATCAATAGCACAATTAGCACAGATGCTCAGCCGAGAATCTGCACAACCAAAATTAGTCACAAGTAACGGAGAAGAGATTCTAATTCCAGAATCAGTCTGCAACATCCTGCGTCAAGCTGTACAAGCAATGGCATCTGATCGGGCTGTTTCGATTGTTCGTCACAATCGCGAACTGACGACGCAGCTTGCTGCCGATATCCTGAATGTATCGCGACCATTTCTTGTGAAGTTGCTAGATGAAGGAGCAATTCCTTATATCAAAGTAGGTTCCCATCGGCGAATTCGATTTAAGGATTTAATCATTTATAAAGAACAGCGCGACAGCAAGCGCCGTAAACTGTTAGACCAGCTAATCGAGATGACTGAGGAAGCTGGTTTATACGAGGAATAGGATTAATTAACTTTTTAAAGCGATGAAAAAACGTAAAATTTTAGAAAAGGTGCTATCTGGGTCAAAAAACATCAAGTTTAATGAAATGGTGACACTGATTGAAGCCTTTGGCTTTAGTCTGGCGAGAGTCAGTGGCAGTCATCACATATTCAATCATCCCGAAGTGCCAGAAATCGTTAACATTCAAAATAAGAAAGGTGAGGTGACACCCTATCAAGTCCGTCAATTCTTAGCGATAATCGAGGAATACGCTCTCACAATAGAGGATGATGAACCATGAAAGACTATCACATCAATATTTTTTACAGCAACGAAGATGAAGGATATATTGCCGATATTCCAGACTTAAAATATTGTTCCGCTTTTGGCGAAACCCCAGAATTAGCTTTGCAGGAAGTACAGATTGCTAAAACAGCATGGCTGGAAGCTGCAAAAGCTACGGGAAAACCCATTCCCGAACCGAAATATCGACCTGCAATATATCAACTTACGACTTGAAAAACGATCGCCAATAATACCAATTTACAAAAGTCTTGCTACAATCCTCAATCTTATACCAATTATTAAAAGTCAAAGCCAACCGTAGGGACACGGCATTGCCGTCTCCCTACAGATGCTCGCGCCGGACACTCCAAGAGCCCATTAGTGTCAACTTAACGTCAAACCCATTCACAGATGGCTGTTTGACCATTAAACTTAGATCCCCCCTAACCCCCCTTAAGAAGGGGGGGACAGGAGTCTTCTCAAAGTCAACCCCTACTCCCCTTATTAAGGGGGATTTAGGGGGATCTAGACTTAGCGTAAAAACGAGATTTATCAAGGGTTTTAGTCTTAAGTTGACACCAATGGGTACGCTTGAGTCTCCCTACAGATGCTCGCGCCGGACACGGCAGTGCCGTTTCCCTACTTTTGGGAATTGGTATAAAATTATTGCATTCGATCGATCGTCCGATACTGCACCGCCTCCGCCACATGATTCGTTTTCAAACTTTCATCCCCCGACAAATCAGCAATAGTTCTCGCAACCTTCAAAATTCGATCGCTAGCCCTAGCCGAAAGCCCCAACTTCCGAATCGCCATCTCCAATAAATTCCGAGAAGCATCATCCAACTGACACCATTGGTTAATGTGACTGCTTTGCATCTCCGCATTACAGCGCAAACTAGATTCTGACCTAAAACGGTGAGTTGCGATCGCCCGCGCCCGCTGAACCCTCACCCGCACCGGTTCCGACTCCTCCCCCGTCGGCTGTCGCGTAATCTCCTCCGGTTTCAAACGATTCACCGCCACTTGCAAATCAATCCGATCCATCAAAGGCCCAGAAAGTTTTGCCCAATATTGCTCCCTCTTTTGCGGCGAACAAGTACACTGTTGAATCGAGTCGCCGTAGTAACCGCAAGCGCAGGGATTCGTACTCGCAACTAAAGTAAATTGAGCCGGAAACATCACCGATTGTCTAGTCCGAGAAATCGTCACATAACCATCTTCCAGCGGTTGCCGCAAAAACTCCAAAACATCTCTTTTAAACTCAGTTAATTCATCCAAAAAAAGTATGCCACGATGTGCTAAAGAAATTTCCCCCGGACGCGGAAAACTGCCGCCACCTACCAAAGAAGGGCCCGATGCTGAATGGTGAGGACTGCGAAAAGGCCGATCGCCCACCAAGCTACCTTTATCCTTCAGCAACCCCGCCACCGAATGAATCTGAGTCACATCCAAAGCTTCCTCAAAAGTCAGCGGCGGCAAAATACCCGGTAAACGTCTCGCCAGCATAGTCTTACCGCTCCCTGGAGGCCCCACAAAAATCAAATTGTGTCCCCCCGCAGCCGCAATTTCCAAAGCCCGCCGCGCGTGAATTTGCCCCTTTACATCCTTTAAATCTAAACCCGGAATCCGCGTTTTTGCTAACTCTTCTCTACCGTTGACTTCTACAGGCGAATAAACTTCAGGATTGTTCAAAAAATCAGTAACTGCAAAAATATTCTCAAAACCATAAACAGATATTCCCTGTACCAAAGCCGCTTCTTCCGCATTACCAGCCGGTACAACCAATCCCGAAATACCCATTTTTTTAGCAGCAGCGGCGATCGGCAAAACCCCAGCCACAGCCCGCAAAGTCCCATCTAAAGAGAGTTCCCCCAGAAACAAATGATCTCCCAAAAGTTCACCGCTGACTTGTTCCGATGCTGCTAAAATGCCAATGGCGATCGGCAAATCGAAACTCGGCCCTTCCTTCCGCAAATCCGCCGGAGTCAAATTAATCACAATACTCCGCATCGGAAAAGCATATCCCGAATTTTTCAGCGTCGCCCTAACCCTTTCCTTAGCTTCTTGTACCGCAGAATCTGGCAATCCCACAACCACAATTTTGGGTAGCCCTCCCGACACATCAGCCTCAACACCCACCTTTACCGCGTCAACTCCAACGATCGATGCACTCCAAACCCTAGCAAGCATTATTTTTTATCCTTGTTCGGCTATCTTTCATCTATCGTCTATTATGATTAACGATGGAACAAGAAACTCGGAACAGTAGAAAAAACTTTTTCTTCTTACCTCTTCCTTTCATCCGTTACATCCGTTACAGAATCCGTTGCCGAACTTCCTTCACACTCATGACAACTCAAGAAACCATTTTCAGCAAAATCATCCGCCGCGAGATTCCCGCAGACATCGTTTATGAAGACGACTTAGCCCTAGCCTTCCGAGATGTCCATCCGCAAGCACCGATTCACATCATCCTAATTCCCAAAAAGCCTATTCCCAAATTAGCCGATGCCGAATCTGGAGATCATGCTCTCATGGGACACTTGCTGCTGACTGTCAAACGGGTAGCAGAACAACTCGGACTCAGCAACGGCTATCGAGTTGTGATTAACAATGGGAACGATGGCGGCCAGACTGTAGACCATCTGCACCTTCACATTCTGGGCGGGCGTCACATGAAATGGCCTCCGGGTTAAAGGTTTAGGACTTACGATGGGGGCCCAGCAACCGGGTTTTTTAGGTAGAAGCGTCGAAGTGCATCCAGGACTGGTCAGAAACCGGGTTTGATGGACGAAAAGACGTGTTACAGCCCGCAAAAACCGCAAAAAACCCGGTTACTTCGGTTTTGGTGCATAAGTCGCGATCGACATTTCTAGATTTTTGATGCTTGCTGAGCGGTAAGCTATAGAGAGCAAACATCAATTGTGAACAATTATGATTTTTCCTGGTTCAGCAGTTCGAGTTAAAGATAAAGTCGAGATTTACTACGGCTTTCAAGGACAAGTCCAGCGAGTTACTGACGGGAAAGCCGCTGTGCTGTTTGAAGCCGGGAATTGGGACAAATTGATCGCGTTTCGGCTGTCGCAGTTGGAACTTGTGGATGCTACAGCCGGTCGGGCGAAGTAGTCATTAGTTATTAGTCAGTAGTCATTAGTCAGTAGTCATTGGTCATTGGTAATTGGTCATTGGTAATTGGTAATTAGAAAAATACCGAATACCAGGCAAATAAAAAAGCTCATTGAAAACTCATTCAAAACTAATGACTAATGACTAATGACTAATGACTAATGACTAATGACTAATAACTCATAACTCATAACAAATCACTAATAACTAATCATTAAAACTATGCGTTTGCCTTTACCACAATTTGCCACAAAAGACCGCCATCCCGATCGCATTGCTGAGGTAATCGAGACATCAACTTCGGAATTTTTGGCTCAGTGCTTGGAACCGGAAGATTTGAGTTTTCCGGTGATGCCGCCTTTTGGGAGTTGGGTGAAAGCCGAGGATGAAGAGTCGAAAAATCAAATTTATGGGGTGGTTTATTACGCTACGACTAGCCCGATCGACTCGGTGCACAGAGCTAGGGCTTTGGGTTTGTCGCTAGCAGATTTGCGCGAAGAACAGCCGCAGATTTTTGCGATGCTAAAAACCGAGTTTCGAGTAGCAATTGTGGGGTTTGAGATGCCGCCGGAAAGGTTGAACGGACAGGGGGAGTCCAGAGGTAGAATTTATCAATATCTCCCGCCGCGGCCACCGCAAATTCACCAGGCGGTTTATCACTGCGAACCCGATGAGGTGATTGATTTTAGTGGACAGTTGGATTTTTTGAGGACGCTGCTGGGGGTGACTAATGCGCCGGTGGATGCGCTGACGGCGGCGACGATTCGGGAGATTTATCAGTTGCGAAAGCGCGATCGATCGTGGTTGGTGGAAGCGGGCAGGAGTTTGAGTGTTTTGCTCAAGGATGATTATGACAGGTTGAGGGTGATTTTGAGTCAGATTCATCCGTAGAATATGCTCTAATAGAAAGCTCATTCAATTCTATGAACAAAAAAGTCTATGTGGGTAGAGATAACGGCGCTGAATCACGTTCCAAAATGGGATATTTTGGAGGTAAAAGTTGAGGGGATTTCGCTGATTTTAAACCG
Source organism: Microcoleus sp. (assembly GCA_042408215.1). GTDB lineage: Bacteria > Cyanobacteriota > Cyanobacteriia > Cyanobacteriales > Microcoleaceae > Microcoleus. Next base: position 368,708 of record JAYFMW010000017.1, on the reverse strand, counting down.
TCAAGGCATGAATGTCACTTGTTACCGCAATGCTTGCACTCACTTGGAATATCCGATCGACATGGGTAAGGTAAGCAACGGTATCATTACCTGTCCTTTTCATAAATTTCAGTACAAGTTAGATAGCGGTAAATGTTTGAATGCACCAGCACCAGGGCTGCAATCTTATCCGGTGAAGATTGAGGGCGATCGCATTTTTGTAGAAATTAATACCAATTTCAAAAAAGAATGCAACACTGTGGATCTCCCCCTAAATCCCCCTTAAAAAGGGAGTAGGGTGTGAGTAGGGGGTGACGAGAGAATACTCTTGTCCCCCCCTTGTTAAGGGGAGTAAGGGGTGAGTAGGGGCAAGAATGCGGGGGATCTCCGGGTTTTAAAACAAGCCCTAGGGGGGATCGACAAGGGTGTTGTATAATCCTGGACGCACTCCCAAAGAAACCGGGTTTTTTACGAAATACTTCGTTACACACCGTAAATTAGGTGAAAAACCCGGTTTCTGGGCCCATGCGTACTTTATACCATTTTCGCGCGCCGCTGACGGAAGAAAATCACCAAAAGCCCGATCGCACCAACCCCCAAAAGCAGCCATTCTTCCGGTTCGGGAACCCCAGAAACATTCAGAGGATTTCCTGGTTTACTCAACTCCTCCTTACCGGATTCCACCTTTCTTTCAAATCGATCTTTCTTGGCTTCTGCTTCTTTTAGCTGCTCCCTTTGCGCGTCATTAACTAACACAATCATCGAAGAATAAGGCGTTACCACATTAAAGGTTTTAGCCAGCGAGTGCATCGCATCCAATTGACTCAATTGATTTGAAATTTTCTGCTTGCTAAGTGCCGCGATCGACTGCCGCGCAGCTATTGGTTTAAATCCTTCATTTACGGCATCTACTGGCTCTATTGCAGCCGCCGATTTCAGTTTCTTTTCTGATTTCGCATTTTGGGCATAACTCCAAGCATAACCATCCACAACACTAACTACAGAATTGCCTGATGCTGCTGTCGTCGCCCCTCGCTGCATCGCCTCTTTAATATCCGTAGAAACTCCGCCGCCACTATCTTGAATTGTCTTTAAAGTAGCGTCGTCATAACCGGGCGGCAAACCTCCCAAATGCACTATCCACAGCGGTGTAGGCATGGAAACGGTGTTTTGGCGATCGTCCGATAATTCGTAACTATGGCGATCGCTCACCAAAAATACACTATCATAACTTTGATCGCCGCGCAACTGTGCAAACTGTTGCAGCATATCCTTGAGTTGGATTGTACCATAAAACCTTAACTTTCCTACATCAAAACTGCGTAAATCTTTCACCAACTTCGGTGGCATTCCCGCAGCACTAGCGACATACAAATCAACACCATTTTTGCCTACAGTATTAGCTTTCAACCATTCAAAACTCTCCTTTACTTTCTGATTTTCAGTTGCCATACTGCGAGAAGTATCCAGAATCAATGCAAACTTATTGCCTTGCGGTAGCGAGTAATTAGAACTAGCAAGAGGCTTAGCAGAAATGATATTTCCTCCCGGTAGACTCGCTTGATGAGATGTCAGAGGCTGCTGTGCAACTGCTGGCAAAAAGGGTGGTAGCCAAGTTTCTTTTGCCTCTTTATCACTGTAATATACCTGTTTTCCAGAAATCATGCGGCGAGTATCTTCATTCCAAAAAATGTTACGTTTTTCAGCCAAAACAGGCATCGCCCAACCTTGTGCTTGTCGCATGACTTTGTAAGTAAGCCAAAGGTGCATTTCCGTTGGCTCGTTAGTTTGGGTGAATTCTCGTTTAACCGGAATTGGAAAAGCCCGCAAGCGATATTGTTTGGGGCCAATTTGTTCTAGCAAAGCCGGATCTACTCTTTCTACTACTTGTTGGTTGTAGACTTGCTGGGCGGCACCTCGTGGCGATACAGTAAACGCAAAACGCTTGTTTAAATCAGCCGTATCTCCCAGCCAAATTCCCGTAACCGCAGCGCTTTCCGGCAAGGAAAAATAGTAGAATACTTCTTGCAAGTTCGGCGTTTGATTTTGGTAAACTTCGTAGAGTTGAACATCTGCCCAATCGCCGTTTTCTTGGACGGTAACTTCTTGCGATTCCAGCCATACTTTTTCCTGATTAACATTCAGCAAACCTGCTTTAGCTTCTTCCCGGTCAAACGTAGACTGTAGCGCGTGCTGTACTGCTTCTCTCTCACCTTTTTGGAGTTCCGTATCAAAGAATTCGCCGTAGAGTTTTTCGGCTTTTTTAGCATCAGCACTAGAGCCTTTATACAAAAACGGCGACATTAAAAAATTATAGCTGTTCTGCACAGTCTTAGCCGCTCCGTCAGGCAAATTCAAAGTGTTTTTGTATATCTCATAAATGTGGTTGTTTTCTCCCACAGTGCTGAGGTAGCGGTAAGGCGACAAATAAGCATTAACTAAGCCCGAACGAATCACCTCAGACTTCGCTAATAAAGTTTGCCGACTGCTGTCATTTGTGGGCGGATTCGCCAGCATTTTCAGTGCTTCAACTTGTGGCTGTTGCTGCAAAGCGGAGAAAATAGCCAGCCAAGCTGCTATTACTCCCAAACTTCCCACAATCGCCTGATTTTTCCCGTATTGCGTAGCAAAAATGCGAAATATTTTCCGCCATGAATGAATGTAGAGAAAGCCGTAAAGCGAAGGCATTACAACGAATAAGCTACAGGTTAACCCAAACCATGTAAAGGAGAGTGATATCCAAATTAAAGCCACTACCCACGCCCCGTCTTTAAACATCTCCAGAAATGGTGATACCCATGTAAACTGGAAGAATTCTATGACTAAACTGAAGAAGCCAGCAACTGTAACTCCTGCCACCGGCAGAGCGTAGTACATCAACAATGTTGCCGCCCAAATGCCAACTAATAGCATTAAACTGTGGCATCCTAATTGCAGCCACGCACTTCGTTTTTCTCCCAGTAATTTAGTTAAATAATGCTCTTTTTGATGGTAATCTTGAAGTGCTGAATTCGCTGGAATATTTTCTGTTTCTCCCTGATATCCGTACAGCATTTCGACGTAAAATGCTGCAATACACAAAGCTATTGTAGCGATAATTTGAGAGCTGGCTGGGGTAAGTTCCCGCAGCCCGAATAAGCGGATTAAACACAGCAAAAATAGCGGTGCTTCAACTCCGTAAAACCAACGCATTAGCTGTAGGGGTTCCTCGATAAAACACCTTAATCCGATGATGGTACACACAGTGGGTACTGCTATCAACGCTGCGATCGTCAAAGAAAACTCTAGCGGGATGATGCCATCTATTGTTGCGATAATTAATTGCACTCCTATCACAGGCAAAATCCCTAAGTAAACTATCGATAAAAAAGTCACATTCCAAAACCAAAAAATGGCTTTAAAACTTCGATCGAATACCTGTTTAATTTTCATTTACTTCTCCTATTAAACTATGTTTTATGGCATCATATACATTACTAGCGAAGTCTTTTACCTCATAACTTTCAGGGTTTAGATAACTGTCAAATAGAATGGAAACTAGCACCCAACTGTGATTTTTGTGAGTGATGTCGCTGCCGATGCGGGCCATGAAGTTATCTGTAGTTAGTTGGGGTGATTGCAGCCAGTATGCTGCTGATAATTGGTGGTTTTTGAGAGACAGCCAGCGCGCTATTACAGCAGATGTTAGTTGTTTTCTTTCTATGCGATCGACGGAAATTCCGCTAGCTACAAAACATAACTCTGGTGCGTGATAAGTCTGCCAGGATGTGCTCGCTACTGTGAGCATGGAACCGCGCAAATTGCCGACTACAAATCTCCTTTTTTCGGTTTGCGTACCCGGATAGTTACCAAATAATTTTTGTTCGCTAGGATTGAGGGGAATTGATTCGGATATAATGTTTTCTGGCAATCTTAAAGGTGCGAACGCCATTTTTGGCGTTTCTACATAAGACAGTTGAGAAATTACTGCCAAAACAGTTACTGCTGCAATGAGTCCGGGTTTGGCTAAGGGCTGATTTTTGAGAATTTCTGAGTTTTGTTTTGCGGAAATATCGCTGGCTTTTTCTGCCGGAAATTTCGGGACTCGTTGCAGCATCAACCAGGTCACAAAACAAGCACAGACTAAACCCACAATTCCCAGGGGGACGTGGATAATTTGTGCGAATATTTGCTGTTTAAACACCTCTGAAACCACGACTAACACTGCAACCCGCGCAGCATTAGCAGACAGCAACATTAAGAAATTAGCAGCGCAGACTGCTAGCCATCTTAAACCTAATTGACGCCCTTCTAGCCAGGTAGCAGCTAGCAAAAATAGCGTTCCTACTAAGAGGGTTTTAATGCCGCTACAAGGCACGTCAACGTGAGCGATGCCATTTTCTAAGACGATGATATCGTAAGAAGAAATGGCTTTGATCTGTAAAGCTGAGAGCAATTGCTCTACCACCTGAGCCGTTAGCACCCGCGCCGGCAAACCCAAGCCACCGTTAAACTGACTGTTGAATGGTAAAATACAAGCCAATAAGCCTGCTATTGGCAAATTTTTTCGCCAAAAATTCGGCTCAGAGAATAAGCCGCACAGCCCGTAAGTTCCTAGGATAAACAGCAGTACGGTAACTTGTTTGATATCTATTATGCACTGAAGGGCGATCGACAAAATACCTGCACCCAACATCAACAGCAGCGGGTAGCGTCTCAGAACTAAATTCGGCAAAAGTTCGATCGCTCGATGGGGATTGCCGATCGACCGGGCAGTCAATGCTACAATTACAACACTGGTCAATATCTTGTAAATGGTAGATATCTCTGCTACGGACGATAATAGCCATTTTACTGCCGAGATATTTGCCAAAAACCAAGCGATTGTCAGCAACAAAGGAGCTAGCCAAACTAAATTAACTCCAGACTTAGGACTGTCGGCGCGCTGCATGATACCACTTGACATTCAGGTTGGTGACATCTTAGCTCAGCAAAATTGATTATGCCTAGACCTGTAATTTAAGTTTTGTAAAGTTTTGATTTTCAATATTAAAGTCGCTAACGTTATACTGTTTTTAGTGGAGGGAATGATGAGCGAAAAGACCGAAGGATACAAAATTGTTAGTGATAACCGACAAGCGCGTCATCTCTATGAGATTATAGAGACGTACCAAGTAGGCATCGAGCTGAAAGGAACCGAAGTTAAATCGATTCGGGAAGGAAAAGCCAATTTGCGGGACGGATATGCCTTAGTTCGGAATGGCGAACTGTGGCTGATTAACGTTCACATTTCGCCTTGGAGAAGCGCGAGTGCCTATTTTAATCACGAACCTCGCCGCACCCGTAAATTGCTAATGCACAAGCAGGAAATTCGCAAATTAATCGGCAAAGTGGAAGAAAAAGGCTTGACGTTAGTGCCGTTAAAAATGTACTTGAAAGGTGGCTGGGTAAAACTGGATATTGGTTTGGGGAAAGGGAAAAAACTTTACGACAAGCGCGAAGACATGAAGAAACGCGACGACAAGCGGGATATGGAACGCGCCATGAAGCAATTTTAGTCATTGGTCATTGGTCATTGGTCATTGGTCATTGGTCATTGGTCATTGGTTATTGGTGATTAGTCATTAGTCATTGGTCATTAGGAGCAAGTAAAAAACATTAATCCCTGTATCCGTGTCTATCTGTGTCGGGCTGTCATTGGTGATTAGACATCTCCAGAAAAGCCTGTCTTGAACAGGCTGTCCGGCCTGTTCCACAATAAATATGGTCGAGGTCTATTGTAACTCCTACTACAGTCAAACAAAGCCGATCGCCAACCAAAAACGCTAAGTATGATTATTTGTATAAATACAAAACATTGGCGATCGCGATCGCCCCATGCAACTCTTGTAAAACAGGACTTAGGCTGCATAAGTCAATTTTTACAGGATATGTAGTAGTAAGGTGCGCCACAGAGCACCCTACAAGTAGAGTCTGTGCGTAAGTCCTATTTATAAGAAATACCCGGAAAACCCTGTGACTTTAGTCCAGGGATGAAAGGGCGTGGCAGGATTTATCCTGCCTGTTCGTAAGTTTCAATATAACATAATGTTTAACCGTCCCCGGACAAATACTTCTAGCAATTGAGACCAAGGTAAAGATTTGTTGAGGATTAATTAACTTGTTAATTCACGATATATAATAAATCAACCTAGTGTCACAACAACAAAAGCAAATTAATGTACGCAGTGCAAAAAGATGTTTGGCATTTAACGGGACTTGACAAAACCATTGTCGAGCAAATCCTCAGATGGTCAAACAATCTATTTAATGTCGGCACTTACGAAAGTAGGCAACGGTACTTTAAAGACAAAGGCGTAATTAAATACCCAGACCTGTACAAAATTGCCAAACCCAACGAAAATTACGGTCTACTCTACTCGCAGGTCGCCCAACAATCCCTGAAGTCTGTTGCTGAATCCTTTAGTTCTTTCCGAGCCTTAGAAAGGCTGGCTAAAAAGGGGCAACTTAATCAAAAACCGAGATTGCCAAAGTACAGAACCAAGGGAGCAATGTACCAAGTGACCTACCCTGGGCAAGCCTTGAAAATAGTCGGCAATCGGGTAAGGCTACCTCTGGGAACCAAAGGCAAAGAACACTTTGGGGCAGATGCTCTGTGGGTGACTTTACCAGAAAGGCTGAAAGATTGCCAGATTAAAGAACTCAGGCTAATCCCTAGAAATGGCGAGGTCTGGATCGAATATGTCCACGAATCTCTGACTGAACAAGCCCCTAGTTGTAGCCGGGAAGTAACAGGGGTTTTGGGAATAGATCACGGCATTAACAACTGGTTAACTTGTGTCTCTAGTAATGGTAAGCCATTCATTATTGATGGACATAGACTCAAGTCTTGGAACCAGTGGTTTAACAAGGAAAAGGCACGGGTGCAATCAGTACACGATCAATGTAAGTTGCCTAAAGGTTTCTCATCAAAAAGACTGCAACAGTTATCAGAAACTCGCGCCAGAAGAATGAGAGATGCTGTCAACAAAGCAGTTAGAAGTATCATAAATTATTGCGAAAATTACCAAATCAATCTCCTGGTTTTTGGCTGGAATAAAGGACAAAAGCAAGAAGTTAATATGGGAGGCAAAACTAATCAGAACTTTGTCCAAATACCCACCGCTAAAGTCAAAGAAAGGCTCCAACAAGAATGCGACTTAAGGGGGTGGCGATTGGTCGAACAAGATGAATCTTACACATCAAAAGCAAGTTTTTTAGACCGAGACATTTTGCCAGTAAAAGTCGGTGAAAAACCTGACAATTGGCAACCATCGGGTAAAAGAATCAAAAGAGGATTGTACCGTTCTAGCGCTGGGGTGTTAATCAATGCAGACGTTAACGGTGCTGCTAATATCATTAGAAAATCAATCATTTGCCATAGACTCAATTATTGAGAGAGTGGGTAGAGGGTTGCTGACTAATCCTTTGAGAATTAAACTTTGGGCGGATTCATCCCCCAAAGTTTGTCCTTAAGAATCCCCGTGTCTTTAGACCGGGGAGTGTCAATTAATTCTGACCCATGCCTTCTGACGAAAGTTAAATATCCGGATCGCTAATGGCATCTGATGAATTATACATTGAGAAGCGGATACATCTATAGCGGTTCTCAAAAAAGTGAGGTATGCCCACGGAACCCTATGCCCTATGCCCCATGCCCCATGCCCTATGCCCAGTCGTACCTCATCTTTCTGAGAAAGGCTATATGTGTTGCTAGCATTACAGAAGCATTCGGCTAGGGACTTGCCCAATCCGATCGATAATTGGCTCAAGTCTCAGTTATTGCGCAAGATTTAGATGCAATTGCGGTCGTAATTGCATCTCGTAAATAAAATATCGCCAGACTCTCAAGTTAAACTATACTAAAAATGAAACCATTAGCTAACCTTTTCAAGGTCATGGAGCAGGCAGCTACAGCTAAAAATCATCAGAAATCCAAATGGGCTGCATTGCTGCTGATGCTAACAGTAGGGTTTGGTGGCTGGCAACTTGGGTTGCCGGAACTAGCATTATTTTTTAACAATCTCGGGTTTGAAAACTACAAAGCCAGTCGGTTGGCTGATACTCAATCATCCTATCAGTTAGCGCTCTTCCTAAATCCCAAGAGCCAAACTGCTCTTTATAATTTGGGATGGCTTTGCGAAGAGGTGCAAGATTTGGAATGCGCGGAAGCAAAATATCGGCAAGCTGCTAAACTCGGGTTCCCTGCTGCTTACAGCAACCTAGCTCAATTATATATCCTTCATGACAAAAATTATCCTGCTGCTGTTCACTTGCTGTTTCAAGGTTTAAAATTAGCTGAGGACGATCAAGTCAAATCTTCTCTGCTCAAAAATTTGGGTTGGGCTCGCCTAGAACAGCGCCGATACTCAGAAGCACTGCAACATCTGGATGCAGCGACGAAACTTGATAGCGCCATACCTGCGACTTACTGTCTAAAAGCGCAAGTCTTAGAAGGGATGAAACAACCTAAGCAAGCTCAACAGCAGTGGAAATCTTGCCTAAAGTATGCGGATTCTCAAGAATTCGATGAGGATATATGGATAGGGATGGCCCGTCAACGCTTACAAGAGGAAAAAACCAAAAAATGAAACGCACCGTCTGGATTTCATCAACTATACTGGCGATGATCGCGGTACTAGAGCTATGTCAAGCCTCAAAAGCACTGCCAACTCCTGCGATTGTTGCACCAACAGCTAATAACCAAGTCGAAGAGCTATTCAACTCGAATCAGTCGATGAAGACCTGTACAGATAAGAAAGGTGGAAAATACAAGTGTCCGGGATTTGTGATGCCTCCTGAGAGTGAAGCATAGAAGTTACTTTCAAACTTTTTTTAGGGTATGCAGTATGGGAATTTACTCATTGACACTCCCCGGTCTCGCATAGGCGGGGATTATTAAGAATGCTTTCGTATAGTAAACGAATTCTTGTAAACTCCGTGAATATAGCGGTAGACATTGGTGTTGACATTATAGCAACCGTCTTGGCGGTTGCTATACTATCTGACTAACGTCAAAGACCCACAAAAATTATCGGCGCAACAAGTGTGTGAACAGTATCGTAGCCGTTGGAAAGTAGAAGAGACATTTTTACTGACAAAACCTTTACTTGGGTTAGCTTATTTGTGGGTGGGAATAATGGAGTAGAAATTCAAATTTATGCGACTGGGATATTTGATGCAGTTCTCAATGATTTGTGTTCCTCAGTAGCTGTGGAGTTAGGTCAACCCAAGGAACGCATTTCGGTAGAGATGGTTTTTCGTGGACTAGATCATTTTTCGCGAGCTTTGTTGCGGGGTGAAAGTACAGATGTAGTTACCTATTTAGTTGAGCATCATAAAATGCTGGGTTAGATTAAACAAGAGCTTAAGGGACATAGATAGAAGGTTACTTACTATCAGGAAATCTGGGTGTCAACTGCTTAAGTTGACACCAATGGGTACTGCCGTGTTCCTACCGATATCAACTGATAAATGCTATAGTTACTTGTTACTAAACAAGAACTAATAACTAATAACTAATGACCAATGACCAATGACTAATGATTTTTCTCAGTAGCGATGATGTGCAAATCTACGTGTTTGAGCGATCGCACTAATTGCTGAGTCAAAGAACCCCGCAGCAGCAATTTCCACCGAGATTGCTGGCTTTCGCCGATGACAATTTGAGTAATGCGATACTCTTGAGCTACCTCGGAAATTGCTTTGGCGATATTTGAATTTTGCACCCGCAGAAATGCCCCGTTAAATTCTTGGCAAAGCTTCTGACAAGTTTCAACGTGCAAGCTTTCGGCTTTTGTTAAAAAGCGATCGGGATTATCGACAAACAAAGCATAAAAGGGAGCATTCATGTAGTTAGAAATTCTCGCACCCCGCCGCAGCAGTTGCAAAGAATTGGGATAAGTTGAAACGCAGACTAAAACTCGTTCGTGAATGTTGCAAGATTGACCTTTTAAAGTTGCTGCGTCCTCTTCAACGTTGTCTGCGACTTCTCGTAATGCTAGTTCTCGTAAAGCAATTAAATGACGACGCTGGAAAAAGTTTTCTAAAGATTGTTCTATTTTTTCGGGAGCGTAGATTTTGCCTTCTAGCAACCGTTCTTCTAGGGTTTCCGGTGTGACATCAATAACGACTACTTCGTCAGCATCTTCGAGGATGCGATCGGGCACTCGCTCTCGCACGACAACTCCGGTAATTCGTGCTACTAAATCATTCAGACTTTCTATGTGCTGAATGTTGAGAGTTGAAAAAACATCAATCCCAGCCTTGAGAATTTCTTCGACATCTTGATATCGCTTTTCTCGCAGAGAACCGGGAATATTTGTATGAGCAAGTTCGTCTATTAATGCTAGTTGAGGGCGACGTTCTATGACAGATTCTGTATCCATTTCTGTCAGCATTTTTTCGCCTCGCAGCATTTGTTTTCGCGGCACTATTTCTAGTCCTTCGCCTTTGGCTGCTGTTTCTTTTCGCCCGTGAGTTTCTAATAACCCGACAACCACATCAATGCCTTCTGATTTGAGGCTGTGTCCTTCTTCTAGCATTCGGAAAGTTTTGCCGACACCGGGGGCCATACCGATAAAGATTTTGTGCTTCCCCCGGCGGATGCGATCGTAAGCGCGATTTGGTTGGGCGTAAATTGCCTCTGGGTTGTTTTCGAGTTCGCTAGAGTGAATCATATAGCAGAAGGAAGAAGGAAGAAGGAAGAAGGAAGAAGGAAGAAGGAAGAAGGAAGAAGGAAGAAGAAAAAAAGCAATTTAATGAGGGCGGGTGACTATTATAGGACTTACCCATCGAGGCCTAGAAACCGGGTTTGATGGAGGAAAATACAGAGTTCCAACCCTCAGATTCGCTAAAAAACCCGGTTTCGAGGAGTCGGAGTACGTAAGTCCTCATTGGTGTCAACTTAACTTCTAACCCAGTCACAGACTGCTGTTTGACTATTAAACTTAGATCCCCCCTAGCCCCCCTTAATAAGGGGGGGACAAGAGTCCGATCTTTCGTCAACCCCTACTCACACCCTACTCCCTTATTAAGGGGGATTTAGGGGGATCTAGACTTAGGTAAAAGCGATATTTATTATGGGTTTCAGTCTTAAGTTGACACCAATGGTAAGTCCTGTATTATAAATTATGGCAAACGATCTAGAGCTAAATTCAGTTTTAGGACGTTAACCCCCGGTTCGCCGAAGATGCCTAGGAACCGGCCCTCTGTATTCTTGGATACCAGCATTTCTACTTGATTGGGATTGAGCGATCGCACTTTTGCGATCCGTTGAACTTGCGCTCTAGCAGCCTCTTCGCTAATGTGTGGATCGAGGCTAGAACCGGAAGTATAGACTAAATCAGCAGTCGGTTTAATTCCAGCTTTGCTGAGACGGTCTAATTCAATTTTAACACCCTGAAAACCATCTTGTTTATTACCCCGCTTCAGCAGAGCCGAATTGCTGGGAGCAAGATTACTAGCTCCCGAAACGCCTGTTCTCTGACTTAAATTTTCTCCCTTTGTCGGCTCGTAATCTGAAGCCACAAAGCTGCTGTAATTTGTGGTGCTGGGACGGCTCCAAAAATATTTTTCTGACGTGAAATTCTGACCGATTAAAGCAGAACCAACTACCACTCCTTGCTTAATAATTAAGCTACCATTAGCCTGGGAATTGAAGGCAATTTGACCGATTACTAGCAAAATCAAAGGATAAATAATGGCTGTAATTCCCCACAGCACTAAAGTCACGCGAATTGCTTTGATTATTTCTCTCATAAATGACCTCAATTAATGAAGGAAGTTCGGCAACGGATTTTGTAACGGATGTAACGGATGTAACGGATGTAAGGAAGAAGGCAGTAGGAAGAGGGCAGACACAGCTTTTTCTGTATTCGTGAGTTTGGGATCACGAAGCAGCTTAATTGTTTGTTGCCAGTATTTGACTAAAATCTTTCGGGCAGAAAAATCACGACAAACAGATAAATAGCCAGCCCGATAATCACCAAACCCAGGAGACTTAAACCCCAGGCTGCTTTCTTGGTCAAATCTTCACCCGCAGCCGCATAAACAGCCGGTGCAATTATCGCATTAAAACACATTACCAGAAATAGCTGCACCGGGATTGGGTGGCGACGCCAAAGCATTTGTGCTAACTCAATAATTTCTTGGAAATCCCTAGACAAAACATCATTCAGCAACTCATTCCGTTTCATAAATTCTCCTTGATTGGTAACTAAATATCTGTCAAACTATCCCTTACATCCGTTACAAAATCCGTTGCCGAACTTCTTCTATGCTAACCCAACGGCGGCAATCAAAACATCAATAATTTTGATGGCAATAAACGGCGCGACTGCTCCGCCCAATCCGTAGATTAAAATGTTACGCTGCAACAGTTGATTTGCGCTCAACGGTCGAAATTTTACCCCGGTTAAAGCTAGGGGAATCAAAGCGGGAATAATCAAAGCATTGTAAACTAATGCAGACAAAACCGCCGATTGTCCGCTGGCTAAACCCATCACGTTCAATGCGCCAACGGGAGCAAACATTGCCGGAATAATTGCAAAATATTTAGCGATATCGTTGGCTAGGGAAAATGTAGTCAGCGCGCCGCGAGTAATCAGCAACTGTTTGCCAATTGTCACTAAATCAATCAGTTTTGTGGGGTCAGAATCTAAGTCCACCATGTTCGCAGCTTCTTTCGCGGCTTGGGTTCCAGAATTCATTGCGAGTCCTACATTTGCCTGGGCTAGTGCGGGCGCGTCGTTGGTTCCATCCCCCGTCATTGCTACTAATTTGCCCTCGGCTTGTTGCTTGCGAATTACGTCGATTTTGTCCTCTGGAGTTGCTTCGGCAATGAAGTCATCAACGCCGGCTTCGTCAGCAATTACTGATGCTGTAATCCGGTTATCTCCGGTGAGCATAATTGTGCGGATGCCCATTTTTCGCAGTTGGTCAAATCGATCGCGAATTCCCGGTTTGATAATATCTTTCAAATAGATAATGCCGTAGGTGTCGTTGCCTTGACAAACAGCTAAAGGTGTGCCTCCGAGCCGGGAAACTCGCTCGTAAGCTGAGTCGAGATCGGGGCCGAAATTGCCACCGCGCGATCGCACAAAACCCTTCACCGCATCCACCGCACCCTTGCGAACCTCCCTACCATCGGGCAAATCCGTGCCAGACATCCGCGTTTTTGCTGAAAATTCCAGCCCGGTTGCGTTGGTGCGATCGAAATTCACCGTTGCGCCCAATTTTTCCGACAAACGGACGATCGACTTTCCCTCTGGAGTCTCATCAAACACACTCGCAGCCAGGGCTATACTGGCAACTTCTGCCAACGAATGGCCGTTGACCGGAATGAACTCCTCGGCTAAACGGTTGCCCAGCGTGATTGTCCCCGTTTTGTCCAAAATCAGCGTATTCACGTCGCCGCAAGCCTCCACGGCGCGCCCAGAGGTCGCTACGACGTTAAATTGAGCGACGCGATCCATCCCCGCAATCCCGATCGCACTCAGCAAACCGCCGATCGTCGTCGGAATCAGCGCCACCAGCAGCGAAATCAGCGTCACCACGCCCACAGGGGTTTTCACGTAATTTCCGATCGGACCAATCGTCGAAACCACAATCAAAAACACCAGCGTCAGCACCGCTAGCAGCACCGTCAGCGCGATCTCATTCGGTGTTTTCGTGCGTTCAGCGCCCTCTACCAGCGCGATCATCCTGTCCAAAAACCCCTTACCGGGGTCGGCCATCACCCGCAGCGTCAGTTCGTCGGAAAGGATGCGTGTCCCGCCGGTAACGGAACTGGCGATGTCCGAGCCCGGTTCCTTGAGCACCGGCGCGGATTCGCCGGTGATCGCAGATTCGTCCACCGATGCGACACCCGCAATCACTTCGCCGTCAGCGGGAATGATGTCACCTGCGATCACTTTAATTTGATCGCCGCGTCTCAGGGATGTGGAACTTACATCCTGCAATGAACCGTCTGGTAAGAGTTTGCGGGCTGTGGTGTCGGCTTTGGTCGATCGCAGTGCGTCTGCTTGGGCTTTACCGCGCCCTTCTGCTACCGCTTCGGCAAAATTCGCAAACACCAAAGTGAAGAACAAAATTAATGTGACTAAACCGTTGAAAACTACCTGATTTTTACCTGGAACCGGGCCGAAAAGATTCGGATCGATCGTTAATAATGCAGTCACAATTGTGCCTACCCACACCACAAACATCACCGGATTTTTCAACATCACCCGTGGTTCGAGTTTGACAAAAGCTTGTTTGAAAGCTCTTTGGTAAAGGCCTTTGGTATTTGCTTTCGGCGTGTGTCGGCGGGACTCGCGAGAACCTCTAGAACGGGGATTTTTTTGAGAATTGGTGCTATTGGAAGAAGCCATATCGATTGGGGATTTTAAATTTTGGATTTTAGATTTGGGATTTGGGATTTGGGATTTGGGATTTTAGGATTGGGGATTGGGGATTGCGGATTGTGGCCTTTACCACCAGATTCCGATCCCCCCCAGCCCCCCTTAAAAAGGGGGGAGCATGACCATCAAAGTCCCCCTTTTTAAGGGGGATTTAGGGGGATCGAAGGCTTTCCTAAAGGTGAAGGATTGATGTCTGCGGGTACTGTGGTCGGTGCAGGTTCAAATTTGCCGCTGCTAATTTCATATCCTTCGGCAATTGGCCCTAAAGCCAAAACTGGGAAAAATGTCAGCGCGCCCAGAATTAAGATTACTCCGGCGGTGACGCTGGTGAATAAAATTGAATCTGTTCTGAGAGTACCTGTTGTTTCTGGAACTGGTTGTTTGTTGGTCATGCTATCGGCTAAAAGCAGCAGTGCAACAATCGGAACGTAGCGCCCCAACAGCAGGCTGAAACAGGTGCTTAAATTCCACCAAAGTCCGGTAGATGCTGGTTGAGAGTCTGCTAATCCTTCAAAACCTGAACCGTTGTTGGCTGCGGCTGAAGCGTATTCGTACATCACCTGGGAAATGCCGTGAAATCCGGGGTTGCTGATGCCGCTCAAACTGTTGGTAAATGCGAGGGTGATTGCTCCGGGGATTAAAACGGCGATCGGGTGAATTAGCAAGACAACGCTGGCTAAAACTATTTCCTTTTTTTCGATCTTTCTTCCTAAAAATTCTGGCGTTCTTCCCACCATCAATCCGGTGAGAAATACACTCAATATTAAGTATACAAATAAGTAAGCTGTTCCCGTTCCTTGTCCGCCCCAAACGATTTGCATAAATAAGTTAAACAGAGTAGCAAAACCACCTGGAGGCATTAAAGAGTCGTGCATTCCGTTCACAGCCCCGCACATTGTGCCCGTCGTAGTCACAGCCCAAAGTGCGGTTGCTGCCCAGCCGAATCTCACTTCTTTTCCTTCTAAATTTGGCTGGGCGGAACCCAGTAAATTATTGATTTGAGGATTGCCTTGAAACTCACCAATTGCTGCAATGCTAATCAAGACAACGTAGATGCCAAAAACCATCCAAAAAATCAGCCAGCCTTGTTTTTTGTTATTGGCAAAAATGCCGTAAGTATGAATGAGTGCTGCCGGAATTGAAACCATTGCTAATGTTTCTAGCAGGTTAGTAAAAGGGCTGGGGTTTTCCAAGGGGTGAGCGGAGTTAATGGCAAAAAATCCGCCGCCGTTTTCTCCGATTTGTTTGATGCTTTCAAAGTGAGCGACTGGGCCGCGAGCTATTACTTGGGTGCTGCCTTCTAAGGTGGTGGCTACTGCGGGGCCACCTAGGGTTTCTGGTACGCCATTAATTAGTAGAAGCAAACCAATTATTAAAGAAAGAGGCAGCAGGATGCGGGTGATTGATTGAATTAAATCTATGTAAAAGTTGCCCAGCGGGCGGCCGGTTAATCCGCGAATAAATGCGATTCCTACTGCTAAACCGGTGGCGGCTGAGGTAAACATTAAAAAACCCAGAGTTAACTGGGATAGATAAGTAAATGTTGTCTCGCCGGAGTAATGTTGTTGGTCGGTATTTGTGAGAAATGAAATAGTAGTGTGCAGGGTGGTATCCCAGGTTGGTGCACCTAAGCCGGTGGCATTTAAAGGCAGCCATCCTTGAAGTATGAAAATGAGGAAAACAAATATGCCCATTGCTATATTGCTGTATAATAGCGATCGCGCATATTGCCAACCTGTCATTGAATCCGAAGATCGAATATTGCTGGCGGTATAGATTAATTTTTCTACAGGTTTAATGGCGGGGTCGAGGATGGTTGGTTCTCCCATGTATACCTGCGCCATGTAATTGCCAAAAACCGGGGCGATCGCTACTACAATGATTAGCGTTAATGCGATTTGAATTAATCCTTGAAGCATAACTGAGCCAATACTTCCTTCTAAGTGCAATCTAATTTTAACAATCAGTATACTTGAAGTTAGGGTTTTTGAGCATCAGCCTAGAGGTATAAGTTGCCGTTTACAAGTTATGCTTAGCTGGTATATATTTTTACGAATAGACAAATGTTTAGTTTTTTTAGACCATCTATACTTAGAGATATATATGCTAGCTAAACGCGGTTCTTTTGCGCCACAATAGATGAAATATGGATGAATAGAGATGTTTAAAAGCCTATTTAAAATCCCAGAAAACTTGACTATTCAGGAGAAGTATTTGCGGGGGCGGTGCTCGTTAGCGCAGCCCTCGAAGAGGATCGCTATTTTATTTGCGATCGTTGTAGCACTCGAATTTACCACGCCGTCGGAGTATCTATTTGGATACTTGTATACGGGGCCGATTTTACTGGCAAATTCGCGCCTGAGTCGGTTGGGAAAGTTACAAATTACGCTGGTAGCAGCAACATTGACGCTGTTAAATTTGTTTGTTCCTCATGGAGAAACGATCGCCTTAGCGACAGTCGCCAATAGATCGATCGCCGTGATGGCTTTGGGGGTGACGGGATATTTGAGCGATCGCAACCAGCAGTATGAAGAGGCGATCGCCCAAACCAAAGCGCAATTGCAGTCTCAGCAGCAGTTAGCTAGCATCCGAGAAGATTTTGTGTCTACTTTGAGTCACGATCTGAAAACGCCAATGCTGGGCGCGATCGAGACTATTAAAGCTTTTAAACAGGCTAAATTTGGGGATGTGACTTCTACTCAGCAAAAAGTTTTGGAAACAATGGCGCGATCGCACAAAATGACATTACAATTAGTGGAAACGCTGCTGGATGTTTACCGCAACGATACCGAAGGTTTAAAACTGCAACTTTCCCCCCTAAATTTAGTTGCTTTGGCAGAAGAAGTAATTGCAACTATGATAGATTTATCGGCGGCGCGCCGAGTTTACATTAATATGAGTTACGGAGAGTCAGATTTCCGCCGCTCTTTGTGGGTAAAAGGCGATGCTTTGCAACTCCAGCGCGTTTTTGCTAATTTGCTGACAAATGGGATTAACCATTCTCCTCGCGGTGGTAAAGTAGAAATAGTCATGGAATCTTATTCGAGTTATCAAATTGTGAAAGTGATTGATAGCGGGTTAGGAATTACAGCAGAGGAACTGCCCCACTTGTTCGAGCGTTTTTATCAAGGAAATGGCGATCGACAAGCCAAAGGATCGGGATTGGGTTTATACTTATCTCGCCAAATTATTGACGCCCACGGCGGTATAATTTGGGCAGAAAATAAATTGCCCCACGGCGCTTTATTTGGATTCCGACTCCCTGCAATCCCAGAGAAATGAAACCAGCTTATCCCTTGCGAATTCTCCTAGTTGAAGACGACGAACTGTTTCGGTTAGGGCTGCAAACCAGATTGCAGCAAGAAAGTTGCTTGCAAATAATTGCTGAAGCAGAAGATGGCGAAACAGCGGTAGAATTGACTCAGGAACATTTGCCGGATGTGGTGGTTCTAGATGTCGGTTTGCCGGGAATTGGCGGCCTTGAAGCTTGCCGCCAAATTAAACAGCGACATCCATTAATTCCAGTTTTGATTTTAACATCTCATTCTCAAAAATCCTTAATTGAAAGATTGATTGCGGCGGGGGCCCAAGGATATTGTCTCAAGGGAATTGCGGCGGAAACTTTGGTTTTGGCAATTCGCTCGGTAGCGGCGGGCGCTTCGTGGTGGGATAAGGCGGCAACTGCGGAAATTATGGCGGTTTTTACTAATCCTGAACCTGTTAAAGTTGGGTCAAAATCAGAAGTTTTGGAGAATCCGTTGACGAAGCGGGAACAGGAAATATTAGCTTTAGTTGCGGGGGGAAAAAGCAATCAGGAAATTGCTCAAATATTGTATATTGCTCCGGGGACAGTGCGAGTTCACGTTCACGCGATTTTGCAAAAGTTAGAAGTGCGCGATCGCACTCAAGCTGCTGTACTCGCGATTCAGAAAGGATTGGTAGCAGAAGAACTTTTGGCGATGGAACCCTAAAAAAACGATTTTTGTGCAATAATTGTCGTTATTTAAATGAATTATCTCAAATCCGATGGCATCGGAATTAATGCGATCGATAGTTAGGAAACGGCAGTGCCGTATCCCTACAATTGATGCGGCGATAGTTCATCGCCCTCGCCCGTACTACGATTATTGGGGAGTAGGGAAACGGCACTGCCGTATCCTCCGTTGCTTAAATCGCCTGTATAAGATTCATCTGTTACCTCTTCACAAAAAATTACTATTATTCACCCTTGATGCTTAATTTTACCGGTGACACTTGAATTTTGACACTCCCCGGTCTAAAGACACGGGGATTCTTAAGGACAAACTTTGGGGGATGAATCCGCCCAAAGTTTAATTCTTAAAGGATTAGTCAGCAACCCACTACCCACTCGCTCAAGAATTGAGTCTATGGCAAATGATTGACTTTCTAATGATATTAGCTGCACCGTTAACGTCTGCATTGATTAACAACCCAGCGCTAGAACAGTACAATCCTCTTTTGATTCTTTTACCCGATGGTTGCCAATTGTCAGGTTTTTCACCGACTTTTACTGGCAAAATGTCTCGGTCTAAAAAACTTGCTTTTGATGTGTAAGATTCATCTTGTTCAACAAATCGCCACCCTCTTAAGTCGCATTCTTGCTGGAGTCTATCTTTGACTTTAGCTGTGGGTATTTGGACAAAATTCTGATTAGTTACGACCCCCATATTAACCTCTTGCTTCTGTGCCTTGTTCCAGCCAAAGACTAAGACATTGATTTGGTGATTTTCGCAATAATCTACGATGGTTCTAACTGCTTTGTTGACAGCATCTCTCATCCTTCTAGTGCGAATTTCCGACAACTGCTGCAATCTTTTTGACGAGAAACCTTTGGGTAATTTATGTATTGCGTGTTCTGATTGAACTCTCGCTTTTTCTTTGTTAAACCATTGGTTCCAAGACTTGAGTCTATGTCCATCAATGATGAAAGGTTTACCATTGCTAGAGACACAAGTTAACCAGTTATTGATGCCATGATCTATTCCCAGAACCCCTGTCACTTCCAAGCTACAACTAGGAGCTTGCTCAGTCAGAGATTCGTGGACATATTCGACCCAGACCTCACCATTTCTAGGGATTAACCTGAGTTCTTTGATCTGGCAATTCTTGATACGTTCAGGTAGTGGAACCCAAATCGCATCTTTCCCAAAGTATTCTTTTCCTTTTTTCCCTAGGGGTAATCTGACTTTATTTCCAATTACCTTTAATGCTTGACCGGGATATGAAACGGGGTACATTCCCCCTTTTGTTCTGTACCTTGGTAGTCTCGGTTTTTGATGGATTTCTCCTTGATTTGCCAACTTCTCTAAGGCTCGGAAAGAAGTAAAAGATTCTGCGACAGATTTAAGAGATTGTTGGGCAACTTGAGAGTATAGTAACCCATAATTTTCGTTGGTTTTGGCTATTTTATACAAATCTGGATATTTAACTGCGATTTGGTTCTTAAAGTATCGTTGCCGACTTTCGTAAGTTCCGACATTAAACAGATTATTTGACCATCTCAAGAGTTGTTCGACAATGGTTTTGTCGAGTACTTTTAAATGCCAAACATCTTTTTGTACTGCGTACATTGAAATTACTGGCTATGGTGACACTAGGTTTAGTATAGATCGTGAATTAACAAGTTAATTAATCCTCAACAAATCTTTACCTTGGTCTCAATTGCTAGAAGTATTTGTCCGGGGACGGTTAAACATTATGTTATATTGAAACTTACGAACAGGCAGGATAAATCCTGCCACGCCCTTTCATCCCTGGACTAAAGTCACAGGGTTTTCAGGGTATTTCTTATAAATTTGCTAAATTGGACAGGCATTAGTTTCCGTATTTTCATCTACCTTCAAGTATATTATGCCAGACTATATGGATTTAGTATCCACCTCGATCGCCTTTATCGACACAGCCCTGGACGATCGCCAAACTCTCCACAACGGTATCGAAGCGGGGACAGAAGTAATTACCCTCGACGGGGTGCGGGATGGGGTAGAACAAATCACGGTAGCGCTGGCGAGTCGCAGCGGTATCACCAGCGTTCATATCATCTCCCACGGTAGCCCTGGCAGTTTGCAGCTAGGGGCAACTAAGTTAAGCTTGACAAATTTAAGAACCTATGCTAAGCAATTGCAGCAGTGGTCAGCAGCCCTGGCAGACAGTGCAGAGATTTTGCTGTACGGGTGCGATGTAGCGACGGGGGAGAAGGGCGCTAACTTTGTGCAGCAACTGAGTCAGCTAATAAGGGCAAACATCGCAGCTTCTACGAAGCCTGTAGGAAGCGCAGTCAAAGGCGGAGACTGGAAGCTAGATTATACAACGGGAGCGGTGTCTTCTGGGCTGGCGATCGAGCCTGCAACAAGGGCCGCCTATCAATTTGTGTTCGGTTTACAACTTTTGGGACAAGCAGGATTTCCGGCAAATACAAATTTTGGAACACCAACAACCCGGGTAGGTGGACTGTCTGGCCTTACCTACGCGGGCAGCAACACTTACTACGCTATCTCCGACGGCCGGAATATTCCTGGTGCCAGTCCCGGCCCGTCTCGCTTTTACACCCTCACTATACCTACTGTGAGTTCCGGTAGCTTGACACCAGTACCAGGACAAGTTAATTTTACAGCGGTGACACAGATTGGCAATCCGCCTCCCTTTGCCGCAGATACATCGGATACAGAGGGCATTGGCTTCATCGGCGGTAATGTCTTCGTCTCTTCTGAAGGCAATTTCTCGACAACTACCCAGCCTTTTATCAATAGCTTCGCCATTGCAACGGGACAGCAAAACCTAGTGTTGCCTATTGCTTCTCCCAAATACGACGTATCAGCAGATACTAGCAGTGGCATCCGCAACAATCAAGCTTTTGAAAGTCTGACCATTACTCCCAGTCAAAGTTTTCTGTTTACAGCAACAGAAAATGCTCTCGAACAAGACGGCCTTGCTTCAGGTACAACGGCGGGCGCGCGATCGCGAATTTTAAGATATAACTTAGGCCCAAACACCGCAAACGGAGAATTTCTTTACAACACCGATCCACGCAACGGCATTTCAGAAATGCTGGCCGTTGATGATAATACGCTACTGGTTCTCGAACGTTTTCTCGACTTATCGACCACACCGCCTTCAGGGGATTTGAAGCTTTATCAAATTTCTTTAAACGGTGCGACTGACATTCAAACCAATACTGGCTTGATTGCTTCTGGTGTTACTGGCATTACACCGGTATCGAAAACTCTGATTGCTGATTTTCCAAACACTTCAGGCTTTCCGATCAACAATTTTGAAGGGATGACATTTGGGCCTTCTCAGACGGCAACTGGGAAGCGATCGCTCATTCTTGTCAGCGACAACAATTTTGCCCTTCCCACGGCATTCGCAGCGTTTGCAGCCAACCACGCACCTGTACTCGACAACAGCGGAACGCCGACACCAACAGCAATTAACGAAGATGTACCTTCTGCCAGCAACACCGGCACCTTAGTTTCTGCTTTAATTGCAGGTGCTGTTACAGATCCCGACACCAGCGACACTCAAGGAATTGCAGTCACGGCGACAGAGAATACTAACGGCAGTTGGGAATATTCAACTGATAGCGGTGCGACTTGGACGGCATTCGGCACGCCGTCAACAGCAGCAGCGAGACTGCTAGCAGGCACTGTCAGCATCCGCTTTGTTCCCAATGCTGACTACAACGGCAGTGCCGATATCACTTATCAGGCATGGGATGGAACGACAACAAACTCTGGCACCACTACTACGTTCACGAACGGCGGGACGGGTGATATTTCGACTGCTAGCAGTATGGGGGGGTTAGCAGCTTTCAGTACAGCCAGCGAGACGGCTACAATTACCGTTAATTCTGTCAACGATGCACCGTCGTTTGTGAAAGGGGTCGACTCAAGTGCGATCGCAGGTGGGGGATCGCAAACAGTCAACAACTGGGCCACAAGCGTCTCTAAGGGCCCTGACGACGAATCCACTCAAACCATCAGCTTTAACCTTAGCAACGACAACAACAGTCTATTTTCGGTGCAGCCTGCGATCGACTCAGCGGGGAACCTTACCTACACCCCAGCCACCGATGTCAGTGGCACTGCAACTGTCTCTGCGACGTTAAGCGATAGCGGCGGTACTGACAATGCTGGCGCAGACACTTCCGCAGCCCAAACATTCAGCATCAACATCACAGCCGATACGATCGTACCTGTTGCTGCCAATTTAGTTGCTAGCAATATTCTCGTTGCTGGCGACACTACAGAAACTTTTACGGTAGACTACAGCGACAATGTTGCTGTCAACAGCAGCAGTTTTGATAATTCAGACATCCGGGTGATTGGGCCAGCCGGATTTAACCAATTAGCAACACAGGTAAGCTTTACGCCGGCTGGAAACGGCACTCTTCGCACGGCTACCTATCAAATTACCGCGCCCGGTGGCAGTTGGGATTTGGGCGACAACGGGAATTATGCGATCGCGATCGAATCGGGCCAAGTTAGCGATATCAATAATAACTTTGTTGCAGCCAGTAACTTGGGAAGCTTTAATGTCAATATTCCCAACCCAGGCAGTTTTAATTTTAGTGCTGCAAATTACGATATCGGTGAAAGCGGGGGTGTTGCCACAATTACCGTGACTCGGACAAGTAACACTAATGTGGCGGCTGATATCAGCTACAGCACTTCCGACGGGACGGCTAATGCAGGCAGTGACTACACGACAACATCAGGAACTTTAAACTTTGCGATCGGGGAAACAAGCAAAACTTTTACGATTCCCATTAACGATGACACCTTAGTAGAGGGAAGTGAGATTGTTGCACTTAGTCTGAATAATCCCACAAACGGTGGGAGTGTGGGATCGCAAAGTACGGCGAATTTGACAATTTTAGATAACGATGTAGCTCCAACTCCAACTCCAACTCCAACTCCAACTCCGACTCCAACTCCAACTCCGACTCCAACTCCAACTCCAACTACAACTCCAACTCCGACTCCAACTCCGACTCCAACTCCAACTCCAACTCCAACTCCGACTCCAACTCCAACTCCAACTCCAACTCCAACTCCGACTCCAACTCCAACTCCGACTCCAACTCCAACTCCAACTCCAACAACTCCAACTCCAACTCCAACAAGTCCAACTCCAACAAGTCCAACTCCGACAAGTCCAACTCCGACAAGTCCAACTCCGACAACTCCAACTCCAACAAGTCCAACTCCAACAAGTCCAACTCCGACAAGTCCAACTCCAACAAGTCCAACTCCGACAAGTCCAACTCCGACAAGTCCAACTCCGACAAGTCCAACTCCGACAACTCCGACTTCAACAAGTCCAACAACTCCGACAACTCCAACAAGTCCAACTCCGACAAGTCCAACTCCAACAAGTCCAACTCCGACAAGTCCAACTCCAACAAGTCCAACTCCGACAACTCCGACTTCAACAAGTCCAACAACTCCGACAACTCCAACAAGTCCAACTCCGACAAGTCCAACTCCAACAAGTCCAACTCCGACAAGTCCAACTCCAACAAGTCCAACTCCGACAACTCCGACAAGTCCAACAAGTCCAACTCCGACAAGTCCGACTCCGACAAGTCCGACTCCGACAAGTCCAACTCCGACAAGTCCGACTCCAACAACTCCGACTCCGACAAGTCCGACTCCGACAAGTCCGACTCCAACAAGTCCGACTCCGACAAGTCCGACTCCAACAAGTCCGACTCCAACAAGTCCGACTCCAACAAGTCCGACTCCAACAAGTCCGACTCCAACAAGTCCAACTCCAACAACTCCGACTCCAACAAGTCCGACTCCAACAACTCCGACTCCAACAAGTCCGACTCCAACAAGTCCAACTCCAACAACTCCGACTCCAACAAGTCCAACAAGTCCAACTCCAACGGACACTCCGACTCCGACGGGGGCGGACACGGGGAGACCGCCCCTACAGACTTCAGACGATCGCGATTGCATTTGCGAAGAGATTACCCTGCCCGCGATCAGTTCGATTCCGGGCCCGAATTCGGTCGATCGCACTTTTAATGGCACTGACGGCGACGACTTCCTCACCGGCAGCAATCTCAACGACGCTATCAACGGTTTGAACGGCAACGACATTCTCATCGGTGAAAAGGGCAACGATAATATTTATGGGGGACTGTCCAGCGTCCTGATTAGCCCGGATACAGACAATGATGTGCTGTCTGGTGGTAATGGCAATGACTACCTCAATGGCAATGCGGGCAACGATCTCATTTTCGCTGGTAAGGGCAATGATGTGGCGATCGGCGGCAAAGACGATGACTTGATTTGGGGCGACAAGGGCAATGATACTTTGGTGGGATACCAGGGTAACGACTGCTTGTTTGGAGGCAGTTTTGACCCGTCTCACCCCGACTTAACAGGACGCGATTTGCTGTTTGGCGGGGAAGGCCAAGACTTCCTGAATGGGGAAGATAGCGCTGACACTCTTTCTGGGGGCGGGGGTAATGACACGCTATGCGGCGGCAAGGGCGATGACGTGCTGGTTGGCGGTACTGGCAACGATCTGCTGTTGGGCGATCGCGGTGCCGATCGCATTGGTGGTGGCGAAGGAGACGATACTATTTTTGGAGAAAGTGCGATCGCCCTTAACGGTGAACCAGATTGCTTGTGTGGCGGGGCTGGTAATGACCTGATGTTTGGCAATGGCGGTTCTGACAAACTATGTGGCGGGGAAGGCAATGATAGTGTTTACGGTGGCAAAGGTGACGATTCTGTGGCTGGCGGCCTTGGCGATGACTGGCTGATTGGAGATTTCGGAAACGATACCCTGCAAGGGGGAAGCGGCGGCGATTACTTTTTGTTCACTGCGGGACAAGGCAGCGATGTTATTACTGATTTTACCCAAGGGGAAGATGTGCTTATTTTAACAAGAGGCTTGACAGTCGATCGGCTCAGTATCATCCAAGATAACAGTGCAACTTTAATCAAGATTGCCAATACTGGTGAACTCTTGGTTACGCTCACAGGAATACAAGCAGGTGCGATCGGACAGCAGGACTTTACGATAATTTAAGTCAATCGATCGCCCCTGACTTAAAACCCCAAATAAGCCCCAATCAATGCAGATAAATCAGAATTATCTGCGTTTATGAAGTACACCGCGCGATCGTTCTATCCCCCTAGGGACACCCCACCGTGCCCTTCTTCGTGTCAACTTAAGGTCAAAAGTAGTCACAGACTGCTGTTTGAGCATTAAAGCCCGATCCCCCCTAGCCCCCCTTAAGAAGGGGGGGATAAGAGTTCGATCAAAGTCCCTCTTCTTAAGGGGGATTTAGGGGGATCTAGACTCAGGTAAAAACCAGATTTCTCAAGGCTTTCAGTCTTAAGTTGACACGAAGAAGGGATCCGTGCCCTTCTTCGTGTCAACTTAACGTCAAAAGTAGTCACAGACTGCTGTTTGAGGATTAAAGCCCGATCCCCCCTAGCCCCCCTTAAGAAGGGGGGGATAAGAGTTCGATCAAAGTCCCTCTTCTTAAGGGGGATTTAGGGGGATCTAGACTCAGGTAAAAACGAGATTTCTCAAGGCTTTCAGTCTTAAGTTGACACAAAGAAGGGTACGGAGCCCTCCTTCGTGTCAACTTAACGTCAAAAGTAGTCACAGACTGCTGTTTGAGGATTAAAGCCCGATCCCCCCTAACCCCCCTTAAGAAGGGGGGGATAAGAGTTCGATCAAAGTCCCCCTTCTTAAGGGGGATTTAGGGGGATCTAGACTCAGGTAAAAACGAGATTTCTCAAGGCTTTCAGTCTTAAGTTGACACGAAGAAGGGCACGGATCCCTTCTTCGTGTCAACTTAACGTCAAAACTAGTCACAGACTGCTGTTTGAGCATTAAAGCCCGATCCCCCCTAACCCCCCTTAAGAAGGGGGGGATAAGAGTTCGATCAAAGTCCCCCTTCTTAAGGGGGATTTAGGGGGATCTAGACTCAGGTAAAAACGAGATTTCTCAAGGCTTTCAGTCTTAAGTTGACACGAAGAAGGGCACGGATCCCTTCTTCGTGTCAACTTAACGTCAAAACTAGTCACAGACTGCTGTTTGAGCATTAAAGCCCGATCCCCCCTAGCCCCCCTTAAGAAGGGGGGGACTGGAATCTTCTCAAAGTCCCTCTTCTTAAGGGGGATGCGAGGGGGATCTAGACTCAGGTAAAAACGAGATTTCTCAAGGCTTTCAGTCTTAAGTTGACACGAAGAAGGGCACGGATCCCTGTCCCTACTACACTTCATAAACTTGGAATACGCTGTAAATCAGAAATATCTGCGTCGATCAGTATTTATCTGTCTACATCTGCGGTTTTCAAACTCATCATCTCAAATCCGCGCTTCATCATCCCGACAAACTCAGTTATTTAAGATTGTGCTTGACACAGCCAATCCGTACAGTTATGATTTAATATTATATTTAACACCAATTTACATTTCTAGCTCAGTATAATCACGCAAATAATCTGAAAAAATGAATTTAGGTCGCTAGTCCTAGGGCGGCAGTGTTTGGCAGAGCAAACGTCATTTTTATTTGAAATTTAGGTGCATCTATATGGGACAGATAATAATCAACGAATTCCGGCGCAATGGAAT
Organism: Microcoleus sp.; assembly: GCA_042408215.1. Taxonomy (GTDB): domain Bacteria; phylum Cyanobacteriota; class Cyanobacteriia; order Cyanobacteriales; family Microcoleaceae; genus Microcoleus. The sequence continues at coordinate 341,680 of JAYFMW010000017.1, read as the reverse complement.
GTTTCAGGGTAATGAGTATGTGGAATTGCTGCTCACTGAAGACATGAATGCCGCTCAACTTCAGTCTTATTTTGTAGGCGATGCAGATGGTTCAACCGCTATCAAAAGATCTGCTTATCAGTTCAGGAATATGGGAGATATTGCTCCTGTATTCAAGGCAGGAACCATAATTGCGATCGGCGGTTCAAGTGTAATTCCTACTAATGATATTGCCTACAACCCAGTTCCGGGCGGAACTAATGGTGATTGGAACATTCAATTGCCGATCAATAATGGTGCTGGTGGCACGTATCTAAACAATGTTTTATTCAGCACTAACGGTTTTGGAGGGGATTTTGCAGAATCTGATATTGCGTGGGTAGATACTAGCAGTTCGGGGATTACTTCAATTGATTCGATCGCCTGGCCGACTACTGGTTTAGGAGCCTTGGGAAATGCAGCTAAAGTGCAAATTCCAGCACCAAATAATGGTGGAAATGTCGAATTTTATAGTGCTCTTGGTGGAGTCAACAAAACTGCTAATTATGCTGTCAACAGTCCGGGTTCTATCGGTTTGCCCAACGGCGGAATTAACACTATTTATATTGACAGCCTCCGCAACCGGCAGGTAAACAGCGCTCCTGTTTTGGATACTTCTGTTAATCCGCTGGCATTATTCATGAACGAAGATTTGCCCAATGCAAATAACAGGGGAATTAATATTTATGCCTATCTTTACGATGTGGTAAGCGATCCTAATGGATATCCTTTCGGTATGGCAGTCACGGGAGTTGACAATACTAACGGCAATTGGCAATTTTCAACTAACGGCGACAATACTTGGACAGATTTCGGCACTGTTTCTGACAGTTCAGCAACTGTACTCGGCCCGACTTTTCTTTATAATGGCTTAGTTGGCAATACTCCCAGTCCTCAAGGTTGGCTGGATTTGACAAACTTAAATGCGGCTTCTCCTACTTCTAATGCTTCAGAAATATTTAGCGGGAATGGAGCTAATTTAAACAGCAATGCTGCAAATAGTATCTATGCTGGATACAGCAGCCATAGGGCTTTAGGAACTCCTTTAAATTCATCATTTCCTTTACTGGATAGGAATGCAGGCTTTGTTACTGTTGGATTTGAAATATCTTTTAATCTTCAAATTATTTCAGAATCGCGGAGCGATCAGAATGAAGCAGGTTTTAGTATTGTTGTAGTTACAAGCGATCGCAAAGCAATTGAAATTGGTTTCCAACAGCTATCTGCAACTTCCGGCAGGATATTTGCAAAAGGAGACGGTATTACTCCCAATCCAGGCGGACAACCCAACGGCTTATTTCTGCCAGCCGAAAATATTGCTTACAACACCAATCGCGCTACTAACTACACTCTCAGCATTCAAGGCGACAGTTACTCTCTTGTTAATGATGGTAGCCCCATTTTTGACGGTAGCACCGGATTTAGTGGCCCGCTGCGAGATTATTCGGCATTTAGTGGCCCGATCGATCCTTACGAAACTCCTAACTTTCTATTCCTCGGCGACAATACTACTGAGGCCAAGGCTAACATCAACCTAACGCAGGTTTTCTTGCAAAGTCGATCGAATCCGAGAGTCCGCTTTGTACCCAATCCAGACTATTACAGTACCCCTGGTAATGAACCGACAATTACCTTTCGGGCATGGGATGGAAGTAACGGAGTAGCTAGCGGTACAACGGGTGTCAATGCTTCTGTTACTGGGGGAACGACACCGTTTAGCACTAATTCAATAACATCGGCGATCGCAGTTAATTCAGTCAACGACGCACCCTCGTTTGTCAAAGGGCTCGATCGCACCCTCAATCGCAACGCAGGCCCACAAAGCGTTACTGGATGGGCTACAGCCATTTTTCCAGGCCCCGCCAACGAGTCGGCACAAAGCGTAAACTTTCAAGTGGTGGGGAATGACAATACAGGTTTATTTAGTGTAGCACCGGCGATCGACTCTTTAGGACAACTAACTTTTACGCCCGCAACAGGTAAAACTGGCAATGCTACGATTACTATAAACCTCAAAGACAGTGGCGGTACAGCTAACGGTGGCGTGGATACTTCGCCAAATCAAACTTTCAGGATCAACGTCAATAATACAGGTACATTTAACTTTAGTGCGGCAGATTATACGGTTAGTGAAAACGGTAATTTTGGCACAATTACTGTGACTCGCACTGATGATATTAATGGAGTGGCGAGTGTCGATTATAACACAAGTAATGGCACGGCGAATGCTGGTAGCGATTATACTGCGACATCGGGTACTTTGAATTTTGCGATCGGCGAAACGAGTAAAACTTTCACTATTGAAATTATTGATGACACCTTAGTAGAAGGGAATGAAACTGTTAACCTCAGATTAATTTCTCCTACTAATGGGGCTGATTTGGGAACAATTTCGACGGCTGTTTTGACTATTGTAGATACGACTCCCACTCCGACGCCAATTCCGACGCCTGCGGAAACTCCGACGCCGACTCCAACTCCAATTTCTGCGGAAACTCCGACGCCGACGCCAACTCCAATTTCTGCGGAAACTCCGACACCAATTTCTGCGGAAACTCCGACGCCGACGCCGACGCCAACGCCTGCGGAAACTCCGACTCCGACGCCGACACCAATTTCTGCGGAAACTCCGACGCCGACGCCAACTCCAATTTCTGCGGAAACTCCGACACCAATTTCTGCGGAAACTCCGACGCCGACGCCAACTCCAATTTCTGCGGAAACTCCGACGCCGACGCCAACTCCAATTTCTGCGGAAACTCCGACTCCAACTCCGACGCCAACTCCAATTTCTGCGGAAACTCCGACGCCGACTCCAACTCCTGCGGAAACTCTGACTCCGACGCCGACACCAATTTCTGCGGAAACTCCGACGCCGACGCCAATTCCAATTTCTGCGGAAACTCCGACGCCAACTCCAACTCCAATTTCTGCGGAAACTCCGACACCGACGCCAACTCCAATTTCTGCGGAAACTCCGACTCCAACTCCGACTCCGACTCCGACGCCTGCGGAAACTCCGACGCCAATTCCAATTTCTGCGGAAACTCCGACTCCGACGCCGACACCAATTTCTGCGGAAACTCCGACGCCGACGCCAACTCCAATTTCTGCGGAAACTCCGACACCAATTTCTGCGGAAACTCCGACGCCGACGCCAACTCCAATTTCTGCGGAAACTCCGACACCAATTTCTGCGGAAACTCCGACGCCGACGCCAACTCCAATTTCTGCGGAAACTCCGACTCCAACTCCGACTCCGACTCCGACGCCTGCGGAAACTCCGACGCCGACACCAACTCCAATTTCTGCGGAAACTCCGACTCCAACTCCGACTCCGACTCCGACGCCTGCGGAAACTCCGACGCCGACACCGACTCCAATTTCTGCGGAAACTCCGACACCGACGCCAACTCCAATTTCTGCGGAAACTCCGACGCCGACGCCAACTCCAATTTCTGCAGAAACTCCGACGCCAACTCCAACTCCAATTTCTGCGGAAACTCCGACACCGACGCCAACTCCAATTTCTGCGGAAACTCCGACGCCGACGCCAATTCCAATTTCTGCGGAAACTCCGACGCCGACGCCAACTCCAATTTCTGCGGAAACTCCGACGCCGACGCCAATTCCAATTTCTGCGGAAACTCCGACGCCGACGCCAACTTCTGCGGAAACTCCAATTCAGGTGGGGGTGAGCCTGGGGGCACCGCCCCTACAAGTTGCTGGGGAAACGCCGACTGATTTTGATGGGGGGAATACCGACACTTTTTGGGAAAACTGCATTTGCGATCGCACTATTTTACCCGATCGCACTTCCATTCCCGCCCCCAATATTACCGAAAACACCCTCAACACTACTGACGGTAAAGATACCTTAACGGGGAGTAATTTTAACGACAGCATCAATGGTTTTAACGGTAGCGACTTGCTAATTGGACTCGAAGGCAGCGATCATATTTATGGTGGATTTCCTAGTAACATTTCTGTCGCCCCGGATACAGACAGCGACACCATATTTGGCAATGAAAACCATGACTACATCATCGGTCATGCTGGCGATGATATTATTTATTCAGGTAAGGATCACGATCTGGCGATCGGCGGCAAAGACAATGACTTAATCTGGGGCGATAAAGGCAACGATACTTTACTTGGCGATGACGGTAATGATACCATATTTGGCGACACTTCAGATGCGTCTGATGGTGATTTAACTGGACGAGATTTGCTATTTGGCGATCGGGGAAATGACATTTTATATGGAAAAGAAAGCGAAGACTCTCTTTCTGGTGGCGAAGATAATGATACCCTACATGGTGGTCAAGATAACGATCTAATATTCGGCAATTCCGGCAATGATTTACTGTTAGGAGATTTAGGAAATGACAGCATCTGCGGTGGCGAAGGAGACGATACAATGGTGGGAGATACGGATAATATTGCCACAGATGCTAGCAGTCAAAAAGATTACATCTGCGGTGGTAGTGGTAATGACTTAATTTTTGGCAATGACGATACCGATAAATTGTGTGGATGTGACGGTAATGATACTCTTCATGGCGGCAAAGGTGACGATACTTTGACGGGCGGAATAGGCGATGACTGGCTGATGGGAGATTTAGGTAATGATACACTGCAAGGGGGAAACGGACGCGATTACTTTGTGTTAACTGCGGGAGAAGGCGGTCATGTAATTACTGATTTTACCAAGGGCGAAGATGTGCTTATTTTAACAAGAGGCTTGACATTCGATGGACTCAGCATTGTCCAAGAAAACAGTGCTACCTTAATCAGGATAGCCGGAACCGATCGACTTTTAGCTAAACTCAAAGGAATGCAAGCAAGTGCGATCGAACCACAAGACTTTACCATAATTTAAGACACAATAGGTTTTTAGTAAGGACTTTAATCCTTGCATTAAATATTAGTTCTATTTAGCAGCCAACACCTGATCTACCTCAACATTTCGACTGTTTAACTCTGGTTTTAAGGAAATTGGCAAAAATACCAACACATCCAAATACCACCACCAACCTTGAGGAAGAATAGCTTCTGCTTTTCTCATTGCAGTTAAATTGACAAAGCGCGACAACTCGTGATAAAAAACATTTACGTTTTAAATTAATTGGCGAGTAATATCTTTTCTTCTTCACTCAATTGAGATGCACTTTCTGCAAGGCGATCGCGAATTTGGAGCATTTCTAAGTATTCTGCACCGCTCACATCAGGAAACTCAACACTCGCGCAATAGTTTTTTAAGAGAGGATTCATATCTCTAATATAAAATCCTCTCTTCATCAGAATTATTCATCTCTCTCTTCTCTTCCTCTGTGTTCTCTGCGTTCTCTGCGGTTAAATCATTCCGATCCAACCGGAATTGATATAACTCCTTAACTAATACTAATTTTCAATTTGACAACCAAACAAACACCAATCAACGCAGATAAATCAGATATTATCTGCGTTAATCAGTGTTCATCTGCTTACATCAGCGGTTTTCAAATTCATAACATAATAAATTGCCCAAATAGCCATCGCCCGCAAATAATGACTCGCCCGAAAAGTCCCCACCGCCGTAATCGCTTCCGGCGTCCGAAACTGCAACCCATTCTCATAAATCTGTCGCACCACCGCATCAGTCAACTTAAACGCTTTCTCCTCCATCCCCATCTGCACCAAAAAAGCCGCCAACCCAAAATTAATCCCCGTCCAAACTTCCAAAGGATGAGTCGCATTCGGATTTTCCGGTGTACCGTTTAGCATCACCCCATTCGCAGCACCAAACTCGCCATCATTAAACTTCAGAAAACAAGATTCATAGACTGTTTCTAAGGCGCTAACGGCACATTCTGGCGGTACAATATCCGGCAAACCTAACAATTTAGCGTAAAATTGACCGCACAATTGATCCGTCATCACCACTTCAGAATTACTCTCACTATCCAAACGGTAATATTGACCGTTCCAGAGTTTTTCTTGATAGTTTGGTCTTGCTTGTTCCAGCCAACTGTGATATAATGATATTTTTGCTTGGGGATTGGGAATTATCTCTGGCGCTGCATCTTCTAAGATTTCGCCGATCGCGATCGCACTTTCCAACGCAGCCAACCACAAACCACCGCAATAGGCACTTATCCCCCGCATTTGCCAATCATCAAAAGTCTGATCCGGTGCTCCCGAATTCTCAGGAATTCCGTCCCCATCTTCATCAAAGGTTTTCAGATAAGCCAAAGCCTCAACAATTGCCGGCCAACACTCTTGCAAAAACTCATAATCCGTGCTACCAGTCAACAAGAAATCCCGATAAACCTGCAACACAAAATCCGAAGGCAAATCCTTCCACAAATTGCAATCTTGATAGCTAGTATAATTCGTTTTCTCCCAAGGATGCTCGTTGGGAGCTCCCAAATCGTGCGGTGTCGCACCGACGGCTTTCCGAATCGCAGAAGCTTGATTCCAGCCAACAATTCTAGGAGTATCATCACCAGTAGAAATTGCCCGCGCGAAAGCTATAATTACCGATTTTTCTAATTCCGGCCACAACATCAACAAAGCAAAAGAACCGTAAAGACGCACGTCTAAACTTTCATACCAGCGGTAATCAATGCACTCCAAAACTCCAAATTGACCCTTCGGATCGCGTTCGTCAGCCGCAGTCCAAATTGTACCGCCATCAGTTAGGATATACAACTCATTAAACAGCGCCATTTTGAAACTATCAGTCAAATCTTCCCGTTCCAAAATCGGTTTTTGCCAAGCTTCAATCTTGTCGCGCCAAGTATCGGAATGCTTCATTGCGGTGCGAATCATCGACCAAGCATTTTTGCCATTGCGGCCGAAGAAATCCGTATAGCGGCGGTAATACCAAGTTCCCGGTGCAAACTCAGTAATGGGCAAATCCCATGCTAAAATAAAGGGAATCTTGCGAGTTTTTCCTGGTCTAATGGTAAACCTAACTGCGATCGCACAAGCCGATCGTTCTCCTGGGGCTGCGACTGTCTCGTTTTTATCATCCAGCAAACAACCGTCACCAGAAAAGTTCTGCCAGATGTCCTCGCCCTTCCCCGCCGGATTCCAGCGAGTTTGATAGAATACTTCTACGGCTGGATTGGTAATAGTGCCGATCGCCCATTGTCCATCTCCTTCTTTTGGATCATCATCAGCATTTAAGCGCGTCATCACGCAGCCAATTCGGTGAAAATCTTCCACCAACAAATTCATATTTCCGCCACTTTCTCCCCACCGGGGCTGATAGTCATAAACCGGACTACCATCATCTCGAACTTTCACGGGAACCCCCCCATACCCCCCCTTAGCAAGGGGGGGCTGGGGGGGTATAGCATTAGTAAACCAGCCAACAATATTCTCCCAAGTTAACATGATGCTGAGAGTAATCGGCGCATCTGTAGGATTGTGGGCAACCCATTCAAACATGGCGACTGGATAACTACTTTCTTGATAGTTATGAGGTATAACTGGTGAAAATTGCTCGCAGCTTAATTGAGCCTGAAATACATTTTCATAAACCCACCAACTCCGGGGATACAAAGCATGATAATTCCCAGAAGAATTCAAATCTTCCTTCTTCTTTTCATCCGTTACATCCGTTACAGAATCCGTTGCCGAACTTCCTTCCTTGGGATACCATTTCCAACTAGATAAACAGCCATCTGTAGGCGGTTCAGTACAGAGTGCAAAAGCTTGTTTTTTGCCTTTAGTTTCTTCAAAAACGCTGAATTGACAAGCGGGTAAACTATTAAAAATGTGTTCGCCGCCATCGATGTGCCAGAGGTTGAAGTCTCCACGGGGCGATCGCCCGATGCAGCCAGCGCCGAAGCCGCCCAGGGGCATTCCGTGCCAGGGCCCGTCGTCGAGATTGCTTGGGTAGCGGACTGTGTAGGGATTGTCCCAACCGAGGCCGATGGGGCGTTTCCAGGTGTGCGGGGGGATGTTTGGATGAGATGTGCGATCGTTCATGGTCTAAATTTTATATGAATCCTAGCCCTGAATATTAAATCCCAAATCAGTGCCTTTCCCAGCGTGAACTTCCGCCAACTTTTCGTAACGCTTAGCGTGCTCTATTAACTCCGCAGATTCCTCCTGTGAGACATCCCGCAGCCGCTTGGCAGGTACTCCCGCAACTAGCGTGTGAGGGGGAACGTCTTTGGTAACAACAGCCCCTGCACCGACGATAGAGCCTGTTCCCACTCTGACTCCATCGAGGACGATCGCCCCAATCCCGATCAAACTGCCCCGCTCAATGTAAGCTGAGTGAATCACAGCTCGGTGTCCCACAGTCACAAAATCTTCCAAAATAGTTGGTTTCCCCGGATCGCCGTGTAAAACAGCTCCATCTTGGATATTAGTACAAGAGCCGATCGCAATTCGCTCCACATCCCCTCGCACCACCGCCCCGTACCAAATACTCGCCCCCGCCGCCACTTCTACCCTACCGATGACAACAGCGCCTGGGGCGACAAAAGCGGCCGCACAGAGGTCGGGCGCGGGCCAATAGGAAGTAACTTTAGCAAGATGTTCGTTGAAAATGCTCATTTGTCGATCGGTTGTGTTGCTGAAAAGTCTTGTGGGGTGGGCATCCTGCCCGCCCGCTTAAATTTAGATCCAGGAATGTTGAGTTTTAGCAGATTAAGTGGTTGTCAATAGGAGATATAATAAAAGCATTTGGCACTTTTGCAGAGAAAATATTTTGGGACGCACTACATGATCGAAGTAGCCTTGCAATACCCGATGTTTGGCCCGGAAATTCAGTGTCCCCACTGTCGCCAAACCATTCCGGCTCTAACTCTCACGGATACCTATTTATGTCCGCGTCACGGGGCATTTGAGGCCGATCCAAAAACAGGGGATTTAGTTCACCTTCAGTCTGGGCGACACTGGCGTCACTGGGAGAATGAATGGTATCGCCAGCACACTCACCCCGACGGCATTCGGTTTGAAATTCACGAAGCGCTCGATCGACTGTATACTCAAGGCTACCGAGCAACTCGCATCATCATTGCCCAACGCTATCGGGAATTAATCAGCACCTATTTAGAGCGGAGCGCGCCTTGGCGGGGTCAGTCGGAATCGCCACAGCCCAGGCTTTATGGTTTACCCGTCGATTTTAGCCCCGAATCCCAGGAGGAAGCTTGTTGGGAAGTAATTAATTTTGATTTGGAAAAAGAGCTGGGAGTTCCGATTCGATATCCATATTTTCGGTTGTTTGAATAGTTATTAGTCATTAGTCCGTAGTCATTAGTCATTAGTCATTAGTCGTTGGTTATTTGTTGGTTCCAGTTACCAATTAGCAATGCCCAATGCCCGATGCCCAATTCCCAATTCCCTAATCTAAAATCTCAAATCTCAAATCGAATGCACCACGCCTCGATTCGGACTGCTAATATTCACCGAGCGATCGCCTTTTACGAACAGTTGGGATTTACTGTGAGCGATCGCTTTACCACCGGTTACACTCTAGCCTGTTGGATGGAAGGTCTCAACGGACGCATCGAACTCATCCAAATCCCGGAACCGAAACCCGCACCTGATGCCTTCGGAGACGAGCATTATGTTGGATACTATCATTTATCTTTCGATTTAACTGAGACGACAACTGATTTGCCTACTTGGTTACAGTCTCTCAAAGAGCGGTTTGAGGAAGCAACCAAGGAGCAACCAAACCAGTTTCAGCCGCTGAAAGTTTTATTAGAACCGACTCAACAGGCGATCGGCGATCGTGTTTACGAAGTAGCTTTTATTGCCGATACTGACGGTTTACCTTTAGAGTTTATTCGGCGGATGAATAGCTAATTAAGTCAGAGTTGAAACACTTCAGAAATCCCATCAGCGTGCATCTGTGTTCATCTGCTGATATCTGCGGTTAAAAAATCCCAATCCCACTAATCTGGTTTAATCCGGATATCAATTAACCAATAACTTCAGTAGAGCGATATGGTGCTAAATTCTGGATCAAGAATCAATCAAAAGGTTTGTTTTATCTGTGGCGCTGGTCACTCTGGCTCTACGCTTCTAGGACTTATACTGGGAAGTCATCAGGATTGTTTCTACTCGGGAGAGGCAAGGAAAGCCAGATTCATGCAAAATACAAACTACCCCATAAAAAGAACTTGCAACCTTTGTGGTATCAATTGTCCAGTTTGGAAAGATTTTATTACTAGCACTCACCTAGACTTATACGAACAAATATCGCTCAAAACACAAAAGCCAATTGTAATTGATTCTACAAAAAACACTTCTTGGCTAGAAGAACAAATAGCCACTATTCAAAAAACATCTTCCCAACCTTTTTTGATATTTCTCCAAAGAGATGGGCGGGCAGTTATCAATTCCCGCACCAGAAAATATCCTCAAAAAAATGTCAAAGAAATAATTAATGATTGGAAGGAAATCATTAATGAAACCCAAGAATTGTACCGTCATTTTAAGGGTAATAAAATTAAGATAAAATATGAACATCTTGCCACAAATGTAGAAAATGTCATCAGAACGCTTTGCGATTTTTTGGAAATAGACTATCAACCCCAAATGGTTAAATATTACCAGCACGAACATCATCCAGTAGGAGGAAACAACGGAACGAAGTTTTTAATAGTAAAGGCTCAACACAAAAATACAGAAGAATTTTTACATAAGGTATCAAAGCGTTGCTCAGATTATTACCAAAATCATGGTTTAGAAATTACTTTAGATTTGCGTTGGCGTCAAGAACTTGACCCTACTGTGGAGCGTTTATTTGAAGAAATTGCCGATAAAGAAAACGAAGAATTGAAATGGGAGGTGTAGCATCGAACCAACTTTTGATTTTTCTCAGACCTCTTCTCAACTCAAAATTGTTCGGAGTATTGTAAATTTGCCATGAAAATTCTGCTATTAAGCGTTTACCCTCCACAAGGAGGCGGCTCATAGCAATTCACTATGAATCTGCACTTAATATAGCTTCAAGGATATAGAACCCATTTGAGATCTTTTTAAGAGGATGCTAGCCGTTTGAGCATTAGCCGAATGAAACACAGCTTGAGCTTGGCATTGGAACGAGCGAGTGTACGGTCAAAATTCTTGATTAAGCTTTTACATCGATCTACCCAAGCATTTGAACGTTCAATTACCCATCTAGCCGCCACAGGCACAAATCCAGATTGCCCTTTAGCTGCCTTCTCTGCTTTTGATGGTTTGGCTGAGAGTTCAAATTGAATCTTAGTCATAATGTCAGGGTAAATCTCCTCCAAAGCTTGAGTGAGTTTTTCAGGATGATAGCCGTTATCTAATAAGATGGTTGTCTTCGGTAACTCGACAGGTTTCAATTTGAAATAATCGATGTTTTGGGAAAACATTTCAATCAAACCACAATCATCTGATAAGCTAGCTTTGGTGCAATGAGTAAAGAACGGAAAGCCCAGGATATCGACGGCTAGGTGTCTTTTGATACCGTTTGTTGTCTTGTAAAAACAAAACCCTTTCGACTCAATACTAGCATTACAAGTATTTTTTACAGCTTGTGAATCAACCATGATTAATGTCGTCCACTGCGGTTTTTTTTGACTTGTTCACGCACCTTGCTATGTAGCTGTACCAAGATTAGATCGAGTGCACCTTCCTCACACCAATTCTGGTAATGCCAAAATACTGTCGAGTATGGCGGTAGATCTCTGGGTAGGTCAGACCAATTACAACCATTTTTGAGTTGATAAAATATGCCGCCCGTGAACTTGCCGTTTTGTCCACACTGGTGGCCTAGTTTTCTTCTTCTGGGGCAGTAATGGCTCGATGATTTCCCACTCTTTGTCACTCACATCGCTCGAATAACCCATTTTCAGCCCTGACCTGCTTAACTTTACTGATTCTACCTGATCGCCTGCTGTCAAGCCGATCGACTGTTGTCAAGCCGATCGACTGTTGTCAAGTCGATCGACTGTTGTCAAGCCGATCGACTGCTGTCAAGCCGATCGACTGTTGTCAAGCCGATCGACTGTTGTCAAGCCGATCAACTGCGGCTAGCATCCTCTTAAAAGATCTCAAATGGGTTCTATAGTCTAAACAAGATTGGTTATGTTATATTTTTAATATATCTGTACAAAAAGAAGAAAATCAATGCTTAAACGTTTTGGAGTTGGTGCTGTACTTCTGGTTTTAGCAGAATGCTTATCCGGTGGCGCTGCTTTGGCAGATAATTTTGGGGCGATCGCTACATCGGATGCTACAAGTGCCTATGGTTTTAGCTACGACTACTCAACTCGTGCTGCGGCTCAAAATAAAGCATTGGCAGAGTGTTCTAAAAATGCAGAGGATTGCGCGGTTCGAGTCTGGTTTAAGAATAGCTGTGGTGCTGTATCGGACAATGGTACTCATGTTGGTTGGGGACTTGGTGATTCTCGCGCCGAAGCTGAAAGCAAAGCAATGAGCGCACTTGAGGGTTCAGGAAGCATAGTTGCTTGGGCTTGTACCACACGATAACTCAACTTTGAAATTGGGAATTGGGAATTGGTAATAGGACTAGAGACTAGAGAAAGCTAGACCGCCACCGCTCCGACCGATACTGCCAACAATCCGATCGACATTGCCAACAATCCGATCGCTCCAACCGTGGCAACCTTGCCAGACGTTAGACCCGCGCTAGACCCGCGAACTTTGCCTGTGATGCAACTCTACCAGCCTTGCCACTGCAAAGGTGGTAATCAAATAAGCCCGACTGTCTCCGACATGGGCCACGTAGAGCTCGTGAATGTGGGCTAAAGCCATAACTAAGGTAGTGCCCATCCGCTGGCGGCCTTGGCGGCGTTCGGTATCGTTACGACTGGCGATCGCCAAAAGATCTCAAATGGGTTCTATAAGCTTTCCAAGTTAAAAACTCAGGCTTGGAATTAAAATACCATGAAAAAAATCGATTTAGTTTTTAGAACTGTTGGCGAAAGAACATCCCAAATAGCCTTAGACCTAGCTATCAAAAATATTCAGCCTCGTCAAGTTCATATTATTGAAAATGTTAAACCTTTTGCCCACGCTGTTCAGCAAATGCTGAAGATGAATTACGATTGTGATTTTGTTGTCTTCATGGATGCTGATTGTTTAATTATGGAGGATATGTCTCCTTTCCTTACCAGCAATAGTTTGCCATACGTAGACTGTTATGTTCTTGATAAATTCAGAGGTCATATTCATTGTGGTGTACATATTACTAGAATTGATGTAATCAGAGAAATGCAAGCAATTAAAGTACCTGATAATGATGCTAAATATGTGTTAAGACCTGAATCAAGAACTCGTGGACTGGCACTAAAAAAACTGAAGCTAAAAAAAGCATTTAAGAAATTTAACATTATCCATGATTTTTTTCAATTCTATCACCATATTTTTGCCAAATGTGCTTTGAGAGAACTGAGAAGTCGCCAAGATTATCATCAAGCTAAATTAAATATTTGTCAGGAAGATTGGGGAAGACAAGAAAAAGATTTAGATTTTTTGGTTGCTAAATATGGTGTAAATTATGCAAAAAAATATATTTCCAAGCAGGCAAGTCAGCCCGAAATTGCTAGGTTTATTGAAAATTTACCAAATATTGCTATCCGCGAACTTAAGCAAATGAATATTTTGGAAAAAGCTCCTTTGACGTTAGCCGAAACTAGAGAATTTTCAAGTAAAATTATTATTCAAAGACCCATGAAAAGTAAAAAAATGAAAGTTTTTGGAATTGGTTTGAGTCGCACGGGAACTAAAAGCTTAACAATGGCCTTAAATATGCTAGGGATTAATGTTGTTCATTATCCTGATGATGAGACAATTTTACAAGACCTGATGGCTGCTAAGTATGACTTTTCGATTCTCAATGATTATGATGGGATTACAGATATAACGGTAGCTCCTTTTTATTCTCAGTTAGATAAATTATTTCCTGATAGTAAGTTTATCTTAACCGTGCGTAATAAATCATGTTGGTTAAAGTCTTTAGAAGCTCACTGGTCAAAGAGGTCTGCGTTTGATTTCGATCCTAGTAATGAGACTAAGATGCAGATCAGAAGATTATTAAGAGCGGCTGTTTATGGTACTTATGCGTTTAATGAAGATAGAATGTCTTATGTTTATGATTTACATTATAGAAATGTGCTTGAATATTTTAAAGACCGTCCAGAATCTTTGTTAATTATTGATGTTTGTGATGGCGAAGGATGGGAAAAGCTCTGTCCATTTTTCAATTTACCTATATTAGAAGAACCTTTTCCTTGGATGAAGAAGAAAACGGTTTTGACCGAAATATTGTCAGGGGTGAAGTGATTTTGCTATATCGAACGCAGGAAAATCGAGCTTGGTGCAAAGAAAGAGGAATTAGGATGAGTGGCGTTCCTGTAGGAAGACCCCAAAAAATATTAGCAAGTCAAAGAAGAAACAAGCTCAGTCAGACGAGAGAATTCGTAACTCAATTTGTCAGAAAATTTGGAGAAGCTAAAAGAAGATTCAGCCTTGGTAGAGTCATGGCTAAACTTTCTAATACTTCTGAAACAACCATCGCCATAACTTTTATGGTGATGAATCTTTCTGCCCTGGTACGGCAGGCTTTTTGACTTTTTTTTTATGTCTATTTCACAACAAAAACCTTTTTTCATGTTTTCTGCCTGTGACGATTAGCACAGATTATGTTCTCTTAACAATACTTAAAAAAATGGGTAGACAGAAACCGGGTTTTTACACCAAAATACTCGCCAAACACCCTCAATCTCGCTGAAAAACCCGGTTTCTTGAGCTTTGTGTATCAGCCATGTAATTACTTGCCCGCAATTGAGAACAGTTATTATTATTAATTAGTTCTCACCGTCACTACAAACTCAACAATATTTTTCTAAAAAATAGCTAGATTTTGAAATCAAAATCTAGTAAATTATAGCCTACGGAAAATCAAGTCAGTTCACAGCAGTGGATGAAGCGATTCGTACCGCACAATTTGTCCGCAATAGTTGTTTACGCTATTGGATGGACAATCAAAAAATAGATAAGTATGATTTGAACAAATACTGTGCTGTATTGGCTGGTGATTTCCCGTTTGCTGACGAACTGAATTCTCAAGCTAGACAAGCCAGCGCCGAACGAGCCTGGTCTGCTATCTCCCGATTCCACGAAAACTGCAAGAAAGGGATTCCTGGTAAAAAAGGGTATCCACAATTCCAGAGAGATTGTCGCTCAGTTGAGTACAAGTCAACTGGATGGAAACTGGCTGTTGATCGAAAGTCAATCAAATTCACCGATAAAAAAGGAATTGGCAAACTCAAACTAAAAGGAACACGGGACTTACACTTCTACTCCTTTAGCCAAATCAAACGAGTCAGATTGGTGAAACGTGCTTCGGGTGTATATGTTCAGTTTTGTATTGACGTTAACCGTTCGGAAAACATAGAACCTTCTGGGAATACCATTGGTTTAGATGTGGGTTTGAAGGAATATTACACTGATTCAAACGGCATCACGGTGGAAAATCCGAGATTCCTCCTTCATGGTGAAAAAGTCCTCAAACGTTATCAACGTCGTGTTTCCAAAAAGATTAAAGGTTCAAATAATCGAGGCAAAGCTAGACAGATTTTAGGAAAACGCCACCTCAAAATAAGTAGACAGCGCAAAGACCATGCAATTAAACTTGCACGGTGCGTAGTTCAGTCCAACGACTTGATAGCTTACGAAGATTTGAGGATTAAAAATTTGGTGAAAAATCATTGTCTGGCTAAGTCTATTAACGACGCATCTTGGTATCAGTTCCGTGTCTGGCTTGAATATTTTGGCAAAGTATTTCAAAGAGTCACGGTTGCTGTCAATCCAGCATATACTAGCCAAGAATGCTCTAGCTGCGGTGCAATTGTGAAGAAAACGCTATCCACTCGAACACACGTTTGTAAGTGTGGCTGTGTGATGGATAGAGATTTCAATGCAGCTAGAAATATCCTGAGTAGAGGATTGGGTACGGTAGGGCATACCGGAATCTTTGCACTTGATGCAAGCAACGCTTTGGGAGAATTGACCTCTACTCAGATTGGAGAAATCCTGTCTGAGCAAGTCGGCTCGTAGATCAAAGAATCCCCGCGCGTTCACGCCGGGGAGTGTCAACTTAAAGCTAATTGTTAATAACTGCCAATTCCAACTATTTATTAGCAGCAGGAAGCTCATTAGCAGCAACGGGACGAGCCGAGGAAGCGGTAGTTTTCAAAAGTGCGATCGCCCGCGCGTAACAAGGATCATCCTGAGTAGCAACCAAAGTCGGTTTGTTGGCTAATTTCAGCTTTTGTGCGTCGCTGATTTCGACTTTGACATCGGGAGTAACGCCCTTGTGGCTGATATCCGTACCGTTAGGAGTATAGTAGTGAGCGATCGTCACCGCCAACCCCGAACCATCAGACAAAGAATGTACCGACTGCACTAAAGCTTTGCCAAAAGTTTGACCGCCCATCACCGTAGCCCGCTTGTTGTCCTTGAGAGCACCAGCCAAAATCTCGCTGGCGCTGGCGGAATTGTCGTCTACAAGCACCACCAAAGGCTTGTCAGTAATAGCAGTGCGATTTGCCCGCATTTCCTGAGAATCGCCCGCGCGATCGACTGTACGAACGATCGCCCCCGTATCCATCCACATCCGCGCGATATCAATGCTGACTCGCAGCAGCCCGCCTGGATTGCCGCGCAAATCCAACACGAAAGCGTCGGCTTTCTGAGCCGAGAGCTTTTTAATAGCCGCCTGCATTTGTTCGCCTGCGTGGGAGCTAAACTCTTGCAAACGGATATAACCGACTTGCTTACCAGCTTCATTCTTGAGGCTGTAGCGGACTGCTGCTACCTCAATTCTGGCCCTAGTCAGAGTGATGTCAAACTCACTTTTGCCCGGCCGAGCAATCCGCAGGGTGACTTTCGTACCTTCAGCGCCACGAATTATTTGAGCAGCATCGGAGACAGTCATACCTGTGGTAGGTTTGCCATCAATCACCAAAATGCGATCGCCCGCTTGAATCCCAGCCTTGAGAGCCGGGGAATTTTCCATCGGCTCAACCACCGTAATCGCCTTAGTTTTCTCATCCGCTTCCAGCCTCATGCCCACCCCTGTCAGTTCTCCAGAGGTTTGATTGGTGAGCGCTTCGTACTGCTTCGGGTCCATGAAGCGGGTGTAGGGGTCGTTTAACTTCTCCAAGGCCTTGCGGAGAGAAGTATAGGCTGCTTCGCGAGAGGTATAATTTTTGTTCAGCAAGTCTTGGCGGGCGGCTTGCCAGTCAGTCTTGTTAAAGCTGCCATCAACATACTCTCGGTTCACAATTTGCCAAGCTTCGTCTAAAACAGCTTTGGGGCTATCTTGAAGCTGGGCGCGGACTGATTGACTCAGACCGGGTACAAGCAAAGATATGGAAGCAGTTGTGGCGATCGCCCCACTGAACAGGGCGGCCTGTAACTTAGAAAAGCGTCTGCGGGCTACATTCATAGAAATTGGCTCAATTCTCTTTGAGATTTTTGATTTGAGATTTTAGACTGCTAGAAAACCACTACTTAAACTATTTGATGGAGGCTACACGATCCTTTTGCATAGTTTAACGGCTTTTATAGTCGATCGCCAATCACCACTCTATTTTATTGAATTTTACGCTGACCGAGTAATCCTATAAACTTAATTAAAATCGTAGATTTAAAAGTGCCGTGCAAACTAAAGTCGAAGAATTTTCGCAAAAGTGGTTGAGTCTGCTCGTCAGTGGAGTTATTACCACAGCAGCCTTAGCCGGAGTCATTGCGATCCAGTCCAATAGACAATTGGGCGGAATTCCTGCGATAGAAACTGAGGGGTCAAAGCCCGCACCTGCCATCTCTGCTGCCAGTTTCAAGCAATCCGAACAACAAGAATGGCTGCGACTAAAAATGCTCAAAGCTCTCCCTACTTTTGGATTTGACAATTTAGTTGCAGATTGGACATTTCTCAAATTTTTGCAATATTTTGGCGACGACGAAGCGCGAGACATCACAGGTTACGGTTTGAGTCCTGATTATTTTGACATCATCACGCGACGCGACCCGCGGCGAGTGGAAATTTACCCGTTTCTGTCAGTTGCTATTTCTTTTTACCAAGCAAAACCAGAAATTGCCGTACAGTTAATGGAACGCGGTACTAGCGCCCTTTCGCCACAAATTGACCCGCAAGCGTGGACAGTGTGGCGAAATAAAGGCCTGGACGAATTGCTGCTGCTGGGGGACATTCCTGAGTCAATTCGATCGCACGAAATGGCTGCTGACTGGGTAGAAAAAACCCCGGAAGGGAAGCAATTAGCGCCGATTTTTCGCAATACTGCGGAGTTTTTGCGTCGCGATCCCGATAGCGTCCAGGTGCGGTTTATGTCTTGGAGCTCGGTTTATGCTCAAACAAAGGACAAATTTGTGCGTTCAAGGGCGAGAGAAGCTCTGGTCAAGTTGGGAGCTCAGGTGCGAAAGGATAAGGATGGAAAGGAGAGTTTTATGTTGCCGGCCCAAAAGTAGTGGATTGTTGACAGTTGACTGTTGATTAGACATCTCCTGAAAAGCAAGTCTTGAACAGGCAGGATGCCTGTTCCACAATAGTTATTGGAGAGGTCTATTGTACTTATTCAATCGAAAATCCCAAATCTAAAATCTAAAATCTGCCTGGGTTAGTTCCCGCCAATCACCAGGTTTGAGGCCATCGAGACGCAAATGTCCGATCGCACATCTGACTAGGCGCAACGTCGGAAACCCTACTGCGGCGGTCATCCTGCGGACTTGGCGGTTACGGCCTTCAGTCAGGGTCATTTCCAGCCAGGCTGTGGGTATGTGTTTGCGAAATCGAATCGGCGGTTCCCGTAGTGGTAAGGGCGGTTCCGTGGATAATAATTGAACTTTTGCCGATCGAGTCCGATAATCTTGAATAGTGACACCAGCCTGCAAAGCTGCGATCGCACCAGCATCAGGAATCCCTTCAACCTGCACCCAATAAGTACGGGGATGAGCAAATTTCGGGTCACTGAGTCGGTGCTGCATTAGTCCATCATCAGTTAACAGCAAAAGACCTTCACTATCGCGATCGAGCCTACCCACCGCATAAACGTCAGGAATCAGAATATAATCTTTAAGAGTTCTGCGTTGAGTTTCCCCTGAATTACGATCGGTGAATTGAGTCAAAACATCGTAAGGCTTGTAAAATAGAATGTAACGATAAGGCATGATCAATTAAAAAATCTCAATGTACCAACAGTGCGAACAGAAACAAAATAACACCCTAAAAAAACCACCTTCTCTCTCCTTTCTCCCTTCTCTGCGCCCTCTGCGCCCTCTGCGGTTCATAAAAAAAGAAATCTGATTAACCAACAAACCACCTTCTCTCTCCTTTCTCCCTTCTCTGCGCCCTCTGCGCCCTCTGCGGTTCATAAAAAAAGAAATCTGATTAACCAACAAACCACCTTCTCTCTCCTTTCTCCCTTCTCTGCGCCCTCTGCGCCCTCTGCGGTTCATAAAAAAAGAAATCTGATTAACCAACGATTCAAACCAGCTATAAAATCTTCAGCCTTTAAGAACCTCACAAATCTCAACCACCCAATTTTACCATGCCCGAAGCCACACACCGCCTTTGCATCGTCCTAGGAACACGCCCAGAAGCAATTAAACTAGCCCCAGTAATTCAACAGTTCAAAAATTCACCATCCTTTGACACCCAAGTAATATTAACAGGCCAGCACCGAGAAATGGTCGAGCAAGTCATGCAAATGTTCGATCTAAAAGCCGATCGCGATTTAGCAATCATGCAGCACCAACAAACCTTAACAGACATTACTTGTCGGAGTTTACAAGGTTTAGAAGATTTGTTCAAAGAATTACAGCCAAAAATAGTCTTAGTACAAGGCGACACAACCACAGCTTTTGCCGCTGCTTTGGCAGCATTTTACCAGAAAATACCCGTAGGTCACGTAGAAGCCGGATTGCGGACTGACGACCTGTTCAATCCCTATCCAGAAGAGGCTAACCGCAGGTTGATATCTCAGCTCACACGGCTGCATTTTGCCCCTACAGAGCTGGCTGCGGAGAATTTGGAGCGATCGGGCGTTTTGGGAGAAATTCACCGTACAGGCAACACAGTAATTGATGCTTTGCTGGGAGTAGCCAAACGCGAACCTCAATGCAATATTCCCAACTTAGATTGGAGCAAATATCGCACTATCTTAGCAACAGTTCACCGCCGGGAAAATTGGGGAGAACCGTTACAAGGAATTGCTCAGGCATTTATCGAAATTTTAGATAAATTTCCCGATACAGCTTTACTGCTACCCCTGCACCGAAATCCCACTGTTCGAGAACCTTTGCAAGCTATTTTGGGTGAGCATCCGAGAGTCTTTTTAACTGAACCTTTGGATTACGCAGAATTGGTAGGAGCGATTCAGAGATGCTATTTAATTCTCACAGATTCCGGCGGCTTGCAAGAGGAAGCGCCTAGTTTGGGCAAGCCAGTTTTAGTATTACGAGAAACGACAGAAAGACCCGAAGCAATTTCCGCCGGTACTGCTAAACTTGTTGGTACTAATTCTGATATAATCGCGACAGCAGCGGCAGAGTTGCTGAGCAATTACGATGCTTACAACTCAATGTCAATGGCAATTAATCCCTTTGGGGACGGTTTGGCGGCGGCACGGATTTTGAAAATTGTTAAGGAGTATTTGAGTTAAGGTGGCATCGGAATTAATATTACCCATAATCAGGGACAAGACAGTCGTTTCCCTACAATTAATCGGGCGATGGTTAAATCTCTCGATCGCGCAATGGATTATTTTGGGGTAGGGAAACGGCATTGCCGTCTCCTCTGTTGCTGAGAACGTTGGCCTTGTCAGTTAAATATTTTAAGGAGCAGGAACTTGTTGCTGAAAATTGCGACTACCTTGATAACCAGATAAAATAGCAAGTTTTTCCAAAGATTGCATTCCTGTATAATATTTTCCCCTAATTTCCCAACTTGGATAAGCTTTGATATTTGCGGCTTTGCACAAGTCTGGCTGAGCATCTTTGCCTTTCGGAGCGCACTCAATGTAAGTCAGTGTGGTAAATGCTTTTTTGCCAAAAAGTTCTTGTTGCTTGTGACAGTAAGGACACCAGTAAGCACCGTACATTTTAGCTTTGATTCTCTGCAAATGGGCTGCTAAAGCTATTTGCTCCGGGCCTGATTCGGTAGTGATCTCTGGGCCTTCTTGTTCGATCGCAGGTGACGGGAAAGACGAAGGAGAAGGGGAAGGGGGAGGAGGGAGGGTTTGTGCTAAATTTTGAGTGGATTTGTTGCTGAAACTGAACTGTGCAATTCCTCCGTCTGCTTTGGTACTGACGAAAATCCCGAAAGTTAGGATCGTGCCGATCGCACATAAGTTGAATTTGCTGAGTCTGATCTTGGATTTCATGTTGGATTTGCTAGGATTTTACCAGTTTGAGCGATCGCCTCTACAACATTCTGTACCACAAAGATGTTAGCTGTGGCTACTTTTTTCAATAAAGTTTACTTTCGGCGTTGTGATTAGGAAAGCGATCGCCCTCACAAACAATCACCATTCAGCTAGAACTTCCGGGTATTCTTCAGCAATTTTTCTGGCTATTTCTTGCACTTTGAAAAATCCTGTCCGTCTCCAAAAAGAGCGAATAGTTGTGTTCCTTGATATTCAACTGTCTGGCGATGGTGGACATTTTTGCTGGCGATTCATCCAAAAGCAATTTTTGAGCAATGATTTGACAGTTGCAGTCGGGACGGTTGCGAGGATGACAGTTGCGAAGTTCCTGTTCTGGATCTCCATTTAAATAATTGGCGATCGCCCGTGCTAAAGCTTGTTTTTCTTCTCTCTCAATCCGTTCGATTTCCGCGTCCCAACCATCCAAACAGTCCTTGTAAAATTTGCTGGATTCTAAAGCCTCTAAGGGAAGTGTGTTTTGATTTTTGCCATTTTTGCCCGTATATAAATCTTGAATTCGATACCTGAGATTACCGTTAACCCAAGTGACGAGACTGGCTTGAATCGGAGAACGTTGGGGATTAAACTCGTGAAGGTGCTTGTTTAACCATAGCCAAGTTTTATTCTGGGCTTCTAAATAATAGGGATGAGAAACTTTTGACAATTTTGGTGAGAGTTGCAGTTTCCGAAATAATCGATCGACAAATTTTCGACGCTGGGGAATATCCAGTGATTCCGAGCAAATTGCTAGAATTAGTTCACATAATAATTCGTCTTTGGGAGTGCGATCGGAATATTGTTCCAGTCTCAACCTCAATTCATTTATGCGCTCCATAATCACCCTTTTAGTAAATGTACCCGATGTAACACCCTGGAAACTTTGGGTTAGGTTGGTAGAGATGAAAAATGATTAAACTAACTCGCAGACTTTAGGTACAATTCGGACAGCTCACCTAAACCTAGTTTGGTACAGTTGTTACTTCTACACATTTTCCCGGAGTGGCCTAATCAAAACAAGGCTAAAATTCACACACAAAGTTCACAATTTTTATGAAGAAATCACAAAAATCACAAAAATCACAAAAATCATCTTATAATTACCAAAAAATAGATTAACTGGGGAAAGCAATGGAAGTGGAAGAAATGTTGAATCTCTTGGATGCCTGGGTTTTGGAAAAGAAAGGCAAATCGCTGGATTTTGCGGAGAAAGAGATTATTCGTCTAAGCTGGCTGGATGTCGATTATGCTGATATGAACATTTCTGGCTATAGCCCTAATTATGTCGAGAGAAGGCTGGCTCAGGGTTTGTGGACTCTAGTATCAGAGGTGATTGGAGAAGGGAAAAAAGTTACTAAAAAAACATCCAAGCTGGCGATGGAAGAAGCAATCAAGAAGCGATCGCGCCCGGAAGCACCAGCAAGAGAAATGACTTTTTTTGATGCGGCGAGGGATGCTAACAATCGGGGGGTGAATTTAAAACAAGCTGGCGAATTCGTCGCAGCTAGAAAGGAGTTCGAGCTTGCTCTTAAAATTAACCCAGATAATGCAGCAACTTACTACAATCAGGCATTGATGTATGAAGAAGCTGGAATAGTCGATCGCGCTATGCAACTATATCAGGATGCAGCATTCCGTGGCTTTGCTGCTGCTTATTGCAATTTGGCCCGTTTGTACATTATTGAATATAAAGATTTTCATAAATCTGTTGAAAAAATCGGACACGGTTTAAAGCTGGTGGAAACCGAGAAAGTTAAGGATGACAAAATAGTCAAAGCTGGGTTGTTAACCTATCTTGCTTGGGCTTGGAAGGAACAAGGACGCTATGAAGAAGCTTTGGTTAAGTTGCAAGAGGCTGTTAAACTAGATAGCGTTCGGGGTTTAACTTATGGCATTATGGCTCAAGTGCAAGAAAATCTGGGGAATGATGCAGAAGTTGTGAAAGCTTGGAAAAAAGTTCTGGAATATGCTAAGTCGGATGAGCGAGATGAAGATGTTTACATTGGTAAGGCTCGTCAGCGTCTGAAGCAATTAGGTGGCTCGAATTAAAGGTAAAGTACGCGCGTGCGTAGCTATCCCCTAGGGAATCGCGCTGTGAGATACCCGAATTCTTAAAGAAGTCGGGTATCGGGCAATTCTGTTTTTTAGGTGGATTTACTGAAGTGCGATCGCACTCTGACTAAAGAAACCGGGTTTTTGACTAAATTTGCGGGCTGCAAACTGTGTATTTTCTTAGAAAAACCCGGTTTCTGATACCCCATGAGTCCATGACTAATTAATCAAGGACATGGGTATTCATTGCCATCTCGATCGATACAAATTCGCGGTATGATTTTTGTGGCTGACCCAAAGGCTATCCGAGTGATTGAAGTACCTGAAACTGCGGCTGGTATCAAAGTTAATACGCCGATCGCGATCGAGCCAATGAGGAGGGGTGAAATCAAGACTTTGCAATTCATACTCTTGTCTCCAAGTCAATTTTTTTGAACAAAGGACAACTGAGTTAGGCCTAACTGCTGTCTACATACCCACTCTATAAATGTCTGATTCCAACATGGAACCCAACAATCCAAAACAAGTTGGGGAATTAAGTTGGAAAGGTTAAAAATACCTCTCCTAATAGATTGCTGTACGTGAAGTCTGTTACTCAACCTTAAAGAGCGTTGCTAAGATGACCAACATATCAAATCCCCCTTGCCTGGAATGTCAGGAAGCAGAACAGAGAGAGAATCTCGATATTAACTGTATTTTAAATAGACTAAAATCAGTAAAAAAAAGCCAACTTTCTTATAGGGAAATTTCCTATTTATGTTTGTGTTTATGTTTGTTGTCAAGGTATGAAAAAGCTTTTAGAATGGTTAAATATAAAACCCCGACAATAGAAGAGCTCAATACCAAAGATCCAGAAATCAGTAAAAAGGGTGAAAATCTGAGTGCAGATATGTCAAAAACAGTACACCTTTATCTTAAAGAAATAATGAGCATAGATGAAGAAAAACGCTTGCCACCTTGGCCTAAAGTTGTCTCATTTATGCGCGATACAGGATGTAAAAAAAATCAGCAATTACCTCAAGTAGAAATGCAAAGATTTATGTTCATTGCCAGAGTCAAAGGTAATAAGATATCTGACATTGAAATGCAAAAACAATTGAAAACACTTGGGATTGAAATAGAAATTATAGAGATGCTAAGAAATGAATAATGAAATTGATAAAAATCAGCAACAAGCAGAAATGAGTAGCAGCACTTTGTTTGTTTTCAAAGGCTCTCAGGAAGATTTTTACCGGATGATGAGCCTCTTTGAAGCAGGGGAACTGAGTGATTTACTGGGGATAGAAGTGCTGGATGTAGGAGCCATTGTAGAATCTCAACTGGTAGCACAGCCAAAAGTCATAAATTTGAGCCAATGGTTCCAGAATAATTTTGTTGAAGCGATTCAGGAAGCATGGCTGACATTAGAAGAAGTTTTTGGTAAGAGCATACGGAATCCAGCTTTTCGATCGCAAGCTGTAAAACGAGCTAAATCAATTCAATTAGGCGATCGTACAGTAGCTTTAATTCTCGATATAGCAACAGCCGAAAACCAAGAAATCAGCACAATATTAGGAGTCTATCCTATTGGCAGTCAAACTTATCTGCCAGAAAACCTTAAGCTGGATGTGTATGAATCAGAAGAAACTTTAGTAGAACTTCAAGCACCATTACAAAGTGAGGGAATGATACAAGAATTATTCTTTTTACCAGGAGAAGCATTTCGGATAGAAGTTTCTTTGGGTGATTTCAAGCAAATAGAAAATTTTCTTTTATTCCCAACAAGGTAGGCGATAAAAATGTCAGGTGTAAAGTTGGTTTTCTTAAAGATTAATCATGGCAATTTTGACCAAGGGTTTAAAGTTAACTTGCGAATTTACCAAGCCGGAAATTCTGCTTTTTTAGAAGCTGATGGCAGATTGCCCGCAGCACCAAAGATTCCTGAAATATATCAAAGTTGGCAGAAAAAATATTTACGCATGGACTGGTGTTTTCGAGCCAGGAAGGGAGAAACTATCAACGATGTTGGCAAGGTTCCCGAAGATTGTCGCCAATCATCTCAAAAATTAAGAGAAAGCATTAAAGAGTGGTTGAGAAAGTCTGATGATAGCGAGTTTCAAAAAATCAGGGAAAGACTTATAGGAGAATTAGATAAAAAAGACGAAATTAGGGTATTCATTCAAACCAAAGATGAGTTACTGAAAAAAATTCCTTGGCAGGAATGGGATTTATTTGCGGATACATACACCAATTCTGAAATTGTCCTCAGCCCCCCTGAAAATACAGAAATTCCCAGAAATGTTACAGCGTCAAGAGGAAAGTTTAACATAAAAATATTATCTATTTTGGGTTGTAGCCAAGGAATTGATGTTCAAGTCGATCAGAAGTTTCTCAAAAGTTTACCTAATACAGAACCACTTTTTCTTCCCGAACCTCGACGGAAACAATTAAGCGATAGCCTTTGGGAGAAAAACTGGGATATATTATTTTTTGCTGGTCACAGTTGGAGTGATAATAACAGTGGCAATCTTGCTATCAATTCCGATGAAACACTCACCCTGCTAGATTTGAAGCACGGTTTGCGCTGCGCTATAGAAAACGGCTTGCAGTTGGCTATTTTTAATTCCTGTGATGGTTTGAAGTTAGCAGAAAATTTAGCTGATTTGCACATTCCGCTAGTTATTGTGATGCGGGAACCTGTACCCGATCGGATTGCTCAAGAGTTTTTGAAATATTTTCTGACGGCGTACTCAAGTGGAGAACCTTTATATTTAGCAGCACGGAAAGCACGGGAACGTTTGGAGACAGAAGGTCTAGACAAGGAATTTCCGGGGGCGACTTGGTTGCCCATAATTTGCCAAAATCCCGCTGTAGAACCTCCGACTTGGCAAGGTTTTCTCAGTAAAACAGAAACAAAATTTCAAGAATCATTTCGGGAACTTAAAAAAACTTGGAAAACCGAACATACTCTCACAGATCATTCAGACATTATTAAATCAGTCGCCATTCACCCAGACGGTCAAATTTTCGCTAGTTGCAGTCTGGACCAAACGATTAAAGTATGGAACCTGACAACAGGAGAACTTCTCGAAAATCTCACCGAACATTCTGGCGGCGTGACTTGCGTTACTTTCAGCAGCGATGGCAAAACTCTTGCTAGCAGCAGCGCCAATCCTGACGGCACTATTAAATTGTGGGATACTCAAACCTGGCAACTAAAACGCACTCTCAAAGGCGATGACTGGGTGGTTCTTTCTGTATGGTCGATCGCCCTAACTCCTAATGGCAAAACTTTAGTCAGCGGACACCACGCTGACAGTACCGTGAAAGTTTGGAACCTCGAAACCGGGGAATTGCGACACACTCTCAGAGGTCATGTTTGGGCAGTTCATGACGTTGCGATCGCTCCCGACGGCAATATAATGGCTAGTGGAAGTTTCGACAGCAATATCAAGCTTTGGAATCTTCAAACAGGCAGAGAAATCAGCAATTTAAACGGCCCTGGGGACGGCCCTATTGGTTGGACTCGTTCTTTTTTTAGCGACAACATCGTTTATACTGTTTCCTTCAGTCCCGACGGACAAACTCTCGCCAGCGGCGGGGCGAAGCAACCGATTAAACTATGGCGTTTAAGCAGTGGAGAAATCAAAAGCAACTTGACAGGGCATACGGATGATGTTTATGCTGTTGCCTTTAGCCCTGACGGCAAATATCTCGCCAGCGGTAGTGCCGATCGCACTATTAGAATTTGGGATTTATTTACCGGAGAACCGATTCACACTCTCGGACATTCAGACACTGTTTATTGTCTGGCCTTTAGTCCTGACGGACAAACTCTCGTAAGTGGTAGCCGAGATAGAACTATTAAGATGTGGCGTTTTTGCACCTGAAAATAATTACTATAGGACTTACGCATGGGGCCCAGAAACCGGGTTTTTTACGAAAATAGTTCGTTATAGCCCGCAGATTCGGTAAAAAACCCGGTTTCTTCGATCAAAGCGCGCCCGGCATGGATTAAAAAATCTCCCCAACAATCATCCCCGCCAACAATACAAACCCAACCCAAACATTTTGGCGAAAAATTTGACCGTAAACAGGCCTAGGAATGTCGGCTTTTCGCAGTTGACTGTACTGCAAGAACCACAGAATCGCCGCCCCCAAAATTGCAATCCAAAAACCAATATGCAACTGTAAATTAATCCCCATTGCTGCTAATAAACCGACTGTAGCTATCAAGAAAAAACCCACCGCATTAGCCGCAGAATCTCCGAAAAAAATAGCGCTGGAATTCACGCCCAAACGCAGGTCATCTTCCCGATCGCTCATGGCATAAACTGTATCAAATCCCAAAGTCCATAGCACCACAGCACCCCACAACAACCAGGTGGCTAATTCTAGTTTCCCAACGGCGGCACTCCAACTAATTAAAACTGCAAATCCCCAGGCGATTGATAACACTAATTGTGGTACTGGAAAGAATCTTTTTGCTAGGGGATAGCAGATAATTACAGGTACGGCGGCGACGCACAGCCAAAAACTTAATGGATTGAGATAAAATGCGAGAATGGCGGCGCAAGCAAAGGAAATTAAAGCAACTCCGATTCCAGTTTGCACTTTCAGGGCGCGGGATGCTAGGGGGCGCGATCGAGTTCTTTCGACTTCGGGATCGATATCCCGATCCCACAAGTCGTTGACGACGCATCCCGCCGCACTCGTGGCTAAGGTGCCCAAGACAATCACACCCACCAATGCTGCGGGCGGCTTTCCGTGGGCCGCTAAAAAGACCGCCCAGAGGGCTGGAATCATTAAAATTAGGCGTCCTGCTGGCTTGTCCCATCTCAAAAGCCTCACGATGGCTAGCAATGTGGATTCGGTTGGGCGATCGGGCTCGGTAGACATTTTAATTTTAGATTTGAGATTTTTAATATTTTAAGCCGATCGCTCAGTAAATTCGTGAAATAATGAAAAATATCTGTCAACCCCGATACACTCTAATGGTTAATTCACTTGCTTCTGCGGAGTCAAATCGCATTATTGCTGCCATTGATATGGGTACTAACTCGTTTCATATGGTGGTAGCGCGAATCGATGCGAAATTGCCTGCTTTTACGATTATTGCTAGAGAAAAAGATACGGTTCGATTGGGTGATTGCGAAACAAAAACAGGGTGTTTGAAGTTAGAAGTGATGGAAAGGGCGATCGCGACTTTGCGCCGTTTTCAAGGTATTGCGAAAACTTTCAATGCTGAACAAGTGATCGCTGTGGCTACCAGTGCTGTTCGAGAAGCCCCTAACGGGCGAGATTTTCTCAAACAAGTTGCTGATGACTTAGACCTTAATGTTAGCTTAATTTCCGGTCAGGAAGAAGCGCGGAGAATTTATCTCGGCGTACTTTCGGGGATGGAATTCAACAATCAATCCCAGGTGATTATTGACATTGGGGGCGGTTCTACCGAATTAATTCTAGGGGACAGTGTCGAGCCGCTCTGTCTCACGAGTACCAAAATTGGCGCTGTTCGCCTCACGGGAGAATTTGTCAAAACTGACCCGATTAGCAGGGAAGAGTTTGCCTATTTGCAAGCTTATATTCGGATTGCGCTGGAAAGACCGATCGACGAATTGCGGGCTCAATTCAATGCTGGCGAAACTCTCCGTTTAATTGGTACTGCTGGAACCATCGAAACTTTAGCTGCAATTAATGCTCGCGAAAAGTTTGGAACCGTACCAAGTCCCCTGGCTGGCTATCAATTAAGTTTAAAAGATTTGCGCGATTTAGTCAATCGTTTTCGCAAACTTTCTTATACCGAAAGGTTGGCAATTCCCGGAATGTCGGACAAGCGGGCAGAAATTATTCTGGCGGGTGCTTTGATTTTGCAGGAAGCCATGACACTATTAGGAATGGAATTTCTGACTGTGTGCGATCGATCTCTGAGAGAAGGCGTAATTGTTGACTGGATGCTGTCTCGCGGTTTAATTGAAAACCGCTTGCGCTACCAAGGTTCAATCCGCCAGCGCAGCATTCTGCACATGGCTGACAAATATCAAGTCAATTTAGAACACAGCGAAAGAACCGCAGCATTTACGCTCAATTTGTTCGACCAAACCCAAGGAATTCTGCATAATTGGGGAACGGAAGAACGGGAATTGTTGTGGGCGGCCGCAATTTTACACAACAGCGGTTTGTATGTCAGTCATTCGGCGCACCACAAGCATTCGTACTATTTAATTCGCAATGGTGAGTTATTGGGATACACTGAAACAGAGATTGAAGTCATTGCAAATTTGGCTCGCTATCACCGGAAAAGTTCTCCTAAAAAGAAGCATGAGACTTTTATGATATTGCCGAAAAAATACCGGGTGATGGTTAGTAATTTGCATCCTTTT
Organism: Microcoleus sp.; assembly: GCA_042408215.1. GTDB lineage: Bacteria > Cyanobacteriota > Cyanobacteriia > Cyanobacteriales > Microcoleaceae > Microcoleus. The sequence continues at coordinate 311,799 of JAYFMW010000017.1, read as the reverse complement.
CTCCGGTTAGCTGTGGCTTTAGATAGGCGACAAATAGGTGCAATTTCTGATTTCAAATGTGAATTAAGACCGGAAGTGAGAGAGTTTCATTTGCGTATCCAACCCCTTAATCCCGCTGATGATTGCGCCCTAGAAGTCTGGAGCTTGGATTATAAAAAGCCCGCCTTTGAAGATGAGTACAATCTCAAATTAGTGGCCACTTTAGAGCCTACTCTCGTTGCAGTTTAACTGGAAACCGTAGGGTGCGCAGTGCGCACCTTACCCTTACCTAATTGCATTAACTTGCGAACATTTCCCTCTCCCTCTTTCTCTCTTTTCTAGCACCTCCGCGCCCTCTGCGCCCTCTGCGGTAAATAAAAAAAATCTTATTCAAAAATGAAATATAATTGCCATAGAAACTGTATAGTTCCATGCACACCGCACCTTACCCGTATATAATTTGGAGCGATCGCCAATTTCAGCATAAAATACAAAAATGTCAAATCCCTTGCTGTCCCTCAACTACGAACCCGCCCTCGAATCCCTCGGTGGCGACTACTTTGATGAAGTCCCTGCGGCCGATTTTCCCCAGCACATCCTCCGCTTCCGCAACGACAAATTATTACCAAAATTGGGTTTAGACCCCGCCCAAGTTACCGACGAACATTTCACCCAAGCATTCGGCGAATTTCACTGCGTCCGCCCCTTCCTCGCACTCCGCTACCACGGCTATCAATTCAACGAATATAACCCCAATTTAGGCGACGGTAGAGGCTTTTTGTATGGTCAAGTTCGCGGCACTGATGGCAGACTTTATGACTTCGGCACAAAAGGCTCCGGCCGCACGCCCTATTCGCGGTCTGCTGATGGTAGACTCACTCTGAAAGGGGGAGTTCGGGAAGTTTTGGCTGCTGAAGCTTTGCACCGATTGGGAGTGCGTACATCTCGCTGTTTTAGTTTAGTTGAAACGGGGGAATCTTTGTGGCGAGGGGACGAACCTTCTCCGACGCGATCGTCTGTAATGGTGCGTTTTAGCCATTCTCACATCCGGTTCGGTACTTTTGAAAGATTGCATTACATCCGTCGCCAAGATTTAATTACAAAACTTTTAGATTTTGTGATTGAATATTACTATCCAGAATTGCATTTAGAAGCAAACAATAGGGATATTTCTCAATCGGAAAAGTATGCACTGTTCTATGCTGAATTAGTCAAGAGAGTTGCCGAATTAGTTGCTCAGTGGATGGCGGCGGGTTTTTGTCACGCTGTGCTGAATACTGATAATATGTCGATTACTGGAGAAAGTTTTGATTATGGGCCTTTTGCTTTTATCCCAACTTATAATCCTCAGTTTACGGCAGCTTATTTTGACCATTATGGTCTTTATTGTTACGGGAATCAACCGTTTATTTGCAAGGGGAATTTAGAGAAGCTTCAGCAACCGTTAGCTTGGGCGATTGACCAAGCCGATATGGATGCTGCTTTGGCAAAGTTTGGCAATTATTATAATACAGCTTATCGGCAGTTAATGCTCAACAGGTTGGGATTTGAGGAATTGCCGGATGCTGATGCTGATGAGTTGTTGCAACTGACAATTAAACTGCTGGCTGAGAGTCAAGTTGATTATCAAGGTTTCTTTTTTGAGTTGCGAAAACAGTTCAATCGCACTTGGCGAGATGATGCTAGTCAAATTTTTGCCGAGGCGGAACCGACGGAGTTTATAGCACATTGGCGGCAGTTTTATTGTCACGTTTTGCAAACTTTGTCGGCGGATGATCTGGATAAAATGGCGGACAGGTTACGCCGATACAATCCCGAACAATCGCTGTTAAGGCCGACGATTGAAGCCGTTTGGGAGCAGATAGCTGTTGAGGATAATTGGGAACCGTTTTACGAATTGGTGAAGCAACTTCAAGAGTCGTAAAGGGCATGGGGCATCGGGCATGGGGCATCGGGCATAGGGCATTGGAAGCAACCAATAACTACTGACTACTGACTACTGACTACTGACTACTGACTACTGACTACTGACTACTGACTAATGACTAATGACTACTGACTAATGACTGATGACTACTGACTAATGACTAATGACTACTGACTAATGACTAATGACTACTGACTAATGACTAATGACTACTGACTACTGACTAATGACTACTGACTAATGACTGATGACTACTGACTATTTGAGCTTGTCAATCTCAAATTGAACATCTTTGTAACCGTTGGTAAGCCCTTGATCGAGAAAGATTTTGCCTGCTTTATCAAAATCGCTAAGGGCTCCGGCTTTGTCTCCCAAAGAGCGGCGAACTATGCCTCTACCGTAGTAAGCCGCAGCATAATTCGGATTGATCCGAATAGCTTGGACGTAATCGGCGATCGCACTATTGTAATTATTTAACTGTTGGTAAATCTTAGCTCGATTGGCGTAAGCTTCAGCATCGTTGGGATTGAGCCCAATTGCTGAGGTCAAATCGGCGATCGCCCCCTGTGCGTCTCCCGCTTCGTTGCGAGCTAAACCCCGATTGCTAAAAGCATGATAATCATTTGGATTTAATGTCACCGCTTGAGTGCAATCATCAATTGCTTTTGGATAATCCTTTAAGTTTAAATAAGCAATGCAGCGATTGTTGTAAGGAACCGCATCCTCACTACTCAGCGAAATTGCCTGAGTGCAATCGTCTATTGCCGCTTGATGCGCTCCCAAATTCAACTGGGTGCTGCACCGATTAGCGTAAGCATCTGCACTTTTAGGATCGATCGCAATTACCTGAGAATAATCTGCTAAAGCTCCCTTATAATCTCCCAAATGAAAGCGAGCTCTCCCCCGACTATAGAAAGCATCAACATTCTGAGAATCGAGCCGAATTGCCTCAGTATAATCGCCGATCGCCCCGGGCAAATCGCCACCCCCAGCCCGAGCCAACCCCCGGGAATGATAAGCTTTAGGAAGAGTCGGCTGCAATCGAACTACCTCGTTAAAATCTTGAATAGCAGTCTTGTAATCTTGCAGTTCTAAATAAGCAACTCCTCGTTCATAATATGTGTCAACATCATTGGGTTGGAGATTCAAAACCTGAGTGTAATCCTCTAATGCCCCTCGTTTGTCGTTGAAGTCGTGACGGGCTAATCCCCGGTTAAAATAAGCTTTAAAATAATTCGGATTGAGAGCGATCGCCTGAGAATAATCTGCAATCGCCTCCTGATACTTTTTTAAATCATAGTTAGCATTTCCCCGCTGATAAAAAGTCTCAGGATTGTGAGGATTTAACTGAATTGAACTGTTAAAAGCCTGCACAGCCCCAGCAGCATCTTTATGGCGAGATTTTTCCACCCCTTCTTCGTAATATTGCCTAGCTTTAATTGGATTCGGGCGATTTAAATAATTCAACAAAAATACTAAAGCGATCGCAGCCCCCAACCCAGCCAAGATCAGCCCGAAACTAGAACCAAAACGATCCCAAAAACCAGAATTAGACTGTAAAGTAGCAGGATAAATGCTAGCCTTTGGAGCCGTAGCCACTGCATCTGGGCGGTTCTTGATTTTGCTCAGAGCTACCAAAACTTCCTCAGCCGACCTATAGCGCTTACCAAACTGGTGACAGACCATTTTGTCAATTATATTCGCCAAATTTGTCGAACATTGAACTCGGTTTCGCCAGACAATTTCTCCGGTGTGAGAAGGGTTCGGATCTTGCAATTTTGGCAAATCCGTACCGGGTAAACCCGTCAGAGCTTGGATAGCCATCATCCCGACTGCATATAGATCGCTGCTAAATTGCGGGTTGCCTTGAAATTGTTCGATCGGCATATAAGCCGGAGTTCCAGTAGCAATTGTTCTCGGAAATTCAGTATCATAATCGCTGATGTTATTCGCAACTTCTTTGACCGATCCGAAGTCAATTAAAACCAATTTACCGTCGGGTTTCCGGCGGATTAAATTGGACGGATTAACATCGCGGTGAATCACTCCCTGAGAGTGTACAAACCTGAGCAGTTCTAAGACTTCTTCCAAGAGCGATATCGCTCGTTCTTCTCGCCAAGCTTGACCCGCTATAATTTCCCTATTTAAGGCATGACCAGGTACAAACTCTTCGACGAGGTAGAATTGATTTCTTTCTTCAAAATAAGCCAATAAAAACGGAATTTGATCGTGTTTTCCCAGCTTTTCTAAAATTTCTGCCTCTTGTTTAAATAAGCGGTATGCCGTTTTGAGAACTGTGGAAGTATTGCTCGGAGGGCGGAGTTGTTTTACCACGCATTGAGGGTGTCCCGGACGGCGAGTATCGACGGCTAAATAAGTTTGTCCGAAAGCCCCTGAACTGAGGATTTGTACTACGCGGTAACGTCCGTCTAAAAGTTGACCAACCATATTCATATTGGGAATGGAGAATGGGAAATAGAGAATGGGGAATGGGGAATTGGGAATTGGGAATTGGGAATGGGGAATTGGGAATTGGGAATTGGGAATTGGGAATTGGGAATTGGGAATTGGGAATTGGGAATTGGGCATTGGGAATTGGGCATTGGGCATTAGTTACGATCGCCAAAACTCACAACCCAAAACTAACAACTAACAAATAATAACCCAAAAATAACAACTAACCACTAAAAAATAACAAATAACAACTAACAAATCACAAATAACCACTGACTAATGACTAATGACTAATGACTAATGACTAATGACTAATGACTAATGACTAATGACTAATGACTAATGACTAATAGTTTACTTAATTTCGTTAATCTGTAATTGCGCGTTTTGGAAACCATCAGCCCTCCCTTGTTCTAGAAACAGGGTTGCAGCTTTCTGAAAATCCTCGATCGCCCCGGTACGATCTTTGAGTTGGCGGCGGACGAGGCCACGGCTGTAGAAAGCTGTAGCATTGTTGGGATTGAGCCGCAGTGACTGGGCAAAATCCTCAACGGCTAAAGCGTAGTTTTTGAGTTCAGAGTAAATAGTACCGCGATTGCTGTAAGCAACTGCATCACTGGGATTGAGGCGAATTGCCTGAGTAAAATCTTCGATCGCCCCGCCCTTGTCTCCCGAAGCCGCGCGAGCCAACCCTCGATTACTGTATGCTTTAGGATTGTTGCCGTTGAGTCCGATAGTCAAACTGCAATCTTCACCAGCTTTCTGAAATTGTTTTAAATTCAGGTAAGCAATGCAGCGGTTATTGTAAGCAGCTTCGTCTTTTGGATCGATGGTAATTGCTTGAGTGCAATCTTCAATCGCTTTGTCGTAACTTGCCAAATTCAAGTAAGCACCGCATCGGTTGGTATAAGCATCAGCTCGATCGGGTGCCAATTCGATCGCCTTACTATAATCTGCCATCGCTCCTTGATAATCTGCCAGATTAAATCTCGATCGACCCCGACTGTAATAAACCCCAGCATCATTGGGGCTAATTTGAATCGCTTGGGTAAAATCTGCCATCGCCCCACTCTTGTCGCCGATCGCCGATCGAGCTAAACCCCGGTTGCTGTAAGCTGTAGCATCATTGGGAGCCTGTCGAATTGCTTGAGTGTAGTCTTCTATTGCAGTGCGGTAGTCTCCCAAATCGTAGTAGGCTAGAGCCCGCTGGTAGTAAGCCTCTGCGTCGCTGGGATTCAGCCTAATGGCGATGGTGAAATCTTCAAGGGCTCCGCGCTTGTCCCCGATGTCGCGGCGGGCCAGACCTCGATTGTAGATGGCTTTGCTGTGGCTGGGATTGACTTTAATGGCTTGCGTGTAGTCCTGTACTGCTTGCTCGCGATCTCCGATGTCGTAGCGAGCGTTAGCTCGATGATAGAAAGCTTCCGCATCGCTGTCATTCAGGGCGATCGCGCTTGTATAATCGGCGATCGCACCTGCTTTGTCCCCTTGCAGTGCCTTCTGCTGACCGCGAGCGAACAATTCTTTTGCCCTCGCCGGATTGTTACTCTGCCAAAAGTAAATTATTCCGACTGTCAAGATCAAAGCTCCGGCGCCCAGAGCGATACTAGATCGAAGAGTCAGCAGAAGGGTTTGGCTGATTGGCTGTGGCGGCCGTTGACTCATAGCACGAGTACGGGTAATCATAGTTGCTGGTGACAGCTCAACCTTGGTTTTGTGGGCGGTTTTGAAAGCCATTTGTTTGAGGTCGGCTAAAACTTCCGTGGCCTTCTGATAGCGTTCCTCGAAGTTAGAGCGCACCATTTTGTCAATAATATCTGCTAGCGCTACAGAACAAATTGCCCGATCGCGCCAATCGAATTCGCCTTTATGGTTTTTCAAACAAGCCAGTTCAGGAGCCGAAAGCCCCGTCAGAGCAACCAGGGCGATCGTACCTAGAGCATAGATGTCGCTATTGTAACGAGGGTTGCCTTCAGATTGCTCGATCGGCGTATATACGGTCTGGACAACAAGCTCAGGTTTTAGTTTTTGCTCTTTTTTTGTAACAAGCCCTTTGACTAAGTTTGAAGAATTTTGAGGGAACAAGTGACCAACAATTTCCCGGTTAATCTCTTTGTCTAACCTAAAGTCAATTAACACCAACTTACGGTCAGACTCTCGCCTAGTCAGATTTGCCGGTTGAACTCTGCCGTGGATGAAGCCGTTTTTGTGTATAAAGACCAAAATTTTTAATACTTCTTCGAGCAGAGCAATTACTTGGTCTTCTGCCCAACATTGACCCGGTATCAATTCTTGACTTAAAGCTGACCCGGCAATAAATTCTTCAATTAAGTATAAACTTTGATTTTCCTCAAAATACGCCAATAATTCGGGAATTTTGTCGTATTTTCCCAACTTTTCTATTATTTCTGCGTTGCTTTGAAAAATAACTTTGATTAATTCGGGAGTTTGCGAAATTGTATCGGGTAGTCGCATTTCTCTAACCGTGCATTGCGGATACCCCGGACGATGAGTATCTGCGGCCAGATAAGTTTTTCCAACTGGATTGGAGCCTGTGACTTTAATAATGCGATAACGCCCGTCGAGAAGTTGACTACTCATGCTCTACCTCATCCCTGTTAATCCTAAATTATCGCATAAAATCAGGATAACCAACTCTGAAGCCGAAGTACCTTTAAGTTTTATCTCGAAGCTAGCTTGAAGATTCGCCCCAATCTGCTGCCCCTATCCGTTGACGGTAGATGGGAAGCCTCAACTGATAGTATAATTCAACTCGCGGGGGGAAAATCGGGTTCTGTCTAATTATTATAGACCTAATTTTGAAATATGAGTTTTTTTTGCTAAACTTGTTGCTCCTGTAAATCAAACCTGTATAATTAAACAACCGGGCAACAGGTGAATAAAATGAACGTACAACTGGTTGACTCCCTAATTCAAGTGATCTTATCTCTCTCAGCAGACGAGCAATTAGCGAGCGCCGAAAAATTATTTGCAAACATCCCCTACCCTTCGACTCAGGAACTCGTGCAACTTGCTCAAAAGGGCGGCTGTTTTGAGTTTTTGCATGACGAACCAGATATTTACACCAGAGAAGAATCAAGATAAATATTTAACAAGAGAGCAATTAAAAATGTCTGAATCACTAACAAAAGGAGGAACGATCGCCGCGATCGCCACTGCCATAGTTCCCCAACAAGGCAGCGTCGGCATTGTGCGAGTTTCCGGTTCCGAAGCTTTAAAAATTGCCGAAACTCTGTTTCGCACCCCAGGACGGCAAATTAGGGAGTCTCACCGCATACTTTACGGCTACATCCGCCGCCCCCAAACTCAAGAATTAGTCGATGAAGCTTTACTACTAATCATGAAAGCGCCACGTTCTTTTACTCGCGAAGATGTGGTGGAATTTCACTGTCACGGTGGGATTATCGCCGTGCAGCAAGTCTTGCAATTGTGTTTGGAAAACGGGGCGAGATTGGCACAACCGGGAGAGTTTTCGCTGCGGGCTTTTTTGAACGGGAGACTCGATTTAACTCAAGCTGAAAGCATCGCAGATTTGGTGGGAGCACAATCCCCCGCTGCTGCACAAAGTGCTTTGGCGGGGTTGCAGGGAAAATTGGCGCAGCCCATTCGCTTACTGAGAACAAATTGTTTGGATGTGTTAGCAGAAATTGAAGCGAGAATTGATTTTGAGGAAGATTTGCCGCCTTTAGATGAAGCTCAAACAGTATTTGAAATTAAGCATATTTTAGAGGAATTGTCAACTATTTTGGCAACAGCCGATCGCGGAGAGTTGTTGAGAACCGGTTTGAAAGTAGCGATAGTCGGCCGCCCGAATGTGGGAAAATCGAGTTTGTTGAATGCGTGGAGTAGGTGCGATCGGGCGATCGTCACCGATTTGCCCGGTACAACCAGGGATGTGGTAGAATCCCAGTTAGTTGTAGGCGGCATTCCGGTGCAGGTGCTCGACACTGCGGGCATTCGGGAAACGGATGACAAAGTAGAAAAAATTGGAGTCGAGCGATCGCGCGCAGCAGCACAGCAAGCCGATCTGGTATTATTGACAATTGACGCGGTATGTGGATGGACAGAAGGCGATTCGGAAATTTACGAACAAGTAAAACACCGCCAGCTAATCATAATCATCAACAAAATCGACCTAGTAAAAACAACCCCAAAATTACCTTTTGCCTCTGAAACTCACCGAATAGTCACCACAGCCGCCGCCCAATATCGAGGAATAGAAGACTTAGAAACAGCAATCTTAGATGCCGTCAGCGGGAAGAATTTACAAGCAGCAAACACAGACTTAGCCATTAACCAAAGACAAGCAGCAGCCATCACCAAAGCAAAAATTTGTATAGAACAATGCCTAGTTACTATCAACAACAAATTGCCCTTAGATTTTTGGACAATAGATTTACGCGGTGCAATTAAAGCACTAGGAGAAGTTACAGGAGAAGAGGTAACAGAATCAGTCTTGGACAGAATATTTAGCAGATTTTGTATTGGAAAATAAGCATGGGCATTGGGCATTGGGCATTGGGCATTGGGCATTGGGCATAGGGCATCATGGGGGTTCAGAAACCGGGTTTTTTACGACAATACTTCGTTCCCACTGACAAAATTAATAAAAACCCGGTTTCTTTGGCGGGGGTTCAGAAACCGGGTTTTTTACGACAATACTTCGTTCCCACTGACAAAATTAATAAAAACCCGGTTTCTTTGGCGGGGGTTCAGAAACCGGGTTTTTTACGACAATACTTCGTTCCCACTGACAAAATTAATAAAAACCCGGTTTCTTTGGCGGAGTCCCTAAGTCTTAAACTAACGAATAATATCGTTTCCGGTTGCATCGGAATGATTTAACCGCAGAGGGCGCAGAGGGCGCAGAGGGAGAGAAGAGAGAGATGAATAATTCCGATGCTACCGGATTTGATATAACAAACAAACATCAAGATCGAGGCCTACCCAAAGTAGTAATATAAAGCACCGCTTCATCAGCCGGAATTCCCAGAACCTCATTCACCTTATCATCAAAAAAACCCGCAATCCCACTCACACCCAAACGCAGTTGAATCGCCGCCAAATTCAGCCGCTGGCCCAAATGACCTGCATCCATGTGCAAATAACGGTAAACGCGATCGCCATATTTTCCCACCGCCTTCTTCAAATCCGCCGTATGAAACAACAAAACCCCCGCATCTCTGCCTAATTCTTGCCCCAAGCACAAATAGTGCAACTCCCTACGGAAATTTTTAAACCGAATTTGCCGCAACTCTTGAGCTTTAGGAGCATAATAATAACAGCCTTCTTCAAGACCATTCACACCAGACACCGCCACAAAAGTCTCGATTAAACTCAAATCGAAATAGTCAGGATAACCATCTAATCCTTGGTCAGTGTAGTGGTGTGGCTGATAAGTAAAATCCAGCATGGCTAGCAGTTCTGCCAAGCTCAAGGAAGCACCTGTATAGGAACGAGTAGAACGGCGTTTCAGAATTGTATTCTCTAAATTCTCTAGGTGAAATCCCCAACTTATAGAAGGAGTTACCGTCGATACTTTAGTACAAAATGGGAAGTTATATTTATCTTCTATTCCCTCTTCATTTTCCTTCATTTTCCAGCCATCAGCACCTGTCGTATCTGACTCCAACTGTGTAGCTTGATGGAGGTATTCTAGCAGTTGACCTTCGGGGATGTTTTGGTAATCTGTGGTGCTTTTTCCAGGTAAAGCTGTTCTGAATCTTGGCAACTTTTGGTTGATATCTAGCAAGTCCGCTAAAGCAACTACACAGATTGCTCCTTCTTGCTTTGAGTCGATGTAAAGCAATTGATTGACGGCTTCATCTGCGAATCCTCCAATCAGGTGAGGTCGGTAGTCATTCAGCGCCGCGGCTAATTCGATGTTGCTCAATAAATGACCTGTGTCTAGGAAAATTCGTCTATAAGCTCGGTCTTCGTAGCGCCAAGAAGAACGGAAAAAGACATTGGTAATTGCAAGTGCAAATTTGGCATCTTCCAAAGCTGGCGACCAAAAACAAGCCGCTTGCAGAGCCAGCCAAACTTCGCTATCCCAAAAGTGAACTAGGGAATGAGTTCTCGCCTGATAATTGTAAAGTCCGGCTGGCAGATACTTAGTGCCGCGCGACACCAAATAAACCTCTGCGGGGTAAAGCCCCCCAGCCGACGGTGCCGATCGCAGATACAGCGGGCTCCCATCCATCGTGGAGACTTTGGCTGTCAAGCCGTAGCTGCACAGCAGGAAGTTGGACAATCGGTGCCACCAACTGCCATCAGAATCGGCCTGGGACTCCTCTGATGTCTCTTTGAGATAGGGCTTGAGGTCAAAATATGCTCCAATTTTATATTCTTTGAAAGGAACAGGTTGCTCTTCCCAATCTAGCTGTCTGCTTTTGGCCGCAATGGTTTCAGGGTCATATTTTGTCCGTTGGTGGTAGTGCTGAGCAATGGATACTGGAGTTTCTGGCATAGTCAGAGTCGGAGCCTCTTTGGTTGCTGATTTGATCTTGACATTACAAACTACTTAGTAGCAGCGCATCAATGGACAAATATAAAAAAAATCTTAGAAAAAATGCGATCGTTGTTACACAAGCTTAACATAAGGGAATCAATAAGTATAAATACGCAAAAAAAAAATCCATTAATTATTCTAATGGATGGGCAGCACTAGCTGTAGTCATAAAGGGGTAAAAATGCAAAAGCTAAGCGCTAAGGAATTGCTGGCTCAGTATTCTGAGGGGAAGCGAAACTTTGACGCCGTAGATTTAAGTGAAAACAATTTGTTCCAAGCTGATTTGCAAGAAATAAATCTTTCTGGCAGCGACTTGAGGCAAACTTATTTACCCTACGGAAATCTGACTCAAGCTAATCTTTCTAAAACTCAGTTTCAAGATGCTGAATTGGGTGACACTCAACTTTATCAAGCCAATTTGTCTGAAGCCAACTTGTCCGGTGCTAATTTGTCAAGAGCTAATTTGCGCCACGCGAATTTGCAAGGTGTTAATTTGCAGAAAGCTAATTTGCAAGGTGCGGATTTGTACAATGCAGATTTGAGCAATGCAGACTTGAGGAATGCTGATTTAAGCAGAACTAATTTGGCATTTGCCAAATTCACCAAAGCTCAATTAGCTGGGTGCAATTTATTTCGATCGCGTTTGGGAGACTTATCTGACGCTGAGTGCGATCGCACCACCATCGGCCCCGACGGACATTGATTGTTTTTGAGGGCCAAAGGGCGATCGGGTCGATCGCTCTGTTCCCTAGACTGACTGATCGGTCTAAAATTCATATATTTCTAATGGTAAATTGTCGGGATCTCGGAAAAATGTAAACTGCTTTCCTGTAATCTCGTCGATGCGAATTTCTTCCACATCGACATTTTGAGATTTTAAATAAGCCACCGATTGTTGGAGGTCCTCAACTGCAAAAGCTAAATGCCTTAAACCGCAAGCTTCAGGATTGTTCACCCTTCCAGGAGGATGAGGAAATGAGAAAAGCTCGATCCTGTCACCGTTTCCAAATTGCAAATCTAGTTTGTAAGAATTCCTCTGGGTTCGGAAAGTTTCTTTGACAATCGAACATCCTAACACTTGTACATAAAATTTCTTGGATGCTTCGTAATCTGAGCAAATTATGGCCACATGATGTATCTTGGTGATTTTCATAGTTTAAAAATTAGCCGATCGCATTTTCAAGACAGCACAGCACAGCATTTACAATTATAAGTAAACCCACCTCAAAAAACAGAATACCCAGCTCCCCGACTGAGCCGAAGTTGTCGGGGATCTAAAATCCGACGTCACCCATCCCAAATTAAGGGCGATCGGCCTTTTATAAAAGAATACCCTGAAAACCCTGCGACTTTAGTCCAGGGATGAAAGGGCGTTGCAGGATTTATCCTGCCAGTCAAATATTACCAAAATATAGTAAACTTAATCAAGGAGGTGAAACAGATGTATGCAGTGCAAAAAGATGTTTGGCATTTAACGGGACTTGACAAAACTATTGTCGAGCAACTGTTGAGATGGTCAAACAACCTGTTTAATGTTGGGACTTACGAAAGTCGGCAACGGTACTTTAAGGACAAAGGTGCCATTAAATACCCTGACTTGTACAAAATTGCCAAAGCCAACGAGAATTACGGGTTACTCTACTCGCAAGTGGCGCAACAATCCCTCAAATCTGTCGCTGAATCCTTTAGCTCTTTCCGAGCCTTAGAAAAGTTAGCGAAGAAAGGAGAAGTTAACCAAAAACCGAGACGGCCCAAGTACCGAACTAAGGGGGCAATGTACCAGGTTTCATATCCTGGGCCAGCTTTAAAAATAGTCGGCAATCGGGTAAGGCTACCTCTGGGAACCAGAGGAAAAGAACACTTTGGGACGGATGCTCTTTGGGTGACATTGCCAGAACGGCTGAAAAAATGCCAGATTAAAGAACTCAGACTAATCCCTAGAAATGGCGTGGTCTGGGTTGAGTATGTCCACGAAAGTCTAACTGAACAAGCTCCTAGTTGTAGTCTGGAAGTAACGGGAGTTTTGGGAATTGACCACGGCATCAACAACTGGTTAACTTGTGTTTCTAGCAATGGTAAGCCATTCATCATTGATGGTCAGAAACTGAAATCTTGGAATCAGTGGTTGAACAAGGAAAAAGCCCTCGTCCAATCGACTCACGCTCAATGCAAGTTACCCAAAGGTTTCTCTTCAAAAAGGCTGCAACAGTTGTCAGAAAATCGCGCCAGAAGGATGCGGGATGCCATCAATAAAGCAGTCAGAACCAGAATCAAACATTGCGAAGACCACCAAATTAACGTCATAGTTTTTGGCTGGAATAAGGGGCAGAAGCAGGAAGTCAATATGGGGGTCGTGACCAATCAAAACTTTGTCCAAATACCCACAGCTAAAGTCAAAGATAGATGGCAACAGGAATGTGACTTAAGGGGCTGGCGATTTGTAGAACAAGATGAATCTTACACCTCAAAAGCCAGCTTCTTAGACCGAGATTTACTGCCAGTGACAGTCGGTGAAAAACCTGACAATTGGCAACCATCAGGTAAAAGAATTAAACGAGGTTTGTACCGTTCGGCTCAGGGATTAACTCTGAATGCAGATGTTAACGGCGCAGCCAACATCATCCGAAAATCAATCATTTGCCATAGACTCAATTGTTGAGCGAGTGGGTAGCGGGTTGCTGACTAACCCTTTAAGAATTAAACTTTGGGCGGATTCATCCCCCAAAGTTTATCCTTAAGAATCCCCGCGTCTTCAGACCGGGGAGTGTCAATTCCTACAGCCTAAATCTGAATCCATAAATTCTTGTAAAAAAAGTACCATACTTTGATAAAATAAGAGTTTTGCAGTCAATTACCACTTGCATCGCAGGAGACAAGCACTATGGCCCGTATGTATTACGACACCGACGCCAACCTAGACCTATTAGCCGACAAAACCATTGCCATCATCGGCTACGGCTCTCAAGGACACGCTCACGCCCTCAACCTCAAAGACAGTGGCATGAACGTCATTGTCGGCTTGTATCCCGGCAGTAAATCGGCAGCCAAAGCAACCGCAGCAGGTTTAACAGTTCACCCAGTAGACAAAGCAGCCGCCGCCGCTGACTTCATCATGATTTTGTTGCCAGATGAAGTACAAAAAACCGTTTACAAAGAACAGATTGAACCGCATCTTTCAGCAGGAAAAGTTCTGGCTTTTGCCCACGGTTTTAACATTCACTTCGGCCAAGTTGTGCCCCCAGCCGATGTAGACGTAGTAATGGTTGCTCCCAAAGGCCCCGGACATTTGGTGCGGCGGACTTACGAACAGGGAGAAGGTGTTCCCAGCTTGTTTGCAATCTATCAAGATGCTTCTGGCCAAGCGCGCGATCGGGCAATGGCCTATGCTAAAGGTATCGGCGGCACTAGAGCCGGCATCCTCGAAACCACTTTCCGCGAAGAAACCGAAACCGATCTTTTTGGCGAACAAGTAGTTTTGTGCGGCGGTTTAACTGCCTTAATCAAAGCTGGATTTGAAACCTTAGTTGATGCCGGATACCAACCCGAATTAGCTTATTTTGAATGCTTGCACGAAGTCAAACTAATCGTTGACTTAATAGTAGAAGGAGGCCTCGCCAAAATGCGCGATAGCATCTCTAATACCGCAGAATACGGCGATTTAACTCGCGGCCCCCGCATCGTCACCGATGAAACCCGCGCCGAAATGCGTAAAATTCTCAGCGAAATTCAATCAGGCCAATTCGCCCGCGAATTCGTTCTAGAAAACCAAGCCGGCAAACCAGGATTTATTTCAATGCGCCGTCAGGAAGCAGAACATCCGATTGAAGAAGTCGGCAAAGATTTGCGCGCCATGTTTAGCTGGTTGAAAAAGAACTAAGTCAACCAACTTAAAAAAACAGAATAGCCAGATATAGCATTTCTCAGTTGAGTGAAGTACAGATGTCCGGTAGGGACTTAGGCACTGCCTATTGGTGTCAACAACCAGGCTGAAACCCCTGATAAATATGGGTTTTACGCTAAGTCTAGATCCCCCTAAATCCCCCTTAAGAAGGGGGACTTTGAAAAGACTCCTGTCCCCCCCTTCTTAAGGGGGGCTAGGGGGGATCTAGATTTAATAGTCAAACAGCAGTCCCTGGCGGGCTTTAGGCTTAAGTTGACACCAATGGGCACGGCGCCGTGTCCCTACAGCCTTCTGCCGTATTTCATAGAATTGAAAACTGCTATACCCGACTTCTTAAAAAAGTCGGGTATCTAACAGAATTCTTGTTTTTTCCATCAACGGTTGGGAGTGGGAGTTTTTTGTAGTTCGTCAAGTTCCCGTTGCCTTTTCTCGTTCAAATCCCTCGGCTTCACCCAACTCGGCCACAGCCCGACTACGAATTTTCGACTTGTCAGACTGGCATTTCTTGCAGGTTTGGGGAGAAAAGTCCAACTGTCACCATAGGTGATAAAAAGTGCTGTTAACAGTAGCAACAGCGGGATGAAATTTTTTTTAGCCATAGGAGTTTCCGAGTAGAGTTTGTGAAATTGCTTTATTTATATTTTGCCATTTAACAGCCATAAAATATCGCTAATAATTTATGGGAATTGGGCCTGGGGAATTGGGAATTGTTAGCTGTTGACTGTTAACAACTAACAACTAACAACTGACTACTGACTACTGACTATCGTCAAGG
Organism: Microcoleus sp.; assembly: GCA_042408215.1. Lineage (GTDB taxonomy): Bacteria > Cyanobacteriota > Cyanobacteriia > Cyanobacteriales > Microcoleaceae > Microcoleus. Next base: position 296,231 of record JAYFMW010000017.1, on the reverse strand, counting down.
TTACTACGGGCAAATAATGGTAATGAGTGATCGTGTGTCAGCCCTATTTCCCTAAGATGCGACTTGTACGATATTATGTCATGGTTTCATAACAATTATGTTCTACGGGATTCAGTACAAATACTGAGTTGAGCGATTACGCTCCATTGGTCTACGCAATATTTACGTGCGAAAAATCAAGTTTGTGTGAAGTAATAGTAAATCACCTATTTTTTTGTGAGTAAATTAGCAATTATGCTGACAATTTTATACAGGTTTTTACGAGCACGTAATTAGTCCGATCGCACCAATGAGAGAAATTAATTGCGATCGGGCGTTTACGTGATTGTTGCAAACGTAATTTTGGTGTAATATTGCTAGTAAATACGAATTAGTATCAGCTCGGAAGAAAAACAGAGATAGATCGAAGTTACGAAATTTCTCTTTTGGAGGGTGCATGAAGATTGATATGAAAGGTTTTAGGGAAGGGCGCACTGGGGAATTTTCCAGGGGCGTAATTTGATTGGGCGGGCTTTGTGTAAAGTTTTGTAACAAAAGCTGAGTTTTTGCATAAAAGTCACGGGCTGAGACTGATAGATAGACAGAGGTTACAAAGTTTCGATTTTGGAGGGTGCATGAAGATTGATATTAAAGGTTTTAGGGAAGGGCGCACTGGGGAATTTTCCAGGGGCGTATTTTGATTGGGCGGGCTTTGTGTAAAGTTTTGTAACAAAAAGCTGAGTTTTTGCATAAAAGTCACGGGCTGAGACTGATAGATAGACAGAGGTTACAAAGTTTCTCTTTTGGAGGGTGCATGAAGATTGATATGAAAGGTTTTAGGGAAGGGCGCACTGGGGAATTTTCCAGGGGCGTATTTTGATGTGACGGGCTTTATGCAAAGTTTTGTAACAAATTCGGCAAAGCTGCATAAAAATTAGGGGTTAACCCCAATAGGTTTTATAGAAGGTAATACTAGCGCGATCGCGTTCATTATTTCCTCATAGTATCGCTTGGGAAAAAAGGCGAGTAAGTTTCGCGTATCTGCATTTACATTGTTCAGGGTTCACTAACATAATTCAAAGGAGAAAGGATCATGGCTACACCTAATTTTAATTTACAAGGATTACTTAGTGGTTCTCGATGGCCGCAAGGTACTTCTCAACTAACATATAGCTTTATTAATGATGATACTGATGATTTATACGTGGCAGATTTTGGTAATGGAAAGGATATTCGTCCCCTGCCTTCTAGTGTTCAGCCTTCTAGTGTTCAAACGTATATCACAAATATTCTCAATGATGTTTATGGCTCGGTTATACCAATCAATTTTAAACCAGAAACAGAAACTTTAAGACCTAAGTATGACAATAACGGCAATTTCCTTCGTTATGAAACTGGAAATACCGGGCAGTTGCGTTTTATGTATTCTAACCTCACCACTACAAATGATAAAGGAGAAGTACAAGAGAAACATGGTGAAGGCCTGTGGCCCACAGCCGATGCTCTCAATCTAAACAATAGGCCAGACAGGAGTACTGAATTAACCGGTGATGTTTACTTTGATCCTAAATATGAAAATGGTTTCTCTTTGTTTTCTGGATTCTCTGGTGGATGGTTAGCTGGTCCTGGTGGCGATGGTTATGAAACGATGATTCATGAAATTGGACACACTTTAGGTTTGAAGCATCCTTTCAGTGCAGGAGCATACGAGGATCAACCACAACCATTATTACCAGGTTTACATGATAACAACACCAATACAGTAATGAGCTACAACCGCCCTGGTAGCAATGCTGTTTCATTGATGCCTTATGATATTTTTGCACTGCAATCTCTTTACAAGGCGAAACAAAACAATCATGGAGATACTACATACAAATTTTATAATGTGTATAGCTATTCAGATGGAATCAAGGACTATTACAAAAATACGTTTAAGGGAGAACCAGTAAAATCAACTATATGGGATAGTGGTGGAGAAAATGACACCCTAGATTTTTCTGATGTAAAGAATTTAGATTTAGGAGGTATCATAGGCGGAACTACTAAAATAATCAAAAGTATTGCTAGTTCTGTTACTGGCCTTATTTCTAAAGAAATCAGTATCTTATTAAAATTAGATTACGTATTTGATATGAACCCAGGCGGTATGCTTAGTGAACTATCTGCTTATAGTAATTATAAGAAAGTCATGGAATATGGTACTGAACTTGCTTACAGTCCCGGTCTTCCGTCATTTGATGCAACCATTGAAAACTTAATTGGTTCACCAATTAATGACTTGATATTGGGAAACAACAAAGCAAATACGATATATGGAAACAAGGGTCAGGATATGATACTTGGAGGAGGTAACAATGATAAGATTTACGGTGGAGATGGCAATGACAAACTGTATGGAGGAGGAACTAAAGGAGAGAGTCAATCTGGCGATCAAATTATACAGGATGGTGCTAATACTCCAGGCTCCAATCAAAACAGCTTTCTAGGTTTTAATGGCAGTACAAACAATGACGAAATAGATGTAACCTCTTATGAGGAAAATCCTGACAATTCGATCATTGTCGAATTTAATACTACTGAGTTTGATGGTAACGATACCCTTTCAGGTGGTAATGGTGACGACGCTATAGAAGGCGGTAATGGAAACGATTACCTTTATGGTGATGGTAACAATGACATCCTTTTAGGTGGCACTGGTGCAGACAATCTTTACGGTGGTGATAACGAAGACCAACTCTACGGTGGAGAAGACAACGACTTTCTGAGTGGTGGCGGAGGAGTTGATAACCTGTATGGTGAAGTAGGAAATGATGCACTTCAAGGAGATGGCGGAAATGATAATCTCTACGGAGGTAAAGGCAACGATATCCTTAACGGAAATGAGGGTCAAGATATCCTTTATGGCGAACTCGGTAATGACCAAGCAAGCGGTGACGAGGGAAATGACATCCTGTTTGGCCAAGAAGGAAACGACACCCTCAGCGGTGGCACCGACCAAGACCAACTCTACGGCGGCGACAACGAAGACATCCTCAACGGCAACGACGGCCAAGACACCCTCTACGGCGAAACCGGTAACGACTCCCTAAATGGTGACGCGGGCAACGACTCACTCTTAGGTCAACTTGGCAATGACACCCTCAACGGCGGTACAGACAACGACAACCTCTATGGCGGTAAAGGAGAAGACTCCCTAAATGGTGACGCAGGCAACGACTTCCTCTATGGCAACCTCGATAACGACATCCTCAACGGCGGAGACAACGCCGATATTCTCTACGGCGAAGAAGGCGATGATCAACTCGCAGGCAACACTGGAAATGATACCCTCTCAGGAGGCGATGGCCAAGACTTACTCAACGGCAACGAAGACGACGACCTTACTCAACGGCAACAACGGCCAAGACACCCTCTACGGTGACACTGGCAACGACTCCCTAAATGGCGATGCAGGCGACGACATCCTGCAAGGTCAACTTGGCAACGACACCCTCAACGGTGGTACAGAACAAGACCAACTACTCGGAGGCGAAGACGACGACTTACTCAACGGCAACGACGGCCAAGACACCCTCTACGGCGACATCGGCAACGACTCCTTGAATGGTGACGCAGGCAACGACTCACTCTTAGGTCAACTTGGTCAAGATACCCTCAACGGCGGTACAGAACAAGACCAACTAATCGGAGGCGAAGACGACGACTTACTCAACGGCAACGACGGCGAAGACACCCTCTACGGTGAAATCGGCAACGACTCCTTAAATGGTGACTCCGGCAACGACTCACTCTTAGGTCAACTTGGTCAAGACACCCTCAACGGCGGTGGAGACAATGACACCCTTTCCGGCAACGAAGACAACGACCTCCTGCAAGGCGACAGCGGTAACGACCTCCTACACGGCGACACAGGCAACGACTCCCTAAATGGTGGCGACGGCACCGACAACCTCTACGGCGACGACGGCGAAGACCAACTCAACGGCAATGCAGGCAATGACAACCTCTACGGCGGCGAAGGTGTAGACCAACTCAACGGCAACGAAGACGACGACCTCCTAGAAGGCGGTAACGGTAACGACATCCTCAACGGTGACGCAGGTAACGATCGCCTTTTTGGTCAAATTGGCCAAGACTTACTCAACGGCGGCGACGGCACAGACCAACTTTTCGGCAACGAAGACAACGACATCTTGAACGGCAACGCGGGCGACGATTTCCTCAACGGCAACACCGGCGACGACATCCTCAACGGCAACGACGGCGCAGACCAACTCTTAGGCGAACAAGGTCAAGATATCCTACACGGCAACGCAGGCAACGACATTCTCAGCGGCGGTGACGACAAAGACCAACTCTACGGCGACGGCGACAACGACATCATGGCCGGCGACAACGGTAGCGATACCCTCTACGGCGGTACTGGCAACGACCAAATGAGCGGCGGCGAAGACACAGACACCCTCTACGGCGAAGATGGCAACGACCAACTAGCAGGAGACAACGCCGAAGACCTCATCTACGGCGGCAACGGCACCGACACCCTCAGCGGCGGCAACGGTGCTGACCTCCTCTATGGCGACAGCGACAACGACATCATGGCCGGCGACAACGGTAGCGATACCCTCTACGGCGGTACTGGCAACGACCAAATGAGCGGCGGCGAAGACACAGACACCCTCTACGGCGAAGATGGCAACGACAAACTAGCAGGAGACAACGCCGAAGACCTCATCTACGGCGGCAACGGCACCGACAACCTCAGCGGCGGCAACAGCGCCGACCTCCTCTATGGCGACAGCGACAACGACATCATGGCCGGCGATGCCGACGACGACACCCTCTACGGCGGTAGTGGTGACGACGAAATGAGTGGTGGGGATGCCATCGACCTCATTTACGGCGAAACTGGCAAAGACTCCCTACACGGCGATGCAGGCGACGACAGCTTATTGGGCGGCGAAGATAACGATCGTCTTTACGGAGACAGCGGCAATGATTTTCTCGTCGGTGGCTCCGGTGCCGACTTCCAAGACGGCGGGACAGGAGACGACACCGTTTCCTACTTTGACTCAAAAGCACCCGTGTACGTCCACCTGCAACCAGGCCGAGGTGTAGGAGGCGATGCCGAAGGCGACAGAATCGAAAACGTCGAAAACCTGGAAGGTTCCGACTACAACGACACCCTCATCGGCGACAACGGCCCCAACGTCATCAGCGGTTTAGGTGGCAACGACATCCTTGACGGCAAAGTAGGCAATGACTCCCTAATTGGCGGTGGCGGCGACGACCACATGGACGGCCGCGAAGGCAACGACTGGATGAAAGGCGGCGACGGCAAAGACACCCTTTTAGGACGTTCCGGCGACGACAACATGGGTGGCGGCGGCGACGACGACATCCTCGAAGGCAGTGCCGGCAACGACACCCTCGACGGCGGTTTCGGTTTCGACCTCATCTACGGCGGTGCCGGCAATGACACCCTTTTAGGTAACGAAGATGGTGACACTCTCTACGGAGACAGCGGCGATGATTCCATCCTTGGTGGCAACGGCAACGACGTAATCTACGGCGAAGTTGGCAACGATAACCTTTATGGTGGTGGCGGTCAAGATATCTTTATGCTTTCTCCTGGTGAGGGAGTAGATATCATCTGGGATTACGCGATCGGTCAAGATAATCTAGGAGTTTTGAAGGGACTGAGAAATGACGAATTAGAGTTTACCAACGGCACTGGTGAAAATGCCAAAGATACCTTAGTCTGGCGTGGCAAAGGTAAAGATAATGAACTTTTAGCCATCCTCAAAAACTTGCAATTGGGCACGCCAAAAACACCCACACCATCGGCAACACCTACACCTGCGATAACACCCACACCTGCGGAAACACCCACACCTGGGAAAAAACCAACGCCTGCGGAAACACCCACACCAGGGAAAAAACCAACGCCTGCGGAAACACCCACGCCTGCGGTAACACCAACACCAGGGGAAACACCCACGCCTGCGGTAACACCAACACCAGGGGAAACACCCACGCCATCGGTAACACCCACACCAGGGGAAACACCCACGCCATCGGTAACACCAGGGGAAACACCCACGCCATCGGTAACACCAGGGGAAACACCCACACCATCGGTAACGCCAACACCAAGGGAAACACCCACACCATCGGTAACACCTGCGGTAACACCAGCACCTGCGGTAACACCAGCACCTGCGGTAACACCTGCGGTAACACCAGCACCTGCGGTAACACCAGCACCTGCGGTAACACCAGCACCTGCGGTAACACCAGCACCAGCGGTAACACCAGCACCTGCGGTAACACCAGCACCTGCGGTAACACCAGCGGTAACACCAGCGGTAACACCAGCGGTAACACCAGCGGTAACACCAGCACCTGCGGTAACACCTGCGGTAACACCAGCACCATCGGTAACGCCATCGGTAACACCAGCACCATCGGTAACGCCTGCGGTAACACCAGCACCTGCGGTAACACCGACACCATCGGTAACACCGACACCATCGGTAACACCGACACCATCGGTAACGCCAGCGGTAACGCCAGCACCTGCGGTAACACCAGCGGTAACACCCACACCAGCGGTAACACCAACACCATCGGTAACACCAACGCCTGCGGTAACACCAACGCCAGCGGTAACACCAACACCAGCGGTAACACCTACGCCATCGGTAACACCAACACCAGCGGTAACACCTACGCCATCGGTAACACCTACGCCTGCGGTAACACCTACGCCATCGGTAACACCAACGCCTGCGGTAACACCGACACCATCGGTAACGCCCACACCTGCACCTTCCCCCGTCCCTGGTATCCTCCTAATAGGTAACTCAGGCTCCAGTTCCCTGATGGGCAATGCAGGCGATGACACCCTGATTGGCAATGCAGGCGATGACAGCATTCTCGGTGGTGCTGGTAACGACACCCTCAACGGCGACACCGGCAATGATTACCTCGACGGCGAAGCCGGTAACGACACCCTCACAGGTCAAAATGGTACTGATTCCCTATTCGGTGGCTTTGGTGATGACTGGCTCGATGGTGGGGCTAACAAGGACACCCTCACGGGCGGAATGGGTGACGACACCCTCACGGGCGGAAACGGCCAGGACTTATTTGTTTTTGCTTCTGGAAACGGAGTTGATACTTTACTTGACTTCACTGCTACAGGCGGCAATAAAGACACTCTGGGCCTAGCCGGTGGCTTGACATTTGCTCAGCTAACCATTGCCTCAGACTCCAATCCTGCCAATACCATCATCAAGGTAACAGCTACCAATGAAGTTTTAGCTACTTTGATAGGAGTGCAAGCTGCTTCTATCAACAACTCTCTTTTTCTGGCTATTTAGTCACAAATATCGCGAAGCCCACACAACCTGAAAAGTAGCGCGTGAAAAGCTTTTTGACTGGAAGCATAAATTTGCTATTTTAGCAAATTTATGCTCTGATACAGCGTATTCCAGGTTTATGAAGTGTAGTATGGACACTCAAGCGTGCCCATAGGTGTCAACTTAAGGCTGAAACCCAGTCAGAGACTGCTGTTTGACTATTAAGGCCAGATCCCCCCTAGCCCCCCTTAAGAAGGGGGGGACAGGAGTCTTCTCAAAGTCACCCCCTACTCACACCCTACTCCCTTCTTAAGGGGGATTTAGGGGGATCTAGACTTGGCGTAAAACCCAGATTTCTCAAGGGTTTCAGGCTTAAGTTGACACAAATAGGCACGCTTGAGTGTCCCTACGGGGATCGATCTGGGGTGTACTTCATAAACGTGGAATCTGCTGTATTATGTCAGGCGATCTAACCATCATAAGTTGGTAGTGAGGACGACCGTCCTTTCTTAAAGCTTTTAGCTAATAAGGATTAAAGTCCTGACTACAACTGACTACTGACTACTGACTAATGACTACTGACTACTAACTAATGACTACTAACTAATGACTACTAACTAATGACTACTAACTAATGACTAATGACTACTGACTACTGACTAATGACTACTTATGCTGCTGCATGAAACTTTGCACGACTGCATTAGCTTCTGGGGGAATCTCTGTCATCAGCCGCACGGGAATTGCGGTTGTAGATGCAAATTGCGCGTATTCTGGTGTTAAAAAGATGGCATATTTGTCAGCATCATCAGTCATTTGAGCGGCCATTGCTAAAGTTATAGCTTTAATATAGTTGCGAATGCTAACAGCTCGATCGCCAACTACTTCATCTCCCGTCATCACTGTACTCGGCCTGCCAACTTGCTCTAAAGTTGTACTCGGATCTTTAACGCTGAGGTGAGTTCCGCCCACAAAACCCACCAGCCATTTCGGAGAGGGAATTTTGGGGAAGCCGATAATTTGTTCCCGGAAAGCGGGTGTAGTTTTGTCCCCAGAAGATGCGACTATTAAGGTGGGAATTTCAATCGCACTTAAACCAGTTTCTCCAAATAATAAAGAAGTTGTAGGATTCATGGCGATCGCCCTTTTAATCCTGGGTTCGCGCAGTTGATAGCGTTCTTCTGGTAATCCGGCCGCCTCGCACTGCATTCCTTCGCCGAAACTTAAAGTAATTAAATCCTCCTGACAGCGCTGTCTGAGACCGCTTAGTTGCAACTCGGCACCGGCTACGGACAAAGCAGTTGCGCCGCCAAAGGAATATCCCACGATCATCGATCGCCCGATCGCGATTTTCCCCTCCAAATTATCATCAGTTTGGTTTAACTTTGCCAATTCATCGAGTACAAAACTGATATCTTTGGGACGGTCTAAAAACTCTTGAGGTGCGATCGGCGGCGACTTACCCGCGATCGCAGAATTCGTGTTGCTTTCGTTGCTTCCCGGATGTTCCAAAGCAGCTACCACATAGCCGTGAGACGCCAAATGTTCGGCTAAGTAGCGCAAATCGGTACGCACAGAACCCAAACCGTGAGAAAACACGATCGTCGGTTTGTCCATTGTCGCCGCCCGCGACCAATAAACATCAAGGGGAATGTGCCGATTGCGGGTGCTATCGTTTAAATCTAGCCTCATTACCCGCACCGAATGAGGCCCAGGTTGAGTCGGATCAATCGGCAGCTTCAGCGCAGGTTTAGAGGCTGCTAATTGAGGTGCGATCGCGGCCATAAACCGCTGAGTTTCCCAAAAACTCCTATTCAATTGTCCCATAACAGCGAAGGCTCGATCGAGATCCACCACTACCCGCCTACCTGGATAATTTTCAAGAAAACTCAGTACCGACAAGCCTTCTGGCGCTTTCGCTCCCAAAACTAAGGCCGATCGCAGCGCTTCGACTCCCGCACCGTCGCGCCCGGGTATTACCGTAGTCAGATCCGCCAGAATCGCAGTACCAACGCGACTATTTAGCAAATTGCTCAAACCGACCACATTCAGGGGAATTTTAGCTTGTAGCGCGCCAAAGATTTGACTCCGCTGTTCCCCAGACAACTGATTAGCGTATGTTTGCAATCGATCGGGGACTTTTCCCGTTTCCACGAGCGATCGCAAATCAGTAACAGATATTGACAACCGCAAAATTCCTTTGCGAACAACCACCGTTTCCGCCACTTTCACAGGGTTTGCGATACCACTGAAAGTGCCGGCCATAACGCTAAACATACTTACCAGGGACGACAACCACTTACATCCTAATTTGTTACCCATTTTTACTCGATCGCAATTCTTAATATATCCACAATCACAATACTCTCAAAAACTTTTCTGGATCTGGAAAACTATGGCTTTCTGCCGAGAAATTCCCCGTGGACACCGCCAGCAAATGTAGCGATCGCCAATAAAATTTTACCTTGTAGGCTTTACCTACTGCTGTTGCTTGCGCCTCGCAAAATCTTTCCGACTTTCCCTGTACTTACCTATTAATTTATCTTTATAGCAGTTCTCAATAAAGTGATATTAAATCCTCTCTTCATCGGAATGATATAAACGGAGGACACGACTGTCTTGTCACCTACAATTAATGGGGTAGGGACACGACTGTCTTGTCACTCGGTATCATTCCGATGCAACCGGAAACGATATGAGGTATGCCCTAGGCCCTAGGCCCTAGGCCCTAGGCCCGCTTATCAAGCCTGCACCGCACTGTTACTGAGAAAGGATATATTTAAGTAATTTGTACTATGATATTCTCCGATCAGACTCTCTCTTGCCACTGTCAAATTAAAAATTATATAATTGATGCTGCTGCTTTACTCAGGCTGTCTGGCTGAGGTAAGGTAACAAGTTCGATCGCCTTGCTATCTCGATTATTGACAATGGCCCCGCTATGACAGAAGAAGTGCGATCGAAATTGCTGTCGCCCTTGTTGACAACCAGCAGCAAAAGGTACCGGATTAGGATTATCTATTTCGCACTGGATTGTCGCCGCAAAGCACGGCGGCACGCTTGAATGTAACTCAGCAGCAGGAGAAGGAACCGAGTTGAGCGTTGAAATTCCGCTGTCTTAGGTGGTGTCTCTGGCTTGATTACAGGATGCAGAGAAAGAGAATACATCACCATATGCTCAAAATTGGGAAATTCAGCGAAATTATCCCAAATATCGAGAAATCTTCCTGATATTGCTCTTAACCTAGATACCATTTATGTAAAAAAAAATGAGTGTGAGCAATATGGGATCGATCGATCGTTTGACTGAATGCAATTGCAATGCTAACATGGCTAAGTGCGATCAAATAAACTATAAAATACAGGGAGAAAAACAGTGAGTTTTATATCCAACAACCCCACAGTCAGTGACATCAAACTTGCCGACCCCAACCCAACTCAATCAAATAATGTCAACTACACCGTCACCTTTAATGAGAATGTGAGTGGAGTAGATCCCACAGACTTTAGCCTGACATCTACAGGGCCAACGGGTGCAAGTATCACTGGAGTGACAGGTATCGACAACACCTACAATGTAAGTGTTAACACGGGCACTGGTGATGGCATCCTAGGATTAAATATCGTCGATGATGATTCGATTAATAATTCCCTATTTGTCCCATTAGGAGGGAACGGTGAAGGCAACGGCGACTTTACAGGAGAGACTTATACAGTGGATAAAACTCTCCCCACTGTCACCTTTGACCCAATTACTCCCGATCCGCGCAACAGTAGTGTCAGTACAATTCCCATTACTTTCAGTGAACCTGTAACAGGCTTTGACATAGCCGATTTAAGTCTGACTCAAAATGGAGTACCCGTTCCCCTCGCAGGGGCTACCCTAAGCACTAGGAACAATACTAACTGGACGTTAGATAACCTGACGGGATTAACCAGTAGCGATGGCAATTACCAACTCTCCCTCACTGCTACTGGTTCTGGTATCGCCGACTTGGCTGGCAATTCTCTGAATACAAATGCTAGCAATACTTGGAGTTCCGACTTCACTTTGCCGATCGCTTCTACCAGCTTAACCAATATCAACACAGCAGGTGGGACTAATTACAATTTCACTGTTACCTACAGCGACAATACAGCCGTCAACGTTACTAGCTTAGATAGTAATGATATCCTCGTCGCTGGGCCCGATGGCAAAAGCCAACCGGCAACTCTAGTAAATTTCACGCCTCTAGGTAATGGCACTCCCCGCACCGCCACTTACTCATTTACTCCCCCTGGTGATGCTTGGGATACGGCAGATAATGGCATTTACACAATACAACTACAAGCTCAGCAAGTAAGCGACACGGTTAACAATTTTGGTGTAGCTGGCAATTTGGGAACATTTACAGTCAATATTGCACCGACGGCTACGCCGATTGTTGAGACGCCGATTGTGACGACGCCGATTGTTGAGACGCCGACAGCTACCCCGATTGTGACGACGCCGACGGCTACCCCGATTGTTGAGACAACGACGGCTACCCCGATTGTGACGACGCCGATTGTGACGACGCCGATTGTGACGATACCGACGGCTACCCCGATTGTGACGACGCCGATTGTGACGACACCGATTGTGACGATACCGACGGCTACCCCGATTGTTGAGACAACGACGGCTACCCCGATTGTTGAGACACCGACGGCTACCCCGATTGTGACGACGCCGATTGTGACGACGCCGATTGTTGAGACAACGACACCGATTGTGACGACACCGATTGTGACGACGCCGATTGTGACGACGCCGATTGTGACGACGCCGATTGTTGAGACAACGACACCGATTGTGACGACGCCGATTGTTGAGACAACGACACCGATTGTGACGACGCCGATTGTGACGACGCCGATTGTGACGACGCCGATTGTTGAGACAACGACACCGATTGTGACGACGCCGATTGTGACGACGCCGATTGTGACGACGCCGATTGTTGAGACACCGACAGCTACCCCGATTGTGATGACGCCGATTGTGACGACGCCGATTGTGACGACGCCGATTGTTGAGACACCGACAGCTACCCCGATTCTTGAGACAACGACGCCGATTGTGACGATACCGACGGCTACCCCGATTGTTGAGACAACGACACCGATTGTGACAACGCCGACGGCTACCCCGATTGTTGAGACAACGACACCGATTGTTGAGACAACGACGGCTACCCCGATTGTGACGACAACGACGGCTACCCCGATTGTTGAGACACCGACGGCTACCCCGATTGTGACGACGCCGACGGCTACCCCGATTGTTGAGACAACGACGGCTACACCGATTGTGACGACGCCGACCGCTACCCCGATTGTGACGACGCCGACACCGATTGTGACACCGATTGTGACGCCGATTGTGACGACACCGACACAGCTTGTGACACAGCTTGTGACACAGCTTGTGACACAGTTTGTGACACCGACACCGATGCCGACACCGATACCGATGCCGATGCCGATGCCGATGCCGATGCCGATGCACACACCGACGCGGACACCGATCTGGACGGCGACACCAACTCGGAAACGCATAGTCGGCAATTGCCAGCCAACGGAAACGCCGATCGATCGGCCGACATCAGCGCCAGTATCTATTCCGATTTCGATCGCCGACGACGATCGTGAGGATGGATATGATCCTCTAATTTGCCCGAGCAAAAATCAAGTCCGCGATCGTCAGAATTGTCAAACACCTACTATGGACAACCGATCGCTGATTGCCAACCCAAGGCAAACTCTAGTACCTATTTGCACTTCTGTTTCCGGGGCTAATGACGATGATGAGTTGAATGACTTTGTAATAGGAAACCAGGGAGAGCAAAAGTTGCGTAGCCCAGGGAAAGATTGCCTATTAAGTGTAAGGTTGTCTTCCTTTGGTGAATCCCGTTCCTCTGGAACTTTAGAGTCATACAGATTGAATAATCTTCAGGTTTGTGGTCAGGGAACTGGGTTGCAACTTGAGCATTCAGGATTAGTCAATACTGAACCTCTCTGCAAGGTGTTCTCTATCTAGTCAGGCAATTGATTGTACGTGAGTTCGACGGAAAGTTGAAAGCTAGGGTTTTTCCTAGAGGTTGTTAGCCTGAAGCTTTCATAATTTATCTGAACAGAAATTTTTATCGAACTCACGTCAATTTTAGGTTTTAATTGATACTAATATCGAACAGTCAAGTCATTGTTGGTAATTAAAATTATGCTGAAATAGGCTGTGTAAAGTGCGATCGCCAAAGTTAAAGACTTAGAAGCCAGAGAGCCACCTGGTCAATCGATTTTAGATTTTAGATTTTAGATTTTAGATTTACCCCACGTATAAATGCGGGGGCTTGAGGATTTTAGATTTGGGATTTTGGATTGATTCCACGGATAAATCCGGGGGCTTGTACCACCTTTGAAATTATTGGTCACAAATTACAGCAGGCCAATGCGAAACATGATGTTTATTTCTGGCCAACAGCTCAGCGGGCGCATCAGTGCCGTCTACAGAGAGCGATCGAATATTTTTTCCATTCTCCCCCCTCCTTTTCCTCGCCCGGAATCGAAAAAATCTACCATTGAAAACTCCCCGTCACTCTCGCATCCCACCTCCTTTTGTTACCCTTCCACTACAGAGTGTGTTATAAATATTGAGATTCATTAAGAAATATTGCTCAAATGCTCGTTTCCCCATCCGGCGTCAGCAAACTCAAAGAATCCTTAAAAGAAAAAGTATTCTTTGGGAATGAGCCAACCCCCGAACTCATAGCCATCTTACTGATTTACTTCGTCCAAGGCATTCTCGGACTAGCCCGCTTAGCCGTCAGCTTCTTCCTCAAAGACGAACTCGGCATGAGCCCCGCCGAAGTCTCAGCAATGCTGGGCGTCGTCGCCCTACCTTGGATTATCAAACCCCTATTCGGCTTCATGTCCGACGGATTGCCGATATTCGGCTACCGCAGACGCCCTTACATCGTCCTCTCCGGGCTGTTGGGTACGTCAGCATGGGTTGCCCTAGCCACAATAGTACACACGCCCTTGGCCGCTACAGGGGCGATCGCCCTTAGTTCCCTTTCCCTAGCCGTCAGCGACGTCATCGCCGACTCCCTAGTAGTCGAAAGAGCCCGCAAAGAATCCGTTACCGATGCCGGTTCCCTGCAATCCCTATCCTGGGGCGCATCAGCCCTCGGCGGACTAATCACCGCCTACCTCAGCGGTTCCCTGCTCCAAAACTTCAGCACCCACACCATCTTTTTAATCACGGCATCTTTCCCACTAATCGTATCAGCAACAGCCTGGTTAATTGCCGAAGAAAAAACCCACAAAAAAACCGACTTTGAAACTGTCAAAGACCAATTAAAACAACTGCGGCAAGCTGTTACCCAAAAAACAATTTGGTTACCAACAGCCTTTCTATTCCTGTGGCAAGCCACCCCAACTTCCGACTCCGCCTTCTTCTTTTTCACCACCAACGAACTAGGCTTTCAACCCGAATTTCTCGGCCGAGTGCGCCTCGTTACCAGCATTGCCGCCCTCGTCGGTATCTGGCTGTTTCAGCACTTCCTCAAAACAATTCCATTTCGAGTAATTTTCGGCTGGTCAACAGTCATTGCAACTGCCTTGGGATTGACAACTTTACTATTAGTAACTCACACCAACCGAACTTTAGGAATTGACGACCAGTGGTTCAGCATCGGAGACAGCCTCATCTTAACAGTGATCGGGCAAATTGCTTATATGCCAGTGCTGGTACTCTCGGCGCGATTGTGTCCCCGTGGCGTCGAAGCAACTTTATTTGCCCTGCTGATGTCCATCACCAATTTAGCCGGACTTTTGTCCTACGAATTCGGTGCAGTTTTGACTCACTGGCTGGGAATTACCGATCGCAATTTCGACAACCTCTGGCTGCTAGTAGTCATCACCAACCTGTCCACACTTCTGCCCCTACCATTCCTAGGTTGGCTGCCCGCTGAAAGTACAGAAAGCGACGATCCAAACTATCGACAGTCTCTCCCCGTATTAGAACCAGAAATGGGCAGTTCCAAACCAGGCGGACAGCATTTCATGCCCGAATACTTTCCCGACTTAGTGCCAACATTAAGGTCAGAATCCCGCAGCCAAGATAGCAAATGAAGGAAGTTCGGCAACTGGCAATCTAAGGGATGTAACGGATTGAAAGAAAGAAAGAAAGAAAGAAAGAAAGAAGGAAGAAAGATATTGAACTTGTGATATTTTGATATCTTTTCTTTCTCTCTGCGCCCTCTGTGCTCTCTGCGGTTAAATCAATAAAAGCTTATTCTACCAATGCAAAACATAGAAACTTCCCAAACCAAAACAGCAGCCCAAAACTTATCATACGATCGCACAGACTGGCAGCGCGGCTACGAATCCCAACCCAACGAATCCGATTATTGGATTGACGACATAGAAGGCGAAATCCCCGCCGACTTACAAGGCACATTCTTTCGCAACGGGCCTGGCTTGCTAGATATCAACGGCGAGCGCATCCACCACCCCTTTGATGGTGATGGGATGGTTTGTGCGATCGCAATTTCCGACGGGCGCGCCCACTTCCGCAACCGATTCGTCCACACCGAAGGCTATTTAGCAGAACAAACAGCCGGAAAAATCCTCCACCGAGGCGTTTTCGGCACACAGAAAGCAGGAGGCTGGCTAAATAATATCTTTGACCTCAAAATCAAAAACATTGCCAACACCAACATCATATATTGGGGAGAAAAACTCTTAGCACTTTGGGAAGCAGCAGAACCCTACAGACTCGACCCTTGCACCTTAGAAACCATAGGTTTAGATACCCTAGACGGGATATTGCAACCAGGTGAACCCTTCGCTGCTCACCCCAGAATTGAAAAGGGCAAAAATGGAGCCGGAGACAGACTAATCAACTTTTCTGTAAAACCAGGTTTGTCGAGTACAATCACCATTTATGAACTCGACGAAAGCGGCAAACTTTTGCAAAATCACGCCCATACAATTCCGGGGTTTGCATTTCTGCACGATATGGTAGTGACCCCAAATTACTGCATATTCTTCCAAAATCCCGTCTCCTTCAATCCTCTACCTTTTGTGTTAGGAATGCGGAGTGCTTCCCAGTGCATTCAATTTTCGCCAGACAAGCCGACGCAAGCAATTTTGATTCCTCGCAACGGCACCGACGAAGTACAAATCCTAGAAACTGAACCTTGTTTTGTTTTCCACCACTGCAACGCATGGGAAGAAGGAGACGAAGTTTTTGTAGATTCAGTTTGCTACGAATCATTCCCCAATGTCGGGCCAGATGGTGATTTTCGCGAGATTAATTTTGACAGTATACCCGCCGGTGAATTGTGGCGGTTCAAGTTGAATGTGCAAGACAAAACCGTGCAGCATCAAGTTGTCGAAAGTCGGTGCTGCGAGTTTCCAACTTTGCATCCAAATCATGTCGGACAACCTTATCGGTATCTGTACATTGGTGCTGCTGATGCTCCGACGGGTAATGCTCCTTTACAAGCTATTCTTAAAGTAGATTTCTTGACGGGAGAGCAGCAAATTTGGAGTGCGGCACCGCGCGGTTTTGCTGGGGAACCGGTATTTGTTCCCCGTGGATTAGGCGTGTCGCCTGACACTGCAACGCCTGACACCGCAACGGCTGAGGATGATGGTTGGTTGCTCATGTTAATGTATGATGCGGCAAAACATCGATCGAGCTTAGTAATTTTAGATGCTCGCGATATCACCAAAGGCCCTGTAGCGCGGCTGCATTTAAAAAATCATATTCCCTACGGTTTGCACGGAAGTTTTACGTCAAATGTATTGCTTCCTTAATTCTTTATCTGTTGTGGGGTGGGCATCTTTCCCGTTCATTCCTGGACGCACTCCGACGAAAGAAACCGGGTTTTTTGCCGAATCTGCCGGCGGTAACGAAGTATTCGTAAAAAAACCCGGTTTCTGGGCGGGCAAGATGCCCACCCCACAATAAACTTAATATTTTATACTCATAATCAATGCAAATTGTCAACAGAAACAATATTAAAAAAATATTTATTTTAATTGGCAGCGCGATCGTAATTTTTGCAATTATTTTATCTATTTACTCTCAAATGGCTAAGGCCCAAGAGCCTTACAGCCCATCTCCAGATAGCTCTCCGGCTCCCACAGGCTTAGTAGAAGTTAAAATGACTGCGATCGGAGTCGATCCAGTTAAAAACGAAGTAGAAGCCCGTTTAGAATTTGAACTCAAAGGCATTTACAAAAAAGGGCCTACCTACCCGGCTCAAGATTTGTTAATGACAGTTAACGGTGCAAATATAGCAGATTCAGAAATTACCTTTAAAGAAGGTAAACCGATGATTGTCCCTGCTTTAAAGTTCAACTTAGTGGAGGGAAAAACTAATAATTATCCGTTTGATAGACACATGGCGAGAGTCGCTATTTCCATCGATCCGCTGCCTTCGATTCGGAAAAAGTTTGCTCCTTTTGAACTCAAACCAGTGCCGCTAGTATTTAAGTTTGATGCTGATGTTCCCGGTTTCGATATCACTTACAAGCCGATGGCAGAAAATTCTTCTATCTTTATTTATATAGATGTCTATACAACGCGATCGCTCCCGGTGAAATTTTTTGCTTTAGTGATTATCATAATTATGTGGGTACTGTCAATTATGGCCTTGCTGCTAGCATTAAAAGTGATGAAATCGGGTAAGTTGCCGGAAGTTGGAATGCTAAGTTGGACCGCTGTGATGCTGTTTGCTTTTCCGGCGATTCGCAACGCTCAACCGGGAGTGCCGCCAGTGGGGACTGCAAGTGATTTCCTGTCGTTTTTTTGGACGGAAATTATCGTTGTGGTTGCGTTGGTTATTATTGGTAGCTGTTGGTTAAAACGCTATCATCCGCCAGAATGAAAAAATATAATACCATATTCCTAGACGCACAAACTCTACTTGTAGGGTGCTTATGGGCGCACCTTACTGTCAAAATTGCTTCCTTGCGTAAGTCCAACAGTCAACAGTTAACTGAATTCAAAAATTCAATTTTTGACTTGCAAATTCTCAAGATCTTTTGGTGGCACTCCCAAACCTCGCAAAATAGTAAAAGCCATAATTCGATACCCCGACGGATTTGGGTGTACTCCATCTGCTGCTAACAAATTCAGAGTCTTTCCGGCGTGCTTTTGAAACGTGCCGATCACTTCCCGAAAAGGTGCATTCAAGTCGATAAATAAGCACTTATTTTGCAAGCCAATTTCTCGCATCGCCGCGATATACTCTTGCAATCGGCGGTTTTCCGGGCCGTCGAGAACCTCGCGAATGGGAGTAGGAGAAAGCAGTACAACTCGAATTCCCGCTGAAGAAGCCGCTTCCACCATTTGAGTTAATTTCTCTCGGTATTTTGCCAAGGGTACTCCTGTCGGTAAGTTTCCCTGGGGATAAAATTGCAGGTTTTGGAAGTCAAAGAAAGCGTGCCAAACGTCGTTGACACCGACATTAATCATCACTAAATCGGGTTTTTTGTCAATTACGTCTTTCTGGAAACGTGCTTGCATATCAGTCGCTTTGTGCCCGGAGATTCCGGCGTTGATGATTTCGATCGCGCGCTCGGGATAAAGAGCATTCAGATAGCGTTCCAGCAGCCAAACGTAACCTCCGGGATATTTCCCAGCTTCTGTGATGCTGTCGCCAATAGTCACAATTTTGCGCTTACCGGCGAGCAGGTTTTGGATTTCCGGCGGTGGCGTCGCTTCGGATACGGGTTCTTTGAACACGGGAATTAAGGAGTGAGGAATGTTGATGACGATGAAAGCAGCAATTACTGCGAGTGCAAGTCTGATTAAAACTTGCTTGAGTGGGGGTTTGGGACTTGGCGATCGCGCATTTGGAGACATTACGCAGTTTTTGACAAAAAGTCTAACTATTTTTGACAACAGTAGTTATGTCTATTTTTTAATTTTTGTGTCACTTTGTCAAGGACTGCGATTGCTTATTTTTTTGTTGCCGAGGAGATATGTGTGTAATTGCCATCACTCAAAAAGTAACAAAAGATCACATAAATTTTGCTACTTTCATCACACCTCTAGAAGGGAAGCGCAGTTTATAGTATTGATATATGAAGAAAATAAGTTTTTATCTGAGGTTAAAGCAATGGTAGCACTTTCAAATTTTTTATATCCCCAAAATCGCTACTACGGTGAAGTAAAGCCAGAGAATTTGGTGTTTAATGCGAATTTACAACAGTTTACCCAGCGCGTGGGTTATATTAGCGCTCTGGTATCTAACGGTAAAATGTCAGTGGAACAGGCATTTACTCAGATAGACGCGCTTTGGCAACAGGTGGAGAAGTCGAAACAGCAGTTGGGAGTCGGCGAAGATCCGTTTTCGGCTTGAATTATTAGGGGTTGGCTTGTCGGTTGATTGATGCCGATCGACTATTCCAGAGCTTAAGATAAAAAAGTAGCTAGTCGCGATCGCCCTTTTTGCCCATGAGTTCCGACCTAGTTCCTCTCCAGCCCAAAGTATCAATCGGCCGTCGCGCCGGTGCCTTAGGCATCGACGCGATCGCCGTTTGGCTGCCCAGCTTGCTTCTCGGCGCTAATCCGATCGTCCAAACCATATTTTTTATCCTGCTGTGGCTGATCGTGCGAGTAGCCATCGTCAGGAAAAACCAAGGTCAAAGTCTCGGCCGCTGGGCCGTAGACATCAAAATTGTAGACCCCAGACTGCAACGGACTCCCGGCCTCCAAGAACTGTGCAAACGCGAGGCTTTGTGCATCGACGCGATCGCCCCCACCAAAAGCGAAGCGTACTTCGCTTTTACCCCCGGCGCAAAACTAGGGGGGTTTATTCGTCCGTCCGAACACGCGATCGCGCTTCAAAACCGCCCCATCAAAAGCGCAGAGGTTCTGCGCTTTTACCCCCGGCGTAAAACTGAGGGTTTCATTTTGCCCAACAGAGTACAACGCGATCGCGCTAACCTTCAACACCCCGACAAAACCCCCGCGCAAAACTAAGGGTTTAATAGTACAACGCGATCGCCCCATCAAAAGCGCAGAGGTTCTGCGCTTTTACCCCCGGTGCAAAACTGAGGAGGGTTGTTTGCGTACAGGGTAACAGATGGTGACGAGTTACAAATTGTTAAGGATTAAAGCAGTAACGCAGTAAAGAGTGATACTGTAGAGGTCGAAAAACTATTGAGTTATACATTCAATGAAAGTGTTTAGTGTAACTTGAAATTTAATAAATTTAGGAGAATCAGTATGTCAATTCAAACTAACTTATATAGTACAATATTACATAACAGCGTAAGGCCAAGATTAAATGAGCTTATTAAGCAAGCGGAGTGTCTTCAAATGTCTGTGGCCTATTGGACAATAAGTGAGAAGTATTTTTCTTCTGATTTAGTAAATCTCTTAACTAAGGGAGATTCATTCGCTTGTATTGATATATCTCTTCCAACAAATGTTGATATGGTATGTCAAATTGCGGACAAAACAAAGACTGTATATTTCCATACTCAGTCTTTACCTAAAGAAGATAAGAAGAGCCCAGAGTATGATAAATTTATGGACAATCATCTCTTGCATTCTAAGATTCTTTTGTTTGACCTTCCTAATAAACAAGCAAGTATTTGGATAGGTAGTCATAATTGGACTAAGAGAGCACTGTCTGGCATCAACATTGAAACATCTCTTGAGATTTTAGTTGATAGAAGTAACAGAATATATCGAGAAGTAAAAGACTTGCTTGTTAAGATCAAAGATCAATGTCATAAAGTTAATCCTAAATTAGCAGAAGTATATAAAAATGCTCAAAGGCAAGAACCAACTTTTTTATATCTTGAGTCATGGTTAGACGAGAAAAATATATCATCTACCGGTTTAGCTGGAAATACTAACAACACCACCGTCTTTCATTTGCTTTTTAATGACGATAATCCTAAAATTATTAGTAATATGACAAACATATCTTTAGTTTTGCGAAATTCTATTAACTCAAATTCAGGTAGTTTCTTTGAAGGTAAGATAGTGGGCAAAAAAGAACTTCAACTAGAACCGAACTTTTTTCCCCAGTTGGAAAATGGATATTATTCTTTTCAGCAAAAGGAGAGTGGTTTTACAAATTTCAAACATATTGAAAAATTGAGTGAAAAAGAAAAACAAGATGCTTGCTATTATGTAACTATTCGCACAAATTCTCCCGAAGAGATTAAAGATATTAAGGAATTTTTATCAAAATACCAAGCTGCAAGAAATATCTATACTGAAAAAAATACGGAACTTATATGGGATACAGAAAATAAGTTTAATATTAATATTAATAAACTAATTATTGATAGTAATTCTGAAGTTGTTAATATGAGTGAAATTGAACCTGGGCAGATAGCAAAAGTTCAGAAAAAAATAAAACATATTAGTCAATCAACCAGCTAAAAGGGGTATAGCCGAAATACCCCCAAAATTAGGACAAGACGTAGAGTTTTGTAACCAATCACAATTTTTGGGCAGGTTGCTACAGCGACCTGCTCGTTGGTTTAAAATTTTGCACAAAATTAATCCACCGCTGAATCTTAGAACCCCTAATGTCTAAGATCGGAATAGAATAGACATCTGATTCGGGAGTACCTCCCTCCGTATCTTTGGCAATACTTGTGCGTTCTGACTTACCTAAACCGTAGGTTGAAGCCATTTCGTTAGCTAAACTACAGGAAATTCTAAAGTTTCCCATGCGAATACTTCCATTACCTGCTGAATAAACCCATTCATAACCGGAAACGCCTCTAAATTGCTGGCACAAAAAATGGGAAGTTTCAAACATTTTGGCAAGATGAACATCGTAGAGACGAAGCTTGCCACCGTAAGCCGGTTGAGTTGTATCTTGATCAGGTACTGTAAGCTGCATGAGGACAAAGCCTCCCCTAGCTTCTGTGCCACCATACCGAACGCTCAGCGGTAACTGGGTGCTGTCTTGAGCCAAGATGATGTTAATCTTTTGAGTAAATTTAGCGCTGTCAGCCTCAGCACTTGCTGTGCTACCCAAGTAAATAGGTGTAGAAAAAGCGAGGTTTGCAGGCAGTAATATAATCGCACAGGTTATTAGTTTTGCCAAATTGTGACGCTCTACTTTTTTGGCTATCGCGTATATTTTACTTAGCACAGTGCGATCGAGTTGGGGTTGTGCGATTGGTGGCTTATACATAGGTTTTATGAGCAAGGAGGATATGTGCTGATTTGCTGGTAAACTAAGGGTTAACAGAACTTGAAAGTATTACTTATGAAAAAAACGCCGCCTAATAGCCTTGATGGTGAATTTTATAATTTTGGGTTGCTGTTTACCAATTATTGCACAACAATCTAAACGATACCCAACTGAAAATGAATTACAGCAATTAATGAAGCAGTTTCTCAGTTTTGTGGCTTCGCCGTCGCCAGGAAATCGTGATTTTTATATTCGAGATCGCCGTAATGAAAATGAGACTCATAAATTGCAAGCATTTGTTAGAGCTTGGTTGCCAGTTAATCCTGATGTAGCACCTTTTCTCGGTCAATGGACGGCGCTAGAAGAAACACAAAATATTTACCCTTCAACTATTAAAGGTAAAGTTTGTATTATAGAAACTTTTATTCCCACAGCCAATGACATCGGGATAAGTTTTGCTCAAGGAACTATCTCTGGTAAACAAGTCAGAACAAGCGAACGCACGATTTTGGTTCAACAAGGCAACTATTTAGGGGTGACTTTTATTAACACTAGCAACAATCAAGCTGGTATCTACGAATACGCTTGGCCTAAACCGCTAGTCGATCCAGCTAAATTAATGAGTTACATTTCCCAAGCGGATAGAAATCGGTTGCTTCAACAATTTAAAGAAGCTGGTTGTAGTGATACTTTGCCAAAAAGGTGATGAAATGATTATAGTTATGAAAAGAAGCTTGTTTATACTGGCTATAATCTCATTTATTTCTGTCATAGCTTTGCCTGTTAAGGCGACAGAAACTAGGTGTGGATGGTTGCAAGTTCCCACGCCAGCAAATTGGTATTTAAAAGACAGAGATGGCACTTGGGTTATTTCAATCCAAGGTGGATATCGAGCCGAAGGAATGGAAACTATTCCCATCGGTGACGACAAAGAAGTTGTGCGAACCAATGGCAATTATGGATATAGCTGTGCTTGTTTAAATGTTGTTGTAGATAGCAGTCAGATGAGGATTCTCATGATTCAAGGTGGTGAAGCATTACCACTCTCGACTTGTCGCGAAGATCCAAATTTGCCAAAAGAATGAAATTAAAGCCATGACTATGTGCGATCGCTGTATCCTATGTGGCTATCTAATGTTGAGCTGTTACAAGTTGTTGCAGGTTAATGCAGTAATGCAGCAAAAGTGAGATACTGTTGATTGTTGAAAGTGAGCGATCGCGCAATTCTCCTTCCAGGGTTTTTTCTGGTAGAGTGAACTTGAGAAGCGATAATGATCTGTAGGATATTAAAAATTTGAACATTTGAGGGTATTATTATGAACACTTCAGATAAAATCAAGAATTGTTTAGAAAACAAAGAATTTATAGGGGGACTACTCTCTTTGGTATAACCAATAGTGATTAAGCCCCAATATGAATATATTATAGTTTATTACGATGACGAATTACTGTCTATTTTTTGGGGTTGACAATATGGTTTTTATGGGTTGAGAATTAGAGGGGCATACACAAATAACATAAAGATGGAAGATGACTGTATTACATTATTTAATAACTTAGGAAGTCGAGGTTGGAAATTATTTAGCGTTACCCCTGAACATTATTATGGTAAAACAGATTCCGGCAAATTGATAGATTACACAAGAAATGTTTATCTCTTTGAAAGAAAAGCCTCAGCTAATTCGGAGTTTTGTTTAGATAAATTGCTAGATATGTTAGATATAAAAAGAGCAAAGTCAGATCAAGAGTCAGATGAAGCATCAGATGAAGAGTCAGATGAAGAGTCAGATGAAGCATGAAAAAAATTATATGCTGCTCAATTCACAAGGACTAATTACTAATTACTAAAAATAACCTACGAAGTAAACGAACCTATCCTAAACTCTCGTTTTGATGAACCGTTACAATACTGGTTTAGCAGAGAAGGTTATGAGCCAGAATTAAAAAAAGGTCGCTGATTTACGGCCATGTGTCAATCTACCCCTAGATCATCCAGATGCTTGAGGAAATATTATGATGAAGTTACAACAGTTATTACAATCCAAGCGCGAGGATATTCTGGCAGTGGCGCTGCGACATGGGGCGTTTAATTTGTGGGTGTTTGGTTCGGTGGGCGGCGGGGTGAGGAGACTGAGAGTAGTGATATTGATCTGTTGGTGGATTATGATTTACAGAAAATTTCGCCTTGGTTCCCAGGGGGACTATGGATGGATTTGCAAGATATGCTAGGTTGTAAGGTAGATATTGTGACGGAACAGGGATTAAGCCGTTTGATTAAGAATCGGGTTTTGGCCTAGGCGTAATCTTTAGTCAATTTTACTTTAGAGGAGTCTGTATGATGACTTTACAAGAAATTATCGATCAAGTGGAAAGTTTATCAATAGAAGATCAGGATCAGTTGTTTGAGTTAATCCGCAAGCGACGGATTGAAAATCGGCGGGCTGAAATTTTGGCTAATGCTCAGGAAGTGATGGAAGCTTTTAAGAATGGGACAGCAAAGAGGGGAACCGTTGATGATTTGATCGCAGATTTACTAGGAGATGATGATGGAAGTTGTCTGGAGTAGTGGATTTAATCGGTCTTTCAAGAAGATTACAAAGAAAAATCCACAATTAAAGGAGCAAATTACTAAGGTGTTAAGGCGTTTGGCAGATGATCCATTTACGCCATCTTTGAAGTCTCACAAGTTAGGAGGGGACTTGGCAGGATTATGGTCTTGTTCTGTTGCTTACGATTGCAGAATAATTTTTATTTTTTCTGAAGATGAGGAATTATTAGAAATGGTCATTCTATTGGTTGATATTGGAAGCCATGATGAAGTTTATTAATATGTAGCTGCGCCTTGACCCTAGGCCCCACGGCTGCAAGCCCTTTGATTTCAGGTATTGTAAAACTTCATTAAGATTGTAAGCATCAATAGACAATGGTAGTATCATATAGTCAGAAGGGTCGATTGATTAACGCCGATGTTAACGGGTCTTACAATATTTTGAGAAAAGCAATCCCAAATGCGTTTAGCACTCTTGATAGAGAGCTGCGTAGTTCAGCTTTAGAAGGGTTAATCCGCTCGAAGTGAAAGCGAAAGGGGAGGGACTCAACGCCTCCCATGGCACTGTAATAGATGACTATACTTTTACCAGCTATGATAGAAACAGGACTTACGCATTTCAAAGTAATTCTTTTTTGCCCATGAGTTCCGACCTAGTTCCTCTCCAGCCCAAAGTATCAATCGGCCGTCGCGCCGGTGCCTTAGGCATCGACGCGATCGCCGTTTGGCTGCCCAGCTTGCTTCTCGGCGCTAATCCGATCGTCCAAACCATATTTTTTATCCTGCTGTGGCTGATCGTGCGAGTAGCCATCGTCAGGAAAAACCAAGGTCAAAGTCTCGGCCGCTGGGCCGTAGACATCAAAATTGTAGACCCCAGACTGCAACGGACTCCCGGCCTCCAAGAACTGTGCAAACGCGAGGCTTTGCTTGGCGCCTGCGCGGCCCTAGCCTGTGCAGGTATAGGGGGACTCACCTCCACCAACGCTGGTGTTTTGCTGCTAATGTTGCCCTTGGCGATCGACTGTAGCCGTGCTTGCACCGACACCGCTCGGTTTCCCCAAGCTTTCCACGATCGACTCGCCGGTACGATCATCGTCGGCACCCGCCGTGGCTACTCCCTGGACATCAAGATTAGAAGATTGCTTGACCAAGTGCAGAGCAATGTGAGAAGATAATAAATTGTGTTTAAATTAGTCGAAATTTATTTAGAATTATGGCTAAAGGCGTCCGCATCATAATTACCCTAGAGTGTACTGAGTGCCGAACTAACGTAAGCAAACGCTCGAAAGGCGTTTCTCGGTACACCACCACCAAAAACCGTCGCAACACGACGGCCCGGCTAGAACTCAAAAAGTTCTGCCCCCACTGCAACAAGCACACGAATCACAAAGAGATCAAGTAGTCATGAGTCATTAGTCATGAGTCATTAGTCAGTAGTCATTAGTCATTAGTTATTTGTTATTTGTGATGAGCTACCAGTAACCAATGCCCAATGCCCAATGCCCAATGCCCAATGCCCAATGCCCAATGCCCAATGCCCAATTACCAATTACCCAAAAACCATGACTTACTTTCGCAGGCGTGTTTCGCCAATTAAACCAGGAGATCCGATCGACTACAAAGA
The DNA here is from genome assembly GCA_042408215.1 of Microcoleus sp. GTDB lineage: Bacteria > Cyanobacteriota > Cyanobacteriia > Cyanobacteriales > Microcoleaceae > Microcoleus. Next base: position 269,504 of record JAYFMW010000017.1, on the reverse strand, counting down.
TGTCGATTTGCTCAAAAAATATGTCACAGAACGGGGTAAAATCCTGCCCAGGCGGATTACAGGCTTGACAGCAAAACAGCAACGAGACCTGACCAGAAGCATCAAAAGAGCAAGAATTGTAGCTTTGATGCCCTTCGTAAACCAAGAAGGTTAACTGGATTTTGGATTTTAGATTTTAGATTTTGGACGGTCATAAAAGCTAGGCGAAAGTAACGTTTTTACGTGATTTAACCAGAAAAAATACAAGTCTCCAAAATCTAAAATCCCAAACTCAAAACTTGACAAGTGGCAAATGTAAAAATCTAAAATATAAAATATACAACTGGCAAGTGGACAAGGGAACCTTAGTAGAATTTAGACTGCACGGCGACCGCCGTCTAGCCGTTGCCGATCGCCCCGACGGCAAAAAAAACTGGGTGTTGGTAGACGAAAACAGTCAACCGCACAGCATACCGCCTAAACAAATCACCTACGAAATAGCCGGAGAAACCTACAAACCCTCCGACATTCCAAAATTTCTCAAAGAAGTAGAAGTTTACTCAGATCCTTCGAGTCTTGAGGTAGCTTGGGAACTGCTAGTCGGGGACGGAGAAACCGCAGACCCGGAATCCTTAGCAGTGCTGCTATTTTCCGAGAAAAGTTCCGCTCAGTGCTACGCAGCTTATTGTTTGCTGTCAACAGATAAACTGTATTTCAAACAAAAGGGCGATCGATACGAACCGCGTTCCGTCGCCCAAGTAGCCGAAATCAAACACCAGCAAGAAGTAGAACAGCAGCGACACCAAGAATCCCAAGGATTTTGGGATCGAGTCAAGCAGCGACTAGCAGGAGAAAAAGTAGATTGGGCAAATAGCGATCGAACTCGCCTCGACGCCCTAGAACGATTTGCGACCATCGGAGAAGAAGCAACACACCGCACCCCAGCCCTAGAAACTTTAGCCAGCTTAGAACGTCCCGAAACACCCGAAGCAGCCTTTCAACTCTTAGTCGATCTCGACTTGTGGAGTCACCACGAAAACCTGTTTTTGCGGCGTAGCCAAATTCCCCTACAACTATCCGCCAAGGTATTAGAAGTGGCGCAACGCTGCCTAGAAAATCCCCCAAGGGACTCCGAAACCAGTCGTCTAGATTTAACTCACCTCAAGGTTTACACGATCGACGACGAAAGCACTACCGAAATAGACGACGGGCTGAGCTTAGAATTCCTCGAAAACGGCCAGCAGCGCCTGTGGATACACATCGCCGATCCGACTCGCTTACTCTCCCCCGGAGACGAACTCGACCTCGAAGCCAGAAAGCGCACCACCACAGTTTACCTGCCCACGGGGATGATACCAATGTTTCCCCCAGAATTGGCAACCGGGCCGATGAGCTTAAATCAAGGTCAAGAGTGCAGCGCTCTCAGCTTTAGTGTGATCTTAGATGAAGCTGGTGCATTCCAAGATTACAGCATTCATATCAGCACGGTGAAACCTACCTACCGCTTAACCTACGATGATGTAGACGAGATGTTGGAGTTGGGAATCGAAGCAGAACCGGAAATAGGTGCGATCGCGGATTTGGCAAAACTGCGACAAAAATGGCGAGAAACCCAAGGCGCCATCAGCATTTTCATGCCCGAATCCGTCATCAAAGTCAACGGCGACGACATCAAAATCCACGTCATCGACGACTCCACAGCCCGATTGCTAGTAGCCGAAATGATGATTTTAGCTGGGGAACTCGCAGCGCGTTACGGTCAGGTTCACAGCCTACCCATACCCTACCGCTATCAGCCCCAGCCAGAACTTCCTCCCGAAGAAGAACTGCTAGCTGTGCCCGCCGGGCCAGCCCGGGCTTGCGCCGTGCGTCGCTGTATGCCCCGCAGCGAAATGGGTCTGACCCCCGGAAGGCACTCGAGTTTGGGTTTGGAAGCATACACTCAAGTTACTTCTCCGATCCGCCGCTATACCGACTTGCTGACTCACTTTCAAATCAAAGCTCACTTGCGAGGCGAACCGTTGCCTTTTTGTGCTGAAGAAATGCAGGAAATAGTCATGTGTCTCGGCACCGCAGTCAGAGAAGCCTCTAGCGTTGAACGTCAAACCAACCGCTATTGGGGATTGGAATATTTGCGGCGCAACCCGGATGAAGTCTGGGAGGCTTTAATGCTGCGCTGGCTACGGGAAGACAGTAATGTGGGATTGATTTTGTTGGAAGAATTGGGGTTAGAATTAGCCATGCGATTTGGTCGATCGATCGAAATAGGCGATCGACTAGAAGTCAAAGTCACGCACTGCGATCCGCGATCGGACGCAGTTCATTTCCAAGAAGTCAGCAACCCAGCCCTAAAGGGACTGAGCTTGTAAGAGTAATTGAGCAAGTTATGCTGACCAGCTATCGTCTTCATTGACTACGTTATTTGGGTCACGACACCCTGTGGATGCGAAGCTAGTCCCTTGCTCTGTCGCTTGCGGTTAAACAGTCTTAAGGTAACAGAGATAGTGCTGCAAGCCGGCGCAAGCCCTTATAACCTTGGCGAAGCTAACATCACCCCGCAAGGGAGACCGAGGCAACCATACCTCGAAAGGAGGGGCAACCATACCCCTCCAACCCCTTTTGGGGATTCAACGCGGTTGAAACCGCCGAGCTGTTTTCCTCTCTAGGCTCAAGCCTCTGAGTTTCCCACTTACCGAGTTTTTTTTATGATTTTTCAAGCCGCACAATAGGATTTGAGATTTGGGATTTGAGATTTAGGATTGGGGAAAAATTGCTGACTTCAGGCTGTAAAATTATCCATCTTCTTTCTTCCTCTTTTCCTCTGCGTCCTCTGTGTCCTCTGTGGTTAATAAGCTGAGGCGCATCTAAAAAAACAGAATACCCAGATACCCGACTTCTTTAAGAAGTCGGGTATCTATTAGAATAGCAAAAAAGTAAAAATCAGAAATTTTTACCGCAGGCGAGTAATCTCAAATCGCAAATCTCAAATCGCAAATGCCCAATTCAATTAGCCAAGTTCAGCCGCCGCTAGAATTCATACCCCCAGCCTACAACCCCCTAGTAGTGCTTGGCTGTCAGCAATTGCTCCCCTGGTGGCTGCGATTTCGGACAAGTATCAGCGACATTCAAGCCGAAAACGTCGAAACCCTCGCCGAACTCTTTCACCAATTTCAAAATCAGAAAGTTCGCTTCCTGCTAGCCTTCCGCCACCCCAACTCAGAGGATCCCTACTGTTTGGGACAACTGGTTTGGAAACTGGTTCCTGCTTCAGCGCGGCAACAAGGCATTCCCCTGCAATTCCCCGTACATTCGCACTTTATTTACGATCGCGGCATTCCCCTCTGGGCTGGTGCGGGCGTCGGCTGGCTGTATTCCCACCTCGGCGGCACTCCGATCGTTCGCGGTAAGATCGATCGAGCTGGATTGCGATCGGCCCGCGATTTATTTGCTAATAGCAAATTCCCGATCGCCGCCGCCCCAGAAGGTGCCACCAACGGTCACAATGAAATAGTGAGCCCCCTCGAACCAGGGATTGCTCAAATGGGCTTCTGGTGCGTTGAAGATCTGCGTAAAGCTGACAGAAATGAAAAAGTGTTAATTGTGCCGATCGGCATTCAATACCGCTATGTCCAGCCACCTTGGGAACCCCTAAAACAACTTTTAACTCAATTAGAAGCAGATTGCGGATTGCCACCATTGGATAGTAGCAATAACGCCAATTTTTCGAGGAAGATTTTAGGTTCACAAGACCCAAATCACAACTTCCAATATATGCGCCTAATTCGATTGGGCAGCCATTTACTAGAAGTAATGGAGCAGTTTTATACCCGTTTTTACCATCAAAAATTACCGCCAAAAATCTCTGTTTCGATACCCGTGGAAATCCCCAAGGCAACAGCAGGAGATTCGGAAAAAGAACAAGTTATGAACGATCGGTTGCAAGCACTTTTAGACGTGGCACTACTTGTAGCAGAAGAGTATTTCAACTTGAAGCCAAAAGGCAGTTTGATAGACCGCTGTCGCCGTTTGGAACAAGCAGGTTGGGACTATATTTATCGAGAAGATATCAAAGATATTGCAGCGCTTTGTCCCTTAGAAAGAGGATTAGCCGATCGACTCGCCGAAGAAGCAAGTCTCCGGATGTGGCACATGAGACTCGTAGAAAGTTTTGTGTCCGTTACCGGCAGGTATGTGCAAGAAAAGCTGACCGCAGAACGGCTAGCAGAAACAACTTTACTGCTGTGGGACGTACTTGCTCGCATCAAAGGGGGAAATCCTTTCGGGCGACCGAATTTGGGCAAACAGCAAGTAAAAATGACCGTGGGTGAGCCAATATCAGTGGACGATCGCTGGGAAGGATATCAAAGCAGCCGCAGGTTAGCAGTTGCCGAACTCACTCAAGACTTACAATCAGCTTTAGAAGGAATGATTAATTAGTCATTGGGAATTGGGAATTGGGAATTGGGAATTGGGAATTGGGAATTGGGAATTGGGCATTGGGAATTGGGCATTGGGACTTGGGAATTGGGAATGGGGAATGGGGAATTGGGAATTGGGAATTGGGAATGGGGAATTGGGAATTGGGAATTGGGAATTGGGAATGGGGAATGGGGAATTGGGAATTGGGAATTGGGAATTGGGAATGGGGAATTGGGAATGGGGAATTGGGAATTGGGAACTTGTACTGCCCTTCGACTACGTGGCCCCTGAGCCCTTCGAATTCGCGAGCGGGTAAACTGCGTCGAAGGGTTCAGGAACCGCCCAACGACTGCGTTGCTCCTGAGCGTAGCCGAAGGGCTCAGGAGCAACTACGCCGAAGTATTGGGAATTGGGAATTGGGAATTAGGAATTGGGAATTGGTGATTGGTTAATTTCGAGCTAAACAAACAAAATGAACAGAGGTAGGGTGCAACCTAAGCACCCTCGACCTAGAATAGTTAGAAAAAAAAAGACTGATGTCTGCAACTGCAAACAAGTTGTTATAGACTTGGGAAAGAGGTCGAATAAACCCCTAACAATAAACGATCGATAATAAAGCCATAAAAATCACCAATGACTAACAAACCGATCGATTTGTCTACTAACTCAATTAAGGTAAAACTGCTGAATTATTTGGCGCAAGAATTGCTCACCCCGCTCACTTCAGTTATGGGCATGGCAAGTGTGTTGAGCCAAGAAATTTACGGGCCCCTAACGAGCAAGCAAAAAGAATATATCGACGTGATCCAAGACAGCAGCCGGTCTTTGCGATCGCTAGTCGAAGAAATTTTGGAACTCACAGAATTGCATGAATCCAGTTTCACCCTAAAGCGGAGCGCCGTCGATATAGAAACTTTGTGCCAGCAGGTAGTGACTACCCTGTTGCAGCCAGCTTCTAGACGAGAGCAAGAAATTAACCTGTCTATGGGCCCCGGTCCGCGGATTTGGCTGGCGGATAAGGATAAAGTTCAGCAAATGCTACACCACTTAATTTTTAGTGTCATTCAATCTGCTGGGGCTGGTAGCGTAATTCGAGTGCACGTTTCTCGGAAAGAAGACGGAATCAACATCGGAGTTTGGGTTTTTCACCCTTGGTTGGGAGAAAGTTTGCCCCATGCTAAACTCTACTCCGACTACTTGTGGAAAGCCCGATCGGGTCAGAGTTCAGAATCGAACTCGGACAACAGGGAACTCGGACTCGGATCGCCACTACCTCTGTCGGCACAGAATCAAGAACGATTAACCCTTTCCTTCTCAGAGTTGGCGGCCTCGATGGCGGCTCAGGCGGCGGATACTGCACCGCTGTTAGCTGGCTACGGGGATAGGGAACGTTTGGGGCTGCTCATGAGCTGCCAGTTGGTGGAAATTCAAGGCGGCCAACTCTCGATTCAAGGATCGCCGGAATCAGGGTATCGCTACCTGCTCTGGCTCCCCTGCACAAATGCTACGGAGTTGTTGGAAGGATGAAGGAAGAAGTCATTAGTCATTAGTCATTAGTCATTAGTTAGTGGTTATTTGTTAGTGGTTATTTGTTAGTGGTTATTTGTTGTTCTAACTTCCAATAACCGATTACCGATTACCAATTATATCAAGTCCGGGCGATCGCTTATATTTATTTCGGAGTGCGAGCGTCTCGCTCGCGAGCGGGACGCTCGCACTCGAATGATAACTGATTAACCGGACATGATATTACAGATGCCCAATTCCCCATTACCAATTACCATAAAAATTGAAATGAATTCAGTTTGGCAACAGTTAACTCTGACAAATTTGCCGCTCTTACAGTGGCAAAGTGGAAGTTATTTATTGAATGTAGCGATCGGCAATGCGCGAAGTTGGCGGCAGAGTAGCTGGCTAATGCAGTGGGCGGAACCGCTAGGTTTTGTTTTGCTTGCTTTGACGTTTGGCTTAGGCCCCTTTGTCAACAATGCCCTAGTGGGTGTGTTGATGGCGGCTTGTGCTGCTTTTTGGGTGCTGCTGACTGTTTCGGACGATCGCGCGATCGCCCTGACACCCATTCACCTGCTGGTAATGCTCTACTGGGGCATTGCGACGGTAGCAACCGCGATGTCTCCGGTAAAGGCGGCCGCTTTTACCGGCTGGACGAAGTTGACGCTGTATTTGCTGTTTTTTGGGCTAATGGCGAGGATATTGCGATCGCCCCGTTTACGCTCGTGGTTAATCGCCGTGTATTTGAACGTCGCTCTCATCGTCAGTTTCTACGGCGTGCGACAGTGGATCGATAAAGTGCCACCGCTGGCTACTTGGAACGATCCAACTTCTACTCAAGCCAATGTCACGCGGGTTTACAGCTTTTTAGGTAATCCCAACCTGCTTGGTTCCTATCTGCTACCAGCAATTGCATTCAGCGCAGCCGCACTTTTTGTGTGGAAGGGATCGGCAACTAGAGCTTTGGCGCTGACGATGTTGGTGGTGAATTGCGCCTGTTTGCGCTACACCGACAGCAGGGGCGCTTGGATTGGTTTTGTAGCTTTACTTGTGGTGTTTTTAGTGCTGCTGTGGTATTGGTACAATCCTTTGATGCCCAAGTTTTGGCGGCAATGGGCTCTACCGTTAGGGTTAGGAGGTTTGGCTGGGGCGTTAATTTTGGGAGTGGCTTTGGTGGAACCCGTGCGCGATCGAGTTTCCAGTATGTTTATCGGCCGCGGCGACAGCAGTAACAATTTTCGGATTAATGTTTGGACAGCGGTGATTGACATGATTCGCGATCGACCAATTCTCGGAATTGGCCCCGGAAACACTGCCTTTAATAAAGTTTATCCGCTTTATATGAAGCCGAAGTTCACTGCTTTGAGCGCTTATTCAGTGCTGCTAGAAATTGCCGTAGAAACAGGTTTTATCGGTTTGAGTTGTTTTCTGTGGCTGCTGACAGTAACAGTAAATCAAGGTTTGTTGCAAATCAAAAGATTGCGTGACGCGCAATTTAGCAGTTCTAACTTGACCGAAAACTATCCAAATCTCCAATCGAATCAGGGGTTTTGGTTGATTGGGGCGATCGCAACTTTAGCCGGCATGATGGCCCACGGTTTTGTCGATACTGTTTGGTATAGGCCGGAAGTCAATATGCTCTGGTGGTTGATGGTGGCAATTATTGCTAGTTTTTACAGCAATCCGCAGCAGCCAGATTCAGTTTTAACTGCCGACGAGTGATATCATGTCCGGCTGATTAGTTTAGGGACTAAGGCCAAAAAAACCCGGTTTCTCGGAACACTTCGGCTACCCGTTCGACACTTCGGCGGAGTTGATCCTGAGCGTAGTCCTTGGGCGAGCGTCCAACGCTTCGCTCAGGGGGGGCCGCTTTCGTGACCGGGTGGATCTAGCGGTTTTCAACCCCATGAGGTACAAGCCGATGCCCTATGCCCTATGCCCTATGCCCAATCCCCTATGCCCTATATCAAGCGTGCACCACACTGTTACTGAGAAAGGCTATAGTACCAAGTTTTTCCCCATAGCACAGATACTAACCGAACCTAATGGTTACAGGGATTCGAGCGGTACTTACCCATTTTGATCTTCTCATCTTTATAGAGTTCCACTCGACAAGATACCAGTAACTTTCTCAGCTATTTTATTTCTCATCCTCGTTCTGAAAAAGTTTTCGGCATCAAACCAAGTAAAGTTTAAAAAGCCTAAGTCAAAAATTAGCAGACCCCCAATAGGTAATCTTTATAACAGTTTCTCAGTCCATGTCTGATCGTGAACCGTACTATTATTTTGCTACTACTACCAGGAAAGTCTTTAGCTCCTCGATCTCAAATCCTCTCTTCATCGGAATAGTAAATTTGAGTTAACTGTTAACTGTCAACGGTCAACAGTTAACTGTTAACTGTTAACTGTTAACTGTTAACTGTCAACGGTCAAACGTCAACCGTCAACAATCATCTCTGAGTGCAACCGGAATTGATATGATAGAGGGCTAAGGCGTAATTGTAGCAAAATCTTGGTCTTGCCAGAATGTCGCGCCATCAAGGTACGTTCCTTGTTATTACAGCGGAAACCGCTGTTATGAGGTACACTCACTTATCGTTCAATCCTCCTAGGGACACGGCATTGCCGTGTCCCTACCGTGTTTCATAACAGCGGGAATTGCTGTAAGTTTGATTTCAAGCTTGATGGCGTACATATCTGGTAACAGTTTTTGAGCGATTTCTTGAGAGCTGGGCTACTTACTCATCTAGCTATTATAGCGTAGTCTTTGGAGAGATTTAAGAAGGTTTAGGTAAATTTTTGTCAACAGGTTTCACCCCAACTAACAAAGCTAGTTCCCGCCACTTCCAATAACAATCTGCATCGGTAAAACCAATTTCTCTAAACCAGCGCAATTGTGTTTCGACATCGAGCAATTTATTAGACGGATCGTCTGGTCTATCGCTAATACCAAGTGCTTCTCGAAATTTCTGATGCAAAGCCGGAGTTGCTGAAGCGACGTGCTCTAAATTGCAAAAGATGCCTCCCGGTTCTAAGAGGTTGAAAATCTCGGCGTAAAGGGAACGTTTGCGATCGTCCTCTACATGGTGTATGGCAAAACTAGAAACAACCGCATCAAACTTGCCCAAATCCGGCAACGAGTCATCAAAATTATGTTCGATTATTGTGACATTTTGGTCTTCAGCAAAACGAGTTCTGACTTTTTCCAACATTGTAGGCGAAAAGTCGATCGCCACACTTTGAACATTTGGCCGATCGCACTTAAGCAAACCCAACAAACGCCCATCTCCCGTACCCACATCCAGAATCCGCTTGACATTTTTCGGAACTTCCCCCAAAAGTACAGCTTCACCTTCCGTGCGGTGGGGGATACTATCGGCTTTAGCGAGATACCACAAAGCGTGTTCCGCCGAAGTCCAAAGATTGACTTGACTCATAATTTTTTAATCCTCATAAATATCGCCGTTTTTGTGTCCAAATATCCAATTGTTCCCGATAAATTTGGCAATTAAGTCATCATCGGGATAAGTGACTTCATCGCCCAAAGTGCGAGCGCCAATTTCCAGATAAACAACATCTGAATTCGTGCGATTGACTAAATGATGCCCATCTGCATCACCAGCCGGAAAACCAGCCACCATGCCCGGTTTTAGCACTTGCTCTCCCGAATTCGTGACCAAAGAAACATCCCCTTCCAGAACATAGATTAACTCATCTTGACAAGTATGCCAGTGTCTGAGAGCAGAACAACTTCCCGGTGCAAGCCGCACTAAATTTACGCCAAAATTCTTCAATCCCGCAGCATCGCCCAATCGTTTTTTGACTCTTCCCGAAACAGCAGATTTGAATTGCTGAGGATAATTCGATCCGATACTATTCGGCACATTTTCAGGATTGATAATCATGGTTAAATTACATTATTAGCTGTCAAAATTTAAAATCGGAAAAGGTTTTGCTGCTTCCATCTGCGCCGCCAAAGCAATTAAAGTTGCTTCCGCCGCTGGCCGGCCGATAATTTGAATTCCCACCGGCAAACCATGAGAATCTAAAATCGCAGGAAGTGCGATCGCCGGTTGGCCACTAGCATTAAACGGTGGACATGGAGCAATCCAATTCACAATATTAGCCAAAGTTTCTTCACAACTCAAATCCGCCCACTCACCAATCCGAATTGGCGAGTGCATATAAGTCGGCAAAACTAACAGGTCAAAATTCTGAAAAAATCCCACAATCCGCCGCGAAATCACCTGCATTTGATTCACAGCCCGCAAATACTCCCCAGCCGAAATAGTTCTTTCCAACAGCCAGCGATTCATCGGTTCCAAAGCAGGTGCCGGAATTCCACTGGCTGCCGCCCCAGACTGCCAAATTGCCGTAAACGGCTCGATCAAACCTGTAAAATCCGGGCATCCAGGTTCTACATCGTGACCCAAATCAGTCAGTAATTTTACGGTATCGAGTACCGCTTGCTGACACACAGGCGATGCCTCGCCCACAGGGAAAACAGCGGTAGAAAAAGCAATTCGCAGCTTGCCCAACTTTTGACTTGCAGCCTCTAGAAACGTGGGATTTGGATCTGGGAGCCAGTAGGGATCGCCGGTTGTGTAGCCTGACATTACATCTAAAAGTGCAGCCGCATCGGCCACTGTGCGAGCGATCGGGCCGTTGGCAGAAATGCCGCTCAGATAATCTCCCACAGGTGCCCAGGAAACGCGCCCCCGCGAGGGTTTAATGCCCACTAAACCGCAGCAGGATGCCGGACCTCGAATTGAACCGCCGCCGTCTGAACCCTGGGCGATCGCGCATAAACCCGCCGCTACAGCCGCCGCTGAGCCTCCACTGGAACCTCCTGCTGTGTAATCTGGGTTCCAGGGATTGCGCGCCGGTGGGAAACCTTCTGGTTCGGTGTAGGGTAAGGAGCCAATCTGAGCTGTTGCGGTTTTGCCCAGAATGTTAAATCCTGCTGCTTTGATCCGCCATACTACTGACTCGTCGTAGCCAGAGATATTGCCTTGTAGAGCCTGGGTGCCATAGGTACAGGGAACGCCGGTCACTGGTGTCAAGTCTTTAATGGCGATCGGAACTCCGAAAAAAGGTGGCAATTCTTGCAGCTTGTTTAACCCAGCTAGTTGCTCTGTTTGGGATTTGGCCAGGGCGATCGCGCGATCGGCTGTCACGGTAAAATAACTGCCCAGTTGAGGGTTTAGTCGATCGATCCGTTCCAAGTACAGGTTGACAAGTTCGATCGGCGACACCTCAAGAGTGCGGATCGACTTCGCCAATTCCAGAGCCGGAGTCAAAGCCCAATCAACAGAATTCATTTGATCCAATTCCTTAAAATAGAAATAGCGGTAACAATTTATACTTTTTGATCGGTGAAAACTCTGAACCTAAAAAAAATCTCAAGAGACGTAGAAAATCCATTACTTATCCTATATTGATGGCGATCGCATTGGGCAAAGGGAAGAATATTCCCGTTCAGGTGCAGCAGTTTGACTCGCTCTTGAGATAGACTAATTTCAACAGTTAAGCTTTTGTGCAAGACACTCACAATCGCGTTCAGCATTCCCAGACTTCCGCAAATCATCCGAGCGAGTCCGCCTGCTCGCCAACTTTAAGGTAGCGCGTCAGTAACTCAGCCCGCTCCGGGACTGAGCTTGTAAGAGTAATCGAGCAAGCTGTACTGACCAGACCACCTAGTAATAGGTAAACGTTATTTAGGTCACGACACCTCTGAATGCGACGCTAGTTAAGAGCTCTGTCATCTGCAATTAAACAGTTTTAAAGTCACTGAAACAGTGTTGCAGGTCTCACAAGCCTTTATAACCAGGTCGAAGCGAACATTACCCCGCAAGGGAGGCTATAAAAGAGCAAACCATTATGCGTACAGGATTGCGAAATTTGAAATGGTAATTGTCCCACTGAAAGTACATTACAAAAGTACACCGAATCAAGTAATCCCAAGGCGGTAATGGACAAAAAAGATTCACGGTGGTTAAAACCACTCGTGTCGTTTCCCTCTCTAAGCTCAAGCCACTGAGTTTCCCACATACCGAACTTTTTTATGACACAACAGCCACCGCCAGCTCCCCGCCCCCCCGCACCCGGTGCTCCCCCACCCCCAGGTATGCCACGCCCTCCAGCTCCAGGCATTCCCAGAGCAGCAGGAGCGCCACCAGCACCGCCACCAGCACCACCAGCGGCTCCCCCCGCACCAGCGGCGGCTCCCCCCGCACCAGCGGCGACTGCTGCACCAGCGGCTCCCCCCGCGCCACCGGCGACTGCTGCACCAGCCCCCCAATCCTTGGCCACGCCCGTCAGCTCAAGCTCAGAAAACAACGGAAACCCGACTTTGAGACAGCTCGTCCAGCGAGCCAAAGAAGAAGGCATTTCTGACTTGCACTTGGGAGTAAATGAGATCCCCCGCTTCCGCAAACGCGGTGAGATTACCGATGCGGGTTATCCAACGACTGATTTAGATGTCTTTATGGGTTGGCTGCGGGAGTGCATGACTGATGAAGAAATTGCCTACTTCCAGAAAAACCTGGACTTTGACGGCGCTTTCGACTTTGGTTTCGTCCGCATTCGGATCAGCGCCTTTGACTCTTTGGCCGGCCCTGCTATGGTATTGCGGCTCATCCCGGCCGAAATTTTGACAATGGAGCAATTGAAGCTACCGGAGGTGTTTCGGAAAATATGTGGCTATCACAAAGGTCTAATTTTGGTGACAGGGCCGACTGGTTCCGGTAAGTCCACCACAATGGCCGCCATGATTGACTACATCAACAAGAATAATTCTCACCACATCATCACGATTGAAGACCCTGTAGAATTTGTACACACCAGTAAAAAATCTTTGATCAAGCACCGGGAAGTGGGCCGACACACCCTCAAGTTTGTCAACGCCCTGAAAGGGGCCCTGCGACAAGACCCAGACATGATGCTAGTAGGGGAAATTCGCGACAGAGAAACAGTGGAAATCGCCCTGAAAGCGGCCCAAACGGGTCACTTGGTAGCGGGGACGCTGCACACCAACAGCGCTGTCAAAACCCTGAACCGGATTCTGGATATGTTCAATTCCGAAGAGCAACCGGCTCTACGGGTTTCGATGGCTGAATCTCTATTGGCAATCATCGCTCAAATGCTGTGCAAAACCACAGACGGCAAGCGGGCAGCCTACCACGACATTCTGATCAATACTGACGTGGTTAAGGAATACATCATGAAGGGGCAGAGTGAAGAAATTAACCAAATCATGATCAAGGATACCTATGAGGGTATGACGACGATGAATAAGTGTCTTTACGGGCTATATCAAGAGGGTCGTGTCACCGAGGAGATTTGTCTCGAACAGTCCCCATCTCCTAACGAAATGGCCCAAATGCTTCGAGGTAGAGTTTAAAAATCGAGAATTAACAGTTAACTGTTAATTGTTAACTGTTAACTGTTAATTGTTAACTGTTATTGGTGTACTTCATTGAAAGCCGATCGCCCAACCTTGCCCAAATTTTTCAAAGGCATTGCTCTGTTTACACCAGGGGGAGATTTAATCTACTGCATAGACGATCGCAAGCAAACTCGGTGGCATTTGCAATTGTGCGTAGCCCTACAGGAAATACTGGGCTTGTCGGAACCGCCGCATTTTTTGATACCTTGCTATACGGCAACCGTTGACTGCTGGCTCGATCCGCGCGATCGTCAGTTGCGAGTTTCAGCAGAAGCCTACCCCCCCGTGCTGCGCCATCAAACGCTGCTGAATGCGGTTTTTGACAAGGGCGACTTGGTGTGGCACCTCCTCCGTGAAGAAATGTGCGAGCCGATGGCGATCGCTACCTATTACGAGCAATTCCCCCAACTTTGGGAAAATCACGACTTAGTTGTACAGTTTCCGATCGCCCAATCTCGATCGACTCAACAGTTTCCTGAGACAACTCCACCCCCGTCGCGCTTCCCGTCGTCGCCGCCGCCAACCAAGAGCTTGCACTCAAGTGCATCCGGTGTAGGCGCACTTGAGACTCAAGGGTACGTTTTACGGCTGTTTGTTTCCGGCAGCAACCCCAACACTGAACACACTCTCGTGACTGTACATCAGTTATTAGAGCAATCCCTCAATCATCCCTACACTTTAAAAGTGATAGATGTTTTCAAACATCCCGAACAAGCGGAGTCAGATCAAATTTCTGCAACTCCTACGTTGATTAAAGTTTGGCCGAAACCAGTGCGGCGAATTGTAGGCGAATTAAACGATGCTGAAAAAATTAGGCTGCTGCTGAGTTCTTCGGAATTTTAAGTTTTCGCCACGATCGTGAAGAACAGGACAAATAGCAAAAAAGTCGATCGCCTCAATCAGGAATACAAACATCAGGAGCACACAAACCGGGGAAATCCAAAGTTGTGACTGTCAGCGTATCTAACTCAACTCGCCGAATTACATGATTGTTCGTATCAGCAATAAACAAATGAGATCCGATCGCACTCAATCCTGAAGGTTCAAAAAAGCGAGCATTGATACCTTTACCATCAAGATGACCCGCAGTGCCATCTCCAATCATAGTTCTCGACATACCGCCCCGGTGGTCGATCCGCTTAATTTTGTGATTATAAGTATCAGCAACCCAAAGGTAATTTTGAGCATATTCTACACCCAAACAGTGCTGCAACCTTACCTCCTCAGCGCGACCATCTCGATCGCCAAAACCAAACAATTCGCCGCTACCGCAGACAGTTCGCACTTGTGGGTTTTCATCAATGCCGATCGCCCGAATCGAACTAATCTCGCTATCAGCAACAAACAACTCCGATCGATCCGTAGCGAGGCCACTGGGTTGAGAAAAAGCAGATTCTGCCAGATTCCCATCAACACAGGATTCTCGGCCATTACCCGCATAAACCCCAATAATTCCAGTATCTAAATGCATTTCCCAAATTTGGTGCGAGCCCGCCATTGCGATAAAAAGTCTATCTCCAACTCTTTCTAAATCCCAAGGCGAATTTAATTTCGTTTCTAAACCCTTGCCGCTGTCATGGACAATTTCGTGACTTTGTTCACCATTACCAGCAATAGTTTCTACCCTTTGAGTTACAAAGTCAATCTTTCTCAGAGCATGATTTTCAGTATCAGCAACATAGAGAATTTGACTGTCTACATCAAAACTCATGCCTTGAGGTGCAAAAAACTCAGCCTCTGCAAAATCACCGTCAGTTAAACCCGGTTTCCCCGTACCAATAACGTGCAGAACTTCTCCTTCAGTAGAGCTAACAACTATGCGGTTGTGTCCTGAATCGGCAATAAACAAGCAAGAACCGACTAAGTTTTGTTGCACCGAATTAGCAGGCCCTGGCAATACAATTTCGTCTACAGATTCGGTATTTTCCGTCATTTCACCCAAAAGAGCGACCTGTTGGTGAAGATGTTTCGCCTCAGTTGCAGTAATCGCAAATGCCAGCACTTTACCAGGAAAAGCTAGCGGTGTTGATAGAGGTTTCCGCTCTTTTTCTAAGCTAAAACTGAGTGATTCAAACTTCACAGCACCTTGTTCTTTGTGTTCAGCAATTAACTTGCCAACTAACTCATCAAGTGCATCTCTATTGCCTTCGCCGGAAACGTAACCGATGACATAACTTTCTGGATCAATCACCATTAAAGTCGGCCAAGCGCGAACAGCATAACTTTGCCAAATTGTCATGTCACTGTCTACGATTACCGGATGCTCGATATCGTAGCGAAGGATAGCTTGGCGGATGTTTTCAACTTCTTTTTCGTTATCAAATTTTGCCGAGTGAACGCCGATAACCGTGAGGGAATCTGGGTATTTTTGTTCTAGGTATTTTAAATCTGGGAGGACGTGCAAGCAGTTGATGCAGCAGTATGTCCAAAAGTCAAGGAGAACAACGCGGCCTTTGAGGGATGCGATGGATAGGGGTTTGTCGGTGTTTAACCAGGGGTAGTTG
Source organism: Microcoleus sp. (assembly GCA_042408215.1). Classification (GTDB taxonomy): domain Bacteria; phylum Cyanobacteriota; class Cyanobacteriia; order Cyanobacteriales; family Microcoleaceae; genus Microcoleus. Next base: position 253,646 of record JAYFMW010000017.1, on the reverse strand, counting down.
GCTGGGAATTCTGGTGCTCTGACGCGGGACATGGTATCTCCTTGGTAGGGCCTGAGTAATTTTTACACTTCTTTAATTTAGCGAGAAGTTTGGCTGGATGGGGAAAAGCTGGTTAAATCAGGGCTTTTGGGCACAGGGAAGATGGCTGTGGCACTAGAGGGGGGCGAGGAAGGATGGCAAAACCGACACGGAGTCAAAACGGTTGTTGCTTTTATAGATTGCATAGCCAACGACAAATAGATGCAACTTGATTCTCCTTATTCAGATTTGCAGCATTACTGAGAGTCCCGTTTTCCAGTTGATGCCAGATTTCACCCGCCATCCTGCTTGCAACTGCTGAACCCACAAAGAAAGTCAGAGGTGAATGTCCAACTCTGGAAAATGCTTCGCGTATGCGATTTAGTGCCGCTTGTGCCGTTTTCCAATGCTCATCTGCACCTGCGGGATCGATTCCACCTTTAAGTTCACCCAATGCAATAACATAGGGTGCCACGATAGATGGGTCAATTGCGCTGGATTTATTAGTTACCAACTCCGTCGGAGCAAGATTAAATAAACACAAATCCACATTACTTTTGACTAGCGGAACAGTTAGGTTGTAAATCAGTGTGCGATTACCAAGCTCGCTCTCCCAACTTATTCCACGTAAAGACAACTCAATTTCTGTGTCATCATTTGTCATGGCTATCCACTTTTTCGTCTTTGAGTGTTGCCAGTAATATCTCTTACCAGCAATTGTGAGAGTCGAGAGGATTGCACGAGTTAGTTTTCTTTGTGCTAATGCTCCGCCCACATTACGCATTGAAGCACCAAGCCTATCACCACGAGTCAGTAGAAATCTAAAGACCAATTCCTCCACAAAATTTGTCCCTGCTGGCTCAAGAAAATTCCTGATTAGACCATTTATCGCTTCAATCTTATCCTTTGGCATCAAATGAGCAAGAGATTTGTCTGACAATCCTGCCGCAGTCAACAATCCCATTTCAATACCTTTAACGTTTAACAAATCAGTAGGAATCTCGGCTTGACGAGCAGCTTCTTGAAGTGCCCTTGCTTCGGCGACGTAAGGTGTAGCACGTCGATTTTTTTCAATCGCAAGTGCAACAAAACCCGCACGAGTGGCTTCATAGGTTGTTACAATATCATCACTGGATTTAAGATGGTTACGATAAGCGCACATAGGTTTCGAGTTATTGCTTCTTCCATATATAAACGCACTTCCTCAAAGGAGCGCGTCCATAATTTCCCATCTGTTGACTACTATTCCCCTTATCACCTGGTAAGACGAGAATATTTTCAGTAACAAAGCCTAGTTTTTCAGCAAAATCAGAAAGAATCATGTCCACTGAAATGCTTATACCTGCGTAGCGCACATTGTCATTAACCATAAACAAAAATGCCCCTGGTTTAAGGATACTAAAGCTTTCTTGTATTACGCAAGCCATTTCATAGAAGTATCCTCTTACCATTCTTGGTATACCATTGTTGTTCAATACACCCTGTGACTTTTGGCTGTCCAAATATCTTAAGATAGCCTGCAATAGAGTTTGAGAATTAGCAATACTTAAAGCTACTTCCCAAGCCTGATTGATAGCCAACAAATTTTTGGGTTGATTCTCAACCGTACAACTTAGCATTTCCTGACGCAGATTAATTAATTCCTTTTCAGAAATTCCTAGTAAAGCTAGCTCTAGTGCATAGGTGCGAGTATAGTCATATCGATTACAGTAGGGTGGAGATGTGATGATTGCATCGTAGGTAGAGTCCGGCAAATCGGGCATTATCTTCAGACAAGAACCTTGATGCAAATTAATTTTGCCTTGATTATTCTGAGTTTGAAAAAGCTCAAGTTGTTGTGTAGGAGGTTCTAAGTCGTTAACAAGTTCATTAAATTTTTGGGTAATAGCTTTACTGAACTCAAGAACCTCACCTTTATTGAAGGACTTTTTTGACAGCCCATGACCATAACGGTAATCCCAACGCAGATACTGTCCATCTTTGCGTGTATAGCTTACGGATTCTAAAACACACAGTAAAGTAAAGATTAAAACTGATTGAACCTTGGTATTTTCTTGATAATAAGCTCCAAGATATTGATCGATTTCTATTTTAGTTTCTTCGGAGTAAGCCCCTTTAGTAATTCTCAATTCTGGCAGAGTGACTGGGTTTTGAAATTGTTTCCATATTTGCAAATTAAACCATGTCTTTAGCCGCTCAAAATCATCTAGAGTGAATGCAGTGTCTAAAAGGATTTTGGTATTAATTATATGTTGACCAATAGGTAACAATTCAATACCATCAACATCAATTCCCAAGTCACTAGCAGCAAATAAAGCAGTTCCACTACCTGTAAAAGGATCTAAAATCTTGCCTTGAATGACTTGATATTTTTGGAATAAAAACTAGACCAGAGAAGCGGAGAAAGCTTCCTTGTATTTGTACCACCGATAAATGGGTCTAGTTTTGTTAGCCTGAAAACTGACCAAAAGTCGGGTAAGCGAGGGCTGGACTACAAACTTGTCTTGAAAGCGATCGTGTAATTGCTTGTCAAGGTGATCGATCTCTCCCAGAGCGTCACTTTCCACTTCAGAGGTCATGTTGGAGATGCTTGACATATTTACCATGACTACAAATTCTTAGATAATTAACTGGCGATCGTAGTATACCAGTATCTCGAATCAAAGAACGGGCTGATGTCGCTACCCTTGTAAATTTTCTCTGACGAACCAGAGAATTAACAGCTTCAGCCATTCGTTGCTCTTGCTTGTCCCCAATTTTATCCTTGCTTTTCCTGGCTGTTATTTTCCAGCATAACCAATGCTCCGTTAATTTGATTCTGGTCGATCGCACTTACGATCGCATTAACCCACAGATTGATATTCTGCGGTTCCCCTTGCAATGGTAATAGGACGCGATCGCAGTAATATTGTTCTCATTTGAGTGGTAGACGGATTGTAAATGTACTGCCTTTTCCTAACTCACTCTGGACTTGAATGCTGCCTTGATGAGCCACTGCGATCGCACTTGCAATCGATAGCCCTAATCCAGCACCTCCTGTGGCTCTAGAGCGATCGCTCTGCACTCGGTAGAAACGATCGAAAATTCGCGTTTGTTCGGCTGGGGCGATACCAACACCCGTATCCTGAACTTGAATCACCGCTTCCTTGTCGGTGCAATCGAGGATGGCAAGGATTATCCCTCCTGCGGGAGTGTAGTTAATCGCATTGGTAATTAAATTCGTCACCATCCGGTAAAGTTGGGCTTCATCCCCAAGAATTACAACGGCTTGCGAAGCACGAATTTCTAACTTCAATTCCACCTCAGCTATCATTGCTAAACCTGCAAGTTCTTCAACCAAATCGCAGATCAGATAGTTGAAACAGCAATGCTGCAATTGAGTCTGAATCTGTTGTTGCTCAATTCGACAAATAAACAATAAATCTTTGACTAGCCTGGAGAGGCGGATGTTTTGTCGTTCGATAATATCCAGGTTTTGACTAACCTCCGGTAAATCTTCAGCCAGACGAGTATCCTCAACAGTAGTCTGAATGACAGCCAGAGGCGTTCGCAATTCATGAGCAGCATCCGAAGTGAATTGTTGCATCTGGCGATAGGACTGATAAATTGGTCGCATTGCTACTCCCGCTAACCACCAACTACTTCCTCCTACTAACAGCATTGCAAAGGGTAAGCCTAAAAACAGAAACAATCGCAAAGTGTTCAGATAAGCATCCCATTCTTTGAGCGATCGCCCAATTTGCAAATAACCCCAAAACAAACCGTCGTTTGTTCGCAGCAATACAGAAATTTGATAGAAGCGATCGCCATTAGAAAGATGCAGAATTTGCCAAAACTCATTTGGTGCAAAGTTTTCTAATACATCCGGCTGCTCTCCAACCTTCCCTAATATTTCCCCAGATTGGTCTAAAAAGCGGAGATAATATCCCTCCTGCTGAAACACCCTAGCAGTATGTCGCGCCCCCTCATGGCCTGAAGAGTAACAGTTTTCATTCCACAGACATAAACCGGGCAAAATAGTTTTCAAGCTGGATGAAAGCTGTCCCGGTTGTTGTAATTGTGGTTCGATAGTGTCATGCAGCGTTCCGGCTAAGGACTGTAGTTTTTCCTGGAGGATGTACCGCTGCGTGTGAAACACAACCTGATAGACTGCAACACCGCATATACCTAACAACAACCCCAGGACGATCGCATACCAACCCGCAAGTTGCCAGCGCGTGCGGTTAAATAGCTTGTTGGAGTGCATATTACTTGCTCAAGCGATACCCGAATCCATGAACCGTTTCAATCATCCCGTCACAGCCATAATCAGCCAGCTTGCGGCGCAACAGACGAATTCTAGCAGCAACTACATTGCTCATCGGGTCAGCATCCACATCCCACAAACGAGTCAAAAGTCGATCGCGCGTTAGGATTTGGTTCGGATGCTGCATGAAATATTCCAGTAACCGAAACTCATTAGCCGTCAGAGGAATCACCGTTAGCTGTCCTTCGTCATCCGTAGTGCAGATGATAGATTTAGTATAGTCAAGCAGCAATCGCCCCACCTCTAGTTGGGCAGGATTGAAATAGGGCGACTGTTCTGGAGACAAACTCCGTCCCCGTCGCTGAAGTGCCCGCAACCGGGCTAACAACTCAGCTTTAACGAACGGTTTCATCAGATAGTCATCAGCCCCAGCATCCAGCCCAGCCACCATATCCTCCGTGCGATCTTTTGCTGTCAGCATCAAAACGGGTAAAGGATTATTCTGCCGGCGCAAACGTTGGCACAATTCGACACCAGAGGTTCCCGGTAACAACCAGTCAAAAATGGCGATCGTATACTCTGTCCATCGATCTTCCAGATAATTCCAAGCAGTTGTGCCATCCTGTACCCAATCCACCAGGTACTTTTCGCGGCTCAAGGTGCGTTGGACGATCGCACCCAAATCGGGTTCATCTTCCGCCAGCAGAATTCTCATTTTATTGCTATCTCGTCCGATACTTTTTTACTAAATAATTCGGAATGATTTAACCACAGAGGGCGCAGAGGACACAGAGAGAGAATAGAGGGATACAATACAGGACGATGTTACCGGATTTGATATCATATCTTTTCCGGCTGCATCGGTATTGTTTAAACAGTTAACTGTTAACTGTTATTAGCCTACTTCTTTGGTTGGTGTCTGCTCAATACTATAGTTTCTCAACTCGGTTGTTTCCATCATCCGTTTCGGCATCAGAAACTTGCCAAATCGAGCGTACAATGCAGGTAGAACTAGCAGAGTGAGAGCAGTTGAGGTAAAGAGTCCGCCGAGGACAACGATCGCTAAAGGCTGCAACAATTCCTTACCAGCCCCACCGCTTAACACCAAAGGAATCATCCCCAAGGCCGAGGTAAGTGCAGTCATCAAAATCGCCAGCAACCGTTCCATTGAACCTTCCACAATTACTTCCGAAAGTGGCATTCCTTCTGCAAGTTTGGTGTTGTAGTTGTCTACGAGTAACAATCCATTGCGCGTCGCCACACCAAACAGCGTGACAAAGCCGACCATTGACGGAACAGAGAGAACGCCGCCCGTTAACAGCACTGAGATTACACCCCCAACCAGTGCTAATGGTAAATTGACCATCACCATCAGCATCGCAGGAACGGATTTTACGGTGAAGTACATCAATACTCCGATCGCCAGCACTGCTAATATTCCGAAAATTAGGAAGTTTTGAGCCGCCCGTTGTTCCGACTCATACTGTCCGCCGTACTGAATATAGTAGCCCTGGGGCAGTTGCACCGATTGCTTGACCTTGGCGCGAATGTCACCGACAACCGAAGCAACATCGCGTCCCTGTACGTTGGCTGATACCACAATTAAACGTGAGACATTTTCCCGGTTAATCGTGTTCGGGCCATTGCCAAAGTCAACCTTTGCCACTTCCGAAAGCGGGATTATTTGACCTGTTGGGGTATTAACTTGGAGGTTGCGAATCGTGTTGAGATTGCGGCGGGCAGATTCATTGACCCAAACCAGTACATCCACTAACTGTTGACCATCCGCTACTTGACCAACCACGCGACCATTTAGGGCTGTTTCGGTGAAATCTGATAATTGGGCGATCGTCAATCCGTAGCGGGCTGCTGCATCTCGGTTAAATTGAATTTGTACTTGACGGATCGGAATTTGGGGCTCAAGCTGAAGGTCTACTAATCCCTTCACGTCTTTCATTGTCGTTTCAATTTGTTCTCCAATGCGGCGTAGTTCTTGTAAGTCGTTACCAAATACTTTAATGGCGATCGCACTTCTGACACCCGACAACACTTCATCCATCCTGTGACTGATAAATCCACCGACATTGCCGGCAACTCCCGGAAACTGACCCAATACTTCGCGCAAAGCTTGAATCGTCGCAGGACGGTTTTTCATCGCTGCTTCACTCAGTTCCACGTCCAAGTGTGCCAAGTTCACCGATGCCGCATCTGGGTCGCCCGGAGCACGGCCCGATCGCAGTTGTACTGATTCAAATCGGGGGTCATCCTTAAGGGCATTTTGAATCGCTAAGCCAACGCGATTGGTTGCTTCGAGTGAGGAACCCGGATAAAGGGCGATCGCATTCATCAGCGATCGTTCCTGGAACGTTGGCAGAAAATCCCGTCCTAATGTCGGCACAATCAGCATCGCCGCCACCATTGACGCTGTAGCCAATCCCAAAATCAAGCTAGAGCGACGCATCGCCAACTGTAGCAACGGATGGTAAACTCGCTTGGAAAACAGTGCTAGGAAAGGTTCTGTCGTCTGCATCCGGCTGTGGGGCAACAGAATGGCACACAGTGCAGGGGAAATCACTAGGGATTCCAGGCTGGAGATGACTACCACTACCAGATAGGCAATGCCCATTGGGGTGAAGATGCGCCCTTCCACACCAGAAAGTGTGAAAATCGGCGAAAAGACAATAATCCCAATTAACGTCGCCCCAATCAGCGACTCGCGCACTTCCTGAGAACCCTCAAAAATCACCTCCATTGCTGGTTTGGGATTGGGTGAGAGGCGATTTTCCCGCAAGCGGCGGTAGGTATTTTCGCAGTAGACGATCGCATCATCCACTGCGGTCCCGATCGCCACTACCAATCCACCGAGGGTCATGGTGTTGAGTTCCAGCCCGATCCAGGAACATACCAAAAGTGAGAAAAGTAGCGTCAGAAAGAAATCGAACAAACAGACGGAGAGGGTGCGCCAGTTCATCAGGAACGGAATCAGGATGGCTGCGACGATAATGCTGCCTTCGATCAATGCCGATCGCACATTACCAACTGAGGCATCAATGTAGGCATCTTGCCGGAAAGTGACACTCGCCTTCACATCTTGGGGTAAACCTGGTTTAATTTCCTCCATCGCCTCGATGATGGCAGAGGTGACGGTGGGACTATCTACCAACGGTTGTTTGTTCACCATCAGCACTACAGCCCGTTTTGTATTCCAACTGGCATCGCCTCGCGGTCGTGCCGCCCCAATCTTCACCTCTGCCACATCCCGCAGTAGAATGGTTTTTCCCTCCTGCACCTTGACGACTGCTTTTTGCAAATCTGCGATCGTCTCGATTTGTCCCTGTCCCCGAATCACCAATTCGCGATCGGGGTCAATCAACAATCCACCGGCGGTTTTGGCATTTGCCTCGTTTGCCGCCTTGACCACTTCCTGAAGGGAAACCTTCAACGCTTGGAGTTTTTCAGGATTCGCAATCACCTGAAACTGCTGCAAATCTCCGCCGTAAACCAGCACTTGCGATACGCCTGGAACTGCCAACAAGCGATTGTTGATTTTGCCATCGACCAAACGTCGCACTTCCATGATGGATGTAGTGTCTGACGTGAAGGCATATTGAATCACTGTCCCGATGGGGGGAGCTAAGGGCGATATCTGCGGTGTACCTATGCCTTCTGGAAGTCTATCTTGCGCGTCCTGCAAGCGCTCTGCCACGAGTTGACGGGCTTGATAGGGGTCGGTTCCCCACTTAAACACTACCCGCAATACCGAAATTCCTACGGCGGAGGAGGTACGGACGACTTCAACTCCTGGTGTGCCGTTGACCGCACTTTCTAGGGGTAATGTTACCAAGGATTCCACCGCTTCCGGCGCAAGACCGGGGGCTTCGGTTTGTACTTCTACTTGAGGGGGCGCAAAGTTGGGCAATACGTCGAGGGGCATTCTACTTACAGTATGCAGGCTCCAGATGGTGAGGGCGATCGCCCCGAACACCACTAACCATCGTTGAGCAATAGACCATTTGGGGATGACATTCAACATAAAAATGCAATTGGGATAGCGTCAGGCAAGGTTTGGAAGTTGGTTCTAAAAAGACTTTCAAGAACAGGCATCCTGCCTGTTCCACAAGAAATCCACTCTTTGTGGAACAGGCCGGACAGCCTGTTGCTGACAATGGTGCAAGATGTGATACCAATTTGAAACGAAATAACAGTATTCTTGTCCCCCCGCAATACAGCCTAGGGAGGGTCTTCGAGTGTTGCACGATTTTAGAAAAATGGTATGAGTATGAAGGTAATACGGTTCAGATAAGACAGATCCCCCCTAGCCCCCCTTCCCAAGGGGGGGACAAGAAGTTGCTTTTTCGTCCCCCGACTATCAGGGGGATGCGAGGGGGATCTCCGGGAAATTAACAGTGTTAACCCAAGCGTATTGGGTATTAAGGTCTATTCAGTCGCGATCGACAGTTACCAAAAATCTTGGTTTTTGAATGTCTACTGGTCCTTGCCTTTTAACCCAAAGACGGCGAATCCACCCACCAGTAAAACTCCTGCGCCTGCTACCCACATCAAAGGTGACGATCCTTGAGCAGGCTGCGCTTCTGCTTGCGATGTAGCGGGCGATGCTGGCGCTGCCGATGTAGCGGGCGATGCTGGCGCTGCTGCTTGCGGTTTACCTCGCAATGCCTCGGAGTACAACAGTGTTGCGCCCTGCGTCACAATTTGATTTCCCGAAGCTAGATTGCCCTCTTTAATTTCCACCACATCTCCAGAGTCGCTACCAATCTGAACTGAGATTGGTTTGTAGGTTGTTCCTTCCTGGATGTAGACGAGCTTTTGCCCATTGGCATCAACCAAGCTGGTGCTCTTAACTTTGAGAATACCTCCATCGGGAATGGGAGCAACTGCCTCTGTCTTAATTCCCAATGCGGTTGCTTTACTGGCATCAACTTCGATCGGCTGCATAATCTTGGCAGCATCCCCACCTGCAAACTCGCTGTTATGCCCAACGTGCGCCAGCACCGGAGCCGAAGCCGTGCACAACAGTAATCCCAAAACAAAACTAGACCCGTAACGGACGATCGATAATGAACTTGAATTTAAAGATTTCGATAGCATAAAAATTTCCTCCTCACATTTAGCAAACGGGTGTGATGAAAATAGCCACTCCTCTGAATGGTCATCTATTCTTTACTTCAGAGTTGTGAATCTTCTCCAGCTAGAATGTCAGGCCCAAATAAAAATTTGATGAAAATTTGAGGCGAAGTCTAAAATTAGAGACCTCTATACCATGACTCACTAACATGAGGTGCAAAGAGGGCATAGGAAGCGCCCACACCTCACTTCTTTGAGAAACGCTCTATTCCCAAAAGATTACAGCCACATTATTCCGAAATAAATCTAACAACAACCGCCGCCGTGATAATGCCAAGTCGAATCAGTAATCAACACCTGATCCGGCATTAATCCCCCCAACTTCTCAGCAGTTTTATCGCAGACCGCCGCCGGCACGCCCCGCTGCAAAACGTGACCAGCCCCGTCATCAAATAGCTCCTCAGACCCCGTATAAATCGCCGTCTTGCCAGTGAAAATGCAAGCTCCATCATCGGGGACATCCACTTTGAAAGACACCGAATCAAGGCTTTCTAGCAGCAAATCCGCCTCCAATTGATAATTGTGTTTGTCCAGCAGCCGATAGGGCCTTCTCGCCCGAACTTCCACTTGGCCAAAACCTACGTCTACAAGGTGCTGAACGTATTCTGCGTATGTCAGAGCACCGGACAAACACAACGCGCGCAAGCGTTCGTCTTGCTTCAAATGTTGGGGAATTGTCCGAGTTGCGATCGGATCGCTCATTAATAATCTACCACCTGGTTTTAACACTCGATAGGTTTCTGTTAATGCCTTAGTTAAATCCGCAGGTTCAAAGATGTTAAATAAACAGTTTTGGGCTACCACATCGACAGAAGCGTCAGGCACCGGCAACGCAAAAGCATCGCCTTCTCTAATTTCCACAAAATTAGCATCAAACCAATCATTTTCTTGGGCGGCAATTTGCAAATTTCGTGCCGCTGCGTCTCGCATTGCTGAAACTGGATCGACGGCAATAACTGCTCCTTTTTTGCGGGAGAAATAGGCAAATTGCAGTGCTTCCAAACCGCCACCAACGCCTACATACAGCACTACTGGATTGCCTACGAGTTCGGCGGCGTGGACGGTTGTACCGCAGCCGTAATTCATCTCTTGCATCTGCTGGGGAATGTTTAATCCTGGCATTTGCAGGGGACTGCTTTGGACGCAGCAAAGTCCGATTTGGGGACTTTCTGCTAATTCGCTGTAGAATTTGGCTGCTGTTTCGAGGTAGGTCATTTTTGAGAGTCCTGATTTTTGTTTTTTTACCGGAGATGTAACACGGGCGGGACGCCCATGCCACGAATCAATGGAGAAAGTTTTTGTTAGGTGGTAATTTCGACTTTATGTTCGGATTTTGGCTGATTTTATGGTGCGGAAATGGTAGTTTCTGGGACGGTTAATTCTGTGGTTTGTTTGCTGGGAGTTTCAGATTTTACTGGGTTTTTGTCTGTTGTTTCTGCTGGTGTTGGCTGCAATTTGGGAGAGGGCGTTTTCGGTTCTTTAAGTCGATCGATCGAGCTACGGAATCGATTCAGAAGTTCGCCTGTTTTTTGTTTGACTGTTTGTAAAATTGCTGGTGGTTTTGGTTCGCTTATTTTAATCTGTTCAACAACTTTCGGGGTGGCTGGTGTTGCTGTTGGTTTGGGTTCGGTTACTTGAATTTCCTCAACAACTTTCGGGGTTTCTGGTTCTGGTGTTTCTGTTGGTTTGGGTTCGGTTACTTGAATTTCCTCAACAATTTTTGGTGTTTCTTGTTCTGGGGTGGCTGTTGGTTTGGGTTCGGTTACTTGAATTTCCTCAACAATTTTTGGTGTTTCTTGTTCTGGGGTGGCTGTTGGTTTGGGTTCGGTTACTTGAATTTCCTCAACAATTTTTGGTGTTTCTTGTTCTGGGGTGGCTGTTGGTTTGGGTTCGGTTACTTGAATTTCCTCAACAATTTTCGGGGTTTCTTGTTCTGGGCTGGCTGTTGGTTTGGGTTCGGTTACTTTAATCGTCTTGACTTCAGGAGCAACTTTTCGCTCTTGACTGGGTTTAGTAACTGGAGTTTCTGGAACCGCAGGAGAGGGTTTGACTTTTGGTGTTTCTAGTGCTGGTGTCGGTTTTGGTTCGGGGGTTGGTGTTGGTTTTGGCTTGGGTGCTTCGTAGGTGCGATCGACTATACCGCGAGATTCTGCTGCTGTTAGTTCGCCCCGCACTAATTTAGAAAGGGTATCTTCGCCAAGGGGTTGGTAATTTATCAGTCTGACTGTATTATTAAAGGCGTTTTTGACTAAATTTCCCCGTTCGTCGATCAATTCTAGCTGTACCCAGTTTTTCCCTGGTTTGAATCCTTTAAGATATATAGGTTGCCATTGGTCGATCGCAAAACTTTGGCCGTTGACTGTGGCTCGAATTTTCCAATCGAGTATTTCATCTTGGGAGTTTTCTTGAGCGGCTAGATGCAGGGGAGCATTTGTCAAGTAAAAGTCCAGCATGATGGGTTCGGCCCCGTAGGTGTCTTGGGGCTGATTGTAGGTGAGCTGGGGTAAAGTTCGATCGGGATTGTTGTCTTGAGTTTTGGTAAAAATGTGAAAGGTGGTTTGGGCGTAAGCACCATCGTTTTTAAAGCTTTCTTCCCAAGGGCGCGAAGCAAAAACTCGCAGGGTGTGGGTTCCGGGTTCTAAGTCAGAGAGCTCTAAAGGCTCGCTGGTGTCGTAAACTGCTTTGTGAGGTTGGTTGTCTAAAAAGACCTGAAGGTGCGGGCCTAAATCCAAGTTGGTATCTTTGAAAATCGGCAAGTCTTTAACTTGGAGCCGTACTGATATATCTGTATCCTGAAGCACTTCGTCAGGTTTTGGCTCCAAAATACTAACTTGAGGCTGGTAGATTTCCAGAGTCTGACGCAGTTGTTGAATGGCTTCTGGGGGAGAAACCTCTGAGATTCTTTTTACCTGGGTGGGAGCCTCCGCGCTCTTGTTGCTAGATTTGGAGAATTCAGGATTACCTGAGCCACAACCTGCTAAACCTAAAACCAATACTGCCGCTGCGAACACTGTCAGCAGCCGTCGCGCAGCCGTCCTGAGCCAATTGATGCCAATCACGCAACTATACTCCTACAAGCTTTCTCCTAGGGCACTATAGCCCAAAACTGAATTATTAATTAGGAATTGCCGATGGAGAATTTGGGAGGGTCAGACCCCCGGAGTGCTGAATCGCCGACCACCAATTCGATCCTATGCATAACTCCCTCCTTGGTCTATGGGAAACATCTCTATATAAATCACCATTCCTCCATACCTGATCTTTGAGTTTTGTAAATTTAATGGCAATACCCCTTGACTTTTGCGATGGACTATGAGACACCAAGTCATTCATACATCAGGAAGTTCCGCTTTTTTAAGTATTGTTAACAAGTGATTTATACTGCCCTAGCAAGTTTATAATCCATAAAACTGCCTCTCCAAGAGTAGCGAAAGCTCCCCAAAAAAAGGATGCGATCGACAGCTCGCAAATGGCGAGAGCCGTGGACAGTACCCAGCGACACTGGGAAACTGGCTTCTGACAAGAAGCAAAACGCTTGGGGAGATACAGCAACTGTGTCTGATTCTGCAAAGAGTTAAATGCAAGCTGTGTCGGTGAACCGAGAATCCCCGTACCAAAAGCCCGGGGAGTGTCACGAACATTATCAGTTCTCGTTCCTTGTCTTATCGAGAGGAGAGTCTTCATGACCATTAGTCCTCCAGAGCGAGAGGTAAAAGTTAGAGTAGTAGTCGATAAAGATCCGGTTCCAACCTCCTTCGAGAAGTGGTCAAAACCAGGACATTTCGATCGCTCTCTAGCTAAGGGGCCAAAAACAACCACTTGGATTTGGAACCTCCACGCTAACGCTCACGACTTCGACAGTCATACCAGTGACTTAGAAGACGTTTCGCGCAAAATCTTTAGCGCTCACTTCGGCCATTTGGCGGTAATCTTCGTCTGGTTAAGCGGCGCATATTTCCACGGCGCTAAGTTTTCCAATTACGAAGCTTGGCTGACAAATCCTACAGCCATCAAGCCTAGTGCTCAAGTGGTCTGGCCGATTTTTGGTCAAGAAATTTTAAATGCAGATGTAGGCGGCGGGTTCCACGGTATTCAGATCACTTCTGGTCTGTTCCAACTGTGGCGCGCCAACGGCATCACTAACTCATACCAGCTATATTGCACTGCGATCGGCGCATTGGTAATGGCAGCTTTGATGCTGTTTGCCGGTTGGTTCCACTATCACGTCCGCGCTCCGAAACTGGAATGGTTCCAGAACGTGGAATCGATGATGAACCACCACTTGGCAGGTTTGCTTGGCTGTGGCTGCTTGGGTTTCGCAGGACAACAAATTCACGTTGCTCTCCCGATCAACGCTTGCATGGACGCGATCGATGCAGGCTCACCGTTGACAGTAGGTGGCAAGCTGATTAGAACAGTTGCCGATATCCCGCTGCCACATGAGTGGCTTTTGAACCCGGGCTTGATGGCTGACATCTACCCTAGCTTCGCTCAAGGTCTAACGCCCTTCTTCACCCTCAACTGGGGCGCCTACACCGACTTCCTGACCTTCAAAGGCGGTCTGAACCCCACCACAGGCGGTCTGTGGCTGAGCGATACAGCGCACCACCACTTAGCGTTGGCAGTGCTGTTCATCGTCGCCGGTCACTTCTACCGTACTAACTGGGGCATCGGCCACAGCTTTAAAGAAGTTCTGGAAGCTCACAAAGGTCCCTTCACTGGCGAAGGCCACAAGGGGATGTACGAAATCTTCACGCAGTCTTGGCACGCTCAACTGTCGTGGAACTTGGCCTGGATGGGCTCGATCAGCATCATCGTGGCTCACCATATGTACGCGATGCCTCCGTATCCGTACATCGCGACCGACTACCCGACTCAGCTATCCCTGTTCACCCACCACATGTGGATTGGCGGATTCCTGATTGTTGGAGCAGCCGCTCACGCAGCAATCTTCATGGTGCGGGATTACGATCCGGCCCAGCACGTTAATAACTTGCTCGACCGCGTACTCCGCCACAGAGATGCAATCATCTCTCACCTTAACTGGGTTTGTATATTCTTGGGCTTCCACAGCTTCGGTTTGTACGTTCACAACGACACGATGCGCGCTTTCGGTCGTCCCCAAGATTTGTTCTCGGATACCGGGATTCAATTGCGGCCAGTATTTGCCCAATGGGTGCAAAATATTCACGCATTGGCTCCGGGTAACACAGCTCCCAATGCTATGGAAATCGTCAGTCACGCTTTTGGCGGCGGTGCTGTAGTAGTGGGCGGCAAAGTAGCAATGATGCCGATCGAGTTGGGTACGGCGGACTTTATGATCCACCACATCCACGCTTTCACAATTCACGTTACAGTCCTGATTCTCTTGAAGGGCGTGTTGTTCGCACGCAGTTCTCGCTTGGTTCCTGACAAAGGCAACTTGGGCTTCCGGTTCCCTTGCGACGGCCCTGGCCGTGGCGGCACCTGCCAAGTTTCCGGTTGGGATCACGTCTTCTTGGGCTTGTTCTGGATGTACAACTGCATCTCGATCGTGATTTTCCACTTTAGCTGGAAAATGCAGTCGGACGTGTGGGGAAGCGTCGATTCAGATGGCACAATTTCTCACATCACCGGTGGTAATTTCGCACAAAGTGCGATCACGATCAACGGCTGGCTGCGGGACTTCCTGTGGGCGCAAGCTTCTCAGGTAATTCAATCCTACGGTTCGGCACTGTCGGCCTACGGTCTGATGTTCCTAGCTGGACATTTCGTCTTCGCCTTCAGCTTGATGTTCCTGTTCAGCGGCCGTGGCTACTGGCAAGAACTGATTGAGTCCATTGTTTGGGCTCACAATAAGCTCAAGGTAGCTCCCTCGATTCAGCCTCGCGCTCTGAGTATTATTCAGGGTCGGGCTGTGGGTGTAGCTCACTACCTGTTGGGCGGAATTGTCACTACGTGGGCATTCTTCCTAGCGCGAATCATTTCGGTAGGGTAAACTACCCCTAGGTTTTGGATTCAGGACTTGGGAGGAATCTCAAATCCCGAATCCAAACTCCGAACCGAATCCCTTCAACTTTGTTCAGGATTCAGGATTAATCAAGGCTTATGGCAACGAAATTTCCAAAATTTAGCCAAGACCTTGCCCAAGACCCGACCACACGGCGGATCTGGTACGGGATTGCCACAGCACACGACTTTGAAAGCCACGATGGCATGACCGAAGAAAATCTTTACCAAAAGATTTTTGCTTCTCACTTCGGCCACCTAGCAATCATTTTCTTGTGGACTTCGGGCAGCCTGTTCCACGTAGCATGGCAAGGTAACTTTGAACAGTGGATTAAAGACCCTCTAAATGTCCGCCCGATCGCTCACGCGATTTGGGACCCGCAATTCGGCGCTCCAGCAGTAGAGGCTTTCACTCAAGCTGGCGCTTCCAATCCGGTGGACATCTCCTATTCCGGTGTTTACCACTGGTGGTTTACTCAAGGAATTCGGACGAACGCTGACCTGTATCAGGGAGCTATCTTCCTTTTACTGCTGGCTTCTGTCTTCCTGTTCGCTGGTTGGTTGCACCTCCAGCCTAAGTACCGCCCCAGCTTGTCTTGGTTCAAAAATGCTGAATCTCGCCTCAACCACCACTTGGCTGGTTTGTTCGGTGTCAGCTCTTTGGCTTGGACTGGTCACATGGTTCACGTTGCTATCCCCGAATCTCGCGGACAGCACGTAGGTTGGGACAACTTCCTGTCTACCCCTCCTCACCCGGCTGGTTTGGCTCCGTTCTTCACTGGTAACTGGGGCGTATACGCCGAAAACCCAGATGCTGCTAGCCACGTATTCGGGACCTCCCAAGGCGCTGGAACAGCAATTCTGACTTTCTTGGGCGGCTTCCACCCCCAAACAGAATCCCTGTGGTTGACTGACATTGCTCATCACCACTTGGCGATCGCAGTGCTGTTTATCGTTGCCGGTCATATGTACCGGACTAACTTCGGTATCGGTCACAGCATCAAAGAAATGTGCGATTCCAAAGACTTCTTTGGTAAGAAAGTTGAAGGCCCCTTCAATATGCCTCACCAAGGCATTTACGAGACCTACAACAACTCGCTGCACTTCCAATTGGGCTGGCACTTGGCTGCTTTGGGTGTCATCACATCCTTGGTTGCACAGCATATGTACTCGATGCCTCCCTACGCTTTCATGGCGCAGGATCACACAACGATGGCTGCGTTGTACACGCACCACCAGTACATTGCTGGATTCATCATGGTCGGCGCTTTCGCCCACGGAGCTATCTTCTTGGTGCGGGACTACGATCCTGAAGCTAACAAAGGTAACGTGCTCGATCGCGTGCTACAGCACAAAGAAGCGATTATCTCTCACTTGAGCTGGGTGTCGCTGTTCTTGGGCTTCCACACTCTGGGCCTGTACGTTCATAACGACGTCGTAGTCGCTTTCGGAACTCCTGAAAAGCAAATCTTGATTGAACCAGTGTTCGCACAGTTCATCCAAGCTGCTCACGGGAAGGCTCTGTACGGCATGGACGTGCTACTTTCTAACCCTGACAGCATTGCGGCGACTGCTTGGCCAAACTACGGCAACGCATGGCTCCCAGGCTGGTTGGAAGGAATCAACAGTAGTACAAATTCTCTGTTCTTGGCGATCGGACCTGGCGATTTCTTGGTTCACCATGCGATCGCACTAGGCTTGCACACCACCACCTTGATTTTGGTCAAGGGCGCTCTGGATGCACGCGGTTCTAAGCTGATGCCGGACAAAAAAGACTTCGGTTATGCTTTCCCTTGCGACGGCCCCGGCCGTGGCGGTACTTGCGACGTCTCTGCTTGGGATGCGATGTACCTGTCTGTATTCTGGATGTTGAACACCCTAGCTTGGGTAACGTTCTACTGGCACTGGAAGCACCTAGGCATCTGGCAAGGTAATGTGGCTCAGTTCAATGAGTCTTCTACCTACCTGATGGGCTGGTTCCGCGATTACCTCTGGCTGTATTCTTCTCAGTTGATCAACGGTTACAACCCGTATGGTACTAACAACTTGTCTGTCTGGGCCTGGATGTTCTTATTCGGACACCTCGTTTGGGCAACTGGTTTCATGTTCCTGATCTCTTGGAGAGGTTACTGGCAAGAGTTGATCGAGACTTTGGTTTGGGCTCACGAGCGCACTCCTTTGGCTAACTTGGTTCGCTGGAAGGACAAGCCTGTTGCTCTTTCTATCGTCCAAGGTCGTTTGGTTGGCTTAGTTCACTTTACTGTGGGCAACGTCCTCACTTACGCGGCCTTTGTAATTGCTTCGACGGCCGGGAAATTCGGGTAATTCTGAACTCTGGTTTCTAGGTAATTAATTGAAATCCCCTGCCTTCTGGCGGGGGATTTTTTCGTATAGAAGAAGGAAGTTCGGCAACGGATTTTGTAACGGATGTAACGGATGTAATGGATGTAAGGAATCAGGAATCAGGAAAATGCAGTCCGATTAATGTTCATCGGCGGGAGAATGCGAAACGGTTGGCTGAGTCTGTCAAGCAGGAATAAATGTGCGATCGATCCTTTAAACCTCTTTTTGCGTAATAATAGAGAAAAGCCTGAGTTTTCAACATGGTTCAACTGTCTTCTGACTGGAATAATGAGGCTTATGTGTCTCTGCATCTGGTTCAGACAATGCTGGAGATGGCGGGTTTGCCTCGCAAGAGTAGTTATTCTCACTGGATTCCAGAGTTTAAGGTTAAAGTACCTAGGCTGACTGCCAACGATCGGATAGTTTGGACTCAAAAAGAAGTTGATTTCTTAATAGAAGACTTGAGTCGCTATATTAACTTTCTGGTTGAAATTAAGACAGCTAAAACTAGACTTGATGCGGAAGCTCGCATTCAGTTAGAAACGTATCTGAAATACTCTAATACAAGATTTGGGATACTGATTGACCCATTTTCGGTGGAGATTTACGAATATACACAAGGAGCCGCGACTCTAAAGTGTAAGCACAATATAGAAAACCCAGAGCAAGTTCAACCAGTAGCAAATTTCGTTAGAAATTTTTTGGATACAGTTAAAATGCGTACAATTGCAATTTACACAGCTAAGGGTGGAGTTGGCAAAACCACGTTAGTCGTTAATATCGCTTATGAATTAGCCAAAATAGGTAATAGAGTTTTAGTTGTTGATTTGGATGAGCAAGCTAATGCTAGTCTATCTTTGGGAGTTAATAAAGCTGATGAGTTAGATAATGCTACAAATTTGAAAGAGTTCGTGCAAATATTAGATTCTTTGAAGGAACGAAAAGAATTGATAAATTTTCTCAGAGAATACGATCAACCTGGATTTAAACCTAATGAATATATTAAACCTTCAGCTTTGAACAAAATATTAAGTCTCCCTAATCAGGCTAATGGTAAAATAGATGTTCTCCCAAGCAGCTACCAAACAACCGATAGTAGTATCTTAAGTTTGGGTTTATATTGCAATAAAAAGCTCGACAATGCCCTGAGAAAAACGGGTTTGTCAAAAGAATATGACTATGTAATTATTGATACGCCACCTAGCTTGACTGCTGTTAGTCAGAACGGTCTCCTTGCTGCTCAGTATATTATTATACCTTCGCAAATGGAGTATTTCTCAGTATATGCAATTAGGAGACCCATAAAAAATGCAGAAGAGATTCACGATGATACCAACGGTAGGAGAGGAAATATCTTAGGAATAATTCCTATGATGGTTGAAAATGTCAATCTACACACTACTATAAAATCTTTAGTTTCTAAGGTATTTAAAGATATTCCTCTTCTTCCAGAGATAAAGCGAACTACCGTTGTTGGTCAAGCTTCTCATGCTCGCCAACCTCTTTCTTTATTTGCTGAGCAGAATAAAACAGCGAGTAGTGTAGCAAAACAATTTTCAACTTTGACCAAACAAATCGTCAACCAAATAGATCACTTAGAAAGGAATAGCAGTAAGTAATATGGTCAACTTTTACAAAAAAATTGAGAGCCAACCTTCTCTTGTAGTCTTAAATCAGATAGAAGTTGCTCAAGAAAAGTCAGGCACGTCAAGCTCAATCCTCACAAAAGTTTCCCAATCTCTAATAGATTGGAAATTTAACCTGTCTCTGCCTATTGTTTGTCTCACCGATCAAGAAGATAAATACCATTTGTTAACAGGTTTACCAATCTATGAAGCAGGTAAAGCAGCCAATCTAGTCAGGATGTGGGTGTTTGTCATTGCAGCTAAACAACCAGAAGCAGAAAAGGCTATTGAACAAGCTGTTTTGCAGTCAAAGCTGAATGAAAGGGTTGTTGAGCCTCAAGACGTTACAGATTTTTTGGATTTTATTAACAATCCAAAATCTGACCTTACCTCAATCCCTGGAGTTAAAGATGGATACGCAAAGCTGATCCGCAATAATCGTGTTTACAGTTCTCTGGAAGATATGCAGAAAAAACTAGGTGCTAAGCGCGGTTTAAATTGGCTAAGAGCATACAAGCAATCAAGAAGCTAAGCTCGCCAGTTCTTGAAGTTTTGAGAAGTGCGATCGCCCTCAACCCCTCAAATCTCGCCATTTACTTGCATCTGATGCACCTTGTCAGCCAATTCTTGCAGGCGCTTTTCGTCCAATTCCTCGATCGCCAGCATTCCGACATAGATGATTTCCTTCAGCGTTAGTCGGGTTGCTAGCGCCTTTTTCTGCACGAGATCTTTGATAATTGGGCTGACTCCGATCGCGGTACTAGCTCTAGTCACAAAAATAACGGGAGATTAACAACTTCGACTAAATCTTAGCACCTTTAAGCTGAGTTTTTAGCTGCGATGCAAAATGCTTAAGCGCGTCTTGACAAGACGAAACAAAACGGTTTATAGTGGAAATGTGGAAAGGGCGATCGACCTCAACCCCTCAAATGTCACCATTAACCTGCATCAGATGCACCTTATCGGCCAACTCTTGGCGACTTTCCTTGTCGAGCGCATCAATTGCCAGCATTCCCAAATACACGACTTCCTTCTGGGTGAGTCTGGTCGCTAGGGCTTGTTTTTGAATGACTTCCTTAATCGCGGAACTGACCGCGATCGCCGTATTAGTTTTTGCCACGAAGAATAATCAACTATTAATAACAACTTTCCTTGATGTTAGCATCATCAGTCAGATTAAGTACAAAAAGTTTTGACTAACTACAGTTCATCATGATATTATGTAGGAGTTCACAAAAAAGCCACCGCCCTCGGTCTAGACAACTTAAGGGCGATGCCTTCAAAACTTAAATAGACAGTTACTAGCTGTCTGACTTACCATCTTAAATAGACAGTTACTAGCTGTCTGACTTACCATGATAGCATCATTCCAGCTAAAATCAAGCACCCTCGCCAGCTCAAAAATTCTCCACAAGTCCCCAATCCTTCATCCGCTGGCAAGATTTGTCACAGAAGAAACAGTTGCACTGCTGTTCAATATCTCAACAGACCAAATTTACCGGATCGAATGCTGTCGCCACATGGTTTACGTGCACGCCAAAGGAATCAGTCGGTTTGTCAGCTATGCCGATTTTCCCCCAATTTTAGGAGTAGAATCACCAAAGCTTCAAGATTTTGGCAGATGGTACAAACGCTGGAAAGGCAAAAAAGCACCTGATTTTTGGACACAGTTTTATACCCATCAATTCAAAAACGCTACTACTGCGGATAAACAGCTTGCATGGGGCCTCTTGGTAGCTGTAGTGAAATCCCTGTTCTCAGAAACAGCATTGCAACAACTGCGAGATGCTTATGTATATGAAAAATATTGGCGGGAAAATTTTTGAATATGCGAGCGTCACTCTATCACAATCCGAAAGGTCGATCGCCCTATTCCTCCAAAACCTCAACCAAATCCTCAATCCTGATGTCAAAAATGCGGGCCAACCTTTGTAAGTAGGCGAAATTAACGGTTGTCATGCCTTGACATTGGGCATAGTTTCTGATGGTGCTGTAACCAATGCCCGATCGATCGGAAACTTCCTTAAGTGTCCAGCCATTCTGGTCTGCAAACTCCCGAATCCGCAACCTCACTAAGCCTTTGCTCATACTTACTTGACAAATGACAATATGCTGTCGTTTAATATTGGATATCTGAAAAAGCGATCGCCTCACGTCTTGACAACTTAAGGGCGATCGGCTACTCCTCCAAAACCTCAACCAAATCCTCAATCATCACGTCAAAAGTGCGAGCTAATTTCCGCAACAAAGTAAAGTCAACCGTTGTCAGTCCTGGACAACGAGCATAATGCTTGACTGTGTTGTAGACAACCCCAGAACGTTCTGAAACTTCCTTAAATGTCCAGCCTTTCTCGGCGGCTAGTTCTCTGACTTTAATTCTTACTAGACCCATGCTTGACAATTCATGCAATTGCGTAGTGTTTTTGTAAAGATAAATTATTTTGACCAAGAATACTTAAGGGCGATCGGCCTATTCTTCCAAAACCTCAACCAAATCCTCAATCATCACATCAAAGGTTCGAGCTAACCTCCGCAGGCAAGTAAAGTCAACCATTGCCATTTCAGGACGACGAGCATAGCTTCTAACGGTGCTATAAATGACCCCAGAGCGATCGGATACTTCCTTAAGCGTCCAGCCCTTCTCCGCCGCTAGTTCCCGAATTTTTAGCCTGACTAAACCCATGCTTGACAGTTGATGCAGTTGCGTCGTATAATTGTAGATGTAAAGAGCGATCGCCCTCCGGCCTCGAAAACTAAAGGGCGATCGTCTGTAAAACTTAAATAGACAGTTACTAGCTGTCTGACCTACCATCAATAGATTTATCTACAATCAGAATAGGCACTTACTATGATATCAGAAACTCCGGCAAAATCACGGACGATCGCAGAATCCAAGATAATTCACAAATCTCCCATCCTGCATCCCCTGGCGAGATTTGTCACAGAAGAAACAGTCGCACTGCTATTCAATATCTCAGTTGACGACATTTATCGCATCGAATGCTGTCGCCACATGGTTTACGTGCACGCCAAACACCTCAGTCGATTTGTCAGCTACGCCGATTTTCCGCCGATTGTGGGAGTAAATGAACCCGCACTTCAAGATTTTGGGAGATGGTACAAACGCTGGAAAAGCAAGCTAGCACCGGCATTTTGGACTAAATTCTACACGCGCCAGTTTAGAGACGCTGTTTCGGTTGATAGCTTACTGGAGTGGGGACTGTTGGTGGGTACTGTTAAATCGGTCATTTCTGGGGCCGCGCTACAACAGCTACGGGATGTTTATGCCGCAGAAAAAGATTTGATGGAGAAATTTTAAAGTGCGATCGACTAATCAAATTTTAAAACACCTCATCCTCGATTCCCAGCCACCATTCCCCCAAATTCATTAAATCTTGCTGAAGGTCGGCGAGTTCTGTAATATACTCTTCAGCAGAAATGTCCGATCGCCTTTCTTGCAGTTTTTTGAGTCGCAGTTGTACCAACAGCCAAGGTTTGGAAATTCCATCGGTTGCTTCGATATATTTGGCTACGTCTTTGCTGTTCATAGTTATTTTTTAGATCGGAATTATTTAACCGCAGAGAGCGCAGAGAACGCAGAGGAAGAGAAGAGAGAGAGATGAATAATTCTGATGCCAATTTATCTGGTATTATACCACTTTTGAAACAGATTAAAAAGCTGTCATTTTTCCCCAGTCGGTTGAAACCGACTTGAGCTTTGAGCCAGGGGTTTAAACCCCTGGCGGACTTGGCGGACAAACATCCTTTACCTATAATCTGAAGTCTGAATATTCTTCAACTTCGCAGCGTATTTCATGCCGTATTCGGGGCGACAAAAGCGATCGAGCTGTGACTCGAAAGAACGCTCGATTTGCCTTCAAATGCTTCGGATTCGGGTCGTCCAAAGGATATAATAGCGCAGTCCGCAATGCTTGAAATACTGCGGAAGTTACGCAATACATCGATCGCTGAAATGTTACCCCAATTTGATTCAGGATATCATCTTCGCCCCGACAGCGCTGTTTGTAGAAATCCAGCAAGTAAGGCGGCAGGAAGTGCAGCATATCTTGGGCTAGCAAAGTCGGTGGAATGCCGGCCGTACCTACGGGGAATTTGTCTGCATACAAAATTCCGTAGTGGAAGTCTTTTTGATCGTCGGGAACTTCCCTAGCTTGAGCATTATAAGATTTGGTTCCTCGGAACGGCGAAGTGCGATAAAATACAGCTTCCACGTAAGGTAATGCTGCTTCATAAAGCCATGTGAAACCTTTAGATTTGGGGATGATTTCGTAGGTTTCGCCGTCGATTTGGACATGGTGGTAAATGGGCCTTCCGGCGATCGCAAATATGCCATTTACCAGGAAATCCATCGCTTGCGGGACTGTGGTAATTTTCCCTTCGTCGTACAAGTCCGACACTTCAAAAAATACTGGTGCCATTACTTCCCAGAATAAGCCGAGATTGCTGTAATAAGACATTTGGCGGCACTGTTCTAAAAACAGTTCGGGAAATGCTTTGTGCAATCCTAGCATGAACGGGTCTTTTTTGAAGTAAGCTTTAATTGCCCGATCGGCATTAGCCTTATATTCGTCACTGTCCAAATAAGGATCGAATTGATTTGTCGGCACGTACAAGCCCCGGTGCCAAAGCATTGACCTCATGCACTCTTCGGCAAATTCCATGTTAATGCGATCGTGCCACAAATGGTGAAACAGTCGTGGGATTTTACCAGTTTCTCCCTTCTCCATGAACTCCAAAAGTTCCGGGTGAGCGCTTCCCGTCCCCCGCCAGATTCGCAAATCTGCACCATCACCTGCATAGTGATTTTGCAAGTCTAAATACTCCTGGGGTAAGAAGTATTTAAAGAAAGGAAGCGGTTGTAAAAATACTCCTTCGGCGATATAAAGCAAATCCCGCCAATAGAAGTCCATCGGCACCGCATAGGCTTTCCAGATAGCGATGATTTGCATCAGATTTTCCGGCGTATCTGGAATCATCGCGCCGCCCGCTTCTAGTCTGTGAATTACCTCGGCAAATTCGTGCTTGGAAGGAGGCAGTTTAGTTGCTGGTTTAGTAGGTGTTTGTACCATTGTTTGTTACTTGGTTTGAATGAATTTCACTATTTAGAAATATTCGGAATTATGCCTAGGATTTAGGCACTGGAAGTCAGAAATTTGGTTTCTTTACGAATATTCTTCGTTAAAGTCACGAGGAAGGGTAAAAAACTAAGATTTGAATGTTTTTATGCCTCCAGGAATGTCGGCGGCAATCTTCTTGTTCGCAATCCCAGGCTCAGCAGACAGATAGCGCAAAATTTTGCAGTTAATCGTCCTCTTTGTCATCCCAAGGCTCCCGGCTTTTGGGAGAGCGGATGTTAATTACTGAGCCGTTCGAGCGAGTAATAGAAAAAGCATCAAATTCACCGTCGTCTATCTCGCCAACAACTCTGATTGTTTCACCTTTTGATACATTAATATTGCGCCAGGAGCGGGGGCCGGCATCGATTCTAATTTGACCGCTGCCGTCGTCGATAATCCACTCATTTTCATCAGCTTCTCCAAAACCGACTACTCGGCCAGAGATGGTGGTTGGTGTTTTCAATGCTGGCAAATCACGAATTCGAGTTATAGCTTGTGCAAAAGCAGAAGTTGCTGCTACTAAAAGAAGGGTTGTAACTGCGGATAAACTGAAAACTTTTTTCGGCTTCATGAGCTATCATATCCTGGTATTTATCGGGAGGCTCTGCGTCCAACAGCTTTCATGAAAATTGGATGCAGAGCCTAGTAACGAGTAGATATTTCTTAGTCTGCACAGGCGGACGCAAGGCAAGTGCAGAGCCTATTTGAATCGCCGAGCTATCTTAGTCTGCGGAGGCGGACTTCGTTTGTGTAGACGCGATTTGAATCGCCGAGTGTTCCAGGGGATAACTGATAGCTACTTGGGCATTTCTGTCAGCCGGAAGAGTCGCAACGATCGCATTTGTAGTAGATTCGCTCCACTTCAGCAGCCAAGCAGGTTGCACTCCCAAAACGAAAATGATTCCCGCCAAAACCAGCGCCGGCATATTTTCGGCAAACGTAACTGGAGGGTAGTAAGCCGTGGCGTTGTCCAACTTCCCAAAACAGGTGCGGTTGAGCAGAATCACAAAGTAAACTGCGGTTAAACCAGAGGCTAAAATGCAGAGTAAAGTGGGAATTGGAAAGATCGAGAAACTGCCTTGAAATACTAAAAATTCGGCAATAAAACCTACCAAACCGGGAATTCCGGCGCTGGCCATCCCGCCCAAAACTAACAGGGAACTAGCCGTGGGTAAACCCCGCATCGGGTTCATCAAGCCGTTGAGCACGTCCAAATCTCGTGTGCCGACTTTGGCTTCGATGATGCCTACTAAATAAAACAGCAAAGCTAAAATTAAGCCGTGGCTTACCATTTGTCCGACAGCACCGATTAATGCGAGTTTCGTGCCGGCGGCGCAGGCTACCAGGATGTATCCCATATGTCCGATCGAACTATAGGCTACCATGCGTTTGATGTCTTTTTGGGCGATCGCGCTCAAAGCCCCGTACATCACGCTCACAGTCCCGATTATCGCTAAACCAGGAGCGATTATCGGCCAAGTTTCGGGAAACATCTGCAACCCGAAGCGCACTAAACCGTAAGTTCCCAACTTCGCCAGAATCCCTCCCAACAGAATTGCTGTTGCTGGCGAAGCTTCGACGTAAGCATCCGGTAGCCAAGTGTGCAGGGGCACTAAGGGAATTTTAATTCCCAACCCAATTAGCAGAATTGTTAACAGGATCAACTGCACTTTTAGAGGAAATGCTTGAGTGTTAATCGCACTGTAATCGAAGTTTAAAGAGCCGCTCAACCAAGCAATAGCCAAAAATGCTGCCAGCACCAAAAGTCCCGAAACTGCGGTGTAGATCAGAAACTTCATGGCAGCGTATTCTCGCTGCTTGCCGCCCCAAATCGCAATCAACAGATAAAAAGGAATTAATTCTATTTCGTAAAACAGTACAAACAGCAGCAAATTTTGAGACATCAAAGCTCCGGCAATACCAGCATTGATTAGCAAAATCAAAGCGTAGTAAAGCTGGGGGCGCTCCATCTTTTCGCCAGTGCCATAAATTACTAATAGCGTCAGTAAAGCACTTAAAACCAGCAGTGGCAAAGACAAGCCGTCAATACCCAAGTTGTAGCTCAAACCTAATTGTGGAATCCAAGGCAAATATTCTTGAAATTGCAGTCCCGAATTGGCTGGATCGAATTGAGTCAGCAGCCAGATATTCAACAGGAAAACAGCAGCAGCAAAAGCCGAGGCTATTGAACGCAGGCGCATCCCATTGATGTTTCCGGGCAAGAACCCGACTACCGCAGCGCCCAACGCGGGCAACCAGAGCAAGGCACTAAGCATAATGTATGAAGAGTGAAGAGTGAAGAGTCAAGAGTAAAGAAACAATTTTGCACGCTATTGTCTTTGATAATTTGAGAGTTGAGATGTTACAGTCCTGGAGGCTGGTGTCACAATTAGTAAGGTGCGTCAGCTCCGTAACTCTCGATCGTCGCCCTATAGCTTCGTCTGACGCACCCTACAAGTCTATGCGAGTGTGCCCGTTGCGTCAGTCTATGTTGATTTTCCCCCAATTATCAATCCCAAATTGCATCACGAATCAACAAGAATATTGACGGCACCCGTGTCTAAATCGTAGTATCCGCCAACAACTTTCAGTTTTTTCTCCTCAATTAACTTAGAGATGACTGGAGATGCTTTCAACCTGTTAGCTTGCAGCATCACATTGGCTTTGCAGGCATTTTCTAGACGATCGCCCCCTTGGTCTTTCGAGCTTTCTACAGCAGGCTTAATGGCGTCGAGCAAACTGCCAATTTGACCGGGAACTTGAGATCCTTTGATGGTTGCGTCTACCGCACCGCACCTTTCATGCCCAATTACCACTAGGACTTTTGCTCCTAATACCAGGGTGCCAAATTCCAGGCTGCCAATTTCTTCTGGGGTAGCAACATTTCCGGCTACGCGACAGACAAATAAATCTCCGAATCCCCGATCGAAGATCATCTCGGAAGGAAAGCGGGAATCTGCACAGCCGAGAATCGCAGCAAAGGGTTTTTGAGATTTGGCAACTTCGGCGAGGCGAACTAAATCTTGGTTGGGATTTTGGCGTTTTCTGTCAACAAACCGCTTGTTCCCGTCCATTAACTGTTTCAGAGCTGCATCGGGAGTCATGTCATTTTGGGCAATTGCTGGTTCCGGTGCAGCTAAATCAGCGCCTGCTCGTGCTGCGAGTATCCCTGTACCGATCGCACCTGCGACAAATTTGAACGAATTGCGCCGGGAAAGATTGAATTGTCTGTTATTTGAGTTCATTGATTCTGCCTTGTTGGTTCGAGTTGGAAATCTTGGTTAAAGACTTCATCTTTTTAAGATTTTAGATTAAAAGTGTCACCTAAAATCTTAAATATTAGATCTATTTACCCGCCGACAATCAGCGACAGGCGAGCTAGCAGCGGCCAGCTTACTATCAGTCCCAAAAGTGCAACTCCGAACAGAATTGTCAAGGCGTAAAACTGAGTTTGACCGTTAACGTTGTATTTGAGACTTTGCCCGCCGAAAACTGTTGCCAAACCGATTAAGTTCACGAATCCATCCACAATATTGCGATCGACCCAAGAGATAACTTGAGCAACTAGACCTACTGCAAATATCACTGTCACTCGGTAAAGTTGGGCGGTGTAAAAGTCGTAGGCAAAAAAGTCTTGCAGGGCTTGAGAACCAATTTGCACTGGTTTTTCCCATTTCTCGTTCAGGTAGATAAATGCTCCTGCACCGATGCCGATCGCACTTGACAAAACTACCAGTCCTGTTGCGGTATAATTCAAACTTGCCACAGGCAATAACTGCCACGCTGCCAGCAAATGCGGAACGTGCAAAGTAAAGCCCATTAAAATAGTCATTGGTAAGATGAAAGGCCAGTGAACTTCCGGCGAACGTTCGGTCATTTGCTTCGGTTTGCCGCCAAAAACTAAACCGAACACGCGCACTAAGCCAAAAGCAGTGACACCGTTGACAAACAAAACTATTCCTAACAGCAAAGGGTGAGTTTCCGAAAGCCCAGATGCTAATTCTTCTAAAGCCCAAAAACAGCCTAAAGGCGGCAATCCAACCAATCCAGCGCTACCGACAATAAACGATATCGCCGATATTGGCCGCTTTCCCCACAAACCGCCGAGAGCTCGGACATCCTGAGTGACGCTGTTCCAGACTACCGAACCGATGCTCATCACCAGCAAACCCATTGCTAAGGTGTAGGCAAATATCAATGTCAGGGCTGTCTCGGTTTGTCCGGTGCCGACGGCGATGAATACTAAGCCCATGTAAGAGCTGACTATATAGGAAAGCGTCCGCTTGATGTCGATTTGGGCGATCGCAATTAATGAAGCACCAACCGCCGTCGCAGCACCTACAATAATAGTTGTCTTCAGTCCGATCGGCGACAAAGCAATCACCGGCTGCAACTTAATCAAAATCCAAGCACCGGTTTCCACAACTACGGTATTCCGCAAAATCGTCGCCGGCAGAGGGCCCTCCATTGCCTCATCCAGCCACAGGTGCAAGGGAAACTGAGCGCATTTTCCCATCGGGCCCGCAATCAAAGCTAAGGCTAACAACGTCGCTACAGTGGGGTCTAGGTTCGCAGTCTGGGCCCAAACAGCCAACTCGTCAAAATTCCAAGTTCCAGCCAGCGGCAGAATGGCGACTACCCCCATCAGCAGGAATAAATCTCCCACCCGCTTGGTTAAGAAAGCATCGCGGGCTCCTGTCACCACCAAAGACTGATTGAACCACAGCCCGACTAGCAGGTAAGTGCCCAAAGTGAGAACTTCCAAAATCATGTAACTGAAGAACAGGGAATTACACAGCACTAAGCCGCACATCCCGCCTTCAAACAGCCCCATCAGGGAAAAGAGCCTAGCCCAGCCCCAGTCCATTTCCATGTAACCGAAAGCATAAATCTGGGCCAGCAAGTTCAGTCCGGTAATCAAAACTGTCGCCCCGACGGTGACAGCAGAGATTTCGACGGGAATGGTTAAGTCTAAACCTGCGACATTTAGCCAGGGAATGAACTGCTGCTGAGCTGGCTGGTTCCAAATAGCTGTGAGGGCGATCGCGCCGTGTAGGAAAGCGATGAGTGTTAAGATGGCGTTCACGTAACCGGATGGTCTTGGGCCCGTGCGGCGGGTAAGAGCCGGAAACCACAGCATCGACAGAACTCCGCCGATGAGCGGATAGCAAGGTATCAACCAAACTGTCTGGAGTAAGATTTGAGCCATTGGCATTACCTGTGAAGGTTACAAAAATTTAAGAATCTGAGAATAATCTCGATCGCGCTGACTACAGCAGTGGAAAGCCAGAAGGCAGAATTATCGGACTTACGCACGGGTAGTCAGAAACCGGGTTTTTACGATAAAACTTCGTCACAGCACCCAGAAACGCATAAAAACCCGGTTTCTTTGTGATTTG
Organism: Microcoleus sp.; assembly: GCA_042408215.1. GTDB lineage: Bacteria > Cyanobacteriota > Cyanobacteriia > Cyanobacteriales > Microcoleaceae > Microcoleus. The sequence goes on along the minus strand of JAYFMW010000017.1, from coordinate 223,744 downwards.
TGGGTCCCGGACTGAATTAGAGAGAATTTCTGCTTGTGCCTGGGAGTTCCTTGCTGCCGTTGGCTCCGGTGCTTCAGCATAGACTTATTAATTTTATATTAAGTATTGCGTTAAATTTTCATATTTCTGATTCAGCATATTTATCTGTACCGATAAACTCTACTTATAATATCGTTTACGGTTGCATCGGAATGATTTAACCACAGAGAGCGCAGAGGGCACAGAGGAGGAGAAGGGAGAGATGAATACAGGACGATACCAACGGATTTGATATGAGATCGCCAGCGGACTCGAAGTATCAGTGTTTTTACTTATTTATAAACAAGGTTGTATACAAAGCGAGAACGGTCGATCGCACTTTCGATCGAATCCATGATTGCTCTAAAATATTAAAACCGCTCGATTTCCCAAGCTGATTCGGGAAGTTTGCCTTGGCGCTGTCCGATCGCCCTTGCCCGAACATTCACTAGACCGATCGGCGTATTCAACAAGTCTACCAGATCGGCTTGGGCGATCCTCTTCGAGGGCTTCGCTAACGCGCTTTTGACCAGAGCGATCGGCAATTCCTTAAATAGCCACCTAGCCAGCCGATAACAATATTCTCCTGTTGTCAATTCTCGCATCAAATCGACACCGTGGAGTTCGTGCAAATATTTATTAGATTCGCCGTACCGATACCATTGACTTTGTAACTGTTTTATGGTACAACGGTGGCGGTGTCGGACGATCGCACTTTCCACAAAATCCAATTTATAGGATGTTTGCCGCAAAATCCGCCAGCATAAGTCAGCGTCGCCGCCGCTGGTGAGGTAGGGGCGAAATAAACCTACTGTTTCTAACACTTGCTTGCGTACAGCTAAATTGGCGGTTTGACCGTAAGCACAAAAAGGGTGAGCGAGAGTATGTTTTTGAGATAAAGTATTTTGGCGGGCGCTGTGTTTTTCTAAAATAGTTTTACCAGGTAATGCGACTATTTCCCCAGCGCTAATTCCTACTTCTAAGTCAACAAATGGTTTAACTAAATTTTCCAACCAGTCAGATTGCGGGCGGCAGTCTGCATCGGTAAATGCAATTATTTCACCTTTTGAGCCGTGAATTCCTTTATTTCTAGCTGCGTAGGAACTTTGAATCTGGTTTTCGGTGAGGTGGCGAATGGTTATGCGATCGAACTTAGCTGCTGTTTCGAGGATTGCTGAAGTGCGATCGTGACTGTTGTTGTCTACTAAGAGATATTCTACTTTGTTTGGTGCATAACTTTGCGATCGTAAACACTCGATTAAATCCGGCAAATCCGCCTCTCCGTTGTAAATTGGCACTACCACCGAAACTTCCGGTAAAAACATTTTAATCCTTCAAAAACAACTCTTCCTTCGCGCTCTTCGCGTCTTCGCGGTTCGTTCAAATAATTTAAAAGCGTTATTAATTTCCATTGTATTAACTGGGGATATCAATTCTCAAAATTATAACTTCGGAGCATTAAACCGGCAAGATGCCCATTCCACAACTACCTTTGAATTCTTGTGGAACAGGCATCTTGCCTGTTATTGACAGTATAAAATATCTCTTACATCCCCTGCACAATCCATTACCTAATCCGATTTCAACTGTTTCCCGTCAACACAAGAATCATTAAAACCAAAAACCCATTAGTCAAATAAAAGGTGCCCACAACCTGAGTTTCTAACCAGCCAGACAGTTCTAAATGATGATGCAACGGAGCCATTTTTAACAGGCGCTTCCCGATGCCATCCGGGCCTTTTGTAGCTTTGTAATAACCTACTTGAGCAATTACTGACAGCGTTTCTACCAAGAAAATCCCGCTGATGATTAATAATACCCAAAGGCTATTAGTTAATAAAGCTACCGCACCCAAGGCACCTCCCAAGGCTAAGGCACCTGTATCTCCCATAAACACGCGGGCTGGATTGCGGTTGTGAGTCAAGAAACCCAAACAACTGCCGCTCATGCAGACGCAAAATATCATTAATTCTGGTGAAGTTGAAGCTACAGATGCACCTAATCCCAAAAGTGCGATCGCCCCTAAACCTCCCATCAACCCGTCAACACCATCGGTAAGATTAGTAGCATTGCTTTCGGCAACCAGCACAAAACCAGCCAGTGGCCAAAACAGCAAACCTAAAGGCAATACAATGCCAAAAGGCAAAGCAATATTCGTAGAAACCGTTGGTTGATGAAACATTAGCCACAGACAAAATAGAGATCCAAAACCTATTTGCAAAGCCAATTTCATCCGAGGAGAAATACCTTTGTTCGACTTGCGGCGCAGAATTTGCCAGTCATCCAGCCAGCCGATAAAACCGTAAGCTAAAGTTAAAGCTGAAACTGCCACAACATCCGAGTTAAACCTAGACCAAAGTATAGCTACTACAACCCCGGCCGGTACAAAAAATATGCCTCCCATTGTCGGTGTTCCCGCTTTTTTAAAGTGGGCTTGGGGGCCGTCTTCGCGAATTATTTGTCCTGCTTTGAGTTTTTGAAGTAAAGGCACCACTACATAGCCCAAACCGGATGCAACTACAGCACAAACAACTAGCGGCATCAATAGCGATGCAGGTGAATTCCAAAATCTACCAGATGCCAAATCTAAACCGATAGCTGCAATCCCCAGCCCCAAACCCAGCAGTAGGAATAAATTCCTGCCTGTAAGTTTAAAGGGCCTACTCAAAGAAACTTTCTCATCCAAAAAGTTATCCATAAAACTCCTCACCACACACACCATTGGAAAATCAGCAATTGACAATTAGGGTATCAGGGCGCGGCACAGACTTTTGAGAAAGTTGTTAGTTTTTTTTCTGCTGTTGTTCTGGTTAATCCCTGCACCCTTCTATTAGCTATTCGTCGCCTGCTGCGACATCATCTCCAGAGTCTTCATCTTCAAGGTCATCGTAAGGATTGTCGTCAACGGCCATCAGTTCGGAGATTTCTTCTTCGTGCAGATAGTCTGGTTCTTGAACATCTCTTGCTAATAGGCGATTGTTAGATTCCAACCAGTCTAAAAGAGAAGATTGCTGCTTTAATGGAATTACGTCCGCAGGTAAGTGGCGAGGTATTTGGCGCAGAGAGGGATTGTACATAATTCTCGGTTTGTGAGTACAAAGATGCGATCGACTTGAGCTACTTTATTAGCTGACTACTCCTTCGATTTAGCCTCGCAAAATCCGGTATTTAGCAGGGCTAAGGCATTATACCACAGGCTGCCTTTGGTTCCGGATCGAGGTACGATGGCTTATGGTTAAGGCGATCGAACGCTTCCTTGGGCGCTAGACTAGCACAAAATCCGCTCTTAGTCATTCTCTTTTTGCAGTAATATTTTAATTTGAAACAAGAGTTGTGAAAAGATCATCGGATACACTCGGATACATGGCGATCGACCATCTTCGTCAAGCCAACCTACTCTACACATCCAGTCTCAAAAGCTCAAACTCTTTGAGAGTAGAGCTTTGCTCGGTTCTGGAACATCAAAAATTTCCCAGTTAAAATCTCTGCAACTTGCATCAAGGACAAGAAATCTCACGATGGACACAACAGCGGCGGTTTTATACAGCAAAGACGGCTACGACACTGGCGGCCAAAGGCTTCTGGGGCGTCATTCAGCCGGAGAAGGATTTCTCAAAAGCTTAGTCCAACACGGAAGTGCTGACTACCTCTACTGTTGCGCCGACAGCGAAGCAACATTTCAAGAGTTTTGTTCCCGCATCCAACCCTGGCTTTCTCAACCTCGGAAAGTCCGGTGGATTAAGAAAGATCGACCCGATTTGCTATCTCAACCTGGTACAATTTATCGACCCGATCCCGCCCTTGCAGATCTGGTTTGGGGGCGTAGATTTGTCAATCAGCGGGCCTACAGCATTTGTGGCGTTACCCACACGATCGCTACCAAGTATGTCATGGAATCGATCGGTAACTTAGTAACCGCACCGGTGCAGCCTTGGGACGCCCTGATTTGCACATCTGCCGCCGTGAAAACAACAGTAGAACGAGTTATGACTGCGTGGTCTGAGTATCTAGCTGAGCGTACAGGCGGTCAATCTGAAATTTTGGTCAAATTGCCAATTATTCCGCTAGGAGTGGATTGCAGCGCGTTTCCGCAGGGTTTGGATGCACTTAATAGTCGCCGCCAACAGCGGCAAGAACTCGACATTTCTCCCGACGATATAGTCGTGTTATTTGTCGGGAGATTGACTTTTTCCGCCAAAGCTCATCCCCTACCAATGTACATCGCCCTGGAACGCGCAGCCCAACAAACCAAGACTAAAATTCACTTAATCCAAGCCGGTTGGATCGAAGATCCGAGAGAAGAACCAGACTTTAAAAACAGCGCCAAAGTATTTTGTCCCTCAGTAAATACTATTTTTTTAGACGGGAGAAAGCCAGAAATTAGAGTAAATATTTGGTCTGCTGCCGATATTTTCATTTCGCTTTCAGACAACATTCAAGAAACCTTTGGACTCACGCCAATTGAAGCGATGGCGAATGGATTGCCGGCCATTGTCTCCGATTGGAATGGATACAAAGAATCAGTCCGCCACGAAATAGATGGTTTCAGAATTCCCACACTCATCCCGCCGCCGGAATCTTGTTTAGATTTAGCCATAAATTATCTCGACGGTAGTTTGAATTGGCCGACTTACATGGGCCACACTTCCCTAGCCACAGCAGTTGATATTGATGCTTGCACTCGCGCTTTGTGCCAATTAATTACAGACAGTGAATTGAGAAAGCGGATGGGCGAAAATGCCAGACTAAGAGTGAGAGAGATTTATGATTGGAAAGTGGTAATTGCGGCTTACGAAAAGTTGTGGCGGGAATTAGCAGAAATTCGCCTTGCTGCACCGGAATCAGCACCTGTGAAAGCGGGAATGCCACCTTATCCCCTGGGTGACGATCCGTTTCGGGTATTAAGCCATTATTCGACTAGAACTTTAAGCAATGATATGATGTTGAGTCTGGGGGTAATAGCCACACCGGAACTTTTGAAGCAGTTACAAACCATTTGGTTTACCAATTTTGGTCAAGACAGGAGAATGTCTGTTAGCATTCAGATGGAGATATTGGATACAATTAAGCAAGAAGGTGCTGTCAGCGTCGGGGAAGTTATCAGACTCTATGCCAAAAACGATCGAGAATTAGCATACCTGTATCGAACTCTGCTCTATTTGGTGAAGTTTGATATCTTAGTTATTAGTTCTTAGTCATTAGTCATTAGTCATTAGTCATTAGTCATTAGTCATTAGTCATTAGTCATTAGTCATAGTATTGTACGCAGTCAACAGTCAACAAAACTATGATTGGAAAATCTGGACTCTTAGAGATAATTGCCGGTAAAAATCGCGGTTTGCTGGCGACGGCTAGCGACAAACAAGCGATTTTAAGTGCGATCGCCCAATTGGAAGATTACAACCCCACGCCTCGCCCTGTCGAAGCCCCAGAGCTTTTAAATGGTGATTGGCGGTTATTATACACCACCAGCCGCGCACTACTGAATCTAGACGGTTTTCCACTGTTAAAACTGGGTCAAATTTATCAATGTATCCGAGTTGAAGAATCTAAAATTTATAACATTGCCGAGCTTTATGGCTTGCCTTATTTGGAAGGAATAGTTAGCGTAGCGGCAAAATTTGAAGCAACTTCAGAACGTCGAGTGCAGGTAAAATTTGAGCGGTCAATTTTAGGTTTACGCAGTTTGATTGGCTATGAATCTCCGGTTAAGTTTATTAATGAGATTGAGTCAGGGAAAAAGTTCACTGCTGTCGATTTCGGGCTGGATGCGCGGGAACAGCAGGGATGGCTGGATATTACTTATTTGGATAGCGATTTGCGGATTGGACGCGGGAATGAAGGGAGTGTTTTTGTCTTGACAAAAGAGTGAGTTAATGATACTTGATTTAGACATATAGCAATCCTAAATCATTCATGAGGATTTGTAGGGGTAGTGCCCCCGTGCCTACCCCAGCATAAGCGGGGCTCTTCACGAGGGGATTGCCCCTACAAAAATTACACAAATGATTTAGGATTGCTATATAATTCATTCCCTCGCGGAACGGCGGACTAAAAGCTTAGTCTAAACACCAACGGAAACTGCCCTATCCCTACAATCAATCTGGCGTATAATACAATAATCACCAACCACCAACCACCAACTAAAAATCATGTACCCAGAAAGACACTGGAGAAGACTACAAGGCGAAACAGTCAACAAACAATACTACCTGGAAGAATACCTAGGATGTGGAGGATATGGAGCCGTATACAAAGCAGATGAAGTAATCAAAGACGATTTCATCAGGGAAGTAGCAATCAAACTAATCGCCTTAGAAGAAGATGAAACCAAAGCCAAAAAACAACTAAACGAAATAAGAGCAGCAGCCAACCTGTTACACGAAAACATCATCCGTAGCTACACAGTAGGCTGCTGCGAAGTCAAAGAAGACGAATATTTATTCATAGTCATGGAAATCGCCACAATCACCCTAGAAAAAAAACTAAAAACCGGAAAACTCTCCATAACAGAAGTACAAAAAATAGTCCGAGACACAGCAGCAGTATTAAATTACCTACACAATTCAGATCCGCGAAAAGTCCACAGAGACATCAAACCAGCCAACCTGCTATACGCAGCGGATAAATGGAAAGTATCCGACTTGGGACTGCTGCGAGAAATCGGCACCAACTCGCTGAGAACCCAAGATATAAAAGGTACACCATCCTATGTTCCCCCAGAATCCTATCAGGGAGTAGTAGGAACAGGATGGGATATGTGGTCACTGGGAATCATGACAGCAGAAATCCTGACAGGAACTCTACCATTCACAGGAAACACAGACCAAGAATTAATGAAAAAGATTATGGAAGAACAGCCAGAAATAGACTGGTCAAAAATACCAGAACCCTTCACGGCGATAGTCAGAGGATGCTTGGAAAAAGAGCGATCAAAAAGATGGACAGCAGAACAAGTATTGACAGCATTAGCACCGTCCCCTGAGCCAAAACCAGCGCCTCCTGAGATACAATTGATTTCAGCCGTGGGAATGGATTATACAAACTTGCGGAATTTATTGGCGGCTAAAAAATGGAAAGAAGCCGATGAGGAAACGGCGAGAGTGATGTTGAAGGTGGCGGGTAGGGAAGAAGAAGGATGGCTGAATTCAGAATTAGAAAGTATTGATAATTTTCCCTGCGAGGACTTGCGTACCATTGACCAACTTTGGGTACAATACAGCAATGGGCGCTTCGGCTTTAGCGTGCAGAAGCGCATCTATCAAAGTTTGGGGGGAACTAGGGAATATGATGAAAAAGTATGGGAAGCGTTTAGCGACAAGGTAGGTTGGAGAAAAAATAACTCAGGGCTGTACTACAAAGAGATCACTTTTTCAGAGAAAGCACCAGAAGCTCACCTCCCGTGTGGGGTTTTTTATTATCAGTTTGGGTTGGAGATGTGTCTATTGATGATGGGGAAGGGGTTTGGTGTTTCTTCTTCTCTCGCGTCGAGACTTGTAAAGTGTAACATCTAAGCGTTTCAGGATTTCATAAAGATTTATTACAGGCAATAAAATCACGAAGCCATGCCTGTTCTACGTTTCCGATACCTGGCACTCGCTATCATCGGTTTCCGGCTCGTTCTTCGTAGTTTTTTGTAGTATCTGCCCCGCTATTTGCGGGTTGTAACAATTAGCAAAGTTGAAACGGAAAACCTCATAATACTGACGCACCCTACGCGGAGGAGTTTAAATGCCGAACAGCTTAGCATAGGTTGGGAAATAACCTAAAATCCAATTTATTGTTATACCAATTTTTTATGAAGCTGCATAGAATTCGATCCCCCCTAACCGAGGGCGGGCACGGGGGCACCGCCCCTACATTCGGGGGGGATAAGAGTTCGATCAAAGTCCCCCTTCTTAAGGGGGATTTAGGGGGATCTAGACTTAGGTAAAAGCGAGAGATACCAAGGGTTTCAGGCTTAAGTTGACACCAATGGGTAGGGTGCCACGGCCCACAGGGTTTACCTTAGCCTTTGGGGCGATGGCTTCGCCCCGGCTTACGCCTACGACCCGTGGCACCCTACAAGGTCTAAGCTAATTTAAAAAAGATGTCACGATCGTGCAGTAACGTTTCTGTGATTTAAAGGAGCAAGTCAATGAATATTGTCTTAAAGCCGGAATACGAAGAGTTTATTCGATCGCAAATTCAAAGCGGAAAATATGGCAGCGCTGAAGAAATAATTGGAGAAGCGATCGCACTTTTAAGAGAACGGAAACAACGCATCGAAGAACTCCGCCAGAAAATAGCCGTTGGAACTGCACAAATTGCTCAGGGACAAGTGACAGATGGAGAACTTGTGTTTGCCAAAATTCAAGAAAAGATCGATCGCATAGAAAAGTCAGGGGCATGAACAGTTATACATTTTCAGATCAAGCTGTCCGAGATTTGAATGATATTTGCGAGTACATTGCTGGCAATAGTTCCAGGGCGGCCAGCGAGCTTTTTGATGCAATTCGTCAAAAATGTAAACTTGTCGCCGAATTTCCCAATATGGGCAAACGCTATGAGAGGTTATCCCCCAACTTGCGCGGATTTATTGTTAGGGATTATTTAATTTTTTACTACCCCAGATCGGACGGGATTGATATTGCTCGCGTGCTGCGGGGCGATCGAGACTTGGAGTTATTGTTTTCAGAGTTAGGGGAAGATTAATTAGCGTTGATTTGAATAGATCGGTGCGCTCGCTTCCCCGCTGGAGATTGTTCTGAATTGACTGGATGTAGGTATCAAAACGCATTGGCTTCGCCGTTAATGGTATTGATAATTATATAATAGTCAGTGTAGGGGTGCGATTCGTTCATCCAAAAAATCTAACTGAAGTACGCGCGAGCGGAGCTATGCCGAGCGTGAATCGCCTACAATAGAATTAACACTTTTCCTCTCAAACGCCATGCAAATTGTTTTGTCACCTGAAGTCGAAGCCCTCGTGCAGCGTCAACTCACGACTGGCAAATACAAAAGTGCGATCGAAGTCATCCTCGCAGCCATTCAACTACTCGAACAACAGGAAGACATTTATCAAGGACGACTGCAAGAACTCCAACGAGATGCACTAATTGGTGAGCAAGCATCCCAACGCGGCGAAGTCGTAGACGGTGTAACTGCAATGGCAGAAATTCGAGCCAACCTGCGATCGCGCTACACTTCATTAGAACCATGACTCCACAATTTCGCCTCACTGAACCCGCAATTCAAGACATTGAGCAAATTGCAGATTACATCGCTAGTCAATCTGGACTCGATAAAGCCGATCGCTTTTTAAGCAAGCTCGAAGCAAAATTGGCTAAAATTGCTCAGTTTCCCAACCTTGGACGACAACGAGACGAGATTTTGCCATGTCTACGCAGTCTCCCGATGGATAACTATCTTATACTCTATATGCCGATCGGACAGGATGTAGAAATATTTCGAGTTGTCAGTGGTTATCGAGATTTGTCAGCCCTGTTCACCGATGTTGATAATTGAATTCAATCCATCTCAGAACAAGAGATAGTTTGGAGACAGAAACTATTATAAATTTTTCATATTTGGTATAACAAAACCTTACCAAAACATCAACAACCTAACACAAAAACAATGTTCCGACTCTCCCAAACCCAACTCAAAATCCTCGAAGAATGCCCCCGCAAATTCCAGTACAGCTACCTAGAACTCCTCGCCTCCCACACCTCTCCAGAACACAAAGAAAAACTCGAATGGGGTAGCCGATTTCACCTATTAATGCAGCAGCGAGAACTCGGATTGCCGATCGCATTCATCACCGAACCCGACACCGAAATCCAACGCTGTCTCGTCGCATTTGTCAACAGCGCCCCCGAACTTTTTGCCCCGTCAGAAAAGGACGACAAAACCTTCCGCCAAGCGGAACATCCCCGCACCCTAACTTTTCAAGACTACCTATTCACCGTCATCTACGATTTGCTAATAGCAGAACCCAACCAAGCTCAAATTCTCGACTGGAAAACCTATCCCCGCCCTCAAAAATCAAAACCTATCGCCCAAAGTTGGCAAACACGCCTCTATTTATATGTGTTAGTAGAAACCAGCGACTATTCGCCGGAACAAGTTTCTATGACATATTGGTTTGTCCAATTGCAAGGAGAAGAACCGCCACAAAGCCTCACATTTACTTATAATCAAATAGAGCACGATCGCACAAAACAAGATTTAACCAACCTCTTGCACCAGCTAACCGACTGGCGACAGGGCTACGGCGACAAAGGCGAATTATTACCCCAAGTAGACATTAGTTCCAATCTTTGCGACACCTGTCAATTCGCCACTCGTTGCAACCGCACCCAAGATACCAAAGCTTCCTCAGCAAATATTGCTGTAGAAAATCCCACAGATTGGCTGCCAAATATTGCTATAATTGATGAAATATTTATTTAACATATAAATAAGTCCCCAAATTTTACTCGTTACTAGGCTCTGCCCATTGGTGACAACTTAAGCCTAAAACCCTTGACAAATATCGCTTTTACCATAGTCTAGATCCCCCTAAATCCCCCTTAAGAAGGGGGACTTTGATCGGAATCTTGTCCCCCCCTTATTAAGGGGGAGTAGGGGGCAAGCTAAGGGGGGATCGATCCTTAATCGTTAGACAGCAGACTGGTACGATGACAGAACAATCTCAAAACTGGCAAACTCAACCCTTACCCCAACCTCCAGCTTGGCTAATCCAAGCTGTCAACAAACACGCACCAGAACTCCCTGGAAATTATGCCGCCGCACTCCTTTGGGATAGAGGAATTCAAAACCCAGAACAAATACCCGGATTCTTAAATCCCAAACTTTACCAACCAGCAACTCCCTGGGAATTTGGGCAAGAAATGAACTGGGCAATAGACCGAATTCAGCAAGCACGAAACAATAGCGAACAAGTCGTAATTTGGGGAGACTTCGATGCTGACGGTATCACCTCAACCTCAGTTTTGTGGGATGGATTGGGAGAGTTTTTTCCTCAAAATGACCGACTAACTTATTATATTCCCAACCGTTTAACTGAATCTCATGGACTCAATATCCCAGGAATAGATAAGTTAGCAAAATCTGGAATTAGCCTAATTATCACCTGCGATACCGGCAGTACAAACATCGCCGAAATCAAATATGCTACCAGTTTAAACATAGATATAATTATCACTGACCATCATACCCTGCCGGACGATCGCCCTCCGGCAACAGCCATCATCAATCCCCGATACTTTCCCTCAAATCATCAACTCTTTCACCTATCCGGTGTCGCCGTAGCCTACAAATTAATCGAAGCATTATATCAGACTTTGCCAGATATTCCCCAGCGTCCTTTACAAGACTTATTGGAATTAGTGGCGATCGGATTAATCGCCGATTTAGTCCAACTCACAGGAGACTGTCGCTACCTAGCACAACTGGGAATAGAACAACTACAAAAACAAATAAAAAATCCCACTCGTCCGGGAGTTGCAAAATTGCTCGAACTGTGCAATAAAAATGGCGATCGCCCCACGGACATTTCCTTCGGACTCGGCCCCAGAATCAACGCCGTCAGCCGTATTCAAGGCGACGCCAGCTTCTGCGTAGAACTCCTCACCAGCCGCGACAAAAAACGCTGCGAAGAACTAGCACTTTTAACCGAAATTGCCAACACTCGTCGCAAATCTTTACAAAAAGATGTTGCCAAAGATGCCGCCGAAAAATTAGCCAAACTCGACCTATCCACCACCAGTGCGATCGTCCTAGCTGACCCCCAATGGGCCGTAGGAGTATTAGGATTAGTAGCAGGACAAATCGCCCAAGAATACGGCCGCCCCGTAATTTTATTCAGCACAGAAGGAACAGCAGAAATTAACGAAAATCCCCCGGAAACGCAATTTTTATCCTCCTTAAACCCAGAATTACCAACAGATACCCAATCGAAAATCCAAAATCCAAAATCTAAAATCGCCCGTGGTTCTGCCCGTTCAGCCAATCAAATCGACCTTTACCAATTAGTCAAAGACCAAGCACATTTATTAGACAGATTCGGCGGTCATCCCTTCGCAGCCGGCTTGAGTCTCCCAATTGAAAATATCCCCCTATTTACCGATGCCGTAAATCAGCAACTGCGACAGAAATACAGCACTGACACTTTAACAGCCCCCCCCGTTCAAGCAGACCTCACAATTAGAGTCTCTGAATTAGGAAAAGAGTTATTTCAAGAATTAAAATTACTCGAACCCTGCGGTATGGGCAATCCCGCACCAAAATTACTAATTGAAAACTGCTGGTTTGAGAATGTTTGGAATCAAAAAATCAAAGATTTGAAAGGACAAAAAATAGAATATATCAAAACACAATTTACAATTTGGGATGAATCTAGCGATCGGGGATTTCGCGGGATTTGGTGGGGACATTATCAAGATGAGGTTCCTCAAGGTCCGTGTGACGCTGTAGTGGAACTCGATTTCAATACTTACGAAAAAAAATATGAAGTGCGGCTGATAGCAGTGCGTTCCCGCAAGGTCGAAAACCCAATCAACCAGACCCATCAAATAGATTGGATTGTAGACTGGCGCAATAGAAATAACGATGAAGAGTTATTAGCAGCCAGCAAAAACTTAGTATCTCAAATGCCAGTTGAAAATCTAATTGACAATTCAGAAATATGCGATCGCGAAAACTCCCTCGTCCTCCAAGAATGCCCCACAAGCTGGGATGAACTGCGGATCTGGTTTAGACAAGCACAGCAAAATCAACAACAACTGGCGATCGCCTACACATTACCCCCACCCGTACCCCCACTGCAAATTTGGGAACAGCTAATCGGCATCGCCAAATACCTCAGCCGCACCAGCAAACCCGTCACCAGACAGCAACTGGGCCAAAAACTCGGAATCAGCGACACATCCCTACAACTGGGATTAAAAACCTTAACCCATCTTGGTTTCAAAGTCAATTATCGCGATCGAGCTTTCCACATCACCAGACAACCCGAAACCCAAAACAGCGGAAAGAAAATCTCCAAACCCTTATTAGACAACCAGTCCACCCAATTTTTAACTTCAAATTCCCCGCAACTCGCCCACTCCGCAGCAAAATTCCTAGCAGCAGTCTCAGAAGAACAATTCCGGCGCAAATATTTCTGTCAAGTACCCCTGTCCACCATTCAATCCATCGCCAGAGAGACTTTTGTCCCAGAAGATTCTACAGCAACTCCCTTTTAAGATCAAATCTATTGGCATCGGAATTATTCATCTCTCTCTTCTCCAACTCTGTGCTCTCTGCGTCCTCTGTGGTTTAATCATTCCAATACAACCGGAATTGATATAACTCATAGGTTGCAATATCCTCCCTTAACAGGCAATATGCCCGTTCCACAACACATCAACTTTCTTGTGGGGTGCGCCAGCCCAGAACAAAAGTCCAACATCTCTGTTCCAAAAAATATCTGCGTTCTGAATTCATCCCGATAAAATAGTCATAGGACGGGAGTCATCCGTTGCAAGTCTTGCCCAAAACTCAAAACTCAGAACCCAAAACTCCTCCACTCTCAAATTCGATCGCCAATATCCAATTCCTTAACCCCTATGCTCCTCTGTCCCCGCTGCCAATTTGAAAATCCCAATCAACACAAGTTTTGTCAACAATGCGGAAACTCCCTAACTTACAAATCTTGTCACCAATGCGGCACCCAAGTCGCCGTTAGCGCCGCATTATGTCAGAATTGTGGCACCGCAACAGGTCAAGTGTGGCAAGCAATTATTTGCGGATCGAATTTGCCAACAGTCGGGGCCGACGAATTTCCACAAAAACCAGACATTGTTCCAGAAAGCGCCCCCATAGCCAACTCCGCCCAAGCCATAACAGACGCAATTCAAACAGAAATAACCACCCCAGCCGAACCCCCAACAGCAGTCCCACCACCAGCTCAACCACCAATCGACGACGCATTCAGCCCAGAAATCGACGCTGTGGCAGCCGTCAGCGCGATCGACCCCGCATCCTTTCAAACAGACCAAAAAAGCAATACTACAGCACCAGACAGCCAAATAACCCTATCCCAAAGCAATTTCACAACCGCCACAGAGCCTCAAGCAAAGCAGAAAGAATTCCCCATCCCCAACTCCGAAGATTTAATCCCTTCCCAGCCAGCCGGAACCTATCTAGACAGCCAGCAGCGCTACCAACTGCTAGAAACCCTGCCACCGAGAAAACCTTCAGACACAGTAGCCGTAGCAGTATTGGACTGTCAGCCGCTGCAAATGTCACCCCTCAAAGCCCTCCTAGCAGCAAATTCAGCCAGCTTCGCCAAAGGAGCCTCCCCCTACAGAGCGGCCATAGAACCAGGAGAAAACTTGACCGATTCCGCCCTAGAAAAGCTTGGCCAAGGCAAAGCCGAACCTTATCTAGCTCTCCGCTGGGAATTCTCCCAAAACCTGCCAGTCATTCACGATAGCTGGTTAGAAAACGAACAAGCAGTGCTGCTGCTGGAAGACTGCTCCCACTGGCCACTGCTCATAGAACGCTGGAGTCAACCCGAAACTTCCACCCAGCAAATTTTATACTGGCTGCACGAAATGACAGAACTGTGGGCAGCCCTAGAACCCTGGCGCTGTCGCCAAAGTTTGCTGGAACTGACAAATTTGCGGGTCAACCCCGACTCTTCCTTATCTTTGGCATCTTTGCGGCTGCAACGTCTGTATCCAGAACCCGCCGACTCAAACCTGCAACTGGTAGATTTGGGGCAATTGTGGCGGGTGATATTTAACCAGTCCGATCGCACTCAGTTTGGCCCATTGCTCGAACTGCTGCAAGAATTGTACAGAGGCGAGATCCACACAATACAAGAATTGCGATCGCGCCTAGAGACCATCCCCCTCAAACTCCAACCCTCACCAGTAGCAACATCCACCCCGACACGCTTCCAATTTGGCAGCCCCGACGAGCTGACCCCCGACTCTGGCGAAGTCTTAACCCAGCCCATGCCGGTGCAGATGTACCGCTTGGAAGACGCAGGCCACACCGATGTCGGACTCCAGCGCGACCACAACGAGGACTTTTTCAGCATCTGGACTCAAATCAACAAGCTCGAAACATCCTTCGGTCCCATCTGCCACAGCAAAGGGCTATACATTCTCTGCGACGGTATGGGCGGACACGATGGTGGCGAAATAGCCAGTCAATTAGCCGCTGAAACCCTCAGAGAATTCTTTCTCACCAGTTGGGAAAATCAACTACCGACCGCAGAAACCATCCGCCAGGGAGTCTTATTAGCCAACAAAGCCATCTTTGAAATCAACCAAAAAGACTGCCGTTCCGGCAGCGGCCGCATGGGTACAACTCTCGTCGCAGTCTTAGTTCAAGACACAAAATTCGCCGTAGCCCACGTCGGCGACAGCCGTCTCTACCGACTCAGAAAGGGACAAACCCTGGAACAAATCACCACAGACCACGAAGTAGGACAACGGGAGATTCAGCGCGGGGTTGACCCGGAAACTGCCTATTCCCGTCCCGACGCCTATCAACTGACTCAAGCCCTCGGCCCGCGAGACAGTAATTTTCTCAAGCCCGACTTGCAGTTTTTTGACTTGTGCGAAGATACTTTGTTGATTTTGGCTTCTGACGGTCTGACAGATCATGATTTGTTGGAAACGTACTGGCAGACCTGTCTCGAACCCCTCTTGCAACCACAAGCTGATTTGGAGCAAGGAGTTGCTAAGTTAATAGAGCTAGGCAACAAACACAACGGTCACGACAATATCACAGCCATTGTGATTCGGGCCCAGGTAGGGGCATCTCGATTTTAGAGTTGTGCAAACTTTTACCGAGTTTTTTGATGAAACTAATTGACACTCCCCCACAAGAAGGCGTGGGGATTCTTAATTCAGCGACTGACCTTTAAGTGCCATGTCCTTGCGGCATTACTTAAACCAAATACCCGTTCGATTGAACTAAGCACCGAGCCTAACTCATTGTCACCTTCTTTGGGTCTATCTCCAAAAGCGTACGCTTGATACAAGCCTAGAGTTTGGGTGTGTCCCACCCTACTTAATTGATTTAAACCAAATTATTTATTTTCTGGTACTGAGAATGCGTTGATTCTCTCGCTGTTTTAAGAGTTTTCGCGGCTCTGTGTCCAACAATTCATGCCTAAAAGTGTGTCTCAACTGTTTCACGATGGCAAAGGAGTTTAACCTGGACTACCCTAGTATAGATCGTTCGCAAAACAATTACCGGAATCTTTAAGATGGATTTAAGAAATTAAAGCCGTCCTAAAAGGACGGGGTTTTAAACCCAACTTTCTGATAAGTTCTCTTGCTTCTTCCTTCTTCCTTCTTCCTTCTTCCTTCTTCAAACCTGTAAATTATCGATCGCCCGCCACGGCCAAATAACGGAACTCAACCACATCCCTTGAAAATGCTGCTGACCCTTTTAGATCCAGAACAACAGATCCCCCTGCAACAGTGGAGTTTTGAGAGCGAATCCATTGTTCGCATCGGCCGCTCTCCTGAAAATCACGTTGTGCTCCCCAATCCTTTAGTGTCGCGGCAGCACCTGGAATTGCAAAAAGTTAAGAGCGGCACCTCTAGTCAGTGGTATTTAGTCAATTCCGGGACCAATGGCACTTTTGTTAACGGTATGCCGATCGAGCAGGGGTGGATCTCCGACGGTGCCCTGATCCAATTGGCGCGGGGCGGCCCACTTCTGCATTTCCAAGTTACTACGATTGAACTCGGCAGCAAAATTCAGACTCACCCAGCCGTCAATCTCGCCACTGCGCGGTGTACCCACGCGGGCAACCCCCAGAGTAATTTATTCTGTATCCACTGTGGCGAACCGATTAAAGTCGATCGCACAGTCCGCCACTACCAAGTGCTGCGAACTTTGGGTCAAGGCGGTATGGGGACAACGACTTTAGCCTGGGATCGAGAGAAGGCTAAAGCTCAAAAACCCGGAAGTTCGCCCGCAGCTTCTTTGGTAGTCCTCAAGGAAATGAATGCTGACATGGCTCAAATAGTCAAAGCTCAAGAACTGTTTGAACGAGAAGCTAAGACACTCAAAGCGCTCAACCATCCGGGAATTCCTCAGTTTTTCGACTTTTTTGTCGAAGGGGGCAAAAAATACTTAGTGATGGAAATGCTCCACGGCGAGGATTTAGAAAAACGCATCTATAAATGCGGCCCAGTTCCTCCCCAACAGGCCCTAGAGTGGATGATTCAAACCTGTGAGGTTTTGGGCTACATTCACTCTCAACAACCCCCCCTCGTCCACCGGGATATTAAACCTGCTAATTTGCTGGTACGGCACCGGGACAATGGCATTTCGGTGATCGATTTTGGCGCAGTTAAAGAAATCGGAACTCCTCCAGGGACTCGCATCGGCGTTGAGGGCTACACAGCGCCGGAACAAGACCGGGGACAGCCCCTCCCTCAGTCGGATTTATATGCGATCGGGCCTACTTTAATATTTTTGCTGACGGGCGAGGGCCCTCAAAAGTTTTACGGCAAACTAGCTCGTGGTTATGGGTTTAAGCTCGACAATATTCCCACCATCGCCCCGAAATTGCGAGAAACCATTTTGCGAACCACAGCAGCTAACCCTGGGGAGCGCTTTCAAACAGCTCAACAATTAGCTCAAGCTTTAGCAGCTTGCCTTTAAGGGACGTCAGTTGACCGTTGACCGTTGACCGTTGACCATTGACCGTTGACCGTTGTTATTGGTTATTGGTTATTGGTTATTAGTTATTGGTTATTGGTTATTTGTTAGTTGTTACCATTGACACTCCCCGGTCTAAAGACACGGGGATTCTTAAGGACAAACTTTGGGGGATGAATCCACCCAAATCTTGATTCTTAAAGGGTTTGTCAATAACCCACTACCCACTCGCCCATTGCTGAGTCTATGGCTACTTGTGGTAGGCATTTGCTGGTATAGACCTGCGTCTGTGTATCCATCCCACATTTTTCTGGTAACAGAATGTGGTTTGTGTCTTGCATAAAGAGGGCTGGCTGGATAAATCCTGCAACGCCCTTTCATCCCTGGACTAAAGTCACAGGGTTTTCAGGGTATTCTTTATAACCTTCCAGGCTCTGCCTCCAATGCCCAATGCCCAATGCCCCATGCCCCATGCCCCATGCCCCATGCCCCATGCCCCATGCCCCATGCCCCATGCCCAATTCCTCAGATCAAAACTCATTACGAGAAACTATTCCCCTATTCCTCGTCCCAAGCTTCCACAGCTAGTAACTCGCTCACGGGGTCTTGCAAGGAAAAGTCAAACTCTAGGAGTTGCTGTTTCCAGTACGACCATTCGTCACCGTACAGCAGAGCAATCTTCCAAATGCTGTCTGATGGCTGGATGATATTAGACGTGACGAGAGAATGCACCTGACGCTGGAACTTAACCATCGGCTGTATAACCTGTTGGCTCATAATACCTCTTGAATTGTTTAAATCTTGTGTAATTACAACTTCCCGGCTCTCACTTTTTGTCGCAGTTTCGCCAAGAACAGTCTCGCCATATTACTATCGGATGTTTAACAGCGAACTTACAGAGCTGCTATACAAAACTTGGCTAAACTTATTCAAGCTTCACCATTCAACTAGAAGTGGTTTCTAGAGGGTCTGCTTCCTGCTTCTGCCAAGGGAGTCGGCTCCTACTTGTCCACAGGCGTAAATTCGGGTGTAGCCCACCCTATGCATCACGTTGTATAACTGTTGAAGCTTTTAGCCATTGTTCAACCTGTATTTTCAACCTATTTAACGAATCGTGGTCTCCCGTTCGACCTTTTTACAGGCTGGTCAGTTTTGAATCGACTGTGGTTTACAAACCAGATATTTTGCCTCATCGTTTCGGCATGAGCGTCAAATTAGCAGAAAATTACAACGCTGTCAATATCATCACCGTGAAGAACTATGAGCAACTTTAGACAAGTATTTGGCTATTTAGTCTAGCTCCGATTTACTCAAAATTGGTGCTACCCAAGATACCTGTAGATTTTTTTCGGGAAGCTACATCTTCAACTTATATCTTAACACCGTTGGTTTTGACAAGGGGCTTTGACGCTCCCCGGTCTGGCACACGCGGGGATTCTTAAGACTTTGTGGCCTTAATATCCCGCGCCAGCGTGGGTTTCCGGGCGCAATCCTGTTACCAAAATGGCGGTCTGCTATCAAGCGTCTTGCAACTAGCTCCTCGGTCGTAACTTTCCCCCAGTCCGGGGGTAGGTTTTAATGTCTTGTACTGACAAGTGCTATTTTACTACACTAAAACACTGTATTAAAATGATTCGGCACGCTCAGTAAATCAAGGCTGGATTATCCTGCAACTACCTTTTATCCCTGGACTAAAGTCGATCGGGTTTTCAGGCTATTCTTGATAAGCAAGACTGAAGATTGACATACCTCCCCGTCTATCAAGTCCGAGGATTCCTTGACGCTTCATAGCAACGCGCTCCGCCAGCGGTAGTCTTACCGTCGCTCCACGTCCGTTTAGAGTCTCCCAATGCCCGCTCGGCGACTATCTGTATTCTAGCAAAAAGCCGTCCTAGAAGGACGGGGCTTGTATCCCAGTTTTTTGGTCAAGACTGACTGCAAAGAATTAATCATCTTTCAAATCCCCCGCTATATGCTGTCTGATGATACCAATCTAACCATTTCGGTTAAACGTCTTTTAACCACAGCGTCCCAAAGAGCGAGAGTTTCACCCAACTTTAAAGATCGATGTGTCTATGTACATTGTAGCATTTCTGACGGCTAATAAAACAGCCCTTGTCGATATTCCTGATACTTTTAATTGGGACAATCTCCGACAATCTGAGACCATCCAAAGATCGCCTTTCTATTGCAAGGATTGGTGGTATCCCACAAAGCTATTGCCGTGAGACAATAGCGCTTTTTAATGTCAAAGACACCTGCAAACATTCAGGACTACGCCTATAAATAGGTACGCCTGTATTTGCTGGTAGCTGAACAAGCTTTCGCGGTTAGTGACTTTCGTAGTCCCAAGTTGCTTAGGTCCTTTAAGCCGAACCATTGGTTTCTGACTTATCTAAGTTTATCAGAGCAGCGCGATTTTTTGGGAAAGTATTTGTTCAACACAATTACTTACATTGTTGGGCTTATTACGGGAAAGTCGTGGAAATAGTCGTCCTAGTAACTGCTCTCCCGTGGGATTTTTATGATTTTAACCCGGTAAATTCAGGCAACAAGTACCAATATTTATTGTGTATTCAGAATCATCTAGCTCAGGACTGGGGTATTTGCTGTGTCTGATATCTGGATCCCTTGAGCAGCAGGCAGAAGCGAAGGCTGTTGGCTTGCTGCTGTTATTGGCTCCACAATGGGCGAGACTAAGGGCGACATGGTGAGACTCTGCAATGGGTTTAACTTTATTGGGTTAAACGAATCGCACCTACAAATTCTATTGTATCACAGAGGCGAAGAAATTTTGCACAATCTTTCACGGAATTTGAAAGTCCCTGCCGACTTATCCTGATGCCCGTAGCCCCGCAAGTGGGCGCGATCGTTTTTTGGTCAAAATTTGTTGGATACTGTTGACGATCGCCACTAAATCTCGATCGAACATTCTGGGCGGCTGCACGCAAATCCGCATTCAGGAGTCAATAAATTCCAACTTGCAACTCAAGAAGTAACTCTATGACTTGGACAAGGCGCCACATTCTCACTCTGGCTGATTTTACCTCCGACGAATACGATACAGTGCTGCAAACTGCGGCTAGTTTTCGGGATGTGCTCGGTCGCCGCACGAAGAAAGTGCCAGCTTTGCAGGGTCAAGTGGTGGCGAATTTGTTTTTTGAACCTTCTACCCGGACTCGGAATAGTTTTGAGTTGGCGGCGAAGCGGCTGTCGGCGGATACGCTGAATTTTACCCCCGGCAGTTCTTCTCTGACGAAGGGAGAAACTATTCTGGATACGGCTAAGACTTATCTGGCGATGGGAACGGATTTGATGGTAATCCGGCACGAACAGGCTGGAGTTCCTAGCACGATTGCGTCGGAAATGGATCGCTTGGGTTCGAGAGTCAGCGTTCTCAATGCTGGAGATGGTCAGCACGAACACCCGTCGCAAGGTTTGCTAGACTTATTTACCATCTGTTCCTTGTTAGATGCCGATCTTCCGCGACTGAAACTTTTAGCGGGCAAAAAAATTGCTGTTGTTGGGGATATTTTGCATTCGCGGGTGGCGAGGTCTAATATCTGGAGTTTAACGGCTTCCGGGGCCCAAGTTCACCTGGCCGGGCCGCCGACTTTGCTGCCACTGTTGTTTGCTGAGTGCGGCAACGGTAGAGAAGGCAAGTTATTTTTGCACTGGCAGCTTGCACCTGCTTTGCAAGATGCTGATTTTGTGATGACTTTGCGGCTGCAAAAGGAACGGATGAGTCAGCATTTGCTGCCGAGTTTACGAGAGTATCATTCTTTGTACGGGATTACGCGCGATCGGCTCAAACTCTGCAAACCCGATGTCAAGGTTTTGCACCCAGGCCCGGTCAACCGTGGGGTGGAAATTAGTTCCGATTTGATGGACGATCCCCAGTTTAGTTTAATTTCTCAACAGGTTACGAGCGGGGTGGCGGTGCGGATGGCCTTACTTTACCTGATCGGTGGTGGTAAACTTTAGAGCTCATGGCAAGATTCAAAATAATCGTTACCAGGCAGGGCTTGGTAACGATTAACAATCTTGCTAGAAAGTTACAGTGTTCTAGTTAAGATTTAGTTGAGCCATGCAGTGGATACCCAGCCGCCGCCTTTGAGTTGAGCCCAGCCGTGTCTGTAACGACCTGTCAATGGCACATGGTCTCCGTTATATAACTTGCCGATGACATGAGAACACCGACTCGCATGGTGGCGGATATTCAGCCGGCTACCGTTGGTGGCAACTTGGCCGTAGCTGTGATGTCTGTGATGACCACCGCAGCTACGGTAGCAACCTCGGGCCTGAGCTTCGCCTGGGACGCTCACAACAGATAGGGCTACTGCCATACCTACAACGCCTACCCATGCAGCATTAGGAATTTTCAAGCCCAGTTCGTCTAACGACTTGAGCTTGAGTTCAGGCTCTGGAGATTCATAAGCAACAAAAGAGTGGGTCAATGCTAGTGATTCCATAGTTTCCTCGTTATTGTGGTTAACTTTTTTCTGTGCAGAGTCAGAGCAAAACCTGATTGACACTCCCCGGTCTGTCATAGGCGGGGATTCTTAAGACTTTGCGGTCTTAATATCCCTATTGCTAGGGTTTCCGGGCGCAATCCTGTTGCCAAAAATGGCGGTCTGCTATCCTAGTCTTGCAACTAGCTCCTCGGTCGTAACTTTCCCCCTGTCCGGGGGTAGGTTTTAATGTCTTGTACTGACAAGTGCTATTTTACTACGCCAAAACACTGTGTTAACATGATTCGGCACGATCGGTAAATCAAGGCTGGATAAATCCTGCAACTACCTGTCATCCCTTGACTAAAGTCGATCGGGTTTTCAGGCTATTCTGGATAATTAACAGATACATTTAACCCGGTAAATCGAGGATTGCGCCTAAATCTACTGTGTATGGCAGATCTATCAATCTTTTAGCCTGACGGATAGGAAGGTATCTCTCAAAGCTTTCAACAAAATATTGAAAGCGCTATATAAAAACGGTAACAGAGCGAAGTCGAAGTGTCGAAGTGTTGGAGGCTGAGCCGTTGCGCTTGACGAAGAAACTTTCTTAAAAGTCCGATGCTTCAACGCGGTCATTTTAAACGGTAGCCCGTCCTATGACATACCAATTTCTACCGCTGGTCACGATCGCGAAGTCGAAGCGATCGGAATTTACAAAAATTCGTTTACTATAGGTCAACAGCCAAAACCATTAACTTGATGTACCCCAGAAAGCAGAAGACAACGTTAGGGTCTTGCTTGTGGCGAAGATTCGCCAGTTTTTCTGAATCCTGCACTGATACATCATGTCATTGAATCAGCTTTTCGGACTAAAAAAACCAAGAAAGTTTACATTTACGGCTCAAAGTCTTGGGCGAGGCGGATAAATCGGAAGCCACTATTAAAGGTAACTGTGTCATCACAAAGGAAATAAATCAATCGCTTGGGGTGTGTTATTGCTGGCGGTCCCTCGGAATGATCTTAATTGTTTGTGTCCAGTTACTGATTGATGTGTTACAGTTAGATCGGCAATCAGGCGATCGAGCAACCATCCTAAATCGAATTCGACTGGCTTTGTGTCAATATCAACTTAGTTCCCCAGCACTATTTCGAGATCATGAACTCTGGCGCTGCAATTTCGCTCCTCTACGAGGGCTTCGCTAACGACAGGATGCCTCAACGCCTGGGTGAAGACAGTTTGGCAATTACTATAGCTCCTTTATGTGTAGAGGAAATCTACACTTTGGCAGATGACGCGGCTAACGGAGCCGTGGTATTAATGAGCGGTACAGTCCGCAACCAAACAGATGGTCAAGCTGTAGTTTCTCTAGAGTACCAAGCCTACGAACCGATGGCGGTGCGAGTATTCCAGGAAATCGCCACTGAAATCCGCCGCCAGTGGCCAGATGTCAATCGGGTTGTCATTCACCACCGCGTCGGACGCTTGCAGGTGGGGGAAATCAGCGTATTGGTGGCTGTTGGCTGTCCCCACCGGGGAGAGGCGTTTGCAGCTTGTCAGTACGGGATAGACACACTGAAACACAATGCACCGATTTGGAAAAAAGAACATTGGGCTGACGGTTCTAGCAGTTGGGTGAGTATTGGAGCGTGCGAAGTAATTAGTCATTAGTCAGTAGTCAGTAGTCATTAGTCAGTAGTCAGTAGTCATTAGTTATTGGTTGCTTCCAATGCCCTATGAGGCTGATGCCCTATGAGGCCGATGCCCGACTCTGGCACTCTTCGCTTCTTTTAACCTGTTTGGGAACTTTTAACGATCGCGCAGCGTCAACAATGGTGGAATGTTCGATGAGCCAATTCCACCCATGAGCGACTTTATTTTAGTATCCTGGTCTGCGGTTGTGGCGACCGTTCAAAGAGTGCAATTGCCAGCGGAAAAACTCTCTAATTATGACTTGGTGTTGCGGTGTCAGGAAGGCAATCGACCTGAAAGCAGCGCTTTTTCTGAACTGTTGAAGCGGTATCAGTCCCATGTCGATCGGGTTCTCTATCACTTGGCTCCAGATTGGCAAGACAGGGCGGATTTGGCTCAGGAAGTCTGGATTCGAGTTTATCGCAATGTGAATCGCTTGCAAGAGCCTGTTAAATTTAGGGGCTGGCTGAGTCGCATTGCCACAAATTTATTTTATGATGAGTTGCGGAAGCGCAAGCGGGTGCGAACTCCGTTGTCGCTGGATGTACCCCGTTGTCTGGAAGATGGGGAGGTGGATTGGGAAATTCCGGCAGATAGTCCGGGGCCTGATGAAGATTTGACGACTAGAGAATTTTACGACCAGTTGCGGGTGGCGATCGCGGATTTGCCGGAAGTCTTCCGCACGACAATCGTGTTGAGAGAAATTGAAGGTTTAGCCTATGAGGAAATAGCAGAAATCACGGGAGTTTCTCTGGGAACGGTCAAATCGAGAATTGCTAGAGCTCGCCAAAGATTGCAGTTGCAATTGCAAAATTATCTGGACGGTAATTAGTCTCCTTTATTTGAGGCGTCGGGACAGAGGATTTGGTGAAGTTTGCTTTTACCAAAAACATGGGTCTAAAGCCCCGTTCTTCTAGGACGGCTTTAATTTCTACAAAGTGTAAACAATTCTTAAATATATGCACTTTGTGAATACAATGCTCTGCAAAAACGAGAGAATAATAGCATGATTGTACTAGAGTTGAAATTAAAAGGCAAATCGCAGCAATATCGGATTATCGACGAAATGATCCGCACAGCGCAATTTGTCCGAAACAAAACTCTTAGACACTGGATCGATAATCAAGTAGTTAAGTTAGTCGATCTATACAAACAATGCGCCATCATGGCGAAAGAGTTTGAATGGGCGGGTAAGCTTAACTCAACGGCACGTCAAGCTTCGGCGGAACGTACCATTTTTGCTATCCAACGTTTTTTCTCAAATTGCCAAGCCCAAAAACCAGGAAAAAAAGGATACCCGCAGTTTAAGAAACACACCCGTTCCGTAGAGTACAAACAGTCCGGTTGGTCGCTTTCTAACGACAAAAGATGCTTGACGTTTAAAGACGGCTTCGCTGCTGGAAAGTTCAAGTTAATCGGTAGTCGAGATTTGCACTTTTATGCACCTGACAAGATTAAGCGAATCAGGATAGTTCGTCGTGCCGATGGTTATTTCGCCCAATTTTGTATCAACGTGGAACGGACAGAGGAATTTGTTTCTACTGGCAAAGCCGTAGGACTGGACGTGGGCTTAAACCATTTCTACACCGATAGTGACGGTAACACGGTTCCCAACCCTCGACATCTCCGTAAAAACGAAAAAGCTTTAAAACGAACACAGAAACGAGTTTCTCGGAAAAAGAAAGGTTCTAGTAATCGTAAGAAGGCAATTAACAAGTTAGGAAAGAAACACCTAAAAGTCAGTCGGCAGCGTAAAGACTTCGCCATCAAGACGGCGTTGTGCGTAGTGAAATCTAGTGATTTCGTAGCCTACGAAGACCTTCATGTGCGGAATATGGTAAAAAATCATAAGCTTGCTAAATCAATTAGCGATGCAGCTTGGTCACAGTTTGCTCAATGGTTGCAATATTTTGGAAAAGTGTACGGTAAAACAGTAGTTGCTGTTGCTCCTCAGTACACTTCCCAGGATTGTTCAGCCTGTGGCAATACTGTCAAAAAAACGCTGTCAACCAGGACTCATGTTTGCAGTTGTGGCACTGTTCTAGACCGTGACCACAATGCAGCTCTGAATATTCTGGCAAAAGGATTGAAGCAATCAGGAATTAATTTAAGTTTAAATACGGTGGGGCACACCGGAATTAACGCTTGGGGACAGAACGACCTCTACTCGTTGGTGGTAGCATCAGCGGGCAAGCCGACTGATTGAACCAAGAATCAAGAGTGCCTGATAGCCGAGGAGTGTCAAATCAAAACTTCTATTTTAAAATATAGATCGGCAGTAAATCAGGCTGCTGGCGATCGCGTGCTTTCGGTAATTTGAGCAGATGGTGTGAAATATGAATTTTAACTTTGAATCAGATAAAAATCAGAATCAGCAAGGTATCGGGGATGCACTCGCTGAAAATTTAGCTAACAACAATCGTCCCCAGGGGAACGTAACTACTATGATGCGCGATCGTTTTGAACTGCTTAGTGCCTATCTCGACGGTGAAGTGACGGCGGCCGAACGCCGACAAGTGGATGAATGGCTGGCCAATGACCCTGTGACGAAGCGTTTGTACTCGCGACTTCTAAGTATGCAGCAGAGTTTTCAGTCTATGCCGGTGCCGAAGAGCGAACAATCAGCGCAGGAGTTGGTGGCGAAGGTTTTGCAGCGGGTTGAACGTAAGCCGAAACGGGTGATGGTTTGGGGTGGATGTGCGATCGCAGCTTTGTTGGTTGCGGTTGTGTCAGGTGTCGCTGGTGGCCGCCAATTGTTTGCTCCCCAGTTTGCTCAATCTGGTTCTGATGATTTGATGGTGGCGTTGAACGAACCTGTCGTTGAGATTATTAATCCTAATGATTTGATGCTTGGGGTGAATGCATCGGTGGTGGAGATTCCCAAGTCTGGTGTAGAAATTCCTCGCAAGTAATTGCAAAATATCAATGAGAATTACTCCTCCCTAGGAGGACATTTTGCTAGTACAGGGTTTAGTTAACTTTTGGAGACAATTGAGACATTTAAGACAAACCGACGGTAGGGAAACTTGACAATTAATTAGGATGTTCAGGTAGAATCAGTACAGCGCGGGTTTAGTAGAAGTATGGATGGCTACCGTTACCTATATACCAGGTATCAGGCGAGGCTCGGTAAACTGAAGACCCCTGGAAAAACTCCCGTAAAGCAAATATCGAAGCATAGTTGGGTTGAGCCAATAAACTCTTAAAACGATATCTGTAGCTATCAAACTTTCAGCGCTTTTAACATAATGTTGAAAGCTCATGAAGGGTACGCCCTTCATCCTCACAGATGATGCTATCGAGGTGTTTTTAGATGTCGGGATTGTCCCCAATGTCTGATATCTATCGCGTAAATGTACCACTCAAAACCTTTTGATCTCAACTTTTCAGTCGGTTAAAACCGACTTTCGCTGTTAGACGGGGGTTTTAACCCCCGACGGGTTAAAGAGATTTGTCCTCATTCCCGTTGATTCGCTGTCAGCGCCCCCATAGCCTCGAAATGCCAAATCAGGTAAAAAATAAATTTACCCACGTCCCGTAGGGCAGGGAGATGCCTCCCAGAGAACGAACGCGATCGGGTAACATGAAGTAAGCCCAAGCCGTGCCTAAAGGTTGGAAGTTGAGATCGAAGATTTCGATTTCCTGTCGCTGATATTCGTTTTGTGCGGGCGATCGCCCAGGATGATAATCTTCAAGTCGGTCTAAATCATCCAAAATAGCCGAGTCGGCAAAACACAGGAGAAAACCGTAGACTCTTCCTTCCCCAGAAATCATAGCAGGATAGCCTGCGGGCAAGGCAAAAAGCTGACCACGGGCGATCGCAGGGCAAGCATCCACAACCTTTCCTTCGCAATAGCGCAGGTAGTTGCACTCACCGGGTTTGAGGGTGCCGTAGACAAAGACTTTCATGGGGCGGGGTCTAAGGGCTAGTTTTTGCTAACATATACCAGAAGGAAGAAGTCCGATGGAAGTCGGAAGAAGGAAAATGCAATAAAATCAATGGTTTCAGTAATGAAAACCTCCTAATTACCCAGAAGGTTGCTATATATGGCTAGTCTAATAGTTTAAGTCTCGATCGCGACTGCGACTACAATCTTCATAAATTTCGTTGTTTACCCTTTCTTATAATTCATGACCCTAGAAGTTAGTGTTAATGCTTTTGCACTTGTACCTTTGCACTTAAGTTCTTTTTTGCCCGGGCTGCCGCTGGACAGCTTGTTTTCGACTCAAGGCATTATGGTGATGCTGCTGGCCGCCTATGCGGGGGCGATGTGGATGTTCCTGACCAGTGCTCCGAAGGTACACACAATTATGGTATCGGATCTGGGGCAAGCTCGGCAGTTCTACGAGGGGATGTTAGACTTACCAGTAGCAGAGGTGCCGCTGCACTACTACTACAACTACGAGCAAACCTTGGGGACAACTGGCATTGATCCGCTATATTTGTCGCCGAATGTCGGGAGGGCGACTAGCTCTCAAACTATGGGCACTTCGGAGGGTTTGTGGTATCAGTTAATGAAAAATACCCAACTGCACGTAATTAGCGGGGCTCTTTCGGGGGAAAAAAATCGCCAGCGTCACGTTTGTTTCGATCGCGATTGTTTGGATCAGCTATTGATGCGCGTACAAACTCGCGGCATTAAATATAAAATTCGTCGGGAAAAACCGCTGAATTTTTTGATCAAGGATTATGATGGTCGCGTCATTGAAATGTCTGAAGTAAGTAATTAGTTTAATTCACTTTAAGAAACCCGGTTTTTTCCAGAAACCGGGTTTCTTGTTTGTCAATTAATCTTTGCACCAACACTGGATTTTTCAGATGTCGCAGCTTTCTTGATTTCTGAAGCAGCTTGGCGGCTGAAAATTTGAAAATAGAGAGAAACAAAAAATTCTTTGACAGGAAACAGTATAAATGTCAAAGGATTGATTGTCACGATGATATTGCGGGCATCGGCTTTAGCTTGTTTGACAATTTGCTGGGCTACCCAATCTGGAGACATGATGCCGATCGGATTTAAGTTGCTTTTAAACGGCCCTAAAATTAGTTTGCGGACTATGCAAGGTGCATCCAGTCGCCGCAGGGTTACTAAGTCTCCCAAGGCGCGTTTGCTAAGTTCGTAGAGGGGACTGAGAGCGGGAATTACTTCGGCTTCTGAGGTGTTGACCCAAACTTCTTTGTTGGCTATGTTTTCGTTAGTACGGACGGTTAGGAAAAAGAGTTCCATCAGCCGCAACGCGGAAAAAGTGTTGATTTCGTAGGAGTTGGCGATCGCCTCTCCGGTTCTTGAACCCTGCACATTAATCCCGTGATTAATGACGAGAATATCGACTTTTTCTAACAATTCTGCTAAGTCTGCCTCTTGACTTATTTGCCAATTTATGGTTTTTATCGGCAAAATTTCCCCGTCAAGATTCAAAGTAATTGTTTGATTTCCCGAGGTGAGGGCGATCGCTTTTGCACCCGCTTGGTGGAGGTGTTTTAACAGCAAATGTCCTAAAGTTCCCGATGCACCGGTGACGGCTACAGTTTTGCCTTTAAGAGAAAGTGCAGTGCCCATGAGTTTGTCTATTAAGGTGAAAGTACCGCAATAGTAAGCATTTTGATTGTCGAAGTGATGCCGCCAGTGGTAAGGTTTATTCACAAACCATTGGGAAGGCGGAGTGAGGAAGTCTCCCGGCTGGTGGGTGATGTCGGTTAGTTCGTCTGCACCTTTGATGCCGCAACCACGGGCGATCGCACTTAACAAAAAGCCTAAAGTATAAACACAACCCGCTGCTGCACCCCAGTGATATTCCGGCATCCAGAAATAGGCTACAACCCACAGCAACAAGCCAAAAACCATCATTACCACAGCTTCGGGCACGTCGTTACGCCAGTGTGCTTGCTTGTAAATTGTCTCGCTAACGGGGGTCAAATTCGGGCGGAAAACGCGGTGGTGCCAAGAGTGTAGCTTGTACAGCGGTGGCCAATAATGGGAGGCGACGTGATAAAAGTC
This sequence comes from Microcoleus sp., assembly GCA_042408215.1. Lineage (GTDB taxonomy): Bacteria > Cyanobacteriota > Cyanobacteriia > Cyanobacteriales > Microcoleaceae > Microcoleus. The sequence goes on along the minus strand of JAYFMW010000017.1, from coordinate 193,925 downwards.
TCGGATTATTTCTGCCCAGAAGACAGAAGCTATTGCCAAAGCGCCGACTATCCAGTAATTTATCATACTCGCACCAGTTTGAAATATTTAGATCTTGTATTCTAGGGTTGTTAATAGTTTAGCATAATTTGGATTTTTCACCGCAGATAAATTCTGATCGACGCAGATTGACGCAGATGAAATGCAGGGTGAGTTGATTTTTATGAGATGTCTGTTTAGTGGGATTTGCGATGGGAAATTTTCTGTAAATTATTCTATTTTGGGGCCGATATACCCAATGATTATCTTTCCCGGCCCTAATTCCGTGCAGAAATGGAGTCGCCAAGCTCCCGGTGTCATGCGGATGTGCAAACTAAAAATACGTTTTTTTCCGTCCAGACACTGAGTATTTAGTTGCTCTCTAAACTGCTTAAGTCTTGACTCACTCTCTGGAGAGACCTTACTAGGAAGATTATCTAAATTCAGCGATCCATCTGTCCAATTTTTGGATAATTCATCTAGCTCAAATAACTTTCTGACAACTTGTCGTAACATTTTGGGATCGATAAGGCTTTGTATTTGTTCGCTAACGCGATCGCAAAATTCCAGGCTGGAAAATAACTCACCTCGACGGTTCCAAAGCTCTAAACCGTCAGCCACCCCTGTTTGCTGACGTTTCTGAATCCAATTAGCGTGTTCGAGAACATGGTTTTTCTGACTAGCATGAAGAACCTCTACACTTTCTTCTATCAGCTCCCCATTCTCATCAATTTGTATCAGTTCTAATTTGATGCAACTGCTATTCCACAGAGATTCTGAATGCAGACTAATTGCCAATGTTTCAAGGTAATAAGCAACCTTAAAGCCTTGTGCTTGGCTACCCTGTAAGCTCAATTCACAATCTGGATTTTCAACTTTTATGTGAATTTTTACATCAGAAATGTCAACGGATAAAGGAGTCTTAGTTGCCAGCGCTAGCAGAAATCTCCGCTCATCTCTATTAACATCATTATCATTACGCCAACGAGAAAGAGGATAGTTTTCTGCAAGTATCATAGCATGAAAATCTTTTTGAATGCGAATGCCCTTCAGCCCAGAGCTTTTAGCTTCACGCATCGTCATAATCAATTCTGACATCCATTGTTGTGCTGTAGAAATATCAGGAGCAAGATTTCGCGCGGACATTTCATTAAACACCATCTCCAAATCCATCGCTTATTCTCCTTCCACCGCAGGTTCCAACAAAATCTCCAAGCTGTTATCCCACTCATCAAAAAAACCATCGGGCCAGCGATCGATTCGTCCGTTGCGATCGATTTTTGGCGATATTACTTCAGTCACGGCTTGTCCTTCTTTATTTTGACGCTGGAAGTAATGCAACTGAACATCTTTCGGGTCAAGTTTCCCCCCGTGAACCGCAAGGCGAATCCCATTTAAAACATGATCGCTATGAGTTTCTATCACAACTTGAACACCACCGCTAGCCGCCAAAGCTAACAATTCACCCATTTTAACTTGTCCTTTGGGATGGAGATGCGCTTCAGGATTTTCAATTAAAATTATTGTACCAGGTGTTGATGCAAGTGCCGCTACAATAATCGGTAAAGTGTAGCTAATTCCAAATCCCACATTAGTTGCACGGTAAGGATTGCTATCTCCATAGGAATATTGAAAAATCATCAAATCGACATCTGATTTGGCGTCAATTTTGAGGCGCGTACCCGGACTAATTTCTCCCATCCACGCCTCAACTTGGTCTATCAACTCCATTGATTTTACTTGAACTTCTCCTGGTTCAATCTTTGATTTTACATCAGGATGGCTGAGACTACTATTAGGAATAACTTGACCCCCTTTCACAGAAAGAAAATGTGCAGTATATTCACCTTTAATACCGAGTTGGTCAAGCTGTCGTACTTGGTAGTCTGACATTTCATTAAATGGACGCGGCCCGATCCGTTCTGCCTGAAGGTAGTGAAAGTTCTTACCAAAAAGATTCGATTGATACACTTCTGAACTAACTTGTTCCGAATCAATGTTCAACACATCTACCTCTTTGTCATATTTAAAAGTCCATACCCCCTTGCTGTTGTTTTCCCAAACAATGTCAAAACCAATTAATTCCTCTTTAGCTCCTTCAAACAGTGCGTCTTGAGCAGTACCAATCTTCACTAAGTCCCCATTAAGCGCCAACCCTTTTTGTGGCAATAAACCCTGTTGATAAGATTGTCGCAGTAGCAGGAACGATTGCAATACCGAAGATTTACCAGTGCTATTTAGACCAGAAAATAAAGTCAACTTTCGGAATTCTAACAATTGATTTGCAAAAGGTTTGAAGTTAAGCAAATTTAGTGAAGTAATCATGCCAGCACCTCGTTAATTATTTGTTCAATTTTTCTAAATCTGTACTCTATTTTGTCAGCGGCCTGAGATATAGATGCCAGAAAATCTGGATCGTTATCTACATAATAGATGAATTTTTCAATTAAATTTTGCTTTTGCTTTTGCTTTTTCAATACAGTAATTTGTTCTTCCGTAAGTTGACTGAGAGTAACTGACCAACATTCAAACAATGCTTTGTTAATTGGATACAGCTTCTTTTGATTGTGAGAGATTTTACGAAAAGCACTTTTACCGAAAATTTCAAACGCTGCAATCATAGATTTTTTGAATTTTTTTTCAGTCATATTTAATTGTTCTTCATTCAAATTATTTACCTTAAATAAAGCGCGACTTAAAAACACATTCCTGTTGTCATTTGTGTCATTTTTATAATCTTGATAAGATGTAAGTGTAAAAGCTAGAAACCCCAGTATAAACTCTCTGTCATCCATCCGCATTTTACGCAATTTGCTAATATTAGTAACTTGCTGAAATTCTGGTAAAAGAGCCAACCTAGCTAAAAATTTTGTTGCTTTACCGGGGTTGAGAGCATGGCGGAGTTCTTGAGGAGACATCGGCAATCCACCTGTATTAATCCGTTTAAAAATATTATATTTAACTTCAGGAGGCGTACCTTTTCCAATCAAATAAACTGTCACCTGAGTCTCCTCTATTCGACGCTGGTATCTGCGCCCGATTTCATCATAATTTTTGCCTTCTAAATTGATCAAGTATTCTAGTCCACGTAACTTCAGTTTTTTATCGCTCATAAATTGCTTGAGAGCAGATAGCCGCTGCAATCCATCCACAACTAACCATTTATCTTCATTAGTTGCATCTATATAAAAAGCTGGTAATGGAATCCGAATCAGGATCGACTCAATCAGTCTGCTTTTAGCGTCATCTTTCCAGATGTTTGCATGGCGCTGAAAGTCTGGTGCTAAGTCAAGAGCTGCCTCATCGATTCTTCTTAGGAGTTGCTCGATGGTTGGTTCTTTGGTGAAAATATTAATTTTCTCAGGGTCATATATCAATCTGTCTTTTTCATAAGGTTCATCATCGTTATCTTCTTGACTCAAATTTAAGTCATAAATCGAATCTTGATTGGATATTTGCCGATCTATTTTTGGCTGAGTTACCATATAAATACTCCTTTGTGTTAACTTTTATCCAGTATTTTTAAATAAACTTGATATGACTATTGTAGCAAATAAGAACATTTTAAAAGACGATCGTACAAATTTGCCTAAAATTAGCTAAAATCCAAGATACCGACGCATCACAACAGGAGAAAAGCCACGATCGCTCCAACCAATCTCAGCAACATCAGTATCCCCCCTTTAGAAAATGGCGACTTGCTCAGCCGTGGCGAATTCGAGCGGCGCTATACAGCCATGCCAAAACTCAAAAAAGCAGAATTGATTGAAGGAATTGTTGATCAGAAAACTGGGTTTAAAACCCCGTCGTTCACGACGGCTTTGCATTTAGGTTTTTCTGTGTTACCATAGTGTCAATAGATTGGCAAGTAAGATGTTGAAAGCGTTCAAGTACAGAATCTATCCGACAAGTGAGCAAGCAATTTTGCTCGCCAAGTCGTTTGGCTGTGCCAGATGGTTTTACAATTACGCTCTCAATCTAACGTCTGAAACCTATGAGCAAACGGGAAAAGGTTTGAGTAGAAATGAAATAATCAATCTGCTACCTTCCCTGAAGAAAGAATATGAGTGGCTGACAGAAGCACCGTCACAAGTGTTACAGCAAGCGGCTTTAAATCTTTCTAGTGCTTTCCTTAATTTCTTTGAAGGTAGGGCTAAGTATCCTAACTTTAAGAAGAAACAGAATCGGCAGTCTATTAGATTTCCCCAAGGTTTTAAATTTAAAGACAATACCTTGATCATACCTAAAATTGGTGAGGTGTATTGTAAAGTCTCAAGACAACCAGAAGGAACTTTAAAATCTGTTACGGTTTCTGTTAATCCATCGGGAGAATATTTTGCGGCTTGTCTCTATGATGACGGTAAAGATTTACCTGAAAAATCATCAAAAGGAAAAGCGATTGGCATAGACGTTGGTTTAACCCATTACGCTATTACCTCAGATGGTACTAAACATGGGAATCCTAAATATTACAGAAAATATGAGAAGAAATTAGCCAGAAGACAAAAGCAATTAAGCCGTAAGCTGAAAGGGTCTAATAACCTCAATAAGGCTAGGGTTAAGGTTGCTAAGGTTCACGCTAAGATCGTCCGATGTCGCGAAGATTTTCTACACAAACTAAGTCGTAAATTAGTTGACGCAAACCAAGTCATCGTTGTAGAGAATTTAGCAGTTAGAAACATGGTTAAAAGCCACAAATTAGCAAAATCAATTAGTGATGCTGGATGGGGTCAATTTTGTACCATGTTAAAATATAAGTCTGAGTGGGAAGGAAAAACCTACATCGAAGTAGATAGATTCTATCCCAGTTCTAAGACTTGTAATAACTGCTTAAATCGTGTAAATAGTTTGAGTTTAGATATTCGTAACTGGCAATGTGCTAAGTGTGGAGAAAGCCACGACAGAGACATCAATGCCGCCAAGAATATTCGAGATGAAGGTTTACGAATTTTGGCGGTAGGGCATACCGCTACTGCTTCGGGAGGGAGAGTAAGACCAAGTAAAGGCACTGCTTTTACAAGGCTTCTCCCTGTGAGCGAAGAATCCTAGCCCTTTAGGGCGGGGAGTGTCAAATGGCTTCACCCTTACGCTTTGAACCCCACGCTGAACCCCATGCTCGCCTGATGACTTGTCTTGGCTTTTATGCTGCTTTTACCCCGCATACTCGCATAGGCGATAATCCCACCGTGCGTCTCGATGTGGATAACGAACCTCAACCGGATGCTGTATTGCTGATTGATTCCCGATATGGTGGCCAAACTCACCTTAGTGATGATGGCTACATCGAAGGTGCACCGGAATTTGTTGCCGAAATTGCTGCTAGTACGGCTACGATCGACCTACGGGACAAAAAGCGTGTTTACCGTCGCAGCAAGCTGAAAGAATATCTGGTTTGGCAAGTCATGGATCGCCGGCTCGATTGGTTTTCCTTGCAGGAAGAAGAATATATTTCTCTTGTCCCCGATGCAGCAGGAATTATCCGCAGCCGAGTTTTTCCGGGGCTGTGGCTGGCTGTTTCGGCACTGTTGGAGGGGGATATGTCAAGTGCGATCGCCACCCTTCAAACCGGATTAAATAGTGATGCACATCAAGAGTTTATCCAACAGTTAGATACCCCTTGATCTCTTAGTCTGCGGAGGCAGACTTCGTTTGTGTAGTCGCGGTTTCAACCGCCGATCGAGCCGATAATGAACCCGGATTTGAGATCATTCCCCCTACCACCGACAACTTTGTCGCGCCCTTTCATCCTCGGGTTCTTGCCACCCGAAAGAAAAATGACTCACTGCATTAATTTGTGGCGTAGCAGAGCGAATTGCCCGCATTTGAACTTCCAAAGATGGCCGATTTTTTAGCGGTTTTCCCCAATCACCCGCGATCGCCGGAATGATTTTTGCTCCCGGAGGTGCTAAACTCAGCGTCCGCTGCACTTGCGGCACAATACAGCTTACATCCCCGCAATTTCCGTAAGACATGGCGTGAAATTCCACAGCAGCCGGAAATCTGTCCCAAGGCTGCAATCTCGAATCAAATCCCCCTTGATTTATGGTTTGATTCCCATTCGGAAAAAATACCGCTCCTACAGGCATTCCCATTCTTTGAGCGGGTTGAATTGCCATTCCAAAAAATTCCAAAATTCCTTGAACTGCGTGAGCAACACTCAGTTGCCAAAGGTCTTTTTGCAGAGTACCAGTGTCAGGAAGCTTCGGTGTTGGTGTGGGTGTTGGTGTGGGTGTTGGTGTCGGAACATTTGGCCGGCCAGTAGCGGGTTTTTTTGAAGCTGTAGTTGCTGTAGAATTCTGCCTTATTAAAACGGGAGTTGCTACCAGTATCGGCCGCGGAGTTCGCCCTTGCCAAAGAGGTTCTTGCTCAGTCGGATACTGTTTTACTACGGCTTGAACGTCGTTAGTATTAACAAATCCTTTCGTCAAATATCGCTGGATTAAATCTCGCCCTTGTTGATTGCTAGCCCGCTGCAAAAGAGCTTGCTGCGATGCTGAACCGTAAATCCACAAGTCTTGAACTTTGGTAGAAACTGAAGCTGCGCCGACGCCTCGCAGATAGCGAATGTAGTCAAATAACATTCCTTGTGGCCGGCGTTTTAGCACTTGATTTACCAACAAGGAATAGTCTTGCCGCCCTTGGGTACTGTAGGGATCGATAAAGGCTTGATTTCCCGGAACTTCTCCGAATTCATCGTTGATTACTCCGTCTTCAACTACTGTTAAACTTGTCTGATTTTGACCGTTTTTTGCGAGGGCTTGCTGTCTGTCTTCACGCTGAGAATAGGTATAGCCAAAGTTCATGGTAAATAACCAGGCGTAAACTTTTAAACCTCGTTGCTTTCCCTTGGCGATCGCCTTTTCTAGCAAATCGTATTTCTCGTAGCCGGGATTTCTCACTACAGAAGGCCAAGGCGTAGGATTGTCTGCGACTGGTAGCAGCACTTGACCGTCATAAAATGTTTCTATATAGACTTGGTTGTAGCCTTTATTCACAACTTTGTCTAATACTCGATCGAGTTCTCCGGCTCTGACATCGCAGGGATACAGACGCAGCCAGACTGCTTGAGTTTGCGGCCAAGTTTTTTGGCGGCATTCTGCTATTTCCCGGGCGTGTTTGTTCAAAACAGCAAAATATGCTTGCTGAGATTCGGGTTTTCCTGAGAGTGCGGCGCGGCGCAAGTCTTCTTTTTGATTTACTTGCTCTTTGGCTAATTGACAATAGGCTGATCTTTGGGCAAAAGCAGGTTGATTTTCGATAAATGGCCAGATAAGCTGGCTGACAAAGCTACTGGTTAAAACAGCACTTACCGCACTTAAAAAGCGTCGCTGGTTTTGAGAAATCGCGATGCGAGTTTGTGCAATTTTCATGGGTAATTTAATGTGGTTTGCTAGGAAAAATTTGGGATCGATCGCGCAGTTTTGCACAGCTACAAACTTGCTTGTTTTTTTGTTTATCTATTTATGGCACAAGTCGATCGCAGAATGCAAATTCTGGAGCGTGACAATTTATGAATTGCCACGAGCTGAGAAAAATCTATAGCCTTTCTCAGGTTTCTGGAGGTGCTCATGGGCATAGGGCATAGGGCATAGGGCATAGGGCATAGATGTTTCCTTTTCATAGAAGTGAATTGCCAATTGCCTCCTGTACCTCACTTCATTCATAAAACCGCTATAACAGAAAAAACGCCCTGCTACAGTGGGCGCTCAAAGCAGTTGATATTTCAGATTAAAATTGTTTTGACTCAAATTTAAAGGATGAAGGATAAATTCATAAAATTTATCCTTCGTCTTTAAATATTGACTTTGTGAGTTGGAATTTTTGATGCTTTTAAGTATGGGAATCATAACTTAAAACTCAAAACTGCCAACCACGGGAGGATGGCCCTACACCTCAAAACTTTTAACTCAAGAGCCTCGGTTCAGAGCAGATTCTACTTGCTGAAATTCTGACTCAAGACGCTTTTTCAACTTCTCAGGAACGGGACGATTTGGATAGGAACTGTAATGTCCTGCCAAAGAGTTTAATGCCGTTCGCATTGTTGTGAAAGATGAAAGCTTTGTCAGGGCGGGATCGCGACGGTAAGCAGCGGCAAAATCATTAATTTGTTTGCGTGCATCTGCTTGAGCGGCTGCTTTTTCCGGTGCGCCATCTGGTAGGGCGATCGCAGTTCTCAAGCTGTTCACTAATCCTAATGTGTCTTGGCGATAATCTCCACTCAGAGTGCTTGGAACATTGGTACAGCCCGCTACGCCGATGACCACAACTAATACCAGGGCTAGCAGACGGGAAAGGTAATGCTTCATAAAAAAAAGTTCGGGATGCGGGAAACTCAGCGTCTTTAGACCTGAGAGGGAAGCGGTTCGGGGACTTCAGTCAAGAGTGAATCCCCTTGCGGGGTAGAGGGGTATGGTTGCCCCTCTAGGGAGATATGGTTGTCTCCAAACCCATTGCTGGGTAATGCGATCCTTCACAAGGTTCAGGACAATGTTATTTGAGCTTTTTAGACCTGCAACACTGTCGAGCGTGACTTTAAGACTGTTTAATTGCAGATGACAGAGCAAGGAACTAGCTTCGCATTCCGGGGTGTCGTGACTCGAATAACGTAGTCAGTTAAGACTTTAGGCTGGTCAATACAGCTTGCTTGATTGCTCTTACAAGCTTAGTCCCTTTAGGGCTGAGTTACTGACAATGTTTTGAGAAATGGAATGGAAATCCGCAATCAAAATTGACCTTTATCCTATCTCGAATTGGGCTAACAATTTGACATACCTCCCCGTCTATCAAGTCCGAGGATTCCTTGACGCTTCATAGCAACGCGCTCCGCAGGGACACGGCAGTGCCGTGTCCGTACGTCTTACCGTCGCTCCACGTCCGTTTAGAGTCTCCCAATGCCCGCGAGGCGACTATCTGTATTCTAGCAAAAAGCCGTCCTTCTAGGACGGGGCTTGTATCCCAGTTTTTTGGTCAATTGATTGGAGATTTGAGATTGAAGAATTGAAGAAAGCGACCCCACAGATAGATCCGGGGCTTTGTACCCTGGATGCTTTCGGTCAATTTCTCAAAAAAAATGTTCTTTTACCTTGACACTCTCAGGGCTGAAGCCACTGAGATTCTGCAGACAGAGTAGATTTAGGTAATACCCAAAGTCTAACTCTCGCTACGGTCGTCAAAACCCGTCTATTCAGTCGGTCAAGGTTTGCACCTAACTTACTGACTACTTTTCTGAGAATGTTGGCAGAACCATTTAAGTCTGCATTCACCACAACTCCATCAGCGGACTGATACAATCCACGCTTAATCCGTTTTCCAGATGCTTTCCACCCTTCCGGTTTTTCACCATACTTGGGCAGGGAGTCTCCATCAAGAAAACTGGCTTTAGACGTATACGCTTCTTCAGTTTCTGTAAATTTAATACCGTGTAAATCGCACAGTTGGTTTAATCTGTCTCTAAGCTTTCCTAAAGGCATCTGAACAAACTTTTGATTGTTCTTTTTGCCCATATTGACATGAGATTTAAAACCTTGATTCCAACCGCAAACAATGTTCCCAACGCTGTATTTCAAGCAATGACTGACAATCAACTTCGCAGCCTTATTGATACCATCACGCATTTGGTGATTACGTTTGCGAGTTACGCGGTCTAACCAATTGTCCCAATAGCCTTCGGGCTTTCCTTCTTTTCTAGTTGCTACTTTTTTGTTCCACAGTTGATTCATCGCTTTCATGGCGCGAGCATCAATCAGGAAGGAATTTCCCAGTGTATCGACACAAGCTGCTAAATTGTCAGCAGTCCCCAGGTCGATTGACAATGCTTGATTGATGTCCAAATTATGTTGTTCTTTTTCAACCTCATAGGACGTTTCCAGATAAAAAGCGCCATTCTTAGGGAGGATTGTAAACTCTTTAACTTTTGAAAAATTCAGATTTGATGGCATAGGTAGAAAGAATTCAGAGACTCCAAACCATCGCTTCACCGTTAACCCCAAGGAAAACCTTAACTGATTGCCAACAAGTTTAGGCTGTAAACCTCCAGAATTAGGATAAGCTACTTTGAACAACTTAGCGCCCGTAAGATATCCTGGTGGCTTGGGCTTAAAGTGCAATTGACCTTTGATGTGCAAATCTCTTAATTCTTTAAAAGATTTGAAGGCTTCCGTGACTGACATCAATGTTTGTTGCATTGGTGTTGATGGCAACGACTTAGCAACCATTGACTTCGCAACTGACGATTCAAAAGATAAGTCAAACTTTCCAGCCAACAGTTTTCCTGTATTGAAAAAAGTTTGACGAGCCAAGTAAACGCCACTATTGTAAAGCTTGCCAGATTGCTGACAGAGATACTCTAACAATGCTTGAAGCTCCTGATTGGGCGACAGCAATACTTGCTGAACTCCCATGGCTTTTTGGGTTTTAGTCACCTCTATTTTCCTAAAGACTGGTTGATTTGTCAAGTCTAGGCGACTAGAGTGGATAAGTCAACCTATATCAACAGAATATTTATGTTGCCATTAGCCGAATATAAAACGCATAACCACGTCAAATTCTTGCTTAACTACCACTTTGTCTTTATCCCCAAGCGTCGCAAGAAAGTTTTAGTGGGTGACGTGGCGACTAGAACTCGCCAAATATTTTTAGAACTATCAATTGAAAAAGGTTGGGACATCCAGGCTTGAGAAGTAGCCCCAGACCATGTACATTTGTTTGTAGCCGTTAAGCCAACAGATACCCCAGCGCTAGTGATTAAGTTGTTCAAGGGTCGCTCCAGTCATCATTTAAGATCTGAATTTCCACAACTAAAAAAGCTTCCCTCTTTGTGGACAAGCAGCTATTTTGTGATCGCGGCGGGTAATATTAGTAGTGAAGTGGTGAAAAAATATATAGAAGACCCGCATCATTCGGCCAATTAAGAAAGAAAAGACAAGGGGACTGAAGTCCCTCGCGCCGCTTCCCTCTCAGCACTCTTCGTGTCTGAGTTTCCCGCATCCCGTGTTCCTTTGATGAAACCTATGATTTGTCAATCTCAAATCTCAAATTTAAAATCTAAAATTGATTGATTTGGCCGGCCACGACGGAGATAATTTGGGTTTCTCGCAGCCACTGAGGATCAAAAGCGCCTAAGTGGGTAGTAGTAATCAGAGTTTGAAATCGTTCTTTAATGGTTTCTAAAAGTTGATTTTGGCGGTTGAGATCGAGTTCTGCTAGTACATCGTCGAGCAACAGCAAGGGCGGTTCGCCGACGACTTCTTCAATGAGCTGTAATTCGGCTAATTTTAATGCTAATACTAATGTTCGCTGCTGGCCTTGAGAGGCGTATTGGCGGGCTGGTGTACTGTTAATTGTAAAAATAATATCGTCGCGGTGAGGGCCGACTAAAGTGGTGCCTTGAAACTGTTCGGCGATCGCCCTTTGTTGAATTTTCTCTAAAAATGCTTGCCGCACTCCTTCGAGATTGTCTTTAGCGATTAATTTATCCCCTACTTCAATATTAGCAGCGTATTTCACGTCCAAAACTTCTGTAGAACTGCTAATTGAAGAATGCCAATTTCGAGCTAAAGGCATCAATCGCTCCAAAATTCGATCGCGCCTCCGAATCACGCGAGCACCCGCTGTGGCTAACTGTGCATCCCACAAAGCTAATTCTGAATGGGGCATGGGGAATGGGGAATGGGGCATGGGGCATGGGGCATGGGGCATGGGGAATTCTGCTCTATTTTCTGGTTCGGGATTTTCGTATTCCATAGACCGCATTTTGTCAAGATTTTCGGAAAATTCCCCTTTCCTGATTTCTTTAGAATGTTTCAAAAGGGCATTTCGCTGGCGCAAAATTTGGTTATACTGCTGCAAAATATGAGCGTAAATTGGTTCTAATTGGATGACCAGGCGATCGATCCAATTGCGCCTTCCTTCTGGACCTCCGCGCACTAAGTCCAAATCCAAACAAGAAAATTGCACGACATTTAAGACGCTCAAAAAGTCTAAATGACGGCGCAGAGGTTCGCCGTTGAGATTTAGGGTGCGACGCCCCTGAGAGCGCAGAGTTAAAGCTAAGTCAATAGAGCCGGTTTGGCTTAAGAGTGTTGCATCTATTTGCCCGATCGGTTTTGAGTCGAGAATTAAATCGCGATCGCGCGCTGCTCTGTGACTTTTTAATGTCGAAAGCAATTCTACCGCTTCTAACAAATTCGACTTTCCTTGAGCATTATTTCCCACCAAAATAGTTTTGGGAGCGTCAAATAATACCTTTTGGTCTAGGTAATTGCGAAATTGTCGGAGGTGAAGATTTTTGAGATACATGATAACTGGTAAGCTGAGGGAATGATTACCTTCCTGGTGTATAGAAACAGTTAACCTATGGTGGACGCACGGATGGTCAGAAACCGGGTTTTTTTGCGAAATACTCGTTACAGCCCGCAAAAGCGGCAAAAAACCCGGTTTCTTTGGTTTTGATTACCTTCTTGATTTGTAAAAGCGCACAAACAGTTTTTCCATTTCAATCCAGACAAACATCAGCGCACTAAAACCTATGCAAACCAGCAACTCAACTGGTGTCAAATACTGAGTGCCAAAAAATGCTCTCAGCGGCTCAACGTAAATTAGCATTAGTTGCAGAATTGTAGTCACAATTACAGCCCCCCACACAAAAAGATTAGTGCGGGGATCTAACTCTATAGTTAGCTGAGTGTTAGAGCGAATGGCGATCGCGTGACCCATTTGCGCTAAACAAAGAGTTGTAAACACCATTGTTTTCCAAGCATCTGGATTTCCTTCGTGTCCGGGAGCATGAGTATACCCATAGGCCCAGGACATCATCGCGATCGTCAAAATTGCGAAAACAATCCCGATCCGAATCATGTAAGAACCCATACCCCGCGCAAAAATACTTTCTCGCGGACTAAAAGGAGGCTTCCTCATCACGTTCGGTTCCGCAGGTTCCACCGCCAAAGCCAAAGCAGGAACCCCGTCAGTGACTAAGTTCATCCACAAAATTTGCAGCGGTGTCAGCGGCACTCCTCCTAAACCGATTAAAGGTGCGGCCGCAATTGTCAAAACTTCGCCGATGTTGCTGCCCAAAATGTACTTAATAAAGCGGCGAATATTTGTATAAACTACTCTGCCTTCTTCAGCAGCGGCGACAATAGTTGCGAAGTTGTCGTCTAGCAGCACCATATCGCTAGCTTCTTTGCTGACATCGGTGCCGGTAATGCCCATTGCGATGCCGATATCGGCTTGTTTCAAAGCAGGCGCGTCGTTAACGCCGTCACCCGTCATCGCGACAAATTTGCCTAAACTTTGCAAAGCTTGGACTATTCGCAATTTGTGTTCCGGGGAGACGCGGGCGTAAACGCTAACGTGTTCGACTTGCTGTTTGAGTTCTTCTTGGGTGAGTTTTTCTAACTCTTGACCGGTGAGTACCCGATCGCCCCGATCGGCAATACCCAAATCGCAGGCGATCGCCTGTGCTGTCAACTGGTGATCCCCTGTAATCATCACGACGCGAATGCCACCCTCTCGGCATTTCACTACGGCTTCCCGCACTTCCGGCCGCGGGGCATCTAGCATACTTACCAATCCCAGCCAAATCATGTCTTGTTCGCTGGTTTCCTCAGAACCTTCTGCTGGCAAGGTTTCCCAATTTTTGTAGGCAAAGCCGAGGACTCGCAAACCAACGCTAGCCATGCGGTTGTTTTCCACGAGGATGCGATCGCGTATTTCTGGGGTTAAAGATGCCACCTCAGAGCCGATAATAATGCCACCGCAGCGCTCCAATGTCAATTCGGGAGAACCTTTGGTCAGCATCAAATAACTCGGCTGCTGTCCTTTTTCTGAGGGAAATGCCGAATTGGACGAGTTCGGTGGCAATTGGCAAATCACGCTCATCCGCTTGCGTTCGGAAGAAAACGGAAATTCCGAGATCCGTGGTAGCAGTCGAGACTGCTGTTCTTTATAAATGCCTGCTTTTCCTGCCAAAGACAGCAGGGCTCCCTCGGTGGGATCGCCCAAAATCTTCCATTCTTGCTGTTCGTGCTGCAAAATTGCGTCATTGCAAGTTGCACAGGCAATTAATAAAGATTCAAGTTCTGGATATTCTTCTAAATTGTTAATTTGGGTAGATGTATGGCGATCGGTAAAATCTCCGATCGGGGCATAGCCTTCACCGCCGATGCCGATATTGCAGTCGCCAGTAGACACTAGCTGAACCACCATCTTATTTTGAGTCAAGGTACCAGTTTTGTCGGAACAAATAGTAGTAACTGAACCTAAAGTTTCTACGGCTGGTAGTTTGCGAATCAAGGCATTGCGCTTCACCATCCGCCTAGTTCCCAAGGCCAGAGTCACTGTCACGACTGCTGCGAGTCCTTCGGGGACAACAGCTACAGCCATGCTCAGAGAAACTTCCAACAGATCTTCAAACCTGCTGGTATCGAACCCGATGCCACCATTGGTAAAGCGGATCATGCCGCCGACAACCACGATAGCAACTAAGGCTAGGGCACCTGTCACCAGGACGTTTCCTAGCTGAGTCATCCGCTGTTGCAGGGGAGTCGGTTCGGTTTCTACAGACTGAAGCATGGTGGCAATTTTGCCCAATTCAGTTTGCATCCCGGTGTTGGTGACAATTGCCTTGGCCCGCCCCTGAACAACTTCAGTTCCTTGAAAAATTAAATTGAGCCGATCGCCCAAGGAAGCATCTGCTTCCAGTTCTATATCAGCTTGCTTGGTGACTGGTAGAGCTTCCCCTGTCAAAGCAGATTCTCTAACTTGCAGGTTGGAGGCTTCGATTAGTCTGCCATCTGCTGATATTTTTACCCCTGCTTCCAGCAGCATTATGTCTCCAGGTACGACATCCTTAGCTGCGATTTCCGAAGTTTTGCGATCTCGCACGACTCTGACTAGGGGGGAAGAGAGGTTTTTGAGAGCTGCGAGGGCTTGTTCAGCTTTGCTTTCTTGGAAATAGCCGAGAATGCCGTTGAGTACCACGATCGCAAAAATGGCGATCGCGTCTTTGGGAAAAGTGTTCGATTTGATATCCAAAAAAGCCGAAACCACAGCCACAAACATCAGCATCACCAACATGATGTTGGTGAACTGATCGATAAAAATCGACCAAGCACTGCGGCCTCCTGTTTCTTCTAGTTCGTTGGGGCCGTATTGCTGCAAGCGTTCTGACACCTGTTGCCCGCTCAAGCCAGTATCTTTGTTGCTGCTTAGCTGCTGGAGGGTTTGGTCAATTGCTACGGTGTGCCAAGAAGAGGGAGAATTTGAAGACATAAATTACGATCGAGCATGGGGCTAAAGGTGGCTGAGGCCGGATTGCCACAGCCGATGGATGTGGCGATGCGGCAGTGCGTGAGTTGGAGGAAAGGAGTTTTGTATCAAAAACTGTTTAACTCGCCACTCCTATTCGGCATCGGTTCGAGGAAAGAAGCAGGAAGCTTTCAACTTCTCGATCTTTGGATCGAGCGCTGCCTTTGTAGACCTACCGCCGATCGCACTCATCCACCTTACTACTAAAAATTAGCAATTTATGCTGCTTTTACCCAACTGCCAAAGGCATCAGCCCGTGCCTAAGAGCTGATCTTTCCGGCAGGGGCTGATGCTAAAAATTTAGATGGGAACCCGATGGAGTAATTTGCGCGATCGGCTCTACCTTTTAGCACCACTTTCATTTTCTTAACTATTCTTAACAATTCCTCAGCTCTCGGAAAACCAGGGTATCGGACTCGGCTGTAATAGCAACGGCGGGCCCACGAACTAGGGAGTGCGATCGAAACTTGTGCTTAAGGAAGTATAGCCACATCTACCGCAGGGAGGAGATTTGGTCGCTCCTAGCCTAGCTCCTGTGGTCTGTTGGTAAGGGGAGACTGCTGTAATAATTTGTAATAAACAAAGACTCACGAGCATTGTATAAGTGGTACATGAGGGTTGAAACGACAGGCGAAAGTTAACAAAAACACTGATTGACAAGGTTTGTCGCATCTCATAAAAAGTGTAAAATTTTCTCATGTTTCTTAAACGTCCGTTGCAATGTCACAATGGTGCAGGTAGCGGAAAGGGAGAGAACGAGCCGACCAGCCCAGTAGCTGGCGTCAACCCTCAACCCTTACAGGCCCAAAAGCCTGAACAAATTTAACTTAACGGTTTTATACCGCCACCAAACTCAATTAACTCAAGTAGGAGAGTTCTTTCATGTTTGACGCATTTACAAAAGTGGTTTCCCAAGCAGATGCTCGCGGCGAATTTTTGGCCACCGGCCAATTGGATGCCCTCAGCAGCATGGTTGCAGAAGGCAACAAGCGGATTGACGCAGTTAACCGGATCACCAGCAACGCTTCCACAATCGTTGCCAACGCAGCTCGCTCTTTGTTTGCTGAGCAGCCCCAACTGATAGCCCCCGGCGGCAACGCTTACACCAGCCGTCGCATGGCCGCTTGTTTGCGCGACATGGAAATCATTTTGCGCTATGTCACTTATGCAACTTTCGCAGGTGATGCCAGCGTTCTCGACGACCGTTGCTTGAACGGCTTGCGCGAAACCTACTTGGCTTTGGGAACTCCCGGTGCTTCGGTAGCAGCAGGTGTCCAAAAAATGAAGGAAGCAGCGATCGCGATTGCTAACGACCCCAACGGCGTCACTCGTGGAGATTGCAGCTCGCTGATGTCTGAAATCGGTGGCTACTTCGACCGCGCAGCCAGTGCAGTCGGCTAAAAACAGCTAAGCGACGATTAATTGAGTGTAAAAAAAGCGATCGGACGCATTTTTACAATCCTTCAGTACCAAAACAACACAACATTAGGGAGAAAACTGAACAATGAAAACCCCTCTGACCGAAGCAGTAACAGCCGCCGATTCTCAAGGCCGTTTCCTCAGCAGCACCGAACTTCAAGTCGCCTTCGGCCGCTTCCGCCAAGCCACTGCTGGCTTAGAAGCAGCAAAATCTCTGACAGCTAACTCTCAGCGCTTGATCGACGGTGCAGCCCAAGCGGTGTACAACAAATTCCCGTACACCCAACAAATGCAAGGCCCTAACTATGCTTCTACCGCAACTGGTAAAGCTAAGTGCGCTCGCGACATCGGCTACTACTTGCGTATGGTAACCTACTGCTTGGTTGCAGGTGGCACAGGCCCAATGGACGAATACCTGATTGCAGGTATCGATGAAATCAACCGGACTTTTGAATTGTCCCCTAGCTGGTACGTTGAAGCCCTCAAGTACATCAAAGCCAACCACGGTTTGACAGGCGATGCTGCTACTGAAGCGAGCTCCTACCTCGACTACGCAATCAACGCCCTGAGCTAGATTTGCGTGATGCCCGGAAATGTAAGCTGCTGTTAGCTAGAGTGTTAGCGGTTGTTTACAATTCCGGGCATCTGCGATCGAAGCCAAGTTTTCCAAATACATTTAAAAAGTTTTCAGTTTTTAAAGCAAAAAGGGGGAAGCAAAAATGGCTGGATTGGGTGCCGCAGAACGCTTGGGAATAAAAGCATTTGAAGAAGCCGGAAAGGTAGAATTGCGACCACACTGGACGGAAGATGACGCGAAAGCCGTAATTCGCGCAGCTTACACTCAGGTTTTTGGCAACGAGTATTTAATGTCGAGCGAACGAGTGACTAGCGCCGAATCTTTACTCTGGCAAGGACAAATTTCAGTTAAGGATTTCGTGCGGGAAATTGCTCAGTCGGAAACCTATCGGAAAAAGTTTTTTTACCCGAACGCCCAGACGCGGCTAATCGAACTTAATTACAAGCATTTGTTGGGTCGCGCTCCTTACGATGAATCGGAAATTTCTTTCCACGTAGACCTGTACAATGCAGAGGGTTACGAGGCAGAAATCAATTCGTACATTGATTCCTTTGAGTATCAAGAAAACTTTGGCGAAAGTGTAGTGCCTTACTATCGTGGTTTCACTACTCAAAGAGGTCAAAAAACCGTCGGTTTTAACCGGATGTTTCAATTGTACCGGGGCTATGCAAATAGCGATCGAGCACAAAACCAAACACAAGGGCGGTTAACCTGGGAAGTAAGCAGAAACATGGCGAAGCCCATCTACACCGCAGGTGGCGGACAAGCTCTTGCCGGCGTATCGGGTGGCGATCGCGGAGAAATCTACCGAGTCACTGTAATGCAAGGAGCGGCTAAGTTTTCGCCCCAGGTGCGGCGGACAACTACCGAATATCTTGTACCCTACCAGCAACTTTCTTCGCGCTTGCAGCAAATCAACAAGAAGGGTGGCAGAGTGGTCAGTATGACCACAGCCTAAAATAGATTTGCCTGGAAGAGTCGGATTATAGTAAGTTGGAGTGAGCGTTACAGAAACCCCACAATTAAATATTGTTAGGCTGATTTGCTCAAATCAACTTATTATAAAATAACAGTTTTTGCGCCAGTCGCAAAATTATCAAGTACAACAAAGCTTTCAATTCACACTCATAAATTTAGGAGAAATTCTGGTGGCTATTACAACAGCAGCGTCCAGACTGGGAACATCAGCATTGAGCGATGCGCCGAAGGTAGAATTGCGTCCGAATTACACCAAAGAAGATGTCGAAACAGTAATTCGCGCCACTTACCGCCAGTTGTTGGGCAACGATTATTTGATGAAATCCGAGCGATTGAAAAGTGCTGAATCTTTGCTGCGAGACGGCAGTTTAACAGTACGAGAATTCGTGCGCGCAGTTGCGAAATCAGAACTGTACAAAACCAAGTTTTTCTACAGCAGCTTCCAAACTCGGACGATCGAACTAAACTACAAACACTTGCTCGGTCGCGCTCCCTACGACGAATCTGAAGTAGTCTATCACTTAGATTTGTATCAAACAAAAGGGTACGACACCGATGTTGATTCCTACATCGATTCAGTGGAGTATCAAGAAAGCTTTGGCGAAAACATCGTACCTTATTACCGGGGTTTTGATACTCAGCGGGGACAAAAAACCGTTGGTTTTACCCGGATGTTTCGCTTGTATCGGGGCTACGCAAATAGCGATACAGCTCAATTAGAAGGCAATAACTCTCGCCTAGCCGTCGAACTCGGCACCAACAGCGCCACCGCAGTAGTCGGCCCCTCCGGTGGCTGCGAAGGTTGGGCCTATCGCCCTTCGGCGCAAAACGTAACTCCCAGCAGCGGTTTCGGCGGCGCGGCTGCTTACGGTAAGGAAGGAAGACTGTTCCGCGTGGAAGTGTCGGGAATTCGCACGGGTGGCTATCCTAGCGTGCGCCGCAGCAGCAAAGCTTTTATCGTACCTGTTGAGGATTTGTCCTCGCAAATGCAGAAATTTCAGCGCATGGGCGCGAAAATCGCCAGCATTACTCCAATTTAGTCATTAGTCATTAGTCATTAGTCATTAGTCATTAGTCATTAGTCAGTAGTCAGTAGTCAGTAGTCATTAGTCATTAGTCATTGGTTATGGGTTATTAGTTATTGGTGATTAGTTATTAGTTATTGGTTATTAGTTATTGGTTATTAGTAACAATCAACGACTAACACCTAACAACTACGAACCAACAACCAATAAATAACAACTAACAACTGACAACAGACAACTGACAACTGACAACTGACAACTGACATTAGTCATTGGTTATTGGTGATTAGTTATTGGTGATTAGTTATTGGTTATTAGTAACAATCAACGACTAACACCTAACAACTACGAACCAACAACCAATAAATAACAACTAACAACTGACAACTGACAACTGACAACTGACAACTGACATTAGTCATTAGTCATTAGTCATTGGTTATTGGTGATTAGTTATTGGTGATTAGTTATTGGTTATTAGTAACAATCAACGACTAACACCTAACAACTACGAACCAACAACCAATAAATAACAACTAACAACTGACAACTGACAACTGACAACTGACAACTGACATTAGTCATTAGTCATTAGTCATTGGTTATTGGTGATTAGTTATTGGTGATTAGTTATTGGTTATTAGTAACAATCAACGACTAACACCTAACAACTACGAACCAACAACCAATAAATAACAACTAACAACTGACAACAGACTACTGACAACTGACAACTGACATTAGTCATTAGTCATTAGTCATTAGTCATTGGTTATTGGTGATTAGTTATTGGTGATTAGTTATTGGTTATTAGTAACAATCAACGACTAACACCTAACAACTACGAACCAACAACCAATAAATAACAACTAACAACTGACAACTGACAACTGACAACAGACAACTGACAACTGACATTAGTCATTAGTCATTAGTCATTAGTCATTGGTTATTGGTGATTAGTTATTGGTGATTAGTTATTGGTTATTAGTAACAATCAACGACTAACACCTAACAACTACGAACCAACAACCAATAAATAACAACTAACAACTGACAACTGACAACTGACAACAGACAACTGACAACTGACAACTGACCAATTCCCCATTACCAATTACCAATTAGCTTATTTTTGGTCAAATTGTAGCAGGAAAAAGTGGCAATACAGCTTCCGCTGGTCGCTGCTTTCGGTATGAAGTTGTCGGCTTGCGCCAAAGCGATGACACAGAAAATATGGATTATTCGATTCGATAGAGCGCGAGTACGTCGATCGCGGTGCCTTACAGCCGGATGAATCAAGAAATGCAGCGGATTACTCGTATGGGTGGCAAAATTGTGAATATTCAGGCTTTGAGTGCGATCGCAGAATCATCGCCTGAATCAGCGGAAAATAACTAATAGTCGGCTTGAAGTGTCGATTTAAGGGGCGATTTAAGGGGCGATTTAAATCGCTTCTTGTCAAACAAAGTCCGCGCAACGCGAGACTAAGAATTAACCGAACCCGCCCAGGCGGGTTTTGTCTGTGTAGCAGCGAATTCTATTCGCCCAAAAATCGCCAAAAATTAGCCAAAAATTAGCAATAAAATTAGCAATAAAATTAGCAATAAAAAATTATGGATTTTTACGAATCTGACTCACCGCCGGCGGGTGTAGCTAGCGGCGAGTCTTTAACATTAGAACAGGCGATCGCAAATCTCCACTCCCAAGATTACAGTCTCCGCTATTACGCGGCTTGGTGGGTGGGCAGGTTTCGAGTCAAGGAACCGGCAGTTATTGAAGCTCTGATTGCTGCTTTGCAAGAAGAATCAGAACAAACAAAAATTGGCGATTATTCCCTCTTGCGAAATGCGGCGCGAGCTCTGGGAAAATTGGGCGACAAACAAGCATTGCCGGCCCTAATTCACTGTTTGGAATGTGCGGATTATTACGTGCGGGAAGCGGCGGCTCAAGCTCTAGAAATGCTGGGCGATCGCGATTCTATTCCACCGCTAATGAAACTATTAGATGGGGGAGTCGCTGTGGCGGTGCGAGTGCCGGGAAAATCTCACTTAGTGCAACCTTATGACTCGGTAATAGAAGCTTTGGGAACGCTGCAAGCTGTAGATGCCCTACCGCTAATTGTACCTTTTTTAGAACATTCTGTCGCGAGGGTGCAGTACGCTGTGGCGCGGGCCATGTATCAGTTGACAGGGGAAGCGGTTTATGGAGAACGGTTGGTAACTGCTTTGAACGGGGATAATTTGCAGTTGAGACGATCGGCTTTAATGGACTTAGGGGCGATCGGCTATTTACCCGGAGCTCAAGCTATTTCTGAAACCTTAGCAGAAAATAGCATGAAATTGATTGCGCTCAAAGGAATTTTGGAACATCATCTCAATCAACAAGCATCTCGATCTTTGTCAGATGATGCTATCCGCGTTATGAACTTAATGGATAGCCTGCTTTGAAATAGTTTGAGATTTCCTCAATTCCTACTATATCCTTTACCGTCACGACAACTATGCTCAAAAAACTTCGTCTTGAACGGTTTAAGAACTTCAAAGAAGCCGAGTTAATTGTAGGTAACTTAACTATTTTAGTAGGAAAAAATGCTTCTGGAAAAAGCAACATTAGAGATGCCTTTCGCTTTATTCACGGAATTTCAAGAGGTTATAGTTTAGCCGAAATTATTGGCGAAAAATGGATTGAAGGCGGTGTTCTCCAATGGCGCGGAATTCGCGGGGGGACAAGGGAAGTAACCTTTGAGGGCGAATCTACCTTTGCACTTGAAGCAGAATTTACTATCCAAGATAAGCATAAACTGCGCGATGCTGCATACAGAATAGAGATTAACGCTGGTACAACTGACCGAGAACCGCAAGTCGTGGCTGAACGATTGTTTGTTTCAGGAAAAGGTGAATTTATCTTTGATTCCCACCCAAAAAGTAATCCTCCTAGACAAGACGATCCCGTACATCTAAATGTTCGGGTTCGGACAGTAAAACCGGGTCGGAATCCAGCAGTTTCTTTTCTGAATTCCCGCCCTATTATTTCACAAGTTATCGAACATCGCAATGTACAACCATCTATTCAAGAAATAGCTCGTTTGGCAATTTTGGCTTTTAGTTCGATGCGCTTCCTGGATTTAAGTCCAGATGCGATGCGTTTACCGTCGTTACCAGGTCAAACAATACTGGGCGATCGCGGGGAGAACCTTTCATCGGTACTTCAAAGTATATGCAAAGACTCTCAAAGCAAGCAGACGCTGCTTCAGTGGATAGAAGAACTTACACCGATGGATGCCAAAGATTTTGAGTTTATTGCGGATATTACAGGCAAAATTTTATTGACATTAGTGGAAGAAAACGGACAAAAGATATCTGCTTACAGTGCATCAGACGGTACGCTGCGCTTTCTAGCAATGATTGCTGCACTGCTAGGGCCGCAACCCGCAGACTTATATTTTTTTGAAGAACTTGAAAATGGGATTCATCCAACTAGATTGCACTTGCTACTGCAACTGATTGAGCGCAAAGTTTCTGGTAAAAATATTCAGATGGTAGCCACTACTCACTCTTCTCAATTGCTCAGATTGCTCAGTGCTGAATCTTTAGAATATGCTTCATTAACCTATAGGCTGGAAAATCAACCTGATGCCCGAATTATCCGAATTTTAGATATTCCTGATGCCAACCGCGTTATCAAAGAGCAGAATTTAGGACATTTGCACGAATCAGCGTGGTTGGAAAATGTCATGGAATTTCTCGAAGATGAGGAGGAAATAGAATGAGGGTTCTAGTGATTCCCGAAGATTTCCGCAAAGACCAATATATGCTAAAACCAATTATCGGTGCAATTATGGCGCAGCTTGGAAAGCCTCGCGCTAAAGTGATGATTTGTCAAGATCCACTGCTAGGAGGTGTTACTGAAGCTCTAAAATGGGAAAATATTAAAAGCATTATCAATCAATATGCGATGGTTGATCTTTTTGTGCTGTGTGTAGACCGAGATGGTAAGGAAGGTAGAAAAAATGCACTGGCAAAGATAGAAGAACAAGCAGCAAATATTCTAGGTTCGGGGCGCTTGTTGTTAGCCGAAAATGCTTGGCAGGAAATAGAAGTTTGGGTTTTGGCTGGTCACGATTTGCCGCCGGATTGGAAGTGGCTGGACATCCGTCAAGAAGTTAATCCCAAAGAAACATACTTCCTTCCTTTTGTCCAAGAGCGAAATCTTTTAAACTCTCCCGGTGAAGGGCGCAAGACACTGGCAGAGGAAGCAGTACAGCGATACAGCCGAATTCGACAACTTTGTCCTGAAGATATAGTTGTTCTGGAAAACAGAATTAACTCTTGGATGGCTGGAACAAATCAAACTTGATATTGCTAGGCGATCGCCCGCAATCAAAGTGTTCCAATATATGTTATAAAATCTAAAATTGTTCGCTGGAAGCGTACTTACAAGTAAATGGCATTAGAACTAATTCAAGCTGTCGAACAAGCAGATTCTTCTGAAGGCTTGTTAAACGCAGTCAAAGCACTGGCGGCTGCTGACTTAAAAGAAGCAATTCCCACATTAATTACAGTGCTCGGCTACAACAACCCAGGGGCCGCCGTTGCCGCCGTTGACGGGCTAATTCTACTCGGAGAACCTGCGGTGCTGCCGCTGCTAGAACAGCTTGACGGCTACAATTACGGAGCCAGGGCTTGGGCCGTTCGGGCCTTGGCGGGAATTGGCGACCCCAGGGGTTTAGATATTTTGCTGGATGCGGCGGCGAATGACTTTGCTTTGAGCGTGCGGCGGGCGGCGGCTAGGGGTTTGGGTACGATTTGCTGGCAACTGATGCCGGCAGAACAAATTGCGGAGGCTCAAAGAAGCACCATTAAAACGCTGCTGCAAGCGTCCCAAGACCCGGAATGGGTGGTTCGCTACGCAGCAGTGGGGGGTTTGCAAGCTTTGGTAGATGCAGCGGCTAATGTTGGGCCTCCTTGGCTTTCAGAAGTGCGGGTCAGGCTTGACGAAATGTCCGATCGCGATGAAACTTCTGCTGTTAGAGCCAGGGCTATGCTTGCTCAGCAAAAATTGTCACTTGGCTAGGGTTTGGGCGATCGTCTCTTCCAAGTCCCCTTGACAGAGAGTGGTTAATATAAAGACTTCTTGTACGGTTTTGCCCTGTCTGGCGATGATTTTAAATCCCCCCCGGATTGGTACTGAGATTCTTAATGTCATGCGGGGGATGTGCCCTTTAACTTTGTTAATGACTCCGGGAGTAACGGTTTGAATGCCCATTTTTAGGGTGAGGCGCTCTAAAATTGGTATCAAACCGGGAAGGTGGGTAGAGTGATTCCAAACTAGGCGGCCTTTTGACTGTGGGTTCATAATTTTTTAACAAATTCAACATACCCAGTCTAGGCCACGCCTGTCTAGAAGCAATTTTAAATTGCCTGGACTTACGATCGATCGGGTTACTCTGTGATTGGGAGCAAAGCGATCGAATTTCCCACCTAGATTTTTGATTCTTGACCTGCAAGCTGGGATTGGGTTTGGCAGAATTGGTCTGTATTTTTTGATATTTTGAGTTGGTAACTGTTGGGTTTTTGTAGTTGAGTGGCGATCGCTGCTAGGATTTGGGTGGCGCTGCACGGTTTTTTGAGATAGCCGTCTGCTCGGAGTTTGAGAGCTTTTTCCATTTCCGTACCAGTCATAAAAATAAACGGAATGCTGGCGGTTGCAGAGTTCGATCGCAAAGCTGTCAAAACTTCAAAACCGTTGAGTAGGGGCATCATTACATCGGATAAAATCAAATCGGGAATTTGGGCGGAAGCTATTTGGACACCAACTTGTCCGTTTGGGGCGCCGACTGCTTCAAAGTTGCGCGATTCCAGAATTTCTAATATGGTTTCTCGGATTAAGTTTTCGTCTTCAATTACTAAAATTTTGGTCATGTTTTTGATTTTTTTTGTTTGATTTATTTGCAGTTTTATGTGATAATTATAGTACATTTTTTGTGAAAAATTCAAGTGGGCTATTGCAGCCACCCAGTTTTCTCCGTCTGAAGTGCGATCGCACTGACGAAAAATCTTTCAGAAATCAAGGGCTGGACTGCTTATAGTGCCGATCGGGCCCAAGGCAGGCCCTAATACAAACCTAAAATGGCCAGCCGATACAAAACTTCTCAATTCTACTTGAGTCAGTTTGTAGTAAAGACTTGAGTCTTTAGTTATTTGAATCGCTCAACTTCAGAGATTCTAAAATTATGTCTGCCGGCGTCCGAGCGCAACTAGAAAACTATAAACAGCGAGCTTCACAAAATTACGCCGCTCGGGTAAAATACAATTCAGTGTATCCCTATTAGCTGAGGAAAGACCTATGTCAGAATTTCTCGACTTTCTCCGACATCAGTTTGCCTACGTTGCCATTGGCGAATTTAAACCAGGAAAATTTGAAGCAGCAGAACAACTGTTTGAAAAAGCAGTTGCAACTTATGCCACAGGTTTCAAGGGAGCATACCTGCTGCAATTACCCAATACAGACAAAGGTATTGCGATCATTTTTTGGGAAAGCGTAGAAGATATGGCAGCCAATCAAAGCGAAGCTTACCAGGAAATCTTGAAGCAGATGACGCCTTTGTTTGCAAAAATACCAGACACTGATGTTTATGAAATTGTCAGTGAAATTCAGCCAAAAACTGAATAAACTTCCAGGCTAACCCCCAGAGTCGATCGCAAATCCTGCAATCGGCGCGTCATTCCCATAGTCATCGGCGTTTTTCGTGCAAATCCGCTGTCAAAAGCAACACTTGCTAAAGCATTAATGCTGTGAATTTTTAGGCGATCGAGATTTCGGGCGACAAATAAACGTCTTGAATTGCGTTAAACAATTTCACCCCTTCCTCAAAGGGACGCTGAAAAGTTTTGCGACCCGAAATTAAACCGCAACCTCCAGCGCGTTTGTTAATTACTGCGGTGCGAATTGCCTCCGCAAAATCGGTTTTTCCCGAAGCACCGCCGGAATTTATTAAACCGCTCCTTCCCGCATAACAGTTGAGCACTTGATAGCGAGTGAGATCGATCGGGTGATCCGTCGTCAAATCCGAATAAACCCGCTTGTCGGTTTTGCCGTAACTGTGGCCACTAGCTTTAGCAACAGCTTCGTAACCGTTGTTGCACTCTGGCAATTTCTGCTTAATAATGTCAGCTTGAATTGTTACTCCCAAGTGATTTGCTTGCCCGGTCAAATCCGCTGCAAGGTGATAATCTTTGTCTTGTTTGAAAATATCGTTGCGGAGGTAGCACCACAGAATTGTCGCCATTCCGTATTCGTGAGCGTGAGCAAAAGCTTGACTGACTTCTTGGATTTGTCGCGTCGATTCCGGCGAACCAAAATAGATTGTTGCTCCCACTGCAACCGCTCCCAAATTCCAAGCTTGTTCTATAGAAGCAAACATTATTTGGTCGTATTGATTGGGATAAGTCAGCAATTCGTTGTGATTTAGCTTGACAATAAAAGGGATTTTGTGCGCGTATTTTCGAGATACACTTCCCAAAACTCCCAGGGTCGTCGCGACAGCATTGCAGCCAGCAGAAATTGCTAATTTAACGATATTTTCGCTGTCAAAATAGATGGGATTCGGTGCAAAAGAAGCGGCCGCGGAGTGTTCGATTCCTTGGTCTACTGGCAGGATAGATAAATAGCCAGTATTCGCCAAGCGTCCGCTAGAATAGAGTTGCTGAAGGGAGCGGAGGACTTGAGGAGATCTATCTGTCTGAGCAAAAATTCTGTCTACCCAATCCGGGCCGGGCAGGTGCAACAAATCTTTAGAAACTTTCGCTTGATGGCCGAGCAAGTCTTCTGCTTCATCGCCGAGCCAAGACTCGATCGAATTGGAAACTGATAGTATAGCTGTCATACAGATTTCCCTCTCAATTTCAATGGCAGGCTGATGAATTGTAGACATCAGCCTTGCTGGTATTGTAGCAAAAAAATCCGAGGTTCGCTCCGGGCGATGATTAGCCGAGTTTTTAATCAGATTAGAGACAACAGCAACTTTGACGCGCTACTCTATAATAAGCTGGCAGCTCAGCAGCAGCTCAAGTACCAGCGATCGCCGATCGATTCACAACTTTACCATCAAAATGTCACACAATTACTTGGATTCTGAAAACGGTCACAAATCCTTCGAGATGCCCGGTGCTAGGCCACATTATAACCCCGATCGCCCCGGTCAAGTAGAGCATATTTTCCTCGACTTAGTGCTGGATATTCCCAAACAAAGCTTTCGCGGCACTTGCAGCATCCGCATCAATCCAGTCCGCAGCGGTATTGACAAATTAACATTAGATGCTGTCAACCTAAAAATTAAATCCGTAAAAGTCGGCGACACCAAGCAAACTTTCGACAGCGACGGCGAAGTGCTACAAGTTCAATTGCACGAACCAACAGCAGCGAACCAACCGATTACAATTGCGATCGAATACTCAGTCGAAAAACCCCAACGCGGCCTCTATTTCGTCGGCCCAGACAAACACTATCCCAACAAACCTACTCAAGTTTGGACTCAGGGCGAAGACGAAGACTCTCGCTTCTGGTTTCCCTGTTTCGACTATCCCGGACAACTCGCTACTTCCGAAATCCGAGTGCAAGTTCCCAGACAACTTTTTGCTATTTCTAACGGCGAATTAATCAACACAGAAACCGACGGCGACGATAAAATTTATCACTGGTCGCAGAAACAGGTTCACCCCACCTATTTGATGACTTTAGCTGTGGGAGATTTTGCCGAAATTGAAGACGAATGGAACGGTAAACCTGTTAATTATTACGTCGAAAAAAGCCGCGAAGCCGACGCCAAACGCAGCATGGGCAAAACGCCTCAAATGATTGAATTCTTCTCTCAAGCATTTGGCTATCCTTACCCGTTTCCCAAATACGCTCAAGTCTGCGTCGATGATTTCATCTTCGGCGGCATGGAAAATACTTCCACAACTTTGCTGACAGATAGGTGCTTGTTAGACGAACGCGCCACCCTCGATAATCGAGGTACTGAAAGCTTAGTTGCTCACGAATTAGCTCACCAGTGGTTTGGTGATTTAGTAGTAATTAAACACTGGTCTCATGCTTGGATCAAAGAAGGCATGGCTTCCTATTGCGAGGTGCTGTGGACAGATCAAGAATACGGCAAAGAAGATGCGGCTTACTATATGTTAAATGAGGCGCGCAATTATTTAGCGGAAGACAGTTCTCGCTACCGCCGCCCCATTGTCACTCACGTTTACCGCGAAGCGATCGAATTGTACGATCGCCATTTGTACGAAAAAGGCGCTTGCGTTTACCACATGATCCGCGCCGAGTTAGGCGATGAATTATTTTACCAAGCAATTCAGACTTTTGTCCAGGATAATGCTCACAAAACTGTAGAAACAATCGACTTGCTCCGGGCCATAGAAAAAGCTACGGGCCGCAATCTGATGTTTTTGTTTGACCAGTACGTTTATCGCGGCGGTCATCCAGATTACAAAGTTGCTTATGCTTGGGATGGTGATAGTAAGTTAGCAAAAGTGACTGTTACTCAAACTCAGGTAAAAGACAGCAAAAATGGCAATGGCAACAATAAGGATGTATTCGATCTAAAAATCCCGATCGGCTTCGGTTACAAACCGAAAAAAGACGACAGTGATGATTCTACATCTTCAGTCCCGCTACTCAAAACTTTCACTGTGCGAGTCTACGAGCGCGAGCAAAGTTTCTATTTTCCCCTAGAAGAGAAGCCGGCATTTATCAGTTTTGATGTGGGGAATAAATACTTAAAAACTGTTTCTCTAGAGTATCCAGTTGCCGAACTAAAAGCTCAGTTGCAATTCGATCCTGACCCGGTTTCCCGGATTTATGCGGCGGTCGCTTTGGCGAAAAAGGGAGGATTGGAAGCGGTGAAAACCCTGTCAGAAGTTCTCAAGAAAGATCCATTTTGGGGCGTGCGCGCCGAAGTCGCCAGCGAGTTAGTTGAAATTAAACTCGACCAAGCTTTTGAAGGTTTAGTAACTGGTTTGAAAGATAAAGATGCTCGCGTTCGCCGTGCTGTGGTGGGGGCGTTGGGTAAAATCAAAACTCACGAAACCTATAAAGCGCTGAGGTCGATCGTCGAAAAAGGCGACGCTAGCTATTATGTAGAAGCTGCTGCTGCGACTGCGATCGGCTCAATTGCAGCGGCTAACCTCGACGAAAAACCGACGGATGAACAGGTACTGAAAGAGTTAAAATTGGTGCTGAAAGAGCGTCAGGGGTGGAATGAGGTTGTGCGATCGGGGGCGATCGCAGGTTTAGCGCAAATGAAAACTTCTGAAGATGCGCTGAATCTGATTTTGAAATACACAGTCGCTGGTACTCCCCAAGCTTTGCGCTTGGCTGCAATTCGTGCTTTGGGTACAATTTCAACTGGTCAAACTAATATCAATTTAGAACGGATTTTGCAGCGATTGGCAGAATTGTCTAGAGAGACTTTTTTCTTGACTCAAGTATCTGTAGTTACAGCATTAGGACAAATGGAAACTAGCAAAGCTATTCGGATTTTGCGTTCTTTAGCTGACCAAACTCCTGATGGCCGCGTCCGTCGCATGGCTGATGAAGCTGTCCAAAGAGTGCAGAAAAATGCTGGTTCTGATGCAGCGGTGAAGCAGTTGCGCGAGGAATTAGACCAGGTGAAAAAGGATAATCAAGATTTGAAGAGTCGTTTGGAAAATTTGGAGGCTAAGTCGAAAAAAGATTAGGTAAGTAAATTTTGTAAGGTGCGTCGCTCATCGATTGTCGCTACGATCGAGGATTGTTTCGGGCGACCCACCCTACCAGCTACTCAGTAAGGTGCGTCGCTCATCGATTGTCGCTACGATCGAGGATTGTTTCGGGCGACCCACCTTACCAGCTACTCAGTAAGGTGCGTCGCTCATCGATTGTCGCTACGATGGAGGATTGTTTCGGGCGACCCACCTTACCAGCTACTCAGAAACCGGGTTTTTGACCTCGCGTGGGTAAGTTATGTAGCACTAAGGCTAAAAACCCGGTTTCTCTGAAAAATCCTGGATTTCTCCGAGAGATTGACTCAGAAACCGGGTTTTTGACCTCGCGTGGGTAAGTTATGTAAAATCAGGGTGCAATTTTTGTTTTGAGTCTTCAACTGTTAACCAAGTTGAAGCAGTTGTTGCACCAAAATATATTTCATAAATTATGAGTACCAGAACCATTGTATTGGTGGAACAATCGGGGGTGATTCCCTACCGCATTCAAAACGGAAAAATTGAAGTAATGCTAATTACTTCGTCGGGAGGTAAGCGTTGGGTAATTCCCAAAGGTTTAATTGAACCTGAGATGACTCCCGAAGATTCCGCCGCCAAGGAAGCTTGGGAAGAAGCAGGTTTGTTGGGTCAAGTGTTTCCTGATTTGATGGGAACTTACGAATACTATAAGTCTGGATATACTTGTCAGGTAGAGGTATTTTTACTGCAAGTAGAAACTGTTGTGGAAAATTGGCCTGAAGCTTATAAGAGAAAGCGGCAGTGGGTAAGTATTCCTAAAGCAATTAAGCGGGTTGATGAACCAGACTTGAAACTGATTCTTGGGGATTTGCCGCATAGATTTTGGTGAAGATACACCCTTGATGATTCGGCGATTCTTCAGTCTTGGATGCACTCAGGTCAAAGAAACCAGTCAAAGAAACCGGGTTTTTTACCAAATCTGAGGGTGGCCACGAACTATTTCGTAAAAAAACCCGGTTTCTAGGGTGGCCACGAACTATTTCGTAAAAAAAACCCGGTTCTGGGCGCCCATTTAAGTCTGATTCTTGATGATAATGGTTTACCCACAATACAGGTAGTAGATTAAGCGTTAGCTGAGAGAAAAGGAATGCTTTCTGCTAAGTTATCCTTAACTGAAATTCCCTGTTTTATGGCCCAAAATTGGCTCAAAAAGTGGATTTGCCGCAAACCGACAATTAAATTTAGACCAGGTACAAAAATCCACCAAACTGTTAGCGGTTCTTTGATGCCTTCTTGGCGATACAGTTCGTTGACTGTGTTGTAAAGTTTGAACTGTACGATGTAAATCCAAGCAATACCGAGGAAGGAAAACCAACCAAACCATCCGGGAACGTCGGGATCGAATATCCGCAAAGCTTGGGGAATAGCTACTCCTAAAACAAAGGGAAGCAAGCAAAGGGTTCCCGACCAACCGCTGCCGTTATAGCGACGCAATTCTTCTTGAATAATCCATTTGTACCATCCGTAATACAGCAGCAAGGAGACTGCGGATAGCAAAATTACTTTCCACAAAGAGCGTGGTTTACCTAAAGGTTTTTCGGACATATGGAAATGTAAGATCTCGATGGCAATCTTGATTATAATATTAAGATTTGTTAATTATTGCAAAATCATTTCTCGAATTGTGCGTGCTGTGGCGGGGGCGAGTAACACGCCGTTACGATAGTGGCCGCTGGCTATGAGAATATTACTAGCACCGGAAAGTCGATCGATAATTGGTGCTGGTCGTCCTTCCGGGCGCGGGCGCAACCCCGACCATTTCCTCAGAATTGTAGCTGCTGCTAAGGCTGGACAAAGTGCGATCGCCCTAGCCATCACTTGCTCCAACATATCAGCATTCGCCTGAATTTCTCCGCCATCTACCGGAAACTCCACCGTCGCCCCCACCCAATATTCCCGATCGCCCAAAGGTACAATATGGACATCATCGCAAGTAATTACTGGCGCAAAATCCGGGTTTTCTAAAGGATTTGGCGATCGCAAATGTAGCGCTTGTCCCAACACCGGGCGAATGTCAACCAATTGATTTAAGGAAGCTGTCAAAGCCGAAGCACCCAAACCCGCCGCGATAATTAGCCGATCGAATTCTAAGTTTCCTACAGTTGTTTGAATCTGACACACCTGAGAATGCAACTCAGTAAGGCCTTCAACTTCCACCCCAAACTCAAAATCAACCCCATTTATCTTAGCAGCATCAACCAAAGCTAAAGTTAGGACTGTTGGATCGACTTGTCGATCTTGAGGCGAATAAATAGCAGCAATAATGTTAGGATTTAGAGCGATATGAGGACATCGATCGCGCACAATATCCAAATCCCAAATTTCCAACTCCCAACCTTGAGATTGGCGAGTAGCTTTCAACTTTTCCCACTTACTTAAATCCTCTCCCTCCGAACAAAGCATCAAAATTCCCTGTTTGTTAAAAGGAATTTTCCGCCCCGTAATTTCTGCCAATTCAGGAATTAGAGTTTCGTAACGTTGAAGGCTGGTTTCCCTCAACTGCCAATTTCTGCCCTTAGTTTTGTGGCCGATCACTCCCATCAAAACGCCGAGGGCTGCGCCCGTGGAAGCTTGTGCCGGCGGCTGTTTGTCCAAAACAGTAACTTTCAGTTCGGGAAATTTACTTAGTTCAAAGGCGATCGACGCCCCAACAATACCACATCCAATAATTGCAACACGAACCATTCGATTTTAGATTTTGGATTTTGGATTTTAGATTTTATAGAATTTTTTAGCAAGGTGGAGCTTGCATTGGTGTCAACTTAAGACTCAAACCCTCTGTTTCTATCGTTTGTCTCGCAGTCTCGATCCCCCTAAATCCCCCTTAAGAAGGGGAGTAGGGGTTGACTTTGAGAATGCTCTTGTCCCCCGCCTTAAGAATGGGGACTTTGAGAATACTCTTCGTCTTGTCCCACACCCCCTACTCCCCTACTCCCCTTATTAAGGGGGGTTAGGGGGGATATAGACTCGACTACAAGCGACATTTATGATGAGTTTTAGCCCAGTTATTGACACCAGTCTATTGCCCACCCTACCCCAAGCCCAAAAGTTATTAAGCTTTAGGAATTAGCTGCAAGAAAGCATCAAAATCATCCACTGCTTTTTGATAGCTGCTGGTGACTTTTGCATAGTCAAGATCCTTAGCAGCAATATCAATGTTCACCAAATCGGCAAACAAACTCTTGGTTAAATCAACAGCTTCTTTTTGAGCTTGAGGTAACAGGCTAGCAGAGACGCTTTTCATTGCGCCCCGCAAGTCGCCGAGAGGCCCGTGAATGTAAGTTCTGGTATCAACCCAATTGC
Source organism: Microcoleus sp. (assembly GCA_042408215.1). Classification (GTDB taxonomy): domain Bacteria; phylum Cyanobacteriota; class Cyanobacteriia; order Cyanobacteriales; family Microcoleaceae; genus Microcoleus. The sequence goes on along the minus strand of JAYFMW010000017.1, from coordinate 160,512 downwards.
GTTTTTGAATTAGGGTTCCCAGCTTATCCATGCGCGATCGCAATTCTGTAAGAGTAGGAACAGAACGCTGAATTTGTTGAATCTGGGCTGCTGTGTAAGTGGTTGGAGCTTTTGCTTCCACACTGCTGCAACTGACTAGAAATGCCATCAGAAATGACATCATCAAGGCAAAAAATGAACGGGGACGAGTCATAGGGATTTTTGATTTTTGATTTTTGATTGCTCGTTGCAGGTACGCGGACACCGCCCTTACGGAAAGCTCGTTCCGGCTCTGCCGGTGACCTGCCAAACGCATAATAAAAGTCGCTTTTAGTCGAGTCTCGATCCCCCTAAATCCCCCTTAATAAGGGGGACTTTGAGAAGAATCTTGTCCCACACCCCCTACTCCCCTACTCCCCTTATTAAAGGGGGTTAGGGGGGATCAAGACTTCGATACAAACAAGAGACGATCGATTTAACGTTAAGTTTTGACCAATGGGCTCTGCCTGGGAACGCAGATGCTTTGGTTCTGCCTCGCTTACCCAGCACCGAAAGTGAGGTACAAAAAATTAGTTTACCTCTTTTCGGCGCAGAAAAGTGCTCAAGGCCTCACCAACTTTTTCTGACCAATGTTCTTGAGGATAATGTCCCGCTTGTTCCACCTTAACTAACTCCGCATTTTGCAAGGAACTAACTAACTTTTGAGCGGGCTCAACACTCAGCCAAGGGTCTGTTAATCCCCACACAAATAAGGTTGGTCGAGTCCATCCTTGAAAGCCGGATTCAATTTCTGCCATTGACTGCGGCAGTTGAATATTGCGGACTGTATTCATCAGCGATCGCCCAGCATCAGAACTCTTCAAAAATGGACGGCGATAAACATCTAAATCCTTGTCTGATATCGTCTTGCGACAGCCACCTTCTAAGGTTCTGTCCACCAAAAGCGGGTCTTGGGTCATCATATCGCCAATAAAAGGCAGTCCCAATTGCTGCATTTTCCAAGGCAACTTGATATCTGCTGAAATAGGTGTATTTATGACAACTAAACGTTCAATTTTATCGGGGTTTCGCAAGGCATATTGAATGCCAGCAGAAGCTAAAAATCCTTGGACAACTAGGTAAAATCTGTCTATTTCTAAAGCTTGAATAAAGCCAGCGAGGGCCTCAACAAAAGCATCGGGAGTGTAGGCAAAGTCGCGTTTGTCCGGTTTTGCCGATCGCCCATAACCCACCCAATCTGGTGCGATCGATCGAAACCCCTGTGCAGCCAAATCCGGCATAATTACAGTCCAGGTAAAACTTTGGGAGGGCAAACCGTGCAGTAGCAGCACCGGAGGCTTGTCAGATTCGTTAACCGGATTAGTTTCCCGATAAAACCATTGCAGCGACCCGACCTCAATTACTTTCTCATCAATTGACATTATTTTACTGATTATTTATCAAACAAGAGGGCGGGTATTCCCGCCCTCATTACCTAATACTAGAGTGTCTAGGGGACACCTTACAGGCGATCGAGTTACAGACGCTGTTAGATCAAATCCGGCTTAAATACTCCCTTTACTTCTTAGTCCGCGTCGGCGGACTTTGTTTATGTAGAAGCGGTTTCAACCGCCGAATAATAAAGGGGGTGGCTTTCCCCGGATTTGGTATTAGAAATTCATTTCAGCAGCTTGAACTTTCTCGACCTGTTTCTTCTTAAGAACCAGCATAATTTGAGCCAACATGGTCAAAGCCACGAAAGCCATCATTCCTTGAATTCGAGTGGCACTTTGCAGCACAATCTCCACATCTTTTTGACCGAAACCGCCCACATTAGGATTGCTTGTCAAAAGTTCTCCGGCTGCAACTGTTTGTCCTTCAGAAACAATCAGTTCCGGGCCAGCAGGAATTGTATCAACAACCGCTGCACCTTCTGCCGGTTGAATTGTCAGTTCATAACCGCCATCTTCAGGTGTGGAAATCTTAGAAATTGTCCCCGCTACCGAAGCATTATAAACAGTATTATTGCTCTTGGCGCCGGTAGGATAAACCTGACCACGACCACGGTTGCCTCCGACAAAAATTTGGTATTTGCCAAAGTGAACGGACTTGTCAGTTGCCGGATTTGGCGACAAAACTGGGAAGACCAATTCTTTGTACTGCTCCCCTGGCAGCGGGCCCACTAAAATAATATTTTCTTGGGTTTCGCTGTAAGTTTGGAAGTAAAGATCGCCGACTTTTTCCTTCATTTCTTCGGGAATTCTGTCGGCCGGAGCAATTTTGAAACCTTCGGGGCAACATCACTACAGCACCCACATTCAAGCCGCCTTTGCTGCCGTCGCCGACAACTTGTTGAACGCTAGTATCGTAGGGAATCTTGACAATAGCTTCAAAAACTGTGTCAGGCAAAACAGATTGCGGTACTTCAACTTCGGTGGGTTTTGCGCCCAAGTGACAGTTAGCGCAAACAATCCGGCCTGTTGCTTCGCGGGGAGTCGCGGGTGCTGTTTCTTGAGCCCAGAAAGGATAGGCGAATGCTGCTTGGGGAAGTGCGATGTCGCTGCTGAGGAAAAATGCTGCGGCTGCGATCGCCACTAGGGCAGTTTTGGCGATCGTCCTGACACTGCGACGAAAGATCGCAGATAAATTAGTTTGTGGCATCAGAGTATTCAATCTCAAAGGTCAGACAATTTAATCATTAGTCATTAGTCATTCGTCATTAGTCATTGGTCATTAGTCATTGGTCATTAGTCATTAGTTATCGGTTATTGGTTATTGGTTACTTGTTATTGGTTACTTGTTATTGGTTATTGGAACTAACTACTAACTACTAACCACTAACTACTAACTACTAACCACTAACGACTGGCTACTAACTGCTGACTGCTCACTAATGACTAATAACTATGACCACCAAGGGGCTTCGCCGGTGCGGAAATCTGTTTCTGTCCAAGTGGTAAAAGCCAGCTTGTCATCTGCAACAGTGGCGTGGGCGAGGGCCAGAGACAAAGGTGCTGGGCCGCGTACCACTTTGCCTTCACTGTTGTATTGAGAACCGTGACACGGACAGATGAACTTGTTTTCACTGTTATTCCAAGGCACGACGCAGCCCAAATGAGTGCAAACTGCATTGATGCCGTATTCGGCCAGAGATAAGTCTTTTTCCACCACAATATAAGTGGGGTCCCCTTTGAGACCTTGAGCTAGAGTGCGATCGCCAGCGGGATGGGAAGCCAAATATTTGCTGACTACGATGTCGTTACCCAGGGCATCCTTAGCAGTCACTCCACCGCCAGCTCCGCCACTCGAAGGAGGAATAAAATAATTGACAACGGGATAGAGTGCGCCCAGTGCCACACCTGTGACAGTACCGAACGTCAGCAAATTCATAAATTGGCGACGCCCCATATCGGGGACATCTGGATTTCCAGCAGAAGTTTGAGCCATGACCTGCCTTTGCGATTTTAAGTTACGTTTGTTTGCGAGCTGTAGCTGTGAATCTGTTACGTGCAGACAACGGGAATGATTGCGGTTAATCTGCTTTCACTCTTGTTGAGGCAGCGAAAATTCCTTTTAAGAATGCGCCTTCCAGCTTTTATTAGAGTATTATTACATTTTTTGAACTTTGTCTTTTATTGTTTCACTAAATCGGCGTAAGTTCCCCATTGTATTTGGTACTCGAAATCAGTGGCGGGATCTAAGCTTTCCCGGCGACGAAGGCATCCTCGACCTATGTTGAACCTAGGTCAGTGCGGGAGGGATGTTTGAGATCTGCGTCAATTTCTGGACTTGGTAGTCTGTCAATCCAGTCTTCTACTAATTGCGTCATTGTTTTCTCCTTGCTGGCTGCATATAACCTAAGCTTATTTAGACGACGCTCAGTTATCCGTAGATTCAATCCTTTTTTAGTCATAACCATCTACACAATATCTACATACATGATAGGCTATAGATGGTTGCTGACCCACCTGATTGTGACGACCAGACAGGTAAACTTCAAAGTAGCAGTAATATGCTTACCGCAGAAAGTTCAAAGTTCAGGGAAAGAGCACTGCTAGCTGGTCTGCAATACTTCGGCTGCGTACTTCCACTACGCGAGTGTACAAGCGAGTGCACAAGTCGCTGTAAATCCATGCGGTGCTTCAAGTAAACTAATTCAAAACAACCTGCGGAAGGCTGGGTTGCTGCCAGGGTAACCACGGGGTTACGGGAGTAAGGGACGAGTTCCAAACCTCCGGAGGACAGGTAAGACCATCATCGTCTTTGGTGACGAACTCCTAGCAATAGGAATCCCCAACGTGGCACTGACCTATGAAACTGGAAGCCCCCACTGTATTCGGTACTCCGAATCAGTGGTGGGTACTTCACGGAATTTACTGAGGAGAAACCATGACGGGCAAGGATTTACACCAGCTATTAATAGAAAAATGGGGAAAATCTTACGATATCAGATTGCGGCGGACGCGGGGCAAGATTTTTGTCCAAGTTATGTGGAAATATCTGGAGCAGGTGTCTTTCCCCATGACGGAGGCTGATTATTTCGAGCATTTGGACGCAGTGGCCAATTATCTCAACGCCTGGGGGAGCACCGAACAGGTGAAAGAGTATATCGCCACTACCCGCGATCGCCCCCGTTTGGGCAAAGCCGTCAGCGTCGCCCTAGATTTGGGATCTAGAGCCTCGGAGTGGCTGCTAGACGAGTTTTGAATCAGTTATTAGTCAGCAGTCAGCAGTCATTAGTCATCAGCGATCGTGACAGCCGAGAGCAGTCACAGAATTGTAGTGCGATCGGGCCACGGCTCATCGCCACACCCCCTCTTGCCTTCTGGCTTTTACCGAAGGCAAAATCAACCTCACCAATTTCTGTCATCAATTTCACATACAATGAGTTTCAGATATTCCGTGAAATTTAGGAGAATAGTGTAATGGGTGTTGCAGTTGGAATGGTTGAAGTCTTAGGACTTCCCTCAGCCGTAGAAGTTGCGGACTCAATGGTGAAAGCAGCCCGCGTTACTTTAGTTCGCTATGAAAAAATAACCCGCGCCTACTGGACAGTCATAGTTCGAGGAGATATATCGGAAGTGCAAGCAGCCGTTGCTGCTGGGATTGAATCAGTTAAAAAGGTCGATGGCGGAAAGTTGCTATCGTATCACATCATTGCTCGTCCCCACGAGAATCTGGATTACGTTTTGCCGATCGGTTACACTCCCGAAGTAGAACAGTTCCGAATGTAGTTAAGGTTTTAGCAAAACTTTGATGTCGAATTTTAACATTGATCAATGTAGAGATGCGGGCGATCGCCCGCATCTCTATATTTTTTAGGGCTAGTCGATCGATCTTATTCGCTGTTAGAACCCCGACTTCTTAAAGAAGTCGGGGTTCTGGGTGTTCTCTTTTTTTAGGTTGGTCTAATTATCGCCCTAAAAGCTTCACCAAACCAACGCCACCAAAGTAAAGAGCCAGCACCGCACCTCCTAAAAGACTTTGAGTCAAAGGATCAGTAGAAGGCGTTAAAACCGCTCCCAAAACCGCCGCTCCCAAGACTACATAGCGCCAACCAGACAACATTTGCTTAGAAGAAACTATGCCTAAAAGACCAAGCAAAACTTGGACGATCGGGATTTGAAATGCTAAGCCAGTGCTGAACATTAATAATAAAACAAATTCAAAGTATTTGTCGATCGACCATAATTGCTCTACAACATCGGCTCCGTAGGTGACAAAGAAATTGAGCGCCGCCGGAATCAAAGCGATGTAAGAAAATACTAACCCGCCTAAAAACAGGAAACTCGAACCGAAGAAAACAGGGCCGAGCAACCCGCGTTCTTTGCGAGTTAATCCAGGGAGAACAAATAGCGCTATTTGGTAAAAAATAAACGGACTTGCGATTAGCAAACCGCTATATCCGGCAACTTTGATCGAGACAAAGAAATACTCTCCGGGAGCTAGTTGCAAAAATTTGACTGCTCCTGCTGGTACTTCTAGCAGTTTAACGATCGGTCTCACATATAAAAAGCAGCCGACTATACCGATTACTACTGCAATTAGCGCATAGAAAATTCGCATCCGCAATTCTTCTAAATGATCGAACAAAGACATCTCAACTTCGTCCGGGAGTTCGTCTAGAAATTCGTTTTCGAGGTTGCGGGAACCCGTGAAACCGTCTGCAATTGGTGCAATGCTGGGTTCCAGGTTATTGTCGAAATTTTGTTCGGATGTCTCCAAGTCTGAGGGGGCTGTCATAAGGAATCGGGAATTGGTAATGGGGAATTGGTAATCGGGAATTGGGAATCGGGCCGAAAAGTATTGGCCTTGGTTATTATAACCAACAAATAACCACCAACAACTAACAACCAACTAATGACTAATGACTACTGACTAATGACTTCTTCTTTATTCAATGCCGATCGCAATTTTACCCACAGCGCGCCCCGTTTCGCTGTAAGCATGGGCTGCTGCTACTTCTGCTAAGCTGTAAGTGCGATCGACAATCGGCTCAACTTTACCAGATTCTATCAATTCCCGCAAAACCCCTAAATCGCTGTTGTTAGCATTAGCCACAATTGATTTAGCTTTTTTACCCGGCACAAACCAGCTTAGAAACATCGGCACGAGGTTGTCAAAACTCGGCAAAGTTGAGATATAAACTCCATCCGTTTGCAGCACATTTTCGCATTCAGCAAAAGTTTTTTTGCCGACAGCATCCAAGATTATATCATACTTTTGTGTCTGTTTAGTAAAGTCAACTTCAGCGTAATCTAAAACAAAATCTGCTCCCAAATTATTTACAAAATCTCTATTTTTGGCGCTGCAAACTCCCGTTACTACTGCGTCCATCGCTTTCGCAATTTGCACTGCAAAAATGCCCACTCCGCCGGAAGCACCGTTAATCAATACCTTTTTTCCGGCTTGAATTTCACCCAAATCCCGGAGTGCTTGCAAAGCAGTTAAACCGGCGATCGGTACTGTTGCTGCTTCTGTATGAGTAATGTTTTGAGGTTTAATAGCCGCAGCAGATTCCGGTACGGCGCAGTATTCGGCACAAGCGCCACCAGTCAGGGGATTTAAGAAGGTATAAACTTCATCTCCAGGTTGAAATTTGCTGACTTCCCTGCCGATTTCTTCCACAACTCCAGAGATATCGGAACCGACAATCCGAGGAAAGTTAAATCCTGACAATAATTGTACGTGTCCTTGCCGGATTTTCCAGTCTACGGGATTGACGCTGCTAGCGCGAACTCGCACTAGCAATTGATCGGGTTTGATTGTTGGCTTGGACAATTCTCGGTACTGCAATACCTCGACGGAACCGTAGCGATCGAACACAACTGCTTTCATGGCGAATTTTTAGGTGTATTTCAAATAGAACTCTCAATCCTGTACAATGATCGTATAGCAATTCTATTTCGTTTGTGAAAAAGATTTATTTTTTTTTACCGCAGAGGGCGCAGAGGGCGCAGAGAAAGAGAAAAGATAGAGATAGAGATGCTGATATTGTGCGCGATATTGCGATCGGCAAAATCCTTCGTCCTCAAGATATTGCTAATGTTATCGCTTTTTTTGCCTCTGGTTTGGCTCCCCACGCTACTGGGACAACGATCGATATTAATGGAGCCTCCTATGTGCCTTAATAGAATTACTATAAAATACCTCTAAAGACTCACACTCACACCTTTTAAAACCCACTATTTTATTACTTTAGCAAGAGGCTAAAACCACTATAAATGACTTATGTTTATCTCTAACGATCGCCGGAGAGAAACTGACAGAAATGCAGCATGGTGGCAATTAGCTAATGCTTGGGGCGGCTCGATACGCGACATTGTTAAAGGTTTGAATACTGCGTATCCCTTGGATTAACGACGGCTACTGCGCGGGAGATGTAGCGCTTGAAAAGCACACTCTTTTTAAACTGCCCTATTTCGCGGTTAATCGCGTTTTATATTGGCAGCAAATAGGTCTAAAAGCCAAGGCTGAATTAATCTTACAGGACTTACGCATTATAATGGTGTTGCCAATATTTTGATGTCCTATAGACATCTCCAATAATTATTGTGGAACAGGCATCCGGCCTGTTCTTGACAAGCTTTTTGGGAGAGGTCTTTATGGACTGATTGCCGCAAATGTGTTAGTATTTTTGTACGAATGCACTTTGGGCGATCGCCAATTAACGCAATTCTTCTACTCTTGGGCCGTAGTTCCTTGTCAGCTAACTAACATCTGTCGAGTTTCCCTACCCGCTTCCCCATTTCCCGAATGGACAACACTAATTAGCTCCCAATTCCTCCACGCAGGCTTTCTCCACGTCGCCGGAAATATGTTATTTCTCTGGATTTTTGGCAACAATGTAGAAGACCGTTTAGGACACATCAAGTTTATCATATTTTACCTTAGTTGCGGCGTTTTAGCATCACTAACTGGTTTCTGCGTCAGTCCTCACCTGATTCAACAATAAATTTCGTCCATAGATTATTCTGGTTCGCCGTTTTTTTTCTAGATTTTCTAATCGACGATCAATGCAATCAAATTCAACATCTTCATAAAGTTCATGCAAGGAAATTTGTGCCTGAATTGCAGCTAAATTTATTACATAGTTTTCTGAACGATACTCTCTAAATAGCCATTGATGATCCGCGGATTTAGTGTAATGCTCGACATGAACTTTGGATTCCTCAATCAAGATATATTCCTGAAATCCAGGAATTGCTCGATAACCAGCAAATTTCTCACTTTTATCGTAGTTTTTGGTTGAATATGATAAAACTTCAACAATCAGTAAAGGATTGGTAATTATGGTTTTGTTGGTTCCCTTGTAAACAGGATCTCCTTGAATTACCATCACATCTGGATAGCAGCAGTAGTCAGAGGTTGGCATCCACAAAGGCACATCACCGATAAATATCTTGTAAGGTTGCGATCGCAAAGATAATTTCAAACTCTTGTAACAATTGCCCGCAATGATGTTGTGAACGGTGGTTTCATCGACATTGGAGGTATCATGCCGATAGGAAAGGGTAAATTTTGGGCTGGGACTAAACCTTTGGCTATTTCGCTTCTCCAATGCACTTGCAATCACTATTCTGAGATTTTTTTTAGTGACTGTTTCTCCGATTACTTCTGAAAGTAGCTTCCAGAGTTTAGGTGCTAGAATTTTCCTGATATAGTCAATGCTATAGCCAGAAATATTCATGTCATCGTACTTATCACCCTCCCAGGAATGTCGAAAAATCTCCTTTTCCCAAGGACTCAAGCTTTGAGATTTGGTTTCAGCAACCCAAATATTTATTGAACTTAGCGCAATTTCAAAATTCATAGTAGCACACCCCAATCTAAATCTTTTTTGTCTATTAGACATTCCACAAAATGAATATAAAGCTCTTCCCGTACTTAAATTTATATCTAATTTTTGGGAATAGCTGCTATAAACATTGTAAACTTGATGGACTTCATAAATGCAATTCTGGCAGAAAAACCCTAAAAAATTGCATTTTAATATAGAAGTGCTGGTGGGTTCACAATCGCTATAGCTAATTAGGAATTACGCAAAACGATGATAACACCGGGTTTCTGATTGGAAGTCAATCGCTTTTTATCATGAATATTCTTCCAGAAACTCGGTTTCTTCGTCCGTCCCACTAACGATGCTTGGTGTCTGAGAAGCATCACGTAAGAGCCGTATTTTTGTTCCACAATTGTATACTAAATCGATCGCCAAAAGCGCCCGGTCATAATGCTGTAGATTTTACATAATCTTTAAGTAAATCTCGCCTAACTTTACACAATTTTTCAGTAGATTTACTAATTTTTGTTTTATTTGTGAATTTTTTGATACACAGGCATATTAATTCTGGAGTCAAAAGCCCAAAACTATCAAATAGCCTTCTTTGACTTTACACAATCTTTAAATAAATCTCGCCAACTTTACACAATCTTTACATAAGTCTCAGATCTTATGAACTTTATGAACTTTCTTAGGACATTTATAGAAGTTCATCAAAAAACTTGTGAACTTTAGGTATTGTGACTTGGCCCAGAAGTATGGATACTAACTTTACCTGGTGTAAAGGAAAGGTTACGGAACTGAGGGGTTTGAGACCGCAAAACCAGATGAGAACCCACAACCCAGTAAAGCGACAGATTTATAAAGAAAAGTAACAATTTCCCAATTCGGCGTAAAAACCGGGGGGGGAAGACTGAGAGATATATGGAAGCTCACGAATTCCGATCGCTCAGAAATTCAAAATCTCACAAAACTAGGGTGTATTAACATGATTCAAAATTTAGACTTACTCAGCCCAGGAAATCTGAATTTTACTGGGACACTGGACACACAAAACCCAGAATCAATTTACAAGTTTTCCCTCAATCAATCTCAAAAGTTAAATCTCCAATTGAACGGCGGAATCGGGAATGCTGACTTGTATATTCTGGACGCATCTGGAAAAACTCTTTACAATTATGCGACAGCAAATACCAGTCAAGAGACACTTAATAATATCGTTCTCGAAACTGGAAACTATGCCATTCGAGTTGTCACAACCAGCGACAAAGCAGACTACAATTTGGCTGTCAAAACCGATACCTTGACGGGAATTGACTATACCTCCGGTGTCTTCACTGTTGATAATATTGGCCAGGTCAGCGTAGACTGGTTAGCTGATGGTGGAAGCTATGTTGGCGAAGTGGCCTTTGTTAGTTTGAATGGCTTTACAGAGACTCCGGGTACGCCAGAATTTAACAAAGAAATGGCCCGACGGGCTTTAAGTAATTCCGATTTGGGTCATATCGTTATTTCTGATGACCAAGAAGCAGCGAAATACGACTTGGTAGGAAACTCTAATGAGGGGATTTATCCAGGATCAAAAACAGTTCAGATGAAACCAGGGGACAAATTTGCAGTAATGCTAGTTCCTGATGGTAAAGTACAAAGTGTCTTTAACTATCCCAGCATCGGTGGAAGCACAAAACCCTTATACTCTCTAGCGAAAGCTAACCCATCAGACGGATTGCATTTCAGACAAATTGGTGATTTATCGGGAGACGGTCATCTTTTTGCGATGGAAGATATCCGTGTCGATCAACAAACGGATTTAGATTATAACGATGTAATTTTCCGGGTGAAAGGCGCAAAAGGCGAAGCCCCCCTTGTTAAAGATTTCATCACCCCCGGATTTACAGTTTGGACTGATCCGAATCCTACTGTCAATCAAGCCCCGATTAATTTGGGATTGGGGAATGTAAAGAATGAGTATTTATCCAATACTCCAATCAACTTTACTGGGGCCAAGGTATTTGATGGTAATGGTGCGGGCGATATTGCCAAAGTTACTGTTAAATTGACACCAAAAAATGGCAATCCCAGCAGCACAGAGATTTCGACTTTTACCAGCAGTAACGAGGGTTGGGCAGATTTTAACTACTCATTAGATGGTTTGAAAGCGGGTGATTATGCTATTCAAGCGATCGCCTCCGATCGATCTAAAGCTGTTAGCAATACTTTCACTCAAAATTTCGTTGTTAAAGATCCCAATGATGCTCCAATTAACTTGGGATTAGGGAATCTGAAAGCTGAGTATTCAGTCGGTGAAGTTATTAGCTTTACCGGAGCCCAGGTCTTCGATAAAAATGGTGCTGATGATCTCGCCAAAGTCGCGATTATTTTGACACCAGAAAATGGCACTGCGATTACCAAAGAGATTACTGAATTTACCCGTAATGCCGATAATTGGGCGGATTTTACCTACTCGTTAGATACTTTAACTGCGGGTAAATATACCATCCAAGCGATCGCCTACGACCAAGCCGGAGCCGCCAGCAACACAGTTAATCACAGCTTCAACATCGCCAAAGTTATTCCCCCCAATGATGCTCCAATTAACTTGGGATTAGGGAATCTGAAAGCTGAGTATTCAGTCGGTGAAGTTATTAGCTTTACCGGAGCCCAGGTCTTCGATAAAAATGGTGCTGATGATCTCGCCAAAGTCGCGATTATTTTGACACCAGAAAATGGCACTGCGATTACCAAAGAGATTACTGAATTTACCCGTAATGCCGATAATTGGGCGGATTTTACCTACTCGTTAGATACTTTAACTGCGGGTAAATATACCATCCAAGCGATCGCCTACGACAAAGCCGGAGCCACCAGCAACACAGTTAATCACAGCTTCAGCCTGATAGCAACTCCGACTCCGACTCCGACTCCGACTCCGACTCCGACTCCAAATCCGACTCCGACTCCTGTCAATGAAGCACCATATAACCTGGGATTAGGGACTGTGAAAGCTGAGTATTCAGTCGGTGAAGTTATTAGCTTTACGGGAGCCAAGGTATTTGATAAAAATGGTGCTGATGATCTCGCCAAAGTAACAATTACTTTGACACCAGAAAATGGCACTGCGATTACCAAAGAGATTACTGAATTTACCCGTAATGCCGATAATTGGGCGGATTTTACCTACTCGTTAGATACTTTAACTGCGGGTAAATATACCATCCAAGCGATCGCCTACGACAAAGCCGGAGCCACCAGCAACACAGTTAATCACAGCTTCAGCCTGATAGCAACTCCGACTCCGACTCCGACTCCGACTCCGACTCCGACTCCAAATCCGACTCCGACTCCTGTCAATGAAGCACCATATAACCTGGGATTAGGGACTGTGAAAGCTGAGTATTCAGTCGGTGAAGTTATTAGCTTTACGGGAGCCAAGGTATTTGATAAAAATGGTGCTGATGATCTCGCCAAAGTAACAATTACTTTGACACCAGAAAATGGCACTGCGATTACCAAAGACATTACTACGCTTGTCAAAAATGGCAACGAGGCCGACTTTACTTACTCGTTAGATACTTTAACTGCGGGTAAATATACCATTCAAGCGATCGCCTACGACCAAGCCGGAGCCACCAGCAACACAGTTAATCACAACTTCAGCCTGATAGCAACTCCGACTCCGACTCCGACTCCGACTCCGACTCCGACTCCAAATCCGACTCCGACTCCTGTCAATGAAGCACCATATAACCTGGGATTAGGGACTGTGAAAGCTGAGTATTCAGTCGGTGAAGTTATTAGCTTTACGGGAGCCAAGGTATTTGATAAAAATGGTGCTGATGATCTCGCCAAAGTAACAATTACTTTGACACCAGAAAATGGCACTGCGATTACCAAAGACATTACTACGCTTGTCAAAAATGGCAACGAGGCCGACTTTACTTACTCGTTAGATACTTTAACTGCGGGTAAATATACCATTCAAGCGATCGCCTACGACCAAGCCGGAGCCACCAGCAACACAGTTAATCACAACTTCAGCCTGATAGCAACTCCGACTCCGACTCCGACTCCGACTCCGACTCCGACTCCAAATCCGACTCCGACTCCTGTCAATGAAGCACCATATAACCTGGGATTAGGGACTGTGAAAGCTGAGTATTCAGTCGGTGAAGTTATTAGCTTTACGGGAGCCAAGGTATTTGATAAAAATGGTGCTGATGATCTCGCCAAAGTAACAATTACTTTGACACCAGAAAATGGCACTGCGATTACCAAAGACATTACTACGCTTGTCAAAAATGGCAACGAGGCCGACTTTACTTACTCGTTAGATACTTTAACTGCGGGTAAATATACCATTCAAGCGATCGCCTACGACCAAGCCGGAGCCACCAGCAACACAGTTAATCACAACTTCAGCCTGATAGCAACTCCGACTCCGACTCCGACTCCGACTCCGACTCCGACTCCGACTCCAAATCCGACTCCGACTCCGACTCCGACTCCTGTTGTCAATCAAGCCCCAATTAACTTGGGATTAGGGGATGTACAACCTGTTTATTCAGTCAAAAACCCCATCAACTTTACGGGAGCGCGGGTATTCGATCAAAATGGTGCTGATGATATCGCCAAAGTCAACCTTACCGTCACACCGCCAAATGGCACAGCGACAACCACAGAGATTACAACATTTACCCGTAATGCCGATAATTGGGCGGACTTTAATTACTCAATAGACAGTTTAATACTGGGTAACTATACCATCCAAGCGATCGCCTACGACAAAGCCGGAGTCGCCAGCAACACATTCAACAAGACATTCCTCGTCGATCAGAATGGCAGTGGTAATGTTGTGTTCAATCCGCTCAATCCCACTATCAGCGTCACCGCCACCGATGCTGAGGCCTCCGAAAACGGCGATCCAGGTTCATTCAGGATTCAACGGGCTGGAGGTGACTCAACCAAAGCCCTGATTGTAAGCTACACCCTCGAAGGTACAGCAATAAATGGCACAGACTATTATTACCAACAACTGCCTGTAACGGTGACTATTCCCGCCGGACAAAACAGTGTTGACATTCCTCTTAACCCCCTTCGGGATGACATCGAAGAACCCTCTGAAACCGCCATCCTCAAATTAACCAGTGCAGCGGCATACAACTTGGGCACCAATAACACCAGTGCTACAGTCACCATTGCCAATGTCACCGATCCAGGCCGCCCTAGTGCTACAAACCTGAATCAAACTCTCACATACACCGAAGATACACCGCTGAAACTCACTCCGATTCAAGTTACCGATCCAGACGGTGAAACGACAGTAGGCTTGTATGTTCCCTTTGGTACCGGTACCTTGTCCACAGGCACTTCTGGCAATGTCACCTCCACCACAGTTAACAACGGGTGGCACTATTGGCAAGCTACTGGCAAGGTAGCAGATGTGAATAGCCTGTTGGCAAATCTCACCTTTACCCCCGCCCTCAACTACAACCAACCGTTCACTATCTACAGCTCTCTCAGTGATGATGTTTCTAGCTCGGTTTGGGGCTATATTAACCTCACCGGTATCGCCGTAAACGACGCACCCACCTTAAACCCAGGCAACTTAGTCGGTGCGGTAGAAAATCGTCCCTTTGACATCACCTACGCGCAGTTATTTGCTCAAATGGGAGCCAATGACGTAGATGGGGATGCTCTCACATTCGAAATTGATCAATTGAAAGGGGGGGGAACGCTGACTAAAGGCGGGGTTGCTGTTACCGCCTCAGCAACATTAAGCGCAGGGGAAAAACTGACATTCACTCCCAGCCAAGCTGGGACG
This sequence comes from Microcoleus sp., assembly GCA_042408215.1. Taxonomy (GTDB): domain Bacteria; phylum Cyanobacteriota; class Cyanobacteriia; order Cyanobacteriales; family Microcoleaceae; genus Microcoleus. The sequence continues at coordinate 145,453 of JAYFMW010000017.1, read as the reverse complement.
TTGGATCTCTTTAGTGTTCGCGCCAAGGATAGCATTCTGTTCTCCTCCTATCAAACCTGTCGGTTGACAGTCAGTATGGATTTGAAGCAGCAGTGGGCACAGGAGTGGCCAGATCCGAGTGGCGGTGGCACTGGTGGGACACGCTACTACGAATCCAGTGGTATTGCCCGTGATTCTCTGGGAAATGCTTATGTAACGGGATGGGCGCGTCCTGCGACCTCAACCCGTCAACCCGATGACCTGATTCACCAATACACTCCCACTGGCAGCGAAGATAGCTTCTTGCTCAAGTACAATTCCACTGGGGCTTTGCAATGGGGGAACTTCATCGGGGACACCGGTTATGACTCATCTGCTGGTGTGGCGATCGATAGCCAGGATAATGTTTATGTTACGGGGACAAAGGACTCGTTAGCAAAAGGCAAGGAAGTTTGGGTCACAAAATATAACAGCAGTGGTACGACAGAATGGAATCGAAACTTTGGCACTCCTAACAACGATTTTGCTTCCGGCATTGCGATCGACCCTGTTGGCAAAGTTGCCATTACCGGATACACAAATGGGAACTTTAACAACTCTACTGCTGCGGCCAAAGATTTTGACTTCTTCCTAGCACAGTACGATTCCTCTGGAAATTCCTTGGGTGCTGTGAGACAGTGGGGCAGTACCGACGCGAAAGATGATTTTTCCTCGGATCTTGCCATCAATAAAAACAATGCAACCACCTACATCGCGGGAACCACATTAGGCAAGTTGGGAACCACTCTTAATGCTGGCGGTACAGATGCTTTCCTTGCCACAATTACAACAGCAACCCCAAACAACCCTACCTATTGGCAACAGGGAAGCCTTCAAGCTGATTCAGCCTCGGATGTGGCAGTTACAACTAATGGCAAGGTCTATGTGACTGGAAATACCAACGGTCAGATTGGTAATTCGGCAAACAATGGTGGAACAGACATTTGGTTCGGACAGTTCAACGCGGATGGCACAAATACGAGTATCGAACAAAAAGGCACAGCCCAAAATGATGTGGCAACTGCGATCGCCGCAGACGTGGATAACGACTTCCTGATTAGCGTCAACAGTCCCGGTAACTGGAATATCAACGGCCCCAAAAACACTGCTTTAGCAGATGCTTGGCTCCTGGGTTATTCAAGCTTACCCAAAGACTTAGCAGTAGAGCAGTTACCACGCCAAAACGTCCGAGATGTGGCGGGAGGATTCAAAACTAACGTCAGTGCTGATGGATTGAGTGCCAATGTCGAGGCTTATACAACGGGAAACTTTGTTGATGGTCATAAAGTTTGGACTGAGAAGTACAGCAATACCAAGACCTACAATAATGTTGCGGCTACTGCTACTGGTTTAACAAGCACAGTGGCATTTAGCAACAATCCGATCGCTCTTTCCAATATCGTTATTACCGACCCAGATCCCAACGATACGATTACGACCAAATTAACCATCGTTCCTCCTAGTGCGGGTACTTTTACCCCTCCTAATTCTCAAACGCCAACAGCTAATTCTCAGTACAACGCTAAGACTGGAGAGTTGACAGTAACTGGGTCTGTCCAAGGTGTAAACAGTTTGCTGCAAGATGTAAAATTCAATCGGACAGAGGGTGTTAACAGTCAAGCGACAATTACAACCTCTCTCACTGATAACGTGATGCCTCAACCCTTGAGTGGAAACATCACCCTTGCTGGCGAAGCTATCAATCAACCACCAGTCATCTACAATGCTACTTTTTCCGGTGCGGTGAAAAACCAACCCTTCACTATCACCTACGACCAATTGAAAGCATCTGCCAATGCTACCGATATCAATGGAGATACCATTGTTTTCAATGTTCAAGAAACCAAGTCTGGAACCATGACAAAAAATGGTCTAGCTGTCGCCGCTGGAACGTCCCTCAGTGCAGGTGAATCCTTAGTTTGGACAGGTAATGCAGCCGGATCTCAATCTGCTTTTACCTTCATAGCAACCGATAACAAAGCTAACTCTCCTGCTGCGAACGTTAACGTTAACGTCCTGTACGAAAATACTATCAGTGTCGCTGCTACCAAAAACACGGCTACTGAGGGTGGCGCTGGGGGTGAGTTCACGGTGACTCGCACAGGTGATACGACGGTCGAGTTGACAGTAAACTATTCAGTCGCCAACGATGGAACGGCTACGAATGGGGCCGATTACAATCAATTACCTCTTGCGGTGACGATTCCTGTCGGACAAGCCAGCGCCCCCATAGGGATTGTACCGATAGATGATTTGGCGATCGAAGGTACTGAACAAATCTTGTTATCGCTGAAAGCTGGGAATGCTGGGAAAGAATACAGTTTGGGTGCTGCAAGTGCAGTAGTCGATATTGTAGATAACGATCGCAGTTCCATTACCCAATTTGGTAGCGTAGGACTCCCTGATGCTGTTAACAACCTTGTCGTTGATGCCAGCGGATCTGTTTACACAGCCGGATTCACTGGTACTACAAAAGAGTTTTGGTTCTCCAAATCTGACAGTCAAGGTAAGGAATTGTGGAAGAAACCATTAACCCAAGAACCAACAGGAATGGTATTCGACAATGGGGGCGATGTAGCGATCGCTGGGACAACTAATAACCAAGTCTGGGTGACTCGCTATGACGCTAATGGCAATGTTAAAGAAGCCACCAAAACCTTAACCGGACTTACGGGAAACTTGAATGTTGACATTGCCAAAGATGGGACTGGCAATTTCTACCTCACAGGTGGAACTGCGGGAGCTTCTTGGGTGGCGAAATACGACAATAACTTTACCCAAACATGGGTAAAAAACCTAGACTCTAATATCAATAGCATCACAGGCGTTGCTGTTAATGATTCGGGTTTGTATATTACCTACAAAAACGGCTCAGGTGCTTCATCTGTCAATAAGTATGCCCGGTTGGATAGTGGCTTAACAACTCCAATTGCGACAAAAGCGATAGGCGTTATAACTGATGAAGTCACGGGAATTGCAGCCAATAGTTCTGGTGTCTATCTCACCGGCAGTACGCTGGGTCAATTTGGCGGCGAACATAAAGGAGAAAAGGATGCTTGGGTTGGCTATTACAACGATTCCTTAACGGGCGGCTTAATCAAGTCTTACCAGCCGGGAACAGCAAACGATGATGTATCAAATGCTGTTGCTATCAGTCCTTTTGGAGGGGTCTATATTGCAGGTTCTACTAACGGGAACTTAGCCAAGGATAACCCCACTTCCAACCAAGATGCTTGGTTCGGGCAAATTTGGTAATCTCATATCAAGTCCGGTGAATTGACCATGATTCCTGTAGGGCTGGTTCACAAATATCTGTAATACTTTCTTTCTTAGCCTGTCAACCCGCCCTAGCCTCTAGATCAAAGTTAATCTACCGGACTTGATCTAACAAATATAGCAACATCGAATGACTTCTTCCTTTAGACAGGAGACATATTGCTTGCAAATGCGCTATCGTATTGCCAATATTTTGATGTCGAGGAAAAAACGCCTATGGTTCCCTTGCGCGATGACAATCCCACCCGCATCACTCCCTATGTCACCTATGGACTGATTGCTGCAAATGTGTTAGTATTTTTGTACGAATGCACTTTGGGCGATCGCCAATTAACGCAATTCTTCTACTCTTGGGCCGTAGTTCCTTGTCAGCTAACTAATATCTGTCGAGTTTCCCTACCCGCTTCCCCATTTCCCGAATGGACAACACTAATTAGCTCCCAATTCCTCCACGCAGGCTTTCTCCACGTCGCCGGAAATATGTTATTTCTCTGGATTTTTGGCAACAATGTAGAAGACCGTTTAGGACACATCAAGTTTATCATATTTTACCTTAGTTGCGGCGTTTTAGCATCACTAACTCAGTGGTTCTTTTCCCCAGCATCTGCTATTCCTTCTCTGGGTGCTAGCGGCGCGATCGCAGGCGTGATGGGAGCTTATATTCTCCGATATCCCCAAGCCAAAGTTCTGACATTAATCCCCTTGGGAATCTTCATTACTACAGTCAGAATACCTGCTTTCTTCTTTCTAGGATTTTGGTTTGTACAGCAAGCATTTAACGGCCTCGCTTCCTTGAATGCCCCAGCCAATGTCGGCATGGAATCCGGGGGAGTAGCCTACTGGGCCCACCCTGGCGGCTTTGTTTTTGGTGCTATTCTCGGCCCTTTGTTGGGACTTTTTTCTGAAGATAATGAGATTTAGTCATTAGTCATTGGTCATTGGTCATTAGTCATTAGTCATTAGTCATTAGTCATTGGTCATTAGTCATTGGTCATTAGTCATTAGTCATTGGTCATTGGTCATTAGTCATTGGTCATTAGTCATTGGTCATTAGTCATTAGTCATTAGTCATTAGTCATTGGTCATTGGTCATTAGTCATTGGTCATTGGTCATTAGTCATTAGTCATTGGTCATTGGTCATTAGTCATTAGTCATTGGTCATTGGTCATTAGTCATTAGTCATTGGTCATTGGTCATTAGTCATTAGTCATTAGTCATTGGTCATTAGTCATTAGTCATTGGTCATTAGTCATTGGTCATTAGTCATTGGTCATTAGTCATTGGTCATTAGTCATTAGTCATCTCCCAAAAAGCCTGTGAAGAACAGGCAGGATGCCTGTTCCACAATAATTATGGGAGATGTCTATTGGTCATTGGGAAGAAGGAATTGCGAATTGATAATTGGGATTGGTTGCTGGTTATTTGTTATCGGTTATTGGTAGACCATCACCAATAACAAATAACCATTGATTAATGACTACTGACTACTTTTCTAAATAAAAGTAAAGTCAAATCCCGACATTGAAGAAACCCCAGTTACACCATTTAACTTCGCCAAAATGCTAGAATCAGCGCCGTTGAGATTATTGCCATTACCATCATAAATGATGTAAGTATTGCCGCCAGAATCATAGGCAAACAAGAAAGCAGTTCCTCCTAAAATATTAGATGAAACGGTTGTTTGTACCGGCAGTAAAACTTCGTTCGTGCTGGTGACATTCGGGAATCCGGGGGCAAAATTGAACTGATCGGCGATCGGCACTCCCAGACCAGTAAAATCAGTAATTAAATCGTATCCGCCCGCGGCGATCGCCGCATCAATTGCCGCCGAAGAAGCAGCGTCAAAGACCGGCCCTCCCTCCCCAGGACTGGTATAGCGGAATTGATTGCCGCCACCACCTCCAGTCATGGTATCGACCCCAAAGCCCCCTATCAGCACGTCGTTATCCAAACCGCCGTTAATCGTATCGTTGCCACCTCTGCCATCAACAGTATCGCTGCCTGCCAAACCGTTAAAATTATCTGCCAAAGAACCCCCAATTAGATTGTTTGGCCCGCTATCTGCCGGCAGGATTTCAACGGTGATAGTACCTCTGCCTGGAGTTGTTCCGATGCCATCGCTGACACTGTAGGTGAAAGCAGTTGTACCCGCTACATTCCCAGAGATGAACTGCACCTGAGAAACGAGATTTACAGCTATGCCCAGTGTCGGTGCGCTGACGTTGATAATGTTGAGCTGACCTTTTTGTTGCGGGCTGGAAGTCGTTTGCTAGCGCGTCGATGAATGTCGGCAGCAAATTGTTCGTACTCGTAAATATGATGCCGTCATCGACTGCGATCGGCCCAAGGATAGTCGGAGTAGTTACGGAGGTATTGAAAGAATTGATGTTAATTGCGACTGACTGCTGCTGCTGTGCCGCCCTGATCGTCAGCGACGCTGTAGCTGAAAGATCCAGCTTGTCCAATGGCGTTAGTTGCAGGTTTAAATGTCAAGCCGAGTAAATCCTGAACGGTTAATTTTTGGTTCACGGCGATCGGGCTTGTACCGGTCACTACCAGACCGAAAGTAGGATTAGGAAGTCCTACAACCGCGATCGACAGCGCTTGGCCCTCCGGGTCACTCGGCGCTGAAATACTCAGAGACAGAGGCAAATTCTGCAAACCCGTCAGCGTCTTGCCACTTTCGACGATGGGCGGCTGGTTAGGAGTCGCAGATGGAAAAGCCGGCGGAGTTGGACTCGGCAAAGTGGGAGTTGGGACGATCGAAGAACTCGTACTCGTACTTCGGAGTCGGACTCGGACTCGGAACCAGTGTGGGCAATGTTCCCGGCGTTGGTGTTGGTGTTGGAGTCGGTGTTGGTGTTGGAGTCGGTGTCGGTGTTGGAGTCGGTGTCGGTGTTGGAGTTGGAGTCGGTGTCGGTGTTGGAGTTGGAGTGGTGTGGGTTGGAGTTGTCGGTGTCGGTGTTGGAGTTGGAGTTGGAGTTGGAGTCGGTGTTGGAGTTGGAGTTGGTGTTGGAGTTGGAGTTGGTGTTGGAGTTGTTGTTGTGGTAGAAGTCGTTGTCCCCGTTGTGGAAGTCGTTGTCCCCGTTGTGGAAGTCGTTGTCCCCGTTGTGGAAGTCGTTGTCCCCGTTGTGGAAGTCGTTGTTCCCGTTGTGGAAGTCGTTGTCCCCGTTGTGGAAGTCGTTGTACCCGTTGTGGTAGAAGTCGTTGTTCCCTGAATTATGAAGGGATTTTCGTCTACAGGCGGTATTTGAGCTGTCGTGAACTTCGATTCATCTAGCGCGTTAGTCCTAACATCAATTAAGACCGCCAAAAATTCACCAGTGCGCTTATCTTTAATAATTGTGTTGCTAGAATTCGATCCTTGACCCTGGAATATTTCTAAGTCTGTAAAGCTCAAACCTCCAGCGAGACCGATCGAATCTCCAGCCTTAAAATCTCTAATTAAATCAGCATCGCCGATTTGTGGCCCACCAGTAGTGAGAAACCCGCTGCCCGCCGGGGATGTGCCAACCCTACCGACGACAAAGATATCCGCACCATCGCCTCCAGTCAGAGTATCAGCACCGCGATCGCCCGCCAGAAAATCATCTCCAGCGCCACCAATCAAAACATCATTGCCATCACCCCCAAATAGTCGGTCATCTCCCTCGCCGCCGTCAGCAGTATCATTGCCAACACCGCCACTGATGATGTCCCCGCCCTCCAGGCCGAACAGCAAGTCATTCCCAGCACCGCCCTGTAAGCAATCGTTGCCCGTGTCACCAAAAACACTGTCATTGCCCTTGTCGCCAAAAATGAGGTCATCCTCGGCACCTCCGCGCAGAGAATCATTCCCCTTACCGCCATAAAGCGTATCATTACCTTCAGCTCCCAAGACAGTATCGTTGCCCCGATCGCCAAAAACTTGATCGTCGCCCCGATCGCCAATAACCAAGTCATCGCCTTTACCGCCCCGTGCGGTATCGTTACCAGGGCCACCGTCAACAATATCCTTGCCGGCTCCACCATTGAGATAATCGTTACCATCCTCCCCTCTGAGTAAATCATCCCCGTCGCGACCGAGAATCGTGTCATCGCCTTCACGGGTGGAAATCGTGTCATTAAACAAGCTACCGATGAAATAATCAGCGATGCTCCTTCCTACCACTATGCCATCGACAAATATTGGTACTGGTGGAGTCGGAGGGGCGATCGGAGTTGACCGCGACACAGGCGTTATCGAAATCGCTGTTGTACCGGTAGACGACGTAGTTGTACCGGTAGACGACGTAGTTGTACCGGTAGACGACGTAGTTGTACCGGTAGACGACGTAGTTGTACCGGTAGACGACGTAGTTGTACCGGTAGACGACGTAGTTGTACCGGTAGACGACGTAGTTGTACCGGTAGACGACGTAGTTGTACCGGTAGATGACGTCGTTGTACCGGTAGATGACGTCGTTGTACCGGTAGATGACGTCGTTGTACCGGTAGATGACGTCGGCGACGGCACCGTACCGATGATATCCGAAATATTCCCGTTACTATCCCGGAACAGGAACGGTGCCTGCCCTTCGAGAAAACCTGCTGGTACTGCACTTGGCATTGTTCCGCCTCCTTGCGACGCTACTCAAAAATTAAATAGACATCTCCAATAATGAGTCTGCAAGCCTGATGGTGTCTAGGCTAAAACTTAAATTCTGGAGATGTCTAATGACTGAAGAAAGCTAAATAAACTTAAAGTCAGAGGCTGTAATCACCGTGCTCAGAGCGCCCGGAACCGTCGGAATAGTATTCAACACAGCCAAATCGAAAGCTGGGAGACTGTCATCAGTCGCATTCGGATCGAAGCCGAGAACATACTTGTTGAAAGTATTATTCAGGTACACAAAGAAAGCTCCCGCCGCTTCCGAACCGTTTTGATTTTTCAACACTGCATTCACTGCTTGAGCGTTGTCGAATTTATTTTCAAACAAAATGACAGCTTGCTTGCCGATGTTGTCGCCACTAGAGCCGATATTCCTGACGATAAAACTGGTGAAATCGTTAGTAGTGCCGGAGTTGGTAAAGCCGCCAAAGTTTGCCGACCTGAACAAGAACCTGTCTCTGCCGCTGGTGCCGGTGTTAAAGTCAGCAATCACATCCACGCCTTCGCTGGGAGTTTCGTAGTAGAAGAAATCATCGCCAGCACCGCCGGTGAGCAAGTCGGAACCAGCCCCGCCACCCAGAATGTCGTTGCCCGCACCGCCGTCGAGGGAGTCGTTATCATCGCCGCCCAGCACCAAGTCGTTGCCGAACCCGCCGCTGAGATTGTCGCTGCCAATACCGCCATCTATGGTGTCGTCCCCCGATTCTCCCAACAGGGAATCGTTGCCCGCTTCGCCCAACAGATAGTCGTTGCCCGCACCTCCGAGTTCCGTGTCGTTGCCGTCTCCACCCAAAATGGTGTCCTCGCTTTCGCCACCCAAGAGGGAGTCGTTATTGATACCCCCGTCGAGCAAGTCTCTGCCAGCACCGCCGTCGAGGATGTCATCACCAACACCGCCGTCGAAGGTGTCGTCGCCAATGCCGCCAAATAAGGTGTCGTTGCCAACACCGCCAAGTATCGAGTCGTCGCCTGCTTCTCCCAGTACGGAGTCATTGCCTGTTCCACCGTCAATGGTATCGCCGCCTTCACCGCCCAACAGGATGTCGTCGTCATTGCCGCCGAACATCCGGTCATTGCCCAATCCGCCGATTAGGGAGTCGATGCCGTCACCGCCGTCTATGGTGTCGTTGCCTTCGCCTCCGTCGAGGGTGTCGTTGCCTGTAAAACCCAGTACGGAGTCGTTGCCTGCTTGACCGAATTCGAGGTCGTCGCCAGCCCTGCCATCGATGATGTCATTGCCATCAGCGCCCAAGAGGGTATCGTTACCAGCCCCGCCGACGATGAAGTCGCTGAGGTTGCTGCCTGTAAAGCTGCTGGCTGGGACGTTGCTGCGATCGACAATATTATCTACCACAGTGATACTGAAGGATGCCGGCCCGATCGTCGCAGAACCGTCTGAGGCTGTAAACGTAAAGCTGTCGCTGCCACCCGTCGCTAACAGGTTGTATTTGATGATGTTGTTGTTGATGTCGTCTTGGGTGAATTTGCTGCCGACATTCAGCAAGGTGCTGCCCCTTTGGACAAAGCCTTTGTTGGCGCTGGGGGCTTGAGTAATCGTGTAAACAATTTCCGACGGCGTGTTGTCACTGTCTGTGACTAACAAATCGGCCGCCGTAATTGTCTGGATAGGAGCAGTTTTAGCAACGACTACACCATCGTTAATTGCTAGCTTCGGCGGGCTGCTGATGTTGATTGTTACTGTCGCCTGACTTGTACCGCCTTTGCCATCCGAGATGGAGTAGCTGAAGCTGTCAGCACCAGAGAAGCCTGCGATCGGCGTGTATTGGAACGTGCCGCCGCCCAAGGGAGTCAATTGCCCCTTGGCTGTTGAAGTAAAAGTGGTGACAGTCAGAGGGTTATTGTCCGAGTCGGTGTCGTTTAATAGGACGTTGAGATTAAGTGTTTGTCCCGCAACTGTGGTGAAGTTGTCATTGACTGCTCTTGGAGGCTGGTTGGGGAACTGAATAGCAGGAGTTGGTGTCGGCGTCGGCGTCGGCGTCGGAGTTGGTGTCGGTGTCGGGAAGATCGGCGTCGGTGTCGGAGTTGGTGTCGGTGTTGGTGTCGGACTGTCTGTCGGAGTTGGTGTGGGAGTTGGTGTGGGAGTTGGTGTGGGAGTTGGTGTGGGAGTCGGTGTTGGAGTTGGTGTTGGAGTTGGTGTGGGGAGAGGGGTAGCGCTGCCGGGAACTGACGCGCCAATCACAAAACTACCTCGGCCGATCGTTCTGCTGTCCACTCCAGGCAATACTGCTAAAAAGTCGCCGCTAACGCCGTTGCGAATAATGGTGCTACCAACTTGGGTGTCGGTGCTTTGGAAGATGATCAAGTCTTCAAACTTGAGGTCGCCGCCCAATCCAATTAAATCTTCGCCTTGGCGAAAATCTGTGAAAATATCGGCGTCACCAATGTCTGGGCCGCCGCTGGTGATAAATACGGGGTTCGTGCTGCCGCTGCCGCCTGGAGAAGTAAAGCCACTGATGACGAAGACATCTTTGCCTTCGCCTCCTGTCACTAAGTCTTTGCCTCCTTCGCCCCAAAGCACGTCGTTGCCAGCACCGCCATCAACGATGTCGTCGCTATCACCGCCGAAAACGATGTCGTCGCCATCACCGGCAAAAATTGTGTCTGCCCCGGTGTTACCGTAGAGCCAGTCGCCTCCTTCGTTGCCAAATAGCAGGTCTTCGCCGTCGCCGCCGAACAGGGAGTCGTTACCTTGGTCGCCCCAAAGAACGTCGTCGCCTCGATCGCCCAACATACTGTCATCGCCCAAGCCCCCACGCATACTGTCGTTGCCTTTACCACCGTACAGGGTATCTCTGCCTTCACCGCCCACTACGGTGTCGTTGCCGTCATTGCCATAAAGCAAGTCGGGATTATTTCCCCCGTCTAGGGAGTCGTTGCCTTTCCCTCCGTACAGGGTATCGAGTCCTGAACCGCCGTCTAGAACGTCGTTCCCTGGCCCGCCAAAGAGTACGTCATCATCTTCGTTGCCAAATATCAGGTCGCCGCCGTCGGCGCCTTGCAGGTTGTCGTTGCCTTGCAGCCCGGAAATCACGTCGGGGCCTGGACTGCCAACTAAGGAGTCGTTTATGTCTGTGCCACGGACTATTCCCCCGATGACTGCGGGTATAGTATTGCCTCCGTTCAAGGTGTCGTCTATGCCGCCGAATGTATCGTCGCCGGTGGTTGTGGGTGTGGGTGTGGGTGTGGGTGTCGGTGTGGGTGTGGGTGTCGGTGTGGGTGTGGGTGTCGGTGTGGGTGTGGGTGTCGGTGTGGGTGTGGGTGTCGGTGTGGGTGTGGGCCCGATCGTTTCGTCAGGCCCGAGTATGAATATGGGCCCACCTTCTAGAAATCCTGCTGGCACTGCACTTGGCATAATTTTGGCTCCTTTAAACGACGATACCTGTTGACTTTAAGAACTGATTAGTATCAGTTTGTTGCCAAAATTTTGGCTTTAAGTTGATTAATAATCCAGCTCATTTATAACATACTCAATCCAATTTGCTATGGCTATAGGTATTTTTTAAGCGGGCATCTTTGAGTTATCAAAATATTAATTTTTGCACGTTCTTGATGTATGTCTGTGGGTACACTTTAATATCGCAAATATCGCCGTAGCAACCAAGGATTTATCCTGAAGGGTACAAATGCAAAGATTTGCATTCATGATTTGTTATAAAGAATAGCCTGAAAACCCGATCGACTTTAGTCCAGGGATGAAAGGCAGTTTCAGGATAAATCCAGCCTTGATTTACCGATCGTGCCGAATCATGTTAACACAGTGTTTTGGCGTGGTAAAATAACATTTGTCAGTACAAGACATTAAAACCTACCCCCGGACTGGGGGAAAGTTACGACCGAGGATCTAGTTGCAAAACCCTTGATAGCAGACCGCCATTTTTGGCCACATGATTGCGCCCGGAAACCCACGCTGGCGCGGGATATTAAGGCCGCAAAGTCTTAAGAATCCCCGCCTATGACAGACCGGGGAGTGTCAATGAACTATGACGAATGCCTTATAAATAAGTGCCTTCAACAGCATTCTACTTTCTAACCACCGCTCACCTCTGGTAAGAAACAGAACTGTGAATTAGCGGCATCATAGGCCCTGTTTGTTCTTGTCCACTGACGGATAGTTCGCTGTGGCAAAGGTAAAGCACGGAACAACGACTTAACAAATCTAGCAGAATTCGCCGCAGCCGCTGTTGCCCAGCGTCTGTTTCGTCTTCGCTTTGCCCCTTTTTTCCCAGTTGCGATCGCCAAAATAAAGGAGCCCCAAACAGAGTCGCCGCCCCGCCACTCAGCCACAGGGGCGAGCCAGCATCTAGCCAAAAATGCCATTTGTGGGCGCGGCGGCTGCTGCGGTACTGAAAGATGGTGGCGAGGGTGACGGCTGGGGCGGCCGAACCGTCTGGACGGACTGGAAAGGGGTTGGCGGTGACGGTTCCTTGGCGCAACAACTGGATGAAGCGGGCGATCGTTTCTGATTCGCCGCCCTTCGAGTGTTCTACACGCTGCATTCGCTCGTCTATTTGCCAGTAGTGGGCGCAGGTTTCCATTAACTCGCGCAGGGCTGCTAGTCGATCGTAGGGGAGGTATCTGTCTGAAATCAGAAATTTCTGGATCGCTCGATCGAGTAGGGAAATTGGACTTGGTAGCAGCCGCTGCTGTTGTTGCGTCCGCTGTTCTTCAATCCACTCCAAAATCTGCTCGTAAGCCCCAGCGGCTCGGTGTCCAAGTCGATCCCATCGGGGAAAGGCTGTAATTGGCAGCAAGCTCGGCCGATCGATCTCTGGACGAAAACAGCGATCGGCGATTAAACCGGCTCTCACCGGGTCGATCGATTTGGGATTTGGGATTGGGGATTGGGGATTGAAAATCGAGTTGGAGCCTTCGGTGTCTAATTCCCGGTTTCTCTGGCTGCTTAAGACTACCAGCATTTCGGCGACAGCATCTCGATCGACTAACCGGCCGAGTCCGGGATAGACTAAGGCTAGCAACGTCAGCAAAGCTCGAATGGCTGGGGTACTTGACAGGGGACGCTGATCGTTAAGGGATTCGGCGGCGATGTTGTCGCGGCCGAGAATTTCCGTGAGGCTGTAGCGAGCGATCGCATCCATCCCGGGGGCAATTACCGCTATTTCCTCTGGTGCCACGGCTTTTGACTTCACAGCCTCAGCAATTATTTCGGCGGTTTCTCGCAGCAGTTGGGCCCGGGATGTCGTAGAGATCGATCGCACCGATGCCGGCAAACTCAACTCTAAACCATAAAAACTATCAGCATTAACTGCCAAATTTACCACCGACTCGCCTATTTCTTGGGCTAAACCTGCTTGTCTGTCCAAGTTTTCCACTCGATTGCAGCGTGTTTCGAGTCCGGCCATATATTCCGTGTCAGCCCCCAAACCCAAGCGCACTCCTCCATCAGGATTGTAGGTGAAGGCCCCGGCTGCACCTCGGTCTAGCAGCAACTCAAACAAGTGGCGGCTAATGGCTGGATAATCGTCAATATCGTCTGCCATGACTGCTTGGTAGCGATCGAGCAAATGCTGCTGGTAAGTGCCATCCTGCAACAGATAGCGCCAGTAGAGTTCGCAAATAATCCCGTAAGTCAGGAATCCCCGCGTCAAGCACCATTCTCGCCACCTGTCGAGCAACTCTCCCATAGTAGCCCAGAGGCTGGTTGAGCCAGCCTCCCCAGCCAATCCCTGTTCGAGAATTTCGGGAATCTCGATCGCCGGTGTACCGCCCACAGCAGCCAGTTGCAATAAGTCTAGAGTTCGACGCACCATTCGGTTTCGACTTACCCCTGTTTGTTGCAAAATGCCTTCGTCTAGTTCGCGACGCCAGAGTCTGGCCGCCAGTTCTAGTTCTGTTTCGGGTTGCAGCCGCAGGGGAAATTGGACCCTCAAGTCCAGTGACTGAACTAGGAGCGGCCAAAACAGCATCACTTCCTGCTCGAAAAATCCGAACGGTGTGGTCGAGTGAAAGGTATATTTTCCTTGGGTGGCAGTGGCGATGCGATCGGCTAATTCGAGTCGATTGTCGCCATTAGCGGCTAACACTAAAATTGCTGGGCCCGTCTGTCCGAGCCTGCGACGCCCGGAACGCCAGCGACTTGAAACTGTTGCTGACAGAGGCTTGACACTTTTGCTCCAAAGGCAGAACTGCTCAATGAGGCGAGTGGTTTTGCCACTGCGGGCGGCTCCGACAATCCAAATTGAATCCGAGGACACGATTTCTAATCTAAGTAAGTTTGCTAATATACCGTCAGGAACCTCAGCCTAAAGGCATGAGGCTTGAAAGAGAAATCTAACAAGCCATCCTGACCAGCCTAAGTACCAGTGCGTACTACGTTTTTTGAGTCACGACACTCCTTGAATGCGAAGCTAGTTTTCCGCTCTGTCATCTGCGATTAAACAGTTTTAAGGTCACTGAAACAGTGTTGCAGGTTTAAAAAGCACGCCAAACATTGGCGAAGCTAATATTACCCCGCAAGGGAGGCTCGCGAGAGCAAACCATTATGCGTACAGGGTTGTGAGATTTGAAACGGTAACTGTCCCGTTGAAAGTACAACACAAAAGTACACCGATTCAAGCAACTCCAAGGCGGTAATGGTATCCAAATTCAATATAAAGCCGTCCTATAAGGACGGGGTTTCCAACCCATTTTTCTGATGAATACTTCTCCCTGGAACAGATTTGTAAAATATCTCTACAGTGCCCGCCAATGGTATAGAGAAACGCCTGAGAGGGCCCTAGGACAGGCCTACGATGCTGCCTTAGCCATTAGGGCGATCGAAGACGAGCATTTTGGTGGTCAACCAATTTCCGATCGAGCTGGCGATTACGGACACAGCACTCTCTCTTATTTTAAAACCGAACTCCAAAAATACCTCAAAGTCATCGAAACTCGAATGGTTGAGTTTAATGCTAGCCGTTTTTTTTTGGAACTCCCAGAGCGGGTGGCGGCTAAACCGAAGGGGGGACACTTAGCGGATAATTACCTGCATGGATTAGGTATAAATACTAAAGATCGAGCATCGCTGATCTTTGAGAAGCTAGAGTTTATTGATGGGGTAACTGGCAAGTACATTAATGGTAGATCAACTGCTATTGTTCCGGTTGTCAATGAGGCAAATGTTCCCGTAAAGTATAGAAATCGCAGCCAGAACCCTAAGGAAAATAACGTTTCAGCTAACTCAAACAATAATTCCCTTGACGCGGTTGACACTAACTTTGAAGAGGTAAATTTATTACCCAGATCGCTTTTGGGAACTCTCAATCGAATTACTAAAGAATTAGACCCGGAGGCGGAAAAAGAAGTAGTTAAGAATTTTCGCAATTCCCAAGTAAAAACAGTCATTTCTCTGAG
Source organism: Microcoleus sp. (assembly GCA_042408215.1). Classification (GTDB taxonomy): domain Bacteria; phylum Cyanobacteriota; class Cyanobacteriia; order Cyanobacteriales; family Microcoleaceae; genus Microcoleus. The sequence goes on along the minus strand of JAYFMW010000017.1, from coordinate 130,157 downwards.
ATTTATTTTACTTTTGATTTTAATTCCTCTGTTGACGAATCAACTTTGCAAAAATTTTATAATCGGTCCGATCGTTGACCAGGTTAGAGTTAAAAATAATGCCGCCCTATTCATAAATGTTGACTTGGAAGAAGAAGCATTTAAAGAACTGGAGAGATTTGAGCAGCACCTAAAATTTGAAACATTAATTGGCATGGCTCCATCCCTTTCTTCAGAGGAAAGGGAAAAGAAGATTGAAGAGAAAGCAGTTGAGCTAGCGGAGGAATACCGCGAAGAAAGTGGTGGAGCCATCAAAAATATTTTTGCCGATTTACTCTCCTGCGCTGCCTTTGTCTGGATTCTCCTGAATAACAAGAAAGAAATTGAGATTTTAAAGTCTTTCATGGACGACGTGATTTACGGTCTCAGCGACAGTGCTAAGGCTTTCATTATTATTTTGTTTACTGATGTGTTTGTCGGATTTCACTCTCCTCACGGTTGGGAAGTGATTCTTGAAGGTTTATCCAGGCATTTGGGACTCCCAGAAAATAGGCAGTTCATCTTTCTGTTTATTGCGACGTTTCCAGTGATCTTAGATGCGGTATTTAAGTATTGGATATTCCGCTACTTGAACCGGAGTTCGCCTTCAGCAGTTGCTACTTACAAAAATATGAACGAGTAATTGGGAATTGGGAATTGGGAATTGGGAATTGGGAATTGGGCATCGGGCATTCGAGGACACGGCAATGCCGTTTCCCTACCCCATTAATTGTAGGGACACGGCACTGCCGTGTCCTCCGTTTATATCATTCCGATGAAGAGAGGATTTAATATTACCAATTAATTACCAATGCTCAATGCCCTATGCCCTAGGCCCTATGCCCTAGGCCCATCAATACCTAATTTACCTGAGAAACTCTAGATCAATTACTTATTCCACATCTTCTTGCGCTGTCGCCGATTCGCCACCGACTCCACCAGCCCCAGCCCCAGAAAATTACTCAGCAGCGAGGCATTCCCGTAACTCAGGAAAGGTAGCGGAATCCCCGTCACCGGAGCCAAACCGATGTTCATCCCAATATTCACGAACACCTGAAAAATCAACATTGACAGCACGCCGATCGCCAACAAAGAACCAAAATTATCATTAGCAGTTTGAGCGATAATCACCAACCGCAAACAAATTATCCAGAAGACAAACAACACGCCAATACAGCCAATGAAACCCAATTCTTCGCCAATAGCTGAAAAAATAAAGTCCGTATGCTGTTCGGGAATAAAGTTAAGCTGAGTTTGCGTTCCGTGAAACAAACCCCTGCCCTTCAGTTCCCCAGCGCCGATCGCAATCCGAGATTGAATCAAGTGATATCCGCTACCTAAAGGGTCTTTCTCCGGGTTTAAAAACCCCGTCAGCCGCATTTTTTGATAATCCTTCAGCGCACCCCAAAAAAGCTGTCCGACTTGTCCCGATACCACATTCACTACCACAGTAGCGAAAGTTCCCAACCACTGCCAAGGTAGGCTTAGCCAAGCGATAACACCCGCCATAACTACCCACCCTATCCAAATCGGCATAGACAGGTTGTTGAGGAGAACCGAGATGAGAGGAGAGAAGAGCAATATTAGCCAGCCGGGATTGACATTACCCCAGTAAAACATCCCCATTGCGATCGCCCCAAACACCAGCGAAGTGCCCAAATTTGGTTCGGCAAATACCAATCCCCAGGGCACAGCCACGATCGCCAGCATCCTCAACATATCCCGCACAGTTGGCGTTGGGGTAGCTTGCAGCAGAGCGGCTAAAGTGACGATCATCCCTATTTTGGCAAATTCTGAGGGTTGCAAGTAGAAGCCGCCGATATTAATCCACCGCTGGGCTCCGAGCCCCTCAGTACCGATAAACCGTACCGCGATTAGTGACAAATTGATGATTATATAAATCGGCCATTTCCACTCAATTAGGATTTCGTAGCGGCAACGAGAAATGATGATTGCTAATACCAAACCGACTCCCCCAGTCACCCAGTGTCGCCACCAGTCGATCAGCCCCTGGTTTCGTTCCACGCTGCCGATCATGATTCCCGCAAAGAAGGTGAGGCCGATGCAAGCGGCGAACAGCCAAAGGTCTACTTCCTCCCAGGGTTTGAGGAGGGATTTCCAGGGATTTTTGACTTGTATTCTCTGAAACATGAGGATTTTAGATTTTAGATTTTAGATTTTAGACTATTGGGCGATTTTCGGAAGTTATGGATATATTTGCTATTCAGAAGCCTACACCGTACTGTAGGAGCGTCGGTGTAATTACGTCACATTATTCGGCGAGTTGTACGGAGGTTCCGGGCCAACTCCTTTTGTAGGGTGCGTAGTGCGTACCTTACCCTGTATATTGGATCTCGAATTGTCAGGCTGGTTCGTAAAGGTACTCGAAGCCGTTCCCATCTGGATCTCTGCCGTAGAAAGATGCCGTACCGTCGCGGTGTTCGTGGATGTGGGTGACGGAAACACCTTCGGCTTTGAGTTGTTGGTGGGCGGATTCCATTTCGGTGCGATCGTCAAATACGAACCCAAAATGCGGCCCAGCTTGGTCGTAACTCGGACTCAACAGCGCCAATCCGTCTTCTCCTGCTTTCAAATAAGCCCAGTCTGGATCTTTCCAGACTAACTCCATACCCAAGTTTCGGTAGAACTCAGCAGATTTTTCAATGTCTTGCACGCAAACGGCTACGTGACCCAATCGTTTTAGTTTCATATCTACAAAGTTTATTGTTGTGCTTTAGTTTATTGTATCTTTTTTCTCCTTGGTTTTCACGCTCAATTAACTACTTTTTCCTGAATTTTAGTCATTGGTAGCTGTACTTGTTATACGAGTTTTATTGCTTCTGCATGGTGAAACAGCTACGCAAAGCCTAGGTGTCATGCTGAGTGAAACGAAGCATCTCCCTCGATGCTTCGCTGAAATGCGTAATATCGTGTCCGGTCGATTACCCATAATATGGTAGGGGCGGGTTTATCAACAATATCTGCCAATAATTGACAATCTCAAAAACCCGCCCGGCCGGGAATTACGGTCAATCGAGCGGACAGGATATAAGTCCTATTTTTCATAACGGACTAGAAGATGCCAGAGAAAAATATCCGGGTCGTCATGCTCGATCATCTCTTTAAACATGGAAACAAAAGGCTCATAGTCCAAAAACTCCATCTCCAAACTGAGTTGTTTTAATCCTGCTTCTTTAAAGATGCGATTTAACCGCAAGGGAGTGTAATAAATCTGGGCAGTTTGCCACTCAGCATCCCAAACTTTATTGCCGTAGACATCGATAAATCCCTCTGTAACACAGTGAGCGTGTTTGCGACTAAAATAGGCAATTTCTAAGAAGCATAAGGTGGTTGGGAAATATCCGTATATCTTGCCACCTGGCTTGAGAACTTTGCCAAATTCCCGAATCATCTGGCGGTTGGTTTTATCCTCACTGGAAACCACGGAATTTGCGATCGGGACGTAATCAAATTTACAGCAAATTGCCAGTTTATAGATGACAGTAGCAGCATTTATTAAACCAGTTTTTTAGATGTTGATGATTCATTACATCGAGTGCGACGGCAATTATTGTAAAGTCTTAAGAATCCTCATGCATTCATACCAATTTTTTATGAGGCTGCATAGAATCTGATCCCCCCTAACCCCCCTTAATAAGGGGGGGACGAGAGGGTGGTCTTTCGTCACCCCCTACTCACACCCTACTCCCTTATTAAGGGGGATTTAGGGGGATCGAAATATATGCAACGACCTATTAAATTGGTATCAGGCCTATCCGTGTCAAGCAACGCCGAAAAACCAGGGTAATACTATGTTGCATCCGGCAGTTCATCTTCCAGTAGCCGCAAGGGAGGATACTGGGAACCTGCAATAGTTACTAGCATGACCATCGCGCCGGAGATCGCCAACAGCAGACCAATACCACGACCAGGGCCAACGCCGATGATTTGTCCAATGCTTCCTGCTAACAAACCGTTGGCAGCCATTAAAGGTTCAAAGATTTTGTCGGCTAGAGGGCCAGCAACGAGATAACCAAGCGGTAGGGATGACCCACCGATCGCCCGTCGAACTGCAAACACCCTTCCCTGCACCTCGGGTGCGACTTTGGTCTGCAAAATTGCTTGGCCCGAGCCCAGGAAAATTGCAGCGCTGAAATAGGCACCAAACCCAGCCAGCATAATCAGGGGAATGGAAGCCCGCACTCCCAGGAGGAAAATGCCCAGACCGAGCAGCAGCTCAAAGCCCAATACCCCGTACATACGGCGTTTCGGGCCTCCCCAAACGCTCATCAGAATGCTCCCGACTACCATACCGCCGCAAGCAATAGACTGCACAGTGCCCAGCACAGCGACTGGTGCGAAAGCTAGGATTAGCGGTGCGAACAACACCTGAGCGATGCCGATCGCGAAGTTGCTGACAGCGATGAAAATCAGCAGCCCCAGCAGTCCTGGGCGGGCGGTGATGTAAGTCCAGCCGTAAGCCATTTCTCGCACCAGGCTAAGAGCGCCCGGTTTCCTGACAGTGGATGTCTTGGCATCAGGAAAGCGGATGCTCAGTAGGGTTACTAAGGAAAACAGAAAGGTGGCAAAGTCGGCGAGGATGATGCCCTGAAGCTGTATGACGCTCAGAAGTCCAGCAGCCAGCATCGGCGCGAGGAACTGGGCGGCGGCTTCTCCTAGCTGAATCATACCGCTGGCGCGACCCAGATGCTGTTTGGGAACCAGTAAGGTGGTGGCGGCGGTATAGGCTGGCCATTGAAAGGCGCTAAAGGCAGAACTGACTGCGACCGCTAAGTAGATGTGCCAGATTTCCAGGCGACCTGTAACTAGAAGAAGGGCGATCGCTACTGTAGTCAAACCGGCACCAGAGTCACTCAGAATCATTGCCCAGCGGCGATTCCATCGGTCTATTAGGGCACCAGCGACGGGAAAGAGTAGGATCGCCGGTAGCCTAGCAAACACAGAAATGAGAGCGAACTGAGTGACTGAGCCGGTGCTTTCATAGACCCACACACCAAGGGCAAACTTAGTCAGACCCGACCCCATCAGGGAGACAAGCTGTCCGAACCAGATGAGAAAGAAAACCCGCATTCCTTGAGCTACAGGACGTTTTACCATCTTATTGATTCCCAGACTTGAGGTAAGTTGCTAACTGTTGAGCTAAAAGCTGAACGTGGGGGTCTCGGAGAATGGCGTAGTGGTCGCCTGGAATTGGCTGGATATCTAATAAGCCGTGAGTTGCTAATTCACCCCAGCCTTGGGTTGGGTCAAGCTTTACTTGCAGCGGTTTCTCGCTAGCAGACAAGAGGGTAATTTTGCCCGGATAGGGCTGGGGGATGTAGCTCAACATGGCTTCCCTGTTAGCTTGGAAAACCCGCATCAAGTGGCGCATTTGTTCTAAGCTGACTTCGGGCGGCAAAATATTGAGATTTTTAGAGCGCTCTAGGATGTAGTTCAATTGCTCCTCTGGTGGGAATTGTTGCAATTCATCAATGGATAGAGGCAGCTCTTTACCGAACAGACCCCCCATATCCCTGGCAAGATGAACTAACAGCGAAGCCTCATCCATGTCCTCATACCAGTTAATAACAGCCGGTGTATAGCTGTCTATCAACACTAGGAGCGCGACTTCTTCTCCCCGAAAGCGCAACTGCTGTGCCATCTCAAAAGCGACAATGCCACCCAAAGACCAGCCTCCCAGATAGTAAGGCCCAGATGGCTGAATGGCTTGTAGGGCTTCAATATAGTGAGCAGCCATATCCTCAATACTGGTTTTGGGTTCCTGTTCGCCATTTAAACCGGCAGATTGCAAGCCGTAAAAGGGTTGCTCCTTACCCAGATGACGGGCGAGCTCGAAATAGCAGAGGACGTTGCCACCCACGGGGTGGACGCAGAAGAAAGGTGGCTGAGTCCCAGCGGGCTGAATCGCTACCAAGGGCGAGGATAGCTGGGAATCCGTTTGCTGAAGCAGAAGACTTGCCTGGTGTTCGATTGTGGAGTTCTGGAAAAGGCTTGCCAGGGGCAGAGATTTTCCGAATTGCTGCTGAATCTGAGCCATTAGGCGGACAGCTAAAAGAGAATGACCGCCGCGTTCAAAGAAGCAGTCCCGGACTCCAACGGGATAGACATTCAGAACAGTTTCCCAGATTTGCACCAGTTGCATTTCCAGGTGGCTGCGAGGTGGGACGCTGGTGGTTTCTAGACTGAGATGGGATGTATTCAGTGCCGGAAGGGAGCGCCGATCTACCTTGCCATTCGCTGTCAGCGGTAACGCTTTTATCAGCACAAAAGCGTTTGGTATCATATATTCGGGCAGCTTTTGTTTTAAGTAGTCCCGCAGGTTGCGAGTCACGGTGCGCTGCAAAGTTTTCCACAAGCCTTGAATTTCCAACAAATGTGATACAGTTTGGTCAACTAATGCCTGTTCGTTCGGCGTCAGATGAAAGCGAATCCCGGCGTGTGGGGGACGCGACCAAACTACTGTCCCTGAAAGCCAGCGCGGGAAGCTCTCTTCAGGTAGTTGCATGTGCAGGCGGACGCTCCTCCCTTCATCGATCGCTGGCACTCCCACCACACCAACACCATCGGTGGAGATATCCGCTGTGTGGAGTTTGAGGGCGTTGCCATCTAGTTCTAGTTGGCATTCACTCTGATAAGGGATGCGATCTGGAATGAGCTTGGAGACGACATAAGCTACAAGGCGCTTGTCCCCGAGTGTGTCTTCCCTTGCTATAACGACTGCTGTGCGTATATCGGGGTGTTGCGCCAACAGGGATTCGATTTCTCCGAGTTCGATGCGGAAGCCCCGCACCTTCACTTGATTATCGGTGCGACCGAGATATTCTATATTGCCATCGGGTAGATAGCGGGCAATATCGCCGGTTTTGTATAGGCGTGCCCCTGGTTCATCGCTAAAGGGGTTAGGAATAAATTTTTCTTCTGTCAACTCTGGACGGTTGAGATAGCCTCGAGCTACGCCAGCGCCGCCTATGTACAATTCTCCCTGTACGCCGATGGGAATTGCCTGGAGTTGCGAGTCTAGAATGTACACCTGAGTGTTAGCTAGAGGACGGCCAATAGTTGGCTTTAAGCCAGCCATTTTTAGGTTGGCTACTGTCGCATCCACCGTGCATTCTGTCGGGCCATAAACATTGTAGAAATTAGTCTTATCAGCTTGTGCTAAAGTAATCCAGGTAGATTCATCAATAGGCTCTCCTCCAACCAGCACAGAGCTAGGAGCAGTATTATCGCCAATCAATCCTGCCAAAATTAGAAGTCTAAGTTGGGATGGAGTGGTATCAAATACGTCTATCTGATGCTGCCGCAGGTAGGATAACAAAGCATTTCCATCATATCGGAGGGGTTGAGGCACGATGTCAAGAGTACGACCGCGCAGCAGATGGATGAGCTGTTGAACGGAAGCGTCAAATGCTAAAGAAGCATTTAAGCTGACTCGAAGGCCCGAATCGGGACGAAGGAAAGAGATAGCTTTTTCGAGACCTGTTAAAAGATTTAAAATAGAGCCATGCTGAACCATCACTCCTTTTGGCTTACCCGTAGAACCGGATGTGTAAATTACATAAGCCAAGTTTTCAGGCTTAACACGACTGACTGGATTTTCATCAGTTTCTTGAGATAGAGTATTCCAGTCTGGAGCTAAACAGACAATAGGCGCTTTATTTTCAGGCATTTCATCTAACAACTTCTCCTGTGTCAAAAGTACCCGCACCTGAGAATCCGCCAGCATATAAGCCAAGCGCTCTTTAGGATAGGCGGGATCTAGCGGCACGTAAGCCCCACCGGCTTTGAGAATCGCCAGCAGCCCCACCACCATCTCAAGCGATCGCTCCACATAGATGCCAACCAGTACCTCCGGTTTGACACCCAATTTTTGCAGATAGTGCGCCAGTTGATTGGATTTTGCGTTCAACTCGCGGTAGGTGAGTTGCTTATCTTCAAACACCACCGCCACGGCATCAGGAAAACGCTCCACCTGCGCTTCAAATAGCTGGTGGACGCACTTATCGGAGGGATACTCGGTTTTTGTATCGTTCCATTCCACTAGCAACTGATGTCTTTCGGTAGCAGTGAGCAGGGGGCAACTCTGACAGCCTTCGATTGGGGTTGGCAACAATCCCTTCTAGCAGAGTTTGAAAATGCCCCGCCATGCGAGCGATCGTGGTGGCATCAAATAAATCGGTGTTGTATTCCCATAAACCGATTAGTCCTCGGTCGGTGTTTTCAAAAGATAAGATTAAGTCTAACTTCGCTGTGCAGGTTTCCACCTCAAATGGACTGACAGTTAAACCGGGAAGTTCTGAGGGAATCAAAGGAACATTGTGGAATACAAACATCACCGAAAACAAAGGCGTATGACTTAAGGAGCGCGTCGGCTGCAATTCCTCCACCAACTGTTCAAAGGGTAAATCCTGATAAGCGTAAGCACCCAGCGCAACTTCCCGCACTTGCAACAGTAATTCTAGGAATCTGGGGTTCCCGCTGAGATCGGTGCGTAATACGAGTGTGTTGACAAAAAATCCAATCAATCCTTCAATTTCAAGGCGAGTGCGGTTAGCAATCGGCGTGCCTGTGCAGATATCCGCTTGCCCTGTATAGCGGTATAGCAATATTTGGAATGCTGCTAGGAGCGTCATAAACAGGCTGACGTTTTCCCGTTTGCTCAAGTTAGCAAGTGCCTCACTCAGCTCTTTTGAGAGTGGCATGGATTGATGCGCCCCCCGGAAAGTTTGAACAGCAGGTCTCGGTCGATCCGTCGGCAGTTCTAACACAGAGGGAGTGCCTTGGAGTTGTTGTTTCCAGTAAGCTAAGTAGGACGATCGTGTCAGTCCCTGCAACCACCGCCGCTGCCAGTGAGCGAAGTCCGCGTACTGTAGGGACAGTTCCGGTAGAGGTGACGGCTTGTTACTACAAAAGGCTTCGTAGAGTGCTGCTAACTCTCGAAAAATTATGCCTAATGACCAACCATCACCCACAATGTGGTGTCCGTTGATAATAAATATATGTTCATCTCGCTCTATCTGCAACAGCAGGACGCGCAATAAGGGACCAGCAGCTAGGTCGAAGGGAGGCTGAATTAGCTCTGTGGCTAATCGTTGGATTTCAATCTCTCGTTCGTTATTCGGAAACTGCCGCAAGTCTATAAGGGGCATTGCCAGCTTCAGGGTTGAGGAGATAATCTGAATCGGTTGTCCGTCAACTTCCTGGAACGTGGTACGCCATATTTCGTGACGGCGAATAATCTCGTTTATACTGCGCTCTAACGCTTCGGCATTCAGGGAACCCTTTAGGCGCAAAGCTGCGAATTCATTGTAAGAGGGGTTAGTCGGATCGATCTGGTTCAAGAACCAGAGTCGCTCTTGGCCAAAAGATAGAGGCAAGTTCCCCTCTCGCGAGACAGGTACAAGGAGAAAGTCAGTATCACTTGCGATCGCGTTGCTATGTTGCACCAACGCAAGCAGTTCTGCCTTGTACTCAGTTAGTAAGTCACGCAGCTCCGGGGTCAGCACTCCTTTAGGAGCGCGAACGCGCAACTGGTTTCCCTCAGCCCACAATTTTACGCCTCGTTGGGAGAGTTCATCTACAAACTGATTAAATTTCATAGAGTAAGTGCAGTTTCTTTATACTTTATACGGCACAGCTCCTCCCAAGGATTGGGGGAGCTGTTTAAAGCCTTAATGAACCGGAGACTATTTCACAGCTCCATTTCCTCTTCCTCGTCCTCATTGAGTTCAGAAGACGGGGGCATTGACACAATTATCTGCGTCAATGCCAATTGCTCCAGCAATTGCTCTGCGAGTTGAGAAATGCTCGGACCCTGCATGAGTTTCATTGTGGGCACGTCCACTTTCAGATCGCTCTTGATGCGGTTACTCAGCTCCACTGCCATCAAAGAGTCAAGTCCCAAATTGGTCAGTGGTTTTGAGTTGTCCAGCTTGGCGGCAGAAGTTCCCAATACCCGAGCAACTTGTTCGCACAGACGAGACTCCAATAACTGCCGGCGATCTGCCGGTTCCCCCTCCATGAAGGCGTTGTAGAGCGAATCTCCTTTATTGTTGGAGGAACCAGGTTCTTCAGAAATGGCTTTTTCTCCTAGTAAATGAGAAAATCGCGGTAATGCCCCTGCTGAATGAACCTGGCACCACCGTTGCCAATCCATAGATACCACTGCTGTCTGAACGGCCTCAACTCGAAGCAAATCTCCCAGCATAGAGAGTGCTTGCTGCGACAGCAACGGTTTAACTCCAATCCGCGCGAGATGTTCCCCTACTTCCCCGTCCCGAGCAACGTAACCAACATCCGCAATCACTCCCCAGTTGACAGTTAGGGCTGGAAGTCCCATCGCACGGCGGTGGTTCGCCAGTGCATCCAGAAAAGCACTGGCAGCCACATAATTTCCCTGCCCTGGGTTTCCCACAGATGAAACAAACGAGGAAAAATTGATGAAGAAATCCAAAGGCGCATTCAGGGAGAGTGCGTGTAAGTTCCACGCACCAATGACTTTGGGAGCCATCACTTTTTGGAATCGTTCTCGGTTCTGTTGCAGCAGAATAGCATCGTCCAAAACCAAAGCAGCATGGATAATCCCTCGCAACGGCGGCATGGACTGCTCAATGTCCTTCAGAACATCAGTCACTTGAAGAGCTTGGCTCACGTCTGCTTTGGCAACTACCACGTTCGCGCCTGCTGACTCCAAGGTTTTTACCGCTGACTGGGCGGCAGGAGAGGTTGCACCGCTGCGTCCCATCAAGACTAGGTGTTTAGCACCGTTTTTGACCAGCCACTGAGCCACGGCTAAACTAAACCCACCGAGTCCGCCGGTAATCAAATAAGTTCCATCAGGGCGAAATGTCACTTTCTCCTGTGTTGGGGGAGCCACCACCACATCTGGATTTTGCAAAGACAGCACAATCTTGCCAATGTGCATCGCTCTCGCCATGTAGCGGAAGGCATCTCGCACCTTGGAGATGGGAAAGACCCGGTGGGGGAGCGGATGGAGAGTTTGCTCCTCAAAGTGTTTGATTAATTCCCGGAATAGCTCCCCAGCTTTGGCAGGGCGTTCGAGTAACAAGCGGTCTACGTCTACAGCAAAAAACGAAAGGTTATTCCGAAAAGGTCGCAGCCCCAGCTTGCTGTTTCCATCGATATCCTGCTTGCCGATTTCGATGAAACGTCCGTAGGGCGCGAGCGCAGAGATACTCAAAGGAATGGCATCTCCCGCCAAAGAGTTGAGGACGATATCAACTCCTTTGCCCCCGGTGAGTTCCATTACTTCATCAGCAAACGTGGTGGAGCGAGAATCCATGACATGATGGATGCCGAGCGAGCGCAGAAATTCGCGTTTTTCTGGACTTCCGGCTGTGGCAAAAATCTCTGCCCCGGCTTTTTGTGCCAGTTGGATGGCAGCTAGACCGACACCGCCTGCGGCGGCGTGAATGAGAACGCGCTCGCCCTTACTGATTCGCGCCAGATAGTGCAGGGCGTAGTAAGCCGTGAGGAAAACAATCGGAATTGTAGCCGCTTCTTCAAAACTGATATGTGCGGGTTTGCTCACCACCAAGCGGGCATCGGTTGTTGTATAGCTACTAAAGCTGTGAGGGGCGTAGGCGATCGCTTCATCCCCTATCTGAAACTCTGTCACCCCAGCGCCAATAGCAGTGATAATTCCGGCACACTCTAAGCCAAGCGATCGCCCGTAGAAATTCCCCTCTAAGTTAACATCAGCCAGTAAGTTCATCGCTTTGGCCACATCCTTAAAGTTGAGCCCCGTGGCGCAGACCTGAATCTCAACTTCTCCCGGCCCGGGTTTCGAGCGTTCAATCGCTCGCAGCGTTAGGTTGTCTAAAATTCCTGGTTTAGAAATTTCCAAACGGAACGGTTGAGACTCTGAAGTTACAGCCTTTTTCTTTGCTGTGGCAATATCTGCGAGCGATACCGACATCAGGCGATGGACATACCGCGCTTCCCCCCGCAGGGCGATTTCATCTTCCCCCTCATCTGACCACAATTGAGCAAAAAGCGACTGAATTTCTGCGGGGGAGCCGACGGGGCTGATATCCACCTTCGTACACTGGAGATTAGGAAATTCATTGTTTATCACCCGACCCAAGCCCCATAAGGGAGACTGAGCCACCGAAACGGATTTGACTGATTCTCCTACCGCCTGCGCTCCTTTGGTGACCAGTACAAGACGAGGGGAACTCCCCACTCGCTCCAACGCCTGAACCAGATGCAAAACGCTGAGACAGCCTAGTGTCTGGGCTTCCTCCAGAGAAGCAACTGTGGTTTCCTCCGTTGGAGTTATGTCCAGACTCCAGAGGTGAATTATCCCGCGACAAGCAGGCGAGGAGGCACTCACGGCTTCTAGGAGTTGCTGCATATCTTCTGGATTTTCTGGGCGGATTTGAAAAAAGTTGGCATTGAGGCGCTTGAAGCCATCTCCAGGCTCGATGAGAATGGGAATCTCTGAATGTTCTTTCAGTGCGACTGCTAACTGCTGCCCTACCCCCAAGCGATCGGCAAAAATTATCCAGCTTCCCTGCTGTGAGGGTTTGAGAGTAAGGGCAGATTCGGACTGAGTTTCTAGCTGAACTTGAGGGCCTTGAGCCAAAATCACTGTACTCACAGACTCAGCCGCGTCGTCATCTGAAATGCCAGCCACTTCAACAAACCCGACATCCGCCAGTAAATCTTGCCATTTTTGCCAGGAAAGTAGCGGGTGTGAGGGTCGCAAGTCCAGATCGGAAAACAGCCACCAGCCCTTGAGCATTCCGAAGCTCAGATCCACTAAACGGGGAGCCTTGGTTACTTCCAGCACCACCAGTAACCCCTCAGATACTAGAAGCTGTTTGACGTTCTCCAGGGTGTGGCGCAAGTCACGGGTGGCGTGCAATACATTTGAAGCCAGAATCAGATCGAAAGAATGGGCATCAAATCCTTGGGAAACCGGGTCGGTTTCAATATTCAAAACCCGGTACTCAATGAACGGATAATCGCTAAATTTCTGCTGAGCAGAGTTAGCGAATACTTGGGTAATGTCCGTAAAGACATATTCGGTCTGCTTTGCTGAGAGCACGGGCAGCACATAGGATGTCATTGATCCCGTCCCCGCACCAATTTCTAAGATTCGCACTTTTCGTCCTGACGGTAAGCGCTCCAGTGCCGCCCGTATCGCCTTCTGAACCAGTAAGTTATAAATACGAAAAGTCGGCGAGTCTTGGTACAGATGCTCCGATGTTGCCAAAGAACCTTCCGGGAAAATCAGTTGCAGCGGATCGACTTCTCCCCGCAATACTTCAGCCAATTTATCGCCGCACCGCTCTAGCAGCATCAATTCGGCTTGATAGGCAGGAAATTTCGCCAAAAGTTCTTTCCAAGTCTCCTGCGGTTCTTTCAATTCTGGAATCTGGCAGACCTCCCACTCGTCCTCTACCGGACGCAGCACGCCATCTTCCTGAAGGATTTCCAGCATTCGACCCAATAGACGGCGGTGTTGGGATACTACGCCCAATTGCTCTGCAAGTGTTTCCGCGCTTATGCGAGTCAGCAATTGAGGTTCAAAGCCGAGTGAATTGAGGGCTTTCCAGACGTACCCAGCACACAAAAGGTCTAGAACTGGCTCCACCGTCGAGTAATAATGCTTTCTTCCTAATTGCACGCTCAAGCTTGTCGCAACATTAAGCAGGCTGTCGGCGAGAAGCCGGGGAGAGGGTAGATAATCAGCAGGCTGGCTCAAAGGTGCGGTTCCAGGGCGTGCTTTCAATTCCCATTGGTATTCGTAGAGATAATCCTCTTTTTCAGAAATCACCTCGTTCGCAACTCCCAGGGACTTACAGCAGAGTCCCTGAATTTCTACCAGCACGTTTCCCGATTCATCCAGCAGTTGAATATCTCCCTTAAGGAGCCGCTCGTTTTGCTCCACCAGACGGACGTGGCTCCACATTTGAAGTTGGGGACGACCGTAAACGCGAAGTCGTTTTATCTGAATCGGCAGGTAGGTTTGCTTTGCTGATATAGTGCCGATAATAACCTGAAAGCAAGCATCCAAGATAGCCGGATGCAACTGGTAATCTTTAACTTCTTTCTGTAAAGCTTCAGGAATTTTGAGGAGCGCGATCGCTTCTGCTGAGCCAAACCAAAGTTGCTCGATTCCCTGGAAAGTCGGGCCATATTCCAGTCCCATTTCCTGGAACTTCTGATAGAGATCGCTCTTGGAAATTTCGCTAGTACAGCGCGAGCGAATCTCATCCAACAATATAACTGGCGTGGAGACATGGCCATTCCTATTGCCGAGTAAGTTGCCCGAGGCGTGTCGCACCCACGACGCGCCCTCACCTGTGGCTTGACTGTGGATGTCGAAAGAGGTTTGACCCCGGCGATCGACACTCAACTGAACTGTTACTGGTTCGTCAGCTAAAAACAGCGCCTTGTCAAACTCAATCTCTTCTAAAACATAATGCCCCTCAGCAAAAATTTCCTTGGCAGCAGCCAGGGCCATTTCTACATAAGCTGCCCCCGGATACACCACGGCTCCCTGAACGCGATGGTCTTCTAGATAAGTGAGGCGATGCAAGTCTATCGTTACATTCCACAACGGCTGAGCTAATTCCAGACGGCTTCCCAGCAGCGGGTGAACCGGCACTCCTATCACGGAACGCAGATACGTTTGTCCCAGAGGAGCTTGCGGCAAGTCTGAAGATTCGTACCAATGACGCTCCCGCTGCCAGGGATAAGTGGGCAGCGCAACCAAGCGAGTCGCATCATCCTGCCAAAAGCTTTTCCAGTCTGCATCCACCCCACGCACATACAATTCTGCTAAGCTTTGCAGGATTTGTTGCCAATCCGAATAGCTTTGACTCAAACTGGGGAGCCAAACTCCCACTCCTTTGGGCAAGCACTGGCGACCCATCCCCAACAATATTGGTTTCGACCCTATCTCTACAAACAGTTCATAGCCATCACGATGAAGGTTCTCCATGCTGGCCGTAAATCTCACAGGTCTAAGTATGTGACGGCACCAATACTCCGGGGTAGCTATCTCATCAGCTTCCGCAAGCTGGCCGGTGACATTGGAAATTAAGCTGATTTGTGGCTTGCAGAAAGTCACACTGGCGGCAACTCGCTCAAAATCCGCCACCATCGGTTCCATCAAAGGAGAATGGAAAGCATGAGAAACGTTCAATGGGGTTGTTTTGATTTCGTTCGCTTTCAGAGCAGCTACAACTTTGCGTACTGCCTGACGCTTTCCGGAAATGACGGTACTCTCAGGCCCGTTCATTGCAGCAATTGACACCTCTTCCTTGTAAAGTTCAATAGCTGCTGTCACTCGCGTTTCTGAAGCCAATACCGCCACCATTTCGCCATCTTGAGGCAATGCCTGCATTAAACGCCCTCGTTCTGCAATCAGTCTCAGACCATCTTCCAGGCTGAATACTCCTGCAACAGTTGCGGCAACATATTCTCCCACACTATGACCCATCACCACGTCTGGAGTGATGCCCCAAGACTTCCACAACTGGAAGAGAGCGTATTCCAAAGCAAATAGGGCAGGTTGAGTGTAGGCGGTTTCATCCAGCGGTGAAATCTCTCCTGGTGCTGGATACAGAACGTTCAACAGTGGCGTTTTTAGATAGGAACTCAGAATCTTGTCGCAGCGCTCTAAGGCGGCGCGGAAAATGGGTTGCGTCTCGTAGAGTTGCCGTCCCATACCTACATATTGCGACCCCTGGCCCGTGAATAAAAATGCTATTTTGGGACTCTTGTCCGGTATATGACCTGTCACCAATTCAGCAGTTTCTTCTCCAGTTGTGAAAGCACTCAGATGCTCGCGCAACTGTGCGGTAGATTCTGTGACAACTGCCAGTCTGAAGTCAAGATGCGCTCGCCCTGTATTGGTTGTGAAACAGATATCTGCTAGGGAGGCTTTGGGGTGGCTGATGAGATAAATTTCGTAAATTTCTGCTAGCTCTTGCAGAGCTTTTTCACTTTTCGCAGAGAGGGTCAAAAGGTGCTTTGGACGAGCCATCTCCGCCGCTACTGGATCGGGCGCGGGTGCTTCTTCTAAGATTATGTGGGCATTAGTGCCGCTAATTCCAAATGAATTGATCCCAGCTATACGTCGCTTGCCCTCGCTAATTGTTTTCCATTCCATACCTTCAGTAGGAATAATAACTGCTGGAATTCTATCGAGCGCTATTAGGGGATTCAATTTCTGAAAGTGAAGAAGCTTCGGAATGTATTTGTGTTGTAGGCACAAGACCACTTTAATTAGTCCTGCCATTCCAGAAGCAGATTCTGCGTGTCCGATATTCGATTTGGACGAGCCGATTATTAGGGGGTTATCCAACTCTCGACCCTGCCCATATACAGCTTCTAGTGCCTTTACTTCTACAGGATCGCCCAGAGATGTAGCCGTGCCGTGAGCTTCCACATACGAAACTTCATTTGGTGACACGCCAGCTACAGATAAGACTTGGCGGATAACCGCTTCCTGAGATAATGCGTTTGGTGCGGTTAGACCGTTGCTGGCACCGTCTTGATTGACTGCTGTGCCTCGTACCACAGCCAGAATATTATTGTTGTCAGCTAGTGCCTGTTTAAGATGCTTCAGCACAACAACACCGCAGCCTTCAGCACGAACAAAGCCGTTAGCTGAAGCGTCAAAAGTCTTGCATCGACCTTCTGGTGAGAGCATCCCACCGTGGGAAAAATTCATGCTCAGTTCGGGAGATAACAAAAGATTTACGCCTGATGCTAAGGCAAGATCGCATTCTGAGTTTTGTAAGCTTTGGCAGGCGAGATGGAAGCTAACTAGGGATGACGAACAGGCAGTATCCACGGAAATTGCAGGTCCAGTGAAGCCGAAAAAGTATGCTACTCGTCCAGATGCTACTGATAAAGTGTTTCCTGTGGATGCGTAAATGTTAGAGTGTTTGCCTTCTTCATCTTTAACTAAGAGGCGATCGTAGTCACAATTATATATACCAACAAACACTCCTGTCTTGCTTCCGGTAAGCGCTTGTGCGTTTAATCCTGCATTTTCCAGCGCTTCCCAAGTCACCTCTAGCAAAATTCGCTGTTGAGGGTCCATGTAGGTAGCTTCTTTAGGGGCAATCCTAAAAAACTCTGCGTCAAATTCTTGGATTGGCTGGTTTAGAAATCCCCCACACTTAGTTAAGATTTTTCCCTTTTTACCCTGCCGAGGATCGTAATATCGATCTATATCCCAGCGTGTTTTAGGGACTTCACTGATGGTGTCGATGCCTTCACACAGAATTGACCAGTATTCTTCATTACTATTCGCTCCTCCGGGGAATCGACACGCCATACCAATAATGGCAATTAAATCTTCACCCGAAGCTATAACTTCTGAGGGCTTGTAATGATCCTTCCCTTCAACTTTTTTAGAAGTATCCAGAATAGATGACATGGGCTCTTTCATAGCTGTATCTGTTGCTGACATTGGCTTTTGAAAATAACGAGCGATCGCTTCTGGCGTACTGTACTGAAAGAAGAAAGTGGGTTCAAGCTCCACGCCAAGGCGCAGGCTCAGGAGCATTTTGAGTTCCAAAAGCTCTAGAGAGTCCAACCCCATTTCCATCAGTGGCCGTTTTGAACCAAAAGCAGCCATGCGCTCGTTGCCTATCACAGAACGGAGGCATCCTTTGAGAATTTCGTCTAAGGTTTCGTTTTCCCTTCGTTCGCTTGGCTGGCGATCGCGCCAAATCTCTTCTGTGACTGCTGCTTGAGAATGCTTTGGCTGGATCGCGTGGATGTTATATTCAATCAAAACCCCTATCCCGCGATTGTCCGCATCTTCTGGACGGTAATTCGGAATTATTGCCTCGATTGTGGCTCCTCCCGCTTCATGGAAGCGCAAAATTGGATCTAAAAGCTGCCCTAGTTCATTCCTCTGATGGATGTATTCTTCTATTGGACTATCTGCCTGTGACACATAGTTTTTGCAGCGAGTCACCCCTACCACGCGCGAAATGCCGCCTTTTAGGGCACACAACTGTAGCATAAATTCGCGCAGGCGATCGCCCAAATCTTTATCCTGCATTTCAGGGAGAATGTTGATGCCAAGAAGTTGGATGACTGGCCCTTGAGGATCGTACAGCGACGGAACTTCCGCGTAAGTGGCCTTTCTCAATATCTCGGCATTGGAAATTCTTTGAGAATACATGACTCCCACCAATTGACCGTCTATTTCTAGAACACAATGATCGGTTGGAAAGCATTCGATCCGCTTTTGAATTTCTGAGGTGGCTGTCCGTAAGTGTTCTGACCAACACTTAGCTTCCAAATGGACTAAAGCTGGCAGGTCTGACAAATTGGGGTGACGGATCGTATAAGGTCTTTTCTCAAAGCAATTTAGGGTAATGCGGCTAAAGGGAAATGTTTTGGGGTATTGCTTAGAAAATTCAACTTTCGGAAATAAACCAGCTTCAGCAGCAGCCATCAGAAAAACGTCTGCTTCTACAAGATGCTGCCTGGAAAATGCCTGATAGGCATCGAAATGTAAATTTTCACTTTTATCTAAAAACTTATTAATGACTTGGGGTTCTAAGGAGTGAACCTCCAAAATAATCAGAGAGTGCTTAGTGACAATTCTGGACCACCGTTCTAGGTGTTCTACCAAGCTTTGTACCATGATATGGGGAGGAATTAGATTCCCTTGTGGATCGACAGAAACGCTTTGATATGAAAAGTGAGCGCGAGCTTGTGCCTTTTCTAAATTTTGGGGATAAATAAAGGGGCGATCGTGGTCTAGAAATGACCGAATGTGAAGGATATTTTCGGGATCGTTAATTCCACGCTTCCTCAAAGAAGCCACCATTTCCTCCGGGTCGCTGATATCTCCCTTCAGAACTATGTGTGGGATACCCGCTAGAGTTCGTGCTGTCGCAGTTATGGATGCTTCGTTATAGTCCACCCCGATCGCGCGCAGGGGATACAGATCCAGCACTTTACCTCTGGCGGACTTCGACCCAATGGTTTCGTAGACCTGTTTTAAAAGCGTTCCATCTCCACACCCCATATCGACAATGTAGTTCGGTTGCTCTTCATAAGGCAGCCTGTTGAAAATAGATAATATGATATCCTCTACATCAGCAAAATACTTCTCGTGCTGAAATCCACTAGCCACCACGTTTAGGGTGCGATCGACGTGGGTTTCGTGCCCCGCAGCATCTCTGGAAAACACAGCCTGACAGTCGCCAAACAGCAACTCTGGCATCCGAGATAACATGGGAGTGTAAGAAGCTGTAGTTCCGGTAATCAAGGCCCGGTCTGCTATAAATCTACCGACATCAGTGAGGCCGCAATGACCTTCTTTCCGATTGGCCCACCCTTTATTCTCAAACAGTTGGCACAATTCCTCGCGCACGGGAGCGCTTAATTGTGAGAATAAGTGCCCACCTTCATCTTCCACAAGTTGGTTGTACTTGTGGAGCCCAAGCAAGATAGGGATGACCAGAATCCCATCTAAGAAATCTGCCATCACTGGGTCTTTAATATTCCACCGCTGGCTGGAACGTTCGATCCAATCTTTGAGAAGACCGGGCTGCTGCTCTCCCTTTAAGTAAGACTCTACAGGCAGGTGATACAAGTCTAGGATTTCTTCTGGTATTTTTTTGTGAATCTCAGCCCCATCTGTTAGAGCATACTGTCCGACCTCATTTCGTTCAAGCCAATTGAGCGATCGCATCATCCTCAAAGCCACTTGGAGGTGTCCGCTGTTTGCCCCAAGACGTGAGGTAATTTGCTCTAAAGTCAGCGAATTTTGATGCTGTAGGAGATCAAACAGACCTTTTTGTTTACAAGCCAAAATTACTGGAATAACTACAAAACCGTGAGCGTAACGATTAATTATTTCTAACATGGGTTTTACTTTCCTTTCTCGGTAATCGGTTCTTTTTTCGAGTTATTCATATTTTCTGATGTATTTTGAGTCATTAAATTGTTCCGTTAGAAGTAGTGTTAATTTTTCAAAGTTGTTTCAATTTCAAGAAAGATAAAGGGGCGATCGCTTCCTAACAGCCTGGATTTGGATATATAGCTAGGGGCGATCGCGCTCTCTGTTTCTTCAAAGTTGTGTCAATTTCAAGAAAGATAGAGGGGCGATCGCTTCCTAGCCGCCGTGATTTTGATATGTAACTAGGCGGCGATCGCGCTCTCTACTTCTTTAAAGTTGTGTCAATTAAAGATAGATAGAGAGGCGATCGCTTCCTAGCCGCCTGGATTTTGATATGTAACTAGGGGGCGATCGCACTTTCTACTGTTTCAATTTTAAGAAAGATAGAGGGGCGATCGCGCTCTCTGCTGCCGGGATTTTGATATGTAACTGGGTGGGCGATCACACTACTTATTTTCTACTAATGCCTTACATAGGTCAAAGCCCGGATATATAGCAGTTTTTAATCTAGTGAGGTACACAGTAGGGGCAGGAACACGGCAATCTCCTGTTTGCACCTCTACTCTACCAGAGTGAAAACCGCTATGGTACAGTTGTTCTTTTTGTGAGTTTTGCACCGTTATCTAGGTAGGCAGGTCGCGTATCACAACAAGCGAGTTGTATAGGTATAGGGATTGTCCTGTTTCCGGATCTTCATGCTTACCACTCAGATAATCGTAAGTGACAATTATCTCTTGATGTCCATCATTGGCACTATACTGAGTAACCTTTTTAGTACCAGAGTTGGACTTATAGTATTGTTTGTAATCACCAGGATCATTTGCTGAAGCAAACACTGAGTTATTAGCACCAAACGGGACATCAAACAAGCAAGCGAATGTTTTTACGACATTCTGCGTTTTGGGATCTTTGAACTTACAGCGCATTGTGTATCCCAATCCGTGAAATTCGCTGTCGCTTTGGAACCGAAATGCCGAGCCATTGTACCAACTGCCTAGATCAGTATCGCGTGGTCCTTTTCGCTTTTGACTTGCGAGTACAACTTGGTTCGGCACGTTGTGTGGATTTCCATAATCCTTGTAGGGGAAGTCAAATTCAAGATCGTAATCTGTGAGGTTGTAGAAATAGACCTTCTGATAGCTTTCATGCAAGACGAGATCAATAATCAGGGTCATAGTAACTATGATTATTACACCAATTACAGTGTACCTCAGCGTCTTAGAACTCAAATTTTCAACTGCTCCTGTCCATGCTTCACCCGCAGCTATTTTAGCTGCGTCAACTGCCGCTTCTAAAGTTGCACCGGTTAACAATCTTTTGAGAAGCGTTACGGTAAACCGGAAACCGGCTTTCATTGCACCAGAAACAACAGACCAAAGCGTTTTGAAAAGAGCGGAACTGATATTTTTTAATGCATTTGCAAAGGCATCACCGCCTAATGCGGCGATTATCGCCGCGATCGTTGCCGCCATCGCTGAGTCGCCAATAATAAAAACACCCAAGTTAATCCAAGTGTTATTGTTTTGCCCTGTTCCGAAGTGCCCCGGAAGATTCATATTGACGAAATATTTTTTTCCATCAATCGTAATATAAGTTTGATCGGGTTTGATATTGTATTTCTTTGCCGTCTCATCGATCTGGCTTTGACTGGTAACTTCTGTGAGCGTAATGCTTTGGAGAATTTCAGCTTTCGACAAATAGAAATTGAACTCCTGGTTGTCAATTGTCTGTACCGCAGCCCACACAGTATCTCCATCAGGCTGCTGGACTTCTTGGAGACCCTCAAAATCTAACTGCGAGAACGTCTGCATAAACTTACCTTGTCGGTAACTTTGCTGCGACATATATTGTGTTGTTGCATCATTCACTGTTTGACCACTCGTGATGCGACTCACCATCCCATCAGGGCTAAATGAAGAAATAGGCTCAGAGAATCTCACCTGATGACTTGCGTCCGATGGGTCTTTTTCAGTCATAGTGCCTTTGAACCTAATTGGCCCTTCACCAGCATAAGTCATGGTGCCATTCAGGGTCTTGCCACCGTCATCAGATTTCAGGTTTAGTTCAACCACATTCTGGTTAGTGCGGCAACCGAGAATCCATTTGCCTCCAGAATGCCAAGGCGCAGTATCTCCTCCCCATTGGTTTTCAACTGTATAATTATTATCGCTAGATTGGGTAGCGCGAAAGCCAATCAGTCCTTCTCCAGCATAGGTCATGGTACCGCTGAGAGTTTGTCCGCGATCAACAGACTTAACATCGATAGCGACAACGTTTTGGTTAGGACGACAACCCATCTCCCATGTCCCACCTTTATGCCAAGGCTCAGATGAGCTACCCCATTGATTTTCCACTTGGTATAACGTCATAATTCTCCTGATATGATGCTCTTGATTATTTCTACACCCTTAAGACGATCCCAAATCCCAATTTCTGAATTTTCCAGTTATCCGGCGTACAAGACCCAGAAATTGACACTGAGCCTCCAGTCTGCTAGAAGCTGAAAGTTGTACCAACAACTAGCATCTACCTATGATTCAAGCTGACAAACTCAAAGCATTTTGTCAAGCCGCCTATGAACATCTCACCAGAGCAAAATATGCCACCTTTGAGTTGACCGATGTCATACGACTCACCCGCCATGTCTACTGTTTAGCAGACCTGTCATTATCACCACTGTTTCGACGCAGTTGGTGTAGTATTAACGAACCATCATCTTCGTCCTCGATCGCCTCTTAACAAACGATTGAAAATAGGGAAGACGATACAAAGGAGCATATCGCGACGATCGCACATTCTCCCGCAACTTTCCCCGCCTGATGCCATTGTCGCCCCCACACCACTGGCACCCCTCACCCCTTATTACTTCTAATACCAATTTTCTTAGACCATAAAACAGCAGTGAACCGCCAAAACTGGACAGCCACGGGGGGAATCCCCCTACTATCTGTCTCCCGATCGCATTAAATTCCTCCAACCTCCCCTCAGAAGTCGCCGCAACAGAATCCGACTCAGAATGCTCCACAGATACCGCTACAAAAGGCGATTCCTCACCCACAACACTCTCCACTTGCGCGATCGCCACAGATAAAGTCACCGACTCCCCCACAATCGCTTCAACTTCCGCATTCCCCTCAGACATTTCCTCAATTGCCGACTCCGTTACCGCCGGTGTCACCGCCAATTCCGTTTTTGTCCCATCCTCCCCGATAAAATATCCCCGCAACTCAATAGCCAAAATTGCCCGCGCCTGGGAGATGCGCTTGCAGACATTCTGGTAGGAAATATTTTGCTTTTCGCTGATCTCTTGATGAGACAATTCTTCATAAAAATGCAGGATAAACGTCTCGCGCATCTTAGTTGGTAACTCATCAATAGCGCGGCGAATCACTCTCTTTTTCTCATCACGATCCAAGGCGATCGCTGGAGTGTCGTCAACAGAAACCAGTCCTAGCTCGTCGCGATCGCCATAAACTTCTATATCCTCAAATTGGTTCGCACCCCGGCGGCGTGTTAGATCGATCCAGAAATTACGAGTCAGCGTCGTTAGCCAACATTTGAAGTTCTCGATTTTTCCGGCGTACTTTTGCGCTTTTTCCCAGGCTTTAACCATCGCCTGACTCAGCAAGTCTTCCGCTTCCGTTGAGTTGCCGTTCATCCACTTGAGACAGCAACGCAACAGGTAGTCTCGGTGCTGTTGAAAAAGTGGCCAGAAGGCATTAATTTCCCCTGCGGCAATGCGTTGTAAGAGTTGCTGTTCTTCGTTGGGATTGTCTTGCCGATAGATGCTTTCGTTAAAGTTAAGAACGGCCATAATCTGGGAAATTTATAACTTCTGCGGTCAATAAGCTGGCGCTAGGATAAACGCCTATCTCTGCTACAGCCGGAGCTATAGTCGGTGCTGCATGGTTCTATTAGTTAGACGCTTTTGTCAGGCAATTTGTGAATTCTGTAGTCGATCGCGATCGCTCTCACCAAGCCGGGGCGTGGCGGGACGACCGCCCCTACAAAATCCGTCCTATTTCATAACTATCGCCAAGCATTTGTAGGCGCGATTAAGAAGCGGGATAGCTACGCTTCACGCGGCTTTTTTCCCATGTCAAATCCCGCGATTCGCACTCCCCACAAAAGCGATCGCGCCACCCATATTACAAACAGATTCAAAGAGAATTTATCCCCAACCGAGAAACCGGGTTTTTTACGAAATAACTTCGTTAGAGCATCGCAGATTCGGTAAAAAACAAAGGTGATGACCATGCGGTTTCAGAGGGAAGACAGCCAACAGCCCCCACTGTCCGCCCAAACCAGCCAGCGGAGTTCAAAAAGCTCTAGTATCTCCCATATTAGAGAGGGTCGTTTTTTCACTTTTCCGACCGACGACTTGCATCCCAAAGCTAATACCAAACTTCTTTGTGGATGAACCAGTTGAGCTCCCCCCCAACCCCCGCGAAAAGAAAAGTTATCCTCTGACTCCCTTCTTAAGGGCAGGGCTGTTTCATTCTCAGGAAAACGAGGGTTTTGTGGGGTAGGGGTAGTGCTACCCCTACTCCCCGTGCCTACCCCTCTCCACTGTTTCACGGTTAAATTAAATTGGTAGAAAATCGGTGCTGGCTGCCCAACAAGCAGCACCGCCTCAATTTCCCCTCGCACAATCTCTATTTCTTCTAATTTCCCGTCAGATTCAGCCTCTCCCAAAACTGACTCTATTGGAGCAAATTTTGCCGGGGGTAAAATTTCAGGCTGAGTCTCACTCTTCTCGTTACCAGCCTGTAGGGGCAGCTCATAGTGGCTGCTCTGGTAATGTTGAGTTGTCTCAACAGACAGGGCTATATTTTTGGGGGAATTACTGGCAACAGTCAGTACCTGTTCTTGATCCCCAGATGATGCTAAAATATTTGTTTTAATCGGTTGCCGCTGTTTTCGAGACGGGGAAGCAGCGCATGTCTCCTCTCCCTCATACTCGCTCAACCGCTGCCGCAAAATTGCCCGCGCTTGAGAAATGCGCTTGCGGACATTATCATAAGAAATATTAAGTTGTTGGGCTATCTCTTGATACGACTGTTCTTTATACCAGTGGAGAATAAAAGTTTCGCGGAGTCTGAGCGATAAGTTATTAATGGTATTTTGCAAAAATAACTCGAGTTCTCGCCGCTACGCGGCGAGAACTGGGGTTTCTTCTTGGCTAACCCATTCCTGTTGATACGCAGGAGCGATCGCCTCCAAATTCTCCACCCCAAATGCGCCTCTGTTGCGCTGTCGGTGGAGATCCATGCAGAGGTTATGAGTCAGTTGGGTGAGCCAAGCTTTAAAATTTTTGATAGCAACCGCACCCTCTCGTACCTTTTCCCAGGCTTTGATCGTCGCCTGACTCAGCAGGTCTTCCGCTTCCGTTGAGTTGCCGTTCATCCACTTGAGACAGCAACGAAACAGGTAGTCTCGGTGCTGTTGGAAGATTTGCCAGAAGGCATTAATTTCCCCTGCGACAATGCGTTGTAAGAGTTGGTGTTCTTCTGTTCCGGTTAGGATGTGGTTAGTAGTCGCTTGCATCATCATAATTTCACTGTTAAAGAATCTAATTTTCCCGGCACTATTAACTGGTTCATAAATGAAACAATGTATCCTTCAAAAGGCTATAAATTTCCACAGAAAATTAGCTCCTATTTGGGGAGTTTGTATGCTTTGCAGCGAATGACTCAACTTGGCAAATTAGAGCGAGATCAGCAGCAAGCCGATTGATGGGCTGGTTAAAATAGTTCTCTCAAAGAACTGCTGACTAGGTAGGACCAATTTTTTATGAGGCTGCATAGAATCTGATCCCCCCTAACCCCCCTTAATAAGGGGGGGACAAGATTCTGATCAAAGTCAACCCCTACTCACACCCTACTCCCTTATTAAGGGGGATTTAGGGGGATCGAGATAGGTGCAACGACCCATTAAATTAGTCAGACCACTACTTACCCGCAGCGTCTACATTCAGATAGACAACCTGATTCGTGCTACTATCTATCTTTAGATGGAGCAGAGCAACAGCTTGACTGGTACTGTTCTCAGTCTTTTGGTGGATGCTATTCAATAGTATGTTTGGCCGATCGGCAGAAAGCAAGTCGGAAAAGTCGGATCATAAAGTCGGAAAAGTCGGATCTTTGATAAATTTGTGGGAACTCACAAAGTGTAGTATGCACAGAACCTTTACAGGGAAAAGCTTACAGCTAAAATTGCGATCGGTCCGCGCCATCCACCACCAATTCACCAAGAAGTTGGGTCTGAAGCCCCGTCCTTATAGGACGGCTTTGATTCTCTCCCCGTGGTCAGACCCTAGTAAAGCAGGTTGTATACTATACTTTGTATATAAGACTTACGCACTGGGGGCCAAAAACCCGGTTTCTATGTCAATATCTGTCGCAGAGATGCACGAATTTTCTCAGAAACCGGGTTTTTTGCGTAAGTCCTAGTATAGTAAATGTTTTTTGTATAGCAACCGCCAAGGTGGTATTGCCTACAATCAAAACCACGGTGCATAATACAAAATTAGGGTGCAAAACTGGAAAACCTTACCCGATGAGATGGATTTGTATATGACTTTTGCAGAAGCCCTAGAATTTATCGAATCAGCCTTAGAGTCCAAGATGGGTAAACCGTTAACTTTTCTAGATCGGGAAATCTTAAAATCTGCTTGGGAAAACGCAAATTATAGTGTTGTTGCTGACAGCTTGTACCTGAGTGTAGGACATATCAAAGATTCATCTTCCCTCCTGTGGCAGCGCATTTCCGATGTCATGGAAAAAAAAGTTACTAAGCATAACTTCCGGTCTCTGGTAGAGAAGCAAAACACCACAACTGCGATCGCCAATGAAAAAGGCGAATCTATCGCGATCGATGCGGCCCAAGGAAGTGACATCAATGAATTAGAAACTCCCAAAGGCAACATTTTAATTGTTGATGACCTCCCAGAAAATCTGCATTTTCTCACAGAAATTATCACTAAAAATGGGTATAAAGTTCGCTGCGTCACCAATGGTTCGATGGCCTTGAGGACAGTTCGCCATAATCCCCCCGATGCTATCTTGCTGGATATTATAATGCCAGACATGGACGGCTATCAAGTCTGCGAAGCTCTCAAATCCGATGAAAATACCTCAGAAATTCCGATTATTTTCTTAAGCGCACTTGACCAAGTTTTTGATAAAGTCAAAGCTTTTAAGGTAGGGGGAGTTGACTACATCTCTAAACCTTTTGAGCCGGAAGAAGTGCTAGTGCGCCTCGAAACTCACCTCACTATTGGGCTCCAAAAACGCCAGCTTAAAGAAGCGATCGATCGACATCAGCAAATCGCAGAAATAGCCTACCAATCTCGCATCCTGCTGGCAAATTTGCTCAACTCATCTCTGGATGGAATAGCCGCGGTGCAGGCGGTGAAGGGAGATATCGCGGGAGAAATTGAAGATTTTCGCTGCTTGGTAGTTAATCCTGTCTTTGCTAAACAGTTAGGCAAAAAACGAACCGAACTCGCGGGCGCACCCTTGATGAAAAAACTGCTTAATCAATTGATTCCAGGATTGTTTGATTTATTAGTAGAGGTTGTTGAGACTGGACAATCACTTGAAGGAGAGGTTCATCCAGAAAGTGATGACCTTGGCAAATGCTATTATTTAACTGCTGTGAAATTGGCAGACGGTTGCTCAATTACCATCCGCGATATTCCAGAGTTAAAACAGTCGCCGTTAAAGTCAATGATGGAACTGAACCAACCACCTACTAACATCAAATAGCATAAACGGGACTTACGCAATCCGACCCAAGAAATCTCGCTTTTAGCTGAGTCTAGATCCCCCTAAATCCCCCTTAAGAAGGGAGTAGGGTGTGAGTAGGGGTTGACTTTCAAATGCCTGAGATTTATCGCTTTTAGCTGAGTCTAGATCCCCCTAAATCCCCCTTAAGAAGGGAGTAGGGTGTGAGTAGGGGTTGACTTTGAAATGCCTGAGATTTATCGCTTTTAGCTGAGTCTAGATCCCCCTAAATCCCCCTTCTTAAGGGGGACTTTGAAATGCCTGAGATTTATCGCTTTTAGCTGAGTCTAGATCCCCCTAAATCCCCCTTAAGAAGGGAGTAGGGTGTGAGTAGGGGTTGACTTTGAATACTCTTGTCCCACCCTTCTTAAGGGGGGCTAGGGGGGATCGATCGCGCGGTGTACTTCATAAACCTGCAATCTGCTATATCAAGATTCACCAACCAAGGGTTCAGTTAAATCCAGAATCTTCTCAAACTGAAACTTCTTCACCCAATTTCTGAGATTTTGAAGCTCGAAAGCGTGAGATTCAGGAATGTCATCAAGGAGTTTATAAACTAATTCTGAATCCGCGTCAAGAGCTGCTTCATGGAATTTTACAATCCATTGTTTTGACATCGCTGCTAATAAATCTGTTAAATTTAACGGTTCTCCCGTCACATTAGAAGGGGGAGACGGTGGCTGTTGTTCCTGATAAATATAACTGACACCCAAATGTTTAGCCATGATGTCAAAGATGACTTCTTTTTGAAATGGTTTTCGGACAAAATCATCACAACCAGCCGCTAAAATAACTGCCTTTTCTTCTTCCCACACGCTAGCTGTCAAAGCAATAACAGCAGTAGCTTGACCTTTGATGGTGCTTTTAATCTGTTTCGTGGCTTCATAACCATCCATAACTGGCATTCTCATGTCCATCCAGATGAGATGCGGTGAGTAGGAGTCCCAAATTTCCAGGGCTTCCATACCGTTAGTTGCTTCTTGCACTTCAAAACCAACAGGTTTGAGGAGTTTAATTAACAGTTTCCGATTGTCATCTCGATCGTCTACTACTAGGATGCGATATGGGGGTTGGTTGGGTGCTAAAGCAATGACGCGACGATTGTAGGGTTGGTTTTGAATTGCGCTATCAGCGATGCCCACAGTAATGTCAAATTGAAATGTTGTGCCAGATGTTGCCAGAGCCATTGTATCATCAGATAATTCCCTCAGAGGCATTCCAGGGGTGAAAACTTTGCCGCCACTAATGACTGTTATTTCACCTCCCATCAAGCGGATAAATTGACGGCTAATTGTCAGTCCTAATCCCGTTCCTTGCTGCACTTTTTTACCTGATGCTGTTTGCACGAAGGGTTGGAATAGTTGCTTCAAATCCTCTGATGCCATGCCAACTCCCGTATCTTTTATTTCAAAGGTAATGGTTGTTCGTTGTTGGTTGTTTGTTCTTTGTGTTTCGGCTTGATTTTGGGCGTTTTCCTGTTGATTTTTGATATCTATTCCGGTTGCACCGGAATGATAGGTCGGACACGGCACTGCCGTGTCCCTACCCTGATTAATTAATTGTAGGGACACGACTGTCTTGTCCCTGAATGTGGGTAATATTAATTCCGATGCTACCGGATTTGATATTACTTCAACAGACACGCTTCCAGAAGAGGTAAACTTAATGGCATTACCGATTAAGTTAATCAGGACTTGCCGCAACTTAACTTCATCAGCGTAGATGTATTTAGGAACATCGGCACCACATTCAAATCGTAATTGTAAGCCTTGATCTTTGGCTTTTAAGACAAACATATCTTCGATATCAGCTAGGAAGTGATGGAGGTCTAAATTATTTTCTGATAGCGTCATGCGTCCGGCTTCGACTTTGGACAAGTCAAGCACTTGATTAATCAGGGTTAACAAATGATCTCCACTGCGATGAATGATGTTTAGGTTTTCTTTTTGTTCATTTAACAGATTTGTATCCCCATCCATCAGTTGGGAAAAGCCGAGAATGGCGTTGAGGGGAGTTCGCAATTCGTGGCTCATGTTGGCAAGGAAGGTGCTTTTGGCGAGGTTGGCGGTAACGGCTGCTTCTTTTGCGCGTTCGAGTTCTGCTTCTGTTTTTTTGCGATCGCTAATTTCTTGTTCTAAACGGACATTTTCGATGAGGGTTTTTTCGGCCTGTTTGCGATCGCTAATATCTTGAAAAGCTGCGATCGCATATTCTACATTACCCGTGTCATCGAAAATTGGCGTACTGGTTGATTCTACAAAAATGCTCCCGTCGCTGTGATGTATTTCCAAGTCATCTGCTCGTGCTTTTTCACCGCCAAGCGATCGCACGACGGGAAACTGTGCCACTGGGTACATCTCCCCAGTGCCGGCCCGATAAACGCCATAGGTTTGTGATAGTTGCTGGGTTTCTGTTTTTGGTAAATCTTGAATATTCAGTAACTGCTGTGCAACTTGATTGGTGTAGATGATTTGTCCTTTGGCGTCGTGAACGGAAATGCCCAGGGGAATAGCGTTGAGGAATTTATTCAGGCGATTTTGGGTGGATTGTACTTGGGTGTAGAGTCTGGCGTTGGTAAGTGCGATCGCCGCTTGACTTGATAATAGTTGAATTAGTTCCAGGCGATCGGGTGTAAAGACACCATCTGCTAAATTATTTTCCAAGTAAACAATGCCAATTAATTGCCCTTGATTGAGCAGAGGAGCGCAAAGAATCGACTTGGGCTGCTGTGTTTTGATATAAGCATCTTGGGTAAATCTGCCTTCACGGGCAACATTGGTTTCAATCAGTCCTTCCTGAGTCCTTTCAACATAGTGAATAATCGACAAAGGCAGGCAGGTTTCTATGGGAGTCGATTGCAAAACCATCACCCGATCTGAGTTAGCCTCACCTGACGCTTCGACTCTTAGTTGTCCTTGAGATTCTAAAATTAGATAGCCAGTTTGTGCCCCGCAACTTTCCAGCAGGATTCTCATCAAAGTCGTGAGGAGTTTATCCAACTCAATTTCACTGGCGATCGCCTGAGATGCTTTCATCAATGCTGCCAAATCCAGGGTTTCACCTGAAGTGCTGCCAGAGGTATTAGACAGGCTGTTGCGCGAATCTATGGACGTATTGGCTGTCGTAAAACGCTTTAAAAGTTGTGGATACTGTCGTTTCAAATCTGTCATTTTAGCTGTTGCACCCCAAAGTAAATAGCAGTAGTAAGCATTTGTCATATAGGCTTCGGCAACTTGCTCTTTTCCCCAAGCGAGGTAAAACTTGGCAGCCAATTCATTAGCCAAAGCCTCTTCGTTGATGTAGTCATTTTCTTTGGCTAAGGCAATGGCGCGATCGTAATAGTCTATAGCGAGAGTGGTTTCACCCAAAACTCGATATCGCTCTGCTTCCACTAGATAGAATTTATGGAGGTGAGTCATCGGAGCAAAATGCGCCCATTTTTTGATATTTTTCTGGTTGGCTTTCACCTTCTGGAGGATGACTTTTTGCTCGGATTTCGGTGCGTCAGAATAGATGGCAAGATGGACTAAAGAATTATAGAAATGATAGAGAGGAATAGTGCCTACAGCACTATCGCTATATTTTTCGGCTGATTTAGCATTTTCTATAGCTTGCTGATAGTCTTGAAAAATATAGCAGAGAAATAGCTTGTAAAAATAGACGGAATGACAAATATTTTGAGCATTTGCTGACAGATGCAGGGGTAACATTTTTACTTCGTCATAGCTTTCACCAATTAAACGGCACTTATCTTCAGCCTGTCCCATCAAGTTCAATAAAACCTGTCGATTGAGTTGGTTATAGTAATATGATGTTTCTTGCTTCAGTTGGCTGAGGGTATTACTGTACATTGCCATTTCTCGCTCCACTGTTGCCAATTCCTTCCCCAATACATAGGAATGGTAGCAGTATACGCAAACTGCATAAGCTGCATATTCTAAGTCTCCAGTTTCTAGGGCGATCGAGTAAGCATTCTGCAAAGGGTTTAAGGTTTCCCTAAGATGCTCTTTCCAATGTTTGACAAAGTAATTAACAATAAATATTGTTCGGGCTTTGAGTTCTTTAGCATGAAAATTATCGAGTAACAAGAGAGCAAGTTGCCCAAATTGATAACCAGTCTCAATGTCTCCTACGGTTTCTCCAGACAGAATTAGTCCGTAAGTAGCATAGGCACAAGAAGACACTGAAGTATTCCCGTATTTGATGGATAAATTGACCTGTTTAAACACCATCAGCGGCAGGAGTTCAGGTGTGGCAAAATGGGCAGCAGAAACTACACTTGAGAGGATACGCATAGCGGCCAGCTTATAAGGGTCAGTCATCACTGGTAGGTCGATTAACTCCTCGATTCGCTTCCCTGCTAAACTTAACTTTGTCTGAGCCAGTTCAAGGAAAATATTTAATTTTGTTGGTTTTTTGGGAAAGCGAATCCCCAACAGCTTTAATACTGAAAGTGCCGTTTCTATCGCTTCCAGAGGTTTGTTTTGTGCTGTATAAGCTTGAATCTTGACTTCATAGACTTTCACTTTGTCCAGCAACGAAGGAGCTTGTTGAAGCACAAGCTCAGCCAATTTTTCCATTTCCTCAACGTGGCCACTCAAGATAGCAGCTTCTACTGTTTCCACATACAGTGTCAGAGTTAGGTCATACTGACGAAGCCAACTATCTGCACTCAGGCAATTTATACCAAGTCTTAAGTAATTCCACGCGGGTTTCCAAGCTGCTGATGCCTTCGCTTTTTTGCCAGCAATCAGATTTAATTGAGCCAGTTTATCTCTTTCTAATTGAACGTCAATTGCTTCAATACCGAAGTTTAGTTGATTGACAATATCAAAAATCTTTTGTTGGAGGATCTGTTGCGGTGTATTTTGTAACAACAGTTGCCCGATTTTCCAGTGAACTGCTTGTTTATCGTCTGGGGGAATTAGGGAATAGGCGGCTTGCTGAATGCGATCGTGAGCAAATTTATAGGTAATTTTTAAGTCCTTCGCCTCTCGGTTTGTTTTCAGGAATTTGTAATCATCCCCAAGGGGTAAGATCAATCCCGATTGAATGGCATCCCACAATTCATTTCCCGCTGCTTTTTGAGAAGTTTCATTAATAATTGAAAGGGTTTGTAAATCAAATTGGTTGCCAATACAAGCGGCTAATCGTAAAACTTTTTGTGCTGACTCTGATAAGGTTTGAATTTTATCTGCCATGAACTCAACAACGTTATCAGTAATATTCCTAGTTATAATTTGCTCTAAATCCCAATCCCAAGCCCCAGCATTAGTATCAAATTTCAGCAATTGCTCTGTATAAAGTGACTTCAGAAACTCTTTGATAAAAAACGGATTTCCTTGTGTTTTTTGCCAAACCAACTCGGCTAATCTTTGCGCCTGGATGCGATCGGTTTTCAGCGTATCTGCAATGAATTCATTAACCTGGTTTAAATTTAGGGGTGAAAGGGAGAGATGATCAATTACTACTCCCTGCTTTTTCATCTCAGATAAAGTCAGCATTGCAGGATGAGTTGCAGTGACTTCGTTATCTCGATAAGCTCCGATTACAAACAGATATTGAGTAGTAAAATCGGTCATTATCAACTGGAGCAATTGCAGCGTAGCGCTGTCTGTCCATTGAAGGTCGTCTAGAAATAAGACGAGAGGATGCTCTTTTTGACAAAAGACATGAATCAAGTTTTGAAAAGCTAAATTAAACCGATTTTGTGCTTCTGTTGGCGGCAATTCTGGGACGGGATTCTGTTTGCCAATAATCAGTTCAACTTCGGGAATAACATCAATAATAATTTGTCCGTTACTGCCTAATGCGCGTTGAATCTGCTCTTGCCATTGTTGTAATTGGGGTTGAGTTTCGGTGAGCAATTGCCGCACCAATTCTTGGAAGGCAGCGACTAAAGCTTGATAGGGAATATCGCGTTGCAACTGGTCAAATTTACCTGCTATAAAGTAGCCGCTTTTTTGAGTAATGAGTTTATACAATTCCTGAACTAAAGCTGATTTTCCAATACCAGAGTATCCAGAAATTAGCATGAGTTCAGTTTGTCCTTGTCGCTGACAATTTTGTGACTCAGTTGTCGTTGGGTTGCTCGCCCCTAGTTGTTTCTCTTCTCCCGAAGCTACGCGAACAAAAGCAGCCAATAATGACTCAATCTGTGATTCTCTCCCGTACAGTTTTTGAGGGAGTTGTAATTGAGGATAAATGTCTTGGTATCCCAAGGAAAAAGCTTTAATTTCACCAGTTCTAGATTGAGCGAGACAAGTTTTTAAATCTGCCTTGATTCCCCAAGCACTCTGATATCTATCTTCCGCCGTTTTTGCCATTAACTTCATGACAATTTCTGAGACATTCAAGGGAATTTCTGGATTAATTTCATGAGGTGGAGTCGGTTGTTTGGCAATATGGCAATGGACTAATTCAAGGGCATCGACGGATTCAAAAGGCAACTGGTTGGTTAGCAGTTCATAGAAAGTAACGCCCAGAGAATAAAAGTCGGTGCGGTAGTCGATTACTCGATTCATCCGTCCTGTTTGTTCGGGGGAAATATAAGCTAATGTTCCTTCTAGAAGATTAGGACTTTTGAGGCTGGGATTTTCTTGGGATAGGATGGTAGATAAGCCAAAGTCAATGATTTTTAATTGTTTGGTTTGAGGATTCAAGACAAGGTTAGATGAATTGAGATCTTTGTGAATGACTTTGTTTTGATGAACTTTGCCTAAAGCCTGTGTAATTTGGATGGCAAGGTGGAGAAATTCTGATACTGAAAAGGTACGACGTTCCAGTAGGATTTTTAATGACTCTCCGCCAAAATCCTCCAACAACATAACTTGTGTGTTCTGATATTTTCGCAGTTCGTAGGCTTTAATCGTTCCCTTGAAATTAAGACGGCAAGTGATTTCGTATTCCTGCTGATAGCGGTAGAGTTCGGCTGGGTTCGGATACTCCTGTTTGAGGAGTTTCAAAATCAATGGTTGCTGATTTTGATTCAGGATGCCTCGGTATACGAGTGAGTTAGCACTTTCGTAAATTTGGCTGACAATTGTGATATCTGGCAGTGAAATCATAATGGAGTTCGCTTTCGTACTTGTGAACTACAGCTTTTTTTTGTCTCTAGTCTCAAAGGTCGAATTATGAGTAGGTAAGATCTCTTATGAGTCTAACATTTTTCTTCAGGATAATGTTAAGACTAATCTGCCCCGGATCGTGCTATAATCTGACATCAATAGGACTTACCCACGAACGAGTGCGTGCAACTATGCGAATCGGTAAAAATTTACAAAAGTTTCTGCTTTTCACAATAGCGTTTTTTTTTGCAGTATCGCTGTTGATAAGAGTTACTAAATTTCACAATTTTTTAGGTTTTAACCGCGCTGATATTCGAGAGAAAGTTGTGGCGATTACCTACGATGACGGCCCCTATCCTCCCTATACAAATCAGCTTTTAGATGTTTTAGAGCGCTACCAAGTTAAAGCAACTTTTTTTGAAATTGGCCGCAATATTGAGAAACATCCAGAAATCGTGCCGATGATTATTGCGAGGGGAAATGAGTTGGGAAACCATTCCTACTCCCACAAGGATATGATGTTTAAACCCCGCGAGTTTTTGTTGTCGGAAATTGCAAAAACAGACAAACTTTTGCTGGAATTGGGTGTTAAGCAGGAGAGTATTAGTTTTCGGCCGCCTTGGGGTCGGAGATTTGTAGTTTTGCCTTATTTGCTGTCGCAAATGCACAAAAAACTGATTATGTGGGATGTGGATTCGCAAGATTATGAAAAAACGCACTCGGCGGAAGATATTGCAAATCGGGTGATTGACAATGTGCGATCGGGTTCGATTGTGGTGATGCATGACGGCGGGGGCGATCGCTCTAAAACTGTAGCAGCAACTGACATGATTGTCAAGACTTTGCAGTCGAAAGGTTACGCATTTAAAACTGTTTCTGAGTTGCTGAAATAATAGCGCACTCCGACCAAAGAAACCGGGTTTTTTGCCGTTTCTGAGTTTTGTGACGGGTATTCTCAGCAAAAACCCGGTTTCTGGCTACCCATATTGCTCTAGTTTAGATATTTTACCAGGTAGTTAGCAATCTTGATGCTAGCGCCCGATCGCCCCATTCTTTCTAAGCCATTTTTCACGCAACTTGCTAAATAATTATCATCTTGCAAAGTTCGATATAGCGCTAAAGCAGCTTGTTTAATAATATCATTATTTGCTGGTTTTGTGCCAATTACCTGTACAGAATTACCTAAAAGTCTGTGTTGAGCTTCAGCAAATCTATAGGTGAAAGATGGGCCGTTTCCCGGTACGGCAATTACAGGTTTTCCCAAGCCAACGGCTTGTTCTACAGCAGTTCCTGTCATGCCAATTACTAAACTAGATTGCTGCAAAATATCGGCAAAAGCATCGGAATAGCAAAGTACCTCAACGGCTAATTGCTGTTGACAAAAAGACTGTTTGATGCCTTGAATAATTAGCTTTCCCGATTGGTGTTGCCAGCCAGACCGCGCGGCAATACGATCTAATTCTGGCATCAAACTTGGAACTAAAGCAGCGCGAAACTGGACGGGTATAGCAGAGACAGCCGCAATTTCTTTTACCAATTTCAGCAGCAGAATTAGATTGTGGTTAGCTTCCGGGAGGCGAGAACCGGGGAGGAGGGCGATCGTCCGAACTCCGGGGATTAATTGCAAATCTTTGCCAGTATAATTTAGGTTGTCCATGACGGGATTGCCGACAAATTTGGCTTTCTTTAAACCCTGTCGATTTAAGTCGGCAGCAGTCAAGGCATCTCTAGTAAATACTGCCAGACATCGAGGCGAGGAAAGCAATTTCCACAAGACTAAACCTAAATTGACTCGACCTTCATAATAACTAGAATGAGCGGACAGAAAAATTATATAGGGGCGATCGGTCAAATGAGCGATCGCGGCAGCTACAATATCCCCAGTCGCCACAACTAAATCGCAGTGGCGCGAATGGCTCCAAACAGCCCGCAATTGCTGCCATGTCAAAGCAATCAGCCCGGCCCCAAGATCTTGGAGCAAAAACAGGGGATTCATGTAAAAAACGCCGCCTGACGGCATTTTACTGGTGGGCCCAATCATCGGTACGCCCGATCGCCCGTAAGCAGCCCCGTCACCGACAATCGGCATCGCCGCCACATCGACATCCGAGGGAGATGCTCTCAAAGCTTGGAGAATTTGACAGTTAATCGCGTCTTCGCCGTGGCCGTTGCTGAGGAAGAGTACGCTCTTGGATTTCATAAAAATAATACGGGATGCGGGCAACGAGCGAGTCTAAAGACCTGAGAGGGAAGCGACTCGTGCGGTTTTAACCGCCGTGGTATTGAAAATGTGCTAGAATTGAGTTGTGAGTAAGAACAAAAACATCTACGTGTTGAAACATCCTAGTATCGGAGAAATCCCAGCAACTTAGTACACAAGAGTGAGAGGTAACACAAAAAGAGCGGTGGGATGGCTGGATGTTGAGCGTACCGTGTCTTGGCTTAGTGATGGATTCTGAAAGCATTGGAGACAAAAGTAGCTAGTAACTATCGCTTGACGATTGGTGACTAAGTAGACGGCGTTTGACGGCCGTAGCGAGAGTTTTACTCTGTCAGCAGAATCGAGCGTGTCTTTAGACCTGAGAGTGTCAAAGAATTATAATCTAGATCGAGCTTTTTTCAACTGATTCGCGCGATCGCTACCTGCGGGCTGGCTACGATTTTGTTACCGAAAAATTGGGTTTAAAGCCCCGTCCTTCCCTTGACGGCTTGGATTCGAACTTTCCCAGATTTTTTTGAGAAAGGTGGTACTCTAGAAATAGATACAGGTAGTATAACCGCGAGCATCGATTGGATAATCAACCCCAAAACGACTGGCTAGAAAACAATAATGTCTCGTGGGTAGCGAACACCACAAAATCAAAGCTAGGGTAACCACCGCGCACCCAATCCCAGAAAAACCAGCATTATTAATTAATTGTACCGTGGGGCACACGGGAACAAGAGAAGTGATTCTCACTCTTCTTGGGGAGATCAGCCCACTGGGGTTGTCTAAATTAGGCTCGAATCTTGGGTCAATCGACCGGGCTTCAGGTTTAAGCAATGCCGAAAGGATAGACAATTTAAAGGTAGATCGTCGATCCAAGAATCCTCTCGCCTTCAGGCAGAGGAGTGTCCATCTAATTTAAATACATTGTGGAAGTGAAACAGCGTGAATATTGAAATTGGGCGGGGCAAAAGTGCTCGCCGAGCTTACGGGATAGATGAAATCGCGCTCGTTCCCGGACAGCGCACCCTCGATCCGAGTTTGGCAGAGACCAGGTGGCAGATTGGCGGGATCGATCGAGAAATCCCGATCATCGCCAGCGCAATGGATGGGGTGGTCGATGTCCGCATGGCCGTTTTGCTGTCGGAATTGGGAGCAATGGGCGTCCTCAACCTAGAAGGAATTTACACCCGCTATACTGACCCCCAACCAATATTAGAGCGCATCGCTTCGGTCGGGAATCACGAATTTGTCTCGCTGATGCAGCAACTCTATGCCGAACCCATCAAGCCAGAATTAATCGGTCAGCGAATTAAAGAAATTAAAGATGGAGGAGGGATTGCCGCTGTCAGCGCTACCCCCGCTGGCGCGAGCCAATACGGCTCAACAGTTGCAGCAGCAGGAGCCGATATATTTTTTGTGCAAGCAACTGTAGTGTCAACAGCTTTCCTTTCCCCAGAATCGGTAACGCCTCTAGACTTAACTCAATTTTGTCAAGAGATGCCAATACCGGTAATTTTGGGCAACTGCGTCACCTACGAAGTCGCCTTGAATTTAATGAAAACTGGCGCTGCTGGCATCCTCGTGGGCATCGGGCCGGGGGCTGCTTGCACATCCCGCGGCGTGTTGGGTGTCGGGGTTCCCCAAGCGACAGCGGTAGCAGACTGTGCCGCAGCGCGGGACGAATACTATCGCGAAACTGGCAAATACGTGTCGGTGATTGCTGACGGCGGTTTGATTACTGGTGGCGATATCTGTAAGTGCATTGCCTGTGGAGCTGATGGGGTGATGATTGGTTCGCCCTTCGCCAGGGCAGCAGAAGCTCCCGGCCGGGGCTTCCACTGGGGAATGGCGACTCCGAGCCCGGTTTTGCCGCGCGGTACTCGCATTCGCGTGGGAACTACCGGCACTTTGGAGCAGATTCTCCGGGGCCCGGCGCAACTCGACGACGGTACTCACAACTTCCTTGGGGCTCTGAAAACGAGCATGGGCACCCTGGGTGCTAAGGATCTTAAGGAGATGCAGCAAGTGGAGGTGGTGATTGCTCCTTCTCTGCTGACGGAGGGTAAAGTCTATCAAAAAGCTCAGCAGTTGGGTATGGGTAAGTAGATTTGCTTGCTACTTACAAGCTTACCTGGACAAACTTGGTTGGATAGTCTCGAAATTTACATAATATTGTGGAATTATCGAGGTGAAGATGTCACAATAGAGTAAGCGGAGACACAAGTTTCCGTTCACTCCTCACACCACACTCCGCCCGGACTACTGTTCGGGCGGTTCCTTTTGTACCAAAAATCTAGTTTTTACTTGCTAAGTAAGGGTTTGAGGCTTTGAGCGGCCAGAAAAGTCGATCGACAACCCTCTGCTTTCTACCGAAGGCAGCCGTCTTCCCTCTTCCTTCTTCCCTCTGACTCCTGACTTTTGACTCAGGCTTAATCATAAAAATTAATACGGGATGCGGGAAACTCAGTGGCTTTAGCCCTTCCTAGGGAAGCGGCACGAGCGACTTCAGTCGCAGTGGTATTTGTGTTAAAATTAGATCGTGAGTAAGAACAAAAAACATCTACGTGTTGAAGCATCCTAGTATCGGAGAAATCCCGGCTCCTATGAAACAACGGTTAGGTTTAAGTCCTGGCGCAGTATGACAGGAAAGAGCAAATAAAGGCAGGTTGCGGAGCGTACCGCGTCTTGGCTTAGTGATGGATTCTGAAAGCATTGGAAAAAATAAAAGTAGCTAGAAACTATCGCTTGACGATTGGTGACTAGGTAGACGGCGTTTGACGGTCGTAGCGAGAGTTTTACTCTGTCCGCAGAATCTCAGTGGCTTTAGCCCTGAGAGTGTCAATAATCGGTGTATCCTGATCAAAATCACTCTCAGAGTGCCTTCCTTCTTCCCTCTTCCTTCTTCCCTCTTCCTTCTTCCTTCTTCCTGCTAAAATGTTTAGTGCCAGTAGTAACACTTTTTGCTAAACTTGTAATTTGAGAAATAGTATTTACAAGGATGGCTAGGGATGTCAGCAGCCGCGCAAGTAACCGACTCTACCTTTAAGCAGGAAGTGCTCGATAGTAAAGTTCCAGTTCTAGTGGATTTTTGGGCTCCCTGGTGCGGGCCCTGCAGGATGGTCGCACCTGTGGTAGAGGAAATTGCCCAGCAATACGAAGGGCAGGTGAAGGTAGTAAAAGTTAATACCGACGAGAATCCTAATGTGGCTAGTCAATACGGTATCCGCAGCATTCCGACGCTGATGATATTTAAGGACGGCCAACGGGTGGATATGGTAGTTGGGGCGGTTCCGAAAACTACTCTTTCCAACACTTTGGAAAAGTACATTTAACGCAACTGCTAGCAGTTGTGCGCTGTTTTTTTGGGGCTGCGAGGATGCTAACTCGCTTAGCAGACGGGGGTAAGGCTACTGAAAAAGTCATTAGTCGCCAGCAGGGCAATTTGCTGGTAGCTAAGAGCTTCTAATTTTGCCTTGCCCCTTAATTTTTTGTAGCTACAAATTGTTACCGTTTCGGAAAAATTCATGATTCCTTCTCCGTCTGGTCAAGTTTTTGAGTCCCTCCACGCTGAAGTGATTGATTTGATTAATCACTTGCCAATGTTGAAGCACGAAGAGTGGATCGAGCGATCGCTCTCTACTATAGTGCGGATAGCCGGAGAGGAGATCGATCGCCTAGACTGGAAAATTATCTCGGCATCTCTGCGAGATATGGAAAATGCTGTCGAGATGTTTTATCCTTACCGTCACCTTCGTAAAATTGTGATTTTTGGTTCGGCGAGGGTGTCCCCGGAATCGCCGGAATATCAGATGGCCAAAGATTTGGCTAGAGCCATTACCCAGCAGGGGTTTATGGTGATTACTGGCGGCGGCGGGGGAATTATGCAAGCGGGGAATGAGGGCGCGACTGCTGAACATTCTTTTGGACTGAATATTCAGTTGCCTTTCGAGCAAAATTCTAATCCTTTCATTGCGGGCGATCGCAAGTTGCTCAATTTTAAATATTTTTTCACTCGCAAGTTATTTTTTCTGCGGGAAAGCGATGCTTTGGCTCTGTTTCCCGGCGGTTTCGGCACTCTGGACGAGGCTTTTGAGTGTCTGACTTTGACTCAAACGGGTAAGTTTGGGCCAGCTCCTCTGGTGTTAATCGATCGACCAGGGGGAGATTATTGGCACGATTGGAATGCTTTTGTGCAAAAACAATTGCGGGGTAGGGGTTTGATTTCTGCTGACGATCGCAGTCTATATACGATTACTGACAGTGTGGAGGTGGCCTGCGAGGCGATCGCGAGTTTTTATCTAGTTTATCACTCCTGTCGCTATGTGGATGAAAAACTGGTAATTCGCTTGAAGTCTGAACTTTCTGATGCTCATGTCGATCGGTTAAATACGGATTTCAGCGATATTTTAGTCAAGGGAAAAATTGAAAAAAGTCAAGCTTTACCCGCCGAAGTCGGAGATCAAACTTTCGATTTGTCACGCCTGATTTTGCATTTCAACCAGCGGAATTTGGGGCGGCTTTATCAGCTAATTGCTACTGTCAATCAAATGGGCGCAGCTTCGCCGGCGGCGGTGCATCCAGAACAAAAGTAGTTATTAGTCAGTTGTCTGTAGGGGCGGGTTTCACGAGAAATATTTGTAACTAATTCAGGGGATAAATAAACCCGCCCCTCTGATTGAGATAAGTTTGATATCAATTCCGGTAACACCGGAATGGTTGACCCTTCGGCTTCGCTCAGGGGAACGCTGTTGATTGTTGATTGTGATACCGTCTAGGGTTTTTTCGGAATGATTAAACCTTTCTAGGCCACAGAGTCCGCAGAGTCAGAGAAGAGAGAGATGAATAATTCCGATGTCAACGGATTTAATGGGTCGTTGCATATATCTCGATCCCCCTAAATCCCCCTTAATAAGGGAGTAGGCTGTGAGTAGGGGGTGACGAAAGAGCAGAATCTTGTTCCCCCCTTATTAAGGGGGGTTAGGGGGGATCAGATTCTATGCAGCCTCATAAAAAACCGATGTCAACGGATTTGATATGACAGGCTGTCTTTTGACAAAAAGGATAGCCGACAGTCATTATAGTCAGCAATCATTAATCATCGATCGGCAGTAAAAAAACCAAGGACTAATGACTGCTGACTACTAACTCAAAATGCTAGACTTAGTATTAATTAGCACTTTAGGATTTCTCGGCAGTTTCGGACACTGCGCGGGAATGTGCGGCCCGCTGACAGTGGCGTTTTCCCTGTCGGCTGCGGGTAAAGATAAATTAGCTTCTTTCCGCTTTCATTTGCTACTAAACTTGGGAAGAATTGTTGCTTATGCTTTAGTAGGTGCTGTAATTGGCGGAGTGGGTTCGGTATTAATTGCTGGCGGACAAATGGCTGGTACTGGTAGCGGATGGCGACGGGCGATCGCTATTCTGATTGGTACGATGCTGGTTTGGTTTGGATTGGTACAAATTCAACCAGATTTGTTGCCGCGTTTGCCATTGCTGCATCCAGTTTCCCACGATCGCATCAGCAATGCAATGACTAAGATTTCAACTCAAAAAAGTTGGTGGATACCAGCAGCTTTGGGTTTGCTTTGGGGTTTAATTCCCTGCGGTTTCCTGTATGTAGCGCAAATTAAAGCAGCGGAAACCGGAAACCCGATTTTGGGTGCCGCAACGATGTTTGCATTTGGAATGGGTACGCTGCCAACTATGCTGGGAGTGGGGTTTTTTGCTGGTAGATTGAGCGCCCACAAACGCAGTCAACTTTTTCGCGCTGGTGGTTGGGTGACAATTGCGATCGGCATTATTACTCTACTGCGAACCGATGAAATGGTTGATGTGACTGGTCAC
Organism: Microcoleus sp.; assembly: GCA_042408215.1. Taxonomy (GTDB): domain Bacteria; phylum Cyanobacteriota; class Cyanobacteriia; order Cyanobacteriales; family Microcoleaceae; genus Microcoleus. The sequence goes on along the minus strand of JAYFMW010000017.1, from coordinate 87,299 downwards.
GCATCCCTACTATGCTTGATGCTAGCACTGATCGCGCGTCCGGTTAGTCAGTTTTTCCCGCAACTGCTGCGCTACCGTCGGGCTTTGGGTGTCGGAGGGTTTGCGATCGCCCTTGCCCACACATTTCATATGCTAGATCATACACTGCAATGGAATTTTGACGCCCTATCTTTTATGTTGCCGCAGCATCAGTTAGGGATGATAGCTGGGATAGTGGCGCTACTGTTGATGATACCGGCGGCGGTTACAAGTTGCGATCGCCTTCAAGAATATTTAGGGAAGCGGTGGCGGCAAATTCACCTGTTAAGTGTTCCCGCTTTTTTGCTGTGCAACCTTCACACTGCACTCATCGGTTCTCGCTATCTCGGCGGTTTTGAATGGAAATTGCACAATCAACTGCTGACAGCCCTGTTAGCGGTGGTTACGCTGTTAGTTATGTTTGTGCGATCGCGCTTATTTTGGTCACTTTTATCTCTGGATAATTTCTATGTTTCCCCAGTCAAACAAAAGTAAAAGTTTAGGATTGTTAGTTTTCTTGGGATTGCTAATAGAAGCAGGAATATTTCCCATACCGCCGTTCAACTCAACTTCAGTTTTAGCCCACGAAGTCGAAGTATCGGGAGATGTCGCCGCCACCTTTCACCTAGAACCCAATCACAATCCCCGCGCCGGAGAGACTGCGAGAGTCTGGTTTTCACTCACCCGCAGGGGCGGTCAAATTATCCCATTAGAGCAGTGTAATTGCAAGTTAGCGGTCTATCCCAAAGGTTATAAAGAGGGGGATACAGCGCTGATGGAACCGCCTTTAAAAGCAATATCTGCCGAGCGGTACAAAGGCATTCCGGGAGCTGATATTGTCTTTCCCAAGGCTGGCATTTATGAATTAGAACTCAGCGGAACAGCGAAAACCGCAGCTAATTTTAAACCCTTTAAACTGACTTATACAGTCACCGTTCGATAATATCATCTCCCGTCAATAAACATAAATCTTGTAGGGGCGGGTTCCACAAACAATAATTACCTAAAATCCACAATCTCGTAAACCCGCCCCCACCCAAAGTTAGGTAATATCATATCCGCTCTTCATCGTCCTGTATTCGTCTCTCTCTTCTCTTTCTCTGCGTTCTCTGCGTTCTCTGCGGTTAAATCATTCCGATACAACCCAAATCTGTATAAAACCTTAAAAGTTGCTTGAGCTACAAATTGTCACGAATTTTTACATTATATTATAACCAGTGTCAATTCTTGAACTCGTGCAAACAAACATCTCTTGAACTGACTAAAGGATACAAAACATGGATTTATTATCTAACACCGTCGCCCTATCGCGGATGCAATTTGCGCTAACCGCCATATTCCATATGCTCTGGCCAGTTTTGACTACTGGAATGGGAATTTATCTGGTAATTATTGAAGGAATGTGGCTGAAAACTCGCAATCCTGACTATTACCGCCACGCTCGTTTTTGGTCTAAACTCTATGTCCTAAACTTCGGCATTGGGGTAGCTTCCGGCATTCCAATGGAATTTCAATTCGGCACAAACTGGGCACCATTTTCTGAAGCAGTTGGTGACTTTTTTGGCAGCATTTTAGGGTTTGAAGCTTCAATGGCATTTATGCTAGAAGCCGGCTTTTTAGGAATTATGCTCTTCGGTTGGGGCCGCGTTCACCCGATCGTCCATTATTTCGCTACAATCATGGTAGCCTTCGGCGCAAACCTATCAACCGTCTGGATTCTAGTCGCTAACTCTTGGCTGCAAACTCCCGCCGGCGGAGAAATGGTCAATGGCAAGTTTATTGTCACCGACTACTTTCAAGCAATTATGAACCCGTTTGCATTAAAGAGCATTCTCCATATGTTTTTTGCAACATGGGAAACCTCGCTATTTGTCATTGGCGGAATTAGCGCTTGGTACATTCTTAATAAGCGCAACGAAGCCTTTTTTTCCAAGTCTTTAAAGATTGCCATAGCGACGGCGATCGCAGTTGCACCTTTGCAGATATTCATCGGACATTTGAGCGCCGAACAAGTCTATCACTATCAGCCGACCAAATTAGCAGCAATCGAAGCTAAATGGGAAACCTCCCCAGCGGGAAGTTCAGCCGATTGGACTTTAATGGCTTTACCTAATGAAAAAGCCCAAAAAAACGACTGGGAAATCACCGTACCTAATGGCTTAGGATACGTTCTAGAATTCAAACAAAAACTCTCCGAACCAGTCCTCGGATTAAAAGAATGGAAACCAGAAGATCGACCCAGAATGGTCAGTTTAATCTACTATTCTTTCCGCATCATGTCCGGCATTGGATTCTTCTTTGTAGGATTGATGTTATTTAGTATAATTCAGTGGATGCGAGGCAAACTTTCTGCTGAAAATATTGCTCAACAAACTTGGCTGATGCGCGCTTGGATATTAGCAGCGCCACTGGGATATATTGCTGTAGAATCGGGTTGGATTGTGCGCTGTGTCGGCAGACAGCCCTGGGTTTTATACGGGCAAATTCGCACGGCTGACGCGGTGTCAAACATCCCCGCTAGCAATGTTTTAACTTCTCTCAGTTTCTTTGCAGTTGTTTACAGCTTTTTGTTTTTTTGTGCCTTGTATTTTGGCAGCCGCATTATCCGCAAAGGCCCTAATTTAAATCTGCCGGTGCCTGGTTTAGACAATCTACCTGCAATCGAAACAGAACCCGCAGAACACATTCCCGATCGCCGTCCCGCAGAAGCACAACAATAGGAGATTTTATGCAAGCTTTGGAGCATTTTCTCCCGCAAGTTTGGTTTGTAGTTTTGGCTTTGTTTCTATTGCTCTACGTCATGCTAGACGGTTTTGACTTAGGCGTAGGAATCCTGTCTCTGACTGCCTCAGACGACGAACGCAGGGGCATTTTAATGACGAGTTTGGGCAATGTTTGGGATGCTAACGAAACTTGGTTAGTGTTGATGGGAGGCGCTTTGTTTGGCGCATTTCCCCTCGCTTATGGCACAATTTTAACTGCCTTGTATATCCCGATTATGATGATGCTTTTTGGCTTGATTTTTCGGGCAGTAGCATTTGAGTTTCGCGAGCATTCCAACCGCAAATTATTTTGGAATTATGCCTTTGGTGCCGGCAGTTTCTTGGCAGCTTTAGCTCAAGGTTTAGCCCTCGGTGCCGTACTCGAAGGTATTGCTGTTGATGCAACTGGTCACTTTGTCGGTACTACTTGGGATTGGCTGGATTGGCGATCTATATTGGTGGCTTTGACGCTAGTTCAAGGTTACGTTTTGATTGGTTCAACCTATCTGATTATGAAGACTCAGGGGGAACTACAGACAACTCACTATCGCACGGCTAAAATTGCGGCGGTGACGACGTTAATTGGAGCAATCTTAATTACGATCGCCACTCCGATTTTTTACGAAAGTGCTAGATCCAGGTTGTTCGAGAAACCGCTAGTTTATGTCTTTGCTGCGATTCCTTTGCTGGGAGTGCTGTTAATTGGACTGTTGCTTAGAAGTCTCGATCGCAAAGAAGAACGCACGCCGTTTGTCTGGACAATTTTGATTTTCTTGCTCACTTTCATCGGCTTGGGATTGATTGTTTTTCCCTACATTATTCCCTCGCAAGTCACGATTTACCAAGCCGCAGCTTCGCCCAGCGCCCTGGTATTTATGATTGTGTTCATTGGCTTTCTCATCCCGATTATGATTTTCTACAACATCTACAATTATGTTGTGTTTCGGGGTAAAGTTGCTGGGGGCCACTACGGGGAATAAAGCAGAATAAAACCGCAGATATACGCAAATATACGCAGATATAGAGTAGCTCTGATCTGCGTATATTTTTGTGCATCTGCGGTGAAAAATTAGAGATTATTGTTTTCTGATACCATCACAACTTACGCGTTCGTACTATACATAGCACAATAAAATACAATAGAATGAAATGGAATGTTTTAATTTAACTATTGTCTAATAGAGGAGCAACGAGTTATGGATGCGATCGCCAATTTATCCGGTTATCAAATAACAGAGCAACTTTACGCAGGTACACGCACCCTCGTCTATCGAGGCATCCGTACCAGTGACCAATACCCAGTCGTCATCAAAATACTGCGGAACAAGTACCCCAACTTCAACGAACTCGTCCAATTCCGCAACCAATATACCATTGCCAAAAATCTCGACATCCCCAGCATTATCAAACCCCTAAGTCTAGAAGTCTACGGCAATAGCTATGCCCTAGTCATGGAAAACTTTAGCGGAGTCTCCCTATGTACTTATCTTAAAGCAGAAACAAATGAAAAGCAACCCTCTAACTTTTTATCTTTAAAAGAATTTCTTAACCTAGCTCTGCAACTGGCTGACATTCTCGACTATCTCTACCAAAACCGAGTCATTCATAAAGACATCAAACCAGCCAATATTTTAATTAATCCAGAAACAAAACAAGTCAAATTAATAGACTTCAGTATCGCCTCACTACTGCCGAGAGAAACCCAAGAAATCCAGAATCCCAATATCTTAGAAGGAACATTAGCCTATCTCTCCCCAGAACAAACCGGAAGAATGAATCGCGGCATTGACTACCGGAGTGACTTTTATTCCCTCGGTGTTACCTTCTATGAATTGTTGACAGGACAGTTACCCTTCGTCTCAGATGACCCAATGGAATTGGTGCATTGTCATCTCGCCAAACAGTCGATACCGCTCTCTCAAATTAATCCAGAAATCCCCATAATTTTATCACAAATTGTCATTAAACTGATGGCGAAGAATGCCGAAAATCGCTATCAGAGTGTATTAGGACTGAAGCAGGATTTAGAGATTTGTTTAGAACAGTTACAAAAAACAGGCAAAATAGAACCTTTTGAACTTGGAAAGCGAGATATTAGCGATCGCTTTACCATCCCCGAAAAACTCTACGGTAGAGAAAAAGAAGTTGCTCACCTATTAGCTGCCTTTGAACGAGTTGCATCAGGACGATCCCCCCAACCCCCCTTAATAAGGGGGGCTTTAGAAGACTCCCCCCTGATTAAGGGGGGCGGGGAGGTATCGCATTTGTCCGGTAGTGAAATGATGCTAGTGGCGGGTTTTTCTGGCATTGGCAAAACAGCAGTGGTCAATGAAGTTCATAAACCAATTCTTCGTCAGCGCGGTTATTTTATCAAAGGCAAATATGACCAATTTCAGCGAAATATTCCCTTTTCGGCATTTGTTCAAGCCTTCCGCGACTTAATCGGGCAATTATTATCAGAATCGGATACAGAACTGCAAACCTGGAAACACCAGATTTTAACAGCAGTGGGAGACAATGGACAAGTCTTGATTGACGTGATTCCTGAGTTAGAAAACATCATCGGTAAACAGCCTGCTGCAACAGAATTGTCAGGAAGTGCCGCCCAAAATCGCTTTAATTTGTTGTTTCAAAAGTTTGTGCAAGTTTTCACCAGTAAAGAACATCCTTTAGTGATTTTTTTGGATGACTTGCAATGGTCAGATTCAGCCTCACTGAATTTGCTAAAACTGTTGATGCAAGATAATGGACATTTATTGATATTAGGTGCTTATCGAGATAACGAAGTCTCCCCTGTACATCCATTTATGTTGACAGTGGATGAGATTCTCAAAACTGGGGGAACGGTGAATACAATTACTTTGTCACCGTTAAGCGAAGCAGAACTGAATTTGTTGGTGGCGGATACGCTGAATTGCGAATCATCCCTTGCACAACCTTTGACAAAATTAGTATCTCAAAAAACTCAGGGAAATCCTTTCTTTGCAACTCAGTTTCTCAAGGCATTACATGACGATCAGCTAATTAGCTTTTACCCCCCTCAGTCCCCCCTTGGTAAGGGGGGAAGTCAAGGGGGGTGGCAGTGCGATATTGCCAAAGTAAAATCTTTGGCGATCACCGATGATGTCGTGAAATTCATGGCATTGCAATTGCAGAAGTTGCCCAGAGAAACTCAGGATGTTCTCAAATTAGCCGCTTGTATTGGGGCACAGTTTGATTTGAATACGCTGGCGATTGTTTCAGAAAAATCCCTAGAAGCAACAGCGGGCGATCTATGGAAGGCATTGCAAGAAGGCTTTATTCTGCCTATTTCTGATATCTATAAGTTCTTTACTCAGACTGACATAATATCGACGCATCAAACCGCTATCAATGCCACGTATAATTTTTTGCACGATCGCGTTCAGCAAGCCGCCTATTCCCTGATTCCTGAAGACCAAAAAGCCAGCCGTCCATTTGCACATTGGGCAATTGCTGCTCGATCGCACTTCACCAGAGCAACTGGATGAGAGAATTTTTGCCCTTGTCAGTCAATTTAATCTGGGCATCGATCGCATTGTATTACAGAAGCAGCGAGACTATCTAGCAAACCTCAATCTTATAGCTGGGCGTAAAGCGCGGCTTTCGGCTGCTTACCCAGCATCAGCTCAATACTGTGAAATAGGGCTGCAACTTTTAGCCACTGACAATTCTGGTGAATGGAAGCGACAGCCCATTCTTACTTTAAATCTGCACATTGAAGGGGCTAATTCAGCCTGTTTGATTGGCAAATTTGAGCGGGTAGATGCTTGCATCGAGGCAGTTCTCCAGCATAGGTCAGACCCCCTAGAACAAGTCAAAGCCTTAGAAATAAAGATTCAATCTTTGATTGCTCGTAATCAATTATCAGAGGCGATTCATGTCGCGAGGGAAATCCTTAAGCAGTTGGATGTTGAGTTACCAGAACATCCTACCCAAGACATGGTAGCCCCTGCTCTCGATGCTATTGGCGATCGACTGACGATAGAGAATGTCATAAATTCACCCAGAATGAGCGATCCAGAGAAGCTGGCTGCAATGAATATTCTTAGCACCCAGGCTTCAGCAGCCTATATCGGTTCGCCAGCACTTTATCCATTAATTGTGCTGAAACAAATTGAGTTGTCACTTCAGTTTGGCAATGCCATCCAAACACCCTATGCCTATTCAACCTATGGACTGATTCTTTGTGCATTTGGCGGTGAAATTGTCGCCGGAAATCGCGCTGCCGATATTGCGATCGCCTTGATGGAAACATTTAAAGCATCGAGTTTTAAAGCGAAAATTTTTAATTTAGTTTATCCGTTTGTTCGCATTTGGCAGCAGCCAATTCACACTGTATTGATGCCTTTGCTGGAAGGCTATCAAGCGGGTTTGGAAACGGGAGATTTGGAGTTCGCGGCTTACTGTGCCTATAACCGCTGTCAACTCGCTTATGCTGCGGGAAATGAACTTCTACAACTCCGGCAAGAGATGCAAACCTATGCTCTTGCGATCGCGCAACTCAAACAAACAACAGCTCTGAACTTTCACCAAATTGTGGAACAGGCAGTCTTAAATTGGACGGGTAAAGCAGATGATCCTCAGAAACTCGTTGGAACAGCTTACGATGAAACGACGCGATTACCTCAGCATCAATTAGCAGGAGATAGTTATTCGATCGGGAGCTTCTATAGTCATAAATTGATTCTGGCTTACCATTTTGGGCAACCCCAGGAAACTCTGGAAATGGCTCAAATTGCCGAGAAAACGATTGGTGGCATTATCGGAACTGTTTTCTATGGAGTCTTTTATTTCTATCATGCACTCACGCTCCTCGCAAACACGAACACCTTACCAATTAGTGAAGCGGTTACTAAGGATCTTGAGCAGCTTACTAACTGGGCAAATCATGCACCCATGAACTTTGCCCACAAATGCGATTTGATTCGGGCTGAAATGCAGCGAATTTTAGGTCAGAAAGCAGAGGCGATCGACCTCTACGATCGCGCCATTTCTGGAGCTAAAGAAAATAGCTTTATTCAAGAAGAAGCCCTCGCCAATGAACTAGCAGCTAAATTCTACCTCAAATGTGGCAAAGAGAAAATTGCCGCCGGATATATGCAAGAAGCCTACTACTGCTATGCTCATTGGGGAGCTAAGGCTAAAGTAGACGATTTAGAAAAATGTTATCCTCAACTCCTCGCACCCATCCTGCAACAACCTCACGCTGCTGACTCCTTCAAGGAAACGATCGCACGGGGAACGATTACTTCTACTCACACCTCTACCAGCATCTCTGAAGCACTAGATTTGGCAACTTTGCTCAAAGCCTCTCAAGCGATTTCTGGGGAAATTGAACTCGATCAACTCCTAACTACTCTCCTAAAAATAGTAATTGCTAATGCTGGAGCCGATAAGTGTGTCTTACTCCTCAAACAAGATCTTGAGTTAAAAGTAGTAGCTCTTGTAGAAGAGGGAAAATTACCGCAACTATTACCATCAATTCCCCTAGAATCAAGCTGGGATGTGCCGATTAATTTGGTGAATACTGTCAAGCGGAATTTGAAACCTTTAGTATTAGTTGATGCGAGGGTAGATCCCCATTTTGCCGGCGATATTTACATCAAAAAAAACCAGCCGATAAGTGTTCTTTGTAGTCCCATTCTGAATCAAGGATTATTGATTGGAGTTTTATACTTGGAAAATAATCTGACAGTGGGTGCGTTTACGAGCGGACGCATTGAAGTGCTAAATATGCTGGCTTCTCAAGCTGCTATTTCCTTAGAAAATGCCCGTCTTTATCAAGCAGCACAACAATCATTAACCAATCTAAAACAAGCACAACTCAAAATAGTTCAAAGTGAAAAGATGTCAGCATTGGGGAATCTAGTGGCTGGAGTTGCTCACGAAATTAATAACCCTGTTGGCTTTCTGACTGGTAATATTACCCCTGCCTTAGATTACATCAATGATTTGTTTGGATTGCTCGATTTGTATCAACAAAAATATCCCCAACCAGATCCAGAGATTCAAGAGGAAATCGAGAACATCGATCTTGACTACATTCGAGAAGACTTACCGAAGTTAGTGAGTTCGATGCGGGAAGGCGTGAAGCGGATTCGGGATATCAGTACCAGTCTACGGACCTTCTCCCGTGCCGACACAGACCATCCTGTAGCTTGCAATATCCACGAAGGCATCGATAGCACCATTATGATTCTCAAGCACCGCCTCAAGGCTAATGAAACTCGTCCAGAAATCCAAGTGATTAGGGAATACGGTAATTTGCCACAGGTAGAGTGCTATGCTGGACAGTTGAATCAGGTGTTTATGAATCTGTTGGCAAATGCGATCGATGCTTTGGATGAATCAAATCAAGGACTATCTTATGCACAAATCGCCAATCAAATTACTATCAAAACCGAATTTGATGGGGATAAAAAACAAGCGATGATTCGGATCAAAGACAATGGTGTGGGGATGAGTGAGGCAGTGCGGGAGCAGATTTTTGATGAATTATTTACTACCAAGGGTGTAGGTAAAGGTACGGGGTTGGGATTGGCGATCGCACGGCAGATTGTAGTTGAGAAACACTGTGGTATGCTAGAAGTGAACTCAACTTTAGGTCGAGGTACAGAATTTACGATTTCAATTCCATGTCGATCATTAGCTTGGTAATTTATACCTAGTGTTTTGATGTTTCTTGAAAATTGAATTTTTTACTTCCCACGTTACAATTTATGTGCCCATCCTTAGACGATGATAGATCTGAAGACGATCGCACTTTGCTATCCCTGAGAGACAGACAATTACGGACTGTTTTTGAAATGGCCCTAGATGCGATCGCGATCGCCGATGACGAAGGGCGATATCTCGACGTCAACCCCGCCGCCTGTGAATTATTTGGACTAGAGAAAGATGAACTCCTCGGATGCTGCATTAGTGATTTTACTGAGCCTGGATTTAATTTTCAACAGGTGTGGCAAGAATTTCAACAACCAGAACAGGACTTACGCAGTCTGACCAAAGAAACCGGGTTTTTTTTACGAAAAGACGCATTGCAGCCCGCAGATTCAGTAAAAAACCCGGTTTCTGGGGCCCCATGCGTAAGTGCTACAGAAAAACTGCGGGGTGAGTTCCAGTTAGTGCGGCCCGATGGGGAGATTCGCGTAGTGGAATATGCAGCGACGGCAAACTTTCTGCCTCACCGCCATCTATCAATAATGCGAGATATTACAGAGCGCAAACGAGCAGAGGTAAAAGTCCAAGAACTTACCCGCCAACTCGAACAAACCCAAGCTCAATTACGGGAGGCTGGCATTGAACCTGTGAGCCCAGCTACCCCCACAGAGGATCATCGCCTAAAGCAAATTGCCAGCCACATCCCCGGCATTATTTATCAGTTTCGGATGCGTCCTGATGGTACTTCTCATTTTCCATACTCCAGCGAAAGGTTGCGAGAGATTTCTGGCGTTTCCCCAGAAGAAGTGCGGGAGGATGCTGCTAAGATTTTTAGTGTTATTCACCCGGATGATCTCGATCGCGTCTGTCAATCCATTCTCGATTCCGCCGAACATCTTACCCCTTGGTATTGCGAATATCAAGTTTGTTTACCCGATGGGCGATTGCTTTGGTTGTTAGGTAATTCTACACCTCAGCGAAAACCCGATGGCAGTACCATTTGGCATGGCTATATTCGGGATATCACAGACAGCAAACGTGCTGAAGCTGACAATCAACGTCTGCTTGCCATTCTGGAAACCACGTCAGATTTGATCGCAACGGCTGATTTGACGGGTAAAACTTTTTACCTCAATCAAGCTTGGCGAAATTTGCTCGATAATAATGAAGCAGCGATCGCAGATATGGAAATCTCTAAAGCTCATCCAGAGTGGGCTTTAGATATTTTATTAAATCAGGGTTTGCCGGAAGCGGCACGTTCTGGCAGTTGGCAGGGCGAGACGGCAATACTAGATCCTCAGACAGGACGTGAAATGCCTGTTTCTCAGGTAATCTTAGCTCACAAATCAACAGATGGAAAAGTGGAATACTTTTCTACAATCATTCGGGATATCACAGAAAGTAAAGCCATAGAAATCGCTTTGCAGGAAAGTAATAGCCGCTGGCAGTTGGCCATAGAAAGTGCCGGAGATGGCACTTGGGATTGGAACCTCAAAACTAATGAAGCGATCTTTTCTCGGCAGTGGAAAGCGATGCTGGGCTACGCAGAGCATGAAATTGCCAATGCTTTAGAAGGGTGGGATAGTCTGGTACATCCAGAGGATAAAGCTCGATGCTATGAACTTGTTAGCAAACACCTAAAGGGCGAAACATCTACTTATGACAACGAACATCGCCTGCGTTGTAAAGATGGTTCTTACAAGTGGATTTTAGCTCGCGCTCAGGTGACTGAAAGGGACAAAGAAGGTCAACCTTTGCGGTTGATTGGCACCCATAGCGATATTAGCGATCGCAAAGCAGCCGACATCGCCCAACAGGAACTTACTCGACAACTGGAAGAAGCACAACGAGTTGCCCGCATTGGCAATTGGTCTTTTGACCTAGCCACGCAAAAAATTACCTGGTCTGCCGAGTTATTTCGGATTTTTGGTATGCATCCCTCACAGGGAGAACCAGAGTTTGACGACCATATAAAACAATATCATCCAGACGATCGGGAATTATTTGTAAGTTGTGTTAAAGCAGCAAGCGAGCAGGGAATTCCCCAAAACTTTGACCTGCGGATCTTGCGCTCGGATGGTGCTATCCACTATATCAATAGTCGCATCGAAATCGAACAGCAAAATGGAAAAAACTTCCGTTTGTTTGGCACGGCGATGGATATTACCGATCGCAAACAAGCCGAAACCCAACTGAACGAAATATCTGAACGTTTGTCACTGTCACTCAAATCTGGGGCAATGGGCTGTTGGGAATGGGACATCGTAGATAACACCCTTGTTTGGGACGATCGGATGTACGAGCTATATGGCATCACCAAAAACTCCGATTCCAGATTAGCTTACGAAATTTGGAGCCAGGGGCTACATCCTGATGATCGAAATGCCTCCGAAACATTAATCCGCCAAACTGTTTTGGGAGAAACAGAATTCAATCCAGAATTTCGTGTTGTTCATCCTGATGGCAGTATCCATTTCATTAAAGCATTCGGTATAGTTCGGCGCGACGCAGAGGGCAATCCGCAAAAGATGATTGGGGTTAACTTTGATATTAGCGATCGCAAACAAGCCGAAATCCTACTCCAACAAAGCCAAAAACGCTATCAAACCCTAGCAGAAGCATCACCGATTGGCGTGTTTTTAACTGATGCCAAGGGTGACTGCCTCTATGTCAATCAAACTTGGTTGCAAACTACAGGCTTAACTAGAGAAGAAGCTCTGGGGCCAGATTGGGCGCAAACGCTCCATCCTGAAGACCGAGAGCGGGTTTTTCAAGAATGGTATGAAAGCGCCTTAATCAAACAACAATTTCAATCTGAGTATCGCTTCCTGCGTCCCGATAGCAGTGTCGCTTGGGTGATTGGTCAAGCCTTACCTCTGATTGACAGCGAAGGCGAAATAGAAGGATATGTTGGCACTATAACTGATATCAGCGATCGCAAACGTCAAGAACAAGCTCTCCGTTTAATAGTCGAAGGTACGGCGGCTAAAACTGGTGCAGACTTCTTCAAAAGTTGCGTCCAATATCTCGCCCAAGTCTTAGGAGTTCGTTATGCTTTAATCGCTGAATTTGTGAACCCAGAAAAATCGATTGCGACCACCCTAGCATTTTGGGCAGGAGACGACTTTGGCGATAACTTTACCTATAACTTAATAGGTGCACCCTGTGAGAATAGTCAAACAGAGTTCTGCCTATACCCAAATTCGGTTCAGTCTCTTTTTCCTGAAGATGATGATTTAGTCGCCCTCCAAGCCGAAAGTTATGCTGGTTTGCCGATTATAGATGCTGCTGGTAATCATTTGGGATTGCTGGCAGTTTTAGACACTAAGCCGATGGAAAAAAATCTAGAAATGCAGTCAGCTATCTTGAAAATCTTTGCCACTCGTGCTGGTGCTGAAATGGATAGGATACAGGCGGAAACAGTCCGTCAATCTGAAATTCAACTGCGGCTGCAATCTGAAAAATTAGAAGCAACCCTCAAAAAGTTGCAAAATACCCAAACTCAGTTAATTCAAGCCGAAAAAATGTCAAGTTTGGGGCAATTAGTGGCCGGTATTGCCCATGAAATTAATAACCCCATAAGTTTCATTTATGGCAATATTCAACCCGCCACCAATTATGTTAATGATTTAATTGAGTTAATTCGACTCTACCAAAAGCACGCTCCGAGTCCACCGCAGGCGATTTCTGATTTTACAGAAGATATTGACTTTGAGTATCTAGTAAGTGATTTTTCTAAGTTGCTAAAATCCATGAAAACTGGAGCCACACGCATCAGAGATATTGTTAAGTCTCTGCGGACATTTTCGCGCCTAGATGAAGCGGGATTAAAAGAAATAGATCTTCACGAAAATATCGATAGTACCTTAGTTATTTTACAAAATCGCTTGCATGGTCGGGCGGGAGAACCAGAGATTCATCTCACCAAAAATTATGGAAAATTACCCCTGGTTGAGTGTTATTGTGGTTTATTAAATCAGGTGTTTCTGAATTTGTTAATCAATGCTATTGATGCGATCGAACAACGGCGATTAAGCCTAGGGACACGGCAATGCCGTGTCCCTACCGAAGAATTAGATTATATTGGTGGGATTACGATTACGACTTCTATTACTTCTGAAAATCAGGTGATCGTCTCGATTCAGGATAATGGTTGTGGGATGAATTCAGAGGTGCAAGAACAAATATTTAATCCATTTTTTACTACTAAACCAGTGGGGAAAGGTACGGGTATGGGGTTAGCAACTAGCTATCAAATTGTGACGGAAAATCATCGGGGTAATTTGCGGTGTTTTTCTACCCCTGGTGAGGGGACTAAGTTTGCGATCGAGTTGCCGATTTCCCATTTGGAACTAGGGTAAAGTTGGGTCTCGAAAAGCGGGGTTGTTGATAAATTCTACCTCTGTTAAACTTTTCAGGAAAGCCAGCAAATCCCGTTGTTCTTGTACCGTCAATTTAAAGCCAGAAACAAAATTACTTTTGAGTGGGTTTTCGCTCCCTACTCCGGCAAATTCTCCTTTTTTAATAGTTCTGCCACCTGCTTTATAGTGACCGATAACTTCTGACAAAGTCTTGATACTTCCGTCGTGCATATAAGGTGCTGTTAAGGCAATATTTCGTAAAGTCGGTGCTTTGAATTTTCCCATATCTGATGGTTCGCCAGTAACCTCGTAAACCCCAGTGTTGTTTGGCGGATAAGCGCCCTTGCCATCTATATTATACAGTCCAGTATTGTGAAAAGCAATTTCTTTAAAAGCTAAGCGATCGTGCATAATTGAATCTGAAAAATTCATGCCACCGTGACAGTGGAAGCATTCTAAGCGTTCGCTATTAAATAATTCTTCGCCCCGCTTAGCTGACGCTGAGATAGCGTTCTTGTCGCCGCCGTAGCGATAGCGATCGTAGGGAGAATTGACGGAAATTAGAGTGCGTTCAAATGCTGCTATGGCTTTCATGATGTTGCTGATGCTAATAGCGTTTTCGCCGTCACCAAAAGCTGCGATAAACATTTTTTTGTATCGCGCATCTTGTCCAAACATTGCGATAATTTCCTGTTCTTTTCCTACCATTCCCATCTCGACTGGGTGTTCGCCAAACATGGGAACTAAGGCTTGAAATTCTAGTTTAGCCATTAACGGATTTGCCCAAGTCAGCACTGAATTGTAGCCAATATTGGTTAAACTCATGGCATTTCGCGGGTGTTTTTCTCCGGTTGCGCCGACTCCTACTGTTTTACCGTCTGTAAAAGCTTTGGCTTGAATGTGACAGGATGCACAGGAAAATTCTCCTGTAATTGACAAGCGTTTTTCGTAGAAAAGATGCCGTCCCAATTCGATTTTTTCGTTGTTCATTGGGTTGTCGGCTGGTACAATTGGTTTCGGCATCCAAGGGGGGATATTCCAGTTGTAGGTTTGAGGTGGGGGAGTGGCGATCGCACTTTTTTCCTGCCCTAAAAGTTGAGTCAGGGCGATCGCCAAAAAACATGACAAAATGCAAATCATAGTAAAGGTGAATAAGCGACTCAATTTCATTTGTGGTGTGGGGGCGGGTTTATTTAAATTATCTGCCATCTTCAAGGTTATTGGCGAACCCGCCCCGGAGCGCAGGGCTGTTTCATTCTTTCTAGGGGCAAACCCCCCCGTGGTGCCCCGATGGCCCAAACGCCCATTCGAAGGTTGGTGGGGGGGTACGGGGAGTAGGGGTAGCACTACCCCTACAAAATCCTCGTTTTCCTCAGAATGAAACAGCCCTGCCCCGGAGCGGTTATTTAACTTTGAAAAAAGTCTGTTTACCCGCAACTTTTCCATCAAATGGCAAACCTAAATTATTCATAATCCCAGCACAATCACTATCCTTGGGGTCTGACATACAACCGGGAGGAGTATTCGGTTGATTTATTGCCAAATTGCTATTAGCTACCAGGGATTTGATGTCGGCAACTACTGTATTTTGGGCTGGGTCAAAGTTATTGAAAACAACTTTTGCTTTGTGATGATTTGTACAGCTATTTGGTTGCTGATTTTTGTCTCCGGCTGTGCATCCGGTGCTGCCTAAATGAATGACAAAACCTGCTGTATAGCCGTGATTTTGGTTGTTTTCAGGACTGTGTTGTTCGGGTTTTGTGCTAGCAGTTTCCTGAATGCGATCGCCCTGACTGTGGCTTCCAGGCATTGTGCTTTTACTTGGATTTTTCATGTCGATCCGCAGAAATTTGTAGCCGCCGCGCCAGTTCCACCACAGAGATGTTAAATTCAGGGGAGAAGGTGCGAGTGTGGCGTCTTTGTGATTGAGATTGAAGGGTACGCCGAGGGTGAATTGTAAGCCTTTGTAGTTGCCTTTGGGTATAGTGCCGAGAATGCGATCGCGAATTTCTACTGTCCCATTTGCACAAGCACTAGATTTATTCTCAAAATCCAGCAAAGCAACATTTTGATGCTGCCACTTTCCGTCTTGTTTGAGAGTTACGGGTACTGCTTTGCCATTAGCATCAATTAAGGCAATTTCAGATACATAAAACCGAAAGTCGGTGGGCGTAACTGTAGTAGCTGCCATACCTAAATTGCTGTAGCTTTCGCCACAATTAAAGGGTTTGTCGCCTACTTGACCGCTAAATTTTAGATCGACTTCTTGAGTTTCTGCCGCTTGAGCTTGATTCCGGGCAATTCCCAGATAGCCGCTCAAAACAGCAATGCCAGCAGCGGTAGTTGACGCTAATAATAGTTGTTTTTTGAACATAGGTTAATCTGAGATGAAATGAAGTCAATCATCCAAAAATTACTCACAAAATCTAGATTCTGACACTGAGGTGCTGCTCCTGTCAAATGACAGACTGTCAAACTTGATATTTGGATGATTTAGATTAAATATTTCTAAAATAAACACGGAGCGATCCAGAATGGCTGTACTCTAAAGTAGAGAATTGGCGATGGAGTATAAAGTCAATTAATATTTGAAGGAAAAATCACATTTTGAATTGTTAATTGCCTATGAACCCTCTACCAAATTATCGTCCGAAACAACTTTCTCTCGGCCCTTTGGAGGCAGAGATTTTGAATATTGTTTGGGAACTAAGCTGTGCTACAGTTAAAGAAGTACACGATCGCATTTTGTCAGATCCCGATCGCGAATTAGCTTACGCCTCAGTCACAACAGTGCTGCGTCGCTTGACAGACAAAGGTTGGCTAGCTTGCGACAAAACAGAGCGGACTTTCACTTGGCAACCATTAGTTTCTCGCCCACAAGCTCAAGCACTTTTTGCTTACGATCGCTTGCAGAAATTCCTAGCAGTAGGAAACCCCGATATTGTAGCAGGATTTGCTGACAGTCTTGACCAAGCAACCGTCGAACAATTAGAAGAAATTTCCCTTCGCATTCAAGCTGTCCGCCAAGCTAGGGAGGAGCAAAAATAATGCACTTAATCCTAATTATAGTTGCACTAAGTCTCGGTTACTATCTCAGACTCACCTGGTCTCATCCTACAGGAAATTGGGCCCAACGCTGGCAGCGATCGCTCTTATTATTTCTATTTCCTCCGCTGCTATTGCTCGTAACATCCGCCGCAGTTTTTAGCATGGGAACTAAAGGACAAATGGTAGGATTGTGGGACGGATGGTTGAGCTATTTGCTAGCCGCAGCCTTTTTAGGAAAAGCAGTATTTTCCGGCATCAAGCTAGCGGTAGACGGTAGTTTATTTCTCAATAAAATTCGCAATTATCCTCAGCAAAAAATAGCCGGAACCACCGTCAGAATTATGGAGACACCCGCTTTATTTTCTGCTCTAATTGGCTTTTGGCATCCAGAATTTGTAGTCAGTACGGGGTTGTTAAAAACCTTGGATCAAGTACACATTGAAGCCGTTATTGCCCACGAGCAAGCGCACTACTATTATCGCGATACCTTCGGTTTTTTTGGGCTGGGATTGCTGCGGCAAATCACAGCTTGGCTACCGAATACCCAGGCTTTGTGGGAAGAGTTATTAACACTGCGGGAATTGCGGGCTGATGCCAAAGCTGCGGCGGGTGTAGATTCTTTATTATTAGCAGAAGCTTTGCTGTTGGTAGCGAGTTATCCGCACCACTATTTTGAGATAGCTTGCGTGGTTGGTGCTGTCGGGTTGCCAAATAGATTGGGAGAGAGAATAGAGGCGCTGTTAGCAGAACCGGAAACGTCGCCAAAACCGAATAAGTGGTTTTGGAGTTGGCTGGTTTTAACGCTTTTGCCTTTAGTAACTATTCCGTTTCACAGTTAATAGAACATTCCTGGCTAATAACAACAGACGCAACATCACCACAGGGGGCAACCACGGGGGGATTGCCCCCTACAAAACGCTATATGCAGAGGCTTAGGGCTATTTATAGCTACTGAGCTCTGTTGTTGGCGATCGCCTCTGAAAGCCGCAAAGCATCCTCAGATTCCTTGCGTTCAGTTATGTCAAAAATGGCACCGTTGAGCGATAAAACTTGCCCGGATTCGCCGAAAATAGCTTGACCTTTCTCTGCTACCCACCTGACATTTCCGTCCAAGTGTATCAGGCGATATTCAATCATGTAAGGTTGTTTTGCTTTCACTGAACTCGCGATCATTTTATTGATGAAATCTCGGTCATCTGGATGAACAATACTAGCAAAATCCTGCACTGGTTTGAGCAGAAAATTAGTAGCAGGATAGCCGGCAATAACTTCTATGTCGCTGCTGATAAAAGTCAGAGCATATCGACCTTCCGGGCTACAACGATAAACAGCACCGGGAATATTAGAAACTAATGACCTAAACTCTTGTTCCCTTGCTAGGAAAGTGGCTTCAATCCGTTTCCGAGCGCTAATATCGCGAGCAAACACGCACTGATATTCTTGGCCGTTAAATTTCAAATGATTGAGCGTAATTTCTACCGGAAAAATCCTACCGTACTTAGTGATGTGGTGAACTTCAATCTTAACTGAACCGCACCTTTTTAACACATTCCAGTGCAGATTCCAAGCAGTTTCTGGAAATTCTGGATTGATGTCGTGTACGTTCATCGAGAGCAATTCTGCCGCAGAATATCCCAAAGAAGAGCAAGCTGCATTGTTGACGTATAAAAACTTAGCATCCGACCCGATCCAGAATACTGCATCCGCCGATCGATCGATCGCAAACTGAGTCAGTTGCAACTTTTCCTCGGCCCGCTGGCGAGCGGCAATTTCCTTTTGTAACTGTTCGTTAAGCGAATTGATCTCCGCAGTGCGATCGACAATAGTGTCAGATTCAGAAATATCGATCGAATCCTGAGCCAATTCCGGTTGCTGGATGCAATCCAATTCCTCTCCCTGCGGGCTTTCTTCTAGCAATTGTTGAAGATTTTTTTCCAGCTCTAAACTTGATTCTGCTAGTGCTTTGTTGATTTGGGCGATCGCAATTGTAGCTGCTAACAAAGACATCAAAGCAATTGTCGCTTTGACATATCCCAACAGCCAATAAATTGGATGCCAAAGCATCCAAACTTTCGCAACTTGAGCTGTGCTACAGACAAACAAGACAACGGCCAATAGCAGCCAAATCTTGTTGTGAGAGCCTTTGCGAACAAAATAGACTAAAGATAGTGCGATCGCGAAATATGCCAGTCCCGTCAGCGATTCAAAAACAGCGTTTAGTAGTAACTCCGGCTCGTTGCAGCCCAGTGCGGCCGACAGAGAATTTGCCAAAAACAAGTTGGTTAATATTGTTTGCATAAAGTTCAATAAAAAGTGTTCTGTATCAATGCAAATCTCCTGAAAAGTAATTATTCTGTTAGATCCCCGCAGGCTTAAAGAAGTCGGGGATCTGGGTATTCTGTTTTTTTAGCCGTTGCTCACTTATCTGATTGCAGTTTTTGAAATGTTTAGATGATTATATACTTTTTTTGTATTTTATGCTAGTTCACTTTTTTGAGGAATCAGGAAGGCACTCTCAGAGATTTTGACAGGGATACCCGGATTAATTAAGTAAGTCAACCTAATTCAACGTAAAACGCGATCGCGCGTTAGATCCCCGACTTCTTTAAGAAGTCGGGGATCTGGGTATTCTCTATTCCCCTAGAGCCCAATGCACCAGAGTCCGAACCCCAAAACCAGTAGCCCCAGCATTGTTGTAGCCGTTTTCTTTTTCAGTCCAAACTGGCCCGGCAATATCTAAGTGAGCCCAAGCAGTATCCTTCACAAACTGCTGCAAAAATAGGGCTGCTGTAATTGCTCCACCGGGACGTGGCCCAGTGTTTTTCATGTCAGCGTGCAAAGCTTTCATGCCTTCAAAATACTTCTCTTCCATCGGCATTCGCCAAAACTTTTCTCCGGCTAATTCTGAGGCGGCTGAAAGTTCCGCAGCAACGCTGTCTTGAGGACTCCACAAACCAGCGATATCATCGCCTAAAGCAATTACACAAGCCCCGGTCAAAGTCGCTAAATCGACGATCGCATCAACTCCCAATTTATCAGCAAATACCAAAGCATCAGCGAGGGTTAAACGCCCTTCAGCGTCGGTATTGTTAACTTCGATTGTTTTGCCGTTAGAAGCTGTGAGGATGTCTCCAGGGCGCATAGCGTGGCCGCTGATCATGTTTTCAGTGACGGCACTGATAAAGTGAACTTCGACATCGGGTTTGATGTGACCGATCGCCTTTGCCGCTCCCAAAGTTGCCGCTGCGCCGCCCATATCGACTTTCATCATTTCAATGCCACTGCCGACACCTTTGATGTTCAAGCCGCCGGAATCGAAAGTCAATCCTTTGCCCACAATTGCTATTTTGCGGCGCGGTTGGCCTTCTGGTTTGTAAATTAAGTGGATGAATTTTGGGGGCAAGTCGGATGCTTGGGCAACGCCGAGAAATGCTCCCATGCCGAGTTTTTCACAGTCTTCTCGCTCCAAGATTTCTAATGTTAAACCACATTCAGCCGCCAGACTTTGAGCGGTTTCGGCCATTGTAATTGGGGTGACAGAATTTGCCGGCGCTGCGACCAATTCCCGTGCTAAAATTACTCCAGCAGTGATTTGGCGGGCGCGGACGATCGCACTTTCGGTACCAGCTAAACCTAGCAAGTCTATTTGTGCGATCGACTGGCTTTGATCGTCGGGTTCCGATTTGAAACGGTTGTCTTGATGCAGGGCGAGTTCCACACCTTCGGCGATGGCTGAAGCTGTAGAATCCGGCGCACTTTTCCACAGAGGAAAGCTAATTCCCAAGGTTTTACATTTTTCCTTTTTGGCTAACTTGGCGCAAATACCCGCAGCTTGCCGCAAAATGTCTAATTTTAAGTTCTCTGCTTTCCCCAAACCGACGATCGCAATTTTGCGGATGGGACTGTTGCCGCCGACGCGAGTGATGGCGCTGGTGCCAGCTTTGCCCTTGAAATCTACTTCCTCAATCAGCTCTTTCAGCGTCCCTGCAAGCTTTTCATCTAATTGTGCCAGTTCGTCGGTCAACTCTACCGCGTCTTCAAATAGGCCAATTGCCAGGGCATCTCCCGTCCAAACAGAGGAGGGCGTATCGGTAACTCGAAATTCCATGTTTTGATTTACAGTTTAGATTTTCGATTTTTGATTGTACTTGGTAGTTGGTGATTTATGTTTTTATTTCTTGTGGAACAGCTATCCTACCTGTGATAACTTTTGAGAAATCACCCGCTCTTTATTCTGATTATCTTAAATTCCCATGTTCAAGCGACGTACAACCAAACTTTCTGTTTTAATAAGTATTTCAGTTACCCTGATCGCGATCGGCTCTCTACTTGCTGCGGCGAAATGGATGGGTGTCAGCCCGTTTCAAAAAGCGGTGCAGCCAGGGGATGCAGCGAATTCCGAGTCAGAAGTTAAGACGCTGGTATCGCTGTCACCAGTGGAGAGAGCAACGAAATTAGATGCGATCGCAGCCACCAGCTCTCAAAGCGCAACTGACAAGCAGCAAGTCTCCCCTCAAAGTCGCGCCCGCTACCTGCTTGCCAGCGATTTAATCCAGCAAGGAAATGCCAAGAAAGCTCTGACTTTATTAGACAAATTAGAGCAAGAATATCCAATATTAGCATCTCATATTGCCCTAAAACGGGCGCAAGCTTACCAATTGAGCGGCGACAAAGGTCAAGCTGAAAAAGCTTGGCAAGAACTGCTCAAAAACTATCCCAACGACCCGGTAGCGGCCGAAGCTTTGTATGTTTTAGGCAAGTCAAAACCGGAATATTGGCAGCAGGCAATTACTCAATTTCCCGCCCATCCCCGCAGCGTAGAAATTGCCCAAACTAAGTTAAAAGCCAACCCTAATCAGCCACCGTTGATGCTGATAGTAGCAAAACACGGTCATTATGTCAATAATTACGGTACAATTTTAGAACAACTGGTGCAGCAAAACAGCAGCGCTTTGAAACCACAAGATTGGGAACAAATCGCTTTTGGCTATTGGGAAAAACAGGATTATGGCAAAGGCGCTCTTGCCTATGGCAAAGCTCCCCCAACAGGCAGAAATCTTTACCGCAAAGCTCGCGGTTTGTGGTTAGACGGGAAAATACCGGAATCGAGAATTGCCTATCAAGAATTAGTGCGAGATTTTCCCGATTCCGAAGATACCGGTTTAGGATTAATTCGACTCTCGCGGCTAGTCGATCCCAAAGAAGCTGTAGTTTTGCTCGATCGAGTTATTAGCACTTTTCCCAATCATGCCGCCGAAGCCCTATTAGATAAATCCAAACTTCTCGACCAACTAGGCAGCGCTCAATCAGCCTCAGATACCCGCAAATTGCTATTGACAAAATACAACAATTCTGAGAAAGCAGGCGAACTACGCTGGACTATTTCCCAACAATTCGCCAAAGGCGGAGATGTAAATTCAGCTTGGCAATGGGCGAGGGAATTAACCACTCACAATCCCGACAGCGAACTCGCTCCAGAAGCAGCATTTTGGGTGGGGAAATGGGCCAAGCAAATCGGGCGGGAAGCAGATGCAAAAACAGCATTTGAGTACACAATTTTACACTATCCAGAGTCATATTTTGCTTGGCGATCGGCAGTATTTCTCGGCTGGCCAGTTGGCGATTTTACCACAGTCCGCGATTTGTCTCCCAATCTAGTCCGCCCCCCTCAACGACCCGAACCACCAGCCGGTTCTCCTGCTTTAAAAGAACTCTATCAACTAGGTCAAGATAGAGATGCTTGGACCCTGTGGCAAATCGAATTTACCAACCGCGTAGAACCGACTATTTCTGAACAGTTCACCGATGGTTTAATGCGAATTGGAGTTGGAGACAACTTAGACGGTTTGTGGATGATTGGAAGTTTGCGGCAGCGAGAAAAACCCGAAGAGAGAACCCAATATCTCGCCCTCAGACAGCAGCCGACTTATTGGCAAGCACTCTATCCTTTTCCTTACTTAGAAACCATTGTCAAATGGTCGCAACAACGCAAATTAAATCCGGGATTAGTAACAGCATTAATCCGGCAAGAATCCCGATTTATGCCAAAAATTAAATCAGCAGTTGGTGCCACGGGTTTAATGCAAGTAATGCCAGAAACTGGCTCTTGGATTGCTGAACAAATTAACCTCAAAAAGTATTCCTTGGAGGATGTGAACGACAACGTTAAACTCGGCACTTGGTATTTGGGTCACACCCACGACGAGTACAAGAATAACTCTTTGTTAGCTGTCGCGAGTTACAATGCCGGGCCCAATGCGGTAGGGGATTGGTTGAAGAGATTTAGCTTTAATGACCCGGACGATTTTGTGAATAAAATTCCGTTTCCTGAGACTCAGGGATACGTGAAATCGGTATTGGAGAATTACTGGAATTATCTGCGGATTTACAATCCCGAAGTCAGCCAGTTAATGACACAAAATTACGAAGCAGCCCAGAAAAAAGCACCTAAATGATCGCAATTTAACAACGGTTGTAGCCGAGTCTCGATCCCCCTCGCATCCCCCTTAATAAGGGAGTAGGGTGTGAGTAGCGGTTGACTTTGAAGGCTCTTGTCCCCCCCTTCTTAAGGGGGGTTAGGGGGGATCTCCGGGTTTAAAAACACGCGATAGTAATTCCCGTAAGGTGCGTCAGCAGAGTATGATCGTTGATCGTCTAGCAACTAGAAGCTGACGCACCTTACAAACTGGTGCTACAAAATATGGTTTCCTAGGGGCGGGTTCACCAACAATAATCGCCTGAAACAAACAATCTCAAAAACCCGCCCCCACCCAACCATAAATAATGCTAAAATGAATTTCGGTGTTATTGACTACTCCCCACAATGGATGAAAACCGCGCCCAAGCCTATCTGCAATTAATTCACACCCTGCTGAATTGCCCCAACGGTGAGGAACCGCAGATTTTACAGGATAACTCAGAATTGCTCGATCGAGGATTTCTGGAAACTTGCGAGTTAGTAGCGGCAAGTTTGGCAGAGCAAGGAGGGGAGAATGGAGCTAATTTCTTGCGAAATGTTGCCAGTCAGCTATGGCAATTCTTGGGGATGAATGATGAGGGAGATAGCGATAACTCTCCAGGTGAAAAATCACAAGAGTATGCAAATTTTATCCTAGAATTATTGCAAGCAGAACAAGCTAGCAATAGCGATATTGCAGTAATTGACCCCATGCTCGCTCAACGACAAGATCTCCTCAATCCCCGTTTTGCCGAGATTTTACAGCAAGTGGCACAGAAGTTAATTGCCGGTGAAAATCCAGAAACAATTAGCTCAATTGTCGGCCTCATTGAAAATTTGAGTAATCATATTAGTCAAATTCCCGGTAATAGGGCAAATAATCTGGAAATTGCAATTACTGGTTATCAAATAGTTTTAAATAATCGGGAACCGGGGAGCGAAAAGTTTGCTCAAACTCAAAATAACCTAGCTTTTGCCTACAGTGAGAGAATTAACGGCTCGCGGGCGGATCATCTGGAACCGGCGATCGGCTTGGATGACGCAGCTTTAACAGTTCCTACCTTTGAGTAACAGTCCTGGACGCACGCGGGGCCAAAAACCCTGGTGGTTGAGCGAAGCGTTGCACTACCCTTCGACTTCGCTCAGGAACCGCGCATCGGCGCACTGAGCGGCCCCCTGAGCGTAGCCGAAGGGTAGCCGAAGTGTTCGGAGAAACCGGTTTTTTTTGGCATTAGGGCGTGTTTTCAAAGTCTATATTTACCTGTCTGTTGCGAAGAAGATCCCCCCCCGGCCCCCCTTATTAAGGGGGGAGAATGAGCGTCAAAGTCAACCCCTACTCACACCCTACTCCCTTCTTAAGGGGGATTTAGGGAGAGCTCCGGGTTTGAAAACACGCCTTAGTCCTAAGTAAATCTCCTAGGGTGCGTCAACAGATTACGATCGTGTCGAGCATCGATCGTCTCAGAGCTAACGCACCCTACTAACTACTGGGAAACAGTTAAATTTATGACTTAGCAAATTCTAATTTTGAGGGTGAAATAAATCAGCGACATCCCAAAGAATCGCGAGTAAAAACTCCTGTTTGAGAATTAATTCCGCTAGCTATTTTGCACAATTCTTTAACTTGTGCACCGTCCATAATTGCGTCGGTAAAGTCAGCGCCGGTGATATCAACTCCATCAAAAGTAGAACGCAGCAAAATTGTTTCCACTAAAATTGCATCGCTTAAATCAGCCTTCGTGAATTTAATTTGATCGATCATAGCATTAGTTAAATTTGCTCCGTGCAAATTCGCTTGAGTCATCACCGAAGCACTCATAATTGCTCCTCGCAAATCGGCCTGAGAAAAGTTGGTCAAATCCATATTAGCGTTAGAAAATTCCGCAGCCCGCAAAACCTGACCGGAAAAATCGCGCCTTGTCAGTTCGGCGTTGCTAAACGACAGGGGAGGTGGATAATATTTAGATTGCGCCCAGGCTGGTAGCGGGAAGATTAAGATAGTGAGCGTCAATAGGAATGCAGCTAGTTGCCGGAGTTTCATAAATCTGATATTCTCGCAAGGTGGATATTTGGTAGTGTATCCCGAACTTTGGGCGATCGACTAAACAGTTACAATCTTAATTAATAGTGATGGAGATGAAAAAAACGATATGCTAAGTTTTTTCTTAACTTGGGTAGTAGCAGCGGTTTCGCTAGTGATTACAGCTAACATTGTACCAGGTATCACGGTGGTTAGCTTTCCGGCGGCGATGCTGGCTGCGGTGGTGATCGGATTTGTGAATGCGGTTGTCAGACCGATTCTGACATTGCTGACTCTGCCTTTGAGCATTCTTTCTTTGGGTTTGTTTTTATTCGTTGTGAACGCGATTTCGCTGTCCCTGGCTTCGTGGTTGGCGGGTGTGTTCAGTATCGGTTTTGCGGTTAACGGTTTTTGGCCTGCTTTGTTTGGTTCAATTGTTTTGTCGTTTGTTTCGGGCTTGATTGGTCAATTTGTGAATGCCGATCAGTAATATATTATCCCAGATATTCGATCGCACAAACCGCAACGGCTACTGTTACAGAGCCTGGTTTTTCTCCCGATCGAAATATTTTTTTAGGAACTAAGAGGGGATTTGAACCGCAGATAAACGCAGATGAACGCTGATGGATGGATATCTGCGTATATTTGCGTTCATCAGCGGTTAAAAATTCTTCCCTAACTGCACAAAGTGCTGCGGCTTCTGCTACACTGGATGTCCCGACTTTTTGCGCTACAATATTTGAAGGATTGGGAACTTCTACAGAATTTAAAATATTAGCAGCAAAGGTTTTTAAAGGCCAGTTTCGCCCTTGACAAAGTTCGATAATTCCGGCTTCATTGGCTTTAGTGTCTATTGTCGCAATACCTGCGATCGCACTTGACGCTAAATCATAGGCGTGACATACTTGTGTAATCGCAGTTTCGATTAATTCTCTCGATGTTCCGCCTTCGCAACCTATCCCTACCCACAACACTCTCGGATGCCACTGAACTTTTGGCAAAGCAGATTCTGGCGCAAATCTTCTCTGGGTGAAACTAATCCAAATTATAGCTTTGATAGTTGATAAATTATCACCATTCCAAGACAATGAATGTCCTTCTGGTAGAGTAGTTTTCCACAAAGTAGAACCAACTTCTTGAATAACTTCTACCGTTTCCCCCCTAGCAATAGCCGCCGCGACTCCAGCCCAGTCACCCTCGCCGCGAATCCAACCGCAGGGAATATCTAGTCGCTCTAAAGTAAATTCATTAATCATTATAAATAATTAACATTCTTAATAAATAAAAGTTGTATAATTTTAGCACAAACTGCAAACAAGACAAAATTTAATATGGTAGAACTAAACCAATTACTGTTAGAGTTTGAAGCCCACCTAAACTGGGACGCAGTGACGGAAGAATGGAAAGAACGACGCGACGACTGGGCGAGCGAGGTGTCAGCAGCAATTGACGAAGAACAGCTAGCAGAATTGCTAGTTGAATTAGAATCAAAGTTTCAGCATGAAGCGGTACAAAGTCAATGGAAAATGCTCCGGGAAAGTTGGGTAGAAGAATGTCACGTAGCATCGACGCTTGAAGAAGTATCAAGTCTATTGCTGGAACTTGAAAGCAATACAACTTGGGAAGTAGTGACGGATGAATGGCAGGATAATCGGGAGAATTGGGTGCAAGAAATGTACGAGTTTATCGAGTAATTGGGAATTGGGAATTGGGGATTGGTAATTGGGAATTGGGCATTGGGAATTGGGAATTGGGAATTGGGAATTGGGAATTGGGCATTGGGAATTGGGCATTGGGAATTGGGAATTGGGCATTGGGAATTGGGCATTGGGAATTGGGAATTGGGAATAGTTTCTTTTTCTTCCTTCTTCTCTCTTCCCTCTTCCTTCTTCGGTTCCTGAGCCCTTCGGCTACGCTCAGGATAAACTCCGTCGAAGGACCTTCAATCCGTTACATCCGTTACATCCGTTACAGAATCCGTTGCTGAACTTCCTTCTTCCTTCAACATCCTAATTATTCATCCTTGACTAAAACCCCATTCAGAAAAATATCTGCGAGTCCTTCTGCCATTTCCTGCATTTGCTGCGGAGAAGCATTGGGAGCCATAATCGTATTTTGACTAAAACCCGCGATTGCAAACATTCCCAAAAATACCTGAGCCACAATCTTCGGATTCATCTTCCGATAAACTCCTTTTTCCATCGCCGTTTCAAAAAAAGCCTCAGCCACATCACTCATTTTTCCGATTACTTCTAACTGAATTCTATCGCGCAAATCCGGGTGAAATTGCGCCTCCAAAAAACACACCCGCATCATGTCGCTATTATCGCGGATATTTAGCATCCGCCGCCGCATCACCTGAGCCACAGCTTTGTAACTGCCCATCTCGCTTAATTCCGTCAGCAAATCTGTTAATAATTCCACCCATCCTTCTGTCGCTACCTCAACCAAAATTGCTTTTTTATTAACAAAATGCCGAAACAGCGTACCCTCGGCCACCCCCGCTGCCGCTGCTAAGTCGCGAGTTGTTGTACCGTCGTATCCACTGCGGGCAAACAACTTTTGAGCCGCTTGTAAAATCCGCTTCTTAGTTTCGGTTTCAGATGGAGGAGACTGATGAAAAATTCGCATGGCTTTGCAATCGGTAATTGGCGACTTGGAACAGCAGGAGCGGGACTGAGGGACTAAAATAATGTTAAGTTTTAAGTGGTGCGTGACTTTAATCTTAAACTCAAAACTCCTTGTTCAACCATAGACCATTTTTGAGCTTTGCTGTATCAGCGTAGCACTTGCGACGCCACAGATAACTTATGCCTCAAAAAATCTTTATACTTAAAGTAGAATCCTTGGCATTTAGCGCAAACATTTTTTGTTTGACAATCCAAAATCTCAAATCTAAAATCTCAAATCCAATGACCCCGCCGTCTCAAAAACCTCGATCGACCGATCGCAAAACTCGATTCCTAGCATCCCTGCTGGCCGCTGTTCTGCTGTGGTGGGGAATTTCGCCCCAAATGGCGATCGCCCGCGAGAACCCCGCTAACGGCTCCCCAGCAGCGTCTGTTGTGCCCTCGCTCGATCGAGTAATCCGCCAAGTCACAGAATTTAAGCTCGACAACGGCATGACATTCATCGTGCTCGAAAGGCCAAGAGCACCCGTAACATCGTTTCTAATTCATGCTGACGTGGGAGGAGCAAACGAGCCAGACGGGCAAACAGGAGTCGCCCATTACCTAGAACATTTAGCCTTCAAAGGCACGCAAAAAATCGGCACTACCGACTACAAAGCCGAAAAACCGCTCTTAGAAAAACAAGACAAACTCTTCGAGCAAATCCAAGCAGCCCAAGCCAGCGGTAAAACCGAAGAAGTCGCCAAATTCAAAGCAGAATTTGACCAAGTTGAAGGCGAAGCATTGCAATTTGTCAAACGCAACGAATTCGGAAAAATAGTCGAACAAGCAGGCGGTGTCGGGCTAAATGCTGCAACTTCTATCGACGCCACCATGTATTTTTATAGCCTGCCAGCTAATAAATTAGAACTGTGGATGTCGCTGGAATCAGAGCGATTTCTAGAACCAGTATTTCGGGAATTTTACAAAGAAAAACAGGTAATTCTAGAAGAGCGCCGAATGCGAACCGAAAATTCCCCCATCGGACAGATGGTTGAACTTTTTGCCGACAAAGCTTTCTCAGTCCATCCCTATCGCCGCCCCGTAATTGGCTACACTCAAGACATTCAAAACCTCACCCGCAGCGATGTGCAGAAGTTTTTTGACACTCACTACGTCCCCAGCAACCTCACTGTTGCGGTCGTAGGAGACGTGAAAGCCTCGGAGGTGAAGCGACTCGCTCAAATTTATTTCGGCCGCTACAAGGCGAAGCCAGCCGCTCCTAAATTGCAAATTGTCGAACCTCCCCAAACTAAAACTAAGGAAGTAACGCTGAAATTGCAAACTCAACCTTGGTATTTGGAAGGATACCATAGGCCTGGGATGAATCATCCTGACAATGCGGTTTATGAAATAATTGGTTCTTTGCTCAGCGATGGTCGCACTTCTCGACTTTACAAATCTTTAGTAGTAGAAAAGGAATTAGCTTTGGTGGCTCAAGGTTTGAGCGGTTATCCGGGGGAAAAGTATCCGAATTTGATGTTATTTTACGCTCAAACTGCTCCTGGTCGCACGGTTGATGAGGTGGCGGTGGCTTTGAGTCAGGAAATGGAGAGATTGAAAAATGAGCCGGTTTCTGCTGCGGAATTGGAGCAAGTGAAAACTCAGGCGAGAGCTGGTTTATTGCGATCGCTCAATTCTAACATGGGCATGGCATTTTCCCTACTGGATTATCAAGTAAAAACTGGTTCTTGGCGAAATTTGTTCAAACAATTGGATGCGATCGCAAAAGTTGATCCTACCGATATTCAGCGAGTCGCCCAGAAAACTTTCCGCCCAGAAAATAAGACAATTGGTAAGCTTTTACCACTTTAAGGAAGGTTCGGCAACGGATTGTGTAACGGATGTAACGGATAAAAAGCAGTCCTAGACGCAAGGATCACAATTTTTGAGCGATTAAGACTCGTTCCTAGGCTCTGCCTCGATTTAGACTCGGCGGTTGAAACCGCTTCTACACAAACGAAGTCTGCCTCCGCAGACTAAGAGATAGACTCGCATCTAGGGCGGGCAAGGAGCACCGCCCCTATGCTATGTCACAATAGGAAACTTAGGAGAAAGAATGAAAAGGACTAAATTGAAACTGAAAAAAGTCAAGTTATTTCTGCTGGCGCTTTGCTTTTTTACTGTTTCATTTTCAACATTGAATTTGTTACCTTCCTTCGCGGCGACACCGAAGCACTACGACGAATTAACATTCCCCGCACTACCAGAATTAAAACTACCTAAATACACTCGCTTTGAACTAAAAAACGGGATGCGAGTCTATTTAATGGAAGACAAAGAACTGCCGCTAGTCGGTGGAACTGCGCTATTTCGCACGGGAGAAAGATTTGAGCCGATCGATAAAATTGGCTTGGCAAATTTGACGGGAGAAGTAATGCGAACTGGCGGCACTAAACAGCATTCGTCAGACGAACTAAATCAGTTGCTAGAGCGCCGCGCTGCTTCGGTAGAAACGGGGATTAGCACTACTTCTGGGAGCGCTAATTTTAGCGCTTTAGCTGAAGATATTGAGCCGGTATTTGACTTGTTTGCGGAAGTCATTCAACAGCCAATATTTGCTCAGGAAAAGTTGGATTTAGCTAAGAAACAAGAGCAAGGTGGAATCGCGCGCCGCAATGACGATCCCAACGCCATTAGCAGCCGGGAATTTCAAAAGCTGATTTATGGCGATCGCAGTCCTTACGCCCGCACGGTAGAATACAAAACTCTGGCGAATATCTCCCGCGACGATTTGGTGAGTTTCTACCAGAAATATTTCCATCCCAAGAATATGATTTTGGGTATTTCCGGCGACTTTGATACTGCAAAAATGCGATCGCTCATCGAGTCAAAATTCGGCAACTGGGAACCGATGCAGAGTGCAGAAATGCCGCCGTTACCAACGGTATCAGCAGCCAATCAAGGTGGCATATTTTTGGTAAATCAGCCACAACTAACTCAAAGTTATGTGCTAATGGGACATTTGGGCGGAATGTTAAATAGTCCAGATTACGGTGCTTTGGATGTAATGAATGGGGTTTTGAACGGTTTTGGCGGGCGTTTGTTCAATAATGTGCGATCGCGCCAAGGTTTAGCTTATTCAGTGTATGCTGCTTGGAGTCCGAGGTTTGACTATCCAGGGGTGTTTGTCGCAGGAGGACAAACGCGATCGGCAGCAACATTACCGTTTATTCAGGCAATTCGCACCGAAATCGATCGCATTCGCACCGAAGCAATTACCCCGGAAGAATTAGCTTTTGCTAAAGATTCAAAAATCAATTCCTTCATCTTCAAATTTGAAGATCCAAGTCAAACTTTGTCCCGCGTAATGAACTACGAATACTACGGTTATCCGCAAGATTTCATTTTTAGCTACCGTCGAAGCGTCGAAGCAGCAACAATTGCTGACGTACAGCGCGTCGCAAACACTTACTTGAAACCGGAGAATTTGGTGACATTAGTAGTGGGAAATACTGCGGGAATTCAACCACCATTATCGAGTTTGGGAACTTCGGTGAAAGTGCAATCTATTGATATCACAATTCCCTCAGCCAGTTAATCAATAATCAGGACTAAAGTCCTTACTACTAACCATTCTTAGTAGGGACACGGCTCTTGGAGTGTCCTCCGGGTAAGGACACTCCAAGAGCCTATTGGTGTCAACTTAACGTTAAACTTAGTCAGAGACTGCTGTTTGACCATTAAGCCTAGATCCCCCCTAGCCCCCCTTAAGAAGGGGGGGACAGGAATCTTCTCAAAGTCAACCCCTACTCCCCTTCTTAAGGGGGATTTAGGGGGATCTAGACTGGGGTGAAAGCGAGATTTCTCATGGCTTTCAGGCTTAAGTTGACACCAATGGGTTCTTGGAGTGTCCCTACGTTTTGTCACACAATCCTAAAAATCAATACTCAAAGGAGCTCTCGGAAACGGAATCACATCACGAATATTCCCCATTCCCGTCATAAACTGCACCAGCCGTTCAAAGCCCAAACCAAAGCCAGCGTGAGGTACAGTACCGTAGCGGCGCAAATCCAAATACCACCACAATTCCTCCTTATTCATACCCTGAGCTTCCATGCGTTTCTCCAAGACATCCAACCGTTCTTCCCGCTGGGAACCACCGATGATTTCGCCCAGTTTAGGAGCCAGAATATCCATTGCTCGCACGGTTTTTTCGTCTTCATTTAAACGCATATAAAATGCTTTAATTCCGACTGGATAATCTGTAACAATTGTCGGCTTTTGAAACAATTCCTCAGCCAAATAGCGCTCGTGTTCCGACTGCAAATCTAAACCCCAACTTACGGGAAATTCAAACTTTTTGTCAGATTTTTCCAAAAGTGCGATCGCCTCCGTATAAGTAATCCGCTCAAACTGATTATTAATGATATTTTCCGCAGTCGCCAAAACCGTCCGATCAATGCGCTCATTGAAAAACTCCATATCTTCCGGGCAATGATCCAGCACGTATTTAAAGATATACTTTAAAAACGCCTCAGCCAAATCCATATCTCCCTGCAAATCGCAAAAAGCCATCTCAGGTTCAATCATCCAAAACTCAGCCAAATGCCGCGAAGTATTAGAATTTTCCGCTCGGAAAGTCGGCCCAAAAGTATAAACATTCCCGAAAGCCATCGCCATAATTTCCGCTTCCAACTGGCCACTTACTGTTAAATAAGCACGTTTTCCAAAAAAGTCTTTAGCATAATCAACCTCTTGGGAATCAGTGCGCGGGATATTTTTCAAATCAAAATTAGTAACAGCAAACATTTCCCCCGCACCTTCGCAGTCGCTAGCAGCAATAATCGGAGTATGCACCCACAAAAAACCGCGTTCTTGAAAAAATTGGTGTATAGCTGCGGAACAAGCATTGCGAACACGAAAAACAGCACCGTGAGTGTTGGTGCGCGGCCGCAAATGAGCGATTGTTCGCAAAAACTCCAAGGAATGCCGCTTCTTTTGGAGCGGATAACTTTGCGGATCAGCATCTCCGTAAACTTGAACAGCGGATGCTTTCAACTCAATTCGTTGTCCCTTCGCCGGAGATGCTACCAACACCCCCGAAACCTCGACAGACGCACCTGTATTTAATTGTTTGAGTACATTTTCAAAATCTGGCAAATCAGCATTGATGACTACTTGTAAATTAGCCATCGCCGAACCATCATTGACTTCCACAAAAGCAAACTCTTTCAATTCGCGCTTAGTCCGAACCCAGCCTTGAACAATTACATTTTGGTCAGGTTCACCAGCCCGCAAAATAGCAGCAATTCGTTGATTTATCATATCCACTCCCGTTTATTTAATATTTTGCACCATATTATCTCTGTTTTTCTCTTCCTCTGCGCCCTCTGCGGTTAATAAAAAAAATCCTAACTCCCAATTTTTTGTGAGGCTGCATAGAATCCGATCCCCCCTAGCCCCCCTTAATAAGGGGGGGACAAGAGTCCGATCAAAGTCCCCCTTCTTAAGGGGGATTTAGGGGGATCGAGATATGTGCAACTTCACATTAAATTGGTATCACTCCCAACAGAGTTCAACCTGCATAGGATTTCAAAATCCAACCGAGCAAAATGCCAAGTCCCCCAAAGCGAACAGCTTGCCAAAAAGGTTGTTTTATGCTTCCCCAGGAAAACAGACTGCTTTCTAAATTTAACTCGATCGCAGCCAATTCTTGCTCAATTTGCCGCAATTCCTGCTTAAGTTGCGGTAGGGGATTTTGGCGCACTGATTTGCGGACATCTTCCCGTAGATTACCGAGTTCGGCTTGGCGCTGGCGATCGACCTGAATTTGAGTGTACCGTTCTTTGACTGCCGCGAGCGATCGCTCCACAGTTTCCAGCGCTTGAACAAACTCCCTTTCATCTCCCGGCGTCTCTGGATTTAACTCTGACGGCTGTTGAGGCATTTTGATCCGTAAACTTGACAAGAATTAAAAAAGCCAATTTACAATTTAGTTGCTATTATATGCAGTATATTTTCTAAATTAAGGAACTGTAGCCAAATCGCTATAATTACCAATTATGCTTGAAACTACACAAACGCCTAAAACTGTCAACCTCAACGAGCTTAGCACAGTAGAACTAGCCCAAGCTCTAGCCGCCCGCCTCGCCATTTCCGAAAAAGATTGGCACCGCCTCAAAGCTAACCGTTCCGCTCGCGCCTGTGAGCAAGCTGGAGCTGCTTTGGTCTTTTTGCTCAAAAATCAGCCAGAAGAAGCTCTCCCCCGCTTGAATCAAGCCGCAGGATGGCTAGATCGATCGATCTCAGCTCCTCCTTGCCCCACCCACGGACACGGCAAATAGTTTTGAGCGAACGAGTAAGCCAATTAAATATCTAAATATCATGTCCGGTTGAATAGTTATGATACTTTTCTCCGACCAGGCCCGATACCCTATGAGGCCAATGCCCTATGAGGCCGATGCCCTAAAACTTAAACCATCGCGTCGCTGGATTGCGGCGCGATGGTAAGTAAAAAAAAGTTTAGATCTTTCTCAATCAAAACTCACATTTGGTAGTACGATCGACCATCTATAGACAGAGCTTGCAAACGATCGTTGCCCGGTTGAGCAGGGAAACAAAAAATTCGAGGCTCTGTCTCAGGTTGAAAATTCTGCCAAAGAATGGTAGTTTTAGCGCAAGCGAGGCAACCGATATCGACCGGGAATTTCTTTGCATACCCTTAACTCTGTACCCTGAGAATTCCACTCAACCCGATCGAAGATCTGGTAAAGAATAAACAACCCCCTGCCACATTCATTTTCAACGTGGGGGAGTTCAGAGTGCTCTGCAACATGACTGTCGTAATTATCGGCATCCAAGTTGCAACGACAAGGGGCATCAAAGCCAGAACCTTCGTCCGATATCACCCACCAATATTGATTTTGTACAATCGAAAAACGGACTCCAACAGTTTTATTGGGGTCTAGCTTATTTCCGTGTTTAGCAGCATTTACCAAAGCTTCTTGAAGTCCTAACCGCAATTCCGCTTGCCAGTGAGCCGGAACCTCTGCTAGGAGCAGATCCAAAATAGGACAAAGGTATAGAGTAGATGCGAAACTAATCGTAATCCAATTGCGTCCGACCGGACGGGCTGAAATAGCAATCACTCAGAAAACTCCCTAACTTTCAGGTGGATAATTTTCACACCCTGCATAGTTGGCTCCCCTAGTATTCAAAATGCTAATTAATTGAGCGGCGCTGCTCTACTTATATTTTAGAGTATTAAAGCAGTTAAGAACAGCAAATAACCTCACAAAATATTCTGCGACTCTCTGAAAGATCGCCCCAGCCACTCTCAGTAATTTTACTTATAACCACCGCCCGGGGCAAAATTTTTGTGTCTACTTTTGGCAGATCCCAAAGCTCTAGGGCCCATCTGCGATACCTCAACAGCCCGACCACTAAACGATCCCCACCTCGAACGGCTAGGAAATATATATAAAAGAGTCGATCCCTTTA
This sequence comes from Microcoleus sp., assembly GCA_042408215.1. Lineage (GTDB taxonomy): Bacteria > Cyanobacteriota > Cyanobacteriia > Cyanobacteriales > Microcoleaceae > Microcoleus. The sequence continues at coordinate 51,840 of JAYFMW010000017.1, read as the reverse complement.
CCGATCGCCTCGCGGGAACATCCCTCGCCCGCCAAAGATCGCCTCCGGGCCCAGAATTCGCGCTCCCCGCCAAAAAAACACAAACATCATGCCCTGGTGTATGGCGCAATCCGACTTCTGTTTGGGCCCACATTGGTGGGATAGTCATCGTCTCATGACAAATTGATAGTCCGTTGTCCGTTGTCCGTTGTTCGTTGTCCGTTGTCCGATGTCAGCATCAAAATTCTCCCCCGGAACCCACGGAACCCTCTCCTTCAGTAATCGAAACAGCGCGATACAATAATTAATATAAATAATTAATTCTTTACATTATGCAAACAACCCCGGCCATCACCGCAGCCCCCATTCCAGGCACTTACTGGCAGTGGCGGGGCCATTCTGTGTATTATGTTCGATCTGGCGATCGGCATCCCCAACGCCCTCCGCTGCTGTTAATTCACGGTTTTGGAGCATCCACAGACCACTGGCGCAAAAATATCAGCGGACTCAGTAAAGATTTTGAAGTGTGGGCGATCGACCTGATCGGATTCGGGCGATCGGCAAAACCCGAAATGCAGTACAGCGGCGACCTCTGGCGCGACCAACTCCACGACTTCATTACCGAAGTCATCTGCCGGCCCGCCGTATTAGCCGGAAACTCCCTCGGAGGTTACGCCGCCTTGTGCACAGCGGCCCAGCGTCCCCAGTCAGCCGCCGGGTTAATCTTAATCAACAGCGCCGGCCCCTTCAGCGAACCCCAACCCGCACCCGAAGCCCCACCAGTGCAAAAAGCCATATCTGCGGTAGCTAAAGCCCTTTTTCGGCAAGATTGGGCCAGTTTTCTACTGTTCCAATACGTGCGGCGGCGATCGACAATTCGGAAAACCCTAGAAAAAGTTTATCTCGACCAAAGCGCCGTCACAGACCAATTAGTAGAGGAAATTTATCAACCATCCTGCGATCGGGGTGCTCCCAAAGTATTCGCCTCCGTATTCAGAACGCCCCAAGGCGAAAAAATAGACATATTACTGAGTCAATTAACTTGTGGGCTGCTAATGCTGTGGGGCTCTGGCGATCCTTGGATGAATTCTACAGAAAGAAGCGCCAAATTTCGCAAATATTATCCACAGTTAACAGAACACTTCATCAAAGCCGGGCACTGTCCCCACGACGAAGTACCAGAAGAGATCAACGAACTGATTCGTGAGTGGATAATTGACCAAAAAACTGGGATACAAGCCCCGTCCTAGAAGGACGGCTTTTTGCTAGAATACAGATAGTCGCCTCGCGGGCATTGGGAGACTCTAAACGGACGTGGAGCGACGGTAAGACTACCGCTTGCGGAGCGCGTTGCTATGAAGCGTCAAGGAATCCTCGGACTTGATAGACGGGGAGGTATGTCAAAATAAGTAGGTCAACATAGTTAGAGCCCCGACTTCTTTAAGAAGTCGGGGCTCTATATCATAAAAGCAGCAATTTGTCAATAGCAAATAGCTATTTCTTTTTCCGTTTAGCCTCATCTAACCGTCTGCGATCGCGCCACTCAAGAGCCGTCAAATAAGCGACGCCACCAGTAACAGTCACCAGCAGTACAAAGGCCAGCAAAACCAGAATATTAGCAATAGAAAATTCCACAACGCCTCCTAATGGCTAATGACTAATGACTAATGACCAATGACTTCACACTGCTGGCAACTCTGACAAAATTGTAAACCTCACATGATTAATTGCCAGCGTGCCCACAGAAACCTCATCCTTCTTCAAAGGAACACCGCCACTTGTGAGACTTTGAAACCGAACTCCCTTGCCAATTTCGACGTGATACCAGGCCAAACCCATAAAAAATCGCAAAGGATAAGGGCCTCTTTCTTGGATGTCATCAGGATTCGATTCCATCGGTACCCAGCCAAAACCCGGAATGTAAAACTCCAGCCAAACGTGATTGAAATCCGGCTCCAGCGGCAAACCTTTTCTGTCAGCAAAAGCCGGACACTTGTAGCGCCCAATCGTGCGACAAGCAATCCCGTTTAACCTTGCTAAAGCCAACAAAACCCCCACGTATTCGCCACAGGAACCAATACCCCGGCGCAGCACAATATCGGGCGTGTCAATGTGAGGTCTAATTCCGTAAGCAAGTTGGTCGTAAACAAAATTGCGAATGCTCAGCAATTGCCTGAGAATGTTAGTTTCCGAGCCAATAGCCGCCTTGGCTGCCGATCGCACAATCTCCGTATCCATCGCCAAATTGTCATTGTCCACCAAATACTTAGCTTCAAACTCAGGCGACAGCTTAGGAATCTTTTCCACATCCCGAGGCGACAATTGATACTTAATTGCTCGCACCTCCAACAAAGCCTTCCAGCCAAAAATTCGCCGTTCGTGCTTGTGAAGCCGATCGAACTTAAACACCGCTACCCGTTCCCCCTCCTGAATTTCCTCAGTAAAAGGCATCCCAATCGGCGTAATTTTCCTCACTTTTTGCCTGTGAGTTTCCGACGGTAAAGCAATCCGCCACTCCAAATTTTCGATTTTTACGTCATCGAGAGGAGCGAGTTCCTCAACATAAGACATTTCCATCAAAAAACCATTTGACAGAGCGTAGCCATCGGCCTGATTGTAATGAAAATACAAAGGGTGAACAAAAGTGCGAGCGCGCTTGGTCAACTGAAAAGGATCGGCCGCATTCGGGTCATCCCGGATGTAAAGTTCCTCGCCCGAATAAGCCACATAAAGAACTTCTTCCCCAGTTTCAGAATCCTTGTGAAAAGCCAAGCCAGAGGGGTACTCAAATGGCGTTAACACGCTAAATTTCAGATCCCCATTGGCCCGCTCCAAACAATAAACAGTTTGCTCAGTCTTGTCGCAAACCCAAATTTCTTCATCCCGCACAGTAATATTTTCTACCCCAATACCGGGAGCGTACAATCGAGTAATCTCCCGGCCCGTATTGCAGTCAAAAACCAGAATATAGCCCAGTCTCTGACAAGTCACATACAGCGTAGATTCCCAAACAGCAATCCCGTCAGCAGGATAAGAAAGCGAAACAAAGTGTTCCGGTTTCAGTTCAGCGATCGCCCCGTCCCTGAATTGCGCCCCGACAGCAACAAATATCCTCATCCCGTGCAAACCAAAGGGTATCTTCCCAAATAGCCAGCCCAGTTGCACCCGCAAACTTAGCCGTTTGATCGGGATTCAAAACAGTCGTGTTGTCACTTTCTCGATCGATCTCCAATAGCAGCCCTTCGTTCCGATCGACAGCGAACAACCTATTGCCTAAAAACGCAATGCCATGCACTCCAGAGACCCCGATCGGTCTTACCGTCCGCAGCCCCGAAGGCTGTTTATCCGAGAGAACTGATGAATCTAGATTCATAAAAAAGTTCGGTAAGTGGGAAACTCAGTGGCTTCAGCCCTGAGAGGGAAACGACCCGGCGGTTTCAACCGCCTTGAATCCCCTTGCGGGGTTGGAGGGGTATGGTTGCCCCTCCGGTGAGGTATGGTTGCCTCGATCTCCCTTGCGAGAGTAATGTTCGCCTCGCCAATGTTATAAAAGCTTTTTAGGCTAGCAGCACTGTCGAGCGTGACTTTAAGACTGTTTAACCACTAGCGACAGAGCCCAAAACTGGCGTCGCATTCAAGGAGTGTCGTGACTCAAATAACGTAGTCAGTTAAGACGATAGCTGGTCAGTATAGCTCGCGAGAGATTTCTCTTACAAGCTCAGTCCCTTTAGGGCTGAGTTACTGACTGTGAATATACTGCCCGTACTGTACAGAAAACCCGATTGTAGCCGATCACCGATCGCTTGGAGTTGATCGGCAATTTTGCTGATGTTCCTGAGATTTCCAAAACATCTAGTCAAATCTAGTCAAACTAGATGTTTTGTTTGTAGTATTGGTTGATACTTTTTAGTGGTCGTCCAACAAGAACTGGTATAAACCCAGGCTTGTTGGATGTTAACGCTGCTAAGTTATCTATCCCAATATCGGCCGCAGACCACTTGGGATTTAACTCGTGTTGAGTTTCTTCTTGTTCATATACAACCTCAATTACATAGCGATCTAACTTGGGAACAATCCGTACCTCGCAAGTATTTCTATGTAATACAGGTACTTTAATATGAGTTTTTGAGAATTTAATCCAACCTAATCTAAGTCCAGGCTTACTGATAACTTGAATGGAGACATGAAGATTACGTCGTTTCTCTCGATCTTTGTATTTAGGTAATTTAGGTATACCTAAAAACTTAGATGGATTACTCCGATCAGCTTGAATTGCCGATCGGAACGCCTTCCAGTTTGTTTCTAACTTACGAAGGACTTGTTGACTCACTTTAGCTGGGATGTCTTTATAACAGTCTTCAGCTTTAAGCAAACCCGCCATCTGTGAGTAGTTTAATAACTCAGCATCTTTAATAAAAGCCTAACGAATATGATAGTTGGCTAGATTGTCAAGATTCTTAGACTTAAAAGCAAGCAGGTCTAGCTCAGCCCACCTAGGGCTGCGGAGCTTTATAATATGACGGTCTGCTAATTGCACAGCTTTTAATTGTGGTTTTTACTGGGTATGATTATTGTAGTACATAAAGCTTAAAGACTTATCTAGTTTATATAAATATAGACTAGACTATAAAATATGTCAATCTTTATAATACTAAACGATCCACTGGCGTGTTAAACCAGCAGACAGACTTATTTAAGAGATCATATTAATTATGCGTCGCACTGTAAATATTGTAATATTTCGGTTTGGGGTCTCACTGCTGAGTGCAGTCTCGATCGCTTGCTTATCTGCCAATCAAGCTAGATCTCAAACTTCCGATCTTTCAGATTTGCCCGCCGCCACGGCCAACTCGGTTGATACCGGGCACTCCCCATTAGCACTGCAAAACAGGACTTACGCATTTCAACCTAATTCTGTCATTCTGAGCGAAGCGAAGAATCTCACAGATGTTTCACTATACTGTGGAAAGTTCAGCATGACAGACAATAGCTGCGTAAGTGCTGAAAAACCGGAAATCCAGCAGGATGAAACTGCAACAGACTTAACTCAGCTAGTTGAGAATAGTGAAAAATCTCACAACCAGCTTGGATCGGGCAGCCCGATCGGGAACAGCCAAGATGCCTGTGCCACAATCAATGAAACTGCTTGTGGTGCGGACATCTTGCTCGTAGCAAAACAACAGGTTGAGAAGGAGCCAAAATGCCAGAATCAGCTAAATTGCGATTTTTTAGCCCAGAACCGGCAGACTGGGCCAGAAAATCTGCCACCGCCATCGACGAGGCCAGATCCAAATCGCGATCGGTTTTTACAACCAGCCCCGCAGCCAGAACCGGAACCTCCCCAAGCGCCACCAACAGTTAAGCCCCAGCCACCTGCGCCAGTGCCCCAGCCACTACCTTCTGAGGCAATTCCGGTTCAGAAAATTCAAGTAGTTGGCAGCACAATTCTGAGCCAGGAGGAAATTAATGCCTTAGTCAAGCCACTAGAGGGGCGTTCTAGCACCCTGGAAGAACTCAAACAGGTAGCCGACAAAATTACCGAAATTTACCTCAATCGAGGCTACATCACTTCGAGAGCCGTCTTGCCGCCCCAAACTCTCACCGCAGGGGTAGTCCAAATTCAAGTCATCGAAGGCAAGCTCGCCAGAATTGAGGTAGAAGGAACTAAGAGATTGCATCAAAGTTACATCCGCAGTCGGCTTCGACTCGGTGCCGGAATACCTTTAAGCACAGCTTCATTAGAAGATCAACTCCGGCTGCTGCGAGTCGATCCTTTATTTGACAATGTAGAAGCTAGCTTGCGGGCTGGCGATCGCGAAGGGGAGAGCATTCTGATAGTTCGCGTCACGGAAGCTAATCCGTTTCAAGGTAGTTTCAGCTTTGACAATTACTCGCCTCCGAGCGTCGGTTCCGAAAGATTGGGAGTTACTTTGCGCCACCGCAATATTACAGGAAATGGTGACGAACTTGCGGCGGCTTATTACAGAGCGATCGGCGATTCTGACTTGTTCGATTTCAGCTACCGCCTCCCCCTAAATGCGATGAACGGCACCTTGCAATTGAGGGCGGCACCCAACCGCAACAGTATCGTGCAAGCACCTTTCGACAGTTTTGATATTTCGGGAAAATCCCATTTATTTGAAGTTAGTTACCGCCAGCCGCTAGTACGATCGCCGATCGAAGAATTTGCCCTATCTGCCGGTTTTACCTATCAGAGAGGCCGCACTTTTCTCGCCGGCGAACCCTTTCCGTTTGGTGTCGGCCCCGACGCCAAAGGTGTCAGCACTACGAGTGCAATTAAACTGGGACAGGATTATATTCGGCGCGATCGACAAGGGGCTTGGACTCTGCGATCGCAATTCACGATCGGCACTAGCTTGTTTGATGCAACAATCAACGAAGGTTCCGATCCAGACGGGCTCTTTTTGAGTTGGCTAGGTCAAGTGCAGCGAGTGCAGCGATTGAACGACCAACATTTATTAATTGTGCAGGGAGACTTGCAGTTATCAGCTAATAGTTTATTGGCTTCCCAGCAATTCGTAATCGGCGGCGGACAATCTTTGCGGGGCTACCGACAAAATGTCCGTTCTGGCGACAACGGCTTCCGATTTTCCATCGAGGATCGGATTACTTTGCAGCGAGATTCTTCTGGGAATCCCAAATTTCAATTAGCTCCGTTTTTCGATGCGGGCACTGTCTGGAACCTACCCAACAATCCTAATAAATTAACCAATCAGAGATTCTTAGCAGGTGCGGGTTTAGCGGCAATCTGGGAACCCATACAGCGGGTGAACGTCCGCGTAGAATACGCTTTTCCTTTGGTAGGAATTAGCGATAAAGGAGACAATCTCCAAGATTCCGGCCTTTACTTCAACATCATTTATAACTTTTAGATTGTATCTAAAAACACCCAGAACCGCGACTTCTTTAAACTGTAGGGTGCGTCAGATCGGGAAAACCTGTTGAAATCGAAATAATCAATTTCTGACGCACCCTACAAGTTGATTTACTACAAGATATCTCCTCGTTTTGGGTTAGCAGTCATACTCAGCCTCCCAGTCTTCGCCATCGAGTACGGAAAACTCGGTTAATTCAATATCGGTCAAAAAATCTTCGGCTGTGGCAGGTATAAATGGTGCTAGTATTTTATGGCGTTCTGCGATCGGCAGGCTAGCAATTTCTCTAAGTGATAGCTTGAGAGTAGGTGCGGTTGCTGACGAAATGTTAGACTCAGAACTTTCGCTGGGTAACTGCTTTTTCTGTTCCGCTTTTTGCACGAGGAATTGTGCAAAGTCGAGCACTTCTTGTTGTTTTTCCGTTGGCAACTGTCGCAGATTCTCTAACACTGCTTGCTCAAAATTAATTGTTTCTGCCATTTGAATTACCTTCCTTAAGTGTTTCTAGGTTTATTTCTCACGCAGTCAAGTTTTGTAGAACCATACTTGCAAATCGCGCCATAATTTTCATCTTTCCCTGTTACTTCACCCATCACACCGCCAAATCTTAATACTCCCATCAAAACTGCCACTAACCAGAGTGTTTCCATCCGGGCTAAAACTGACAGAATTAACCTTGGCTGAATGCCCTGTGAGAGTGCGATTTTCCTGTCCGGTTTTCAGATTCCAAAGCTTGATAGTGTTGTCTCCACTACCACTAGCAAGAATTTCTCCATCCGGGCTGATGACAACGGAAAAAATCGACTGTAAATGCCCTGTAAGAGTGCGAATTTCCTGTCCGGTTTTCAGATTCCAAAGCTTGATAGTGTTGTCTCCACTACCACTAGCAAGAATTTGTCCATCCGGGCTGAAGGCGACAGAATAAACCGACTGTGAATGGCCTGTGAGAGTGCGAATTTCCTCTCCATTTTTCAGATTCCACAGTTTGATTGTATGGTCATAACTGCCACTAGCAAGAGTGTTTCCATCCGGGCTGATGACAACGGAAAAAACCGACTCTGAATGCCCTGTGAGAGTGCGAATTTCCTCTCCATTTTTCAGATTCCACAGTTTGATAGTATTGTCTCGACTGCCACTAGCAAGAGTTTCTCCGTCTGGACTAAAAGCAAGAGACCAAATTAAAGATGAGTGACCTTTTATGCTGCTAATTTCTTGTCCAGTTTCCAGATTCCACAGCTTAATTTGTTGGTCATAACTTCCACCAGCTAAAGTTGTTCCATTAGGGTTAATTGCAACGCAATTAACCGCACCTGAATGCCATGAAAAAGTACGAATCAGCTCTCCTGTATGGAGATTCCAAAGTTGGCTGAAATTGGCACTGCTGTTACTAGCAAAAGTCTTGCCGTCTGGACTAATAACTACGCAGTCAACAGATGAAACACATACGCCATTAAGAGTTTTTACACATTTGAAAGAGTGAGATTTTCTCAGGAATTTTTCTTCTATTTGTTGTTGGCGTTGTGCTTCAGCTTTGGCAGACGCTTCTTGTATTTGTTGTTTGCGTTGTGCTTCAGCTTTGGCAGCTTTTTCTATTTGTTGTTGGCGTTGGGCTTCAGCTTTGGCAGATGCTTCTTGTATTTCTTGTCTGCTTTTTGCTTCAGCTTTGGCAGCTTTTTCTATTGGTTGTTTATGTTGTGCTTCAGCTTTGGCAGATGCTTGAGATAGACGTTCCGCTTCTACTTGCTCAATCAGCTTTTTCAACTCCTCTTCATACTGTTCTCCCTGTCGCCGCTGAATATCCTGAAGAATATCAAAATAAGGTTTCACCCATTCTTCTGCCAACCCATCTTCAGCCAATTCATCCTTTAAATTAAACAACTGAGGTTCATAGCAGGGGTCAATATTCAGATAATACAAATCTGCTAAAAATCCCGCCAGCAACTTGTGAATCGCCACAATCAACTGCCGAATCATGCGGAGGGCTTTTTTCTCACTTATCCCAGATGCTAAAAGTGCATCTTTTGCCTCTTCCCAGTCAAAAACTTTGGTAGAAAACAGGGAGACTTCCTGATTATTCAGGAATCCCCAAAAGCCGACGCGAAAAGTTACGGCATAATCGCTGATATCGCTATATAAAATTGTAGTCGGAACCGGAGATAAAATTCGCTGCAAGCGTTCCACATCAATATCACCAATCGACTCAGTGAAATAGTCGCTATAAAACTTAACTGGGCGTAAGACATCCTGTTGAGGATAATGCTGTCTGAGAAAATCTCCCACACTTCTGATCTCAATTGGCAAATCTTCACAGAAAGTTTCCGGGCATCGCTTGCTAATTTTGGGCGGTGATAGTAAGATTAAGAGGCGATGTTGCTGCTCAAGTAAAATCTGCTTAGTTTCCTCTCGATTCAACTTAGAAAACCAAGTATCTTTATCCCAAATTGTTTGAATTTCAGTCAGCTTTATCTGAATATCCTTTGCTTGCAATTCCCGCATCAAATCCCGCTGCAAGGCGGCCAGATTTAGTCTATCTTGCTGTTGCTGTTCCTGCAACTCAATGCGACGTGCTGTTTGTGCTAATGTCAGCTTTAACAATTCGTTATCTCTGACATTTTTCGCTTTCGCGTATTCGAGCATTTCTTGGGAATTCTGAATATCCTTCGCTGGCAATTCCCGCATCAAATCCCGCTGCAAGGCGGCCAGATTTAGTCTATCTTGCTGTTCCTGTTCCTGCAACTCAATGCGACGTGCCGTTTGTGCTATTGTCAGCTTTAACAATTCGTTATCTCTGGCATCTTTCGCTTTCGCGTATTCCAGCATTTCTTGGGAATAACGCTGTTTTGCTTGCTCTATCTCAGTCGAATCTGATGAATTATTGGGATCGGGAATCAGGATATCTCGGTACTTTTGAGATTTATTGCCGAAGGCTTCTCCGACTTTGTAGCCGATGTTTCTAGCGATGGGTGAGAGCACTTCCAATATGTAGGGCGCGATGGCGAGGATTGCTTTTGCGATCATAGATGTGGGTGAGGATATGGTTGTTAATAGTGTAGCAGGATCTTAGGAGGTATAATTCGGATGGTTGCCAGATATTCTGCACTGGTTGCTTTTTAGATTTAATTTCAGCATTGATAGCCTAGACGCAGAAACCGGGTTTTTTACGGACATACTGTATTTGACGCTTGAATACTGGTGAAAAACCCGGTTTCTTGGGTATTTATGCGTCCAGGACTAATTAAACTACCTCTAATACCAATTTTTTATGAGGCTGCATAGAATCTGATCCCCCCTTAGCTTGCCCCCTACTCCCCCTTAATAAGGGGGGGACAAGATTCTTCTCAAAGTCACCCCCTACTCCCCTTCTTAAGGGGGATTTAGGGGGATCGAGATCTGTGCAACGACCCATTAAATTGGTATAAACGTGCGATAATCTAAAATCTAAAAGCTAAAATCTAAAATCGAATGACTCAACAGCCAACCGCAACCTACCGCACTGAAAGCGACTCGATGGGAGACAAACAAATCCCATCTAATGTCTACTACGGCATCCAAACTCTGCGCGCTATAGAAAATTTCCCAATCAGCGGGATTAAACCTTTATCGACTTATGTTGATGCTTGTGTTTTCATTAAGAAAGCAACGGCGATCGCCAATGGTGAACTCGGCTGCATTCCCCAAGATATCAGTCAAGCCATTGTCCAAGCCGCCGACGAAATCCTAGCCGGAAAATTGCGCGATCAATTTGTGGTAGATGTCTACCAAGCCGGGGCCGGAACTTCTCACCACATGAACGTTAATGAAGTTCTTTCTAATCGCGCTTTGGAAATTATGGGCGATGAAAAAGGCAACTACAAGCGCGTTAGTCCTAACGATCATGTAAACTACGGTCAATCGACCAATGATGTGATTCCGACTGCGATTCGCATCGGCGGATTGTTGGCCTTAGAAACAACTCTTTTTCCGGCTTTGTCGGATGCCGTAGTCGCCCTTGAAAACAAAGCCGAAGAATTCAAAGATATTGTTAAATCCGGCCGCACTCATATGCAAGATGCTGTGCCGGTTCGACTCGGCGATACCTTCGGCGCTTGGGCACAAATTCTCCGAGAACATACCTTGAGAATTGACAGGGCATCCGATGATTTGACATCCCTGGGATTGGGGGGAAGTGCGGCAGGAACAGGCTTAAATACTCACCCTGAATATTGTCAAAAAGTTGCTGAAATTCTCTCGGAATTAATCGATCAACCCCTGAAACCAGCAAGGCATTTAATGGCTGCTATGCAGAGTATGGCACCGTTTGTAAATGTGTCTGGCGCACTGCGAAATCTCGCTCAGGATTGCGTTAAAATGTCCCATGACTTGCGTTTGATGGACTCTGGGCCGAAAACGGGTTTGAAAGAAATTCAACTGCCTCCTGTGCAACCTGGTTCGTCAATTATGCCGGGAAAATACAATCCTGTGATGGCGGAAATGACCTCGATGGTTTGTTTTCAAGTTATGGGTTATGATAGTGCGATCGCCCTGGCCGCCCAAGCGGGACAATTAGAATTGAACGTGATGATGCCCCTCATCGCCTACAATCTGATTCACAGCATCGAAATTTTGGGCAATACGATTAGCGCCATTACCACAAAATGCCTCGAAAAAATTGAAGCTAAGGGCGATCGATGTCTCGCTTATGCTGAAGGTAGTCTCGCCCTCGTTACCGCCCTCAACACCCACATCGGTTATCTCAACGCCGCCGCCGTCGCTAAAGAATCCCTAGACACTGGCAAATCTTTGCGGCAAATTGTGCTAGAACGTGGTTTAATGAGTGCAGAAGACTTGGCAAAAGTTCTCGATTTAGAGAAAATGAGTCAGATGCCGACATCTTCTGCTAAGTAAGCTAGTCCTGGACACACTCAACCCGGTTTCTTAACCTAATTGCGTCATTTTAGATTGAGGATGAAAACGAGAAACCGGGTTTTTTGGGTTGAGTGCGTCTCAAACTGCAAGTTCAACTTAAAAAACAGAATACGCAGATACCCGACTTCTTTAAGAAGTCGGGTATCTAACAGATATCGCGTCTTACGTTATTCTTTGATAGTCTCAATTTTAGGAGCAACATTTATGCGCGCGGGTTCTTTTGGAAAAATAACTCCAGATAGAGAGAATACAACACAAGTGACATTTCATTATGTGGAAGGTCACACAGAAACGTTTACTCTTCCGATGCCTGCACGAGAGTTTCAAGAGCTAGTGCTGAATTTGTTAAACCAACCTTGGTTGACTTTTCATTTAAACGATCAAACCGTTTTTATCTGTACCGCCAGATTGGTAAAAGTCGAAGTCAAACCGCCGATTCCTGAACTTCAAGGTCAAGGAATATTCCCTAACTCCCAGCGAGTTAGTACCATGCAGCGGGCTGCTTCTGGTAGATTACCGATGGATACATAAGAGGGCATGGGGCATGGGGAATTGGGCATGGGGAATATATAGCCTTTCTCAGTAACAGTGCGGTGTTCTCGGATCTAGGGCATAGGGCATAGGGCATAGGGCATAGGGCATACCTCACCAAGATTGAGAACTGCTATATAATTATTCCTTCTCCTCATAACTAATAACCCATAACCCATAGCCAATATCCAATCACTAATAGCAATTCCCCATTATCAATTCCCCATTACCAATTCCCAATTCCCCATTCCAAATTCCCCATTCCCCATTCCCAATTCCCAATTCCCCATTCCCAATTCCCCATTCCCCATTCCCCATTCCCCATTCCCAATTCCCCATTCCCCATTCCCCATTCCCCATTCCCCATTCCCCATTCCCCATTCCCACTATGGCTGCTGTTAGTTTAATTCGTGCCAATTCATACGATCGCCAAATCTTACAAGCATCTTTAGAAAGTTTACTGGCACCTCTTGGCGGAATTTCAGCTTTTGTGAAAAAGGGCGATCGCGTTCTTCTCAAACCCAATCTCCTCACAGGTTCTCGCCCTACCAAAGAATGCGTCACCCGCCCAGAATTGGTTTACTGTGTGGCGAAAATGGTGATCGAAGCAGGAGGAAAACCGTTTTTAGGCGATAGTCCGGCCTTTGGTAGTGCAATGGGCGTAGCCAAAGCCAACGGGTACTTGCCGCTGCTAGAAGAACTGAATTTGCCAGTAGTAGAATTTCAGGGAAAACGTTATGAAACTGTCAGCAAAGACTTTAATCATCTCCGACTTTGCAAGGAAGCAATGGAAGCAGATGTCGTAATTAATTTGCCAAAATTGAAATCTCACGTCCAATTAACCGTGACAATGGGCGTCAAAAATTTGTTTGGCTGTGTTCCCGGCAAAATGAAGGCTTGGTGGCATATGGAAGCTGGCAAAGATAGCGCCAGATTTGGTCAAATGCTGGTAGAAACTGCACGCACAATTAACCCAAATTTGACTATTTTGGATGGAATTATTGGTCATGAAGGTAACGGCCCAAGCGGCGGCGAACCTAAGTTTTTGGGAATTTTGGGCGCGTCGAGTGATGTGTTTGCTTTGGATAGAACGGTAGTTGAAATTATTAATGCTAATCCGGCTAGTGTTCCGACTGTAGCTGCGGCGATGAAGTTGGGACTTTGCTCGAATTTAGAGGCTATTGATTTTCCGCTTTTGCAGCCGGAAGATGTGAAAATTTTGGATTGGAAATTGCCGGAAAATATGATGCCGATCGACTTTGGTATGCCCCGCGTCATTAAGTCGGCCTTCAAGCACTTTTATATCCGGTTGATTAAAGAAAAGTTCAGCATCAAGGCTTCCCATTAGCGAATCGAGAAGGGGTAAAATTTCTTTTTTTTATTCCTTCCCGTTCCCATTGTTAATTGTGAAGAAATATGATGGCTATGTTACAAGATATATATTTAGGTAAAATTTCACTAACTTTGTCATAAATCTTATGGTTTAAAGCATTTGTCTCGCCGTATTCGGAAATCGCGATCGCTCTTGCTATTCGAGCTAGCTCGAAGCAGCTTGAGGATTTTACTTAAATATAAATACTTATAAAACAGTTGATTTTAACCAAATTCACCCTAAAATTGCGCTAATGTTTATAATTGACCGATCAATTGTAAAGAATCAGTAAAGCTCGAAAAAGCTGATTGACATTTATACGTAGATTGCAAGATGATTGCGATATATCAAACAGGTATGGTATAAAAGTTTAAAGCTCAAATCCAGTTCCTGTATCCATTTTATAATATTAAAGATCTCCGAAACAGCGTCTGAAACGCTTGTCGTATCAGGCGTGGAAACCTAAATTTTGTCGATGTCTGTTATGGCGATCGACATTCGTTTTCAATTACGCCAACGATTCACTACCACATCAACAGTAAAAACTTCAAACCAAGGAATATATAGCATATGCCTACTAACAGCAACCTGACAATCCTACAACCTCTACAAGCGAAGCTATTGCCAAACGGCCAAGTTTTACTCACTCGCAAGTTAATAGAAGCGGTAGAAGAGTTCAATAATTATCGGTATCGCTCCATCACTGTGATGATGGAAGAATCCAAATTCGACAACGGCAATATCGATCAAAAAATCTTCAATCTTCATGAATTGCCTTTCAACTTAGAAGTAATTTCTTTCGATCAAATCACGCCTGCTCTACTGCAAAAGCACAAAACTTCCCTAGTATTGGCAGTGCTGGGATACCGACAAAACCAGATCGCTCAAGTCTGTCGTTTAGCTGGAGTGCCTTGTATCTATGTTTCTGAATACACTTTGAAAACTCGCCAACAAATTGCCACTGTGAGTGCGAGCAATCCGATTATACGCCTGCGGAAAATGCTCTGGGAGCAGAATCAGGAAATCAAGCAGCGCAAGGCGATCGCAATGGCAGATGGATTGCAGTGCAACGGCACTCCTACCTACGAAGCCTACAAGGGTCTCAATCGCAATCCACTATTTTTCTTAGACACGCGGATTAGCGAGGATATGTTAGCCACAGAAGCTGACATTGAAAGGCGGACAGAAAACAGCACGCCAGATCAGCCTCTGCGGTTGTTGTTCTCAGGTCGTCTGATTAAAATGAAAGGAGCCGATCATTTACTTTCAGTTGCTCAAGAACTGAAGCAAATGAAAGTAAACTTTGAAATGTTCATCAGCGGTGCCGGCGATTTAGAAAAGACGATGCACGAGACAATAGCAGCTAATCAACTTCAGAACTGCGTGAAAATGCTCGGCGTACCAGACTTTAAGACAGAGTTTTTCCCATTCGTCAAGCAGAATATTGATTTGTTTGTTTGCTGTCACCGCCAGGGCGATCCTTCCTGTACTTACATAGAAACTATGTCTTGTGGCGTGCCGATTGTTGGCTATGCTAACGAAGCATTCGAGGGAATTTCAGCAATGTCCGAAACAGGATGGGTTGTGCCAATGAATCAACCTAAACTGATGGCGAAGAAAATTGCAGAGCTCAGCAACAACCGGGAAGCAATTAAATCGATGTCGTTCAAGTCGCTGAAGTTTGCTCAACAGCACACTTTTGAAAACACTTTTAAAGCTCGCGTAGAACATATGCAGCAGGTTATTGCCCACTCAAGGCAGGCTAATCAAGCCACCGCAAGTCAATTATCCGATGATACAAATCCGATTTTTGCGTAATGCCAACTTCCTTAAGCATCCTGCTGCCTATGATTGAGATCAACAAGTTTTATTCAGGTAGCCACTGAGGTCGGAAGCCTTGTAAAGGCGGTTGAGGTGATGGATCGCCATGAGATTTAGATGTTTTTTTCAAACTTAATAGCATCCAACTCGACTCGGCGATCGCACTTCCTCCATTGGTTCTCAAATCGGTTCTCAAGTCTCCTTTGACTGGTGCCGTTTTCTGGGCAACTACCCGATCCAACAGCAACTCTAAACCATCGGGGGAAAAACTCATTTTTCTTTCAATTTGAGCGGGTAAAAATAACAGCCGTTTTACTTGAAATGTCTTCAAATCTATTGCTTCAAAGGTGAGTTTCTCGGAAAAATTTTTCCCTGGCTTCCGCCTAGTTAACAAGCAGTAAAGCTGAGGATTTATGGGGTAAAACTGACAATTTATCTAGCAACCGCCCAGAGGATTAGGACGTTTTTAATTGCTGAAACCATTGTTTGTATTGCATTTTACTTCCTCCTCCTGACTCCGGGTAATTCTTCAGATAGCCCATCAGCCAACAAAAGAGCTAGAGGCGCGATCGCATCTCTGGCTCTTTTTGGTAATTAACCTTAATTTTGAGGAATCGGGGCGGGTTTTTTTTCCTATACAAGCGATCGCCCCTGAGAAAATTTAGGCGATCGTCTTTTGAGCCTGCTTGTGGCGGGCTGTTACTAAACTTGCTAACCCCATCCCCAGCACCAGTGCCGATCCCATTGGTACTATCGAACTGAGGAGCTGCGGACAAACTGAAGGCTTTGGCTGGCGTGGCAGTTAATACGGCACCCCTAGAGCCTGCACACAAGGCTCTATGTCCTAGTAGCCACTGGGTATTTGTATCAAACTTTACAGAACCTTTACACAAAATGGTCAATTGTTTACCAAAGATTTATAAATATTCAATCGATCCCCTCTTATAATAAAAACAGGAAAGAAAAAAAGTCCAATTAATGCAGCTATCGAGTTCAGGCGATTGGTCAATAGATCGTTCCTGATGTCAATAGAAACAAACACAAAATTCCTAGGGGCTGAATATGAAAGCCAAATTATCCTTAATTAAATCTATCTTAGTGGCTAGTAGTGTAGTTGCGATCGCCACAATGAGTGCCAATTCCGCCACCGCCGCCGATTTTAGCTTTGGTAATATTGCGGGCGGGGATACAGTTGGAGATGCCTATCAAAGTAGCTTTGGGTTTAATGTAACTGCTGGTGAGGCCAATTCAGTTTTGTTTAACATATTTAACTCTGGCAATGCAGCAGCCTCTAGTATGTTTATCAGCAGAGTTTTCTTTGACACAGGTTCTAACGCCAATTTGCTATCGAATCTGATAACTAATAGTGGTAACAGTGGTACGGTTGGGTTTACTAAAGATAGCAGCCCCGGCAATCTACCTCAAGCTGCTAATCTTGCTACTTCTTTCTCGACAGATTTTTCTGCTAGCAGCAACAATGGTGGTGGAAACAAATGGGGTGTTCAAGGTGGGGAATCTTTAGGAATTGCCTTTAATGGTAATTATAATAGCGTAGTTAGCGCTCTGAATAATGGTTCTTTAAGATTAGGTTTGCACGTCCAAGCGTTGCCAAATGGCGCAAGTGATTCTTACGTTGCTGAACCTGTACCTGAACCTACAACCATGTTAGGATCGGTCTTAGCTTTAGGCTTGTTTGCTAAAATCAAGCAAAGACGCGCCCAAAAAGCTGCATAGTAAGCTCTCCAGTTGAATAGGTTATAAAATTAATACCTTCCCTAATTTTAGGCGAAGATATTAATTTTATAATTTATGTATTACAGGAGTGCATACAGGCAAGATGCCTGCTTTATGTATAGCAACCGCCCAGGCGGTTATGACGCGCCTGCGTAAGACATACTTGCTCGCATTTCGCAAACAATCAAACTGTTCCAGTTGTTTGCGGATTCGACTCTTTAACCAAGACTCTTCACGCTCAATCAATTTGAGGTAGGCGAGAATATGGTGGTAAGTACAGTGACGCAGCTATTAGAGTATATACCAGCCGTCGCCCCGACCAACTAATTTTTCCTGGCAGTGCAGGTTCTATTCGCAAATTTTACTCTACGCTTGCCCGATCCATTGGACGACTAACAGTTATGATAAAAGCAGTATCTCTCGCCCATACAACTTTGTTTTGCCAGCTAAAATCTCTGATTTTTGGTACATGGCGATCGCCCCCTATGACCAATAATATCAAATCCTCTCTTCATCGGAATAGTAAATTTGAGTTAACAGTTAATCAACCGTCAACCGTCAACCGTCAACAATCATCTCCAAGAGTGCAACCGGAATTGATATAACCCGATCGCCAAACTCAGCCAAAAAATCAATGATATAGCAGCGCGGTCTATGGGTTCATATATCTTTAACTTTAACACGAACATCACATTAAACTACCAATAAAAATCAGCACTATCAAATAAACATTAACCTTTCATGCAATCTGTAAAAATAAATTGCTGGCTCTGTTAAACTAAAATTTATGTCGTCTATTTTCAGGTTAACTATGAACAAAAACCTACTGACTTTACTAGGCACATCTGGCTCTTTAGCCTAGATTCTACTTAGCGTCAATCCCGCTAATGCTAGCACAAAACCCTCCCAAGATGCAGGCATTAAACAGACTAGCCAAATCGCAGTCAATGCAGGAATAACTCAAGATGAGAGCCAATCGTCGCTGCCATAAATGAATTCTTAAAAAATCGTAAACCTTGCTACCCTGACTTTAGGCTGCGACTGTAATGGCTGTCGAACTCAAGTAATCCAAACGCTCCAACAAGGACGGTTGACAGTTCCTCAGTAATCTAGATAATCAGGCAAATTGAATTCACAGAAAACAAGCCCTTAATTATCGATGGACCAACTCAAACTTTCCCAGTTCCCAGTCTAAACAATTAGTGATGCTCTGTACTTGTTGCTTTTTTACTTTTTACTTGTGAGCACCCATAATTCACAAGCAATCTTGAAATTTCAACCGTACAGCACTTCTTCCCTAGGTGCCGTGGCGTCTTTAGGATCGAACTGTTTTAATTTCAAAGCTTGTAGCAAAAACAGCCAGATATAAAGTGGATTCAACAACACATAGCGCTGCCAAAGACGCCCTGGTTCCACGATCAGTCGAAACAGCCATTCCAAACCTATTCTCGATAAAAACTCAGGAGATTTCGCCAAATTACCCGCATGAAAATCATAGGCAGCACCTACAGCAATCAGCGGCATTGATAAATCGTCCCGGTATTCATAAGCCCAGACTTCTTGTCGCGGACACCCCAAACCAACAAAAGTAATTGCCGCACCACTATTGCGAATTTCCTGGGCAATTTCCTGTTTCTCTTTCGGGGAAACCAGCCTAAATTTAGAAGGCTGAGTCCCTGCAATAATTAACTTGGGAAAACGCTTGCAAAGATTTTGAGATAAAACCTCTAGTACAGAAGCTTGAGAACCGTACAAATAGATAGACAACCCTTCTTCGGCCGCGCGTTCGCAGATATCTAACATCGCAGCCGGCCCGCAAACGCGATCGGGCAATCCCGTATTGTAGAGCAAATTCATTGCCCACCTGACTGGTTGTCCATCTGGCAATACTAAGTCAATGTGATTGAGACGATAGCGGTGAGTGCTGTCAAGCACTCCAGTCATTACCCCGTGAACAGCTAAAGCCGAAACAGAGCATGGTTGTTGTTGGTGTGCTGCTGTAATAATTTTATTCACAGCCGCTTCATAGTCTAGTGAATTGACCAAAACGCCAATGATGTTTTTCTTTCCTTGATCTATCATTACGCCACCTGTCCTACGGACTTAAAATCTAGCTATCTTCTGCGACTCTGATGACAGTATAATCTGAAACTCTTGTAATGATCGTAGATTTCTAGCAATTTAGCTACGAAAGCGAGCTTGCGATCTGCTAGCGTTCGCTAGACAACATACTAGAGTTGACTTTCATCCTTTGGCTTCTATTTTAATCTGCCTAGAGAAACAAAATTGCTGGAGTTTACATTTATTATCTAACAATAGCATTATTCCTGTTTTTTGAGATCTGTTCAGTCTGATTTTATTTACATTTCTACTTTTGTGCTATAATCAGAGGCTAAATGACTTGCAGAAAAATGAATTATGAAAGACTTTGGTGTCATAGTTGGCTGTTGTAATCAGGATTACAATTTTGCCGAAGGAGTTTGTGCCAGCATTAGGTATTTTATGGAGGATGTTCCTATTTGCTTGTTGGTGGATGGGATCTCTTCCTTTGAAGTACGGGCAATGGAAAGAACCTATGGCGTTTCTGTACTCAATCACATCAATATCTCCAGTGACTTTTTGAAAAAGCACAGCTTTGGCTGGGCTTTAAACAAAATGATTTGTTTTTGGGAAAGTCCTTGGGAACACTTCCTTTACATGGACTCAGATACCAATGCTTGGGGAAATATTCTTAATAAAGTTCCCCATTTAAAAGAATACGATATGGTAATAGACCGACCGAATTATGAATATTCTGATGAAGATATTTGTCGGTGGTTTTTCGATCTACCTCAACTAGAAAAGCACTTTCCTAATTTTAACTGGAAAGCTCACCGAAATGATTATGTTTGTCCTGGTGTCATCTTTGGCAAACGGGATATTTTCAGTTTGGATGAATACAAGGAACTCCTAGAGTTTAACTCCAGTCATCCCGGATTATTTAAAATGGGAGATATGGGGTTTTTGAATTTTTTGATTTTTCGGGCTGTGGACGAAGGCAGAATCAAGCTATGTCAAGAGGATATTCAATTTTTGATGCCAGATTTTGACATGGATTACATTAAAAAACGTTTTCCTTTTGATGAAAATGGCCCTGTTTGTAAAGACGAAGATGTAACGCTAATCCACTGGGCTGGCCCGAAACCCGCACCTTTGTCCACAACAGTTTATGGAAAGCCGATGAATTTTTTTCGCAGAAAATTTTTGCACGACGCTTGGAACTCTCAAGGTTTAGCAGCAGAAGTCCTCCTCAAAGCCGAAGATTTAAAACGATATTACTTCTTGTACAAAAACAAAATTCGCAAGAAGCTTAAGCAATTTAAAGGCAAATTATCCCAAAAGTAAGAGCTGTAGAAATTACGCAACATCACTTTTATTGAAAGCCAACTACAGGGGAATTGCCCCAGCAGAACAGGCTTATTTATATCTGCTGTGCAATTCCTATCTTTGCAAAAATTTCACTTTTGACTTTTGATAGAGAGTCAAATTCAACAGTTATTAGCCTAAAAATTGAGTGAAAATCGGCACATTTCAAGCCGGAATCTCTTTTAGCCAACGCTCGCGGTTACACTCATAAATCTCCTGTAGAATTTGTTTGACGTTATATTTCATTTTCCAGTCTGGATAGTGACTAGCGAATTTTGAATTGTCGCTAATCCACCAAATGTGATCGCCAATCCGATTACCTTCAGCATAAGTCCAATAGAATTTGCGCTCGGCAATTGCCTCGCACATTGCGATCGCTTCTATCATCGAACAATTGCTGTACCTGCCGCCTCCTGTGTTGTAAACTTCTCCACTTCTGGGAGCTTTAACAAACTCATAAAATGCCGAAATTAAATCTGCACTGTGAATGTTATCGCGGACTTGCTTGCCTTTGTAGCCAAACACGGTGTAGGGAGTTCCCGTCACGGCACACTTCATCAAATAGGCGAGGAAGCCGTGCAATTGAGTTCCAGAATGATTCGGCCCCGTCAGACAGCCACCGCGAAAACAAGCGGTTTTCATATCAAAATAGCGACCGTATTCTTGAACTAAAACATCAGCAGCCACCTTAGAAGCACCAAACAAACTGTGCAAGCACTGGTCGATCGACATATCTTCCCTAATGCCGCCTTCGTAAGTATGACCCGGTTCAATTTCCCACCTGTGTTCTAATTCCACTAAAGGCAAACTGTTGGGTGTATCGCCGTATACTTTGTTGGTAGAAGTGAAAATGAAAACAGCTTTGGGACAGTACAAGCGAGTTACTTCTAAAAGATTGAGAGTACCGTTGGCATTGACGGTAAAATCTATTTTAGGAGCGCGGGCTGCCCAATCGTGGCTAGGCTGGGCAGCCGTGTGAATCACTAATTCGACATCCTCACCGTACCGCTGAAAGATATTAGTAATCGCTTCATAGTCGCGAATATCAACATCTAAATGGAAATACTTTGTCCCCAGGGATTTTTCTAGTTGTTGGCGGTTCCAATTTGTAGAAGCATCTGCACCAAAAAAGAACTGGCGCATATTATTGTCAATTCCAACAATATCGAAGCCTTGTTGTGCAAAGAACTTACAGGCTTCAGAGCCAATTAAACCCGCCGATCCAGTAATGATTGCAACGCCCATATTTCACAGCCTTAAAAAATAGAGTTTTTGTGGTTTTGTTTGGTCGAATAGAGCGGAAGTTATCCAGACTGCCGCTCCACTAGATCTTCGCACAATTGGGCAAAGAATTTACCTTTGACATCCCAATCATATACTTCCCTGACGCGCTTTCGACCTGCTTCACCCAAGCGCGATCGCAATTCACGATCGATCGCTAAACATACTATAGCTTCCGCTAGACATTGCACAGCGCGATCGGGGTCGGTAGCAGGCACCTTAATCCCCGTTTCAGCAGTCACTTGAGTAGCTGGGCCACCCAAATCCAAACAAATTACCGGACGACCGATCCCCATCATTTCGGTGCAGACAAAGCCGCCCGAATCATGCAAACTGGGATGAAGTAGAACGTGAGATTCCCCCATTTTAGAAAGAGTTTCAGCGCGAGGTAAAGCTCCCCAAAAATGTACCTGATTTCCGAGTCCCAATTCTGTAACTAACGCTTCTAGACGCTCTCTTTCCGGGCCATCTCCGACAATCCAGTATTCCGATTGTTCCAGCTTCGCCTCCGCAAATGCACGGAGTCCCAAATGTACTCCTTTCCAGTGCAAAAGACGGCCCACACTGATGAATCTAATTGGTTTTTCCGGCGGAGTTGCAGATTGTTCTAGCTGTTGAATTTCCGGCTGCGACAAACCGACTTGCGAGAAAATCTTCACGTTTTTTGCTTTCATAAATCGCAGTCTAGCCGCCGTTTCTTCCGTAGTTGCAAGGGCGATCGCACTGCGACGCGCCGTCAACCCCACAAACGGATCGCGTTCCCCCAATCCTTGAGCCAACTCCCGCAGAGTTTCGTAAATTTTGCCCCGGCGGCTAAAATCTTGCCAAAAAGGCTTTGGTGCCGCTTCTGCGCCCCCCACAGGCCCCCAAATGAAAGGGTGCGGTAATAATGCTAGGAAGCTGGGAGACCAATGTTTGACATAAGTTACGTGTTGTACTATGTCAAAACTTATTTCGCGATCGAGTTTCCGAGCGATAAAATAAGCCCAAATTTGCCACAAATAATAGTGCAGTTGCAACAATCCTTGTCTCCCCTTCCAATCTTCGCTCCACCCAAATGGATCGAAGTAAACAAAGTGCAAATTGGGGACAGGGTTGCGTTCTAATTCTGCCTCAATGTACGATCGACAAAAGGTGCGAGTAAATACCCAAGTTTCGTGATATTTAGCAGCTTGGATCGCAGTATTCCATCCGACTCCCTCTTCGGAGCCGAGATTTGGTTCGCAAGCAAAAGCAGATAATAGAACTTTCATCAGTTATTGGGAATTGGGCATTGGGAATTGGGCATTGGGCATTGGGCATTGGTTATTGGTTATTAGTTATTGGTTATTAGTTATTAGTTATTAGTTATTAGTTATTGGTGATTGGTGATTGGTTATTAGTTATTGGTGATTGGTTATTCCCCTAACAAGTAACAACTAACAAGTAACAACTAACAAGTAACAACTAACAAGTAACAACTAACAAGTAACAAGTAACTAATGACTTCTTCCCTCTCCCATCAAAAAAGATATAACTTCGACATAACCTTTGGCTGCCGTTTCAGGATTTTTTTGAGAAATTAGCTGTCGCGATCGCTCACCCATCGACTCAACCAAATCAGGATTATCTAGAAAAACTTGCATTTTTTCTGCTAACTCCTTAGCATTACTTGGATCGAAAATATAACCGTTTTCCCCTGACTGAATTAACTCACAAGCAGCAGCACCATTTGAACACAATACCAGTTTCCCAAACACCATTGCTTCTGGTACAACCATTCCCCAGACATCCTCAAAAGTAGGAAACACAAAAATATCAGCTTGCTGAAAGTAAGCACCCAGACTTCCGTAGTCTACCCATCCCACCCAATTTACTTGTTCAGAAAAATCTTGCTCTCTAATAAAAGCTTCTAATTCCTCTTGCTGGTCTCCCTTGCCAACAATCAGTAAACTATAATCAGAATATCCTTGCTTTTTGAGCAGGGCACAAGCTTCTAAAAGCGTCTTAATTCCTTTTCTAGCTGTAATCCGCCCCACATATAAAAAAATTGGCTGCTTGAGGTCTAAATTTTTAACCTTAGTTGTTGACAAAGGTTTCAGCAGCGTTTCCGCATCGGGAACTAAATAAGTTCTAGTAAAAACTTCCGCTTCCGGTACATTCAGCGCTTCTACCAAATATCTTTTTCCGGCTTGGCTGTTAGAAACAAAAGCATCAGCAAATTTAGCTAATATGCGTCTGACAAATGTCCGAAAACTAGAATCTCGAAAATCTGTATTCGGGGAACTACCATCATAAATAATTGCAATTTTCCAGCCACAGAGAGGTTTGAGCAGCACCACCAAGACAGTCCACAGCGAAAAAGCTTGAGGAAAAACTATCTGAGGTCTAAATTTTAGCAAATGACCAATGATGCTGGGCGATACAGCGATGAAACCGCGATCGTACCCTGTTTCGATCTTTTCCGTCTCGACAAATTTAGTCTCTCCTACCAACTTAATTGCTGATGCTCCCGGGAGTGTCGGATCGAAACCAGACCAAACGCGACCAGTATAGAATACAGTATTTTTAAACACTTTTGTGAATTCTCTCAATACTGGCTGCCAATATGCACCCAATTCTACTTCGGGCACCAGCCAAGCGACGCGCAATTCACCTCGATCAACCATCGCTCTCACCTTGCGTTTTGTTTTTAGTTAATCCCAGTTTGCTCAAAACTGAAAACCAAACTAACCTTCTGTAAGGTAGCAACCAATAAATCGGCCAGAATAAACCACCGTGACGCTGAGCAAATACTTTCCATTCTTCCCAGGGTTGAAGGGTAGCATCTTGAAAAGTTAAACCTTTGGGTTGATTCATTTTTTGCAAGCCTTCACTCATATTAGCAGCAGCTACTTTTGTAGACTGCGGATTGGGCGAACAAGTTCCTTGATAACCCGGAGCTATCCAAACTGTACAGCCTTTTTGTCTGGCGCGCAAGCCATATTCCCAGTCTGATAAATAATGAATAAAGGCTGGATCGAGATTGCCAACAATGTCAACGACGCTGCGGGGAATTAGCACGCAGTTACCATTCATACTGTCACAAGATTGAGGTACTTTTGTAGGTTTGAGAAAGCGAAATTTAAAGGGAAGCAACGGGGTAATTTTAACTATACCGCCGTAAGTAAAATCACCAGTATCCGGGTCACAAGTAGAGCCGGCAACGATCGCCTTTTTTTCTCCTTGTTCAAATAACTGGCGGCTGGTTGTCAGCAGCGTATTTAAAGCCTCTGGAGCCAGTACCGTATCGTCGTTGAGCCAGAGGTAGTAATCCGGCTCGTCTTTCATGGCTTCGGTGAAAGCTATCCGCATTCCTCCATTCCAAAATAAATTGCCATCTCCAGAAAAAAGCTTGACTTGAGGATATTTTTGCTGTACTCCTTCGGCCGTGCCATCAGTGCTCCCGTCATCTACCAGATAAACGCTGAGTGCAATTTCACTTGTTAATGTTTGCTTAAACAGCGACTCTAGAGTGACCAACGTCTTTAACTTGCGGTTGTGACAAGTCATCAGGACTGCTATAGTGGTTTGCTCCATTTATCTAAAAGATTGGGCCCAGGAGTGAAAAATTGTCCTCGGACGATCGGCATGGGCGATCGAGTTCGAGTCCTATTCAATTATTAACTTAACTTGACCACACCATCAAGAGATTTAATTAGAAATTTATTTATCTTAAAACCCGGCCACCATCAGAATCCTTACCAACTGTATTATCGATCGCTCAGTACCCCGCAATATTCGCTCAGATACCCAATTTGCTAATTTATTTTCTGATTTCCAAACTTGGCAATGAGCAGAATTGCGTAAGAGATCATTGTCAAAATCAGCACCTCGCACTCTCCGCAAATATACCAGTCATCCTGGCTTTTGTTCAAGAAACACCATTAGCTGCTTGGCAGACTTCTTCATATAGGTTTTTGTACTCGCGAGCTTGCACTTCTAATGTAAATTTCTCTTCAACTTTCAGGCGAGCGCTGCGACAAAGCTTTTGGTGTCGCTCCGCATCTTCTAAAACCCAAGCAATTCCTCGCGCCAAGTCTTCTGTTTCATAAGGTTTAGCTAAATAGCCATTTGAGCAGTGTTCGATCAGATCGGGCATTCCCCCAATATTAAATGCGGCACAGGGGATGCCACAAGCAAGAGCTTCCATCACTGTATTTGGCAAGTTATCTATCACGGAAGGGGCGACAAAAATATCTGCTGCTGCATAAACAGTGGCTAGGGAAATATCATCTGCGAGTCTCCCCAAATAGTGAGTTTTAAAACCAAGTTCAATCGGATTTTCCGGTTCAGAAGAGCCAAAAACCAGCAACTCTATCCGATCTTTCCAGCCTGATTTACTGAGGCTTTGTAAAGCGGGTACGAGCAAGTTAAATCCTTTCCAGCGATCGCCCGTTCCACCTGCACCTCCAAAGAGTACAATTTGTTTATCTTGAGGTAAATTCAGGATTGCTCGCGCCCAGTGACGATTTATGGGTTTGTACTTTTGAGTATTGATGCCATTAGGAATTACTTCAACTCGAAAATCTTTGAATAAAGAACTAGAATTAGCGCATTTCGCTAACCAAACACTAGGGCTAACCAGAGTTAGGTTCAGCTTTTTCCAAGCTTTAGCTTTCCGCTGCCACACCCACCGCGACAGATCCGACTCTTTATTACTGTGAAGTTGCGGACAACTACCACAAGACTGAATATAGCGATCGCAATCTTCACTGTAGTGACATCCACCTGTAAAAGGCCACATATCGTGCAGCGTCCAGACTAAGGGTTGATTAAACTTCGGAATACTTTCTACTTGTAAATAACCCCCACAAACCCAGTGCAAATTAATAATATCCGGATCGATTTTGGCAACTTGACCAGGGAGAGAGTCTGGCAGCCATTCTGTAGAAAATATAACGGGGTTTCTCTCAGGGTAAAGTCGCAATGGCGAGTTAGATAAAGTTGAAATAATCTTGTCAAACTTATTCGCAATACTATTCTGTGACGAAACTACATTTCGATCGCCACTACTCTTATTTTTTACCAGCATTTGCGAAGACACACCAATCCCCTGCAAACCTTGGTGCAGTCGATAAGCGGCGCGGGCAGCCCCCCCTTCACTATCAGAACTATTGAGAAGTACAACCTTCATTTCCCCTGCCTATACTCTAGATTTATAGCTGACTTTACCTGATTTGTTTCAAAAGTCTATTGACTTTTTTTTGCACCTTTCTTAGCAAGGGCGGATCGTAATCATATAAACTGTTTTCAGTAAAATTATCTGCTTGCACATCCCGAATTGCAAAGGTTGGGTGTTTCATCGGAAATGTTATAGCTTCTACAGGCATATTACTGTAAGGACTGTTGACATCCTCCGTATTAGTTCCTCCGAAACCATGTCCTATATTAGAAGCTAAATTGACATTCGCCAGAATATTCATACCATTTTGAATAAAGCTAGCAAATGTCCACTGAAAAGCCCAACTCTGTAATTTCTTTTCATAACAAAGCTGAAAAGTATTTGTCCAAACTTTTGCAGCATGGGAGTCTCCCAGTACATCCATCAAAAAATTACCATCCCGAATTTCCGGCCACAACTTCATATCTAAATCATAATGCTGCCAAGCTCGCCTCCAACTCGCCCAGCTCCAGCAGTGATTGTAGCGAGAAAAGTAGTAACTATAATCAGTTCTTTTCCGCCCAAACTGAACATTTTGACCAGAGATTGACAGAATCCGCCGATCGTCTCGGTAACGCTCCAGCAATTCTTCAGCGAAGCGGAAAAAAGTAGGATGAGGGAGACAGTCATCCTCAAGAATAATTGCCTCTTCAACCGTATCAAACACCCAATTCATACCGCTAGAAACCCGCAGCCGACAACCGAGATTTACGTCTGCGTAATTTTTCAGAACTTCGCAGTCCCAATCTACTTGGTCAATAATAGCTCTGGTGGCAGCACATTCTTGATATTCTCCAGGTCTATCTGGACGTGGCCCGTCAGCAATGACTAGCAATTTGGGAGGTTTGGCCTGACGAATTGCCTCAAATACTCTAGCCGTTGTATCTGGACGTTTGAAGATGATAAAAGCGACGGGTGTTTGGATTTTATAATTGGACATTTCTTAGACTCTGCTTATAGTTTAGGTATCCTAGAGACTGACTCAGCCCAATTTTAGGAAAAGTCCATCAGTGATATCTCGCTCAGGGTGAGTTCAAATTATTTAGTTTTTGTTGGGAGCATTGATTAATTGCTGATTGGCACTATCTATCATATTTTGGAGTTCGCCACTGGCAATAATAGGAGCATAAGCCTCATAAAACTTTTTCGCATTAATAACCGATTGTTTTTTCACTCTTTCGCTATTAAAGATTCTCATGCCACCATCGCCCACATTTCTCACAAATGGGCAGGGATATAAACCTACTTGATATCCAGCCAACCAAGCTCTCACGCTCGCCTCGTCATCGTCAAACTGAAACGGAGCATAATCTTGATTGATTCCTCCTAGTTCCAGGAAAGGCTTTCTCCTCAGAAATGTGGGAGCCCTGTTAACAGATGTAGCAAACATAAATGGTAGACCAGACTGAGGTTCTATGTAGTGTGGCCTTTCATAAATCCGTTTCTTAAAAAGTCCTGGTCGAGTAATTATGTCTCCAATTCTTTTATAGGTAGGCTCTTCATTTGGATTCACTGGATCTGGGGTCAAAAAGTCCAAGCCTTCTCTGCCACCTAATATTAGTAAACTAGGTAAAGCTTCAAACAAAGAGAGTGCGTGCTCTACCCAAGTATTATTATAGGGTGGTATATCATCATCTTGCAGTAAGCAAACAAACTCGCCTTTCGCCATCCCGATCGCTCGATCGTAGGTTCTTACCTCGAATAAGTCATTGCAGCGCAGTAGAAAGTCATTGCGCCTATCCAGGTATTTCATCCACTCTTCGTAAGAACCATCACTAGAGCCATCATCAATGACGATCAGTTCTTCAGCCGATGTTAACCTTAGTGCATTGATGATACTCTTAATATTAGGTTTTTTATTGAAAAATTGCACAATGAGTGAAATTTTGGGGCTGCTTGTGTAAATTGAGCTTGGTTCAGAAGTTTTAGAACTGGTGACTTTTTTCTGTATTTTTTGCTCGTGCCTCTGATTCGCTAATTGTAACCATTTGCGAACTAACTTCGCTTTTAGAGACTCCATCGCTTCTCCTTAGTAAAACTTTACTTTACTGTAAAACTTTTAGCGTCGGTAATTGATCGCCCATCTAAATAGCACTTTTTAGGGCTGGAAACTTTTGTAGCACAGGAATCGCCTTGGAAAATTAGATACACCTTAGCTTAACTATAGCAAAAAAATGTGCAGTTGACAATATAAATCCACAAGCGCACCTTAAAATTTCGCCACTTCCTCTTCTCTACTCTTCTCCAGCAACTCAGTCAACAACATCAGCAGTCATGTGCGATTTAAAGTCACCGCAAGTCAGAATCATCCAAGCTGCTATGTTGGCTAACACTGAAATCTGCATCTGAACTGGCAGAAATCGATAGCGGAAACTAGCAACCCGAGGATCTGTTTCTTGGTAAA
This sequence comes from Microcoleus sp., assembly GCA_042408215.1. GTDB lineage: Bacteria > Cyanobacteriota > Cyanobacteriia > Cyanobacteriales > Microcoleaceae > Microcoleus. The sequence continues at coordinate 22,330 of JAYFMW010000017.1, read as the reverse complement.
GGATGTCTTGGGCCAAGTTACCCCACCGCTCATCTATCAAATCAACTGTCATGCCGGCATGGGCAGAAGGCAGCAGCATATTAGAGCCATGCAAACCAATTACTAGACGGCTCGTCGCGTAAACTTTACACATTTCTATTTCCGTTTTGGCATCAAACTTATCTACTCTATAGTCTTCAATCCATTCAGGAAATTCAGTTTTTTTGCCTATACCTACCACTGCAAATTTTGCTTCAGGAAGGCGATTACGCATTTTTTCAAATAACCTCCGCACTTGCCAATTTTGGATGGCGATTCCCAGATCAAGCATTTTGAGCTTTCTGAGAACTCGGAACAGAAAACTATTGCACCACAGCCGATCCTCACGCCAGACAAAGCTGATTTTAAATTCTTTTTCCTCAAAACTATGTTTGGGAACTCTCGTAAATCTTGTGATGTCGAATTGGCTGGGATGTGAATGTGCTTTACTCACGTAAATTTCATCATAACGGTGAAATTCTTCGGCAACGAAATTCTCAAAGCTGGGATAATAGCATGAACCTTTTTTTAGGGATATATTCACCGTCCATACTTCTGCTACTCCATCGGGAACCATCCACCTGAGAAACTTTGGTACTATGACAACTAAGCCATAATCCGAGTGAGAATCTAAATGCCTTTGGGCATTCAGCAGCTTTAACAAGCAGTGTCCGTAAAGATAATCAAGACAGTTTAAGACGATGATCCGCTTACACTCCCGGAAAACCTCTTTATGAATTTCTAGTTTTTCAGTTTCAGGATTTTGGAGAGCTTCTAGAAGGGGTTTCACAAACCATTCTTTGTAGTGTTTGTGAGACCAAATTACTTTTTTTGCTAAATCAATTTGGTAGGGATTATGAACCGAGTGACCCACTCTCAACCCTTCGATGAATTCACAATCGCAGTCAACGCACTTAGAGATTACACAAATTTGCATTCCTGGCCAGAATACGCTGAGCGGCGTGAGTGGCCGATCCGAATAAGGGCAATTAGATTTATGCTGAATATTTGGTTTAATTTCAATCATCTTACTAATCCTATGAGCCGAGAAGCTGCCTTGTACAAGTTAAGCGATCGCCAGATGAATTTTCCGAAAGGGCGCAATTCCTTAATCAAGAAATTGACTAATATAATCACGTAAAAATAAGTGATCAGAGTAGCCGCCGTTGCTCCAAAAGCTCCATACTTAGGAATCAGCAAAAAGTTCAACCCTACATTTAAAATAGAGCCGACTACAGTCAGGTAAAGACCGTAGCGCAACTGACCTTCTATGTTCAAATATGTGCTCCGCGCTACTCCAAAGTTACTCCCAAATTGCGCCCAAACATAGATTGCCAGTACCGCTGCTGACTTCGCATATTTTTCCCCATAAAGCAGATGCACTATCCAGGGAGAAAGTAAGGATATCGGTATTGCCACTCCCAACCATAAAAATATCATAATATCCGAGTAAATTTGAAATTTATTTAGATATTCTTCATAATTTGTCTTTCTCAAATTTGCTAATTTGGGAAAAATAGAGCTGGATAGGATCATCGGCAAGAAATCGCAGATTTCCGAAATTTTAACGGCGGCAGCATAATATCCCAGTTCAGCATTTTTATTCATCGCACCGAGCATGATCTGATCGGTTTTTGAGTACACATAAACTGCCAATCCCGACAAAACTATCGGCCAACTCTCCGAGAGCAGTTCCTTACACCGCTCCCAACTGAATTGCCAATCCTTAATTTTATTGCCAGTAAGCCGATAAAAATATACATAAGCCATTCCTACCAATGCCACCTCTGCCAATCGAATGCAAGCGAAGGCAAGCAGGGGGGCTTTAATTGTCACTAACCCAATTCTGACAGCAGCAACGAAAAAACATACCGAATTTTTCGCCAACACTGTATATTTTGACTGGATTTGGGACTGAAACCAAAAATTGATCGCCTCAAAAGCATTAAAGATAGTGCCCGCAGCGATGATACCTACCAGCCACCGAGTCAGACTGTCGTTGGGCTTGAGTAGCGCAATCACGGTGACAGTTAACAACAAAGTGATGCAGCCACCAGTAAATTGCAGTCCGAAGGCAGTTCCCAGGGTCTCATTTTTGCATTCGGGGTTGCGAGCGATATCCCGCACTACCAGAGTACCCAACCCCATTGATGCCACCGAACTAAACAGCGACACAAAGGCGATCGCGTAGTTGAGCAATCCAAATTGTGTCGGGCCAAGATAGCGAGCCACCCAAAGGCCTACAAACAGACCTATACCCATCTGCAAGATTTGGTCAGTGAACAGCCAAGCTATGTTGCTTAGTACCTGGCGCAGACCAGGGCCGAGCTTTTGACTGACCGCAGTTAACTTATCTAGCATTAGAATATTTTAAATCTTTACAAAACACAAACGCGGTTCTGGCAGGGTCGGCAATCTAGCAAAACTAGACTGGTTGATCCTATAACAACATACCACAGCTTGACACATCGACGATGCGCCCAAGAAAGCTTACTTCAGTGGAGAGCGCGATCGTCGGAAAGCTTTGCAGGGTTGCTGCTGCTACTGTTGGAAGTATTGTTAGCATTATCTATGGCAAGTCGAACCGTCAACATTACGTAACTCAGCCAAGGATTTGCTATATCTATAATATAACCTTCTGTGATGTTGCTGATAATAATAGACACTAGAAAACAAATAGGCATTCCCGCTTCTTCCAGCCTGCTACGACTCAAATACCGGACTGCGTAAGCTAAATTGAGCAGCAAGGAAGTCATCATTAAAATTAATCCCGGCCAACCGAAGGCTAACAAGATCCCGATCGCGCCATTGTGAGGATTTTTTGGTTGAAATCCATTCGCAGTATAGATGAAATAAGCAGGAGTAGCTGGACCTAACTTAGCTTGTTTAAAAAAGCCATCGTATCCGTAGCCAAACCAGGGGCGCTGATTGACCGCAGCGATTAACTGCGGCCAGAATTCAGTCCGCCCAGTCAGTGTCAAATCCTTACCCAATCCCCCTACAACTATAGCCTCTAGGTTATCTACTACATAAACAGTCGCAATGATGCTGACCACCAGGAAACATATAATCGCAGTAAATGCCCACTGAAAACTTAACTTTTTTATAAAATTTAGCGAGGACACTGCAATTATTAATATGATAGTAATCACTAGAGCCGAGCCCGACTTATTAGCTCTCACTAGGTAAAATGAAAAGAACATCATTCCCAAGGCAATCCAGCGTTCTTTCTGAGTTTTAGCTCCTTGAGAATAATGCAAATACCAAAATGCCGTACATAAAGCCAAGACTCCCCCCAAAGAATTTTTAGATTGGGTTAAGCCTACAAAATCGCCTGCTCCAGGGGGTTTCATTACAAAACTTGCCAAACCGATTGCCGTGTATCCCCACCGCCAAAAACGAGATAGATAGTCCCATTTATATTGGGCTGCAATGTAAAACGCGAAAGCAGTAAATGCTGAAAAAGCTAGGCTTGCTCTCAGGGTTTCTTCAGGAACTATCGACCAAAATGTAGATAGTGATGGCAGTAAGGTATAAAGCAGAAAAAATGGATTCATGCTCAAAACTTTGGCAAATAAATCTATAAATTTGCTGCCGAAAACTTGAAATCTAGAAAATAAAATTAATACCACCCAGGGGTAAAAAAAATAAGGTACTAGCTTGAGAATCCCACCATCTGCGTCTTTTAAATTACTAAAATGCAGGTAATTAAAAGGAGGCTGTGTTAGGTTGGGAGAAATAAAAATATAAAGACAAGCAAAGCTTTTTTCTAAAGCCAAACCGATTTTTTTTCTGCTGGCTAATTGAAATAATATCAAACTCGCGACCACTACAATAGCGAGCAGTATCCATGTCAAGGAATAATTTCCGAAAATCAGCTCCTTCAGCATTCTCGCTTTAGACACTGGTTGAGTCATAATTACTTTCCTTTGTCAAAAACAGGATGAGTTATTTATCTCTAATATCGATTCCGGTTGCACTCTTGGAGATGATTGTTGACAGTTGACGGTTGACAGTTGACAGTGAGTCGAAAAACTGAAAATTGCGCTGATGCTTGGGTGGCCACTTGACTTGACTTTGTAATTCCGATGCTAGCGGATTTGATCTAAAATCTAGCCATCAACCCGCAACCAAGCTAGCACAGAAATTAGCCATCAAGCAAAAATACAGGCTCCATTTTTTGGCGATCGCTTAAAATGATCAGCTTTTTGCCCCGCACTAAAAAGGCTAAACTTATATAAATCATAGTAAAAAAGTTAGGTTGCCAATGGTTAACACCCATTTTCCCAGGCAGTTCACCCCGTCGGTTGTGGGTATGGTTTTCTTTGCTTTGACAGTCATCGCTTGCCCCTCTCGCACCCCGGCACAACTGCCCATCAGACCAGGAGCAGACCAACTCCCGACCGTTATACCGGTTAGGAAAACGCCCGAAAGCTATAAACTCGGCGGGGGCGATCGCATCCAAGTAGAAATACTCGAAGTACCAGAACTCAGCCGTGGCTACGAAGTCCTCTCAGATGGTTCCGTCAACCTACCCCTGATTGGTTTAATTTCCATCCGCGGCCGCACCTTAGTAGAAGCCACCAACATCATCCGCAACGCCTACCGCCGCGTCCTCAAAGACCCCATAGTCACAGTCAGCCTCGTAGCCGCCCGCCCCCTCAACGTCGGTGTCATCGGAGAAGTCACCAGGCCCGGAAACTTCATCATATCCCTCACCCCAGGCCCAGGGGTCGCCCCCTCAGTTCAGTATCCCACTGTCACCCAAGCGATCAGACTCGCAGAAGGCGTTACCGGCATCGCGGATCTCCGCAACATCCGCGTGCGCCGCCCCCAGCCGGACGGGCCCGACCAAGTGCTCAGCGTCAACCTCTGGAAATTCCTCCAAGAAGGAGATATCTCTCAAGACATCATTTTGCAAGACAGAGACACAATTGTGATCCCGACTGTCGCCAACTTCAACCAAGCAGAATCCCGCCAATTCGCGATCGCCAACTTTTCGCCGCCCCCTGAAAAACCTCGATCGATCTCCATCGTCGGCCAAGTCACCCGTCCGGGTGCTTACGTAGTCATCGGCGGCAATACCACAAATGACCTCAGCCGAGAAGGCTTCCCCACCGTCATCCGCGCCATTCAGCTAGCCGGCGGAATTACCTCCGAAGCTGACATCCGCCAAATCCAAGTGCGCCGCCTCACCAGAAAAGGCGAACAAATTATCCCAGTCAACCTCTGGCAATTCCTGGAGTCCGGCGACGGTGCCCAAGACACCATCCTCCAGCAGGGAGACACGATTGTTGTTCCCAAAGCCAGTATCGTCAACCCCGCCGAAGCTGGCTTGCTGGCTACCACTAACTTTGCTCCCCCCGCCATCAATGTTTTTGTGGTGGGAGAAGTCAGAACGTCCGTCGATCCCGTCAAGCTACCAGCGAATGCTACCCTGAATCAAGCTTTGATCTCCCGAGGTTTTTTTGGCTATGACAATAATAGAGCTACCAGGGAAAAAGTTGAGCTAGTTCGCCTCAATACCGACGGCACCGCAACTAAACGCACGATCGAAGTCGATTTAACTCAAGGAATTAATGAGGAAAAAAATCCTCAACTTCGCAACAACGACATGATTATCGTATCCCGCAGTGGTCTAGTCAAATTGCTCGATCGCATGAACGCTGTCGTCGGGCCTGTAGGGCCTGCTACCGGAGTGTTAAATTTTATAAACGTTCTCAAAAACCTATTTAGGTGAGGACGATCGCTCTTGGTAAAATTTGAGCAAATCCTATTTGTTACTGCCGTTTCCAGCGCTCGGTCAATACAGTTGGCTATCGGCTTTCCGGGTTGATAATTCCTGCCAAAGGTGAGAATAAAAGTCCTAGGATTTTCCAACAGTCACAGCCGACTCTCAAATATCAATCTCTCAAATATCAATCTCTCAAATATCAATCTCTCAAATATCAATCTCTCAAATATCAATCTCTCAAATATCAATCTCTCAAATATCAATCTCTCAAATATCAATCTCTCAAATACACAGGCTGAATATGGATAACAGACAAGATTACCAACCCTTCATACCCAAATCTCATGGCAAACTGCCATCCTTGTCGGCTCAGAACTACAGAGATCAGTTTGAGGAGGCCGAGTCAGAAAAACTCGACTTGTCCTGGCTGTTTGGCGTCGTGCGTCGCCGCATCTTCGTCATGGCCGCCACCACCATTGCCTTGAGCGCCCTCGCCGGAGCCGCGATCGTCACCAGTTCTAAAACTATGACGATCGATTATGAAGGCTCCTTTTCTATGTTAGTAGAACCAGCCACCGCTGAAGGTTTACTGTCCAAACAATTAGACAACACCGTTACGACAGACTTAGCAAAATTCAATATAGAAGGCATTAGCTTAGTAGACTACGAAACCCAAATTAGGATTTTGCGTAGCCCCAAAATGATGCAGCCAGTGATTCAGGAATTGCGAGCTTGGTATCCTAAAATAACCTACACAGAACTGATGGAAAAAATGTCAATTAGCCGCATCAGTTACACAAAAGATGGCAAACAACAAGGCACAAAAATTTTACAAGTGCGCTACAAAGATTCAGCACCTAAAAAAATTTACGGTGTCTTAGATAAAATTTCTAAAGCTTATCTAGAGTACAGCTTGCAACAACGACTGAATGGTATTAATCAAGGTGTTAAATTTATAGATATGGAGCTGCCCAAGCTCCGAGAAAGAGTAGAAGTCTTGCAACTGCAAGTCCAAAGGCTGCGGCAGCAGAAAAACTTGTTTGACCCCCAGCTAGAGGGCAAATCTCTGTCAGAACAAGTTCAAAGCATTCGGGGACAACAAGTAGCACTCCGAGTACAACTAAAAGGGATGCGTACCCTCTACCAAAACTATGAAAAATTAGTCAATCAAAATAATCCAGTCGGCGTGCTGATGACCCAAGGACAAGCTTACGGTGGACTCTTAGGTCAAATCCAAAAAGTAGACTCAGAACTATCCCTGAAATTAGCTCAGTATAGAGACGACAGTTTGCCAGTTCAAGCACTGCGAAAAAGCCGGGAAGAACTGATACTAACTGCAAGTCAACAAGCAAAACAAGTGGTGATGGCAAATTTATCTGGCCAAATCGCCGAAGTTGAAGCGCGCGATCGCGAAATGACTCAAGCTCAAACAGATCTCAACCAAAAAATCAGAAACTTTTCAGTAACCACCAGACAATACGACAATTTACAGCGGGAACTGCAAGTAATTACTAAGAGTTTGTCGGACTTCTTGGCCAAACGAGAAGCGCTGCGGATCGATGCGGCTCAGCAGCAAATACCTTGGGTACTGATCAATCCTCCCGAAATTCCCCTAGACAAATCCGGCAGGTTTATAACTGCTACGGTCAAACAAACTAAAAAACAATTAGTGCTGGCAGTAATTTTAAGCAGTTTGTTGGGCCTAGCAATCGGCTTGCTCGTAGAAGTGCTAAATACGGTTTTTCATACTCCAGAAGCAGTGAGAATCGCAACAAGATTGCCACTGATCGGGGTGATTCCGTTTACCAAAAAAGTCAAGCGCCAACGGCCTGTTAGAACAAAAAAACGGGCCTTCGTTAAAGTGGAAGTTGCCACTCAGATGCCAGCTAAAGATACGGCTCCGATGCTCGGAAGTAGAAGTATTTTTAACGACTTTGACTATCAATTTTTAGAAGCATTTCGCTCGCTCTATACCAACATTCACTTGCTCAGTGCCGGCCGGGCGATTCGATCGCTCTTAGTCAGCTCAGCCGTAGCCGGAGACGGAAAATCTACAGTAGCACTCCACCTAGCCGCCACAGCAGCAGCAGTCGGCCAGCGAGTATTGTTAGTAGATGCCGATTTGCGCTGTCCGCAACTGCACGCTAAGTTAGGATTGCCGAACGTGCGCGGCCTGGCCGATGCCATCTCCACCGACATCAGCCTCAACGACGCCATTCAGCGTGCGCCCTCGGAAGACAATCTCTTCATACTAACCGCAGGCAAAATTCCCTCCGATCCCATCAAGCTCCTCTCCTCCCAAAAAATGCAGTATCTGATGGAGCAATTTCAAGCGTTTTTTGACTTAGTGATTTATGACTCACCGCCCCTAGTCGGCTTGGCTGACGCACACTTGATCGCGGCTCACACAGACGGCACAATCATGGTGGTAAAAATTGCACAAACAGACAGAGCGCAAGTTCGCAAATCATTAGAAGATTTAAAAATTTCTGGAGCTTCCGTCTTAGGAATCGTTGCTAACGGTTACAAAGGCTCCAGTAACAACTACCGCCAGCGCCCAATCAGTTTAGAGACTGTCTACGACCAAAAACTACCGATTCTAGGCACTAAAAACCATAATTAGCCCAAGTTTTCGGTCATCCCAGTTGCCGTTTCGGGCTTCAGTCCGTTCCGGCTGGCCCTCCCCGCACAACCAAGCTAAATCATCATTTTTTGACAAAACTACCATTTTATAAAGAAAATGATATAATAACGGACAAAGCATGGTGTGTCAACCGAGATTTCGCGGATCTTTATTTCGTGTTAATTATTCAGAAAATGATTGGGAACTGAGCAAAAGTGGGTAAACTACTTTTAACAGAGTGCAATTTCAATCAGCCCAAGACACCCTTGATTGTGAACGTTTCAACCCAGAAACTTGGTAAGGACTATTCTATGAGTACAGTTATGGTTGTTGATGATAGCGTAACTCTGCGGGAGATGATCGCCGACTTGCTCAAAGGTAGAGGACTGAACGTCACTGTAGCAAGCGATGGCGTCGAGGCTCTCGAGCAAATAAAAGCAAACCGCCCCGATTTAGTCGTTCTAGATATCGTGATGCCGCGGATGAACGGCTACGAAGTCTGTCGGCGACTCAAAAGCGACCCCAAAACTCAAAATTTGCCGGTGGTTATGTGTTCTAGCAAAAGCGAAGAGTTCGATCGCTACTGGGGAATGAAGCAAGGAGCTGATGCTTACATCGCTAAGCCATTTCACCCCCAGGAATTGGTCGGCACGATTAAGCAACTGCTGCGGGGTTGAGGCTGACGGGGATAGCGACTGGAAAAATCGGCTGAGGTACTTCCTATTTCTGCTCCCACAGCCTCCTAAACTATTCGGTTGACAATAGTCCAAACATCGCCGTCCGATCGCACATAAGGCACTGAAATACTCTTAAAACCAGTAATAAAAGGCTTATAATAAACCTGCCAGTAGCTGGGGCTGATTTGGTCAGCGATCGCCTTAAGTCCCTTGACCTCCCTTGCTAGTTCCGCCGCCAGTACATTGATCCGCTCAGCGTGTCCGCGAGCCTGGGCTCTTCCCTCTTCAACCTGCTGCTCCATCGGACTCATTTTTGGCAAGTTTCCCGACTGCTGCTGTTTTTGACTCAATTGAGCTGACAAAGCGGCGATCGCATCATCTATCCCCTTGACTTCTGCCGAAACTTGTGCTGTTTCCCTCGCGTGACGGCGGTAAGCATCCGCGATCGCTTGTGGCGAATCGCCGACTGGGGCGGCGGCGGCAATACTAATCTGCTGGCGTTCCCGTCGCAGGGTCTCAATCTGAGAGCAAATTGCTTCTATGTCTGCCTGAAATCTGTCCACCTAATTACCATAGTTTTTTGAGTATTTCAGTATTTTAACTTAAACTATATAGCAATATTTGATTTTTCTGGAACTAGCAACATCTATGTCATTGCCAGCTTCGCGAAGCAATCGCAGGGTTCGCAATGACATAGTATTATAAAACTTTATTAAGTTTGTAAGCAGTAGTAAGCAATGGTAGTATCATATAGTCAGAAGGCTCAACTGAGATAATTATTGCGATTGTTAAAAAATGGAGAGTCTGAATGCAACTAGCAGAGAGACACATCATTAAATCCACCGAGAATCGTTTTGTTGAAATTGACGGATTAGCCTTTAAATCCAAAAATCTCTACAACGTCGCTAACTACGTTATTCGTCAGAGTTTTGTCTATGGATGGGGTTATATCAATTACAACGAAATGAACTGTTTGATGAAATCTCATCAAGCATACAAGGACTTACCAGCCAAGGTAAGTCAACAAATCTTGATGATATTGGACAAGAATTGGAAATCTTTTTTTGAAGCCGTTAAAGCTTACAATATTGAGCCAACAAAATTTACTGGTAGCCCAAAGTTACCCAAGTACAAAGATAAAGTCAAAGGGCGAAACATTCTCGTTTATACGATTCAGGCGATTAGTACCAAGCAACTAAAGAAAGGAATTATCCATCTGTCCGGGACTAACATCTTGATTAAGACCAAGGTAAAACCAGAGCAAATTTGTCAAGTTAGGTTAGTTCCTAAGTGTGATTGTTATGTAATTGAGGTAATTTATGATGAGCCGGAGTCCACCATTGATGAAAATCAGAAACAATTAGTAGCTAGTATCGATTTAGGGCTAAATAATTTAGTGGCGTTAACTTCAAATCAGCCGGGATTTGTCCCTTTACTGATTAACGGACGACCATTAAAATCAATTAATCAGTTTTACAACAAGCGTAAAGCACATCTACAATCTCAATTGAAAGAGAGTCGCAAAACATCGCGTAGGATTCAGCGCTTGACTCGTTGTAGAAACCAAAAAATCGAGAATTACTTACACCAGGCCAGTCGTTCCATCATCAATCTTTTAAGTTCAGAAAAGATTGGGACTCTGGTAATAGGGAAAAATGTGCAATGGAAAAACGAGATTAATTTGGGAAAAAAAACTAATCAGAACTTCGTAACAGTTCCTCATGCTCGATTAATTGAGATGTTGGAATATAAGGCTGTATTGGTTGGAATAAGAGTGATGGTGCAGGAAGAATCATATACTTCTCAATCCAGTTTTCTGAATTTAGATCCAATTCCTGTATACGGGAGTATTGGTGACATGGATGTCACATTTAGTGGTCAACGAATTAAGAGAGGATTGTACAAAACATCCTGCGGTCAATTAATTAATGCCGATGTTAATGGGTCTTACAATATTATGCGAAAAGCAATCCCAAATGCCTTGTGCAATGGGATAGAGAGCTGCGTAGTTCAGCTTTAGAAGGGTCAATCCGCTCGAAGTAAAAAAGAAAGGGGAGGGACTTCATGCCTCCCACGGCACTGTAATAGATGACTATACTTTTACAAGCTATATATCCGCCCACTTGTAAAGATGCACTTTCGCGTCTCTACCAGCAAAGATTAAAGGACAAGCGCTGCTTTTACGGCAAAAATGCGCTCGATCGCATCCTCCACAACCTGATCCGGCGTCGAAGCACCAGAAGTCACCCCCACCACAATTTTGCCCGACGGTAGCCAGTTTTGTGCGATGACTAAATCACCCCCCAAAGGCTTGTGTTCGAGCCGATTTCCTGGTAAAATGCGTTCCGCACAGTCAATGTGATAAGACGGAATAGTGTTGTCGATCGCAATCTCTTGCAAATGCGTCGTATTAGAAGAATTAAAACCCCCAATTACCACCATCAAATCCAACTTTTCCTCCACCAAACTCAGCATCGCATCTTGCCGCTCTTGAGTCGCATCGCAAATAGTATTAAAACTCAAGAAATGTTCGTTCAACTGAGCCGGGCCGAACTTCCGCATCATCGTCTTTTCAAACAACTTGCCCATCTGCTCCGTCTCAGTTTTGAGCATAGTAGTTTGGTTAGCAATGCCAATTCTTTCTAAATCCACATCTGGGTCAAAACCAGCCGAATAAGCATTGCTAAACTTCGCCATAAACTCATTGCGATCGCCCCCATATATGATATAATTGCTGACATATTCAGCCTGCTGCAAATTCAGTACAATCAAATATTTATCAGCAAAAGAACTCGTCGCAACAGTTTCTTCATGCTTGTACTGACCGTGAATAATCGAAGTATAATCCTTCTTTTTGTGCTTCTCAACAGAATTCCAAACCTTAGAAACCCAAGGACAAGTTGTATCAACAATCTTGCAGCCTTTATCGTTGAGCAACTGCATTTCTTGCACGCTCGCCCCAAAAGCAGGTAAAATTACCACATCGCCACTATCGACAACCGAAAAATCTTTCTGCCCCGAATCAACCGCAATAAAACCAACTTCCATATCCCGCAAATGCTGGTTTACTGAGGGATTGTGAATAATCTCATTCGTAATCCAAATCCGTTCCGTTGGGAAATGCTGGCGAGTTTCGTAAGCAATAGCTACGGCGCGTTCCACACCCCAGCAAAAACCAAAAGACTCCGCCAGCCGAATCGTGACGCCGTTGCGTTCCAGTCTGTAATTATTGTCCCGAATTTGCTGAATCAGACTGCTTTGATAAGCCGTCTTCATCACCTCCGTAACCTCAGCTTCGTGCCCGAAACCCTTGCGGTGGTAATTTGCCGACTGTTGTAGCGATCGCTTAAAAGCTTTAGTATCCATGCGGTGCCTATGTCAAATTTAGGTGAATTACCTTTGATTTTAGAACGGCTGGGGTGCGATCGGGATTATTGTCTCAGTAGCGAAGAGGGGATATGATATTTGTGCGATCGACACATTGAGAGGAAAGAACGAATGAACCACGAAGACGCGTTCGGCGAAGCCGTTCCCGTAGGGTAGGACGCGAAGGAAGAAGAAAGAAGAATGAGACAATTGGGCGAACAGGTAGAACAGTTAGCCTATAGAGCGATTGGAGCGGCGATTGAGGTGCATCGGCTCAGTCGCACCGCTTAAAGCGTACTGCGATGCAAAACTTCCTGTAACTATCCGCTTAATCACTTAATGATTAACCCTAAATTTAGGGTTAATTTGTGTTTTTGTCAAGCCTCACCGGAATTCCTGGATGAAATCTAGAAACTGTCTAGTAAGCAAACTCATGTAAACTTAGCGTACTCAACGGCTGAAACGACAAAACTAGGTTGAAAACTTAGAATTATTCTAGAATCTAGGACTAAAACGGCGACGGGGCCAGGATTTTTAGAGTCAGTGTACCAGGAATCGTTAGCTACTAAGCGAAAGCCCCGCACTCTAACGGTACGACCTTGAGTGACGGGATGTAAGCGTGTTAATCAACGGGGTTCGATACCCCGTTGATTAACAATTATCTTTGCTTTTAGAGCTAATCTTTAAACTGCGTATCAATTCTCTCAACACTTCAGTCTTACCTCTTTCGGTCTGCTCACAGTAGGATTCAAGCAAATCAAACTCTTGATCTGCCAGATGAAAAGTTATTTTTTTCATTACTATATACCATCTATCTTATGGTACAATTATGGCATGATAACAGCCTACAAGTACAAATTACGCCCTAACAAAGCCCAAGCTCATCAATTCGATGAGTGGCTTGACTTGTTGCGTATGCAGTACAACTATAGGCTGGCAGAGAGATTTAACTGGTATGAGTCTACTCGTAGTCCTGTTAATTCATGCTCTCTCGTATTATGTAGCATTGCTCCCATAGTTGAACAGCCTGATTATTACTGGCAAAAGCGAGATCTACTCAATACCAAAAAGCTATTTCCTGAGTACAAAAACATTCATTCTCAAGTGCTTCAGGATTGCATTGCTAGAGTCAAGAAAGCTTTTGACCGTTATATCAGTGCTGACAAAGCAGGTAAACGCTCTGGTAAGCCAAGATTTAAAGGTCGTGGTAGATATCACAGTTTTACCTATACTCAGATGTCGCAAGACTGCATCAAAGGTAATCGCATCAACTCTATCTAAGATTGGCGATGTGAAGATTATCTTGCACCGCCCTATTCCCGATGGATTCAAAATTAAAACTGCTCAGATCGTCAAGAACGCTGATGGCTGGTATGTGGTGCTGACATTGCAAGATGTAACGGTTCCTACAATTAGTCCTGATGTCAATCTTGATAATGTTGTCGGTATTGATATGGGACTGAAGGATTTCTTGATTACCAGTGATGGTGAAACCGTATCTATCCCTCAGTTTGCTAGAAAAGCTGAGATTGATAAAAAGCTGCGAAATAAGGCTGTTTCTCGCAAAAAGAAAGGCAGTAATCGCAGACCCAAAGCTGTTAAACGCCTTGCTAAACATCATCAAAAAATAGCAAGGCAACGCAAAGATTTTCACTCTAACATTTTTTTATCCTGAGCGAGCGCCTTGACGAGCTCTTTAAAGAGCATTTTTACGGCTTTGGCCGCGACGCGCGATCGGGCAAGCTTCACCGGCCGACCGCTGGCTTTTTCAGAATCTAAAATTTCTCCAAGGTAGCAGCCTATGTCGTTTGATAGCCGGCGATTCTTGGGCTCGATTCTGGTAAAAATCCATTGCCAAAGCGCTTTCCGACATAGCGCGGAACCTCCCATAACTTTAGACTTTTGCAAATCACCGCTACTTTCCTGCGAGGGCGCGCACCCTAAAGCTTTCATGAACCGCCGCAGAGAAAGGTATCGCTTGGTTGGCTTGCCGGATTTGCGACCTTTGGCGATTTTTACTTCTGGCGTGCCGTCGGCTGCAAGATAATTTTGCAGCGGGTAAATTTGACTTAGCAGCAGCGCTTCGACTCGTTGTCCAAATCCAAACCGGACGAAAACTTTTCGGTAGCGGGCAAACTGCGGAGCGGCAAGCAATTTAAAAAGTTCTTGTTCAATTACCATTTCTTCGCGCTGCAAGCTGCAAAGTCTGGCGGCGTGCTGGCGTACAGATTCGGTGAGGCCTAAGCCGATCGATTCGGCATAAAGGCGATCGTATTTTTTGCTTGGTCCTTCGCCCGAAAGCCAACCCCACAGCAAAGGTACTCTTTCGCCGTAACGCACTGAGCGGATCAGCGCAATTTCGGGGAATTGCCAAGCTAAATCTTGCCTCGCCCGGTTAATTATGGGACTTTGCACCCTGTTCAGGTGTGCCAACCGCAAAGCGAACTCGCGGATTTTTACGATCGCTCCTTCTCGAATCTGCAAAAACCTGCGAGGCAAATCGAGATATTCCCAGCCGTACAGCGCCAGTGCTAGAGCATCGGCGTCGTCGTCTTTATCAGGCAAACCAAGGTGGTGGTGGCGAAAAGATCTTAATTCTGCGTGTCCCACAAGCCGCACTTCAACGCCGGCTCTGGCAAGTTGAGTTCCCCACAATTTCTGATAATTGATGCCGGTCGGCTCCATTATTGCGATCGCCTCGCCATCACCAATCAGATCGAGCAGTCCGCAAATTCCAGCGGCATCTGCATAAAATTTATGAAATTTGGTTTCGTACAAAGTATCGCGCGCATCGGCGTTTGCGTTGGCTTTTTCTAAAAGCAGGCACGCAGAAATGGAGGCTTTGCTAATATCAACGCCTAGTATTTTCATGTTTATAGGGTGAGGTTTACTCCCTGGAACAAAGTGCTTATGAATCACCCAAAGGCCGCAATAAAATGAGCCTAATTCACTCTTAAAGCACGCAGGGCTACAGCGCGCAAACCCGACCAAGCTTATGAAAAGCTAAAAGCCCTATAGAGCTTGTTTCATTATGAAAGCCTTAAGTCGGCCGCGATGCTGTGGCGGTTCGGGTTGGAATCGATCCGCTACCCCCCTTAATAAGGGGAGTTTCAGCCGCTGATTCCATAGGCGGCCCTCGTCAGGCGGTTGTGAGGATGGAGTTGGTGCCGACAAGGGCAACGTACACATATACGTAATCAAGATTTCGATTCAACGCTGCTGTGAATTCTTCAGTTGGATAGCTTCTCAGTAGGTGGTTGGCGGCGTTGACATAATCGCTCAAACATTTGTCGTGAGGCTGCTTTCGCAACAAGCCGCGCGATTTGGCTTCTTTGATGATTTCAAAGATTTCTCGTTTTTTTGCGTCGCTAAAATCGCCATATTGTTCTTTGGCGGATTGCACTAAATCAGCAATCTGTCGATTTTGAGGTTGGTGCATGGTAAATTAATAGATGCCATTGTGTAAAAAATAGTCGAGACAGCTTGGAATTAAGCGGTTGAAGTCGGGATTCAACCGCTTTTTTTTTGCGCTTAGTCGATTCGTTTAAAAACGTAATGACCTGTAGCGGAAGGATTTTTTTCGGTTTGTTGAACGAGCGGCAGCATTACGTTGTCGATGAAATTTTCTATTTCGCTTGTATCTACTGGTTCTTGACGCAAAGCGACTTGTTCTGCTATGTCGCGGGCTATTTGTTCGCAAGGTTGATTAAGAAGTTCACTCAGCAAATTCAGCAAAATCGAATTGGTTCTTGAACAAGAATAAATAAGTTGTTTTTGTTCAATTGGCAAATCTCGCAAGCTGACAGTTGCGGGTTGTGGGCTGTCGTCGGGGATTATTCGGATCGAGTTAAGGTTTAGCTCGCAAGTATTCAGACAGTTGTCGAGAGTTTCTGCCAACTCTTCAAGCTCCCGGTAGTTGCCGTGGCTCTTGAGAATCAAGTCATCGGCATGAAGACCCAAGGCAATAATTTCTGCTTTGATTTCAGGGCGAAACACGGGTAAGTCAGAATGCCTATAGGTGAAAGTATTATGAGACATGGTTTTAAAAAACTAACTAGGATGAATCGGACGCTTCGCCCGATCTAATGGTGGGGTTGATAGCTTTTTTATGGCTTCTTGAGGGTTTCTTTTTGCCGAAATCTGACGCGGGTTTGGTTTTGGCCCAAGACTTCTCTAAATCGTCCAAGATTTCCTCTTTTTCTGGTGTTAACTCCTCTCCTTCCCCGCAGTATTCATCGTCGGGCGGTTCTTCGTCAGGCGGTTCGGTGCCGCCGATGAGCATTTCGAGATACTTAGAGACTGTCATGCCCGCTGCTGCTGCTTTTTGTTCCAGTATTTGATAAGCTTTGCCACCAATGCGGACTTGCTTGGCTCTGTCCTCTGGGTTCTCATCAAGAGTTTCTTGGATTTTGGCCGCTGTGATTTGGTGGTCTGGGAATCCATCGAGAACAGTTTGCCACTTGTCCGCTAATTGGTTGCTGACCGTAAGCGTCAATTTTTGCAAACTTCACCAGTTGGGAGTGCTTGCGCTACCGATGTTGGGCAGAAGTTGCAAATTTGGACTTGATGAGTTCCAAACAAACCTGAGCGGCTTGGATAATCTTTTTGCAGTAGAAGTGCGATCGCCCTATAGCAAGTTTGCAGTATTCGGCAAAATCTTTGTACTGCTGTTTATAAAGGCGGTAGCGGCGAACGGTGTGGAGCATGATTCCTTGTCGCACGTAGTCAAGGAAGCTAAGCTTGAGGCTCTTGGTGAGTACGGCAATGTCGTTGTACGGCGCTTCGTCGGAAACTTCGGATTCAAAGTCTAGGAGCGGTTGGAATTCTGTTTCTGGGGGTTTCCAAAAAATGTCGTTGAAATCGGCGGTTATTTCCATAATTAGTTGTTGGTAGGAAGCGATTCTCAGTCACCGAAAATCGCTTCTTTGTTGATGATTAAATAACGTCGTCGGGGTATCTCGACTCAAGCGGCACAACTTCTACTTGAGATAGCGATGCGTCCTGTGGCAAGAACTGCTTGTCAAATGTCAGCCTAGACGAAGTTGGAGCGATGCCCAAATTCATTAAAAAGAATTTCAAGCTTTCATAATGTGCTGTGGCTCTCTCGATATCTTTGAGAAGTCTTTTTAGCTCGGAAGCTTTTTTTTCGATCTGGCATTCTAATGTGTACGCCTCTTCTGCTAAACGGCTTTCAGCTTTCAGTTCTGAAATCAGTTCTTCAATTTCAAGTCTTAAAGATTGATAACCTTCCGAAAGATTATCTACGTCGCTGCTAACTTCAATTCTGCCGTCTTTCTCAAGGTGTCCCATTTATCTCTTTTGTAAACGGGAAGGGAAATTTTCAGAAAAGTCATAGATCTTTATACGTTTGATGATGGTTGGTAGAGGAAGCGATCGACCGGTTCGAGGGACGATCGCACTGTTCAGATTCAGAAGGGAGATAAGTTGTTCAAACGCCTTAAGCAAGCAATTTATCCTACATGGCATCACCTCCCGGAGGCGATCGCGGTGACTTACTGCTACTGCCGGCGGCGATGCGAGTAATGTGAGCTTGGGCTGCAATTGTAATGCGTGTAGTATGCCGATTTGCGTTAAAGCACTTTTTGGCGGTGTCGATCAACGCGATCGCCATTGGAGGAAATTTGGGCGGTTTGGGCCCCGGCAAGCGGGCGAAAATCCCTGTGTCGGGCGGTTCATCGGTGTCGTTTTGTCGGTTTGCGCGATCGCACCAAGCGTCAAAAACAGGAATCAGGAATTTGCAAGTGATGGAACTTTCGATCGCCGGTGAGAGTTCCAACACTTCAGACAGTTCGAGCAAAATGTCGGGTTCGTACCAGTCATCAGGACACGGGGCCCACTCGGACATCGAATTCAGAGACACTTCTAGCGGTTCGGGGTGTTCAGCATCCCAAAGTGCGATCGCCTCACGGAACGCATTGAGGGTTTCAAAATCATCCGGGTCTGGCGGTTCGTCTACCGATTCCACCTCAAAATCAAGCAGGCTCAGTTGCCCGTCAGCGTCGGATTGATAGTGGATGTTCTCAGGCTGGGGCGGGGAATAGCGAGCGAGAAAGCCAGGAGAAAAGGTGATGTTGGTCAAGATCGGATTCTGATCGGCTTCAGCATCGAGGAGATTTTTGGCCGCTAAGCCGATCGCACTTTCGAGCGTTTCTGCCTCAGTTTCGGCAGCGGGGGAATCCCCAAGAATGACTGCCGAGGATTTGAACAGCTCCAAAAGTTGATGGGCTGTTGAAGTTTTGCGACTCACACCGGGGGAATTTTTGACCGCTGGTACGATCGCACTTTGGCTCAATTTTGGCTCAACTTCCAGTCTGTCTCTGCCATTGTCGTCGCCACGGTTCGGCGGTCGATCGTCTTTGAAATTTTCGACACCGGGGGAAGTTTCGGTCGCTGGGGTGATCGGCTTAACGGCCGGTTTGGGATAAATGATGCGGCCAAACTTGGACTCGATCGGCGGCTCGGTGGTTTGAAACTCAGAATCCTGTAAATCAATCCCATCTTGCGTATCTGGCACATAGATCGGCGGCTCTTCGGCTTCAAGTAAGATCGAGCCGGGGTAGTGTTTTCTTCGGGAGTACCAGCAGTGCAAGCATTTAATTATCTCTCTACCCAAGTAGTCCTTTGTGGTGTACAAGCCGTGGGCAGCGCCACATCTCGGACAATCAAGTGTTCCTTCGGAGAAATCGCAGTGCAAGCATTTAATCTCCGATATACCCAAGCAGTCTTTCCCGATGTACAAGCCGTAAGCAGCACCACATTTCGGACACCCAAACCCTGTTGGGGAATATTCGTTCAGCTTCGGGGGTTGTTCGTCATTGAATGTGGCCGCTAGTTCAATTGGCTGACGGGGTAAAACTCCCCCTCGAACTGCTTCACTATTCCCCGACAGCGCCAATACCCGATCGCCTTCCTTGCTTCCCAGTGCTTCAGCTTTAGCGCTGCTGCTATCTCGAACTGAGTCGGCGGGATGAGAGCGCCAGTTATGTACATCAGCACTTTCTGTTCTGTCGAGTTGGGGTCTAGTTTCTGCATTTTGTGTGATCGGCTTAACGGCCGGTTTGGGATAAATGATGCGGCCAAACTTGGACTCGATCGGCGGCTCCTGGACTTGATCGACTTCGATCGGCTCCTGGGCTTGAACTTCGATCGGCTCCTGGGATTGAACTTCTAGCTTGCGTTTCGCCTCAGCAACCGGTTCGACACCGGGGGGAACTTCCAGCAGTTGCAGCAGGGGGGGCTGAGTGCCGATGAGGACATTAATCCAGTTTTGGCGGCACCGTCGATCGCCCAATGGGAGCACGTTGAGCTGCCGACTGATTTCCTTGAGTTCCTTGAGATTCTTCTGTTGAAGGCTTTCTAGGGTGTACATAGGTTAGGGAAAGGGTGGGAGTTGCCCACCCATCAATGTTTGGGGTATGCAGTGCAGTCTTTTACATTACAGACATTGAAGTCATCATAGACGTCTTAATGAGATAACTGTCAAGATCTCATAGACGTTCATCTATTTAGAGAGAGAAGTTATGACTCGAAAGCTATGCAAAGTCAGGAAACAGAAGTACGGGGAAGATGACAAAGTCCGACTAGACGGACGGAGAGCGAGGCACTCGAGAGAAGCGGAGCGGCTGGGAGAGAAGCTCGGACGAGTTGCTCAGACGCTAGCAGTGGAAATATCAAGCCCGGAGAGACATTATCGACGAGAAAAGCAGTTGGGGAGAATCCTTGAGCCACGTTGAGATATCGCAAGCAGGTGCAAATGGAGTTCATCGTTGAGCTCCAACGGAGATTAACAGAGGTTGAACGCAGAAAGCATCAGCAAAACATGCAGCGGAACAAAGTGCAGCAACAGCAGCAAGAGATCTAACAACGACAGGAGGAAACCGCCACTGAACCAAAAAGCCAGCACTCCTTACGGGGGCTGGTTTTGCGTTACTAATGACTAATGACTAATTACCGAAACCGATCGCACTTATGAACAAATCTGAACTTGTAGAACTAGCCGCCACCAAAGCTGAGACCACCAAGAAAGCTGCAAATGCTCTGTTGGATGCTCTGATAAATTCCATCACCCAAGCGGTTGCCGACGGTGAGAAAGTAACGCTGGTAGGTTTCGGCTCCTTTGAAGCGAAAGAGCGCAAGGCCCGTGAAGGCCGCAACCCTAAGACCGGGGAGAAGATGGATATCCCCGCTGCGGTAGTTCCGGCATTCTCGGCCGGTAAGCAGTTTAGAGAAGCCGTCAACAAATGAGTGCTACAGATAAATGACTTTCTATGGAAGCCCATTTATGTGTAGCAGTGCATTAAGGCATTAGTTGCAAAACTGGCGACACCTGCCAAAAAGTGGAGTGACAGCCGGGAGAGATCAGCACTTACCAATTACCAATTACCAATGCTAGACAAACAATCATGAAATATCCCGATCTGAAAGAATACGTCGATGAAGTAAATCTAAAATCTAAAATCTAAAATCTAAAATCGATTGACAAAGGAGTTAGTGCCGATATGGTCAATGCTCAACTTTCACTTTTTGACACCGCGACCGCCGAAGTAGGCAGCCTTTACAAAGCTGGCGACTGGGTGAAGCTGCGAAGGAAACCGGCGATCGCTGCTTGGGTGAAGCGCGGCGAAATTTTCAAAGTGAACGCAGTTCATCCGATCGACGGCCGCCTTCGATTTTGGAACCCTCACATCAACCAGTGGGATTTTCTCTATCCCGATGAAGTCAAGCTCGCACCCGCGCCGCCGGAAATTGATTCTGTATCACCAGCCTCTACATTTGCTGATACAGAATACACTGTCGAGGTTGCTGATACAGAATACACTGTCGAGGTTGCTGATACAGAATACACTGTCGAGGTTGCTGATACAGAATACACTGTCGAGGTTGCTGATACAGAATACACTGTCGAGGTTGCTGATACAGAATACACTGTCGAGGTTGCTGATACAGAATACACTGTCGAGGTTGCTGATACAGAATACACTGTCGAGGTTGCTGATACAGAATACACTGTCGAGGTTGCTGATACAGAATACACTGTCGAGGTTGCTGATACAGAATACACTGTCGAGGTTGCTGATACAGAATACACTGTCGAGGTTGCTGATACAGAATACACTGTCGAGGTTGCTGATACAGAATACACTGTCGAGGTTGCTGATACAGAATACATTGTCGAGGTTGCTGAGGATGATTCTGTATCACGAGCAATATCTACTTACCGGCCTCGTGGCACGGCCCGCAGCGGGGAATATTTCCGATTCTCTTATCGCGACGGCTCCCGAATGCGGCACGTTCACATTCCCGGTGGCAACATCGATTCTGAGATAGCACAAGCGAGACTTAAAGAAGTGCGATCGGCCCTACTCGCTGGAATGTCGCCGGTACAGGTCGTAGCTGTGATTCATTCATGGCGCGGCACAACTCAAAAACCTTAGTCCGACTGATTCCAGAAATTTCAGCAATTTGCGAATAACTTTTGCCTTGCGCCCTCAACTGGTGAACAAGGGCGATCGCACTTTCCGACACTCGCGGCCGCCCAAACTTCTGACCCTTCGCCTTCGCCGCCGCCATCCCGCTCTTCACCCGCTGCCGGATTAAATCCCGCTCGAATTCAGCGATCGCCGAAATAACCGCCGCCATCAACTTGCCCTGCGGCGTGTTCAAATCTAACCCTATTCCAGACAGCGTAACCAGCGACACGCCCCAAGCATTCAAGCTTTGCAAAGTTCCCAGCAGGTCGATCGTGCTGCGGCTCCATCGACTAGCCTCAGTCACCAGCACCGCCGAAACTTTTCGTGCCTGCGCTGCCGCCATAATTTTTTGGCGCTCCGGGCGATCGGATTTGGCACCGCTGGCAGTCTCCCTGAAAACTTCCACCACTTCATATCCCGC
>JAYFMW010000016.1:0-65036 GCA_042408215.1 Microcoleus sp. | reverse complement strand
ACCAGTAACACCGACTCCACCAGTAACACCAACTCCACCGGTAACACCGACTCCACCAGTAACACCGACTCCACCGGTAACACCAACACCACCAGTAACACCAACTCCACCGGTAACACCACCGGTAACACCGACTCCACCAGTAACACCGACTCCACCGGTAACACCGACTCCACCGATAACACCGACTCCAACACCAACTCTACCAGTAACACCACCGGTAACACCAACACCATCGGTAACACCGCAACCGATACCAATTCCATTGGTAACACCGACACCAACACCATCGGTAACACCAACACCGACACCTACACCGATCGCAATTAACACACCACCAGTCGGTACTATCGATCGCGGTGAACCAACTAATTTCCCACAAAATCAAGTGGTAGATAACCAATATCTACTGAGTGATGGAGATGATACCAGTATCCCACAATCAGCATTTGGTAAACCTATATTCGGGTTATCAGGTAATGATAAATTGACCGGAAGTGCCGAGAATGACATCATCTATGGTAACGAAGGCGCTGATACCATTGATGGCGGTGATGGTAACGACAACTTGTTTGGGGGGAAAAAATCGGATCAATTGTCTGGTGGTAATGGGAATGACTTCTTGAGTGCAAATAATGACAATGATACTCTCACGGGTGGCGAGGGTAACGATCTCTTACGCGGGGGTAAGGAAAATGATGTCTTGATTGGTGGAAATGGGGATGATGAATTGTGGGGCGATCGAGGTTTCGATGTACTCACAGGTGGTGCGGGTAATGATACATTTGTGTTACAATATACGGCTACTAACCCTTCTCAAGCTGATGCGATCGCTGACTTCACTTCCGATGATAAAATCAAGTTGATTGGTGCCACTTTCAGTCAACTAACTTTTGAGTCTGTTAATATCATCTTAGATGGTGCAACTGCTGTAGCTTCAACGGCGATTAAGTCTGGGAATAACTATTTGGGAGTGGTTTATAATGTGAATCAAACTGCTCTTAATAGTGGCTCTTTCTTGTAAGATTGCTGGGGAAGATACTGCTAATACCAATTTTTTATGAAGCTGCATAGAATTCGATCCCCCCTAACCCCCCTTAAGAAGGGGGGGACAAGAGTCCAATCAAAGTCCCCCTTCTTAAGGGGATTTAGGGGGATCGGAATATGTGCAACTTTACATTAAATTGGTATAAGTCATCACAGGGAGGCGAAATCCTCCCTGTTTGGACTGTTAGCAATCACTCAAAATAATCAGGGAACAATTCTCAAAAACCCCTTGACAGGGGAGGAGTTAGGTGTTATGATTGAAGTGATTGCGAATTGGATAATATCTGCTAATTTCCGGTGAATTTAGGAAATCAAGAAAAGTGCGATCGCCCCTTCGATCCAAAAAGACCAAAAAAGGCGATCGCACTTAAATCCAAATCAACAATTGAGATCACATATTTCGCTGAAATTCCTCCAAAACATCCATCAATTTAACTTGACATTGCATCGGAATCAAATCGAACAGCGGAACTTCCAGTTTACCGGCGCCCAACTTAACTGGAATACTTTGCAAAACTTGTCCAACTCGATCGTCATCTAAATTGCCATCTTCCAGCATCGCATAAAGTTGTTCGGCAACAACTGTATGCAGGTGAGCATCTCTGAGATACAAATGCCACTTGGCAATGTCAATGTAGACATTTTCGCCGATTTCAGCGGCTAAGGATTCGATCGCCTGTGTAGTATTAGCCATATCTAAAAAAGCCAGTTATTTATGATCGGTTAAAAGAGTTAACAAATCGCCGTTGACATCCACCCCGCCGTGAACGGACGGGGATTCTTGGTTCAATGAATTACGAATTAAAAATTACGAATCACGAATTATAGCCTTTCTCAGTAACAGTGCGGTGCACGCTTGATATAGGGCATAGGGCATAGGGCATAGGGCAGGGCATACCTCACCAAGATTGAGAACTGCTATATCCACTCGTAATTCGTAATTCGTAATTCGGAATTAATTAATAACTCCCTTCAGCCAGAATCTTTAGTGAGGGGCGAATAATCGGCGATCGCAAAAATGTAAATCGCGTGGGTCAACACTAACAGTGCCCACCCACCCGTTACCGAAACTGCCCAAGGCCAATCAGCCTTTTGCAAATTGTGAACAAACCACAAAACAGAATTGGAAGCCGAAAAAAGACCGACGTGAATGGCAAAATTCATTCGATCGTCTAAACGGCGGTACTCTGGATCTTGGCGATCGGGTTTGCGGGGCCAACGAGGAGGCATAGCTTTTCACTTTAAGTTAGTAGTTCTGCCGTTATTTTAATCTTAAGTGCAGCTTTTTGAATGCTGCATCCATCTGAAGGCTGGAAATTTATGCGTCGCCGATTTCATAATCTCCCGACTTGCCACCGCTTTTACTCACCAGCCGAATCGATTCAATTTCGATCGACTTGGACAAACCTTTCGCCATATCGTACAGCGTCAGCGCCGCCACCGAAACCGCCGTCAGCGCCTCCATTTCCACCCCAGTTTCCGCCTTAGTTTTCACGGTAGCCCGGATTTGATACCCCGGCAACTCGCCGTCAGGAGTCACCTGCACTTCCACGCTAGTCAGCGCCAGGGGATGGCACAGCGGAATCAAATGCGCCGTCTGCTTAGCCGCCATAATTCCAGCCAGCCTAGCAGTACCCAACACATCGCCTTTGGGCGCATTCCCCGCTTCAATCGCCGCAAACGTCTCCGGCAGCATCCGCACGCGGCCAGCGGCCACAGCTTGCCGAAAACTCGGTACTTTCGCCGAAACGTCCACCATTTGGGCTTCACCGCTGTTGTCGAGGTGAGTTAGTTGCCCGGTAACAGGCAATTTAGAAAAAGTTGGCGAAAGGTCTTGCATTATTTTGGTAAAGGTGTTACTGTTAGATTCTGTGAGAAAAGAACTTAATCAATTTTAGATTAAATCTGAACTCAACAGGGGCTTGTAGCTTAGTTGGATAGAGTGCATGGCTACGAACCATGAGGTCGGGGGTTCGAATCCCTCCAAGCCCATTTAAGAAAGTTATGAGTTTTGAGTTCTGAGTTGTGAATGAAGAAATTTATTCTACTCAAGACTTAAGACTCATAACTTTTTTTTAATTTCTCAGAACTTGTGTACTATCAACAGTTTGAGGTATACCCGTCAGGATGGCAATTTCCCGCTCGCCATCCCGAATCGCTGTGTTTAATAGCACTAAGTAAGCCAACCTCAAAAAACCGAATACTCAACTACCCGACTTCTGGAAGTGCTGCGGGGAGCTAAAAGAAGAGCGTACTCTTGAGTTTTCCCAACAAATACTTAATTAAATAGGACTTACGCAACATCACCATAGACGGGGGGCAACCACGGGGGGATTGCCCCTACAAAACGCTATATGCAGAGGCTTTGCGTAAGTCCTGTTAAATTTAACGGCTCAAGGCTACAAAAACAGCCGAACATTTTCCCTCGAATTTAATTGTTTACCCTGACTCTGAATTAAGGGAGAAATTCAAAAAATTCTTTTTGATTCTAAGTAGCTGCTATAGCAGTCGCCAAGGCGATGAGAGTCATTGCTCCCTGAGCGGAGTCGAAGGGAGCAATGACTAAAGCACCTTAACAGCCTTGGCGGTTGCTATACCTATATCGAGTGTTACTCGATCTAACAATTTATACAAAGAATTAGCTAAGTATTGACATTTTTTCCCGCAGGTTGTAAAATGAGATCATTTAATATCCAAAATTTCGCAGTCTCAGTTTATAAAATACCATTTCTGGAAAATTGAGTTACAGATCGATCAATGTTTACCCAAGCGTTGGTGGATTACAGGAAACAGTTTGTGGCTCTATTTTTGAGATATAGCATTTTTCAGGCTGCGAAGTTGACATATCTGAAACTTCAGAGGTTTGTGAATATGAACAACAAAATCAAGATTGGATTGGCGGAAGCTCTAGGCACCTTTGTATTGGTCTTAGGTGGATGCGGTAGTGCGGTTTTAGCAGGAGACAAAATCGGCTTTTTAGGAGTGTCGATCGCCTTTGGCTTGTCCCTGTTAGTCATGGCTTATACGATCGGCCCGATCTCCGGTTGTCACATTAATCCGGCGGTAAGCATAGGTTTAGTAGTTGGCAAACTGATCGATGCACTTTTGCTTCCTTATTATATAGGAGGTCAGATTTTAGGAGGAATTTTAGGTGGTCTTGTTTTGTACATAATCGCATCAGGAAAACCGGGGTTTGATGCAGCGGCTTCAGGTTTTGCTTCTAACGGTTTTGCAGAACATTCTCCCACAGGTTATGGACTTTTGGCCGCCGCTTTGACAGAAGTTGTACTGACTGCTTTTCTGTTATTTACAATCATGGGTACTACCCATCCCAAATATCCCCCAGGTTTGGGCGGAATTCCGATAGGCTTGATGTTGGTGTTGATTCACTTAGTCGGAATTCCTGTCACCAACACTTCAGTTAACCCAGCTAGAAGTATCGGTGTGGCACTTTTTCAAGGAGGATGGGCAATACAGCAGTTGTGGGCGTTTGTTGTGTTTCCGATCGTTGGTGGCATTATCGGCGTTTTGGCTTATAATTTGATTAAACCCACCCTTGAAGAATCTTAATTGAACATTAGACAGCGATCGGGTTTCTTGAGGTCTATGCTGTTGTTAAATTTATGAGACTATTTAAGAAACCCGGTTTTTTAGGCGCGCAAGTCGATCGCAAATGTTTCTTAGGGTTGAGCGATCGAACTTTTTCATTTCCCTGCCGCACTCAATTTTTGCTCGGTTTTCTTCAAGGGAATCTCAATTACAAACTCGGTTCCCTCTCCGGGGGCTGAAATGCAAGTCAGTTGGCCGCCATGTTGTTCAACGACAATTTCATGACAGATAGTCAAACCTATCCCTGCACCTTTACCAACAGGTTTTGTGCTAAAGAATGGCTCAAATATTTGCTGGCGGAGTGCTTCTGTCATACCTGAACCGTTATCAGCAATGTGAATTGCCACGCTTTTTTCCCCCGCACAAACTTCACTCCTAATCCGAATTTGTCCAGACTTGACGGGGCTTGACTCGTAGCCGCAGTGCGGCGACAAATTTTTGTTAGCAAATGCCTCTTCTACAGCATCAATTGCATTTGCCAATATGTTCATAAATACTTGGTTTATCTGAACAGCATAGCACTCGACTAATGGCAAGGAAGCATATTCTTTAATCAGATGAATTGCGCGTCGATCGGGCTTGGGCTTGAGTCGATTACTCAAAATCAGCAAAGCGCTATCCAATCCGTCGTGAATGTCAACTGGTTTAATCTCCGATTCGTCAATTCTAGAGAAGTTTCGCAGCGACTGAACTATCTCCCGGATGCGGTTAGAGCCTACTTTCATTGAACCCAGCAATTTCGGCAAATCTTCAACTAGAAACTCTAATTCTGCTGCTTCTATTTCTGCTTGAATTTCTTGCAGTGGCGACGGATAGTGCTGCTGGTAAAGATGTAGTAAATTAATTAATCTCTGGCTGTATTCGTTAGCATAGCTGAGATTGCCGTAGATAAAGTTAATCGGGTTGTTGACTTCATAAGCTACCGCCGCCACTAACTGTCCCAAACTTGACATTCTTTCGCTTTGTACCAGTTGAGTTTGCGCGCGCTTGAGTTCGGACATTGCTGTTTCTAAATGGGCGGCTTTTTCGCGCTCTCTGGCGAGGGATGCTTCCAGTGCTGTATTTAATTTTGCAAGTTTGTCTGCTTGACGCAGCACGATATTAATTATTGCTTTTCTCAGTTCCAATGCGGCGTCAATTTCGCATTTTTTCCAAGGCAAAGATTTGCACCTAACAGTTTCTTTCCACAACTCGAAGGATTTTCTAGGACTGATTTTTTCGCTGCCATTTTCGTCTATTTCTACTGGTTTATTGGGGTTGCCAGCCCAAGTTACGGTTTTCATTACTTCCGGGCGAAACCACAAAAAGTAGATCTTCTGAATCGGCGATATTTCTATAGCTAAACAGCCGCTGGCTAGAGCTTTAAATGGCTCAGATTTGGGATAGCATTTGGTGAGTGAATCTGTATGAAATATTTCTTTTTTAATGTGATTTTGCACCCAATCAGTTAAGCCTTTTAGTGCTGATATATGAGGTGTTTTACCTACTTGATAGCAGGCTTCTCCAAATACTATTGCCGCTCCAGACGCATTGACTGCTTCCAGCAAATTATGCTGGCACTTAACTAACACTTCTGACAAGTTTTCTGAGGTGGATATGTCTTCCAAAATCTGGGTTTGAATCGATTTTAAATGTAGTTTGTAATCCGAGTCTTCGTTGCCTTCTTTTGATTGCAGTTCTAAGGACATTACTTGCCCAATAAATTCGCAAGCCGCGCGCAGTTCACAGTTGAGATGTTTTGGGGTGTAGTGGTGGCAAGCAATCAATCCCCACAGTTTTTGATCTTTGATTAATGATATTGACATAGAAGCTACAACGCCCATATTTACCAGGTATTCTCTGTGCATGGGAGAAACGCTTCTCAAAACGCTGAAGCTCAAATCAATAGGTTCGTTGGTAACAGGATTGTTGCCGGGAAGCAGCGGAACTGGTTTGTAGTTAATATCTGGGATCAACCTCAGCCAATTTAAGGTATAAAGTTTTCTGGCTTGTTTGGGAATATCTGAGCTGGGGTAGTTTAATCCTAAGAAAGGAATCAGACTTTTTGCTTTGTCTTCAGCAATCACAGCTCCGTTGCCTTCTGCATCGAATTGATATACCATCACTCTGTCAAATCCTGTGAGTTTTCTGATTTCTTCTACAGTCATTTGACAGAGGTTTTTCAGGTTGTTTGCGCTTTGGATTTTGGCGACTGTGTTCCTTACTGAATGATAAAAGCTAAAAACCGAAAGATTTTCTGTTGTGGTTGCCAATTCTAACTCAATAATCAAGACTCCTTCCCACCTATGGAGTATACAGTCAAAGTCTAAAGATTTGCCGGCTTTTTCTAGCGACCATTTAATGGGATTGACGGTTTTTAAGTTTTCATTCAGCAGACAATATTTGAGCTTTTCGAGCAGAACTTCATCGAATAATAAGCTCACATCTTGACCGATCGCGCTTTCTGGCTCGACTCCCAATAAATCTAAGGCATTTTGGCTGATTCCCAGTATTTCTAGCTGAGGTTCTTGTATAACAAGTAGCACCCCCTGTGGCTGAATGTGACCGGATTTGTGAATAGGTTCTCTCTCGCAGTTGGTCAAATCAACTTCTGGGAGTGCTGTGATGGTGATTGGCATATCCATTTTTTCTATTTTTTGTGCTTTGTGAAATTTGGAGATGGATCGATCGATTTTCGATGCAATCTCAAATCGGCTTTTCCATAATTTAATCCTGTGCGATCGGGTGCATGACGGCTACATCCTCTCACTCCCGCCAGTCATCAATCAGTAAGAGATTCAGTGAGTCAAAAATGAGTGACTCGCCAATCAACTGACAGTCGTTTTGCTGCTTTAGATCACCAGATTTTTGGAGATTTCGATGGGCTGGGTTATGCTTTTTTATTAAGTTCCCATCATAATTATTACAGAAATTGTGCCAATGCTCCAACTAATTTAAATATTTTTAACAAAAATTAAAATTAGTTGGTGAAAGTTTGCCAGCAGGAAGAAGGGGAGGAAAATGTGTCTTGGGGGCGACCTGCTTGCTTCCATATTAAGTTAAGGTGATAGTGACATGATCTAAAAGTCAAGTCAAGTTAAACTTTCTAAGTATATTCAACAGGCGTGACAATTAGACTGATGCTCGACTTCAATACAATTACTGAGTTTTCCCATACCTACTGCATTGCTATTTGCACATTTTTGGTGCCCGCCAACTTGCTGACAACTTTGCAGACAGGGATTTTGACAGGACTAAACCGACCTCGAAGGCAAGTCGGGGCGTCTGTGGTGGTTGCCAGCCTCTGCGCTACAGCAATGATATTTCACGTTTTTACCTGGTTCGCAATTGGGGTAGTAATGCTTCCAACATACATCTTGCTATTCATGGCTATCACTTGTCTGGCGATCAATGTCTGGGCGATCGGGCATCCATCGAGCATGGTGCAATTAATCGGGGTTGCGGTATCAGCTTTGAAAAGAGGTTTAGGGGTTTTTAGAAGGAAGAAGTCAGTAGTCATTAGTCATTAGTCATTAGTCATTAGGAAGAATAAAAAATTCTGCCTAATGACTAATGCCTTCTGACGAATGCCTTCTTGCGAAAGCAAGCCTTCTAACTTCGGTGTTTCTGCTAATTATTCTGATTCGCGATCGCGACATTCTTCTGCTTCCGGGCCACTGGGATGTATTGTGCAGTTGAGCAGGTAGCCGCCGTCCCTCCGACCGTAGTAGTAGCGACATCCGTTGCAAATTGCGGGGCGTTCGATCGCATTTTTGTAAGAGGGATACTCTGTACTCGAAAACAGCGAAAAGTCTCGCTGCGTCTGAACAATTCCGATGACAGCGCCTGAGAGTTCGACGGCGAGGCGGATACTTTCGATGCTGGTGTAAGGGGGCAGGTAAATGTCAATAGCCAGGCGAAGATCCGGGCTTTGCTGTTGGTGGCGGGTAATGCGGCCTCCGAGCAAACCAAGCTGTTCGGCAAGGCTGCGCGAAAATCCGCTCAGGGAGTAGCAGTAACCACAGAAAACGTGAATGTGTTCGTCGCTGGTAGCCCTGACAGTCAGACGAGTGGGAATTAGCACTCTCAAGTAAGCGTCGAGTTCGTCAAAAACTGGTTCGGCGAGGGACAGTATTTGGTTTGCGTCTTCCTGGTTGAGTCCAAAACTCTGGGAAACCTTGTGCACGAGGGCGACTTCGGTATCAAAAATTTGCAGTAACAGCGATTGCAGCCGCCTGTCAACGGCGATCGGACATTCTCTGAGTAGTTTTAAATAATCCTCGAAGCGATGAGCAATTCGCTGAATGCTGCTAAATCCGAGCATAGCGGCTCTGCTTTTAATCGAGTGCGAGGCTCGGATGAGCTGGTGCAGCGTTTGGGGAGCTTCCACGGTGTTTTGCAGATTCTGCAAACCTTCTTGGATGGTTTGCAGGTGTTCTGTGGCTTCTTCGAGAAAGTAACCGATGATGCGCTGTAGTTGTTCTGGTAGCATAATTTATTCTCCGAAAGGCACCCGAAAAGGGAAGAGGGAAAAGGGAAGAGGGAAAAGGGAAGGGGTACTTTTAGAGTGATTCGGACAGGGATACAGGGATGAATTTAACTGTGTTTCCCGATCTCTCCTACTCGAACACTCTCCCCATGTACCACTCTCCAACTCTCCCCATCTCTCCCACTCCCAGGAATCTAAAATCTCAAATCTAAATCTCACATCTAAAATCCAGATGAAGGAAGAGGGAATAAGGTATTTGTCAAAAGGCATTTGTCAGAAGGCTGACATTTTATACTTTTGAGTCGATTTTTAACAGATGAGTTATTTCTGTTTTCGCTCCTTAATCTGTTCTATCCTGCCGATCGTAGGCATTGGTCAGAAGGCCTTGGTCAGAAGGCTGATATTTTATACTTTTGAGTCGATTTTTGAGGGTGATTTTTGGGTGCCGAAAGTGGCGATCGCAACTCCAAACAGCAACACCGCAGCACCTGCAAGTACCGTCGGCGCTGGTACTTCCCGAAACAGCAAATAAGCTAAACAACTGGCGCCGACTGGTTCAAATAAGATAGCAAGAGTTACCAGAGTTGGGGAGATCCGCGCCACAGTCCAGTTCAAAACTGTGTGGCCGATTAGTTGAGGCACGATCGCCGTTAACAAAATGTAAAAATATACAATGTGTAGATAGCCTGTATAGCTGGTGTTGAAAGCGAGGGGCAGAGGTAGCAGGACGATCGCGGCGACAGTGTAGGCGATCGCAATATAGCCACCAATGCCCAACCCCCGCCGCTGGGCTTCCCGGCCCAAGAGCAAATACAGCGAAACAGCCCAGGAACCCGCCAGGGCTAGGAAGTCGCCCAGCAGTTGGCTGTTGCCGACATTGGTGTCGCCCGCACTAGAGGCGGCGATCGTCATTGCTCCCAGCAGCGCTACTACAATGCCGATTGCCGACACTTTGCTGAGTTTTTCGCCCTTCCAGAACCAAGATAACAACGCTACCCAGACGGGGTTTGTGGTGACGAGAGCTGTCGAAGCTGCGATCGAAGTATAAGAAATTGAGGTAATCCAGAGAGCAAAGTGCAGGGCGAGGCACAAACCAGCAGCGCTTGCATAGAGCCAAGCTCCCGGTTGCAAAGTCTGCCGCAGCAGTTTCGGCCAGGCGGGAAGTATAATTATTGCGGACAAAGTGAGGCGAGAGGCTGCCAGTACCAAACTGAAACCGATGCCGCTGGTGCCGGCGGAAATGTTTGCCAGCCGAATTAAGATTGAGGCAGTTGAGACGGCTAAAACACCGATAATTAAGATGATGGCCATTAGCCAATTCGGCATTTTTTGGGGGAAATTCATTTTTGGGGAAATTGGTAATGGGTAATTGGTAATCGGTCATCGGTAATTGGGAATAGACAATTGGAAATAAGCAATTGGAAGTATAAAATTTTACCCAATTAATTTTATACTTATAGTTAAAATAGAAATGATATCACTACTCATAAATTACAAGGATCTATGGCTCCTACAGTTTTGATCGCAGGCGCTTCTCAAGGAAGTGGCAAAGCAACGGCACTTTTATTTGCTCGTTCAGGTTACGATGTAGTGATGACAGCTCGCCAGCCAGAAAGATTGGCAGCAGCGGCGGAAAGCGTGCAACGTGAAGGCAATTTGGTGCTAGCTATCCCTGCGGATGTTGGCGATGTTCAACAAGTGCGATCGCTCGTTGAAAAAGCACTAGATTCTTGTGGCCATATTGATGTCTTAGTTAACAATGCCGGCATCTGCCTCAGTGGACCGATCGAGCAAACTACCGCTGAAGATTGGCAGCAATTAATGAATACGAATTTTTGGGGCTGCGTTAACACAATTCAAGAACTTTTGCCACATTTTTTATCAAGAAAAACTGGTACAATCGTTAATGTCGGTTCCATTGGCGGCAAAATGCCTTTGCCTCAAATGACTGCTTATTGCGCTAGCAAATATGCGGTAACGGGTTTAACTGAAACTTTGCGGTTGGAATTAGCACCTCAAGGCATTCACGTTTGCGCCGTGCATCCGGGTGTGATTAACAGCGATTTTTTAGAAAGAGCTCAATTTCGCGATCGCTCCGAACCAGCAGTCGAATTGCGTCGCCAGCAAATGAGCGAAATGCTGAAATCTAATTGGGTAAGTCAGCCAGAAGATATTGCCAAAGCTATCTGGGATGCTGTTAAAAATAAGCGTTCTGAAATGTCACCGTCGGGCCAGCCTTTTTAGCATCGGAAGCTTATCGCTTATTCCCCGGTTTGATGCAGTGGGCAATGCAGCAGAGGTAATTGGGAATAGGGAATAGGGAATAGGGAATAGGGAATAGGGAATAGGGAATAGGGAATGGGAATAGGGAATTGGGAATAGGGAATTGGGAATAGGGAATTGGGAATAGGGAATTGGGAATAGGGAATTGGGAATTGACAGATAAATTGTAGGGGCGGGCTACCAGAATATCTGTCAGTAACTAAAGAAAATGGTCAAACCGCCCCGGAATGAATTAACATTCACTGTAGCAATCAACAAACCAATAAAACTAAACCATGCAAATTCAAGCACTAGCAGTTAAGAAAAAAGGCGGAATACTTGAAGAATACAGCTTCGAGGTCGAATCGCCAAAAGTACACGAGTGCCTGATCAAAGTTTTAGCTTGTGGCATTTGTCACTCCGACTTACACATGATTGACAACGATTGGGGTCAATCGAAATATCCCCTAGTTCCCGGCCACGAAGTGATCGGAGAAGTGGCGGAAATAGGGCCGCAAGTGACACATTTAAAAGTGGGCGATCGCGTCGGTGTCGGCTGGCAAAGGTCATCTTGTTTGCAGTGTCGCGATTGCTTGCGCGGCAACGAAAATCTCTGCGATAACAACCAAGGATTAATTGTCACAGGGCCTGGTGGTTTTGCCAACTATTTAATGGTAGATTCCCGCTTTGCTTTTCCTATTCCCAAAGGCATAGATTCCAAAGCAGCAGGGCCGCTGCTGTGCGGCGGAATTACTGTTTACGCCGGTTTGCGGAATGCCGGCATGAGTTCTGGTCAAGAAATCGGCATTCTCGGCATCGGTGGTTTGGGACACATGGCCGTGCAATTTGCTAAAAAATTGGGCAACCGCGTCACAGTTTTTACCACCTCCGCAGACAAAGCAGAATTTGCTGCGAAGATGGGGGCGGACGAAGCTATTGTAGTAGGAAAAGGCGAAATTCCTGCATCGCCCAGCAGCAAATTAAATATCTTGCTGAGCACAGTTCCTGCTGCTTTAGATTGGGTTCCATACATTGATTTTCTCGATTCTGACGGTACGCTTGCTTTTGTGGGAGTTCCCGACGCACCTTTGAGTATTCCGTTATTTCCGCTGCTGATGAAGCGTCGCCGAATTGTGGCTTCGCCGATCGGCGGTCGCGCTATGATTAATGAAATGCTGTCAATTGCAGAAAAGTTTGGGATTGAGCCGATTGTGGAAGTTTTCCCGATCGCCCAAGCGAAGGAAGCAATGCAGAAAGTGCGCGACAATCAAGTACGCTACCGAGCAGTTTTAACTGTCAGTTAAAACTCACATCTTCCACCATTCTCAAAAACCTGTAGGGGCGGGTTCACTCTTGAGCTTGAAACAGTGCAGAAAGGTTAAATAAACCCGCCCCCACCCCGCGCGAGAGTCCTTTAGCTAATTTAGTCCTGGACGCATAAATATTATCAGTTCCGGTTGCATCGGAATGATTTAACCTTTCTAGAACGCAGAGAACGCAGAGGGAGATCGGAGAGAGATTAATAATTCCGATGAAGAGAGGATTGGATATAACAAAGAAACCGGGTTTTTCACGACCGTTAAAGGTTCAAGTCCAGTATTTTCGTAAACAAACCCGGTTTCTGCCTCCAAGACTGTAATTCAAAGCAAAGAACTAGCATTATTGACACTCCCCGGTCTGAAGACGCGGGGATTCTTAAGGACAAACTTTGGGGGATGAATCCACCCAAACTTCGGTTCTTAAAGGGTAAGTCAGATACCCGCTACCCACTCGCTCATTGCTGAGTTTATGGCTACTTTTTTGCCTAACGGCTTGCAACTGTCGGGTTTTTCACCAACTAGGTTTCAACAACTTTATCAAACCAAAATCGGTTTGTCAAGATGGGGCAGGCAGGATAAATCCTGCAACGCCCTTTCATCCCTGGACTAAAGTCGCAGGGTTTTCAGGGTATTGCTTATAAAACGGCCAGTTAAATCTGCCGGAGTCACATTCAACACAGTCCCCAACAAAGCATTCGTAACACCGAATCTAATATTGGTAGCTTCAACACGACCATTACCATCGGGATCGAGGTCTCGTTGGGAGATGCCGCCCTTGGCTAATAAGCTAGTTCCATTGGTTATAGTTGCAGTATCTATCAGCAAAAGTCTGGGGTCGTTCAGGCTATAATTTACCTGTTCAAAGGAGATATTGCTGTTAGTAAATGCCACACTGATTCCAATCGAATCGTTAGATTTATCAAAATCAACAATTACTGCGTCAGGAATTTCAAAGCCAAGGATTCTTGCTCCCGCTTGATCGACTCGAAGCACAAAAATATCGCTCCCCGCACCACCTTTGTAAATATCAACATCTCTGTCGCCAATTAAAGTATCATTGCCCTCACCACCAACTAACAAGTCACTCCCTTGACCCCCGCGCAGCCAATCATTTCCTGCACCACCATCAATGAAATCGCTATTGCTGTCCCCTGTGAGGAAATCATTGCCAATTTCTCCTAAAATATCGTCATCGCCTTTGCCGCCGTAAATAGAATCATTGCCGGCATCACCTAACAGACTGTCTTGGCCATCGTTGCCAAAAATCCGTTCTGCATCCGATGAACCTCTAATAGTATCATTGCCGCCCAGCAACCAAACTCCCCCCGGAAAGTTAGCAACTTGTCCCGGTGTAAGTGTAATATTTTCTGGAGAATTGTCTCCTACCAAATGAGGGATGCCGGAATTATCTGCTTGGAGTGCCATAGTTGTAAACTTTGTGAGATGTAATAATGAAGATCTTGCAATATTCTGATTCTACAGTCCGCGCTGATTGATTCTGGGAAAATATGGCAAAATTTTTAACGATTCCATCTTGGCACAAGCCTGACGGGAATATCGTAGATTAAAATAAAAGAGGACTTATACCAGTTTTTTATGAGGCTGCATAGAATCTGATCCCCCCTAACCCCCCTTAATAAGGGGGGAACAAGATTCTGCTCTTTCGTCAACCCCTACTCACACCCTACTCCCTTATTAAGGGGGATTTAGGGGGAGCGAGATATATGCAACGACCCATTAAATTGGTATTACGCACTATCAACCTGAAAAACCCGGTTTCTCGCGATCGTCGTCAACCTAAAATGACGCAATTACATTCAGAAACCGGGTTTTTGCGTCCAGACTATAAAAGTTAAAAGTTAAAAGTTAAGCAGATGCCAATTATCTTAGTTGAAGACTTGAGCAAAGTTTATCCGATCGCCATTAAAGAACCGGGACTGAAAGGAACGCTGCGGCACTTTTTCAACCGCACTTATCGCAATGTGAAAGCAGTTGAGGGAGTTTCTTTCAGTATTGAAGCTGGGGAGGTGGTGGGGTTTCTGGGGGCTAATGGTGCGGGCAAAACTACGACGCTGAAAATGCTGACTGGTTTAATTTATCCGTCTGCTGGTACGGTAAGTGTGTGCGATCGCACTCCTTTCCGCCGCGAAGCTGATTTTTTGCAAAAAATCACCTTAGTCATGGGTCAAAAACAGCAGTTAATCTGGGATTTGCCAGTCCTCGACTCTCTGAGAATCAATGCGGCTGTCTACGGCATTCCCGATCGAGATTATCGACAGCGAGTCGGGGAATTAACCGAAATGTTATCCCTAGAAGGCAAGTTAAATCAGCCGGTGCGAAAACTGTCTTTGGGTGAACGCATGAAAGCTGAATTGATGGCGGCGCTGCTGCATCAACCGGAGGTATTATTTTTAGATGAACCGACATTAGGTTTGGATATAAACGCACAGTTTAGTGTTAGGAAATTTCTGCGGGAATATAACGAACGCTATCAAGCAACGGTGCTGTTGACGAGCCACTATATGGCTGACATTACTGCTTTGTGCAAGCGAGTTTTGTTAATTCATGAAGGGCAATTAGTTTATGATGGCAATTTAGATGGATTGCTCGACAGATTTGCACCTTATCGGGAAGTTCAAGTAGAATTAGCCAATCCGCTGTCTAAAGATTGTGCTTCTGCTTACGGGGAGGTAGAATCAATTGAGGGACTGTCGGTGCGTTTTTTGGTAAAAAGGGAGGAATTGATGGTGGGGGTGGCGAAGATGTTGGCGGAGTTGGAAGTGGTGGATTTGACTGTTACCGATCCGCCAATTGAAGAAGTAATTGGCAGGGTTTTTCGCACGGGAAAAGTGTAATTTTTTTGGTTCTGCTCATTCTCCATAACAGGCTTTCCGGCCTGTTCCACTAGAGTTTCAAGGTTTTTGTGGAACGGGCTTCTAGCCCGTTGCTAACACCGAAAAACTCAACGTGAGTTCGATGGGAAAATTAAGCCTATTGGGTGGTCAGAATTCACATAAAAATACCACAAGCTATAATTCCCAAGGGCGACAGGAAATTAGCTTGTCAGGTTTAACGTTTCCGCCCAATCCGAGTGTCGGTGAGGCGATCGGACTCAATCGAACTCACGTTAACTTAGCATGAATTCGGGATAAGCTGGAACCCTCAACCTCGCACTATGGGTTAGTTTAGGTTGGGATTGCGTTTAACGGTGAACCGAGGGCGGCGGAGCGGAGCGCAATGTTTGGCATGACTACTGAGTAATATATGGCGCCTTACTGCGTTCCGGCTTATACGTTATCCGTTATGGCAGGTCTTAGGATCACTTGAGAAAGGGAAATATTATCACCGATTTTTATCATTTTGATTAAAAGATCGGATACATCTGAATAAGATACAGCATCTTCGCGTTCAAAGTTGCTACTTCTCATATTGCACGGAACTATAACATGGGATTGCATATTATATTGAGAAATATCTTGATTCAAACATTCTGAATATCTAATAATTGCTGCTTTAGAAGCAGCATAAATGCTGTAAAAATTGTTGCCTGGTTCACCAGCAAGTCCAGATGTTGAAGAAATGAAAAATATCTTTCCCTGCTGACGTTTACACATCTTTGCAATGAATATTTTTGAAAGATAGACGGCTCCCTTAAAGGTTGTATCAATCTCAATATCTATACCTGCGTGTGGAATATCAGCAATGGTAACTCCACCTGTGCAGGCAGACGCATTATTGATAAGGATATCAATATGACCAAACTTTTCCAGACATGAATTTATAGCGGTTTCGCATTGAGTGTAACTAGATATATCAAGAGAATGCCACATGATTTGGTCATTGTTCTTTGTTTTGGCACTATCAGGAATGTTCCTGGCAGTTGCAAATACTTTGAAACCACTTGCTAACAAGTGTCCACAAATATTTTCGCCTAACCCCTTTGATGCGCCAGTAAGAAATACGACTCTATTTTCAGACATGATAATAACCTCTAGATTTTGACCTTGTTTTAAAAAATTGATGGAATCTGATGCTCCCATCCGTTCCAGTCACCCTCAAAATCACCCCATTTATCAGTAATAGTATATGCTATTTCATTCGGCAAAATTGAATTATTAAATTTCTGGAATGAAGCATATACCCATTTTTCATAAGATGGCACAGTATGTATTGTGAGAGAGCCAGACTTAAATTCATCTAAAGCAACCTGCATCAAATTCAATGTTAATAAATTGAGGAGCGTTGCCCATTCGTGAATTTTATGCTTCTCAGCAAGTCCACCATCTTCTTTTCTAAGATTAAGTTCACAAAGCTTCCGAATTTGTTCATAGTTTATAATACGGCAGATTTCAGCGAAAGGTTCAAGAGACGGGTCGAAAGTTACACCTTCTGACGGTGATATCGTTGAGCCTGTCGATCCAGACAACTTAGTTTTATTAGAAAGTGACCTCATTTGGCTATTTGGTGCCCAATCTGATTCAAAGGCATAGCTAAAATAAAGTGTCTGGCCTAAATAGATAAAATTCTCTTCATTATATAGAACAGCCAACCTAGAAATGTTTTCTTGTAAGCTCTGTATAGTTGCTGTTTTGTTAAAGAGAATAAATGATAAATTACAAAATATCTGATTTTCTCGCAATTTTCTAATTGCATTTATAGCAGTGGCACTGGTTTGTCCTTTTCGCATCCCTTTTAAATCATCATCATGCAATGATTCTATGCCTAATAAGATTGATTTAATACCCGCATCTGCCAGTAATTCGTAGTTCCCAAATCTCTCCAATGTATCGGCTCGATTATATATCATTATTTCAATATTTCCACAGAATTGATCTCGTAATCCTGTCAATAAATTTATTACCTCTGGATAATGTTCTCGATCCGCGCCAATAAATTCAGCATCATAAAACCAGAACTTATTTATTCCATTATCGAGGTATTGTTGAATATCCCTAACTACGACTTCAGCAGGGCAGCGACTATATCTATTAACATAATTTGTGCCGTGATTGATGAAGCAAAACTTGCAACTATAGTGGCAACCACGAGTAGTTTCTATTGTTGCCTTAAAAAATTTGCGTCTAGTTCCGAGATCGTTGATATACTTCAATCCATAAGGATAATGTGTTAAGTTTGAACTAAAATCAGGCCCATCGGCTGGCAGTCCGAGTTCTTTCGCAATAGTTCGCTCGTCGTGCAGAATAACTGCTGTTCGTTCAGGATATGGACTTGTCCAATATTGAAGTTTGCCAGTTTGACCATAAAAAATCACCCTTGCTTCTGTTTTTGAAAGAAGATGTTGTGAAATTTTAAGAGCATATTTCCAATGCAGCCCTGTGCCACGAACACATAATATGTAAATACTGGCTCCAAATTCGATTAAAGTATTTACGTTTACAGAACGATCGAGGTGGAAATCAAAAACTTCAAAAGCGGCACCTACACTATCTAAATATCCTGCCAATGAAGATGCAATCGGCTCTTCACGAACATCAAGCAGATTATATACGGACAAATAGGGTACACGGACAATTGCGATCGTTTGTTTATTCATAGTTTTCATAGTAGGTTATATACATGAAGAGAAAGGGGAGAATCATGTGCGTCTGCATCAAGACCAGACTTCTTTAATTGAACAGAGCAAGCATCAACAGAGCTAATGTCAAAGAGTCTATTAAATGATAACACTTCTAAACTGTCTGATTGAAATGTATCAGCCAATATGGGACTGTTAGTTTTTGTGTCGCACTCCTTTAAACCAAACGCCAGAAGATAAGAATCCACGAGTTCGCAACTTCGCTCTCTTAATTCTTTAAGACCTGCTTCATCCGCAAAGTTTAGGATATCAGCCTTTGTATGGAGATGTTCTCTGGAAGTAAATATGTACTCATCAACTAAATTATCTTTGGCAATGGTGATTCTGACATCCATATCCACAATTTTTTGATCTGAGTCCACTATTTCAGTTTTATAGGGCCAAATGCACTCTATTTTACCTAAAGGCGTTTCTAGGATACGCTTATGAATACTGAGTTCGTCCCATCTTCCACCAATATATAACTGATTTTCAATATTTGCATCTTTATGGATTTCCACAAAGAATACGCCATTTGTATGGAGAGATTTTGCGGCTTGGTTAAATAAGTTAGCCGCA
This sequence comes from Microcoleus sp., assembly GCA_042408215.1. GTDB lineage: Bacteria > Cyanobacteriota > Cyanobacteriia > Cyanobacteriales > Microcoleaceae > Microcoleus. Next base: position 46,177 of record JAYFMW010000016.1, on the reverse strand, counting down.
TATTCTTTGTCAACTAATACAATTGAGTATCTTGGAATAAATATCAAATATGCATTGACAATTTGCTCTAAACCAATGATTGCATCAGCGCACAGATAGTTGCCGTTAAAACCTCTATTACAAGCAACTTTTTCCATTTCAGGAGAATTGTCAATTGCTACAACTTTTCCATTCCAACCACCATTCAGAAGATGAGTGCCATGATATGCTGGTCCAGCAAAAAGTTCGACAAAGAGACCAGTTGACGGAAGCGTAAACGCTCTAAGACGGTTTAGCTCTTCTATAAAATTCCGGTCATCGGCTATTAATCCATAAAGTTCAGCATAATTAAAATATAATTCATGTGACATATCTATGTTACTCCTCTGATTTCACTGTTATTTGGCTTACTGTTATTTCGCTTTACGCAAATTACTTTCTATGGTTCTTTTGATTTCCTGATAAGCCAGATGTGGCTGACTCTCAGTTGATAAGAACAACTCACCATGATCTTCCATAATAGCCATATCAATTTCCTCTTTAGATTTAAAATAACTAACTAAACTATCGCCAAGTTCTTTCTCACCGTACCTCATTGGTGGAACTGCAATTTTATCGGAAAACATGGGATTACGAGTGAATTGACGACTCGCGTGTGTGTGCAAAATTGCACTAACATTGAGCATTTTTGAATATATTACAGAAGCTTCTACGCTATCTGATGAAGGAAGGAAATTGCCTGAGTATGCCAGCAAATTGGATGACTCATCGTAAAAATGAACGTAGGCTATGCGACTTAAATCAATATTAGTCTTACTCGTTTTCGTGGATGTAATAAAAAAACCTTCTCCATCTGGGCATCTTAAAGAGATAAATCCATCAGTCTCAGCCCGATGAAAAAGACTATTTTTCCCAACGAAGGCACTTACATTCCCAAAAAAATCTCTAATATGTTCGGTAAGAATTTTGTCTATATTTTTGCTAATACATTTTGGCTCATATTTGATTCTAACAGAATCACAAATAGCATTGTCTACCAACTTATCAAGAGATGGTATATAATTATCTCCATGCTGTGTAGGGAGGAGAAAATTAATTTGACTATAATTCTTTTTCATTTTTTCTACAGTCGGACTTGCCGAGTCAAAAGACTGTTTAGATGAATAAGACATTGCAATCGTAGCAGACGTAAAATTATTGATAACATCCATATGGTCGAACGTTGTTGATTCTGGATGATCTAATCCATCAACAACGATTAAATGGCTCAAGATATAATTTGAATGAGATTGAAGTGAACAATCAATATTTTCGCAATAAGTAAAGCCATATTTGTTTGATGCTAATAAGATCTCTTGCGAAAGTTCTGGATATATTCTATGTCGATCGATAAGGCAAACAAGCACATCATTTTTCCTTAAAGGATAATTGTATTGATATGACTTCAATTCGGGCTGCATCAAAAGAATCCTCAATCGTTTTCAACCAACCATAGGTAATTTATAATTCATAATTTAATGCGTGTCTAGCCTAACCAAGTTACATAAAGTAGCTATTTTGAAAGGATCTTTAAGTTACAAAAAGTTACCTCTTTCGACTAAAGTTATCAAAAGTCACATTTAGTTATGCTATAGTAGTAAAATGCACTTACGCCCTCAGCTAATCTATGAAAGTTGAAAATGGCATAGCCTTTCTTGATGATCTGGTTTATACCAAAACCGGAAAACGCTTAAACAGTTTGCAAAAAGCGATTTTGCGCGGTACTTGGCAAAATCTAAAATATCCCGAAATTGCTAAGACTGAAATCAGATCGGCAAAATATGTTAAAGGTGTAGGCTTTAAATTATGGAATCTTCTCTCAGATATATTAAAAGAAGATATGAATCAATCTAATTTTCGCGCAGTTATGGAAAAAACTAAATTAGCTATTGATTTATCAAATTCTGCAACAGACTTTGCACAGGTTAATAGTTTTAATTGTGGTTCTACAATTGTACATTGCCCAAATGTATCACAAACTGACCCTAAAAATCCGAATATACACAAGCCAGATGTCTCTGCTACAAATAAAAAAGATTTAAGCGAAATGCCTAATCTTTCTACCTTCTATGGGCGCTATCAAGAATTAACTACATTACAAAAATGGATTCTTCAAGAAAAATGCCGCTTAGTGACAATATTAGGTATATCTGGTATTGGGAAAACTGCGATCGCTGTCAAATTAATCGAACAAATTGCCGATAATTTTGATTATGTCTTTTGGCGCAGCTTACGCAATCAACCTAGTTTAGAGATAATTCAAACAAACTTCTTACAATTCCTGTCTGGAAGTGTCAATACAGATAATCAACAAAACTTGAAACAAACTTCCATAACGCACCTAATAGACACCTTGCGAAAACATCGCTGTTTAATCATCTTAGATGATGTGCAGATGCTTTTTCAAAGTGGAGAATTAGCAGGTAAATATGAATCTGGATATGAAGATTATGCCTCACTATTCAAACAAATAGGAGAATCGGATCGTAATAGTTGCGTTGTCTTACTGAGTGGATATCAACCCTTAGAAATTGCCGACTTAGAAGCAGAAAATCAAAGCTGTAAATCATTACAATTAGCTGGTTTAGATGTGGATGCAGCTTGGGAAATTCTGAAATCACAAGGTTTAGACACTCAGGAAAAATGGCAAGAGATGATTAATCAATATAGTGGTAATCCTTTATGGTTAAAAATGGTTGCTAGAATTATTCAAGATTTAGGCTTTACCGATTTATGGCAACAGGAAAGCACGTTTTTATTTGCAGATTTGGAATATAAATTAAATCAGCAGTTTAAGCGATTATCAGCCCTTGAAAAAAAGGCGATCTCAACTATGGCTAATCTGGGCGATCGATCGCATTACCATTTCCCAAATCTTAGCCTATATACCCCAATCAGAATTACTCAACGCTTTACAATCTCTATTAAGGCGTTCATTGATAGAGAAAAATTCAGAAACGGGAGAGACATTTTTTACTATTCAACCTGCGATTAAGGAATATGTCAAACAACAATTAGCGAACTGAGAATTAGAATTAAATGTAGGGTGGTCATTGCTTCTCAAATTCTTCAAACTTTGACCAGAAGCTATATTGAGGCAATGCCCTTCGTGGAGTTTACCTTGAGGAACGAAAGGCTCTAGGGTCAACTCCGCAATTGCTCCTACATTAGCCATCTCTGTATGATATTGAGGCTCCTATTTACACTTTTAGTTGATTCGGATTTCAGCCGTCGAACTCACCTTGAACAGGCTTTCCGGCCTGTTCCACTAGAGTTTCAATGTTTTGTCGAACGGGCTTCTAGCCCGTTGCTAACACCGAAAAACTGAACAGGCTTTCCGGCCTGTTCCACTAGAGTTTCAATGTTTTTGTGGAACGGGCTTCTAGCCCGTTGCTAACACCGAAAAATTAAATCTAAAATATGACAAAATCCATCAGAATTGCTAAAACTTTGCTAATTACCTACTACGCTTATATGCTCGAATACCGAGCAGAATTGTTTTTGTGGGCGCTGTCGGGAGCTTTGCCGTTTATCTTGATGGGTGTCTGGATGCAGGCGGCTCAAACTGGGGAATTTGGGTTAAAGCCGATCGACTTTGCCCGTTATTTTTTAGCAGCTTTCATTGTCCGACAAACCAATGTCGTCTGGGTGATTTGGGAATTTGAAAAAGAAGTCGTGCAAGGGACATTATCTAATAGGTTGTTGCAGCCTCTAGATCCCGTCTGGCATCACTTTGCCTCTCACGTTTCCGAAAGGTTGGCCCGGTTGCCGTTTGTCTGCGGATTGGTGCTGCTGTTTTTTGCACTTTACCCGCAGTCTTTTTGGCTGCCGAGTGCGGGGAGATTTTTGCTGTTTTTGCTGGTAATTGTATTGGCTTTTTGTCTGCGCTTTCTGATACAGTATACTTTTGCGCTGTTTGCTTTTTGGATAGAGAGGGCAAGTGCGATCGAACAATTCTGGTTGTTAATTTACCTATTTTTATCGGGACTTGTTGCGCCACTGGAAGTATTTCCCGCATCCGTGCGCGAAGTAGTTTTGTGGACACCTTTTCCTTATTTAATTCATTTTCCCGCTTCAATTTTGATCGGATTACCTGTCGATGTAGGGCGCGGTTTGTTGGTAATGTTGGGTTGGAGTGCGGTGTTTTTTGTGTGGAATCGGTGGCTGTGGCGACAGGGTTTGAAACAGTATTCGGGCATGGGAGCTTAAATAATAATTAAAAATTTGAAACCTGTAGGGTGCGTCAATGAAAAAAATGTAAATTTTCATGTCAAAAAGACTTCAGAGACGCACCAGACTTAACTGTAAGGTGCCCCGCAGCAAAAATCTCGCTCTTCATGTCAAAAAAAACCTCCGTGACGCACCCTACTTACATCATGCAAAAATGCAATCGCTAGCATTCAACAATTGCATATACAATCAATATTTTGTATCGTGAAACACAAAAATTTATGGAAATTTCTTATATTAATAAAACAACAACTAATATATGGATTAAATAATTTCTAATGACAGCAAAAAAAAACCTCGTTGTAATCGGCAATGGCATGGTGGGCCACAAGTTCTTAGAGTTAATGGTTGCTAAAGGAGCGGCGGAACACTGGAATTTAATTACTTTCTGCGAAGAAGCGCGCGTTGCTTACGATCGCGTAAACCTCAGCGGCTTTTTCTCTGGCAAAACAGCGGGAGATTTATCTCTAGTTGCACCGGGCTTTTATCAAGAAAATGAGATTAAGATTCACATCGGCGACAAAGCAGTTGCGATCGATCGGGAACAAAAAACAGTCTCTTCAGCCAATGGTTTAGAAGTTCCCTATGACAAAATTGTTCTAGCCACCGGTTCCTATCCATTTGTACCGTCAATTAAAGGCAAAGATGCTCAGGGTACTTTTGTTTATCGGACAATTGATGACTTGGAAGCGATGTCAGATTACGCTAAAAATTGCCAAGTTGGCGTAGTAATCGGCGGCGGTTTGTTGGGCTTAGAATGTGCGAATGCTCTGCAAAATATGGGTTTGAAAACTCATGTAGTTGAGTTTGCGCCACGACTGATGCCAGTACAAGTTGATGAGGCTGGCGGTGCGATTCTCCGTAGCAAAATAGAAGAGTTGGGAGTTTCGGTTCATACCAGTAAGTCTACTACCGAAATTGTTAGCGAAGATGGCAAAGTTGCTAAAATGCTGTTTGCTGATGGTTCGGAATTGGCAACAGATATGATTGTGTTTTCGGCTGGGATTCGCCCTCGTGATGAAATTGCGAGAAGTTGTGGTATCGAAGTAGGAGAACGTGGTGGTATTGTCATTAATGATAGTTGCCAAACATCTGATTCTGACATTTATGCGATCGGAGAATGCGCGCTTTATCAAAATCGGATTTACGGCTTAGTTGCTCCGGGTTATACAATGGCTGGAGTAGCAGCGGATCTTTTAAGCAGTGCAGCCGATGGCGGTGAAGATGCGGGGGATACAAGCACTTTTACTGGTGCGGATATGTCCACTAAACTCAAACTTTTGGGGGTGGATGTTGCTAGTTTTGGAGATGCTTTTGCTAAGTCGGCTAATGCTAAAGAAATTGTTGTTGCTGATACCTTCCAAGGTATTTACAAAAAATTAGTTTTGAATCAAGATGGTAGCCGGATTTTAGGCGGAATTCTCGTGGGAGATGCTTCTGCTTACGGCACTTTGTTGCAATTTATGCAAAATGAAATTGCTCTGCCTCCTCATCCTGAAGATTTGTTGATGCCACCGCGATCGGGCGGATCACCTGTTGGTTTGGGAGTGGATAGTTTGCCGGATTCTGCTCAAATTTGTTCTTGCAATAATGTGACTAAAGGGCAGATTTGTGCCGCTATTCGCGATCGCAATTTAACTGATGTCGCCAGCGTCAAGAAATGCACCCAAGCTGGTACTGGCTGCGGTGGCTGCGTGCCTTTGGTGACGGATATCTTCAAGTCGGAGATGAAGAAAGCCGGGTTTGCAGTGAAAAATCACCTCTGCGAACATTTTGAATATTCCCGTCAAGAATTGTATCATTTAGTGCGATCTCAAAGCATCAAAACCTTTGAGGAGGCGATCGCAAAACATGGCAAAGGTAAGGGCTGCGAAATTTGCAAGCCTGCTGTTGCTTCGATGTTGGCTTCTACTTGGAATGAGCATATTTTAGAGAAGTCTCATGTCGGTTTGCAAGATACGAATGATTACTTTTTGGCTAACATTCAACGGGATGGTACTTATTCGGTGGTGCCGCGAGTGCCGGGGGGAGAAATTACTCCCGATAAGTTGATTGTTTTGGGGGAAGTTGCTAAGGAATTTGGACTTTATACTAAGATTACTGGCGCGCAGCGGATTGATTTGTTTGGGGCTCGTGTGGATCAGTTGCCGCATATTTGGCGTCGGTTGATTGATGCGGGATTTGAGTCTGGACACGCTTATGGTAAGGCTTTGCGTACTGTAAAATCTTGTGTTGGTAGCACCTGGTGTCGTTTTGGGGTGCAGGATTCTACGAGTTTGGCGATCGAGGTTGAATTGCGCTATCGTGGTTTGCGTGCTCCTCACAAATTCAAGTCTGCTGTCTCTGGTTGCACTCGCGAATGTGCGGAAGCTCAAAGTAAGGATTTTGGGATAATTGCGACGGAGAATGGTTGGAATTTGTATGTGTGTGGTAATGGTGGTATGAAGCCGCAGCACGCGGTTTTGCTGGCGACGGATATTGATAAGGAAACTTTGATTAAGTATGTCGATCGCTTTTTGATTTTCTATATCCGCACTGCCGATCGCCTGGAACGCACTGCTACTTGGTTTAATAAACTTGAGGGGGGCATTGAATACTTGAAGCAGGTGATTATTGAGGATTCTCTAGGCATTTGTGCTGAGTTGGAAGCGCAGATGGAGCATTTGGTGGATACTTATCAATGTGAGTGGAAAACGACGATTGAAGACCCGCAAAAGGTGCAGCGGTTCCAGCATTTTGTGAATTCCGATTTGCCAGATCCGAGTATTGTTCGTGTTGCGGAACGGGGACAAATGCGGCCGGCTTATGAATATGAAAAATCTCTGGTTGGAGTTTCGGAATAACCCCCCAGCCACGAGGGCAACCACGGGGGGATTGCCCCTACAGGTGTTTCAGGAATTGGGGCAGTCACGGGGGGCTTCTCCTAGAAGAGAATGAAACACCCTTGCTATAACCCCGCTTAATCAGGCAGGGCTGTTTCATTCTCAGGAAAACCAGGCTTTTGTAGGGGTAGTGCGACCCCTACTCCCCGTGCCTACCCTCCCACTAGATTGAAGTAAATTAATAGGAAAAAAACATGATTCAATCATTACCAGTTTGCGATACAGTAACAACTTGGGTAGATGTATGTTCCCTCGATGCGATCGCCCCCAATACAGGAGTTTGCGCTTTAGTAGCGGGCGCACAAGTGGCGATTTTCCGGGTGGGAAATGGGGATGAAGTTTATGCTCTGAGCAATTACGAGCCGTTTAGTAAGGCTTTTGTGTTGTCGCGGGGACTTGTGGGCGATCGCAACGGCACTCTCAAAGTTGCTTCTCCTATTTACAAGCAAAATTTTAGCCTGATTACCGGGGAATGTCTGGATGATGAAACGGTAAAGATTCCAACTTTTGCGGTTCGGGTTGCAGGCGATCGCGTGCAGGTAGCGATTAGCTAGATTGTCCCATTTAATTATTCGATCGCCATCCGCCGCTACCTCAGATTTTTCTGAATGATGGCGGATTTTGCATCAAGGCGATCCAGAGCAGGGGACTTTGATCTAAAATAGAGCGATCGGCTCCTTACTCCAAGCTCGCTCAAAAAACTATAAACTAGACATAGAAGTGAACAGCCAGTCTTGGGCTGGCTGGATGCCTAACCCCTACTCCCCACAAGAGTTTTTGGAGATGTCTACTAATAGCCTCGCAGATTTAACTAACCGCCGGGAAGTCCAAGGCGTGTATTTAGAGGGGATGTCTCGGAGGCGCAAGCGCCGCAGTACCCCGAATAAATCACCGAGGGGATGAAAGGCGTGGTGGACGTAGGTACGGAGTCCGCCAATTATACTTCTGGAGCATCAATCTTTCTTCAAAGAAGTGTGCATATTTGACCTACATCAACTATCATAAAAAAGGTCGAAAAAAAAAGATGTATCATGCAACTGACGTACAAATATAAACTGAAACCAACGAAATCTCAACTGGTAACGATATCGGCTCATTTAGAACTTTGCCGAAGACAATATAATTACCGATTGGGAGAAAGATTCAACTGGTGGGAATCAACTAGAACACCTATCAATTCCTGTCCTTTAACTGCGTCGATAGTCCCCATTGAGGAAATTTACAAGAATATTCCTCTAACTAGGATACAAACTAGAGACGGTAGAAAGAAGGATGAATCTGGTAATCCCATAACTCAAAAAGGGGATGTTTTTTCAAACATTGACGGCGGATATGTACAATGGTTGAACGTACAGTTAGCTGACTTGAAAAACACCAAAAATTTATTTCCTGAATACAAGAACTTGGATTCCCAAGTTTTACAGGATGTAGTTAACAGGGTGGAAACTTCTTTCTCAAATTTTACGACACCCGACAAGAATGGTAATCGTAGGGGCAAACCTCGGTTTAAAGGTTTCCACTACTACAAATCTTTCACCTATCCACAACTTGATAATTTAAACATTATCAAAGATGAGCAAAATCGGATTTGTATTGACCTGGCAAAAATAGGTCAAGTGCCGATGGTGTTCCATCGTTCAATACCAACAGGATTTAAGGTTAAGACTGGTACAGTTATCAGAGAAGCAGACGGATGGTATATTTCCCTGACGCTAGAAGATAAAACAGTGACCGTATCGGTTGTAGAAATTCAACCGACCGAAAAGAATAGTATTGGTATTGATTTGGGAATCACAAATTATGTCTATTTATCTAATGGTGAACTTGTCGAAAACCCTAGGTTCTTAAGAAAGTCTGCCGAGAATTTAGCAAGACTTCAAGCCAAATTAGCGAAAAGAGTTAAAGGCTCTAAACCTGGGAAAATCATCAAGGATAAAATCTCAAAACTTCATCAATTTGTAGTTAGAGCGAGACTCGATTTTCAATTCAAAACCGCACAGAAATTATTTGAACAGTGTGATGTTCTGATTCTCGAAGATTTGAGGATAAAGAATCTAACTAGACGTGCGAAAATCAAAACTGATATTGAAGATGGTAATGTGGTCTATTTGCCAAATGGTCAGGCGGCTAAAAGCGGTTTGAATAAATCAATGTTAGACGCGGCTCACGGTCAGTTCGCTACTGTGATTAAATACGTCGCCTGGAAATTAGGCAAAAGTGTTCTATTTGTTGACCCCAAGGGTACGTCTCAACATTGTTGGAATTGCCTGAATAAAGCACCTAAAGAATTGTCAGACCGATGGCATTCTTGTCAATGTGGTGAGTCTTTAGATAGAGATGAAAATTCAGCCAAGCTGATCAAAAGAATTGGTCTGAATCACGAAAGTGGCGGGGGAACTCCGTCACTCAAAAAAGCCCTTGCAAAAAGGGAAAAAGAAGCCTGCGGTCTAACTGTACTCAGTTGACCGTCAGGTTCGTTCACGATTTTCAATGCAAACAAACTCCAGGGCGCAGGATATGGGTATGTTGTTAAAAAAAATTGTTGCCGAAAATAATCCCCAGACAGTGGCAGAGTTAATTATTGCCAAACTCAAAACTGGCGAAATCACCTCAGCAGAACTCAAGACCAAAGTTTTCGGGCAGCATTGGCGGGACGAATTGTCACAGGAATTCCTACAAGAAATTGCAGCTAAGCTAGAACAAAAAACAGCTAGCGAAATCGTCGAATACTTGACGGAACAAAACGGTCAAGAGCAAAAATTTATTAATCTGTTTTTAGCAGCCGAATGCCTGTTAAAAAATCCAAATGGTGTCAATAAAATCACCGAAAAAAAACTGTTAAATGCTTTAAAAAAGTTATTGCAGTACGGCATGGGTTTCCTGATTCTTTATGAAAGCGCCCAAGAATTGCAGGAAACATATCAAATTCGTTCCCAAGCGATCGCGACGATCGCCAAAACTTGGAAAAATGACCCCCAAACTCTGCCCTGGCTGAAAATACTGGCTCACTCCAACGACAGCGGCGAAATCCGAGCCACCGCCGTCGAAGCCATAGCCCGTGGTTGGCCAGACGATCCAGAAATTTACCTGATGCTGAAAAACCTAGTAAAATCGGATCAAAATTGGGCAGTGCGATCGACCGCAGTCAGAGAAATCGCCCTGGGCTGGCCGGAGATGGACGATACCAGGCCACTGCTGGCTACCCTCGCTCAGTCCGATCGCAGCCCCGCTGTCCGCACCGCAGCACTGCAACAGTTGGCCTCTGGTTGGCACGATCGCACAGATACCTTGCTACTACTGAGAACGATCGCCGACACAGACGAAAATTTGGGAGTCCAAGTCGCAGCATGGCAAGAAATAGCCTCTGGTTGGCACGCTGTTTTAGGCACTTTTTCCCTGCTCAAAAACCTCGCCCATACAGGAAGTTCTACTCTACGAATAGTAGCGGTGCGGGAGTTGGCCGACTGTTGGCCGACAGCGCCCGACGTTTGTCTGCTGCTGAAAACCCTAGCACGAGAGGATAGCAGCAAAGAAGTGCGGATTGCGGCGATCGCAGAATTGGCCTCCCACTGGCCCGGCGAAGCAGACATTTACCCCTTGCTTTTAACTCTTGTCGAGTCCGATACGAGTGCGACCGTCCGGCGATCGGCAGTGCAAGCAGTGGCCTCTGGCTGGCCCGACAACCCCGCAACTCTACCTTTTTTGCAAAATCTAGCTACGGGCGATCGCGACGCCGACCTGCGAGAAATAGCCCTAGAACAGATAGCCGCAGGTTGGCCCGATCGCCCGGAAACCCTGCCCCTGCTGCAAAAAGTAGCTGATTCGGAGGATGTCTGGACTGTGCGACAAGTAGCAGTGGAAGCCGCCGGCACACTACCGTCAGCGAGTCTCGAAGTGTTTGTCTGGTTGCAAAATCTCGCCAAGTCGGACAGACACCTGAATGTCCGAGAAACTGCTGTGAAACAAATCGCCTCTCGCTGGTCTTACCTGGGCGAGACCTTGCCTTTTCTTAAAAGTCTGGTGGAGTCTGAGCAAGATTCTCACCTGCTGAGTGTGTTGGTGCGAGAAATTGTGCGGGGGTGGCCCGATGACGCGGAAACCTTACCTTGGCTGAAACTTCAGCTTAGATGTTACCGAAGATCGGAGGACGCGGTTGTTCGACAAGCCGCGGTGCAGGAACTGGCTCGCAACTGGCCCGACAATGCTGAAACTTGGATGCTGTTGGAGGCTAAAGCAGAGGGCGATGAGAGTCCGGCTGTGAGACAAATGGCTTTGCAAAAGTTAGCGCGGGGTGGGACAGATGAGTCGCAGATTTTTGAGTGGCTCAAAAGTAGAGCTCAAGATGATCGAGATTCCCAGGTGCGGGCGATCGCCCTGGTAGAGTTAGTGCGGGGATGGAAGGATGAACCGGGAATGTTTGAGTTTTTGCGCGATCGGGCTTTGAGCGATTTTGACAATCAAAAGGGTTCTTTTCCTTACAATCCCCGGTTTACAGCCCTCGAAGCGATTATCGAACATTATCCCGATATGTTGTCAAAGAGGCCGGGTGTTTTGGCTTTGTTGCGATCGCTTGCAGTTTCCGACGCCGACGAGCAAGTGCGGGCCTTAGCCAGCCTCCGGCTCAAAAGCGAAGAGTGGTAAACAGAAACAATCCCGTTCTTTGATATCTGCTGCGGTGCTCCGGATGATGACGTTGGGTGTTGGTATTTGATGGTGTACGAATTTGCTTCAGTTCTGTTGACCACAATTTAACCAATATCTAAAGGAGCACCTGTTATGGGCACTAAATTCAAGAGAAGAGTTCTCTCAATTGATGGTGGTGGTATTCGGGGTATTATTCCTGCTATGGTTCTCAACTACATTGAAGAGCGCACAGGAAAACGAATAGCAACAATGTTTGATTTAATTGCAGGCACTTCAACAGGAGGAATTTTAGCACTGGGTTTAACTAAACGGAATGGTTCGACTACGCGGCCCCTGAGCGAAGTCGAAGGGCTCACCAACCACCCAGACTCTAGCATCAATAATGAGCCCAAGTATACATCTGCCGAACTTGTAAATTTCTATCGCAAATATGGAAAAAAGATTTTTAGTGAGGACATACCAGGTGCTGTTGATGATTTGCTACAACCCAAGCACAACCCACAAGGTAGGCAAGAAGTTTTAAAGGAGCTTTTAGGTGAAGCTAAGGTTGAAGACGCATTACGAGAAATTTTCATCACGAGCTATGATCTCGAACTGAGAGAACCAATTTTTTTTACAAGCAATCCGCAAGCAGAGGAAACCGAGAGTCGTAATAGCCGCAAAATATGTAAGGGATTCAAAATGATTGAGGCAGCAATGGCAACTTCTGCTGCACCGACATTCTTTCCACCCTACAAACTCCCAACGGTACATCATACCGCAGAGGGATATTACGCTTTGGTAGACGGCGGAATTTTTGCAAATAATCCTTCCTCACTCGCAATGATGGAGGCGATGATTTCTTACAAGAGAAATACTGGTGAAGAACTCCGACGTGCTGATACCCTTGTTGTTTCTTTGGGTACGGGATCGCTAACTAGGAAATATAAGTATAGTGATGTGAAAAATTGGGGACAAATCAAATGGGCAATTCCCTTACTTAACGTTGTTCTAGATGGTCAAAGCGAATCTGTTGCGTATCAGCTCGATCAGCTCATGGTGACTGAAGGAGAGAACAGAAACTACTACCGTTTTCAACTTCAATTGAGTGGCGAGAATGCTCACGATCAAATGGACAACGCAAGTCCCTCTAATATTGAGTACCTAGAGGGCCTCGGTAACAGACTGATTGAACAGCGTCAGGAAAGTTTGGATAAGTTGTGTAAGCTTTTGAAGGAGGACACTGAACTATATTCTAATTAAGCTTCTACTAACAACTCTGTAGTCAGCGGTTTAACTGGTTGAAGCGAACTGCCGAAAGCTGTTGGTGTTGTTGCCAATGTTATTTGCAGTCGCTCAACCGCACCGTTAAATCGAGATACGGTTGGAAGCTTTTTAATGGGGAGTGTGAAGCGTAGCTATCCCCTAGGGCGTGTTTTCAAAGTCTTAGATCCCCCCCAGCCCCCCTTAAAAAGGGGGGAGAAAGAGTCTCTTTCGTCAACCCCTACTCACACCCTACTCCCTTTTTAAGGGGGATGCGAGGGGGATCGGGATCTGAGGTCGCAGTTTGAAAACACGCCCTAGGGAATCGCCCCTGTTATGATAGAGTTATTGAATCAGATTTAGTCAGGAATTACCCACTGCATACAGTTTCAAAATCAGTCTCAGGTAGCGAAGTTCAGAAACTTGCCCATGCTCTTAAGAGTGGCGGTTATGTTGCAATTGAAGCTGCTTTGGCTTCTTCTAAACGGATCGCCGCTCGTCGCCATTATCAAACAACTGCCCAGGCCGCCCAGTAGTAAGAAAGATTAACTGGTGGTGAAATTGCTGCCTAATTTTACTGTTAAACTACGAGATTAATTGGTGGATGTCTATTCATGCCCACAAAAGGGCGATCGCCAACCGCACCGCTTCCCCCATCATCGAATAAAGACGCTCAGCTATGGATTGAATACTATTGTCTGTAGACTCAGAGTCTCTGCCTCTGAGATACTTTTTGGCATGACAGATATTAATCAGGCTCTGGGTAGAGTTTTAGCTAGGTACAGAGCGATCGCAAAGATCTCTCAAGAGGAACTTGCTGACAGAGCAGGGATTCACCGCACTTATGTTAGCCAAATTGAGCGCGGTTTGAAATCTCCTACTTTGTCCGTTTTGCTTAAGATCTCAAAATCTTTAAACACCACAGTCAGTAGCTTGATTGCCGAAGCGGAACAAAATATAGATGACTTATATCATTAACCCTAAGTTAAATATTTCTTGTGGATTTGAAGTGAATATTCAGCATATTGAATCTGCATTGGATCAAACAAATGAGTTATTAGAAATCATTCCTTCAAGTGTTTATAAGAACATTGACTATAAAACTACAAGTTCAATTGTTGGCTCAATGTTCTGCCACTCCATTGCAAATGTAACGGGGGCTATAGTTAACCCAATTGAAAAGGGACATCCCGATGTTATTCCTAAAGAAGCAGGTGAAAACTCTTCAGAGGAGTTGTTACGCAACTATCCTGTGGGCTTGGAAATTAAATGTACTGTTGGAAACATAACAAAAGGTGCAAATTTGAGGGCAGGACAACCCAGATTTGGTTCGTTAGAAGGAATTACTTGGCAAGCTCATCATCGAGAAGTCAAAAAACTTCTGGGATTAGTATGGGACTTTGTGAAGAGTGAACATGATTTCAACTATCCGAAAATTACAGCTATATTTCATGCTGACAATCTTGTTACTGATGATTGGGGTCAGATCAGTGGAACTGAAGGAAGAAACACTAAAGTGACGGGTATGAAATCCAGTGGCAAACAAAAGATGGCACAAGGTTGGGTAGCCCTAATTGACGATCAGCAGTACAAAAAGATTTACCAAAAAATTATGAAATTTTCTACTTAATCGCAAACTTAACAATCTCAAAAAGCTCAAGTTGTTTGCTTGCTTTATTAGATTGGTAATAAATAACTTCCTTGCTAGTTTTACCTGCAACACCCTTGAGATCTAGTAATGGCTTGAATGGTAAATAATCTCCGCAATGCCCTTCGCAAAATATAACTTCTCCCTTTCTATTCTTTGCCCACTCTGCCAATTTATTGTAATCAATCAGTTTGCTACCGTATCTGTAACCTTTACCAGCATTTTCTTTATAGGGCGGGTCAATAAACCAAGTTGCTTCTACGTCATGAGCTAGTGTATAATCCCCGCTAATAATTCTCCAATGCTTAACTTTGAAGAGATTTTCTGCCATGTATCGTTTACTAATCTCCCAATTTCTTGCTAAAACAGGAGTTACTTTAATGGTCTTGTAATGAAAAGCCATTTTCGTAGCAGCATGAATAATATGAAGTAACTCAGAACTCTTTTCACCAACCGCTAAATCAGGGAGGCTACTAATTTTTGATGGTGTCGCCTCATCGATCAACCACTGCCAAATTTTAGAAACTCCCTCATCTCTCTCAATGAGAGTAACTGCCTTTTTCCAATGATCTCCATAGAGTGAATAAGCTGCTGAACCTGCAAATGGTTCTATGATGGCATCAAAGTTAGGAGAAGGGTAATGTTTTGCTATTTGCTTTTTTCTGCCGTAGTAGTAGAACATTTGCTATTGAATATTTTTGAATACTATAGTATGAAATAACGGTGCGCAGAAGTCAATGCAATGTAGGATTTACACACGAGAGGTCAAAAACCCGGTTTCTATGTCTATATCTATTACAAAGATGCACAATTTTGTTCAGAAACCGGGTTTTTTGCCTTAGTCCTACAATATTTATCGATAATGTCCAAAAACCGAGCATTGCCACTTAAGGAAACCGTTTCAATTACAAAAAGCGCTGCAATTCCTGCTGTAAATGTTGACACCATTTAGTCGCTAGAGGAATTTCTGTAAAGGGAATCTGCACAGCCTCCGCATCTTTTAACAAAAATTCTAGGACGATCGCACTTCCAGAATTCGGCGGATTTTCCAAATCTACCGCAGAGTCGTTAACTAACAACCGCAGTGACTGCACATTTTTTAAGGAAAAAGTTTGCAAATTCACAGGCCCACTGCGAGTAGGCTTTCCCCAAGTTAAATTCTCTGCTTCCTGACCAAGTACGGCATAAATATCGTACTTGGCCCGATCGAACTTTTGGGCCCAGACGCGATAGGCTTCCAGTTTTTGATACTCGTTCCATCCAGCCCAAGCCAGAGAAATAAAAATTGCCAGCAGCGGCAGCCACATTAAACCTCTTTCCATGCAAGATCCTGATTAAAAACATTCCAAGTTATGTTGGCACTCTCCTCTATAGGACTTACGCACAGACTCTACTTGTAGGGTGCGCAGTGCGCACCTTACTACTACAGAGCGTGTAAAAATTGACTCATGTAGCGTAAATCCTGATCTAATAATACAATTGATTGAACTGCTAAAACTTGCTAGACAATTCAAACTGGAAACTAGAGCTGTGAACGATCGAGAAATAGCGATCGCATAAAAATAGAAAAAGCGGGGGCGCGACTTCTAGGAGAACTCGCAGCCTGTGAAAAGTGGCATCAGGGTAGAAAATTGGGTTAATGTGGTGAACAAGCCTTCCTGACATGGATAATTACCCATGAAAAAGTTTTTCCTTCTGTGCTTATTTTTAATCGGTCTAGGCTGGGCGATTGCTAATTTCCCAGGACTGGCTGTTCGAGGCACCTATGACTCAATTGTGCTGGATTTCCGCGAAGATGTGGGTAATGCCCAGATTGCTAAACAAGTAGAGGCGATCGCCCAGCAGTACCAAGTCGCGCCCCAACTCAACAGCGAATTCTCGAAAGGGGATAATGTGTATGTTGTCAAGGGCGATCGCACTTTGCTAAACGCCCTGAAAAAATCAAATTTAGCTAAAGATACCGAATACATTGAACCAAACTACGTTTACAACGCTTTCGAGATTCCCAATGACCCCATGTATAACAAGCAGTGGAATCTGCGTAGCATCAACGTAGAAGCAGCTTGGAATGAAACAAAAGGCAGCGGCACAACAGTAGCAATAATTGACACGGGAATTACTCCCGTCGCCGACTTAAAAGAAACCAAATTTGTACCGGGATACGACTTTGTAAACGATCGCGCCGAAGCCTACGACGACAACGGCCACGGCACTCACGTCGCCGGTACTGTCGCCCAATCAACTAACAACAATTACGGCGTTGCCGGCATCGCTTACGAAGCAGCTTTAATGCCGCTAAAAGTGTTAAGTAGCAGCGGTGGCGGCACGGTTTCCGACATCGCCGAAGCAATTAAATTTGCTGCTGACAACGGCGCCGACGTGATTAACATGAGTCTCGGCGGCGGTGGCGAAAGTCAGTTAATGGAAGAGGCGATCGATTATGCCCACAGTAAAGGCGTTGTGGTCATTGCAGCAGCCGGTAATTCTGGCGAAAGTTCCGCTTCCTATCCCGCCCGCTATCCCCACGTCATCGGCGTTTCCGCCCTCGGCCCCGACGACGAAAAAGCTGGTTATTCCAACTTCGGCCCGGGTGTTGACATTTCCGCCCCCGGTGGTTCTGAAAATGGGAAAATTCTCCAAAGTACGATCGACCCAGAAACCGGCGCAGAAATTTTTGCAGGCTACCAAGGTACCAGCATGGCATCTCCCCACGTTGCCGCCGTTGCTGCGCTGGTGAAAGCCTCCGGTATCACAGAACCAGACTCCATTCGCAGCGTACTCTTGCAATCGGCGCGAGTAGTCAGCGAAGATCCCCTAAACCATTTTGGTGCCGGAAACCTCGACGCAGCAGCAGCAGTTCAGCTAGCCCAGCGAGGACAAATCAACTTCCGCGATTTCTTCCGCTGGTTGCGCGACAACGGCTATCTCAGTCCCCGTTTCTGGATCGACGGCGGTGCTGTGGCGCTGTTACCTAAGATTGCAATGGTGCTCGGTTCCTATCTGCTGGCTTTCTTTTTGCGGAATTATTTCCCGTTCACCTGGACTTGGGGCTTTTCCGGCGGCTTGATTGCTGGCAGTTCTGGGTTCTTTTTCCTGCGAAATCTGTTTGTATTTGACCTGCCGCAGTGGCCGCTGCGGGTGATGGGTAGTTCTCTTCCCGAACTTGGTGGCGCAATTAATGGCAGTAGTTTACTGAATCCCATTTTTGCTAGCGTTTTGATTCCTGGGATTTTGATTGTTTTGCTGTTGGGACATCAACAGTGGAAGTGGATTGCGATCGCAACTTCGATCGGTTTTGCCAGCAGTTTAGCGGTGAATGCTTTTGTGTCTCCGGGTGTTTGGGGATTAGGAACTGGTTTGGTAGCACAAACGTTCTTGATTGTCAATGCTTTTATGTGTTTCGGACTGGCTAGTTTAGCAATTAAAACAGAGGTGCGATCGGCATGAGTATTACTGTCAAAGGTGTAATTGAACGTCAAGGATTCGGCCCTGGTACTTGGGCTTTGGTTGGCGAAGATGGAGAAACTTATGAACTTAAGGATGCTCCTTCTGAGTTAAAAAAAGAGGGTTTGAAAGTCCGTGTCAAAGGTTTAGTGCGTAAGGACATTATGACTTTTGCGATGATCGGGCCAGTGCTTGAGGTGCAATCTTTTGAGGCGCTTTAGCTGAATTGGTGAATGCAGCTTTTGATCTAAAAAAAACCCCGGCCAAAATTGGCTGGGGTTGATTCATCAGGGTGCATCTTTATTTACTTTCCAGTCTCAAGGTCTTCTTTCAGGACAGTTTGGATTTTTAACCGCAGATGACGCAGATTAACGTGGATATTGGTTGGGAGAGTGCTATTTTCTGGTTTTGGCTGTAATACGCAAAAAAAACCCGGCCAAAATTGGTCGGGAGTTAATCAATCAGGGTGCATCTACTAAGTTAGTCTCCGCCTCCACAGCGCCTCTTTCAGGACAGTTTGGATTTTTCACCGCAGATGACGCAGATTAACACGGATATTTGTGGATTTTGGGAATGAGCTCAAATCCTCTCTTCATCCGAATGATTCATCTCTCTCTTCTGGAGACTCTGCGCCCTAGAAGAGTCTCTGCGGTTAAATCATTCCGAAACAACCGTAAACGATAGGATTTGTGGCGAAAGTGCGATCGCCCAAAAAAAACCCGGCCAAAATTGGTCGGGAGTTAATCAATCAGGGTGCATCTACTAATTTAGTATCCGGTATCTCCACGCCTCTTTCAGGACTGTTTCGGAAAATTTGGCAAAATTTGTGGTTGTGGCTGCAATAGGCAAAAAAAACCCGGCCAAAATTGGTCGGGAGTTAATCAATCAGGGTGCATCTACTAATTTAGTATCCGGTATCTCCACGCCTCTTTCAGGACTGTTTCGGAAAATTTGGCAAAATTTGTGGTTGTGGCTGTAATAGGCAAAAAAAACCCGGCCAAAATTGGTCGGGAGTTAATCAATCAGGGTGCATCTACTAATTTAGTATCCGGTATCTCCACGCCTCTTTCAGGACTGTTTGGCAAAATTTGGCAAAATTTGTGGTTGTGGCTGCAATAGGCAAAAAAAACCCGGCCAAAATTGGTCGGGAGTTAATCAATCAGGGTGCATCTACTAATTTAGTCTCCGGTATCTCCACGCCTCTTTCAGGACAGTTTGGATTTTTAACCGCAGATATCGCAGATTAACGCGGATATTTGTTGGGAGAGTGCTATTTTCTGGTTTTGGCTGCGATCGCCCAAAAAAACCCGGCCAAAATTGGTCGGGAGTTAATCAATCAGGGTGCATCTACTAATTTAGTATCCGGTATCTCCACGCCTCTTTCAGGACTGTTTCGGAAAATTTGGCAAAATTTGTGGTTGTGGCTGTAATAGGCAAAAAAAACCCGGCCAAAATTGGTCGGGAGTTAATCAATCAGGGTGCATCTACTAATTTAGTATCCGGTATCTCCACGCCTCTTTCAGGACTGTTTCGGAAAATTTGGCAAAATTTGTGGTTGTGGCTGTAATAGGCAAAAAAAACCCGGCCAAAATTGGTCGGGAGTTAATCAATCAGGGTGCATCTACTAATTTAGTATCCGGTATCTCCACGCCTCTTTCAGGACTGTTTCGGAAAATTTGGCAAAATTTGTGGTTGTGGCTGTAATAGGCAAAAAAAACCCGGCCAAAATTGGTCGGGAGTTAATCAATCAGGGTGCATCTACTAATTTAGTATCCGGTATCTCCACGCCTCTTTCAGGACAGTTTGGATTTTTCACCGCAGATATCGCAGATTAACGCGGATATTTGTTGGGAGAGTGCTATTTTCTGGTTTTGGCTGCGATCGCCCAAAAAAAACCCGACCAAAATTGGTCGGGAGTTAATCAATCAGGGTGCATCTACTAATTTAGTATCCGGTATCTCCACGCCTCTTTCAGGACAGTTTGGATTTTTCACCGCAGATGACGCAGATTAACACGGATATTTGTGGATTTTGGGAATGAGCTCAAATCCTCTCTTCATCCGAATGATTCATCTCTCTCTTCTGGAGACTCTGCGCCCTAGAAGAGTCTCTGCGGTTAAATCATTCCGAAACAACCGTAAACGATAGGATTTGTGGCGAAAGTGCGATCGCCCAAAAAAAACCCGGCCAAAATTGGTCGGGAGTTAATCAATCAGGGTGCATCTACTAATTTAGTATCCGGTATCTCCACGCCTCTTTCAGGACAGTTTGGCAAAATTTGGCAAAATTTGTGGTTTTAGCTGCAATACGCAAAAAAAACCCGGCCAAAATTGGTCGGGAGTTAATCAATCAGGGTGCATCTACTAATTTAGTCTCCGGTATCTCCACGCCTCTTTCAGGACTGTTTGGCAAAATTGGCAAAATTTGTGGTTGTGGCTGCAATAGGCAAAAAAAACCCGGCCAAAATTGGTCGGGAGTTAATTATTCAGGGTGCATCTACCAATTAAGTCTCCTGGGAATTCGATCGCAATCCGGAAAGTCGCAACTCAAAACTCAAAACTATTTTCGGTGAACGAGAGTTGCACCTGCTTGGTCTGTCGGCACTAGCAAGACTTCGCTAATATTGACGTGGGGCGATCGCGTCGCACAAAAATACACGACATCGGCTACATCATCGGGTGTCAGCGGGGTTAATCCTTGATAGACATTTTTCGCCTTTTCTGCATCGCCGTGAAACCGGACATTACTAAATTCTGTTTCCACTAAACCTGGTTCTATTTCCGTCACCCGGACAGGTGTTCCTAAAAGGTCTTGTTTCAACCCTTCAGAAATAGCTCTAACTGCTGCTTTGGAAGCGCAATAAACATTGCCTTTGGGATAGGTTTGGCGGCCTGCAATGGAGCCAATATTGACTACATGACCCCGACCTCGATTTACCATTCCCGGCACTATGTAGCGAGTCATGTAAAGCAAGCCTTTCACATTGGTATCAATCATTTCTTCCCAATCTTGAAAGTTGCCTTCGTGCAGTTTGTCTAAGCCGCGACTCAATCCGGCGTTGTTAATCAGAATGTCGATCGCCTTCCAAGATTCTGGAAGTGTATTTAGGGCAGTTTCGACTTTTAGGCGATCGCGCACATCCAACTCTAGCAAATGAATCTGGTTCGCCGACGCTATTAATCCGGTTTCTACCAGTTCCTTTGCTAGTCGATCGAGCTTTTCGATGCGGCGCGCTGCTAAAATTAGTTGAGCGCCACCCCTAGCGAATATCTTGGCACAGGCTGCTCCGATACCGCTACTTGCACCTGTAATGAAAACAATTTGATTTTGGAGAGAAATCATTTTTAATAAGAAGGAAGATGTATTAACCGCAGAGGGCGCAGAGGGCGCAGAGAGAGGAAGGAAGAGGGAAACAGTTGGTTTTTAGTTGGTATAAAATCAAGTTTGGTCAATTAACCATAATTCTTGTAGGGGCAGGTTTACTGGTTCTCTCATTTGTATTATAGATTTTAGTGAACCCGCCACTACAGAAATTACTAAAATAACCAATAACACCTATTTTATTACTTGACTACTCGCAGGCGCACTGTCACCATCGTGATGCCACCTTGTCTCATCAACACTGCTGAAATCCAGCGATTTTCCGGCGTAGCTGGAGCTTTACCTATTTTAAAAATTCCCCCTGAATTCAACAACTCTAGATCGACTTCTGGGGACTTAAAAATTGTTTTTGCCGTGACTGGTTCTTCCAAGGCAGTTCCTATTAAAATGTCATCGCCGATCGGCTCTCTAACAATTGCATCAAAATGGTACTCTTCACCCACTTTAACTTGCTCTGGCAAATTTACTTGAATCGTGGGAGGATTTTTGCCGGAAGTAAGCTGAGTTTGTTCGGCTAAAATCTCTTGTTTGACTATTTTTTGACCTTCAAAGCGCTGCTGAGAACGAATAGTAGCTTTGAGATTTAATTCTCTGCCGTCTTTTTTGTGAGTGCCGGCGATTCTAGTTACGGTTTCAGCAACGATCGCACTTCCTTCGGCTTTCCAAGATTTGATCTCTGTGCGGTAATTTAAACTGGGATAGCGCTGCCAAAGTTGAGTTAGTGCTTTTTCCATATTCTGACTGTTCAATCCGTCAGAATGTGTGAAATTTTGACCGTAAAATGCCATGACTGCTTTGACATCGCGACGATTTGCTGCTGCGTCAATTTCGGTTAGCAGTTTTGTCAATTGGGCTGGTGCCGTTTCTCCCGTTTGAGCTTGCACTTGGGGATTTGCCGATCGCACTCCTTGAGCTCTCACAGCAGTCGGATGCAGTATGTTACCACTGACAATTGTTAAACATATCAAAAAATGAGCGATCGACCCAACGACTGCGTTTATCCTGAGCCCTTCGACTTCGCTCAGGGTAAACGCAGCCGTTGGGCTCAGGGGCGCCGGCAGGCGGATGCTGGCATTTGCGATCGCCCGATCGGCTTTTTTGTCCCGATGGCTGGTCAAATACTGAGATACACTTGGCACTAAATTCAAAAAATTACGCATTATGATGATAACTTGGTTATTTGTCAGTCTTCGCGACGCGGGCAACTGTTCGCCTACTGCGAAGACTGACAACTGACTCGCAAGGCACTATCTAATTTTAAATCGCTAATTTAAAATAGACTGAAACTGCCGTAACAATAAGCATAATAATCTAAAACCTCTAATCTAAAATCCCTCGACCTGTGGAACTTGTAAAAGAGACAAATACCTTGACAAAAGCCCCTATCCGGTTGTTGATTGCAGCTAGCGGCACAGGAGGACATCTATTTCCGGCGATCGCCACCGCACAGCAGTTGCACGACTGTCACATCGAATGGCTGGGTGTTCCAGACCGCATGGAGACTCAGTTAGTTGCCTCCCTTTACCCCCTCCACACGATCGCCGTTGAAGGCTTTCAGCAGCGATTTGGACTCGGTACTGTGCGAATTTTGGGTGGACTCGTCGGCGCAATTCTTCAGGTGCGCCGATTGCTCAAACGGGGAAATTTTCACGGAGTATTTACTACCGGCGGTTACATCGCAGCACCCGCAATTCTGGCGGCTCGCTCTTTGGGTTTGCCGGTGATTCTCCACGAATCTAATGTTTTTCCGGGTAAGGTGACTCGTTGGTTTAGTCCTTTTTGCAGTGCAGTTGCGATCGGATTTGAGGCGACTGCTCAGTATTTACCCCGCGCAAAAACCGTGGTTACAGGTACGCCGGTCCGATCGCAATTCCTGACTCGCGAACCTCTAAACTTACCAATTCCTGACAGTGTACCCGTAATTTTAGTCATGGGCGGCTCTCAAGGTGCTGTCGCAGTGAATCAGTTAGTGCGGCAGTGTGCACCCGCTTGGTTTGATGCGGGCGCTTGGGTGGTTCACCTCACCGGAAATAATGACCCGGATGCTGCAAGTTTGAAGCACACGCAATATTTATCGATGCCATTTTATGATAATGTGGCGGGTTTGTTGCAGCGGGCAAATTTAGCAATTAGTCGATCGGGCGCCAGTGCTCTGACAGAATTAGCAGTAACGGGAATGCCTTCTATTTTAATTCCTTTTCCTTACGCCGCTGACGACCACCAAAGTTTTAATGCCGAAGTATTTGCCACATCTGGAGCAGCTTTTGTATGTCGTCAAAGTGAATTGACTTCAGAGCTGTTACAAAGTAAAGTTTTGCATTTATTGACCGATGCTGAATATTTGAAAAAAATGTCTGAAGCTGCTTCTCAATTAGCAGTGACAGACAGTGCGGAACGTTTGGCAAATTTAGTGAGACAGTTTTTAAGTCATTAGTTAAAGTTAATTTGACTACTAAGTAAATATTGGCAATAATCAACATGGTTAAATGACATATTTACATATTTGCCTCGATAGTTAACTAATTATTTTAGCAGGAATCGCCCAGGCACTGAAAATTTTGAAGGGTGACGCAGGGGCGATCGTCTTTCACGCTGATCCGCGCGCTCCATGTAAACTTGCGCGATCGTACTTATACGGTTCTCTATGAATCCTGACCAACTTGTGAGCCAATATTTGGTCAATTAGTAGAGTTCCTATTTATGCAGGCACACTAGATTTATAGCGGTTTTATGAATGAAGTGAGGTACAGGAGGTAATTGGCAATTCACTTCTCTGAAAAGGAAACATCTATACTTCGACTACGCGAGCGTACAAGTGCCCTATGCCCAATGCCCAATGCCCTATGCCCAATGCCCACGATCACCTCCAGAAACCTCAGAAAGGCTATAGTGTGCCTGCGTTCAAGACTGTCACTGTCAACCGTCAACCGTCAACCGTCAACAATCAACAATCATCTCCAAGTGCAACCGGAATCGATGAGTCTGAAAAATTCAGGGCTAAACCTTCTCCCCTGACGGGGTGACTCCCCTGTCAGCTAAGAGCCTTAACCAGCCTTAATTAGCACCTGATTTCCAGCAATTTTGGCAGTGTAATTCACTAAAGGCTGATCTGCTGGACCTTGCATTACCTTGCCGTTGCTGGCAAATTTGGAATCATGACAAGGGCAGACAAAAACTTTTTCCCCCGGCTGCCACGCTACGCTACACCCGGCATGATTACAGGTTGGGTTAACAGCAACGAGTTGACCTGCATTTGTCATATCTCGAATGACTAACACTTTCCCAACCGCCAGTTTTTCATTCAATAGTTGACCATTTTTGTCCAAATCCATAACGGTGCCAACGACTTGAAAACCATCTGAACTGGCAGCACTGCTAGATGGAACTGATGGGTTGTCTGCTACTTTTGGATTGCAGGCAGTCAGTGTTGCCGGGAGAGAACTAACCACACCTCCAACCCCAACTAAGCTAATAAATTCTCGACGATTCATCATTTTTGCATTCACTATCAAGTTACGACAATTTGGAACTCTCATGACTTACGCATGGTAACGGTGTGGCAAAGGTTTGAGATTCTTCGCTTTACTCAGAATGACATAATTTAGGTTATTAGTGCGTCCAGGACTAACTCTCAAGAAGTACGGGAATGAAGAAACCTGCTCTTGTTCCACCATTCCCCTCAAAAGCCTGAAAGCTACTTTTGAAAAAACACAGTCAAGATGACCGTCAAATCACCTGTTCCACATCCTTACCAGTCTTAGTTTGAGGACAACTGGTAGGGGGTGAGTTCACAAATGTTTCGCCAGACACAGTACAGACATAGAATTGACGAGACACTTGTTTCCAGTCGTTCAAGTTGTTCTTGATTTCAGTGTAGAGTTGGGCGTGCTGTGTTTCGGCTGCCAGAGCATAGTCAAATGTCTGCACAGCAGCTTGGTTGCTTTCTGCTTTCGCTTGCTTGATGAAATTGGGATACATCGTGTCACGCTCGTAAGATTCTCCCTTGATTGCTTGGCTGAGGTTCCCTCCCATCGCCTTTTCCAGATTATCTCCTGTGGATTTCACATCGGGAGTTGTGATGTTGTTTTTGGGGGTTGCTCCCATTGCTTGGATGACTTTGGCGTGGTTGTCTCGGTGAATTTCTTCAGCGCGAGCTACGGCTTTGAAGAGGCTGGCAACATCTTTATAGCCCTCTTCATCTGCTTTCTTGGCAAACGCTAAATACATAACGTGGGCATTGGACTCACCGTTGTAAGCTGCTTGAAGATTCTTCAACGTCGGTGTTTCTGGTGTGGAAGGTTGCTTCGCCTCTAACGTAGCAGGCTGTGTTTTGGACTGGGAATCTTGTTTAGCGGCTGAGGTTGCTGACTCAACATTGGCAGCAGGTGGCTGCGTTGGAGAACAACTGGCGAGGGAGATGGCTCCCAAAGCCGCAACGGACATCATAATGACGTTTCTGCTAAACATTGAACTAACTTTCATGACTTCAGTCTCCGTGATAATTAAGCTGGTACTTCTTTTGGTTAACCGCAATTCCGCATCGGTATGTCATCTAGCCATACACCTCTGCCGTGCTGTTGGGGGAATACTATAAAGACTAAGGTAAGAAAGTAAAGAAACAAGGGTAGATATTGACTATCATGGGTTTTACCAAGAAATTGGGTCTAAAGCCCCGTCCTTATAGGACGGCTTTAATTATAGGAATATGAAGAATTATTAAATACACAAATTTGCAAGTAAAAGTTCTAGTAAAAATTATAAACTATTCCAATGATAGTATTAGAGTTTAAATTGAAAGGCAAAGCAGAGCAATATCGGATCATTGACGACATGATTCGGACGGCTCAATTTGTCCGAAACAAAACTCTTAGGCATTGGATAGACAATCAAGGAATTAAATTAGTAGACCTGTACAAACAGTGTGCCGTTATGGCAAAAGAGTTTGAATGGGCGGGCAAACTTAATTCAACGGCGCGTCAAGCTTCGGCGGAACGTGCCATTTTTGCTATCCAACGTTTTTTTGCTAATTGTAAAGCTAAAAAACCAGGAAAAAAGGGCTACCCACAGTTCAAGAAGCATACCCGTTCTGTTGAGTACAAGACTTCGGGATGGGAACTTTCTACCGACAAAAGGTGCTTGACATTTAGAGATGGCTTTGCTGCTGGAAAATTCAAACTAATCGGTAGTCGGGACTTGCATTTTTATGCACCCCAGGAGATAAAGCGAATCAGAATTGTGCGTCGTGCCGATGGCTACTACGCACAATTCTGTATCAACGTGGAGCGGAAAGAGGAAGCCATTTCTACTGGTAAAGTTATTGGACTAGATGTCGGGCTAAACCACTTCTATACTGATAGCGATGGTGAAACGATTGCTAACCCTCGGTATCTCCGCAAAAGCGAAAAAGCTCTGAAGAGATTGCAGAAGCGAGTTTCCCGGAAAAAGAAAAGTTCTAAAAACCGAAAGAAAGCGATCAACAAATTAGCAAGAAAGCACCTGAAGGTTAGTCGGCAGCGTAAAGACTTCGCCATAAAGACGGCGTTGTGCGCGGTGAAATCTAGTGATTTCATAGCCTACGAAAACCTTCAGATGAGGAATATGGTGAAAAACCATAAGCTTGCTAAATCAATTAGCGATGCAGCTTGGTCACAATTTGCTCAGTGGTTGGAGTATTTTGGGAAAATATACGGTAAAATAATAAGTGCTGTCACCCCTCAATACACGTCACAAGAGTGTTCAAATTGTGGCAATCTAGTCAAGAAAACCCTGTCAACCCGAACCCATATTTGTGGGTGTGGTACGGTATTAGATCGCGATTACAATGCTGCAAAAAACATTTTAATCAAAGGGTTGAAACAGGCAAAAATTAATTTAAATACGGTGGGACACACCGAAATTCACGCTTGTGGACAGACCGATCTCTACTCGCTGGTGGTGACATCAACGAGCAAATCGACTGGCTGATCCAAGAATCCTCGTGCCTTCAGGCCGAGGAGTGTCAATGAACCTGTGGTAAGCACACCTGGAAACAACTTCCCACCCCTGGTTGACTGCGGACAGTAATATTTCCGTGATGACGCTGAGCAATAGCTTTGGCGATCGCCAATCCTAATCCACTTCCCTTCTCTCGCCGAGAGCGGGCTCGATCGGCTCGCCAGAAGCGATCGAACACCAGCGCTAAATGTTCGGGATCAATGCCAATTCCCGTGTCTTCGACTGAAACAATGACAGCGCGTTCAATCTGCTTCATGGACAGCGTTACCCTTCCTCCATCTGGTGTGTATTGCAACCCATTCTCCAGTAGATTCCCAAACAAGCGAGTCAACTGTTGGGTATTTCCCAAAACACATACAGCGGGAATCAGATCGACTTTGAGAGCAATGTGCTTCTCAAGTGCCTGCAACTCCAACGGTACCAGCAACTCTTGCAGGATGTCACTCAACTGAACCACAGTCCAATCTGGTGTTGGATAGGTTGCTGTATCCATTCGCGCTAGCAGCAGCAAATCTTCCACAAGATGGGTCATTTGGGTAGCCGCCGAGGCGATCGCCGCAATCTTCTTCACATCCTTGGGATGAATCCGCTCTGGATACGCCTGAAGCACTTCAACCGATGTTTTAATCGCCGTCAAGGGACTCCGCAACTCATGGGAGGCATCGGCTGTGAACTGTTTGAGTTGGTCAAAACTCTGTTCAATAGGCTTTAACGATTGCCGAGTCAGCCACACACCACCAATTCCCGTCAAACATAAGACGACAATTCCACCTAACCCCAATCCCCATCGAAGCTGGTTAAGTGTACCTTCTACCTCAGTCGTTTCTTCACTGGTGCGAATGTAACCTTCCAGATGTTGCTGTCCAGTGTTAGAACTATAGGCGGCGATCGTAACTGTACGAATCCGTCCCTGATGTAACATTTGGTAACCAGGACGTGGCGGTACATCTGGCAAAAGCGTTCCTGCATGACCAACCCGTTGGCTAGTTGGATCAAACCACTCAACACCCTGATTGGGTTCCCGCAGATTTTGCCAGGGAATATCTAAATCGCCATCATTATCTAGGTGACGCTGAGCGTTTGCATAGACATCAGGTGCTTTTCCACCGTGCTGACGAGACTCATTGGATTGCTTGCGAATTGCCATCAAGTTGTGGGAAGCGGCCCCGGCCAATCCCTCTAATCGCCGATCGAGTTGTCCATAGAGACTATGGCGAAAAAAATGATATACCGCGATCGTCGATACACTAAAAATTGCCAGCATCACCGCCAGGTAAGACAGTAACAGATGCCAGCGGAGAGCTTTTGTCTTCGGATTAGGGCTGTTGTTTGAGTCGATAACCCATGCCATAGACTGCCTCGATCAATTCAGGAGTGCCAACCGCTTTCAGTTTCTTGCGTAACTCTTTTAGATGAACTTTAACCGTGTCCTCAGTGGGAGGACTGTCATAGGACCAAAGGTGTTCAATAATGAATGAGCGACTGAGAATCCGATTGCTATTTCGCAAAAATAGATCCAGCAGACCATATTCTTTCGGAGTCAGGTGCAACAGTTTACCAGCATAGGTGACCCGACAATTGCTGGGGTCAACGCGCAGATGTCCCCACTCTAAAACTGACGGCAGAGGGGTACTTCCACGGCGCAATAATGACCGAATTCGAGCCAATAACTCTGGTAGATCGAAGGGCTTGATCGCGTAATCATCTGCCCCTGCATCCAATCCCATCACTTTATCATTACTGGTATCCCTCGCGGTCAACATCAGCACTGGCGTCTGCACCCCCTTACGACGCAACCGCTTGCATAGGCTGACACCATCTAATTTAGGCAGCATGACATCCAGTACAACCAAATCGTAGGATGAAGACTCTAAAAACTGCCATCCAGCCTCGCCATCTGCCGCAATATCAACAATGTAATTCTGCTTATCTACCAGGATTTCTGCCAAAGCATCTGTAGTCCGCTCATCATCTTCTACAATGAGAATTTTCATCTTTCTTCCTCCCGCTTGAGTCCCGCCATACTTCGGCGGCGTTTATCCTGATCCCTTCGGCTACGCTCAGGATAAACTGCGTCGAAGGGCGGTTCCTGAGCGTAGTCGAAGGGCGGTTCCTGAGCGTAGTCGAAGGGCGGTTCCTGAGCGTAGTCGAAGGGCAGTACAAGTAGCTGTACTCGGCACTGGGCTGGTGAGAGGAAAGGGAGGCGGGGTATTGTAAAACTTCATTGACTTTATAGCCATTAATAGCCATGTATAGTATAGTATAGTATAGTCAAAAATGACGGCAAAACAATGCAGCTCGTTTCCAAGCACATTATCGATCGAAACCACTGGCTATACAAGCGGCTAGACAATTTGTGCTTTCTTTCTAAGAATCTTTTCAACTACGCTAACTACTTAATCAGACAAAAATTTATCAGCTCAGGAGAATACCTCGACTATTACAAAATACAGAAACTATGTCAGGGAACGACTGACTATCTAGCATTACCAGCCAAAGTATCTCAGCAAGTATTATTGAGATTACATGAAAGCTGGCAATCATTTTTTGCAGCTACCAAGGAATATAACCTCCATCCAGATAAATTCAAAGCCAGACCCAAAATACCCAGATACAAACACAAAACATTAGGCAGAAATGTCCTGACTTACACCGCTCAAGCCATCAGTAAAGCATGGCTCAAGAAAGGAATCATCAATCTCTCTTTGACCGACATATTTCTGACTACTAAAGTTAGCGAATTAAATCAAGTCAGAATCGTTCCAAAAACTTACCATTACTCGATGGAGGTAGTTTATGAACCCAAGGATGTAACTCAATCATTATCAGGTGTTGAAGGGATAGCGGGGATTGATATTGGTCTGAATAATTTAGCGACAATTACATCCCATCAAAAAGGGTTGGTCCCGCTGATAATAAATGGCAAACCGCTCAAATCAATCAATGCCTACTATCACAAAAAAAAGGCACTGTTGCAGTCCTACTTGAAGGGGGAGAAAAAGACATCAATCAAAATTGAACAATTAACTCACAAGCGTAATGTAAAAGTAGATAATTACCTGCATAATGCAAGTCGATTCATCGTCAATCATCTGGCAGCTAACCGCATCGGGACACTGGTGATTGGTAAAAACGATAACTGGAAACAGGGAATAAATCT
This sequence comes from Microcoleus sp., assembly GCA_042408215.1. Classification (GTDB taxonomy): domain Bacteria; phylum Cyanobacteriota; class Cyanobacteriia; order Cyanobacteriales; family Microcoleaceae; genus Microcoleus. The sequence continues at coordinate 15,534 of JAYFMW010000016.1, read as the reverse complement.
CGGCAAGCGGAATAATCAGAACTTCGTAGCAATACCTCATGCAAGGTTTATTGAAATGCTAACTTATAAAGCGCAGTTAGCAGGAATCGTTGTGAAGGTTATTGAAGAAAGTTACACTTCTAAGTGTTCTTTTTTAGATAATGAACCTTGTGTCAAGCATTCAGAGTACAAAGGTAAACGAATTAAGCGAGGTTTGTTTCGTGCTGGTGATGGCAGACTGATCAATGCGGATGTGAATGGCAGCGCTAACATTGTCAAAAAAGCATTTCCCAACGCTTTTGCTGAGGGAATACAGGGCGTATTAGTACCTCCGGTAAGGGTCACACCTTACAAAATGGTTGCCCGAGGCAAGTGTAATATTTGCCTAGAAAACCTGTAACTATATGCAACATAGCTACTCTTTGTCGATCGGGAAGTTGTTAGGGGTTCTCAAACAATGGAGGTACCTGTCTATCAATTACCAATTATCAACTACCAGCCGTACCTGATTAGACATCTCCAGAAATTCAAGATCGCAGGGGGTTTGCTCAGGGGCGATCGATCTAACTTTTTTCACAGTCTTATTCAGTTTGGCTGGAATGCCTAACTATTACCAACATACAGCTCAACGAATTTCACTACCGCAGCCAATCCTTCCCTGGTTTTCAAATTAGTAAAAACAAAAGGTTTTTCCCCACGCATTTTTTTCGCATCCCGTTCCATCACTCCTAAATCTGCTCCAACATAAGGTGCGAGGTCTATTTTATTAATTACCAGCATATCAGATTTAGTAATTCCTGGCCCTCCTTTGCGGGGAATTTTGTCGCCCGCAGCCACATCAATTACATAAATTGTCAAATCTACTAATTCCGGGCTGAAAGTTGCCGCTAAGTTATCGCCGCCGCTTTCGACAAAGATTAAATCTAAGTCGGTGAATTTGGATTCCAATTGTTCAATAGCCACTAAATTGATCGAAGCATCTTCGCGGATAGCCGTGTGGGGACAGCCCCCGGTTTCTACGCCCAAAATTCGATCGCTCTCCAAAGCTTGACTCCGAACCAAAAACTGTGCATCTTCCTGAGTATAGATATCATTAGTCACCACAGCAATCTTGTACTGCTGGCGCAGCGACTTGCACAAAGCATCAAGTAAAGCAGTTTTTCCCGAACCAACCGGGCCAGCAATTCCTACACGAAAAGCACTCATAATTATTTTGGATTTTGGATTTTAGATTTTCGATTGTCTGATTTTTAACTGCGAAATAACCGAGTTGTAGGGTGCGTCAGACGGAGTTATGGAACGATTATCGAGGCTTTGGGGTTCTGACGCACCTTACTAATTAGATTTTGGATTGTCTGATTTTTAACTGCGAAACAACCGAGTATACTGAGTTTCGTGGGCCATACTAGCTAGGGCCAATCCCCAACTGCAACTAGCAAGGTCATCATCTTCTAATTTTAAAACTTCTTGCGCCGTACAGCTAATTTGCGATCGCAAATCTAACAGCAATTGTTGACCAGCTGTTTGGCCGAGGGGAATCAGTTTCACGCCCGCACTCGCCAAATTTGTCGCCCAACTGTACAAATATCCTAACACGGCTGCTTCCTCTTCAATCTGCCAGCAAGCAGCGGCAATGCCAAAGCCGATCGCAAAATTGCATGGATTGCCACCAGATTCCACGAATTCTTGTACAATTGTGATTAATGGAGTTGGTGCGGGCGTTAGCGAAGCCCTCGAAGAGGATCGCAAATCCAGCAGCAACCTGAGCAAAGTCCGTCCCATTTGCCAACTTTGCGATCGCAATTCTTCAGTTTCCTTAGCCGCCGTCGCCCACCCATTCCAGTAACTCAAAGCTGTTAAATCCCCAATCTTAGCCGCCCTCAAAGCCCGTACCGCCACGGCCGCTTCTACTCGAATCGCCCCGAATTGCAGGGAATCTTGCAACCAATTTCTCAAAGTGACTTCATTGGCGATCGCACCTGTTTCGACTAAACTTTCGATCCCTTCAGAATAACTATAAGCCCCCACAGGTGCAAAAGCTAGCTGCAATAAACATAAAAGTTGACTGTTGACAGTTGACTGTTGACTGTTCACTTCTTCAATCATCGGGGTGGGAGTAAATCTAAAATCTAAAATCTAAAATCTAAAATCAAACTAATGGCTGTGCCCGTAAGCCCCCATTTCCGGCTGAAAGGGCACAACTTCTTCTATTACTTCCAAACCAATTTTTTCGAGCATTCCCTGCAAAACAGCATCGGGAGAAAACCTTAAATAATTATCAGCAACTTCTAAAACTACGTGGCGGTTTCCTAAATGATACGCCGCCCGCATCAGCAGCAGCCCAGTTGAAGCCCTTACCGTCAGCACCGGTTCCGGTTTTGCTGTCACCAGTACCAAACAGCTACCGTCTTCCGACTGCAATAAATCTCGATCGCGCAATACAGTACCTCTGGGCAAACGCAAGTGTACCACTTCCCCGGCATCCGTTTCAAATCGGTGACGACTGCGAGTGCGATCGGCAGCAGTCATCGGTAAGGCAAAGCTGACAACAGCATCGGGATTTGCAGGCAAATGTTTTGTGAAAGTTAGTATCATGCTGGGGAATTGGTAATGGGGAATTGGTAATGGGAATTGGTAATGGGGAATTGGTAGTTGGAAGCAACAAATAACCAATAACCAATAACCAATAACCAATAACCAATAACTATTGATTACCAGTTTGTTGCAGCCGCAGCAACTCCGCTTGAATTCGGGCTTTTACAGCCGGATCAGCTTGCTGGAGCAGAGTGATTTTGTTGAAGCTAGCAACTGTCAAACCATTACTTTCTATAATCTTTTTAGCTTGATCGCAGTAATTTACCACGATACCGCGAACGTTTCCAGACAGCCTGTTGATTTGGCTAGTTTCGTTGCACACCACCCGCGGCACGGAGCCACCTGCTATTCCTTTAATTTCTTGAGAGGCTCCCAGCCGTTTGGGTTCTATTGCTAAGACGGAGCGAGCATAGCTAGTAATCTCCTCGGCGCTAATCTCTTGAGCTTGGGCGGCGGCTCCGAAAACCGGGATTGGGGATTGTCCGTACAAACCGGGGGCCCATCCGCTAGCTAAGGCTGCGGCGGAGATGATGCTTGCTAGCAGGGATTGCCGTAGCGTTCGATTGAGGCGAATTTTAGAGGTGTTCAGTAAGGTGTTCATGGTCGGAGGTGATTGCTTGCGTGTAGATAAAATGGCACTGCGTACAGAGGCTTAATCTTTTTGAATAATTTGGTGGCAAGAAAGTTCCTGCCGTCCGTGACAATCTTTAATTTAAGCGGGGTGGTATGCCAGTTGCTATGGGGAGTGCGGTTAATATTTTTTTGACTGTTTTGAGCTATTTTAACATCTTTTGGAAGTTCAGAAAACCCCAAATTTCAACATTAATTTTAATTCCACACAATTCCCCAATTGCTTCTACAAATTCATCTCAATTCTCAAATCTTAAATAATTATAGAACCTAGACAAATGACTATAATCAATCTGCGATCGCCTGCAAGTCAGCCGATTTGAGATCTGAGATTTGAGAGTTGAGAATTATTCCCACGTATAAAAAGGATCGGGGGAAGCAATGTCAGCAGCAGTAGCAGCAGGAGCAAAACAGAACTTTTGCCGTTGCAGCAAAATATCCGATCGAGACTGTTTATTCAGTCCAGGACGCAAAAACTGCTTTGCAACACGATTAGCGGTAAGGTGCTTATGGGCGCACCTATAGATAGAGAGAAATTTGAGTAAGTTTTTTGATTCAGTTGCAAGCCCTCGATCGATCGTAATCCCTAGGCGTTTTATCTAAGAAGCAGTTTGACTATGATGAGGATTTTAAGACGATCGACGATCGCGATCGCCCGCAACTTGAGCCGGTGGGGAAAGGATAACAGGGAGTGCTGTTGGTGGAACCCGATCGACGAGAAATTCTGCCTGTTTGGAGATTTAAGACTCCTGAAATTGCGATCGAGTCCAGTAGCCAAATTTACTTCTTGTTTTTAGAGGAGCGATCGCCCGCGATTTTTGTAGGGAGCGGCTCTGTCGAGCAAGTTCTTGCAGATGGGCTATACTCGATCGCGCCACTACGCTAACCACTTTCATCGGCATAAAATACCATCATAACCCTCAGAAGATGAACTCTGTCGAAGAGCAAACCGCAGCCTGAAAAGATATTTTGCCACTAGAAGCCGAGCCGGTGAAAGCAGAATCCGCTGCCATCTCTTCGATCGCATTCTGGGGGGCAGCCGATAGCCAGCGCTGCCCTATAAATTACTCGTCCAAGTCTTCCGTTTGCCAAACTAGCCAAATTTCAAAGGCATTAAACCCCCTGTATTGCAGGTAATTCAAGACTTTGCCCTTAGTTTTTGGTTCTACTTGATCCCAATCCTCAATCTTGTATTTCCGCATGACTTTGGCTTTTAATCCGGCAAGTTTTTCGGCTGAGGAGTCCAGATTTTCCGAAATTTCCTCCTCCCAAACTTGCTCGAACAAATCGCTGGCAATTCCTTTTTGCAGGCACTTGCGCTTCACCGCAGACTTCCCGTATTTGCCTGCCGCAGAGGCGATCGAGTTCGCCACCAAACGAGTGTCGGACTGATAGCCCCGGTCTTGAATTTGCGCGATCGCCTCCAATATTTCCTCATTGCCAAAACCTTTCTCTTGCCCCTTTTTGCGAAGTTCAGAGGCACTGTAGTCTTTGCGAGACAAGAGAAAATAGAAATAGTCGAGACAGCTCATCAGTTAAATCGAAGGGTTGCGCGCAAATACTAACGTAGCGAATGTGAAATCCCGTCGCCTTGTTATCGGCTGACAGCATCGCTGCTGTTATTCTTCTGTATCCTCCTCTTCATCATCTAATTCAACATCAGCTCTGTCCACGTCGATCTGAATCAAGCGAATGTGCTTGTATCCGAGTTTAATTTCAAACTCGTCTCCTGGCTTTAATCCCATTTCTTGGGTATAATTCGCCCCGATCACGATCGAACCATTCTTGTGAACGCTAGCTCGATAACTCGCTTCTCGCCCGCGTCCATCAGCTTTCGACTTCTCTAGCTCAATTCCCTTAGCAGCTAGCACTGCATCGTAAAACTCAGCCAGATTAATCCGCGTTTCTCCACTCTTGCTGACTGTGAAGTAGCCACAAAGCTTTGCCAGTTCTCTGCGTGGCAAATCGCTGCCTTTGATTTTTTGAAGCAGACCTTTTCCTGTTAAGGGTGCTGTAGCTGTTTCTGCCATTGACCGTACCTCGCTTATTGGAATTTACTTATATCAATTACAACACATTAGATGAACTTTGTTTCACTGTCAATACTAAGAATTCTAAATATAAGATTTTGGATTAATTAGGTCGGCCGATCGGCCTGGGGTAAAAGTAAGGATGCTCAACCTGCGATCTATTTTCAGCGATCGCCTGATGGGACCATCGCGATCGTCGATCGAGTCCGGGATGTTCGCGAATTAAATACTTTCGTTTTTGCACTTCGACACTTCGACTACGCGAAATGCGATGGTAGGCGCGTGCGTAGTCGAACACTTCGACTACGCACGCGTGCGACGCCGCGCTTCGCTCTGTTACCGTTTTTCTCCATTCACTCCCAGCCGATTCGGTCTGCCGTTAGGGTAATATGTGATCGAAGAGGGCTAGGTCGATCGGGCACTGATACCTAGAGCGATCGCAGCAGCGATTCTGTAGAAAGGATCTCGCTGCCGGCCGTTAACTTTTACCAGCAAATTTGCCAGCGGTACTTGTTCTCATTGGTCGCCACCACCTACTCGGAAAGCCAGTTTGAGAGGGTCTGGAATGGCCTGACACTTCGGCTTCGCTCTGTTACCGTTGGAGTAATCTTCTATTAAGCTGTTCCAGATTTGACACTCCCCAACTATCAAGGATGGGGATTCTTAATTCAGCGACTGACCTTTAAGTGTTGCGTCCTTACGGCAATACTCAAACCTTTTAACCGTAGAAATCCTACCAATTAACGAGTCTGATTCGCAGTCACCCAAAGAGGGTCTATCTCCAAAAGCGTACTAGGATATTGACAAGCGAGTTTGGGTATGCCCTACCCTACCTAACAAAAGTAAATTGTTTGTTTTTCTGGTTGTGAGACTGTATTAAGCCTCTAGCTGTATAGCGAGTTTTCGCCGCTCTTTGTCCCCCGGTTTACGCCTAAAAGTGTGTCTGAGTCTCTGTTTCACTCTGGGCGAAGGAGTTTAACCTAGAGTATCCTAGTGTACCACAAATACCAGGAATTCCCTGATTTTTAGGAAGGGATTTAAGAAATTAAAGCCGTCCTAAAAGGACGGGGTTTTCAACCCAGTTTTTTGATAACTTGTACAGAAAGGGCGACGGGGACGGATCACCCGCAAAAGTTGAGTAAAAATTTACGATGCCCGTTGGTATGCGATCGAAGAGGGTTTTAGTTCCAACCGCACTCAACATCGGCACTGGCTAGGTGCGATCGACGTGTTATCAAAGAGGCGATCGCTTGCTGAATAAATTGATGCGCTGTTCGCTGTTGACTGTTGACTGTTCCGTTCCATTAAACTTACCCATAGCTACCCAAATCTAGACTTATCTGGACATGAGTGCTTGTGGTGTTAACTTCCTGTTTCACAGTAGCGACAGCATGACTGCTATCGGGTTTGTCTACTCCCCAGGCTGACACGGTGGAACTCACCGCCAATTCTGAACGTTCTGGAATAAATATTCCTTCAAACCAACGTTCTATATTTTTCGCAGCGTTTAGGTCGCGATTTTGAATGTTTCCACAGTTGGGGCATTCAAAAACTCGAAGTTTTAAGGGCATTCTGTGCCGATGATTACAACAATTTGAGCAGATTTGACTACTAGGAAAGAATCTATCCACCAAGCTCAATTTAGACAAAAACTTTTCAGTTTTGTATTCTAACTGGCGGCGAAATTCATACATTCCACAATCGGCGATCGCACCAGCTAACTTGTGGTTCTTCAAAAATGCCTTAACATTCAAATCTTCAATCTTCACCTCACTGTGGTTTTTGGCGAGGTAAGTTGTCAACTTGTGAATAGCATCTTTTCGGATATTTGATACTTTTAGGTGCAGCTTGGCTAGTTTTGAGACTGCTTTTTTGCGGTTATTAGAACCTTTGACTCGTTTGCTGACACGCCGTTGTAGACGTTTCATTTTACGGTTCATCCGACCATAGGCTTTAGGGTTGGCAAAGACTTCGCCGTTAGAACAAACAGCTAATTCTTTGATACCGATATCAACTCCAACGGTAGGACGGCTAGGTAGAGTTGCGGGCTGCTCAATCTCGCACTTAAAAGCAATAAACCATCTGTCAGCTTTTCGACTGATTACGCAGTTGTGGAACGCCGTAATAGGTAATGGTTCGTGCAGCCTAACCCAACCAATCTTAGGTAACTTGATGCGCTTGCCGTCGTTATTAATTCCTGGCTTTGCTTTGGTTCCTTGCTCTAAATAAAAAGAGTCACCTGATACACCTTTTTTCTTGAACCTAGGTTGTTTAGATACCTTTTTGAAGCATCTATCCCAAGCTATCCTCAGTTCAGCTAGACTCTGCTGTGGGCTTGCCTTGGAAGATTCGTAATACCAGGGATACAGAGGTTTGACTTCCGCTACTAAACGTTTGTGTAGATCAATTGCAGAAGGGATCTTTACGCTTTGATCCGTCTCCCTGATTTTTAATGTTTCAAGGATGATTGAATTCGCCCAGTTGTAAGCGTGTCTTGCTACTCCGCAATGCTGCCGAAATCTAGTTACCTGTTTGTTGTTAGGTTTTAATTCCGTCTTGAAACTAAGTAACATTTGCTTTTGCCTCATTTCTGCCTTACTCTTATTGTATGCGGAATTAATGCGGAACAACAAAATGCCTAGAAAAAAGATTTACAGCGAGCCTAAGCGTAAAGTCAACCTCAGCCTGACCGAGACTGCTACTAAGTGGCTAGAGGAAAAACGAGTTCAGCTTACCGCAAGCAGTCTTAGTGACGTGATCGAGAGACTTGCTAGAGAGCTACCCAACAATTCCATCAATGGGTAACTTTGTCCAAGAATCACGTTACAGCTTTAAACCCTGTTTTCTGACCACAGTCAACCGTGAACAGTTAACCGTCAACCGTCACAAGTCAACCCTCAAGGATTTTCAAGCGTCAAACAGTCGATGCGCGAGATCTACTGGGGTTGGGGAGCGATCGACACCCGATCGACATCTAGCCACTCGACTGGCCACCAGGGTTGTATTTCGGCCTGGAGGTCTGTCGATTTATTGGCAGGGAATTGCACATTTTAACAGTGAAATCAGGGAGCAAAAATTCAAGTTAGTCATAGCGATCGCCTTTAGCTGATCCGTCAGGGGTGCGATCGAGATTTACCGGCTTTGTTTGTTTGTAATTTTGCGACAAGGGACTCCGTACCGTCGGCAGTAACTCTTCGGGTTTCGGGCTCTTTTGTTGGCTGTGTCGCCAGCCCAAAAAGCCAGCGCCCAAAGCAACCGACAACAAGCAAAGCGTCACAGTCAGACATTTTTTCAATCCCGATTTTTTTAACGGTTTCGCCTGCGGTACAGCAGCGCGAGTTGATCTTCCCGAAGCAACCTTCGGTGAAGAAGTAGAAATGAGGGAATTGGTACCCGACAGTGGATCATGCTCCTGAATCCGAGCCGGGGAATCATCGCCCCCTTTCCCGTCAGGAATGTCTGGCCGATCTGGGCCATAAACTGATAATTCCTGATTTTTAGTAGTCCCATCCAGCTCTTTCGGGGCCCGACCTTCTGCCCCTGCAATCGGCTGCAATCCGGTAGCCATGAAATTTTGCACCCTAGAGTCTCCCGCTGCGCTTTGGGCCGATTTGCCGGTCAGATAGCCGTCAAATTCGGGGTGCTGGTAGAGAATGGGCAAAGCCCAGTACAACTGATGAGAACCGTAGGCAGAAATTAGTCCGGCCCTGGCTCGACTCAGGCTGAGATCCACCGGATAGCCTTGATTGAGGTTGCGATAAAACAGCCGTGTCAGAGTCAGGGCTACATCGTCGGGGATGCGTTCTGCCATTGCTAGCACTGCCGGAATGCCCCGCTTGACTAGAGCTTCTGTTAAATTACGTTCCCGGCTGTCCAGGGCGAGATCTGAGGAGTCGCCGTAGGCGCCACGGCAGGAGTTGAACACGGCCATTTGAATGCCGTTGTTGACGAGCAAGCCGGCTAAGTCGTCGCCGCTCAAGGTTTCGGTTAAGCCTGTGCGGCTGCTGACTAGGTAGAGTTCGCCGCCTCTGGGGCCCAAGTTGCTGTGGCCTGCGTAGTGCAGCACTTGATAGTTACCTTGTTCTAGGGCTTGGGTAAGCTGTTCTCGATCGGGCTGTTCGAGAATAGTCAGTTGAATTTCCGGGGCGTGCAGACTGTGAGTAAGGGGGTTGACGATGCGGTTTTGGAGTTCTTGTTGTAAGTGGCGGACTTCTCGCATCAACTGCAAGCTGTCTCGATCGCTCGGAGACGCGATCGCCATTAAAATTTTCAGAGGCCCGGTACTGGGGAGTAGCCTGGTTGGTTTGAATAAACCAGTACCAGGTTGATAGCGGGAAAAGACAACATCGGTGCCGGTGGCCAAGGGGCGATCGCCCGCGTGCAGCACTTCCCACGGCAGCCGCGGCAAGCACCTGCCTTTAAGTCCCAGCCGCAGTTGCAGCGCTTCCCTGCGGTGCTGGGCTATGCCTTGAGCGCAAGTCCAGCTATCGCGCAAGTTGCCTTGAAACAGCCCATTGTATAGTTCTTGACCGAGACCCACTAAATTGGGCGCTGGGTTTTTGGCAGCGAGCAAGGACCCGCTGCTGGCAGAACCCTTTCCCTGTGCTGCTTTTGCCTGAAGCACGCCCAGCAAGGGGTCGTTCATTAGTTGACTCGACAGGGCAAGCCATTGGTCGATCGGCCAGCGGACTTGTTCTTCTGCTAAGGGTACACCGGGTGCAACCTTTTCTGTCCGCACTAGATATTCGTCATCCCCAACTGGGGTAACAGACAGTATAAATTCTTGGCTCACCGGTTTAGCGCCCCCCCGCCTCTATGTTGAATTTGCCTGCGTTTTTGCTACCAGCTTCTGCGATGGGCAAACTCATTTTTACTAAGTTAATAAAAGTTTCTGAATGCGCTTCCCCCGATCGGGCGATCGCTGGGCTACTTGATATTTGATTCAACACTTTGAGGGTGTAAAAGTTGTTTAATAATAGTTTATTAGTTTTGATTGCCGATCGGCCAAAAGAAAGCCAACTTTTCTCCAATATTGCTATTTTTGACATTTTGCACCTCTACCACAGACCCCTTTACATTCGCCGGGAACTTGAGTTGATTATTGCTGAGTACAGTTCACTTTGACGAACTTTACCAGGCGGATCTCCAGTTCTTATTAAAATTACTTCGGCTCAGGGACAGGCGTTTCAGGGCCATATCGGAGGTAATTTTGAGGAAAAACTTTCCGGGTGGGCGAGGTCGAGAAGTCCTAACCTCTTATCCTCTACCACCTACCCCCCAATTGAAATCTCAATGCTGTCTCAATTAATTAATTGGTCAGCCGTCAATCGATTTTAGATTTTAGATTTTAGATTTTAGATTAAAAAATTGAAGAAAGCGACCCCACGGATAAATCCGTTTTTCGGTCCATCGGATGGGGAGCTTTTTTATGGCTCCACGGCCTGTACCGAGGGCCCACAATTTTTTTTTGTCAGTTTTCCGGGGTTATTTGTGATGGGTTATTGGTGATAAATTGTGGCGATATATTATTGGTTATTAGCGATAAAAGAGGCTTCATTTTGTCAATAATTTGCCCGATCAAAACAGCTATAAAATAGCTCATATTTGTCAAGCAATAAGTGTTTTTATCATCCCGATGCCAATCAAAATCCCAACTTTAACCGCAAATATAGCAACATAAAGGCCACCCAGGCGCGATCGGGAGGTTCTTAATTGCTGAAACCATTGCTGTTGTTGCATTTCACTGCATCAGGAGCAGCAGCTAGCTCTCCTGGTTTTAAGCTATTAAACATTGAATGCCACATATGTCAATAGTTAAAAAATCTTTAAATATGGGATTTATCTAAAAATTTAATTGAGACCCGGGAACTCCAATTAAGACTTGGAAGTCATGTTAATTAGGAAAAAAAGAAAATCCTGCCGACCGAGAGATTGACAAGAGCTCGGAGTGCTGCACAACTTGAATGCAGCGTCTGCTAAATCTCACCGAAGGCAATGGTAAACTTGTAGGGTTGACCATTTTGGGTAGTTAGAGGAGTTGTGAGTGGCGAGTTGAAATACAGCGACTTAATTGTAGAAATTACGCAGAAGAGCTCAATTTAGGGTACGCTTAGACCTACTTTACTGTAGGAATTACGTAGAAGCTCTCAACTTAGGGGTGTGGAATGCGTACCAGATCCTGTAGATCGGGTCTCAATTGATTTTTTTGTGTAAATCCCGAATGAAAAACTCGCAATAGTGAAAGAAAAACCTGAAAGTTTCAAGGGAATTTGTGCTCTAAAAAGGGGGGTAAGAAGCATCTATAGCAGGCAGAAGTATGAATTTAATTTTTTTTTATGTATGCTTGCTAGTTGCGGATAAATTCATTTCAAGAATCTCAGTAGTTTTTGGGAATTATCAAAAATGAAAGAAGAAATGTTGTGGGAAAATGTATTAGGAAGTCTTTTTCCCGATCTAGATGAAACAGAAATTGCTGGGATGGCGATCGCCAGCTCATCTACGGCTTCAAAACCTGCCGGCGGTGATGTCAAAGTTGCGAGTCAATTGAACAGCGTACCCGCAGCAGGTGGCATCAAAGAAAACGGCGACTCGATCGAAGGCATCGATCGCGATGACTTAATTGTCGCCACAACCGGTAACAAGTCGATCTTCGGCAAAAAAGGCAAAGACACCATCGCAGGCAGCCCCGGCAAAGATAAAATCTACGGGGGCAAAGATGACGACAATTGCGGAGGAGGCGACGACAACGACGAAATCAGAGGCGATGGCGGCAACGACATTTGCGACGGCGGCAGCGGCGACGACAAGGTTGAGGGCGGTAAAGACAACGACAGACTGTTTGGCGGTGCCGGCAAAGATACCTGCAAAGGCGATGACGGCGCTGACTTCGTACACGGTAACGACGGCGACGATGACGTTGATGGCGGCATTGGCAGCGATAGCGTCTACGGCGGGAAAGGCAACGACAACTCCAAGGGTGGCGAAGGTAACGATATCGTCAGGGGCGATCGGGGCAACGACAACGTTAGTGGCGACGACGGCGACGACAACGTTAACGGCGGCAAAGATAACGATACCGTGACAGGCGGTGCCGGCAAAGACGTTTGTATGGGTGACGACGGCGACGACAGCGTTGCTGGTGGCACTGGCGATGACTCCTTGATTGGGGGTATAGGCAACGACGTTTGCATGGGTGACGACGGCGACGACAGCGTTGCTGGCGACGCGGGCGATGACTCCTTGATCGGGGGTGCCGGCAACGACATAGCAGACGGTGGCGACGGCGACGACAGCGTTGTTGGTGGCGCAGGTGACGACAGCATTGTCGGCGGTGCCGGCAAGGATACCGTCGTTGCTGGCGATGGTAATGACATGGTAGACGGCGGCGACGGTGACGACAGTGTTGTCGGCGGCGGATCTGGCGACGATACACTGATGGGCAGTGGAGGCAACGATACGATCGTTGGCGGTACTGGCAACCATACCTGTGTCGGCGGTGCTGGAGATGACGTTTTTGTCATGAGCGATCGCACCTCTGGGGCAAATTCAGTCATCAGTGACTTCACAGAGAATGACAAGTTTCTGCTGTCTGGGGACTTGAATTTTAGTTTGTCGTTTGTTCAAGTTGGCATCAATACCGAAATTCGGGGCAGCAATAACTTTGTGCTGGCGCTATTGTTGAATGTCAACGCAAGCATTCTGAAAGCTGGCAACTTTTTGGGTAATGTTCCTGCCATCAACAATCAGGGAACAACTAACATCCTTCCGGTAGCTACTGCTCCAACGCCTGTTACTACTCCAACGCCTGCTCCTACTCCAACGCCTGCTCCTAACACTATTGACAAAACTGCCAGTACGGATCCTCAAACTATTAATGGTGATCCGTCCCTGGATAACGACCTCAAAGGTGGCTCCGGCGGCGACATCATTACTGGCGGTAATAAAAAAGATACCATCACAGGTGGCGCTGGAAGCGATCGGATTTCCGGCGGTGATGGCGATGACTCGATCGAAGGCGCTGAAGGCGATGACTCGATCGAAGGTGGCATAGGTAATGACAAAGCAACAGGTGGCGTTGGAAACGATCAGATTTCCGGCGCTGAAGGCGATGACTCGATCGAAGGTGGCGAAGGTACAAATACTCTGACTGGCGGTGCTGGGAAGGATAGCTTTGTTTACAAAAACCCCCGTCAAGAGATTAAAACAGTTGCAGACGCTGACTTAATTACTGACTTTAATGTCGATGACGATGTTTTAGATTTGTCGGCCGCAGCTTTTGGTGGGCTCAGCGTTGTCACCCAAATTGCGATTACTTCTACTTCTGGTGTTGGAAGCATCGGCAGCAATAATTTACTCGACTTCAGCAGTGATACCACCGTTACCAGCATCGAATCTTTGAAACTGCGGTTTAAAGCTTTGGGCGGTGGTGTAGAGCCTGTGTTCTGTCACTTTACAGATGAAGCTACTAAACGTTCTGTGCTGGTATTTTCCTTTGGGACTCGCTTTGAAATTGTGGCGAGTTTTCAGGAAAAAATTAGTCTCAAAGTCAGTAACTTTGTCTTCAGTGGCCCAACGGGAAATGTACCCGCTACCTTTGACTTTGTTGGTAGTACAGTTCCTCAAGTTATTGTCGGTTCCTCGTCCCTGGATAACGACATCAAAGGCGGCGACGGCGGCGATGACATTAAAGGCGGTAAAGGCAAAGACAAAGTAAAAGGAGGGAAAGGAAACGATCAGATTTCCGGCGATGATGGCGATGACTCGATCGAAGGTGGCGAAGGTACAAATACTCTGACTGGCGGTGCTGGGAAGGATAGCTTTGTTTACAAAAACCCCCGTCAAGAGATTAAAACAGTTGCAGACGCTGACTTAATTACTGACTTTAATGTCGATGACGATGTTTTAGATTTGTCGGCCGAAGCTTTTGGTGGGTTCAGTGTTGCTAGCTTGACCCAAATTGAGATTAATTCTAGTTTTACTGGCACGATCGGCAGCAATAATTTACTCGACTTCAGCGGTGATACCACCGTTACCAGCATCGAATCTTTGAAACTGCGGTTTAAAGCTTTGGGCGGTGGTGTAGAGCCTGTGTTCTGTCACTTTACAGATGAAGCTACTCAACGTTCTGTGCTGGTATTTTCCTTTGGGACTCGCTTTGAAATTGTGGCGAGTTTTCAGGAAAAAATTAGTCTCAAAGTCAGTAACTTTGTCTTCAGTGGCCCAACGGGAAATGTACCCGCTACCTTTGACTTTGTTGGTAGTACAGTTCCTCAAGTTATTGTCGGTTCTTCGTCCCTGGATAACGATATCAAAGGCGGCGACGGCGGCGATGACATTAAAGGCGGTAAAGGCAAAGACAAAGTAAAAGGAGGGAAAGGAAACGATCGGATTTCCGGCGATGATGGCGATGACGAACTAGAAGGCGGTAAGGGTACAAATACTCTGACTGGCGGTGCTGGGAAGGATCGATTTATTTACCGCACTTCCCGTGAAGAGATTAAAACAGTTGCAGACGCTGACTTAATTGATGACTTCAATGTCGATGACGATGTTTTAGATTTGTCGGCCGGAGCTTTTGGTAATCTCAGCGCTGTCACCCAACTTGCGATTACTGATAATTCTGCTGTTGGAAGCATCGGCGACAACAATTTACTCGACTTTAGCAGTGATACCAAGGTTAAAAACATCGACTCTTTGAAACTGCGGTTTAAAGAGTTGGGCGGTGGTAGTGAAAAGCCTGTGTTCTGTCAGTTTACAGATGAAACTACTCAACGTTCTGTGCTGGTATTTTCCTTTGGGACTCGCTTTGAAATTGTGGCTAGTTTCAAGGTGAAAATTAGCCTCAAAGTCAGTAACTTTGTCTTCAGTGGCCCAACGCTAACTGTTCCTGTCGGTACTTCCGGCCCTGACAATTTGAATTTCGGCACTTTACCAGCGGGAATTAATTTCGATGGTTTAGCAGGCGATGACAAAATCATCGGCAGCAATTTTAACGATACCATCAACGGCGGTGACGGCAACGATACCATTACTGGTGGCCTCGGCTTAGATGTCCTGAGTGGCGGTTCCGGTGCTAATCTCTTTGCTTACAGGACAACAAAAGAAGGCGGCGATACAATTGCTGACTTTAAGTCTGGCACTGATAAATTCGAGTTTGTTGCGAGTGAATTTGGCAATTTCAAAAGCTCTAATTTTGAATTGGTAAATGTTACCAGTCCAACAACTGATATTACTAGCAAAGAGTTGCTGATTTTCTCCGGTACTTACGCGAGTTTATCAGCGGTGCAATCGGAATTTGCAG
>JAYFMW010000015.1:7500-78668 GCA_042408215.1 Microcoleus sp. | reverse complement strand
TTGGCTGTGGAGATACTGAATAAGGGGCGGTTTTCGGGGAACCAATTTCCCGAATATGAGGATTGGAGGGATGACTGTACTGTAGCATTGGGGACTAACATGACGGCAAAGGTGTCGCCTGGGGTCATATTGAAAGTTTTTATACCCTGATATTCGCCGCTGTCCCAGTCCCCATCGAAGGGCATCGCACCGGTGAATTTTGCGGATTCTGTAGAGTCGCTAATTACAATGTGTCCGTCGGTGGAATTGCTTAAAACTCTACGGAATGCTTCGGCAATGAATTCTGGAGTTCCTGGTGTAAATGCTTCCATTCCGGCTAGGCTGAAAATTCCGAGTTCGCCTTCAAAGGAGCCGCCGTCAAATACATAGTCAAATCTGACTTTTCCTTGGTTATCTACAAGGAAAGTACCGGGGATTGGTAAATTGGCTGTTGTTGTTATTGATAAATTTCTTGGGGGATTGATATTGCTTTGGAAGTTGCCTGCACCCTGTGTTGAATAAGATTGACTGTTTGCAATATCGTCCGAAAATTGAGCAGGTTCTTCTACCTCTAACGGCTGCCAACCGCTCGATACATCTGCGGGTTTTGGCGCAATTTCGGTAGCAGAATATGTGGGCTGGGCGACGGTAGTTTCTGTGGGAGTTGAATTGCTATTATAAGTGTTTGAATTTGGTGAGGGTGGGGATTTAAGAGTTGAGGGTGAAACGCTGGTTTCGACTGAGGCTATCAGTGCCGTACCTGCTGCTGTTTCTGATGGAGTTGAGAAAAGTGTCTGTATAGAAAAATCGGTTTGTACGCTAGAGTTTGAGTTGGAAATTAGCGGGTCGGGTTCGAGAGAATTAACGACAATTGCCGGGGAGTTTTCAGTCTCTAATTCTGCTGCTGTGAAGGTGACAGCGATGTCCGTAGCAATTGTATCCGCAGTGAATTCTGCAAGAGCGAAATCGTCTGTTTTTGGTAGCAATTGTTGGCTGGCAAATTCGTCTGTTATTTCAGCAACAGGGAGTTCGCGTTCAACCGTATCATCCGCTTCGGGTGTGGCAACAATTGACTCGGTTTTTGTCACCAATTGTTTGGTTTCAAATTCGGCTGTTATTTCAGGGAAGGTGGTGTCATATTCAATTAAATCGGCAACGTTTTCTGTAGCAATAATCTCAGCGGTTGTTGTGGGAAATTGTTCAGTTTCAAATTCGGCTGCGGCTTCGGTAACATCTCGGTCATTTTCCTGGGTGCCAACAGCCTTTTCTGCGGGAATAACCTCAGAAATTTTTGTCGGCAATTGTGACGCAGCATTAGAAAGATTGTCATCGGTTTCTCTTGGCAATTCTTCGCCAAAATTATCGGCAATCTCAGATGTTTTTGCAGGAGGCTGTGACGCGATGGGAGTGGGAATTAGCAGAGTTTCAGCGGTTGGTGGGGAAGCAGCATTATTTACAGCATAGTCGGCTTCAGCCGGCAATTTAGGAATGCGATTAGTTGCAGTTGTGTCGGTTTTAATTAATTCAGCATCTGCTGACTCGCTGACAATTGATTCTGCTGATACTGGCCGTTCTATTTCCGAATTTAATTCATTAGGGCTAACACTTGGTGTCTCTAGGGGAGAGGCTGTTTGTTCTATTTGTTGCGATTCTTGACTATCTGATTTGCCAACTGTTGATGTTTCTGTTGGTGGTGATTCTTGGCTGTCTGATTTTCCAACTGTTGATGTTGCTGTTGGTTGCGCTTCTTCAGTATCAGATTTGCCAAATGTTGATGTTTCTGTTGGTTGCGATTCTTCAGTATCGGATTTGCCAAATGTTGATGTTTCTGTTGGTGGCGATTCTTGGCTGTCTGAGTTAGCAACTGTTGCTGCTGTTGGTGGCGATTCTTGGCTGTCTGAGTTAGCAACTGTTGCTGCTGTTGGTGGCGATTCTTGGCTGTCTGAGTTAGCAACTGTTGCTGCTGTTGGCTGAGGTTTTTGTTGGTCGTTATCAGCAGTTATCGATGGTGTTTCTCCCTGCGATCGATCGCCGGAATTGGTAACAGTTGATTCTGCGGTAAACTTCGGCTCGGATTTATCCGATTCACCCTTCAGTTTTTGAACTAACTGGGAGTGAATTGATGCTGAGAAGGGGTCAACTAATTGACTGAGGGGAACGATTTTGGATGTAGCGCCCGTGACACGGAATGTGATATCATCGTAATCGATATCGCTTCCTTGAATCAGCCCCATGTCTTCCATGACAAAGAGTTTGCCTTCTCCTGTAATGTCGGCAATTTGACCGATACTGAAGCTGTCGCTGGGATTGTCTGTAGCTATTGAAAATAGGGGTTTTTTGTCGCCGCCGATTGCGGGGTTGTCGTATACTTGTTGTACGGTGTCGTTGGGTACTAGCATGAAGAAGAATTTGTCCCCAGGCGTCATGGCAAATGTTTTTGTGCCGAGGTATTGCCCGGAATTGAGGTTTTCTGAGCAGTTAGGAGCGGTGTAATATGCTCCTTCTAAATCGTCAGAAATTGCGATGTAGCCCTTTGTCGAGTTGCTTAAAGCTCGACTTGCTGCTTCAAAGATGAAGGCAAGGGAACCGGGAACGAATTTTTCCATTCCGAGTAGGCTGACGATGGCTAGTTGTCCGCTATACCAGCCGCCGTCGGATGTGAATTGTATGCCGATTATTCCTTTTTCATCGACAGTGAATGCGTTTGAGTCAAAGTTGATGTTGGTTGGGGGAGTTGAGGTTCGATCTGGTTCTGGGGTTGAGGTTTTATTGGGTTCTAGATTAGTGGCTGTATCTAAGTTTTTGGTGGTGGAGATTTCGGTAGGTGAGGTTTTGTTGGGTTCTGATTTGTCAGGAGTTGATGCAGTCGCAACTGAGGTTTTGTTGGATTCTGATTTATCAGTCGTTGATACAGTTGCAGGTGATGTTTGATTTGGTTCTGATTTGTCAATCGTTGATACAGTTGCAGGTGATGTTCGATCTGGTTCTGAGTTTTCAGCGGCTGATGCAGTTGGAGGTGATGTTCGATCTGGTTCTGATTTATCAGTCGTTGATGTAGTTACGGGTGATGTTCGATCTGGTTCTGATCGATCGGTCGTTGATGTAGTTACGGGTGATGTTCGATCTAGTTCAGGGTTTTCAGCGGCTGACGCAGTTGCGGGTGATGTTGTATTTGCTCCTGAATTGTCAGACGTTGATGCAGTTGCAGGTGATATTTTGTTTGGTGATGACTCGAAGAAGAGTGTAGTCCCTGATGATAAGGGCGTTTGGTGTTCTTCGGGTTTTGAAGTCGTTTCAGCGGTAGCGGGTAATGGCGTTTTGTCCGAAGCTTTTTCGCTCGTTGTGTAGGCAGTTACATCCGGTAATTTTGGGCTGTTTTCTTGGTCGGATTTGGCAACTGCGGCTGCGGGTAATTGTGTTGAGTTTTCAGCAGGTAATTCATCCCTCGCAGCGGTTGTAGTTGCTGTGGTTTTATTGAATTCTGAGTAGCTGATTGAGGAGTCGATTGCAGGTGCGTTTAGAGCGGGTTTATTAAAATCAGAAGTATCGTTATTTGAGGCAATTCGATTTGGGTTGGTTAGGGGGTCTGCTAAGTCGGAGTCGAGTTTACCAATTAGGGGGTCAACTTCAGAATTTGTGGTATCCCTGAGAGTGCTGTTAGTTATCAGAGGGCTGGTGTTGGCAGAAGATATGCTGTTCAGATCGGAGGCTTTATTAATAATAAAAGCATCAGTTTCTGTTCGACTGAATTCGGATGCGGGTTCGCTTGCTGGTTCTATTAAGTTTAAGTTAAGTTGTTCGGATTCGGATGATTCTGCCGAAGCTTGATATAATAAAGGTTTTGAGGTTTGAATTCCCGGCAGCAGAGGGGGCTTTGTCGGGGCAAGTCCGGGAATTAAGGATTCCTGTTTTTCTATTAAAGGTTCTCCAATCGGGTCTGTTAAAGGCACTCGCTTGCACTCCTGATTTGAGGGTTAAATAATAGTTTTGGTAAGCTTGGATGCGTCACTTATCTTTTTGAGGAGATGCGAGTTGCAATTATGTTACCCGCTTTGGTCGAGTCGCCTGTTTGAATGGAGTTATAAGGCTCTTCCGTACTCCTTAAACGACTGTAGCCCGCGAAGCTATTGTTACTCGCTTTCGCTATTTATTGAGTCCTAGACTCAATTTATTCAGTCCTCGGCTCAATTTATTCAGTCCTCGATTCAACGGGTCAATTTTGACACTATCTGTAGTGGTAAGGCGGGGAGCGGCGCATCATACAAGTAGAGTCTATGCGTCCAGGACTATTATTATTGATTGTTTTGCTTGATGTTCGAGCTCTCAAACTGTCTGTTGTAGGATTAACAGTCAAGGTAGGGGTTGCAAAATTTGTGCTTTTGCTACTTTTTTGGGGAAAACGCAATCGAAATGGCTTTGTTAAAGTCATGGCTGCACCCTTGATTTTTAATTGATTGATTTGGCGTTGAGCAAATTCGAGGAATCTTTACTTACGCTTACTCCTACGACTGCGCTTAACTTGTTGCTCATCCTTATTATCGGCTAGACTAGATTATAAATATATTAGTTACAATACTGAACTTTATAGTTTTTGCTGCTGCAACTCAGAAGAAATTTCTGTATATTTACTGAGAGTTGTTTGACTTATGTTAAGTCTTTATAAAAGTAACGGTTTTCATGCGGGAAAATACTTAAATCAGGCAGGAAAATACTTAAATTAACGAATCCACTCCAAGCTTCCTAAGCGCCCGTTTCCTCTTGCTCGGCAGCACCGCTTGGAAAGTCATTCACTGCTCGGACACCCTACCCACTTCGGGCAAATCCAGCAGTGGCGGCGGTGTCAGCAACCTGACTCTCAACTAGAGCGAATTTTCGACCCGGGAGCGATCGCTCAAAAAGAGGCATCCTCGGTTTGTGGAGAGCCCGCTCGCGAAGAATGCAGCATACACGCGTAAAACGATAGCGATACCTTGAATCCCGCACGCTAATCGCTATTTTGATAGGCTTGAAAAAACTGTAGCGTAAAACTTTACGATTATCAATTGCTGAGAGTTTGGAGAAAATCGAGCCGGGAAATACCGTTGCTGTTGGTACAGTTGCAGGCATTTTAGAATCAACTGATTCCCTCGGCAATTTGCCGGCCGGCGACTTATAGTTTAAGAAAAATTCCTCCGGGTCATTCGCTGGCGATCGCTTAAGAGAGGAAAGGCTGATTGTTTCTGCAACTGATGCTGCGTTGAGGCGGTATGCAGCGGATAATTTAGTAACGCTTTCTCCCAACAATCCTGTTCTTTATAAATATTTTATAGAACCCATTTGACATCTTTTAACGATCGCCCGCACAAGGAGATCGAGTCGGTGTGGGCGATCGAGCCAGAGGCGGGCGATCGAGTCGCAGCAGGCGATCGAATCACACCGGGCTCTCGGGTTGTAGGTTCCCCCCCAGCAGAATTGAGGTAAAATTACCATCAAAATACTCAGATTCAGATGATGCCTTATTCTACTAATCTCACAGATGCCGAATGGGAATTTTTGTCACCCTTACTCTATCAAATATTGCCCCAAAAAAAGAGAACTCGCCCACCTAACTGGACTCCAAGGGAAATTTTAAATGGTATCTTCTACCAACTCAAGAATGGTTGCAATTGGGCCGATCTACCAAAAGATTTACCTCCCTACTCAACTGTATACTGGTATTACAAAAAGTGGCGCTCGCAAGGAGGGATTGAAAAATTGATGGAAGTCTTACATTGTCAAGTACGATCGCAGGTTAAAAAAAACCGAAGTGGACTACGTTAATCATTATTGACTCACAAGCCGTGAAAAATACGTGTAATGCCAGTATTGCATCGAAAGGGTATTGTTTTTATAAATCTACCAATGGTATTAAAAGGCATCTAGCTGTTGACACGCTTGGTTTTCCCTTCTTTACTCATTGTACAAAAGCCAATGTATCAGATGATGCGGGTTTGATTGAAATGTTGAGTAAAAACATCGATTATTTCAAGTCTAAACCTGTTAATATTCCCCAAATCACTATTTTGCACGGGCGACGGTTATCACCCCGAGCATTTGACTGCTGAGTTAAAGAAAGTTTCCCCACAAATTCTGACCAAAATTAAGTTTGAACTTTCAGAAAAACCTTCAAAACCACAAAAAGAAGCCGAGGGAAAATCGGGATTTGTTCCGGTTAGGGCAAGGTGGGTGATTGAACGGTCAAATAGTTGGATGGAAAGATGCAAAATACTCGTTAAGAACTTCGAGAGAACTTTAGCTAATGCAACTGCCAAGGTAAATCTTTGTTTTATTAGGTTGATGATTAAGAGGCTTGCGGTCTAAAAGATGTCAAATGGGTTCTATAACAAAAATGCTCATTATTAATCAACAGCGTGCAGGCAGGGCTATTTCATTCTTGAGAGAAGGGTGATAAGCTGAAGCTATATTCCTTCAAATTGTTTTGAGTAATGACGCAACTTGCAATTGTTGAAGCCTTCTCTGACTTGATTGATACTCGTTGCGACACAGGATCGCGCCATCAGCAGGCACTCTGTCTTGCTATGTTCACGGCGTTGCAGTTGCTGCCGGGAACAAAGGTTTTCTCGCAATTGGGGATTGGCGAGGGAGCGCACAAAGCCGAATTAGTAAAACTTTTTCAACCACCAAAGGGACGAATTCCTTCTTATAGTACGATTCGACGCACCAAGAATGCGGACAGAGTATCAGAGTTATTCAGCCTGCTTATCCCGTTTTTTTGGTGTTCAACCATTGCCAAGAGAAACAATCGCTATGGACGGTAAAGTAGTAAGAGGTTCATATGAGGCAATCAGCGATGATCCCGCATGTGGATTCACATCCAGCTATTATGCTGGTTAGCGCCTACATTGTTGAGCGGGGCTTGATTCTGGAACCTTATGAGGTGGATTCAAAAACAAACGAAATCACAGCAATTCCTGCATTTATCGAACAGATGGCAGTCAAGGGCGTGGTTTTTGCCTTTGATGCCATTAGCACCCAAAAAAAACACTTCAGGTGATCGTTGACAGTAAGAATGATTACGTGGGTGCGCTCAAGGGCAACCAATCTGGATTACTAACAGCAGTCAAAGGCTGTTTTAAATCACAACAGAGCGCTCAAAAAATCAACAAAGGTCATGGTCCTATTGAAAAAAGGACAGTGAGTATTACACAGGATTTGACAGACATTCCCAAATTTCCGGGACTCAAGACCTTGATTATAGTTGAATCAGAACGACAAGTATATCGTGCCAATATCATCGAGTATGCCACAGAAACCCGCTATTATATAGCTTCATTTGTTGATACAGCAGAAGCTTTTGGACAAAGAATCCGTGGTTATTGGGGAGTAGAGAATAAAGTGCATTATGTACGGGATGTGACCCGGCGTAGAAGATGCTTCACGCATTAGAACTACCCCAAAGCGTGCAAATCTGGGCAACGGCGCGTAATTTTGCACTCAATTTATATCGAGAGTATGGATTTCAGAATATGGCTCAAGCTCAACGACTGGCTGGCTTTGGTCTTAACACACTCAAGGAATTATTTAGAATGAAATAGCCCTGCCCCAAATATAGTCTGTCTACTTACGCCGAGCTGTACTAGCGTGCCAAGATATGGGTGAAGTGGCAGTTCGGTAATGTCCGATTAATTTTTGATTAACCTCCGCGCCTACCGCCCTTTGAGCGGCTAAAAAAGTCAGCTACTGAAACCACTCTCCGCAGAGAGTGCTAATTGTAAACTACCCACACGCTTGTTGACGCTAAGCGTGTCGGCTTTTGGTAGCCCTTGAATTATTGAACAAGACAACAACTCAGAACCTCTAGGCTGGTTTACACTCAGCCCCAATAGAGCAATCATTTTTGAACCATTTTCATCGGCATCACCAATCCAGCCACAAACTTTATTACTGCACTTGAAGCGTTTTTCAGTTCTTACGCCAATATGCAAGCAGCAATGACAACTTTGGCTAGTATATGCTGGATTAACAGTGATTACCTCAACCCCTTCGGAGATTCCTTTGTATTCGAGAAATGTTCTTAACTGATAAAAAGCCCACGAATTTGACCGCCTTCTTTCAGTTTTATTTCTATGTTTTTGGTTAGTCCGTTCCCGAATACCCGTTAAATCTTCGATAGAAACAAAGGATTGAGTCTGTTTTGCCTCAGAAATAATAGCTTTTGAAATGTTATGGTTTAGCCATGTTTGGTATCTTCTTTCGCGTCCCGATAACCGTTTCAAAATCTTTCTAGCTCTACGTCTAGATGACCTTGTGCCTTGGGATGCCTTTTTTTGCAAAGAAGCCCGCACACGACTATATTTGTCTCTAGTTTTCTGTATCTCCTTTCCTGACCAGGATTGACTTGTACTTGTAACAGCGATGTCGCGTCTTCCAAAATCAACGCCGATAACGTTATCAGTCTTGCTAGTTTTAGGAGTTTCCGACTTGAGCTGTATATGGACGTACCAGCAACCGTCTTTATGCAAACAAACTTGAGCCGAAGTAGGATTTTGCCCCGTTAATTTGCCCCGATGGTAATTGCTCGCTCGAATAGGAACAACTAACCGTTTACCTGTTGTGGAAATGCTAATAGTCCAATCTGCTTCAATCAACCGAAAAGTCCTTGCGTCACAGTCAAAGCTTGTTGGCTTGAAGTTTTTAACCTTTGTACTTTTCTGCTTTGCCGTTAATCGGTTAGCTCCTACTCTTGCACAAGCTCTAACAACATGATTAGCTGTTAATCCAAAATGGTCTTTTACGTATTTATAGCAAAGGGCTTGGATTGAGTTTTTGTTAGTCAGGTTAGGATTAATATTTCGATCTATCCAGTTACAAGCTGACGCAAAAGCATCAGCCGTCTCGGACAACAATTGTTGCTGTTCGGTACTAGCTTGAAGCTTTACAACTAAGGTCAGGACTTGTTCCATCTCATCTAAAAACTCACTCTTATGATTATAGCTTAATTAGTATGGTTGCGCTACCGCGCGTTTATTTATTGGTCGCAATTCCTCTCACCGCCTCTCTAACGAGTAGGGGGGAGCCTCCTTGCGACATTAATTGTGACGACTGAATGCTCATCCGCCAATGTCCCGTTCGCATTGGCGCCCGTCACGCGCGAGGCGTGAGCAAAGAAAGAAAACACAACTTTTCGCTTTCCTGAAACCGCTTAGATCCTCGTACAGCAGGTCGGAGCCTTTGAATAAATTATCAGATTAGGTGGATTTCTCCTCAGTTAATCATCCAAAAGGATGAAGTTAATTCTCCGGTTCTTCAGCCCGTGTAGCCATGCTGCACCATGTTGTCAACTGTTGCAATCTAAAAAAGGTTAGCAATGCTTACCGCGAAAAATTTGATTGGGAGTTTTTTGTTCAGATGACTATCCAAACTATCAACGATGTACTATTTCCCCCTTTCCTTTTTACCACTCTCTTTTGCTTAGCCTCAGTATTCCTGCACAAACCTGAAGCAGCCCAAGAAGAACTCACAGACAATCGAACCCAAGTAAATATGTCAACAGCCGCAGCGCAATCCGACGGTGCCGGCAGCGAGGTAAATGGAGCAACAATTGAAATTGAGAACCCAGCCAGCACCCATCGCTTTCGCCATCGGTGTACAGGCAAACAAACACCGAACGAACCTGCAAAACCTATTGATTTTGCCGCACATTCAGGCGCAAGCACGACCTCAATTCCTGCCGTTAATACTTCGCTGATTTCACTCTTAGCTTGCTCGCATTCATTGCCAGCGCCATTAAAGCTGCTGCACCGTCCCTGGGCTTGCTCGCATTCATGTCAATGGTTCTGATTCCTCAGTTGAATGGTTGCAGGCTCAAATCAAAAATAGGCTGGAAGATTCTCCAGAATTTGTGATGCTTCTCATCCTCAAGCTTGCTCCCAAAGCGGTTATTGCAGACAAGGAGGGCCTTCGCTACTTCTGACAGAGGTAAAGGTGCGCGTTCGGCGTCAAGACGGTGAACCAAAAGTTTCGATCGCCAACCAATTAACCAGCGCGCTTGTTTACCCTCCAAAACTTATAACAATGCTTTTGCTCGCCGACTGCAATGGCATTTTTTTTTGCATAAGTGAGGGAAGCTCTTTTCCCAAACATTCATAACTTTTTATTAAGGAGGAACGAAAATATCACAAAAAATTGCAAGTTGAATCAAAAAATAGTATAATCAAATTATATAAGCGCCAGTTTTATTTGCTCGTGCCGTTATGGCAGTCCTTGAACCTGTTACCTTCCGAGAACTCATAGACGCGATCGCCACCTTGCCAATTATCAATTTGCCTGAGAATTTAAGTCAGTTGAGTAGCAATAAAAGCCAATCTAACTGCAATAAAGGGCGCGGGCGGAGGCATCCTCGGCGCAGCGCCCCGCAAGTGTCCCATCAAGCGATAAAAGCTTTTCGGCAGACTTGACGAAAGCAGAAATTGACCGACTGTTTGACCGGGGTTTTATTACAGCAAGGGACAGGCTTTTGTTTGCTGTAACTTTTTACTGCGCCTGCCGCATTTCAGAGGCGTTAGCTTTAACAACTCACGACATTGTTGGGGGGTCAGTCACGTTGCGGAAAGCGACGACAAAGGGGAAGTCAGCAACGCGAACGCTGCCGCTCCATCCTATACTGGCTAAGTATTTAAAGGCTTACAATCCAGATGTGGGTTTTTTGTTTCCGGGGCGAGACAATACGAAGCCTTTGACTCGCGCCGCATCGGATGTGATTTTTAAAGAAGCTTGCAAGCGGGTAAGAATTAAGGGGGCTTCAACACATTCGATGCGGCGGACGGCGCTGACTAATTTGAGCAATGCGGGGGTGCCGCTCCGGGTGATTATGGAGATTTCGGGACACAAAAATTTGTCGAGTCTCCAGCGCTATTTGGAGGTACAGCCGGAACAGCTTGTCAAGGCACTCGGGATTCTGAAGTAAGGCGACAGAGCTCAATATTTTCCTGTCCTTTAATATTACGGCAGTTTATAGATATTCCGAAACCGACAGCATTCAGCATCAAACAGCAGCTTAACCGTTCCCGTTCCGCTATTGCGCCCTTTCAATCCAATAATTTCAGCGATTCCCCGATCGGGAGAATCAGGATTGTAATAGTCGTCCCTGTAAACTCCAAGCACAACATCCGCATCCGGTTCAATTCCACCAGAACCACGCAAATCCGATAAACTTGGACGCTTGTTCGTGCGAGTCTCTACCCCCCGATTGAGCTGAGAAAGTAGCACAACCGGCGCGTCAACCTCGCGAGCCAAA
Organism: Microcoleus sp.; assembly: GCA_042408215.1. Lineage (GTDB taxonomy): Bacteria > Cyanobacteriota > Cyanobacteriia > Cyanobacteriales > Microcoleaceae > Microcoleus. The sequence goes on along the minus strand of JAYFMW010000015.1, from coordinate 67,414 downwards.
ATCTTCATCTGTCGCGTAATTTCGCTAATTTTATTGACAACATTTTCATCCGCAGAATTCACCATCAATTGCAAGTAATCAACAATTACCAAACCCAATGGGCAGCGCTCACAAACAAACTCCCTAACTCTGGAACGAATCTCCAAGGGAGACGGTTCCAAACTTTCGTCTATCCAAAAATCAGCATCGCTAACTTTCCCTAAAGCCGAAGCTAGGACTTCGTACTTACCAGCTAGGTTAACTTTCCTGATATCTTTCACCGACACCCCACTCTCAAGTGCCATTAGTCGCGCTGCCAAGTCCCGACCTGGCATTTCCATCGAAAACATCAAAACTCGACCGTTCGTGGGAAGGGAAGCAATGTTGTACCCAAGCGCGCAAGCCAAAGCTGTTTTGCCGCTGCCGGGGCGACCTCCTATGACAATCAATTCACCTCGGTAAAATCCCCCTCCCAAGAGGTCGTCGAGGTCGTAAAACCCCGTGCTGATTCCAGGACAGTAGTTAGCAGTCTCCAAGCGCTGTTCCTCAATTTCATCTGGATATCGCCAAAGCTCGTGGCAGTATTCCGAAAGAGGCCGAATAGCTTTCTGTCGCTCTTCTTTGTACTTATTGAGGACAAAAATCTTTTGCTCGGCTTCATTTAGTATGGCATCCAATTCGGTGGAAGTTTCGTAGCCAAGCTGCACCAGGTCATTACCAATTTTGATGAGTTCGCGCCGGACAAACTTGTCCACGACTAGCAAGGCATATTGGTCGATGTTGACGGCTGAAACAGTTCGGTCTACCAGCATTACCAGTTTGGTTTGACCCCCTACTACTTCCAGCAGGTTGTGGTCGTCGAGAAAAGTGGTGACGTTCATCAAGTCTGTGGGCTGCTCTTTAGAGTGCAACGCTAAAGCGGCCCGATAAATGTGTTGGTGGACTGTAATTGCTAACGCTTCGGGACGCAGAATATTTGCGACTCGGTTAATGGCGATTGGATCGATCAAAATTCCGCATAAAATTGCTTCCTCTGCATCAATGTTGCTCGGCATAATTTTGTCAAAAAAACTGACTGCCATATCTGGTATTCTCCTTTGAGATTGTTGTTACTTGAACTGTTTTCAAAGTTGTCTAAAGGGTTAGAAGCTGTCTACATGAGTTAAATCATCACTGTTTTCACAGCTAAGCTAAATAATTAAGTAGTAGATAATTTGTTGAAAATTTGTTTTACGTGCTGAGGAAATCGCTGCATCCACTGCAAGTAAATTTGCTGCTGAATACCTAGCGCTGCGAAAGCTTCTTCGCCTAGTTCCTGGAACTGTTCGCATAACTTTCGGTGAGTTTTTAATGGCATATACTGAGGGTCAATATAATCCTCATTTATTCTTGTTGTCTGTGCAGAAGGAGAATTTTTTGGAGTTGGAGAAGAGCCTGTTGAAGCTGGAGACGAAACAACATTTGTTGGGTTCTAGTTTGGAAAACCGTTAGTTTTTTCCCACCAGCGACCGCGCAAACAATCAACGACCCACCCTGAAGGGTTGGATATTTGCTTTGTTTGGCTTCTGGCTTGCAGCAAGTTTATGGTGGCTTGGATTTCGTTTAAGCTGTGCTGGAGTACACAAATTTTTAATTCGGGATTCATGCTTCCTGTCCCTTGAGAGCTTTATATTCAGTCTGAATCGGAATTAAGACGTGAGTGGAGGCAACTAGGCTGATATAGGATAGGATGCCTAGCGAGGGAGGGCAGTCTATCAATATGAAATCATAGTGCGAGCTAAGGGGGTCAATGACTTCTTTGAGCCGGCTATCTCTCATGTCAGCCACTACCAGTTCCAGCTCTGCTCCGCTCAAATTAATATTAGAAGGGAGCAAGTCCATGTTGTGAAGGTTTTTGCGGAGCGCCGCGTCAGAACCGTTCATAATGGACTCGTAGACAGTCTCCTGCAACTCAGATGGCTCCAAGCCCATGAAGGTGGTAAGTGAGGCTTGTGGGTCCATATCTACTAACAAGACTTTTTGCTTCCGCTTGGCTAAATGGTAGCCTAAATTCATTGTCAAACTGGTTTTGGAGACGCCACCTGACTGGTTGAACAGCGCAATAATTTTGCTCATCTATTTTTAAGCACGCAATAAACGTGTTGCTTCAACAACAATATTAGTGGACTGCGGCTTATTCTAGGCTAATCTTTGAAATAACTTTGAGAACCGCCTTTTCTAACTGCGATCGCAGTTATCATTGAACTATCGCAGTTATCATTGAACTATCGCAGTTATCATTGAACTATCGCAGTTATCATTGAACTATCGCAGTTATCATTGAACTAGAGATGTTCAGCGCAGTCCATACTCATAATCTTGGATTGGGGTGGGGTTCGTTCAAAGGTAGTGTTGAGTCAAATCGCTGATAATATCTAAGCTCATATTGTCAACTAATTTAGTCAGAGCCGCAGCAATTTGCTTCTGCGACAGCGGAATTCGCTCAATCAACAGCCTTACCGCTTGCTCGTCTCCACAAGCGGCTGCTTTATAAAGCTTCTCAATCGACTCCCTCGGCAACACAGACAGCGACTCAGGAGTCAGTTGCATAAAAGGCTCATCCTGTTCGGACTTCCTCGGCGACTCCTCTTCATAGATATAGCGAACACCCAAAGGTCGCGCCATCTTCTCAAAAATTACTGCCTCTCGGAACGGTTTGGCAACAAAGTCATCGAAGCCTTTCGACATGGCGAGTTCCTGGGTTTTAACAAAAGCATTAGCGCTCAAAGCAATAATCTTAGTATTAGAACCGTCAGGCCGAGCTCGATTTTTTCGATCGGCTTGAAAGCCGTCCAGAACAGGCATCCTCAAATCCATCCAAATTAAATCCGGCTTGTACTTTCGCCACAATTTAACAGCCTCAATTCCGTTATTTGCGAACCACACAAGAAAGCCAGCCGACTTCAATATCTGAGTTAGTAGCAACCGATTTTCCGACTCATCGTCCGCTACCAAAATGCGATATATTTGTTGGTTGGATGCCAACCCCTTCACTCGTTTTTGTGGCAGTCTGTCATAAATTTCGCTTTCAGTTGCATGACTGACTTTAATGTAAAAACTAAAAACCGTTCCTTTCCCCACAGAACTTTTGACCTTAATCTCGCCACCCATCAGCTTCACAAAAGAGCTACTGATTGGCAATCCCAAACCCGTTCCCGTTTGCGATTTCCTGCCAGTTTCAGTTTGCACGAACGGCTTGAACAAACGGCTAACCTCTTCAGGGGCAATACCTGGGCCTGTATCCTTCACTGAGAACTGGAGAAAGAATTTGGATAGCGGTTTTTTGGCCAGCAACGGTCGGCATTTTACAGTCAGCTTCACCCTACCCGTCTCAGCAAATTTAACAGCATTATCCAACAGATTAATCAAAACTTGACGCAGCTTGCTTTCATCAGTTCGGACGTATTGCGGTACATCTGAACTGCGTTCAAAAACAAGTTGCAACCCTTTAGATTGAGTTTTGAGTTGGAACATCCCTTCGATGTCCGAGAGCAAACCGTACAAATCAAAAGCATTTGATTCGAGGGTAATTTGACCGGCTTCAATCTTAGACAGCGACAAAATATCGTTGATTAGTTTCAACAAATGCTCGCCACTGCGATTGATAATATCTAAACTCGACTGCTGTTCCGGTGCAGTTTTTTTAGAGTGCACAAGGAGGTGAGCAAAGCCGATAATCGCATTCAGAGGCGTTCTCAATTCGTGGCTCATATTGGCCAGAAAGGTACTTTTAGCGCGATTGGCACTTTCGGCTGCAATTTTAGCTTGCTTTAGTTCCTTCGTTTTCTGTGCAACTTGCCGCTTTAAATCGCCTGAATATTCTTTTAACCGCTGGCGAGATGCTTTTAACTGGCAATTCATGCGCTCGAAAGCACAGGCTAGGGCTTCGAGTTCGGCAACGCCGCTACCTGAAACTGTTGAGTCGAAGTCGCCACCAGCTATCGCCTCTGTTGCCGAAATTAACCGCAGCAGCCGCTGTTCTATTCTTAGGGAAATAGACAGCAAAAGGCAGATAGAAAGAACCAAAGCCAGCAGCACGAGCAAAATAGTGTTGCGAGTATTGGCCTGAACTTTGCCCGTGAAGTCGGTTTCGGGTACAACTGCCACAATCAGCCAATTGCCGTGGTGTCAAGGGGAACCTGAGCTGTTTGAGAGGTTGAGTCCGTTTTGGGCGTGCGGTTGAAAATGCCTTTTGCCCTGGGGAGTTTACTTGTTCCACGGTAGGGGAATTTGTTAAGGTGTTATAACTTGTTAATGCAGTAATATAGTAAAAGTGATATGCTGTTGATTGTTCAAAGAGCGATCGCGCTTAACCAAGAAATAGTAAACACGATAAGCAACAGCAGCATACTTCGCTAGCGCGGGGAGGATTTGCTGGAAAGCAAACCGTTGATTTTTTAATAAATTAGTGGAATTAACCCAAAGTATTAATTACAGAGGCTTCCAGTGGAACTAAATATTGAATCTAAGTTAAACAACACCCGCAACCTCTTACAATAATTAGGGACTTCAGTCTCTAGCTTAGTCAACTCGTCCCCTGATGTTTTTGCTGATTCAGGGATTCAATCTTCCCTACAGGATTTTTTAACTGTTTATCAAGAAGCTGTCCAACGGCTAGAAAATCCTAGTTTTCGGATTGCTACTCTGGGAACAACTTCCTCGGGAAAGTCAACGATTGTTAATGCGCTTATTGGTCGGAAAATTGCGCCTATTGAAGCAGGGGAAATGAGTGGGGGTGTATTAACCATCAAACATTCCCAAGAACAGAAATTAATAATTGCAGAAACAGAGGATGCGGCTTGGGATACTGGAGAATGGACGAACTTAAGTGATGAGGATTTATATCAGCGAATTCGCACCGTGATGCACTCCTATCACGATGCGCGGAAAAAACGGGAATATGTTGCGCCACAACTAACAGCTTATGTTCCTATTTTACCTGCTTGTGATGCTTCTTTACTGGGTTTACCAAACAATATAGGAGTTGAATTGATTGATTTACCTGGATTGAAATCAGTTCAAGACCGGACTAACTTAGCAACTATTCAAAAGCAAGTTAATAAAGCTTTTAGTTTAGTAGCTTTGGACTATATGCAGGTAGATGATGTCCACAGAAAACGCCTATTGGAAGAATTAAAGAAAATTGTCGAATACCTACAGGGACGCACAGATTCGATGATTTTTATCTTAAATCGAGTAGATAACCGAGGAGCAGATGATTTACCTTTGTCAGTACGTGTTGATAAATTAAGAGAAGAAATTAAAGACGTTTTATCACTTCCAGAACTTCCTGATGTTCTCCCTTTTAATGCTCGTATTTTATATTATGCCCAGTGTGCTTGGGGTTCAGGATCTTTTAACGAACCATCACTGATAAATCAGGAACTACGCTTAAAACTTCTTAAAGCTATGTTTCAAGATTGTGCAGGAGTTATTAAGTTAAATACTAAAGAGAACCGAGATTTAAAGAATTGGTTTCGTGATATTGAAGATCGAGTTGAAGACAATGAGGCTATTGATGATGAAACCCTGCGAAAAATTCTCCACTATTCTTTAGAATGGAGTGGCGGTAAAGAACTTTGGGATTGCTTCCGTAGACGGGTTCAAAAATCATTTGCTGAACTGGTAATACTTCCTGCGTTGTTGGAAGTATTCAATAACTATGAGTCTTTGTCAGATAATCTAGATATTCTGATTAAAACACGAAAGATTAATAATCAAGAACAGGTTGAACAAGAAAGAGAAAAGATTGCTCAAATTCGTCAAGACTTGCAAAAAAACATCAAAAAACTTGGGAAAGAATTTAAGACCGAGATTGAGCAATTAATAGAAGGATTGAAAAACGACGATCCTAAAAGTCGGATTAAGATTAAACAAGATGCTGACAAAAAAGGACGTAAGGGGTTTTCTATAATTTTTGATGCTGTCGCTGAGGTGGAAGGAGACTTAACCAAAGTTCTAATTGTTCCAGTTCGCGATTCTCTTAAGAAGAACCAAGGAGCTTTTGAACTGAGAGATAAACTACGGGAAGTCACATTACCTTCATTAGCGGATAATATTTCAAAAGCTTATGATAATGTTAGTCGAAGACTCAGCAAATTTTCTCAACAGTCAGAATATTTAGTTAAGCGTGTAAGAGCTGATGATGATAAAGGGACAAAAGAACTTGAACATGATGAGCGTTATGTTCGTATCCTGTATTACAATATGAGAGAAGCTATCACCAAAAGAGCAGAGTTTGTTTTACAAGGAAAAGCTCAACAGTTTGAACAAGCTTTAGAATCATTAGTTGATGTACAAGTTAATAGCTTAAAAGTTTGTTTGTCCGCCTCAAATTTTTCTGCGATTAATATTGAAAAAGCAGCCATCAGTAATTTACGCAAAAAGTTAGCTCAAAACTTGCCAACTTTACCGGAGAAGTTTTTTGAGCTTCCAGACGCTATTAAGCAAAATCGCTCCCAACAAAGAGAAGTAGTTGGTACGAAAACAGAATATGAAACTCGCACAAAAACTGAAGATCAAAGTTATACAGAATCTTATAAAGATGGTTCTTGTTTCTTTAGCACGAAAACGAGAACAAAAACACGACCCGTAACCCGTAATTACGAAGAAGCTGTAACTAGGAATATTTACGAAGATATCGAGTATGTTGAACTTTTTCTTCCTTCTCCAGACTTAATGGCAAAACAATGGTCAAGTGGAATTGCGAAAAACAAAGCAAGTTTATGGGATATTTTATGTGGCTGGATTTTCAAACGATTAGATTATGTTAGCAGTATCTTTGAAGAATCCGTTGATGAGATTACCAATCTAGCTGAACGTGCTTTGCAACAACAATTAAGTTTTATTGAGGATAACTTTGAACAGGAAAAACAGTTTTGGCGCGATTTTGAAGTGCAAAAAGATAATGCAACAGCAATTTGTCAAAAGTTAGCAGAAGATTGTCGTCAGTAAAGTAGGTTTTAAACATAGTAAAATTCAGGAGTTAAAAAATGGAGCCTAGGGAATTGTTAGAAGTAGCAGTAGTAGTAGGAACAGCAGTAGCAGTAGGAACAGCAGTAGCAGGATCAGTAGGAGGGTTATTAGCAGGAGCAGGAGCAGCAGGGGCAGGAGTACATTATCTCAAAAAGCAACAAGAGGAACAATTACTACTGACGAATCGTAGGGAAGAATCTATAGAATATAACCCCGATCTTCATCCATCTTCTACAGTTCAAGAGCGCACAGTTCAAAGACAACAACAGACACAGACAACTCCTAGAGAAGAACCTAGACAGTCTTATCCTCATCCTCAATCTTCCACAGTTCAAGCTCCTCCAACTCAAAGAATTACTAAACAATATTTAGTTTTAGTAGTTTCTGCGTCACAAGCAGATTTACTTGAATCACTCCAAACAAAAAGACGAATTGATTTTAGTGATGGAGAAGCACTTTACGAAATCACGAAATATTTATGGCTAGGTTCTAAAACTGATTTAAATCAAAGAAGAGCTAGTATCAATCAGTATTCAGTATCAAAAGGAGAAGAATCAGAATATGAAATTTACTTAGTCTATATTGAACTAAATCAAGCTGATGAAGGATTTAATCCAAATGTAAATCAACTCGATAGATATGACGCTTTTCGTAACTTAGCTGATTTAGTAAATAAGTTGAAAATATCGCCTAGATTGCAAATGGAAGCCTACGGAAACTTTGACGTTTATAATCGCTAAACATAGTAATTCAAATGTTAATTAATACCACTCTTTTAGTTGACAATCCCGAAATCATCCAAGGTTTGTTAAATGGCTCAATGCAACGCTACGGAAGCGTTATTAGATGGGCTGCGGGTACAGAAAATGCTGGTCAAATTGTCCGCCATTTAGCTGAAACTCCCGGACTGACTAACAAACTGATGGGTATTCCCTTTTCCCCCATTTTGGGAGGAATTGACATTATTGGTCATGGGCTTACCTATCATAAATTAATAGGTATCGAACAAACCTTATCCTCAGTAATGGGAATAACTCAAATTGCAGCGGGTGCAAGTGTTTTAAACCTTGGTGTCAGTATTGCTGGCTTTGCTTATATGGGCTATAAACTGCACCAAATACAAAAAAGTTTAGGTCATCTTCAACAGTCAATGGAAGAAGGCTTTAACCGAGTTGAAGCTGGCTTAAATCGTATTGATAATAGCTTAATAACAGGCTTTAATTTGGTTGAAGCTGGTTTAAATCGTGTTGATAATCGCTTAGAGATTATCTCTGGACAATTAGCATATCTGTACTTATTGGTAGAAGATAGCCGCCAAAAGCAACGAAGCCTCGCCAAAGCTATTTCTCATCTTCATCAAGCAATGCTAATTAAAGAAATTGCTGCTTTAAAAGCTGAACTTGACGATCGTTCTCGTTTTCCTGATAAATCACCGAGAGCTGCGATTAAAACAGCTTCCAGAGTGCGACTATTTCTCAGTAATCAAGCAATGCAAGCTACCCCAGAATTAGATGCTGCAATCATGCTCAATGCTGATGTTTCTATTCAAGGTTGGGCTGTAGCCACAGCAACAGAAGCGAATCTTCTCCTAGAAATAGGGAAGCATCAAGAAGCTAAAGAATTACTGGCGGTAGAAGGCTATGGCTAAAAGCAACTATCGCCTTACTTATTTATCTGGATTTGGCGTCGGTTCTGCTTGCGATCGGCTTTCAAAGTTTTGATGCGAGCGCACGCAATATCCGAGTTATTGACTGCGATAAATGTTTATAATTAATACAAAGGATAAAAAATAGATATGCTGTCATTTGAAAAGGGGTTCATTGAAAGTCAACAGCTCAACCAAAGACTTCTGCAAACAATTCGTTTGCTTGGAGAGTACAAGGGAAAGCAAGAGTTATTCAAACAACAAGCCCCCCAAGTTTTAGGCACTTTGCGCCAAGCTGCGGTTATTCAGAGCACCGAATCTTCTAACCGCATTGAAGGCATTACAGTGCCACTAGAACGGATTAAGAAATTAGTAACAGAAAAAACAACGCCGCGCGATCGTTCAGAACAAGAAATTGCGGGTTATCGGGACGTGCTAACTACAATTCACACCAGTTATACCCACATTCCTTTTAGTACAGGGGTGATTTTACAACTGCACCGCGACCTTTACCAATTTGCTGTTAATACAGGCGGGCGCTGGAAAACAGTGGATAATGAAATTAGCGCTACTTATCCTGACGGGACTAAAGTGGTGAGGTTTCAACCTACTCCCGCTTATGCTACTCCTGCGGCAATGGAACGCCTGCAAGAACGGTTTAATCGCCTCTGGGAATCGGGCGAAATAGAACCTTTATTGCTGATTCCAACTTATATTTTGGATTTCTTATGCATTCATCCCTTTTTAGATGGAAACGGGCGAATGGCAAGGTTGCTGACTTTGTTGCTGCTATACAAAGCTGGTTATGAGGTAGGGCAATTTATTAGTTTGGAACGGATTGTGGAGAGAACTAAGGAAAGCTATTATGATACGCTTTACCAATCTTCCCAAGGATGGCATGAAGGGCAGCATAACTTATTACCTTGGTGGGAGTATTTCTTGGGAGTCATGCTGCTATCAGCTTATCGGGAGTTTGAGCAGCGGGTGGGATATGTTACTTCTGCAAAAGGAACTAAAACGGCGATCGTATTGGATGCGATTAACAATTTGCCTCAAGAATTCTCGATTAGGGAATTGCAGGAACGGTGTCCAACAGTGGGAATTGATTTGATTCGCCGTCTATTGCGCCGGGAAAGAGATGCTGGGCATTTGCAATGTCGGGGACGAGGGGTGGAGGCGCATTGGCGAAAGCAATAGATATCTCCCAAAAAGACAGTTCAGAACAGGCCGTTGGGCCTGTTCCACAATCCTTATGGGAGATGTCTAATAGATACAGGAATTACGCACAAACAACTGGGTGTTGAGTTTAAGTACGAAACTTAACACCCAGTTGCAACTATTTATGCAAGCTAATGAAAGCGGTGTAGATCGGAAAATTGGCTTCTTGGTAATGGGGAAAAAGGTAATCGGTCAACTGTATCTCACAATGTTTGAAAACTGTTATGTTTCGTCCTAGTGGGATTGCATTTCCTACAAAAAAGCTGATTTTTCCTTTCAGTTCAGTTTTTGCAAAGAGGGCAAAAACGTTTGTGGTTTTTTTGCCTTTTGATTCTCCTCTCAAAACTTTTGTCTGCAACCCAGCATTCTGCCAAGACAAAGTTTATTCCGCGTTCTCGGGCAGCGGCGCAAAATTTAGCACCTCTGCCTTTTTTATGTTTCCAAAGCCTTTCGTCCAAATATGATTGTCCAGCCGACGTAGTGTTGGGCTGGATGAGTTGAACATATCGGCTTTTCAAAGTGCAGAAGATACAGGTATCCTGCCATTTTGTTTGCCATTTTTGAATGTGGTGAAAGATGTTTGCGGCTGCCGGAGAAACAAACTTGTCTCTCCGGCATAATTGAATTACCAGTCGATTTTTAGCTCGCAGTTTTTGTTGCTGCCGTTGCTGCTGTCGTTGTTGCTACGGTTGCTGCTTTCGTGAGGAATTTGGAAGTTTAATCCCAGCAGTTCTTGCTCGATAATTGACTTTCTCTCTTGGACTTTTTGGTCTCTCACAAGTCGTAGAGCGTGGATTATTTGGTCGAGCGTTTGATAGCTTGTTTGTTGAAAATTTAGTACAAGTGTTGTTTTTATGCCCATGATGTACAGTTCGTTTTATGTTTGGTGGACGCAGGTTAAAATATTGAAGTAATAGGTGTAGGTTTGTGATAGTTCTATTTTTTTGTCCGATGCTTTATTTTTGGGCGCGACAGCGCTCATAAATTTGTTTTTTTCGTGAAATTTAGTACGAGAAAACGTAACCCTCGCTGGGGGCAATAGCTAAAATTTGTGGCTGCATTAAAGCCTCAATTAAGGCGTTATCTCGCCCTTTGTCATAGCTAACGCCTCGATGCTTCTGCAATCCATAAAAAGTGTAAGCTTTACCCAACTGAGTGCCGCTGAAAGCGACTCCATTTAAGTTGTAAGAAATCCCTTTACTGAACCCAGTTCGAGTCAGTCTGACTTGCACCTCTACGCCTTGTTGCTGCAACCGCTCAACGAATTCTGGCATAGTTGAGTTATCTTGGGTAACTTCATCAATTAGGTCTTGTAATTGCACCCTGACGCTCTTGTTTCCCTTGCTTTGTAAGTGCCTGTGTTCTCCTGTAGTCGGAGCTCGCTTGTCTGTTTCCCAACTCGGCGCGACAATTTCTAGATTATAGTCCTGTTCGAGCTGGCGAATAGTTTCTTGGCTTGTGTAATAATCCCAGCTATCGTCAACGACACTTCCATCTAGGCGAATGCGACTGGCGACGATGTGAATGTGGTCGTGTTCTGTATCGCTGTGCTTGACAACTGCGTACTGGTTGTTGTCAAATTCCATCGCTTTCATGTAGTTGGCTGCGATCGCCAGCCAGCGCTGGTCATTCTCTTCAGAATCTTCCAGTCTCTCGGTGCGATCGACAGATAAAGTGGCGTGAAAAACTGCTACTTTCAGGTTAGGTCTTAGTTGTCGGGCGATCGCAAATTCAGCAGCAAGTTCTTCAGGAGTCTGTCCGCACATAGTGCCGCCAATCAGATAAGCGTCTTTTTTGCCCAGCACGTAGTTCAAACAGCCCCTAAAGCCTGTACCTTTGATTTGTTTGCCGATCATAACCGAAAAGCCGTCAGTTGCACAGAATCGATTGCTCAGGCGGTAAAGCCCAGGCTTGTTAATAATTAGCGTACTGTAGATTTGGCGAGGTTTGCAACTATTGTTTTAATTGCCTTCCCGTTTTCTCGAATGAGTCGCTGTACGCTTTCTAAGAGTCCTGTATTGACAACAACTGGTTCTCCCAATATTACAGCACTATTGCAAGCTTTAGCAATCTGATTGAGGTTGTTTCCTGCAATTCTAAATTGGGCATCAATCTTGCACAAAACTTGATAGGCTTTTAATTCAAATGCAGCTAGAGGGCGCGGCATGGCTCTCTTCAATGCTGCACGGCGCATGAAGTCGCTCATGCTTAAATTTACTTGCTCTGCTCTGGCTTTAATTTGATTGTAGTCAGAGTCAGTGAGGCGAATGTGAATATGGTTGGATAGCAGCTCTCTAGGTTTGACTTCCGATAAAGTTTTCATAGTTTTTAATCAGTAAAAACCTCTTGCCAAGATACAAGTTAACAACTGTAATTAAAAACCGCTAATCAGGTGATTTTATCCCCTCCAATTGGAGAGGGCTATTAGAGGGTTTATCAAAGTGAGACTGACCCCTACCCAACTCTAACTTAATTTAATTTGTTTGTATAAATTCTGGCTTGGGAGGCGATCGCAGTGGAAGGACGATTAAACGTCTGACGGCGAGGGCTGGTTAACAAGAGAGCGAACAATGCGAGCGATCGCTACCCAGGCGCGATGGGAAAGTTGTGGCAATTGATGCCTGTGCTGCCACAAAAGCCGCCACAACAGCAGGAGCAATGCGAGCAATCGGCACAGTTGGATATCGGGTAAAAATCAAGCTACTTGACACCTAGGATTCCCCATTCATGAGGGTGTATTATTTTTTGTCGGCACGCATTAGTCAGGGTTTGCGATCGCAAAAACATTGCTTGCTACCGAGAGAGAACAGCCAAAAGCAGCCTCAACAAGCAAAGGCACGAACAGCACAAAAAAGCAGCAATTTGACAGAAAAATTCAGACGGAAAGCAGGATATTTTCGGGTAAATACAGGTAGAGTGCAGCCCCTGCAAATGCCTGTAATCTCACTGATTTTATACTGCAAATACCTGACTTTATACGGCACTTGCCTGACTTTAGCGCTCCACAAAAATTAGTGATTTTTTAGCGTTTTTAACAAAGACTGGATTGATTTAATAGTCAAGTTGTGGCATCTGAATTGAATTAATAGTCAAGTTTCATCCGAGCGTATAGGTACAATGTTGATTGTTCAACCTCTCTCAGGGCGCGCTAAACATTTGAGCCGCCCTCCCAGTCGGTAAAATAAAAGACATCAACGCTCGAAGGAATGACAGATGATTTAAGCCCTACCAAAATTAATGACAATTACCTTAGAAGATTTTATGGACTGGTATCCAGACGGTTACGACCGCTTTGAATTACGTGATAGAGTAGCTGTCCAAATGCAACCAACAGGAACCCATGAACGAGTAGCAGGAGAACTCGCCGCTGTAGCGACTATCGAAATTCAGCATTTGCAACGCTTTGGTTGAAATTAAAACGTAAAAGTAGTTCGGAATAAGCCAATCCAAATACTATCATTAGCAGCATTATGATCGGGATTAGTAATCAACAAAACTCCCGGAGTAAGAAATATGTTGTTAGTAAGTGGATAACGATAAGATAGCTCAAAATGCAGCGAACTATCGCGGTCTAAGCGAGAAGAAACATCATTACTTGTAACCTTCGGAGGCATACCAAAGACAAAATTTAACTGACTCCCCAACTTACCCAAATCTGGCACTACCGCAGTAACGGCCCAACTCCAGATGTCCGCACTAGATCCCTGTGAACCATCTAAACCATTAACGCGAGGCGAAGACTCAGCCCTAGCATTAAAATAGCTAACCCAAGCGCCTAAAATCAACTTATTGCTCAACTTATAAGTAGATTGTAAGCCATAAGCATTAGAAGAAGTCGCCGTACTTCCTCCAAAAGGCAACTGAGCAAATCTACTGCCCTTACCCCCAGTTACATTAACACTTGAACCCAAAGCGTAGTAATGACCGTAGGTAAAAGCGATCGCTAACCGATTAGATGGAGTATAAGTTAACTGAGTTAAAGCAGTATATTGACCGCCAAATAGTCCCTCAACTGGATTGCTACCACTCGTAGTTAAATAACTGACACCAGCGGCAATTTTATCAGTAAAATTATAATAAACTACAGCACCAGTACCAAAAGCAAACGAATAGATAGGACTTTCAGCACCAAAATTAGAAATAGAAGAAACAGGATTAAGTGCAGGGAAAATGCGAGTAGGAAAGTCTGCAAGAGGTGCGATCGCTACTTTACCACGTTTACCTATAGGAAACTCATAAAACAACGAGCCTAGCCTAACATTATTGGTAGTGTCAACGGCACCAATCAGGCGAGTCATATCTGTTCCAGTAATACTACTACCAAAATTGCTGACATTTCCCGCCCGAATGCTAGTGCGTAATCTGTCTCGACCTGTAAAACTGGTATCAAAGTTGAGATTTATCCGCGTTGATAAGGTGAGATTTTCATTCAAATCGTCCCTTGGCTTTTCCCCAGAAGAAACAGCTTTCTGGTCTCCAAAAGCACTAATTAAATTAAAATCTACTGTTCCCCGGAGCACTGTAGTAGTGCTAAACTGATTGTCGTTTAGAGAGGTTACTCGCTGTTCTAAATTATCTATTTGAGCGGTGAGGGTTTTCAGTTCTGTAGCAAACTCTGCTTGTAGCCTTTGTACAACTGCCAACTCTTCTCGATCCGGGAATGTATTGCTCAAGCTATAAATTGTACGCCCAATCTTTATCAAGCAACTATTCAATGCAGCAGCAAATTCATAACGGTTTATAGCACGATTACCCTCGAAATTACCTTGGCCAGAACCAGCAATGCAACGATATTTTTCTACCAAGCTTCGCAGCGCTTCATAAGCCCAATCCCCAGGACTAACATCTCGCAAATCTGTGACACTGGTAACTTCCTCCATAACATCTGGTGGTTGGCTATATAGTTGGGGCGACTGTAATTGATTAGCAGGAATTTCTTGGACTTGAGGTTCATCATTAGAGTTGACTGAGGTCAAGCTATTACCAGAAGCTACTGGGTTTTCCAAGGTGCGAGAAATCGCATTTGAATTACTCAATAATTCTTCCCAATACTTCTCGGACAAGACTCGATCGCCCCTAACTTTCTCACCTTCAATCGGGCTTAAAAAGGAGGGAACATAGCCCTCATCCTTTTCAATAGAGGTTGGGGGGATATTCGCGGATTCAATATTACTAACCGACAAGTCTTGGGATTCTTCCCCAAAATCATTGGAGTTGAAAGTTGTTACAGGTGATGGACGCAGAGTTTCGTTAGTCGTGTTAATTTCATCAGTTGATGCAACCGCAACACCTGGAGTTTCTGCCAATCTAATAACTTGCTCAGTAGCCTCATTCTTCTCTGGCAAGTTTGCATTTATAGTTGTTTGAAATTCGGGTTCTGGAGGCTCGGCAATATTTGCTTGCCCCAAGACCGGAGCTAATATTAACAAATTACAACCCAATATTAATGAGGTTAGCGGCAAAGACAGACTCAATTTTATCACAATTTTTCCTTTTTCTCAGACAGACAATGGATAACAAGCCTTTTTATTAGGGACGAACCCTCAATTCATTATTGGCAGTTTCAATCACTTTATTAGCTACATCTTCGGGAATTTTCGTGTATCCTAGCTCTCGATTAAATGCTTGACCCTTAGTTAAAATCCATGTCAACAAGTTCTTATTAGCTTGGACAAGAGTTTCGTTGGGATACTTTTCATAGAACAGTAGCCAACTCAAACTAACCAAGGGGTAGCCATCTTCTGGGTCATCAATATCGCCCGTCGTGAAGTCATCGTTAAACTTGATATTGGCTAGGGCTTTTTCAGTCTCTGCCAAAGTCGGTTCCACGTAACGACCAGTCCGATTTTCAATCCTAGCTGTAGCCAGATTGTTCTTACGAGCAAAGCTTGTTTGAACATAGCCGATCGCACCATCAATTCTTCGTACTTCTCCCGCCACTGCACTATCTTGGGGAAGGGCAGCGAAAACCTGAAATCCCCAATTAGGTTCCCGCGCTGCTTCTATCTTTCCACCCGTAATTTTTCGCAAGTATTTAGTGAGAGTCAAGGTAGCACCGCTACTATCGGATTGAACTACAACTTGAATCTTTTTGTTAGGAAAACGGGAATCAACCTGGTTCCAATTAGAAATTTTACCTGTAAATATTTGTGCCAGTTGCTCGCGAGATAACTTGACATCGGCAGTCGCATCTTCAAGGTT
Source organism: Microcoleus sp. (assembly GCA_042408215.1). Lineage (GTDB taxonomy): Bacteria > Cyanobacteriota > Cyanobacteriia > Cyanobacteriales > Microcoleaceae > Microcoleus. Next base: position 51,357 of record JAYFMW010000015.1, on the reverse strand, counting down.
GTAAACAATGGCTATTGCCCCTCCTCCTGTCGGCACCATCAGCAACCCATCTTTCATTTGATTTTTCTCAATTGGGGTAGGAATTAAAGTAGTACCTCCGAAGTCCACAGTTTTATTCATGAACAGCCGAATGCCACCACCACTGCCAATGGCAGTGTATTGGAACTTGACGCCTGTTTCCCGTTCGTATTCTGCGCTATAGCGCTGATAAAGAGGTTCGGAAAAAGAAGCACCACTACCCTTAAGTAATTGAGCAAAAGCAGCATTAGTAGTGAAAGCAATTGTTGTTGCAGTTAGTGTGGCCGCGACAATTCTCTGCCAATTACCGATCGTAAATGTTTTCATAGCTCTGTGCCGCCGAATTGCATATTTTGACTGTTGATTTGCTAAATATTAATTTTTTTGCGGTAAATGACGACTTTATTACCATCAGCAGCAATTTCTAACCAAAAATCCCGAATGACAAATTGATAGAAAAATTCGCCAAGACGGGTACTCCGCCAAGTGCTGATAAGTGGGTCATTTGGTGCCCATTTTTTGAAAGATTTTACAGCAACTTCAGGAACTCCACTGAGTTCTATTTGCTCGTCAACTTGGATAAGAGTGCCACTGGGAGTAACTTGTACTTCAACTTCAAAGCCTTGTTGGTTTTTACCTCTGAGTATGTATATTAACGAACCATCTGACTTCAGTTCAATTCTGGCTTGGTTAAATGCAGCATTAGTCGCCGTCTTTGCTGAAGACATTGCTGGAATTGCTACTTCTTCCAGGGGTATTTTTCGGACTATTCCCCCTAGATTTTGGGAGATTAATAAACTTCCACTGTCAGTGAAAGATTGAGCCAGAGCATCACCCAAATAAACAGAGGAGGTGAGGACTGCTATTCCTGTAATTGTTAAAATTTTCCGCCAAGTATTTGTGTAGAAAATCATCAGTTTTTTACCTTTTTGTTGGTTGTTCATTATTTTTGAAAGTGCAAAATTTTCCAGCTAATCAGTCCCTTCTCTCCAGCATCAACCCAGTCAAGTAACCTCCGTTTCATGTTTGTGTAGAACTCAAAACTCCAAAGTCGATCGTTTTCTGCTTGTAAAACTTCCATTCTTTCCAGCAATCTTGAATAGTTGATTTGAATGTTCTCAGACAAATCAATTATTTTTAGTTCGCATAAACCCATCTGATTAGCCAGATGGCGATAGGTCTGTAAATATTGCAGGTTCAGCGAGTAATATTTAGTTAACTTCTGCTGCTCTTCCTGAGAAATGCTATCGTCAAGCATGACAGCACTGAAGATGAACTCACCTTCATCGCCTAATACCCTAATACACTCCTGAAAAACCTTTTCGGGCGTATTGCTGTGGAAGATAGCATCTTGCGACCAAATCACATCAAAACTAGAATTTGAGTAGGGTAATTGCTCAAAACTTCCCTCTTCAACCTCGATTAAATCTGTTAATCCTTGGTCTTGATTGCGCTGAATGTTAATGGCATTTTGCGTTTGGCTAATATTTAAGCAAGAGACTCGACAAGAATAGGTTTTGGCTAGGTATCTGGCTGCACCTCCATATCCCTGCACCGAGGTCTAGAATCCGACAGTTATCATCTATATTGAGTAGAGAAGCCATATATTCTGTGGTACGCTTCTTAGCAGATTCCAAGTCTTCATTGGGGTGTTTAAATAAACCTATATGAACGTGTTCGCCACCACTGACCTTTTGATAGAAGTTATCAGTATCAATTTGGTCGTAATAATTTGGTACTTGCTTGTCAGACTCGCCTGAATTTCTGTTTTCTTTCATGATTTAAATGTTGATAATTTTCCGATCGACTAATTTTTCCGACTTGCTTACTTCAACAACTATTTATTACCCTTCACTTGTAAAAACTTAGTTTTTGACTCATCCAATACGGTTGGTTTAACTGGGAAGTAGCCCAAACCAGAAATTTCTTCGTTCACATAGGTCAAGTAATAGTTAACAAATCCTTCTACTTCCGGTCGTTGCCGCATCGCTTTGGCATCCGCATAAATATACAGCGGACGAGTGATCGGATATGTTGATAGGAAAGGCTCTACTTTATCAATCGCGATCGCCCTCACTTTGTCGCTGTTTTGTTTATAGGAAGCATACTCTAAAAAGCCAACCATGTAGGGATTAATTAAAGCCTCTGAGTGCAACTGCTCTACAAAGTCATAAAATGTCGTATTGGGAGCATTAGTAAGTTGGCTAACGTTCCCTTGGAAAATAGCTTGGGAAAGCAGGTCAACAGAGCCGCCAGTAGTAGCCCCCGCTGGGATAATGCGTTTAATCAGCTCTTTTGGCCATTTGGGATTGACATCTGACCACTTTTGAACAGTAAATACCTTTGCTAGTTCATCGCGGGTCAGACTGTTTGGGAGGAAAGTATTCTGAGAACTGACTACAATGGTGACAGCATCGGTGGCTATTTGAAAGTCTATCGGCTCAACACCTGACTTCGCACAGGCTGCTAACTCCTGACTGGTAATCGGGCGAACCGCATTGACAATATCTACCTTTTTATCCTCGCAAAATAGCTTGAAGCCAACCTGAGTATCAATACCAGCGAGATTAATCTTGCTGGGATAGCCGTCTTGGATAAAGCGTTGAGCAATAGCCTGACTAATCGGCAAAACTACCTGGCTTCCCGATATCGCCAGTGTTCCCTCCAGTTCCAGGGGGTTTACTTCGGGTAACACAATACCCTGTTTAGCTGAGTTTTGAGTTGAGGGTGATTTAACTAATTTCCCCTCGACTTTCTGAATACCCAAGTTTTCTTTTGAAGATTTGTCTGCACTAGCTTTATTGTCAATATTTGCTTGTGAGGTTTTTGATTGACCAGCGCAGGCTGTTAACAGTAAAACTAGGTTGAGCAAAAATAAGTAATTTATGTATTTTTTTGCTCTGCTTATCCTCATGCTGATTGATGACATATATGGGAACCGCCAAGGTGGTTGGGACTGAAATTGAAAAACAACGAGGAAATATTTTAGTCTATTTTACTGGAAAATGTAGTGTTTGACTTACCTGAATTTAGCGTATTTAGTTGAGGTAAAATTTACGATTTACCCTAGAAAAAATATACACTAATTCCCCTGATAAGTCAAGCCTAAAAATACAAAAAATCTCACTCTTTCTACCCATAATTTAAGGAATTTTATGACCATTACCGGGAGGCTCGTTGGGCGAAGCGTAGCGGAGGGAACGCTCTTGGCGGTTGCTCAACTATTTTCTCACTTGCACTCGGCTACCGTTGTTGCTCGGCGGCTTCACATCCTCCTTAATTCCTTTGGCAAGTAGAACCATTTTTTTGCGTTCTTCGATATATTCTAGAAGTTCTGATGCAAATTTGTTGTTAGATTCAATTGCTTCGACAATCTGTGCGGCTGGAATGACGACAACTTCAACATCTTCCTTGGCGATGGCTGTAACTGGACTTAACTCTCCGGGAAAGATAGCCATTTCACCAAAGGCTTCGTTAAGTTCCAGCTCGTCCACTACCTTGCGATCGCCTTTTTCATCTTTTAGGTAAGCCTGTCCCCTACCCTTGAACATAAGATAAAGTCCCTCGTCTTCTTTACCTTCCTGAATAATTAGCTCACCTTGGCCGTAGCTTTTAAATCTCGCCTTTTCAGCCAATGTTTCAATCTGATTATCATTGAGCGTTAGGAAATATGGGAGCGATCGCAAATAAGTTACCAATTCCTGTTGGCGGTTTTCTAATGCTTGGGGAATTTGGCTCGGTATTCCTTGTTTCGCATCGACGTTGTAATGCATTTGAATCGGATAGGGGGCGGTAAAACCATAACGTTTGGTCAGATAGTAAAGTCGGGATTTGAGTTCCGGAGCAACGAGAATAGATTTTTCAGGCAGCACCTTATACCAAAGGTCGTAGGTGATACTGGAGTCTCCATAGGAACTAACTTCAGCAAAACCTTTACCTTCGATCATATCTATACCCTCCAACAAGCTACTTAATGCTGGAATCACCTGATTAGGAGAGTCGTCGTAAGAAAAGCTGGCAGAAATATTTTTCCAAATTGCTCCCTGACCGTAATTGATAATCCTTGCCTTCGACAATACCCCATTGGGAACGTTTAACTTCCAGGCAGGAGTTCCTATGGTGACCGACCACCAGTTTTGCTCTAGTACCCGCCCCTGCTTTCCGTCTACCTCAATCCAGTCACCCGTTCTGAACGGTTTAGCAAATAGCAGCAGCAATCCTGATACCAAGTTGCTGAGGGTATCTTGCAGCGCGAGGGCAATTACCGCTGAAGCTATCCCTACACTGCTGCCCAAACCACTAAAACTTATATCCCAAACTCCATTAAGAATGTGATAGCCAATGCCTAAGATTACTAACGCCCTAGCTACCTGAAAAAACAGGTTAGGTACGTGAATTTGCCATTTAATTGGTTGCTTTTTTGTGGTCAACAGGGCGTTGATCAAAGAAAGTCCCGCTACAATAACGGCAACCCAAGTTAGCGTTTCTGCAAAACGCGCCCAGGAATCTTTGCCAGCGACGCTCAAAAGCTGCCGCATTATCAATAGCACCGCTAACGGCGGTAACAGATACTCGCGCACTTGACGCAGACCAATTGCTAAGGGGTGTTGCTCGCGTTCCAATCTTGAGGCGGCTTCACCAAGCAATATACCAAACAAGGGAAATCCCAGCCCTAAAAGCAATAACCATCCCAGAAGTGATTTATCCATGACTGTTTTTTAACGAATAAACGTAGTAAGTATTTGTCAGCCAATTCGATTAGTTAGATGCCCGTGCTTGACGGGGTGACAAGGGACTAAAAAAGGAGGCTGGGTGTGGGGTGTAGGGGGTCGGGTGTAGGGAAAATTGATCCCAGCTATCTGGCGGTTGAGAGCTAATCATATTAGGGGGTAATATTCCCTCGGCTGGTCTCAATCTCCTAAAATCTAATGACGAAAGTGCTAGGATTTTTCCCACACCCCACACCCTATTGGTGTCAACGTAAGACTGAAATCATTGATAAATCTTGCTTGTTTCAGAATTTAGATACCCCTAAATCCCCCTTAGGTCGGGGGACTTTGAGTTACTTTCAGTCCCCGCCTTGTAAAAGGGAACTTTAAGTTACTTTCAGTCCCCGCCTTGTAAAGGGGAACTTTAAATTACTTCCAATCCCCGCCTTGTAAAGGGGAACTTTAAATTACTTCCAATCCCCGCCTTGTAAAAGGGAACTTTAAATTACTTCCAATCCCCGCCTTGTAAAAGGGAACTTTAAGTTAGTTCCAATCCCCCCCTTCTTAAGGGGGGCTAGGGGGGATCGAATTTTTAATCGTCAGACAGCAGTCTGTAACTACCTTTGACCTTAAGTTGACACCAATCCCCACACCCTACCGCCTACCCCCTATTTTCAAAACAGAAAATTGCCTTATACACCGATATTTTACAACTCAAGTTCTCCTGCTTCTTTCATAATTTCGCTCAGGAACGTGTAAGCTTCTTCCCATGCTTTGCGGACTGGCGTAGTAAACTCTACACCCAGTCCTTGCGCCAAGGCCCACAGCAAAGCTTCGCCGACAATATCGTAGTATTCAGCCTTGATACCATAGCCCACATGACGACGACCCAAATTTTGAATGGCTGGGATAATCTTCTCTGGCTGACGCAAACCATCGACTGCGAGAGCAAGCGTAGCCATTAGCTTACCCTCCTGTTGTTTCATCTCCCCTTTAAACAGAGGACGCAGGGAAGGGCTTAATTCAAACAGTCGTTGGTAGAAAACTTCGGCAGTCTTATCGGCTATGGGCTTCACTTTTTCAAAGGATGACTGAACCAACTCCACCTGACTCAGAACTAATTTCCTGGTGCTTACCAACGTCCAGGTTTCTACTTCTCCCAGTCCTTGAATTTTCACTGGCGGGTTTTGGATGAAAGTGTAGCTATCTGCGATCCGTTCGTAGACACTTTGAGTCAGTAAAATATAGTTCAAATCAGCTTGGTTCTGGAGACTACTTGCTATATAGGCTGTTTCTCCCCAAATCCTGTAGCCAAATCTCTCTGTTCCTACTACCCCTGCTGTCACAGAACCTGCATGAATGCTGATGCGTAAAGCTAAGGCAGAATTATACTTAACATTCAGACGCTGGATAATCTCTAACATGACTAGGGCAAAATCAACAGTTCGCTTGCTGTGGTCAAATCTAACTTCGCTGAGTCCGCACACCGCCATATAGCTTGTAGTCGCGGAGTTCTGTCGTTCCAACCCGTAGCGTTCTGCAGAGTCGTCAAATTCATCAAATAGCTCGGTGAGCAATTTTCTCATCTCTTGCGGTGAAAGCCGTTTGTTCAACTGAGAAAGACCAGCCAGATGAGCATTGAGGATGGTTACTTGTTTGAAGTTGTCAGCAATGGATACTTCTCCTTGTTTCCGACGATCGGCGATCGCCTTGGGTAAGATATTCTGTAACAGAATATCGTTCTCCTGTTTCTTGGTTTCCAGTTCTTCCTGACTTTGGCGTAATTTGTTCGCCACCTCTTTGAACTCTGTGGCTAATTCTCCAAACTCGTCTTGCGACGTTACCTCAACTTCCACATCTAGTTCCCCGGCCACAAGTTTCCGGGCGTTTTCAGTCAAACGACTTAGGGGAGAGGTAAAAATCCTGGCAGCAATTGCCGCTAAAAACGCTGTTCCTAGTAGGAAAAGCACCGCCGCAATCAACAGAATTACCTGCAACGTGTAAAGCGGACGATAAGCTTCCCCCACCTCCATCTCTGCCAGAATCGCCCAATTTAAGCCGTTCAACTTCAAAGGAGCGTAAGAACTCAATACCTCTGCCCCCCGATAGTTGCGGTCTACCATCATGCCTTGTTTCCCTGCTAAGGCGGCTAAGGCGGCTGGACTGTTGATTTTCTGTAAGCCAATGGTAGTGTTGAAGTTCTCCATCAGTTCCAGAGTTCTTTGGTCAGTCCCCGTGTAACGAACAACATTTTGATATTTTTTGGGGTCTTCAACCCAAAAACGGGATGTCGAACGCATTAAGAAATCTGGCCCGACTAAATAAGCTTCTCCCGTTTTCTGCAAACCACTACCTTCCCAATTATTACTCCGGTTAATAGCCTCGTCTATCTTGTCAATGGGAATTTGCACTGCCAAGATGCCAATCATGTTAGAACCGCTATAAATGGGTGTTGCTACGAAAGCGGCGGGAGCGTTATAAGAGGGTCGGTAAGGTTGGAAATCAGCAACCTGAATGCTACCTTGTGTTGGATTTGCCTGGACTTTCTGCAGCAAGTCCGTCAGTGAACTCTGGGCGTAAAAACCCTGTAGTCGATTAGTGGCAAAATCTGTCTCTTTAAAATAGGAATAGATGATATCCCCAGTTTTAGGGTTAATCAAAAATAAATCGTAATAACCAAATTTTTGGACAATTCCTGCAAAGAATTTTTGATATTTGGCATGAGCTTTGCTGTAATCGCTGCCATCACCAGCATCAAGTAGCTTGTCTTTTTTGCCGATTGGATTGGGATTAGCAGCAATGTAGTGATACTGGAGATAGCGAGTCGCTTGTCCGGTGGGACGATAGACACTGGGGTTCAGTTCTTGTGGGGATAGATTCTTTTGCAACCGAGGGAAAAATTGCTCGGTGTAGTAAGTATCCAAAGCTGTATCCCATTCGGCGGGAATAAAGTTGCGATCGAGGTTGCGGAAACTTCCATTGAAATCCACCATCGCTTTCACAACGTTGCTGTCTGATGCCAGCATCCCCACTTGATTGTTCAAATTTTCAAAGTAGGACTCAAACTGCTCGGCTTTGGTACTGCTTATACCTGCAAGTTGTTCGGCGATTTTGCTTCTGAGGGTGGCTTGTGTTTGATACCAACCAATTCCACTAACTACCACTACAGAACCGAGGCTAACTCCTAGGAGCAACGCTTGCAGCTTGGATTGAATTGTCCAGTGGCCCAGTTTGAGATTACTTAGGGAGCCATTACGGAAATTACGTAAACGATTTAGGGGATTTAACATCTTTTTTATTAATCTTGAACGAGGAATTTGATTTCCTGTTTTAAACTTGATTAACCTATTTGGGGTAGGCTTTCAAGAATGAATACGACTTTTCAATGTCATAGGTTAACACCCGATCGCTTTTCAGAAAAGGAACAACCTGTCTGTACTGTTCAAAGAATTCTTTGGTGACTCTCGATAATTTCAAATTAGGATTTTTTTGTAATCTTAAGTCAATAGCTTGTGCGGCGTGCATCATTTCGATTCCTAAGATGTAATAGAGAGTGTCAGTCTGTGTCATAACACGCTGCACAGTTCTTGGAGCATTTGTTGACACATCTTCAATATTGCCAGCAATGGCAAAATTATCCATTACTGGTGCTGCTAGTTCCTGATTTTCTACGGCTAAAGCCACGAAAGTTTTCTGAATTGCACCATAGGCATGAACGGTATTTTCTGTTCCTAAAAATCGGGACAAGTGGGTAAAATGCGGGTCGCCAAGCTTAATTGTTCGTTGGGCAGATGCGCTTGAAAGGTAGCTCAAAGCGATCGCCGCTTCTTGAAACGAAATCACCCAAGGTAAGGGCGAAAAGTTAGCAGTTGGCATAACTGCGCCTCGAATTCCTCCCTCATTAACATAGTGAGATGCTTCCTCAGATCGATTTGATGGTGGCACAACATCGAGTACAACTGCCGGATTATCATCCGAGGAATTGAGTTGAATCTTGAGTTGTTCCTGTAGTTGCTTTAAAGAATGTTCGCCCGCGCCTAGTATATAAGCACCTGTGCGATAACTTAAAGGATCTTGAAGTGCTCTCTCTTCTGACTTTTCCCAGAGATAGCTACCACTGAGCATTTCTCGGATGTCTCTCGATACCTGATTCGCCTCTGGGAAAGGTCGAATTTTGTTAGCATCTTCTAAGAAAGGTTCAATATTACCGTCCAATGCTTCAAGACTTATAGCAAAGATTAGTTTCGACATCTTTAATGCGTGTTCAAGCTCGGCTACTGCTAATGCACCCAAGGCTGCTGAGTAGGCATTGGAACTGAGAATTGACAGCGCATCTTTACCAAAGGGAACTAAAGGCTCAAGCCCAGCCATTTTCAAGGCTTGACTGGCAGGCATCTTTTTATCTTGGTAATACACTTCTCCCTCGCCAATCATCGCCAGACCAATATGGGTAATCAGGGTAATATCAGCTTGTCCCACAGAGCCTCTAGAGGGAATTATCGGAACAATGTCGTTGTTTAAGAAATCGCGGTACAATTCGGCAACTTTCGGCTGAACTCCTGTTGAACCAAACAAAATAGAGTTGAGGCGAACCGCCATGATGGCTCGCACCACATCTTTGCTCATTTGGGGACTAGCACCTGCACTGTGAGCGTAAATTAGGCCTCGGTTAAATTCTTGAGAGCGTCGGATTACCTCTTGACTCAAATTTCCCTTTGCATCAACCAAAGTCCGATCTTTATTTAAGCCTACGCCTTGAGTCAGACCATAAATTGCTCGACCATTTTTAGCAGCAAGAAGCAGCAATTCATGGGCAGTTTTAAGCCGTTTTAAAGCAGCATCACTAATGCTCACTTTGACACCGATTCTCGCCACTTTTATAACATCAGAGGGCGTTAGATTATTGCCATTAAGAACTATGGTTGGCGATCGCTGGGTTAATTGAGCGACTTCCTGAGTAGTTTTATTAAAAGCGTAAAAGTCTTGAGAAACCCGTTCAGCAGCTTTTCCCTGTCCACTAACCAGACATAGTGCTGTAGATACCAATAAGCCAATATATCTACTATTTTTAGGATTCCTTAATTTTTTCATTATGGAATTTATATTGGTTACTATATATATATATCAGATTAAGCTGTTTAAGTCAAGCAGTTTTACAAGTTTTTTGCAGCTCAATTATCATCCGTGAATTTAAAGTAGGAAAAGTAGGAAAAGTAGGAAAAGTAGGAAAAGTAGGGAAAGTAGGGAAAGTAGGGAAATTTACAAATTACAGCTTGCCACTTAGAATATTTTATTAAGATAGATAAGGATTAGCGAAAATGGAGGATGGGTAGAGATGGCAAAAACATGAATACAGCGCATCACAACCGAGCCGGCTCAAAAACAATCGTTAAGTCGAGCAATGCCTCGTTAATGCTCATGAAAATAATTAATGCCAGTGACATTCTGAAGCGGTATGCCGAGGAGGAACGAAATTTTCAAAATCTTAACCTTAGTCGAATTTACCTGAAGGGCGCTGACCTAAATGGAATTGATTTTAGTCATGCCAACCTCAATAGTGCCGATCTGAGTTTCACCAACTTAAGCGGCACAAATCTGATTTGGACAGATTTGAATCGAGCGAACTTAAGACAGGCAAACTTAAGTCAAGCCTCTCTGCTCCACAGCAGCCTTTTTTGGGCGGATTTAAAGGAAGTCACATTAGTTAACGCCAACCTGAGTCATGCTCTCCTAAATCATGCAAATCTAACTTCTGCCTGTTTAAAGGGTGCTAATTTAACTGAAGCGTCTTTAGAAGGTGCTTGTTTGCTTCAAGCAACTCTGAGTGAAGCCAATTTATTGAAAGCAAACTTGAAAGGGGCGGATTTTACGGCAGCCAACCTCGATGAAGCAAATCTGCGTCAGACAAATTGGGAAGGTGCCATCTTAAGCCAAGCCTCGTTGCAGCGAGTCGATCTCGAAGAGAGCCAGCTTAATGAGACAATTCTCAGGAGAGCTGATTTGACCGAGGCGGATTTGGTTGGGGCAGACCTGAGATATGCTGATTTGACAGAAGCAATTTTGTGCCGAGTTGCTCTAGAATTAGCCAACTTAGTTGGCGCTGACTTAAGCCGTGCTAATCTAAAGCGAGCTTCTCTATTTCAAGCCGATCTAGAGGGATCAGTCTTGCGAGATACCAATCTGGTTGAGGCCGATCTGAGACACGCCAACTTGAAAGATACTCAGCTAATGGGTGCTGATTTCTCTGGTTGTCGCGTCAAAAAAGCCTGCTTTACAGACGCTCAAGGGTTAACTTGCCAACAGAAGCATTGGCTCAGAGCTAATGGAGCATTGAATATCCCAATCTAGCAACTTGCTATTTGAATGAAAAATATTGAAAAACTTGTTGAACTTGCGCTCCTTTTAGTGGCTACAGAAACAGGGGTTTCGCTTAACTATATTCAAAAGGTAATCTTGCGAGAATCTCTACTAGAAGACAAAAAAACTTACGCTCAAATTGCTGAAGAAAATAACTATTCTGAAAGCTATATTAAGTTCACAGTTGCGCCTAAATTATGGCAGTTGCTTTCACAGGCGATCGGCGAAAAAGTTAATAAAACAAATCTTCCAGCGCTGCTAGAACAGCAGTTTATCTATCGGAAAAATCCTCAGCAGACTCAAACAATAACAGCGATGCTTGGGGTAGGCTTGACTGGAGAACGCTACGTTTTAGAATCTCCAGAAGGACAGGTTCCCCTCTCTTCCTGTCTGTACGTTGAGCGCCAGAATATCGAACAAATCTGCTATCAAGAAATTCTCCAACCCCGTGCATTCATTCGCATCTTTGCACCTCGGAAGATGGGGAAGACTTCCCTAATCGCCCGAATTCTGGATTATGCAAGCAGTCAGAATTACCACACAGTAAGACTCAGCTTGCATCGCGCCGGCACACAGGTATTTGCTTCGAGCGATCGCTTTTTACGCTGGTTCTGTACAAATGTCACTCAGCAGTTGGGTTTAGCATCTAAAATAAATGACTACTGGGACGAGGATATGGGAGCCTTGATTAACACCACGATTTATTTTCAGGGCTATCTCCTCAAGGAAATATCTAACCCGATCGTTCTAGCATTAGATGGCATCGACCAATTATTTGAGTACCCAGAAATCGCTAGCGATTTTTTCGTTTTGTTGCGTTCCTGGTATGAGGAAACAAAAGACATTTCAGTTTGGCAGAAGTTACGAGTTGTCATAGCTTATGCAGTTGAAGTTTACATTCCATTACCCACCCATCGCTCTCCGTTTAATGTGGGATTGGCGATCGAACTGCCGACATTTAGCCCTGAACAGGTACAGGATTTAGCCAAACGTCACGGGCTTCAACTCGCGAAGCCTGAAATCGAGCAGTTAATGGAGCTTACTGGTGGCTTTCCGTATTTGATCCGACTGACATTGTATCAAAGTGCCCGCTGGAAAGTTCCCGTGCAAACCTTAATGCAAGATGCTACGAAAAATAGTGGAATCTATCAACAACATCTTCAGTCTCAGTTATGGAACCTTCAGCAATATCCTAAATTAGCTGATGCTTTTGAACTGGTTTTAAGGGTTCCAACTTCCTTAGAGAAAGAGGTGGCGTTTAAGTTAAAAAGTTTAGGATTGGCGCATCTTACAGACGATAAATCGACTGTTAGCTGTGAACTATATCGAGATTACTTCCGCAATTATTTTTCTTAATTGTCGTCAAACAGTATTGCAATATGTCTCAGGACTTACGCACTACGAGCCTAGAAAGCGGGTTTCTGCGTAGATCTTTAGTTTCCAAGCGACGATTTTAATCCGCTTTTACTGTGATTAGTGAACCGTAACTCATTTCACTGTTGACGATGATTTTTTACAGCTTAATCGAGTTCAGAAAACGAAGTCTGGCATAGGTAGCGAGCGAGGCGATCGCAAACAGTGCCATCACAGCAGACATGGCAAAGGCAGTGTGTCCGTCAAAGAGAAAGCCAATCAGCGCACTTGCTATGGCACCAGCTAGCATTCGCAGAAATCCCACTAATGCAGCAGCAACTCCAGTAATTTCTGGCACTGGCTCCAGTGCATGATGGATAGCGTTGGGTGCAATCAGCCCATAACCAAAAGTATTAAGTATGAGTAGCGGCATCAGTGTCATCACCTGTGCCACACCACTCCCCGACACTATTACAAGTGCAACCGCTGAGGTAGCAGCAAGCACTAACCCAAAGCTGAGCAAGCCTGCCGATGATATACCGCGAGTGTTCAACTGTCCGTTGAGGAAGGAGCCTGCCATGATACCGAAAGCAGTCAATGCGAAGAGCAAACCATAGGTTGTGGTCGAGAGACCTAAGACCTTCAGCATCACAAGTGGTGAACCCGCAACGTAGGCGAACATGCACCCAAAACTCAGAGCATTGACTAGAGCATAGCTAAGGCAAATCCGATTACTAAGAACGCTGACATAATTCTTGATAAACCGACGTGGTTTAATGGCATTTAGATCTCTGCTTTTAATAGACTCGCTCAGTCCGAGTGCAACAGTCAGCAGGAGTACCAGCCCTCCCACAGCCAATAATCCATAGATTACACGCCAACCCGCGATCGCCAGTAATCCCCCGCCAATTGTGGGTGCAATCATTGGCGCTACGGTCATCACCAGGTTAACGTAGGAGAGCTGGGCACGGGCGGCAGCATTCTCAAACAGATCGCGGACTATCGCTAGCATCAACGTCATACCTGCACCTGCACCTGCGCCCTGAAAGAAGCGCCAAGCCAAAAGTGCATTAATTGATGGTGCCATAGCGCAACCAGCACCCGCAAGCGCAAAGAGTCCGCATCCTATTAGCAAGGCTGGTTTACGTCCATAGCGATCGGAGAACGGACCAAAGGCAAGCTGTGACGTAGCATAGCCAACCATGAACAGACTAAGTGTTAGTCCCACAGCAGCAGGGGAGGTATCTAGTGAAGTGGCAATAGTGGGAAATGCTGGTAGTGCCATATCTATTGATAAAGGTGGCAGTGCAGCAAGTATGCCAAGAAGCACCGTGAAGCTCAGAGAGTTAGGTTTGATTGGCATACAAGGAATTCTTTAAACTTTTGACACTCCCTGGCCTGAAGGCGCAGGGATTCTTGGATCATACAGTCGATTTGCTCGTTGATGCTGCCATCAAAGAGTAGAGATCGGTCTGTCCCCAAGCGTGAATTTCGGTGTGTCCCACCGTATTTAAATTGAAATTAATTCCTGCTTCCTTCAACCCTTTCGTTAAAATGTTTTTCGCGGCGTTGTGATCGCGATCTAATATCGCTCCACAACCGCAAATATGGGTTCGATTTGACAGAGTTTTCTTAACCAGATTGCCGCAGTTTGAACAATTTTGCGAGGTGTACTGAGGAGCAACAGCAATAACTGTTTTGCCGTACACTTCTCCAAAATATTCTAACCATTGAGCAAACTGTGCCCACGCTGCATCGCCAATTGATTTAGCAAGCTTGTGATTCTTAACCATGTTCCGCACTTGAAGGTCTTCGTAGGCTACAAAATCGTTAGATTTTACCGCGCACAACGCCGTCTTTATGGCGAAGTTTTTACGCTGCCGACTGACTTTTAAGTGCTTTCTTCCTAACTTGTTTATCGCTTTCTTTCGGTTTTTAGAACCTTTCTTCTTCCGGGAAACTCGCTTTTGCAATCTCTTCAAAGCTTTTTCGCTTTTGCGGAGATGCCGAGGATTCGGAACTGTTTCGCCATCGCTATCAGTATAGAAATGGTTTAACCCAACGTCTATCCCAATAGTCTTGCCATTGAGAATAGGCTCCTCTTTTCGCTCCACGTTGATACAAAATTGTGCATAGTAGCCGTCGGCACGACGCACAATTCTGATTCGTTTTATCTCACCCGGTGCATAGAAATGCAAGTCTCGACTACCGATCAACTTGAACTTGCCAGCAGCAAAGCCGTCTTGAAGCGTCAAGCATCTTTTGTCAGTAGAAAGTGACCAACCCGAAGTTTTATATTCAACCGATCGGGTATGCTTCTTGAACTGTGGATACCCCTTTTTTCCTGGCTTCTTTGCTTTGCAATTAGCAAAGAAACGTTGGATAGCAAAAATGGCACGTTCAGCGGAAGCTTGACGTGCCATCGAATTAAGTTTGCCTGCCCATTCAAACTCTTTTGCCATAATGGCGCATTGTTTGTACAGGTCAACCAGCTTAATTCCTTGATTGTCTATCCAATGTCTAAGAGTTTTGTTTCGGACAAACTGAGCTGTCCTGATCATGTCGTCGATGATCCGATATTGCTCCGCTTTGCCTTTCAACTTGAACTCTAAAACTATCATGGGATTAGTTTATCATTTTTACTAAAACTTTTACCCACAAGCTCTATTTGTTTAACAATTATTTACAAATTACATAAATTAAAGCCGTCCTAGAAGGACGGGGCTTTAGACCCAATCGCTTGGTAACAGATTTTCCAGAATTCTGGAAAGTCACAGCGGGTAATATGTTCAAGCGGAAGTTCCCTCGCCAGGGAAGTTCCGCTTAAGGAGGCAGTAGCTCTAGAAAAAACTAAGGATTATACCAATTTAATGTGAAGTTGCACATATTCTGATCCCCCTCGCATCCCCCTTAATAAGGGAGTAGGGTGTGAGTAGGGGTTGACGAAAGATCGCGCTCTTGTCCCACCCTTACTAAGGGGGGTTAGGGGGGATCAAATTCTATGCAGCCTCACAAAAAATGGGTATTAGGGTTACGGAAGATACATTTGCGATTGAAAATGGCATGAGGAATCCATCTGTCAATACTGAGGCTTCCCTTTGGGAAAAAACAACTGAATTTTCTTGGCAAACAATTTCTGTTCCTCTTCGTATAGTTCCTCAAGCTGCTTAACTGCATCCTCAGAAATTCCTAGGATAGATGCTGCTTCACGAATCGCTTCTTTTTCTCCTTCAGCATATTCACCATCAGCAGCAGAAGCTTGTATTGCATCATAAATCAGGTTATGTGTTGATGTCTGGAAAATCGACTGGCTAGTAGCCAGAACTTCTTGCAAATTCTCTGTAGCCGGGTAATTTTTCAGTTCTTCAATAACGGAAGCTGGGACTCCTTTGAGCGCAGTAAAACCAATCACCCAGTCTCTTTCTTTTGCTGTTAATTCCCCATCTCCCTTCGCACAAATTAGAAGTGCTTTTGCATAGGTCAGCTTGTCACTATCTGGAGGTACTCCATCGAAGTCCCGAAAGTATTTATAGGCCCATTTGGCAATGATTGAGCTAACATCACTAGACATTTGTGTTTACCAAATAAATTACAAAACTCTTCTTAAGAGTATCATTTTAACCCATGTATGTCAATAAGTATTTTTGCATCTTTTCTGGAACGCGAAGACTCAAAAGCATCCAAAATGTCTCTAAAAGAGAAAACTGAAGTTATGATATTTTCAATCCCAAGAAGTTTGCCTCTCTGAATCATAGTGATGATGTTATTAAATATCCCATATCCGGAGTGTCCACGCGCCCCTACTATTGTACAAGCACCACTGACGATACTATTTAAGTCTATGGATGTATTTAATTCGCCTCGGCCTAGATAAATAATTTTCCCCCTTGTAGCAATGTTCTTTTGCATCATTGGAACAGTATGGTTAGGGCTTCCAGCGGCTTCAACTTGTATGTCAGCTCCCCAACCACCAGTAATTTCTTGAACTATTTCAGGAAAATCTTTTGTATTCCTTATGTTGTAAACATAATCAGCCCCAACTGATTTGGCAATTGTGAGTCTTTCTTCCATAGTATCAACTGCTATTATTGTTGCTGCACCTGCTGATTTAAGTAACATTACAGCACCTAGTCCAATTGGCCCTGCACCATAAACTATAGCCGACGCACCGGGTAAAAAACCGCCTCCTGATATAAAGATACCGTTATAAGCACAACCAATAGGTTCTATTAAGGTACTTATCTTATAAATATCTTCAATGGGAAACGTTTCCTTCAAGTGATTAAGTTTCCAACAATATTTTGCTTTGATAGCAATATGCTCAGCAAAAGCACCATCTGTTGTTAATCCCAACAATTCCACATTTTTACACTGATTCAACATTCCCATGCGGCAAGGTATGCAGTGCCCACACCACAAAACGCTTTCTGCTGTGACAAGATCACCCTGGCAAAAATCTTTAACTTCTTTCCCAACTTCAACCACTTCACCTGAAAACTCATGTCCTAACACACAGGGTAACTTTGTCGGACCAGAAAATAGAATATAACCGGCTGCATTTTTTTCATAAACATGAATATCTGAGCCACAGATACCACAATATTTCACTCTGATTAAAAGTTCATCGGGTTTAGGCTCAGGTATATTTTTATCAACAATATGGAATATAGGATCTTTCCAAGCAAGTGTCCCGGGAATAGCTTGATTTTTATCTAAACCTTGCATTTTAGGCTCCCATTTAGCCTCAGCCAGTAAAGCTTTCATAAATTATATAATCCTCAGCAATATTTAACATCAAAGATTGTAGTTAGGCAGTGAGGCAGACAACTTTATTCGATGAACAGCTTAACTATCTAGCCATACCACAATTAAATCCGAGAAGTTTAGGTTTGTCAATATAATAAAGTTGGCTAGATTGGATTGACAAATATTTACAGCGGTTTCCGCTGTTATGAGGTACACAAACTTATCGCTCAACCCTCCTAGGGACAAGGCATTGCCGTGTCCCTACCGTACTTGATAAGTGTGGAATCTGCTGTAAGATTCCATACTTGATAGATACCAACTTTATATATTGCGTTTTGTGGTAAAATATGCTTACTTACTGGTCATTCAATAAATGATTAACACTCTTTCATCACTCTCAGAGGATGTTTGAAAAGTCCAAGAAGGTATGATTTGTCATTAATGAGTGGAACAAAGCGAAACGAAAAATCTACATCCTCTAAGATAATTGATTTGAATAATCAACTTTTTATGCCCCCATATAACTATCAACTCGGCGGCAGTTTAACTATTGATGCACCTAGTTACGTACAGCGACAAGCCGACTCGCAACTGTATGAAGCCCTGAAGCGAGGAGAGTTCTG
This sequence comes from Microcoleus sp., assembly GCA_042408215.1. Classification (GTDB taxonomy): domain Bacteria; phylum Cyanobacteriota; class Cyanobacteriia; order Cyanobacteriales; family Microcoleaceae; genus Microcoleus. The sequence continues at coordinate 33,551 of JAYFMW010000015.1, read as the reverse complement.
CTATGTCCTCAACTCCCGACAAATGGGCAAATCCTCGCTGCTGGTGCGAACCAAGCATCGCCTCCAGCAAGATGGCTTTCACTGCGCTGCGGTGGATTTGAGTGTGGTGGGGAGCGAACAAATTACTCCACTGCAATGGTACAAGGGATTTGTAGGTGACTTATGGCGACAGTTGGGGTTACTGGAAACCTTGAACCTGAAAACTTGGTGGCAAGAACGCAACGATCTCGGTTTATTGCAACGTTTGCGGTGGTTTATTGAGGAATTGTTACTGGTGCAGTTTCCCCAAGAACGGTTGTTTATTTTTGTCGATGAAATCGATAGTTTGCTAGGTCTTAACTTTTCTATTGATGACTTCTTTGCTTTCATTCGCTTCTGCTATAACCAACGGGCAATCAACCCAGAATATCAACGCATTACCTTTGCGATTTTTGGGGTAGCAACTCCCTCGGATTTAATTCGAGATAGAACGAAAACACCGTTTAATATTGGGCAAGCGATCGCACTAAAAGGGTTTGAGTGGTCGGAAGTGACTCCCTTAATTCAAGGGTTAGAAAAGACGGTGGAACAGCCTGCATCGGTTGTGAGGGCGATTATAGACTGGACGGCTGGACAACCGTTTTTGACTCAGAAGTTGTGTCATTTAGTCGTGCAATTGAGTCAGCAGACAATGGGAAATGGTGGCAAGATGAGTATTCCACCTGGTACGGAATCGTTCTGGATTGAGAATTTAGTTAAAACTCGCATTATTGAACGTTGGGAATCCCAGGATGAACCGGAACACCTGAGAACTATACGCGATCGCATTGAACGTAACGGTCAACGGGCTGGTAGAATTCTCGGCATTTATCAAAAAGTTTTGCAAGGAATTGAAATAAAAAGTGATGATAGTCAAGAACAGATTGAATTGTTACTGAGTGGCTTAGTCGTCAGACACGAGGGAATATTAAAGGTCAAAAATCCCATCTATCAACAAGTATTTAATCTGCAATGGGTTGAAAAAAAATTAGGGAACCTGCGGCCTTACTCGCAGGTGTTTGATGCTTGGGTAGCTTCAGGGCAACAGGATAATTCCCGTCTCTTGCGCGGACAAGCCTTAAAAGACGCTCAAATGTGGGCGCAAGGTAAAAGTTTGAGCGATTTAGATTATTTATTTTTAGCCGCTAGCCAAGAAGTAGACAGACAAGAATTGCAGTTATTTTTAGAAGCAGAACGTCTTAAAGAAATAGAAGCTAGGCTGGCACTCAAGAAAAAAAGCGCCCAACGCCAAACTTATTTGATTGCGGGACTTTCGATCGCTTTAGCAATCGCGATCGCAGCGGGAATATTCGCTTTCTTCCAGTACCAAAAAGCGATCGTTAGCCAACGCAATGAGGAAATACAAAAAATTCAAGGCATGGCTAGATATTCGTCAGCCCTCTTTGCCTTAGATAAAAGGTTAGATGCTTTAATTGAAGCGCTGAGGGCAAGAAAAGAACTCAAACACTTGGCCTTAACCGATCCGCAGACAGAAGCAATGGTGGAATTAGCTTTGCGGCGGTCAATTTATGGAGCTGTTGAATTTAACCGCTTTTCCGGTTATGATTCCGCCAATAACGCCTTAGATGTCAGTTCTGATGGCGAGATGATTGCTGTGGCAACCTTGCAAGATGGCATCCAAATTTGGCACCGCGATGGCAGATTGCTGGGCACCCTCAAAGGACATCAAGGTCCAGTTCTAGGAGTAGACATCAGCCCCAACGGTCAGCTTATTGCTTCAGGAAGCGGAGACACAACCGTCAAACTCTGGCGACGTGACGGCACTTTGTTGAAAACTTTGAAAGGGTTTACAGCTTCAGCTAGCAAAGTCAAGTTTAGTCCTGACGGAGAACTGATTGTTGCATCCGGTGCGGACAGTACGCTCCAACTCTGGCGCGTCGATGGCACATTGCTAAAGACATTGATAGGGCATGGGGCGATCGTTACGCAAGTAGTTTTTAGCCCAGATGGAGAGTTGATTGCTTCGGCTTCTGATAACGGCACTGTAAAACTCTGGCAGCGGGATGGCAGATTGCTGAAAACACTTTCAGATATTCAATCTCCTGTTTTCTCACTTGCCTTTACTCCTGATAGCAAAATCCTGGCAACCGGCAATGGAGACGGCAAGCTGCAACTGTGGCAGCGTGACGGCACTTTGTTAAGGACTTTTACCGCACACGATGCTGCAATTAATGCACTAGCTTTCAGCCGGAATGGGCAAATAATCGTCTCTGGCTCTGACGACAAGATGCTAAAATTCTGGAGTCTCGATGGTACTTCTTTGAATGCTATTAAAGGCCATGACAGTGCCATTAAAGATATTGCATTTAGTTCCAAGGGCGACACACTATATTCTGCTTCTTGGGATGGCACTATCAAAGCCTGGAAATTACGCAATCGGTTGCTGACAATTCTGCGGGGACATACGGCTGGAGTTTGGGGAGTGGCTTTGAGCAATGACGGACGGTTAGTGGCTTCATCGAGTCCAAAGGAGGTTATCCTCTGGGGCAAGGACGGGATTAGCAATCGGCGCTTACAAGGGCAAAATCCTCAGTTTAGCTCAGTTGCTATTAGTGCAGATGGTAAAACAATTGCTACTGTTAGTGCTGACCAATCAATCAAGCTTTGGAGTCCAAACGGTACATTGCTTCATAGTCTCAAAGGACATCAGGGTGATATTAGGAAAGTCGCTTTTAGCCCTGACAGTAATATGGTTGCATCTTCGAGTAGCGATCGCACAGTCAGACTTTGGCGCGTCGATGGCACCGAAATCGCTACTTTTAGAGGACACAAGGCGGGGACTTGGGGACTGGCTTTTAGTCCCGATGGTTCGACACTTGTATCGAGCAGTGGCGACAAGACACTAAAGTTTTGGCGTTTGGCTTCAGTTTTGAATCAAAAGCGCAAGTTAGATTCTCGATCAAAAGTCAAAAGTGAGGATAGCTTATTCAAGACTATTCAAGCTCATAATAGTACAGTTATGAACGCAGCTTTCAGTCCTAATGGCGAATTGATTGCTTCGGTAAGTGAAGACAAGACGGCTAAACTTTGGAGTCGTGATGGAAAGTTACTGCATACTCTTAAGGGACATGATTCTGGGATTTGGAGTGTAGCGTTTAGCCCTGACAGTCAGACGATCGCTACAGGGAGTAATGATGGAATAATTAAACTCTGGAAGTCTGACGGCACATTCCTGGCAAATCTGATTGGACATAGTGCTGGGGTTAAGGGATTAGCTTTCGCTCCTGATGGCAAAACTCTGGCTTCGGCTTCTGAGGACAAAACGGTAATTTTGTGGAATTTAGAGCAGTCTGTAGAGCTAGATCGGGTGGTAGCGGCGGGCTGCGATTGGGTGCGAGATTATCTGCGGACTAATGCGGAGGTGGTGGAGGGCGATCGACATTTGTGCGATCGATCTCCCCAATAGACCTCTCGAAAAACATAGGACTTCAGTTTGGAATGTGGCGATCGCGCCTGATGGCAGTTTTTTAGCTTCTGTAGGTGAAGATAATACTCTCGTTGTCTGGGATTTAGCGCGCATACTCAAACTTGACCTGCTGGAATATGGCTGTAATTGGGTGCGAGATTATCTGCGGACTAATGCAGAGGTGGAAGAGGGCGATCGACAACTTTGTCAATAGTCGCGCCTCTTGGAACCAATCTTTAGCTCTAGTTGGGCAATTAATTGACCAATTTAGTATATTGACAAAATCAACTACTTGTGCAGTAAGAGGATCGCAGCAATATAACTTTACACAAACATACCAACTTTATCTATTTCTCGTTGAGCTAAACAACTGAATAATTAATAGTGAAGTTGTTTGGTGAATGTCCGCTGACAGTAATTGAGCCCTTGTCCTTCTCCCCTCTGCTATCTGCATAAAAGCCTTCTTTTATTAACTGCCTGTTTTGGGGTCTAAGAATCTAGAGCGTTCCTTGCTGTGTGCATACTACTCAAATGGAGTCACTACATGAATGTTGACGAAGTTCTGGACACTGTAGAACAAAGTCTGCTCTCTAAGCAACTGAGTTCTCTTGAGCGCTTAATCCTGTGTCACTCATGGCTCGGACGCGGTTATAGCGAGATGGCAGCCGATAGTGCCTATAGTATCGCTCACATCAAAGAAATTGGCTCCCAGTTGTGGCAGGCTTTTTCAAAAGCATTAGGGGAGAGAGTGAGGAAAAAAAATCTGTTTTTAGTGCTCAAGCAATATCTGTTCTCCCGGACAGGTGAAACAGTGGCTAGTGACCAGTTATCTGTTACCTTAGAATTAGTAGAAGTAATAGACACACCACTAACGCCTACCACTAATCAGTTACCTGTTGCCACTGATTTTGTGGAGGCTTCCTACTCAGGGGATAGCGAGCAATTATCACTGATTTGCGATCGCGGCTTTCTGGTAAATGAAGATAGTTCGCAGCTAGAGAGAGCGCCGCAGGAGTGCCAAACTTCTACAGATAATAATGACCTCAAAAAACAGCTTGTGCGGGCGATCGACCGTTATGACCGATCGACTGTTATGACCGCTCGACCGTTGTGGGCGATCGCTAAAAGATGTCAAATGGGTTTTATAGCTCTCCTGATAAATCTTCCTACTTTTCCTACTTGATTTATTGGAAAATAAGGATTAGTATTTTTGACAAATGCCTTCAACAATCCCGTAAGATTGAACAGTGTTTTATTTTAAGTAACTAGAAAGGTTTCACAGAATTGGCAGAAAAGAAATGACTTTACAGAACAACGTCACCAGCCATCATTCATATGATGCCGTAGTTGTTGGTGGTGGAATTATTGGTAAATCCATCGCCTTTGAACTAGCCCGTTCCGGTTTGAAGGTTGTGCTGATCTATCCCCAGCAGCAGAATAGTGATGGAGCCTCGCTGGCTAGTGGTGCTATGTTGGGCGCATACGGCGAGATTACTGCCGACCAGGAGACTCTTGAAGAACGCCTTGAACTGGAGTTTCGGATCAAAGCGCAGAAGATTTACCCAGATTGGCTCTCTAGCGTGAGGGAGGCATCGGGGCAAGAGATATTTACCACACAAGGAACATTTATTATTGGCAACAGTGCAGGCGATCGCGATCGGGCCAATCTCAAGCGCATGAAAGCCCAACTAGAAACCTATAATGAACCCCATGAGTGGGTCGATCCAGACGACGTTCCCGGTTTAGATGCCAACAATTCCTGTCCGGCTTACCAAGCGTTGTTTATCCCTGGTGAAGGGTCAGTTGATTCTCACAACTTACTATCAGCCCTTGAGGTGGCGATCGCACTACACCCCAAAGGGGAAGTCTTAGATGATAAAGTTGTTTCGATCAATTTTGGGGACACTGAAGGCACATGGAACATCCAAACCGAAAACCACGGTTGCATTTCCACGCCTCATGTGGTGGTATGTGCGGGAGCGAAAGTCCCAGAAGTTATCGGTGAGACGCTGTTTTCCAAGCTGAAGCTGCCTGCGGTGTTATTTGGCAAAGGCACCAGTTGTATTCTGGCAGATGCTCCCCATTTTCCCCACACGCTTCGCACCCCCAATCGTTCCTTTGCGTGCGGATTGCACGTTGTTCCTCGCAGTGAGGGACGCTTATACGTGGGGGGCAACCAATTCTTTGAGCTTGACTGCCCAAATGAGTTTGGGAGTTCAACCTCAAGACCTCCTCTATATTCTTGGTGATGGGGCTAGCCAGTTCAATACTGCGCTGCGAAATACCAGAATCGAAGAAATGCGTTATGGATTGCGTCCCATTCCCGCTGATGGGATTCCTTTAGTTGGAAAAACTGCATTTCCAGGGTTGTTCGTGGCGACGGGAACCTACAGGAATGGGATGCTGATGGCTCCGTTAGTTGCTCAGGTTGTGACGGCAGAGCTACTTGGCAAACAACCCCCCACGGAGAATGTGTTCTCGCCGATGATTGAACGTCGTCGCAATGAAAATCCGTTCCAGCGGTTGCTGGAGGTGGGTGCCCGCGATTTGATGGCAACAGTACGGGAACCCGGTGGCTTTTTGCCTTACAACCGTACCCGCGAACTAGAGTCCTATCTTCGCCTGCTGTTTGAAATGGCAGTTCTCGACAACTCGGCACACGAAAAGCTGCGGGAAAAGGCGAAGCAGATGATGCGCGATGTGCCGCTAGATGAGGTGTTCTTGTCGATTTATTACGAATTTATCAAAACAGCCGTGCCTTCCTCTGTGCCGCAAGTTAACCCCCAATCAATCAATGGTAAAGCTGACAGCGTTGCCAAGAGTGCGGTTAATGTCAAGGGTTGAGCGTTATCGCTTTGACGGCGCAATTCTTAGGGAGGGGTTGCTCTAGCTTATGGGGCCAAGTTATCCCGCCTAATAACGAGTATCTTGACTGTTTGCAACACAAAGGAACAATACAATGACTACTTCTAAACGCCAAGCGATTTTTTCTCAACGCCAACCGCGAATTGAGAAGGTAAACCCTTCTTCCGGCGATTCTCCTGACGAGACGGTAAAGACGATAAAGACGATGCTTCAGAAGGCATTAATCATAGAGTTTTTTACCATTCCTCCCTACCTCACAGCTCTATATTCTATTAAAGATAAAACTTCTCAGGCTTATCAGACATTCAGAAGTGTGGTATTGGAAGAAATGCTACACCTTAACCTTGCCTGTAACCTGATGAATTCCGTTGGGGGTATTCCCAAGTTAGTAGGCGAGATTTGGGACTATCCCAACTCTATGCCTTATCAAGTGGCAGGTGGTGTTTATGTCCAACTTATGGCAGCATCACCGGAATTGATGCTACAAACCTTTATGACTATCGAAAGACCCGCACCGTTGGACACAACAGTAGACGACGATAAATCTCAGACAATTGGGCAATTCTATGAAGCCATTAAAAAGGAGTTTGAAAAGCTTCCACCGGACTTTAAGTACCAAACTGAATTGCAGCGAACCAACTTATACTTTGGCAGTGGCGGTGGAAAAGCCATCCTTGTCGAGAATTTGGACACGGCGAAAGAGGCGATTAATCAAATCATGCAACAGGGAGAGGGTGCAGTACCCCCGAACCGAGAGTATCAACCCGACCAACCTTGGGGAACCTATAACTACTATGGTCTTCGTAACGATGAAACCTACGGTCCGATACTAGGAACTCCCTTCGATATGTCCCATTTCTTTAAATTCAAAGACTTGGCAGACGGGACGATTCCTATTGGAGAAACTTATCCCATGCTGCCCAATCCCTCGCCAGAAAAGTTTCAAAACCAGTGGGCTATAAGGCTTGCAGAAGTCTTCAACGACTGTTATGGTCTTTTAGTCAGAGCATTGCAAGAGACCTTTGGTCCAGACAAAGTAATAGAAACTGACCCCTACTTTGCAGTGATTGTCCCCATAATGCAAAGCATCTTTACCACACTAGCCACTCAGTTAATGCAAATTCCCATTCAGGAAAAAGCTGGAACTCTTGGTCCGAATGCGGGTCCCTGTTTTCAGTACAGTTCGACTTCTTTGGATGAGCTTATCCTCAAAGTAGAGCAGTTAAAAAAAGAGTTAGATTCAGCCGCTAGTCTAGATGTTGATTTACGACCCATTGCAGCTACTGTAAGCGCAGTTGATAACACCCTTCAAGACATCAACCAAAAAACTCAAGGAAGCTCCCTGAGAGAGCGTTTGTGAAATCCTTAAAGAAGCCCTCGCTTGCATCAGAGTGAAACAGCAATTGGCAAACTGTTGACAAAAATCATAAGAAAAGGAGGCAGACATGGCAGATACTTATAAAATTTTTCCTTCCATTGGTGTTGCCCGCGTTGGAAATAGTGAAGAGTATTATCTAGCCCCAGAAGAAGCAGGGGGACTTCCCATTCGGCTCGATGGCTGCGAGTTTCAACCCAGTGACTTCCGAGATAGCGACAAAAATCTACGTCGGCAAGGAGCGCGTTTTCGTATTTATCGCTACCCTGAGTCAGGTGGTGAACCGCAAGAAATTGTGGTTGGGGAGAAGATTGGACAGCTTGAGGTAAGCAAAATTATATGGACTGTTCGCTTGGCAAATAAAAAAGCTATCTGGTATGAGTTCCAGACCAAAAACGGCGAACAGGGGTATGCTTCCAACCATCCTTTACGCAACAGCAGTATTTCCGATCCCGCACAAAGGTACGAACTTATTATCGATCCGGGTGGCAGGATTTTGACCGGACCAAATCAATCTGCCAATTTCTCCCGATCTTCTCAAACTGAATATCCCATGACCTTCCCTCCGAAGGGTTTAAAACCCGATGGGATCGACTCTCTAGGAAAGATACATACCGATTCTCAAGGACGCCTGATTGTAGTGGGAGGATTCGGTCATTCCGGTTCAAACCAAAATCCTGTTATCACCGATTATGCCAATAATGATGGCTGGTGGGATGACACCTCCGATGGACCAGTTACAGCAACAGTGATGTTCGATAATGGCCAAACGATTGAAGTTGTCCCTGCTTGGGTCTTAGTTGCCCCCCCTGCCTATGCCCCGCAGCTTCTCAATCTGGTTACGCTTTACGACACCATATTTGATGTCGCAGTTCGGCAGATGGGATATCGTCAGGATGGGGATAATTATATTTATAAAAATGGTTTTTGGAATCAGGATTATCACCCAGATTTCAACCAGGAAATCCGACCCATCTTAGAACGTGCTTCCCTATTTCCTTGGGTTGCCGCCATGCCGCCCAAACCTCACACCTTTGACTACGATTTGTTGGGAAATTCCGATAAACGCTACAACAGTATGCGGCAATACTTCTTTAGCCAAGTCCGACCGCCGAGTATGAACAATACTTTGAAATCTCCCACAACGGGCTATCCTATGATGCCGTATTTAGCGGGGGATGATGCGACCGGGGCAAGCCAGAAATCAGCCAAATTTCTGACCTTGACCCAGACCCAATATTTTCTGCTTGAACAGTGGGCAAAGGGGAAGTTTACAAACAACGAAATTAATTCTCAGGAAGAAGATCCTGGCGAACATCTAACTCGTGCCACTTTGGAAAACTGTGTAGGGGGAGCTTTTTCTCCTGGTATTGAAATGACTTGGATTTCACGCAACCCCAAGATATACTCGGAACTCTTCCGCATCAAACATAAAAAAATGAAGCCAATGGCTCGGCTTAGTTTAGACATGAATTTGGAAGAAGGGCTAGAGCCAGGAGATATCAGCAAGTTCATGGCATTGCCTTGGCAGGCAGATTTCAATGAATGTTCCTCCCAACCCATTGATGGCCGTTTTGTCTGGTGGTGGCCTGCCCAACGACCGGAGTTTGTGTATTTGCCACCCAATCCCCAGCTAAGAGACGCTCCTTCCGAAAAAATCAAAAATGAACAAGTTCCTTGGCTGGGAACCGACTACGACCAGCAAGCCCCCGATTACATTGCATTTGCCGATGATTTAGAGATGGTAGAGAAGTGGCATCAACTCGGATTCGTTTTTGATATCTCAACAGTAGAAGAATACAAGGAAGCCCTAGAAGCAATCAATTGGGAAGGTTCCTATTTCGCAGAAGTAGAAAGAACTTTGCCTCTTCGACCAACACCAACAGCCGGAAACGAAGTCTTCGATAGCCCACAGGGATACCGCAGTCGGGACAGTTCAGATTTGACCGAACTAAAAAGAAATTTGCCTTATGAATAACAATCTGCCACCAGAAATCGATCTGGCGATCGTCGGTGGTGGTGTCGCCGGAGCAGCAACCGCGATCGCTCTGCAAAAGCAAGGGGAAAAGCGCGTTGCCCTCCTAGAAAAATCCCGCCTGGATGACTTTCGCATTGGTGAAACAGTTCCCCCCAATATACGAACTGTTTTAGGGCAATTAGGAGTGCTTGATTCCTTTGAACGAGATGGTCACCTCCCCTCATTGGGAAATAGTTCTGCATGGGGTGGAACCCAATTGGGATTTCAGGATTTCTTTTTCTATCCTGGGGGGAACGGTTGGCATCTGAATCGGGCAAGATTCAATAAAGCGCTGGCTAATGCAGCAGAGGAATGTGGTACGATTTTAATGCGGGAGACAACAGTGGTAGGCTGTAACCAACTTGCCGATCGCAAATGGAGACTGACACTGCGAACCAAAAACGGTTGCCAATTCCAGGTGACAACGACCTTCGTAGTCGATGCGAGCGGACATCGAAGTATTTTAGCCACCAGGGTTGGGGCACACAAAGTCAGGATGGATCGCCTGCTCGCTGTTGCCTCAGTGTTTACCTGGGAAAAAGAGGCTCCAAAAAATTACCACACTTTGGTAGAAGCAACGGAATTTGGCTGGTGGTACGCCGCCCGTCTGCCTAATGACCGTGCGATCATCACCTTAATGACCGATAGCGAACTGCTGCGAAAACATAAGCTCTTCCGGCCAGAAACCTGGACAGCTTATTTAAAGAAAACGCAGTATATTCAGGAGTTAACCTCTCACGCCTCTTCTCAATCCAGGCTTTTGATTCAGCCCGCCTTTTCCCAGTACTTAGATCGGATGACAGGTCATGGCTGGCTGGCTGTTGGAGATGCGGCTTGTACTCTTGACCCGCTTTCTTCTGCTGGCATTTACAAGGCTTTACAGTCAGGAATTAAGGCTGCCTTTGCGATCGCCCGTTATTTTGACGGCGATCGGGACGCTCTTGCCGCATACGAATCTCAAACTCTGCATCAGTTTGAAGTTTATTTGCAAGATAGGTGCAAATACTATGCCCAAGAAACCCGTTGGCCCAACTCCCCTTTCTGGCAACCAAGAAGAGGTCAAATTACACTTTCACCCTCAAAACTCCTGAGTTTTCGAGAATCGCCTCAAATCGCCAGCAAATTAAGGTTAAATATGTATTTACCAGCCAAAGATTTGCGATTGCTTTGTCAGTTGTGTACCGCCTCCAAAAAAGCCAGCGATGTGGTTTCTGAATTTCTCACCCAAACCTCGCGCAAGCTTTCAGCCTACCGAGTCATTGAGGCGCTTCAGTATCTTTTAGAACAGGAAGTTCTTCAATGAATTCCAACATGAACAAATTGCCCCGCTAGATATAAAATTTAGGAGAATTACACATGACTGCAACAACAACTTCTTCCTTCTTTGATTGGAATTTTTCTCTAAAACTGGCTTTCTTTTATATTCTGGCAAAAATCAAGTTTATTCATGGTTGGTTGCCAGAAACCTGGAGAGAACAATTACCGACTGGTTGGAATAATCAGATGTTCTGGGTGGCTTTTAAATCCGGCGGGAAAACAGTGTACTATGAGTACTATTGTCGGTTGAAAGAACCAAAATCTTACAAACCTAGAGCATCGGTAGCCCCCGAATTTCAGCTCACTGAGAAACAGATCCGTGGTTTCTATGAGAATGGCTATGTCGGCCCATTCGATTTACTACCTCCAGATGAAATGGATAATTTGCGGGAATATCTCGTCAATTCATTGCTGAAAACTGAATCAAAATGTTTTTCTTTCACGGCAGGAGATTATGAATTTGACACGACTAAGAAAGATGATTTATTGACAGCTTGGAATCAAGAAATCACTGAAGACTATCAAAAATATATTGTCAATGCGATGAATGAGTTTGATCGTCATTTAGAAGAAGATCGATTAATGAATTTGTTTAAGCATCCGGCGATTACTGAACGAGCGGCTCAACTTTTAGGACCGAATCTTCTTTTGTGGAGAACTAAATTTTTTGGAATTCAACCCGGTTTGGCAACAAAATTACATCAAGCCAGCACGTTTTTTGCCAATCAGCAAGAATCGATAATGTATCCAGAAGACCATGAGTATCTGTACCAATTAACCTGCTGGATTGCTGTAACCGATGCCAACAAAGAGAATGGGTGCATGATGATTTTCCCAGGGACTCATAAGGAGATTTATCCCATCAAGGTAGGGGAAGTCACCCAGGATGGGATGAGTGGTATTTATGGCAATCGGGATGCCAAGCTCGATTACCCAGGCGAGTTGCCACAACCCCATTACATCGAAATGAAAGCTGGGCAGTTTTATCTGTTTACTGAGCGAGTGATTCACGGTTCCGTCGAAAATAAGACTGATAAATCACGATGGGGATTGAATGGACGGATTGCTACAACTAGCACTCGCATTTACACCAAGAAAATGTTAGAAGGATTCTATCGCAACAGGTACTCAAAGGTGAAGAACATTAATTTGGATAAGTGGAAAGTTGTTCTGCTAAGAGGTGAAGATAGTTTGGGATACAACAGATACACAGAAAAATTGGAGAAAAAGCTTGCCTCTGCTTCGACTAAGTAGGAAATGATATCGATACTTGATTACTTCGTAAGCTTTTCAGCCTTTTCATCGCCCATTAACTAGAAAATATAGGAGACTGACACATGACTGCAACAACAAATTTTTCCTTATTTAATTGGAAGTTTTCCCTTAAACTGGGTGTTTTTTATATCCTGGCCAACCTCAAGTTTATTCATGGTTGGTTGCCAGAAAAAATGAGAGAACAATTACCGACTGGTTGGAATAATCAGATGTTCTGGGTGGCTTTTAAATCCGGCGGGAAAACAGCATACTATGATTACTATTGCCGATTAAAAGAACCGAAATCTTACAAACCTAAAGCATCGGTTGCCCCTGAATTTCAGATGACTGAGGAACAGATCCGTGGTTTCTATGAGAATGGCTATGTCGGCCCATTCGATTTACTACCTTCAGATGAAATGGAGGAGTTGCAGCAATATCTCGTCAATTTCTTGCTGGAAACTGAATCACAACATTTTTCTTTCACTGCCGGAGATTATGAATTTGACACGACTGGTAGAAGTGGTTTAGAAGTGACACCTTGGAAACTAGAATTGACAGAAGAATATAAAAAACATTTTTTCTATACGATCAATAAAATCGATCGTCATTTAGATAACAATCGATTATTAAATCTGTTTAAACATCCTGCGATTACTGAACGAGCGGCTCAACTTTTAGGACCGAATCTTCTTTTGTGGAGAACTAAATTTTTTGAAGTTCAGCCCGGTCAGGAAACAACATTACATCAAGCCAGCACTTGGTTTTTGCTAAATCAGCAAGAATCGATAGTGACTCCAGAAGACCATGAGGAGCTTTACCAACTAACCTGCTGGATTGCTTTAACCGATGCCAACAAAGAGAATGGCTGCATGATGATTCTGCCCGGAACTAATGAAATTTATCCGATCAACGTAGAGACAGCCAACCTAGAGGGTGCGCCGGATCTTCAGATCGATTACCCAGGCGAGTTGCCACAACCCCATTACATCGAAATGAAAGCTGGGCAGTTTTATCTGTTTACTGAGCGAGTGATTCACGGTTCCCTCAAAAATAAGACTGATAAATCACGATGGGGATTGAATGGGCGGATTGCCACAACTAGCACTCGTATTTACACCAAGAAAATGTTAGGAGGGTTGCATCATAACAAGTACTTACATCTCAAAAACATTAATTTGGACAAGTGGAGAGCAGTTCTGCTCAGAGGTGAAGATCGTTTTGGATATAACAGATACACAGAAAAATTAGAAAAGAGGCTTGACTCTGCTTCGACTAAATAGGAACTGTTGCTAATGATAAAAATTAAGCGTTATCGCTTCGACGCCGCAATCTTCAGAGAGTTAAGTTGTTGCTTTGAGCTTGATAATTGGCACGGGTTCGTGCAACTCGCTGAAGATTGGGCGATTATTGCTCTTGCAACGCTTGCTTCTTGGTTAACGTGGCAGCACTGGCCACGAGTCGTAGGCGAAATGGTTTACTTAGTTGCGATTTTGATCATTGGTGGCAGGATGCGTGCTTTAGCAGATTTACTCCACCAGTCAACGCACAAAACCTTGGCAAAGAATAAAGCACTCAATTTTGTCTTGGGGACGTTTCCTTCGGGTTATCTGGTGTTGCAAAGTTATTCAGGTTATCGCTCCTCCCACGTTTTCCAGCATCACGGTCATTTGGGGCACTCCAAGCTAGACCCAGATTACGTTGGGTTACAGGAGAGTGGGTTGTACGGAGCGAATTTAGAAGCTAACAACGTGCGCCGCTATTTATGGAACATTGTTCACCCAGCAACCACTCTGATTTACCTGCGCTATTTACTCAAAAACAGAATCTTGAATTCGCAGGAGGAATTTCGAGAGAAGCTAGTGCGCCTAGTCTATATGATTGTGTTGAATTCACTGTTTATCTGGCTGGGCTGGGGGTGGTTGTTACTGCTGTTTTGGTGGGTTCCTCTGCTAACAACGGCTAATTGGATTGGAGCGTTTATTGAGTTGTTCGAGCATTACCCGTTAATGGAAGTAACTCCGGAGGAAACTGAAGGCAGGATGGAAAATCTAAAATTGGTTGATTTGTTTATGTCCCGAAATCGGCTTTGTTCTCCCGTGGCTAATTTTTTCTTAGGAATGCATTGGGAAGGTTATCACTTATTGCATCATCTTTTTCCTGGTATTCCTTCGTGGCAGTACAAGCAAGCGCACCAGATTTTGCTGAAAGATAAAGTTTACGCCTCTCGAAATAAAGAAAAGGGTTGGGTTAGTTTATTTAGGCAAGTTATAGCGTTAGCAAAAATGCTAGAAATTCGGCAAGTAAATCAGTTAGATAGGGGCAAGAAAACTGCCAGGTTAGATGTTAAGAAAAACCTCTAATTTGAGAAATAGAAAATATTCATGCTTCCGTAAGACATGAGCATTTTTAAGCCCAGTTTTTGCAAATGTATTTTATTACGAGGACAATATAATGTTGAAAAACAATCATCCCAAAAGCTTGACTTCCACTAAAACCCTGCCAATAGTTAATAGCTACAATGAATGGGATACGCTGCAAGAAATTATTGTGGGTCGCGTTGAGGGAGCCTGTGTTCCTCAGTTCGATGTTCCCCTCAAAGCAAGTTCAAATCCTAAAAACTGGTGGTTTTTCCAAAAGTATGGTGGTTGTCCATACCCTCAAGAAATGATAGAACCAGCATCAAAGGAATTGGAGGAGTTTTGCCGGGTTTTGGAAGGAGAAGGGGTAACTGTAAGGCGACCGGATATTATTGATTTTTCTGAGAGCTATAAAACTCCAGATTTTGAAGCCACAGGTCTGCATGCCGTTATGCCGCGAGATATACTAACTGTTATCGGCAATGAGATTATTGAAGCGCCAATGGCGTGGCGATCAAGGTTTTTTGAATATCGAGCTTATCGGTCTTTAATGAAGGAATATTTGAAACAGGGTGCTAAATGGACGACAGCTCCCAAACCTTTAATGAGCGATGAATTGTATGACTTTGACTATCCTATGGAAACTGTTGAAGATCGGTACGCACTAGCAGAAGTTGGGCGTTTTGTAACAACTGAGTTTGAACCTTGCTTTGATGCTGCTGATATTACTCGTTGCGGACGAGACTTATTTGTTCAGCGCAGTCAAGTTACCAATAAACTAGGCATTACTTGGCTCAGAAATCATCTGGGTGAACGCTTTCGGGTTCATATACTGAAGTTCCGAGATTCAAACCCAATCCATATAGATGCTACATTTGTACCCCTAAGACCTGGATTAGTTTTAACCAATCCCGACAGACCCTGTTATCAAATCGACATTTTTAAGAAAGCCGGATGGGATGTTGTGACAGCCGTGCAACCCACTATTCCCGATAATTATCCACTTTATAGTTCGGGCCCGTGGTTGTCCATGAATATCTTGATCTTAGATCCCAAGCGGGTAATCGTGGAAAAGCAAGAAGAGCCAATGCATAAATTATTCAAAGATTTAGGATTTGAAGTCATTCCGGTTGCTTTTCGTCATGTCTATAGTTTTGGCGGCTCATTTCACTGCGTCACCTGCGATATACGACGGGATAGCCAACTTGAAGACTACGGATTTGACAATCCAATTGACGAGGATTAATAGGGCAACCGCACCTTATTTTTGCTAATGCGTACTGGCCAAAGGTTTCGTCCATTGTTTAGGTTTTTAAAATTTTGAAATTCTTTCTGGAAAAGGCACATAGGATTTAGGTGCCTTTTCCCGGTTCCGAAGGGGAAGTCTTAGAGAATAAAGTTGTTTCTATAAATTTTAGGTAGACCGAAGGCATACGAAACATATAAACCCAAAACAACGGATGCTTTTCAGCCTCTTTCGTCGCCCTGCTAGCTATAAAATATAAGATACTTACACATGACAGCAACAACAAGTTCTTCCTTATTTGATTGGAGGTTTTCTCTTAAACTGGCTTTCTTTTATATCCTGGCAAAACTCAAGTTTGTTCATGGTTGGTTGCCAGAAACCTGGAGAGAACAATTACCGACTGGTTGGAATAATCAGATGTTCTGGGTAGCTTTTAAATCCGGCGGAAAAACAGTGTACTATGGAAAATAAGACTGATAAACCACGATGGGGGTTGAATGGACGAATTGCCACAACTAGCACTCGTATTTACGCCAAGAAAGTGATTGAGGCAACTATTATAAGGCTCATAAAATGGTAAAAACTAGAGTTGTTGATTTAAATTCCCCTACCTCTCTGGTCGTACAAAGACTCCAGTACGCTCATCGTTTCATTAAACATCCCATAAATATAACTGGCAACACGTCTCAATGGTTAGAAACGGAGTTTGATGATTTTAACTGTGAATTATCATTTGTAGGAAATTACCCATTGACTCAGGGAAGTTCCCAACTCATCGAAGCCATTTGTTACCGGGAATTTTCTAAGTATCACCTCAACGTACAACCTTCGGAAGCGCTAGTAACCAATGGTGCTTTACATGGATTGTCTCTCATCTTTCGTTCTCTCTACCGTCCCGGTGCTGTAGCACTGTGTCAAGCACCTATATTTTGGTGCATTGCAGAACTATTACAAACGTGCGGTTATAGGGTTGAATACTTCTCGGTAGAAAACAATCAGATAGACTGGTCTAGCTTACAAGAAAAAGTCACAGACAATCTTCGAGTCATATTTGTCAACACCCCGAACAATCCCACAGGAGAAATTCTTTCAGAAGATTGCCTTAGAAAGCTTTTGCAGTTAGCCCAAAGCTGTCAAGCTAGTTTAATTGCAGACCTAGTTTATGATGAGTTTGTTTTTGAAGAAAATCAGCTCATCCAGCCTCTATCCCTGCAAGGGAATTGGAAAAATCTTTATGTAGTCAACTCGATGAGTAAAAATTTTTCCGCTCCTGGGCTTAGAATTGGTTGGATTATTTCTAGTTCGGATAACATTCAATCGTTAACAGCTTTGTTAACGATTGAAAGCCTAGGGATCTGCTCTCCCGCTCAACAACAAGCGCTAAAAATTCTGAAACGAGGCAATCCATCCTTAGTGGAACGGGTAGTTAAGAATAGAGAAATTGTTGGTGCTGCTTTATCGCAGATGATTGAAATTGCCTTTGAGCATCCCGCAGGGGGACTTCAGTATTTTGTCAAACTTCCCGTTCGAGATATTGAAGAATTTGCCGACTTTATGTTGACTGAATTTGGGCTGGTTCTGGTAACTTCTGGAACTTTTAGAGCCTCTCCTGACGGGTACGTCAGAATTCCTCTTGGCTATCCAACTGAAACTATCCTTGAGGGAATTGAATTACTTAAGAAAGCATTGCGAAAATGGAATTAAAAGCTAAGACAGAAACAATTACTGACGTAGAAGTGCGCCTAGCACGAGCTGAAGACAAAGAGGCGGTGCTGGCTATTTGCCAACAGACATGGCAACACTCATCAGACTTTCTCCCCTTGGGTTGGAACAAGTGGTTAGCTGACCCCAACAGTCGGGTCTTTGTAGTTGAAGTAGATAGTTTACCGATAGGCATTTTAGGATTCGTCTTGATGTCTGAGCGAGAAGCTTGGTATCAAGGTCTGCGAGTAGCTCCTCATTATCGACAGCAGGGTCTAGGTTTGCATCTGCTATTGACTTTGGAGCAGCATATAGAGCGATTCTTTGTAGAAACAAACATCAATGTTTTACGCTATTCCACCTGCTCCAGTAATGTTTTCATAGACAAGTATAGTAAGTGGCAACGTCGTCAAAAAGTCGGTCGCTATTTTCCTTATAAAGCTGACTCTCTAAACTCTCCTGTAAAACAACTGTTACATCTAGATATTGATGATTTTGATTCGGCTTGGGCATTAGTCACAAGTTCTAACTTGTTTACACGAGAGTCGTATCTTTACCTTAATGACCCCACTAAGTGGCAAGAACTAACTTGCGAGCAACTGAAGAATCACCTCAACGAAGGACGAGTATGGGGACTAAAGCGTGGCAATGAAATGTTCGCTTTAGCTATTCAGATGCCTGTCCATACCATTGATTACCTTGAAGGAGTTAATGAAGCATTGTGGAAAGGCGCTCATCAAACTTTGTGGCTTGGTTATGCCAATGGCACGGATGAAGGTTTAACGACTCTCCTGCGCGAGTTACGCTCCTTTGCTTATTGCAAGGGTTATCTGGCGGTTGGTGGGATGTTTCCTATTAGCGATCGCATCTTTGAGTCCCTGGATATCGCAGGATACCAGCGAGCTGAAGAACTGGAGTATTGGGTGTATGAATGGCAGACTCAAAACGTGAGCGATAAATCCCTATGAGAGTTGAGCAAAAGAACATTTGACTTTCCAAACATCCTCTTAGACCTATATAAATCCTGTGAAACTAATTTCTGAAGGTGCTATCAAATATGTCGAATCAATTAGAATTTCATTGGTTATTATCCCTTGAACTAGCCAAGAAAAATGAATCTCAGGCAAATAGTTCGGGCGGAATTAATCTTGAGACTCATCTGGAGTTTGTCAGTTGCGCTGACAAACTCCCAATCGAGTCTTTATTAACAGCCTTTAGTTTTCACATACCTGATCCGATGGTACTTTTAGGAAGGCTATCAGCGCATACCGAGCGAGTAGGATTCATGCTGGCTTATCGTCCGGGTCTGATGTCGCCAACACTTTTTGTTCAGCAAGTCAATACGCTCTCGCATCTTTTAAATGGTCGGATCAGCCTCAACATAATATGTGGCTCCTATCCTATTGAGCAAGCGTATTATGGGGACTTGCTTTCGCATGATGAGCGATTCGAGCGAGCAGCCGAGTATCTCGAAATTTGCTCAGGTCTTTGGAATGCGACAAGCTCATTGAACTATGCAGGAAAGTATTACCAACTAAAAGACGCTCAGCTAAGCACCAAGTTTACCTCGCTTCGTTTGGGAGTCCGTCAGCCCAAAATATACCTAAGTGGTAATTCCAAGATTGCCAATCATACGGCATCTGAACATGCACAATGTTGGCTGAGGTACGGTGATACGCCAGAAAAAATTGCTGAAAGTAACAATTTGATCGCTCAGAGCAACGGTGTAGCGATGATTCGCACAGGACTTCGGATGTCAGTCATTGCGCGTCAAACACGTGAAGAGGCTATTGAAGCAGCATTTCGGCTTGTAGAAAGTTCAGATGTCAAGTGGAAGGAGTTTATGAGCAATATGATTCAGAAGTCAGATTCAGTTGCTTATAAGGCTACTTATGAATTAGCAGAAAAAGCCAACTCAGAGTGGCTCGGCCCCCATCTGTGGAGTGGGGCCGTGCCTTATCGTGGAGGAGCAGCATTGGCGCTGGTAGGAAGTTTTGATGAAGTAGCAAACGAACTCATGCTTTATAAATCGGCAGGTGTTAGTGAATTTATTTTGTCAGGTTGGCCAATGCTTGCTGAGATGCAAAATTTTTGTAAAAACGTCGTACCTCGCGTGCGTGTGATGGAGCAGCTTGAATTTTCTGCTGAAATTTAGGGGTGTCCTACTGGGAGCGTTTGCCAGCCATTATCGGGACTTTGAGCCTTTTTAGTAGATAGGTCTTATTGACAATGATTGACCTATCTTTTTGTACTATAATTTGATCGAATTTATACTCTGCAACAGTTACGGGGCGACAAGCGCCCCGTTAGACCAATTCCTCTTTCTGTCCATCAGAGGAGTTAAAATTATTTAGCAGCTTTTCCAGCAGTTTGGGCTTCTTCTAGCCAACCATCAACCAGCGCTTGATGGTTTTTCACCCACTCTTCAGCATTACGACGGATATCTTTTGAGCGATTTTGACCCTCACGGGCAAGTTTTTCTTGGGTGATAATATCCTCAAAAGGAACCCGAACCAGTTCAAACCAACGTTTGGCGGATGGGTTAGCCGACAAAAATTGCCGGGAAGCCACAAGACGCGCTCTATCCACGGCAAATCCAAGATTCTTCCCGCTTACCGTGGTATCTTTTTGTGTCATTTCTTTTCCCTTTTCTCCTGGTAAAGAGGTAAAGGGAACTTCTAACCAAACCACATCTGCACCAGTTTGTAACACTGAAGTCAACCAATCAAGATTCCAATTGCTATAGAGTATCGGTTTTCCTTGCTGATAGCGAGCAATGATATCTGCCTTGAGAACTTCCATTTCTCCTTTATCCTGTTTGACGGTATTCTCTAATCCGTAAACTTTCAAGTGATGATCAATAATCAGCTCACAGGCTAAACCCGGATTGCAACCCGTTAAATTTGCCTTACCATCTCCGTCTGAGTCAAACAATTTGGCAATTTTTGGGTCTTTAAGTTGCACAAGATTCGTAATTTTATATTGATCGGCAGTCTTCTTATCAATCGAATAGCCTTGAATAATATCACTAGAAGAAAACATCCCAACAACTTCCAGTTTCTTTTCACCACCAGCTTTTTCAAAGAAGTTGGTATGCAACTTTTCTAAAGTGGGAGCAACATCTATTTCGTCATTACCGAGAGCAAGAAACAGGGCGGTTATATTAAGTACCTTTAGTTCTTCGACTTCGTAACCCTGCTTTTCTAACCCAATGCGAATGATTTCTGAAACAAATTGTCCGGCTACTGAAGTACCAGAGCCAGGGCGTACTTTCACCCCTTTTCCAGGTAACGCTACTTCTGTTGATTGATGGCTGCCTGAATATTTTGTAGCGCTTTCGGGAGTTGATTGACAAGCAATCAAACCTACAAGTAAGGCTAATGTTATAGCAAATGTCTGTTTTTTTATGTGTTGTTTCATTATCATTGGGTTAGTCAACTTTTGCTGATATTTGTATTGAAAATCGGGTGTAGGGGGTAGGGTGTGGGCATTGGTGTCAACAACCAGCCTGAAAGCCTTGATAAATCTGGGTTTTACGTTAAGTCTAGATCCCCCTAAATCCCCCTTAAGAAGGGGGACTTTGAATGCTCCGGTTCCCCCCTTCTTAAGGGGGGTTAGGGGGGATCTAGGCTTAATGGTCAAACAGCCATCTGTGACTGGGTTTCAGCTTAAGTTGACACCAATGGGGTGTAGGGAAAAAAGTTTTTTATCCTGTTTGTTGAGATCGATCGCTCACCGGTCACTGAGCGTAGTCGAAGTGTTAACTCTTAACCTCGAAAGCAGAAAACCGATCGCCCCTCGTTGCAGCCAAGAACCTCTACTGCTGACTTTCCCCACAGCCTGAGTAATCCGATCGAGCATAATCGCCAGCAAGACAATGCACAACCCTCCCACAGCAGCCAGTCCCACATCCAGACGACCAACGCCCTGCAATACCATCAATCCTAGTCCAGGCACGGCAATCATTGATGTTACCACCGACATTCCCAATGCAAACAGGATAGTTTGGTTTAACCCAGTCAGAATTGTTGGCATAGCTAGGGGAATTTGCGCTTCCCACAGGACTTGCCAAGGAGTTGACCCAAAAGCGATCGCCGCTTCCACCACCTCTTCAGATACTTGCCTGATACCAAGGTTGGTGAGGCGAATCAGAGGCGGCAGTGCAAAGATGATAGTTGCGATCGCCCCAGGAACTTTACCAATGCCAAATAGCATGACAACAGGAACCAGATAGATGAAGATGGGGATGGTTTGCATGACATCGAGGAGGGGTCGGACAAATCCCACTAGGCGATCGCTCCTAGCACAGGCAATACCCAGCGGAATACCGATCGCCACGCAAAATGCTACCGCAGTCACCACCAAGGAAAGTGTCACCATTGCCTCTTTCCATGCCCCAAGAAAACCAATTAACGTCAAAGCAGAAATGCTATAAATTGCAATTTTTCTCCCTGCGAGTTGCCATGCCACCAACCCGATAATCATCAGAAAAATTAGGGGAGGAATGGATTGGAAAATCGCCTCTATAGAGTCAAGCGCGAATTTAATCGGGACGCGAATCACTTGGAAGAACGGACGAAAATTGTCAACGAGAAAATTAACCCCTGTGTTAATCCAATTATCCAGAGGTATGGTGTAAAGCTCAAATGGGTTTAAGATAACATCCAGCCCGGATTGGCTTTTAGCAATGAAATAAGCGCATAGATTTAAGGAATTTAACACAATAGAGAACATCCTGATACAAATAGCAAAAAGATCGAGGAGTTAACTTCACTTAACTTAACTTATACCAATTTTTTATGAGGCTGCATAGAATCCGATCCCCCCAGCCCCCTTAAAAAGGGGGAGCAAGAATTCAAAGTCAACCCCTACTCACACCCTACTCCCTTTTTAAGGGGGATTTAGGGGGATCGGGATATGTGCAACGACCTATTAAATTGGTATTACTTAAGGTAACAGTCGAATCAAATGCTGCTAATACTAGCAAGAACATCATCCGCTTCAACCACACCTTGGAATTTCTCTTCGGCATCAACCACAGCAACCGTCCGTCCTTGTTGGTAGAGGTGAAAAATATTTTCGAGACTGGTATTAGCATTCGCTTTAGGAAAGTTTTGCAGCATCACAGAAGTAAGGTCTTCACTTCCTTGTCGGATTGCTTCAGAAAGAAATTTTTTCTTAACCATGCCAACCAGTTTACCATCGCGATCGACAACGTACATTTGTTGAAGGTTATGGTGTAACATTTGCTCTAGTGCCTCTGTAGGGGAGTTTTGACCGAGAATCAAGGTAATGGTTTGACGGGCAATTGACCCTACTTTGAGGACTTGGGCGCGGTTGACATCCTTAGTAAAGGCGCGGATGTAGTCGGAGGCTGGCTGGGTAATGAGTTCAGAGGGAGTACCGATTTGAACGATATAGCCATCTTGCATTACAGCAATGCGATCGCCAATTTTCAGCGCCTCATGAATATCGTGACTGATAAATATAATAGTTTTGTGCAGGTCTTTCTGGAGGCGCAGCAATTCATCCTGCATTTCCCGGCGAATCAGCGGATCGAGGGCGCTGAATGGCTCATCCATGAGTAAAATCTCCGCATCTGTCGCCAAAGCACGGGCTAAACCCACCCGTTGCTGCATCCCACCACTCAGCGAGTCGGGCAAATAATCCGCCCATTGCGCTAAACCAACTAATTCTAAGGTTTCCAAAGCTTTTTGGCGGCGAGAATCTTTGTTCATTCCCCGCACCAAAAGACCGTACTCTACATTCTCCACAACTGTTTTGTGGGGAAACAATCCAAATCGCTGAAAAACCATCGACACTTTCGTCAGGCGAATCACCCGCATCCGTTTCTCATCCACATGGGCAACATCTTCATCATCAATGTAAATATGACCGCTGGTGGGCTTAATCAGACGGTTGATGCAGCGAACCAAGGTAGATTTTCCCGAACCGGATAACCCCATCACTACGAACAATTCCCCTTGATTAACCGTGAGAGATACATCGGCAATGCCTAGCACATGAAGAGTTGCTTGTAAAATATCATCTTTAGACTTGCCGTCTCGAAACATTTTGAGAGCAGCATGAGGTTTTTCTCCATAAATTTTGATGAGATGCTCAATGCAAATTTTGGGTTTTGAATTTGTCATTTCCTGGGGTCACAAGTAACGGCTGTGTTATGAAATTTTAAGTATATGGTGCTTCTTGTAGTGATGGCTCACCATAACGTTATACATATTTTTGATTTTCTTAGTAGTAATAGCAAGTTGGGGGTTGTTTTGTTTCATTCTCACTTGCCGACGCTTAATATCCTGATTGAAGCAACGCTCCCGAGAGCAAATCTGTTAGTTTGAGTGTAAGAGCCCACTGGTTTAAGTAAGCGAGATCGAGGCTTCCCAGTTGCACTTTCAAAACTCCCAACACATCCCTCCATTGTTTTTGAGAACCGCCGGGAGTTAGTTTATACCAACTGAGTTTTTGTAGGACGATATCTTCTGGCGAATAAATGTAAATTCCCTCCTCTGTTAAACCGCTAACAGGGTAAAGTTGGCGGCGACTCATCACCGAAGTGGAAAAAGGGTCATCGCTGCCCATCACAAAAATATCCGCTTTCTCCAGAGAAGGCAAATATATAACATTGAAAGATGATTCGCGGGGTGCTGTTTTTGACTTGGCAATTGCTTCAGTCACAGCCGACTCGCTGATGTAAAACTCGCCTGACATCGCATCAATTAACCTCTGTGCTGTTCGCGCTTCCAGGTCAATCACTAAGTCCAAATCTTGCGTAGATCTGTTTTCTCCCAACAGCGAACTTGCCACCGAACCTCCCACCACATAGGGAATATTCAGCGGTAGCAAGATGCTGGCTATTTTTTGCGCTAATTCGATCGGATCTGCAATCACGAGCTCACCCCAATCTTTACTGTCTGATAAAACTTCTATCCACTCAGCACCCAAGCACCTTTTAATAAATTCTTGCCGAACTTTTGCCTCAGTAGCATTGGGATACTGGTTCTTTATTCCAGATATTGCCAACCTTCGCACCGCTTGACTGAAAGCGCAAGTCCGTTGTACTTTTTGTTGGGGCGTTAACTGTCGCAATAGCTGAAACATCAGCACGTCAGCTTCAATACTGGTATCGATAGATTGGGGCTTGTATCCTGATTTGACTGTGACTGTTGGTATTGGTGGCATGATGCAATCTTGCTCCCAGGCATAGATTTCAAAATTATATTACAGAATCCAAGTTTTTCAGACCGCTTTATAAAAATGATATTTTTTCTTAATTATAATGAAATTTTAACCATGAAAATACTTGCTATAATGATGTCCAAAGCAAAGGCGATAGTTACCCGAGCTACTAACCAGATGGCAAGGTTTAGACGTTGTAATGTTTAATTATCCAACGAAAAATTCTGACTAAGACTTTTTTACACAACTGTTCTTGGGAGAGATAAAGATATGCACTTAAATCAAAAGTCTGGGAATCACCGATGGCGAGGGCGACTAATAAAAGCTGGAGGGGGTATTCTACTAATCTTCGCCACAGGTTTAAGCGTTTTTACCTGGAAACTCTTCTCGCCACCTTCTGTTGACCGACAACCACTTCCCAAAACTTTGGTTTCTCTAGAATCACCCGAAGGACAACAGCTATTGAGCCAGAGCAAGAGCAAACAGGATTTTCAACCGCTTAGCACCCACATTGAAACTCAAAAACGTCCAGCCTATTGTGGCGTGGCTAGCAGTGTGATGGTTCTGAATGCACTCGGCAGCAAAAGAGAGGGATATCGCACCCTAACCCAAGACACCTTTTTTGACGGTCAAACCCAGAATATCCGTTCTTCTTATGCCGTCACTTTTTCGGGGATGACTCTGGATGAATTAGCGGCTTTGCTCAGAAGTCACAACGTCAAAGTTGAGGTCTACTATGCGTCGGAGACAACACTTAACCAATTTCGTACCCAAGCTAAAGCCAACCTTGCCAGTTCCGGCGACTATATAATCGTGAACTACCAACGCTCTGTTTTGGGTCAGGGTAAAAGCGGGCATATTTCTCCCCTTGCTGCCTATCACGAGCCAAGCGATCGCTTTCTGATTGAAGACGTAGCCAGTTATAAATATCCGCCTGTATGGGCTTCTACGGAGAATCTTTGGAAAGCGATGAATACTACTGATTCATTTTCCAAAAAGACACGCGGCTATCTCGTTGTGCGTCAGTAAGATAGAGAATTAGAGATTGCCTAGTGGGGTGTGAGCAAAAGTAATTGAAGCATTATTCTATCTTTGATTTAAACTTTATCAGTTTTAAGTTGACTCAACGGCACTAAAGTTGTTGAAAAAGCGAACTGCTGTTTTTTCGAGAGTTGGATTAAGTTCATTCACATCACCAGCAATGTATATCTCCAAGTCCTTAAAGTAATTTTCCGCTATCGAAGCAACCCAGCATCCCTCACCCTTGTAGTAATAAA
>JAYFMW010000015.1:0-2500 GCA_042408215.1 Microcoleus sp. | reverse complement strand
GCTAATAGCCCATGTTCTGAACCAGTTAATAGTTTGAAAGCTTTGACTCTATTATCTCGAACGACCAGGGATGACTGACATTGACCTATAATTTAGGTTCGGTCTGCTGTCAGATGGTCTCCCTAAAAGGAGGTGATCCAGCCACACCTTCCGGTACGGCTACCTTGTTACGACTTCACCCCAGTCATCAGCCCTGCCTTCGGCATCCTCCCCCCCTAAAGGTTAGAGTAATGACTTCGGGCGTGGCCAACTTCCATGGTGTGACGGGCGGTGTGTACAAGGCCCGGGAACGGATTCACCGCAGTATGCTGACCTGCGATTACTAGCGATTCCGCCTTCATGCAGGCGAGTTGCAGCCTGCAATCTGAACTGAGGCAGGGTTTACGGGATTAGCTCACTCTCGCGAGTTGGCTGCCCTCTGTCCCTACCATTGTAGTACGTGTGTAGCCCAGGACGTAAGGGGCATGCTGACTTGACGTCATCCCCACCTTCCTCCGGTTTGTCACCGGCAGTCTGTTTAGAGTGCCCAACTGAATGATGGCAACTAAACACGAGGGTTGCGCTCGTTGCGGGACTTAACCCAACATCTCACGACACGAGCTGACGACAGCCATGCACCACCTGTGTTCGCGCTCCCGAAGGCACTCCTCCCTTTCAGGAAGATTCGCGACATGTCAAGTCCTGGTAAGGTTCTTCGCGTTGCATCGAATTAAACCACATACTCCACCGCTTGTGCGGGCCCCCGTCAATTCCTTTGAGTTTCACACTTGCGTGCGTACTCCCCAGGCGGGATACTTAACGCGTTAGCTACGGCACTGTCCGGGTCGATACAGACAACACCTAGTATCCATCGTTTACGGCTAGGACTACTGGGGTATCTAATCCCATTCGCTCCCCTAGCTTTCGTCCCTGAGTGTCAGTTATGGTCCAGCAAAGCGCCTTCGCCACCGATGTTCTTCCTGATCTCTACGCATTTCACCGCTACACCAGGAATTCCCTTTGCCCCTACCATACTCTAGCTGTTCAGTTTCCACTGCCTTTCCGAGGTTAAGCCCCGGTCTTTGACAGCAGACTTGAACTGCCACCTGCGGACGCTTTACGCCCAATCATTCCGGATAACGCTTGCATCCTCCGTCTTACCGCGGCTGCTGGCACGGAGTTAGCCGATGCTGATTCCTCTGGTACCGTCATTTTGTTCTTCCCAGAGAAAAGGAGTTTACAACCCAAGAGCCTTCTTCCCCCACGCGGTCTTGCTCCGTCAGGCTTTCGCCCATTGCGGAAAATTCCCCACTGCTGCCTCCCGTAGGAGTCTGGGCCGTGTCTCAGTCCCAGTGTGGCTGATCGTCCTCTCAGACCAGCTACCGATCGTCGCCTTGGTGGGCCTTTACCCCCCCAACTAGCTAATCGGACGCGAGCTCTTCTTCAGGCTATAAATATTTGCCCTTTCGGTACATCGGGGGTTAGCAGTCGTTTCCAACTGTTGTCTCCGTCCTGAAGGTAGATTCTCACGCGTTACTCACCCGTCCGCCACTAAATCCTTGCGGATTCCGTTCGACTTGCATGTGTTAAGCAGACCGCCAGCGTTCATCCTGAGCCAGGATCAAACTCTCCGTGTTGGATGGTTTTTTTCGGCTCGTCAAGTTCTTTCTACTCAGCCTTTGACCGCTGGTTTTTTTCCCTTGACTTTTTTCTCGTTGTTTGCGATCTTGAATATCAGCCCTCGCTTTTACTCTCAATCTTGATTTTTTTGACGAGGTTAATAGTGCTTTAAGCTTTCAAACTATTCTTTTTTCTAGGTTCAGCGCCGGGCGGGGCATCAATTCAAGCTGCCCTTTTTTCGACGCTTATCAACTATAGCGTTATGACTCTGCTGGTGTTAGTCGAGGGAACCGAATCTTTTTGTGGTAATTTCTCTACTTGCCTATTTCTACTAGCTGCAATAATGCATTGAGTTCAAGCTGATAGAGTGGTCCATCTAATCTAGCCAGGAAGATTGTGTGCAGCCGCGTCGGCGATCGCTCTTCCCTTGCATCTGGGCTGTTTCCTGAATCGAGTACAGGTGCCCAATCGCCGAATCTTCGGGCCGTTTCGTTGCAGGTGCAGCTTCGTTTAAGTTTTTTTAAGAAGTCGGGTATTTTGGCATGGATGTGGCTGCTTCCGTTGTCCCAATCCCTATCCGACTCCGAGCCTGAAGGAATCCCCAGATGATGACGATCTGTTCCCATTCAAAGGCAGAAGCTATACGCCCCTATATTTGTTACAGTCCTTAATCATGTGGAGCGGGTGCACCTACAAAACCGGCTCAAAGGAGAACTTAAGGGCGATGTGGCTAAAATTTGGTGTTGCTCCCAGTGGCGAACTGGCGAGCATTGATGAGGTTGTGCGCGGAAAAACTCAGCTAACTTGTCTCTACTGCGGTGGCGGATTGACAGCAAAAAAGGGTTCGGTGAAAGAACATCACTTCGCGCACACTGAGGAAAGTTGTAAACCAGTCTCGCAG
>JAYFMW010000014.1:0-113554 GCA_042408215.1 Microcoleus sp. | reverse complement strand
TTATATTAAACCCTAACACAGACTTGATTCAAGTTAGCTACCGTCAGCACCCCGCTCTTTCATAGACGGGGCCGAGAGCCGCAACTTTTTAGATAGCTGACCAGCCTCAGTCTTAATTGACTACGTTTTTGGAATCAAGATACCTACAAATGCGACGCTACTTTGGAGCTGCGATCGTTAACAGTTAAACAGTTTTACTCTTAGGTAAGACAGTGCTGTTAACAAGCTCTTAAAACCTTGGCAAAGCTCACATCACCCAAGTAATTGGAGTTTTCAATAGCATGGCTAACTCTGTCTTTGTGATCGACACCGATAAACGCCCTCAAAATCCAGTACATCCAGCCCATGCGAGATGGCTATTGAATCAAGGTAAAGCGGCTATTTATTGTAGATTGCCATTCACTATAATCTTGAAGGAATCACGGCCAGAAACTCAAACCACGCCCCTAGAAATCAAAATCGATCCGGGTTCTAAACAACCGGAATTGCCTTGCTAGAGAGTAAAAAAGTAATCTGGGCAGCAGAGTCCCATCGTGGACAAGCAATTAAAGCAAGTCTAGAATCTCGTCCTTCTTTATGCCGTATTCCTAGGGCAAGACCAACTCGTGGCTGTGTGCCTGCAACCCCGCTCGATTTCTGAATCTGACTCGTAGAAAAAGATGGTTAGCTCCTAGTCTTCAACATCGAGTTGAGACAATATTAACGTGGTTGACACTCCCCGGCTATCAGGCACGAGGATTCTTGGATCGATCAGTCGATTTGCTCGTTGATGTTACCACCAAAGAGTAGAGATCGGTCTGTCCCCAAGCGTTAATTTCGGTGTGCCCCACCGTATTTAAACTTAAATTAATTCCTGCTTGCTTCAACCCTTTAACCAAAATGTTGCGAGCAGCATTGTGATCTCGATCTAATATCGTACCGCAACCACAAACATGAGTCCTGGTTGACAGCGTTTTTTTGACAGTATTGCCACAATTTGAACAATCCTGGGAAGTGTATTGAGGAGCAGCAGCAACTATTGTTTTACCGTACACTTTTCCCAAGTATTCCAACCACTGAGCAAACTGTGACCACGCTGCATCGCTAATTGATTTGGCAAGCTTGTGGTTTTTAACCATGTTTTTTACCTGAAGCTCTTCGTAAGCTACGAAATCGCTAGATTTCACCGCGCACAACGCCGTCTTTATGGCGAAGTCTTTGCGCTGCCGACTGACCTTCAAGTGTTTTCTTCCTAACTTATTAATCGCTTTTTTCCGGTTCTTGGAACCTTTCTTTTTCCGAGAAACTCGTTTCTGTACTCGCTTTAAAGCTTTTTCACTTTTTCGGAGGTAGCGAGGGTTGGCGACTGTTTCACCATCGCTGTCGGTATAGAAGTGATTCAATCCCACGTCTATTCCAATGACTTTGCCAGTAAAGACAGGTTCCTCTTTCCGTTCCACGTTGATGCAAAACTGAGCGTAATAGCCGTCGGCACGACGCACAACTCTGATTCGTTTAATCTCGTCAGGTGCCAAGAAATGCAAATCCCGACTACCGATTAACTTGAACTTTCCAGCAGCGAAGCCGTCTTTAAACGTCAAGCATCTTTTGTCGGTAGAAAGTGCCCAACCTGACTGTTTGTACTCTACGGAACGAGTATGTTTCTTGAACTGTGGGTATCCTTTTTTCCCTGGTTTTTTGGCTTGGCAATTAGCAAAAAAACGCTGGATAGCAAAAATGGCACGTTCCGCCGAGGCTTGACGTGCCGTTGAGTTACGCTTACCTGCCCATTCAAACTCTTTTGCCATAATGGCGCATTGTTTGTACAGATCGACTAGCTTAACTCCCTGATTTTCTGTCCAATATTTAAGAGTTTTGTTTCGGACAAATTGAGCTGTTCCGATCATCTCGTCGATGCTCCGATATTGCTCCGCTTTGCCTTTTAACTTAAACTCTAATACTATCATGCAAACATCTTACCACACTTCGGAAAACCTGGGCCCATAAAGTCTGTATATTTAATAATTTTTTACAGTTTGTGGAAATTACAGCCGTCCTAGAAGGACGGGGCTTTAGACCCAAATTTGTTGGTAAATAAGTTAATCAAACTAGCTCCCATTACAAGTATTGCTCAAGAATTAGTGCGGTTTGACCAAAAAACTGGGATACAAGCCCCGTCATAAGCTTGACGGCTTTTTGCTAGAATACAGATAGTCGCCGAGCGGGCATTGGGAGACTCTAAACGGACGTGGAGCGACGGTAAGACTACCGCTTGCGGAGCGCGTTGCTATGAAGCGTCAAGGAATCCCCGCACCTTTAGGTCGGGGAGTATGTCAACTACAACAAATAGACAATCCAGAACTCACTGGATTTGAAGCTAATATTCACGGCGGTGAAAACCGCCGAGTCTAACTTCATCCGCGAGTTAAAACGTCGCGGTTTCCTTTCTCCCGTGAGCTTTTAGATGAATTGGGAAGCCAGCACCATAGCATCAGCGGGCTTGTAGGTAGTTCACAATCAATTCTCGATCGAGGGGAATGAGAGAGCGGGAGTAGTTGTCATTCGCAAGTGTTGCGAAGCATCTCGCCGGATGCTGAGTGAAACTCAGCATGACAGGTCAGCGTTTATAGTAAGTGATTTACCGGACTAGATAGGACTAAACCACATCTTGCAGAACTTTGCGAGTATGGTGCCAAGCTGCAATCCCCATCACTGAGGTCAAAAAGCCCAAACTCATCAGTACAACTCTCAAACCTAGGTCATCGGAGCCCACAGCTTTGCTAACGGCATCTGTCAGTGGCCCGGTAATTGCTAAAGGCAGACTGAGGGCTATGTTAATCGCATTGTTCTCCAATCCAAAGACTTTGCCGCGCATAGATTCTGGGGTTTTTTCTTGAATGAGGGCTTGCATCGGCCCGTTGATCAGGGAAGCACCAAAACCGAACAGAGCGCTCAAACTAAATCCCAGCCATAGTTGTCTGGTAAAAGCAAACATTGCTAACACAAAACCCATCATCAAGAAACCAATTAATGGCAAAGGTTTGTGGTACACCCGATCGCCCCAGTGTCCCAAAAAAGCGGCGCCGAATACCATTCCGACTCCAGCAGCAGCCAACAAAAAGCCAAATTGAGTTTCTTTGAGACCAATTTTGCCTGAAAGACCGATCGCCAGCACCTGAAGCGCGGCAAACACGGAATACAAAATTGTTAGCTGCACCATCGCATTGCTGACGAGCTTATTGTACTTGAGATACCGCAAACCTTCTTTCATGTCTTCCCAAGGATGGATTTTTCCGGCACTACCGCCGGCATGAGTTTCTTTAACCCGCATGGCATAAATCAAACCGGCGGATACCAGATAAAGTCCGCCCAGCAAGAACTCTTGAGATCCCGATCCCAATCTGTCTCCGATCGCACTCAACATCGGTTCGCCGATTGTCATACCGACAATAATGCCACCCATTATGCTCGAAGCAAACAGAGCATTTGCCGGCATCAGTCCCTCTCGTCCCACCACCAGCGGGATTGCCGCCTGTTCTGCGGGAGCAAAAAATTGGGTTACAGTAGAGACCAAAAACGTAATCGTCAACAAGACGATAAAGGATTTGGATAAAAACGGCAGCGCTACGATCAGTAAGGCTCGAATTACGTTGCAGCCGATCAGCATTTGCTTTTTGGAAAACCGGTCTACGAAGATGCCGGCCGCCGAACCAAACAAAATCGCCGGCAGCGTGAATGCTATCATGACGGCTGACAGCATGGAATTTTCAGAATGCTGCCAAGAAACTGGCCAAGGTCTGTAATCGCCAGTTTTCAGCAGGATAATCAGTAACACATAAAAAACCTTATCCGCCACTTGGGCTAACAACTGCCCCGTCCACAAGGCGAGGAAGGGGCGGTTTCTCAGTAGGGCATCAAGCCCGCTGCGGTCAGGGGGAGGGCTGGCTGGGTGCATAGAAATAGTTTAACTGACCGCCTAATGATAGTTTTCAAGAATATGTGCCAATTTCACAGGGAAAATTTGAGGAGCCGAAAACTCTTGTCTTCTATACCCTCATTTTTTTGTTTTAGCAGACGCGCGATCGGGCTGCTGACTGCCAGACTCTTAACTTTACCCCAAGAGGCTCCTTTGCCACGGAGCAGTCCGACAGTCTGAGAATGTGGTTAAAGGTTGGCGCATCTTTAATCCCGATCGCAACATACGGTAATATATTTTACAAAATACTTGCTATTGGTGGTGATATCAATCTTGTGTCACACCAATTAAGTCATAAACAAGGAAGTAAGTGTCAGGAGTGAAAACATTGAAAAAAGTAGAAGCGATTATTCGCCCCTTTAAACTTGACGAAGTGAAAATCGCACTCGTCAATGCTGGCATTGTGGGTATGACTGTTTCAGAAGTTAGAGGTTTTGGGCGTCAAAAGGGTATGACTGAACGCTATCGCGGTTCTGAGTACACGGTTGAATTTTTGCAAAAGCTCAAGGTGGAGATTGTTGTTGAAAACGATCAGGTTGATATGGTAGTTGATAAAATTATCGCCGCTTCCCGCACGGGCGAGATTGGCGACGGCAAGATTTTCATCTCGCCGGTCGAACAAATTATCCGAATTCGGACTGGGGAAAAGAACCTGGAAGCAATCTAGGATACTGGGGCCTGGGGCATTGGTCCTAGGTAATTGGTCATTGGTCATTGGTAATTGGTAATTGGTAAATTGCCAATGGCCAATTCAGAAAACCTATTTCCTGTTTGCCATCCAATGCCCCTATTTTGGCTTTTTGCCTCAGTTGGGGTTGACAATAGTACCTATTTGTGGTATTAGAGCTTGGAATGCTCGGCCGCGATGGGAGTGCGATCGCTTAATTTCGGGTGTCATTTCTGCAAAAGTCTGTTGCTGTGCGGGCACATAGAAAATCGGGTCATACCCGAAACCTGCTGTACCGCGAGGAGTGTGCAGGATTTCGCCGCGGCAAATTCCTTCTACTTGCAGGGCAATTGTACCGTCGGGACGGGCGATCGCGATCGCACAAACAAATTGCGCTTGTCGGTTTTGTTCGTTTCCCAATTCTGTAAGGAGTCGATAAATCCTGTCAGCATCGGTTTTCCCGTAGCGCGCTGAGTAAATCCCAGGTTGACCATCGAGTGCATCTACCATTAAACCGGAATCATCTGCGATCGACCATTCACCGGTAGCTTTGGCGATTTCCGAAGCTTTCAAACAAGCATTAGCGATAAAAGTCTCGCCTGTTTCTTCTATTTCCAATTCTTCTGGTTTAAGTTGCAACTCCCATCCCAAATCCTGAAGATAAACTTGCATTTCTTTGAGTTTACCCGGATTGCTGGTAGCGACAACTAGCAATTTATGATTAGTCATTATTTCCCTTAAAACTTACGGATTGATATTAACAAACATTTTCGGGAAATTGTGGTAGCCAAATTTCCCACATCTGATGAATAAGATTTTTTTTACCGCAGAGGCCGCAGAGGGCACAGAGAAAGAGAGATTTGAGATCCTCTTATCCCCGTTGCTCTGCGTTGCTATTCACAAACTTTTTTGGGAAATTGTGGTAGCCAAATTTCCCACATCTGATGAATAAGATTTTTTTTACCGCAGAGGCCGCAGAGGACACAGAGAAAGAGAGATTTGATCTCCGCTCATCCCCGTTGCTCTGCTTTGCTATTAACAAACTTTTTTGGGAAATTGTGGTAGCCAAATTTCCCACATCTGATGAATAAGATTTTTTTTACCGCAGAGGCCGCAGAGGACACAGAGAAAGAGAGATTTGATCTCCGCTCATCCCCGTTGCTCTGCTTTGCTATTAACAAACATTTTTGGGAAATGGTGCTAGCAACATTTCCTACATCTGATGAATAAGATCTTTTTTACCGCAGAGGCCGCAGAGGACACAGAGAAAGAGAGATTTGAGATCCTCTTATCCCCGTTGCTCTGCTTTGCTATTCACAAACATTTTTGGGAAATGGTGCTAGCAACATTTCCTACATCTGATGAATAAGATCTTTTTTACCGCAGAGGCCGCAGAGGGCACAGAGAAAGAGAGATTTGAGATCCTCTTATCCCCGTTGCTCTGCTTTGCTCTGCGGTTGAAAACTCGGATTAATTATTCGCCCAAGCTTTCGCCCAATTTAAGTTTTTTATCACTTCTTTTAAGGTCGCAGCTTCTGAGTACAACCGCAACACTGGTTCTGTTCCGCTAAACCGAATTAATAGCCAACTTCCGTCAGCTAAACGGAATTTATGTCCGTCAACTTTGTTGCAGTCTACCACTTCTTTGCCGGCGATTTCTGTTAAAGGTTGATTTTGCAACGAATCCAGCAAGCGCGAACGTTCTTCCATATTTGCTAAGTGTAAGTCGATTCTGTCGTATGCTGAAGTAAAGCTTGTCTCTGTTTGTAGTCGGCTGTAAATTTCGCTTAAGTCTTCCCCGGATTTGACAACTGCTTCTAATAAATACAGCGCCGATAGCAAAGCATCTCTTTCTGGGATGTGGGTACCGTACCCGATTCCTCCTGATTCTTCGCCCCCGACTAGGACTTCGGTTGTTAACATTCGATCGGCTATATACTTGTAACCGATCGGTGTTTCAAATAATGGTAAGTTGTACAGTTGGGCAATTTTGGGAATTATATCGGAACCGCTGACTGTTTTTATCACTTCCCCGGTAAACCCCCGCCGTTTTGCTAAATGTTCGATTAATATGGGCACTAGGATTTGTGAACTCAGAAAGTTGCCGCTAGAGTCAACAGCAGCAATTCGATCGCTGTCTCCGTCAAATACAAATCCGATTGACAAACCTGAGCTTTTTCGCTGGTGGGTTCGCATCACCCGAAACAACTGCGAAAGGTAGCGCGGCAAAGGTTCGGGAGCACCTCCTCCAAATAGCGGATCTCGATCGCTATTGACTTCTTTCACTGTTTCTTCTAAAATTTGTGCTAATCCTCCGGCGGCGGCACCGTGCATTGCATCTACAAATACTGTAATTTTGTGAGAGGCGATCGCCTCTTTAATCGCCTCAATATCTACCATTTCTCGCAAGGTTTTGCAGTACGCTGGCCAAGGATTGAAACTCTCTAATTTGCCGGGAGTTGCTGCAATTAGCGCCGGATGATCCAGTTTTTCTTCTATCTGTTGCGTTACTTCGGGCGAAACTGAACCTCCAAATCCGCCCTTGACTTTTAACCCTAAATATGCACCGGGATTGTGGCTGGCTGTCAGGACGATCGCACCCAAAGCATTTAATTGTTTGGCGGCTAAACTGAAAGCCGGAGTAGGAGCGTAAGAATCGGTCAGCAGCACGTCAAATCCTGCGTTCTGGACTGCCTGGGCCGCTTTTTTGGCAAATTCTTCAGCCAGAAATCGGCGGTCGTGACCGACAATTAAAGTGCCACTGCTGGTATCTTTGCCACCGGTTTGTGCGAGAACTTGTGCTGCTAGGGGCGCTACTAACGCTACTCGATCGAATGTAAAATCGTCAGCAATAATGCCGCGCCAGCCATCTGTACCGAATTTAATAGGATTCATTAGTCACCAGCCATGAGTCATCAATCTATTTTATTGCCTGAACGGGCGATCGTCATCCGATTTGAGATTTTAGATCCAGACTTACGCACTCGGACAAAGAAACCGGGTTTTTTACCTAACTTACGGTGCGTAACGAAGTATCTCGTAAAAAAACCCGGTTTCTGGACCCCATGACTAATGACTAATGACTAATAACTAAAAGAATGTCGGTTGGTGGCGAATCAAACTCAGGAATTCCTCGCGAGTTTTCTGGTCTTCTTGAAACACTCCCAACATCGCACTCGTCACTGTCCAAGCACCTGGTTTCTGCACACCGCGCATCGTCATGCACATATGACTCGCTTCCATCACTACAGCCACTCCTTTCGGTTCTAATATTGTCTGAACCGCTTCAGCAACTTGACGGGTCAAACGTTCCTGTACCTGCAAGCGACGGCTGTACATCTCGACAATTCGGGCTAGTTTGCTCAGTCCTACTACTTTTTGGTTGGGGATGTAAGCCACGTGAACTTGGCCCATAAACGGCAGCATATGGTGTTCGCACATACTGAATACGCTGATGTCTCGCACTAACACCATCTCGTTGTGACCTTCGTCAAAAATAGCGCCGTTGAGCAGTTCTTCGAGGGATTGACTGTAGCCACTGGTGAGAAACCGCATTGCTTCTGCTACCCGCTTCGGGGTTTTGAGCAATCCTTCGCGTTCGGGGTTTTCCCCGATCCCTAGCAGCATTGTCCGCACTGCTTCCATCATTTCGTCCTGACCTACTTCTGTGGGTATGGGTACGTTGGATTCTTGACCGTTCGAAGAATTGCGATCGGGTCTGGTGGTGATGCGGGGCAAGTTTTTGTCTGCGGTTTCTGAAAGTTTTATGCTGTCAGTCGAGAGTGATTTCGAGCCTGTGGAACCGTTGGAAGATGCAATTGTCATAACAAATTGGTGTGAAGATGAATCGATTTTCGATGGGCGATTTTCGATTTTGGATTGGAGGATACAGCTAAAGATTCAAAGATTGTCGAATTCCGAGAAAAACCCAGCATTCTCAAATCTCCAGTTCACAAAACTCCAGCGTTGGACATCAGGGTGATTTCTTCAATTACTGCACAAGCCGGTAATTGAACTGCGTGCAGAATTGATTCGGCGACGATTTCTGGAGTTAACATGGCTGTGCGATCGAAGTCGGCTTGGACGGTTTCTGTGTCCCACATGGGTGTGTTGACAGAACCTGGACAGATTGCTGTTACGCGAATTCCGTGAGCCCGTTCTTCTGTCGCTACAGCCTTAGACAACGCCATGAGACCGAATTTGCTGACGCAGTATAGTCCCCAATTGGGGAAGACTTGGCTGCCGGCGATCGAGGAAATGTTGATGATGATTCCTGATTTTCGATCGCGCATTCCCGGTAAAATCCCTTGCATGCACTGCCAGACGCTAGTAACATTGAGGTCTAAAACTCGCTGCCAGTCGGCTAAGGGCGTTTCTGTCAAGGAGCCTGTATACCCCATCCCAGCGCTGTTGACTAGGATATCTATTGGCCCGAATTGAGTTGCGATCGCGCTGATGCTGCTTTGCACTTGCTCAATTTTTGACAAGTCTAAGGGATAAGCCTCTGCTTTCACTCCGACGACTCTAGCTGCTGCGACAACGGCTGCTAAGTTTTCTGACTCTCGACTCACTAAAGCCAGATTTATGCCGGCTTTTGCAAACGCTAAAGCTGTTGCTTTACCAATCCCGCTGCTGGCTCCAGTGATCAGAGCCTGCTTGGTTGTCGGATAGTTCATAAAAAAACTCGGTATGCGGGAAACTCAGTTTATTAGTCCTGGACGCACGGGGCCAGAAACCGGGTTTTTTACGAAAATATTTCGTTCCAACCCACAGATTAGGTAAACACATTCGACTTCGCTCAGTGCTTTGGGCGGAGTCCGTAAGTCCTGCTTATGAAAGAGCTCATGAGAACAGTTATTTCTGAGCTTAACATTAAGAACTGTTAAGCGGGTGTCACCTGAGAAATTCTCAGAAAATTGGGCGGAGCGTAGTAGAGGGTTGAAACCCCGTCCTAAAAGGACGGCTTTTGCCATTTTTAAGTAATGTAACAGATCGCTCTCAACAAATGAATAGGGTAGAATAAGTACATCAGACAAGATTTAAAAACCTACCCCCGGACTGGGGGAAAGTCTACGCCCAAAACATTCACAGAGGAGATATGACTACGCACTTACGTGCAAACGTGGTCAGCGAAAGGAACCCTAGCAATAGGGATATTAAGACCGAAATATCTTAAGAATCCTCACGCCTTTAGGCCCAGGAGTGTCAAAACACTGCTGACAGATTCGCAGAATAATCAGTTGTATATTAGGAAACATCAGTTTTAGGTTAAGAATTTCTTAACTCAACACTGGTAACTCATAGTCGATCGCCTCAAGCCGCAATTTCCGTGAATACACCGATGTCGCGAAACTTTTGATACCGCATTTGGCGGCGCTGCTGGCTGGTAAGCTGACTCAGTTCTGCTAAATTTTCTAACAGAGCTTTTTTGAGCATGGACGCAGCCTGGAGAGGATTCGAGTGAGCACCGCCGATCGGCTCTGGTACTATCTGATCGAGAATGCCCAGGTTTTTCAAATCCCAAGAAGTAATTTTCAGAGCTTCTGCGGCCAAGTTGGCTTTCCCAGCGTCTTTCCAAAGGATGGCGGCGCAAGCTTCGGGGGTGGCGACGGTGTAGACTGAATGCTCCAGCATCAATAGTCGCTCGCCGACACCAATTCCCAAAGCGCCACCGGAACCGCCTTCGCCGATGACGGTGCAGATAATTGGAACATCCAGGCGAAACATTTCTCGGAGGTTACAGGCGATCGCTTCTCCCTGTCCAAGCTGTTCGGCTTCTAAGCCCGCCCAAGCCCCCGGAGTGTCGATAAAGGTGAAAATTGGCATTCCGAAGCGATCGGCGTGTTCCATCAACCGCAGGGCTTTGCGGTAGCCGCCGGGAGCAGCCATACCGAAGTTGCGGGCAATATTGTCTTTCGTGTCGCGTCCTTTTTGATGGCCAACGATCACCGTAGGACGCCCGTCTATGCGGGCAATTCCGCCGACGAGGGCCGGGTCGTCACCGCCGCGCCGATCGCCGTGAAGCTCCATCCACTCGTCGCTAATTGCCTGAATGTAATCGAGGGTACTGGGGCGGCGCGGGTGACGGGCCAGTTGCAGCCTTTGCATGGGGGAGAGGCTGCCAAAAATTTCTTGTCGCAGTTGGGCTGACCGAGCTTCCAGCTTGCGAATTTCGTCAGAGACATCTACACCGTTTTCTTCGGCGAGTTCGCGAATCTGGTGAATTCGGGTTTCGAGTTCGGCCAGGGGTTTTTCAAAATCTAAGAGTAAGGGTTTACGGTCGGGGTTTGGCACGCTGAGAATTTCTATAAGGTTTTGTCAGGTTTTGTCGATCGACTCTTTCCAGATCCTACCGCGTAGGGAATGGTTTTGAGTTTTGAGTTTTGAGTTGCGAGTTGCGAGGGGGGAGGAGGGGAGAGGTAGGGCTGTTTCATTCTCTTGTAGGGGCCGCCCCCCGTGGCGGCCCCAATCCCTGAAACAGGAAATCGTGGATGGGGAGGGTCCCCACGGGGGTACTACCCCTACAAAACCCTGGTTTTCCTGAGAATGAAACAGCCCTGATGGGAGAGGGGAGTGGGGGAGAAGCAAAACAGCCTGGCTTTCGACTCGTCTTTTGTTGACACTCCGCCGACGCTGAGTACGGCGGATTCTTGGCTCATCCAGTCCATCTTTTTTAGATTTTTCTACCATAATTTAATTTTTTTTCGGAGATGTTTATTTATGAAATTGCAGTTGAGTATATGTAGCAAGGGAAGCGATCGCAAATAATGCCATAACCTGAGACATGATATTTACGGTTTCTCCATCAAAGAAAAAGCTAATCAGGACACTTGCCAAGGAACCGCTTAACATCTCCAGAAATCCTATTAGGGCGGCGGCACTACCAGCAACATCTTCCACTGATTCAAGTGCATGATGGATAGCATTAGGTGCGATTAGTCCATCACAAAAGGTGTTAATGATGAGCAGAGGTAATAGTGTAAGTAACTGAGCAGCATCAGTCATCGAAACTAATACAAGTGCAATAGCTGACGTGGCAGACATTACTAAACCAAAGCCAAGCAATCTTGGTGATGGCACGCCACGATTGTTCAGTAGTCCACTGATCAAAGACCCTGCCATAATACCAATACCAGTGGAAGCAAAGATCAACCCATAAGTTGTTGTTGATATCCCTAGAACATTAATCATTACAAGTGATGAAGCTGCAACGTAAGCAAACAGACATCCAAAACTGAGTGCATCGACAAGAGCATATCCAATAAAAACTCGGTTATTAAGAACACGCAGATAATTTCCGATCAGCCGATGTGGTTTGATAGCATTTAGATCCCGACTTTTAATTGACTCATCAAGTCCGAGTGTAATAGCCAGTACAAGTACCATTCCTACTACAGCTAATACCCCATAGATAGCTTGCCAGTTAGCGATCGCCAATATTCCCACACCAATGGTTGGTGCAATGATTGGTGCTGTGTTGATCGCTAGGCTAATGTAGGATAGCTGGGCGCGAGCAGTAGCACCTTCAAACAGATCGCGAACCATTACCAGCATCAACGTCATA
The DNA here is from genome assembly GCA_042408215.1 of Microcoleus sp. Lineage (GTDB taxonomy): Bacteria > Cyanobacteriota > Cyanobacteriia > Cyanobacteriales > Microcoleaceae > Microcoleus. Next base: position 101,368 of record JAYFMW010000014.1, on the reverse strand, counting down.
CCAGCACCAGCACCAGCACCCTGAAAAAAGCGCCAAGCCACGAGAGCATTAATTGATGGGGCGATCGCACAAGCAGCACTGGCAAAGGTAAAAAGTCCGCAGCCTATGAGTAAGATTGGTTTGCGCCCGTAGCGATCGGACAATGGACCAAAGGCGAGTTGCGATATAGCATAGCCAGCCATAAATAGACTGAGTGTTAGTCCTACAGCCGCAGGAGAGGCATTTAGTGAAGTACCAATGGCAGGAAAAGCTGGTAGTCCCATATCTATTGATAGCGGTAGTAATGCAGCCAAAACACCAAGAATTACGGTGAAGCCTAGGGATTTAGGTTTAAACTGCATATTATCTAGCTATTGGTTGTTGCTGGTGTTTGAGTGGACTCGGAGTTAAATATGAGTTTACCCTGGCGGGGAGCTAAAGTCTGGGATAAAAACTGTTTACAGCGATTGTGTTCATCGGCAATCACCACCCGCGCCTCGTGTCCGGTGCGGAATACCTCCGCGCGATCGCGTTCTTCATAAGCAGCAATAATCACAAAATCTCCAGGATCGCACAAATGAGCGGCTGCACCATTGAGACAAATCACACCACTTCCAGGCTCTCCTGGCAACACGTAGGTTGACAAGCGGTTGCCATTGCTAACATTCCAAATTTCCACCTCCTGCAAAGGCAGAATTCCCACCTTATCGATCAATTCACTGTCAATGGTGACGCTGCCGACATAATTAACATTTGCATCCGTTACGCGCACATTATGTAACTTGGCGTGCATCAGTCTAATTCGAGCCATTATTTTTCTCCTGTATATGTCAATGGAACGATTGTTTTTCAAGGACTTTTTCAAACAGCACTGCTTCTTTATGAGGAGCAACAACATTGGAAAAAACTCGCTTGTTCTCAAACTCAAAAGACTCGTACTGCACGGCATATCTTCGTTGATATCCCAACTCTTGAGCAATATAGCTTGTAACCGAATGGCTACAAGTTGTCACAGCCCGCTTGTAATTCAAACTTGCAGCCACTTCAAGTACCTTCTTTTCTAAAGCTAAGACAATAGCAGTACCTTCTACATCTGAAGACGTACCAGACATAAAGACATGGACAATCTCTCCTACTTTCACCGCCCCGTAACTTTTGAGATACATTTGATCTAGAGAATCCAATATCTCAAAAATTGGATTCAAGAACTCAGGTATCTCAAATTCCCCTGCCAGAGAACTTGCAAAATCTTCACACAAACAAAATCCAATAACATTTCTAGAAAGTCGATGCAACGCCAGGAAGGATAAACTATCGCACAGGCAGTTTATACAAATTTTTTCTGAAAATATATTAAACTCTTCTTTCTGAATACCCAAGCTAACTCCCAAGGGTTCTCTTGAGGTGAAGGATTCGCTGACTAATTCCACAGTCTGTTCTAAATATTGCTCCTCGAAAGCAACGATTTCAAAATCACTCAAGCACACTTCAACTATTAGAGATGGTTTTTCCTGTTTGTATTTGTCGAACAGCCTTGATAAAGATGCGAGGGACGACTCATTGACAAAGTGGGAAAGGGGAATGTCTACCCTAAATTCCTGCTTCAGTTTTTCAAAGAAAGACACAACAGACAAAGAGTCTCCACCAATATCAAATAAATCATCGTCTCTGCTAACAGGTGAAACACGAAACATATTCTCCCAAATGCCTGGCAATTCGCTTGTGCTTTGGGATTGCTTCGTTCCTCGCAATGATACGTAATATACAGCATATTCCATGTATATGTGGTACACACAATCTTGTAGTAAGTAAGGTGCGTCGCCATCAACAATCTGCAAGTTCCATTGAATATCTCACAGCGACGCACCCTACAGAACTAACAGTAAGGTGCGTCGCCATCAACAATCTGCAAGTTCCATTGAATATCTCACAGCGACGCACCCTACAGAACTAACAGTAAGGTGCGTCGCCATCAACAATCTGCAAGTTCCATTGAAGAGCTCACAGCGACGCACCCTAATTGGCAATAGTTTCTGCTTACGATATTAATTAGAGCATCGCGATCCCACATCATTAACCCACTTAAATTATCGGATTGTACTAATGATTGGGGATTGCCAATAGTCATAGTAGGACGAATTTCACTTTCATATTTCTTTTTAGTAAAGTTTCCAGTTAATTTCATTGCTGCTCCCGATGCGTACATCAGTTCAGTAGTCGTTTCTCACTCAACTTTTGCTTGGTCGAGTTGGTCGTTCCCAATGGCAGCAAGCAAGCCATTTAAACTAATAATTAACGCTTGGGTAAATACTAAAAACACCCAATGTCCTTTATTCCATATATGAAGCGGAGCAATATTTGGGTTTATTTCGATATTTAAATTGGTATGATAATTAGTTTAATTCTGGATATCGTCAATATTATTAGAAGCACCTGTATTTAATAGAAACAATCTCCATTCCTACTGTTTTATGGATTAAAAAAGTTACTGGTTATTGTCGGAAAAACTTTCCTAAATAACCAATAACCGCAATCAGTCACATCAAAATGACATCAAAGGTCGGAAACCGTGTTTAACAGAAATCTCACCGATTTGCTCCATCTTTTCCACCGTAATTTGATTGCGTCCCCAAGAAAAATTGGTGTACAACTTTTCAAATTCCAGCAGCATGGATTCCGCAAAACAGGCAAACAACTGTCTTCCTGGTACATCCATATTGACAATCTTCATGATTTTCCACTCAATATCGAGGGAATGCTCCACAATGCCACCATTGAGCACATAAATTTCGGGATGCTGAACCTGAGTTGCCAGATTTTTCGGATAACCACCGTCAATTAGCAAACAAGGTTGCTTCAATGTAGAAGGATCAATTTCTACCCCCTTCGGCATACTCGCTACCCAGACGACAATATCAGCTTGGGGCAGGGCTTCTTCCAAGCCCATAATTTTACCTCGCCCCAATTCGGTCTGCAAGTCTTGCAACCGTTCTTTATCACGGGCAATTAGCAACAATTCTGCTACATTATTTTTGGCATTAAGCCAGCGACACACAGCACTGCCGATATCGCCAGTAGCACCACAAACAGCTACAGTAGCCTTTGACAATTCAATCCCTAGTTTGGGGGCTGCTTGTTCTACTTGGCGGCAGAGGATGTAAGCCGTATGAGTATTACCAGTGGTGAATCGCTCAAAGTCCAACTTGAGATTGCGAATTTGCTTAATTTGCTGCAAGTTGAAGGTTTCAAAAATGATCGAAGAAAAGCCACCTAAAGCAGTGATATTAATCCCGTTTTTTTGAGCGTGAGCCATCGCGTTCAGGATTTTGCGGGTGGCTGCTTTAATCCGGCGAGTGGCTAGCATTTCTGGCAGAAAACAGGATTCCACATAGCGGCCTTCTATTTTTTGCCCAGTGATGCTAGTGACAGTGATAGTATCAACTATTTGGGGCGGTGCGCTGCACCAAAAATCGAGACCTTGATCGGCGTATTCTGGATAGCCCAGCTCTTTAGCTACCGATTGGGCGTGTTCTAAGCTGGTTAAGTGACCGATTAAACCAAACATTAAGTTGTCAAATAAAGGAAGAAGGAAGAAGGAAGTTCGGCAACGGATTCGCTCCACGGATTTAACGGATGTAACGGAGGTCAGTCAGAAGGAAGAAGGAAGAAGGAAGAAGGGAAAATTTAAAAGTTTTAATTTTTAATTTTGATCCCATTCCTTATTTCCCAATTGATTAGCCTGCGAGGCCTTGTGCTGACATCCGCATGATTTCGCGGTTATTAAAGCCAATGTTGCCGAGGGCTTCGCCGTAGGCAATCATAAAGTCTTCAATTAAAGCATCTTTTTCCATGCCCAAGATGCGCGCATCGTCTGCGACAGCGTTTAGCAGTCTCCAGATGATGGGCAAGTTTTGGCGGTTGGCTGCTTCGAGTTCGGCTTTGGATTCTTCAAAGTGAGCTTGCAGCCAGACTTCGCCAAAGTTGAGGTGGCTGTATTCTTCTTTGACGACGCCTTCGGTGATTTTGCGGGCGAAGTCGTCGGCGACGGGGATGTAAATGTTGTAGGCTGCGATCGCAAAACACTCGATAATCAGCGATTGAATCAACAAGCAAGTTACAACCTTACCTTCGGCAGAGGCTTTTTGGAAATTCCCGTGCAGTTCTGAAAAGAACTCCTTGGCAAATACCATGTCCGGCGTGACTTTGAGATTCCGGCCACAAGCTTGGAAGCCTTTCATATGGCGGTTCTCCATCTTAGACAAATCAATTAACTCTTCCTTTTTGTCAGCTAACATTTGGGCCAGCGTAAGGTAATTGTCATGAGCTTCTTGTTCGCCTTCAATCACAATGGCGTTGATTCGGCTGTAAGCATCTTTGTAAGTTGCGGTTTGAAAGTCAATTGCTGGGATCGCCTCAAGCTGGGGCATATGATATGTAGTCTCCTGATTGTGATTGAGCAAATAGCTGGTAAAAGTATAGTCATCTATTACATGACATGGGAGGCGTTGAGTCCCTCCCCTTTCGCTTTCACTTCGAGCGGATTAACCCTTCTAAAGCTGAACTACGCAGCTCTCTATCAAGAGTGCTAAACGCATTTGGGATTGCTTTTCTCAAAATATTGTAAGACCCGTTAACATCGGCGTTAATCAATCGACACTTCTGACTATATGATACTACCATTGTCTATTGATGCTTACAATCTTAATGAAGTTTTACAATACCAATTGACACTCCCCGCCCGGTACGGGGATTCTTGGTTCACCGATACACCTTTAAATTGCCTATCCTTGCGGCATTACTTAAACCAAAAACCCGTTCGATCGAACAAAGTCCCGAGTCTAACTTAGACAATCCCAGAGGGCTTATCTCTCCAAGCTTTAGAGGATTGCTCCCCTTGTTTCCGTGTGCCCCACGGTACACTTGACTAGCAAGTTCTTAATTTTTCTGGTTGTGGGTGTGCGTTGACTACCCTAGCTATGTTTATCGTGGTTCTCGCCGCCCACTAACCATTATTATTTCCTAGCCAGTCATTTTGGGGTGGATTATCCATTTGTGCTAGCGGTTATTCTACCTGTGGTATTAACTTGGAAACTTTTGAAAGAAGTTTAGAGGATTGAAGCTGTCCTAGAAGGACGGGGCTTTTACCCAAATTGTCGGTAAAGTTATTTTAACTTCAATGAAGCCATAGTACACTTTAACTATTTTCAACAATTAATTTATCAGTCTTAGGGCATCTGGGGGGCGGTCGGGTATGATACCATCACAGGCTTACTATTTTAGGTTAATTCAGAAGTTTGTGACGGCTCTCGCCACCAAGCGAGAGCGAGAGTCGGCAGTCGTCCCCCGGAGGTTGAGATGGGTAAATGGTTTGACAGGTCTAAGGCGCTGCAAATGCTGAGTTTTCTGTTGTTGCTGGCGGGGGCAGCGCTGGTGCTGCTACCATTAGCTGCTGTATTTTTGGTTTCTGTATCACCATCTGGTGTCGGTGTCAACACCACTGGCCTAACTTTCGCGAACTATCAGGAGGCTTGGCGGCGGGGAAATTTTTTGTTGGCATTCCTTAATTCTACTCTAGTGGCGATCGCAGTGACCGGTTTTCAGGTCATAACTTCGGCTTTGGCTGGTTACGCCTTGGCCAGGCTGAAGTTTCGCGGGCGACAGGCGATTGTGTTGGGGGTTTTGGCAACGCTGGTAATTCCCTTTCAGCTTTTGGTGATTCCAATTTTCTTGGTTTTGAAGTGGGGCCATTTGCTGAATACTTACGGGGCGCTAATTTTGCCGACGGCTGCTAATGGTTTTGGGATTTTTCTGCTGCGTCAATATTTCCTGACAATTCCGGTGGAGCTCGAAGAGGCGGCAATGCTGGATGGGGCTAACCGCTGGCAGGTTTTGTGGCGGGTGATGTTGCCTTTGGCGCGCCCTGCTTTGGTGACGCTGTTTTTGTTTACTTTTATCGGGGAGTGGAACGATTTGTTTAAGCCGCTGGTGTTTACGACGCGGCCGGAGTTGCGGACGGTACAGTTGGCTTTGGCTGAGTTTCAGGAACAGTTTACTAGCAGTTGGCAGTTGTTGATGGCCGCCGTGGTAATTGGGACTCTGCCGGTGGTGTTGCTGTTTTTGGCGGGTCAGCGGCAGTTTATGCGGGGTATTGCGGCGACGGGGATTAAGAATTAAATGGGATAATATCAATTTCGGTTGCATCGGAATGATTAAACCGCAGAGAGCGCAGAGGGCACAGAGGAAGAGAAGAGAGAGATGAATACAGGACGATACCAACGGATTTGATATAACAGGTAGGGAAACGGCATTGCCCTGTCCTCAAGATTGATTATTGGGGTAGGGAAACGGCATTGCCGTGTCCTGCGTTACAAAATATCGGCGTTATTTCCATCCTCGCTATCTTTGGAGGAGGTGGAAAATTTTTCACCGCAGATGAACGCGGATTAACGCCGATATTTACGGGATTTATTCGCTGAAAATTTGCAAGCGAATAGAGCGTTCTCCATCTCCGAAATCTACTTCGATTTTTTCTCCAGAAAGACTGTCTAAGCATCCCAAAAGCAACCGTAAATTGGGGGTGCTTGCTCCTGTATCTACATACAATCTATCTGTTAAACTGCCTAAGCGTTTCCAAATGGTGTAGAGTTTTACTACTGTTTGTTCTAGCAGTGCAGCTTGTTTTACGACATCGGCTGTGGTTCCCAAACAGCCTACTCGTAAGGATTCTTCTAAGGCCATTTCCATGTCTAAGTGGGACTGATTGAGAGCTTGCACTTGGGCGGCTGAGTCGAGATATTTAGATAAGTTTTTGGCATCGGAAGTTAGTTGTTTAACAGTATCTAAGTCGGGATTTTCTGCTACTTCTTTTTGAATTTCTGTTTGGTGAGATGGGGAGAGTTTCTCCATTTCTTTGACTAAAGGAGCGAGGTAGCGGGGAGGAAGTGAGCCGGTAGATGCTTTTTCTTTGACTTCTTCTGGGAGTAAGTCTGAGTTCATGGCCATCCATTCGTCGGAGAGTTGTTTGACTTCGCGCCTGGTGATTCGATCGCCTTTTGATGCTGCATCTGTTACCATTTGCTGCACTTCTGGGGATGATTTGGCTGTTTCTACAAAGGCTCTTTTGCTGAAGTTTTTAATGGAATCTGGGTCTAAATCTCCTTGCTCGATGAGAGTATCGGCACTCTTTGCTAATTCTATCAGGGAATAGGCTTGACTTTTGCCTATTTCTCGTTCTTTTAACCAGTTCAAGAAGCCGGTGCCGCGTCCGTCGCCACCTTTTTTTTCTCTGTCTCTGACTGTTCGGAGAATGCGTCCGCGCCAGATGTCGGTTTGTAAGTCGAAGCGATCGCACACTTTCCAAGCATTGTCAACTTGTTTGTCAAAGTCGAAGTCGGGTATTTGTTCGTCTTCGGGATCGGGTAATTGGAAGTTAATGTCGGTAAAGCCTTTGAGGGCTTCTGCAAGTTCTGTGGGATTTTGGGGGACTTCAGCCATTAGGAAAAATAGGAAAAAATTGTGTAGTGCAACAGCCGATTTGATTGGGAACTTGCACGGGTTGACAGTTGAGACGCTATAGGTAGAGGTAACCTGGGCAAGACTTACCTACTAATAGAGTTTTTGTGCAAGTCATATCATTATTGCACGATGGGGGGCGATCGGCGAAAAGATACCCAAAAAGGCTCTGACACGCCCCTGATGGGACTTGATGCGAGTGTTGGCTGTGGGGGGATTGAGTTAAGGTGAATTAGGAAATTAAAGCAACTAATAAAATGCTAGAAATTATCAAAAGTTATTATAACTCTATCCCTTTCGGGACTTACGCACTCCGACAAAGAAACCGGGTTTTTGCGGTTTCTGCGGGCTGTAAGGCGTCTTCTCGCAAAAAACCCGGTTTCTGACTACCCGTGCGTCCAGGACTATATAAGCTCAAGGAAAAGTGCCATGTCAGAACAAGATATCACTAATATCATTACCATCGAACCGGGTAAACCTGGTGGTAAACCTTGTATTCGAGGTATGAGAATACGGTTTATGACTTGTTGGAATATCTCGCTTCTGGGATGACTTATCAAGAAATTCTTGATGATTTTCCCTATCTCACGCAACAGGATATTGTGGCTTGTTTGAGTTTCGCGTAAGAGGTAACTATGTCAACTGCGATCGACATTAGCACCCTGGTTGTCTGTACGAAACCTGTGGAGGGCGGCCCCGCATTGTGGGAAGCAGAATTTCTCTCGCTCAAATTGCCGTTTGGAATAAACCAGGACTGGAGTGTAGAAGAAATACTCAATGAAATTCCGTATAGCCTTTCTCAGTAACATGAGGTGCCCGAGTTGCATAGGGCATAGGGCATAGGGCATAGGGCATACCTCACTTTCTTAAGAACCGCTATATTTAAACTTGGCACAAGTCTATGCAGCGCTATGTTACTATCATGCTAACCGCCCTGAAATTGAGGCAGATTTAGCCGCGGAATTAGCTGAATATCAGGAAAGCGTGCAGTAAATTGTTGCCGGCGATCGCAAATCTATTACTTTTACCCTAAAATCCAACATCAACCCCCTGTCACCGCTCGAAATAGCCACCCTAAAAGCGTCACGCTCAAGAAAATTACACCTCCGACAATTAACATCAAACCCAACAGCAAAGCCGCCACAAACAACCAATCGGCTTTTTTGCCTTGTTCGGGGGAACCTAAATGAGCATCCAGCAATTCTATATTTTTGACATTAGCTTTCCAAGCAACATCCAATAAGTCTCCAGCCACCGGTACAGTGCCAGCAACTGTATCAAATACGATGTTAGCAGCCATTTGTACTAAAGTCTCTTGAGGCACTCCCATTTGAGCGGATTTGAAGACAATATAACCTGCAAAAATTGAGCCTAGCAAATCGCCGCCGCCCGGTATAAGTCCCAAGATTGGATCGAGTCCAATGCGATATTTTGTGCCGGGAATGGGAATTGCATTGTCTAGTAAATGGCTGATGCGGCGGAGTCGCCGCAAGGATGCAACATGGGATTTGCTGAGAGTATTTGTGGAGGAATTTTGTATAGGAGAACGAGACATTTAGATTACTCCTGATTGCAATATTAATATTGATTGCGGTGACATCCTTTCGGTTCTATAAATAATTTGTAGGGTGCGTCGCTACCAGATGTTCTATCTTTCCTTACAGATTATAGAAGGCGACGCACCTTACTATTAGAGAAACCCGGCTTCTCTTCAAAACCGGGTTTCCTACTTCTAGCTAATTTGTAGGGTGCGTCGCTGTTCCATTTTCAATGGAACTTACAGATTGACTCTGAAAGCGACGCACCTTAGTATTGCCTTCTATTTGCCTTCTGTGAAGTCGGCGTCAATCACGTCGTCACCACCAACCGTGGAGCCGCCAGTCGAGCCGCCAGTCGAGCCGCCAGGGCCGTCAGTCGGGCCGCCTGCTTGCTGGTACAGGTTGCTGCTGACAGCGTAGAATGCTTGCTGCAACTCTGTTGTCAAGGTTTTGATGCGATCGTCATCTTCGGTAGCGATCGCCTCGCGCAAGTCTTTGAGTAGCCCTTCAATCTTAGTTTTGTCAGCAGGGGGAACTTTATCACCCAATTCTGCCAACTGCTTCTCGATTTGATAGGCTTGAGAATCAGCTTGGTTTTTGCGATCGATCCGTTCGCGACGCTCTTTGTCAGCAGTCGCATTCGATTCGGCTTCCCTCACCATGCGATCGACTTCATTGCTGGGCAAAGTAGAAGCACCAGTAATGCTAATAGATTGCACCTTGCCAGTACCTTTATCCTTAGCAGCTACATTCAAAATACCGTTAGCATCGATATCGAAAGTAACTTCAATTTGAGGCACGCCACGAGGTGCTGGTGGCACTCCATCTAAGCGGAAAGTTCCCAAATCCTTGTTGTCATTCGCCAGTTCTCGTTCGCCTTGCAAAACGTGAATTTCCACGTTAGTTTGGCCGTCTACAGCAGTCGAGAAAGTTTCCGACTTCTTAGTAGGAATAGTGGTGTTGCGGGGAATAATTTTGGTCATCACGCCGCCCAAGGTTTCGACGCCGAGAGACAGCGGAGTCACGTCGAGCAACAGGATGTCTTTGACTTCGCCTGCGAGCACGCCAGCTTGAATTGCTGCACCGACTGCTACCACTTCATCCGGGTTTACCGTTTGGTTGGGGTCTTTGCCGAGGATTTTTTTGACCAGTTCTTGCACCGCAGGAATGCGTGTAGAACCACCAACTAAGACAACTTCATTAATTGCAGATTTGTCTAATTTGGCATCGCGAATCGCGTTTTCTACCGGGATGCGAGAGCGATCGATCAAATCCGAGCACAGTTCTTCAAACTTGCCCCGCGTCAAAGTCGTGTCCAAGTGTTTTGGGCCGTCTTGAGTCGCAGTAATAAACGGCAAGTTGATTTCTGCTTGGGTAACGCTCGACAGTTCAATCTTGGCTTTTTCCGCTGCTTCCGTCAGGCGTTGCAGTGCTTGTTTGTCTTTGCGGAGGTCAATTCCTTCTGCTCTTTGGAATTCGTTAGCAATGAAATCGACGATTTTTTTGTCGAAGTCGTCACCGCCGAGGTGAGTGTCTCCAGAAGTTGCCAACACTTCAAATACGCCGTCGCCAACTTCGAGAATCGATACGTCGAAAGTACCGCCACCTAAGTCAAATACGAGGATGGTTTCGTTGCTCTTTTTATCTAATCCGTAAGCTAAAGCTGCTGCTGTAGGTTCGTTAATAATCCGCAGAACTTCAATACCGGCAATTTTTCCAGCGTCTTTAGTCGCTTGTCGCTGGGAGTCATTGAAGTAAGCGGGAACAGTAATTACCGCTTGGGTAACAGTTTCGCCGAGGTATTTGCTGGCGTCTTCTACGAGTTTGCGGAGGACTTGGGCCGAAATTTCTTCAGGGGCAAATTGCTTGCCGCGGGCGGGACAGTCGAGTTTGAGGCTGTTGCCGACTTTGAGGACTTTGTATGAAACTTCTGTGGTTTCGTGGGTTACTTCGTCAACCCGGCGCCCGATGAACCGTTTTACTGAGTAAAATGTGTTTTCGGCGTTCATCACGGCTTGACGCTTGGCGATTTGTCCGACGAGTTGATCGCCATTTTTGGCAAATGCTACTACGGAAGGTGTGGTGCGACCCCCTTCGGCGTTGGCTATGACGGTGGGTTTGCCGCCTTCCATAACTGCGACGCAGGAGTTTGTCGTACCAAGGTCAATTCCAACTACTTTTCCCATAGGGGTGTTCCGGCTCCAATCTCTACAAAATTTTGGTTTTCTATCTGTGTGATAGTCTGGTTATTCAGGACTGCGATTTCACCTGGGGGGGTGTACGGGTAGTGAGTCCAGCTTTAATACAGTCTTCGATAGGGTGCTGATCTCTATACTGCGGGCGGTTAGACCTTGGGATGAAGGCGTGTTTACCGAACCTGTTAGGGGACGGTTGCATCCGTCGGGCTTGCACCGCTATAGTTTTCGACTGCTTTTCTTTACTCTTCCTAATGTACGGGGTTTGAGCGATCGGGGTATTGTGGCAAACCGTATACGTTGTGTTGTATTTGCCGTCTTTGTTGTATAAATTTTGTTTGGTTGCTAGGGGCGATCGCATTTTTGGATGCAAAATATAACTAGAAATTATGTACCTATAAGTTCGCCTTGACCTACTGCTTACTGACTCATAGACATCGACCATATTTCTTGTGGAACAGGCAAGATGCCTGTTCTTGACAGGCTTTTTTGGAGATATCTAATGACTAATGACTAATGACTAATGACTACTGACTACTGACTATTGACCAATCAGCAGAGCACAAGGAAAGTAATTCAGAGCTTCACCAATTACCAGTTGACCGTTACTTTCTACCATCTGATTTGTAATTGCATCTTGCCAAACCGACGGCATTTCCTCGGACAATTCCAGCTTAGTATCTTGCCAGACTTTTTTGCCTACCGGCATTTCTTCCGGCTTGATGATGCCAGTCAAAAACCGGGGAGCAATTACAATAACTGTAGTATATTCGTAGGTTCTGGCAAAGGCGACAATATTCTCTTTAAATGTACCAACTACTTCCAGTGGCTGATAATTACCTGCTTGAAAAACTTGCAGGTACTGTTTTCTCGCTTCGAGAACTCTGGCAGTCAGAAACAACTTAATTCTAGCATCTTCTCTCGTCAATGTCAACTCTTCAATCAGTTGAAAAATATCATTTTTAGCTTGCTCTTTAATCTCCCGTAACACCTCGATTCGGCGCTCAAAATCAACGGGACGGCGGTTATCTGGATCGACATGGCTTAAATCCCAAAATTCCGTACCTTGATAAATGTCTGGCACACCAGGGGCCGTGATTTTCAGCAGTGTTTGAGATAAAGAATTGAAAATTCCGTAATGAGCTACTTTTTTCCAGAAAGGCGTGAATTTCTTGAGGAACTGATTTTGTTCACCAGGTTCGAGAACATGATCGACAAAAGTCATAAAACCACTCTCGTAGTCGTTATCCGGTCTCAGCCAAGCAGTGTGAACTTTCGCTTCGCGGACGGCTTTAATGGCATAATTTTTCAGGCGCTCAATAAAGTCAGTATTTGCGATTTCCTCAAAAGGCAAAGTGCCAATTAAGGTTTGGTAAAAGAAGTATTCGTCATTAGTATCGGGAACCATTCGATTTAGTAAGTTGACTTTTTTGGAAGAATTTAACTCTCTCCAAGACTTGACTTGCTGTTCCCATTCATCGGGGATTTCTGACAGTACATTAATGCGAGCGCGGACATCTTCACCACGTTTGGTATCGTGGGTAGCTGTAGCATTCATTTTGTGAGGCCAAACAGCTTGCTGATGTTGGTTGAATTCGTGGAAGTCTGCCAGCGAGACGCCGAATTGACTGGGGTTTCCTCCCACTTCGTTGAGCGATAAAAGTCTGTAGTAGACGTATAAAAGCGTGTCTTCAATGCCTTTGGCCATCAAAGGGCCTGTCAACTGCTGGAGTTTCATGACGAAGTGCCGCCGATGCTTTTTTTGTTCGGCTGTTAATGTTTCTTCTTCTTCCAGCAACAGCACTGTTTCGATAAATTTAAGTTCTTTGAGCAGTAGCGGTACTTGTTCTTTGGCTTTGGCGATCGCATATTTGACGTAAATGCGATCGGACTCTCTCAAGCCGTCTTGATTAATGTAAGTTCGGTAAACTGGAAAAATCGTCAAAATTGCTGCTAATGCTTTTTCCAATCCAGGGCGAGTAAAGTCATTTCCCTGTCGAGATAGACCAGATATATTTTTCAAAAGTTGAGCTAGATTGTCTACATCTCCCGCCAAATTCTTCTCAAGAATTAGCCTCTTTTTATCTAAAAACAACTGTTCATAGGGGACGCTCAGACGAGTAAATCTGTGATAGATCTCGCTAAATTGCTGTTCGCGATCGCACCGACAAAAAACGCCGTTTACGTAATTCAAAAAATCGTAACCACTCGTTCCCTCAATCGGCCAATATGACGGCAACTCTTCTTCGTGTTCGAGAATTTTTTCCACAGTGATGTAAAGATCTCCGGTTTGATGCCTCAGGCGTTTTAAATATTCTGTGGGATCGTAAAGTCCGTCGATATGGTCAATTCTCAATCCCGTAAATTTCCCCTCTGCAATCAAGTCGAATATCAGAGCATGATTTTTATGGAAAACTTTAATATCTTCGACTTTTACCGAAATTAGTTCGTTGACAGTAAAAAATCTTCGGTAGTTAATTTCTTCTGCACCCACTTTCCAAAAAGCCAGACGGTAAAACTGCTCGGACAGCAAATCATCCAGTAGGTTAAAGCTTTCAGAATTGCCTTTTTGTCCGTTAAAAAAGTTGATATTTTCGTCGATAAATTCCTGAACAATCGGATTTTGATTGTAGAGTTCCCAAAGCAGTGCTTTGACAAAGGCTATCTGGTCATATCTTTCTTTGCCTTTGGTTTCTGAAGGAGTATTTTTGATTAGATAAAGAATGCCCAAAAACTTGACAAAATCTGGATGCCGTCTGCCTAATTCACTGCTGAGATGTCCCAAATTATGACTAATAAAATTAGCGTAGGATTCTATTTTGACTGGCAATCTTAAGCTGTAGTAATTGATACTCAACCCAATTTCGCTGTATTTCAATTGAATCTCGCCATTTTCTAGACACTCTCCATAAAAATTTCCCAGCAGCGGAGCAAGCACTCGACCTCTGAGGTGTTCGTAAGCGTGATTCCATTCAATATCGAAGTAATCGAAATAGTCGGAATCCGGCCCGTGTTCTAATACGTCTAACAGCAACAAGTTTTGAGTATCGTAAGCCATGTGGTTTGGGACAATATCTTGCAACCATCCCATTTTTCGGTTCTGAATTTCCTGTGTGAGTTCTTCAAAGTCTTCTGAGGTTCCCAAGGAGGGATTGAGTTGATTTGAGTCAACTACATCGTAGCCGTGACTGCTGCCTTTTCTGGCTTTAAATATGGGTGAAGCGTACAAATCAGTAACGCCTAATTCTTCTAGATAGCTCAGGATTTGTCTGGCGGCTTGAAAGTTAAAACCTGCATGAAACTGAATCCGATAAGTTGCTGTGGGAATTCGCATCATGTTAATTTGACTCCTGGTTTTTTCGGGTTTTATATGTTTTGTATCGAAGTCTAGATCCCCCCTAACCCCCCTTAATAAGGGGGGGAAAAGAGTATTTCTCAAAGTCCCCTTGATTAAGGGGGGAAAAGAGTATTTCTCAAAGTCCCCTTGATTAAGGGGGGAAAAGAGTATTTCTCAAAGTACCCCTTGATTAAGGGGGGAAAAGAGTATTTCTCAAAGTACCCCTTGATTAAGGGGGAAAAGAGTATTTCTCAAAGTCCCCTTATTCAGGGGGGAAAAGAGTATTTCTCAAAGTACCCCTTGATTAAGGGGGAAAAGAGTATTTCTCAAAGTACCCCTTGATTAAGGGGGAAAAGAGTATTTCTCAAAGTACCCCTTGATTAAGGGGGGACAAGAGTATTTCTCAAAGTCCCCTTATTCAGGGGGGAAAAGAGTATTTCTCAAAGTACCCCTTGATTAAGGGGGAAAAGAGTATTTCTCAAAGTACCCCTTGATTAAGGGGGAAAAGAGTATTTCTCAAAGTACCCCTTGATTAAGGGGGAAAAGAGTATTTCTCAAAGTACCCCTTGATTAAGGGGGAAAAGAGTATTTCTCAAAGTACCCCTTGATTAAGGGGGAAAAGAGTATTTCTCAAAGTACCCCTTGATTAAGGGGGGAAAAGAGTATTTCTCAAAGTCCCCTTGATTAAGGGGGAAAAGAGTATTTCTCAAAGTACCCCTTGATTAAGGGGGAAAAGAGTATTTCTCAAAGTATTCTTGATTAAGGGGGAAAAGAGTATTTCTCAAAGTACCCCTTGATTAAGGGGGGAAAAGAGTATTTCTCAAAGTACCCCTTGATTAAGGGGGGGAAAAGAGTATTTCTCAAAGTACCCCTTATTCAGGGGGGAAAAGAGTATTTCTCAAAGTCCCCCTTATTCAGGGGGATTTAGGGGGCTCTCGCATTCGCCTAAAAGCGACATTTATTATGAGTTGCAGTCTGAATTTGTCAGGAATGGGTTCTGCCTGGGAACGCATATATAGAGGTTCTGCCTCCAGTTTTAATTACTCTAATTCATAGAGTGCAAAACTCTGCGGTTTGACTGTCAATTCTTGGTCTGAAGTTATCTTTTCAGGCAAGGTTGAACCTGCACCCATCCATTTTGCATCAACAGAGTCTAAAATCTTTTTCCAATTGCCTTGAGGAAGTGCAGCGGTAAAAGCGACCTGTTGTTTGTTGAAGTTTAGAATGCAGAATATCTGACTGTCATCTGTCCAGCGACGTAGAAATAAGATTTTTTCTGCTTCGATGCTGGACACTTCTAGGCTGGTTTTATCCAGTTTTTTAAGGGCTGGTATTGTGCGCCGCAGTTGAATTAAATGCTGATGCCATTCCCAGAGGATTTTATGTTTGCCTTCTATTGGTTTTTCCCAATTTAACTTGCACTTTTGGAAACTCTCAGGACTCTGGGGGTCTTGAAACTCCCCTCGGCCTTCAAAGATTTTAAATTCTTGTTGTTTGTCTTTACGGATAGCTTCAATTAGGTTAGCGTCCGAGTGGGAAACGAAGTACAAAAATGGTGCTGATTCTCCGTATTCTTCTCCCATAAATAGAAAGGGAATGTAGGGAGAAATTAAGACAGTGCCTGCGGCAAGTTTGAGTCCTTCAAAGTCTACTATTTTAGACAGTCTGTCTCCCAAAATGCGGTTGCCGATTTGGTCGTGGGTTTGGGAAAATACGACGAATTGATGGGCTGGTTGATCCTTGGCAGAATTGCCGTGTTTTCGCTTTCTGTCGGGGGCGTATTGGCCGGAGTAAACAAAGCTTTCTTTGAAGGCTTTTTCTAAGTGTTCGCACTTGCCGAAGTCTTGGTAGTATCGGTCATTTTCTCCGGTGAGTAGTGCGTGCAGTGCGTGGTGGAAATCGTCGCACCACTGGGCGTCTAGTCCGAAACCGCCGAGTTCTTTTGAACGCAAAACGCGGACATCATTTAAGTCACTTTCTGCTATTAGATAAAGTGGTCGTCCTAGCTGTTGAGAAATATCGCAGGTTGCATCGGTTAGTTCTTGCAAAAACGGTCGGGCACTTACTTCAAATATTGCTTGAATTGCGTCGAGTCTCAGGGCGTCGATGTGATAGTCTCGAAACCAGTACAGGGCGTTTTCTATAAAGTAGTTGCGGACTTCATCGCTGTATTCGTCGTCGAAGTTGAGGGGGTCTCCCCAAATTGAGCCGTATTTTGATGTAAAGTAAGGAGCAAATTGACTGAGATAGTTTCCTTCGGGGCCGAGGTGGTTGAAAACTACATCAAGAATTACTGAGATGCCTTGTTTGTGGCTGGCGTTGATGAGTTTTTTGAAGCCTTCGGGGCCGCCGTAGGAGTTCTGGACGGCGTAGGGATATACGCCGTCGTAGCCCCAGTTTCGCTCGCCGGAAAATTGGGCGACGGGCATGATTTCTATGGCGTTGATTCCCAGTTCTTTGAGTTGGTTTAGTTGGGGAATTATTGCTTCAAATGTTCCTGCTTGGGTGAAGGTTCCGACGTGTAATTCATAGATGATCATTTCTGCTAGGACTACGCCTTTCCAGTCTGTGTCTGTCCAGGTAAAGGCGTTTTCATCTATTACTTGGGAAGGGCAGTGTACGCCTTGGGGTTGATATTTTGATGCGGGATCTGGCCAGTCGGTTTTGCCTTCGAGTTGGTAGGTGTAAAGGGTTCCGGGTGGGATGTCTGTAGCTGTGGTTTGCCAATAACCTGCGGCGGATTGTTGCATGGGGAGCAGGCGTTTGTCTGGGGAAGTAATTTGGACTGCTACTTGTTTAAGGGTGGGTGCCCAAACGGTAAATTCGCATTGATTGTTGCCAAGGTAGTTTGCTCCTATCTTCATTTTGAGTTATTCTCCTTATAAAATAGGTTTGTGGTATGACTGAAAATGGTATTTTGGTAATAGGTCTGTTGAGCGCCGATCGCCAACAAGCCTGTTTGAAAAGTAAGATCAGTTAAAAAAGTAACAAACAACTAACTTTAGACAGAGCAACGGTTAGAATTGTCGCAAAGAGTCAAAATTAGCGGTTGGCTCCATCTCAATTAAAGCATGAATCTGTTTAGCCCGTTAGCGAAATTAGTCGTCTGCAAGGGTAAAAATTCCTGGTTTATCTAATGTGTAAAATCTACCTTTCGGTAGATCGCAATTCACCACGAGTGTGCTTTTATGGTTATTGCTTTTGGACGGGAAATCTGCTGCAATCTAGACTCGGCCCAGTCTCGCGAGTGGTTGGTCACAAACGGGATCGGCGGTTATGCTAGCGGGACGATCGCGGGTCTGCTCACTAGGCGCTATCACGGTCTACTGGTAGCCGCCCTCAAACCCCCGCTGGGACGAACTTTGATGCTCGCCAAGCTGGACGAAACGGCTATGTATAACGATCGCCCCTATCCCCTTTATACAAACCGCTGGACCGACGGGACGATCGAACCCCACGGCTACAAGTACATCGAAAGCTTTCACCTCGAAGGCACAACGCCTGTTTGGAGGTTTGCTCTCGCTGACGCTATCCTGGAAAAGCGGATTTGGATGCAGCAAAGTGCTAACACAACGTATATTCAATATCGCTTGCACCGCGGCTCAAAACCGATCGCCCTGGCTGTCAAAACCCTGATCAACTATCGCGACCACCACCACATCACTAGGGCAAGTGACTGGCAGATGAGCCTAGAAACCTTGGAAAAAGGGGTTTGCGCCACTGCTTTTCCGAAAGCTGCACCCCTCTACCTGCTGACAGATGCCGAACCAGAGGCCAAATTCCGAGTTTCTACGCCCTTATACAATTGGCACTACGGATTTGACCTCCCAGCAGAAAGGCAGCGCGGATTGGAGTGTTGTGAGGCTCATCTGCACGCAGCGACTTTCCATTTTGCGATCGAACCGGGACAGTCTCTGACTTTAATCGCCAGCACAGAGAAAAATCCCCAGTTAAACGGCGATATCGCTTTAGAACTCCGTCGCACCTATGACCAAGAAGTGCTGGAAAAATGGTCAAATGTGAGAAAAACTCCCGATTGGATCGCTCACTTAGTGCTAGCTGCCGACCAATTTATCGTCAGTCGCCCGATACCAGAGGAACCGGAGGGCAAAACGATCATCGCCGGATATCCCTGGTTCAGCGACTGGGGGCGGGATACGATGATTGCCCTGCCCGGTCTCACAATATGTACTGGGCGATGGTCGATTGCGCGATCGATCTTGCGGACTTTTGCCCGGTATGTCGATCGAGGGATGTTGCCAAACCGCTTTCCCGATGCTGGTGGCGCACCCGAATACAACACCGTAGACGCGACACTGTGGTACTTTGAAGCAATTCGCGCTTACTACTACGCCACCCGGGACGATCGACTTTTGAGCGAACTCTGGCCGATACTATGTGAGATTGTCGATTGGCATATAAAGGGAACTCGGTATAACATCCACCTCGATCCCGACGACGGTTTAATCTACGCCGGCGAAACTGGCGTGCAACTGACTTGGATGGACGCGAAAGTCGGCGATTGGGTGGTGACTCCCCGGATTGGTAAGCCGATCGAAATCAGCGCTCTTTGGTACAATGCTATACAAGCAATGGTAAGTTTTGCTCAAAAATTGGGCCAACCTCACTATGAATACCAGCAACTGGCCGATCGGACGGCCGCGGGATTCACTCGTTTCTGGAACGATGCCACAGGTTACTGTTACGACGTTCTGGACGGCCCAGACGGACACGATCCCCGACGGCGGCCCAACCAAATATTCGCCGTGTCGCTGCCTCTATTAACTGGGGATCAGTCTCCGAACTCTTTATTAGCAAGGGGATTGCGGGTCAAGGAAACCCACCGCTATACACCCTTACTCACGCCCGATCGGTGTCGGGGTGTGGTGGACGCCTGCGCTCAGCAGTTGCTCACTTCTGTCGGCCTTCGCAGCCTCTCGCCGGAAGACCCGCAGTTTCAGGGCGAATATGGAGGCGACCAATTGCAGCGCGACAGCGCCTATCACCAGGGCACAGTTTGGGGCTGGCTAATTGGGCCCTTTGTTTTAGCTCACTTAGACGTATACAAAGACCCAGCACAAGCTCGTGAATTGCTCGAACCGATGGCACATCATATATTAGCCGGCGGAGTTGGCAGTTTGGGCGAAATTTTTGAGGGCGACGCACCCTTCGAGCCACGGGGCTGCACTGCACAAGCTTGGACAGTGGCTGAGGTGCTGAGGGCTTGGTTGGCAATTCAGAGGACGGGCGGTTAAATGGGAAGAAGGAAGAAGGAACAAGGAACAAGGAAGAAGGAACAAGGAACAAGGAAGAAGGAAGAAGGAACAAGGAAGAAGTAAAAAAACAGAATACCCAGAGTACCAGACTTCTGTTAAGACAGTCTGGTATCTAACAGCGATTGTTGAATAGTGACTGCGACAACCTAGTCTGTTAGCTAGTCGATGAGTAGGTTGGGTAGAACGAAGTGAACCCCTCCACGCTTCGCTCCGCCCAACCGTCAAAAGAAAATGGGTTGAATCGGAGGTTTATGGCATTATTATTAGCGGGCGACATTGGCGGAACTAAGACAATTTTGCGCTTAGTAGAAAGGACTGTTGAGGGTGAAATGAAAGCTCTTTATGAGTTTCGCTATTCGAGTGGGGAGTTTCCCGATTTAGTGCCGATGGTGCAGCAGTTTTTGACGGAAGCTGCTGCTAAACTAGATTTTGCGCCAGTACCTAAAAAAGCTTGTTTTGCGATCGCAGGCCCGGTGGTTAACAATACAGCAAAACTGACTAATTTGCCTTGGCTGCTAGATGCGAAGCGTCTGGAACAGGAATTAGGAATATCCCACGTTAGTTTAATTAATGATTTTGTCGCTATTGGCTACGGCGTGTGCGGTTTGGATGCTACAGATTTGCACACTTTGCAAGTGGGAAAACCCCGACCAAACGCTCCAATTGCTGTGATTGGTGCGGGGACTGGTTTGGGCAAATGTTTTGCCATTCCTGAAGCAAATGGAGTGAAAGTTTTTTCTTCCGAAGGGGGACACGGTGACTTTGCTCCTCGCTCGGAGTTGGAGTTTCAATTGCTGAAATATTTGTTGGCTAAACACGACATTCAAAGAATATCGATCGAGCGAGTGGTTTCGGGACAGGGAATTGTGGCAATTTACCAGTTTTTGCGGGACAGAAAATTTGCTCCTGAATCGCCGGAGGTAGGGCAAATTATTAAAAAATGGGAGTCAGAAATTGGTAAAACTGAAAAGACTGTCGATCCGGGAGCGACAATTGCAAAGGCTGCACTCGAAAAGTGCGATCGGCTTTCCGAACAAACAATGCAAATGTTTGTAGAAGCTTACGGCGCTGTGGCGGGAAATATGGCTGTGACACTTTTACCTTACGGCGGTTTGTACATAGCTGGTGGCATTGCGGCTAAAATTTTGCCACTGATTCAAGAAGGCGGTTTTATGCGGGCTTTTACCCACAAAGGGCGGATGGATTCGCTTTTGGAAATGATACCTGTTAGTGTTGTTTTGAATAGCAATGTAGGGTTAATTGGAGCGGCAGTTTGTGCAGCAGATATTTAGGAGATTTTAAATAGTTTTGGCGGGCTCTCCGGCTACCCACAGTCAGGACACTCCAGAAGCCCATTAGTGTCAACTTAAGCCTGAAGCCCTTGATAAATGTCGCTTTTACCTGAGTCTTGATCCCCCTAAATCCCCCTTAAGAAGGGGGACTTTGAGAAGACTCCTGTCCCACACCCCCTACTCCCCTACTCCCCTTCTTAAGGGGGGCTAGGGGGGATCAGGCTCGAATCGTCAAACAACAGTCTCTGAGTGGGTTTGACGTTAAGTTGACACGGCAGTGCCGTGTCCTCCTCGCGAGCATAATCGATTATTTTGGGGTAGAGAAAAGGCATAGCCATGTCCTCCTTCTCTGACTCTGTGCTCTCTGCGCTCTCTGCGGTTTAATCATTAGATTCTCTCATCTTCAAAATCTTCTGAGCCGCAGCTTGCAGATACCGGCATCACAGATAACCGATTGCCTTTTCTCACCACCAAAATCTCGTCAGCATTAAACTCTTGTTTCAATTCATCCAAAGATATTGACTTGAGCAAATTCCTCAACAAATTCTACTTTCACAGTTTGCCAACGAGGTGAGTCAAGCTGCGCTTTAGCATCATAATATTCACTATTGATATCAAACTGAGTTGGGTCAGCGATATTAGTTTCAACGACACGCATCAAGCCGAAAATTCCCGGTATTTTAGTATTAGAATGGTAAAAAAATACTAAATCTCCCAGACTCATTTCTCGCATAAAATTACGAGCTTGATAGTTGCGAACGCCATCCCAAAGGGAAATCTTATCAGATTTCAAATTCGCAATACTATAAACATCAGGTTCCGACTTCATTAGCCAATAATTCATATAATCTATTCGCTATCCTCATAATATTCTATCTGCCTCCCCCTAGCTTCACCTTTTCTTTGCAAAACTTTGATATCATATCAAAGAATTGGGATAGAATATGCTTCCACTTCAGTAAGCACAAAGTCAACATCAAATAAACCAAAATATGCACGCACAAAATCCCCCAATTTAAACTCAAATTCTCCCAAGTTGGATCGTAAACAGGAGTAGGCTCAAAGGGCTGAGGAAGTGTACTCCCATCCGGCAATTTAGTAGCTGCGGGAACCATCGCATTCACATTAACCAAAGAACCGTAAGCACCCACAGACCAGCGGCTTAACATCAGCCAAGAAAACTTGCTCGCCGCACCTTCCATCTTAAACAAAACTCCAGAAAAGATAATCTGAGGCAGCAATAATAGAGGCAAAGCGCTATTAGCTTGAGAGCCATTTTTAACAATCGCTGAAACGACTAATCCGAGACTAACACAACTCAGTAAAGTTAGAAAAGTGGTAATACTTACTCCCACAGTCCATGAAATTAAACTCGGTTCTGGGTGTTTAAAAGCAATCAAAATTACTCCTACCATTAAGATAGTTTGCAATACGGCCAACCCGGAAAGGATTAAAACTTTTGAACCCACATAAGCAAATAATCCTAAATTTACTAAACGTTCCCGCAGATAAATAGCTGATTCTTTGACAATTTCTTGCAGAGAAGTTGCCAATCCTACCCAAATCGCCGCACAGGTAAAGACAAACAGAACCCGCAACGCCAAAGGTGCTAAAGTTGCTTCCGGTGCGCCAATTAACGGGTCTTTGTCTCTGACTGCAAGCCGCAGTAAACTAATGCCGATTGGTGCAGTTAAAAGAGCTAAACTTAAGTTAACTACGTCCCGCGAAATTAGCTGAAAATAGCGCTGAGCTAGCAGAACAAGTTGTTGGACAAAAGATACAGACTTTGGCTTGGGAGGCGCAGTCGGTGTTTTTCCTTCGGGGTTGCCGGCGCTGAAGTGATTGACGATATATTGCTGATAATATGGAGAACTGTGAAACTTATCCGCCCAGCTTTGAACGTTGGTTTCTCCTGTTTCTAATTCGTTGTAAATGTCGGCAAAATCA
Organism: Microcoleus sp.; assembly: GCA_042408215.1. Classification (GTDB taxonomy): domain Bacteria; phylum Cyanobacteriota; class Cyanobacteriia; order Cyanobacteriales; family Microcoleaceae; genus Microcoleus. Next base: position 78,292 of record JAYFMW010000014.1, on the reverse strand, counting down.
CCATTTTTGACATCGAAAAAATCTAGGGCGACCGTTGGCGGGCCGAAGTAACAAAGGCGACCGCCACGACCCATAAACACTATGCGATCGCACATCGTGATATTCGCCGTCGCGTGAGTCACCAAAATCACCGTCCGACCTTGATTTGCCAACTTTCGCAGCAGTTGCATCATCTTTTTATCCAAACCCGGATCGAGTCCTGAAGTCGGTTCGTCCAAAAAGAAAAGTTTCGGGTCTGCTAACAGTTCGACTCCGATACTAACCCGCTTCCGCTGTCCGCCGCTAAGTTCTTTTACTAAAGCATTGCGACGGTGAGTCATCTCAATATCTTCTAAGGTTTTTGAGACTACTTGATTAACATCTGTATCGGGAGGTAGACGCAATTTAGCTGCATAAGTTAAGACTTCTTCTACTGTCAAATCTGCGTGGACAATATCATCTTGAGGCACGTAACCAATTTGATTGCGGTAAATATTAAAGTTTTTTCGGAGGTTATCGCCGTTGAGATAAACTACACCTTCAGTAGTTTTTTCAATCCCTAAAAGCGTCCGCATTAAAGTAGATTTTCCCGCGCCGCTACCGCCGACTAAAGCCACAAATTGCCCTGGTTCGATCGCTAATTTGATCCCATCCAAACGCTTTGGAATCACCAGACAGTCAGCATCCAAGCGAATTTGATGGCCGGAGTCTTGCATCTCCAACTCACCACTACGGTAAATTAAAGTAAACGGGCCGATCCGAATCGCATCTCCCTCGGACAATTGTACAGAATTGGTGACTCGCTGACCGTTAACAAACACCCCGTTAACGCTGTAGTCTCGTAAAAGATAATTGCCGCGACTATCTTGGTCAATTGTCGCGTGGCGTCTAGATACAAGTGGCGCATCTAATTGCAGCGAAGCGTTAGGATCGCGCCCCAATAATACCGACCTATTTTTGAGAGAAATTGACTGTTTGTTTGGTAAAACAACTTGATTTGCAGTCGGGTTAAAATAAGTCAGTAAAACTTGATTTTTCGGGTCAAGACCGATTTTAATTTCTGCACCGTTTTTCAGACAATAACCGTCGTTGGGAGTGATGCGTGTGCGATCGACAAATAAGCCATTAGTGCTCGGTTTTTGGCCGTCTCCGTCGTAAATCCAGTAATTATCGCCTTTTTGGCGCAAAACAGCGTGCTCATTGGAAACAACACGCCAGGGTTCGGTGTCGGGTACGATTAAATCGGCTTTGCGATCGCGCCCCAATACGTGCTGCTGCTGTTTCAACTCAAACTGTAGAACTTCGCCTTGACTATTTAATACTAAATATGGTCGATCGCTTAAAGCTGTCGGTTGTCCTATATTGCCTTTCATACTTAAATTGCGGTTTTTGGACTCACTTTTTCAGCATATCAAAAGTAGGACAACAATACACTTACAGCAGATTCCACGTTTATGAAGTACACCCCCGATCGATCCCCGTAGGGACACTCAAGCGTGCCCATTGGTGTCAACTTAACGTCAAACCCAGTCACAGAATGCTGTTTGACTATTAAGGCCAGATACCCCCGGCGCCCCCCTTAAGAAGGGGAGTAGGGGAGTAGGGGGTGTGGGACAAGAATCCGCTCAAAGTCCCCCTTCTTAAGGGGGATTTAGGGGGATCTAGACTTAGCTAAAAGCGAGATTTCTCAATGGTTTTAGGCGATTGTTGACACCACTGGGCGAAAGCCTTTGTCCCTACTACACTTCATAAACCTGGAATACACTTATATTAAGCAAGTCTAATTAGCAACAACGGACAAACTACGAAGCCGATTAATTGCAGCCGCTAATTCAAACCGTCGAAACATGGCAAAATCCCCTTCAGGAAAAGGCGATAAAATATCCATCCCGCCATCGTCAATATCTGCCATCACCAAATCTATAATTTCCGATAAAGTGCGTTTCCCATCCATATATTGCTGTTTAGCATAAACCATTGCCGCGGCGATCGCCCTTAACTGTCCGCTATCCACAATTTGTTCCACAGCAGCCAAATCAATCTCCTCAGTTCCGAAAGCCAATTCATCAACATCCCGCACCTTCACCCGAACATCTCGCCGTCCCCGACTCGGATCTAAACTAGCAGGAATCGGCACTCTTTGACTAATTTTACCAAAATTTTCTCCCCCTTCACCAGCGCGGCTAGTCGAGTAATTTTTCGCAATTTCTTTAGCTTTTTGCGTCACATCATAGGCTTGAAAATTATCCATTGAAATCACAGTATCCGCCACATCAAAATAGTCACCGCTTCCGCCCATGACTAAAATAGTTGATACGCCATAATCCGCATACAATTGTCTCACTTTATCAATAAACGGCGTAATCGGTTCTTGAGCCTTAGCGATGAGTTTCTGCATTCGGCGATCGCGAATCATAAAATTAGTCGCCGCCGTATCCTCATCAACCAATAAAACAGGCACTAAATCCCCTTCCCTCTTCCTTCTCCCCTCTTCCTCCTTCCCTCTTGGTTCTTGCTTCTTCCTTCTTCCTGACGCGGCGGTAGGCGCGTGCGTAGTCGAACCATTCTTGATCTCTTCTTCCTGACATCCGTTAAATCCGTTACAGAATCCGTTGCCGAACTTCCCTCTCCCCACTTCCAAAGCCTCAATAATATTAGCAGCTTGTGACGTGCTACCGCTCGCATTTTCCGTATAAAATTGTGAAGTATCTCTACCTTGAGGCAAGTGATTAATAAAAGGCGAAATATCAACTCCCGCAACACTTCTGCCATCTTCCGCCCTAATTTTAACCGCCGCCGGATTAGTCACCACAAATTCCCGGCCATCTCCCGGAATCCGGTTATAAACTCCCAACTCTATCGCTCTCAGTAGAGTCGATTTCCCATGATAGCCACCCCCAACAATCAAAGTAATGCCAGCGGGAATACCCAGACCGGAAATTAAACCTTGATTCGGACAATTAAACTCAACTTTTAACGACGGTGGCGACTGAAAAGCCACAGGATTATTTAACAAAGGGCGATTGTCAAAGCCAGTGCGACGAGGTAAAATAGAACCATCAGCAACAAAGGCAACTAATCCTTTTTCAGCTAACTGCTGTCGCAGCCAATCAGCATCTTCTACAGTTTCAACATGACGGCGACATTCAGCAGCATTTAAGTTAGCATATTTCAGAGATTGGCTGACAATTTGTGGGATATCTTCGCACAGCATTTCAGCAGCTTGTCGTCCTAAAATGCTGCGCCCGCCCGCCGGAAGTCCGACGGCAAATCGCAGTTCAACTCCTCCTAAATCTTCGACATCGGATGTATTTGAGTCAACGATCAATGCTGAAGTTCGCTCTAAAACTTCTTGTCCGAAGCGAGTCACTGCAATCAAACCACTTTTGCCAGTACCGCGTTTGCTACTAATGCTATATGCGGCTTTGTCAAAGGAGCGAGTTAGGTAATCTCGGAGGGCTATTTCTCGACTGCGAGAGTTGAAAAGTTCGCCGGGAAGTTGAGCAATATTTTGCGGAACTCTGACTCTAAATTTACTGGGAGAAGCGAAGGGATCTCCTTGAACATAATCAACGATTAATGTGAATTCTGAAAAGTCATAGCTACCTTGAATGTCTTTGTAGGCTTTGTAGCTGCGATTGTCTAGTTGGAGTAAATGCTGTCGTAGGTTTTCTTGGTTAGTCATTTTTTTTAGTCATTAGTCATTAGTCATTAGTTATTAGTCATGAGTCATTGGTCATTAGTTATTGGTGCTATTTTTGTTGTTCGTTGTTCGTTATAATAATCAATTACCAATGCCCCATGCCCCATGCCCTATGCCCTATGCCCAATTCCCAATTACCGAATTTCCAATAATTTAGCAGTAGCGTTGACAACAATTTGAGCAGAACCGGCAAAGAAAGGTCGATCGATAGTTGCTAGAGTATCGCTAGATTGGTGATAGTGGGGCGATCGCAAATTTGCCGTATCAGTCACCAACACCGCACCCACTCCCTTATACCAGAAAGCTGCATGATCGCTCCGCAAAACATCGGGAGTCAGCAACCCTTTGAGGGGAACCGGTAGCGTCACCACCGCAGGTAAACCAGTTGTTCCAGACTCCGCAAAAGTTCCCAATAGCAGCGGATGTTCCGCATCACCAACCACTGCGATAAATTCGCCCAAATCGGGAGAAGTCACCCCCGCAGCATCTAAAAAAGGTGCTGGTGTCAACCCTTCAGGATATCGCTGACAACCCGAAGTATGACAGGCATAACCTACCATATCTAAGACTACCACTCCCTGCAAATCTTTTAACCTTGCTGCATTACCGGTAAATGCTAAACTACCTAAAAGTCCGATTTCTTCTCTGTCAAAAAATGCGACTTGCAGTGTCCGAGGTGTGGGACGAGAAGCCAGCAGTCGCGCTACTTCTAAAACTACTGCAACTCCCGTAGCATTGTCATCAGCACCGGGGGATTTGAGTACGGTATCGTAGTGGGCGGCGACGAGAATTGCACCGGCTTTTGAGTCCGTACCTTTTCTTTCGGCAAAGACGTTAGTGCCTCGATCGAAGGGCTGCAATTCCGGGGAAAATCCCGATATTTGCAGTTGTTTGGAAATGTAGTCTCTGGCGAAAATTCGATCGCTTTCTCCCTCACGTTCTCCTGCTAAAATCTCAACGTGTTTCCACAAACTGGACTGGTCAATTTGGGGAAAATCAACTTGTGGTTTTTCAGCAGGAAGCCGCGAGTCAGAGGGGTTTTGGGAAATGCTGATATTGCCTCCGCTCCGAACTTCGGGTACTGGCGACAAATCCTGCCACGAATAGGAACCCCAACCGACAGCCCCAACAGCAAATATAGTAAATAGAACTATCCAAATCAGTTGTTTCATTAATATTTCAAGTACATTCCAGATAAATCTCCCTAGGGACACCGCATTGCACATTGGTGTCAAGTTAAGACTACAACCCTTGAGAAATATCGTTTTTACGCTAAGTCTAGATCCCCCTAAATCCCCCTTAATAAGGGGGACTTTGAGAAGACTCTTGTCCCCCCCTTATTAAGGGGGGCTAGGGGGGATCTAAGCTTAATAGTTAAACAGCAATCTGTGACAGCATTTGATGTTAAGTTGACACTAATGGGCCTTGCAGTGTCCCTACTACTATATCAAAAATATTTATTTTTACTCCCAGTCTATCTCCTTACTTTCTAGGACAAAGCCGTTGTTTTTAGCAACAGCTTGAGGGATAGTTTTTGCCGAAAATTTAACGATTTGAGTTGGTTGTTGAAACCACTCAGCATAACTGGGACTGAACTCATCAGATAGCGCTTTTAAAGTCCGTATTTCAGCCTCTAGCTGCGCTGCTATCTGATTGATCCGGCGAGTTTGTGCCTGCAAGCGCTCTTCCCCCATCTGAATTTTATTTTCTATTTCTTGCCAGTGCTGTCCAGCCAGTATTTTTTCGATTTCAGCTTGTTTGTATTCAATTAGAAGCTGTTTTTGTGGCAATTGCTTTTCAATAGTTCTGATTTCTCGGTCAATCTCTTCGAGTTGCTGCAACCACTGCTCCCCAAAAGCAGCATTTTGCTGGTGGAACTCGGCAATGGCTTCCGGGGTATTATCCTTGGGAAAACTGACTGCGATGCGGCACAAGGAGCGCTGTTTGCCAAGTTTTTCCCGCGACTCTCGCAGGGTGACAATTTCTGCTTGCAGGGTGCGGACTTCTGTTTGGAGTTCTGGGATTGTCTGACTCATAGGTTCAATTAGTGGGCCTCTGCATCGATTTTAAGCTAATTATTTATTTTTCCAACAAATCCAGGACGCCTCCCTGTTAAAAATATCTCATTTTAGCGCGATCGCAGGTGGTGTCTCGGTCTAAGGACTGATGACACATTTTAAATTCAGATTATAATTATAATTATGGTTCTGGCTAATTTTCTGATTCTGTGAAGATTCAAGTTAAAAAATTAAGTTAAATTAAGTTGGTTTCGGTTTGACTCACACAGGACAGGTTCTACTCAATTTTTTTAGCTCTTTTACCGCTGGCCATTTTTTTAAATCAGGAATTAAGTGCCATGAAAATTACTGGTAAATTACTGTTAGGATGTTTAATTACTGCTATTTTTAGTATAGAAGGTCGGAGCAATATAAAAATGCTACCAGCAGCAGATATCAACGGGACTCTGGCTGTAGCAGAAACTGTAGCAACGGCATCTCGTCCGAGTATTTTTACAAGGGCAGAATTAGGGGGTCGCTCATCCCAAATGCAGCCTGTGAATCCGCAGGAAAACTATCTCGGATCGACGGCAGAAAATCCCCCCCCAAATGATGGTTATAGTTTCACAAAAATTAGCTCTTCTCTGGCGTTTATTTCGGTATTCATCTCCTTATTAATGAGGAAGAATATACCCAATATGTTAGCTCAGGCGATCGAGTCAATCAAACCGAAGTCTGAAACTGACAATGACTATCCAAGGTTAGGCCAAAAAGTTTTTCATCAAAAACAAGAACAGGAACTCGGGGATACTCTTACAAAAATGACCCAAGATTTGCAGCAAACTGCGGAATACGCACTCGATATTTGCGAGGAAATGAGTGTTTCCATAATTGCGACCACGCCGGGAGGTCATATCCTGTCGTTAAATCAAGCTACCTGTCAACTTTTAGGATACTCTAAAAAAGAGTTAATCGGTCAATCAATATCCAGAGTTTTCAACAAAACAGAATTCCCGTTTTCAGTGTTAGAATTAGAAAATTTAACACCTGAAGGTTTGCTGCACAACATCGAGAAAGTTTACTTATCGAAACAGGGACAAAAAATAATTGTACTGCTTTCTATTTCAACTATTCGCGACGGGAAAGGCGAGGTAAGCGGCAAGTTATATGTAGCGCAAGATATTACGGAACACAAGCGGGTAGAAAGAGATTTGCGTCGCAGTGAAAAGAAGTTTCGGCAACTAGCAGACACTGTTAATGCTGCTGCATTTATCTATCAAGGCCGGCAATTGCGTTATGTCAATTCTCAGACATCAGCTATTACCGGATATACTCGCGAAGAATTGCTAGCCGTAGATTTATACGACTTAATTCATCCCGATTTTATACCGATAGTTAAAAATTGGGGTAAAATCACCCAGCAGAGAGAAGATATTAGCTCAAAGTATGAAATTCAAATTCTTACAAAAACGGAGGATAAATGCTGGATTGAAGCAACATTAAATCTGATTAAATTCGAGAGCAAAGCGTCAATCTTAGTCACGGCTTTTGATATTAGCGATCGCAAACTAGCAGAGTTAGAACTAGAAACATCTCTTTCCTTACTTCAAGCAACAATTGAATCTACGGCGGATGGCATTCTTGCAGTTGACAGTACAGGAAAAATTGTCAGCTTTAATCGTAAGTTTGCCCAGCTGTGGCAACTGCCGGATTTCTGGCTCGATTCCCGAGATAATAACCAAATTTTTGGCTGCGGAATCAATCAGTTAAAATACCCGGAAATCTTTCTAAACAGCGCTCAAGAATTGTCCGAGCGACCGGAAGCAGAAAGTTTCGATATTATCGAATTTAAAGACGGTAGAATCTTCGAGCGGTACTCGCTCCCGCAGCGCACAGGAGGAAAAATTACTGGTAGAGTGTTCAGCTTTCGAGATGTAACTGAACGGCTGCGTTCAGAAGAAGCACTGCGCAAAAGCGAAGAACGCTTTAACCTGCTGACGCGAGCCACAAATGATGCAGTTTGGGACTTGAATTTGTCCAAAAATCAGTATTGGGTGAGCGGAGAATTTGAGAAATTATTTGGACATAAACTCAATGAATATCAGACAATAAGAGTCGAATTTTGGCGGCGAAATATTCATCCTGAAGAAATGGAAAAAGTGATCGCGAGCTTCAATGAAACAATCAACGGTGACGCTCAATGTTGGTCGGAGGAATACAGCTTTCGCCGTGCCGATGGCGGATATGTTTTTGTGCTAGATCGGGGATATATAATCCGTAATGAAAGCGGCAAAGCAGTGCGCGCTATCGGCACGATGATGGACATCACTCAGCGCAAGCAATCTGAAGCAATTATTCGCTATCAAGCTGTTTATGACCAATTAACTGGTTTGCCGAATCGCCTACTTTTTAATGAGCGTCTATTGGCGGCATTAACCAAGCCTCGCAACAGCCAAACAATGCTGGCTGTGATGTTTTTAGACTTAGACAGATTCAAAAAGATTAATGATACACTAGGTCACGCAGCGGGCGATCGACTGTTGGAAAGTTTTGCCGCACGGATCAGCGACAGTTTGCGATCTACTGATACCGTAGCCCGCTGGGGAGGGGACGAATTTACTGTGCTACTACCAGACATCAATTCCCTAGAAGATGCAGTCAAAATGGCTCAAAGAATACAAGAGAATTTAAAGCCAGTATTTAAACTGGAAGAACAGTCACTGCACGTCACCAGCAGCATCGGCATTGCCATCTATCCCGAAGATGGGGAGGATGCCGAAACTTTAGTCAAAAATGCAGATGCAGCCTTGTACCGCGCTAAAGAAAGGGGAAGAAATAACTATCAGTTTTATACTTCAACTATTAATCCCCAAGGCAGTCAGTTGCTAACTCTAGAAAACCGGTTGCACGACGCTCTACAAAAGGGAGAATTTGAGGTTTACTACCAGCCAAAAGTCAACATCACTACTTGGAAAATACAGGGCATGGAAGCCCTGCTGCGCTGGCATCACCCAGAATTGGGTTTAGTTTCTCCGGGTACATTTATTCCGATCGCCGAAGAGAACGGACTAATTGTAGCTATTGGCGAATGGGTACTGGAAACTGCCTGTACCCAAAATAAAGCTTGGCAGGATGCCTTGCAGCCAGATTTGCGGATAGCAGTTAACTTTTCTGCTAGGCAGTTCCAGCAATTTAATTTATTAGAAATGGTGACCAAATGTTTGGATAAAACTGGTTTAGAACCCAAGTATTTAGAGTTGGAAATTACGGAGACTACAGCAATGCAAGATGTGGATTATACCACAAAAGTTCTGAAGGATTTGCAGAATATGGGTGTGCAGATTGCGCTGGATGATTTCGGAACGGGTTATTGTTCTCTAAATTATCTCAAAAAGTTTCCCCTGAATATCTTAAAAATAGACAAATCCTTTGTCAGCGAAATGACGACAGATCCCTGCGAAAGGGCGATCGCAAATGCCGTAGCAACTCTGGGGCGAGATTTGAACTTGAGCGTGGTAGCAGAAGGAGTAGAAACTCAAGAGCAGTTGGAGTGTTTGCGATCGCTCCACTGTCAAGAAATTCAGGGTCATTATTTCAGCCGTGCACTATCAGTAAATGATGCTAGCAAGCTGTTGGTAAATTATTGGTTGAAGAAGGCGAAAATTGCTTGAGAAGGAGCGGTGAGGGCGATCGGGCTAATTGATACTCCCCACCGATGAATCGGGGGGATTCTTGATTAAGACCACAAAGGGACTTTCAAAGGCGTTATCAAGGCACCTCTACTGACTCCCTTAAGACAAAGCCCCAAGGTTGCCGCTACTTTTCGACCGATATTAGCTGCACCATTGCAATCTGCATTAATTAACAAACCTTCAAAAGTCCTATACAATCCGCGCTGAATTCGTTTACCGCAAGGTTGCCACCCTTCTGGTTTTTCGCAGAATTTAGGTAGCACATCTCGATCGATAAACGAAGCTTTCGATGTATAGGACTCCTCAGTTTCTACAAAACGAATTCTATACTGCTCGCACAATTGAGCGATTCTATCCTTGAGTCTGCCAGTTGGAATCTGAACAAACTTTTGGTTAGTTTTAGCTCCCAGATTCAGACCATTTTTCATCCCAGCATTCCAGCCGCATATCACAGTACCCAGATTGTTGACTAAACAATGATTAATCACCTTCCGAGCAGCTTTGTTGACAGCATCTCGCATCGTCCGATTGCGATTTTCAGTCAATCGCTCAAGTCGTTTTGACCAATAGCCATTCGCTTTCCCTTCCGTCAAAAAAGCAACACGCTTATTGTATCCTTGATTGATCGACTTCAGATGCAAACCATCAATAATAAAGCTAGTCCCTATATTACTGACACAAGTCAGCCAATTGTTCATTCCGTGGTCGATCATCAAAGCTTTAGATGGGTCTACATCTGCTTCAATATTCTCAGTTTTGTAGATTAATTCCAAGTAAAAACAGCCGTTTCTAGGTAGAATTCGATACTCTCTGATTGCTGTGTGGTCTAAGTTTGTAGGCATAGGTAGATAAAAAGCATCCAGTCCGAACCAGGCTTTTAACTGCGTACCTAGCGGAAATCTCAATAGCCCGTCTTTTAGCTTTACAGAGCGCCATGTATACGTCACCAAAGCTAGACCACCTTGTCGATAATTGGGTAGTCTAGGCTTTTGAGTTACTGTCCCTGCCTTAATGCCTTTTAATAGTCCAATGTAGGACTTAAAAGACTCGGCGACAGTAGTTAGAATCTGCTGTGCAGTATCCGAATAAAATGCTTGGTAGTGCAAATTGCGATTTTCAGTGCCTAATACTTTATGCAATTCGGCTCTACTAGGTATTTTACCTGTTTTGAAATACATTTGACGAGCGTAATAGATTCCGCAATTAGTCAATTTTGATGACTCACTGCACAGGAATTCTAGAATTGCTTTGAGGTCTTTATCAGGGCTAATTAGATTTTGTTGGCAGCCAAACATTTTTGTTACCTCCTTTTTGTATTATACCTTCTCACCTGCTATCAAATGATTAAAAAGACAAGAAAAATACAGGCTCCTCAAGTAAGTCGCAACCACGTTCCTCCCCATGTCTAAAGCCAGGGGCTTCCCGCTCGTCTTTCGGTGAGAGCCTCTGCATCTTTGGTAGAACCGATTGTGCAGCAATTACTTGTCTTGTCTTTCTATTAGACATCTCCCATAATTCCTGTGGGGGGTAGGGGTTAGGCATCCTGCCTGCCTTTGACAGCATTTTTGGGAGATGTCTATTATACGATCGATCTGCGTCACAGCTTATGGTCAGCTTCGTTAACTCTGCCCCTGCTTTGACTCAGTAGATTGATCGGGCTCTGTATTCTGCTCATTTGATCGTGTCTCATCTGGTTTTTGGATTTGCTTGAGATGAATTTCATTCACCTGATTGATAAAGTTTTCTATTGCCATTTTTGTCATTTGTTGATGTTGGGCTTCGTCGGCTACATCATAGCAACGATAAGCCGGAGTCACTCCCAATATAAATTTCTCCTGTTCCGCTTCTAACAATTCCACAGTCGTGTTAGCAGAAATCCAATTCTCCTGAAAAGGAAAGGAGGTAACTATACTGGCGACTATTGAGGCGACAGCGGGACAAATTACGGGCAGCCACTTGAGCAAAGTTTGACCTGGTTCCAATTTGTCTACCAATACTAAAATTGGTGTGACTCCCGATAAAATAACGGTTGCCAATTGGAAAGTATAATAAATATTTCTCGAAGTCTCTCTAGTCTTTTTATAGTCGTCAATCAACTCCTGGCAATATCGTAAAGCCTTTACTCTCACGGGAGTTATCAGATTGTGTTCTGAAGAATTATTCGGGTTCAACAGATAACTATATAATTCAGCTTTTCTTCCGAGTTCTAACTGATTAGTCAGATTCCTAGAGTTCTGAGCCAATTGTCTATTGGTCAGAAAGATAAAAATAAAGCTAGAGAGAAAAACAGCTCCCCAGATAACGACAAGTTGATTGTCTGGAAAAACTCTGGTAAGGAGGCATACACCAGCAAAAGCAGCTAGGGATAAATACTCGATAATTTTCAGGAAAGATAACATTTGTGGATTTGATGAGACTGTATTGGAAATCTCGGTCTGGTTTTTCTGTGCAGAAGTAGTCATAAAAAAGCTCGGTAAGTGGGAAACTCAGAGTCTTTAGACCTGAGAGGGAAACGACTCGGCGGTTTCAACCGCCTTCAATCCCCCTTGCGAGGGAGAGGGGTATGGTTGCCCCTCTAGGGAGATATGGTTGTCTCTCTTTCCCTTTCGGGTAATGTTCGCTTCGACCTGGTTATAAAGGCTTGTTAGACCTGCAACACTGTTTCAGTGACTTTAAAACTGTTTAATTGCAGATGATAGAGCGGAAAACTAGCGTCGCATTCTCCGGTATCGTGACCTAAATAACGTCTCCTCAGAAGAGGGGTCTGGTCAGCACAGCTTATAATTTCTTACAAGCTCAGTGTCTTTAGACCTGAGTTGCTGACTGCCTTGTAGTTAATTTGGCGATCGGATACAAGTTTAGCTTATTGGTGTTCCTACCTCAACCGCCAGAATAAACAAGGAGGGTTGACATCCACCCGGGCGAAGAAGTTACTAAAAGTTGCTTGGAGATGGCGCAATCCTTGTTCCAATGGGACGCAGCTAACCTCAATAAAATTTCTGGCTCAGACGTTGGGCGGTTTTAAGGGCGATCGCCCTTAAAACCGCCACAGAAGTTGAAGTTAAGGTGACAGCCGATCGCCCCCCCGCGAGTTAAAACTTAAAATAGTGTGCAGATTGACGGACTTGTACCCAAAGACATAGGAAAATATCCCTACCCCAAAATATAGAAGTTGTCTATGCAGCCGATTCGCACATTTAACGTTTCCCCTTCCCTACCGACAATTCTCGAACCCCTACGCAAGCTTGCCTACAACTTGCACTGGGACTGGAACGTCGAAACCAAAGACCTCTTCCGTCGCCTAGATAGAGACCTCTGGGACTCCAGCAACCAAAACCCGGTGCTGATGCTGGGAACCATTTCTCAAGAGCGACTGCAAGAAATGGCCGAAGACCAAGGCTTCATCGCCCAAATGAACCGGGCGGCCCAGCAATTAGACGATTACCTCAAAAATCGCGCCTGGTACCGCAAACAGCGCGGCACCGAGCAGCATGAATGCTACGCTTACTTTTCGATGGAATTTGGTTTAGTCAAAGCCCTGCCCATCTATTCCGGCGGTTTGGGCGTGCTCGCTGGCGACCACCTCAAATCTGCTAGCGATTTGGGCTTGCCCCTAGTCGGCATTGGCCTGCTTTACCAAGAAGGCTATTTCTCGCAGTATCTCAACGCTGACGGCTGGCAGCAAGAACGCTATCCGCTCAACGATTTCTACAATATGCCACTCCACCCAGAACGCAATCCCGACGGTTCGGAATTGCGGATTGAGGTGGACTATCCAGGCCGCAAGGTTTACGCGCGGATTTGGCGGGTGCAAGTGGGTACGGTCCCTCTGTACCTGATGGATACGAATATTGAACCGAACAGCCGCTACGACCAAGATATTACCGACCAACTGTACGGCGGCGATAAAACCCTGCGGATGCACCAAGAAATTATGCTGGGCATCGGTGGTGTGAAAATGATGAAAGCCCTGGGGCTGAAAGTCACGGCCTATCACATGAATGAAGGCCACGCGGCTTTCATGGCTTTGGAACGGATACGGATGCTGATGGAGGAATATCACCTGACTTTTGAGGAAGCGGAACAGGTGGTGGTGTCCAGCAGTATGTTTACGACTCACACGCCAGTCCCTGCTGGGTTTGACTTGTTCGAGCCGGATATGGTGATGCACTATCTCGGTCAATATCCCAGGATGTTTGGGTTGTCGCAAGATGAGTTTCTGGGGTTGGGCCGGGAGAATACTGGCGATTTGTCCGCACCTCTGAATATGGCAATTTTGGCAATTAAAATGTCGAGTTTTGTCAACGGGGTGGCGGCTTTGCATGGTGAGGTGTCGCGCCCGATGTTTGGGGGCCTGTGGCCGGGTTTGCCGGTGGATGAGGTGCCGATTACTTCGATTACAAACGGGGTACACGCTCGCAGTTGTGTGGCTAAGTCTACTCAGGAACTGTACGATCGCTACCTGGGCCCGGATTGGGAAATGACTCGCAAGGACGATCGCCTGTGGGATAAGATGGCTTCGATTCCTGATGAGGAATTGTGGCGGAATCATGAACGCTGTCGATCGGAGTTGGTGGTGTTCGCGCGGGAGTGGCTGCAAAAGACTTTGCGTGAGCGGGGTGCTGCTCAAGGGGAAATTGAGCACGCACGGGAGGCTCTCGATCCGAAGGTGCTGACGATCGGCTTTGCACGCCGCTTTGCTACTTATAAGCGGGCTACGCTGTTTTTGCGCGATGTCGAGCGAATTATGCGGATCATGCGGGACAAAAACCGCCCGGTGCAGTTTGTGATTGCTGGGAAGGCTCACCCGATGGATATTCCGGGTAAGGAATTGATTCGGGATATTGTTCACTTTATCCGCGAACACGACACGATGAGTTCGATGGTGTTCCTTCCGAATTACGACATTAACGTGGCTCGGATGATGGTTTCTGGCTGTGATGTGTGGCTGAATACGCCGCGCCGCCCTAGGGAGGCTTCGGGTACTTCGGGGATGAAGGCTTCGATGAATGGTTTGCCGAATCTGAGTATTCTTGATGGCTGGTGGGATGAGGCGGATTATGTTCGCACCGGTTGGCCGATCGGACATGGGGAGTTTTACGAAGATACTAAGTATCAGGATGATGTCGAAGCTAATGCTTTGTACGAGTTGATGGAGAAGGAAGTTGTACCGCTGTTTTACAACCGGGATTCTGATGGAATTCCCCGTGGTTGGACGGCGAAAATGAAGGATTCTATTCGCTTGAATTGTCCTTTGTTCAATACGGCTCGGATGGTGAAGGATTACGCGCGGCGGGCTTATTTCCCAGTCAGCGATCGATTCCACACTATGACTTCGGAGCAGTGTGCTCCGGCTAAGGAGTTGTCTCACTGGAAGAAGCAGGTGCTCGCTAAGTGGCACGATATTAAGATTGAGGCTGTGGATATTTCCCAGGATAAGGAAGTTAAGGTCAATCAGTCGATCGATGTGAAAGCTCGGATTAATCTCATGGGATTGACGCCGGCTGACGTACAAGTCGAACTTTATCAAGGTTCGATCGATGTTAACGGCGATATTATCGGTGGCGTGCCGGTGGTAATGGAGTATTTGGGAGAAGATGCTCACAATGCTAGTCTTTATACCGCTGACATTACCTATACTTCTAGCGGCTTGCAAGGTTTGTCGCTCCGGGTTTTGCCGAAGCACGACAATCTCAGCAGTCCCTATGAAGCTGGCGTGATTCTCTGGGCACATTAGAAGGTAGTCATTAGTCAGCAGTCATTAGTCAGCAGTCAGGAGAAATAACAATCAAGGGAGATTTTTCTAATTCTCCCATTCTCCTTCTCTCCTTCTCTCCTTATCGAAGTTGGGGAATGACGATGTAGCCGGTGGTGCGATCGCCCAATACCAAATTCCGCTCGATTCCCCAGTACCACCAGTGAGCGCCTATATAAGCGCACAGCAAGGCATCTAGCTGGTCTTCTAAGGCTTTGAGAGTTGCAACACTGGTGGGGATTTCGGGGAGTTTTGAACCGCCACAGCTCACAGGCAAGATGCCTGTGCCACAAGACAGATTTAGAGAGGGTTCAAGAGTCGGTAAAATATCTCTAATATACTGGCAGAGTTTCATCAATTCTAGTTGACGTTCTGCCAGTTTTCCTTTTTTATATTTAAGTATTCTGTCTAATTTAAATAAGTTTATTGTGGCTGGATGGGGAAATACTTCTATTTGATATCTGCCTAATTTTTGAGCTTCAATAGTTGGTGCGTGGACAAATCCTCGGCTTTCTAAACTGAGACCAAATTCTACGGTTTTTTGGGCGAAGGGGCGTGATAGGTTGGCGGGATAGCAGCCTGCGTGGTAGCGCCCGAAGTGTTTGTGGGTGAGTTTGTCGGCGTCGCGCATTCCCGTAGGGTTGGCGATGATTGTGGGGGCGTCTACTGCGATTATTGCTGCTTCGCTTGGGGAGATTTGGGTGTCGATCCAGGTGAGAATGTCGTTAAGGGATTGTTGGCGATCGCACTCTAGGAATTGTAATTGATTGTTTTCCCAGTTTAAGCAGCACAAGCCGCTTGCTCCTGAACTCCAACCTAAGTCTATGCCGATAAATTTCATTTAGTATTATTGAACCGCGAAGACGCTTATGACACGAAGGAAGACTCAGGAAGAATCAGGAAGAAGTAGATAATCTTCTACCGGGAAAGGAGTAAAAGATCGATCGCCTCAACTCCACTCAATTTTGATCTTGTTTCTCATCGGATGGTGGGGACTGTTTTTGCATTTGTTTTTGGCGTTCTCTGACAGCTTGTTCCAAATTGACATCCTCCCCGCCCTAAAGGGCTAGGATTCCTAAACCTCACGATTTAAGTTTCTGTTTCATAGCAGAAGCCTTAACAGATTTACTCTGCTCTGGTCTTACACTCGCTCCCCAGACTGACACCGCTAGTCCAGCGGCCAAAATGTTTTTACTTGCGTTGACATCCCGAGCGTGGTTACAACCACAACTCGGACAAGTCCAATCACGAATATTAAGAGGCATTTTATCGACAATCTGCCCACAGTGGCTACAACGCTTGGAACTAGGAAACCATCGGTCAATTGCGACCAATTTCCTTCCGTACCAACGACATTTGTAATCCAGTTGTCGAATCAATTCACTCCATCCGCTATCAGAAATAGCCAAGGCGAGTTTAGGGTTTTTGACCATATTCTTAACCGCCAACGACTCAACAGCAATTGTTTGATTTTCGCGGACCAATTGAGTTGTCAACTTATGCAATAAATTTTTGCGATCGTCGGAGATTTTCAGGTGAATTTTAGCAACCTTAATTCTCGCCTTTTCTCTGTTTTTGGAACCTTTCTGTTTACGATAAAGATTCTTTTGCGCTTTCTTCAAACGCTTTAGATGCTTTTTTAAATGCTTGGGATTAGCGATCTTGTCACCATTACTGGTCGCAATCAAACTCGTTATTCCCAAATCTATTCCTACAGAATTGTCGCTAATGGGCAAAGGTTGAATCGTTGGAGCATCAAACCTAATCGAGATCTGCCAGCGTCCAGAGGGATGGAGACTAACCGTTACACTGCTCGGTTCACATCCTTTGGGAATTTGTCTAGACCATTTAATCGGTAATGGCTCAGAGTTTTTGGCAAGATAAATTTCTTTATTTTTGAACTTAAAAGCCGATTTAGTAAACTCAGCACTGCCACCATGATGTTTCTTCTTGAAGTTGGGATATTTAGTCCTGACTGCGAAAAAATTAGTGAAAGCAGTTTGAAGATGTCTAAGCCCTTGTTGCAATGGTACGCAGCTAACCTCATTCAGAAAATCAAGATCTTCCTCTTTTTTCCATTGAGTCAGCATAGAAGAAGTCTGGTTGTATCCAACTCTTTCTTGTCTCTCGTACCAAGCCTGGGTTCTCTCGTGGAGAGCCTTGTTGTAAACCAATCTTACGCAGCCCAATGTGCGTCGCAATAGCGACTCTTGTTCAGGCGTTGGGTAAAATCGGTAACGGTGAGCTTTTTCCATACTTCACATACTAACATATTAAATGTAAAGCCGTCCTAAAGGACGGGGTTTCTACCCAATTCTCTGATGAGGACTTTGAGGCCGATCGCGCGTGCATGACTCAGCCAGAGCTCGAAAGCTTGGCGGTGTTTCTGATTCTGCGCGTCGGGGCGAATCTGAAAGGAAGTGCGATCGCCCGCTATCTCAACACTCTCAGAAAGGCGAATTCTCCGACGATCGCCCCGCGATCGAACTCAACTCAAATCCGCGATCGAAAATACCTGAAATCTCAAAGGAGGGCGATGGCTACGCCCCGGCTTGCGCCTACGCAATTCTTGGGCGATCGTCCGAATTTTACCGAATGCTCAGCATTATACGATCGCCCGTTTTGTCAACCGCCAAGATGCGGACGATCGGCGGAGGGCGTTGTGTCGGTTTATTCCAGGGGGTGTGTTTGAAGCTATGTGCGATCGGGCCTAATCAAGAAATACAAATCTCCTAGGGTTCACCAAGTCCAGAACCCCCTCGCATCCCCCTTAATCAGAGCGGAGACAAGAGTTTTCTCGAAGTCTCGATCCCCCCTAACCCCCCTTATTAAGGGGGGTAGGGGGTGGGACAAGAGTACGATCTTTCGTCAACCCCTGCTCACACCCTACTCCCTTCTTAAGGGGGATGGGAGGGGGATCTAGACTCGACTTTAAGCGACATTTATTATGGGTTTCAATCTTAAGTTGACACCTATGGTACGGGGATTGCCCGTACACTTATTTTACCGATCGCTGAGGATTGCTGTATCAGCCAGAGGTTCTATTTTATGGTTCCCGAAAACCAGGAAACGAGATATTTCTGCCCGCCACCTGATTCCTTTGCTTCTAATCAATGCTCAATAGCCAAGTGCCGAGGTAACGCAGCAAGGGAACGTCTCCGGGGGTGCGGATGCGGACGTTGAAATGATACATTCCCCCAGGCGATGGGTTTTTGACGTTGGAGAGTACAACCTCAACATTGTTGCCGGCAGGAATTGGCTCTTTGGGATAAATTTCTATGAAACGATTTTCTTTGTCCCAGATTACTTCTTGCAATTCGATTGTTTTGTCTTTGACGCGCACTTTAATGTCTTTTTGATCGAATTCGCCTTTGTAGTAGTCTGGATAGGAAATGTTTAGTTGGGCGATCGCCAAAGTTACTTTCTTAGAAGGAATTCGCAGTCGGTATCTGTCGCCACTCATCCCAGATTTGCCGTAATCTAAGCGGTAGTTTAACTGATTGCTACGCTCCGGGCCGCCGAAAATTGTGAATCCAGGCATTCCTTGGGCTAAACTGATGGCGGGTAAGCCAGTCAGCAAGCAACTTGTAACCGCTAGTGCTGAAAATAATCGTCGCATAACAACTCCTCTAAATAAAATTACGATCGAACCTTGAATATTTAGCAAATATTTAGTGCTGACAATTTGCTATTAGCTCTCCAATATTACCGACTCTCTGAGAAATTTGATGAGGGCGATCGCTTAACAATATAGGTGAATTTTTTGATGCCATATCCCAGGCTGATATTCAAGCTACAGAATTAGTCAGCACGTTAGTATATCATGGGACGTAACAAATTTAACAATTTAGCGAATCTGAATCTATAAGACAAGTTAAAGATACGGCTCGAATTTGGGCGATCGGCTTTACTATCAACGAGAGTAAAGGAGAGTTCGTCAGTAACCCAGCCCTAAAGGGACTGAGCTTGTAAGAGAAATCTCTCGCAAGCCGTATTGACCAGACCCCTCGTAAGAGGAGCCGTTATTTGAGTCACGACACCGGGCGAATGCGTAGCTAGTTCCCCGCTCTGTCGCTTGTGATTAAACAGTTCTAAGGTCACTGGAACAGTGTTGCAAGCCCAACAAGCTCTTATAACAGGTCGAAGCTAACATTACCCCAGAAATGGGAGGCTTGTCAATCGAGCAAAACTATTATGCGTACAGGGTTGTGAAATTTGAAATGGTAACTGTCCCATTGAAAGTGCATCACAAAAGCACACCGAATTGAACAACTCCAAGGCGGTAATAAAACAAGTTATTCAAAGCGGTTAAAACCGCTCGTGCGTCGCCCTGAGCGCAGTCGAAGGGTCGTTTCCCACGAGCGGGCTAAAGCCACTGAGTTTCCCACTTACCGAGTTTGTTTATGAAATTAGCGATCGCAAAAGAAATAGCAGCAGGCGAGCGCCGGGTGGCTTTAGTACCCGACGCTGTGGCCAAATTGGTAAAACAAGGCGTCCAAGTTTGGGTTGAGGCCGGTGCCGGAGCAAAATCCTTTTTCTCGGATCTGGCTTACGAAGAAGCCGGAGCTCAGATTGTCGCCGATACCGCTACGCTGTGGGGCGAAGCTGATGTCGTCGTCAAAATCGGGGAATTGCAAGAGTCAGAAGTTCATCAACTGCGGGAAGGAGCAGTTTTCATCGGATTTTTGAATCCTTTGGGAAATCCGGCTTTGGTACAGCGTTTAGCCGATCGCCAAGTGACTGCATTCAGTATGGAAATGATCCCGCGCACCAGCCGCGCTCAAAGCATGGATGCGCTGTCATCTCAGGCTAACGTCGCCGGTTACAAAGCGGTATTGATCGCAGCAGCGGCTTTACCGAAGTATTTTCCGATGCTGACAACGGCGGCGGGTACGATTCGCCCCGCGAAAGTTTTGGTAATGGGTGTGGGCGTTGCGGGCTTACAGGCGATCGCCACGGCGCGTCGTTTGGGCGCAGTAGTCGAAGCATTTGACATCCGCCCAGAAACAAAAGAACAAGTGCAAAGTTTGGGTGCTAAATTTATTGATGTCGAACTCAAAGAAGAAACTGTAGCAGCAGGCGGCTATGCTAAAGAATTATCAGAAGCCGCTAAAGAACACACCCGTCAAGTGCTCACCCAGCACGTCGGTGCTTCCGATGCGGTGATTACAACGGCTCAAGTTCCTGGTAGAAAAGCACCGATTTTAGTGACTAGAGAAATGGTTTCTCAAATGAAACCGGGAGCAGTAATTGTTGACCTCGCGGCCGAGCAAGGCGGCAATTGCGAGTGCACGGAAGCAGGAAAAGATGTTGAATGGAACGGTGTTAATGTGATTGGCCCGATTAATTTACCATCCTCAATGCCTGTTCATGCTAGTGAAACTTACTCGAAGAATGTCTCGTCTTTGCTTCAGTTGATGCTGAAAGATAAGGAGCTAAATCTGAATTTTGAAGACGATATCATCGCTGGTTCCTGTGTGGCTCGTGATGGTGAAATTAGTAACCAGCGAGTGCGGGATGCTTTGGCTGCTTCCGCAGTCAGCAGTCATTAGTCAGTAGTCATTAGTCATTAGTTAGTAGTCATTAGTTAGTAGTTAGTAGTCGGTAGTCGGGAGTCGGGAGTCATTGAAAATAACAACTAATGACTAACAACTAATGACTAACAACTAATGACTAATGACTAACAACTAATGACTAATGACAAATAACCAATTACCAATTACCAAGTATTATGGCAGAAGGATTGATTGCAGGTTTAGTGGTGTTTACTCTAGCATCGTTTGTGGGATTTGAAGTAATTAACAAAGTCCCACCGACGCTACACACACCTTTGATGTCGGGTTCCAATGCGATTTCAGGAATTGCGGTTTTAGGCGCAATTCTAATTTCAGGCCAAGGTAATGTGACTGTTACTTCGATTTTGGGGACGATCGCGATCGCCCTTGCCACAATTAACGTTGTCGGCGGTTTCTTAGTCACCGATCGAATGCTACAAATGTTCAAGAAAAAAGACTTACTCAAATCCTAGACATTTCTGAATAAACCCAGAAAATTCTAAGTAAGTCCAGGCTTTCGTTATTGGCAAGCGTTCAAGTTCATACCTTGGAGTACGTGCCAGCCCCAAGCTCTATAACTCGGCAGTTAAACAGGCAAGGATTTTGTAAAGCCAGTGCTGTTGAGATCATACCGACCAATAACAATGCCAAGGCAACCTTTACTAATTAGGAATAGACGCAACCATGTCTAAAAATCCCAATCAAGTATTCGTACTCGATAGCAGGAAGAAACCTTTAACCCCGTGCCTGCCAGTGATAGCTAGAAAGCTATTAAATGCAGGCAAAGCAAAAGTTTTCAGACTGTACCCATTTGCAATCATCCTCAACAAATCAGTAGAGGAACAACCACAACCAATAGAAATTCGCATCGATCCTGGTAGTAAAACTACTGGTATAGCTTTGGTGTTCTTAACCCAAGTAATTTGGGGTGCTGAACTTACCCATCGGGGGCAAGCTATCAAATCGCGACTGGAAACTCGCCGTGCCATCCGACGCAACCGCCGTAATCGTAAGACTCGTTATCGTCAGCTGCGATTTTTTAATCGTATTCGTCGGAAAGGTTGGCTACCTCCAAGTTTGCAGCATCGAGTATTAACTACAATTACCTGGGTGAATCGCCTTTGTAAGTTAGCACCAATTAAATCAATAGCTTTTGAGTTGGTAAAGTTTGATACTCAAAAAATGCAAAGCCCTGAAGTTTATGGTATTGAATATCAACAAGGGGAACTGCAAGGTTATGAGGTTAGAGAATACCTGCTTGAAAAGTGGAATCGCAAATGTGCTTACTGTAGTGCTGAAAATTTACCGTTACAGGTAGAGCATATGAACCCACGCGCTAAAGGTGGTAGCAATCGTGTTTCTAACCTGTGCTTGGCTTGTAAAAAATGCAATATCAAAAAGGGGACTGAAGACATCAAAGACTTTCTGAAAAGCCAGCCTGATCTTCTTAAAAGAATAATGAGTCAAGCTAAAGCACCATTAAAGGATGCGGCGGCGGTCAATGCTACTAAATCTGCTTTGCTCGAAGTTTTAAAGGCTACAAAACTCGAGCATATATATGTAGGACGTGGTTCTTTAACTAAGTTCAATCGGACTAAACTTGGTTTACCAAAGGCTCATTGGATAGATGCTGCTTGCTGCGGAGATGTGAGTCAGGGTTTAACTTTGGCAATCAATCAACCTTTGCTAATTAAAGCTATGGGTTGGGGGAGTCGCCAAGTTGTACAGACTGATAAATATGGTTTTCCTCGCAAGGGTTATCAGCCCAAAAAAAAGGTCAAAGGTTGGAAAACTGGAGATATTGTCTCTGTAATTGACGGCAAGTATGAGGGGGTTAAATGCAAGCGAATTAAAACCACAAGGTTTAAAGGAAATTTTGATATTCGAGTAAACGACACTACTGTGATTAGCGTTTCTCGGAATCAAATTAAGCCTGTTCAACGAAACGATGGATACAACTACTCGTTTGTATGAAATTTTCAAGAAATGTCTGAGAAAAGAGTTAGAGGTTAAAGCGTGAGTGATTTTCTGCCAAGTGCCATTCAACTAGGTTATTTAGTTGCCGCATCTTTGTTTATTGTCGGTTTGAAACAGTTGGGATCGCCCGCAACCGCCCGTCAAGGAAATGTGTTAGCTGCGATCGGGATGTTGATTGCGATCGTCGGTACGTTGCTGGAAAAACAAGTAGTCAGCTACGAATTGATTGCTGTCGGAATTATCATCGGTTCCATTTTGGGAACAATTATGGCGAAAACCGTGGCGATGACGGATATGCCGCAGATGGTGGGTTTGCTTAACGGTTTTGGGGGCGCGGCTTCTGCACTCGTTGCTGTGGGCGAATTCTGGCGCTATCTCAGCATCCCGGAATCGCCGACTCCAGACGCGACAATCACGATCCTTTTGGGTGTGTTGATTGGCGGGATTACTTTCACTGGTAGCGTTGTGGCGTTTGCGAAGCTGCAAGAATTGCTACCTGGTGCTCCTGTCACGTTTCCGCTACAACAGCCGTTTAATGCTTTACTGGCGATCGCGCTTTTAGCGGGCAGCGGTTATATGCTGACGAATCCGGAGAATGTGCCGGTATTCCTGGCTTTGGTGGCGATTTCCAATATTCTGGGAATCATGTTTGTGCTCCCGATTGGGGGCGGCGATATGCCGGTGGTGGTGTCGCTGCTTAACTCCTATTCGGGGATTGCGGCGAGTGTGGCTGGGTTCATTTTGATGAACAATATGCTGATTATCGCTGGTGCACTTGTTGGCGCGTCGGGGATTATTTTGACGCAAATCATGTGTAAGGCGATGAATCGATCGCTTTCTAGCGTGTTGTTTAGCGCCTTTGGTAGCGGTGGTGCTAGTGCTGGGGCTGCTGGGGCTGCTGCTGGGGCGATCGACAAAACTGTTCACAGCATTGATATTGAAGAAAGTGCGATGATGTTGGGTTATGCGCGATCGGTTGTGATCGTTCCGGGCTACGGGATGGCTGTAGCGCAAGCACAACACGCCGTGCGCGAGTTAGCCGACGGTTTGGAAAAAATGGGAGTTGACGTCAAATACGCGATTCACCCGGTGGCTGGGCGGATGCCGGGGCACATGAATGTGTTGCTAGCAGAAGCAAACGTGCCTTATCCGCAGTTGTACGATATGGACGATATCAATCCGCAGTTTGAAGAGACGGATGTGGCGTTGGTGATTGGTGCGAATGATGTGGTGAATCCGGCGGCGCGTCACGATACGGCGAGCCCGATTTATGGGATGCCGATTTTGGAGGTTGATAAGGCTAAGCATACGATCGTAATTAAGCGCGGGATGAGTGCTGGTTTTTCGGGTGTTGACAATGAGTTGTTTTATAAGGATAAGACGATGATGTTGTTTGGTAGCGCTAAGGATGTGGTTGCCAAATTGGTTGCTGAGGTGAAGCAGTTGTAGGATTGCGAGGCCGAGAAACCGGGTTTTTTACGACAATATTTCGTTGTAGTCGATAGATTTGGTAAAAAACCCGGTTTCTTTGGAGAAACCCGGCGGTTGAAACCGCGTCTACACAAACAAAGTCCGCCTTCGCGGACTAAGAAAATGAGCGGGTATTTAAGTCTGATTTGAGATCAATATTCTTCAGTCGGCGGAGGCCGACTTCGTTTGTGTAGAAGCGATTTCAATCGCCGCATCTTATCTGAGAAAATGAGCGGGTATTTAAGTCTGATTTGAGATCAATATTCTTCAGTCGGCGGAGGCCGACTTCGTTTGTGTAGAAGCGATTTCAATCGCCGCATCTTATCTAAGAAAATGAGCGGGTATTTAAGTCTGATTTGAGATCAATATTCTTCAGTCGGCGGAGGCCGACTTTGTTTGTGTAGAAGCGATTTCAATCGCCGCATCTTATCTGAGAAAATGAGCGGGTATTTAAGTCTGATTTAATATCAATATTCTTCAGTCGGCGGAGGCCGACTTTGTTTGTGTAGAAGCGATTTCAATCGCCGCATCTTATCTGAGAAAATGAGCGGGTATTTAAGTCTGATTTGAGATCAATATTCTTCAGTCGGCGGAGGCCGACTTCGTTTGTGTAGAAGCGATTTCAATCGCCGCATCTTATCTAAGAAAATGAGCGGGTATTTAAGTCTGATTTGAGATCAATATTCTTCAGTCGGCGGAGGCCGACTTCGTTTGTGTAGAAGCGATTTCAATCGCCGCATCTTATCTAAGAAAATGAGCGGGTATTTAAGTCTGATTTGAGATCAATATTCTTCAGTCGGCGGAGGCCGACTTCGTTTGTGTAGAAGCGATTTCAATCGCCGCATCTTATCTAAGAAAATGAGCGGGTATTTAAGTCTGATTTGAGATCAATATTCTTCAGTCGGCGGAGGCCGACTTCGTTTGTGTAGAAGCGATTTCAATCGCCGCATCTTATCTAAGAAAATGAGCGGGTATTTAAGTCTGATTTGGTATCAATATTCTTCAGTCGGCGGAGGCCGACTTTGTTTGTGTAGAAGCGATTTCAATCGCCGCATCTTATAAGGTATAATAGCATTAAACGAATTCAGGAAACATTTCCATGAACAGGCAAAAAATACTCCTAGATCCGGTTTTACCGACAGAAGAAGAAACAAAAGCTATCAAATTGTTGGATAAAATGCTATGTCTCAAGATAGAAAATGGTAATTCTGAGACATTACAAGTAAAACTTGTGGAAGTTGGCGGGGAAGAAATCGCACTTCCTGAATCGCTCTATCAATTGTTGTGTCAAGCCGCACATTTAATGGCGGCTGGTAAAGCAGTATCTTTAGTGCCAATTGAGCCAGATATGACTGTTGAAGAAACTGCTAGTTTGCTGAATGTGTCGCCAGAATTTGTGGTCAAATTACTCGATGATGGGGAAATTGCCTATGGAAAAGTAGGAAACCAGCGGCGGATTAGTTTGGTAAGTGCGATCGCCTATAAACAGCAGCGTACTGTTAAGCGCCGTGAAATTCTCAAGGAATTAGCTGAGTTTAGCCAAGAAGAGGAATTGCATGAGACCAGAGTATATAGCTAGCAGGTTGAGCCCTTTACGGGTAAACTAACAATGGCAGAGGCGCGAAAACCAAACTAAACCAGGGAACTGATTCAATGCCATCTATATCTTTTGATGCTTACCTCAAGTCGATTCAAAATAACCTGCAAAAAGGTAGCGAGCGCAGCCATTATCCAGCGTTGAAAGATTTGCTGGATGACTCAGACAAGGGCATTGATGCCGTCATTGAAGAAAAAGGCAATAAGGCAGGGATTCCAGACTTTACCGTGCGGCGGCGGGAACTATTGGTGGGTTATGTAGAAGCCAAAGACGTTGGGCTAGATTTGGATCAGATAGAAAAATCGGAGCAATTGCAGCGGTATATAGAAGCGTTTCCGAATCTAGTATTGACCAATTATTTAGAGTTTCGTTGGTATGTGAATGGGAAGCGCAGACAGAAGGAAATTTTAGCAGATCGTAATGAGAATAAGCTGCAAGTAAGGGCTACAGAAAAGATTGCGGCTCTGCTAGATCAGTTTATCAACTATACTGGCGAGATTATCAGCAGTCCTGAAGACCTGGCGCGACAGATGGCGAGGTTGACGAAGGCAATTCGGTTAGCAACAACAACTGCGCTGGAGGGAGAAAGGAAAGACGGTGAATTGCATCAACTGAAACAGGGCTTTAGTGAGGTTTTGTTGCCCGATTTGAATGATGCTGATTTTGCTGATATGTATGCTCAGACGATTTCTTATGGGTTATTTGCGGCAAGAGTTGGTCATGCTCAAAATCCAGGGTGTGAACCGTTTACTCGGCGCACGGCGGGCACGTATATTCCGGCAACAAACCCATTTTTGAAGCGATTGTTTAATACGATCGTCGAAACGGATGCAGTCAGTCAGATCGATTGGGCGATCGACGATCTGGTGCAATTGCTGTCTCAGGTTGATATGGGCAGCATTCTCGAAAACTTTGGGCAGCGCACTCGTCAAGAAGACCCGGTGGTGCATTTTTATGAAACGTTTTTGGCGGCGTATAATGCGGCTTTGCGAAAGAGTCGAGGCGTTTATTATACACCGGAACCTGTGGTGTCGTTTATTGTGCGATCGGTTGATGCTATTCTCAAAGACCGCTTCGATTTGCCATTGGGATTAGCTGATAATGCCAAAGATCCAATAACACAAAAGCCGAAAGTGCAAATTCTCGATCCTGCAACGGGTACAGGTACGTTTTTGTATGAAGTAGTAAAGCAAATTTACCGCAATTTAGAAGAAATTGGCATGGCGAATCAGTGGGATAGCTATGTGCGAGATAATTTGCTGAATCGATTGTTTGGCTTTGAGTTATTGATGGCTCCCTATGCCATTGCTCATCTTAAGCTAGGGCTAGAACTTCAAGAACTTGGTTACAAATTTAAGGGCAAACAACGATTAGGCATTTACCTCACCAATACGCTAGATGAGGCACTGAAAAAGTCAGAGATTTTGTTTGGTCAGTTTGTCGCACAGGAAGCAAATGAAGCTTCGACGGTAAAACGAGATACACCTGTGATGGTGGTGTTGGGCAATCCGCCTTATTCAGGACATTCGGCAAATAAAAGCGAGTGGATTGCTGGTTTAGTTCGCGATTACTACTATGTGAACGGTTTACCGCTAGGAGAACAAAATCCTAAGTATTTGCAAGATGATTATGTAAAATTCATTCGGTTTGGGCAGTGGCGAGTCAGCGAAACCGGTTATGGCGTTTTAGCGTTCATTACCAATCATGGTTATCTGGATAATCCAACGTTTAGAGGAATGCGTCAGAACTTGATGCAAACATTTACAGATATCTATCTCTTGGATTTACACGGTAATTCTAAGAAAAAAGAAATTTCTCCTGACGGTTCACCCGATCAAAATGTCTTTGATATTCAGCAGGGTGTTAGTATTGGAATTTTTATTAAAGAGCCTGGAAAGACAGGTGCAGCTAATGTTCATCATGCTGACTTTGGGGAAATCGAGCGACTAAATATGAGATTTTGAATCAAAGTTGTATTGACGATGTTGATTGGAAAGCGATCGCACCTCAATTACCGTTTTATTTATTCTGTCCTCAAAACACCGACTCTCTGAGCAGAATATAATGAGAGGTTGGAAAATTACCGAAATTATGCCTGTTAACTCAACAGGGATCGAGACTGCACAGCGATCATGTATTGACTTTACCAATGGCAACTCCGAAAACGCATATGAAAAATTTAGAGTCTGAGCATTTCAGATCAAGAAATAGAAGACTATGAGATTCAAGATACTAGAGATTGGAAATTCAAAGCCAAAGACGACGATAGTCAAAGCAAACATGATTGTGAAAATATATTACCAATGCTTATATCGACCTTTTGACTTGGAGATCTTACTACACATCATGAAGATGGAGTCGATTACTCCAGTGGAGATGTGATGAGACATATGCTACAAGAAAAAACTAGGAATTTAACATATCGCAGGTTGAAGATAAAGGAAGGTTTTTGGCTACCAAGTTGTATTATCACGAAAATAATCATACGATTTGCCAAAAGAGCGCTAATTAGTCTTATTTCCTCTTTATCTTTATCCCGATACTGCAGATCAACAAGGTTATTTATTTAAGCAAAAATGACCGAATCTTTCTCAGACTTTTCTTGACACAATTCAAAAAAAACTTGGCTACATTCCCACTCCAGAAGCCATCTTTTACTACATCTACGCCATCTTCCATAGCCCTACCTATCGCCAACGCTACGCCGAGTTTCTCAAAATCGACTTTCCCCGCGTTCCATTGACCAGTAACGATCAGCTATTCAAAGACTTGGGTGCAAAAGGTCAGGCATTAGTAGACCTGCACCTGATGAAATCGAAAAAGCTGAATAAGCTGATTACTAAAATGAATGGCGATGGTGACAATGCCGTTACCGAAGTTACCTATAAACCCGCAGAACAACGAGTTTATATCAACAAAAATCGCTATTTTGAAGGCATCGCCCCGGTCGTTTGGGAGTTTAAAATTGGCGGTTATCAGGTGTTGGACAAATGGCTCAAAGACCGTAAGAAAGCCAAACGCACTTTATCTTTTGATGATGTATTGCATTATCAAAAGGTGGTGGTTGCGCTCAAAGAAACTATGCAACTGATGGTAGAAATCGATCAACTGATTCCTGGTTTCCCCATTGAGTAAAGTTTAGGATTTACGGACTCCGACAAAGAAACCGGGTTTTTCACCTAATCTATGAACAGCAACGAAGTATTTCGTAAAACCCCCGGTTTCTGGGCTGGTGCGCGATGCTAATATCTCGCTGGTAGCCAAGTCTAGATCCCCCTAAATC
This sequence comes from Microcoleus sp., assembly GCA_042408215.1. Taxonomy (GTDB): domain Bacteria; phylum Cyanobacteriota; class Cyanobacteriia; order Cyanobacteriales; family Microcoleaceae; genus Microcoleus. The sequence continues at coordinate 49,284 of JAYFMW010000014.1, read as the reverse complement.
CCCCTTAAGAAGGGGGACTTTGACTGCACTCTTGTCCCACACCCCCTACTCCCCTACTCCCCTTCTTAAGGGAGGCTAGGGGGGATCGAGATTTTGTGGACTCACTTTTACCTAATCTATCAACAGCAACGAAATATTTTCGGAAAAACCCGGTTTCTGGGCCCCATGCGTAAGTCCCCATAATTAAATTTCCCATTGAACCCAATATTAGGTAAAATTATTTGGGTATCTGAGGATAAACTATATGCGCTTGGTTAAATATATTGCGATCGCCATTGTCAATGCTTTCGGTGTCGTCATCGGTATCATCTGGGTGGCTGTGCCCCAAACGCTGGCCCAACCTTCCCTCAACTACCAACTCCAAATCTCTCAGCGACAGCCAGAGGGCGAAACTCCCCAATCACTTTCGGAACTCTACAAATTGCGCGATCGCCTTAAACTAGAATTAGACCAACTTGCCAAAAATCCCGATACCCCGTCTTTCTCAGAACCCTGGAAACCGCAAATCGAGCAGCAGAAATCACAAACTCTCCTACAGCAGCTCGAAAATGTGACAATTCGCATTCAAATCGAAGAAAGAGCTAAAAATACTTGGGATGAATCTGCTAAATTAGCCACTCAAGCTGTCGTAATCGGACGCACCGCTAAGGCTGATCCTGCTACTTGGGAACAGTCGCAATACCTGTGGAATTTGGCGATCAATACACTCCGCCAAATTCCTCACGGTTCTTTTTTGGCTAATCGGGCGATCGACAAAACCATCGAATATCAAGGAAACCTAACTGTCGCTACCTATGAACTGCAAATCTCACGTTCTCTTCAAAAAAATTTAGAAGAACAACAACAGAAAAAAGAGTTACAGAGACAAGAGCTAAAGAAAAAAGAACAAGCCCGCAAAGAGCTAGAAATACAAGAATTTGAGAGAAAAGAACTGGTCAGAAAAGAGTTAGAAAGACAAGAGTTTGAGAAAAAAGAACTGGTCAGAAAAGAGTTAGAGAAAGAAGAACTAGCCCGCCAAGAATTAGATAGGAAAAAACTAGAAAAGCAAGAATTAGCCCGCCAAGAATTAGCCCGCCAAGAATTAGCCCGCCAAGAACTAGCCCGCCAAGAACTAGCCCGCCAAGAACTAGCCCGCCAAGAATTAGCCCGCCAAGAATTAGCCCGCCAAGAATTAGAGAGAAATCAACCAACTACTCCCCAACCAACTACTCAAGAAACTCTAACACCAACTCCCAGCCAACTTTTGCCCGCCCTGTCGCCGTCTAGCTTTTTCTTTGCGGGAGATACTAACAGAGACGGCGAAATTAATCAGCAAGACGAACTGGGTAAAGAACAATGGTCTTTGTCCAGTGGAGCCCTAGTTCTATTTAATGATAAATCGAGCGATCGCCCGAAAATACCGGTTTGGCAAGAAACCAAAGTTAGCACCCCCCGCCGCCCAGCAATGCTCTCTCAAGTTCACTTAAAACTACCTGAAAACTTCAACGGTTCTCAAGTATTTATCACTGCTGACAGCGTTGCTAGCCCTCACATCAGCGTTTTTCAGAAGACTAGCAACGGCTGGCAAGCTGTAGATATATCCGGTGCTAAACCGCTAGTTTTCAGCAGCAATATTGTGTTAGGTGTAGAAGCAAAACAATTTGCCGATCGCAACTGGAACGGCCTAGTTAATCTCAGAGCAACTGCTACAAATAACGGCCAAGAAATCGCTGCCAATATAATTCAAATGGGCGTTACTCCTTGGATCATGCCGTCCAATACCGCACCAGTAAAAGAAGTTCAAGTTAGTGACCGAGGCTCAGGAAACAGTGAATTTATCTCCCAACTAAAACAAGCAGTAGAACCAACAGGAGCTCAGGTAAAAATTATCCAGGGAGAGCGCGCTTGGATGCAGAATATCCAGAAAAATGGCTATGTTCAATTTCCCGGAAAATCCCAACTCCGCAATTTTAATGTAGCTGTCAAAAGCAATAGCAATCCAGCTATCAACAAGCCTGCTAAATCAACTCAAGAGCAGGATTTGAGCGTCTTTAAAATCAGCCAGTCCTCGCTATGAAGACCCTGTAAGTCAGTGGTCTAATGGCTATGGCAATTTGCAGGTGACGCCGCCGATTCCCGGACACCCAATGGGTCGAGTTTATTACGGCAATTCGGGGAATGCTAGTTTTAATCCAGAGGTACTTGATTTTATTCAAGCTCAGCAAATTCAAGGGCCTGCGGTGGATATTGATACTTCTTGGCTTTTGACTCGCCAAGTCGATGAAATTATCAATTTTATTCCCAGTCCAACTCCCGGAAAGTATATAATGGCGATCGCCAGTCCAGAAGCAGGAGTTAAGCTGTTGGAAGAATTGGCAGGAAAAGGTTACGGTGATGTGACTATCAATCGCGGTTTGAGCAATGAAATTACAGTCAGCGCTGCTTTGAAAAATCCAGCTTTAATTAAGCACAATCTCAATTTGCAAAAGCAGAAACTGAATCCGATTATAGAGAAGTTGAAAAGAGAGTTTTCACTCACAGATGACCAAATTATTCAAGTGCCGGCGATGTTTGGCTACAGCGGTTATGCTTGGTGGCCGAATATGGTCAATTCAGTGCCTGTCAATGGCAATTTGTTAGTTTCAAATCCGCGCGGGGCAATTATTGACGGTAAGGATTACACTCAGGAAAAATTGCGCCAACTGCTGCTTCCTTTTGGTGTCAATATTAGTTTCCTTGACGATAGATATTATCAAGAACTGAGAGGAAACGTGCAGTCGGCTACGAACACTGTCAGGAAGGGAGAAGAACGACCTTTTTGGCAGTCTTTGCCTAATAATTAATGATTGGGTATGGGACATGGGGAATCGGGCATGGGGAATTGGTAATATCAAATCCGTTGGCATTGTATCAGAATGACTCATCTCTCTCTTCTCTTCCTCTGCGTTCTCTGCGTCCTAGAAAGGTTAAATCATTCAGAAACAACCGTAAACGATATAATTTGTAGGGGCGGGTTCACCAACAATACTCGCCTGTAACGAACAATCTCATAAACCCGCCCCCACCCAACAGTAAATCGGTAACTTGTTTATTCTTGCCAGTAAAAAGCTCGATCGCTATAATATAGATACGACAATCCCAGCAGCCCAACCCGATCGACTATGACACTAAAAGAATTAGAACCGCAACTGCTTTCCCTGACTCCGCCTGAAAAAGCTCAAGCAATACAGATATTAGCTCAAAGTTTAGCCCACACCAGGCAGGGAATTGAAAAAACTCCCGGTGTAGTTGGCGGTAATGCCAGGATTGCAGGGACTATAATTTCTGTTTGGGGCTTGGTAGAATCTCGTCGATTAGGTGCAACTGATACTCAACTTTTAGAAGATTATCCGCATCTTAGTGCTAGCGAATTGAAAAATGCTTGGGCTTATGCTGAGGCATTTTCTGACGAAATTGAAGCAGCCATTAAGTTGAACGATCTAGACTAATATCATGGCACGTTTCAGTGCCGCCGATCGCACAAATAACGTAAAATGCTTAAAAGCAGTCTTTATACTAGAATTTTATCCCCATGAGTGACGAACAAGAAAAAAATCAAATTTTGACTCAGCAACCGGAAACACTTGCCAGTTTCGATGCACCTTCCGAAGCAGCAGAAACTCCGATGGAAATTGCCACAACCGAAGATACTTTAACTGCTAATTACGAACTAGCAGAAACTCCGCTTGAAAAATCCACAACCGAAGCTGATTCAACGGCCAATTACGAAACAGAAACTCCGCTGGAAATTGCCACAACCGAAGATACTTTAACTGCTAATTACGAAACAGCAGAAAGTCCGCTTGAAAATGCCACAACCGAAGATGATTCAACTGCCAATTACGAACTAGCAGAAACTCCGCTGGAAATTGCAGCAACCGAAGATGATTCAACTGCCAATTACGAACTAGCAGAAACTCCGCTTGAAAATTCCAGCAACCGAAGATGATTCAACTGCCAATTACGAACTAGCAGAAACTCCGCTTGAAAATGCCACAACCGAAGATGATTCAACTGCCAATTACGAACTAGCAGAAACTCCGATTGAAATTGCTACAACCGAAGCTGATTCAACTGCCAATTACGAAACAGAAACTCCCACGGAAATTGCTACAACCGAAGCTGATTCAACTGCCAATTACGAACTAGCAGAAACTCCGCTTGAAATTGCCACAACCGAAGATGATTCAACTGCCAATTACGAACTAGCAGAAACTCCGCTGGAAATTCCAGCAACCGAAGATGATTCAACTGCCAATTACGAACTAGCAGAAACTCCGCTGGAAATTGCCACAACCGAAGCTGATTCAACTGCCAATTACGAACTAGCAGAAACTCCGATTGAAATTGCTACAACCGAAGCTGATTCAACTGCCAATTACGAACTAGCAGAAACTCCGATTGAAATTGCTACAACCGAAGCTGATTCAACTGCCAATTACGAAACAGAAACTCCGCTGGAAATTGCAGCAACCGAAGATGATTCAAATGCCAATTACGAAACAGAAACTCCCACGGAAATTGCCACAATCGAAGATGATTCAAATGCCAATTACGAAACAGAAACTCCGCTGGAAATTGCTACAACCGAAGCTGATTCAACTGCCAATTACGAACTAGCAGAAACTCCGATTGAAATTGCCACAACCGAAGCTGATTCAACTGCCAATTACGAACTAGCAGAAACTCCGATTGAAATTGCTACAACCGAAGATGATTCAACTGCCAATTACGAACTAGCAGAAAGTCCGATTGAAATTCCAGCAACCGAAGATGATTCAACTGCCAATTACGAACTAGCAGAAACTCCGATTGAAATTCCAGCAACCGAAGATGATTCAACTGCCAATTACGAACAGCAGAAACTCCCGCTGGAAAATGCCACAACCGAAGATGATTCAACTGCCAATTACGAAACAGAAACTCCGCTTGAAATTGCTACAGCTAATTTAACTGCCAATTCCGAAACAGAAACGCCCACTGAAAATACCACAACCGAAGATACTTTAACTGCCAATTCCGAAACAGAAACGCCCAGGAAAAATGCCGCAAAAGAATCTAATCTAACGACCAATTATGAAACAGAAACGCCCAGGAAAAATGCCACATCCGAAGCTAATTTAACTGCGAATTCCGAAACAGAAACGCCCAGGAAAAATGCCGCAACAGAAGAGATTTTAAATACAATAAATGAACCAGAAACCCTTCCAATAGTCGCCGACATCGCACCGGAAACTATTGACAATGAAAATTACCCAACTCAACTAAATCAAACTGCGATTCCCTCACCCAAAACAACTCCAATTTGGCAAGTTTTGGCAGTTTTTCTCAGCGGAATGTTAGTCGGTTCTGTGCTGAGTCTCGGCACTTTGGTAGCGTGGAGAATGTATCAGGAAAGAGTCAACCTTCAAATCAAGTTACCCTCAGACGTACCACTTCCTCCAAGCCCTTCCCCTGTTCGGGCCGCGCCCGCTAATCGACTGCTCGCGATTCCCCCAGCACCCGGAACCGCACAGCCACCAAACAGCCTGCCGTCGCCCACTCCCACTGTCATACCATCCCTGTCAGGGGCTCCGCAACTGCCATCGCCGTCGCCCTTGCCCTCGCCCTTGCCCTCGCCCTTGCCCTCGCCCTTGCCCTCGCCATCGCCCTCTCCTGCGGCCCAAACCGCTGTCACTGAGCGAGTTAGCTTTGAACCAGGTGCGATCGGAGTTACTGTCAGGAATAATTTGCCAGACAACAAATCAAAGCGCTACTTACTTGAGTGCAATAGCGGCCAAACCATGACATTAAAGGTTCAAGAAGGTCAAGTTAGCGCCGCAATTATTGCTCCTAACGGTGAAAAAATAGGCACTGCAAATAGCACAAGTCAGTGGCAAGGTCAACTCCCCAGCAGCGGCGACTATAGTATTGAAATTTCTGGCGACAACAAAGCAAACTACGGAGTTAAAATTGAAGTAAAATAGCAAGTATAATTGTAGAAGTCTGGTAGTTACAAGATACCTAAACTCTCCTTGATTGCCAATTACCAATTACCCATAACTAATTACCAATGATCGCACAAGTATCTCCAAGCATCTACGAAGCAAAAACTCAGGAAATTGCGAAAGAAATCCTGAAGGCAACTCAAGACAAAAAACGCTCCTTTCTCGGTCAACTGCAAGACCAAATGCGCTGGGACGACAAACTGCTAGACTGGGCAATGGCTAGCCCCGGATTGCGGGTACAATTGTTTCGATTTATTGACTGTTTGCCCGCCCTTCGCAGCAAGCCGGAAATTGCCCGCCACCTGCAAGAATACCTGACTGCGGAAGAGGTAGAATTGCCGGAAGCTTTGAAAAAATTGCTCAATTTTACTAACGCTGATTCGATTCCTGGACAATTGGCGGCGACAACAGTTGCGCCGGCGGTGGAAACTTTGGCGCACAAGTATATTTCTGGGGAAAATATCAAGCAGGTAGTTAAAACTTTAGAGCGACTTCGCAAGGATAAAATGGGTTTTACAGTTGACCTTTTGGGGGAAGCTGTAATTACTGAAACTGAGGCGCAAAAGTATCTCGATCGCTATTTGGAATTGATGCAGGAATTGAGCATCGCCGCCAAAAATTGGTCCCAGGTAGATGCGATCGATAAAGCTGATGGTGAAACCTTACCACGAGTACAAGTATCTGTCAAGTTAACCGCGTTTTATTCTCAGTTTGACCCGCTGGATGCTAAAGGTAGTGAGGCCAAAGTCAGCGATCGCATTCGCCTGTTACTACGTCGCGCTCAAGAGTTGGGCGCTGCTGTCCATTTCGACATGGAACAGTATGTTTATAAAGGTTTAACTCTCAGCATTCTCAAAGACTTATTGTTAGAGGATGAGTTTCGCGGACGCACAGATATCGGTATCACATTACAAGCCTATTTGCGCGATAGCAAACAAGATTTGCAAGGCTTAGTTGCTTGGGCGAAAAAACGCGGAAATCCCGTAACAGTGCGGTTGGTAAAAGGCGCTTACTGGGATCAGGAAACAATCAAAGCTATGCAGAAAGATTGGCCGCAGCCTGTCTACAATGACAAAGTTGCTACGGATGCCAACTTTGAGGAGATGACTCAGTTGCTGCTGGAAAATCATGAATATTTGTATGCAGCGATTGGCAGTCATAATGTGCGATCGCAAGCCAGGGCGATCGCCATTGCCGAAACTCTCAATATACCACGCCGCCGCTTTGAAATGCAAGTATTGTACGGCATGGGCGACAAATTGGCTAAGCTTTTAGTCGATCGCGGTTATCGCGTCCGAGTCTATTGTCCCTACGGCGATTTACTCCCAGGAATGGCCTATTTAATCCGCCGTTTGTTGGAAAATACCGCCAATAGTTCCTTCATTCGGCAAAGTTCCGAAGAAATGCCGATCGAACAATTGTTAGCCGCACCAGTTGCTAGTGGAAATGACCAGCTAGTTTACACCAAAGTATTTCCCAATGTAGCAGATACAGACTACGCCAATACCGAACTCCGAAAACAAGCAGAAACAGCCATCAAATCAGTGCGGGGAATCCTAGGACAAACCTATTTACCCCTAATTAATGGCGAATATCAAAACACTGAAACCACAGTCAATTCCCTCAACCCTTCCAACCCCACAGAAATAGTTGGCAAAATCGGATTGCTTTCAGAATCACAAGCCCAGAAAGCCCTGCAAGCAGCCAAAGAAGCCTCTCTCGGTTGGCGGAAAACCCCCGTCAGACAACGCGCCGGCGTTTTACGCAAAGCCGCAGAATTGATGGAAAAAAGACGGCACGAACTGTCAGCTTGGATGGTATTTGAAGTCGGGAAACCAGTCAGAGAATGCGATGCCGAAGTTTCCGAAGCCATTGATTTTTGTCGCTACTACGCCGACGAAATGGAACGGTTAGAACAAGGGCAAAATTACGACATTGCTGGAGAAAACAACCGCTATAGCTATCAGCCGCGCGGCATTTCTTTGATTATTTCACCTTGGAATTTTCCCCTAGCAATTCCTGTGGGAATGACCGTTGCATCCCTAGTTGCAGGGAATTGTACTTTACTCAAACCTGCGGAATTTTCCTCAGTAATTGCCGCTAAAATCACCGAGATCTTGCTAGAAGCAGGCATCCCCAAAGGCGTATTTCAATACGTCCCGTGCAAAGGTTCAACGGTGGGTGCTTACATGGTGAAACATCCCGATGTTCACATGATTACTTTCACCGGTTCTCAAGAGGTTGGTTGCCGCATTTACGCCGATGCTGCTATTTTGCAGCCAGGACAAAAACACCTGAAACGAGTAATTGCAGAAATGGGCGGCAAGAATGCAATTATTGTCGATGAAAGTGCAGATTTAGACCAAGCTGTAGCGGGCGTTGTTTATTCGGCATTTGGATATAGTGGCCAAAAATGTTCCGCTTGTTCGCGAGTAATTGTGGTCGAATCGGTGTATGATAATTTTGTGGAAAGGTTGGTAGAAGCCACGCGATCGCTCAATGTTGGTTCAGCGGAAAATCCCGGTACTCAAGTCGGCCCAGTCATCGATATCACCGCCCAATCGCGCATCCGTGAATACATCGAAAAAGGCCGCGCCGAAGCTACAATAGCTTTAGAAATGTCGGCACCGGAAACCGGCTATTTTGTCGGCCCAGTCATTGTCACGGAAGTATCGCCAACAGCAACTCTTGCTCAAGAAGAAATTTTTGGCCCAGTTTTGTCGGTGATTCGGGCAAATAATTTTAATGAAGCGATTGCGATTGCTAACGGCACCAATTTTGCTTTAACTGGCGGATTGTATTCTCGCACACCTTCCCATATCGATCGCGCCGCCTCCGATTTTGAAGTCGGAAACCTGTACATAAATCGCGGAATTACAGGCGCAGTGGTATCGCGTCAACCTTTCGGAGGATTCAAACTTTCGGGAGTTGGTTCCAAAGCCGGCGGCCCGGATTATTTGCTACAATTCCTTGAACCCCGCACCATAACCGAAAATATCCAGCGGCAAGGTTTTGCTCCGATTGAAGGAGTGGATGATTAATCTCAAATTTGGTTGATTAAGATTGTATACCCGACTTCTCAAAGAAGTCGGGTATATGCTATCCTGGTTCTTAAAGAAGTCGGGGATATGCTATGCTGTTGTTGTAGGTGAGTTTACTTTAAATGGAATTTACAAAAAATGGCGATCGACTAAATTCTCAGAATCCTCCACTTGACAAGTGGCTGCGATTTTTAATTGTAGTTCTATTAGTCATGGGTATATTTTTTAGGTTCGCAAATCTCGAAAATAAAGTTTACTGGATAGACGAAAGTTACACTTCTCTGCGGATTTCCGGCTATACAGAATCTGAATTTATTCAAGAGCTTGGTGACGGTAAAATCCGGGGAATAAAAAGTTTACAAAAGTATCAGCATATCAATGCAGAAAAAAGCGTTTTTGACACCGTAAAAGGATTGGCATTAGAAGAACCTCAACTTGCTCCCTTGTATTTTGTAGCAGCGAGATTTTGGGTGCAACTGTTTGGAGATTCAATAGCAGTAACTAGAAGTTTATCGGCGGTTTTTAGCGTGCTGGCATTACCTTGTATGTATTGGCTGTGCTTAGAATTATTTGAGTCATCGCTGACAGCTTGGTTAGCAGTTGCCATACTAGCTGTATCGCCTTTTCAGATAGTTTACGCTCAGGAAGCTCGACCTTACAGTTTGTTTGTAATGATAATTTTACTGTCAAGCGCGGTCTTGCTACGAGGAATGCGCCTAAAAACTAATAGTAGTTGGGCAATTTATGCTGTAACACTAGCAGTGGGATTTTATGCTCACCTCTTATTTGGAATGGTTGCCATAGGACATGGAATCTATGTATTAATTGTCGAAAAATACCGTTTTAACAAGACTGTAATTGGCTATTTGCTAGCATCAATAGCAGGATTGATTGCTCTGTCTCCTTGGATTATAGTTTTCCTAAAAAACTCGAACAATGCCGGTGATAAAACATCGTGGCTGTCCCTGAGAAGGCCTGTTGTCAGAATTGATGAAAAATTGGGTGTTGAACATTAGCAATCAATTTGTTGACGTGGGATTTTACTGGGATTTGCCACGACCGTATTTGATATCTAGTCTGCCAGTTATTTTAATGATTTTAATCACGGTCGGGTATTCTTTTTATTTGCTGGTAAGTCAAGCCGAAATGCGAGTTTGGTTGTTTGTTGTGACATTGACGTGCGTGATATTAGGAATTTTCTTACCAGCGGACTTAATTAAGGGAGGGATTCGATCTGTCAACGCTCGTTACATGATTCCCTGTTATTTAGGAATACAGATATCTGTTGCTTATCTTTTTACTAAAGTTCAAGTGACAACCCAATTACAAAAGCTGTGGAGAGTAGCTCTAGTTGTTCTGATATCAATGGGAATTGCGTCCTGCTGCCTCTATGTGTCAGCAGATCATTGGTGGAACAAAGACCGATCTTTTATTAACGTTTCGATCGCCCGCACAGTCAACTCAGCTTCTAAGCCATTAATCATAACAGACTTTTCGGTGTATAATGTAGATAAGATAGGCAATTTACTTGGTATGAGTCACCAAATATATCCCAAAACTAAATTATTACTAATGTCACCTAAAAATGTGGAAATTCCGGTAAATTTTAACGAGATATTTTTGTACAGTATTTCCCCAGAATTAAAGACACAAATTGCTAAAAGTAATCGATATAAAATACAAACAATCTATGCTGACAATGACGAAATGATTCTAGGGAAAATAGTCAATAAATGATGTTTTATATAGCCACCGCAGGTGAGTTTGTTTAAAATGGAATTTCCGAAAAATTGCGATGGACTAAATTCTCAGAATCCTCCACTTGACAAGTGGCTGCGATTTTTAATTGTAGTTGTATTAATAATCGGTATATTTTTTCGTTTCGCAAATCTCGATCGCAAATTTTACTGGATTGATGAAACCTATACTTCCCTGAGAGTTTCTGGCTACACCGAAGCCGAAATGCTCAAACAAATTTCTTACCAGCAAATAACCTCGCCCTCGGATTTACAAAAATATCAGCAGATCAATTCCGAAAAAACTTTAACTGATACCCTGAATTCTTTAGCAACAGAAGACCCCCAGCACCCGCCACTGTATTACATACTAGCGCGATATTGGGCCCAGTGGTTCGGCAGTTCTGTAACAGCAATGAGAAGTTTAGCCGCTGTGATTAGCTTGCTAGTATTTCCCAGCATTTATTGGCTAGCTTGGGAGTTATTTGAATCTGCCAATGTTGCGTGGATGGCGATCGCAATTTTCGCAATTTCTCCCTACCATATTCTGTTTTCCCAAGAAGCAAGACAGTACAGTTTGTGGACTGTCACTACTATTTTATCAACGGCCGCCTTGCTGCGATCAATGCGCGCTACCGACGCAAATCAAAACCCAATTTGGCTGGTTTATCACTGGACAATTTACGCAATCATGACAACCCTCGGATTTTACACCCACTTGTTATTTGTCTGCGTCGCCGCCGCCCATGCAATCTACGTCGCAATCATTGCCAACTGGCGCGATGTTAAAACATTTATTGCCTATTATGTAGCAGCTTTACTAGCCTTAATTGCCTTCATGCCTTCTCTAGTAAATGTTGTAGAAAACTTCAATCAAATTAGAAGCACAACAGTATGGGCCCAACAGACAAATCTCTTGAGATTAGTTACCAGGTGGGTGGGTGCCGTCAGCATCGCATTTTTTGATTTTGGCATTGATGGAACTGCATCTGCAACACAATTAGCCTTACTAATTCCCCTGAGTATCATCATCCTAGCTTTAGTTGGATCGGCAATTTATTTCCTGTGCCAACATACACCAAAACGGGTTTGGTTATTGATATTGTTAACAATTGCAACAACTGCTTTGTTTTTAGCAGTACCTGATATAATGAAAGGTGGAAGGCGATCGACAAATCCGCGATATCTAGTTCCTTGTTATGTGGGAATTCAGCTAGCAGTTGCTTACCTGCTGTCGGTAAAAATTAGCAGCAATTTCGCTAATTTTACCCATAAAAAGATGTGGAAAATATTTATAGTTGCACTATTTTCGCTTGGCATAGTATCTGGTGTAATTAGTTCCCAAGCCGATATTTGGTGGAACAAAGGCAGCGGTTGGCTGCGCGCAGAATTAGAAGTAGCTAGCGCTGTCAATCAAGCCAGCAAGCCCCTAATAGTGAGCGATGCCAATATAGCATATATCATGCCTTTAAGTTATCGCCTCGAACCAAAAGTCAAACTACTAATCGAACCCCGCTGCTACACTTCTTGCTACAAAAATCGCGACTTGGCACTTGCCAAACCAAAAATACCTAGAATTCCTAACGGTTTTAGTGAAGTGTTTTTATACAAACCATCCTCAGCTTTGCGATCGGGAATCCAGCAGCAAAATTATAAAATAGACTCCGTTATCGGTACCGTCGAGCTGAATCTCTGGAAACTCACCAAAAAATAGATTTTAGACCGAGGTACTTTTAGCGGTAAACTAGAAGTAAGAATCCAAAAAATAACATAAAAAATCTCAAATGACAGTCACCGAAACCTCCAATATTCGCAAACTGCTGTGCGATCCAGACTTGGGGTTGATCCCTCACCTAGAGAAGTGCCTCAAAGACTTGCACTCATCTGCGATCGCCACCGGAGAAAAATTCAAGCTAGAACCTTACGATCTAGAACTCGGACATTGCCACACCTACAAGCTTCCCAACGAACAAAAACCCCTCGTCACGCAGTTAGTTTTGATGAAATTCCCGCTGACTGGGCAAGTCCAAGACAAGATGGAATTGTGTTTGTTAGTTGCTGAGTTGCAGAACCAAATCGATATCAAAATTATCGACTGGAGTGCCTTAGAACGCCGCCAATATAACATACACGGCATTCCATTAAAGCAACCCATAACCAAAATAGACGGGGAGATGAATTACAACTTAGTATTCGATCGACCCAACTATTGCTGCATCACCCTGTGTCGCCAATTTGAATTAACTTACGCCGCCAACTTTTAAGGGAACTTGTAGGGGCGGGTTTCACGAGAAATATTGAGGGTAAACCTACCATCTCTAAAACCCGCCCCCATCCCACGGTAAACCCCTTGTACATTTTTCGCATTCGATACAAATCAAGGTTGATGTAGATTGTTTGTGGTGCGAGGGCGGGTTTATATAGATTGTTGATAATCGTTATATATTGTTTGTAAAACCCGCCCCTACAAAATTTGGTAACAGTCAAGCCTATTACCAATTACCCATTACCAATTAATTCAAACTATGATGTCCGATCGATTGGCAGTTTCTGCAAGAATCCTCTTAATTTGGGCCGGAGTCAGATTCCGATTAGCATGCAACATCAAAGCTATCACGCCAGCGATTTGCGGCACAGCCATCGAAGTACCCGCGAAATACCGATAAGGAACACCCGGTACGGACAGGGGTACAGTTGAATAGATATCCCCAGAATCCGCCCTGCCACCGTCACCTCCAGGGCGCAATAAAATAATCGATGACTTCAGTTCCAGCCAGGTTAGAAAAACTTGAAAACTGGTTGTTCCGCTGAATCGAACCGACAGCAATTCCTACCTCCGCAGCAAACCGAGCCGGATAATCTACCTGGGGGCGAGCATCATTTCCCCCAGCGGAAATCACAATTACGCCCTTAGCTTCAGCCGCTCGAATAGCATTCAATTCGTCGTTGTTCAACTGTAAGCCACCCAAACTCACATTAACTATATTCGCCCCATTCGCAACTGCATAATTAATCGCATTAATTTCATCCCGAATTTTTCCTAATCCTCCTCGATCGAGTATTTTCAAAGCCATAATCTTGGCAGTGGGAGCCACACCAGTAATCCCCACGCCATCCCTTTTCGCCGCTACTAAACCCGATATATGAGTGCCGTGATTATTGTCATCCATCGGGTCATTATCATTGTTGACAAAATCCCATCCGTGGAAATCGTCAACAAAGCCATTCCCATCATCATCAAGGCCGTTGTTAGCTTTATTTCGACCCTGCGCGTCAACGCCGTTTTCCCCGCTATTACTCCAAATATTCCCGGTCAAATCAGGGTGGTTATAGTCAACCCCGCTGTCAATAACTGCAATCACAATTCCGTCTCCAGTCAACCCCTGGGCCCAAACTTCTGGAGCTTTAACTAAATCTTGGCCCCACTCGTCGCCGCCCAAGTCGGGAACGTCAGGAAAAGTTGCAGCACCCTCAGCTTTAGCAACTGCCGCAGCCGCATTCACCAAACCATAGCCAAAACGAGAATCAAAACCGTCTAAGTTGCTAACATTATTAGCGGCAACTGTTGTGGGAATTGCCGACAAATTTAGGGTAAAATTTGTACTGCCTTGGTACTGAGAAACCCGGACGTAGTAAGTTCCAGGTGTCAAAGCGTTGATTTCGATGGATTTTGGCGATAAACTAGACTCTTGAGAAGAAGCAATAATATCGGTGAAGTCAATAGAATTATCGCCGTTAATATCTTTAATCACAGCAACACCAACATCGGTACTCAAACCGCTGAGATTTAAGCTGAAGTCGCTAGTTACTGATAATGTAAAACGGTAGATATCGTCGGGTATAGCGTTGCTAACCGAGTCTACAATTGTTTGAGTGCTGTTGAGAATGCCGAGGTCGCGGGCTTGGCTGAGTTGGTTGCCCAATACGGCAGTTGCAGAGATGAATCTACCGCTGAGGTCTTTTGGAGATGCGTTGGCAACTAAGCCTAGAATAGCACCGGACTGGCGAATTTTAATTAATGTATTGGAAATACCAGGGGCGATCGAGATTTCTTCGAAAATTAAGTCAGTTTCGGTAAGATTGTCAGTTAGCCCGATCGCATCCACAAAACTGTTAAAGTCAGTAATAATGTCAGCCGCAGCCGGATCGATGACTGCTGAATCGGTGCGGAGGACAAATGTATCGGGGCCCAAACCTCCTGTCAAAGTATCTTTGCCGCCATCGCCGATTAGAACGTCGGCACCCTTACCACCGTTGAGTAAGTCACCTCCCTTTCCTCCCTGCAAGGTATCATTACCGGAGTCGCCGAAGAGGATATCGTTACCGATACCGCCGTTGAGTAAGTCATTTTCGATACCGCCGAACAGAGTATCGGAATTGCCACCACCAAGGAGTCTGTCGTTACCGTCATCACCGCTAATTCGATCGGCATCCGAGGCGCCGACAATAAAATCGTTGCCCCCCAGAGCAAAAAGTCCGTTTGGGTAAGGAGTTAAAAAACCCGGTGTTAAAGTGAAACTGTTGGGGCCATTGTCTAAAAGATAGGAACGACCGTCAGGACTCGGGCCAGCCATAGAAACATACTCCTAGCGAGGTAATTGACTTAAATTTGAGATTTTCAAGATGAGATTGTGGTTAAGAAAGCGATAAATAGGTGCGTGTAACAAACAATTTATCAGAAGTAGGGGCGGGTTTAGCGCGCCGTACAAGATCTCCTTAGCGCCATCTTGGTACAAAACCCGCCCTGCGGATCTATAATAACTGAAAAACCAATTATAGCCGGATCTTGAAGGAAGAAGGAAGAAGGAAGAAGCAAGAAGGAAGAAGGAAGAAGGATCAATTATGAAGTAACAAATAACAAATAACAAATAACAAATAACAAATAACAAATAACCAGGCCCAATTCCCAATTCCCAATTCCCAATTACTTCATCCCAATTCCCAATTACTTCATCCCAAATTCAAAATCGGTATCGGAAAATGGGAAACCAACATTTACCTCGAATTCAGAATTTATTCAAGCTTGCGAAATCGCGTCTCCAGCCTTATTTGCGCTATTGTATTTTGGGCGGGACGTTTTTATTTATTGCCCAAGCCTTTGTAACTCACTGGCGAGAAGTCGCGAATATCCGAATTGCCGCCGAAAGTTTTCCTTTATTGGCGATCGCCCAAGGCGTCACTTTATTGTCTTTAATTTTTGCCGGCTGGGTGTGGATGTTGATTTTGCGGGAATTTCGCCAACGTGTAAATGCGGCTTGGGCGATTCAAGTTTTTCTCAAAACTAATATTGCCAAGTATTTACCGGGGAATATTTGGCATTTTTGGGGTAGAATCTTAGACGCAAAAAAGGCCGGCATTTCGCCGAAAGTTGCGACTCTCAGCGTCTTGCTGGAACCGCTACTGATGGCCGGAGCAGGTTTGCTGATTGGGTCGATCAGTTTTGGGAAAATAAATTTGTTGTTGCGGATTTTCGGTTTTACTGCTATTTTGATGATGATTCGTCCGCAAACTTTAAATCCGATCGTCCTATTTGTAGAGAAGTTGAAGTTAGAGAAGAAGGATGGGAAAAATTTAAATACTGGCGATACTGCGATCGATAGATTTCAATTTAGTACAGAGTCTACCTCCAATCTAACAAAAATAACATCGACTGTCAAGTCTAAACGGAAAATAAATTTACCAATTAAACGTTATCCTTTAGTGCCGTTAATTGGACAAATGTGTTTTATCGGATTGCGGGGCAGCGGTTTTGTGCTAACTGTGATGGCTTTAACCACCGTCCCTTTTAGCCAAATTCCCAACTTGTTTGGTGCTTTTTGTTTTGCATTTGTCGTGGGTTTAGTTGTACCGGGAGCACCGGGGGGAATGGGAGTATTTGAAGCAACGGCGATCGCCCTCCTGGACGATCGATTTTCTACGGGTATAATTCTGAGTGCGGTGGCTTTGTATCGGATTATCAGTATTCTGGCCGATGTTTCCGGTGCATTTTTAGTTAAGCTCGATCGGCAGCGCGATCGGCTTATGTAGGGGCGGTGGATGGTGAATGATATCAATTCCGGTTGCACCGTCAGGATAGAGGACACGGCATTGCCGCGTCCCTACTCCAAAATAAGATTGTAGGGACTAAGGCACCGTGCAGTCTCCTAATTTCTTAGGCTATAATCAAACAAGATTGTACTTAACTATTGAGCGATTTTAGTTTGGGATATCATTATGCTATCAATAATTTATCCTCATATCGAGAAAGTAGCGGGTCAACCCGCACGGTTGCAGCGGATACCCCGCGTGCGGGTTGCTCAGATTGTGATGGATTATCTAGCTTATGGTTGGTCAGTGGAAGAAATGTGCCGCCAGCATCCTTATTTGATGCAGTCGGAGGCTCATGCAGCGATGGCTTATTACTTCGACTTTCAAGCTGAAATTGAGCAGGAGATTCGTGCAGAATGGGAGCAGGTACAACAGGAAAAATCTCTGCTTTCGCCTTCACCATTTTTCGTGAAAATGCGAGCTAAGGGGTTGTTGTAAGTGGCAATTTCTCTATACATGGACGTTCATATTCCGCAAGCAATTACCGAGCAGTTGCGTCGTCGTGGTGTGGATGTTTTGACTGCGATGGAAGATGATGCGACAGAATTGCCGGATGACGAACTTTTGGAACGTGCCACTCAGTTAGGCAGAGTATTGTTTACTCATGATATCCTTTTTAAGGCAATGGCTCAAGATTGGCAGCGTCAGGAAAAACAGTTTTCTGGCTTGATATTTGGACATCAGCTAGGCGGTACAATCGGACAGTTTGTTAAGGATTTGGAACTGATTGCTTTAGCTTCGGAATCTGATGAATGGATGAATGCTGTTGAGTATATTCCTTTTTAGTCAGTTTTACTCTCGATCGCGCGATCGCAAATCAGCTCGAATTTGTGCCATTGCGGTTGCACCGTCCTTGACTTCACCGCGTTGGGATGCAAGATGTCCAATGAGTGCGTCTCGTTGGAGTTCTTGCAGTCGTCCTTGATAAATGTCTTGCTGTTGTTCGAGTAGTTTAATGGCTGCAAGGATAACGTCGATCGCACTGTTGTATTTGCCGCTGGTGAGGAAAGCGCTGCACGAGGGCTTCGACTTCAGGAGGCAAAACAATTTGCATGGTGTTTGAGAATATGAGTGTTGATTCTATTGTAGGCGATCGGCTAAAATCATCAATAACAGGACTTATGGACTCCGACAAAGAAACCGGGTTTTTTACCTTATTTGCGGGTAACAACGAAGTATCTCGGAAAAAACCCGGTTTCTGGGCCCCATCGTAAGTCTTATTAGGCCGATCGCACTTGAGTTAGATTAGTTAGTTTACGGGCGATCTTTTCCATCCATGTCTTCTGTCATTGTTGCCTCTGAAAGCGAAGGTAATGTTAGTTGGAGGTGAATGTCAATTGTTATTGAATGACTTTGATTGTTTAAACTTATATTAACTATATTTACTAATGGAGATTGGGGTAAATAATTATTTGAGTGAGATTTAACAGACGGCATAGTTTTATATCCAGCTTCTTCTAGGGAGTTGTGAATATTTCTCCAGTTGCTTACCTTTTCATTAGGTACATCTGTAATTTTTTTAAAGTATTGATATAAAGTTTTAGATACATAAACCTCAACACCTTTACGACTTTGATGGAGTTGGCTAGCTATTTCCGCAGGACTGTGGCCGCAGAGCAAACCTCGGAGAAACAGCTTTTCCCGTTCTGTAAGTCCCTTTCTGGCACGGGGAGATACTTGCCATTTGGCTTCTGCCATAGCTTTGTAGAGCCTTTCCAAGTCCCAGTTATTCGCAGCCTCGGCAAACATCTCGTCATTGGATGTCATCGCAGTATGTCTCGCTTAGTTGATAGCTAGAGCCTAACTAAAGTTATAGCTTTGGCTAGTTGCTATCTGAGTATACTTAGTTTATCATTTCAGAAACCAATGCGGCGATCGCTCTAATTTAAAAAAATAGCGGTGTTTGTAAAGAGCTTAGGGTGGAGATACAGCAGCGGTTGGTGGGCTAGTGTAAAGTTTTGTAACAAAACGGCAAATTCTGCGTAAAAATTCGGGATTAAAACCGAATACATATATAGGAGGAAGACGTTGCTTGGTGCGGAACCGAGTTGGTACTGGATGCTTAGGCATTGCGGTATCTGTTTGGGGTGCGTGCGTGCGTGCGATCGGGCAATACCGCTTTTTTGTACCCAAAATTTAACGGATAGTAATATGAATAATTATGATGACCATATACAATTTGCTGAAAATGTAATCGCTCGATCGCAACTTCCCCGATCCCAAAGAGGTGAGTTACACCAGCTAATCCAGCGCATTCAACAAAGACAAAACGATCCTAATCTTTACTTAGCAGTGATTGGAGAATTTTCTAGTGGTAAAAGTACCTTTGTTAATGCACTAATCCGTGATAATTTGCTGAAAACATCAGCCTTAGTGACAACGGCGGCGGCTACCAGATTGATCTACGGTAAAAACATTGACGCCAAGGTACATTTTGCGAATGTACCAAGCATTATTAACAAAACAACTAATACTGGATGGAGTATTTTGATCAGCTTTATAACCTGGTTAGTTATTACTTTGCTATTTCAGCCACCTGCTATACTCACAATTATTCTCCTTTTTTTAATGACTTTTATATCAATAGCAATGTTTTCTTACAAGCCAGCTAATCTGGAAAACATAGTTACATCTAAGGATATTGTGGCTAGTGGTATGGAGATTAGGGAGTTTATTAACAAAGTTACCTCGGAAGAAGAAATTGCTAAAGAAGTAGAAAAAATCGAGATTACTCATCCCGCAAATTTTTTACAAAATAACATTGTTATTATTGACTTACCAGGTACTAATGCTCCCAATATCAGACACGCACAAGTTACACGAGAAGTTGTGGAAAAAGAAGCTGATCTTGCTATTATTATAATTCCTGCTACACAGCCTTTAACTGATAGTTTAGCCGAATTTATCATGGCGACAATACGTCCTGATCTACATCGCTGTATATTTGTTGTTAGTCGCATGGATCAAATTCGCCAGAGAGAACATAATAGGATGTTGGCCAATGTGAGAGAGAGATTGGTAGATCAGCTAGAAATTAACCCCGCTAAATTATATTGGTGTTCTGCTCAGGTTATTATGGATGATGTCGCAGTGGAGCAGCATCGAGTAAATAACCCGGATTTTTGGATCGAGCAATTCACGCAAATGCAAGTTGAAATAATAGAGCGTTTACACTCGGAACGAAGGGCGATTATTAGTGAAAATATCCAAGGTTTATTTGGTCAGCTATTTAATCAAATTAAAAGCCCTTTACAGGGTCAATGGAATCAATATAGAGAAAAAGAAGCACAAATTCAAAGAGAAACTATACAAGACTTGGAATCGTTTAAAAATCAGCAATACAGAGAGTGTATCAGCATGATCGATAGAGCTATTAATCGAGCCGAAAATAAAATCAATGATTATATTGAAAGCTATAGAGATCGAACTATCTCTAAAGTACGAGATGCTGTTTTTGGTGCAAGTGATTGGGACGAACTCAAATACGTTGTTAATACTAAAGTCGCCACAATTTTACGAGAACAACAAAGCTTACTGAGTGACAATATTCAAAGCGAATGCCGTAACCTTTTTCAATCTGCACAAGAAGCAGGGCAATATTTTGATAAAAAATTTACGGAAGTGTATCGGAGCTTGCAAGCACTGGGTGGGCGTGTTGAAACTAATTCGGTATTTTCAAGTAGTAGTATTTCTATCAACACTTATTCAGTTATTGCTTCTGCCCAAGAACTCAACAGTTCAAATTTTGGTAATGCGATGTCAGGCTTTTTTTCTCGTGCATTTCGTGGCTTGCTTGACGGTCGTAAGGAAAAGATTTGGAATGAAATTCGGCCTAAGTTATATAGTTGTTTTACTGGAATTAAAACACAGGTACAACCAACAGTCAAAAAAGATGCAGATCATATCAAAACAGCTATCAATCAGCGGATTAATGCTTACATTACTCACTACAAATCCGTTGTTGATGGTATGTTAAACTAACAAAAAATGGAATTGCAGCGATTAACACAATTGCAAGCAACCATTCAATCTGACTTAGCCGAGATCGAACGAAGGCGAATGCAAATAAGAGTCAACTCAAATTAAACTCTTAAATCAGTTACTTGACTCTCTGATCTCGCTAATTCAACCTTATCTAATAGTCAAAAGGAGACTACCATGAACTCTAACGATAGACAATATCAGTTATTTCAACAAAAACGTAATGCCCTAGCTGTTTTAGTGAAGCAGCAAATAGAAGTGTTGCATTCTCTAAATATGAAAGAAACAGAATCTACTATTCGCCAATTGCAAGACCGGATCTTGACAGATAACTTCAAAGTGCTTGTGATAGGCGAGTTCAACCGGGGAAAAAGCACTTTTATTAATGCTTTATTGCGACAAGAAGTGTTACCTGCCTATTCAACTCCAACTACTGCAATTATTAATGAAGTTAAATGGGGTGATAAATCAAAAGCCATTCTATATTACAAAAGGTCTGCTTCTGGTTCACCGCGATCACCCCAGGAAATACCTGCGGACAAAATTGAGGAATATGTTGTTATTAAAAACTCTGGCAAAAAAGAAGGAGAAGAAAGTCCTTATGAAAAGGTAGAATTATTCTGGCCATTAGAACTCTGTCGCAATGGTGTAGAAATTATTGATTCTCCAGGGTTGAATGAAAACGAAGTACGCCAGCAAGTCACGGTGGATTACTTGTCAAGAGTCGATGCCGTGCTTTTTGTTCTGTCTTGCGAACAACTCGGCCCGTCAATTTCTGAACAGAAGATGATCGAACTGTTGAGTAATTGCGGTCACGAGGATATCTTTTTTATCTGCAATCGCTTCAATGATATTCGGAAAAAAGAAGAGCAAGAGCGAGTCAGACAACATGGCTTATCTCAGTTTGGAAATCTAACCAAACAAGGAACCCAGGGGATCTTTTTTATCACGGCTGTAGATGCTTTGGAAGGTTATTTAGATCAGGATGTGAACCGAATTAAAAATTCTGGTATAGAACTTGTCGAGCAAGCACTAGCAACATTTTTAGCTAAGGAACGAGGGCGGGTGAAAATTGTCCGATCAGAAAAAGTTTTCCGAATGTCTATTGAGGAGTCACGAAAAATTATTCCTCAGCGAGAATCAATGCTGAGAACTGATTTGCAAACTTTGGAAAAACGCTATGCTGATGCTCAGGAGTCACTGCGACTATTGGAGAAGGAGCGTGAAAGCATAGTGAGACGGATATCGAACTTCCGTGAAGATATTAAAGAGCTAGTTAGAGGAAAATCTCGCCAGCTTCTCAATCAAGTCGGTGACAAAATCGATGGCTGGGTGAAGGAATATACGATCCAAGAAGGTGTAAAACTATTCTCAAAAGATATCGTCAACATGGAAAAGGCGGCTAAAAGAGTTGTTGAAGAGGTGACTCAATATCTTTCCAGCAAAGTAGAGAAAGAGTTTACCCAATGGCAACGTCAGGAGTTACAGCCCTTTTTAGGAAGTCGATTGGATGATCTATTCAAGGAATTAGAAGACAAAGCAGGCAACTTTTTCTCCGATTTAGATCGAGTGCGTGTTGAGATTTCTGGAACTAAGGTATCAAAACTAGATGTACCGGTAGAAGATACTAAAATTTCTCCGATTAATCGCATTCTTTCTGGGATTGCTGGTTTTGTATTGATGGACTATGGTTCTGCCGCGATAGGAGGGTTATTTGGCTACAAGGAAATGCTCAAAAGTCTGATTCCTCAACTTGCTACCGTTGGCGTAACTTACTTGCTCGTTGGACTCAACCCTTGGATATTAATTCCAGCAATATTTGCTAGTGGTTCACTACAAGCCTTCATTAAGGTTAACGGGATTAACGATAAGGTTAAACAACAAGTAGGGAAAGAATACAAAATTCAATTTCAAGCATCAAACCAGCCCGATGAAGTAGCTAATGCTGTTGCAGCTAAGATTAAAGAAATTGAGGACGGTGTAGATGGAGGACTTGGTAACGAGATTCAAAGTGTTCGGACTCAAGTTAAGTCTATTCTGGCTGAAAAGCAAAAAGGTCAAGCTAATGTTGACCAAAAGATTCGGGAGTTAGCATCACTCACAGATCAATTAAATGCTATTGATGGGCAATTGAATGAATTGATGAGACAAGTTGCTCAGATGTAGCATTTTTCATTTTTCCGAAAGTGCGATCGCCCTTTTCCTCAAACAACAAAAAGTGCGATCGCTTTTCCCATGCCGAATCCCAAAGTGCGATCGCCCATCTCCCATCCCTATCAATATGAGACTCAACCATTTACACCTACAACACTCAACTCATCAGACATTTCGGAATTATTTGTTTCATCAATTTTTGGTAACTGTTCACTATTGAATAATTCTTCAAATAAATCAAAAAAGCGCTTCAGTGCATCTGCTTCATCCTCAGAATAAAAAAGAATAATCCGACTCCAAGATTGAGTATCTGCTTGGTTAAATCGATTCTCTATCCATTCTTGAAAATCCTCAAAATTCATTTCTTGTTCTGTTAGAGGGATGCCAAGTTGACGGCGGGCAAAGGTATAGCCATCTAAGAAAACATGGAGATGACTAAGCGATCGCTTTCCCAAGTATAAAGACGATCTTTGCTTAATTTTTCCTAGCAAATCATACAAATCTAACATTATTTCATCTCCTTTTAGCTAAAATTCAATTTTCAGGTTTCGAATCTGGTTTTAACCAGAAATCAGTCGTTGTCGAAATTCCTTAACTGCTGCGAGCGAATTCGGATATCGGACATATTCCGCCAGCAATTCTATATCTAAATTAGGGAGAATCTCGCTGCGATCGATTTGCTGATAACCGCAGGTTTGGACAAATTGAACTGGGATTTCTTCTCGGAGGTAGTAGAGGCTAAAACGTTCATTTTGCCAAAACCAAACCTCTTTAACATTTAACCTTCTGTAAACTTCCAGTTTATTCAGGCCACCACTGGTAACAACAACCTCAATTGCCAAATCGGGAAATTCTTTGTCTGTACCAATGCAGTAAGCTTCATCGGGTTCGGTCCCGCCACTTTTCTCCTCTCGTCGCAGAGTTGTAGAACCAAAGGGAAAATAGTCGATATCTGCTTCTAAAAAGTAAATGACTAAAAGATCTCCAATCCGCGTTTTTCTGTTTTCATGGCGACGGGAAGGTGACATAATTTCTAAGACTCCATCTAAATACGTGACTCGATATGCCGAAGTATCCCCATTTCTGGTGAGTAAGGTTTCATATTGCTCCCAGTTAACGCGATCGGTAATATAGCGGCATTCGGGATCTTGGCGTTGGAGTGCTTGTTGGTCAAGTAGAGCATTGAGATCGCTTGTCAACATAGTATTGCCTCCTTTAGGTTATCTTGATTGTAGATACTGTAGGGTGCGTCGCCATCAACCATCTGTAATTATCATCGAAAATCTGGGAGCGACGCACCCTACTTACTTATTATATCGATCGCCCTTTCTGACAATCTTGTTAAAAAAAATTCGCCTTAAAAAAGAGGGATTACCTATTGACTTTGCTGGACTTGTCATGGTATATTTTAGATAATGGGAGTGTAGGCAAAAGTTTTAAAATTGCCACCACTCCCATTATTAGATTGTACTTGATTGAGCGGCGAAAGTCAAGCCTTTAACCCTAAAAAAAACGGCGATTTTTTTTAATTCAATCAATTAAAATTAAGTGAGTTCATGACTAATTGTCCGTTACCGTCAATATAGCAACCTGAGCGGCGGTGAGGACGTTCTTAATCGCTGAAACCATTGCCCGGAATTGCTGATTCCTGATTCCTGATTCCTTCAACATCTATAACTGCTCCGCCTTAAAAAAGAGGGATTACCTATTGACTTTGCTGGGATTCTTGTGGTATATTTTAGATAATGGGAGTGCGGGCAAAAGTTTTAAAATTGCCACCACTCCCATTATCAGATTGTACTTGATTGAGCGGCGAAAGTCAAGCCTTTTACCCTAAAAAAAACGGCGATTTTTTTTAATTCAATCAATTAAAATTAAGTGAGTCCATGACTAATTGTCCGTTACCGTCAATATAGCAACCTGAGCGGCGGTGAGGACGTTCTTAATCGCTGAAACCATTGCCCGGAATTGCTGATTCCTGATTCCTGATTCCTTCAACATCTATAACTGCTCCGCCTTAAAAAAGAGGGATTACCTATTGACTTTGCTGGGATTCTTGTGGTATATTTTAGATAATGGGAGTGGTGGCAAAAGTTTTAAAATTGCCGCCACTCCCATTATTAGATTGTAATTGATTCAGCGGCGAAAGTCAAGCCTTTTACCCTAAAAAAAACGGCGATTTTTTTTAAATTCAATCAATTAAAATTAATCTACCCCATCAGTAATTCTCCTTTACCGTCAATTACTGCGCCAATTTCAAAAGCAGGAATATCCTGAGATTGAAACCATTGAATTGTGCGATCGACTGCGGTGCGATCGACCAACAGGACAAAACCAATGCCCATATTAAAAGTATGGAACATATCTGCGGTAGCCACATCGCCAGTCTCAGCAATCCACTCAAAAATCGGCAACTTTGGCCAACTATGAGGATCAATTTTCACAGATTGATTGGCTGCTAAACAGCGAGGCAAATTCTCCGGCAAACCGCCGCCAGTAATGTGGGCCATGCCGTGAATATCCAAACCACTCTTAATTGCTGCGAGGACTGGCTGCACATAAATTGTAGTGGGAGTTAATAGGACTTCTCCTAAACTTTTGCCGCCTAACTTTTCCGGTTGGGAATGCCAGTCAAAACCCAAATCGCCCGCAATTTTTCTGACCAAACTAAAACCGTTGCTGTGGACCCCCGAACTAGCCAGGCCGATCGCCACATCTCCGACTTTAACCCGCGAACCGTCCAACAATTTGCTCTTTTCGACAATACCCACACAAAACCCAGCCAAATCGTACTCTCCCGACTGGTAAAAACCGGGCATCTCGGCTGTTTCCCCGCCCAACAAAGCACAGCCAGCTTGCTTGCAACCATCAACGATGCCAGCAACCACAGCAGCTAATTGTTCAGGATTTAACTTTCCCGTCGCCAAATAATCGAGAAAAAATAGCGGTTCCGCCCCGGATGTGAGCACATCGTTAACGCACATCGCCACCAAGTCGATACCTACCGTATCGTGGCGATCGAGCTCGTGGGCCAATTTCAACTTAGTGCCAACCCCATCAGTGCCCGAAACCATAATCGGCTCTTTTAAACCCTCTGGGACGCTAAAAAAGCCACTAAACCCGCCGAATCCGCCTAAAACACCCGATCGATGGGTGCTTTTGACCATACTGCCGATGCGATCGACAAAAGCTCTGCCCGCCTCAACATCCACACCTGCTGTTCGATAGTCCATAAATCCGCCTGCGTCGATTTCTAGTGTTTAGTTTATTGCCAAGTCTAGCGATTTGAGATTTGAGATTTGAGATTTGATCGCAAAATACTCTCTGTTTTTGTAAAGTTTTGTGAAGTTTTGTAAAATTTTTGCCCTTACTAAAAACTCTGCAAGCACTGCCATTACAGCATTTTCTGAGAGCGAGAACTGTGAAGATGCGATGGATTTTTGGCAAATTCCGTGGTCTTACCGATCCCCAAGCTCAAAAGTTTATGGTAGTCTGTGGCAGTTCGTTAACAAAACACAAATTGCCGATCGAGTATGAGTTGTCAAGTGTCAGGGAAGTTTCACGCAAGGTTTTTATTTGCTGAAGCATTACAGCAAAAATGCACCCGGACTGTTTGTTTCGACTCGAAGGGGAATAGCGAAGGGCAGAGGTGAAAATTCTCACTTTTGCAGATCACCAAGCTGGCCAATCCCCTAACCTCGGTTGGCAATGGCTCTTCACAAAAATGGACATATGAAGGAAAAATTTGTTGGTGGTCTACTAGCTGTCCTCTTAGTTCCTGTGGTAGGAACGGCATCATCTTGTCACGCAGAAGCCACTGCTGCCGCCGGACAAAACTATCAGGGCAAAAAGCAAGTAGTTTCCAGTCAAACGTCCCCGCAGTTAAACGCGACTAGGGTCGAAGCACAAAAAGTCGGACAATATCAGTACCAAGCAAGGGCTGACATTGAATCCGACTCGATCGCCAAAATTCAGTCCCACGCATGGGAAGGGCGACAAGCAGCGACAGTCTACGTGCGGAACATTCCAGTGATCACGTTTCTAGACGGGAGTCGGTCAACAAACACTCAAGAAGGAAAAACTGATGCCAACGCATCAAAAGCCAGCAGTGAGTTGAAAATAGCTGGCGAGGGAGAAAATCCCTCAGACCGGAAAAAGTCCAGCTATGACCGCGACCAAGAAACCGACCCAGTGTGGCGGGCATCAAGCTTAGCAGCAAGACTCAATCAGTTGGCGCGCAACAACGTTGACCCAAACAGGATTACCGTCAAGTGGGAAACAGGCGATCGCTACATGATCCAGGCCAACGGCGAGGACTTGGTAGACATCAACGCCAAAACAATTCTCCCCGACACCACCAGCGACGACCGCCTAGACGCCCTGCAAGTAACCAATCGGCTGCGCCGACTCCTGGGCAACGCCCCACCCCTGGAAGCAGTCGCAGGTCAGCCACAAGCAGAACCGCCTGCGCTCTCTTTTGGCCCGATGCAAGTGCGGATCAGTGGCTGGGCTTCCTGGTACGGCCCCGGCTTTGACGGCAACCTCAGCGCCAGTGGCGAACCGTTTAACCAATATGCTTTGACAGCAGCCCACCGCTTCTTGCCTTTCGGAACTCTAGTATTGGTGAGAAATTTAGATAACGGCCGATCGGTCGTCGTCCGCATCAATGACCGCGGCCCCTACGTGGGCGATCGGCTAATTGACTTGTCCTTAGGCGCCGCCAGCGTGCTCGGAATGATGAGCAGCGGCGTTGCTCCGGTGGAAATCGAAGTCATCGCACCAAAGTCGCCAGAAAATGTTGGACGGTAAACCCTACTGTGAGGCACAATACAACAGACGAATGCCTTCAGGAGTGTATCGGTGCGCCTGTTTACTACCATTGCAGCCCTAGGCTGCTACTTAAATTCACAAAAATCTGCAGCACCTAAAAAAGAAATCGGTTTAGTGCCGACGATGGGAGCTTTGCACGCCGGACATTTGAGCTTAATCCAGCGGGCCAGGCAAGAAAATGCGATCGTCGTGGTCAGCATTTTTGTCAACCCGCTGCAATTTGGGCCCAAAGAAGATTTTCAAGATTATCCCCGCAACTTGGAGCAAGACCGGCTGCTGTGCGAACAAGCAGGAGTCGATGCAATTTTTGCTCCCTCAGAACAGGAAATGTTTGGGAAGTCGGCCGTCGATGTAGCCAACTCAGTAGCTGAGATTCCGACCCGAAAACTGATTCACCCTTCATCCTTGACTCAAGTTGTGCCACCGCCGGCGATGACATCGGTTCTGTGCGGCAAATCCAGGCCCGGTCATTTTCAGGGCGTAGCTGCGATCGTCACTAAACTTTTGAGTTTGGTGCAGCCGACAAGAGCTTATTTCGGTCAGAAGGACGCGCAGCAGGTAGCAATTATCCGTAAACTGGTGGCGGATTTTAACTGGCCTGTAGAGATTGTTGCTTGTCCGATCGTCCGCGAAGCTTCGGGATTGGCAATGAGTTCTCGCAATCAATATTTAACACAAGAGCAAAAACAGCAAGCCTCGGTACTCTACCGCGCTCTACAGCATCGCCTTGAAAACTTTTTCTTCAGGCGATCGCACGGCGGCGGCCATACTCGCTGCTGTCAAAGCAGAAGTGGCCTCAACCGCAGTCGAGCTTGAGTACGCAGAACTCGTCGATCCCAACACTCTGGCACCATTGGACGTTGTGGAAACAGCGGGACTGTTAGCCGTGGCTGCCAGAATCGGTTCGACTCGGTTGATTGACAATATAATTCTGAGGAATCGTCGGCCAATTGTGGCGATCGACGGCCCGGCGGGAGCTGGGAAATCTACAGTCACGAGACAAGTCGCCCAAGCTCTGGGTCTGTGTTATCTCGATACGGGGGCGATGTATCGAGCTGTGACGTGGCTGGCGATGACAACAAACACGCCGATTTCCGACGAATGCGCGATCGCCGAATTAGTCAATTCGAGCTATTTGGAATACAATCTCGACCCGACCTCGGGTTTGATGCTGAAGATTAACGGCGAAGATGTCACCGAAGCAATTCGCAGTTTGGAAGTGACAGCCCGCGTCTCGGAAATGGCGGCTCATCCCGTCGTGCGTAAGTTTTTGGTTTCACAGCAGCGGCGTTGTGGCATCAAAGGCGGAATTGTGGCAGAAGGCCGTGATATTGGCACTAACGTGTTCCCGGATGCGGAACTCAAGATTTTTTTGACAGCTTCGGTAAAAGAGCGATCGCGCAGGCGGTTGTTAGAACTTAAAAACAGCGGCCGGGCCGACATCAGTTTGGAACAGTTGGAACAAGACATCGAAGAGCGGGACGAAAAGGATAGTACCCGCGAGGTTGCACCTTTACGCAAAGCTGCCGATGCTGTAGAAATCCAAACAGATGGTCTGACTATTGCCGAAGTGATCGATCGGATTGTCGGCTTATCAGAAAATTGGGTTTAAAACCCCGTCCTACAAGGACGGCTTTATTTCCAAAAAGTTCTAAAAGTTCTAAAAGTTTCCCAAGTAGTACGGTATACTACAAATAGATACAGGTAGAATAACCGCGAGCATCGAATGGATAACCAACCCCAAAACGACTGGCTAGGAAACAATAATGTCTCGTGGGTGGCGAAAACCACAAAAACATAGCTAGGGTCGCCATCGCGCACCCATACCAGAAAACTCAAAATCTTAGTAGTTAGATGTACCGTAGGGCCTACGGGAACAAAGGGAGTGAGCCCTTAACGCTTGGGGAGACAAGCCCTCTGGGGCTATTCAAATTAGGCTCGAAACTTCGTTGAATTCGACGGGTTTTGGGTTTAAATATTGCCGAAAGTTTAAAGGTGTGTCAGTGAACCAAGAATCCCCGCGCGTTCAGGCCCGGGAGTGTCAAACAAAGAGAGAATATTGACAACTCCCCAGAGCTAAAGCCACGGGAATGCTTGGTTCATCGGTTAGTTGTCAGTAGTCATTTTCCCAATTCTGAATTCTCAATTCCGATTAAGATCTAGAATTAACTCTGCAAGGTGTGAAGGAGATCATAGTGTTATCAAAGAGAGTGACAAACTTGAAACGGCTGTGGAGGCGACGAAAAATTTTCATCGTTGCTTTCATAGCTGCTGTGGGCAGTTTTGTAGTGGGCGTGACGCTACCGATCAACTTCCGGGCGATCGTGCCAGGGGCGGCGTCGCAGGCGCAAGTCGTCAACATATCCCAGTCGGCAGAAAACCAGCCGAGTTCAAATTTTAATCGGGTGAAACAGGCGATCGGAGACAGAGTAGAATTTTCCCAAAAGGCGATCGTCCAATTGCAGGAGAGTCGCTTTGTGTCTTCAATACCATCCCAGTTTCAGGGTACAACCCTTAGTCAGGTTAAACTCGACTCCCGGCACAAGGCGATCGCCCTGACATTTGACGACGGCCCCTGGCCCACAACAACTGTACAAATCCTCGATCTTCTCAAGAAAAACAATATTAAGGCTACCTTCTTCTGGGTGGGAAGATACCTGCAAACTTATCCAGAACTGGGCAAGCAAGTCGCCGCTGCGGGTCACGCGATCGGCAACCACACTTGGCACCACGAATACTTTAAGTACAACGAAGAGGGCGCTGCTCGCGAGATCGATCGCACGACATCCTTAATTGAGGAATTAACAGGCATCAGAACATCTATTTTCCGCCCCCCAGGCGGCATTTTAAACAATGGATTAGCAGCTTATGCTCAAAAAAGAAATTATACAGTTGTGATGTGGTCTGCTGATTCTTTAGATTGGCGGACTGCTACGCAATCGTTGATGGAAAATGTGATGCGACAGGCAAATTCCGGCGGTATCGTGCTGATGCACGACGGCGGAGGCAATCGATCGAGGACTGTAGAAGCTTTGCCCGATATTATTGCTAAATTCAGAAAAGAAGGGTATACATTCGTAACAGTTCCCGAATTATTAAAGATGCAGGAACAAGATTTAAAACAGCAGGAAACAGCACAGAAATAACCAATTGGGAAATTAGCATATTAGTTCGGCGAACACTCTTTGCGATCGCCCCGAATGCTTAAAAAAGTCGGGGTGATGGGTGGAGAGCTTAACTACTTCTTCCTTCTTGCTTCTTGCTTCTTGCTTCTTGCTTCTTGCTTCTTCTTCTATATGATTGCGTTCAAAGGCAAATCATCCAATTGGGAGTTCACCCAATTAGCCGCCGCCAAACCCGATCGCAAAGCACCCTCTATTTGATTTCCCCCGCACAAATCCCCCGCACAAACCAGCGGCAAAGTTCCCGCAGCAGCCAAACAAGAAACAGGCAAAGGATTTCGACAAAAAGCATAGCGCCAGCGGTGAACCTGTAACCATTCAGGCTCTTTTAGCCAAGGCATCAAATGTTCAGAAGTGCGATCGAGCAATTGCTGACCGACTGTTTGCAAATCAACAGATTCCAAATAGCGATCGGCAAAATTTGCACTACTGTGAACCACAAACACAGGCTGCTGGGACTCAAGCCGCTTGCTACTATCTAAACCAACCCAAGCTAAATCAGCATCATCTCGAAAAGTAACAGTTGTCCACTGCGGATTTAGATGACTCAAATCTTGCTGTTTTGCCGCAGAATAGCCAGCCATAACAGTAATGCAAGGGTCATACTCAACCGAGCGCAATTTGTCAATAAAATCAGGCAGCAAACCGATTTCAGAGTTCAAAAACATTAAAGCTTGGGTCGCAGGAATTGCTACTACGATCGCCTTAGCAATCAATTCTTGAGGCCTCTCTAAATTGTCATCAGTAACTTCTAGGGAAAGATGCCACATTTGGTTATCTGTAGTAGAAATAGCTTGTACACGGCGGCCAAACCAAATCTCTAAATCCTCAGCCAAATACTTACCAACAGCATTCATTCCAGCCGGTGCAACATAGCAGGAATTAGGGCTAGAAAAAAGTTCTCCCTGTCTGAATTCCCAGACAGTATCAGTCCAGAGTTTAAGGAGATGGCGATCGACCAAAACATCAATTAACCCCTGCACCGCATCCCCCTGGGGTTCCAGATAGGGAGCCCCATGATCGGCCCTAGTACCATTAACGCGGCGAGTAGCGACTCTTCCGCCCACACCGCGAGATTTTTCAACAACCGCCACAGAATAACCAGCGAGGCGCAACCGTTGAGCGCAACTCAGCCCCGCCATACCCGCACCAATCACCGCAACATCGAACATATAAAAGAAGGAAGATGGAAGATGGAAGATGGAAGATGGAAGATGGAAGATGGAAGATGCAACAATCATGAATCTCTCAACTTGGAGTTACAGCAGATTCCACGTTTATGAAGTACACCCCAGATCGTTCGATCCCCGTAGGGACACGAAGGCCTGGTCACCTACTACACTTCATAAACCTGGAATACGCTGTAATTTGCGATAGCAACGAGCCGTAATTAAATGAGGGTGAAAAACTTCGATAAACTGAGACTGAAGTTGATAGAAAAATCTGTTTATTTCAGCCTCGTCTTCTAGGTGAAAAGGAAATTCTTGATTAAAACCTTTAAAGAAATACCAGTTAAGGATAATCTTCCCTGATGGAGTCAGCATTTTGTGGAATTCCATCAATTGCTGACTGGGATTTAGTAAATGTTCCATCACATCCAAACAAATAATCGTCTCGAAAACTTCCGTCGGAGATACTTCCAGACAACAGGAAATTTTGTTACTCAATCCTAACTTAGCAGCTCGGCTTTGAACAAAATTGCAATTTATGGGGTTAAGATCGCAATAGACTACTTGTTCTACTTGAGGACAAAGAGCTGCTGCAATAGCATGAGTGCCAATACCGCCGCCAAAATCTAAAACTCGACCGATCGCCATATCTGATATTAATGTTAAAGTGCCTCCTATATAATCCTGACTGGACAAATGCCAAGCTCCCAGTTCAAATAGGTAAGCTTGTCCGACTCGATCGCGATAAAATTCAGTGGCTTTTTCCCAATCAAAATCCCGATGACCTATTTCTTTTAGGGATTGTTGACCGAGGGCCAGCTCTTTTTCAATTGTTTCTAAATCTAAGTTTAAAAATTCCTGTAGATGCTGCTTGAGATTGAAAGCATCTTGCCAGTATCCCTGCAAAAAAGACGGTGCGACAGAAGAAGACATCATTTAGTTTGTTCAAATAAATCCAAAACCATTATAGGATTAAATGACCTTTTTGAACAGAAGTAGACTAAATTATTTTTCCTTTGTTGATAACCAATAACATAGTGGGGGTTCAGGGAGACGGTTTGACTCCTCAAGCTGCGGGGTTGCAGGCGTACCCAGGGGTTTCCTGGTAAGCTGTTGAGCATCTAAATTGTATTTTTAGGGCGGGGGGGACACCCCAAACTTGACTGTAAAATTTAGATGTCCGCTGGGAGGTGCTGCTGAGGTTATGGCTTCTAGTAGTCGGAGCTTCTGTGCAAAGCCTGTCGATCGCCCCGCACCAAGTAGTAGAATAGGGGACAGCACGAATCCGTGATTAAGACCACACAAAAAAAATAAACAACAAAAAAAACCAACAAAAAAAAAGCCACTGTAGGCAAATTCCCAAACCCGATGGTTGTCAAGCAGCAGCAATCTCAAATCTCAAATCTCAAATCTCAAATGGTATAAGGGAGGGCAAAATCTTGGACGAACTCAGAGCAGCGCTAGAATTAGCAACAGAAGAAGAATTGCAACAACTAACAGAACTCCTGTTCAGCCGCAGGTTTAATCCTTTAGATTACGTGCAAACCCCCGCACCGATAGATGTACAAAGTCGCGATCGCGAAGCTTGGCTAGACGCCGTAGAACAGCGGTTTCGTTATCTAGCAGCAGACGGATTGACGGTACTCAGAGGACGAACCGAACAAGTAACTTATAGACAAGCCCTAATTCAAGTTTGTCGCTATCTCAAAATTCCCTATCCCAAACAGTTGTCAACCACAGACTTAGAAGCAGAAGTATTTTTGCACTTAATGGGCCGCGCATGGAAGCAGTTACCTTCCGCAGAAAAAAAAGCATTGACGGTACGAGTAAAGCGAGCAATTGTCGAGTCTAAATTCTCCGAACCTCTGCCGATTTCTGCGGAAAAAGACCCCTTGGGTTTACTCTTCAAAGGTGGGAGCGCTTTAGCTGTTAGTTCGATCGTCAAACCAGTGTTGCTCAAACTAATGGCCCATCAATTTGCGCTGCACTTTGCCACATATCAAATGGCCAAACAAGCAGTGATTACAGGAGGAGGAGCCGCAGCAACCCAGTTTCAAAATTATGTCGCAATTCAGACAGCGCGGCGCTCTCTGGCGACAAGTGCCGCTCGTTACGGTGCGACGCGGAGTGTGTTTTCGTTTCTCGGCCCGGTGCTGTGGACGTGGTTTTTAGCTGATTTGGGCTGGCGATCGATTTCAACTAATTATGCTCGGATTATTCCGACCATTTTTGCCTTAGCTCAAATTCGATTAACGCGATCGGAATGCACTTGGGAATTAGCCTAAAGATTTGAGATTGTAGATTTTAGATTTGAGATTAGGAGTGTGGGTGAATATCAAAAATCAGTTGAAATTATCGGTCAAACTGACTGTTGAAAATCTGAAGTCTGGAATCCAAAAACATCCCGATCGCAGCCTACAATTACCTTGGAATTTCGCTCAATTGGGGATGCTGATTTTTCCTTTGATTCCCATTTTGGGAGCTTTAGGTCTATTCCTGGGATTAATCGGCACTTGGAAACAAAAATTTAGCCAAATTAGTCGCCGCCCGGTCAATCGAGGATTAGTTATTCTCAGTGTATTGCTAGCGATCGCGGCGGTTTTTGCTAACAACCCCATCGAGGCTTTTTTAGGGTTGGGCAATTTCTTGCCGTTTTTTATATTTTTTGCGGCATTCAGCAGTTTAATTCAAACTCCGGCTCAATTGCGGCAATTGTCTTGGATGATAGTAATTAGTTCAATTCCCGTCATAATTTTAGGTTTTGGACAGCAATTTTTAGGTTGGAGTGGCATTGTTCAATTGCAGCCAGTTTTGGGTTGGGTACTCGAACCTACGGGAAATCCTCCGGGTAGGATGGCTTCTGTATTTATGTATGCTAATATTTTAGCTTGTTATCTGACAATTGTGTTTATTTTAGCTTTGGGATTGTGGGAAGAAGGAAGTTCGGCAACGGATTGTGTAACGGATTTAACGGATAGAAGGCAGAAGGCAGAAGGCATAAGGCATAAGGCAGAGGAAAGAGGGAAGTTCGGCAACGAATTTAACGGATTTAAAGGATTTAACGGATGGATGTTGAGGGAAGAAGTCCGAGGGAAGAAGTCCGAGGGAAGAGGGAAGAGGGAAACAATTAATGAATTCCCAATTCCCAATTCCCAATTCCCAATTCCCGATTCCCAATTCCCAATTCCCAATTCCCAAGGCCCAAGGCCCAATTACCAATTTCTATTTTTAAGTTTTGCAGTGGTGGGAAATGCTGTTGCTTTAATTTTCACTAATTCTCGCAATGCTTGGGGACTGGCAGTTTTGGCAGTTTTGGCTTTTGCATTTTATAGGGGTTATAAAAAATTCTTAGCTGTGGTTTTTAGTGCTGTTGGGGCAGTTTTTTTGTCGGCTTTTGGCCCGCCACCGCTGCGGCAATATTTACGAGTAATTATCCCATCTTTTTTCTGGGCCAGACTGACAGATGAGATGTTTCCCAATCGGCCGACAGCTACTTTGAGAACTACTCAGTGGCAATTTGCGTGGTCGATGACTCAGCAGCGTCCTTGGACTGGTTGGGGACTGCGAAATTTTACGCCTCTTTATGAAGCTCAAATGCACGAATGGCTTGGTCATCCTCACAGTTTGATACTGATGCTGACTGCGGAAACGGG
The DNA here is from genome assembly GCA_042408215.1 of Microcoleus sp. Classification (GTDB taxonomy): domain Bacteria; phylum Cyanobacteriota; class Cyanobacteriia; order Cyanobacteriales; family Microcoleaceae; genus Microcoleus. The sequence continues at coordinate 13,446 of JAYFMW010000014.1, read as the reverse complement.
AATACCGGCAACGCTGTTCTTTTTGGGTTTAGTGGGCTGGGTTTTGGCTAGGGGTGTTTTGCTGTTGGTGAATTGGCGATCGCATTTTCCTGTGGATATTGAACAGGAGCAAATAGCCGCACAGGCCACAGAGAAAAATGCGATATCTCATATCACAAATCGGGTAATTTGTCAAGACACAAATTCAGGCGATCGCCTAATTTTCTTCAGTTATTTATTAGCTTTCGCCGCCTGCACCCTATTTAACACCGTAGATGTAACGCTGTTTGATTTTCGAGTGAATACCATAAGCTGGCTGCTGTTAGCCGCAATTTGCGGGGTGTGCAAAGAGGGCATAGGGCATAGGGCATAGGGCATAGGGCATAGGGCATAGGGCATAGGGCATAGGGCATAGGGCATAGGGCATAGGGAATTGGGCATAGGGCATAGGGCATAGGTTATTGGTTATTGGTTATTAGAACAACCAACAACCAACTAATGACTAATGACTAATGACTAATGACTAATGACTAATGACTAATGACTAATGACTAATGACCAATGACTAATGACTAATGACTAATGACTAATGACTTCCTTTATTCCACCGTCACCGACTTCGCCAAATTCCGAGGTTGATCCACATCCAAACCCCGTCGCGCGGCAATGTGATAAGCCAACAATTGCAGCGGAATTACTGTCACAATTGGCGACAATAATTCATCCACCAAAGGCACCGGCAAAATGTGGTCAAAAATATCGGCTTCCGCCACACCTTGCTGCGGAGTAACGCCAATTAAACGAGCATCCCGCGCTTTGGCTTCTTGAGCGTTGGAAAGCACCTTTTCGTAAACGCTACCGGGCATGGCGATCGCCACTACAGGCACTTTCGCGTCCAAAAGGGCGATCGGGCCATGTTTCATCTCTCCGGCGGGATATCCTTCAGCGTGAATGTAGCTGATTTCCTTTAGTTTCAAAGCCCCTTCTAACGCAATGGGAAAGTTAATTCCCCGCCCCACAAAAATAAAATCTTGGGTTTCGGTAAACTGGTTGGACAATTCCTCCACATACTGTTCTTGAATCTCAAAAAACTTTTCAATTTCTGCCGGCAACTGGCGCAAACCAGCAAGGATTTCTGCCAATCTCCCGTTACTGATAGTTTGCCGCTGGTGTGCTAAATCCAAAGCCAAGAAATAGAATGCCATCAACTGAGTCACAAAACTTTTCGTTGCAGCAACGCCAATTTCTATGCCAGCGTGGGTGTGAATAATGTGCGGCATCATGTGGGCGATAGAACTTTCAGTCCTGTTAGTAATGCCTAACATTCTCGCCCGGAATTTATCGGTAAAACCCGCGCGGCGCTGCTGTTCCATACCCAAAGCAGCCAGTGTGTCCGCCGTTTCTCCAGACTGTGTTACCCCAATAATTAAAGTATTTCCTGTCAGCGGTGCCGGTGCGTATCGGTATTCTGAAGCGTACTGCACTGCTGTTGGGATGTTGGCTAATTGTTCTAAAAGATATTTGCCAATTAGCGAGGCGTGCCAGCTAGTACCACAGGCAAGAATTGAAATTTGTTCGACATCAGCACAAAGTTCTTTTGGCAAGTTTAGATTAATAGGAGATTCTGTACTTTCTGGATTCCAGTCGTTGTCTAAATAAGCCTCCAAACAAGCTCTGACTACGGCGGGCTGTTCGTAAATTTCCTTGTGCATGAAGTGCTTAAAGCCCTGTTTCTCGACGGAAACCGGACTCCAGCCGAGGAGGCGCGGGCTTTTTTTCAGCCTTTGCCCTGCAAAGCTGTAAACTTCAACTCCCATCGGAGTTAGCCTTGCTACTTCCCCATTTTCTAGAGACAAAACAGCGCGGGTGTGAGATATTAAGGCCGGGGTGTCGGAAGCGCAGAAAAATTCCCCAGCACCAAAGCCAATCACCAAAGGAGCTTGCTGTCTGGCGACAATTAATTCGTCGGGAAAATCGGCACAAATAACGGCGATCGCAAAAGCTCCTTCTAATCTATTTACCGCCTTTAAAACCACTTCTAAAAATGAAAAATCGGCAATTTCCTCTGCTCTCTTGCCTTTTCCCTCTGACTTCTTCCCTCTGACTTCTGCCAAAAAGTCAGCAATTAAATGAGGAATAACTTCAGTGTCCGTATCCGAGACAAATTTATGTCCCTTGGCTTTCAATTCTTCCCGCAATTCGCGATAGTTTTCGACAATGCCATTTTGAACTACTGCAATTCGCCCGCTATTATCGAGATGAGGGTGAGCGTTATATTCCTCTGGCTTGCCGTGAGTTGCCCAGCGGGTGTGTCCGATTCCAATGGAAGCTAGATTTTCTATTTCAGCTAATTTTTCCCGCAGGTTGTGCAATTTGCCCTTGGCGCGGATGCAGGTAATTTCTCCTTCCCAGATGGTAGCGAGGCCCGCTGAATCGTAACCCCGGTATTCCAGTTTCTCTAATCCTGCTAGCAAAATCTCGCTTGCTGCTTGCGTGCCGATATAGCCAACGATTCCGCACATTTAAGGTACTACTCCTGCTTCGCGATCGTAATAAATCTAAGTTTTATAAAGAATACCCTGAAAACCCTGTGACTTTAGTCCAGGGATGAAAGGGCGTTGCAGGATTGATCCAGCCAGCCCTCTTTATGCAAGACACAAACCACATTCTGTTACCAGAAAAATGTGGGATGGATACACAGACGCAGGTCTATACCAGCAAATGCCTACCACAAGTAGCCATAGACTCAGCAATGGGCGAGTGGGTAGTGGGTTATTGACAAACCCTTTAAGAATCAAGATTTGGGTGGATTCATCCCCCAAAGTTTGTCCTTAAGAATCCCCGTGTCTTTAGACCGGGAAGTGTCAATATTCAGGACTTATGCACTATATGCCAAAAACCCGGTTTCTGGGTTTGCCTTTGGCGACTCAACAGACTATTTTAGGCAGAAAACGGTTTTTTGAGGGCAAGTTCTAGGATTTTTAGCTTCTGAGTGTCGCAGAATGCAGATGCCGCAGCAAAAGAGAGGGAGCAATGTAATCGCCCCCTCTCGTCTGTCTGTAATTCGATCGCCTGTCGATCGAATTTTAGTAAGCTAGACCCATACTGCGAGTTGTTTCGGCTCCCAGGTAAACCCGGATGCTCAGAAAATCGGTAGGGCAAGCAGTTTCGCAACGCTTGCAGCCTACACAGTCTTCCGTGCGGGGAGAGGAGGCAACCTGAGCCGCCTTGCAGCCATCCCAAGGCACCATCTCCAAAACGTCAGTCGGACAAGCGCGGACGCATTGAGTGCAGCCGATACAGGTATCGTAGATTTTGACTGAATGAGACATGAATAAAGGCTCCCAACGAGTCACTAAAAATTTGCGGGCTCTGCGAGTTAAAAGATTTGACGGCTTGATGCCACCGCTATAACCTGCACAGAGAATTAAAGGTTAGTCTACCGCAGTGGCTGGAAGCACTTAGCCAAAAAGCGACAAAACTTCACAGTCGATCGCCCTGAAGTTGGTTTTTGACAAATACAGCCCTTTGACATACTCACTGCCCTAAAGTGCAGTGATTCTTGACAGTTCATCGGGACGTGCTACCGAAGTAGTCTGACCTTCCCTCCTTGTCCGTTTAAAGTCTCCCAATGCCCTAGGGCGACTTTGTACTCTTGCTTCCGGGTTGGAGTTAACCATTGCCCTTTTGGCTGTCCCTAAGTTTGCTCTCATCGTAGCTGTTTCAACGTGTCTTGAGCCTAGAGATCCTCTGAGTATCTGAATACGATCGCACAAAGCCGTCAAGCTTATGACGGGGCTTGTATCCCAGTTCCTTGGTCAGAATTATTCATCTCTGAGATCTCTTCCTCTGTGTTCTCTGCGATCTCTGCGGTTAAATCATTCCGAAATCCTCCTAAAAGCCTAACTTTTCCAACAGGGGCTTTGTGGAAACAATATGTCGTTCGAGTCCCAGTTTTTTCGGATCAACACCCAAAGCCAAAGCCACCAATTGCGGTAAATGCAACACCGGCAAACCCAACTTACGCCCAATTACTCCCTCCACCTCCGGCTGTCGCGAATCCAAATTCAAGTGACACAGAGGACAAGGCGTTACCATACAATCAGCACCATTGTCAAGAGCATCTACAAGATGTTTGCCCGCCATCTGAAAAGATTGGTTAGTGGCATAACTCGAAAGGGGCCAGCCACAGCACTGCGTCCGTCCTCGATAATAAACCGGAGTTGCCCCGATCGCCCGAAACACATTTTCCATAGATTCCGGCTGGTGCGGGTCATCGTAGACCAAATGCTCCTGAGTTCGCAGGAGATAGCACCCGTAAAAAGCCGCGCACTTCAAACCGGAAAGCTTGCGGGTAACTCGCTTTTGAACTTCCTCCAAACCGTAATCGGCAACGATCGCCCACAGGAGATGTTTCACTTCGGTACTGCCCTGATAAGGCGAACAGCCTTGTTTTTCCAGTAAACCGTTGACTTTTTCTATGTAGTTGGGATCGGTTTTTTGGCAATCCTTGAGGCGATCGTCCACATGACCGATGACCCCTTGACAAGTGCTGCAATGTGTGAGTAAAGGCAGATTCAATTCCTCAGCCAAAGCAATATTGCGAGCATTGACAGTATCTTCGAGCAACTGCGAATCTTCCTTAAAAGTGCCAGAACCGCAGCAAGAAGCTTTTTTGAGTTCCACCAGTTCAATGCCCAAGGCTTGAGTCAGTGCTTGGGTAGACAGGTAAAGTTCACGGGCGGCCCCTTGGGCCACGCAACCGGGAAAGTAAGCATATCTGAGATTTTGGGATGGCATGGTCGTTTCTGCTGGGGAGAAAAGGCAAGGGACAAGACAGGAGAGCGATCCTCTTCGAGGGCTGCGCTAACGAAGTTGGGATGCTTTCCGCTGTGTTTTCCTCTCCATAATTAGCGTAACCGCTTCTAAAAACCTATGTAAATCTCTTCTTGAAGAACAAGATGCAACAGAAGTCCAAGTCCACGGTATAACTTCCTCAAGGTAAAAAGTAGTGCATTACTGCTTGCTTATTGCTCCGCTTGCGCTCAACTTTAAGCATGACCACGATTCCCTAGTTAAAGTTTGCGACCTTGAGGGGGTAAGTTATTCAGTTGTAGTTGGGTGATTAATTTGTGCTAGGTGTTTTACGGCTTTCACGCCGTAAGAGCCGTAACAACCCGCATTAATCCAGCGTACTCAAATTATACGTTAATTCTCCAACATCTGCCCTAAGAGCAAAAATACCGAGAATTAGATCGGACTTATCCTCGGTAAACCTAGATATTTCGGCTACTGCTTTAAGCCCCTTAGCTAGTGGCTAATTTTGACATACTCCCCGACCTAAAGGTGCGGGGATTCCTTGACGCTTCATAGCAACGCGCTCCGCAAGCGGTAGTCTTACCGTCGCTCCACGTCCGTGAAGCGAGTCTCCCAATGCCCGCGAGGCGACTATCTGTATTCTAGCAAAAAGCCGTCAAGCTTATGACGGGGCTTGTATCCCAGTTTTTTGGTCAATTAGAAAAGCGGCAAGCCTTTTTCCCGAAGATCCCCCTTTCGGATAAGATTAGATACGCAGCAACCAATAAGGACAGGATGTTATGAGCCAAGGCAACATTTTTGATAGAGTCAAGAAAATCGTGATAGAGCAACTGGAAGTCGATGAGGATGCAGTCAAGCCCGAAGCCAACTTTGCTAACGACTTAGGAGCAGACTCCTTAGATACAGTAGAGTTGGTCATGGCCTTGGAAGAAGAGTTTGATATTGAAATTCCAGACGAAGCAGCCGAAAAAATTACCACGGTTCAAGCCTCTGTAGATTTCATCAGCAGCCAACTTGCAGCTCCAAAAGCATAAAATACCTGCCTTTTCCCCGTCTTGGAGAGAAGTTAGAAAACTGAAAACTCCAATGCATGTTCTGCGTTCTGGGTGTTTAACTTTTTTGGTTTAACTTGAAATCATGACAAATTTAGAGCGTAAGCGCGTTGTTATTACTGGTCTCGGCGCGATTACACCGATCGGTAATACCTTATCCGAATATTGGGACGGGTTGCTTGCCGGGAAGAATGGTATAGGCCCGATCACCTTATTCGACCCGTCGCGACACGACTGTCGCATTGCCGGAGAGGTGAAGGGTTACGACCCACACGACTATTTAGAGCGCAAAGAGGCAAAGCGGATGGATCGCTTTGCTCAGTTTGGGGTGTCAGCTAGCAAACAGGCTCTGGCTGATGCCAAGTTTGAGATTAACGACCTGAACGCAGAACAGGTCGGCGTCATTCTGGGCACTGGTATTGGCGGCTTGAAGGTTTTGGAAGACCAGCAAGAGATTTATCTGAATCGTGGCCCCTCACGATGCAGTCCGTTTATGATTCCGATGATGATTGCGAATATGGCGGCAGGCCTGACAGCAATTCAAACGGGCGCTAAGGGGCCGAACTCTTGTACAGTGACGGCTTGTGCTGCGGGGTCAAATGCGGTGGGCGATGCGTTTCGCCTAGTGCAGGGAGGTTACGCCCAAGCAATGATTTGTGGCGGTACGGAAGCGGCGGTGACGCCTTTGTGCGTGGCGGGTTTTGCTGCGGCGAGGGCGCTTTCGACTCGCAATGATGACCCGACTCATGCTTGCCGTCCGTTCGATCGCGATCGCGACGGTTTTGTGGTGGGCGAAGGTGCTGGCATTCTGATTCTCGAAGAAATGGAATATGCGATCGCCCGTGGAGCCCGGATCTACGCAGAAATCGTCGGCTACGGCTTAACTTGCGATGCCTACCACATGACTTCCCCAGTACCGGGGGGGGACGGTGCGGCGCGGGCAATAGCTTTAGCGCTCAAGGATGCGGGTTTGACGCCGGATCTGGTGAGCTATATCAATGCTCACGGCACGAGTACACTTCCCAACGATTCTACGGAAACGAAAGCGATTAAAAAGACTTTGGGAGATCATGCTTACAAAGTGGCGATTAGTTCTACCAAGTCAATGACCGGTCATCTTTTGGGCGGTTCTGGGGGAATTGAGGCGGTGGCTGCGGTAATGGCGATCGCCAACGACAAAATCCCGCCGACAATCAATCTGGAAAATCCCGATCCAGAGTGCGATTTGGACTATGTTCCGCATCACAGTCGCGATCTAAAAGTTGATGTAGCCCTGTCTAATTCTTTTGGATTTGGCGGCCACAACGTGACGCTGGCCTTCAAGAAGTTTGTGCAGTAACAGACAATTTGAGAGTCGAGAGTCGAGAGTTAAAAGGTGAAAAATGAATTTTTCACCTTTTAATTTTTTAGATTAATTTTAGATTGGGCGATCGGCTATTAAGTAGGTCAACCTAATTCAACGTAAAATCCGATCGCGCGTTAGAACCCCGCAGCACTTTAAGTGCTGCGGGGTTCTGGCTATTCTGTTTTTTTAGCCATTGCTCATATCATGTCCGGGCGATCGCTTGACTCAAAACGCTTACTTGTCATAGAATCAAGCGCAACATAGTAACCGCGTTGCATCGGACGAGATTCTTCAGTTCCTTCAGTTCCTTCAGGACTCAGGACTCAGAATGACAACTACTCAAGCGGACTTGATATCACTTAGTTTGTTAACAGCAACAAAGAACGTTAGAAAAATCTTTTTTCCCAAACAAAAAGCGCCCCTATTTCTAGGAGCGCTTTTTGTTAATCAAAAGCTAAAACTTAGCCGTTGATAGAAGGAGCAACCAAAGCCACAGGAGTTGTTTCACCAGCGGCCAAGTCGAGAGGGAAGTTGTGAGCATTGCGCTCGTGCATGACTTCCATACCCAAGTTAGCGCGGTTGATGACATCAGCCCAAGTGTTGATGACACGACCTTGAGAGTCGATAATCGATTGGTTGAAGTTGAAACCGTTCAAGTTGAAAGCCATTGTGGAGATACCCAGTGCTGTGAACCAGATACCGACAACTGGCCATGCACCCAAGAAGAAGTGCAAAGAACGGCTGTTGTTGAAAGAAGCGTATTGGAAAATCAAACGACCGAAGTAGCCGTGGGCTGCAACGATGTTGTAGGTTTCTTCTTCTTGACCGAATTTGTAACCGTAGTTTTGCGATTCGGTTTCGGTTGTTTCACGAACCAAGGAAGATGTTACCAAAGAACCGTGCATGGCGGAGAACAAAGAACCACCGAAGACACCAGCAACTCCCAACATGTGGAAGGGGTGCATCAGGATGTTGTGCTCAGCTTGGAACACGATCATGAAGTTGAATGTACCGGAGATACCCAAAGGCATACCGTCTGAGAATGAGCCTTGTCCGATCGGGTAGATCAAGAATACTGCGGTAGCTGCTGCAACTGGTGCAGAGTAGGCTACGCAAATCCAAGGGCGCATTCCTAAGCGGTAGGACAGTTCCCATTCACGACCCATGTAGCAAAATACACCGATCAGGAAGTGGAAAATTACCAATTGGTAAGGGCCGCCGTTGTACAACCACTCATCGAGGGAAGCAGCTTCCCAGATTGGGTAGAAGTGAAGACCGATCGCGTTAGAAGAAGGAACAACAGCACCTGTGATGATGTTGTTACCGAACATCAAGGAACCAGCCACTGGTTCGCGGATGCCGTCGATGTCTACAGGAGGTGCACCAATGAAGGCGACGATGTAGCAGATGGTGGCGCTTAAGAGGGTAGGAATCATCAAGACGCCGAACCAACCGATATAAATCCGGTTGTCTGTGCTTGTGACCCACTCGCAGAAGCGTTCCCAGACATTGGCGCTTTCGCGTTGTTGTAAGGTTGTTGTCATTTGTTTATGATTGCTGTATTTGGTTGTCAATGTTCGGATGATGTCTCTATTATTACGGTAATCACTCTGGTTTGTAAAGGGGTTTGGCGACAGTTAAACTGATGACGGTGATAAGTTTTGGTTATCGGACGTTGGATTGCTTGCTGTGTCTGAAGAAACGTAGTTTAAATAAATAAGAAACTCAGCCACAAAGAACGTTAGAAAAATCTTTTTTCCCAAACAAAAAGCGCCCCTATTTCTAGGAGCGCTTTTTGTTAATCAAAAGCTAAAACTTAGCCGTTGATAGAAGGAGCAACCAAAGCCACAGGAGTTGTTTCACCAGCGGCCAAGTCGAGAGGGAAGTTGTGAGCATTGCGCTCGTGCATGACTTCCATACCCAAGTTAGCGCGGTTGATGACATCAGCCCAAGTGTTGATGACACGACCTTGAGAGTCGATAATTGATTGGTTGAAGTTGAAACCGTTCAAGTTGAAAGCCATTGTGGAGATACCCAGTGCTGTGAACCAGATACCGACAACTGGCCATGCACCCAAGAAGAAGTGCAAAGAACGGCTGTTGTTGAAAGAAGCGTATTGGAAAATCAAACGACCGAAGTAGCCGTGGGCTGCAACGATGTTGTAGGTTTCTTCTTCTTGACCGAATTTGTAACCGTAGTTTTGCGATTCGGTTTCGGTTGTTTCACGAACCAAGGAAGATGTTACCAAAGAACCGTGCATGGCGGAGAACAAAGCTACCACCGAAGACACCAGCAACTCCCAACATGTGGAAGGGGTGCATCAGGATGTTGTGCTCAGCTTGGAACACGATCATGAAGTTGAATGTACCGGAGATACCCAAAGGCATACCGTCTGAGAAGGAGCCTTGTCCGATCGGGTAGATCAAGAATACTGCGGTAGCTGCTGCAACTGGTGCAGAGTATGCTACGCAAATCCAAGGGCGCATTCCTAAGCGGTAGGACAGTTCCCATTCACGACCCATGTAGCAAAATACACCGATCAGGAAGTGGAAAATTACCAATTGGTAAGGGCCGCCGTTGTACAACCACTCATCGAGGGAAGCAGCTTCCCAGATTGGGTAGAAGTGAAGACCGATCGCGTTAGACGAAGGAACAACAGCACCTGTGATGATGTTGTTACCGAACATCAAGGAACCAGCCACTGGTTCGCGGATGCCGTCGATGTCTACAGGAGGTGCACCAATGAAGGCGACGATGTAGCAGATGGTGGCGCTTAAGAGGGTAGGAATCATCAAGACGCCGAACCAACCGATATAAATCCGGTTGTCTGTGCTTGTGACCCACTCGCAGAAGCGTTCCCAGACATTGGCGCTTTCGCGTTGTTGTAAGGTTGTTGTCATTTGTTTATGATTGCTGTATTTGGTTGTCAATGTTCGGATGATGTCTCTATTATTACGGTAATCACTCTGGTTTGTAAAGGGGTTTGGCGACAGTTAAACTGATGACGGTTATCAGGAAAGCTTATCAAAGGAAGTTTCTAGGCACGTCGATCGCTGCTAGGTCGATCGAGATGGCAACTTATATAGCTGGTAAAAGTATAGTCATCTATTACAGTGCCATGGGAGGCGTTGAGTCCCTCCCCTTTCGCTTTCACTTCGAGCGGATTAACCCTTCTAAAGCTGAACTACGCAGCTCTCTATCAAGAGTGCTAAACGCATTTGGGATTGCTTTTCTCAAAATATTGTAAGACCCGTTAACATCGGCGTTAATCAATCGACCCTTCTGACTATATGATACTACCATTGTCTATTGATGCTTACAATTTTAATGAAGTTTTACAATACTATGCCGGCACCAACTCCAACCGATATCGGTACAAAGCCACAGGATGCCCCCCAGCAGCAAAATAATCGGGGTCTTGTGGCGACAAATAAATCGCTGTCACCTGATCCGCCTCAATCTTTCTAATGACGGAATCGCTATTTTCCTCGCCTCCAACAACTCGATAACTCGTTGTTGTTTCCACCTCATTTAAATAAATATTGGACTCTCCCCGAAACACCTGTTGAGAAATCTCTGTAGATACAAACTGGCGAGGATGCGGTGTCTCAGTTCCCCGGCCTGTCACAATTGAAACCAGTTGTCGTTCCCCTTTCAAAAAAGTAACTTGGCGGTTGGGATTGTTCGGATCGACTTTCACCGAAAGTACAGCCCGATCGCCCAAATAAGCCTTAGCGATATTGAAACCATTAAAACTGCGATCGGCTACAATTTTCTGAGCTATCTTAGATTGGAAATTTAAAAATAAGCCAATATTTCTCTCAGGTTGAAACCGCACTTTAAATAATACTGGCTGCTGCAAATACTGTCGGTTTCCCTCAAAGCCAGGAGTGACAATATTTGGGGCTAAAGGCGCTGCTAAATCCACCAAAGTGCTCGCAACATCCCAATTTCCAGCCATCCAATCTGGATAAACCAAATCTCCCTTGGCTACAGATACAGGAGGTTTGCTTTCCCAATTGGGAAAACTGGATAGGCGATCGCCCAAAACCCCCGCACTCGCATCACCACTCCAAACAAGTAAAGCTAAAACTAGACAAAAACCCCAAATTACTTTTTTCATCGCAAGCTGTATCTCTTGGGCTAACTTTTTATTGATGAAACATCAAGGTTGGATATTTCTAGCTCACAACAAACAACGAATTGACACTCCCCGGTCTGAAGACGCGGGGATTCTTAAGGACAAACTTTGGGGGATGAATCCACCCAAAGTTTAATTCTTAAAGGGTTAGTCAGCAACCCCCTACCCACTCGCTGAATTATTGAGTCTGTGGCTACTTTTGATTTGCGGATGATATTAGCTGCACCATTAACGTCTGCATTAATTAACAACCCAGTGCTAGAACGGTACAAACCTCGCTTGATTCGCTTACCCGATGGCTGCCAATTGTCGGGTTTTTCACCGACTTTCACGGGCTACAAATCTTGGTCTAAAAAACTAGCTTTTGATGTGTAGGATTCGTCTTGTTCGACCAATCGCCATCCCCTTAATTCGCATTCTTCTTGTAGTCTCTCCTTGACTTTAGCTGTGGGTATTTGGACAAAATTTTGGTTAGTCACTCCCCCCATATTGACTTCTTGCTTCTGTCCTTTATTCCAGCCAAAAACCATGACATTAATTTGGGACTTTTCGCAATAATCCACGATGGCTCTAACTGCTTTGTTGACAGCATCTCTCATTCTTCTTGCACGAGTTTCTGACAACTGTTGCAGCCTGGTCGATGAGAAACCTTTGGGTAATTTATGTCGAGCGTGTTCCGATTGGACTCGCGCCTTTTCTTTGTTAAACCCTTGGTTCCAAGACTTCAATTTTTGACCATCAATGAGGAAAGGTTTACCATTACTAGAAACACAAGTTAACCAGTTGTTGATGCCGTGGTCGATGCCCAAAACCCCTGTTACTTCGAGACTACAACTAGGGGCTTGCTCGGTTAGAGATTTGTGGACGTATTCGACCCATACCTTACCATTCCTAGGAATTAACCTGAGTTCTTTAATCTGGCAATCTTTGAGTCTTTCCGGTAAGGGAATCCAGAGAGCATCTGTCCCGAAGTGTTCTTTACCTTTGTTTCCTAGAGGCAGTCTCACCTGATTGCCGACTATTTTCAAGGCTTGTCCCGGATAGGAAATCTGGTACATACCGCCTGGAGTTCTGTACTTTGGCAATCTCGGTTTTTGATTAAGTTCCCCTTTCTTGGCTAACTTTTCTAAGGCTCGGAAATAGCTAAAAGATTCAGCAACAGATTTTAAGGATTGTTGAGCAACTTGAGAGTAAATCAACCCGTAATTTTCGTGGGTTTTGGCAATCTTGTACAGGTCGGGATATTTGATTGCGCCTTTGTCCTTAAAGTACCGTTGCCGACTCTCGTAAGTCCCGACATTAAACAGGTTGTTTGACCATCTCAGGAGTTGCTCAATTATATTTTTGTCTAATCCAGTTAAATGCCAAACATCTTTTTGTACTGCGTACATTTAATTTACAGTTTGTTGTCATAGGTTTAGTATACAGCAATTGCCTACCTGTGGACACCTACCTACTTGGTCTCTACTGCGGGGAATATCTGTACAGAAACAGTTAAGCGTTACATTGAACCTCTTTGAGAGTAGGCAGGATAAATCCTGCAACGCCCTTTCATCCCTGGACTAAAGTCACAGGGTTTTCAGGGTATTTCTTATAAAAAGTTAGTGAGTAGTGAGTGGGGAACGTGTGATATTGTTTTTGAAACGAAGATGTGAGGGTGAGTATCAACTATGAATACACTTGTTTACAAAACTTTAGTAGTTACGCTAACTGTTTTAGGTAGTGGACTGATGCCGGCTGCGATCGCCCAAGCAGTCGATTCCCCAATTACAGAACAACCAACTGCTTCACCAACCAACAGCGAGGAAACCGAGCCTCAAATAAATGTACAAGCAGAGGCACTCCCAGAGTCAGTAATTAGCGCTGAAAATGTTGGGGATAATTCCCTCAACGGCGTGTTGCTCCCAACCACTACTAACCAAGAAATACCAACGCAGAAAGCCGAAGATTTCAATCAAGATCTAAGTCTAAATCAGGACACAGGATCTGAGCCAGCCAAGGAAAATTCCCTAGTTTCCAATCCATCGCCAGAGAACACATTGACGGAACAGGTAATTCCTATCTCTGGACAAACAGCAGAACTTCCACAACAGGATACCTCACTCTTTGAT